>CAWDIF010000001.1:0-2779680 GCA_963802315.1 uncultured Actinomycetota bacterium
GGATGCGCGAGGCCCTGGGCGGCCGCTGCGAGTACGCCGTCTCGGGCGGCGCGCCGCTCGGCGAGCGGCTCGGCCACTTCTACCGCGGCGTCGGGCTCACCGTCCTCGAGGGCTACGGCCTGACCGAGACGACCGGCGCGGTCACCGTCAACCTCCCCGACGCGCACAAGATCGGCACGGTCGGGCGCCCGCTCCCGGGGACCGCCGTGCGGGTCGCCGACGACGGCGAGCTGCTGTTCCGCGGCGGCCAGGTCTTCGCCGGCTACTGGCGCAACGACGGCGCCACCGCCGAGGTGCTCCGGCGGACGGCTGGTTCCACACCGGCGACGTCGGCGAGGTCGACGACGAGGGCTTCGTCCGGATCACCGGCCGCAAGAAGGAGATCCTGGTGACCGCCGGCGGCAAGAACGTCGCCCCCGCCGTCGCTCGAGGACCGGCTCCGCGCGCACGCGCTGGTCGGCCAGTGCATCGTGGTCGGCGACGGCCGGCCGTTCATCGCCGCCCTCGTCACCCTCGACCCCGAGGCGCTGCCCGCCTGGGCGGAGCGCCACGGCAAGAAGCACGACGTCGCAAGCTCGTCGACGACCCCGACCTGCTGGCCGAGATCGAGGCGGCCGTCGAGGAGGCCAACAAGGCCGTCTCCAAGGCCGAGTCGATCCGCAAGTTCCGGGTCCTGGCCGACGAGTGGACCGAGGAGGGCGGCCAGCTCACCCCCAGCCTCAAGCTCAAGCGCAACGTGGTGATGCGCGAGGTCCGCGACGACATCGCGGCCCTCTACGTGCCCTGAGGGCCCATGCACACTGTGGTCCCGTCTGCACGCCACTCCACTCAGTTCACACCAGTTCTGCCATTCCCCGGACTAGACCCCAACCCCAGCCCTACCGTTTCAGGCGAAGCAGAACCTCCGCCACCGCTCGTGGTCAGGGCGCCGCGTGACACCCCAGTCACCGGTCCCTGGGGTACTGAAAGGTCTTGGCCTCCGATGGACCGTCGCAGGATTCTCCTGGTCGCGGCCGTATTCGTCGCGGCCCTCGGGGCCGTACTGGTCTTCCTCTACGTCCAAGGCGCCGACACGCGCGCCGAGGAGCGCTTCGACACGGTCGAGGTGCTCAGGGCCAGCCATCATCGAGGCGGGCGAGTCGATCGAGGACGCGCAGGCCGCCGGCAAGCTCGCGCTCGCGGCGGTCGCCCAGGACCAGCTCCTCGCCGGGCGCCCAGGTCGATACCGAGGGCTCGCCGGCACCATGGCGATGCAGACCATCTACCCGGGCGAGCAGATCATCTCCGACAAGTTCGCGAGCGTCGTCGCCGCCGCGTCGGCGCTGCCGTTCGTGGACGAGGGCAAGATCGCGATCTCGGTCAACCTGACCGACCCGTCCCGGGTGGCCGGATTCGTGAACCCCGGTTCCGAGGTCGCGATCTTCCTGACCGGCACAACGAGCCCGACGGCAAGGGCTACACCCGGCTCCTCCTCGACCGGGTCACCGTCCTCGCGGTCGGCACCACCACGCCCGTGTCGACCACGACCACCGACGAGACCGGCGCCTCCACCACCGAGCAGCTGCCCCGGACGCTCCTCACGCTGTCCGTCGACCAGCGCAGACGGAGAAGGTCCTGTTCGCCCAGAGCAACGGCGAGCTGGCCTTCGGTCTGCTCACCGAGGGCAGCGTGGTCAGCGCCGCTGCCCCCATGACCTTCGACGAGCTCTGGAAGTAAGGCGCCATGCCCGTCGTCGTTGACCCCGACCCGATGGTCGTCGAGACGCTGCTGGCTGCCATGCCGGCGGGCTCCCACGGCGTCGAGTCCGTCGACAGGCTCAATGCCTGGCTCGCGCCCACGCGGACGAGTACGTCGTCGTCCTCGGTCCCACCCTGACCGACGAGGAGTCGGTGACGACCTGTGAGGCGCTCCGGACGACCGCGCCGCCGATCAGCACGATCCTCGCGCGAGAGGCGCTCGACGCCGAGCTGCTGCGCCCGCCATGCAGGCGGGTGCCCGCGACGTCGTGCACCACACGGACACCGTGGCGACGACGGAGGCGTCGGTCGCGCCTACCAGCTGTTCGTCGCCCTGCGTGGTCCCGCCGGCGCGATGCACATCGGCAAGGTGATCTCGGTCTTCTCGCCCAAGGGTGGCGTCGGCAAGACCACGATCTCGGTCAACCTGGCCCTCGCCCTGACCGAGAAGGGCGCCCGCCAGGTCTGCCTGGTCGACCTCGACCTGGCCTTCGGCGACGTCGCGATCACGATGCAGCTCTTCCCGACGCACTCCATCGAGCAGGCGATCGGCGCGGAGGACAACATCGACGTCGAGATGCTCGATGGCCTGCTCACCCGCCACCAGGACTCCCTCATGGTGCTCGCCGCACCGCCGCACCCCGACGCCCGCGAGCGGATCACCCCGCGGCTGGTGTCGCGGATCATCCGCACCCTCCGCGAGACGTTCGACTACGTCGTGGTCGACACGGCCCCGGCGTTCGACGAGCAGACGCTCACCGCCCTCGACGAGACCGACGAGTGCGTGCTCGTCGCCACGCTCGACGTGCCCGACGCTGAAGAACGTCAAGGTCGCCGTCGAGACCCTCGACGTGCTGCACATCGCCGGACCACCGGCACCTGGTGCTCAACCGCGCCGACGACGAGGTCGGCATCAACGCCGACAAGGTCGAGGCCATCCTGGGCATGGCGGTCGCCGCCCAGATCGCCACCTCGATCGACATCGCCGCGGCCACCAACGCCGGAAGTCCGATCATCGCCGTCGATCCCGAGCACCAGTTCAGCGGTGCCGTCCGGCAGCTGGCGTCCGAGCTGGCGGGGCAGATGTTCGGCCGACCCGGTCCGAGGGCGAGACCCCCGCGACCGCAACACACACAGCAAGCCCGACGCGGACGCCAAGGGCCGACTCAGGAGACGGAGCAAGCCATGAACCTCGCCGACCGGTTGGCCGCGGCCCGCGCGGCCGGGATGACGCAGGCCGAGGCCGAGCGTGCCGCCGTCAGGCTCACCGACGACCAGGGCGCACCCGGCGAGGGCAACACGGGCTTCGCTCAAGACGCCCCGGACGCCTCGTCCGACGTCGAGTCCGCCATGGCTGCGGCCAACGGGAAGCGGCGCGCGGCCGGCCCGACTGCCAGCTCCAACGGGTCGGCGCCGAGCCCTGGTGCCGCTGCCGCCAACGCGCACGCGGCGGCCGCCTCGGAGGCACCGCGGTCGGCCGGCGCGCCGACGCCCTCGATACCGCAGCCCGGCGGGGGAAGAGCAACAACCCGAACGACCGGATCGAGGAGCTCAAGAGCAGCGTCCACGTCGAGCTGCTCCAGCAGCTGGGCCCGCGTCTCTACGACTCGGACATGGACCAGAACGAGCTCGACACCGAGGTCCGCAAGGTCCTCGGCGACGTGCTCGGGTCCCAGGACCGCCCGCTCAGCAGCAGCGACCGGGCGCGGGTCACCCAGGAGATCAGCGACGACATCCTGGGCTACGGCCCGATCGAGCCGTTCCTGCGCGACGCGGACGTCTCCGAGGTCATGGTCAACGGCCCGAGCCAGATCTACCTGGAGAAGGCCGGCCGGCTCGTCCCCGTCGAGGCGCACTTCACCGACGAGGCCCACCTGCGCCGCACGATCGACAAGATCGTCTGCCGCATCGGCCGCCGCGTCGACGAGTCCAGCCCGATGGTCGACGCCCGGCTGCCCGACGGCAGCCGGGTCAACGCGGTCGTGCCGCCGCTCGCGGTCGACGGCTCCTCGCTGACCATCCGCAAGTTCGCGACCGACCCGCTGACCGTCCAGGACCTGATCGACTTCGGCTCGCTGAGCAACGCACCGCCGACTTCCTCGACGCCTGCGTGCGCGGCCGGCTCAACATCATCGTGTCCGGGAGCACCGGCGCCGGCAAGACGACCACGCTCAACGTGCTGTCCTCGTTCATCCCGAACGACGAGCGCATCGTCACCATCGAGGACGCCGCCGAGCTCCAGCTCAAGCAGGACCACGTGGTCCGGCTCGAGTCCCGCCCCTCCAACATCGAGGGCAAGGGCGCGGTCACCATCCGCGACCTGGTCAAGAACAGCCTGCGCATGCGCCCCGACCGCATCATCGTCGGTGAGGTCCGCGACGCCTCGGCGCTCGACATGCTCCAGGCGATGAACACCGGTCACGACGGCTCGATCTGCACCCTGCACTCCAACGGCCCGCGCGACACGCTCTCCCGCATGGAGACCATGGTGCTGATGGCCGGCATGGACCTGCCGATCCGCGCCATCCGCGAGCAGGTCGCCTCCGCGGTCGACCTGATCGTGCACCAGACCCGCTTCAAGGACGGCTCGCGCCGCATCACCCACGTCACCGAGGTGGAGCGGATGGAAGGCGACGTGATCACGCTCCAGGACATCTTCTTCTGCGACGGGAGCCGCGGCTTCGACTCCGAGGGACGCACGCTCGGTCGACTCTCATCGACCGGCCTGCGTCCGAAGTTCCTGGAGAAGATGGCCTACGCCAACGTCACCGTCGACCCGATGCTGTTCGCATTGGATCGAGACTGACATGACCACACCTGCCCTGCGCGGTCGGCTCCGGTCGCTCGCCCGCGCCCTGCCCGGCCTCGGTCTGGCGCTGCTCGTCGTGCTCGGACTCGCTGTCGGGCCGGCCCCGGCTGCGGTCGCGGCCGACGGGACGGGTTCCATCACCTACTCCGAGCCCACCCCCGACGGGCTCCAGATCCTCGTCTCGGTCCCTGCCGGCGCGGCCATCGACCTTGACGGTGTCACGGTCACCGTGGACGACGAGAAGGCCGACGCGGTGGCCGCCCCGGTCGACCAGGACGACAAGATCCTCCGCACGACGGTCCTGGCCATCGACACCAGCAAGTCCATGAAGGGCGACCGCTTCGCGGCCGCGCAGAGCGCCGCGCGCGAGTTCATCAGCACCGCCCCTGCCGACGTCCACGTCGGCATCGTCACCTTCGACTCGGACGTCGAGACGGCCCTGCCCCCCACCCAGGACCGCGCCGCTGCCCTAGCGGTCGTCGACGGCCTCACCCTGAAGAGGAAGACGCTCCTGTACGACGGGATCCTCTCGGCTGTCCAGCTGGTCGGGACCGAGGGATCGCGCAACGTGCTGGTCCTCTCCGACGGTGCCGACACCAGCGAGACCCCGATCGACACCGTCACGGCCGCGATCGAGGCCGCCGAGGTGCGCCTCGACGTCGTCGCGCTCGACCAAGAGGGTGACGCGCTCACCGCGTTGCAGGCTCTGGCCGACGCCGGCGGCGGCCTGGTCATCCCCTCGGACCCCGCCGCGCTCGCCGCGGCGTTCGCCGACCAGGCCGCGGCCCTGGCCGCCAGGTGCTCGTGACCGTGCAGGTCCCCCGAGCTGTCGAACGCACCGAGGCGACGCTCAAGGTCACGCTGCCCACCGCCGATGGTGAGATCGTCGCAGAAGCGTTCACCACGGTGCGCGCGTCCGCGCTCGCCGACGAGATCGCCCGGAAGACCTCGTGGAGCGCCCCGTCATGGGCCCTCTATGCCGGGCCCGCGGCACTCGGTCTGGGCCTGGTCATCGCGGTCCTGCTGCTGGTCCCGAAGCCCAAGACGGTCACGGCCGCTGACCGGGTCAGCCAGTACGCCGCCTCCCAGACCAGGTCCGCCGAGGCCGGTGGACCTCTGCTCGACACCGACGTCGCCTTTGCCTCCGCCAAGGAGACGGCCGCCAACATGCTGCGGCGCAACCAGGACCTCGACGCCCGGATCAGCCGCCGGCTCGAGGCTGCGGGCAGCGAGCTGAAGTCCTCGGAGTGGCTGCTCCTGCACGGCGGCATCTTCTTCGTGAGCGGCCTGGTCGGCATCTGCTCGGGGGCGGCAACCTGTTCATCGGCGCGCTGTTCCTCGCCGGCGGCCTGCTCGTCCCCTGGCTCTACCTCGGCTTCCGGCGGTCGCGCAGGAAGAAGGCGTTCAACCAGGGCTTGCCCGACACGCTGCAGCTGATGTCGGGCTCGCTCGCCGCCGGCCTGTCGCTGGCGCAGTCGGTCGACACCATCGTCCGCGAGGGTTCCGAGCCCATCGCCGGAGAGTTCCGGCGGGTGCTGGTGGAGACCCGGCTCGGGGTCTCCCTCGAGGACGCCCTCGAGGGCGTCGGCGAACGCTTCGAGAGCAAGGACTTCGAGTGGGTGGTGATGGCGATCAAGATCCAGCGCCAGGTCGGCGGCAACCTCGCCGAGCTCCTCGACACGGTCGCGGCCACGATGCGCGAGCGCGAGTACGTGCGCCGTCAGGTGGCGGCGCTCGCCGCGGAAGGAAAGCTCTCCGCCTGGGTGTTGGGCGGGCTGCCGCCCCTGTTCATGCTCTACCTTCTGATGACGAACCGCGACTACGTCATCGTCATGTTCCAGGAGCCCCTCGGCTGGGCGATGCTGGCCGGCGCGGCCACGATCCTCACCATCGGGGTCTTCTGGATGAGCCGACTCGTCAAGGTGGAGGTGTGACATGACGCTGCTCTTCGTCCTGGGCCTGGCCATGGTGCTGTTGGCCATCCTGCTGGTCGGCTCCGCGCTCAGCTCGGCGACGGAGACCGGGGTCACCCGTTCCCTCGCGGTGCTCGAGGCGATGACCAACGCGCCGACGGAGCTCACCAAGGACTTGGACCGCTCCTTCGGCGACCGGGTCCTCGAGCCGCTCCAGGAGCGGGCGCTCGGTCTCGGGCGACGCCTGTCCGGCGCGGACACGCCCGACCGGATCCGCCGCAAGCTCGACCTGGCCGGCAACCCCTACGGCTGGACCGTCGACCGGGTCGTGTCCGGCAAGGTCCTGGGCGCCGTGGTGGGGCTGCTCCTGGGTATCGTCTTCGGCTTGATGTTGGACGGCAACGGGACCCGGGTCCTGGTGGCGATCGGCGGCCTCGTTATGGGCTTCTTCGGCCCCAACCTGTACCTCTACCAGAAGGTCCACGAGCGCTCGGAGCAGCTCCTGCGCGAACTGCCGGACGCCATCGACCTCCTCACCATCAGCGTCGAGTCCGGCCTGGGCTTCGACGCCGCAGTGCAGCAGGTCTCCCGCAACACCGAGGGCCCGCTGGCCGAGGAGTTCTCCCGGGTCCTGCGCGAGATGCAGATCGGCCAGGGCCGCGCCGACGCCCTGCGCGCCCTCGGCGAGCGCACCAACGTCCCCGACGTCCGCAGCTTCGTCGGCGCCATGGTCCAGGCGGACTCCTTCGGCATCCCCGTCGCCCAGGTGCTGCGCGTCCAGTCCTCCGAGATGCGGGTCAAGCGTCGCCAGCGCGCGGAGGAGAAGGCCCAGCAGGTGCCGGTGAAGATCACCATCCCGCTGATCTTCTGCATCCTCCCGACCCTGTTCATCGCCGTCATGGGGCCCGCGGTCATCAGCATCATGGACAGCTTCAGCAAGTGAGCCGCCGATGAGGGCGAGGGAACGCCACCACGTCAAGGTCAGCGCGGTTGCGCGCGCCTTGGTGCTGGTGGCGCTCCTCGGGCCAGCGCTCTGGCACCAGGACACCGCGGGCATCCTCGCACTGGTCACCATCGGCGCCGTGTGGGCACTGGCTACGATCGCCGACTGGGGCCAGCGGCTCCCCGTCCTCGTCGTGAGCACCGTCGAGGCCGCCATGGTGGGTGCCATCTGCGGCTTCGCACTCGACTCGACCCTCGGCGTGCTGGGCGCGCTCGCGGTCCCGCCGTTCACTGCCGGCCTCTACCGCGGCATCCAAGGCGTCGCTCTCGCGCTGTCGGCTCAGATGTCGGCCGTGGTGATCATCTCCTTCGTGGCCGCCGACGGACTCAGCGCCAACCAGGGCTTCGGTGTCTTCAGCTGGACCATGACCGGTCTTGGCCTCGGCCTGGTCGGGGTCTTCCTGCACTCGGCACTCAACGAACACGCGGACCCCCTCGCGCCCTACCACTATGCCCAGGGCCTGATCCGGCAGCTCATCGACCTGTCGGGCGGTCTGGACAACGGCCTCGACCCGGTGGCACTCGGCGGCGCGATCCTGAGCGCGGTCCGGGACGACCTGCCGGTGTCGGCGGTGGTGGTCAGCGTCCCGCGGGGCGACACCCTCACTCCTTTGGTGAGCAAGTCCCTCGGCACGAGCGAGGACCTCAGCGACTGCGAGGACATCGCCGTCGAGGCCTGGGCGGTCGGGCTGCCCGTTCTGCATGACCGGGTCTTCGCCTTCCCGCTCAACACCGACGCCGGCACCGTCGCGATCGTCGCGGGCATCCTCTCCGATCGTGTCGACGCGGCCCGGCTCGGGGTCGAGGACCGGATCCGCAAGCTGATGCGCCGCCTGGCTCCCAGCGCGGTCCACCTGGACACGGCCTTGCTGTTCGCGGCGTTCCGCGACGCGGCCACGGCCGAGGAACGCCGCCGGCTCGCCCGAGAGATGCACGACGGCGTGGCTCAGGACATCGCCTCGCTCGGCTACCTCGTCGATGCGCTCAGCGCCGGCGTCGCCCCCGAGCAGGCCGAGCGCCTCGAGATGCTCCGCGAGCGGATCTCGGCGATCGTCGCGGAGATCCGTCGCTCCGTGGTGACGTTGCGTACCAGCGTTGGGCAGAGCGAGAGCCTCGGCACTGCGATCGGATCGATCGCCCGCAACCTGTCCGAGGTCTCCGGGGTGCCCATCCACGTCACCCTGGACGAGCACACCCAGCGGTTGCGACCCGAGGTCGAGGCGGAGCTGTTCCGGATCGCCCAGGAGGCGATGAACAATGCCGTGCGGCACGCCCAGGCCTCGGTCATCGACGTGCACTGCCAGGTGCACGCACCTCAGGCCCTGATCACCGTCACCGACAACGGTCGCGGGCTGCAGGCGCCGCGACCCACGTCGCACGGGTTGCACATCATGCAGGAGCGCGCCCTGCTCATCAACGCCTCGCTCGAGATCGGGGAGACACCCCACGGCGGGCTCTCGGTCTCGGTCCGAGTTCCTGCGAACCGCCCTGCCGAAGCAACCGGCTCCAGTCCGATCCATGCGAAAATCGGGGCGTGACCCCCGTGACCCCTCGCACGACTCACACCGCCGGAGACAACTGACATGAGCGCACCCATCACCGTCCTTCTCGTGGACGACCACGAGCTGATCCGAAGCGGACTGGCCGGGGTCTTCGACCTGGAGCAGGACATGACGATCATTGCCACGGCCGGCTCGGTCGTCGAGGCGCTGCGCACGTTCGACGAGCTGCAGCCCGACGTCGTGGTCGCTGACCTGCAGCTGCAGGACGGCACCGGGCTCGACATCGTCCGCTCGATCCGCAAGGTGAGCAACACCACAGGCCTCGTGGTCCTGACCATGCACTCGGGCGACGACCAGATCTTCGCGGCCATGCAGGCCGGTGCCTCGGGCTTCGTCGGCAAGGATGCGCCGTCCTCCGAGGTGGTCCGTGCTGCTCGGCACGCCGCGGTCTCACCGCGCTCCTTTGTGTGCACGGGCCTGGTGGGCGCCATGATGCGCCGTGGAACCGCTGAGTCGACACGGCTCTCGGACCGTGAGCACGAAGTCCTGCTGCTGCTCGCCGACGGTCTCGGGGCCGCACTGATCGGAGACAAGCTCTACCTCAGCGAGTCGACCGCCAAGTCCCACATCGCCCGCATCTACCAGAAGCTCGGCGCCACCAACCGTGCGCAGGCGCTGGTCACCGCGATGCGGATCGGTCTGCTCTCCAGCGTCCGCCCCGTCGACTCCTGACCTGTCGACGCATCCAGGCCGCGATTCCGGTCAGGGACGCCGCTTCGCGGCACTTCCCGTCGCTCATGGGTTCGACCCGTCCAGACCGCGGCGACCGGCGCCAAGGTGGCGCCTCTGAGCGTGAATGCCGCGAATCCACGCCGCGGCATCCGACGGTCAGAGGGTGTGGGCATAGTCCGAACGGACTATGCCGTCCCCCTGTCGTATGGACTCTCAGGGTTTCCTCACAAAGGACCTGCGCGCTCAGCAGTATTTACCTCGTGAGGCGCCCGCCTCCAACTCGTGGGAACACACCCCCTTCGTCAAGGAGAACAACAATGCTGGACTACCTCCGCATCATGCTGGCGGCTCGCAAGGACTCCGAGCGCGGCGCCTCGGCCGTCGAGTACGGCCTCCTCATCGCCGGCATCGCCGCGCTGATCGTCGTCGTCGTCTTCGCCTTCGGTGACAACCTCACCGGCATCTTCTCGGACACCTGCGAGGCTGTCGCTGCCAGCGCCACGTCCTCCGACTGCGGCTGATCACCTAAGCGCGAATCGCAGTCAGCATGAACGTCCACGAGTTCTGGCGGCGGGTCTCGACCCGCCGCCAGGGCTCGAGGCGTCTCGGGAACCTCCTCGGCGACCAGCGACGCCTCGAGTCCGGTGCCTCGGCCGTCGAGTACGGCCTCCTCATCGCCGGTGTCGCCGCAATGATTGTTGTCGCCGTGTTCGCCTTCGGTGGTGGCTCCAACGGTCTGTTCCAGGACAGCTGCCGGACCATCCTCGAGGACCGGGGAGCGGGCTCCTGCTCCTAAGTCCTCACCCTCATGCTGTTGGTCGCCCTGGCCGGGACATCCGTTCCGCCAGGGCGATTCTCATGAGCGCAGTCGGGTGCGACCCGAACCAGAGCTGCGACCACGCCGGTGGCGTGAGGTCCGCGGCCGAACGCCGTACCAACTCCTGTTGAAGCGACACGAACGCCTCAGGATCCTGGGTGGCCCGCAGGGCGTCGACGTCGGCCCGGGTCTCGATCTGGCGGCTGATCCCACTCTGGACGGGACTGGACAGCAGGCTCGCGAGGGCCACGAGCACGAGCACCCGCGGCACCGACCGCGGGTCAGAGACTCCCCCACCTCGGCGGCCCGGGACGAGCAGGCCGAGCAGCCCGACGCCGAGTGCCGCCCCTGCGGCACCGAGTGCGGTGCCGATGAGCACGTCCTCGTGCCGTGCGTGCGCCAGCTCGTGCGCCACCACCGAGAGGGTCTCGTCCTGCCCGAGATCTTGGACCAGGTTGTCGTAGACGACGATTCGGCGGGTGCTGCCGAACCCCGAGACGTAGGCGTTCAGCGTGGTCGTGCGCCGCGACGCGTCCGCCACCAGCACGTCGTCGACCTCGACCCCCTCGCGGTCGGCGAGGTCGAGGATCTGCGTGCGGAGCGCGCCGTCCTCGAGCGAGGTGAAAGAATTGAAGAGCGGTTCGATCGTCAGCGGGTACGCCAGCGAGCCCAGGAGCACCATCGCCGCGACCAGTCCACCCGCCACGGCCGGCCAGGTTCGGGGCCACCGACGCGCACAGCCGACGAGCACGATCAGCGCCACCGAGGTCACGGCCACGTCGACGGCCTCGGACTTGGCCAGGTCGACGGCGTAGGCCCCCCAGGCCTGGTTGGACAGCCCGTAGTCCAGGACGTGCCGACGCAGCGCGACGGCGAACGGCAGCGTGACCAGCCGCCCGATGACCTCGAGCGCCGCGACGACGAGCGGCACCTGGATCCACCAACGCCTGCCGGGCAGTCGCTCGACCAGGGCTCGCCCCAGACGGGAGAAACCGAGGATGCTCGCCACGAGCAACGAGGCGGCCAAGGAGGACCAGCTCCAGACCCGCGCCCACCGGGCGAAGTCCTCGCCCCGGGCGATCTCCTGGGGGGTGAAGAAGTTCGTCGGATCCGTCGCCGGCAGCCGCCCGCCGGGAACCGGGTGCCACGGCACGCACGCCACGGCGATCACCGCGAAGGCGACCGCACCGAGCGCGACCACGCCGAGTGCGCTACGCCGTTCGGGCCCGGCGCTCACGCCGGGACCTCTGTCGTGGAGACCAACGTCTCGAGGCGGTCCTGCCAGGCGCGGGTCAGCTGCTCCTCGTTGATCCCGACATCGGATCGCAATGCATCGTCGATGCCCGTCCCACGGCGCACGTCGTCGTACAGCCGGACCAGTGCTGCCTCATCCGCGACGTCCACGACGACCAGGCAGGCGACCCATGCCGCCTCGTAGGCGGCCCCGAGATGGGTGGCCCTCGCGCCGAACTCAACAGACCCCGGCAGGGTTGCGGGCACCCCGTCCGAGCGGACCTGCTCGACGACCTGTCCCGCGGTCTCGGCCATCGGCAGGTCCGTGCCACGCAGTGCGACGTAGTCCGCGAAACCCTCCAGCAGCCACAGCGGCATCTCGCTGGTCAGCGGTGCAGCCGTGGCGATGTGCGTCGCCTCATGCGTCATCACGACCTGCTTCCCCACCGGACCGAGGTCCCCGTAGAGCTCGGGATTGACGAAGACGTGGGTCGGCGAGGACGGCGAGACGGTGCCGTCCACGGACGTCGAGACCGCCGCGATGTCCGCATAGGTCCCGGGGGCGGCCGCCAGCATCGCGTCCAGGTCCGCGGAGGCGGCGGGCACCTCGACGACCAGTCCGCCGGGCCACGCCGGCAGCACGGCACGCACGGCCGGCACTGCTGCGCGCGCCCGATGGGAGAATGCGTCGGCCTCCTCCGCGGAACCGACGACGAGGACCAGGGTGTCAGCGTCGCGCCGCACCTCGAGGGCTGCGCTGAGCCATAGCGGCGTACGCCGGTCGCCACCGCCGATCCCGGTTACGGTCGCACCGGCGCCGGTCGCGTCGAAGCCCACGAGCACCTCCTCACGCACGGGGTCGCGGTCGAAGCCGGAGAACCGCCAGGTGATGTCGACCGCCGCGCTCCACTGGCCCTCCGATGAGGTGCTGCTCGTCTCGTCGATGTAGCGCAGCGCGAAGTCCACGACCTCGAGCGCTGCGGCGTTGGCCACGACGGCGCGGAGCAGGTCCGCCGTCTGCTCGGACGAGCCGGCCAGCGCCGCGGCGGCCTCAGCATCCCCGTCGACCACCGCCTCCTCGAGCGCGCGTAGCGCCCGGGTAGCCGCGGCAGGATCGGGCCGCGGACGGTTCGCCGCACCGGGTGAGGCGCCGTAGCCGTCGTCCCTGGTCACCTGGACGGTGGCCACTGTGACCACCGCGACCGCAAGGAGGGTGAGCGCCGAGACCACGACCTTCCGGCGGAGGCGGGCGCGCGGGGTCACCGGAACATCATGGCCACCCGATGGCTGAGCCGTGACAGAGAGGCGTCAGCCGGGGCGGACCGCGCCGACGTACGGCATCGAGTAGAGCTCGGAGACTCGGACGCCGGCACCGGGGTTGGCGGCGTGCACGATCAGACCGTTGCCGATGTACATGCCGACGTGGCTGATCGGTGAGTAGTAGAAGACCAGATCGCCAGGGCGCAGCTCGCTGGCCGCGACGTGCGGCCCGGAGCTGTACTGGGCGCTGGAGGAGTGCGGCAGCCCGACCCCGGCCTGCGCCCAGGCCATCATCGTCAGGCCGGAGCAGTCGAACGCGCTGGGGCCGGCGGCGCCGTAGACATAGGAGTCGCCCACCTGCGCCATCGCGTAGCGCAGCGCCTCGGACGCGCGGCCCGAGGTCTCGAGGCCCGACGGGAGCCGGATCGCTCCACGGGTCAGGAGCGCCTCGCGTTCCTCGGCCTGGAGTCGGTCGAGGAGCTCCTCGGCCTCGCCGTGCTTGGCGTCGATCTCCGCCTTCTCCTCGACGAGGAGGGCCTCGGTCCGCCTGATCTCCGCGAGTCGGTCCGAGGTTGCGTCGGCTCGGATATCGAGCGCCTTGGCCTGGGTCGCAAAGGCGTCGAAGAGCTCGGCCTGGACGCCCTGGTAGGCCGACATGGTCGAGAGACCGGAGAGGAAGTCGCTGGGGTTGTCGGAGACGACGACCTGGCCGACGGCGGCCAGGCTCTGTCCCTGGTACTGGCTGACGATCGAGTCCTGGAGATCGTCTCGGGCCGCCTCGAGAGAAGCGTCCTGGCGCTCCTGGTCGGCGCTCAGAGATGTGAGGTCGCTCTTGAGCTCGCTCAGCTCGATCTTGGCATCGTTGAGGCGCTCGGAGGCCTGCTCGGCCTCGTGGTAGAGCCGGTCGACACGCGCCTGCACATCGTCGATGTCCGGCTCGGCCTGGGCGGGCCCGGAGGAGCCCACACCGAGGGACGCGACGAGCGCGATACCCGAGAGGGCCGTGAGGGTTCGCGACCTATGGTGGTGCACTGTCGAGGTGTCTCCTTGGCGTCGTACGCCTACCGGGTGAGCTGACGGGTTCGGGCACGACTTGCCCTACCTCCGCTCCTCGCGCCCGCCTTCCGACGGCCACGCCTCACGCAGGATTCACCCCAGGTGCTCTCGGTCCAGGACCTCGAGCGGTGGTTCCCCGGCTCCAGGGCCACCGGAGTGGCCCAGGATTCAGCGCGGTGCACGCGCGGGCCGGCCGGCCCACTTCCACGAGCACCTGAGCAACCACGCTAACGGTCCTCGGTGCGCTCGTCCAAACCTCAACCGCGTGGAATGCAGACGTTTTCACGACCCAGTGTCACACGTGTCACATCCATCACAGGAGTCACGCGAGTCACGCCGACTCGACAGCCGGCCCAGAGACGGGCTGCACCAGGCGGAGGGGCGGGACGAGGCCACTGTCGGCCAGGACCGCCAGCGCCCTCTGCTCGTCCTCGTCGAACCTCAGCTCGGGCGGCGGGCCCAGGAGCACGGTCACCACGCAGTCATGGCAGGCCAGTCCCCTCACCACACAGGTATCGCAGTCGATGCGCGTCGTCATGTCCCTGACGGTGCCAGAGACCGCCGACATTGATCGGAGAGTCCTACGGCAAGGCGCCGAGGCCTCAGGATCGGCGCCGGGCGAACTGCCACGCAGTGCCTGCTGGAGTCCCGCCCGGGCAAGTCCGAGGGCACAGGCCGGCCCGCCTGCACCGACCGAACGGTCGGACCTGCGGCAAACCAAGGACGCCGGCCCCTCTTGGACTTTATGGTCGTTTGTCGTGGCGGCAACAGAGATTCAGGCCCCGTCGACGGTCCGTGTGCGCACGTCAGACCGCCCCGCCGGAATGCGGCTCGTCCGCGCCACCGCCATGGTCCTTTTCACGGCGGCCGCGCTGACCTGGTGGCTGCGCATCGGCATCCCGGCCGACCCTGTCTCGATGTTCTTCTGGATGTGGCTCGCCGCCATCGCGTGGCGATGGGGTGTGCCTCTGCGTCAGCACCTGGACTTCGCGCGTGACTGGTGGCCCGCGCTGGCCACGCTGCTCTTCTACACCTACACACGCGGCTTCGCCGATGGCTTGGGCATCGCCCCCCACGAGAGCATGCCCATCGTGGTCGACAGGTGGCTGGGTCTGGGTGAGCTGCCCACCCAGCGTCTCCAGTCGTGGCTGTGCGCCGACACGTGCGCGGATGTGGGCGCCGGCCGCTGGTACGACACTGTCTTCACGGCCACGTACGCCAGCCACTTCGTCGTCGGGCTCGTCCTCGCGGTCGTGCTGTGGCTCAGTCACCGTGACCTCTGGGTCATGTGGATGCGGCGCTACCTGGCGCTCAACCTCGCCGGCCTGTCCATCTACATCGTCTACCCGATGGTGCCGCCGTGGATGGCCTCTGACAACGGGGCGTTCACACCGGCCACCGAGCGCATGACCGGTCGGGGAGGGTCCTGGGCGGGACTCGAGCTCGCTCAGCTGGTCATGGGACCGATCGGCAACCAGGTCGCGGCCATGCCGTCACTCCACGCCGGCACCGCCTGCCTCGTGGCGTTCTTCTGCGCGACGCTGATCAAGTCCCGGTTGCGCTGGCTCCTCGTCCTGTACCCAGTGGTGATGACGACGGCCCTGGTCTACTTCGGTGAGCACTACGTCATCGACGCCGTCGCCGGAGCCGCGCTGGCCTGGTTGGTCATGCTGGGATGCCGTCGCTGGGAGAAGCACAGGAGCTCGTCGAGAGTGGCGATCAAGGGGTCGCAAGAACGCACGACGGTCGCCGTCGTAGCGGGTGACTGAACCGTCTACGCGACAGGGACCGTCTCGATCGCATCGGCGCGGCCGCACCAGCGGCAGGTCACCGACTCGACCGTCTCGCCGAGGACGTCCGTGTCCTCGACCGTGTGCTCCCCGGCCAGGTCGAAGTGCCAGAACTCGGTTGTCGTCCGGGTGCGCCGCACGTCGAACCGCGTGAGGTTGCCGCACGCACTGCACCTGAACCTGCTGGCGCCGTCCGGCGATCGCGGGGAGGGGGCGTCCACGCGGACACCCTAGAGCCGAGGACGGCGGCGTGGCCTGCTCGGTGATGTCGGCGACCGGACCTACCCTCCCAGCATGGGCGCCGCACCGACGACGAGGCGGGACGGAGCGCGCTGGGAGTGCCAGCGCACATTCGACGAGCTCGGGCGTGCGCTGCGAGACATCACGTTCACCGTGGTGGACCTGGAGACGACCGGCGGGTCCGCCGAGGCCGGCTCCATGATCACCGAGATCGGCGCCGTCAAGGTGCGCGGCGGAGAGGTGCTCGGAGAGTTCCAGAGCCTGGTGAACCCGCACACGGAGATCCCACCGTTCATCGCCGTGCTCACCGGCATCAGCAACTCGATGGTCAGCGAGGCCCCGCCGATCGATTCGGCCTTGCCTGCGTTCCTGGAGTTCGCGGCCGGCACCGTGCTGGTGGCTCACAACGCGCCGTTCGACGTGGGCTTCCTCCGACACTTCGCCGAGCGGCAGGGCCGGGCCTGGCCGGCGTTCGAGGTCCTCGACACCGCCAAGTTGGCCCGACGGGTCATCACCCGCGACGACGCCCCCAACTGCAAGCTCTCCTCACTCGCCAAGGCGTTCGGGTCCTCGACCACTCCCAACCACCGCGCACTCTCCGACGCGCGGGCCACCGTCGACGTCTTCCACGGGCTGATGGAGCGGCTCGGCAATCTCGGGGTCTCCACTCTCGAGGAGCTCCAGACGTTCTCCTCACGGGTATCCACCGCCCAGCGCCGCAAGCGTCACCTGGCCGAGGGACTCCCCCACGCTCCCGGGGTCTATCTGTTCCGCGACGACGCGGGACACGTCCTCTATGTCGGGACGTCGCGCGACCTGCGCACCCGGGTCCGCAGCTACTTCACCGCCTCTGAGACCCGGTCCCGGATGGGTGAGATGGTCGGGCTCGCAACGACGGTGCAAGGAATTGTCTGCAGTACCGGCCTGGAGGCCGAGGTGCGCGAGCTGCGACTGATCGCGCAGCACAAGCCCCGCTACAACCGCCGCTCGCGATTCCCTGAGAAGGTCCACTTCGTCAAGCTCACCCGCGAGGCCTGGCCTCGGCTCTCCCTGGTCAAGAGGGTGCTCGACGACGACGCCGACTACCTGGGCCCCTTCGGGTCCCGCCAGGTGGCCGAGAAGTGCCTCGCGGCGCTGCACGAGACCTTCCCGGTCCGGCAATGTTCGGACCGGCTCGCCCGCCGACCCTCCCGTGCCGCCTGCGTGCTCGCCGAGATGGGTCGCTGCCTCTCCCCCTGCGACGGCAGCGTCGACGAGGCGACCTATGCCTCGGTCGTCCGGGTGCTGCGCGACACGCTGCTGCACCGCCCGGACGAGGTCGTCGAGGCGATCAACGCGCGGATGGCAGGCCTTGCCGACGAGCACCGCTACGAGGAGGCGGGGGTCCACCGCGACCGCCTCGCGGCGTTCGTCCGGGCCAGCTCGCGCACCCAGCGCCTGTCTTCGCTGACCCGGTGCCCCGAGCTCGTAGCGGTCCGTCGCGAGGACGACGGCCGATGGGCCGTGCACGCCGTTCGCTACGGACGCCTCGCCGCGGCCGGCGTCATCCCCTCGGGCGCCGATGCCGCGCAGTACGTCGCCGAGCTGGGGGACTCCGCCGAGACGGTTCTACCCGGGCTCGGGCCCGTCGGCGCAGCGACCGCCGAGGAGTCAGAGAAGGTCCTGCGCTGGCTCGAGTCGCCGGGTGTCCGCCTGGTCGACGTGCAGGGCGAGTGGACCTGCCCGGTCACCGGCGCCGGGGGCCATCTGGCGGTGCACGACGCGGTCGAGCAGTCCCGACGAGTCCTGGTCCCCTTCGGCGAGCGCCGCGAGATGACCACCCTGGCCCGGCCCGCTCGCTGATCGCAGTCGATACGGTGGGTCGGTGATCACCGCCATCGTCTTCGTGAAAGCCGACGTCGCCCGGATCCCGGAGGTGGCCGAGGCCATCGCCGCCCTCGACGGCGTCAGCGAGGTCTACTCGGTGACCGGCCAGATCGACCTGATCGCACTCGTCCGGGTCTCCGATCACGAGGCTGTCGCCAGCACCGTCGCAGACCGCCTCAACAAGGTCCCCGGCGTCACGTCCACCGAGACCCACATCGCGTTCCGCACCTACTCACGGCACGACCTCGAGGCCGCGTTCTCGCTCGGCCTGGAGTGATCGGCGGGCCCGCCGCCCTGCGACTCATCCCATCAGACAGGGGACATGGCCCATTCGGGCCATAGGGACCCCTGTTTCCCCGCGGCGACCGCAGGTGCCGACCTAGCGTTGACCGACTGGCTGGTCTTCGTCGGAGGAGCTCGTAGTGCTTGTGGTCCGTTCTCGTGCGCGCCTGGTCCTGAGCGGCTTGGTGTGCCTGCTCGTGGCGGCAGGGCTCTCCCTGGTCTCCGCCGCCCCGGCTCAGGCCGTCGGCCCCAACATCATCGGCCCTGTCGGTGGGGCGATCGTGCCGCAGATCCCGACCCTGTCCTGGGAGCGGGTCGGCAACGCCGCGCGGTACGACGTGCAAGTCTCGGCGTCCGACACTTTCGGCACGAAGGTCGTCGACATCAACACGGCCAACAGCCAGTACACGCCCGTCGTGCAGCTCGCCTTCGGCGACCTGTGGTGGCGCGTGCGGGTCCAGGGCAGCGGTGACGCCGGCTGGTCGACCGCCCAGTTCACCCGCGCTCAGCTGGCGGCGCCGACCATGCTCGGCCCGACTGGACTGCTCCAGCAGCCGGACTCCCCGCCACTGATCAGCTGGGCGCCGGTCCCCGGCGCGACCCAGTACAACCTGCGGGTCAGCACCGACCCGTCGTTCAACGACGCCGGGCAGACCTTCACCTTCAACCCGGTCAAGACCACGTCGGCGATCAACCCGAACCTGTCCGGCCCCGGCATCTACTACGCCCAGTCCCGCGCGGTGCTGAACGGTGGCCTGACCACCGAATGGGCCACCCCGATCTCGTACACGATCGTCGGGCTCCGGGCCGCCGAGCGGCTCAGCCCGGCGGAGAACGGGGTCGTCACCGACAACGTCATCGATTGGGCCCCCGTCCCCGGAGCGGCCACGTACGACGTGTGGGTGGACGATGACAACAACTTCTCTTCGCCGGTCGTTGCACTGAGCGGCGTCCAGGGCACCCGGTATTCCCCAACCAGGACCTTGGACAACGACACGTACTACTGGCGGGTCCGCCCGGTCGACATCTCCGGGAACGCACGGCCATGGAGCGAGGGAGACCGGGGCACCTTCCAGCGGGCCTGGCCGGCGCAGCCGCACCTGGAGTACCCGGCGAACGGTGCGACGGTGGGCAACCCGTTCTACTTCCAATGGAGCCCGAGCGAGCGGACCTCCACCGGGCAGGAGGACCTCGCCCTAGCGAGCAGCTACACGCTCCAGATCAGCACCTCGTCCACCTTCCAGACCGGCGTCAGCAGCTGCAACACCCAGCTGACGACCTTCATCCCGCAGACCGCAAGCCCGTGCTGGCCCGCAGCTTCCGGGACGTACTACTGGCGGGTCATCGGGCACGACGACCTTGGCGCGGCGCGCCCGCCGACGGATGCGGTCAGCGCCGAGGTGCGCAGCTTCACCTACTCCCCGGCCGTGCCTCAGCTCGTTGGACCGACCGGCGGCCAGACCGTCAGCATCCCCACGCTGAACTGGAACCCGGTCGCGGGCGCCGCTCGCTACCGGGTCGCCATCACGGGACCCGACGGCTTCGCCCTCCAGGAGGACACGGCGTCGACGTCGTACACCCCGCAGGAGGTGCTGCAGCCGGGCAGCTACTCCTGGCAGGTGCAGACCATCAGCCAGGACAACCGGCTCGGCACGTCCTTCATCTTCAACACCGGTTCCTTCTCGGTGATGGCGATGCCGGCCGCCGTGAGCGCGACGCCCGACCCGACGAGTTCCCCGGCGGGACGGCGGTTCCCGACGCTGACCTGGGCGCCCGTCACCGGCGCGACCCGCTACGAGGTCTGGGCCAAGCCGGTCGCCAACGTCGGCTACACCCTCCTCGGCGATGAGTTCGCCTACCCCGCAGGCGAGTCGCTCAACGGCAACTACCTCGACCCGGGCGACTACAACTGGTTCGTCAACGCCTTCTCTGGGAGCACCATGCTGTCCACGGGCAGCGTGGGCACATTCACCATCAACCCCCTCGAGGTGACCCCGGACGACGAGCACTTCGCGGCCCTCGCCGGCACCCTGCTGCCGGACGACCCGGAGAACGCCTCGGCCGACCTCGACGCGGACGACTGCCTCACGCAGATCCTGAGCGCCGACAACCAGAGCGAGTGCGACAACGTGCGGAACACGCCGGTGCTGCGCTGGGCCGCCCAGCCGAACGTCGGCTCGTACCGGCTGTACCTGGCTCGCGACAAGGAGATGACGAACCCGGTCTACGCCAGCCCCTTCGTCACGCTGACCCAGCCGATGTGGACGCCTACCGAGGCGCTCCCCGACAGCCAGGCAGGCACCGCGTACTACTACCGCGTCGTGCCTTGCTCCTATCTCAACTGCGAAGCGCTCGCGCACGCCGAGCACGCGTTCGACAAGCTCAGCCGCAAGGTTGTCCTCACGCCCGTCCAGCACTCCCCGACGGGCTCCATCGGCCCGGTGAGCTGCCCGACGTCGCCGACCACGGCACCGCCAAACCAGCAGGTGTGCCAGGACGACGTCACGCTCTCGTGGGAGGACTTCAGGACCACCGAGAAGTCCCCCCACCAGCCGGGCACCGGACGGCCGTTCGACGGCGACACTCCGCTGCAGGCGCCGGGCCGCACGGAAGCGCGGAGCTACACCGTGCAAACGGCCACCGACTCCGGATTCAACGAGATCATCGAGCAGTACATCGTCGACCAGACCACGTTCACGTCGTTCGCCACGACGTACCCCGAGGGTCCGGTGTACTGGCGGGTCCGCGCGAACGACGCAGCGCAGAACGGCCTGGCCTGGAGCGACACCGGCGTGTTCATCAAGAAGTCACCCGCGCCCCTGCTGGAGAGCCCGGACGGCACCCAGCCGGTGCGCGGCGACCTCTTCCTCCAATGGCAGGCCCTGCCGTTCGCCGCGTCCTACCGCATCGAGGTCTACCGCAACCACGACACAGGGGCGAGCCCTGCCAACCAGGCAGTCGTCCCGGCCACCGTTCCAAGCCGCGCCGTGTCCCTCACCGGCCTGCTGCCGCAGCTCCCGCAGATGCCGAACGGCGACGACCCGTACGTCTGGCGGGTCCGACGGATCGACGCGGCGAACCGTACCGGAGCCTGGAGCGACTGGGGCCACTTCAGGGTGGTCGAGCCGGCCGCCACGCAGACCGCACCGGCCGCCGACGCCTCCGTCGAACCGTCCGACGCCCTGTTCACCTGGCAGGCCGCCGCCGGCGCGGAGAGCTACCGCTTCGAGCGACGGCTGGTCGGGACGACCAGCCTCGTCGATCCGATCACCACTCGGGCCCTGTCCTGGGCGCCGCAGCAGGCCATCACTGCCGGCAGCTGGGAATGGCGCGTGACGGCCATCGACGCGGCGGGCAACAACATGACCTCCTCGAACTGGCGGCCGTTCACGGTCGTCGACACGGTCGCAGCCACCACGGGCACGGTCATCAGCGGGTCCGGTCGGGTGGGCACCCCCCTCACCGTCACCACTCCCCCGTCGTGGAATCTCGGCTCGGTCTCGACGACGTACCAGTGGTACAGGAACACCACAGCCATCGGTGGTGAGACCGGCTTGAGTTACACGGTCGCCAGCGCCGACCTGACGCGCAACATCACCGTACGGGCGACTGGCACGCGGCCCGGCTACATCTCCGGTTCCTCAACCTCCAACGCGATCGTCGGGATCTCCGGCAACGCCGCGGTCGCCGTGACCGGGGTGAGCGTCAGCGGCACCGGCAAGGTCGGCACGAGCCTCACGTCCACGCCGCCCACCTGGGACAGCGACACCGTCACCACGACGTACCAGTGGCTGCGCGACGGTGTGAACATCGGGAGCGCGACCGGTACGAGCTACACCGTCGTCGCCGCAGACGTCGGCAAGCAGCTCGTGATCCGAGCGACCGGGACCCGGACCGGGTACGACCCGGGCACGTCCCTGAGCGATCCGGTCACCGGCGTGCTCGGCGACGCCGCGGCCGCGAGCAACGAGGTCTCGATCAGCGGCCCCAGCAACAAGGTCGGCACCACCTGGACCCTCACGCCACCCACGTGGAACACCACGGGGGTCACGACGACGTACCAGTGGTTCCGAGATGCGACCGCGATCCCCGGTGCCACCGGGTCGACGTACAAGCTCGCGGAGGCCGACATCGGTCTGTCCGTGACGGTTCGGGCCACCGGCAGCAAGTCCGGGTACCAGCCCGGGACCTCGACCAGCAATCCGGTCGTGCCGGAGCCGCTCGACGCGCTCATCACGACGAGCCCCCCGACCGTGACCGGCACAGCAGCCGCCCGGGAGACCCTCACCGTGGCCCCCGGCGGGTGGCCGAGCGGCTCGACCTTCACCTACCAGTGGTTCGTGAACGGGCTCGCCGTGGCCAAGGAGACCCGGAGCACCTACGTGGTCCGCACCCGGGACGCTGGCCTGCCGGTCAGCGTCCGTGTGGTGGCGAGCAAGACCGGGTTCCAGTCGGGGACCGCGTCCAGCTCGGAACTCACGGTCGCCAAGCTGGCGACGACGACGACGACCAAGCTGGAGAAGCCGATCGTGTCCAAGCGAGGACGCGCCGTACTGCTTGTAGGCGTGGACGCGCTCGACCTCGGCGTCCCACTCGGCAAGGTCGAGGTCCGCGAGGGCAAGAAGGTGCTCGCGACCGTGGTCGTGAAGACCGGCTCGAACGGTGAGCTCAAGATCCGGCTCAAGAAGCTGAAGCCGGGCAAGCACAAGCTGGTGGTGTACTACCTGGGCAGCAGCGCGACCGAGGCGTCGCAGGCGAAGAAGGTCAAACTGATGGTCACGAAGAAGTGAGCCCGTCGTGCCCGTGACCGTCGAGAAGGCTCCCGCTGAGGTGGCACTGGACCCACAGCCCGACGACGCTGCGCCTCGGGACCCGATCACCCTACTCACCCGCACCGTGGTGCCGTACGCACTGCTTGCCGGGGTTTTCGTCTCCCTTGTCCGCCTCGCCGCGCCTCCGCTGAGCAACTTCGACACGTACTTCCACCTCCGGTTCGGGCACGAGTTCCTCACTGGGAACTGGTCGCTGCGAGATCCCGGCTCGGTGAACAGCTTCGCCACGGCGGACTGGGTCCCGACCCAGTGGCTCCCGCAGGTCGTGATGGCCCAGTTCGAGGAGTGGTTCGGACTGGCGGGCGTCGCCTGGCTGTCCGGGCTCCAGTTCCTCGCCCTCGCCGTCACTGTGTACGCGGTGGCCAGGCGGCACGCCGACCGACTGGTGGCGGCACCCATCGTCGCCGTGACGCTGATCGCCTGTACGTCCGGGCTGTCGATGCGACCGCAGATGCTCAGCTACATCTTCATCGCCATCACCACCGCCGCCTGGCTGGACGCCCGCGACAGCGGACGCACGCCGTGGTATCTCGTCCCGCTGACTTGGGTGTGGACCATGTGCCATGGGATGTGGCCGATCGGCATCGTGATCGGCGTGGTGGCGGTGGTCGGGATCAGCCTCGACAGGTCCTCCTTCGGCCGAAAGGGGCTACGCCTGGCCGCAGTCCCGGTCCTGTCGGCGGCGGTCTCGCTGCTGACGCCGGTCGGCACCGGCCTCTTCGGTGCGGTCCTGCTGGTGAGCTCACGCTCGGAGTACTTCACAGAGTGGGGGACGCCGGACTTCACCAGCAAGCCTCTCCTCACACTCTTTGCGATGATCGCTCTCACCGCCGTCATCTGCGTGCGTCGCGGGGGCACGTGGACCGCGATCCTGCTCATCGGGCTGGCCGTCGCGTGGGCGGTCTACTCGCAGCGCACGGTGCCGGTGGCGGCCGTCATGGTCGCGCCGCTGTGCGCCATCCAGGTCCAGCGGCTGATCGGCTCCCGGTCGCGCACGACGCGGTCCGAGCGCTGGCTTGTCTCGTCGGGCCTTGTGGTCGCCTTGGCCGCGCTGGGCGCGATCACACCAGTGACAGCCGACGCACCCCCGCCCCAGCCGGCCTGGGTGGACTCGGCCCTGAGCGACATGCCAGAGGGGACAAAGGTCTTCAACGGCTCGGCGTTCGGAGGCTACTTGATGTGGCGCTACCCGCACCTCGACCCGGTTCAGCACGGGTATGGCGACAGCTACACCGATGACGAGCTCCAGCGCAACGTCGATATCACCCGTCTCGAACCAGGCTGGCCGGACCTGCTCCGCGGTACCGAGGCCGAGTACGCGCTGCTCGACCCGGACACTGCGCTGGCCTTTGCGCTACGAGAGCTGGCCGGCTGGACCGTCATCCACGACGACGCCGACATCCAGATGCTTCAGCCCCCCACCGACTGGCAGTCGGGGTCCTAGCCGCACGGGCCGGGCCGAGATTCAGCCCGCCGACGCGGTCACCCAGCGGTCCAGCACTGCTGCGGCAGCGCCACCGTCGACAGCGGCTGCGGCTCGGGCGATGCCCGTCGACAGGTGCTCGTCGAGCGAGGCCAGTGTCACGTCGTACGCCGCCTCGTGGACGGCCAGTGCTGCGCCGGCGTTGAGCAGGACGGCGTCCCGCACCGGACCGGTCTCGCCCTCCAGGAGCCGACGGACGACGCCGGCGTTGTGTGCCGCGTCGCCACCACGCAGGTCCTCGGTGGTCGCCGGGGCGATCCCATGCACGCCGGGGTCGACACTGGCCGTCGCCGACCTCACCGTCCTTGACGACCCAGACCGACGACGTCGTCGTGGTGGTCAGCTCGTCGAGGCCGTCGTCGCCGCGGAACACCCAGGCGTCCACGCCGCGGCGGGCGAAGACGCCCGCCATGACCGGCGCCATCCGCCGGTCGGCGCAGCCGATCGCGTTGGCGCTGAGGTCGCGCCGGGTTGGCCAGCGGGCCGAGGAAGTTGAACGTCGTGCCGATGCCGAGCTCGCGGCGTGGCACGGCGGTGTGCCGCATCGCGGGGTTGAACGCCGCGGCGAAGCAGGAACGTGATGCCGGCCACCTCGGTCGCCAGGGCGGCGACCCGGTCGGGCGGCAGGTCGAGCCGGACGCCGAGCGCCTCGAGGACGTCCGCCGACCCGGACAGCGAGGACGCCGAGCGGTTGCCGTGCTTGACGACCCGGGCTCCCGCCCCCGCCGCGACGATCGCCGCCATCGTGGAGATGTTGACCGACATCGACCGGTCGCCACCGGTGCCGACGACGTCGAGCAGTCGCCCAGCGACCGTGATCGGGGTGGCCACCTCGGCCATCGCATCGACGAGGCCCTGGACCTCGTCGACGGTCTCGCCCTTGGCCCGCAACGCGACCGCGAAGCCGGCGATCTGCGCCGGGGTGGCCTCCCCGGCCAGGATCTGGCCCATCGCCCAGGCGGTCTGGTCCGCAGGTCAGGTCGGCGCCGCGCGACGAGCGCCCCGAGCACCTCGGGCCAGGTGGACACGTGTTCTCCGGGAGGGCTCAGGCGGTCGCGGGAGTCCGCGCGCGCAAGCAGGGCGATCGCGGTCTCGGCGAGCTGGATCGGGTCGATGGGGTGCGGCACGGCGCCGTCGGCACGCGACCAGGTGGCCAGCCAGGCGTCCTGCGGCCGGCCGGTCAGCACCAGCAGCGGCGGGCACTGGTAGATCTCGTCCTTGAGCTGCTTGGCGATGCCCATCCCGCCGGCCGGGACGGCCTCGCCGTCGAGGATCGCCAGGTCGATCTGGCCGGCGTCCATGTTCTGGATGACGACCGGCTCGGTCGCGACCTCGACGTAGGTCACCTCCGGCAGGTCGGGGTGGGGGCGGCGGCCGAGCGCGAGGATCACCTGCTGGCGGGTGTTCACGTCGTCGCTGTAGACGAGGACCCTCAAGGAGCTCTGGGCGTGCTTCTCATCGGCCACGGGCCGCAGCCTACTGCCGACTCCTGGCCTCGAGGAGGTCGAGGCGCCGGTCCTCGCGCTCGGCCTCCCGCATCGAGGAGCGGACCCACTGCACGAAGAGCACGCCGAAGACAGCCAAGCCGATCAGGTCACCGCTCGCCCAGAGGAGGCCCCCGGCCAGGTGCTGGTCGTCCAGCGCGTCCGGCAGCCAGCCGTAGCCCGGCTGGGTGCGGAGGTCGAGGTAGTGGTCGCCGCCGAGCAGCGTCTGCTGGCCCATGATCGTGACGCCGAGGAACGCGTGGAACGGCAGCGTCAGCACGACGAGCAGCACCCGGAACGGGATACGCCACCCGGCCCGGGAGCGGGTCGATGCCCACCAGCGGCCAGAAGAACAGCGACCCGACCGCGACCAGGTGCACGTGCATGAGCTCGTGGACCACGGTCGAGTCGAGCGACGCGGCGTACCAGCCCGAGAAGTAGAGCGCCCAGGGCGAGACGACGTAGAGCGCCAGGGTGAGCGGCGGGAATGACAGCACCTTCGCCAGCCGGGAGTGCAGGACGCGCGAGCAGCCAGCGCCGCGGTCTCGGTGGGAGGGTCCGCAGAGCCAGCGTGACCGGCGCGCCGAGCGCGAGGGCCAGGGGCACCAGCATCGACAGCACCATGTGCTGGACCATGTGCACGCTCAGCAGGGTCGTGTCGTACGCCGCGAGGCCGGACGACGTGGCGAGGTAGAACAAGCCCATCCCCACGCCGACGAACATGACCGTGCGACCCACCGGCCAGGCGTCCCCGCGGCGCTGCAGGGTCCGCACCGCCGACGAGGTAGAGGCCGGCCACCCAGACGCGTCAGTACGAGCGGGACGGGCGCGAGTTCCCACTCGGTGAGGACCCTGCTCAGGTCGAACGGCGGCACCTGCTCAGACTAGGTGGCCAAAACACCTGACCCGGGTCTGGCCCCGGGGCTCTGACGGGACATAATGACCGCGTGGCGACAGCAGCGACGACGATCCCGGCCTCCCGCCTGCACGGGCACCACGACCGGCCGAGCATGGTCAGCGTCGGGACCATCATCTGGCTCTCCAGCGAGCTGATGTTCTTCGCCGCCCTGTTCGCGGCCTACTTCACGATCCGCTCGGTGAGCCCCGAGCTCTGGGCGCAGAACACCGAGCTGCTCAACGTCCCGTTCGCGGCGGCCAACACCACGATCCTGGTGCTCTCCTCGCTGACCTGCCAGCTCGGCGTGTTCGCGGCCGAGCGCGGCCAGGTCGGTCGGAGCGGCTCGGTCCTCAACATCCGCGGCTGGGGACTGCGCGAGTGGTTCATCCTCACCTACTTCATGGGCGCGATCTTCATCGCCGGTCAGGTCACCGAGTACACCGCGCTCGTCCAGGAGGGCGTCACCATCTCGAGCTCGGCGTACGGCTCGATGTTCTACCTGACCACCGGGTTCCACGGCATCCACGTCACCGGGGGCCTCGATGGCCTTCCTCTTCGTTCTCGGCCGCACCTACATCGCCCGGCGGTTCACCCACGAGCAGGCCGTGAGCGCGATCGTGGTGTCCTACTACTGGCACTTCGTCGACGTCGTGTGGATCGGGCTGTTCGCCACGATCTACCTGATCAAGTAGGGACGAGCATCTCCTCCATGAGGCACGTCAACGGTCTGGCCGGCCGCCTCTCACGGCACCGCCGTCGCCCCATCGCCGGTGCTGTCCTGCTCCTGCTCGGCCTGGTGCTCACCGGCGGTCTCTACTCCGCGTTCGCACCCGCTCAGGCAGGGGCGACCGACAGCAACGAGGAGCTGGTCAAGCAGGGCCGCGAGCTCTTCCTCGTCGGCTGCGCGACCTGCCACGGCCAGAACGGCGAGGGCGTCTCGACCGTCGACGGCAACAACCTCGGCCCGCCACTCGCCGGCGTGGGCGCTGCGGCCGTCGACTTCCAGGTCGGCACCGGCCGGATGCCGCTCGCGGCCCAGCCGGCAACCAGGGACCCACGCAAGCCACAGACCTTCAACGAGGACGAGATCGATGCACTCGCGGCGTACGTCGCCAGCTCGGCGCCCGGCCCGGCCATCCCCGAGGAGTCCGACTACTCGCTGGCCGGTCTCACCGAGGACGAGCGCAGCGAGGCGATCGCCCGCGGTGGCCAGATCTTCCTCACCAACTGCACGGCCTGCCACAACTTCGCCGGCAAGGGCGGCGCGATGCCGCGCGGTGGCTACGCCCCCGACCTGAGCAACACCGAAGCGCGGCACATCTACGAGGCGATGCTGACCGGTCCCGGCAACATGACCAACTTCTCCAACGGCAACCTCTCGCCTGAGGAGAAGCGCGACGTCATCGCCTACCTCTACTCGCTGCGTGAGCAGCCCGAGTACGGCGGGTTCACGCTCGGTGGCCTCGGCCCCGTGAGCGAGGGCCTGTTCGCCTGGCTGGTCGGCATCGGCGCGCTGGTCGGGTTCGCGATCTGGATCGCCGCCCACACGACCCGAACGACCAAGCAGAAGGACGGTGCGGCCGCATGAGCGACCACCTCCCGGACACCGGGCGGAGCCTGAGCGGACACGACGACCACGGCCTGCCTGCGCTTGCGCCGGACGAGCCCATCCCGAACCCGGGCCTGCCCGCCCACACGTGGCGACCGACCGACGTCGATCCGGCCGCGGAGAAGCGCGCCGAGCGCCAGGTCGCGGCGATGTTCGGGCTGTCCTCGGTGTGTGCGGTCCTCTTCGTCGTCGCCTATCGTCGCGGTCGAGCGACAGCTCGACCGTGCTCGGCCTCGGCGCCTCGACCGTCGCGCTCGGCTCCGCACTGGGCGGCGCCCTGCTCTTCATCGGCATCGGCATCATCCAGTGGGCCCGCAAGCTGATGTCCGACCACGAGATCGTCGAGATGCGCCACCCGGCACGTTCGTCGGACGAGGACCGCGAGGCCACGCTCGCCGCCTTGCGTGCGGGCGCCGAGGAGTCCGGCATCGCCCGCCGGCCCCTGGTGCGCAACTCCCTGCTGGGCGCCGTCACGGTGCTGCTGGCACCGGTCGTCGTACTGCTCCGCGACCTTGGCCCACCAACGCCCAGGTCATCGCGGCCGCTGACTACCCCGGAGCCGGCCTCGAGCACACGGTCTGGACCCGCGGCGCACGCGTGGTCCGCGACGTCGTCGGCACGCCGATCCGCCCCTCCGACCTGGAGATCGGCGACCTCGTCAATGCCCAGCCGGAGATCATCTTCGCCCTCGATGACGAGGGCGAGCCGATCCTCGAGGGGGTTCCGCTGCAGATCGCGAAGTCCAAGGGCTCGGTGATCCTGACTCGGATGGAGCCCGAGGACAACATCCCCGGCAAGGGCCGCGAGGACTGGGCGGTCGACGGCATCCTCTGCTACTCCAAGATCTGCACCCACGTGGGCTGCCCGATCTCCCTCAACGCACGCAAGGACCAGCACCACCTGCTGTGCCCGTGCCACCAGTCGACCTTCGACCTCGCCGACTCGGCGAAGGTGATCTTCGGCCCGGCCGCGCGAGCACTCCCTCAGCTGCCGCTGATGGTGGACGACGAGGGGTATCTCGTGGCGCAGAGCGACTTCCGCGAACCCGTCGGAGCCAGCTTCTGGGAGCGCGATTCCCAAGCGAGCACAACCGAGTGAGTGATCGGGAACCGACATGAGCATCGACACCAGCAAGGCCGCAGACAGCAACCGATCTGCGGCAACCGCCAAGAAGCCCAGCCGCGCCGCCGCGGCCGCCGAGTGGGCCGACGACCGGCTCGGCCTGGCGACGTTGGCCAAGAAGAACCTGCGCAAGGTCTTCCCCGACCACTGGTCGTTCATGCTGGGCGAGATCGCCCTGTGGAGCTTCGTGGTCCTGCTGCTCACCGGGGTCTTCCTCACGCTCTGGTTCGTCCCGAGCATGGGCGAGGTCCACTACGAGGGCTCCTACGACCAGCTGCGCGGCGTCGAGATGTCCGAGGCCTACGCCTCCACGCCTGAAGCTGTCCTTCGACGTCCGCGGCGGCCTGCTGATGCGGCAGATGCACCACTGGGCGGCGATGCTCTTCATCGCCGCGATGATGATCCACCTGCTGCGGGTCTTCTTCACCGGCGCGCTACCGCAAGCCGCGCGAGCTCAACTGGGTGATCGGCTGCCTGCTGCTGCTGCTCGGCACCCTCGAGGGCTTCACCGGCTACTCGCTGCCCGACGACCTGCTGTCCGGCACCGGCATCCGAGCCGCCGACGGCTTCCTCAAGGCGACGCCGGTCGTCGGCACCTACATGTCGTTCTTCCTCTTCGGCGGCGAGTTCCCGGGTGACTCGATCATCCCGCGGCTCTACACGATCCACGTGCTGCTGATCCCGGGACTTCTGCTGGCGCTCATCGCCGCGCACATGCTGCTGCTCGTCTTCCACAAGCACACGCAGTGGCCCGGCCCCGGCCGCACCGAGCACAACGTCGTCGGCTACCCGATGCTGCCGGTCTACGTGGCCAAGGCGGGCGGGTTCTTCTTCATCGTCTTCGGCGTCACCGCGCTGATGGGTGGCCTGCTGTCCATCAACCCGGTCTGGAAGTTCGGTCCCTACGACCCGTCCAAGGTCACCGCAGGCTCACAGCCCGACTGGTACATGGGCTGGCCCGACGGACTGCTGCGGATCATGCCGGGCCTGGAGAGTCACATCTTCGGTCACACGATCTCGTGGAACGTGATGGTGCCCGATCCTGATCGTGCCGCCACTGATGCTCACGGTCTTGATGATGCTGCCGTTCCTCGAGGCCTGGATCACCGGGGACAAGCGCGACCACCACCTGCTGCAGCGTCCGCGCAACGCGCCCGACCCGCACGGCGGTGATGGTGGCGCTGATGACCTTCTACGGCCTCTCCTGGGCCGCCGGCGGCAACGACATCATCGCCATCCGGTTCAACCTGTCGATCAACCAGATCACCTACTTCATGCGGGTCGCGGTCTTCGTCGGTCCGGTGATCGCCTTCCTCATCACCAAGCGTTGGTGCATCTCCCTCCAGCGCAAGGACGAGGAGGTCCTGCTGCACGGCTACGAGACCGGCATCATCATGCGGTCTCCCGAGGGCGGCTACACCGAGCGGCACGCGCCGATCAGTGAGTCCCGGGCGTTCACGATGACCGCCCGCGACCGCGACCCGGACGCAAACGCCATCCAGGCCGGCTCCAACGGCACCGACAGCAACGGGCTCGAGCCGAAGCACAACCCGCTCGAGGGCATCCGCAAGCGCCTGCAGACCACGATGTACGCCGACAACATCCAGAAGCCCACCGCCGAGGAGCTCGACGCAGCCCACCACCACGCCGAACACGAGCACGAGCTCCAGGCGGCCATGGAGGGCGTCTCCGCCGACGGCCACCAGTTCGACGGCCACCACCTCGTAGAGGACGAGACCCTGCGCGGCGACCACTAGCGCTGACTCCTGGTCCGGTTGCTTAGATCAGCTGGCTTCTCCCTTCGGTCTTTTCGCGTTCCTCGAACTCGGAGCACGCTGGCATAGCATTCTGGGCGCATGCCAGTCCCGTCCAACATGGCGAGACGCCCGGGCTTGGATGGCCTACGCGGAGTAGCGATCCTCCTTGTAGTACTCGATCACGCCGACTTCTCACACTTTCGTGGGACCGGCGGAATCGGTGTCACCCTGTTCTTCTGCCTGTCAGGATTCCTGATCACAGGCCTGCTGCTCGCCGAGCATGAGACCGCTGGGCACGTGGATCTCAAGCGCTTCTACATGCGACGAGCGCGACGCCTGTTGCCGGCACTGGTCCTGCTGCTCGTGGCGACAATTCTCTACTGGGGGACCATCGCCATACCCACCGCGGTCGTGACACTGCTCTACATTGCCAACCTGCCAGCGGCACAAGATGAGACAACGCTATTCGGCCCGCTTCATCACATGTGGTCCCTCGCGGTCGAAGAGCAGTTCTACCTCGTGTGGCCCGCCCTGTTGATCCTCATCGTTCCTCTCCTCTCGCGTCGACGGTTGGCGATGATGCTCGCGTTGCTGGCCCTCTGTGCCGGTGTTCTCAGAGTCGTGGCCTTGCCTGCGGTTGGGTACGACTGGACCTATCGAGCCACCCTGCCAAATCTGTTTCCTCTGGTCTCGGGCGCCGCCGTTGCGGCGATGACTCGGATCAAGCCTGTCAAGTTGTCATACTTGTCCGGCGTGCTTGGGTTGACCCTGCTTGCCTCGCTAGTCCTGGCGCCAGTCCCTGCATCCAACGACTGGATGATCGCGAGGACCATTCTGACCGTCAGCGCGGCTGCGCTACTGCTAGGTCGTGATGACCGCTGGATGACGTCCCGCCCCCTGCGGTACTGCGGACGAATCTCCTACGGCTGGTATCTGTGGCACGTCGGTTTTCAGATCGTCTTCGGAGGATTCGCGGGTACCGTCGTGAGTTTCCTCGTTGCTTCCGCTTCGTGGCATCTCTGGGAGTCTCGTTGGATAGCCCGGTCCCCAGATCCGCTGACTCTACGGCGGCCTCCATCTGAGAATCCCCTCGGGCGAGCCGCGGGGAACGCGGGAGTCAGCTGAGCGCCGACCCCTCCTTGTACTCCGCCCAGCTGAGGTTCCAGTCGGACCAGCCGTTGCCGGGCTCGATCGCCCGGTCGGTGCCGACGTAGTCGACCACGTCGCCCCTGATGCTCAGGTGGTAGAGCCAGTCGGCGTCCGAGGTGCTCATCCCGGTGCAGCCGTGCGAGACGTTGGCGTTGCCCTGCGAGGCGACCGACCACGGCGCCGCGTGCAGGAACTCGCCGGACGTAGGTGACCCGCATCGCCCACTGGACGTTGTCGATGTCGTAGCCGTCGGCGCTGTCGTTGGGGATGCCGACGGTCTCGGAGTTCATCCGCTTGGCGTCGAACTTCTCCATGATCACCTTGATCCCCGACCGGGTGGTGAACTTGGGTTCCTCGCCCGTGGTGACCGGGAGCGTGCGCAACAGCTCTCCGTTGGAGAAGGCCTTGAGCGTGTGCGCGTCCATGTCGACCTTGTAGAGATGGGCGTCGCCGACCCTGAAGTCGACGTGGCGGCTCACCTGACCGTAGATCCCGTTGCCCGCGGCCACGCTGTTGACGTCGACGTCGACGCTGACCTCGGTGCCGGCCTCCCAGTACTTCTTGGGCCGGTAGTGCGCCACCTGGTCGCTCAGCCAGTACCAACCTCCGGTCTGGGCAGGGGTGGAGGTGACCGACATGTGCTTCTCGAACGAGGCACGGTCGGTGACGGGCACGTCGAAGCTGACGATGACCGGCATTCCGACACCGACGGTCTCGCCCGCGAGCGGAGCGACCGAGGGGTAGGTCTGCTCGTCGAGGCTGAGCGCGCGGGTGCTGAACCTGGACCGGCGGGTCACCAGGTCGCCGTCCGGGCCCGCGACCGTGGCCTTCACGGCGTACGTCGTCGACGGCTCGAGCAGGTCCTCGGTCTTCCACATGCCGCCGTCGCCGGAGATGCTGCCCTCGAGGGCGCCCACGTCACCGGAGCCGGTCACGGTGACACTGCTGAGCCGTCCGTTGGTGGGGGCGATCCGGAGCAGGGTGTCGACGGGGACGTCGGTGGCGCCACGCTCGACGTTGACACGGATGCCCGTGGCCTCGGCGGCCGGGGACTCGCCGCTCGAGACTCCCGACGAGTCGGCGGAGCCGGGTCGGGTCTCAGGGTCACCGGAACCGGTGGAGCAGGCGCCCAACAGCGTCGTGGTCAACAGCACCACAGCGACACCAGACGTCGTACGGATGGCCAAGGACGGCATCAAAGGCTCCAAAGGCTTGGGTGACCCAGCCTGGAAAGGCTAGCCAACAGGTCCTACAGGAGACGAAACGAGAGCCCCGGAGAACTCAGTGAGCGTGCTCACCTCGGTAGTACTCGAAGATCCAGCCGGACAGCGCGATGGCGCCGAGCACGCCACCGATGATCACGAGCCACCAGGCCAGCATCGCGATGGCGAAGACGACCGAACCGAGTGCCAGCGCGCACCAGAGCGGCCACCAGGAGTACGGCGGGAAGAAGCCCAGCTCGCCGGCGCCGTCGGCGATCTCGGCGTCCTTGCGGTCCTCGGGACGCGGGTCCATCTTCTTGGCGTGGAAGCCGAGGAAGACGGTGACCATCAGCGTCAGCAGCGTGGTCATCGTCAGCGCCGAGGTGCCCGTCCAGTCGCCACCGTGGCTGCTCGCGTCGGTGACCAGCCAGTAGGCGGGGGTCACCAGCACGAAGAAGATGGTGCAACCGCCGAAGATCCAGGCCTCGGCCTTCACTTCTCGTCCTCACTGTCGACAGCTGTCTCGACCTCGGTGCGCTCGGCGACGAGCGTGTCGCGACCCTCCATCTCGGGAGCGTCGGCGAAGCGACCCTCGGCTGCCGCCTCGTTCTGCTCGAGCTCCAGGGCGGCGACCTCGGGGTGGTGCAGGTCGAAGGCCGGCGACTCCGAGCGGATCCGCGGGATGGAGACGAAGTTGTGGCGCGGCGGCGGACAGCTCGTCGCCCACTCGAGCGAGCGACCCCAGCCCCACGGGTCGTCGACCTCGACCTTGGGCGACTTGCGGGTGATGTAGACGTTGTAGAGGAACGGCAACGTCGAGGCACCGAGCAGGAACGCCCCGATGGTCGACACCTGGTTGAGCGTGGTGAAGCCGTCCTCGGGCAGGTAGTCGGCGTACCGGCGCGGCATGCCCTCGACGCCGAGCCAGTGCTGGACCAGGAACGTCGTGTGGAAGCCGACGAACAGCAGCCAGAAGTGGACCTTGCCGAGCCGCTCGTCGAGCATCCGGCCGGTCATCTTGGGCCACCAGAAGTAGAAGCCGGCGAACATCGCGAACACCACGGTGCCGAACACCACGTAGTGGAAGTGCGCGACCACGAAGTAGGAGTCGGAGACGTGGAAGTCCAGCGGCGGGCTGGCCAGGATGATGCCGGTCAGGCCGCCGAACAGGAACGTCGTGAGGAAGCCGACCGACCACAGCATGGGGGTGTCGAAGGACAGACGATCCCCCCCACATCGTGCCGATCCAGTTGAAGAACTTCACGCCTGTGGGGACGGCGATCAGGAACGTCATGCCGGAGAAGAACGCCAGGTCGACCGCTCCGGTGACGAACATGTGGTGCGCCCACACGGCCACGGACAGGATCGCGATACCGAGCGTGGCGCCGACCAGGCCGACGTAGCCGAAGATCGGCTTGCGGCTGAAGACCGGGAGGATCTCGGTCACGATGCCGAAGAACGGCAACGCGATGATGTAGACCTCCGGGTGCCCGAAGAACCAGAACAGGTGCTGCCACAGGATCGCGCCCCCGTGGGCGGTGTCGAAGACGTGGGCCCCGAGCTGTCGGTCGGCCTCGAGCGAGAGCAGCGCGCCGGCGAGCACCGGGAACGCGATGAGCACCAGCAGACTGGTGACCAGCGTGTTCCAGACGAAGATCGGCATCCGGAACATGGTCATGCCGGGTGCGCGCATGCAGATGATCGTGGTGATGAAGTTGACCGCTCCCAGGATGGTGCCCAGACCGGCCATCCACAGACCCATGATCCAGAGGTCACCGCCGACGCCGGGAGAGTTGATCCGCGTCGGAGAGCGGCGTGTAGGCGAACCAGCCGAAGCTCGGCCGCGCCGCTGGGCGTCAGGAAGCCGGAGGCCGCGATGAGGCCGCCGAAGAGGAACAGCCAGTAGCTGAACATGTTGAGGCGCGGGAACGCGACGTCCGGGGAGCCGATCTGCAGCGGCATGATCGCGTTGCCGAAGCCGAAGAACAGCGGCGTCGCGAACAGCAGCAGCATGATCGTGCCGTGCATCGTGAACAGCTGGTTGTAGAGCTCGTCGTTGACGATCTGCTGACCCGGGAAGGCCAGCTCGGAGCGGATCAGCATGGCCATCGCGCCGGCGATGAGGAACCAGGCGAACGACGTACCGAGGTAGAGGTTGCCGATGACCTTGTGGTCGGTCGTCGTCATGATCCGGGCCAGCTGGCGCCCGAGCGGCTTGCGCGCGGTGGTGGCGCTGGGGTGGGACGCGGTCGCGGTCACTCCGACTCCTCCTCTTCACCGAGTCCGACCGGGGTGTAGGCGAATTCTCCACCCAGCACAGGCTTGTCGGAGGTCTGTCCGGTCGCCTCGAGGTCGGCGACGTAGGCGTCGTAGTCCTCGCGCGAGACGACCTTGACGTTGAACAGCATCCGTGAGTGAGGTAGCCGCAGAGCTCGTAGCACTTGCCGCGGAACTCGCCGACCCTGGTCGGCGTGATGACGTAGTGGTTCACCCGGCCCGGGATGACGTCCATCTTCATCATGAAGTCGATGACGCCGAAGTCGTGGATCACGTCCGGGCAGTGCAGGTTGAACCGGGTGGTCTCGTTGACCGGCAGCCACAGCGTCGGGATGTAGGACCCGGTGCCGGCCTCGAAGGCGTACTCGTCGAAGGCGAACTCGTCGTCGAACCGGTCGTCGTCCGCGGCCGCGTCCATCGGACCGATGCCGTGGTTGAACGTCCACGACCACTGCTGACCGGCAACCTCAACGATGTTGTCGGGGACCTTCTCGTCGCGCAGGACGTCGTTCTGGACCTTGACCGTGTGGTTGAAGAACACGATGACCATCACGACCGGCGCGAGCGTGTAGAAGATCTCGAGCGGCAGGTTGTAGCGGGTCTGGATGGGGATCTCGTCGTCGCTGCGACGGCGGAACCGCACCACGGCGTAGAAGATGAGTCCCCACACGATGACACCGGTCACGAGCGCCGCGATCCAGGCGCCCTGCCAGAGGTCGAGGATCTCCTGACCCTGCTCCGAGGCCGGGTCCGGCATGGCGAGCCGGCCTGCCTGGGTGTCGTCGCTGCAACCGCTCAGCAGTAGCACGGCAACGACGAGTGGAACGCCCCATCGCCCAAGGCGCTGAAGACCCACGAAGAGCCCCTCTCGACTCACTGCTCGGACACTGCTGACCCTAGCCCAACGGTGCCGCCCACCACCCTCCGGGTGGGCCGTCCGGACGGGTGATTTCGAGGACGCCTGACGCCGGCCCCGCAGGCTAGGTCGTCGTTCAGCCTCCTCGACGTCCTCGCTGATCGCGGTCCTCCCAGGCTCGGCCGGCGGCTCGGATAGTTTTCGACCGTGGTCACCGGCGGGTATCTCGATGCGGCATCGTCCGAGCCGCTGCACCCGGCCGCCCGCGAGGCGCTGCTTGCCGCGCTCGACCAGGGGTACGCCGACCCGCGGCGGCTGCACAGCCCCGCGCGCAACGCACGCCTGATCCTGGACAACGCCCGGGAGGCCGTCGCCGAGGCGCTCGGCGTCCGCCGCGACGAGGTCTCGTTCACCGGGTCAGGGACCGAGGCGGTGCACCGAGGGTTGCTCGGGCTGGTGCCGCCCGGTGCCACCGTCGCCCACTCCGCCGTCGAGCACTCCGCGGTGTTGCACGCCCTCGCCTGGCGGACCGACGTGCACGCGCTCAGCCTGGCCGTGTCCTCGACAGGGCGCGTCGAACTCGCAGCCCTCGGCACACCGAGCGTCGTTGCGCTCCAGCACGCCAACCACGAGGTCGGCACGATCCAGCCCGTCGGGGAGCTCGCCCTGCCCCACGGCATTCCACTCTTCATGGACGCCTGCGCCTCGATGGGGCGGCTGCCCCTGCCCGCCGGCTGGGCCGCGGCCGCCGGGTCGGCGCACAAGTGGGGCGGGCCCGCGGGGGTCGGCGTCCTGCTCGTGCGCAAGGGCGCGCCGTGGCGCAACCCGTTCCCCGTCGACGACCGGGTCGACGAGCGTGTGTCCGGCTTCGAGAACGTGCCGGCTGCGCTCGGTGCGGCAGCAGCACTCCAGGCGGTCGTCGCCGAGCGGGACGAGGTCAACGGGCGCCAGCACGTCCTGGTCGACCGGATCCGGTCCGTCGTCGCACAGTTCCCCGACATCGAGGTCGTCGGCGATCCGGTGCGAGCGGCTCCCCCACCTGGTGACGTTCTCCTGCCTCTACGTCGATGGCGAGGCGTTGGTCGACGAGCTCAACCGCCGTGGCTTCGGCGTCGCCAGCGGCTCGGCCTGCACGGCCTCGACCCTCGAGCCGAGCCACGTGCTCGCCGCGATGGGAGCCCTGACCCACGGCAACGTCCGGGTGTCGCTGACCCGCGACACGACCGAGGCGGACGTCGAGCGGTTCCTCGTGGCCCTGCCCGAGGTCCTTGGCGAGCTCCGCAAGGACGCGGCGCTGTGATCGAGCTCGACTGCCGGGGTCAGCCGTGCCCACAGCCGATCATCGAGCTGGCAAGACGCTTCGCCGAGGTCGAGGTCGGCGAGGTCGTCGCCGTCGTGTCCGACGACCCGGCGGCGCGCTACGACGTGCCGGCCTGGTGCCGGATGCGCGACCAGGAGTACGTCGGCGAGGAACCCGCCGACGACGGCGTACCGCGCTACCTGGTCAGACGACTCAGCTGAGCACTAACTCAGGTGGGGGCGGACCGCGGACGCCGCGTCGCTGCCGTAGGAGTGCTCGAGCCGATCGAGGAACTGCTGGGCCGCGAAGGTGTAGTCCTGCGGTGCCGACGGTCTCCACGACGTACGCCGCCAGCACGCAGCCCGACCTGCGCTGCGCGCTCCTCGCTGAGGCCCCACGCCAGTGCGGCCAGGAAGCCCGGCCCGGAACGCGTCGCCGACACCGGTCGGCTCGACGGCTTGCACGTCCCTGGCCGCCGGTAGCTCGAGGGCCTCGCCACCCTTGCTGGTGATCCGCACGCCGTCCTTGCCCAGCGTGGTGACCTGCGTGCCGACCCGATCGAGCACCTCGTCGGGCGACCAGCCGGTCTTCTGCTCGATCAGGTGCGACTCGTACTCGTTGGAGAACAGGTACGCCGCCCCGTCGACCAGGTTGCGGATCAGCTCGCCCTCGCTGAAGGCGAGCTGCTGGCTCGGGTCGGCGATGAACGCGTAGCCGCGCTGGCGGCACTCATCGGTGTGCCGAAGCATCCCGTCGGGGTCGTCCGGCACCGATCAGGACGTAGGACGGGGCGCCGACATCCGCGACGATCGGAGCCAGCTCGACCAGCCGCGCCTCGCTCATCGCACCCGGGTAGAACGAGGCGAACTGGGCGCCGGTCGTGTCGGTGGTGCACACGAACCGCGCGGTGTGGCGGGTGTCGGAGATCCGGACGTGCGCACAGTCCACGCCGTGCCGCTCGAGCCACGAGCGGTAGTCGGCGAAGTCCTCGCCCGCAGCTCCCACCAGCACCGGCGCCAGACCCGAGACGGCCGAGGCCGAAGCACATGTTGGCGGCCACCCCGCCGCGTCGGATCTCGAGGTCGTCGACCAGGAACGAGACCGAGAGCTTGTCGAGCTGCTCGACGACCAGCGAGTCGGCGAACCTGCCGCCGAAGCGTCATCAGGTGGTCGGTGGCGATCGAGCCGGCGATGAGCAGGGACCCAGACGTGTCTGACACGTCTCAAAACACTAGGGGACCTCTACCGATCGGTAGTACTCGGCGTACCCGTCGGTAGTGATCTAGCCTCGACCCCGTGACGGCCTACGACGACCTGGCGACGCCCGCCCAGATGCGGGAGGACGGCCGCGCCGCGGGCCACCACCTGCGCCTGGAGCGCGCCGCCGACAAGCTTCGAGGCCCTGCGCCGAGCATCCATTTCGAGGACTTCCCGCGTGAGCTGCCGAAGCGTGAGATCACGATCTCGGCGGCCGCCCAGCGCCTGGCCAACGCGCTGGAGCTATATCTCGACTAGTGGAACGAGTCCCCGCACGCGCACGAACCCGTGGCGTTGGGGTTGTCGATCGTGAAGCCCTGCTTCTCGATCGAGTCGACGAAGTCGATCATCGCGCCGTTGAGGTAGGGCACGCTCATCCGGTCCACGACCACGCCCACGCCGTCGAAGTCGGTGACGACGTCGCCGTCGAGGCTGCGCTCGTCGAAGAAGAGCTGGTAGCGGAGGCCGGAGCAGCCGCCCGGCTGCACGGAGATGCGCAGCGCGAGGTCGTCACGACCCTCCTGCTCGAGCAGGCTCTTCACCTTGTCGGCGGCCACCGGGCTCAGGTTGATGCTGTCGGTGCGGCGCTCGGTCTCGACGGCGCTCTCGAGCTGCTCGGTCATCTGTGGAACTCCCAGGAGGTCGCGGTTGGGCGGTGCTCTGCGTGCCTCAATGGTCGCACAGCGCGGGTTATTCCCGTGACCACGTGCGGGCGACCCGCTCGGCCAGGTCGGCCAGCGCGCCGGCGGGGTCACCGAAAGCGCGCTCCTCGCCCGACCAGGTCGACGAGCGAGTACGCCGACTCGATGCCGAGGGCCCGCATCTCCCGCGACCCCACCAGGACCTGGCCGGCCAGCGCCACGCAGGGCCGCAGGGCCGCCTCGGCGACCTCCGCGACGCCGTACGGCACCTTGCCGGAGCGACTGGAGAAGTCGAAGGCGCCCTCACCAGTCAGCACCAGGTCCGCTCGGGCCGCCCGCTCCCGCAGCCCGACGGCCTTCATGACCAGCTCGATGCCAGGTTGCCGCGTCGCTCCGAGGGCCAGCAGCGCGAATCCCAGTCCGCCCGCGGCACCGGCGCCCTTCTCGAGCGCAAGGCGCCGGTCGACGACGCCCGCCCACTGCTCGAGCCAGCCGTCCACGACGGGAAGGCGCTCCTCCGCGATGCCCTTCTGCGGTCCGAACGTCTTGGTCGCCCCGAACAGGCCGGTCAGCGGGTTGTCGACGTCACTGGCGGCGACCAGCCGGACACCTGCCACCCCCGCGCGAGCAGGAGCGAGATCGACCTCGGTGACCCCTGCGAGGCCGACGGCCCCGGCGTCGAGCGGTGAGGACGCAGTGGCACCGAGCGCCGCCAGGAGCCCGGCTCCCCCGTCGTTGGTGCCGCTGCCGCCCAGCCCGACCACGACGGTCGTGGCTCCGGTGAGGGCCGCCGCGCGGACCAGCTCGCCGACGCCGTACGTCGTCGCGGACTCGGCGCCCCCCGCACCGGTCAGGTGCAGCCCGCAGGCCTGCGCGCTCTCGACGTACGCCGTCGCGCCGGCCAGCAGCACCGTCGCTGGGACGGCCTCACCGAGCGGGCCGCGCACCGTGTGCGCCAGCAGCTCGCCGCCCAGCGCGGCGTGCAGGACGTCGACGAACCCCGGTCCACCGTCGGACATCGGTGCGAGGTCCAGCTCGTCGCGCGGCGCGTGGCGCGCCCAGCCGGTCGCGATCGCCTCGGCCGCCTCGACGGCGGTGAGGGTGCCGGCGAACTTGTCCGGCGCGACGAGGACGCGCATGCGGGGAGTGTGCCCGACGCCTACGCTCGACTCGTGGGTGCGTGGACGATCCGGCCGATGCGGCCGGAGGACGTCCCCGTCGCTGAGCGGCTCAGCGACGAGGGCTTCTACGAGCTGGACGTCCGAACCCAGCCCGCCGACCGGCCGGCTCCCGCACGGCGCACGCCGCACCAGAGTGCGGGATGGGAGCGGCGCGCGGGGCACATCCTGGCCACCGATCCCGGCGGCTGCTGGGTGGCCGAGGACGAGTCAGGAATGCTCGGCTTCGCGACGTCCTTCCGGCGCGAGCTGATGTGGTGCCTGGCCACCTACGTCGTACGCCCCGGGCTGCAGGGCCGAGGGCATCGGCCGGCCGCTCCTGGAGGCGGCGCTGCACCACGGTCGGGGCTGCCTGCGCGGCATGCTCTCCGCGTCGTCGGACCCCAAGGCCTTGCGCCGCTACCGGGCGGCCGGCTTCGACCTGCACCCGCAGATGTTCCTGGTCGGCGAGGTGGACCGGTCGGCGATCCCGGTCGTGGACAAGGTCCGCGAGGGGTCTGCGGGCGATCTCGAGCTGATGGACTCGCTCGACCGCCGGACCCGTGGCGCGGCGCACGGCCCCGATCACGAGGTGCTGCTCTCCTCCTTCCGGCTGCTGGTCTCCGACTCGAACACCGGCTCCGGGTACGCCTACGCGAGCCCCGGTCGGCTGCAGCTCCTGGCCGCCAGCAACCGGCGGACGGCGCAGCGGCTGCTGTGGGCCGTGCTCGCCGACCTCGAGGGGCAGGCCCTGGTCCCGCACGTCACGGCAGCGAACCACTGGGCCGTCGACGTCGGTCTCGCGGCGCGGCTCGAGCTCGCACCAGTCGGGATACCTGGCGCTGCGCGGGATGAAACCGCCCTCGCCGTACGTTCATCATGGTGCCCTGCTCTGACACCCACGGAGCCCTCGAAATCTAGGATGGCCGCATGACGACCGTCGACCTCCCGCTGCTGCCTCTGGGCCGCGGCGTGGACCTGCGCTCCGAGCGCGGCGTGGAGTGCCCCGGCGACCTGCCGTCGCCGTCCGACCCCGACCTGGTGGCCCGAGCGCTGCGCGGCCAAGGCAGGCGCTGGGTGACCGGGTCTTCGTGCTGGGGCACCACTACCAGCGCGACGAGGTCATCCAGTTCGCCGACGTCACCGGTGACTCGTTCAAGCTCGCCCGCGAGGCCGCGGCCCGACCGGACGCGGAGTTCATCGTCTTCTGCGGCGTGCACTTCATGGCCGAGTCGGCCGACATCCTCACCTCGCCAGACCAGAAGGTGATCCTCCCCGACCTCGCCGCCGGATGCTCGATGGCCGACATGGCCCGGCTCATCCAGGTCGAGGACGCCTGGGACGCCCTGCCAGGACGCCGGCATCGCCGACGACGTCGTGCCCGTGACCTACATGAACTCCAGCGCCGACATCAAGGCGTTCTGCGGCCGCCACGGCGGCGCCGTCTGCACGTCGTCCAACGCCGAGGTCGCGCTGGAGTGGGCCTTCGAGCAGGGTCGACGCAAGGTGCTGTTCCTCCCCGACCAGCATCTCGGCCGCAACACCGCGGTGCTGAAGATGGGACTGGCGCCTGGACGACTGCGTCGTGTGGGACCCGCACCGCCCCGGCGGCGGACTGACGGCCGAGCAGCTCCGGGACGCGAAGATGATCCTCTGGAAGGGCCACTGCTCGGTGCACGGCCGCTTCTCCGCGGACACGATCGCCGCCGCTGCGCGCAAGCGATCCCGGGCGTGCAGATCCTCGTGCACCCCGAGTGCACCCACGAGGTCGTGCTCAAGGCCGACCTGGTCGGCTCGACCGAGTTCATCATCAAGACCATCGAGGCGGCCGCCCCCGGCACGGCCTGGGCGATCGGCACCGAGCTCAACCTCGTCAAGCGACTGGCGGACGCCCACCCCGACAAGCGGATCGTCTTCCTCGACAAGACCGTCTGCTACTGCTCGACGATGAACCGGATCGACCTCCCGCACTTCGTCTGGGCGATGGAGTCGCTGGTCAACGGCACCGTGGTCAACCAGATCAAGGTCGACCCCGAGACCGAGCGCTGGGCCAAGATCGCCCTCGAGCGGATGCTTGCCCTGCCGGGCAAGACCCACAAGGACTGATCGCAGGCCGAGGCTCGGACCTCAAGCCGGCAGCTCCACCCAGAACACCGAACCCTCGCCCCGCGGACCGGCGTCGGCGCCGACGAACCCCTTGTGGGACTCGGCGATGCGTCGGCAGGTCGCCAGGCCGACGCCCACGCCCTCGATGCGCTTGTCGAGGCGCACCATCGGTTCGAAGATCCGTTCGCGCTGCTCGGGTGGAACGCCGAGGCCGTTGTCGGTCACCTCGATCCGCCAGCGAGGACCGGCACGGCGCGCCGTCACCGAGATCACCGGCCCGCGGCCCTCGACCCGGAACTTGGCGGCGTTGGAGAGCAGGTTCTGGAGCAGCGATCGCAGCTGCACCTCGTCGCCCTGAACGACGGGGAGGTCTCCGACGGCCAGGTCGACCTCGGACAGCAGGCTGCCGAGGTCGTGGCGCACGAGCGAGAGGACCGCGGCCAGGTCGACCGGCAGCGGCGCGATCTGCGTGCCCAGCCGGGCGAAGGTGAGGACATCCTCGACCATCGTGGTCATCCGCGCGGACCCACCGAGGGCCCGGGTGATGAGGGGGACGACCTCCTCGGCGACCGCACCGTCCTCGAGCTCATCGCGGATGAGCTCGAGAGACAGCGACATCGTGGTCAGCGGAGTCTTGAGGTCGTGGGTGACCTGGGCTGCGAACGACGCCAGCCGGTCGTTGCTGCGCTCGAGCCGGGCGTGGGCCACCTGAAGCTCGAAGACGTCGACGATCCGGTCCGCGAGCGTACCGAGCGCTCCGGCCTGCGCCGGGCTGAGGACGCGGACCTCCTCGTCGAAGACACAGAGCGTGCCGAACGCGACCCGGTCGGGGGTGATCAAGGGGTGCGAGGCATAGAAGCGGACGGCGCCCAGCTCGCCCGTCACGAACGGGTTGTCCCTGAACCGGGGGTCGATAGTGGCGTCCGGCACGACCACCGGCGTGTCCGCGTGGAGGACGGCGGCGCACATCGAGTCCTCGCGCCGGCAGATCGATGCGTCGAAGCCATGGGTCGCGACCTGGTGCTGCTCGGTGGCCGTGATGATGTTGACAGTCGCCATCGGGACCTGGCAGATCATCGCGGCGAGCTCGACGACAGCCCGCAGCTCGGGGCGCGGCACCGACTCCAGTGCGCCGTACGCCTCGATCCCCGCGACGCGGCGCTCGGCCTCCACGTCCAGAAGGGTCACCGGATCAGGGTATGAGCCCATGAGTCGTGGCGTGGTCCGAACCAGGCACCTGATCCCGATGCGGGCCGGTGGTCAGACCTTGTCGGACCCGCCCTGCGTCGTGCCCTCGCTGACGGTCTCGGTGACCGGCTCCTCGGCCAGGATCTCGCCAGGGGTCGGCGCCGCCTCGATCGCCTCGGGAGCATCGACGCCCGGCAGTTCGTTGGTCACGCCCTTGAGACGGGCCAGCTCCGTCTCCACCTCCGCCTGCGAGCTCATGGCCTCGAGCTCGCGGGTGATGTCGTCCCCCCGGTTGATGGCCGTTGCGTCGTCGAGCGCTCCGGAGGCGATGAGCTCGTCGATCGCGCCAGCGCGGGCCTGCATCTGCGCGGTCTTGTCCTCGGCCCGCTGGATCGCCATCCCGACGTCGCCCAGCTCGTCGCCGAGGCCGGACACCGCCTCGTTGATCCGGGTCTGCGCCTCGGCCGCGGTATAGGTCGCCTTGATGGTCTCCTTGCGGGTGCGCAGCGCCTCAACCTGGGCCTGGAGCCGCTGACTGGGCCATCGTCAGCTTCTCCTCCTCACCCTGCAGTTGCTCGACCTGCGCACGCACGGAGTCGATCTGGGCGTTGAGTCCGGACTTGCGCGTGAGCGCCTCGCGGGCGAGGTCCTCGCGGCCCATCTCGATCGACTTCTCGGCCTGGCCCTGCAGCTTGGCGGCCTGGCCCTCGAGCTGGGCGACCTGCATCTCCATCCGCTTGCGGCTGGTGGCCACGTCGGCGACACCACGCCGGACCTTGGTGAGCAGCTCCAGCTGGCGCTGATAGCTGTAGTCGAGCATCTCGCGGGGGTCCTCTGCCCTGTCGAGGACCTTGTTGGCCTTGGACCGGAAGATGTTGAGGAAGCGTCGCCACAGGCTCATGCGAGTCACCCTACGGCCGAGCGGCAAGCGTTCGTAAGGCACGTAGACTCACCGGGCCGGCTCACCGAGGCCTGTGGGATCCGGCCAGGCCACACCGACCCAAGAGGCACCGTGTTCCGTCGCAACAAGTCCGACACCGAGATCGCTCCCGTCGCACCCGAGAAGGGCGACGGCAAGGGGCGACCCACACCGTCGCGCAAGGAGGCCGAGGCGGCCGCCAAGGCCCGCGCAAAGACTCCCCGGACACGCAAGGAGCAGATGGCCGCACAGCGCCTCGCCAAGAGCGAGTCAAGCGCACAGGTCCGGGCCGGGATGAAGGCGGGCGACGAGCGCTTCCTCCTCCCCCGCGACAAGGGCCCGGTCCGCCGCTTCATCCGCGACTTCGTCGACAGCCGGCTCTCCTTCGTCGAGCTGCTCATCCCGCTCCTGATCGTCACCATGATCCTCGGCTACTCCGGCAACCAGGCGATGCGCTCGATCGGCAACACGATCCTGCTGGGCACCGTCCTGCTGGTGGTCGTCGACATGGTGACGCTGCGGATGCGGCTTCGCCGCCAGCTGGCCGAGCGCTTCCCCGACGAACCGACCAAGGGGCTCACCTACTACGCCATCACCCGGGCGCTGCAGATGAAGTTCATGCGGCTGCCCAAGGCGCGGCTCAAGATCGGCCAGCAGCTCCCCGACGACTACCGCCGCTGACCTTGCCGATTCTGGGTCTGGCCGCGGGACTCCTGTCCGCCGCGGTCTTCGGCGTCGCCGCGGTCGTCCAGGCTCACGCCGTACGCCGCTACGGACCCGCGCCGGACGAGCTCGGTCCGTTCGTCGCCAGGACCCTTCGCGACGGCCGGATGCTTGTCGTCCTCGCGGCCTACCTGGTCGGCTTCGTCCTGCACGCTGTCGCGATCTGGTTGCTCCCGCTCTATCTCGCGCAGGCTCTGGTCGCGATGTCGCTGCCGGTCACGGCGCTCGTCTCGCGTCGGGTCGAGGACGCGCTGCGGCGGGGTGGCTGGATCGCGGTCGGGCTCGTGACCGGCGGGCTGGTGCTGCTGTCGCTGGGCGCCGGTGAGCCCGGTGCGATCATCACCGACTGGTCGTTCGTGATCCTGCTGTGGGTCGCTGTCGCGGTCCTCGCGCTCGCCTCGGTCGGCGGGCGCCACCTGACCGGCCCCCTGATGGGCCTGCTGGCCGGGCTCGGCTACGCCGGGTCCGCGATCTCGGTGCGCGGGGTCGGGACGCCCGTGGACCTGGCGGCGGTCCTGGCGGCACTAGCGGTGCCCTCGTTCAGCCTGGTGGCGTTCTGGCTGTACTCGCTGGGGATGCACGGCACCGCCGTGCCGGCGACAACAGCGTCGCTCATCGTGGCGCAGACGTTCGTGCCAGCTGCGGTGGGCGTCGCGTTCCTCGGCGACGGCGTGCGGTCCGGGTGGTGGCCTGCCGTGGTGCTGGGACTGGCGCTGTCGACGCTCGGTGCGGTGCTGCTGGGGCTGCGCGAGGCCCCCGGGGTCAGAAGTCCCGAGTCTTCGGAGACGCGCTGAACGAGGCGTCCCGGTTGGCGATGTCGCCGACGACCTCGTCGATCCGGGTCATCAGCTCCGGCTCGATCACGACACCGGCAGCCTTGACGTTCTCGGTGACCTGCTCGGGGCGACTGGCGCCGATGATCGCCGACGACACGTTCTGGTTCTGCAGCACCCACGCGACCGCGAGTTGGGCCAGGCTGAGCCCGGTCTCGTCGGCGATCGGCCGCAGACGCTGCACGCGCTCCAGCACGTCGTCGTTCATCCAGCGCGAGATCATGTCCGAGCCGCCCTTGTCGTCGGTGGCCCGCGAGCCCTCGGGTGGCTGCTCCCCCGGCTTGTACTTGCCCGTCAGGGCGCCTTGGGCGATCGGCGACCAGACGATCTGCTGGATGCCCAGCTCCTGGCTGGCGGGCACCACTTCCTCCTCGATGACCCGCCAGAGCATGTTGTACTGCGGCTGGTTGGAGACGAACGGGATCCGCAGCTCGCGGGCCAGCGCGTGCCCGGCCCGGAGCTCGTCGGCGCGCCACTCCGAGACGCCGATGTAGTGCGCCTTGCCGGACCGCACGACGTCGGCGAACGCCTCCATGGTCTCCTCGAGCGGCGTCTCGTGGTCGTAGCGGTGCGCCTGGTAGAGGTCGACGTAGTCGGTGCCGAGGCGGCTCAACGAGCCGTCGATCGACTCCATGATGTGCTTGCGGGACAGACCGTGGCCGTTGGGTCCGTTGTCGCCGGTCGGCCAGAAGACCTTGGTCAGGATCTCCAGGCCTTCGCGCCGCTGGCCGGTCAGCGCCTTGCCGAGCACGGTCTCGGCCCGCGTCCCGGCGTACACGTCGGCGGTGTCGAAGGTCGTGATCCCCTCCTCCAGGGCCTGGTGCACGCACGCCAGCGCCGCGTCCTCCTCGACCTGCGAGCCGTGGGTCAGCCAGTTGCCGTACGAGATCGCCGAGACCTTCATGCCACCGAGGTTCCTGAACTCCATGGGTTCGACAGTAGCCAGGCAGGATGGGACGTATGCACCGCCCCTCCGCCGATGTGAGCGTGCGGATCGCGTGGGCCGATGACGCCCCTGCGATCGCCGCGGTCCAGATCCGCAACTGGCACGCGGCGTACGCCGACACGCTGCCCGCAGACGCCCTCCCGACCGGCCCAGAGGCCACCGAGGGACTCACCGCCGCGTGGCGCAGGTCTCTCGGCCGACCCGGTGACCGCGCCCGCGTGCTGGTCGCACTCGAGCGCAACCGGGTCCTGGGCTACGCCCTCACCGGTCCCGCCGGCGACCCCGACTGCGACCCGGGTGCGGACGGCGAGCTGCAGGATCTCACCGTCGACCCGGACGAGCGGGGCAAGGGCCACGCCTCACGGCTGCTCCAGGCTGCGGTCGACACGATGGTGGCCGACCGCTTCACCCGGGCCGTGACCTGGCTGCTGGTCTCCGACGACGCGCTGCGCGGGTTCCTGACCGAGGCCGGCTGGGCGCCGGACACCGCGCACCGCGAGCTCGACCTGGACGGCTCGGGCACCACGTTGGTCAAGCAGGTGCGCCTGCACACCGCTCTCGCGTGACGGGCACCCACCGACGGGGGATCGTCCGCGACAGCCTCGGCGTCGGGATCGCCACCGGGCTGTACGGCGCCTCGTTCGGGGCGGTGTCAGTGGCGGCCGGACTCTCCGTCGCTCAGACCTGCGCACTGTCCCTCTTGGTCTTCACCGGCGCGTCGCAGTTCGCGCTCGTCGGCGTCCTCAGTGGTGGCGGGTCCGGGTTCTCCGCCGCTGCGACGGCCATGCTGCTCGGCACCCGCAACACGCTCTACGGACTGCGCGTCGCCAGCCTGCTTGACTTCCACGGCGCGCGCCGAGTGGGCGCCGCCCACCTGCTGCTCGACGAGTCGACGGCAATGTCGGTGACGCGCACCACCACCGCCGACGCGCGCCTCGGCTTCGTCACCACCGGGGGCACCATCTTCGTGCTCTGGAACCTGTTCACCCTGCTGGGCGCCGTGGCCGGCAACGCGATCGGCGAGCCCAGCACGTTCGGCCTCGACGCCGCCGTCGGCGGCGCATTCCTCGCCCTGCTGTGGCCCCAGCTCGCCAGGCCCTCCCACCGCGTCGTGGCGGTGCTCGCGGTCGCCGTGGCCCTGGGCATGGTGCCGGTCTCACCCGCCGGCGTACCGGTGCTGGCTGCGGGCGGTGTGGCCCTCCTCGTCGGGCTGTTCCCGGGGAGGTCCCCCTCATGACCTGGGCGACGATCGTCGCCGCCGGGCTCGGCTGCTATCTCCTCAAGCTGGCCGGTCTGTCGGTGCCGGCCGCGCTCCTGGAGCGGCCACTGGTCCAGCGCATCGCCGGCCTGCTCCCGGTCGCGCTGCTCTCGGCGCTGGTCGGCGTGCAGGTATTCACCTCGGGCGAGCAGCTGGTCCTCGACGAACGGGCCGCCGGCCTGGCGATCGCCGTGCTCCTGCTGATCGCGCGGGCGCCGTTCCTGGTCGTGGTGTGCGGTGCCGCGCTGACCGCGGCGCTGCTCAGGTTGCTCTAGTCAGACCGGGCGCTGCCGGGCTCAAGCCGCTTCCTCCGAGCGGCGTTGTGGGCCCACCACGGTCCGGAGCGCGGCGAAGAGCGTGCGCCAGCGCTCACCGAAGACCGGCTCCGGGCCGTCATACCCGGCCTTCACGAGTTGTCGGTGCACCTTGCGCACCGCGTTCTTGGGCGACCGGACGTGCTCCTTGGTCAACTGGACGTAGCGCTGGCCGTGGTCACGGAAGAGTCCGTATCGATCGAGGTCGGCGGTGTACTGCTCCCGCGTCTCCTGGTGCTGAACACCTTCGTACTCGACCACGGTCATCCACTCTCGGTAGACCAGGTCCGCCTCGATGGTGGCCGCGCCGTTGAGGTCCACGCTGACGTTCACCGCCGGCAGCGGGAGCCCGGCGAACTCGAGGAACGCGCGCACCTCGGACTCCATCAGGGACCGGGACCGGCCGTTCAGGTGGTTGCTGATCCACAGAGCCTCGTAAGCACCGTCGCGCCACAGGTGGGCGCCCGCCAGCTCGATCAACACCTGCAGGTGCAGGTGCCTATGGTGGAGGAGCCAGTCGCCTACCTTGATCGCGTCGACGACCCGTGCCCGACGGCAGTAGGCGATGAATGCTCCCTCGAGGCACACTCCGTCATCAGTCACCGGCGTCAGCTGCTTGGTCCGATGCAGGAACACCCCGTCGAACTGGAGATGGTGGTCGCCGACGATGACGAACCGCACCGGTCGACGCGGGCCGAAGTCGAGTCCCACGTCCTGGATCCGACTGATGCCGGTCAGGTGTGCCCGGGCCGGCAGCGCGAGCCGGGCCGCCGCGACCCAGTCCGAGTCGGTCATCTGGTGCCGCTCACACCGGTAGATCCGGGGATGGATCCGGACGAAGCGACCACCGTCCAACATCCGGCTCGTCACTCCGAGCTCGAGCGCTCGCGCCCGTAGAAACGGACCTGAACTCAGCTCCGGCGGGATCTCGCGCACGAACGCGAAGACAACTCCGTCCTGGAGAGGGGACGCAGGTGCTCCGACGCCGGGCTGTGCATCACCTGCTCATGCCCCAGGCGGTGGACGCCTGACGGCTCGTCCGGATCGACACCATCCAGGCCGGCGGTGGCTCAGCCACCGAATCCGCAGCAAGGAAGGTGGCAGACCCACCGCCCACCGGGGGGAGCTGGCGCAGAACAGGGGCGGCGGTGGCTCAGGCGAGGTCGAGCAGGTGCTCCAGGCCGACGGTGAGGCCGGGACGCGACCCGATCGCCCGGAGACCGGCGAGTACGCCGGGGGTGAACGAGGCACGGTCGAGGGAGTCGTGACGAATCGTGAGGATCTCCCCCGGGCCGCCGAGGACGACCTCCTGATGGGCCACGAGGCCCCGGATGCGCAGACCGTGGACGCGGACGCCATCCACGTCGGCCCCGCGGGCGCCGTCGAGACCGGTGGTCGTGGCGTCGGGCATCGGCGGGCTACCGGCCTCGCGGCGGGCCGCAGCGATCAGCTCGGCCGTCCGTCGCGCGGTGCCGGACGGGGCGTCGGCCTTGTCCGGATGGTGCAGCTCGACGACCTCGACCGACTCGAAGAAGGGGGCCGCTGCCGCAGCGAAGCGCATCATGAGCACCGCGCCGATCGAGAAGTTGGGGGCGACCAGCACACCGACACCGGCTGCGTCGGCCAGCCAGCGCTCGAGCGTGGCCAGCCGCTCGGCATCGAAGCCGGTAGTGCCGACCACCGCGTGGATGCCGTGGTCGGCGCAGAAGCGCAGGTTGTCCATGACCACATCAGGGTGGGTGAAGTCGACGACCGCGTCGGCCTGCGCGGCCACCAGGTCCTCGAGCTGGTCGCCGAGGTCGACCTGCGCCACCAGCTCCAGGTCGTCGGCAGCCTCGACGGCCCGGCACACCTCGGTGCCGACCTTGCCTCGGGCACCCAACACCCCGACTCGTCGCACCGTGGACACGCGCCCCAACCTAGCGGTGACGAGTTCTGGCAAGGTTGGACCCATGGCGGTGCAGGCGATCCCGGCGCGGATCAGGTGGGCGGTCGACTTCATGGACGTCCGGCCCAGTGATCACGTGCTCGAGATCGGCTGTGGACCCGGCGCCGGCGCCGAGCTCATCTGTCAGCGGCTCGAGACCGGCAAGCTCTTCGCCATCGACCGTTCCGAGTCCGGCGTCGACCGCACCCGCCGGCGCTGCAAGCGGTACGTCGACGCTGGCCGGCTCACGGTCCGCCAGATCGATCTCGCGACGCTTCGAGTGCCGGTCAAGCGGCTGCACAAGGTCTTCGCCTTCAACGTCAACCTGTTCTGGGTGCGCGACTGCCAGGACGAGATCGCGCTGCTCCATGAGCGCGTGCTGCCGGGAGGCGTGGTGCACCTGTTCTATGACGCCGGGCGTCCCGAGCAGGTCTCAGAGGTCAAGGAGAAGGCGTCCGCAGCGCTGGCCGAGGGCGGCTTCCGGATCTCGGTCGCCGAGAACACGACCCCCGCGGTCATCGCGGTCACCGGGCGTCGTTGAAGGTTATTTCCTGCATAGATGTGACATTAGGTTATTATCTAATGTCGATGGGGCTTCAGATCCCGACCTGAGGCAAGGAGGTGAGGCGGTGCGCGTCGTCGTCCTCACCGTTGACCAACGTGGCTCCTCCAGGGTCGCCGCCCCCGATCTTGTGCCGCCGACCCTCGGCGCCCTCGCCGACGTCGGCCTGCTGCGCGCCTTCGAACGCACCGCCGGGGACGAGTTCCAAGGCGTCGTCGAGCGGCCGGAATCGCTCACCGCAGCTGTCGAGCGGCTGCTGCGAGAGGGCGCCTGGAGCATCGGCATCGGTGTCGGCGAGGTCGACGAGCCGCTCCCCGACAGCACCCGCGCCGGACGCGGCCCGGCATACGTCCACGCCAGGGACGCCGTGACCGCGGCGAAGTCCGCCCCATGGCGTCTCCGCGTGCTCGGCGACGAGCCCGAGACCCGGGATCTGGAGACCGTGCTCTGGCTATGGGCCGCAGTGCTCTCCCGCCGCACCAGCGGGGGCTGGGAGGTCGCCGACCTGGCTGACGAGGGTCTGAGCTACGACCGGATCGCGCAGCGCCTCGGCATCACCCAGTCCGCGGTCAGCCAGCGCGCCCAGGCCGCGGGCATCGTCGAGGGCCGGCGGGCCCGGGAGGTCGTGACCCGACTGACGACCGGACTGCTCCGACCGAGGGAGATCGGATGAACCCCGAGTCCGCGACCCAGCTGGTCGTCGTGCTCCTCGCGGCGACCGCCGTCGCGTCACTGGTCGCCTGGGCCCACTTCGGGCAGGCGGTGTGGACGCCCATCTCGCTGGTGCTGATGGCCGCGACGGCGACCTTCGCCTCCCTCGTCGACGAGCTCGACACCAGCGACCGGGGCGTGGCGACCCTGGTGGTCACCCTGGCCGGCGTGCTGGCGGTCGCGGGCGGCGGACCGCTGACGACGTGGGTGTTCGGGTTCGTGGACCGCGGGCAGACCGTGGCCGACTCGATGGAGAACGCCGGGGCAATCCTCCAAGGCGGCGCCTGGATCGGCGCCCTGGAACGGCTGGCCGTCTTCGCGGGGCTGGCCGCCGGGTTCCCGGAGGGCGTCGCGGTCGTCTTGGCGCTCAAGGGCGTCGGCCGCTACCCGGACCTGCGCGCCGAGGCCGGCAGGGGCTCCACGACCGAACGTTTCATCATCGGCACGTTCACCAGCGTGCTCTGGGCCGCCGGAGCAGCCGGCCTGGTCGAACTGATCTTGCGCTACTGAGCAAGGCCACGCTCGCGTCGCCATCGCCCCGGGGCTGAAGCTCAGGAGGGCATCAGGCCGGCCCGACCACCGCCAGGATCTCGGCTCGAGCGAAGACCTCGGCCGCGATCTCCTGGACCTCATCGAGGGTGACCGCGTCGATGCGGCCGATCACCTCGTCGATGCTGAGCATCTCGTCGTGAACCAGCTCAGCCTTGCCGAGCCGGGACATCCGCGACCCGGAGTCCTCGAGCCCGAGCACCAGTCCCCCGCGGAGCTGACCCTTGCCGCGGGCGAGCTCGTCGGCGGTGATGCCGCGGGCCGCGACCCGCGACAGCTCGGTGCGGACGACGCCGAGGACGTCGTCGAGCTTGGCGGGCAGACATCCGACCGACACCCCGACGACACCGGAGTCGGCGTAGTGGCTGGCGAAGGAGAAGACCGAGTAGGCGAGGCCGCGGCGCTCACGGACCTCCTGGAACAGCCGGCTCGAGGTGCCCCCTCCGAGGGCGGTGTTGAGGGCGCCGAGGGCGAACCGACGGTCGTCGTTGCGAGCCGGGCCCTCCATTCCGAGCACGAGGTTGACCTGCTCGAAGGGTCGGGCGGCCTTCACGAGGCCGCCGTGGACACGGGGCCGACGGCGGGCGGGGTGCCGGGCCCGGATGGGGTCTGCCTCGCCCGCGAGGAAGTCGTCGCGGCCGAACGCACGCTGCACACGGCGTACGACCTCGGCATGGTTGAGGTTGCCGGCCACCGCGACCACGATGTTCTCCGGCCGGTAGTGCTTGGCATAGAAGCGCCGCACGTGGGCCCGGGTGAGGGACTCGATGGAGCCGACGGTCCCGGCGATCGATCGGCCGAGCGGGGTGCCGCTCCCCCATGCCTGCTCGGCGAAGAGGTTGTGGGCGACGTCGTCGGGGTCGTCGTCGTGCATCGCGATCTCGTCCAGGATCACGTCACGCTCCGCCTCGACGTCCTCGGCAGTGACCAGCGAGCTGGTGACCATGTCGCCGAGGACGTCGATCGCCAGGGGCAGGTCCGAGTCCAGCACGCGTGCGTGAAAGCACGTGTACTCCTTGGCTGTGAAGGCGTTGAACTCGCCGCCGACCGCGTCCAAGGCGATGGAGATGTCCAGCGCCGAGCGCTCGGCCGTGCCCTTGAAGAGCAGGTGCTCGAGGAAGTGCGAGCAGCCGTGCAGGGTCGCGGTCTCGTCGCGCGATCCGACCCCGACCCACACACCGATGCTCGCGGAGCGGACGCCTGCGAGCTCCTCGGTGACCACCCGCATCCCGCTAGGCAGGACAGAACGGCGAACGAGCGAGGTGACTCGCCCGCCGCTGTCCCGAACCGACTGCAGGGTGCGGGTGCTGGCCCGCTTCAGCTCAGGCCTCGACGGACTCGGAGGCCTCAGCCTCGGCGGGCGCCTCGGCCTCCTCGACGACTGGCGAGAGCGACAGCTTGCCGCGGTCGTCGATCTCATCGATCTGGACCTGGATCTTCTGGCCGACCGAGACGACGTCCTCGACTGCCTCGACGCGCTTGCCGCCGGCGAGCGGGCGCAGCTTGCTGATGTGCAGCAGGCCGTCCTTGCCGGGCATCAGCGAGACGAAGGCGCCGAAGTTGGTCGTCTTGACCACGGTGCCGAGGTAGCGCTCGCCGATCTCGGGCATCGTCGGGTTCGCGATCGCGTTGACCGCGGCCTTGGCAGCCTCGGCCGCCTCGCCGTTGCTCGCACCGATGTAGACCGTGCCGTCGTCCTCGATGGACAGCGTCGCGCCCGTGTCGTCCTGGATCTGGTTGATGATCTTGCCCTTCGGACCGATCACCTCACCGATCTTGTCGACCGGCACCTTGATGGTGATGATCCGCGGGGCCAGCGACGACATCTCGTCGGGACCGCTGATCTCCTCGTTCATCACGTCCAGGATCTGGTGACGCGCCTCGCGGGCCTGGGTCAGCGCCGACGCCAGGATCTCGGCGGGGATGCCGTCGAGCTTGGTGTCGAGCTGGAGGGCGGTCACGAAGTCACGTGTGCCGGCGACCTTGAAGTCCATGTCACCGAACGCGTCCTCGGCGCCGAGGATGTCGGTCAGCGCGACGTACTGCGTCTCGCCGTCGACCTCGCCGGAGATGAGGCCCATCGCGATGCCGGCGACGGCGGCGCGCAGCGGCACACCGGCCTCCAGCAGCGAGAGGGTGGCCGCGCAGACCGAGCCCATCGAGGTCGAGCCGTTGGAGCCCATGGCCTCGGAGAGCTGGCGGATCGCGTAGGGGAACTCCTCGCGCGTGGGCAGCACGGGCAGGATCGCGCGGCGGGCCAGCGCACCGTGGCCGACCTCGCGGCGCTTGGGCGAGCCCACGCGACCGGTCTCACCGGTGGAGAACGGCGGGAAGACGTACTTGTGCATGTAGCGGCGCTTCTTCTCCGGCGAGAGCGTGTCGAGCTGCTGCTCCAGCTTGAGCATGTCCAGCGTGGTGACGCCCAGGATCTGGGTCTCGCCACGCTCGAACAGCGCGGAGCCGTGCACCCGCGGGAGCACGCCGACCTCGGCGTGCAGCTGGCGGATGTCGGCCAGGCCGCGCCCGTCGATGCGGACCTTGTCGCGAAGCACGCGCTCGCGCACGACCTGCTTGTTGACTGAGCGGAACGCCGCGCCGAGCTCCTTCTCGCGACCCTCGAACTCCGAGCCGAGCTTCTCGAGCACCGCGGCCTTGAGGTCGTCGGTGCGCGACTCGCGCTCCTGCTTGTCGGCGATGGCCATCGCCGAGGTCAGGTCGGCCTTGGCTGCGGACTCGACCGCAGCGAAGACGTCGTCCTCGTAGTCGAGGAAGACCGGGAAGTCCTGGACCGGCTTGGCGGCCTCCTTGGCCAGCTCGGCCTGCGCCTCGCACAGCTGCTTGATGAACGGCTTGGCGGCATCGAGGCCGCCGGCGACGACCTCCTCGGTCGGCGCCTGGGTGCCGGACTGGACGAGGTTCCAGGTCTGCTCGGTGGCCTCGGCCTCGACCATCATGATCGCGACATCGCCGGTCTCGGTGACGCGGCCGGCGACGACCATGTCGAAGACGGCGTTCTCGAGCTGGCTGTGGTTGGGGAACGCCACCCACTGACCCTCGATGAGAGCGACGCGGACGCCGCCGACCGGGCCGGAGAACGGCAGGCCGGAGAGCTGGGTGGACAGGGACGCGGCGTTGATCGCCAGCACGTCGTAAGGGTGGTCGGGGTTGAGCGCCAGGACCGTGATGACAACCTGGACCTCGTTGCGCAGACCCTTCTTGAAGGTCGGGCGCAGCGGGCGGTCGATCAAGCGACAGGTGAGGATCGCGTCCTCACCCGGGCGCCCCTCGGAGCGGAAGAACGACCCGGGAATCTGGCCCGCGGCGTACATCCGCTCCTCGACGTCGATGGTCAGGGGGAAGAAGTCGAAGTGGTCCTTGGGGTGCTTGCCCGCGGTGGTCGCGGACAGCAGCATCGTGTCGTCGTCGATGTAGGCGGTGACCGCACCGGCGGCCTGACGGGCCAGGAGGCCGGTCTCGAACTTGATGACGCGCGACCCGAATTTGCCGTTGTCGAGAGTCGTCTCGACCGCGGAGATCACGGGCTCGAAGGTGTCTGAAGACATGTGGTGATGAAGTCCTAACTTGGCTTCGCGAAGCGAAACACGCTGACCCGCGTCAGACCCCGCGCGGCTACACGTGAGCCTGGCGGGGCGGGGCCGGTCTTCGATCGAGACCCGCAGGTACGCCGTCCGCTCTCGCGGGACGGGCCCTGAAGGTCACTACCGAGGATCGGCCGGGGCGGCGGATCGCTTCTCTTGGTTTGCTGTGATGTTCAGTTGTGTCGGTGGAAAATGTAGCGAAGGACCCGCCGAAGCGGGTCCTTCGAAGTCAGCGGCGCAGGCCGAGACGCTCGACGATCGAGCGGTAGCGCGCGATCTCCGTCTTCTGCAGGTAGTTGAGCAGCCGACGGCGCTGACCCACCAGCAGGAGCAGACCACGCCGGCTGTGGTGGTCGTGCTTGTGCTGCTTGAGGTGCTCGGTGAGGTGGGCGATGCGGTGGCTGAGCAGCGCGATCTGCACCTCAGGAGAGCCTGTGTCGCCCTCGGTCGTGGCGTACTCGGCGATGATCCTCTGCTTGGTCGCAGCGTCGGTTCCGACAGACATGACTGGGCTCCTCTGGTTCTCGTTGCGCGGCGCGCCGGGGCCTGTTCACCCGGGCACTCTGGATCCGCGGCCGATTGCACGGCGGTTCTGGTGCTTCTGTGCCCCTGCCGTGACGGCTGGGACAACCGGTGAAGGCTACCAGCGGCGACCGGAGGCGCCCAAACCGCGGAAGCGGCCCGGATCTCAGACCCCGGGCAACCGAGCCCGTCGAGCGTTCGGCATATTGCGGTCTGTCAAGGGTCGCTGGTGTCGATCCGTACCCAGTCGAACGAGGTAGGCCCAGATGGAACCAGCCGAGAGCCACCACCTGGTCCGGGCCTTCGAGCCGGTCTGGGGCACCTGCATGCGAGGGCCGGAGCTGCTCGAGGCATTCTCCGGCTTCGAGGGAGTGGTCGGCCTCGGACGCTACTTCGCCACGCGGTCGGCGCCGCTCGGTGCCGTACCCGCCGAGGTCGTCACGGCCGCGTTCTACAACTTCGCGAAGGAGGCGATCGGTCCGCACATTCCGGCCGCGTGGCAGGTCGCCTCCCCCCAGCAGTTCCTGGACGCCGAGTTCCTCGGCGTCGGTGCAGCACTGCGTCGCGCCCTCGCCGACCTGCCCAATCTGCTCGTGGCCGAGGCCGCGGCCACACTCCGGAGCGCGGCCCTCGCCGCGGCCGAGCACCCGGAGGGTCGGGTGCTGTTCGCCGCGCGCAGCGCGATGGAGTGGCCCGACGAGCCCCACCTGGTCCTGTTCCACAGCCAGATGATGCTGCGCGAGTACCGCGGGGACGGCCACATCGCCGTGCTCGTCAGCGAAGGCCTCAGTGGTGCCGAGGCGTTCGCCCTGCATCTCGCCACCGGTCCGGATCTCCCCGTCGATCTCTGGCGTCCTTCGCGGAGCTGGCCCGAGGAGACCTGGCAGGAGTCGCTCGACAGCCTGCAAGAACGCGGTTGGCTGACCGGTGACGGCCTGGTCGCGACCGACGAGGGTCGACGGGCCCGGCTCGCGATCGAGCACGCCACCGACGTCGTGGACATGCTGCCGTACGAGGCCATCGGTGCAGACGGTCGGGATCGGCTGCGGGCAGCAGCCGTCACGATCTCCGAGGCCCTCGACGCCGCGGGGATCGGCAGTCTGGGGACCGCCATGTATCGACACGCTGAGTGACCTACCGACCCGCGAGCTCATAGGCCGGATCCGGCTCCGAGATCCACGCGCCGGCCGACTGCGGACGGCGCATCGGCCACCAGGTCCGGTCGCCGAGCAGACACAGGATCGCCGGCAACATGACCAGCCGGATCAAGGTGGCGTCCAGCAGGATCGCGAACGACAGCCCGACGCCCATCATCTTCATCTCCAGCATCGAGAGTGTCGCGAAGATCGAGAACACCGAGACCATCACCGCGGCCGCGCTGGTCACGACCCCGGCCGTCTCGGTCACCCCCTGACGAACCGCGAGCCGGGTCGGCAGGCCCCGCTGCACGTGCTCACGCACCCGGCTGAGGACGAACACGTGGTAGTCCATCGACAGCCCGACCAGCACGACCAGGACGAACAGCGGGATCCAGTCGATGACGAATCCCGGGCTCGAGAAGTCCAGCACGCTCTCGAACCAGCCGTGCTGGAAGACCAGCGCCATCATCCCGAACGCCACACCGACCGAGGCGAGGTTGAGCACCGCAGAGACGATCGCGACGGGCAGGCTGCGGAACGTCGCCGCCATGATGAGCAGAGTCAGCAGGAGGACGAAGCCGATCACGAGTGGCAGCCGCTCCTGCTGGCGGTGCACGAAGTCCAGGGACTCGGCGACGTCGCCTCCGACGGCGTGCTCGACACCCAGCGGGTCGAGCGCCCCCGGGGACAGGTCGGCGCGCAGCTCGCGGACCGCGTCGTCCACGCGACCGTCGGACTCGTCGTACGGGATCCCCAGCGTGAGCACCGAGGTGCGCCCGTCCGCCGACAGGGCCACAGGCTGCCCCGTCGACCGGAACCGGCCGGTCTCCACCGCGGACTCCTCCAACCCAGCGAAGGCCGCGGACACGTCCTCCTGCTGCCCGACCTGAGCACGGACGACCACGTCGACGGTCGTGCCCTCGGAGGGGTACGCCGCACCCAGGTCGCGCATCGTCTGCACCTCGAGGATCGAGGTGGGGAGCGTCTCGAGGTTGGCGCTGTGAGTCTTCATGCCGAGGGCCGGGACGGCCAAGAGGACCACGACCACGGTCGAGAGACCGAGCGCCGCCAGAGGGTGCCGGGTGACCGGGCCGAGCACTCGGCCGCTGATGAAGCCCGGCCCCATCCGCCGGGTGGCCCGGTGGAGCAGCGGCACCCGGGGACGGTCGACCCAGCGCCCCAGTGTGGCGAGCAGTGCCGGCAGGACCGTGATCGACCCGAGGACCGCGACCGCGACCACCACGATCGAGCCGACGGCGAGCGAGTTGAACGTGGAGTCACCGATCAGGAACAGCCCGGCCATCGAGCAGATCACCGCGGTGCCCGAGACCAGGATCGAGTGCCCTGAGGTCTGCGCGGCGATCTCGACGGCGTCGCGGGCCGAGTGGCCCTTGGCCCGTTCCTCCCGCTCCCGCTTGAGATAGAAGAGCGAGTAGTCGACACCCACGGCCATGCCGATCAGCACGATCATGCTGGTCACCGTCGAGTCCGCGTGCACCAGGTGCGAGATCGGCGCGAGGACGCCGATGGTCGCCGCGACGCTCGTCGCGGCGAGCAGCACGGGCAGGCCGGCCGCGATCAGGGCGCCGAAGGCCAGCAGCATCAGGACCAGCGTGATCGGGAGGCTCAGGGTCTCGGCGGAGGCGAGGTCGTCGGCGACCCGATCGTCGATCGCCAGGTCGAGGCTGAGGTCACCGGACTGACGCACCGCGAGCCCCGGGTGATCGCCCTGGACCGCAGCGGTGACGTCCTGCAACGCCTCCACGTCGTCCTGGTCCCGGGCGAGCTGCACCGAGACGAGGTAGGCCGTGCCGTCCGGACTCGCCTGCGGCTCCGAGACGGCGTCCACCGACTCGAGCGCGGTCATCCCGGCCACCAGGTCGGCGGCGGCCCGCCGGGCCTCCCCCTGGTCCAGGTCGCCGGACGCGGAGGTGATGAGCACCTGCTCGGTGTCGGCCTCGGCGAAGTCCCCAGCGTCGATCAGGGCGGCCGCACGACCGGAGTCACCGAGGCGGCCGTCGTCGTCGGTGGTCTCCTGGGTGGGGATCACCGTGGCGAGCGCGACGGCGAATGCCACGAAGGTGACCCAGCCGAGGATCGCGCGCCACGGGTTCAGGGCGCACCAGCGGGCCATCCGGTGGGCGAGCGATGAGAGTGGGTTCGTCATGGCTCCAGCCTTCGCCGGACGGGGCCGCCGGTCAGGGGTGTCAGGACCCGAGCATTGGTGGTGCTGGCACCACTGTCCGGATCAGGGGGCTCGGCGAGGATGGGAGGTATGACCGAGCGGCCGACCCTGGCGCCTCCGGGCCGCCCCGGGCGCCTGAGGCTCACGGCGTACGCCGCCGAGCAGGTGCTGTGGCTGCTGCCGCTGGTCCTGGGGCTTGTGCTGTTCGTCGTGGGCGGCGTGCTCGTCCTCGTCTGGGTCGGCATCCTCATCGTTCTCGGCGCGCTGCTGCTCGTGCGGCGGATCGCCGCCGCGGTTCTCGGCATCCAGGTGCCTGCGGCGTACCGACCCACGCCTCCCGGCGGTCCGCTCGTACGGCTGTGGAGCATGATCGGCGACCCGATGACCTGGCGCGACCTGGGCTGGCTGCTCTGGGCGATCACCGTGGGATGGGTGATCTCGCTGCTGGTCGTGGTGCTGCTGCTGGCGCTGGCGACGCTGTTCTTCTGGTGGTTCGGTGCTCCCCAGCTGATGGCCCTGCGGTCGCGGGTGGACCTGACGTTCCTCACCTACGGCGCCACCGAGCGGCTCGAGCAGCGCGTGGCCGCCCTGACCCGCAGCCGCGCCGAGGCGGTCGACCACTCGGCCGCCGAGCTGCGGCGCCTCGAGCGCGACCTGCACGACGGCACCCAGGCCCGCCTGGTCGCGGTGTCGATGAGCCTGGGCATGGCCGAGGCCCAGTTCGAGTCCGACCCCGAGGCCGCCCGGCGCACCGTCAACGAGGCGCGCGAGGCGACCAGCGCCGCGATCGCGGACCTGCGCTCGGTGGTCCGCGGCATCCACCCCCCTGTTCTGGCCGATCGCGGCCTCGACGGCGCGATCAGGGCGCTCGCGCTCGACATGGCGAGTTCGGTCGTGGTCGCGGGCCGGCTCGGGGGACGACCTCCGCTGCCGATCGAGTCCGCGCTCTACTTCGCGGTCGCCGAATGCCTGGCCAACTCCGCCAAGCACTCCGGGCACCAACACGCCTGGGTGGAGCTGAGCCACGAGCACGGGGTGCTGCGGGTGATCGTCGGCGACGACGGGTGCGGCGGGGCGGACGTCGACCTGGGCACGGGTATGCGGGGGGTCATGCGACGGCTGGCGGCGTTCGACGGCACGATGTCGGTGTCCAGCCCCGCCGGCGGCCCGACGGTCGTCACCCTGGAGGTGCCGTGCGTCCTGCCCGACGACTCGTCCTCGGCGAGGACAACGCCCTCCTCCGGGTCGGCCTGACCCAGCTGCTGACGGGCGCGGGCTTCGTGGTCGCACGCGAGGCGGTCAACGCCGTCGAGCTCGACGCCGCCCTCGCCGACCCCGACCTCGACGGCGCCGTCCTCGACGTGCGGATGCCCCCCACGTTCACCGACGAGGGCCTGCGCGCAGCGATCGCGGTCCGGGCCCGGCGACCGGGCTTTCCGGTCCTGGTCCTCTCGCAGTACGTCGAGCAGCTCTATGCCCGCGAGCTCCTGGCCAGCGGGCAGGGCGCCGTCGGCTACCTGCTCAAGGACCGGGTCTCCGACGTGCGCCAGTTCGTCGACGGTGTCCATCAGGTGCTCGCCGGCGGCACCGTCCTCGACCCCGAGGTGGTGGCCGCAGTGCTGGCCCGGCAGCGCAGCGAACCGATGGACCGACTCACTGCCCGCGAGAGGGAGGTCCTGGGTCTGATGGCCGAGGGCCGCTCCAACGCCTCGATCGGCGCCCACCTGCACGTCACCGAGAAGGCCGTGGCCAAGCACATCAACGGCATCTTTGCCAAGCTCGACCTGCCCGTGGACCTCGAGGTCAACCGGCGGGTGCAGGCGGTGCTGACCTATCTCCGTCTGTGACTCCGGTGTCGACAGGGACGTCCCTGAGGTGGCGGTAGACCGCTCGGACGCCGACCGCCCGCTCGAGCTCACGCAGGATCTCGGTGAAGAACTGCTGGCGGTACGTCGCGTCGGTGACGGCGTAGACAGTGAAGTAGAGGCCGCTGAAGGAGCCAAGGAAGATCGCGACCTTGGTGAGCTGGACGCTGACGAGGTCGTCCACCAGAACCCAGTCAGGCCGGCTGCCGATCCAGCTCTCGATCACCTCCTCGTCGATGGCCACCGCGCCGAACACGACGAAGAAGACGAACACCGCGACCGCGAGGAGCAGCACCTGCACGGCCTGGGCGACCACCAGCGCCAGCACCAGGTTGGCCTTCTCGAGCCCCACCACCTGCGAGTCGACGCGCGACGTCGGACCGCTCCGCGGCGAGGTCGCGAGCGGCGTCCTCGAGGGGTGTGCCCGCACAGCCGGCCACCATCTCCTGCGTGTCCACCAGGTCGTCGACGTCGTCGAGCTCCTCACCGAGCCGCGCGACCAGGAAGAACACGGCGGCCAACCCGAAGAACAGCACCGTGCCACCGAGCACGCCCCAGCTCAGGGCGTCGGCGACCTGCCAGATCTCGGTGTTGATGAAGAAGAACGTCACGAACAGCAGCAGCATCGGCAGTGCCCGGGTCACCAGCGGCACCAGGAGCCCCAGGCTGGCGAACGCGCGGCCGGCCGCCCAGCGGGTGATCGCCGCGGTCTGCAGCGCGCGCAGGGCGTAGGACGACGCGATCCCGAGCACCACGACCGCAGCCGGCGGTGAAGCCCACCGAGCCGCCGTCCTTCGGGGTCACCAGCCCCGTGACCACGCCGACGGCGGTGCCGACCGCGAGGCTGACCACCAGCACCAGCACGATCCGGGAGCGGTGGAGACGACGCCGCACCTCGGTGCGGACGTCGTCGACGAAGTAGGGCAGGCCGTGCTCGCGGAACCACGCCTCGGCGGCACGCTCGGCGACGTCGGGGGCGACCATCAGGCCGCCAGGATCTCGCGGGCCCGCCGGACGTCGTCGCCCATCTGCGCGACCAGCGTCTCGACCGTCTCGAAGGCGACCATGCCGCGCAGCCGCTCGACGAAGGACACCTCGACCTCGACGCCGTAGAGATCGAGGTCGGTGCGGTCGAGGACGTAGCTCTCCACCCGCCGGTCGCGCAGGCCGTCGAACGTCGGGTTGGTCCCGACGCTGATCGCCGCAGGGTAGGTCTCACCGGTGTCGAGTCGGCGCAGCCGGCCCGCGTAGACCCCGTCCGCCGGGGCCGCGCGTGAGCGGATCGGTAGGCACGTTGGCGGTCGGGAAGCCCAGCTCGCGGCCACGCTGGTCGCCTCGGGCGACGACACCGCGGACGGCGTACGGGCGACCGAGAGCCTCGGCGGCACCGGCGACGTCGCCGGCGGCCAGGCACTGACGGACGTAGGTCGAGGACCACACCATCGGTCCGCCGTCGAGCGGGAGGCCGACGACGGTGAATCCCGACGCCTCACCGATCTCGCGCAGCGTGGCGACGTCGCCCGCGGCGCGGCTGCCGAAGCGGAAGTTGGCGCCCACCACGACGGCGGCGGCGTGGAGCGCGTCGACGAGGACCCGCTGCGACGAACTCCTCGGGGCGTCCAGGTCGCCATGTCGCGGATCGAACGGCACCGCCAGCACGTGGTCGGCGCCGGCCGCGGCGAGCAGCTCGGCGCGGGCCGCCGAGGTCGTCAGCTGCACCGGCGCGTGCTCGGGCCGCAGCACCGCCATCGGGTGCGGGTCGAACGTCACCGCCACGAGGGCCAGCTTGTCCTGGTCGGCAACCTCCCGGGCGCGGGCCAGCACGTGCTGGTGGCCGAGGTGGACGCCGTCGAAGTTGCCGATCACCGCGACGGTGCGGCCCAGGTCGGCCGGGACGTCGTCGAGCGACCGCCAGATGTGCACGCGGCTGATCATTTCAGACGAAGACGGCGACCGCGCGCGCGCCGCCGCCGCGGGGCTCGTACAGCGCCAGGAACTCGCCGTCGGGCGCGAAGAGCGCGGTGAGCCCGTCGAGGTCGACCTCGAGCGCGCGGCCGACGCGGACCGACGCGGCGGTCTCCTCGTCGAGGTCTCGGGACGGGAACGCGGCGCGCGCGGCGTCGGCGATCGGGAGGACCACGAGGCGGTCGGCCGAGGGCGTCCAGGGTGTGCGCGACGTCGAGCCCGTACGTGCCCGACCGCCGTCCGCCGCAGGGCGGTGAGGTGGCCGCCGACGCCCAGCGCCGCGCCCAGCGTCACGGGCGATCGCGCGGACGTAGGTGCCGCTGGAGCAGCGGACCGAGAGGTCGACGTCGACGTGCTGGCCGGTCGGCCGGACGTCCGTGACGCTCAGCTCGTGGACCGTGACCCGACGCGGCTCGAGCACGACCGTCTCGCCGTCCCGGACCCGCTGGTAGGCGCGCACGCCGTCGACCTTGATCGCCGAGACGGCGGTCGGGACCTGGTCGATCTCACCGACCTGCTCGGCGAACGCCGCGCGGATGGTCGCCTCGTCGAGGTGCGCCGTCGACGCGGTCGCCGGTGACCTCGCCCTCGGCGTCGTCGGTCGTCGGTGGCGACACCCAGCCGGACGGTGGCGTCGTAGGCCTTCTCGGTCAGCATCAGGTGGCCGAGCAGCCGGGTGGCGCGCTCGACGCCGAGGACGAGCACGCCGGTGGCCATCGGGTCGAGGGTGCCGGCGTGCCCGACCTTGCGGGTGCCGGCGAGCCGGCGCACCCGGGCGACCACGTCGTGCGAGGTCATCCCGGCCGGCTTGTCGACGACGACGAGCCCGGACTCAGCCACGGCTCAGTCCTCGTCGGGGTCGGCCTCGGGGTCGGACTCGGGGTCGGCCTCGATCGTCGACTCGGAGTCGCGCGGCTTCTTGTACGGGTCGGCCTCGCCGGCGTACGTCGCGCCGCGGCGGGCGGCGACCTCCTCGTCGAGCTGGCGGGCCGCGCTCGAGCACCTCGTCGAGGTGCCGGGCCGTCTCCGGCAGCGCGTCGGGGATGAACGTCAGCGTCGGCGCGTGCCGCATGCCGAGCTGCTTGGCGACCTCGGAGCGGAGCAGGCCCTTGGCCGACTCGAGCGCCGCGGCGGTGTCGGCCAGCGCCTTCTCGTCGCTCCGTCGGCGCCGAGCACGGTGTAGAAGACCGTGGCCTGCTGGGTGTCACCGGTGACGCCGGACGTCGGTGACGGTGACGAACCCGAGCCGCGGGTCCTTGATCCGGCGCTCGAGCATCTCGGCCACGATCACCTGGATCCGGTCGGCGATCTTGCGGACCCGTGGGCTAGCCATGCTGTCTCCTCCTCGCGGCGAGTTTCACCGGGTACCCGGTGAAACCCACGCTCACCCGTCAATCCTTCAGCGGAGAAGCGGGAGTTTCACCGGGTAGCCGGTGAAACTCCCGCCAGCCGCATCAGGCGCGCGGGATCTCCTGCATCTCGAAGGCCTCGACGACATCGCCTTCCTTGATGTCCTGGAAGTTGCGCAGCACCAGACCGCACTCGAAGCCCTCGCGGACCTCGGACGCGTCGTCCTTCTCGCGCTTGAGCGAGGCCAGGTCGAGGTTGTCGGCGACCACCGCGCCGTCGCGGATGACCCGCACCTTGGCGTTGCGCCGGATGAGGCCGCTGGTGACCATGCAGCCCGCGATGTTGCCGATCTTGGACGAGCGGAAGATCGCGCGGATCTCCGCCTGGCCCAGGGTCGACTCCTCGAAGACCGGCTTGAGCATGCCCTTGAGCGCCGCCTCGATCTCGTCGATCGCCTGGTAGATGACCGAGTAGTAGCGGATCTCGACGCCCTCCTTGTCGGCCATCTCGGTCGCCTTGCCCTGCGGGCCGGACGTTGAAGCCGATGATGATGGCGTCGGAGGCGGCGGCCAGGTCGACGTTGGTCTCGGTGATCGCACCGACACCGCGGTCGATGACCCGCAGGGTGACCTCGTCGCCGACGTCGATCTGCGACAGGGCGTCCTCGAGGGCCTCGACCGAACCGGACACGTCGCCCTTGAGGATGAGGTTGAGCTCCTGGCTCTCGCCCTTCTCCATGGAGGCCATGAAGTCCTCGAGGGTGCGACGCACGCGGCGCTTGGCCTGCATGGCCGCCCGCTCGCGCGACTCGCGCTTCTCGGCGATCTGGCGGGCCATCCGGTCGTCCTCGACGACGATGAAGTTCTGGCCGGCACCGGGGACGGCGGTCAGACCGAGCACCATCGCGGGGCGCGACGGGTCGGCCTCCTCGATGTTGTCGCCGTGCTCGTCGAGCATCGCCCGCACGCGGCCGTAGCCGGCACCGGCGACGATCGAGTCGCCGACGCGCAGCGTGCCGCGCTGGACGAGCACCGTGGCCACCGGACCGCGACCGCGGTCCAGGTGCGCCTCGACGACGAGACCCTGGGCGTCCTGGTCCGGGTTGGCCCGCAGGTCCAGGGACGCGTCGGCGGTCAGGACGACCGCCTCGAGCAGCTTGTCGAGGTTGAGCTCGGACTTGGCCGAGACGTCGACGAACATCGCGTCGCCGCCGTACTCCTCGGGGACCAGGCCGTACTCGGTGAGCTGGCCACGGACCTTGGTCGGGTCGGCGTCCGGCTTGTCGATCTTGTTGACCGCGACCACGATCGGCACGCCGGCGGCCTTGGCGTGGTTGAGCGCCTCCACCGTCTGCGGCATCACGCCGTCGTCGGCCGCGACCACGAGGATCGCGATGTCGGTCGCCTGGGCACCACGGGCACGCATGGCGGTGAACGCCTCGTGACCCGGGGTGTCGATGAAGGTGATCCGGCGCGTCGTTGCCGTCGACCTCGGCGGCGACCTGGTAGGCACCGATGTGCTGGGTGATGCCACCGGCCTCCTTGTCGACGACGTTGGCGTTGCGCAGCGCGTCGAGGAGCTTGGTCTTGCCGTGGTCGACGTGACCCATGACGGTCACGACCGGCGGCCGGATGACCAGGTCGCTCTCGTCGCCCTCGTCCTCGCCGAACTCGAGGTCGAAGGACTCGAGCAGCTCGCGGTCCTCGTCCTCGGGCGAGACGACCTGGACGACGTAGTTGAGCTCCTCGCCGAGCAGCTCGAGCGTCTCGTCGTTGACCGACTCGGTCGCGGTGACCATCTCGCCGAGGCTGAACAGCATCTGCACCAGCGCGGCCGCGTCGACGCCGATCTTCTCGGCGAAGTCGGTCAGCGAGGCGCCACGCGGCAGGCGGACGGTCTCGCCGTCGCCCTTGCGGACGCGCACGCCGCCGATCGTCGGGGCCTCCATGGCCTCGAACTCCTGGCGACGCGCCCGCTTCGACTTGCGACCACGGCGCGACGGGCCGCCGGGGCGACCGAAGGCACCCTGGGTCTGGCCGCGCTGGCCGGGACGGCCGCCACCAGGACGGCCACCGCCACCGGGGCCGAAGCCACCGGGACCGCGACCGGGAGCACCCGCACCGGCACCGGCACCGGCACCACCGGGGCCGCCGCGACCGGGCGCACCTGCGCGGCCGGGAGGACCACCGGGACCACCGCGACCGGGAGCGCCGGGACGACCGGGTCCACCGGGACCACGCCCGCCGGGGCCACCACCGAAGGCGGCCGGGGACTTGGGCATCATCGCCGGGTTGGGACGCGGCATGCCGGGGCGTCCGCCCGGCGGGCGGACGCGGCGGACGGGCGTCGTCGACGACGTCATCGGTGCGCGGCGGGGGCCGGGACGTCGGCCCATGCCCTGGCTGGGCGCGAAGGGGTTGTTGCCGGGGCGCGGGGCGCCTGGGCGGGCAGCCGGACGCGGCGCGGGCGCCGGGGCCTTGGTCGTCGGCGCTCCGCGGCCGGCGGCCGGGGCCTCGGGCTCGGCCTCGGGCGGCGCGGCGGCGCGACCGGAGCCTCGACGGGCGCTGCGGGCGCCTCGACGCCGGCGCGGCAGCCGACGGTCTCGGCGGTCGGCTCCTCGACGGGAGCCGCTGCGGCGCTCTTGGCCGGCGCCTTCCTGGCAGCCGGCTTCGGTGCCTCGGCCGGGGCCGGCGCCGGGAGCGGTGCCCTGCGCGGCCAGCAGCGTCGTCGCCGTACTGCTTCTTGAACTTCATCTCGACGGGCAGCTCGATGGTCGAGGAGGCCGACTTGACGAACTCGCCCATCTCCTTCAACTTCTCGAGAACGTCCTTGCTCTCGATGCCGTACTGCTTGGCGAGCTCGTGAACTCGGGTCTTGGCCACGTCTCTCCTTCTGGCCTCAGACCCGGTCGTCCTGCTTTGGACTGGGGGTGACTCTGAGACCGCTAGTGGTGTGTGCAAACTCATCGGGAAGTACTCATCGAGTGCTCATGAGCTGCTGCTCCAGTTTCTGTCAGTCATCGGTCAGTCATCGGTCATGGGTGGTGCTGCGCGAGGCCTGCTTCTCTGGAGGTAGTCCCCCACCGGCGCCGGGGACAGCCCGTCGGGGCCTGCCTGACGCAGGGCCCGGGAGAAGGCTCTGCGCCGCACCGCGAGGTCGTAACACCCGGTCGTGGGGTGCAGGTGCGCCCCTCGGCCGGGTGCGGTGGCCGTGCGGATCGGGCACCACGGCCGGGTGGCCGTCGCGTCCGAGCCGGCGACCACCCGCAACAACTCGCGCTTGGTGGCCGCGCTCCCGACATCCGACGCAGGTCCGGACCGGCCCAGGGATCTGGGTGCGCTCCGGGCGCGCAGAGGAACCACGGTTGCTCGCCACCGAGCGTCAACACTACCCGTATCCGCGCCTGTTCCCGAACTCAGCGCTCAGCAGGCTAGGCGGGGGCTTCCTCGTCGGAGCGGATGTCGATCCGCCAGCCGGTGAGCCGCGCGGCGAGCCGGGCGTTCTGGCCCTCCTTGCCGATGGCCAGCGACAGCTGGAAGTCGGGGACGACCACCCGAGCCGAGCGGGCCTCGAGGTCGACGACCTCGACCGAGGTGACCCGGGCCGGGGACAGCGCGTGCGCGACCAGCTCGGCCGGGTCCTCGGACCAGTCGACGATGTCGATCTTCTCGCCGTGCAGCTCGGACATCACGTTGCGGACCCGCTGGCCCATCGGGCCGATGCAGGCGCCCTTGGCGTTGACACCGGCGGCATTGGACTTGCACCGCGATCTTGGTGCGGTGGCCGGCCTCGCGGGCGATCGCAGCGATCTCGACGGTGCCGTCGGCGATCTCCGGGACCTCGAGCGCGAACAGCTTCTTGCACCAGGTTGGGGTGCGACCGCGACAGCGTGATCTGCGGACCGCGCATCCCCTTGCGCACCGAGACGACCAGGCACTTGATGCGCATCGCCGTGCTCGTACTTCTCCCCCGGCACGCGCTCGGCCACCGGCAGCAGCGCCTCGATCTTGCCGAGGTCGACCATCACGTCGTCGGGGTTGCGGCCCTGCTGGATGACCCCGGAGATGATGTCGCCCTCCTTGCCGGAGAACTCCCCGAAGCGGATGTCGTCCTCGGCGTCGCGCAGCCGCTGCAGCATGATCTGCTTGGCGGTCGTCGCGGCGATCCGGCCGAAGCCCTCCGGGGTGTCGTCGTACTCCCGGACGGTGGCGCCCTCCTCGTCCACCTCGGCGGCGAGCACGGTGACGTGACCCGTCTTGCGGTCGAGCTTGACGCGCGCGTGCTCCTGCGCGCCGGGCGTCTTGTGGTACGCCGTGAGCAGCGCCTGCTCGATCGCCTCGACGAGCACGTCGAAGGAGATCTCCTTCTCGCGCTCGAGCTGCGCAGGATGCTGAGGTCGATGTCCATCAGTTGGCCTCCTTGCCCTGCTGGTCGTGCTGGTCGTGCTGGTCGTGCTGGTCGTGCTTGCGGTTGAACTCGACCTGCACCAGCGCCTTGGCGATGTCGGCGTAGGCGATCTCGCGCGGGTTCCCGTCGACGTCGAGGGTCGCGGACCTCTCGTCGGAGACGCCGATCCGGCCGGTCGACGACCTCACCGACCGCGAGGGTGACCTTGACCAGCCGGTCGGCGTTGCGGCGCCAGTGACGCGGCAGCGTGAGCGGGCGGTCGACGCCGCGGGAGGTGACCTCGAGGGTGTAGGGCAGCTCGCCCATCACGTCGCTGGCGTCGAGCACCTCGGAGACCTCGCTGGTCGCGTCGGCGACATCGTCGAGGGTCACGCCGCCGTCCTTGTCGACGGCGACCCGCAGGACCCGACGCTTGCCGGCCGGAGTCAGCTCCACCGCCTCGACGTCCAGGTCGAGCGCACGCAAGGGGTCCGCGAGCTCACGCTCGATCTGCTCCCGGACGGCGTCTGGCTGGCTGGCCATCGCAGCGGACCTCCTTATGTGGTTGTGGGTTCTCGTCACGATAGCGGCTCGCCCGTGGCCGATAGGTTGAGGCCGTGCTGGGGCGACGCGAGGTGCTGCTCGGCGCCCTCGGTGTGGTCAGCCTCTCCGCCTGCGACGTCGACGACCTGCGTCCGCCCGAGGACGAGCCCGCGCCCTCAGCCGGCGCGCCACCGTCCGCCTCGGCGAGCGCGGCCAGCGATCCGGACACGGTCCTCCTCGACCGGGTGACCACCGAGATCATCCGGGGCGTGGTCGTCGTCGACGGCGCCCGGCTGCTCCCCCGGCTCAGGGGAGCGCTGGGCCCGCTCAGGCGGATGCACCTCGCCCACCTCAAGGTCCTTGACGCCGGGTTCGAGGACGCGATCCCGGAGAGACCCCTCTCGGTCCCCGCGGCGCTCCAGGCGGTCCGCACCGCCGAGGTGACGCTCCAGGCCGCGCTCGCCGCGGCGGCGGTGGAGGCCGAGAGCGGCGTCCTCGCCCGGCTCCTCGCCTCGATGTCGGCAGCGGTCTCCCAGCAGCTTGCCGTCCTGCCCACCGACCCTGCTCCTGGACCGAGCGAGGAGCCCTCGCCTTGACCGAGACCGACGTCCTCCAGGACTGCCTGGCCGACGAGCACGCGGCGGTCTATGTCTACGGCGTGCTGGGGGCCCGCACCTCGGACTCGGCCAGTCCCGATCTCCACGCCGCGATCCGGGCCGCCTACGAGAAGCACCGCGAACGGCGCGACGAGCTGACGGGGCTGATCGCCGCCGACGGCGACATGCCGGTCGCCAGCGCGACGGCGTACCAGGTGCCGTCCGGCCTGGAGACCAGCGACGGAGTCACCGCGGCCGCGCTGAGCCTTGAGCGGGCCTGCGCCGCGGCGTACGCCGAGACAGTGGCGGGCACGACGGCCGAGCGTCGCGCGTGGGCGGTGACCGCACTGAACGACGCAGCGGTCCGCGAGCTCGGGTTCCGAGGCACTCCCGAGATGTTCCCCGGAGCCGGCGAGTACGCGGACCGCTGACGAGGGCCTGGCTGGTGTCCTGGCCCTGCACGTCGTTCCGTGAAGAACTCTCGCCGACACGCACGACCAAGGCGAGAGGGGTCGCACCGCACAATCGTGCATTGCAGGTTCTTGCAACTGTCGCCTGTCGAGCTCAGGTCCAGCCGTGCACCACGGCCGGGATCTCGAGCAATCGCGTGACGATCGCGTCGGGTGTCCCCTCGGAGTGACCCACCTGCTCGCGCGGGATGTCGCTGTGCGGCACATGGATGGCGCGTAGCCCGGCGTGCTGGGCACCCCAGATGTCGTCGTAGAGCCGGTCTCCGACATAGACGCAGCGCGCCGGGTCGGTCACCCCGACCGCCTCCATGGCGGCGGTGAACGCACGCGGCGACGGCTTGGTCCACGGGATCTCGCTGGTGTAGACGTCGCCGTCGATCAGGTCACGCACGCCGTCGCGGTCGAAGAACCCCTCGTGGAACGCGCGGGGCCAGATCGTGTTCGACAGCACGCCGACCTTGATCCCGTCCGCCCGCAGCGCCTCCCAGGTCGGGCGGACGTCCGGGTCGGTGTGCGTGTGCGGGTCCCAGAAGTCGTAGTAGGCCGTGAGCAGCTCCGGGTCGTGCCCGAGCCCCGCCTCGGTGAAGAGGTCCGCGACCGTCGAGCTCCGCTGCTCGTCGCGGGACCGTCCCCAGATCACGCTGCCCGCGGTGTGCAGCCGCTGCTGAGACACCTCGATCTCGTGGTCCGCGCCGACCACCGCCTGCGCGAGGGCGAGCGACTCAGCGTGGAAGTCGATGTCGTGCCACGCGGTGAGGGTGCCGCCCCAGTCGAAGATCACGGCGTCGATCGGCATGGGCGGCACCCTACGAGGCTGGGGTGGTGTCCCCGGAGATCAGGCCACCTACCGGCCGCTATGCCCGGACGAGCTTCACGAGGTGGTCGACCACGTGGCCGGCCGCGACGTGGTCGCGCTGGCCGGTACGCCGGTCCTTGACCTCGATGGTGCCGTCGGCGAGCCCCTTGCCGACCACGACGATCGTCGGGACCCCGATCAGCTCGGCGTCCTTGAACTTCACCCCGGGGCTGACCCGGCCGGGCCGGTCGTCGTAGAGGACGTCGATCCCCTGCGCCGACAGCTCGTGGGCGACCCGCTCGGCGGCGGCGAAGACCTCCTCGTCCTTGCCGGTCGCGACCAGGTGCACGTCGTGCGGGCGCGACGTTGCGCGGCCAGCACAGGCCGAGCTCGTCGTGGGTGCCTTCCGCGATCGCGGCGACCGCGCGCGAGGGGCCGATGCCGTAGGAGCCCATCGTGACGGTCACGAGCTTGCCGTTCTCGTCGAGCACCTGGAGGTCGAGCGCGTCGGCGTACTTGCGGCCCAGCTGGAAGATGTGGCCCATCTCGATGCCGCGGGCGGTCTCGAGCGTGCCACCGTCACAGTTCGGGCACGGATCGCCGTCGCGCACCTCGGCGGCCTCGATGGTGCCGTCGGGCGTGAAGTCGCGACCGGCGACCAGGTCGATGACGTGGCGGCCGGGCACGTCGGCTCCGGTCACCCAGCGGCGTGCCCTCGACGATCCGCGGGTCGACGAGGAAGCGGATGCCGGAGGCGACTCCCCTCGCCCAGCGCGCCGGGACCGATGTAGCCCTTCGACCAGCGCCGGGTGCTTGGCCAACGTCGGCCTCGTCCATCGCCTCGACCTCGATCGGCTCGAGCTGGCCCTCCAGGCGCTTCTGGTCGACCTCGCGGTCACCGGGCAGGCCGATGGCGAGCGGCTCGCGGGTGCCGTCGGGGTGCTTGAGCACGACGAGCACGTTCTTGAGCGTGTCTCCGGCCTCCCACGGCCGGTCCTCGCGCGGGAACGCCGCGTTGAGGTGGTCCACCAGCGTCTGGATGGTCGGGGTGTCGGGGGTGTCCTCGGCGTGCGCGGCCGGCGCGCCGTCGTACGGCCACCGGGCTGGGCGGGCGCACCTGGACGGCCTCGACGTTGGCGGCGTAGTCGCAGGTCGTGCAGCGGACATAGGTGTCCTCGCCGACCGCGGCGTTGGCAAGGAACTCCTCCGACCGCGATCCGCCCATGGCGCCCGACGTCGCCCTGACGATGACGTAGTCGAAGCCGAGCTGGTCGAAGATCCGGATGTAGGCGTCCCGGTGTGCCTGGTAGCTCGCCTCGAGTCCGGCCTCGTCGACGTCGAAGGAGTAGGAGTCCTTCATCACGAACTCGCGACCGCGGAGCAGTCCGGCGCGCGGCCGCGCCTCGTCGCGGTACTTGGTCTGGATCTGGTAGATCGAGAGCGGCAGGTCCTTGTACGACGAGTACAGGTCCTTGACGACGAGCGTGAACATCTCCTCGTGCGTCGGGCCGAGCAGGTAGTCGGCGCCCTTGCGGTCCTTGAGCCGGAAGATCCCGTCGCCGTACTGGGTCCAGCGTCCGGTGGCCTCGTAGGGCTCACGGGGCAGCAGCGCCGGGAAGCTGAGCTCCTGGGCCCCGATGCCGTCCATCTCCTCGCGGATGATGCCCTCGATCTTGCGAAGCACCTTCAGGCCGAGGGGCAGCCACGTGTAGATGCCGGGGGCCGCACGGCGGATGTAGCCGGCGCGGACCAGCAGCCGGTGGCTCGGGACCTCCGCGTCCGCCGGGTCGTCGCGCAGGGTGCGCACGAAAAGGGTCGACATCCGGGAGATCATGGCCAGAAGGGTACGGGCGCAACCTTTTCCCGGTTCGGTGCGTCTCCCCCCTGTGGGCCGCCGACCCAGAGCGAGCCCTCACCACGAGAGGACCCACCCCCGATGACCAGGCATGCCCACCGACTGCTCGCCACCACGGCGGCGGGACTCACCGCCTTCGCCCTCGTCGTCAGCGCCGCCAACGCCGCCCCCGTGACGACCGAGATCAGGCCCGGCACGCTCCCCCGGGGCGCCGACGTCGCGATCCCCCACCTCGAGGGCAAGACCGTCGTCGACGGCACCGTCCGGATCCCGGTCCGGGGTGCGATCGTGCGGCTCCTCGGTAGGAGCGGGACGACGTACGTCGTCTCCACGATGAACCGGACCGGCTCCTCGAGCCGGATCCTGCGCCTCGCGGGTGATGGGACTCGCACCGTCATCGCCAAGGGCGAGACCTCCGAGGCGACCCTGTCCTCGGACGGCCTGCGAGTGATCACGACGGAGTATCGCTCGAAGCGTTCAACCCTCACCGCGTGGACCGTCTCGACCGGATGGTCGCTGCGACCAAGAAGTTCCGGGGCTATCCCAAGGTTCTCGACGCCCTCGGTGACCGGGTGCTGCTCGGCGTCTTCGGTCGCGGCACCGTCTCCTGGGACCTCGCGACCGGTTCGGTCGTGCGCCTGACCAAGCGGGTCGGCGGTGCCGCGTCCCTGGTGGAGGACCTGCTCTCGAGCTACACCTCCGACCCCTACGACGGAGGCTGCACGGTCGTCAGCCGGATCAGCGAGACCGGCGACCACCTGTGGAAGTCCTGCCGCGAGCGCGTCGAGTCCTTCGCGCCCGGGGGTCGCCGGATGGTGACAGTGCACATCCTCTCGGACGGCATCGGCCCCAGCCAGGCCTCGGTCCGGACCGTTGCCGGGCGCCTCGTCGGCACCTACCGCGTCGAGGGATGGTTCGGTGCGCTCACGTTCGAGACCCCCAAGGCCCTGCTGCTCGAGGCCAACGCCAAGAAGCAGGCGACCACGGTGCGGTGCACCAAGAACGCCTGCGAGCGGGCCGGCGACCTCGTCCCGGTGCAGTCCCCCCGGGTCTCGTAGCCCTCGTGCGGCCGGGTGGGAGTTTCATCGGCCGGCCGGTCGAACTCACGCCGGGACGGTGAACCTTCATCGTCCCGGCGGGAGCTTCATAGGCCGGCCGATGAAACTCCCCCGGGCCGACGAGGTGCGATCGCGACTACTCGGCCCGAGCAGCCTTGAGCGCCGCCCAGATCATCGGCAGCTGAAGGGGTAGCCGTACGACCGAGCCGACCTGCCGGGCGGTGCTGTCGGTGTCGAACGAGTCGATCGCCATCTGGACGTTGCCGGGCCACACGACGACGAGCAACGCGGCGCTCGCCCACCCGGCCGCGTGACGGGTGGTGGGGCGTGCCATGCCGGCCGCGCAGACGATCTCGGCCACCCCACTCACCAGCACGATCTCACGGGGGCCGGGCAGCCAGCCCGGGATCAGCGGCTCGTAGAACTCGGGTTTCACGAGGTGCGCGACCCCGCTGGCGGCGAACACCAACGCCATCACCTTGGCGGGCCCGGGGAACGTCGTCGCACGAGACACGAGGCCACCCTAGTGACTAGAACATCACCGTGGAGAACGTCGCCGACTGCGTGAAGCCGACCCGCTCGTACGCGCGACGGGCGGGCAGGTTCCAGTCGTTGACATAGAGCGAGACGACCGGCGCCACGTGCTGGCGGACGTGCTCGACCACTGCGGCCATGCCGATGGCCGCGAGCCCCTGGCCACGCCGGTCAGGCGGCACATAGACGCCCTGGATCTGGGCTGCGTGCGGGGACGCGCACGCGACCTCGGCCTTGAACACCAGCCGGCCCTCGTCGAACCGGGCGAACGACCACCCGCGGCTGATCAGCTGGCTCACCCGGGCGCGATAGAGCTCCGCTCCCCCGCCCGCTTCCGGGGAGACCCCGACCTCCTCGGTGTACATCGCCACGCAGGCCGGGTAGAGCTCGTCGAGGTCAGCGCGGGTCGTGCGCCGCACCTGAGGGTCCGCGGCGACGAGGGGCGGTCCGCTGATCTGCAGGTGCGGCTGGCGCCAGCGCAGCTCCCGCGGCCGGCCCCACGAGGCCGAGACCGTGTGCCAGAAGCCGTCGACGGCGTCGTGCGGCCCGACCACCGTCGAGACCGAACGGGTCCGGGTGAGGGCTCGCTCGGCGAAGGCACGGGCATCGTCGGGCGAGCACAGGACGGGGACGAGGTTGGCGCCCACGTGGCATGCGGCGACGAGCTCGCCGCCGGCGAAGCGGCCCCAGACCTCGCCGCCGAGCCAGCGCGGCTCGAGGTTGGTCGTCCGGGCGCGGTGGTCGGCGAAGACGTTGACGACCGGGTCCCGTGCAGTGAGGGCCAAAAACGCGGCGAGGTCGGTGCTCTCGAGCACCCGCACCCCGTGCCGCGTCGTCAGCATGCGGTCAGGTTAGCCATGTCCGGCCCGCGTCAGCTGACGGTGACCGTGGCCTCCGCGCCGTCGATGGCCTCCATGCCCTCGGCGATCCGCATCGCCTCCTCGATCAGCGTCTCCACGATCTGTGACTCGGGAACCGTCTTGATGACCTCGCCCTTGACGAAGATCTGGCCCTTGCCGTTGCCGGACGCGACTCCGAGATCGGCCTCGCGGGCCTCGCCCGGGCCGTTGACGACGCAGCCCATGACGGCGACGCGCAGCGGGACCTCGAGGCCGTCGAGACCGGCGGTCACCTGCTCGGCCAGCGTGTAGACGTCGACCTGGGCCCGGCCGCAGGAGGGGCAGGACACGATCTCGAGCTTGCGCGGGCGAAGGTTGAGCGACTGCAGGATCTGGATGCCGACCTTGACCTCCTCCACCGGAGGGGCGGACAGGGAGACCCGGATGGTGTCGCCGATGCCCTGTGACAGCAGCGCGCCGAACGCGGTCGCAGACTTGATGGTGCCCTGGAAGGCCGGGCCGGCCTCGGTGACGCCGAGGTGCAGCGGCCAGTCGCCCGCCTCGGCGAGCAGCTCGTAGGCGCGCACCATCACGACCGGGTCGTTGTGCTTGACCGAGATCTTGAAGTCGTGGAAGTCGTGCTCCTCGAACAGCCCGGCCTCCCAGACCGCGGACTCGACGAGCGCCTCGGGCGTGGCCTTGCCGTACTTCTCGAGCAGCCGCGGGTCGAGCGAGCCGGCGTTGACGCCGATCCGGATCGAGGTGCCGCGGTCCTTGGCGGCGGCCGCGATCTCCTTGACCTGGTCGTCGAACTTGCGGATGTTGCCGGGGTTGACCCGAACCGCCGCGCACCCGGCGTCGATCGCCGCGAACACGTACTTCGGCTGGAAGTGGATGTCGGCGATCACGGGGATCTGCGAGTGCTGGGCGATCTCGGGAGCGCCTCGGCGTCGTCCTGGCTCGGGCAGGCCACCCGGACGATGTCGCAGCCGGTGGCGGTCAGCTCGGCGATCTGCTGGAGGGTCGCGTTGACGTCGGAGGTGAGGGTCGTGGTCATCGACTGCACCGAGACGGGCGAGTCGCTGCCGACCCCGACCTTGCCGACCTGGATCTGCCGGGTCCTGCGTCGCGGCGCGAGCACCGGAGGGGGCGCCGTCGGCATGCCCAGGCTGATCTCGGTCACGCTGTCAGAGTACGACCCCGCAGCGCACGCCCTACGTCAGGCGGACCGGCACCACGATGTCGCCGACGATGAGCACCAGGCTGAGCACCAGGAGGCAGGACGCGACGACGTACGCCACCGGCAGCAGCTTGGCCGCGTCGACGTAGCCGGGGTCGGGCCGCCCGCGCAGTCGGGCGAACCCCCGCCGGATCGCCTCCCAGAGCGCGCTGGCGATGTGGCCGCCGTCGAGCGGGAGCAGCGGGATGAAGTTGAACACCCCGATGAAGAAGTTGAAGCCGGCGACGAGCGAGCCGAAGAACACGACCTTCTCCCGGACGTCGAGCCTGTCGCTGGACACGATCTCGCCCGAGAAGCGGCTGCCGCCCACGATGCTGACCGGGCTGTCCCGCTCGCGCTCCTGCACACCGACGATGGCCTTGGCCACCCCCCAGACCTTGCCGGGCAGCTCGGCCATGGCCTTGACGGTGTTGAAGAGCATCTCGTCCATCTGCTGAAGCGTGTAGATCGGGCCGCCGTGCGTCACCGGGATCACCGTCTCCGGTGTGACACCGAGGAAGCCGACCTCGGTGAGCGTCTCGTCGTCCAGGTCGTCGCCGGGACGCAGCTCGACGGTGGTGCTCGTCGTCCCGGTGAGCACCTGGCCGTCGCGCTCGTAACCGATCACCGCCTCGCCGTCGGCGTTGTCACGGATGAGCTCGCGCAGCTGGTCCCAGTCAGTGACGGCAGTGCCGTTGAAGGTGGTGATGAGGTCGCCGGCGCGCAGGCCGGCCTCGGCGGCCGGGCTCAGCGGGTCCGCATCTGTGCACTCGAGACGCTGCTCGTCGTAGGGGATCACGCAGTCGGACACCTCGGCGAGCACCGGAGGTCCGGCGACCGGCTCTGGGGCACCACGGTTGCCGTACGTCGCAAAGATGGCCCAGAAGAGGAAGAAGGCGATCAGGATGTTGACCGTGGGACCGCCCGACATCACGACGACCTTCTTCCACCACGGCATCCTGTAGAAGAGGCGGTCGGCGTCCTCGGGGCCGATGAACTCCCACTCGGCCGCGCGCGCGTCGGAGATGAGCTGGGTGAACATGCCGGTGTTCGACTTGCGGATCTTGGTGACCTGGTTGCCGGCGGCGTCCACGGTGACCTCGTCGGCGAGGTCGGCCGCCTCGGGCGGCAGCATCCCGACGATCTTGACGTAGCCGCCGAGCGGGATCGCCTTGACGCCGTACTCGGTCTCGCCGCGCTGGGTGCTCCACACCGTGGGGCCGAAGCCGATGAAGTACTGAGTGACCTTGCCGCCGAACGTCTTGGCCGGGATCATGTGGCCGAGCTCGTGCAGCCCGATCGATGCCAGGATGGCGACCACGAAGATGACCACGCCGAGCATGTACAGGAGCGCGGTCACGAGAGCTCTCCTCCGATCCGGCGGCTGCCGCGCGCCCACGCGTCCGCGGCCAGCACATCGTCGACGGTGAGCGGTGCTGTCGAGGGTACGTCGTGGGCGGTCAGCACGGAGGCGATCGTGGCGACGATGCGGTCGAAGCCGAGCCGGCCCCGCCGGAACGCCTCCACGGCGACCTCGTTGGCCGCGTTGTAGACCGCGGGGGCGGTGCCCCCTCGGCGTGCCCGCCTCCCGCGCCAGCGCCACGGCCGGGAACGCCTCGTCGTCGAGCGGGAAGAAGTCCCAGGTCTCGAGCCGTGGTCCAGTCGACGGGGGGCGCCGTGTCCGGGACCCGGTCGGGCCAGGCCAGCCCGAGGGCGATCGGGATCAGCATGGTCGGCGGGCTGGCCTGGACGATGGTCGAGCCGTCGACGAACTCGACCATCGAGTGGACGACGCTGGTCGGGTGCACCACGACCTCGATCCGGTCGAACGGGACGCCGAAGAGCAGGTGGGCCTCGATCACCTCGAGCCCCTTGTTGACCAGGGTCGCCGAGTTGATGGTGATCACCGGACCCATGTCCCAGGTCGGGTGGGCCAGCGCCTCGCTCCGGGGTCACGGCCGCCAGCTCCTCGCGGCCCCGGCCGCGGAACGGGCCGCCGCTCGCGGTCAGCACCAGGCGGCGTACCTCGTCGGCGGAACCGGCTCGCAGGCACTGCGCCAGCGCGCTGTGCTCGGAGTCGACCGGCCACGATCTGGCCGGGCTGCGGCCCGGTCGAGGACCAGTGGCCCGCCCATGATGAGCGACTCCTTGTTGGCCAGCGCGAGCGTGGTGCCGGCCTCCAGCGCGGCCAGGGTGGGCCGGAGCCCCACCGCACCGGTGATGCCGTTGAGCACGACGTCGCAGGGCTGGGCGGCCACCTCCGTGGATGCCTGCTCGCCCAGGCCCGAGTGGGCCGGCGAGAACTCCTCGACCTGTCGGCGCGAACAGGTCGCGGTTGCCACCACCGGCGGTGAGCCCGACCACGCGGAAGCGCTCCGGGTTGCCCGGACCAGATCCAGGGCCTGGGTCCCGATCGAGCCGGTCGAACCCAGGATCACCACGTCACGCCTCACCTGCCCATCCTCTCCTGCCCGCCCTAGTCTGGGCCTCATGACCGCGACGCCCACCGCTCCCTCTCCCCCGATGACGGGCGGGCCCGGACTCCCCCAGGAGCGACGCCTGGTCACCGAGATCCCCGGGCCGCTGTCGGTGGAGAAGCTGGCCCGCAAGAAGGCGCACGTCGCTGACGGCGTCGGTACGACGCTGCCGGTCTTCGTGCAGGCCGCGGGTGGTGGCGTGATCGTCGACGTCGACGGCAACAGCCTCATCGACCTCGGCTCCGGTATCGCCGTGGTCAGCGTCGGCAACGCGGCGCCCGCCGTGGTCGCCAACCTCACCCGGCAGGCCGAGGCGTTCACGCACACCTGCTTCATGATCACGCCGTACGACGGCTACGTGGACGTGTGCGAGACGCTGGCCGACCTGACGCCCGGTGACCCCAGTGTCATGGCCAAGAAGAGCGCACTGTTCAACTCCGGTGCCGAGGCGGTCGAGAACGCCGTCAAGATCGCCCGGGTGGCGACCGGCCGGGACGCGGTGGCTGTCTTCGACCACGCCTACCACGGCCGCACCAACCTGACCCTGGCGATGACCGCCAAGAACATGCCCTACAAACAGGGCTTCGGGCCGTTCGCCGGCGAGGTCTATCGCGCGCCGATGTCCTACCCCCTGCGCGACGAGTTGACCGGAGACCAGGCCGCAGCGAGGGCGATCGACCACCTCGACAAGCAGGTGGGTGCCGGCAACCTCGCCTGTGTCGCGATCGAGCCGATCCAGGGCGAGGGCGGGTTCGTGGTGCCGGCGCCGGGGTTCCTGTCCGCGATCGCCACGTGGTGCACCGCCAACGGGATCCTGCTCCTCGCCGACGAGATCCAGACCGGCTTCTGTCGCACCGGCGACTGGTTCGCCTGCGACCACGAGGGCGTCGTCCCGGACCTGGTCACCACCGCCAAGGGCATCGCCGGCGGACTGCCGTTGGCCGCCGTGACCGGGCGCGCCGAGGTGATGGACTCGGTGCACGTGGGGGGCCTCGGTGGCACCTACGGCGGCAACCCGGTCGCCTGCGCAGCGGCCCTGGGGTCGATCGAGGAGATGCGCACCCACGACCTGGCCGGTCGGGCCCGGGAGCTCGGCGCCCGCATGGACACCCACCTCAAGAGCATCTCTGCCGACCACGCGGTGGTCGCCGAGATCCGCGGGCGCGGCGCGATGATGGCCATCGAGCTCTGCACCCCCGGCACCACGACACCTGACGCCGCCCGGGCGGCCGCGGTATCGGCGTACTGCCACGCGCAGGGCGTCGTCACCCTGACGTGCGGCACCTGGGGCAACGTCTTCCGCTTCCTGCCACCGCTGTCGATCTCCGACGGTCTGCTCGACGAGGCCTTCGGCGTCGTCGCAGACGGGTTCGCGGCCACCGCATGACCGCGACCCGCTCCCCCGAGCAGGCCGTGCGCGGCCTGTGGGCGGTCCTGAACGACCGCGACTACGACGCGATCGCCGACTGGGTCACCGACGACTGCATCTACTACGACGTCCCGCTCGGCCCGGCCGCCTCGGCGCGCGGTCCCGTCGACATCGGCAGGCGTCTGCGCACCGGCTGGGGCAGCCTGGCGGCGTACGAGAACCACGACGGGCTGCTGGTCGCCGACGGCGAGGTCGTCATGTACGAGCACTCCGAGACCTGGACCTTCAGGACCGGCGAGACACTGGTGCTCCCGTTCGCGACCGTGCACAAGGTCCGCGACGGGCGGGTCTCGCTGTGGCGCGACTACTGGGACTTCACCACGCTCATGAGCGCCGCGCCGCAGGAGTGGCACGACGCCGTGCTCACCGCCGACACGTCGTGGCGGTTCGACGCCACGGGACTCGTGTAGGCGCAGACCGGCTTGGCTAGCCGTCGACGGGCAGATGAGATATACCCCAAATGGGGTCCGGGGAGGGACCTCTGAGGGCCTATCGTTGTCGTCAGGGACGCGTCGCCCGGCGCGTCGCCCCCTCCGTCCGGACGGTCTCACTCGGGGTCACGGTCCTTGGGGAACCATGTCCACGCCTCGCCTGATCCCTGCCCGCCGCCGGCTGGTCGCTCTCCTCGGCGCGGTCCTTCTCGCCACCGGCGTGGCGAGCCTCGCCGTCACCGCCCCCGCGACCGCTGCCGGCCCGACGCTCTCGGACGTGCGGGTAACGGTGCTCGGCGCGACGACGGCGACCATCGCCTGGAGCACGGACGTCGGGTCGGACACCCAGGTGGCCTATGGACCCACCGCGACCTACGGCTCGAGCACGACGCTCAACACGGCCATGGTCACCTCCCACACGGCCAACCTCACCGGGCTCAGCGCGAACCGCACCTACCACTACCAGGTCAGGAGCCGGACCTCCGCCGGCGAGCTCACCACGTCGCCCGACCGCACCTTCACCACGCCTCTCGGGGCCACGACGGTCGGCGGGTCGACGGACTCGTCCAACTCCAACGGCATGAACGCCACGAGGTTCACCACCGTCGAGGGCGGTCGGGTCGTCTCCATGTCGGTCAACGTGGGGGCCGTCGACCCGTCGGTCGCCCGCCGCTCCTTCCAGCTCGCGATCTATGCCGCCAGCGGCAACGTGCCCGGTGCGCTCGTGGCCTCGAGCTCCACCGGGACGCTCGTCGCGAACTCGTGGAACACCGCCCCGCTCACCGCGACGCTGGCGCCCAGCACCAGCTATTACCTCGTCTACAACACCAACGGGGCAAGCGCCGCGGTCAACAACCTCCGCTACGCCAGCGGCGGCAGCAGCGGCTGGCGCACGAGTGGACAGGCCTTCGGGACCTGGCCTGCGACGTTCGGCGGCTTCTCGAGCCAGTCGGCGACCTTCTCGATCTACGCCAGCTTCGCCAGCGACGTGACGCCCCCGACGGTCAGCCTCACGTCACCTTCCGACGGTACCGCCGTGTCGGGCGTCGTGCCCCTGGCTGCCACCGCCGCCGACGACTCCGGGATCGGCTCCGTGCAGTTCAAGGTCGACAGCGTCAACGTCGGACCGGTCGATACGACGGCTCCCTACACGGCGAGCTGGGACACCACCGGCCTGCTCGACGGCACCCGCACGATCACGGCGGTGGCCACCGACACCGCCGGTCTGTCGACGACCAGCACCCCGTTGGTGGTGGGCGTGAACAACCCGGCCAGCGTGCGGATCACCGCGCCGACGTCCGGCTCCACGGTGACGGGCACGACGGTGACCGTCGTTTACGCCAAGCGCGGGGCCTGGGTCGTCGGCGACGGCAAGCACGTGCACCTGCAGATCGACGGCGGCGACACCAAGATGGACTTCGACGCCGACGGCGACCACTCCTACACGTTCACTGGCGTGCCCGGCGGGGCCCACACCGTCACCGCGGTGGTCGCCGATGGCAGCCACCAGGAGCAGCCGGGCAGCGGTGACTCGGTCCCGTTCACCAGCCTTGCGCCCGACTCGACGCCGCCGACCGTGTCGGTCACGGCACCCGCGGCGGGTGCGACGGTGCAGAACACCGTGGCCGTCACCGCGAACGCCGCGGACGACAACGGCGTCGCGGGCGTCCAGTTCCTCGTGGACGGCGCGCCGCTCGGAGCCGAGGACACCACGGCGCCGTACTCCGTCTCCTGGAACACCACGACCACCACCAACGCCACGCACACCCTGCGTGCCCGGGCCCGCGACGCCGTCAACAGCACGACGTCCGCGCCCGTGGACGTGACGGTCTCGAACGCCGACCCCCGTGCGCAGGTGGGCGAGTGGGGGCCGCTCACAGGCTGGCCACTGGTGTCAGTGCACTCGACGCTCCTCAAGACCGGCGAGATCCTGATGTGGGACGCCTGGGAGCTGCCGACCGCCCAGGCGAAGCTGTGGAACCCGACCACGAACACCTTCACCTCGGTCCCGCTCGGCGCGGGGATCTTCTGCGCCGGACAGGCGACGGACGCCAACGGCAACCTGATCGTCGTCGGTGGTCACGACGGCGCCGGCCACGGCCTCAAGGACGTCTACTCGTTCAACCCCGACACCCGGGCCTGGACCAGGAAGCCGGACATGGCCTTCAGCCGGTGGTACCCGAGCGTCACGCAGATGCCGGACGGCCGGATGCTGGTCCTCAGTGGCGCCAAGGACATCTCGACTGCCTGGGTGAACACGCCGGAGGTCTACAACCCGGCCACGGGCACAGTCGCCACGCTGCCGATCAGCACCCCTGAGTTGCACGAGGAGCAGTACCCGCAGACCAACGTGCTGCCCGACGGCAAGATCCTGGCGATCTCCGCGGAGCACGGCGGCATCATGACCTTCAACCCTGCCACCAGCGCTTGGAGCCGGCTGGGCACCACGCAGGTGCCCTTCGGCGCCTGGACCTCCATCGCGCCGGGCAAGTATCTCATCACCGGCGGTTCGGCGACGCTCGACTCCTACAACCCGAGCAACCCGGTGCCGTCGACACGCACCGCGAAGGTGCTCGACCTGACGAGCGGGTCCCCCGTCTGGAGCGCGGCGGGCACCATGGCCACCGCCAGGTCCTTCCACAACGTCACGATGCTGCCGACCGGGGAGGCACTGGTCATCGGCGGCTCCAACGTCGTCAACGACTACTCCAGCACCGGCACCAAGACCGCCGAGGTGTGGAGCCCGGACACCAACAGCTGGCGGTCGGTCGCCAACCCGGCGGCGCTCCGCATGTACCACTCGATCTCGATGCTGCTGCCCGACGGCCGGGTGCTCTCCTCGGGCGGGGGACGCCTGGCCCCCGCGCCGGACCAGCTCAACATGCAGATGTACTCACCGGACTACCTCTTCAAGGGCCCGAGGCCGACGATCACCAGCCTCCCGGGGCAGATCGAGTACGCCGGCACGATGGACCTGGTGACCCCGCAGGCCGCCGACATCGCCAGGGTCAGCCTGGTCAGCCTGGGATCCATCACCCACACGGCCGACTGGAACCAGCACTTCGTCGAACTGCCGTTCACCCGCAGCGGCGGCACGCTCACCGTGACGACGCCGGCCAGCGCCAACCTGGCACCGCCGAACTACTACATGGTCTTCGCCGTGGACAGCAACGGGGTGCCGTCGACCGCCCGGATCGTCAAGCTCGGCGGCACGGTGTCCGGCGACACCACCGCGCCCACCGTGGGCGTCACGGCGCCGACGCCGGGAAGCACGCTGACCGGTTCGGTGACGCTAAGCGCCACCGCTGCCGACAACGTCGGTCTCGCGGGGGTGCGCTTCCTCGTGGACGGGGTCGACGTCGGCGCGGAGGACACCACCAGCCCCTACTCGCTCTCGTGGGCCTCCGGCAGCGTCGCCAACGGGGCGCACACGATCAGTGCCATCGCCCGGGACACGGCCGGCAACACCACCACGGCGACGTCGGTCCCGGTCACCACTTCCAACGCGGCGCCGACCAGTCTCGTCGCGGCGTACTCGTTCAACGAGGGAGCAGGCGGCACGTTCGGAGACTCCTCCGGACGGGGCAACCCCGGCAGCGTGTTCCAGGCGACATGGGCGGCCGGCAAGTACGGAACGGCACTCTCGTTCGACGGGACGAACGACTACGCGACGGTGCCGGACTCGTCGAGCCTGGACCTCACCAGTGCGATGACGATGGAGGCGTGGGTGCGTCCGACGGCGTCGTCGGGCTGGCGCACCGTGCTCCTCAAGGAGGCCGTCGGCGACCTCGCGTACTCGCTCTACGGCGCCTCGGCGACCAACAGACCCTCGGCCTGGGTCGGCAGCGGCTCGTCCACCGGCACGGCCGCATTGCCCCTCAACACCTGGTCGCACGTCGCGGCCACCTACGACGGCGCGCGGCTCAAGGTCTACGTCAACGCCGCGCTCGTCAAGGACACGGCGTTCGCTGGCACGGCTCCTGTGTCGGCAGGAGCGCTCAAGATCGGCGGCAACGCGATCTGGGGCGAGTTCTTCGCGGGCCAGATCGACGAGGTGCGGATCTACGACAGGGCCCGGTCCGCCAGCGAGATCCAGACCGACATGAGCGGGGCCATCTGACATGCGCGCCGCCACCGCCCTGCTCGTAGGCTGCCTCCTGCTCCTCACCGGGGCCCCGGCCCAGGCGCACACGGGGTCCTACGACATGAAGTACATCGACGGGTCCAACCTGATCCTCCTCACGTTCAACACCCACCAGCCCGTGTCGGGACTCGACATCGAGCACAACATCCGGCTCTACGACCTCGTCGGGGCCCCGATCCCGTACGACGAGGTGAAGGTTGAGCTGCACACGCAGCAGGAGTCCTCGGGCGTGGAGGGCCTCGAGTCGTCCCTGCGCGAGAAGCAAACGCTCCCAATGCTGGCGACCAACGAGTCCACGCTGGACTACACCTACCCCGTCTCGGGCGGCTATCGGCTGACCACGGTCTTCTACTCGCAGGGACGCGAGATCTCTCGCGGTGAGTTCGCCATCGACATCGGCCAGGGCAGCGCGGGACCGTCGCGGTGGTCGGGGGCCTGGTCGCTCGGTGCCGCCTTCCTCCTCGGCGTGGTCATCGCCTGGCTGGTGGGCAGTCGACGCCGAGGTCGGGTGACGTCGGCGCCGTCGACCGACGAGCCGACGCCGTCCTCGGACCAGGTCCCCGAGGACGAGGGGACGCCCGTCCCCGCCGCTCGCTGACGCTCCGGGCTAGGGTCGTGACCGAGCCGGCACCCAGGTCCGCCGACGCCTCGAAGAGCGAGTTGGGAACCCGTTCGAGCCCCACGTAGATCGGCAGGATCATGTACGGGAGCCAGAGATGGGCCAGCGTCATGTCGTCGCGACCAGGCCCTAGCCCGGCGTGCCGAGGCCGAAGGGCGACGCGATCGTCTGGATCAGGCCGTCGGGCGCAGCCCGCACCGGCTCGGCGTCCCGAGCCTCAGTGGCCCACTTCCATCTGGCCCCAGGGCGAGCCGTAGTCGGTGAGCAGGTCGAGGAAGGGCACGGCGTCGAACGCCTCGGGGCCGAGCACGCCGGCGCCCGTCCAGGTGCCGGTGGCCAGCAGCTCGAGGGCGACGACCGGGTTGATCGCGGTCTGCCACACGACGCACTGGTGGCCGTACTCCTGCATCGTCCACTCGTTGTCGACCACGTGGTAGAGGTACGTCGAGCGCGGCTCGCCGTCCTTGCCCTGTGCCGGTCACCCAGAGTCCGGCGCAGGTCTTGCCCTTCATCCGCGGGCCGACCGTGGCCGGGTCGGGCAGCACCGCAGCGACGACGTCGCGGGGGCTGACCTCGACGCCCTTGACCTGGACCTTCTCGGTGCTGTCGAGGCCGAGGGTGTGCAGCACCTTGAGGATGTTGATGAACTCGTCGCCCAGGCCGTACTTGAACGTCGCGCGCTTGCAGTCGACCCAGCGCGGCATGAGGAGCACCTCCTCGTGCTCGACGTTGACGCACTCGACCGGGCCGATGCCCTCGGGGAAGTCGAAGACCTCCGGCTCGCTGAACGGCGCGCGTCGTGTGCCAGTCCCCGCACCCGTGCCGTCACCGGCCCAGATGACCGGCGGGTTGAGGCACTCCTCGATCGTGGTCCACATCGAGAACGACGGCGCGAAGATCTCGTTGCCGTCGTCGTCGGTGACGACCAGGTTGGCGCCGTCGCGGGTGCCGAGCTCGTCGATCTCGGAGAACAGGTGGTCGGCGGCGTACCGCGCGAAGACGTCGGACAGGCCGGGCTCGACGCCGATGCCCACCAGCGCCAGCCGGCCGGCGCCCTCCCACTGGTCGGCCACGGCGAACTGCTCGTCGCCGAGCTTGACGCCGCACCTCTCGTAGGGCGCCTCGGGGTGCGGCTTGGACAGCGACATCGCCATGTCGAGGTAGTCGGCTCCGGCCGCGAAGGCGCCCTCGAAGATCGACATGTTGAAGATCGGGTCGACGGCGTTCATCACGTGGGTGATGCCGTGCTCGACGGCACAGCGCAGTGACCGCCTCGGCCTTCGAGGCGTCGATCTGGGCAGCCGACGAACCGGTCGTCGGCGGCCGCGGCCTTCTCCGCGCGCGCCGGGTCGTAGTCGGCGATCACGATCGACTCGAAGAAGTCGCGGCGGGCGGCGATCGCCGTGAACGCACCACCGACGCCACCTGCCCCGACCAGCAGGATGCGCATCGGGTCACTCACCGATGTAACACATGACGTGCTTGATGCGCGTGTAGTCCTCGAGGCCGTACATCGACAGGTCCTTGCCGTAGCCCGAGTGCTTGAAGCCGCCGTGAGGCATCTCGGCCACGATCGGGATGTGGGTGTTGATCCACACGCAGCCGAAGTCGAGGCCCTTGGCCATCCGCATCGCGCGGCCGTGGTCCTTGGTCCAGACGCTGGAGGCCAGGCCGTACTTGACGCCGTTGGCCCAGCGCAGCGCCTCGTGCCTCGTCGGTGAACCGCTGGACGGTGATGACCGGGCCGAAGATCTCGTCTGGATCTGCTCGTCGTCCTGTTTGAGGCCCGACAGCACCGTCGGCTCGTAGAAGTAGCCCACGTCGCCCTGGCGCCTGCCGCCGGCCGCGAGGTGCGCGTGGTCCGGCAGCCGGTCGACCATGCCGGTGACGCGCTCGAGCTGGTCGGCGTTGTTGAGCGCGCCGTAGAGCACGTCCTCGTCGTCGGGGAGGCCGGTGCTGGTGCCCTTGGCCTGCTCGGTCAGCGCCGCGACGAAGTCGTCGTGGATGCCCGGACCCGGCGAGCACCCGGGTCGCCGCCGTGCAGTCCTGGCCGGCGTTGAAGTAGCCCGCCACGGCGATGTCCTCGGCTGCCTTGTCGAGGTCGGCATCGTCGAAGACGACGACGGGCGCCTTGCCACCGAGCTCGAGGTGGACGCGCTTGAGGTCGGCGGCGGCCGAGGCGGCGACCTGCATGCCGGCGCGGACCGAGCCGGTGATCGAGACCAGCTGCGGGATCGGGTGCTCGACGAGCGGCGCGACCGGTGTCGCGGTCGCCGCAGACGACGTTGAGCACGCCGGGCGGCAGGAACTCCTGCGCGAGCTCGGCCAGCAGTGCGGAGCTCGCGGGCGTGGTGTCGCTGGGCTTGAGGACGACGGTGTTGCCGGCGGCGAGCGCCGGGGCGATCTTCCAGATCATCATCATCAGCGGGTAGTTCCACGGCGTCACCTGGCCGACCACGCCGATCGGCTCGCGGCGGACGTACGACGTGTGGTCGGTCAGGTACTCGCCCGCCGACTGCGCCCTCGAGCAGCCGCGCAGCGCCGGCGAAGAAGCGGAGCTGGTCGACGCACGGCGGGAGCTCCTCGCTGGCGGTCAGGCCGAGCGGCTTGCCGGTGTCCTTGGACTCGATGGCGACGAACTCGTCGGCGCGCGACTCCAGGGCGTCGGCGATCTTGAGCAGCGCCTTCTGGCGCTCGGAGGGCGTGGTGTTGCCCCACGACTCGAAGGCGCTGGACGCGGCCTGGTAGGCCCGGTCGACGTCCTCGGCCCCCGACTTCGGCGCCTGGGCATAGACCTGTCCGGTGGTGGGGTCGAGCACGTCGTAGGTCTCACCGGAGACCGAGTCGACGAGCTCGCCGTTGACGACGTTCTGGAAGATCTGGTCGGCCATGTCGGCAGCCTAGGCATGCGTCGACGGAATCGGTAGAGCCGAGGGCGATGCTGATACGGATTCCGTCGTCAGCGAGCATGAACGACGTCGCCCTCGACCCACGTGGAGGTCACCCGCACCGCACCGATCTCCCCCGGAGGGCCGCCGAACGGATCCCGGTCGAGGACCACGAGGTCGGCCACGGAGCCGGGGCGAAGGGTGCCGGCGTCGGTGCGGTGGTTGGCCCAGGCGCCGCCCGAGGTGTAGGCCGCGAAGGCGACCTCGAGCGGCAGCGCCTGCTCGGGCAGGAACGGTTCGGTGCCTGCCGGAGCCGGCTCGCCGTACGACGTGCGCGTCACCGCCGTGTGGATCGCGGCCAGCGGGTCCGGTGTCGAGACCGGCCAGTCGCTGCCCGCGACCAGCGGGGCACCCGCTCGGTGCAGATCACCGAACGGGTACTGCCAGCGTGACCGCTCCTCCCCCAGGAACGGGATCGTGAGCTGGAGCATCTGCTCGTCCTGGCAGGCCCAGAGCATCTGCATGTTGGCCGCGACGCCGAGCGCCCCGAACCGCGCCACGTCCTCGGGATGGACCAGCTGGAGGTGGGCGACCTGGTGACGTCGTGCCGGGTCCGTGCCGGCCATGGCGTCGAGGGTCTCGCGTACGCCACGGTCGCCGATCGCGTGGACGTGGACCTGGAACCCGGCCGCGTCGAGGGCCCGGACCGCCTCCTGGAGGGCAGCCGCCTCGACGAACGAGTGCCCGCGGTTGTCGGTCGCATGGCCGCACCTGTCGAGGTAGGGCTCGAGCATCGCCGCGGTGCCGTTCTCGGCCACGCCGTCCTGCATGATCTTGACGCTCGTGGCGTGGAAGCGCCCGCCGGTCAGCGCCTCGCGCCGGCCGACCAGGTCCGCGACCTGCTCGACGCCCCGGCGCCGGTCCCACCACAGCGCACCGACGACGTGGGAGCGGAGCTCGCCGCTGCGGGAGGCTTCGAGGTACGTCGCTCCCGGGTCGTCCATGCCGGAGTACGAGCCGATGATCGCGTCCTGCCAGCTCGTGACCCCGAGCGAGTGCAGGTAGGCCTGCCCGGCGAGCAGCGCCCGGCGGTAGTCCTCCCGTGTGGTGGGCGGGAGGTGCCTGCTCACCAGCGCCGTGGCGCCCTCGTGCAGGGTTCCGGTCGGGTGGCCGTCGGCGTCCCGCTCGATCCGACCGTCGGAGGGGTCGGGAGTGTCGCGGTCGATACCGGCCACCTCCAGCGCGCGCGAGTTGACCCAGGCGCCATGGTGGTCGCGGTTGGGCAGGAAGACCGGACGATCCGCGACGACCGCGTCGAGGTCTGCGGCCAGGGGGTTGCCACCGGGGAAGGCCGGCATCGCCCAGCCGCCGCCCAGGATCCACTCGCGGTCGGGGTGCGCGTCGGCGTAGGCGCGGACGGCGACGAGGTACTCCTCGCGGGTGCCGAGCTCGGACAGGTCGCAGCGCATCCGCTCCAGCCCGCCCTGGATCGGGTGCACGTGGGCGTCGGTGAAGCCCGGAGCCAGGAACGGTGCGTCCACCACCTCATCGCCACGGAGCCCCTGGCCGACCGCGGCGATCCGCCCGTTCTCGACCAGGACGTCGGTCGCGCCGAGATGCCGATGGCCATCGAAAGCCGCGGCCGCACGGAAGACGGCGCTCATCCCGGGTGAGCTCATCGGCCTTCCAGCAGCGGTCCCGCCGGGTCGTGGGTGATGCCGACCTTCTTCGCCGCGAGACCGGACAGCGCCTCGAGACAGACCCGGTTGGCCAGGAAGGAGGTGATCTCCGCGTGGTCGTACGGCGGCGACACCTCGACCACGTCGATGCCGGCAACCGGCAGCTCGCGGCAGATCCGGCGTACGGCGTCGAGCAGCTGCCGGCTCGACAGCCCGCCCGGCTCCGGGGTGCCCGTGCCAGGCGCATGGCCGGGGTCGCACACATCGATGTCGACGGACAAGAACACGGCATCGCAGTCGTCGAGGGCGATCTCGAACGCCTCGTCGAGGCAGTCCTCGAGGCCGCGCTTCACGATCTCGGTCATCTCGTAGGACCGCATGTCCTGCTCGGCCATCCAGGCCAGCGTCTCCGGTCCGGGCCAGTAGCCGCGTAGCCCCATCTGGAGGAACCGATCGCCGCGCAGCGCTCCTGACTCGATCAGCCGACGCATCGGCTGGCCGTGGCCGTACAGCGACCCGAACTCGATGTCTCCGGTGTCGGCGTGGGCATCGAAGTGGATCATCGACACCCTCCCGTAGCCGAGGTGCCGAGCGACGGCGGTCGCGTCGGGGAGGGTGATGGAGTGGTCTCCTCCCAGCACCAGTGGGATCGCGCCGGCCGAGGCGACGGCGTAGACCGCCTCCTCGAGGTTCTGCCGGGACACCTCCTGCTCGCCGGGCGGCATCTCGACATCGCCCGCGTCGACGACCCGGATGTCCCGGAGCGCGTCGACCCTCAGGGCGAGGTGTGGTCGGGACCCGTCGTGCGGAAGGTAGTCCGTGCCGCGGATCGACATCGGACCGAACCTCGTACCGGGCCGGTGCGAGGTGCCGCCGTCCCAGGGCGCGCCCACGACCACCACGTCAGCGGCCTCCAGCGCGTCCCTGTCCTCGAGGTCGACGGCGTCGACCCCGAGGAAGGTGATGTCCGGACCGAACTGAGCGCCGTACCGCGTCATGGCCGCATCCTACGGATTTCGTCACGATCGGAACACGCCACCACGGATCCCTTCGTATCCTCTTGCATGGCCTAGGCAGAAGGCGGACGATGAGGGGCATGGACTACGATCACGCCCAGCTCCAGAAGTCCGCGCACGACCACCTCTGGATGCACTTCGCCCGGCACACCGACGCTGAGATCCCGGTGATCGTCCGGGGCGAGGGCGCCTACATCTACGACGACAAGGGCAAGCGCTACCTCGACGCGCTCGCCGGCCTCTTCGTCAGCCAGCTCGGCCACGGTCGCACCGACCTCGCCGGCGGCCGCGGCCACGCAGGCGAGTCAGCTGGCGTTCATGCCGCTGTGGTCCTACGCGCACCCGCAGGCGATCCGGCTCGCCGAGCGCGTGGCCGGCTACGCGCCCGGCGACCTCAACCGGGTCTTCTTCACCAGCGGCGGCGGCGAGGCCGTCGAGTCCGCGTGGAAGCTGGCCAAGAACTACTTCAAGCTCACCGGCAAGCCGATGAAGCACAAGGTCATCAGCCGCGCGATCGCCTACCACGGCACCACCCAGGGGGCGCTGTCCATCACCGGCCTCCCGGGACTCAAGCAGCAGTTCGAGCCGCTGGTGCCCTCGACGTTCCGGGTGCCCAACACCAACTTCTACCGCGCCCCCGAGCGCGCCGACGACCTGGAGGCCTTCGGCCGCTGGGCCGCCGACCAGATCGCGGTGGCGATCGAGAACGAGGGCCCCGACACCGTCGCCGCCGTCTTCCTCGAGCCGGTGCAGAACGCCGGCGGTTGCTTCCCGCCGCCGCCCGGCTACTTCCAGCGGGTGCGCGAGATCTGCGACGAGTACGACGTCCTGCTGGTCTCCGACGAGGTCATCTGTGCCTTCGGTCGGCTCGGCCACATGTTCGGCGCCGAGCGCTTCGGCTACCAGCCGGACATCATCACCTGCGCCAAGGGCCTGACCTCCGGCTACGCGCCGCTCGGCGCGATGATCGCCACCGACCGGCTGATGGAGCCGTTCCTCCGGGACGGCAACGCCTTCCTGCACGGCTACACCTTCGGCGGCCACCCGGTCTCGACCGCGGTCGCCAACGCCAACCTCGACGCGTTCGAGAACGAGCAGGTCCTCGAGCACGTGCGCGACAACGAGGGCGCCTTCCGGTCGACCTTGGAGCGGCTGCTCGACCTGCCGATCGTCGGTGACGTGCGCGGCGAGGGCTACTTCTATGGGATCGAGCTCGTCAAGGACAAGGCCACCAAGGAGACCTTCAGCGCCGAGGAGTGCGAGCGGATCCTCTACGGCTTCGTGTCCAAGCAGCTCTACGCCGAGGGCCTCTACTGCCGTGCCGACGACCGAGGCGACCCGGTCGTCCAGCTGTCGCCGCCGCTGATCTGCACCCAGGAGCACTTCGACGAGATCGAGCAGATCCTCCGGGTCGTGCTCGACAAGGCCGGCTCGATGCTCTGAGCCGTGGACTTCCTCGTCCACAGCCGGGCCACCCGGGCTGCTCCGAGCTCAGGGCCGGACAACGACCTGACCGAACGGCACTGGGTCTACATGGACCGGTTCGCCGACGGCATGACCGCGCGCGGCCCCACGCTGTCACCCGACCGAGGGACGTGGACGGGCAGCATGCACGTCGTCTCGCTGCCCTCCGTGGCCGCAGTGCACACCTTCGTCGCGGACGAGCCCTACCACCGGGCCGGCCACTTCGAGTCCCATGGCATCTGGCGCTTCACAAACCTGATCGGCCGGACCATGTGGGACCACGTCAGCCACGGCGACGAGCCGCGGTTCCTGGTCTTCACCCCCGCCGACCCTGGGCTGCCGGACGATCGGCTGCTGGTGAGCGGCGGGCTGCATACCCTCGACCAGCGCCCCGCCGGCTTCGTCACCGCCGTGCAGCTGCCCGACCGGTCGATCCTCGACGGTCAGTCCGACGCCGAGGTGCACGCGTGGGAGCCCGGCGGCCGGCGCTGATCCCCCCGTCGACGACCGCCGATCCATGGACGACGACTGCGCCGGTATCCCTTGTGGACAGGGGGTTCTGAGCGGTTCATCAGTGTCGGTGCTGGGTGCTTGAGTAGTCACATGACCGCGATGCAGACCGACCCGAGGCACCGGGTCCACGTCGCGGTCGACAGCGCCAGCCGTGCCCTCGCCTCGGTCGCCGGGGAGCGGCCCTGGGCCCTGGGCGCGGCCGAGACCACGCAGGTTCTCGCCAAGGTCCAGGCGGCCAAGAGCCAGCTCGCCGAGCTCGAGGCCCGGCTCCTGACCCATGCCGAGCAGATCGACCTACCCGCAGACGCAGGGGCGACCTCGACCGCGAACTGGCTCGCCCACCACCACAAGCTCACCCGGCTCGCCGCCCACCGGACCACCCGGGTCGCAGCAGGCCTAGCAGCCCACGACCTGACCCGGGCCGCGCTCGCCGCAGGACGGGTCAACCTCGAGCAGGCCGAGGCCATCCTCCGCGGACTCGCCACCCTGCCCGACGACCTCGACCCCGACCTCCTCACCCGGGCCGACGCACACCTGCTCGACCTCGCCGACGACGTCGACGCCAAGGCCCTCAAGACCTCTCAAGGAAGCTCCTCGAGGTCATCGCCCCCGACCAGGCCGAAGCCCACGAAGCCGCCCAGTTGGACGGGGAGGAGCGCGACGCGTCCGCCGCGACCAGGTTCACCCTCTGGGAGGACTCCCAGGGCCGCACCCACGGCCGGTTCACCCTCGACGGGCTCTCCGGGGCATCCCTCAAGAAGGCCCTCTTCGCGCTCGCCGCCCCCCAACACCGCGCCGCGTCCGGGCCACTGGGTGAGCGCAGACCCACCCCGGAGCGGCTCGGGCAGGCCTTCGCCGAATACGTCAAGCGCTACCCCACCAAGGCCCTCCCCCAGGCCGGTGGCCTCAACGCCACCGTCGTGGTCCTCATCCCCTACGACACCCTCATCGGCGGCCTCAAGGCCGCCCAGCTCGACACCGGCCAACCCATCTCACCCGGCCTGGCCCGCCGGATCGCCTGCGAAGCCCGGATCATCCCCGCCGCCCTCGGCGGCACCTCCGAAGTATTGGACCTCGGCAGGTCACGCCGCTTCCACACCCGCGCCCAACGCAGCAAGGCCACCATCGAGCAGGGCGGCTGCGCCGCCGAAGGCTGCGACGCCCCACCCGCCTTCACCCACATGCACCACCCCGAAGCGTTCTCCAAGGGCGGCCACACCGACAGCAACGGCTGGATGCTCTGCCCACCCGACCACCGCCGAGCCCACGACCCCAGATACGAACACCAACGCCTCCCCCACGGCAAGATCAGATTCCACCGACGCACGTGAGTGGGAGAGTGCACGGGTGCTTGACCAAGTAGCCGATGGCGTCTGGGTGCGGCAAAGCGAGTGGGTCTGGAGCAACGCCGTCGTCGTGCGTGCCGAGGACGGGTTGGTCCTGGTCGATCCGGGCATCGACGGTTCCGACCTCGAGGACCTTGCCGACGACGTGGTCCGGCTGGGCCTTCCGGTGGTCGCCGGGTTCTCCACCCATCTCCACTGGGACCATCTGCTGTGGCACTCCCGATTCGGCGACGTGCCCCGCTACGCCACCGACGCCAGCGCCGGAGCCGCCGGTGCGGTCCGGGACCGGGCGCAGGCGATGGCGGCACAGAGCGCGGCGGGCATCCCCCTCGAGCTGGTCGGGCTCGTCACCGCTCTGCCCGCGGACGGCGGGCCGCTGCCGGGCGAGCTCGTCGAGCACGAGGCACACGCGGTCGGCCACGCCGCGCTCCTTCTCGCGGATCGCGGCGTCCTGCTCGCCGGCGACATGCTCTCCGATGTCCTGATCCCGATGTTCGACCCGCACCGCCCCGACCAGCTCCATGCCTACGAGACGGCACTCGACCGCCTGGCCGAAGCCGCCCGGCACGTCGAGGTCGTGGTCCCTGGGCACGGCGCGGTTGGCCACGGTCCTGAGATATCTGCCCGGCTGGCGGCGGATCGTGCCTACCTCGACGCGCTGCGGCGAGGAGTCGAACCCGTCGACGCCCGCCTCGAGCAGGACTGGCTCTCCGGTCCCCACCGGGCCAACGTGGAGCAGGCCCGACGCTCAGGCGAGTGAGCCTCCGACCGAGCGCCGGAAGATCCCGGCGCAGGGCTTCGGCTCGAAGTACGTCGTCTTGGGCGGCATCACGCCACCCGAGTCGGCGAGCGCGGTCAGCGCGGCCAGCGGCGGCGGGGCCAGGGTGAACAGCACTCCCCCGTCGGCGTCGCAGCGCCGGGTCAGCTCGTCCACCTCTGTCTTCGCGGGCGCGATCTCGACCCGGCTGGCCAGCCGGTCGAGGACCTGGGTCTGCAGCAGTTCGACGTCGAGGCGTCCCCCCGAGTGGCGGACCACCACGTCGTGCCAGCGGCCATCGGCGTACAACCCCAGCGTCCCTGCCGAGAGGACGTGCGCGTGCGCCGGGACCACGTCGAACTCGGTGGCGAGCAGGTCCAGCAGCGGCGAGACGTCCACGGGTCCCGTCACCCGGCGATGGAACGCCGAGAGCCGCAGCCCATCCATCGGGTGGACCACGCACAGCACACCGGCGTCCGCGGGCTCACCTCCCAGCCGCCACGAAGCGAGCGCGGCGGCGACCCGGTGGTGGCCGTCGGCGATGTAGTGGTCCGCGGCGGAGAGCTCGGCGACGAGCTCGTCGGTCGCCGCCCCCTCGGGCACCCGCCACACCGCCTGTCTCCGCCGGCCCGGCCCGACGAAGTCGAGCAGGGGTGGGGTCGTGACGACGTCCCGGACGGTTCTGCGGAACGCCGGCCCGGCGGTGTGCAGCAGGGCGACCAGCGCCGGAGGCGCGTCGGTCTTCTCCACGTGCCGCACCAGGCTCTCGACCCGCTGCGCCTGCACCGCCTCGTGGCCGCGCACCTGCCCCGCGACGAACGCGCGAGCGGCGACCTCGCAGACGATGCCGACGTGGTCGTCCTGGAGGTAGGCGAACAGCGCCGGTGGAGATCTGTCGTAGGCCGTGGGGTCGGGTGGCGCTACCGGTGGCAACGTCCCGGTGTCCTCCGGCAGCTCGGCGAGGCCGGTGACCAGACGTCGGGCCCACTCGGGGCGGACGACCAACGCAGCGAAGGGCCGAATGACGCTCACGTGAGGGTCACCTCGGTCACGCCCAGGACGTGCGGCACCCCTCGCAGCTCGTCGAGCAGTGCCTCGTCGACCTCTCCGCCGACGTCGATCGTCGCGACGGCCGCGTCGCCGCCGCGGAAGATCCGGTTCTGCATGTGCTCGACGTTGAGGCGGGCGGCGCTGAGCCGGTCCAGCACCTGGGCGAGCACCCCGACCCGGTCGAGGTGGCGGATGGTGAGCGTGGCGGCACCGAGCCGCCTGGGTTCGAGGTTGACGCAGTGCCGGACCTCCCCGGTCGCGAACCGCTCCACGATGTCGGCGACCCCGGCGGCGATGGCCCGCTGCGCCTGCTCGGTCGAGGCCCCGATGTGGTGGGTGCCGACGACACCGGGGTGCTGGGCCAGCCGAGAGATCCACGCCCCCGACCCATCGCTGGGCTCGTCGGCGAACACGTCGAGCCCGGCGCGCACGTGGCCGGAGTTCAGCGCCGCCAGCAGGGCCGACTCGTCGACGACCTCGCCCCGTGAGGTGTTGAGCAGGATGGCGCCAGGCTTCATCTGCGCCAGGAAGTCGGCGTCGACGAGTCCACGCGTGGCCGCCTTGGCAGGCACGTGCAGGCTCACGATGTCCGAGGTGGCGAGCAGGTCCGAGAGCGACTCGCAGATCGTGAGGCCCAGCTCCTCGATCCGGGTGACCACGTGGTCCGGCCGTCCGGGCTTGGCCAGCGCCTGGACGCGGATACCGAACCCACCCGCCCGCTCCGCCACCGCGAGTCCGATCGAGCCGAGTCCGATGATGCCCAACGTCGAGCCCAGCACGCCCGCGGCCTTGCTGTAGCGGGACTTGTTCCAGACGCCGGCGCGCAGGTCGGCCACGTTGTCGGCGATCCGGCGGTCAATCGCGAGCAGCAGCCCCAGGGTGAGCTCCGCAACCGCCGCGGCGTTCCGTCCGGGGACGTTCGAGACGAACACGCCCTGTGCGGCGGCGGCGTCGGTGTCGATGGTGTTGGTGCCCGCGCCCGCGCGAACTACCAGTGCGAGGCGGTCGGCTGCCGCGAAGACGGAGGCCGGCACCCTGGTGCTTCGGACGACCAGCCCGTCGAATCCCGGGATCCGCCCGGGCAGGTCGTCGGCGGTGAGCGCGGGGTCGACCACGCACTCGTGGCCCTGTGCCTCGAGATCCTGGATGGTCTGCTCGGGGAGGCGATCGGCGAACAACAGGCGCATCGCGCGACGCTAGCCGTCCGGGTCGGATCGCACCATGGTCACGCGGGCGGGAGGGTCGGCCAAGGCGTGGTTCTTGCGGAATCGTGTCATGTCTTCGGAACCCAACAAGGGATCCCGCTGTCCTGTAATCTGCGGGCCACGGAATCCCTCGTGTGTGGCGAACGGAAGGACGTGCTGTGACCGGCAGGCGGCACGACCTGGACGAGGTCTCGAAGGCGATCATCGCCGAGCTCCAGCAGGACGGGCGGCGCTCCTACGCCTCCATCGGCAAGGCCGTGGGTCTCTCCGAGGCAGCGGTCCGCCAGCGCGTGCAGAAGCTCATCGAGGGCGGCGTGATGCAGATCGTGGCGGTCACCGACCCGCTGCAGCTGGGCTTCGCCCGCCAGGCGATGGTCGGCGTGCGGGTCACCGGCGCGCTCGACCCGGTCGCCGACGCGCTCGCGGCCATCGACGAGGTGGCCTACGTCGTCCTGACCGCGGGTGGCTACGACATCCTGGCCGAGGTCGTCTGCGAGAGCGACGAGCACCTGCTCGAGATCCTCTCCGGCCAGATCCGTGGCATCCCCGGTGTGGCCGGCACGGAGACCCTCGTCTACCTCCAGCTCCGCAAGCAGACCTACTCGTGGGGCGTCCGCTGAACCAGCGGTACGACGAGCTGTCGTTCTGGCACGACAGCGCCGGTGAGGACTGGACCCCGCGCACTGCGCTGGACGCAGACCGCGAGGTCGACGTCGTCATCGTCGGCGCCGGCTACACCGGGCTCTGGACCGCCTACTACCTTGCCGCGGCCGAGCCCACCCTGTCGATCGTCGTCGTCGAGTCCGAGGTGGCCGGATTCGGTGCCTCCGGGCGCAACGGCGGCTGGTGCTCGGCGCTGTTCCCCGCCGAGCTCGCGGCGCTGGCCGAGCTCGGCGACCGGGGCGCCGCGCTCGCTCAGCACGCGGCCATGCGGGCGAGCGTCGACGAGGTCGCCCGGGTCACCCGGGCCGAGGACATCGACGCGCACCTCGCCAAGGGCGGGACCATCCGCCTGGCCAGGGGAACGGCCCAGCTCACCCGCGCCCGCGCCGAGGTCGAGGAGGCCAGGCGCTGGGGACGCGGTGAGGACGACCTCGCGCTGCTGGACGCCGCGGCCGCGGCAGAGGTGGTGCGCGCCAGCAACGTGGAGGGAGCGACGTACACACCCGACTGCGCGGCGCTCCATCCGGCGCGCCTCGTCCGCGGCCTGGCCCGGGCGGTCGAACGTCGCGGCGTCACCATCCACGAAGGCACCCGGGTCATGACGATCGCACCGGGTGAGGTGCGCACGGAGCTCGGCGTCGTCCGGGCGCCGACAGTGGTGCGGGCGACCGAGGGCTTCACGCCTCTGCTGCCCGGACTCCGCCGGGTGGGCATCCCCGTCTACTCCCTCGTGATTGCCACCGAGCCGCTCCCCGCCGCCACGTGGGACGAGATCGGACTGGCCCGGCGCGAGACCTTCTCCGACTTCCGCCACCTCATCGTCTATGGCCAGCGGACCGCCGACGACCGGATCGTCTTCGGCGGACGCGGTGCGCCCTACCACCTCGGTTCCCGGGTCCGGCCGGCCTACGACCGCGACGATGCGGTGTTCGCGCACCTGCTGGAGAGCCTGGTCGACCTGTTCCCGGTGCTGCGCGGGGTCGAGGTGTCGCACGCCTGGGGCGGGCCGCTCGGCGTCCCCCGCGACTGGTGCGCCTCGGTCGGCCTGGATCGTTCGACGGGCCTCGCCTGGGCCGGGGGGTACGTCGGCGACGGCGTCGCGACGACCAACCTGGCCGGGCGCACCCTGCGCGACCTGGTGCTGGAGCGCGACTCCGACCTGACTCGACTCCCCTGGGTCAACCACCACTCCCCCGCGTGGGAGCCCGAACCCCTGCGCTGGCTCGGGATCAACGCCACCCGGCTGGCGTTCACCGCCGCCGACCGCGAGGAGGCGCTGACGGGTCGCCCGAGCCTGGTCGCCCGGGCGATGGCACCGTTGGTCTCGTGACCCACCACGTCAGCGGCAAGGTCGCCCTGGTCCGCCGTCCCGGCCCGCGGCTCGCCGACGGGCTGCTCACCCACCTCGAGCGGAGGCCTGTCGACCTCGACCTGGCGCACCGCCAGTGGGAGGGCTACGTGGCCGCCCTGCAGCACGAGGGCTGGGAGCTCCACGAGGTGGAGCCGGCCGACGACTGCCCGGACGCGGTCTTCGTCGAGGACACGGTCGTGGTCTATGGCGACCTGGCCGTGATCAGTCGCCCGGGCGCCGACGAGCGCAAGCCCGAGACGGCCGGGACCGAGCGGGTCCTGCGCGACCTGGGCTACCGGATCGCGCACATCGAGACACCGGGGACCCTCGACGGCGGCGACGTTCTCAAGCACGACGCAACGGTCTGGGTCGGTCTCGGCGGTCGCACGAACCAGACAGGGGTCGACCAGCTGGCCGCGCACCTCGCTCCGCTGGGCGCCAGGGTCGTCTCCGTGCCCGTGTCCAAGGTCCTGCACCTCAAGTCGGCGGTCACCGCCCTGCCCGACGGCACCGTCGTGGGCTACCCACCGCTCGTCGACGACCCGTCGGTCTTCCCGGAGTTCCTCGCCGTCCCGGAGGAGCCGGGGTCGCACGTCGTGCTCCTCGACGGCGAGTCCGTGCTGATGTCGGCCAGCGCGCCCGAGACGCGAGGCCAGTTCGAGCAGCGTGGCCTGCGGGTGGTCGCCGTCGAGCTGACCGAGTTCGAGAAGCTCGAGGGCTGCGTGACCTGTCTGTCGGTCCGTCTCCGCTCGGCCACCAGGTCCCGCCAGGGGGCGGGTTTGGCGAGGCGTCCCATCGAGGCTGATGCCTCGTCGAGGTGGCGTCCATAGCCCAGCGGGGTCAGAGCCCGTTGGCAGCAGTCGCGGCGGGCCGGCCGGGGCTGGACAGCCAGGTCTCGAAGAAGCTGCCGAGGTCCTGGCCGCTCACGGTCGTGGCCAGCGCCCGGAAGTCCTCCACGGTGCCGTTGCCGTAGGCCCGGCTCGACAGCCAGGTCCGCAGCAGCGTCCAGTAGGCGTCCTCACCGATCCTGTTGCGCAGCGCCTGCAGCGTCATCGCGCCGCGCAGGTAGACCGGGTAGCCGAACATCCGCTCCGGTCCCGGGTCCCCGATCGGCAGTGCCCAGAAGTCCCCGCGGTCCTCGAGGCCGTCGTAGGCGTCGTGGAGCCACTGGTCTGCCGTGCGGCCTCCGGTGCTCTCGACCCAGCGCTGCTCCAGGAAGGTCGCGAAACCCTCATTGAGCCAGATGTCCTGCCAGCGGTCGACCGACACGGAGTTGCCGAACCACTGGTGGGCCAGCTCGTGCACCAGCAGCTGGGGCGAGTGACGGGTCAGCGTCGGGTAGACGGGCCGGGTCTGCGTCTCCAGCGCGAACCCGGGGTCGAGCGAGGTGACGAGTCCACCCGTGCTGGAGAACGGGTAGGGACCGAGCTGGGTCTCCAGCCACTCGGTGAGCTGCGAGCTCCTCAGCAGCATCCGCATCGAGGCCCGACGGTCCTCCTTGGGCAGCCGCCTGGACACGGCGGCGACAAAGGGTCTGCCGTGCCGCGAGCCCCTGCGGATGTCGAAGTCACCGGCCGCGAAGAACGCGAGGTACGGGGCCATCGGCTCGCTCGAGCGCCAGTGGGTCGTCGCCAGCACGCCCTTGACCTCGCGGGCGACCCGCGAGCCGTTGGACACGACGCGGTGTCCTTGAGGCACGGTGACCCGCACGTCCATGGTGGCCTTGTCGCGCGGGTGGTCGTTGGCGGGAAACCACCACGGCGCCATGTGCGGTTCGTTGACGGTCGACGACCTCGCCGTCATCGGCCAGCCAGCTCCCCCGGCCGAGGTACTTCTGCTTCGCGGGCTTGCCGGTATACCGCACCTCGACCACGACCTGGCTGCCCGCGGTGATCACCGTTGGCGGTGTGACGCGCAGCTCGTGCCGGTGGTCGTGGTCGAACGTCGCCCGGCGGCCATCGACTCGGACACCCTTGACCTCGAGCAGGAAGTCGAGGTTGAAGCGGGACAGGTCCTGGGTGGCGCGCAGCGTCAGGATGGTCCGGCCCTCCAGTCGACCGGTGGCGAACTCGTAGCGGACTCGGACGTCGTAGTGCAGGACGTCGATGCCACCGTTGCCGTCGAGGGGGAAGTACGGATCCCCGATCCCCGCCGCGCCCGGTGCCGGCGCGCGGGGAGTCGTCGCGTCCGCTTGCTGCGCCGTCGCCGGGACGACGCCGACCACCAGGACCGCAGCGAGCACCGGCAGCAGGCGACGTGGACGCGGCAACACGCCGTGAAACGTATCCGACGCCGCCCGTCGGGTCCCGCTGGCGATAACCGCTTGTCAGCCGGCGCTCCGGCACCGCACCATGGCCATACCCAGGGCTCAGCACCGACTCAGCCCATCCGTGAGTGAGAGGAGCCGTGACATGTCCATGACTGTCCCCGGCCTGCCCGCAGCTGCAGACCGACCCTCTCTCACCACACGGAGCACGACTTCTCATGACCCACTCTCCCAACGAGAGCTTTCCTGACGACTTCCTGACCGACGCGTACCGCTCCGGGCCCGCCCCGGACGACCTCACGGACGTCGACTCATCGTTCGTCATCGACTTCGACGAGTACGACGAACCCGACGACGGCCACCAGCGCTGGACCACCTGGTTCGACGTGGAGCCGCTCTCGCGCGGCCCCGAACCACGCCCCGGCTGGGTGGTGACCTCGCGCGGAGCCATCGACACCGAGCTCGGCATCCTCAAGACCGGCAAGGAGGCCGACGTCTTCCTCCTCGAGCGCGCCGATCCCAAGGACCCGGAGGGCGGGGTCGTCATGGCCGCCAAGCGCTACCGCAGCACCGACCACCGCACCTTCCACCGTTCGTCGGCCTACACCGAGGGCCGCAGCATGAAGCGCTCCCGCGACCAGCGCGCGATCAAGCGCAAGAGCACCTTCGGCAAGCAGGTCGCTGCCGGCGAGTGGGCGATCTCGGAGTGGGAGGCGCTCAAGGCCTGGTGGTCCCTCGGGCTGCCGGTCCCCTACCCCGTCCAGATCGACGGGCAGGAGATCTTGATGGAGTGGATCACGGTCCCGGACGGCGCCTCCGGCGACACGGTGACCACTGCGCCGCGGCTGGCGCAGACCCGGCCGGACATGCCTCTGCTGCTGTCGTACTTCGACCAGCTGCGCGAGGCGCTCGCCACGATCGTGCAGGCGGGCGTGGTGCACGGAGACCTCTCGCCGTACAACATCCTCGCCGCAGGCGAACGCCTCGTGATCATCGACCTCCCGCAGGTGGTGGACCTCATCGGCAACGTCAACGGCATGGACTACCTGATGCGTGACTGCGCCAACGTGTGCGGCTGGTTCAAGGCACGCGGGATGGACGTCGATGATCAGGAGCTGTTCGGGGACCTGATGGCGCATGCTTTCTAGATGCGCAGAACCCGCGGTCGTGTCGTCCACGTCGACGCGCTTGAGGATCTCGACGCGCGACTCGCCAGAGGCGCGTCGAGGCTCAGCGGCTGGAGGTTGCACGGGCTCGACCTGACCGAGCGCACTGACTCACTGCTCGCGAGACGCCTCGGCGGAGCAACCTTCCTCGGGTGCTCGTTCGGCCGCGGCGACGCCGAGCGGGTCGAGGCGGCGGGAGGTCTGGTGCTGCCCGCGCTGGGCGACGTCCCGGTCGACCCCTACCGCGCCCGGCTCTACACGGCCGAGGAGCTGTACGGCGAGGGGTCCTACGCCAGGTCCCTCGACGCCCGCGCCTACGCCTGGTCACAGGGCCGGCTCGGCCAGGACGACCTGCTGGCCCGGGTCCTGCACGACCACGCCGTCGACGACGCGCTGGCCGGGTGGGTGACGTCGCGGCGACTGGTGGGCGTCATGGGCGGGCACTCCGCGGCCCGGGGTGACGAGCAGTACGCCGCGGCCTGCCGTCTCGGGCACGGTCTGGGCGCGGGTCTCGTCGTGGCCACGGGGGGTGGGCCCGGCGCGATGGAGGCCGCCAACCTGGGTGCCCGGCTCGCCGGCGCCCCGCTGGAGGTCGTCCAAGGTGCCACCTCCCGACTCGCGGGCGGACCGTCGTTCCGCCCGTCGGTCGACGCCTGGCTGTCACCGGCGCGAGAGATCCTCGCCGAGCATCCCGAGGCCCGCGACACCCTCGGCATCCCGACCTGGCACTACGGCCACGAGCCGAGCAACGTGTTTGCCACGGCGATCGCGAAGTACCTGCACAACGCCACCCGGGAGGCGATCCTCCTGGAGATCTGCGACGCCGGGATCGTCTTCCTCCCGGGCGCGGCCGGCACGGTGCAGGAGGTGTTCCAGGACGCCTGCGAGAACTACTACGCCGACGAGTCCTCGGTCGCCCCGATGGTTCTCATCGGGTGCACGTACTGGACCGAGACGCTGCCCGCCTGGCCGCTCCTCCAGGTCCTGGCCCGAGGCCGCGCCATGGAGCAACACGTGCACCTCGTGGACTCAGTGGAGGAGGCCGTCGAGCTGGTGGGGGCCTGAGGCCTACTCGGAGGCGGCCAGCTGGCCGCAGGCGCCGTCGATCTCGCGGCCGCGAGTGTCGCGCACCGTCGTCGGGATGCCCTTGGCCTCGAGCCGTCGCACGAACTCGCGCTCGTCGGCGGGATCGGAGGCGGTCCACTTCGAGCCGGGAGTCGGGTTGAGCGGGATCAGGTTCACGTGCACCCAGCCCCCACCCGACGGCATGGTGCCGTACGACCGCAGGACGTCGCCAGCAGGTCGGCTCGCCAGGCCTGGTCGTTGATGCCGCGCATCATGGCGTACTCGATGGAGACCCGGCGCCTGGTGCGGGTGGCGTAGTCAAAGGCGGCCTCGACGCGTCTCGGCAACCGAGAAGCGGGTGTTGATCGGCACCAGCTCGTTGCGCAGATCGTCGTCGGGCGCGTGCAGGCTCAGCGCGAGCGTGACGGGGATGCCCTCGTCGGTCAGCTGCCGGATCCGCGGCACCAGGCCGACGGTCGAGACCGTGATGCCGCGGGCGGACATGCCCAGCCCGTCCGGGGTCGGGTCGACCAGACGGCGTACCGCGCCGATGACCGCCTGGTAGTTGGCCAGCGGCTCACCCATGCCCATGAACACGACATTGGAGACGCGTCCCGGCCCGCCGGGCACCTCAGCCACGCGCCATCGACCGGGCACCGGCCACCACCTGCTCCACGATCTCGGCGGTCGACATGTTGCGCTCCAACCCGCCCTGGCCGGTCGCGCAGAACGGGCACGCCATCCCGCAGCCGGCCTGGCTGGAGACGCAGACGGTGGCCCGGTCCGGGTAGCGCATCAGCACCGACTCGACGAGAGCGCCGTCGAAGAGCCTCCACAGCGTCTTGCGCGTCGTGCCCCGGTCGGCCTCGAGCGTCCGCAACGGCGTCATCAGCTCCGGGAGGAACAGCGCGACAAGCTGCTCGCGCGCGGCGGCCGGCAGGTCGGTCATCTCGGCCGGGTCGTCGACCAGCCGGGCGAAGTAGTGGGTGGCCAGCTGCTTGGCGCGGTAGGCCGGCAGGCCGTGCTCGGCCGCGAGCGCGGCCCGATCGTCGGCGCCGAGGTCGGCGAGGTGACGCGGCGGCTTCTGGCGACCGCGCGGCTCCTCGAAGACGAGCGGGAGGGTCTTGATGCCCTTGGCGGGCTCGGGGCTAGGACTCGCCATGGACCAGCACGTAGAGGACGAGCGCAGCGACACCGGCGACCACGAGCGCGGTCGCGATCATCCCGATCCACATGTAGGTCCCGAACCGCCGCGACTTGGGTGACAGCACGAGAAGCAGGGGCACCACCAGCATGACCAGGACGAGCGGGAACAGCTCTTCGACCCGGCTGTTGTCGAACATCAGGCTGAGGATGCCGACGAACGCCGCCGGGATGACGAGCACGAACACCAGCCCGGTGAAGAAGCCGGAGAGTGCGGCGAACGTCGGGTGGTCACGGTGCCACCAGTTGGGCTGGTCCGCCGGCACGGCGTCGGGCTGTTCGTCGACCGGGTCCCGAACCTCGGTCTCGTCGCTGCTCATCCTGACCAGAGTAGGGCTTGGGGACTAGAAGACCGCGTAGTGGAGGAGCAGCCAGATCGGCGCGACGGTGGCCAGGAGCGAGTCGAGCCGGTCCATCAGCCCCCCGTGGCCGGGGATGACCTGGCTCATGTCCTTGATGCCGAGGTCACGCTTGATGACCGACTCGCAGAGGTCGCCCAGAGTGGCCATCACGACCGCGATCAGGCCCAGAGCCACGCCGACCCACCAGTCGCCGTCGAGCAGGTGGACGACCAGGACGACGCCGGCCGCGACGGTGGCGGCGACCGAGCCGGCGAAGCCCTCCCACGACTTCTTGGGCGAGATGACCGGAGCCATCGGGTGCTTGCCGAACAGCACCCCGGCGACGTACCCGCCCGATGTCGGAGGCGATGGTCACCAGGATGAACGTGATGACGCCGGCCACGCCGTCGTCGTCGAGGCCAGCCCCGGAGCGACCGCCCTCGGCGAGCAGCAGCGCCACGAACGAAGCCAGGAACGGGACGTAGACCAGGGTGAACACCGAGGCGGTGGCGTTCTTGACGTAGCCGTCGATCCCCGCGGCGCAGCAGCCACAGCATGGTGACCAGTGCGGTGACGGCGGTGGCGGTCACCAGCGCCGGGGCGCCGCAGAAGTAGGCGACACCGACCATCACCACGCCACCGACCATGAGCGGCTGCTCCGGCAGGTCGATGTCCTTGGCCCGGAGGCCCCGGCGCGAGCTCCCAGACGGCCACGACGACGGCGATCGCCACGATCACCATGAAGGCGGGCTTCCAGAAGAACAGCGACAGCAGCGATCGCGCCCAGGAGCACGACCGCGGAGCCGATGGCCGCCGGCAGGTCTCGACCAGCTCGGCCGTGGTCCTTGGCGCGGTGCCGGCGCCGGCGTGGGACTCGGTGCGTCAGACCTCGAGGAGCTCGGCTTCCTTGTTCTTGAGCATGTCGTCGATCTCGTCGGTGTGCTTCTTGGTGATGCCGTCGAGCCGCTTCTCCGCGCCGGTGACGTCGTCCTTGCCGACCTCGCCGTCCTTCTCGAGCTTCTCCAGACCCTGCTTGGCCGTGCGGCGCAGGTTGCGGACCGCGACCCGGCCGTCCTCGGCCTTGGTGCGGGCGAGCTTGATGTACTCCTTGCGGCGCTCCTCGGTGAGCTCGGGGAAGACGCAGCGCAGCACCTTGCCGTCGTTGGCCGGGTTGACGCCCAGGTCGGAGTCGCGGATGGCCTTCTCGACGTTGGCCATCGCGCCCATGTCGTAGGGCTGCGATCAGGATGATCCGCGCCTCGGGCGCGGTGAACGACGCGAGCTGCTGGAGCGGGGTCGGCGTGCCGTAGTAGTCGACCATGATCTTGCTGAACATCGACGGCGTCGCACGGCCGGCGCGGATCGCGGCGAACTCCTCGCGGGTGGCCTCGACCGACTTGTCCATCTTGCCGTCGGCCTCGTGGAGGATGTCGTTGATCACGCCTGGCTCCTGCTTCGTCGAAGGTGCTGCTGTGTGGGCTGAGTGCGCCCGGGTCAGCCCGGGCTGACGAGCGTGCCGATCTTCTCACCCTGCACGGCCCGCAGGATGCTCCCGTCGGGCTCCATGCCGAAGACGATCATCGTCATCTTGTTCTCCGCCGCCAGGGTGAACGCGGTCTGGTCGACCACCCGCAGGTTGCGGCTGATCGCCTCGTCGTAGGTCAGCGCGTCGAACTTCGTCGCGGTCGGGATCGGTCTTGGGGTCGGCGGAGTAGACGCCGTCGACGCCGTTCTTGGCGAACAGCACCACTTCGCAGTGCGTCTCGAGCGCCCGCTGGACCGCGACGGTGTCGGTGGAGAAGAACGGCATGCCCATCCCCGCGCCGAAGATGACGACCCGGCCCTTCTCGAGGTGCCGGATCGCCCGCAGCGGGACGTACGGCTCGGCGACCTGGCCCATGGTGATCGCGGTCTGCACTCGGGTCTCGATGCCGCGCTTCTCGAGGAAGTCCTGCAGGGCCAGGCAGTTCATGACGATGCCGAGCATGCCCATGTAGTCGGCACGCACGCCGGTCCATGCCGCGTTGACTGCAGCTCGGCGCCGCGGAAGAAGTTGCCGCCGCCGATGACGACCGCGATCTGGATGCCGTGCTCGGCCACCGCGGCGATCTCGCGGGCGATGCGCGCCACGACGTCGGGGTCGACGCCGAGCTTGCCGCCGCCGAACACCTCCCCCGACAGCTTGAGCAGGACTCGCTTGTAGGTCATCGGCACGTTCCCCTTCCTGAGAACCAGAAGGCCGGTCGCGATGCTCGCTCTCGCGTCATCGCAACCGGCCTCCTGAAGTCGCTGCAGAACCTATCGGATCAGGACCCGAACCTCTTAGGCACCGACCTCGAAGCGGGCGAACCGCAGCAGCGTGGTGCCCGCCTCGTCGAGGACCGCCTTGACGGTCTTCTTGCTCTCGGTGACCGACGGCTGCTCGAGCAGGACGACGTCCTTGAAGAAGCCGTTGAGCCGGCCCTCGGTGATCTTGGCGATCGCCTGCTCGGGCTTGCCCTCCTCGCGCGAGGTCTTCTCGGCGATCTCGCGCTCCTGCGCGACGATGTCCGCGGGCACCTCGTCACGGGTGAGGTACTGCGGGCGCATCGCGGCGATCTGCATCGCAGCACCGCGGGCCGCATCGGCGTCCCCGTCGTACTCGACGAGCACGCCGACGGCCGGCGGCAGGTCGGCGGCGCGCTTGTGCAGGTAGGCCACGACCTCACCGTCGAACGCGGCGTACTGGCCGAGCTCGATCTTCTCGCCGATGCTGACGGCCGAGGCCCTCGACGAGCTCGCCGACGGTCGAGCCGTCGACCTCGACGGCCTTGAGCGCCTCGAGGTCGGCCGGCTTGGCGCCCGAGGCGGCGTCGGCGATCTTCTGCGCGGCGGCGACGAAGTCGTCGTTCTTGGCGACGAAGTCGGTCTCGCTCTTGAGCTCGACGAGCACGCCGCGGAGCGTGCGCGACCAGGCCGGCGGTCGCCTCGCGCTCCGCACCGCGGGCGGCGGCCTTGGCCTCGCCCTTGATGCGGAGGATCTCGACGGCCTTGTCGAAGTCGCCGTCGGCCTCGTCGAGCGCCTTCTTGCAGTCCATCATGCCGGCGCCGGTCAGCTCCCGGAGCTTCTTGACGTCGGCAGCGGTGAAGTCAGCCATGTGCTGCTGGTCCCTCTTCTCGTCGTGGATCAGGAGGTGGTCTCGTCGGTGGCCGGCTCTTCGGCGGGAGCCGCCTCAGCAGCGGGCTCCTCGGTCGCGGGCTCCACAGCAGCGGGCTCCTCGGTCGCGGGCTCCACAGCAGCGGGCTCCTCGGTCGCGGGCTCCACAGCAGCGGGCTCCTCGATCGCGGGCTGCACGTCAGCGGCCTCCGTCGTCGCCTCGGCCGCCGTCGCCTCGGCCGCCGGGGCCTCGGCGGGGGTGCCGGGCTCGGCAACCTGGTCGGCGTCCCCACCCAGCAGCTCGCGCTCCCAGTCGGCCAGCGGCTCGGCCGCACCGGGGTCGGTGCTCGTCGGTCTTGGCGCCGGAGCGGGCGATCAGGCCCTCGGCGACGGCGTCGGCGACCACGCGGGTCAGCAGGCCGACCGCGCGGATCGCGTCGTCGTTGCCCGGGATCGGGAAGTCGACCAGGTCGGGGTCGCAGTTGGAGTCGAGGATGCCGATGATCGGGATCCGCAGCTTGCGAGCCTCCTCGACGGCGAGGTGCTCCTTGTTGGTGTCGACGATCCACACCGCGGAGGGCGTGCGGGTCATCTCGCGGATGCCGCCGAGCGACTTGTCGAGCTTGTCGCGCTCGCGGCGCATCTGGAGCAGCTCCTTCTTGGTGCGGCTGCTGCCGGCGACGTCGTCGAAGTCGATCTCGTCGAGCTCCTTGAGGCGGTTGATCCGCTGGTGCACCGTCTGGAAGTTGGTGAGCATGCCGCCGAGCCAGCGCTGGTTGACGTAGGGCATGCCCGACGCGGGTCGCCTGCTCGGCGATCGCCTCCTGGGCCTGCTTCTTGGTGCCGACGAACATCACGATGCCGCCCTTGGCGACGGTGTCCTTGATGAACGCGTAGGAGCGGTCGATGTAGGCCAGCGACTGCTGCAGGTCGATGATGTAGATGCCGTTGCGCTCGGTCATGATGAAGCGCTTCATCTTCGGGTTCCAGCGACGGGTCTGGTGCCCGAAGTGGACGCCGCTCTCGAGGAGCTGGCGCATGGTGACGACTGCCATGAAGGGTTCTTCTCCTGTGAGCCACGCCCCCGTGCGTGCGTCCTTGGCTGCACCCATGAGGGTGAGGACGCACCGGAGCCGGGCTCGGTCATGTTTCAGTTGTTGCTCCCGGCGGGTGCCGGTCGCCCTGACGCCTGCGCGCGACCCGACCCGCGCCCAAATTGTGCTGGGCCGGGACCGAGGGCCGACGCCCACGGGTGCTTGGCCACTCTCTGCCATCAGAGAGGAGCCGTCGTGGTCTGCCTGCGTGCGAAGTCAGCACGGACTGGCCGTACTGCGTCGTCCAGACTAGTCCAACGGCGCCACGGGGAGCGAATTCGGCCACCTCCCCTCCACAGCACCGGACCACGGTCCGCTGTCCACAGCGCCACCACCTCGCACCCCGAGGCGTCGGCCTCCCGGCCGAGGCTCGCACCATGCCCCACCTCCTGCCTTCATTCCTCCTCTCCCTCGGCCTCACCGCCCCGGGTCTGGGCGCCGACCCGGTCGGTGGGTGGCCGCTGGACCCCGAACCTGCGGTCGTCCGGCCCTTTGAGGCGCCCGCTGACCCCTACGCCGCGGGCCACCGAGGCGTGGATCTGGCCGGCCTGGTGGGTCAGACGGTCCGGACGGCCCTGCCCGGGACCGTCACGTACGCCGGGATGCTCGCCGGTCGCGGTGTCGTGGTGGTGTCCCACGGCGCCACCCGCACCACCTACGAGCCCGTCAACGCCTCGGTCGCGGTCGGCCAGCGCGTGAGCCGTGGCGATCCCCTGGGCTCCCTCGAGCAGTGGGGCTCGCACTGTCTACCCCGTGTGTGCCTGCACTGGGGGTGGATCGAGGGCCGGACCTACCTCGACCCGCTGCGCCTGGTCGGCGCCGGGCCGGTCCGGCTGCTGCCGCTGTGGCGCGACGAGCCCGTGACCGCCGGACGCTGGGCTTCCTGGGTGGGCCGACGACCTGGTCAGGCGCGCGGGTGCGCCTGTCGGTAGGCGGCTCGCAGCCGGTCCGTGGTGACGTGGGTGTAGAGCTGGGTCGTGGCCAGCGACGCGTGACCGAGCAGCTCCTGCACGGACCGCAGGTCGGCGCCGCCCTCGAGGAGGTGGGTCGCCGCGGTGTGGCGCAGACCGTGGGGGCCGATGTCCGGCGCGCCGGGCACGTCCGCGATCCGCCGGTGGACCACGGCGCGGACCGCGCGCTGGTCGATCCGGCCGCCGCGGGTCCCGAGGAACAGGGCGGCTCCCGACGTCCCGGTCACCAGCGCCGGCCGCCCACCGGTCAGCCACGTGTCGAGGGCCCGGCCGGCCGGTCGCCCGAACGGGACCGACCGCTCCTTGCGGCCCTTGCCGAGCACCCGCACCAGGTCCCGGTCCCGGTCGACGTCGTCAAGGTCGAGACCGACGAGCTCGCCGACCCGGATGCCCGTGGCATAGAGCAGCTCGAGCAGCGCGACATCCCGCAGCCCGGTCGGGCTGCCGTCGTCGGCTCGCATGCCTGCCGCCCGGACCAGTTCGACCGCCTCGTCGGTGCGGAGCACCGCGGGCAGGGCCCTTCGGGAGCGCGGCGAGCCCAGGCTGGCACCGACGTCCACGGGGACCCGACCGGTGCGCGTGAGCCAGGCCGTGAAGACCCGGGCGGCGGTCGCCCGCCGCGCCAGGGTCGTTCGCGAGAGACCGCTGGACTGCTGCTTGCGCCAGCCAGCTGCGCAGCGACCGGAGGTCCAGCTCGGTGACCTCGCTGATCCCGAGCCGGCCGGCGTGGTCGAGCAGGCTGCTGATGTCGCCCAGGTAGGCCCGAACCGTGTGCGTGGCCAGGTCGCGCTCGGAGGTGAGGTGCCGCTCGTACTCTCCGAGCAGCCTTGCCAGCGACTCCGGAAGCGCGTCCGGCTCGGCAGCATCGGTGGTCACCGGTTCAGGCTACGGACCGCTCGAGCCCGCCTCCGGCTGCCGCGCCAGCAGCCAGCCGTGGCCGGACGTCGCGACCAGGCCGCCGGCGAGCAGCTCGTGCAGAGACCGCAGGGTGTGGTCCAGCCCGAGTCCGGCCGTGCGGGCGATCGAGCCCGCCACCGCGGGCGACCGGGTGGGCACGGCCTCGAGCACCTGCTGCTGCAGGGTGGAGAGACGGTCGTGTGGTCGTTCGGGTCCGCGCGGCACGGACACCGTGTGCTCGCCGAAGCCGCCGACCACCTCGAGCACGTCCTGGCCGCCGGTGACGAGGGTGGCCTGCCCGCTGCGAACCAGCTGATGGACACCCTCGGACGTCGCGCTCGTCACTGGTCCGGGCACTCCCATCAGGGACCGGTTGGTCCGCGAGGCCCACGTCGCGCTGTTGAGAGCACCGCTGCGAATGGCCGCCTCGACCACGACCGTCCCCCTCGTCAGGGCCGCGATCAGCCGGTTGCGGGTCAGGAACCGGCCCTTGAAGGGGGCGCCTCCCGGGAGCGTCTCCGAGACGACCACCCCCTCGACCGCGATGTGCTCGATGAGCTGCTCGTGAGCCAGCGGGTAGACCCGGTCGGCTCCGCACGCCAGGACCGCCACGGTGGTGCCACCGGCGGCCAGGGCACCGCGGTGTGCTGCGACGTCGATGCCGATGGCTCCCCCCGAGATCACCGTCCAGCCCTCGACGGCGCACTCGGCGGCCAGCTGTGCGGCCACGTCGCAGCCGTAGGTGGTGGCCGACCGGGAACCCACGATCGCGACCGAGCGGCCGAGATCGTCCAGACGCCGGGGGCCGCGAGCCCAGAGCCCCAACGGTGCACCGCCGGTGGTGCCGATGCCCTCGGCATGCGTGAGGTCGTCAACCTGGACCGGCCATTCGTCGTCACCGGGCACGACGAACCGCAGCCCCACACGCTCGCCCCGGGCGAGCTCCCGCTCCGGGTCGACCCCGGTCAGCCTGGCCGCCACGTCGGCAGCCGTGCCGGTGTGCCTGCGGCCGGTGCGCAGGTGGTCATAGACGTCGACGGCACCAAGCTCGTCGACCGAGCGAGCCAGCCACAGGTCGCCGGGCTCACGGGTCCGGGCCAGGGCGAGGCGGGCAAGACGCTCACGGGTGAGGTCGTCCACGGTCACCCCACCTGCCTGAGGACCGTGGCCACGTCCAGCGGCTCCCCGGCGCGGAGCCGGAGGGCGACGTCCACCTGCGCGAGACCGGGCTGGCCGGTGCCGGCGAGATCGGCCAGCGTCCAGGCGAGCCGGTGGACGCGGACCGCGCCCCGCTGAGTGAGTCGGCCCGCGAACATCTTCTGGTCGAGGAGGGTCTGCGCCGCCTTCACCAGCGGCCATCGGTCCCGGAGTGCGTGCCCGGGCACCTGACCGTTGAGGCGCCAGCCTTGGCCGGCATACCGATCCTCCTGCCTGTGCCTGGCTGCCTCGACCCGGGCCCGGACCGCCGCTGTGGACTCCGGCCGGGCCAGATCGTCAGCCGAGGCGGCCGTCAGGGGGACGAGGTGGCGGGTGATGTCGATGCGGTCCGTGATGGGACCCCGGACCCGTCCCTGGTAGTTCCTGCGCTGGGTCTCGGCACAGGTGCACCGCGACCTCGCGACCGAGACCTGGAAGTTGCCGCACGGACACGGGTTCGCCGCCAGCACGACCAGGCTGCGCGCAGGCAAGGTCACCGACTCCTCGGCCCGGGCGATGGTGATGTCCCCGCTCTCGAGAGGCTCGCGCAGGGCGTCGATGACGTCGGTCCGAAACAGCGGGAACTCGTCCATGAACAAGACGCCGCAGTGCGACCTGGAGATCTCTCCTGGTCGGACCTGGCCGCTGCCGCCACCGACCAGTGCGGCCTTGCTGGCGTCGTGGTGCGGGGCGGCGTAGGGCGGCCGGGTCAGCATCGCGTCTCCGGGCTCGAGCGCTCCCGCCAGCGAGTGTAGGGCGGTCAGCTCGATCGCCTCCTCGCGAGTGAGGTCGGGGAGCAGGCCGGGAACACGCTCGGCCAGCGTGGTCTTGCCCGAGCCCTTGGGGCCGGACAGCAGGAGGTGGTGGCCACCCGCCGCGGCGACCTCGGCTGCGAACCGCGCGTCGAGCATGCCGCGCACGTCGGACATGTCGACGTCCGCCAGCCGCTCGCGCCCGCGCCAGGCCAGGAGTCGGCTGCCGGACATCGCCGCGACCGGTGGCGCCTCTGGTACGTCGTCGCCGCACAGCTCGGCCACCACCTGCCTCAACGAGCGCATGCCGACCACTTCGAGCCCGCCGGCCAGCACCGCCTCGCCCACCTGCGGCTCGGGCACGAAGACCCGCACGACGCCCCGCTCCCGCGCCGCCAGCGCCATCGGCAGCACGCCGCGGCACCGACCGGAGCCCGCCCGACAACGTCAGCTCGCCGATGAACGCGGTGTCCTCGAGCGACTCCTGTGGCACCAGGTCGAGGGCGCCGAGCACGGCGACCGCGATGGACACGTCGAAGTGCGTGCCGCGCTTGGGCAGGTCAGCAGGAGACAGGAGGATCGTGGTCCGCCGGGTGTTGGGCCAGTCGTAGCCGCTGTTGATGATCGCCATCCGGCAGCGGTCGCGCGACTCGCTCAGCGCGGTGTCGGGCCGACCGACCAGCACGGTGGCGACCTGCCCGGCCGACACGTCGGCCTGCACGTCGATGAGGTGTCCGGTGGCCCCGTCGAGGGCGATGCAGTGCGTGGTGGCGAAGGGCATCAGGCCAACCCCCGCATGTGGTCGACGCGCGCCGGCCCGCGGCGGCCGCGGAGCACACCGACCACGTCCACCCGAGTCTCCTCGGGTCGGATCCCCCGCTCCTCGCACCACCGCCACAGGAGGGTGTGCAGCCGCCTGACCTTGTCGGCGTCGACGGCCTGCTGCGGCGTTCCACAGGCGCCGCTCGAGCGGGTCTTGACCTCGCAGGCGACGAGCACCGCTCCGTCGCGCAACACCAGGTCGAGCTCGCCGACCTCGCAGCGCCAGTTGCGGTCGAGCATCACCATCCCCTGGCCGGTCAGGTGGGTGGCTGCCACCCGCTCGCCGTAGGCCCCCAGGGCCATCCGTTGTGCTGCCGTCGTCATGTCCGACCTCCTGATGAGGAGGATCGGCGGACGGGCCGACGGCGGGACCGTGGGGCGGGTGGGGCTGTGGAGGAGCGCCGAGCTGGCCGACGTGTGGACGCGAAGTGGCCGGAAAGCGGCCGTCAGGTCACTTGATGAGGCGGACCGGGTCGCCGATGATCGTGGCGTCCCAGGTCGTCACGTCGTTGACCGTTCCGGTGCCGAACCCGATCTGGACCCGGTACCAGCATCCGCCGAACGAGTTGAAGTTGCAGGTGTAGTCCGTCGGGATCGGGATGACGATCGTCTCGGTCTTGCCGTTGTTCTTCGAGTACCCGCTCTGCTGCTCGAAGGGCGCCGTGCAGTTGCTGAGGTTCTGTCCCGTCCCAGCCGAGCCACCCGTCGCCCGGCACCCCGCACCCGGGAACGGATTCGACGTGATGCTGCCGGTCGCGTCGGTCGGAGGCAGTACCCGGACGGACCCGGCGGCCGAGGCGTCGCCGGCGTCGAAGTAGCTGAAGGCGATCGACTGACCCGCTGCTCCGGGCAGCACCCGGATCAGGTTGAAGACCGGAGACGCGGTGTTCGCGTTCACGAAGATCGGCATGTGGTTGTAGCCGGCGACGGCGACGTCCTTCTCGTAGCCGCCGACCGTGACCGCCCGGATGGCGAACCCGTTGGAACCCTCGCCTTGCACCGTGTTCCCGGTCTGGGCAGCCGCAAGTGCGTTGCCCGAGCGCTCGTAGCCTGACCCCGATCCGGCGAGCAGGACGTTGGTCCGCACCTGGAGGTAGTAGTCACCGGCCCGGGTCGGTGTGAACGTGCAGAACGGCTGCCAGTTGTGGAAGTACTTCGAGAACTGGTCGTTGTAACTGCTGTTGCCGTCGTTCTTGAACGTGTTGGCAGTCGGGGTAAAGGTCGCGGCTGGGCCTCCGTACTGCCTGATGCACGGGCTCCCACTCGTGTCGTTCTGGACCGGTGCGAGCTTGGGGTCCAAGGAGTCGACCTGTTGGCGGAGCACAAAGCTGGTGATGGGCGTTCGGCGCGGGCTCGCGCCGGAGCCGTTGCCTGCGAAGGAGTCACCGGTGCAGAACGCCGAGGCCGCGGCGTTGGGGTAGGTCGAGTCGATGGGGTCGGCGTAGCGGTTCCGCGCATCGTTGTTCTTCGTGTACGGGTTGGTGTTGCTGGTGTTGTTCGCGAAGTTGTTGTAGGTGGGCAGGTTCTCGCAACGCTGACCGACCGGGGCGAAGATCGGGTCATAGAGCTGAATCGTGATCGCTTGGTTGACCGCACGCGGGCTGCACTTTGACCAGGAAGACGTAGCCGAACTCGTCGTACTCGTCGTTGACCTTCCACCCAGAACCGCTGCAGCCATCCACGCCGGAGACAGGCACTCCCGTGCCGTTGTTCTCGCACCCCTTGGTCTGATAGCGGTCGCCCTGGAGCTTGCCGGTCTCCGGGCCTTCGACATTGGCCCAGAACTGTGGTGTGCGCGAGCAGTTGGTGAACGGGCTGGCGCCCTGAGCCGTCCCCTGCGGATTCGGCGAGCCGGTGTTGGTGCCGGGGCTCGGCTCGTTGCCGAAGGTGTTGCAAGGGCTGCCCATCGGGGCCGGCCCCTTGTAGTCCGCGGTGGCGGTCATCTCGATGTCGGCGTCGTCCACGCCGATCAGGCGGCCGAACTGGTTGTCGATGCGTGAGGTGATCGTCACCTTGAGCTGGCTGGCGAGGTCGCCCGCCCGCACCGTCACCACGATGTCCGGGGAGGCGTCGTCGTAGCCGTTGCGCTTCGCGACCTCCTTGGCTCGCAGGGTCGCGTTGGTCATGTCGTACGGCAGGTACGGCACCCCCGCGAGGGCCGCTGCGTCAGCAGCCTTCTGCACACGCGCGCGCTCGTCGTACCAACGCGACGTGTCGACACTGACGGCGGCCATGGCGAACAGGAAGCCGCTCGCGACGCAGATGGCGACCAGGATGGCCGCGTAGCCACCCTCGGTGGTACGGGCATCGGCGGCGAGCGCGATCCGCCGGCGCAGCCAGGTCATGCGTGCGCCCCGCTCGCGCAGGTCTGGGTGGCGAGCGGCTCGAAGTTCATCACCGCGTGATCCTCGAGCGTGATCGAACTCCCGAACATGCCGGTGAAGGTCTTGTGGTCGGCGACCATCTGGATGCCGACCCGGTCGAGCGGGTTGGTACCGGTGCCCGGGAAGCAGGCACTGATCGTGGAGCTGGCCCATGAGCCGTCGGCGTAGCGGAACTTGTCCTGCGAGTCGCGCCAGACGAACCGGACGCAGTTGGCGTAGCCGGAGCAGGTGGTCGGCATCGTGGTGGCGCCGTCGACGCCGGGGTAGCCGCGGTCGTTGGCCTTGTAGACCAGGATGTACTTGATCTGGTCCACCGGCATCGCCGAGCCGCTGCGCTGGATGGCGTCGGCCGCCAGCTGGGCGAGCGCCGGGGCGCTCGTCGGGGTGCACACCGGTGCACCGGTGTAGGTGTAGCAGGTCGCCGGGCCGGCGCCCGCACCCGTGGACGCGATACGCGCGGCCGTCCTGGTGTTGGACACGACGACGTTGTGGTCACGCATCAGGAACCCGAGCTCGATGATGCCCAGCACCACGATCAGCAGGATCGGCGTCACCAGAGCCGCTTCGAGCGCAACAGCACCGCGCTGTTCGCGTCGGCGCAGGCGCGCGACAAGCCTCGACAAGATCACCGGCTGCCCCCTACCCGCTGTTGTCCCGCGAAGTGCACGTTTCACCGTGGCACGATCGCGAGACCCACAAAGGCGGAACGGACAGGTAACTGGGGTCGGACTAGGGAGAACCGTCCAAAAGGACTAGTCCCGTTCCAGGTGGTCCCGGCCGGACTCGGCCGGGCCAACCTCGGGTCAGGACCCCTTGGGCGGCTCGATGTCCGCCTGATTGAGCTCCTCGACGTTGACGTCCTTGAAGGTCAGGACCTTCACGCTCTTGGCGAAGCGCGCCGGGCGGTACATGTCCCACACCCAGGCGTCGGAGATGGAGACCTCGAAGAAGACCTCACCGGCCTCGCTGCGCGCCTTCACGTCGACCTGGTTGCACAGGTAGAAGCGTCGATCGGTCTCGACGACGTACTTGAAGATGCCGACGACGTCGCGGTACTCGCGATAGAGCGTCAGCTCCATCTCGGTCTCGTACTTCTCGAGATCCTCGGCGCTCACGACGCTGACTCTAATCCGGCCAGGTCGGTCTCCAGTCCCGCGGCCCGCCGGACGTTGACGAACCGCATCCGGTGCACCGGGCACGGCCCGTGCTCGGCCAGGGCAGCGTTGTGCACCTCGGTGACGTAGCCCTTGTGGGTCTTGAAGTCGTAGGCCGGGTACTCGCGGTCGAGGGCGACCATCAGCCGGTCCCGGGTGACCTTGGCCAGCACGGAGCCGGCGGCGATGCAGGCGGCGACCCGGTCGCCCTTCCACACGGCCAGGCCGGGCACGCCGAGCCCGTCGACGGGGAAGCCGTCGGTCAGCACGTACTCCGGCGGGACCGACAGCCTGGCCACCGCCCGGCGCAGCGCCTCGACGTTGGCCACGTGCATGCCGAGCCGGTCGCACTCCGCGTGGGAGATGACCACCACCGACCACGACACGGCCCGTTGGACGATCTGGGCGTAGGCGCGCTCCCGGGCCCTCTCGGTCAGCAGCTTGGAGTCCGCCAGCCCCGGGACGATCCCGGCCTTGCCCGGCGGCAGGATCGCGGCACCGGCGACCAGCGGACCGGCGCAGGCCCCGCGACCCGCCTCGTCGACCCCCGCGATCAGCTCGACGCCCTGCCGGCGCAGTGCGCGCTCGTAGCCGTAGAGGCCGGCGTCCCGGCGTACGGTGGCACCGCGAGGTAGTCGAGCTCATGTCGGGTCGGGGACTTCTGCGAACACGTCGGCACCGTCCGGGGTGCCGAAGCGGTCGAAGGGCCAGACCAGCACGAAGACCTTGCCGACGATGAGATCGTCGTCCACGAACTCGTGACCGGGCACGCAGTCGGTCGCATTCGTGGCGCACAGGTGCACCGTCGAGTCGGCGGAGTGCGCCCGGTTGTCGCCCATGACGAACACGTGGCCCGGCGGCACCGGGCCCGTCTTCCAGTCGCAGGTGCCGGTCATCGGGCCGGCGCAGTCGACGCCCGCCTCCTGCTTGACGTAGTCGGACTCGTCGAGCGCGACGCCGTTGACCGAGATCCGGCCGTCCTTGTCACAGCAGACGATGGTGTCGCCGGCGACACCGATGACGCGCTTGACCAGGTGGCCGCCGGACGGGAACAGCCCGATCTTGGCAAGCACCTTGGTGACGCGGTTGCCGGGGCCGCTGATGTCCTCGATCCCGAGCCAGCCGCCCGGGTCCTCGAAGACCACGACGTCGCCGCGCTCGGGCGATCCCGACCAGTAGGACACACTTCTGGACCAGGATCCGGTCGTTCTTGATCAGTCCCGGCTCCATGGACTCCGAGGGGATGTAGAAGGCTTGGACGAACACCGCCTTGATGACCACCGCCAGCACCACGGCGATGCCGAGCAGCAGCACGGTCTCCTGCCAGACGGGCAGGCTGGACCGCTCGACCCGCTCCGGCTTCTCGCCCTGGGCAGCCGTGGCCGGCTGCTCGGCGACGGGAAGGTCGCCCTCGTCGGGGATCACGCGGCGAGTCTAGGTAGCGACCCGTCAGACCTCGCGGCGTTCCTTGATCTTGGCGGCCTTGCCGCGCAGGTTGCGCAGGTAGTAGAGCTTGGCGCGGCGCACGTCACCGCGGGTGACGACCTCGATCTTCTCGAAGATCGGGGAGTTCAGCGGGAAGGTCCGCTCGACGCCGACACCGAAGGAGACCTTGCGGACGGTGAAGGTGCGACCCACGCCGGCGCCATGGATCCGGATGACAACGCCCTGGAAGACCTGGACGCGTGAGCGGTTGCCCTCGACGACCTTGACGTGGACCTTGATGGTGTCGCCGGCGCGGAAGGCCGGGACGTCGTCGCGCTTGCTTGCGGCGCCGAGATCGGCGATGACGTTGCTCATGTGATGCTCCTCGCGAGTGCCACAGGTCAGCCGCGGTGTCGGATGTGCTGCTGTTCAGGTGTTGGCGACAGTCGAAGTGGCCGGCGGCGCCGGGGACCCCCTGTGGCAGGAGCCCGACGCGGATCCCCGGGTCAATCGCGCTGTGCGATCTCCGAGCGGTCCTTCGGCCGACTGGGCCGAGGGACGAGTCTGCCACAGGCGGCTCAGGCTCGGGTAATTGACTTGGTGAGGATGACCGCACCCGCCGGCGCCGGCAGGTCCTTGCGGAGGCGGAAGCCCGCCTTCTTGTACATCCGCTGGTTGTCGGCGCTCCGCGCACCGGTGAACAGGACGTACGACGTCGCCTCGACCGGAGCGACGGCCTGGATGTGCTCCAGGAGCACCCGGCCCAGGCCACGGCCCTGCAGGTCAGGGGCGACCATCACCCGGCCGATGTCCCAGGCCGGTCCGTCGAGACGACCCCGGACGGCACCGATGAGCCGCCCGGCCGACCGGACGACGTACCAGCGCCACACCGCGAGCGAGGCGTCGAGGTCGGCCAAGGACTCGTGCAGGGCGGGGATGTCGAGCATGTCGTTGGCCAGCGCCTCCTGGACCCAGCACGCGCGCTGCAGCGTGAGGATCTCGCCGACGTCGCCCGGGCCCGGCAGGCTCGACCGCCCACTCCCCCACCCGGCTGGCGTGGACGAGGTCCGGGCGTCGCTCGGCGGTGCGTCGTAGTGCCTGGTCGGCGCGCCAGCGCGCGATCGCCGCGTGGTCGCCGCTGAGCAGAACGGCGGGGACGTCCAGGCCGCGCCATGACGGCGGCTGGGTGTAGACGGGGTACTCGAGCAGCCCGCCCTCGTGCGACTCCTCGACGAGCGACTCGGGGTTGCCCATGAAGCCTGGCAGCAGGCGGACGACGGCCTCGGTGACCGCGAGGGCCGCCACCTCGCCCCCGTTGAGCACGTAGTCGCCGAGCGAGACCTCGAGGACCTCGGTGAGGGTGGCCGCGTGGTCGAGGACCCGCTGGTCGATGCCCTCGTAGCGCCCGCACGCGAACACCAGCCTCGTCCGGGCGGCGAGCTCACGCGCGAGTGCCTGGGTGAAGGGCCGTCCGGCAGGGGTGGGTACGACGAGCGTCGCGCCGTCGAGGCCGAGCTCGTCGAACGCCTCGCCCCACGGCTCGGGCCTCATCACCATGCCCGCGCCACCGCCGTAGGGCGCGTCGTCGACGGTGCGGTGCCGGTCGTGGGTCCACGCGCGCAGGTCGTGCACGTGCACCTCGAGCAGTCCCTGCTCGATGGCCTTGCCTGTCAGTGAGAGGCGGAGCGGGTCCAGGTAGTCGGGGAAGATCGTGAGGTAGTCGAGCCGCATGGCTAGTCATCCTCGAACGGGCTGACCAGCCCGGGCCGGTCGGCGATCACGATCCGACCGCCCGCGACGTCCACCTCGGGCACCAGCGCGGAGACGAACGGGACCAGCGCGTCGCGTCCGTCGGGCGTGCGGACGGTCAGGAGGTCCTGGGCGCCGGGAGTCAGTGCCGTCACCTCGCCGAGGTGCATCCCTGCGAGGTCGTACGCCGCCAGGCCGACCAGCTGGTGGTCATAGAACTCATCGGGCTCCGCGGGTGAGGCGTCGGCGGGGAGGGTGGCGTGCAGGAGCGTGCCGCGCGCGCCCTCGGCGGCGTTGCGGTCGGGCAGCTCCTCGAACCGCACGAGGAGCCCGCCCTGGTGCCACCGGGTGGTGGACACCGTGAGCGTGCTCAACGTGCTGGGCGAGCCTCGGGGAGGAACCGCACGCAAGGCGGCACCGACGGCGAAGCGGTGGTCCGGCTCGTCGGTGCGCACCTCGACGGTCACCTCGCCGCGCAGCCCGTGGGGCTTGCCGATGCGGCCGACGACGACCTCGACGCCACCCGTGGGCTCGGTGGGCTCAGCGCCGGCGGTCGACATCCACGAAGTCGATCCGCGCCCCACCCCGGCCGGCGAGGGCTGAGACGACGGTGCGGAACGCGGTCGCGGTCCGGCCGCCGCGACCGATCACCTTGCCGAGGTCGTCGGGGTGCACCCGGACCTCGAGGATCGAGCCGCGTCGGAGCTGCTTGTCGCGCACCGAGACCTCGTCGGGGTTGTCCACGATGCCGCGCACGAGGTGCTCCAGGGCGTCGGCCAGCATCAGCTGTCGGAGTCCTCGGACGCAGCCTTGGCCTCGGCGTCGACCTCGGCGGTCTCCGCGACCTCCGCGACCTCGGCCACCTCTGCCACAGCCTCGGGAGACTCCGCCTCGGGGACCGGGGCCGGCTCGGTGGCCTCGTCCTCGGCGGGCTTCTCAGCAGCCTTCTTGGCCGGCTTCTTGGCCGCGGCCTTCTTGGCTGAACCCTTCTCGGTCAGGGCCTCGCCGCTCGCTCCACCGTGCGCGTCCTTGAGCGCCTCGTTGAAGATGTCGAGCTTGTCGCGCTTGGGCTCGGCCACCTTGAGCGTGCCCTCGGTGCCCTTGAGGCCCTTGTAGGTCTGCCAGTCACCGGTGATCTTGAGGATCTTCGCGACGGCCTCGGACGGCTGGGCGCCCACGCCGAGCCAGTACTGCGCCCGATCGGAGACCACACTGATGTAAGAGGGCTCCTCCTTCGGGTGGTACTTGCCGATCTCCTCGATCACCTTGCCGTCGCGCTTCTTGCGCGAGTCGACGACGACGATGCGGTACTGCGGCACCCGGACCTTGCCCAGGCGCTTCAAACGGATCTTGACGGCCACAGCTGTGGTGTCTCCTCAGTGGTCTACGTGACGGTGAAGGCCGACTCCTGCGTGGGGCACCGGGTCGAGACTTCGAATGGCCCGCAGCCAGCCGGATGAGAGGGTCCGTCCGCCGCGAGACTCAGCAGGGAAGTCTGCCAGACCCGCTCGACCAGTCCGAATCGAGCCCGATCGATCGCCTACGGGAGGCGAGGCCGGTCACCTCGAGCGGGTGGTCGCCGCGGACGAACGACTCGCACGTGAGCACCAGGCGCACCGTGGCGCCACCTCGCCGGGGAGCCGTTCGCGGCGCTCGGTGCCGTCCTCGCGGTAGCCGAGGTGTCGATACCGGGGACGCCGACCAGCTGCCTCCGCGGCGGGCCATTTAGGCCAAGTCGGGCATGTCCTCAGTAGTGAGCCCGGACGGGTACCCCTCGCAGGTCGCCTCGTACGCGAGGTCGTCTCCCAGATAGGTCGACCACTCAGCCACAGTCAGGTTGCGCCCGGCCAGCTCGCAGGCCGCGGCAGCGAGGACGCCCGGGTCCAGGTTCCACTCCACGACACCGAAAGACCCGTTCACAGCCACCGCTGCACCGTCCGGCCTGAGCCAGGCCTCGACAACACCCTCCGCCGTGGACGAGGGCATCGCATCGCCGATCCGAGTTCGGCTCACGCTGTCGTAGACCTGCACTGTCCGGTCGGGGGCCGTCACCAACATGCGTGCACCGCTGTCGTCGAACTGCAGCGACGACGGCGCGCTGCTTGCGCCGGGATAGCTCGCGATCGGCCGGAGCGTCTCGACGTCGAACTCCGTGACGTCGCCCGCAGGGTTCGCGCCGACCAACCGCCCGGTCGAGCTCAGCGCGGTGACGATCTCGCCCGCCATCCCGGACACCAGCGGCTCTGCGGTCTCTCGGTCGTATGCCGTGGTCACGACACCCTTGCCCGCGTCGTGGGTGACGAGCACCCGGCCTTGAGCAGTGCTGGTGACGCCGTACACCTTCCCGTCCACCTCGAGGAACACCGCCGGGTCGGGACCGCCGACCAGGTCGAACTCGTGGAGGACCGTCCGCCCGTTCAACTCCTCGACCTGCCAAGAGGTTGCGCCGCGAGGGTCCGCGAAGACGTTTCGTGTCTCCGCGCCCAGCGCGGCGATGTCCACGGTGCGGCCGCTCGCGACGTCGAGCATCCCTCCCCCGTCCTGACCCCAGTACGCCAACCGCCCATCCCCGACCCACGCGAAGCCGTCCGCGTCCGGGAGCTCGCCAAGGAGCTCACCCGTCTCGACCTCCATCACCTCGGTACCGAGGCCGGGCGCGTCATCGGGCAGGCGTTCCCGTGCGTCCTGCACCACGAGGTAGGTCGACGTCGGGTCGTAGCCGATGGGGGCCTCCGCCTCGTCGCGACGCAGACGAGCGATCAGGTTCGTGCCGTCGATCCGCCATCGGGTGTACGCCGCCTCACCCGCGGCAAACCCCACGAGATCGTGAGTGGCGACGAGATCTCCGACGCTTCCGAGCTGAGGGTCGAGCCGGACACCGGTGAGCTGGCCGGTGGCCAGGTCGCGTTCCTCGATCGGCCCGAAGTAGTTGCCGCAGTAGATCCGCTCGACCTCCTCGACGACGGCGAAGAACGGACAGGGCTCGGAGAAGGCCGCGCTACGCAGGTCTGCGGCCCACAGCCGGCGCCCGGACGCGAGGTCGATGGCGACGAGAGCCTCGTCCCCCGCGGTGACAAGCACGTTGTTGAGCGTGACCAGGACGCCCACGTGGGAGGACAGCCTGGGTGCCGCAAAGGTCCTACGGACTTGGCCCGTCCGCCCGTCGACCTCTCGGACGGGCCCCGACATCGAGCCCAGGTAGACGTCTCCGGCGGGGTTGAACGCCACGGCGGCGGTGTCCCGCCACAGCTCGACACCACGGGGTCGCGGAAGCCCGTCGAGATGCGCCAGGCGGTGACCCGTGACGACGTCGTAGGTCACCAGGTCCCCGTCGTACCCGCCCGTGACCGCCACCATCTCGCCGTAGTCGCTGAGCGCGAGGTCGGCGCCGCTGAAGGGCAGCTCCAGCGGGCCCAGCACCCGTTCACCGGAGTCGACGTCGTGGACCACCAGGCTCGAACAGCCTTGACCGTCCTGGTCCTCGACCGAGTCGAGGCTGCCGCATCGGCTGGGATCACGGGGTGTGAAGAGCAGCTGAGCCACCCGCGTGCCGTCCTTGCTGACTCGCAGGACCGAGTAGTCCTGCGCCCTGGGGAGGGGCGGACCGAACGGGTGGGTGAGGGCCCCTGTGCTGGTGCTGAGTAGGCCGAGGTGACCGGAGTCGCCCGCGACGATCGCGCGCTGGGTCTGAGGAATCCCCGCGGCGTTGAGCCGGTCGTCGCCCTCTAGGTACTGGTAGCTCCCGAAGCTGGGGGAGGCTGTGAAGGTGGCGAGCAGCGCCGAGTGGGACAGGTGGTCGGGCCGGGCCCGGAAGGCCTGCACGGCGAGGAGCGCCGCCACGCTGCGGTTGGTCGCCCGCAATGTCAGCGAGCGGCCCACCAGCGCCTCGTGAGCGGCGGCGGCGGAGGCCTCCTCCGCCAGATCCCGGTCGCGTGCAGCGTCACGACCGCGGTCGAGGGCGAGCCCTCCGACTCCGGCCGCGACGAGCAGCAGGGCTGCGACGCCGGCGAGCAGGACGCGCAGACGACGGTTCTGCCGCCGTTCGTGCCTGATCTGGAGCTCCCTCTCGAGACCCACGTCGTCGGCCAGAGCCTGCGAGGCGGCGAGGAACTCCTCTTCCAGGGGTGTCGGGTCCGCGTCTTCGCCGGAGAGCCACTCAGTCGCGATCTGGAGCCGGGCACCGCGGTAGAGCTCGCTCTCGGAACGACCGAGCGCGTCCCAGCCCGCCGCCGCGGCCGCGAGGTGGCGGACGAGCTGCTGCTCCTCGACGCCCTCGTCGAGCCAGGAGCGGAGGCGAGGCCAAGCCCGGGCGAGCGCCTCGTGCGCCAGCTCGAATGAGTCCGCGCCGGTGGTGACCAGCCGCGCCCTGGCCAGTCGCTCCAGCACCCGGCGACGGGCCGGGTCATTGGCGACGGACGACACCGGGAGCTGCGACCGGATGGGCTCGCCCCCGTCGCTCAGCGTGACCATGCGCAGCATCAGCCTGCGCAGCTGAGCGCGCTCGACCAAGGTGAGCCCCTCGTAGAGACGCTCGGCGGAGGCGGCGACCGCACCGCGCATCCCACCACTCGCCCGGTAGCCCTCGACGGTGAGCAGACCGCGCTCGCGGCGCCGCCAGGTCTCAACGAGCGCGTGGGACAGCAGCGGCAGCGCGCCGGCCTGGCCTTCGGTGTCCCGCATCATCAGCTCGACCAGACCCTGTTCGAGCCGCAGCCCGGCGAGTCGCGCGGGCGCCTCGATGGCCTCCCGAAGCCCCGTCCCTTCCAACGGAGCTACCAGGTGCACGCCCTCCTCGGCCATCCGGGCGAAGCTGGGCTCCAGAGTGAGATGGATCAGCTGATCCGCGCGCAGGGTGACGGCGACCGGCGCCCGCGAGGACGCATAGGTGGCGAGCTCGGCGAGCCACGCCGCCACGTCGACGTCCGGACCCGCGATCGTGAACGCCTCCTCGAACTGGTCGACGAGAAGCACCGGGTCGCGCCGGGCACCCAGGCGGGCCGTGCTTGTCGCGATCGCCGGGTCGGTGCCGGGACTGAAGGTCACCACCTCCAGGCCGCGCCGCAGGAGGGCCGGCGCCAGGCCGGCAAGCATCAGCGACGACTTGCCGCTCCCAGAAGGGCCAGCGAGCACCAGGAGCGGGTGGGCATCGAGCCGGGCGAGGGCGGCGGCGACCTCGGCCGACCGGCCGAAGAATCCGTCCTGGTCGGACAGCGCGTAGGAGGAGAGCCCCTTCCAGGGACAGTCGGAGCTGGCGATCCGAGCCTCGTGGTCCCCGGCCAGGGACGGGTCTTGCTTGAGGATCGCTTGCTCGAGGGCCACCAGCTCCGAGCCCGGGTCGAGGCCCAGGTCCCTCCCGAGGGCGCCGCGGGCTCGGCGGATTGAGGACAGGGCGTCGGCCTGCCGGCCTTCGCGGTACTGAGCCAGCGCGAGGAGCGCCCAGCGCCGCTCCCGCCACGGCTCCTCGCCTGTGGCCACCGTCGCCGCCGCGGCCACCGCCCGGTGATCGCCCTGGTCGAGCCGCGCCTGGAGGAGGTCCTCCTCGACGCCGAGCCGGAGCTCGCCGAGACGGCCCGCCTCGAGGCGTCCGGGAATCCACTCGTCGAGCTCGTCGAAGGGCCGCCCGCGCCACAGGGCGAGCGCCTGCTCGAACAGACCGATGGCCCGCTCCGGCGCACCCGCGTCGGCGTACTGGTGGCCCCTCTGCGCCAGGGATTCGAAGTCGACGGTGTCGAGGTCCACCGCGTCGGAGCGGAGCCGGTACCCGACCGGGACCGTCTCGATCGCGCCAGCACCGAGCGTTCGGCGGAGCCGGCTGACGCACCCGTGCACGACCTTGAGCCAGCTGGCCGGGTGCTCCTCGCCCCAGAGAGCATCGGCCAGCTCCTCGGCGCTGAGCGGCCCCCCCAGGCGGACCAGCAGCGCGGCGAGGACGACCCGGTCCCGCGGGGAGAGGGGCTGCGGGTCGTCGCTCTCGATCTCGAGCGGACCCAACACGAGGACGCGCATGAGTGGAGTGTGGGAGCAGCCGATCCCGCTGGCAACCGCGCCGATACCTGGCTGATACCGGGGCGGCGCGGGGCTGGTACCGGACGGTTCCACGGTCGTTCCAGAGGCCGGGACAGACCCGGTCCGGAACCGGAGGATCCGACATGACCAGCACCCCCACCAACTGCAGCACCAAGCGCCTCACCGTCCGCAGCACCGTCGCCGTCGCCGCTCTGGTTCTGGGCGTCCAGCTCATCGCCGGGTGCGGTGCCGAGAACGTCGACTCCGACTCGAGGCCCAGCTCGACCACGCCGGTCAGGGTCCAGGGCGTCGGCTCGGCGGACGCGATCGAACGCCGGGCGCACCTCACCACCGTCCGGCAGGGCCTCGGTTCGGCCGATGCGATCGAGCGGCGCCTCGCCGGCGCCAGTGCCTGCCACAGCTCCGCGGACGCGGCCGAACGCTTCGGTCAGCGCACGGGTCACGCACCCTGCGACAGCTGAGGACCGTGCCTCAGGCCACGACCGCCCCACGCAGCACCACTCGCGCGGGCCTCGCCAGCACGGTGGGGTCCGCACGGGGGTCGGCGTCGTAGACGACCAGGTCAGCCGGTGCACCCTCCTCGAGGGTGGCGTTCCAGCCCAGCCACTCCCTGGCCCGCCACGAGGCGGCGGCCAGCGCGGCCTCCGGGCCCATGCCCAGTCCGGCCATCGCGAGGACCTCACCAGCGATGTTGCCGTGGCTGCGCACTCCCCCGCCGTCCGAGCCGGCATAGAGCGGGACCCCCGCCTCGTAGGCGTTCATGATCGTCTCCCGGCGCCGCGCGTACAGGTCGGTCATGGTCGCGGAGTAGTCCGGGAACCTGTTGGCCCCCGCCTCGGCGTACCCGGGGAACTTGTCGATCTGCATCACCGTGGGCACCAGGGCAGTGCCGCGGGCCGCCATCGCCTCGACGAGGTCCGGCCTCAGACCGGTGCCGTGCTCGATGCAGTCGATGCCGGCCTCGATCAGGCCGGGGAGGACGCCACTGCCGAAGCAGTGAGCCGTCACCCTCGCGCCGTGCTCGTGAGCCACCCGGATCGCCTCGGCGAACACCTCGGGTGGGAACGACGGCGCCAGATCCCCGGTCTCGCGGCTGATCCAGTCGCCGACCAGCTTGACCCAGCCGTCGCCGCGTAGCGCCTCCTGGGCGACATAGGCCGCGAGGTCCTCCGGCTCGACCTCGTGGGCGTAGTTGCGGATGTAGCGCTTCGTGCGGGCGATGTGTCGTCCCGCTCGGATCAGGCGCGGGAGGTCGTCGCGGTCGTGGATCCACGACGTGTCGGCCGCCGAGCCCGCGTCCCGGATGAGCAGCGCGCCGGCGTCGCGGTCGGCGATGGCCTGCCGCTCGGTCACCTCGGGCGATGTCCCGCCGTCGGCGACCAGGCCGAGGTGGCAGTGCGCGTCGACCAGTCCTGGCACCACCCAGCCGGTGGCGACCGTCTCCGCCCCCGCCTGCGGCTCCAGCGTGACCCGCCCCTCGACGACATACAGGTCCCGGGCCTCGCCGTCAGGCAGCACGAGTCCCGTGACCCTCAACGGCACTCCAGCCTTAGGCACCTCCCGGACGCTACCGCCCAAGCACGCCGACCCGTCGTTACTGCTCATCAGTAACGACGGGTCGAGGCCCAGCCACACGCCGACCCGTCGCTACTGCTCATCAGTAGCGCCGGGTCGCGTCAGAGCTGGTCGAGCAGCCAGGACGGGCTCATGGTGGTGGCACCGACGGCCTGGACGGCGGACCGGAGCAGCCGGTCGGCCGTGATCACGGTGACCTGGTCGCCCCGCTCGGCCGCGGCCCGGGCCTCGGCGGTGATGGTGGCGTCGCCGTCCTTCGGCGCGTGCACGGTGACGAGGTGACCGTCGCGGCCCGCCGGCACGCCGCTCTTGGCGGCACCCTCGAGGACCAGCACGACCACGTCGTACGACGTGTCGCCGACGGCCAGCGACTCGTGCAGACGGCGGGCGGCGCCGGCGCGGTCCTTCCACCAGCCGTCCGGCCGGCTGCCCACGACGTTGGCACCGTCGACGACCAGGACTCTGCTCATCGCCAGGTCACTTGAGGTACTTCGAGAAGTCCTTCGGCAGGTCGAGCGCGGCGGCGGCCTTCTCGTAGTCGATCTCCTCCGCGTCACCGTCGGGCAGACCGAACGGGTTCGCGGGACCGGCGGCCGCCCTCTCCTCGACGGCCGCCGCGGCCTCCTGGGCGGCCTTGGCCGGGTTGCCCGAGCGGCGGCTGCCCTTGCCCTTCTTCTGCGACGCCTTCTGCTTGGCCTGACCGCGCTTGCCGCCGCCGGCCATGCCGGGCATTCCGGGAAGCCCCGGCATACCGCCCTTGGCGAGCGACATCATCATCTTGCGCGCCTCGAAGAACCGGTCGACGAGGTTGTTGACGTCGGAGACCTGACGGCCGGAGCCCTTCGCGATCCGCGCCCGGCGTGAGCCGTCGATCATCTTGGGGTTGGCCCGCTCGGCGGGCGTCATCGACTGGATGATCGCCTGGATCCGGTCGATCTCCCGCTCGTCGAAGTTCTCGAGCTGGTCGCGGAACTGCCCCATCCCCGGCAGCATCCCCATGATCTTGGACATCGAGCCGAGCTTGCGGACCTGCTGCATCTGCTCGAGGAAGTCGTCGAGGGTGAACTCGCCGCCCTGACCGGTGAGCTTGGCCGGCCGCCTTGGCGGCCTGCTCGGAGTCGAAGGCCTTCTCGGCCTGCTCGATCAGGGTGAGCACGTCGCCCATGTCGAGGATGCGCGAGGCCATCCGGTCGGGGTGGAAGACGTCGAAGTCGGTCATCTTCTCGCCGGCGGAGGCGAACATGACCGGGCGGCCGGTGACCGAGGCGACCGACAGCGCGGCACCACCGCGCGCGTCGCCGTCGAGCTTGGTCAGCACGACGCCGTCGAAGCCGACCCCGTCGAGGAACGCCGGTCGCGGTCGCGACCGCGTCCTGGCCGATCATCGCGTCGACCACGAACAGCACCTCGTCGGGCTGCACAGCGTCGCGGATGTCCGAGGCCTGCTGCATCATCTCGGCGTCGACGCCGAGCCGGCCGGCGGTGTCGACGATGACGACGTCGTGCAGGGCGCGCTTGGCCTCCTCGATCGACGCCCTGGCCACCGCGACCGGGTCGCCGACACCGTTGCCGGGCTCGTGGCGCGAACACGGGTACGCCGACGCGCTCGCCGTTGACCTGGAGCTGGTTGACCGCGTTGGGCCGCTGGAGGTCGCGCGGCGACCAGCAGCGGGCTCTTGCCCTGCTCCTTGAGCCACAGCGCCAGCTTGGCGGCCAGCGTCGTCTTGCCGGCACCCTGGAGACCGGCCAGCATGATCACCGTCGGGCCGCTCTTGGCGTAGCGCAGCCGACGGGTCTCGCCGCCGAGGATGCTGACGAGCTCCTCGTTGACGATCTTGACGATCTGCTGGGCCGGGTTCAGCGCCCCGCTGACCTCCTCGCCGCGCGCCCGCTCCTTGACCGCGCCCACGAAGTCCTTGACCACCGGCAGGGCGACGTCGGCCTCGAGCAGGGCGATCCGGATCTCGCGGGCGGTGGCGTCGATGTCGGCCTCGGAGAGCCGGCCCTTGCCCCGGAGGTTCTTGAAGGTGTCGGCGAGACGGTCGGAGAGAGTGGCGAACACAGAGGGATCCTCGGCTGTCGGTGAGGCTCCAGCCTAACTAGTGGCCCGTGGCTCCTCCGTCGCCGCGTTGAGGACCGCCCGCACCGCATGGGCCGCGGCCGCCGCCCGCTGGTCGCTGAGCACTCCTGCAGCCGCCTCCTGGAGATAGAAGACGTCGACGGCCTGCGGCCCGAGCGTGTCGACGTGCGCCGAGCGCACGGTGACGTCGAGCTCGGCCAGCGCCGCGCAGACGAGGTGGACGATGCCGGGACGGTCCGAGGTCCGCACCTCGAGGACGGTCGCCTGGGCCGAGGCCTCCGGCCGGACGTCGACCGAGGGTGGCAGCAGGGACGGCGCCGACGGCCGGACCCTGGACGCCGGGTCGAGCCTGCCCTCCACCACCCCGTCGTAGGTCTGGCGGAGGGTGGAGGCCTGGAGTCGCTCCTCGGCGACGTCCCAGACCGAGACCCCGAAGCCGTCCTGGTACCAGGCGCGCGCCGCACGCACCCGGACCCGCTGCATGGCCAGGACCGCCGAGACGTCGGCCAGCAGCCCGATCCGGTCGGGTGCGACCGCGGTGATGCGGCTGCCGTCGTCGAGGTCCTCGACCGAGAACACCGCAGCGCCCGCACGAGCCTCCGCAGGGATCTCGAGGGCCTCCGCGACGACAGTGGGGAGGGGCTCCCCGGTGGCGAGCGCCGCCGCCGTACGCCGCGAGAGATCGAGGATCAAGCCCGCCCGCCAGCTCGACCAGGCCTTGGGCGACGCGGCGCGGGCGTCCGCCTCGGACAGCACGGTGAGCAGCTCCAGCGCCTGTCGGGTGGGCACCCGGTCGGCCACGGCCTGGACGGTCGCGGGGTCGTCCGGGTCCCGGGTCGTCGCCGTCTCGGCAAGCAGGAGGTGCCGACGGACGAGGAGTGCGATGAGGTCGACGCCGTCCTCGTCGAAGCCCATCCGGGTCGCGATCTCACGGGCCACCGGCTCACCGGCGACGCTGTGCTCGGTCAGGCTGCCCTTGCCGATGTCGTGGAGCAGAGCGGCGACCATCAGCACGTCGGGCCGGTCAACGCGGCGGATCATCGAGGAGGCCTCGATGCAGGTCTCCACCACGTGCCGGTCGACAGTGAAGCGGTGGATCTCCGAGGCGTGCGGGAGCAGCCGGATCCGCTCCCACTCCGGCAGGAGGCCCGCCAGGGCGCCCGTCTCCTCGAGGGTCTCCCAGGTGCCGAGGAGCCCGCGGCCGGAGGCGAGCATCCTGACGAGCAGGTCGCGGGCCTCGGCCGGCCACGGCGTCGGCAGCGGCGCACACTCGCGGGCGAGCCGCGCGGCGGTCGGGGGGGCCAGCACCACGTCGCGCTCGGCGGCCGCGGCCGCCGCTCGAAGGAGCAGCACCGGGTCCTGCGCCGGTCGGGCGTGCCGGTCCAGCACGATCTCACCGGCCGCCAGGGCCACCCCCTCGGCCACCGGCGCGAGCGAGGGACGCCGCACGCTCGTGGACCGGTCCAGGGCGTCGTCGACCCGGCGCCAGGTCAGCCGGGACAGGTGCGCGATGCGGCGGCCGAGCTCGCGGACTGCGATCTGCGCTCCTCGCGCATCCGGCACCTCCAGCAGCGGCGCCAGGTCACTCCACATCTCGGGGGTGATCCGGTCGGTCGCCCGGCCGGCCAGCCCGTGCACGAGGTCGCGGATGTCGAGCATCGCGAGCCGGCTCCGCTCGAGCTCGACGTGCGGGACGTCGACAAGCCAGGTCGCGACCAGCGCCTTGAGCACGGTCGCGTCGCGGATCCCGCCCTCGGTCTCCTTGAGGTCGGGCACCGAGGCATGCGCGAGCTCGCCCATGAGCTCGTGGCGGCTCTCGACCAGCTCGCGCAGCGCACGCAGCCGATCCCGGGCGTCGCGCCGCCACCGGGTGAGCATCGTGCCGCGCAGCCGCAGGGTCAGGTTCGGGTCACCGGCGACGTGGCGCGCGTCCAGGAGCCCGAGCGCGACCTTCAGGTCCTGGCCCGCGGTCTCGACCATCTGGGTCATCGTCCGCACCGAATGGTCGAGGTTGGCGCCCGAGTCCCACAGCGGGTACCAGACCTGGCCCGCCACGGCGCCGAGGTCGAAGTCGGGCTCCTCATCGTGCAACAGCACGACGTCGAGGTCGGAGTACGGCGCCAGCTCGCTGCGTCCGTAGCCGCCGACCGCCACGAGTGCCGCGCCGGTGTCCGGCCCCGAGACCGACTCCCAGGCGCGGGCGCAGAGCGCATCGGCCTCGGCCGTGCGCTCCCCCCGCTCCGCTGCGGTCAGAGGGCCGCGTCGTCCCGGTCGCCGGTGCGCACCCGCACCACCGACTCCACCGGCTGCACCCAGACCTTGCCGTCGCCGATCCGACCGGTCTGCGCGCTCCGGGTGATCGCGTCGACCACGGCATCGACGTCATCGCCGTTGATGACGATCTCGATCCGGACCTTGGGCACCAGCGAGACCTGGTACTCGGCGCCGCGGTAGACCTCGGTATGACCCTTCTGGCGTCCGTAGCCGCTGACCTCGCTGACTGTCATGCCGGTGACACCGACGGCCTCGAGGGCTACCCGAACGTCCTCCCACTTGTGCGGCTTCACGACCGCGGTGACGAGCTTCATGTTCCGAGTCCTCCTGGGGTGGCCGTGGTGCCGGTGCTGGTGCTGTGCAGGTCGTACGCCGACTCGGCGTGGAGCACCAGGTCGATGCCGTTGACCTCGTGCTCCTCGTCGATCCGGAAACCCATCGCCTTGTGGACGACGAGTCCGATGATGCCCGAGACGAGGAACGCGTAGACGAGCACCACGCCACCGCCGAGCAGTTGCTTGCCGAGCTGCTCGGCTCCACCGCCGTAGAACAGGCCGTCCACCCCCGTGGGGGCCGCGGCCGTGGCGATCAGCCCGATGCCGAAGGTGCCGATCAGGCCGCCGACCAGATGCACCCCCACGACGTCGAGGGAGTCGTCGTAGCCGAACCGGTACTTCAGGCCGACAGCCAGCGCGCAGACCACGCCTGCGGTGAGGCCCATCACGATGGCTCCCATGGGCGAGAGCGACCCGCACGACGGCGTGATCGCCACCAGACCGGCCACCAGCCCGGAGGCGGCACCCAGAGTGGTGCCGTGCCCGTAGCGGATCCGCTCCAGCAGCAGCCAGCCGAGCGATCCGGCCGCTCCGGCGACCAGGGTGGTGGTGAAGACGACGGCTGCGGTCTGGTTGGCGCCCAACGCTGAGCCGGCGTTGAAGCCGAACCACCCGAACCACAGCAGCCCGGCGCCCAGCATCACCAGCGTGAGGTTGTGCGGACGCATCGGGTCACGCCCGAAGCCGACCCGGGGCCCGAGCACCAGCGCCAGGGCTAGCGCCGAGGCACCGGAGCAGATCTCCACGGCCGTGCCGCCGGCGAAGTCGATGACGCCGACCTCGTTGGCCAGCCACCCGCCGACGTGGTCGCCGGCGGAGAAGTCGAAGACCCAGTGCGCGATCGGCGCGTAGACGAGCACCGTCCAGACCGCCACGAACACCAGCCAGGCGCCGAAGCGCGCCCGGTCGGCGATGGCGCCCGAGACCAGGGCGCCGGTGATCACGCAGAACAGTCCCTGGAAGACGGCGAACAGGATCAACGGGATGCCCGAGCCCCCGTTGCTCTGCTCTGACATCAGGTCACCGAGGCCGAAGTACTGCGTCGGGTCTCCGACCAGGCCGAGCGCAAGGTCGTCGCCGAAGGCGAGGGAGTACCCCACCAGGGTCCAGACGACCACGATGACCGCCATGGCCCCGAAGGTCATCATCATCATGTTGAGGACGCTCTTGGAGCGGACCAGGCCGCCGTAGAACAGCGCGAGGCCCGGGGCCATCAGCAGCACGAGGGCCGAGGCCGCCAAAAGCCACGCGGTGTTGCCGGAGTCCAAGGCTGGGTCGATCGCAAGAGGGAGCACGGGCAAGGAGCCAACCGAGGAATTGTTTCGGGCATGTTAACGGCCCGGCCATCTCATCTGGCCGGGCCGTCAACGTGTTGCGCTAGGTGCAGTGCGTTCCTACAGGGCAGCCGCGTCGCGATCGCCGGTCCGGACCCGGACCACGGTGTCGACCGGGCTGACCCAGACCTTCCCGTCGCCGATCCGGCCGGTCTGCGCCGTCTTGACGATGATCCCGACGACGTCCTCGGTGTCACCGTCGTCCACGACGATCTCGATGCGGATCTTGGGCACGAGCGCGATGTCGTACTCCGCGCCCCGGTAGACCTCCGTGTGGCCCTTCTGACGGCCGTAGCCGCTGACCTCGCTGACCGTCATCCCGGTCACGCCGAAGGTCTCGAGAGCCTCGCGGACGTCCTCCCACTTGTGCGGCTTGATCACCGCGGTCACGAGCTTCATGCGGAGGCTCCTTCCGAGACCGGAGCGGTCTTGGCGGCAAGGATGCTCGATCCGCCGCCTCCCCCGCTGGTGTGGATGTCGTACGCCGACTCGCCGTGGGCCACGAAGTCGATGCCCTCGACCTCGTCCTCCTCGGTGAGCCGCAGGCCGATCGTGTACTTGATCGCGAGGCCGATGATCAGCGTGATCACGCCCGACATCACGATCGCCACGAGGGCACCCAGCGCCTGGTCACCCAGGGAGCCGAACCCGCCGCCGTAGATCAGCCCGTCGATGCCGCCGGCACCGTCGGCCGTCGAGAAGACGCCGATCAGGACCGTGCCGACGATGCCGCCGACCAGGTGCACCCCGACCACGTCGAGCGAGTCGTCGTAGCCGAGCTTGAACTTCAGGCCCACCGCGTAGGCGCAGACCGCACCGGCGATGGCGCCGATGGCGACCGCACCGGAGAGGTTGACCGCACCGGCGGCCGGAGTGATCGCGACCAGACCCGCGACGATGCCGGAGGCAGCGCCGAGCGAGGTGGCCTTCTTGTGCAGGACGTACTCGATGAGCAGCCAGCCGAGGATGGCGGCCATCGCGGCCAGCGTGGTGTTGGCGAAGGTGCGACCGGTCTCGGAGAAGAAGCGGGCGTCGAAGTCCGCGCCCTCCTCGCCTGCGAACACGATCGAGCCGACGTTGAAGCCGTACCAGCCCATCCACAGGAGGCCCGCACCGAGCATGGTGAGGGTCAGGTTGTGGGGCCGGATGGCCTCCTTGCCGAACCCGATGCGCTTGCCGAGCAGGATGACCAGCACCAGGCCGGCCATACCGGCGTTGATGTGCACCGCCGTGCCGCCTGCGTAGTCCTGGGCGCCGATCTGGCCACAGATGAGCGAGTCCTCGGTGCAGCTGAAGACCATGTGGGCCAGCGGGAAGTAGCAGAGCAGGGCCCACAGCGGCACGAAGACCACCCAGGCCGAGAACTTCATCCGGTCGGCCACCGCGCCGCTGATCAGGGCGACGGTGATGATCGCGAACGTCATCTGGAACATCACGAAGATGTAGGTGTCGGTGGTGACACCGTCGAGCCACAGGAGCTCGAACGGGTCTGCGAAGAAGGTGCCGTCGCCGCTCCAGCCCATCGACCAGCCGACCGCGACGTAGAGGATGCCGACGATCGCCGCAGCGATGTAGCTCATCATCATCATGTTGAGTACGGACTTGGACCGGGACATGCCGCCGTAGAACAGCGCCAGCGCGGGGACCGTCATCATCAGCACGAACGCAGTCGCGATGAGCATGAAGGCGTAATAGCCGTCCACTGAACCTCCATGGAGTACGAGAAGCAGGACGGGGCTCTCGGGTGCGACTGCGCTGTCGCGCGCCCCTCCTCTTGCCCGCAACCCTCACGGCGGCAGGTTTCACCCCGGCGGGTGACATGTTGCGGGAAGGAAACGACATCCGACCTGGGGTTACATGTGTGTTACGCGTCGGGACCGTCGGCAATGATGCGGGCCATGACCGACGAACTCTTCCGGGCCGCCTGGTCGCGCCTGGTCGTGGCCTGGGCCGCGCACGACCCCGGCGCGGCGGCTGCCGACGCACTGCTCGGGCGCGCGCTGGAGGAGGGGGTGCACGCGGTCGCCGCGGACCTCGCGCCCGTCGACGCGATCGACGTCGGCCAGGGCCGTCGCTGCGAGGTGGCCGTGGTCCGCCGATCGGGAGCCGTCGACGAGGGCGGCTACCTCGCCCACAACCCGCCGCAGGCCGAGCGCGGCGTCGAGCCGGTCGACCACTTCTGCCGCCGGGGCTGGCGACGGCTGCGCAACCCCTCACAGGCGTTCGACGTGTGGTGGTACGTCACGGAGTACCTCGACCCCACCGACGACTCCAAGACCGCGCTCAACCCGCTCGTGCACTACCTGCTGGACGGCCGCTTCCGGGGGCTGCGGCCGCTGCCCGAGCCCGCACCGCGTCCGCCGCACGCACTCGGTCCCGAGACTCCGCGTCGAGCCTGCCTGTTCGCGGCGTACGACCCCGACGGTCTCGTGGACGACTACGTCGTGGACTACGTCCGCGAACTCGCGCGCTTCGCCGACGTCTACGTGCTGGCCGACGGCGAGATGCGACCCGGTCAGCTCCACCGGCTCGACGGACTGGTGCAGGGCGCGTGGGCGCGGCGGCACGGCGCGCATGACTTCGGCTCCTGGTCCCTGCTCGCCCGCGAGCTGGTCGGCTGGGACGTCCTGGACAGCCACGACGAGGTGCTGCTCGCCAACGACAGCTGCTGGCTGGTCCGGCCCCTCGACGAGGTGTTCGCGCGCATGGACCGGCGAGTGTGCGACTTCTGGTCCCTGCAGGTGACCGCCCGGCTGTTCGAGCCGGAGCAGGACCAGCCGCAGGCCCTGCCGCTGGACGAGGTCAAGCGGCGTTGGATCCCGCGTGGGATCTATCGCTCCCGGGAGTCGGCCCACCTGGGGTCGTACTTCCTGGCGCTGCGCCGCCCGGTCCTGGACGACCCCGGCTTCCGCCGGCGCCTCGACTCGGTCGTACCCCAGGTCGACCACGACATGCTCGTGCAGAAGTACGAGTACGGCACCACCCGCTACCTGGTGGGCCAGGGATTCGACTTCTCGACCTGGCTGCCGGACCTGCGGCCCAACCACCCGCTCTACGGTCCCGGCGCCTTCGAGCTGCTCGCCGAGGGCTTCCCGTTGTTCAAGCGCCGGTTCCTGGTCGCCAACCCCTACTTCACACCCGGTCTCGACCGCTGGCGCGAGCGGATCCTCGAGGCGGCCCCGGACGCCCCTGTCGACATCTTCGAGCGCAACCTGGCGCGGGTCGCCGACCCCGACGAGCTGGCCCGCAGCGCGTCGTACTAGCCGCGGGCCGCGCGCCCCTCGAGGGCCTCCCTGAGGAGTTGCTCGGCCCGGACGGCGAACGAGTGCTCGCGCCGCACCCGGTCCGCGGTCACGCGGCGCGACGACTCGTCGCCGAACACCGTGTGGTCGCCCACCAGCCGGGCCAGGTCCTGCGGGTCGCGATAGACCTGCACCGAGTCGCCGAAGAGGTCACGGGCGCCGGCGATGTCGTCGGTCACGACCCGGGCGCCGCTGGCGACGGCATCGAAGAGCCGGTTGGAGACGAAGCCGTGGGCGCGCATGTCGTGCCAGTGGTCGTTGAGCACGACACCCGCCGAGGCGTACGTGGCGGACAGCTGGTCGTTGGGGATCGCCCGCGCCGCCAGGATCTCGTCGGGCACCAACCCGGCCCACAGATCGCCGTAGACCGCGAGCGGGACCCCGGCCGCGAGCGCGTCACGGACGACGGGGCGCAGCGTTCGGCGTGAGTTCCCGACGAACAGCACACCTGGCCCGCTGTCCGCGAGACCGTCGTGTGGGTGGAAGAGCGCGGGGTCCGTCGCCTGGAGCAGCGGGCGGACCGCGATCCCCCACTCACGCGTGACCCGCTCGGCCCACGAGCTGCTTGCGGCCACCACGCGGTCATAGCCGCGCAGCTCCTCGGGCGTCACGTCATCCGGGTGCGAGATGACCCAGGCGATGGTGACCTGAGCGGGGTCCGGCTCGTGGGCGTGCAGTCCGCGCAGCACGAGCGCGACGTCGTCGTTGACGCCGCTCGTGCGGCTCCACTCAGGACGCCGGTCGACGACGACGTCCTGACCCAGCTCGCGCAGGGCGGCCGCCAGCGACGAGGCAAAGTGTGTGTCCCCCCACCGCTCGCCGCCCTCACCGGCGGGCGCCGGGTTCTTGATCGCCCAGCGCAGCCGGCCCGGACGCTCGTCGACGGAGAGCCTCTTCGCGAGCCCCTCTGCCCGGGCCAGCACGGGCTGCGGGATCCCGAGCTCCGGTGGCTCGTGGGGGCGCGGCGCGACCCGGTGATCGACCACGGTGAAGCCACGGCTCCCCCACAGGTCGATGTCGTCGCGCGGCCCCCGGTCGCCCCAGCGGTCGAGATAGACCTGCCGGTTGGCCAGGTGCTTGAGATAGCGACCCGGGGTGCGCGACTCGTGGTGCACCACTGGCGCCTCGGTGACGACCCGGAAGTGTCCGGGCCGGAGTGCCTCGAGGCGGTGGCAGAGGTCGACGTCCTCCATGCCGTTGGTGAACACCGGGTCGAAGCCGCGCAGCCGGACCACGTCGTCGGCACGCAGCACCAGGGCGGCCCCGGTGAGCGCGTGCAGGTGCAGGTCGTCGATCCCCACGGCGTCCTCGACCGGGAATCCTTGGAGGAACGTGTGCGGCAGCCCGCCGACGGACGGGAACGCGACGCCCGCGGACTGGATCTCACCCGTCGGGTAGAGCAGCAGCGGCTGGGCGCCGAGCACCGCTGGATCGTCCAGGGCTGCTCGCAGCGGGCTCAGCCACCCCGGCGGCACGGTGGTGTCGTTGTTGAGGAACACCACGACGTCACCGGAGCACTCCGCGAAGCCGAGGTTGTTGCCGAGGCCGAAGCTGTAGTTCTCCGGAGCATGCTCGACGCGGACCGGCCCGCCGACGAGCCGGTCGAGGTGCGCGGCCACCTCCGGCGCGGACCCGTTGTCCCACACGAGCACCTCGATCTCTCCGCCTGCAGCGACCAGCGACTCGACGCAGTCAGTCGTCAGGTCGGAGTCCTCGTAGGTCGGGATCACGACCGACGTCAGCCCGGCGACGCGCGCACGGCGCTCGAGCCACGCCCAGTCGACGAGGTGCTGGTTGAGGACGACGTGCCTGGCGTTGCCCAGCGGTGGCTCGAGGGCCCGGCGGCGGTCCGGGAAGCGCCGGCGCACGCCGACCTCCGGCACGGTCGCGATGACGGTGTCCGGGTTGCGCAGCAAGAAGTCGAGGACCCAGGCGGAGCCGGTCTCGGGGTCGATGCCACCGCCGTCGACGAGGACGTCGCGTCGGAACAGCAGCCGGGCAGCCTCGGTCGGACGCGGCTGCGCATAGATCTCGCTCTCACCGGTGCCACGGATGCCCTCCATCTGGTCGGCGACGACGGGCGCGGCCTCAGCAACGAGTCGGGCCAGCCGGGTCGGCACCCACGTGTCGGCCGCATCCAGGAACGCGACGTACTCGCCCGTCGCGGACGCAAGACCGTCGACGACCTCCCAGGCGGTGTGCGTCTGGGCACGGAGGCTGGCCAGGCTCGCGGCCCTGAGCTCGTCATCGAGCCCAGGGTCGAGAACCACCGAGACGAGCGCAGCCACAGGACCTCAGCCCAGGAGCGCGTCGACGAACGCCCCCGGGTCGAACGGCGCCAGGTCGTCGGCGCCCTCACCGAGCCCGACGAGCTTGACCGGGACCCCGAGCTCACGCTGCACGGCGATCACGATGCCACCCTTGGCCGAGCCGTCCAGCTTGGTCAGCACGATGCCGGTGACGTCGACCACCTCGGAGAAGACCCGCGCCTGGACCAGTCCGTTCTGGCCGGTGGTCGCGTCGAGGACGAGCAGGACCTCGGTGACCGGCGCCTGCTTCTCGATGACCCGCTTGACCTTGCCGAGCTCGTCCATGAGTCCCGCCTTGTTCTGCAGGCGACCGGCGGTGTCGACGACGACGGTGTCGACGCCTCGTTCCACGCCCTGCTTGACGGCCTCGTAGGCGACGCTGGCGGGGTCGGTGCCCTCAGGACCGCGGACGACCTCGACCCCGACCCGGTCACCCCAGGTGGCCAGCTGGTCGACGGCGGCAGCGCGGAACGTGTCCGCCGCCCCGAGCACGACCGAGTGGTCCTCGGCGACCAGGATCCGGGCGAGCTTGCCGACAGTGGTGGTCTTGCCGGCACCGTTGACCCCGACGACCAGGACGACGCCCGGGTTGCCGTCGGCACCGGTGACCTGCAGGCGGCGATCCATGGTCGGATCGACCAGTGTGACCAGCTCCTCGCGCAGCACGGAGCGCGGGTCCGCGGCCTCGCCGCCCTCGACCCGGAGCCGGGTCCGGAGCCGCCCGACGAGCTCCTGGGTCGGCGCGACGCCCACATCGGCGGTGAGCAGCGCGTCCTCGATCGACTCCCAGGTGTCCTCGTCGAGCCGGTCCTTGCTCAGCAGCGCGAGCAGTCCGCGTCCCCACGCGCCTTGCGACCCGGCGAGCCGCTGCCGCAGGCGCCGCAGCCGGCTCGCCGTCGCCTCCGGCCTCTCGATGGTGGCCGGCGGTGCGCGCAGCTCCACCGGCACGACGTCGGGGTCGATCTCTGCCGGCGGCGTGACCAACGCATCGGAGACCGTGTCCGGCAGCGGCTGGGGCTTGCGCCGACCCGAGACGAGCAGGCCGACGACGGTCGCCACGAGCACGACCGCGACCAACGCGATCAGGAGGATCAGCACGGTGACCGACATGCCCTCCATCCAATCAGGGACCCGCCCGAGGGACGCTGGATAGGGTGCCGACATGGTCGGGCTGGGTCGACGAGAGCGCCCGCGCGAGCTGTCGTACGTCTTCGTCGTGACCTACGGCCGGTCCGGGTCGACGCTGCTGGCCGGCATCCTCAACTCGATCCCCGGCTACCTGATCCGCGGGGAGAACCGGGACGCGCTGCACCATCTCTACACGTTCCACCGCACGTTGGCCGCCGAACGGGAGCGGGTCGGTCAGGACAACGGCCGACAGCGGACCCACCCGTTCTACGGGATCGGCGACGTTCCCCTGGACAAGTCCGTGGCCGGGGTCCGCAACCTCGTCCTGGACACGGTGCTGCGCCCCAAGCAGGAGACCAGGGTCACCGGGTTCAAGGAGATCCGCTGGTACCACGCCGACCTCCCGGAGTATGTCGCGTGGCTGCGCGAGGTCTTCCCGGGGGCGCGCTTCCTCGTCAACACCCGCAACCAGGCCGATGTGCTCAAGAGCGCCTGGTGGGCCGAGGGAGACCACGCCGAGGGCCTGGCCTCCGCCGAGGCGGGGATCCTGGCCCTGGCCGCCTCCCTCGGCGACGTGGCGTACCGGGTGCACTACGACGACTACGTCGCGGACCCCACCGTGCTGCGCGGCATGTTCGAGTGGCTCGGTGAGCCCTGGGACGAGGTGGCCGTGCGGGCGGTCATGGGCAAGCGGCACTCGGTCTGACGCTCAGCGCAGCAGCGGCTCGACCGCGGCGCGGATCACCTCGGGCAGCGGCGTGACCGGTCGGGCAGGATCGGTGTTGTCGACGTAGACGTGCACGAACCGGCCCTCGGCCTTGGCCAACGGGTCGTCGCCCTGGAAGATCCCGACCCGGTAGACCACCGACGACGTGCCCACCTGGTCGGCGACCACGCCGACGTCGACCGGCGCCGGGTAGCCGACTTCGGCGAAGTAGCGGCAGCCGACCTCGGCCACGACGCCGATCGCCGGCAGCATCCGGATGTCAGTGCCACTCGCATGGTGGAGGTGGTTGTTGACGGCGGTGTCGATGATCTCGAAGTAGCGGGCGTTGTTCATGTGCCCGTAGACGTCGATGTCGGCCCAGCGGGTCGTCTGCTGCTCCCAGGAGACGTAGGCGTCACGCCCCGGTCGCTGCGCCGGCGGCACGGTCAGGCCGACTCGCGCAGCCGCTGGCTGATCACCGTCGAGACGCCGTCGCCGCGCATGGTCACGCCGTAGAGCGCGTCGCCGACCTCCATGGTCCGCTTCTGGTGGGTGATCACCAGCAGCTGGGAGGTCTCGCGCAGCTCCTCGTAGATCTCCAGCAGCCGGCCGAGGTTGGTGTCGTCGAGCGCGGCCTCGACCTCGTCGAGGATGTAGAACGGCGAGGGCCGGGCCTTGAACAGCGCCACCAGGAACGCCACCGCCACCAGCGACCGCTCGCCGCCGGAGAGCAGCGAGAGCCGCTTGACCTTCTTGCCCGGCGGGCGGGCCTCGACCTCGATGCCGGTGTTGAGCATGTCGTCGGGGTCGGTGAGGACCAGCCGGCCCTCGCCGCCCGGGAAGAGCCGGGAGAACGTCGCCTCGAAGGCCCTCTCGACGTCGGCGTAGGCCTCGGTGAAGACCTGCTCCACCCGGTCGTCGACCTCGCGGACGATGTCGAGCAGGTCGTTGCGGGTCTTCTTGAGGTCCTCGAGCTGCTCGGTGAGGAACCGGTGCCGCTCCTCCATCGCCGAGAACTCCTCCAGCGCGAGCGGGTTGACCGTGCCGAGCATCGCGAGCTCGCGCTCGGCGGTGCGCAGCCGCTTGGCCTGCTCCTCGCGCACGAACGGCGTGGGCTCGGGCATCTCCCGACCGTCGTCGACCTCACCGGGCTGTGCTGAGTGAACGGGAGGCACGAGCTGGTCCGGGCCGTAGTCGGCCACGAGGCCCGTCGGGGTCGAGGCCGAGCTCCTCGAGCGCCCGCTCCTCGAGCTGCTCGATGCGCATCTTCTGCTGGGTGCGGGCCATCTCGTCGCGGTGCACCGAGCTGACCAGCTCGTCGTGCTCGCGGGTCAGCTCGCGCAGCGAGGCTCGGACGGTCAGCAGGTCCTGCTCGCGGCCCTGGCGGGCCTGCTCGACCGCGGTGCGCGCCTCGGCGGCCTCGCCCAGCGAGACCTCCAGCCGGCTCAGCACCTGACCGGCGCCGAGCAGCACGGCCTCGGCGGCGCGGCCCTCGCGGGTGAGCGCGCTCACGGCGCTCGGAGCTCGCGGGCCCGGGTCTCGCGCTCGGCCTGCGCGGCGCGGAGGAGCTGAGTCGGCCCGGCCGTGCAGCGCGCGGGCCCGCTCCTCGGAGGTGCGCAGCGCCAGCCGGGCGTCCATCTCGGCCTGGCGCGCGCAGCGCGGGCGGCCTCGACGAGCTGCTCGCGGGCGTCCAGCTCGGGCTCGGAGGTCGGGTCCGCCTCGGCGCGCGACAGCCGGCCCTCGAGCTCGGCGAGCCCGCGACGGTCCTGCTCGCGGGCGGCCTCGGCCTCCTCGATCGCCCGGGTCGAGGCGGTCGGCCTCGCCACGGGCGCCGCGGACCTGCGAGCCGAACTGACCCAGCTCCTCGGCGACCGCCGCCAGCGTGGCGTCGGACTCGTGCAGCTTGGCCAGGGCGACGTCGACGCGCTGCTGCGCCTCGTGCCGCTCGTTCTCCAGGCGAGCGATGTCGAAGCCAGCCGCTCGCAGGCGGCCACGGCCTCGTCGAGCTGACGGCCGGCCTCGTCGACCGCGGCCTGGATCTCGATCAGGCTCGGCTGGCTGCGTCGAGCCACCGGCGGCGAAGTGGGCGCCGAGCACGTCACCCTCGCGCGTCACCGCGGTCAGTCCGGGCTGAGTCGGCGACCAGCCGGCGCGCCGCGGTGAGGTCGTCGACCACGGCGACCCGGTCGAGCAGGTGGGTCAGCGCGGGCCGGACGGCATCGGGGCACTGCACCACGTCGACGGCGTACGTCGCGTCACCGGGCAGGTCCGGCCAGGCGGCCGGTCCCTCGGTGGCCGGACCGCCGGCGACGACCATCCCGGCGCGGCCCAGGTCGTCGGTCTTGAGGTGGTCGATCGCGTCGATGGCGGCGGCTGCCCCGCTCGACCACGACGGCGTCGGCGGCGGCACCCAGAGCGCTGGCGACAGCGGCCTCGAACCCGGAGCGGACGCTGAGCAGTGCGGCGACCGAGCCCAGCAGCCCGGACACGTCGCCGGAGGCCGCGAGCAGCGCCCCGGCGCCGTCCTTGCGGGCCAGGCCGAGCTCGAGCGCGTCCTTGCGGGCGGTGAGCATGGAGCGGTCGCGGTCGGCCCGCTGGGCCTCGTCGCGGACCTTGGCGAGGCGGTCCTCGAGGTCGCCGAGGATCGAGGCCGCGGCCTCGTGCTCGGCGTCCAGGCCCTCCTCGCCCGCGTCGAGCCCGGCGACCCGGGTCTCGAGGGAGGTGAAGTCGTGCTGGGCCCGTCCGGCGCGGGCCAGGGCGTCCTCGCGGGCCAGCTCGAGGCGACCGATCTCGTCGGCGGCCGCGGCGGCGCGGGAGCGGGCCGCGTTGACCTGGCCGTGCAGCCGGGCCAGCCCCTCGCGGCGGTCGGCGGCGGCGCGCTCGAGCCCGGCGACCCGGCGCTCCTCCTCGGCCGCGGCGTTCTCGGCGTCGTGCCGGGCGGCGATGGCCTGGTCGAGTCCGGCGCGGTGCGCCGCGACCTCCTCGACGATCCGCTCCTCCCGGGTGCAGAGCTCGGCAGCCTCGGCCTCGAGCTGCTCGGGGTCGCGGCCAGGCGGCGGAGCTGGTCTCGACCGTGGCCTGGGCATTGCGCACCCGCTCGATGGCCAGCGACTGGGTGCCGCGGAGCCGCTCCCTGAGCCCGGACAGCGCGAACCAGGTCTCCTGGGCCTTGGCCAGCGCGGGCAGGTCCTCGCGAAGGGCGGCCTCGAGCCGGGCCTCGTGGTCGCGGGCAGCCTCGCTCTGTGCCTCGACCTCCTGCTGGCGCGCGACCAGCACGGACTCGTCGGCCAGCTCCTGCTCGAGCGCCGACCGTGCGGTGACCAGGTCGTCGGCCAGCAGCCGGGCGCGGGCGTCGCGCACCGTCGGCCTGCACGCCCGCGGCCCGGCGGGCCACCTCGGCCTGGCGGCCCAGCGGCTTGAGCTGGCGTCGGATCTCGCCGAGCAGGTCGCCCAGGCGGGTCAGGTTGCCCTCGCACGCGTCGAGCTTGCGGAGCGCCTTCTCCTTGCGCTTGCGGTGCTTGAGGACGCCGGCGGCCTCCTCGATGAACCCGCGGCGGTCCTCGGGGGTCGCGTGCAGGATCGTGTCGAGCTGGCCCTGGCCGACGATCACGTGCATCTCGCGGCCGATGCCGGAGTCCGAGAGCAGCTCCTGGACGTCGAGCAGCCGGCAGGTCGTGCCGTTGATGGCGTACTCGGACCCGCCGTTGCGGAACATGGTGCGGCTGATCGTGACCTCGGAGTACTCGATCGGCAGCGCGCCGTCGGAGTTGTCGATGGTGAGCACGACCTCGGCGCGGCCGAGGGGCGGGCGGCCCGAGGTGCCGGCGAAGATGACGTCCTCCATCTTGCCGCCGCGCAGCGACTTGGCGCCCTGCTCGCCCATGACCCACGCCAGCGCGTCGACCACGTTGGACTTGCCCGAGCCGTTGGGCCCGACGATGCAGGTGATCCCGGGCTCGAGCTGCAGCGTGGTCGAGGAGGCGAAGGACTTGAACCCCTTGAGGGTCAGGCTCTTCAGGTACAACGGGGCTCCCTCGGCGGTCGACGACAGCGTGGGCGCGTCGTCGGTCGGTCAGATGGCGCTGCGGCGGGGGAAGCCAGCCCTGCAACCCTAGCCGGGAGAGCACGTCATCGCGTGCATCGTGACGCCGTCGGGGTCGACGTGTCGGAACTGCCCGGCGATCGGCTCAGGGGATAGAGAACCCGCCCGCCGGGGGCGGGCCTAGGACAACGATGCTGCGTTCAGGCGGGCTGCAGCTCGCCGTCGAGTTGCGAGTCGAGGGCGTGCAGGTCGGCGGCGTGGGCCGCGACGAGCCTGTCGTTCTCCTCGCTGAGCCGCAGGACGACCGCCTCCAGCTCGGCCACACGCGCACGCAGCCGAGAGTTGTCGGCAGTCAGGCGAGGGTCACGCAGGTCGCTGTTCAGGTAGCCGATCAGCGCCTTGGCCATGTAGGAACCTTCCGGGTGGACCTTGATGTTTTCGCGGGAACGGTCCGGGTCGCAGAACGCGAGGGGGACCGCCTTCAAGAGTCCCACCAAGGCGCGCTCCGGTCAATCTGGCGCGACCCGTGGCGTGGGCGCTCGCCGTGCGCGAGGAACCGGCTGGCAGACCGGGCAGAAGTACGACGAGCGGTTCATGAACGACGACCCGGCGGATCGGCGTCCCGCAGCGGTCGCACGGCTGGCCCTCGCGGCCGTAGGCGTGCAGGGACCGGTCGAAGTAGCCGGACTCGCCGTTGACGTTGACGTAGAGCGCGTCGAAGGACGTGCCGCCCTGCGCCAGCGCCGCGACCATCACCGCCCGGGCGTGTCCGAGCAGCTCGCGTGGCCTGCGCGCGGGTGAGCCGGTCGCCCGGCCGCTCGCCGTGCAGCCGGGCCCGCCACAGCGCCTCGTCGGCGTAGATGTTGCCGACCCCGGAGACGAGGTTCTGGTCGAGCAGCTGGCGCTTGATCCCAGATGCACGCCTGCGCACCTTGGCGCACGAACGCCGTCGTCGTCGAACTCGGGGTCGAGCGGGTCGCGGGCGATGTGGGCGATCTCGGGCGGGAGGTCGGCGCCGCCCTCGGAGACCGACAGCCCGCCGAACATGCGCTGGTCGACGAACCGGAGCTCGCGGCCCTCGGCAGCGCCCTCCAGGACGAGCCGGACACGCAGGTGCCGCTCGTCGGGACTGGACGGTCGCTGCACGAGCAGCTGGCCGCTCATGCCGAGGTGGCCGAGCAGCGCGTCGCCGTTGTCGAGCGGGAGCCAGAGGTACTTGCCCCGGCGCCGTGCCGACTCGATACGCCGACCGGTCAGCGCGGCCGCGAAGCCGGCGGGACCGCGCGGGTCACGGCGCACCGGCCGCGGGTGGAGGACGTCGACCCGGGCGATGGTGGCGCCGAGGACGTGCCGCTCGAGGCCGGCGCGGACGACCTCGACCTCGGGCAGCTCGGGCACGGTCGGCTCCTGGTCAGGGCTCGAGGGCGTCGTGCGCCGCGCCCTCGGCGGCGTCCACGACGGCGTCCGGGACGGGCTGGTCGTTGTGCGCGAGCGCGATCTCGCCGTACGCCGTCTCCGCGGCGGCCTGCTCGGCCTCCTTCTTGGAGCGGCCGACGCCGTTGCCGTAGAGCTGCGTCGCCGACCCGGACCCGGGCGGTGAAGGTCTTCACGTGGTCGGGGCCGTCGTCCTCGATGACGTACTCGGGGACGCCGAGGCTGTGCTCGGCGGCAGAGCTCCTGGAGCGAGGTCTTCCAGTCCAGGCCGGCGCCCAGCGCGGCGGCCGCCTCGATCAGCGGGTCGAACAGCCGGTGGACCAGGACGGTCGACACCACGATGCCGCCGGAGAGGTGGACCGCGCCGATCAGCGCCTCGACGGTGTCGGACAGGATCGAGGCCTTGTCGCGGCCGCCGGTGCGTCTCCTCGCCGCGGCCGAGCTTGATGTGCTGGCCGAGCTCGATGTGCGCGGCCGACCTCGGCGAGCGCGCGGGCGTTGACGACCGCCGCGCGCAGCTTGGCCAGCCGTCCCTCGGAGAGGTCGGGGTGGGTCGGTGTAGAGGGTCTCGGTCACCACGACGCCGAGCACCGAGTCGCCGAGGAACTCCAGCCGCTCGTTGGTCGGGCAGCCCGCCGTTCTCGTAGGCGAACGAGCGGTGCGTGAGGGCGCGGTCCAGCAGCCCGGGGTCCAGGACGGGGTCCCCGAGCGCGGCGCGCAGCTCCGCGTAGTCGGTCAGGATCTGGCCAGAGTCAGACGGCTCAGAGGACCTGACGACGGTCCGAGCGCGGCGCCGTACTGGCCGCACGCGCCGCACGCGCGGTGCGGGAGGTGCTTGGCGCCGCAGGCGGGGTTGGCGCAGGTCACCAGCGTCGGCGCGACGGCCTTCCACTGCGACCGACGGTGACGCGTGTTGCTGCGCGACATCTTCCGCTTCGGGACTGCCACTGTCTTCTCCTACGTGTTGGTCGTGCTCAGTTTGGTCGTGCTCAGTTTGGTCTGGCTCAGTCGTCGTTGGTCTGGATCTCGGTCAGCGCCGCCCACCGCGGGTCGATCGCCGCCTCGTGCGCGTGGTCGGGGTCGTCGGCCAGCCGTGCGCCGCACTCGGTGCACAGGCCTGGACAGTCGTCCATGCACAGCGGCTGGAACGGCAGTGCGAGCACCACCGCGTCCCGCAGCAGTGGCTCGAGGTCGACCAGGTCGTCCCTCGAGCGTGCTGACCTCGTCGTCCTCGCCGGCGTCGGCGCGTGGTCCTCGTAGACGAACAGCTCCTGGAATCGCCACGTCGATCTCGTCGGCGATCGGCTCCAGGCACCGCGCGCACTCGCCCGTCGAGCGCGGCGCGCGCCGTGCCCGGTGACCAGCACGCCCTCCATGACCGCTTCGAGCCGCAGGTCGAGGTCGACCGGCGAACCCTCGGGGACACCGAGGACTTCGATGCCCAGATCCGCCGGAGCCGGGACCGTCCGAGTCACTTCGCGCATGGGACCCCGGGCGGCGGCCGAGCTCGCGAGTATCGAGCACGAGCGGCGCTCTCGGGTCCAGGCTGTCGAGTTGATCACTTCCGGGTCCGGTTCTGTCAGATCCGTCGATCACTGTAACCGGCACCCCTCAGACCGGCCAAATGCGGCTGACCTGCGAGAACGAGGCTCAGGCCCGCTTGGCCACCAGGGCGTCGTGCACGAAGTCCGGCACCAGCCCGGAGACGTCGCCGCCGAAGGCGGCGACCTCCTTGACCAGGGTCGAGGACACGAACCCGAACTGCGGGTCCGCGGTGACGAACACCGTCTCGACCCCGGTGAGCCGGGCGTTCATCTGGGCCATCTGGAGCTCGTAGTCGAAGTCGGTGCCCGCGCGCAGGCCCTTGACGATGGCCGCGGCCGTCGATCTCCTGGCAGAGGTCGGTGATCAGCCCGGTGAACCCGCCGACCGTGACGTTGGCCAGGTCGGCGCACGCCGCGCTCGAGCATCGCCATGCGCTCCTCGGGCGAGAAGAGGCGGCTCTTGGACGGGTTGACCCCGACGGCGACGACGACCTCGTCGAAGAGCGCCGAGGCACGGCCGATGATGTCGAGATGGCCTGGGTGACCGGGTCGAACGACCCGGGGCACACGGCGCGGCTCACGGTGTTTCGGTCCCCGCGCAGGGCGGCTCGCGCGGAGCGCTCCCGGCGCGACTGCGTGGGTGATCACAGCGCGTGACCGTACCAAAGCGTGGTCTCGCCGTACTTCCGCGATCGGGTGTCGGTCATGCCCTGCGGCCAGATCGGCTCCGGGCTGCGCGAGGCCCGCTCGACGACGACCATGGCCCCCGGCACCAGCCACCCGTGGGCGAGCGAGGAGCCCGAGCTGCGCCGCCACGGTCTCGTCGTCGAGGGGGTAGGGCGGGTCGAGGAAGACGACGTCGTAGGGCGCCGACGGGGCCCGGCGACAGCGTCGGGGTCACACCGTTGGTGACCACATGGACCCGGGAGAAGCCCAGCAGCTTGGCGTTCTCGTAGATCAGAGCGAGCCGTACGTCGGTCCGACTCGACCAGGCTGACGACCCCGGCGCCGCGGGACCAGGCCTCGAGACCGACGGCGCCGGAGCCGGCGTACAGGTCGAGGAAGCGCAGGCCCTGGAGCGACCCGCACCACGCCTCCACGGCCGAGAACAGCGCCTCGCGGACCCGGTCGCTCGTGGGGCGGGTGTGCGGTCCGCCGGGGGTGCTGATGCGGCGTCCGCCGGCCTGGCCACCGATGATGCGCGTCATACCCTGCTCACGCCTTCTCCATGAAGTCGCTCTCCCGGGACGCCTCCATCACCAGGACACTCTCCGCCAGGAGCGGATGCGACGCCAGGGTCTCGTCGTCGTCGAGCAGCGACTCGGCCGCGCTGCGGGCCGCGACGATCGTGTCCTCGTCGCGCAGCACCCTGAGGTTCTGGAGGCTCGAGCGGAAGCCGGACTGCGAGGCGCCGAGCACGTCACCCTCGCGTCGCTGCTCGAGGTCGATGCGGCTGAGCTCGAACCCGTCGGTCGTCGCTCGCGACCGCGTCCAGGCGCGCCCGTGGCCGGCGCTGTCGGCGGTCGCGTGCGTGACGAGCAGGCAGAGCCCCGGCAGACCGCCGCGGCCGACGCGGCCGCGCAGCTGGTGCAGCTGGGAGATCCCGAACCGGTCGGCGTCCAGAGCACCATCGTGGTCGCGTTGGCCACGTCGACGCCGACCTCGATGACGGTCGTGGAGACCAGGACGTCGACCTCGCCGGCGGCGAAGGCGCGCATGGTGCGGTCCTTGTCGTCGGGGGCCATCCGGCCGTGCATCTTGGCCAGACGCAGCCCGGCGAGGGGTCCGTCCGCAAGCTCCACCACCAGGTCCTCGACCGCCCGCAGCGGCCAGGTGACGGGCTGCTCCCCCTCCTCGACGCCGACGTACTCCCAGAACGAGGTGTCCACGGCGACCTGCTCGGAGTCGTCGCTGGTGATCCGGGGGCAGACGACGTAGGCCTGATGGCCCTTGGCCGACCTCCTCCCGGACCCGCTGCCAGGCGCGGTCCATCCACGACGGCGGCTCCGCCAGCGGGACGACGTTGGTCTGGATCGGCGCGCGGCCCGCGGGAAGCTCGGAGAGCGTCGAGACCTCGAGGTCGCCGAACACGGTCATCGCGACGGTGCGTGGGATCGGCGTCGCGGTCATGACCAGGACGTGCGGCGGGCTGCCCTGCCTGCCTTGTCGGTGAGCGCGGCCCGCTGCTCGACACCGAACCGGTGCTGCTCGTCGACGACCACCAGGCCGAGGTCGGAGAACTGCACCTGGTCCTCGAGCAGCGCGTGGGTGCCGATGACGATCCCGGCCTCGCCGGTCGCGAGCCGGGACAGCGGTGCGGTGCGCTGGGTCTTGGTCATCGAGCCGGTGAGCAGCTCGACCGTGGTGGCCTCGGCCGCTCCGCCGAGCATCCCGCCGCCGGCGAGGTCGCCCAGCAGCGCGGTGATCGAGCGATGGTGCTGCTGGGCGAGGACCTCCGTGGGCGCAAGCAGCGCGGCCTGCCCTGCCGGAGTCGACGACACGCAGCATCGCGCGCAGCGCCACCAGGGTCTTGCCGGAGCCGACCTCGCCCTGGAGCAGCCGGTTCATCGGGTGCGGCTGCGCGAGGTCGACCTCGATCTGCTCCCCGATCTCGCGCTGCCCGTCGGTGAGCTCCAACGGCAGGCGGGCGTCGAACGCCGCCAGCAGGAGACCCTCGCCGCCGGCGCGTGGACGGGCCCCCATCCGGTGCACGGCCCGTCGACTCCGGCCCAGCACGAGCTGGGTGACGAGCGCCTCCTCGAACCGGTAGCGGTGCTGCGCTCGCGTGATCTGAGCCCAGGTCTCGGGGGCGTGGATCAGGTCGAGCGCCGTGCGGGCGCCGAGCACGCCGAACTCGTCCAGCACTCCCTGCGGCAGGAGCTCGGGCACCTCGTCGACCACGCTCCGCGCGAAGGTGATCGCCTTCTGCAGGTCCCAGGACTCGACGTCCTTGGTGGCGGGATAGAGCGGGTAGAGCGGGCCGATCGTCTCCAGGGAGAACGCCGCCAGGTCCTCGCTGCTCTCGCCGTCGGCGCCGAACAGCACCATCTGCGGGTTGGTGAGCTGCCAGTCACCGCGGAAGGTGCCGACCTTGCCCATGAAGATGCCGCGGCGGCCCCGGCTGAACCGCGTCTCGTTGTATCGGCCGATGTGGGACTGCTGGGCGAAGAACGTCATCTGCAGCGACGGTCCCTCGGTGCGGAGCACGACCTCCTGCCGGTAGGCCGGCCGGCCGGTGCGGCGGTCGTTGTAGGTCCGGCTCACCGACGATGAGATCTCGCCCACCACGGTGATGAGCTGGCCCTCCTCGAGGGCCTCGGGAACCGACAGTGACCCGGTCTCGAGGTAGCGGCGTGGGAAGTGCCGCAGCAGGTCGCCGACCGTCACGATGCCGAGACGTCCGGTGATGCCCTCGCTGCGCTTCTGGGCCTTGACGCCCTTGGCGACACCGAGCACCGACTCGACAGGTGAGCCGAGGTCGATCACGGTCGTCCCTTCACTCGACGGCGACGAGCAGCGGGTAGCGCTCCTGACCACCGTCGTACACCACGACGTCGACAGTCGGGTGCCGCTCCTCGAGCCAGGTGCTCACGGCCATCGCCAGCGCTCCGTCGGCGTCCTGGGCTCCCGAGACCAGCGTGACCAGCTCGCCTCCGCCGCCGAGCAGTCGGTCGAGCACGTCGTGGGCGACCTCCCTCAGGTCCTGGCCGACGACCACGAAGTCGCCGCCGATGACGCCGAGCACGTCGCCCGGCTCGCACGGTCCCGCCATGGTGATCGCCTGCTTGGCCGCGACGGTGACCGCACCCTGACGGGCGTGTCGCGCGGTCGCCGTCATCTCCAGGACGTCCTGGTCGAAGGTGCGGCCGGGCTCGTGGACCGCGAGCGCCGCGAGCCCCTCCACCTGGGCGGTCGGTCGGGATGACCGCGACCCGCATCTGGTGGTCGGCCTCTGCCGTGGAGGCCGCGATCTGGGCGACCCGGACCGAGTCGGGGTCGTTGGGCAGCACGACCACCTCCTGGCCTCCGGTCCGCTCGATGGCGGCGAGGATCATGCCGGTGGAGGGTCGGTTGCCCGGACCACCACGGACCACCAGGGCGCCGGCGCCCTCGAACAGGCTGGCCAGTCCCGGACCGGCCGCGACCGCGACGATCGCGCGACCGGCCCGAGCCGGTGTCGTCTGGGCCCCGACCCGGTCACTCAGTGAGTCAGCGAAGTGCGTGACCCGGATCCGGTGCGGCCGCCCGGCGGTGATGCCGGCCTCGATGGCGGCGCCGACGTCGTCGACGTGGACGTGCACGTTCCACAGCCCCTCGCCACCCACCACCACCAGCGAGTCGCCGAGGCCTGCCAGGGCGGTCCGCAACCCGCCGATGGCCTCAGCGTCTCCGTCGAGCAGATACATCACCTCGTAGGCGGGGCCGCCCTCGACGAAGTCGCCTCCGGGCTGGAGGACCGGCTGCGGGATCCGGCGAGGACCCTGGACCCGGGGCGGGACCCGGCCCGTGAGCGCAGTCTCGGCCGCGTCGAGGATCACCACGACGCCGCGACCGCCGGCGTCGACCACCCCGGCGTCGCGGAGTGCCTTGAGCTGGTCAGGGGTTCGGGCGAGGGCCGCGCGGGCGGCGGCCGCCGACGTGGTCAGCACGTCGCGCGAACGGGCGTCGTCCTTCGTCTCGAGCAGCGCCTCCGCGGCTTCCGCCGCGGCCCGGCAGACGCTGAGCATCGTGCCCTCGACCGGCGTGCCCACGGCGGCGTAGCTCGCCTCGGTCGCCCGGCGCAGCGCGTCGACCATGACGACGGCGTTCCGCTCCTCCGGGGTCGCTGCCACGATCCGGCCGATGATGGCACGCAGCATCTCGCTGAGGATCACGCCGGAGTTGCCGCGCGCGCCCAGCAGCGCCCCCCGGGTGAACGCCTCGAACGTCGTGCCGCGGTCGGCATCGGGCCGGGAGGTCTGCTCGCGCACGGCGTCGCGGGCCGCAGCCATGGTCAGGTAGAGGTTGGTCCCGGTGTCACCGTCGGGGACCGGATAGACGTTGAGGGCGTCGATCTCCTCGCGCGCGCCCGCCAAGGCATCGACGGCGATGTCGATGAACCGCAGCACCGTGCCGAGCTGGATGCCCGGCCTGCCGTCCGGAGTGGGTTCCACAGCGGGCAACGTTAGGGGTTGTGCTTCGTTTTGGGGCGGACCGGCCGGGTCGGATATCCTCACTCGGTTGCCTGCTCAGCAGGCGCCCTCGATCTGATCGTCTATCCCAGGAGTGCCCGGTGGCCGCCGTCTGTGACATCTGCGCCAAGAAGCCCGGCTTCGGCAACAACCGGCCGTGGTCGCGCAAGATCACCAAGCGTCGCTTCGACCCCAACATCCAGCGGGTGCGGGCGACGGTCAACGGCACCCCGAAGCGCCTCAACGTGTGCACGGGCTGTCTCAAGGCGGGCAAGGTCACCCGCTGACCTGACCGTCGCTTCTCGGAGATGGCCGCTGCCCCCTGGGGTGGCGGCCTTCGTCGTCCTGGTGCCCCGCGCGACACTAGAAGTGTGTCCAGCCGGTCGGACCGTCGTACGCCGCGCCGTCGACGGTGACCCCCTCGCCGGCCGTGACCACCCCGATGGCCGTCCAGCCCTGCGGCAGCGCCGTGCCGGCCGGGAACGTCGCCAGCAACGCGTGGTCGTCACCGCCGCTGAGGATGAACGAGACCGGGTCAGCACCCGTGGCGGCCGCGACGGCGTGCAGCGGCTCGGGGATCTCCAACGACGCGGTGTGCACGTCGATCGAGACGCCCGAGGCCTCGGCGAGGTGGCCCGCGTCGGCCAGGAGCCCGTCGGAGATGTCGATCATCGACGTCGCACCGGCATCGGCGCCGGCGGGCCCGGCGTCGTACGGGGGCTCCGGGCGCTGGTAGGCCTCGCACCAGCACCCGCGGCGACCGGAAGCCGCGGCCGAGCACGGCCAGTCCCCCGGCCGCCCAGCCCTGGCGACCGACCAGCGCGAGCACGTCCCCGGCCGAGGCGCCGGATCGCAGCACGGGCGGTGCCGTGCAGGCTCCGATCACGGTCACTGCCACGACCACCTCGGAGGCCGCGGTCAGGTCGCCGCCGACGATCGAGGCGCCGACCAGGGAGCACTCGGCTGCGAAGCCACGCGCGAAGTCCATCGCCCAGGCCACCGGCAGGTCCGGCGGAGCCGCGAGCCCGACGGTCAGCGAGTGCGCGCGACCACCCATCGCGTTGAGGTCGGAGAGGTTCTGCGCGGCCGCCCGGTGCCCCACGTCCTCGGCCGAGGCCCAGTCGCGGCGGAAGTGCCTGCCCTCGACCATCAGGTCGGTCGAGACGACGACGTGCCCGGTCTTCACCCTGAGCACCGCAGCGTCGTCTCCAGGCCCCACCAGGACCTGCTCACCCTGGGGGAACATGGCGCTCAGCGCTGCCGATCAGCCCGAACTCCCCCGCGTCGCCCAGCGTCGCGTCAGAGGGCAGGCTCATGGGCCCCATCCCAGCAGATGCAGGGGGGTCGTGCGCAGGGTAGGTTGACCCGGCACGGCAGTTCTCGGACAGCGTTGTCGAACAGCAGGGAGAGCGTCATGGTCGTCCAGGCCTACATCCTCATCCAGACCGACGTCGGCAAGGCGGCGGACGTCGCCCGCGCGATCGCCCAGGTCAAGGGCGTGACCATGGCCGAGGACGTCACCGGCCCCTACGACGTGATCGTCCGCGCCGAGGCCCGCAACGTCGACGAGCTGGGCAAGCTGGTGGTCGCCAAGGTGCAGACCCTGGACGGGATCACCCGCACGCTGACCTGCCCCGTGGTGCACATCTGAACGTGGAGGAGCTCACCGGTCCCGTCGCCGTCATCGCGGGCGGCCTCAGCCACGAGCGCGACATCTCCCTGGCCAGTGGACGCAACCTGGTCCGAGAGCTGCGCACGCTGGGCGTCGAGGCCCAGCCCTACGACTTCGACAGCCAGCTGCTCAGTGCGCTCGAGCGGGACAAGGTCGTCGTCGCACTCCCCGCACTGCACGGACAGCTCGGCGAGGACGGCGAGATCCAGACCCTGCTCGAGCTGATCGGGCTGCCCTACGTCGGCTCGCGCAGCCACGCTTGCCGGGTCGCCTTCGACAAGGGCACCGCACGCGAGCTGCTCCGCCGTGCCGGGATCCCGGTTCCCGACAGCGTGGGACTCTCGGCGCAGACCTTCCGCGACGTCGGCGCGGCGGCGCTGATGGAGCACGTGATGCACCGGCTCGGCTCGCGCGTCGTCGTGAAGCCGACCCGCGGCGGCAGCGCGCTCGGGGTGTCGGGTGTCGACGGCCTCGCTGCGCTCCCCTCCGCGCTGGTGGGCACCTACGCCTACTGCGAGGATGCGCTGATCGAACGCTTCCACGACGGCGTCGACGTCAGCGTCGTCGTTCTCGAGACCGACGACGGCCTCACCTCGTTGATGCCGGTGGCCATCGACTTCGAGAAGGGCCACGAGTTCGACTTCAGCGCCCGCTACACCGCGGAGTTCGTGTCGCTGGACAAGCCGGACCTGCCCGAGGAGCAGCTCGACCGACTGGGCGAGATGGCGCGCGACGCGCACCGGGCGCTGGGCCTGCGCGACGTCTCGCGCTCCGACTTCATCGTGAACAGCGACGGCTCCTTCGTGATCCTCGAGACCGCGATCACGCCGGGCACCACCGAGACCTCGGTGTTCCCCTACGCCTGCCAGGCGAGCGGGACGACGCTGGGCGCGGTCGCCCGTGACCTGCTGGTGCGCGCCGTCCGGGCTGGCTGACGGCTGCGGAGTCCCCGCCAGCGATCAGCGCAGGCCCGTCGGGCGCTCGAGCGCCAGCTGGATGAGCTCGTCGATGAGGTCGGGGTACGCCAGGCCGGAGGCCTCCCACATCCGCGGGTACATCGAGATCGGCGTGAAGCCGGGCATCGTGTTGATCTCGTTGACGAGGACCTGGTCGTCCGGGGTGACGAAGACGTCGACCCGGGCGATGCCCTCGGCACTGATCGCCTCGAACGCCCGGACCGCAAGGTCGCGCACCCGCTCACACATCACCTCCGACAGGTCGGCCGGCGCGTCGAGGCGGACCGGCCCCTCGTCGAGGTACTTGGCCTCGAAGTCGTAGAACGAGTGCTCCGCGTGGTCGACGACGATCTCGCCAGGAACCGATGCCCGTGGCGCCTCGTCCCGGCGGCCACCGAGCACGGCGCACTCGATCTCGCGCCCGTCGATGCCCTGCTCGACGAGCACCTTGGGGTCGTGCACCTGGGCGTCCTCGATGGCTCGCGCGAGGTCGTCGAGGTCGTCGACCCGGGTGACACCCAGCGACGACCCCGCGCGGGCCGGCTTGACGAACACCGGCAGCCGCAGGCCCATGACCCTGGTCAGCACGTCCTCGCGATGCTGCATCCAGTCGCGCGGCGTGACCACGACGTACGGCCCGATCGGCAGGTCGTGGGCGGCGAAGACGAGCTTCATGTAGTGCTTGTCCATGCCGACCGCGGACGCGAGCACACCGGAGCCGACGTAGCGAACGTCGGCGAGCTCCAGCAGGCCCTGCACCGTGCCGTCCTCGCCGAACGGGCCGTGCAGCACCGGGAACACGACGTCGACCTGCCCGAGCACCTCCGGGACCGAGCCGGTAGCCAGGACCTGGAGCTGCGGGCCGTCCGAGGACGCCGAGAGCACCACTTCCGAGCCCGGTGCGGCGGTCACCTCCGCGAGCCGGTCGGCGCGCAGCTCCCACCTGGTGGGGTCGTCGGAGGCGATGACCCAGCGTCCGTCGCGGGTGATCCCGACCGGGATGACGTCGTACTTGTCGCGGTCGATCGCCTTGAGCACTCCGGCCGCGGTGGCGGCGGAGATGGCGTGCTCGCCGGATCGTCCGCCGAACAGGAGTGCCACCCGGACCTTGGGCTGGGTCATGTGGTCCAACGCTACTGAAGCGCGGCCGCGACCTCGTCGAGGCGCGCGCCCCGCGAGGCCTTGACGAGAACCGCGTCACGCTCGATGAGGTGGTCGTGGAGCCAGGCGGTCGCCGCGCTGTTGTCGTTGACGAACACGCTTCGGTCGCCCGCCCCCTCGTGGATGCCGCGCGCTTCCTGGCCGATCACGAGGACCTGGTCGACCCGCGCGGCGGCGTACCGGCCGATCTCGCGGTGCGCCGACTCGCTGTCGTCGCCGAGCTCGCGCATCACGCCCAGGACGGCGATCGTGCGGCCGATCGACGCGTCGGCCCCGATGGTCGCGATCGTGTCCAGCGCAGCTCGCATCGACTCCGGGTTGGCGTTGTAGGAGTCGTTGACCAGGACGACACCGTTGGAGAGCTCGTGCAGCTCCATGCGCCACTTGGAGAGCGAGGCAACCGTGGCCAGCGCCGAGGCCACGTCGTCCAACGACATGCCGACAGCGAGCGCGGCAGCCGCCGCGGCCGCGGCGTTCAGCGCTTGGTGGGCACCGACGAGCCGGAGCGCGACGTCCGCACGCGCATCTGCGGTCGCGAGGCTGAAGCGGGGGCGTCCGAGACGGTCGAGCTCGAGGCCCTCGAGTCGTACGTCGGCAGCGCCCGTGCCGAACGTGAGCACCCGGCCGGGCGCGAGAGCCGCCATCGCGGCGACCCGGTCGTCGTCGGCGTTGAGCACCGCGACTCCCGGGGGACGCAGGGCGTTGACGAGCTCGCCCTTGGCCAGGGCGATCGCCCCGCGCGTGCCGAACTCGCCGAGATGAGCCGTCCCGACGTTGAGGACGACCGACACGTCAGGGGCGACGACGTCGGTGAGCTGGGTCAGGTGGCCGCGACCGCGTGCACCCATCTCCAAGACCAGATACCGGGTCTCCGGCTCGACGCGAAGAGCGGTCAGCGGCATGCCCAGCTCGTTGTTGAACGAGCCGTGGGTCGCCACGGTCGGACCTGCCGTGTCGAGCACCGCCGCCAGCAGGTCCTTCGTGGACGTCTTGCCCTGCGACCCCGTGAGGGCCAGCACGGTGAGGCGCTCGTCGCTGCGCACCTGCGCGACGACGTACGCCGCGAGCTGCTGGAGCGCGCGCTGCGGGTCGTCGACCAGGACGGTGGGGAGGTCCGTTGCCCGGGTGCCGAGCACCGCGACGGCACCGTGGGCGGCGGCCTGCGCTGCGTGGTCGTGGCCGTCGGCGTGCGCGCCCACGAAGGCGACGAACAGGCTGCCGGGCCCGGCCTGGCGGCCGTCGATGACGACGGGACCGGTCACTGCGACGCCGTAGCCGTCGCCCTCGACCCGGCCGCCGACGATCTCGGCGACCACCTCGAGCGACAGCGAGATCACCACGCCACCCTAGGGTTGCGGGATGGCCGACCCGCTCCGACCCGCCACCCGCACGGTGCACGCAGGGCGCCCTCCGCACGAGCCGGACCAGCCGCTGAGCACGCCGATCACGATGGCCTCGACCTACGTCGCCGGTGGTGACCGTGAGTACGGCCGCTACCGGCAACCCGACCTGGCAGGCGTTCGAGACCGCGCTCGGGGACCTCGAGGGTGGGCGGGCCCTGGCGTTCTCGTCCGGACTCGCCGCCGTGTCGACCGTCCTCGACCTGGTCGTCCAACGGCGCGACCGTGGTCGGCCCGCGGATCTCCTACAACGGCACGCTCCTCCAGCTGGCCGATCTCGAGTCGCGCGACCGGGTCAGGACGGTCCTGGTGGAGACCGAGGACACCGACGGGTTCCTCGCGGCCTGGACGACGACGTGGCACTCGTGTGGCTGGAGTCGCCCACCAACCCCACCCTGGAGGTCGCCGACATCGCCACCATCGCCGCGGCCGCGCATGAGGCGGGCGCCACGGTCGTGGTCGACAACACCTTCGCGACGCCGCTGCACCAACAGCCACTGCTGCTGGGCGCCGACATCGTCGTGCACTCGGCCACGAAGTACCTCGCCGGCCACAGCGACCTGCTCATGGGCGCCGTCGTCGTCGGCGACGACGCCCTGTGCGACGTGCTCAAGGGCCGCCGCGACCTGCTCGGCGCGATCCCCGGCACCCTCGAGGCCTGGCTGGCCACTCGCGGCCTGCGCACGCTCCACGTGCGCATGGAGCGCGCCCAGGCGAACGCCGCCGAGCTCGTCCGCCGGCTGACCGGCCACCCCGCCGTCGCCGAGGTCCGCTACCCGGGCTTCGGCGCCATGGTCGCGGTCCTCCCCAGCGGAGGGGTCCCCGCCGCTGACGCCGTCGCGGCCTCGGTGCGGCTCTGGGTGCACGCCACGTCGCTCGGCGGCGTGGAGTCGACGTTCGAGCGCCGGCGCCGCTGGGCGCACGAGCCCAGCGACGATCCCCGAGGGCCTGGTCCGGCTCTCGGTCGGCATCGAGGACGTCGAGGACCTGTGGGCTGATCTGTCTCAGGCACTTCACCAATGATGGAACACCTGTCGGCGACCTCACCTTCCACCGACGGACCTAGACCGGGGGTGCAGCACGGAGCATCAGTCCGTCTCGGCCTTGGTGTCGCGGGCGAGGAACGAGTCCATCATGTCGGTGGCGGTCATCCGACCCGACGACAACGTCGTCGACGTACTGGGCGACCGGCGCGTCCACGCCGGACTGCTCGGCGAGGGCGCGCAGCGACGAGCAGGACTTGGCGCCCTCGGCGACCTGACGGGTCGAGGCGTAGATCTCCTCGGTCGTCATGCCCTGGCCGAGCTTCTCGCCGAAGGTGCGGTTGCGCGACAGCGGCGAGGAGCAGGTCGCGACCAGGTCGCCGAGGCCGGCGAGGCCCATCAGGGTCAGCGGGTTGGCGCCGAGCGCCATCGCCAGCCGCGCCGTCTCGGCGAGTCCGCGGGTGATCACGGACGCGGTGGTGTTGTCGCCGAAGCCGAGGCCGACGGCCATGCCGACCGCGAGCCCGACGACGTTCTTGTAGGCGCCGCCGAGCTCGCAGCCGAGCACGTCGACGCTCGTGTAGGGCCGGAACGCCGGGGAGTGGCAGCGACCCTGCAGCAGCTTGGCGACCTCCTCGTCGGCGCAGGCGACGACCGACGCGGCCGGCTCGCGGCGGGCGATCTCCTTGGCCAGGTTGGGCCCGCTGATCACGGCGATCCGCTCCGGGCCCGCACCCGTCACCTCGGCGATCACCTCGCTCATCCGCTTGAGGGTGCCGAGCTCGACGCCCTTCATCAGCGAGACCAGGACGGCGCCGGTCGGAGATGTGCGGCGGCCCACTCCTCGAGGTTGCCCCGGAAGGACTGGGACGGGGTCGCGAAGACGACGATGTCCGCACCGCTGGCGGCCTCCTCGACGTCGTGGGTCGCGGTGACCGACGGGGGCAGCTGGATGCCGGGCAGGTAGTCGGTGTTCTCCCGCGACTCGTTGATCGTCGCGGCCACCTCCTCGCGTCGGGCCCAGAGCGTCACGTCGTTGCCGCCGTCGGCAAGCACCACGGAGAAGGCGGTCCCCCACGACCCCGCTCCGAAGACGGCGACCTTGCCGAGCGATGCACTCACGTGCGCTCCTTCCTCGTGGGGTTCCCGATGCGGGAGACCCCTGCGGTGCGGGGGTCGAAGACCGCGGTCGGCGCCGGCTCTCCGCGGACCTCGGCCACGAGCGCGGTGATCGCGGCCATGATCCGATCGGTGGCCTGGGTGACGACCGCGGGGGTGTGCTCCTGCGCGGCCAGGTCGCTGAGGTCGACGGGGTCGCCGACCTTCATGGTCACCGTCTTGCGCGGGAAGAGGTGGGGCGTCTTCGCGTACGGCGCCAGCACCTCGTGCGCGCCCCACTGCCCGATCGGGATGACCGGACACCCGGTCTGCGAGGGCGATCCGGGCGGCGCCGGACTTGCCGGTCATCGGCCACACCGTCCGGGTCGCGGGTGATCGTGCCCTCGGGGTAGACCACGACGCACTCGCCAGCGCGGACCGCACCCACCGCGGCGTCGTAGGCCCCCACGGCGTTCCTGCTCATCCGCTCGACCGGGATCTGCCCAGCAGACCTGAGGAAGCCGCCCAGCGCCCTGTTCTTGAACAGCCCCGACTTCGCGAGGTAGCGCGGGATCCGGCCGTGGTCGTAGAGGATGTGCGCGGCCGTCAGCGGGTCGACGTGCGAGATGTGGTTGAGCACGACCAGGCAGCCGCCGGTCGCCGGGATCTTCTCGCCATCGATCCAGCTCTGCTTGGTGGTCGCCAGGAGTGCAGGCTTGACGATCGCGACGCCGGTGGCCCAGGCCCAGCCACGGGGTTCCTCGTTGCGTCGCACGCGCCGGATGGCCACGCCCGGCAGGTTACTCGTGCCTGAGAGGATCACCGGCGATGTACGTCGTCCTGGTCCCTGTGAAGCCGCCGGCCGTCGGCAAGTCCCGACTGGCCGAGCTCGGCGACCACGAACGCCGTGAGCTCGCGACGGCCTTCGCGCTCGACACCGTCGAGGCCTGCCGGGCGGCCACGCTGGTCAGCGAGGTCCTCGGTGTCACCGACGACGTCGGCTTCGCCTCGGAGCTCAAGGCGATCGGCTGCGCGACGATCCCGGACGGCACCAGCGACGACCTCAACGGCACCCTGCGGCTCGCGGCCGCGGAGGCGCGGCGGCGCTGGCCCGACCTGGTCCCGGTCGCAGTGCTCGGCGATCTGCCGGCCCTGCGCCCGGCCGAGCTCGACGAGGTGCTGTTCAGCATCGTGGCCGGCGACGCGGTCTATGTCGCGGATGCGGAGGGCACAGGGACGACGCTCTACACCGCGGCGTACGACGCCTTCCGCCCGCGCTTCGGTGCTGGCTCGGCCGCGGCGCACGCCGTGGGGGCGCGGCACATCGAGGTCGCGGTCCCCAGCCTGCGCCGCGATGTCGACGACCTCGCCGACCTGAGAGCGGCGTGGCACCTCGGCGTCGGACCCCGGACGCACCGACGGGCCGCCTCCCTCGTGGGAGGCGGCCCGTCGAATCTGATCGACTAGATCAGGCCTTCTTGGCCGGCGCCTTCTTCGCGGGCGCCTTCTTGGCCGGCGCCTTCTTGGCCGGCGCCTTCTTCGCGGGCGCCTTCTTCGCGGGCGCCTTCTTGGCCGGCGCCGTCTTCGCGGGCGCCTTCTTGGCCGGCGCCTTCTTCGCGGGCGCCTTCTTCGCCGGCGCCGCCTTCTTCGCGGGCGCCTTCTTGGCCGGCGCAGCCTTCTTCGCCGGCGCAGCCTTCTTCGCCGGCGCAGCCTTCTTCGCCGGCGCAGCCTTCTTCGCCGGCGCAGCCTTCTTGGCCGGGGCAACAGCAGCGGTAGCGGCCTTCGGCAGCTTCTTGGCGCCGGAGACGATGTTCTTCAGGTCCTGGCCGGCGGTGAACTTCGGCACGGCGGTCTTCTTGGCCTTCATGCGTGCACCGGTCTGCGGGTTGCGCACCCAACGGGCCTCGCGGATCCGCTTCTCGAACGACCCGAAGCCAGTGATGGCGACCTTCTCGCCCTTGGTGACCTCACGGGTGATGGTGTCGAGAACGGACTCCAGCGCGTGCTGCGCCGCCTTGCGGTTGCCGTCGAAGCGCGTGGCCAGCGCGTCGATGAGTTGTGACTTGTTCACGTCATTGCCTTTCGAAAGGAATGAGATCGAGCCGACGCCCGCCTCATGCCCTGCACGCTAGGTACTGGGTGGTCTCTGTCACAACGACCCGCCGCGCCGATTTGCGTGTATTTCGGCAGAAACCCCTGTTTCAGAGCGGTTTTCAGCCCCACCTAGGTTGAGGGCATGCGCGCAGACACCGAGGCCGAGGTGGAGCGGATCTGGCTGGACCGCCTCGGGCTCGAGACCGCCGAGCTCTGGCAGGACGTCACGGTGCGCCCGCACGAGGGCCTCGACGACGACAGCTGGTACGTCGCGTGGCGCGCGGGTGGTGTGCACGTCTCGTGTCCCTCGAACGCCGCGGCTCTGGACGCTGCTGCACTGGCCAACGCGAGTCCCGTCGACCTCGAGGAGCCAGCGTTCTGGCACTCGTTCGCGGCGCAGCGGTCGCTGCGGGTGATCGGACCCGCGACGCACCACTACCTCGATGTGGACCCCGGGGTGCCCGAGAACGTCGAGCAGGTCGACCCCGCGCGGCTGACACTGCTGCGCGACGCCGTGTGTGCCGAGGACTGGCAGGAGTCCGGTCTGCCCGAGGCCATCGACTCCGGCGCGGGCACCAGCACCGTGGCGGTTGCTGTCTGGGGCACTACCGGCCAGGCCGCCCGCCCCTGGGTGCCGACACTGCGCGGTGGTGCCGTGCTGCGCGATCTCGACGGAGTGCCGCGCGACGTCGGCCTGCTGGTGGCCGACGAGTCGCGGGGGCGCGGCATTGGACTGTCCCTCGGACGGGGCGCCGCGTCGTACGCCGTGTCGTGGCACGGCTGGGCCAGCTGGCGCTGTCGCGTGGGCAACACCGCGTCGATGCGGACCGCAGCCCGACTGGGCTTCGAGCCCTATGCGACGCAACTGGCGATCAGGCCCTGATCGTCTGCGGCTTCCAACTCGGACGCTCCGCCTCGTACTCCGAGATGAGCTCCTCGTGCGACAGCGTGATGCCGATGTCGTCGAGTCCCTCGAGGAGTCGCCAGCGGGTGTAGTCGTCGATGTCGAAGGAGTCCTCGATCGCATCGTGTCCCTCACCGGCCCGCACCGTGCGCGACTCGAGGTCGACGGTCACGACCGCACCGGGGTTGGCCTCGAGGTGGTCCCAGAGTCGCTGGACGACCTTCTCGTCGACCTGTGCCGCCAGCAGCCCGGCCTTGCCGGAGTTGCCGCGGAAGATGTCGCCGAAGCGCGGCGAGATGACCGCCCGGAAGCCGTAGTTCTGCAGCGCCCACACGGCGTGCTCGCGCGAGGAGCCGGTGCCGAAGTCGGGCCCGGCGACGAGGACCGAGCCCGCGGCGTACTCCGCTCGGTTGAGCACGAAGGTCGGGTCGTTGCGCCAGGCGGCGAACAGCCCGTCCTCGAACCCGTCGCGGGTCACCCGCTTGAGGTAGACGGCCGGGATGATCTGGTCGGTGTCGACGTTGCTGCGGCGCAGCGGCACGCCGACGCCGGTGTGACTGGTGAACGCGTCCATCAGGGCGCACCTTCCAGAGCAGGTTCGAGGTCGGCGGGCGAGGACAGGGTGCCGCGGATCGCGGTGGCCGCCGCGACCGGCACGGACACGAGGTGCGTGCGACCGCCCTTGCCCTGGCGGCCCTCGAAGTTGCGGTTGGACGTCGACGCGCTGCGCTCGCCGGGCCGCAGGGTGTCGGGGTTCATGCCCAGGCACATCGAGCAGCCCGCCCCGCGCCACTCGGCCCCGGCCTCCTTGAAGACGAGGTCCAGGCCCTCCTCCTCTGCCTGGAGCCGGACGCGCACCGAGCCGGGGACGACGAGCAGCCGCGTGTCCTTGGCGACGTGACGGCCCTTGATGATCTCGGCAGCCAGTCGAAGGTCCTCGATGCGGCCGTTGGTGCACGAGCCGACGAACACGGTGTCGACCTTGACCTCGCGCATCGGGGTGCCGGCCTCGAGGCCCATGTAGGTCAGCGCCTTCTCGGCGGCGACCCGGTCGATCGCCTCGTCGAAGTCCTCGGGGCTGGGCACGTTGGCGCTGAGCGGGACGCCCTGGCCGGGGTTGGTGCCCCAGGTGACGAACGGCGTCATCTGCGCGGCGTCGAGCACGATCTCCTCGTCGAACTCCGCGTCGTCGTCGGTGCGTCAGCGTCTTCCAGTGGGCGACGCGCGGCGTCCCAGTCGGCACCCTTCGGCGCCTCGGCTCGACCCTCGATGTAGTCGAAGGTCGTCTGGTCGGGCGCGATCAGACCGGCCTTCGCGCCCCACTCGATGCTCATGTTGCAGACCGTCATCCGGCCCTCCATCGAGAGCTCCTCGATGGCCTGGCCGCGGTACTCCACGATGTAGCCCTGGCCGCCGCCGGTGCCGGTGTGGGTGATCAGGGTGAGCACGAGGTCCTTGGCGGTGACGCCGGCCGGCAGGCTGCCGTTGACGGTGACCGCCATCGTCTTGGGCTTGGCCTGGCGTCAGCGTCTGGGTGGCGAGCACGTGCTCGACCTCGGAGGTGCCGATGCCGAACGCGATCGCGCCGAACGCGCCGTGCGTGCTGGTGTGGCTGTCGCCGCACACGATCGTCATGCCGGGCTGGGTCAGGCCCAGCTGCGGACCGACGACGTGCACGATGCCCTGCTCGATGTCGCCGAGCGGGTGCAGCCGGACGCCGAACTCCGCGGCGTTCCGCCGCAGCGTCTCGACCTGCGTGCGCGACACGAGGTCGGCGATCGGCTTGTCCCAGTCGAGCGTCGGGACGTTGTGGTCCTCGGTCGCGAGCGTCAGGTCGGGGCGCCGAACCCGGCGGCCGGCGAGGCGCAGACCGTCGAAGGCCTGGGGCGAGGTCACCTCGTGGATCAGGTGGAGGTCGATGAAGAGGAGGTCGGGCTCACCGGCCACGCGAGCGGACGACGTGCTCGTCCCAGACCTTCTCGGCCAGGGTCTTGCCCATGTCCTCCTTTCGTCGATGCGCTCAGAGCATAGCCCTTGCATCCCATCATCTGAGACGGCAGTATTGCCATATGGACACCACCAGCGGAGTGGGCGTGCTCGACAAGGCCGCCCTCGTGCTCACCGCCCTCGAGTCGGGACCGGCCACCCTCGCCGGTCTCGTCGCGGGCACCGGACTCGCCCGGCCGACCGCCCACCGGCTCGCCGTCGCGCTCGAGCACCACCGCCTGGTGGCCCGCGACATGCAGGGCCGGTTCGTCCTCGGACCGCGGCTGGCCGAGCTGTCGGCCGCTGCCGGCGAGGACCGGCTGCTCGCCGCTGCGGGTCCGGTCCTGGCTCGGCTGCGCGACATCACCGGCGAGTCCGCCCAGCTGTGGCGCCGCCAGGGCGAGCACCGCGTCTGCGTGGCCGCGGCCGAGCGTCCGTCCGGCCTGCGCGACACGATCCCCGTCGGCTCGCAGCTGACCATGCGCGCCGGCTCGGCCGCGCAGATCCTGCTGGCCTGGGAGGACCCCGAGCGGATGCACCGCGGCCTGCAGAACGCCGCCTTCTCGGCCGCTGCGCTCTCCGGCATCCGCCGCCGCGGCTGGGCGCAGTCGGTCGGCGAGCGCGAGCAGGGCGTCGCCTCGGTCTCCGCACCGGTCCGCTCCCCCGGCGGCAAGATCATCGCCGCAGTCTCGGTCTCGCGGCCCGCTCGAGCGGCTCTCGCGCCAGCCCGGCCGGATGCACGCCCCCGCCGTGCTCGCCGCAGCCGAGCGGCTCTCGGAGTCGCTGCGCCGCGCCGCTGCCGAATAGCGCAAGTCCCCGGGCACGCTGAAGCTCAGAACAGCGCATCCTGCTCGAGCTCGAGCAGCAGCTGCTTGCGCTCCAGTCCGCCGGCGTAGCCGGTGAGCGTGCCGTTGGCGCCGATGACCCGGTGGCACGGGATCACGATCGGGATCGGGTTGCGGCCGTTGGCCAGGCCGACGGCGCGGGAGGCGGCGTTGGTCATGCCGAGCCGCAGCGCGATCTCGCCGTACGACGCGGTCTCGCCGTAGCCGATCGCCTGCAGCTCCTTCCAGACCCGCTGCTGGAAGTCGGTGCCGACCGGGGCCAGCGGCAGGTCGAAGTCCTTGAGGTCGCGTGCGAAGTACGCCGCGAGCTGGCGCGCGGTCTCGACGAGCACCGGGTGTGCGTCGCGGCGCTCCCCGCGCGGGCGGCCGTCGCCGTCGCGGAACGGCGAGAACTCGATCGCGGTCACGTCGCCGTCGCGCTCGACGATGCCGCAGCTCGCCGATGGGTGAGTCCATCACGGTCCACATGTCAGTTCTCCTTCGTCAGTGCGGGCATCAGGGTGTTCCAGAGGTGCATCAGGGCGTAGGACCGCCAGGGTCGCCAGCTGTCGCTGTCGCCGATGACGGCTGCCGGGTCGTGGCCGAGGCCGGCCAGCGCGTTGCGCACGCCGAGGTCGGTGGGCAGGAAGACGTCGGGGTGGCCGAGCGCTCGCATCGCGACGTAGTCGGCGGTCCAGGGGCCGATGCCCGGGCAGCCCAGCAGCGCACGTCGGACCTCGTCCCGGTCCGGTCCGCGGTCGAGCGCAACCTCGCCCGAGGCCAGCGCCTGGGCGAGGCCGACCAGGGCGCGTCCGCGCGCGCGCGGCATCGGCAGGGTCCCCGGGTCGATGCCGCTCAGGGTGGCCACGTCGGGGAACAGGTGGGTGAGCCCGGGGACGTCGGTCGTCGACGCGCCGGCCGTGCTCGGCCACGAGCCGGCCGGTGACCGTGCGGGCCCCGACGACGCTCACCTGCTGGCCGATCACCGTGCGGATCGCGGTCTCGTCGCCGTCGACCTGGCCCGGGACCCGGAGCCCGGGCGTCGCGCGGACCAGCGGGCCGATCACCGGGTCGCCGGCGAACTGGTCGTCGACGGCGACCGGGTCGCAGTCGGCGTCGACGAGGCGACGCGCCCGCTCGACCGCGGCGGTCGTGTCGCGCAGGTCCTGGAGCGGAAGCGTCGCGGGCACGAACGCCGTCTCCCCCGCCGAGGATGCGTCGACCAGGTCGAGGCGGACGGTGCCGTGTCCGTGCGGCAGGTCGAGGGTCCGCGCGTACCAACCGTCTCCGACGACCTCCACTCCCTGGACCTGGTGGTGAGCCAGGAAGTCCAGGAGCCGTCGACCGGCGAACGGGGTGCGTACGGCGAGCCGCATCGAGATCGCGCCGGGGCTCGGCACACCGCCGCGGCGGCCTCGCAGGGCGGAGGGGCTGGCGGCGTAGACCTCGCGCACCGTCTCGTTGAACTGTCGGACGCTGGCGAAGCCGGCCGCGAACGCGACGTCGGCGAAGCCGAGCTCGGTGGTCTCGATGAGGACCCGCGCCGTCTGGGCCCGCCGCGCGCGTGCCAGGGCCAGCGGGCCGGCGCCGAGCTCAGCGGTGAGCAGCCGGCTCAGGTGGCGGGGGGTGTAGCCGACCCGGTGCGCGAGGCCCGCGACACCCTCACGGTCGACGACGCCGTCGGCGATCAGCCGCATCGCTCGACCGGCGGCCGTCGCCGCGACGTCCCAGTCGGGGCTGCCAGGGGTGGCGTCGGGCAGGCAGCGCTTGCAGGCGCGGTAGCCGGCGCGCCTGGGCGGCGGCGGCGCTCGAGTGGAAGGTCACGTTGGCGTACGCCGGGGTGCGGGCCGGGCACGAGGGGCGGCAGTAGATCCCCGTGGTCCGCACGGCGATGTAGAACACGCCGTCGAAGCGACGGTCGCGCGACTTCACCGCTCGGTAGCAGGACTCGGGATCGGCGTTCACAGTGTTGATCCTGACCGATCCCGCCGACACCTTCTGGCGGGAATCGGACACGAGGATCAGGGTAGGTCGGGAGGCAGGTCGCGAAAATGGGCCTCGATCATGGCGCGCACGGTCGCCCGGCAACGGCCGCAGACCGTGCCGGCGGCGCAGCGGTCGGCGACCTCGCGGCTGCTACGTGCACCGCGCTCGATGCACTCCGCGATGGTGTGGCTGGTGACTCCCTCGCACAGGCAGACGTACACCTCAGTCGGCCTCCACGACAGCCACGAGCGTCCCGACGAACGGCTGCGGGTAGACCCCGAACCCGGCGCTGAGCATCCATGCGTTGCTCGCATCGGCTCGCGCCGAGGCACCGGCGAGCCATTGCTCGGCCCGCTCGCGACTCCCGAGCTCCTGGAGTAGGAGCACCTCCTGCGCGTCGTCCAGTGCCCGGTAGACCCAGACCTTGCGGACCCCGGCGCGGCGAAATCCGTCGGCGTCGCGATGCACCCGCTCGACGAGCAGGTCGGGGTCGGCCACCGCACCCATCACGGCGATCACGACCCCGGGGAGGTCGCCATGATCACCCGCCTCGAGATCGATCTTCTCGATCACGTCCCCCGCGAAGACCGGCGGGATGTCCTGGACGCCACAGGCGTCGAACCAGCGCATCACCAGCCCCGAGCGCAGCAGCTCGACCACCGGTTCGCGGCCGCCGACTCCGACGGTGGTGAAGACCCGGTGCGGGTCGTGGAGCGACTGGTAGAAGACGAGGTGCCGCAGGCCGCGCTCGCGCATGCCGTCCCCCTGGCGTGCGATGAGATCGCGCCACTGCACCAGGTCGGCCACACGGTAGTCAGCGGCGAGCACGTGAGACATAGTCACCAGTATCGACGTCGAGAAAGGGCGATGACATGGCGGGCGACAAGGACGTGATCAAGCTGCTGAACGAGCAGCTGAGCAGCGAGCTGACCGCCATCAACCAGTATTTCCTGCACTCCAAGATGCAGGAGAGCTGGGGCCTGACCGAGCTGGCCCGCCACACCCGGGCCGAGTCCTTCGATGAGATGAATCATGCGGAGGCCATCACGGACCGGATCCTCCTGCTCGACGGGTTGCCCAACTTCCAGCGGCTGTTCTCGCTGCGGATCGGCCAGACGATCAAGGAGATGTTCGAGAGCGATCTAGCGATCGAGCTCGAGGTCGTCGAGCGGCTCAAGCCCGGCATCGCACTGTGCCGCGACAGGCACGACACCACCAGCGCCAACCTCCTCGAGGGGATCCTCGCCGAGGAGGAGGGCCACGTGGACTACCTCACGACCCAGCTGGGGCTGATCGACAAGATGGGCGAGGCCCTCTACTACGCCCAGTGCATGGCCACGCCGCCCGCCTGACCCACCCGCACTCGCGTGACTGTGGTACCCCCGACCGGATTCGAACCGGCGCTACTGCCGTGAGAGGGCAGCGTGCTAGGCCGCTACACAACGGGGGCAAGATCAACCTGCGTGAGCCTAACGAACCCTCGGAAGGGCTCAAAATCGCAGATCTCTCGCTGGGATACTAGGACTCGAACCTAGACTAACTGGACCAGAACCAGTCGTGCTGCCAATTACACCATATCCCACTGTATTACTCGTGTTTAGCCCGAGTGCCAGAGGGCTCCAGACCGAGGCGAAACCTTACACGCGCCGCTCGGGGCCCTCCAAAACCGGCCGCGTGGTCGTGTCCAGGCCACGGCGTCGCGCGGCCCAGGTGGCCAACGCCAGGTAGGTCAGTGACTGCGTGAGCGTCACGGGAAGCTGCCACCACGAGCCTCCGGTCGGGTTGAGCGCCGAGGTCATGTCGCTGTAGGCCAGCGCGAAGCCGAAGGCGAGCAGGTTGTTGAGCACGTGCATCGCGATGCCCGCCTCGAGCCCGCCGGTCGTGATGACGAGCACGCCGGCCACCAGCCCGAACGCCAACCGGTCCACGAAGATCGGTGCGTCCTGGGCCCCGTGGGCCAGTGCGAACAGGAGGGCCGGCACCAGCACGGCCGCGGCGCGGCTGACCCACGGCCCGAGGGAGGCGAACAGCCCGCCGAAGGACTGCGCGAGGTAGCCGCGGAAGACGTACTCCTCCCCCGCCGCCTGCAGGGGCGTCAACAGCACGATGACGAGCACGAAGTCGCGGGTCACCGAGGTCCAGGAGTTGAGCTCGCTGCCGACGTCGCTGGAGTCGCCCGTGGTCGGGAGCAGGACCGAGACCAACACCGTCACCACCAGCGCCACGAAGGCGAGCCCGAAGGTGACGAGCAGCCACGACCACCGGATACGTGGACGGACCGAGGCGAGCCAGCCTGGAGTGAGACCGTGCAGGACCCGGTTCACCAGCATGCAGAGCGGGATGGCCGACGCGAGGCTCACGTTGAGGAACGCCAGCACGAGCGGAGTGACGTCGTCGGTGTCGGTGATGCGCTCTAGAGCGTCATCGACCCCCGAACCGCCGCCCGCCACGAGCGCGAGGACGAAGAAGATCGCCAGGACGGCCGGCACCAGGAAGAAGCCCACGGTCACTACGACCACGCCGACCATCGGTCGCCACCAGCCGTGCGTGCCCCAGTGCCCGGTGCGCTGGATCAGGTGGTACTCGACGGGGCCGACGGGCTCCGGCGGAGGAGGTGTCGTCGGGTGCACGTAGCCAGGCGGCGGCCAGCCGCCGTACGGGTTGCTCACCCAGCCGCCTGGGACAGTCGCCCAAGGCCGCGTTCCCGGCCGAGCAGCTCGAGGGACTCGAACAGCGGCGGCGAGATCTTGCGGCCGGTCACCGCGATGCGCACCGGTCCGAAAGCGACTCGCGGCTTGAGCCCGAGCCCGTCGATGAGCGCACCGCGGAGAGCCTCCTCGATCGCGGCCGTCGACCAGGTCGGCAGCGTGGCGAGAGCCTCGTGCGCGGCGCGCACCACCGCGCGCCCGGCGTCGTCCAGCTCGTCGACCTGCTCGTCAGCTGACAGCAGAGTCTCGGCGAAGAGGAAGCCGAGCAAGGGCGGCGCCTCGGTGAGCTTGTTCATCCGCTCCGCGACCAGGGGCATCGCGAGCTCGAGCAGCCGAGCGTCCGCGTCGTTCACCGGATCACTGAGCACGCCGTCGGCCTGCAGGAACGGGATCACCCGGTGCGTGAGGTCCTCGATCGAGAGCATCCGCATGTGGTCGGCGTTGATCGCCTCGGCCTTCTTGAGGTCGAAGCGCGCCGGGTTGGGGTTCACGTCCTTGATGTCGAACGCGTCGACCATCTCGGCGACGGTGAACACGTCGCGGTCGGCGGCGATCGCCCAGCCGAGCAGGGCCAGGTAGTTGAGCAGCCCCTCGGGCAGGAAGCCCTGGTCGCGGTAGGCCAGTGCGTGTGCCTCGGGGTCGCGCTTGGAGAGCTTCTTGTTGCCCTGGCCCATCACGTAGGGCAGGTGCCCGTACGCCGGCACGGATGTCGCGATCGCCCAGGTCGACCAGCGCGTCGAAGAGGGCGAGCTGGCGGGGAGTGCTGGACAGCAGGTCCTCGCCGCGCAGCACGTGGGTGATCTCCATCATCGCGTCGTCGACGGGGTTGACCAGCGTGTAGAGCGGGTCGCCGTTGGCCCGCGACAGCGCGAAGTCGGGGACGTTGTCGGTCTCGAAGGTGATCTCGCCGCGCACCAGGTCGTCCCACGTGATCGACCCGTCGGGCATCCGGAAGCGGACGACCGGCCTGCGCCCCTCGGCCTCGAACGCGGCCGTCCTGCTCGGCGCTCAGGTCGCGGCAGAACCCGTCGTACCCCTGCATCTTGGAGCCCGCCGCCTTGCGCCGGGCGTCGACCTCCTCGGTCGTGCAGAAGCAGTCGTAGGTGTAGGACGAGGTCGCGCAGCCTGCCGAGCACGTCGCGGTAGATCTCGCCGCGCTCGCTCTGCTTGTAGGGGCGCGTGGGGCCCGCCGACCTCGATGCCCTCGTCCCAGTCGAGGCCGAGCCAGCGCCACAGGTCGAGGATCGCGTCGTAGGACTCCTGGGTGCTGCGCTCGCGGTCGGTGTCCTCCATGCGGAAGACGATGGTGCCGCCGTGGTGGCGCGCGAAGGCCCAGTTGAAGAGCGCCGTGCGGACCAGGCCGACGTGGGGCGAGCCGGTCGGGGACGGGCAGAACCGGACGCGGACGTCATCGCTCATCGCCTGGCCACCATGTTGGTCAGCGAGCCGATGCCGGCGATCGAGACCTCGACCTCGTCGCCGACCTCCATCGGCCCGACACCCTCGGGGGTGCCGGTGAGGATCACGTCGCCGGGCAGCAGCGTCATCACGCTGGTGACGTGCGCGACGAGCGTCGGGATGTCGAAGATCAGGTCGGCGGTGGTGCCGTCCTGCATCGACGTCGCCGTTGAGGTGGGTCTGCACGCGCCGTCCCTCGCTGAAGTCGTCGCGGGTCGAGGTCGGTCTCGATCCACGGTCCCAGCGGGCAGAACGAGTCGAAGCCCTTGGCCCGGGTGAACTGCACGTCGCTGCTTCTGGAGGTCGCGCGCGGTCACGTCGTTGGCGATCGTGTAGCCGTGGATCACGTCGGTGGCCTGCTCCGCCGGGACGTCGCGGCAGATGCGGCCGATGACGACCGCCAGCTCGCCCTCGTAGTGGAGGTCGCTGGTCTGCGGCGGGTAGAAGATCGGGTCGCCGGGACCGACCACGCTGGTGTTGGGCTTGAGGAACATCAGCGGCTCGTCCGGGACGTCGTTGCCCATCTCGGCGGCGTGCGCGGCGTAGTTGCGACCGATCCCGACGACCTTGCTGCGCGGCAGCACCGGCGCCAGGAGGCGTACGTCGGCCAGGCGGTACTGCTCCTCCAGCAGCTTGATCCCGACGTAGAGCGGGTCGCCCGCCAGGGCCACGACCACGCTGTCCTCGTCGGGCTGGCCGTACTCGTCGAGCTCGCCGGTGACCACGCCGTACTGAGGGTCCTCACCGGTGGTGAATCTGGCGATGCGCACGGGTTCGACCCTATCGAGCGGCACTTAGCCTAGGACTCGTGGAGGTCCTGGCCGAGTGCGTGTGGCGGGCCCGCGAGGCGGCACACGAGGCGCGCGTCGACGTGCTCGTGGCCGACCACCTCGACAGACGCCGCGACGGCGTACCGCACCCGGTCCACGACTTCCTCTTCACCTACTACTCGTTCCGCCCGGCGCAGCTCCGGCGGTGGCACCCGGGGTACGGCGTGACGCTCGTCGGCCGGGAGGCGGAGGTCGTGACCGCCGCGCAGGTCGAGGCGAGACACTCGCTCGTGTCACAGACCCGAGCGCTGCTGGCCGCGACTGCGGGGCGGCCGGCGAACTTCGGCTGCTTCGGCATGCACGAGTGGGCGATGGTCTATCGCCAGCCCACCGCCGACACCCGTCACCCCTGGCCGCTGCGCCTCGGTCACGCCGGCACCGACGCCGTGGTGGAGTCGCACCGGGTCGCCTGCTCGCACTTCGACGCGTTCCGGTTCTTCACCGAGGACGCCCGGCCGCTCAACGCGCTCTCCCCCACCTCGCAGGACCGGCCCGCCTTCGAGCAGCCCGGCTGCCTGCACGCGGGGATGGACCTCTACAAGCACGCGTTCCGGCTCTCCCCGCTGGTGCCCTCCGAGCTGGTGGCCGACTGCTTCGAGCTGGCCCGCGACATCCGGCTCCTCGACATGCGCGCGGCGCCGTACGACCTCGCCGACCTCGGCGTCCATCCCGTCCGCATCGAGACACCCCAGGGCAAGCAGGCGTACGCCGAGGCGCAGCGGGTCTTCACCGAGCGCGGTGCACCCCTGCGAGCGGGGCTGATCGAGGAGTGCGAGCGACTGTTGGCGTGCCATCGGTCACGATGAGCGGATGGAGTTCGAAGCAGAGCTGTGGGAGCACGAGGGCAAGGGCGCCTGGTGCTTCCTCACGGTCCCCGAGGAGCCGAGTGAGGACATCAGGCTCAGCGGCGCGATGCCGGCAGGTTTCGGCTCGTTCCGGGTCGAGGTGACCGTGGGCGAGACGGTCTGGCGCACGTCGGTGTTCCCGGCGTCCGAGTGCTTCGTGCTGCCGATGAAGAAGGCGGTCCGCAAGGCCGAGGCCATCGAGGTCGGCGACGTGGTGGCGGTGAGCCTGGACGTCCTCCTGAGCGAGGGAACGGCCCCGGCATAATCAGGCGCATGACCTCGTCGTTCTTCGACCATCTCGCGGACTCCGTCCTCGACGGCAAGCCCGCCACCGAGGACGACGCGCTCGCGGTGCTCCGGGCCCACGACGACGAGCTCATGGACCTCGTCGCGGCCGCGGGTCGCCTGCGCCGCGAGCACTTCGGCAACACCGTCAAGGTCAACTACCTGGTCAACCTCAAGTCCGGGTTGTGTCCGGAGAACTGCAACTACTGCAGCCAGGCCCTGGGCTCGACCGCCGACATCCTGAAGTACAAGTGGCTCAACACCGAGGAGGCGCTGGAGCAGGCGGCCGCCGGGCTCAAGGGTGGCGCCACCCGGGTGTGCATGGTCTCCAGCGGTCGAGGACCGACCAACAAGGACGTCGAGCGGGTCGCCGACATGGTCGGCTCGATCAAGGCCGAGCACCCCCAGGTCGAGATCTGCGCGTGCCTCGGCCTGCTCAAGGACGGCCAGGCCGAGAGGCTCCGCGAGGCCGGTGTCGACGCCTACAACCACAACATCAACACCGCCGAATCGCACCACGACCAGATCGTGCAGACGCACACCTACGCCGACCGCGTCGACACCGTCGAGAAGGCCAAGGGCGCCGGCCTCTCACCGTGCAGCGGCCTGATCGCCGGGCTCGGCGAGAGCGACGAGCAGCTCGTCGAGGCGCTCTTCGCGCTCAGGGAGATGGAGTCCGACTCCATCCCGGTCAACTTCCTGATGCCGTTCGACGGCACGCCGTATGAGAACGTCTGGGACCTCACTCCGATGCGCTGCGTCAAGATCCTGGCGATGGCGCGGTTCGTCTGCCCGGACAGGGAGATCCGGATCGCGGGTGGGCGCGAGATGCACCTGCGCACCCTTCAGGGCCTGGCCCTCCAGGTCGCCAACTCGATCTTCCTCGGCGACTACCTCACCTCCGAGGGCCAGGCCGCCGAGGCCGACCTCGAGCTGATCCGCGACCACGGCTTCACCGTGCTCGGCGCGGACCCGCCTGGGACCGCTCAGGTGGAGTCGCGTGACCCCGCCAAGCGCCGCCGTGGCGCAGGCACCGCAGCCGCGCCCAATGCCTGACTCCACCGAACGGCTGCTCGCCTTCGACCGCGAGCACGTCTGGCACCCCTACGCGTCGATGACCGACCCGACGCCGGTGCGGCTGGTCGAGAGCGCCTCCGGGGTCCGCCTCCGGCTCGTCGACGGCACCGAGCTGATCGATGGCATGTCGTCATGGTGGGCCGCGATCCACGGGTACGCCGTGCCCGAGCTCGACGAGGCGGTACGCCGCCAGCTCGGCGGCATGGCGCACGTGATGTTCGGCGGGCTGACGCACGCGCCGGCGCTGCGTCTGGCCGAGCGGCTGGTGGAGATCTCGCCCGCCGGTCTCGAGCACGTGTTCCTCGCCGACTCCGGCTCGGTCAGCGTCGAGGTCGCACTGAAGATGGTCCTCCAGCACCAGCGCGGCCAGGGCCGTCCGGAGCGAAGCCGGATGCTGACCGTGCGGGGCGGCTACCACGGCGACACCTTTGGCTGCATGAGCGTGTGCGACCCGGTCGGCGGGATGCACACGATGTTCGCCGACGTGCTGCCCGAGCAGGTGTTCGCCGACCAGCCACCGGTGCCGGGTGGGGATGTCGATGGCTGGGCGACGGGGTTCCGCGCCCTGGCGGCCGCGCACAGGGGCGAGCTGGCCGGCATCATCGTCGAGCCGCTGCTCCAGGGCGCCGGCGGCATGCACGCCTACGACGCCGCCTGCCTACCGGTGATGCGCGAGGTCGCCGACGAGCACGGGCTGGTGCTGGTCTTCGACGAGATCGCCACGGGCTTCGGCCGCACCGGCACGATGTTCGCCGCCGACGCGGCCGGTGTCTCCCCCGACGTCATGTGCGTCGGCAAGGCACTGACCGGCGGCTACCTGACCCTCGCCGCCGTCCTGACGACGTCCGCCGTCGCGCACGGGGTCTCGGCCTCGGAGTCGGGCGTGCTCATGCACGGGCCGACCTACATGGGCAACCCGCTGGCCTGCTCGGTCGCCCTGGCGAACCTCGACCTGCTCGCGACCGGCGCCTGGCACGAGCAGGTCGCTGCGGTCCACGACGCGCTGACCCGCGGCCTCGAGCCGATCCGCGGACGGCCCGGCGTGGCCGACGTCCGCGCCCTCGGCGCGGTCGGAGTCGTCCAGCTCGACCACCCGGTCGACGTCGCGAAGGCGACCGACGCCGCCGTCGAGGAGGGCGTGTGGCTGCGACCCTTCCGCGACCTGATCTATGCGATGCCGCCGTATGTCACCTCTCCCGAGGACGTGGCGCGCATCTGCCGTGCCATCGAGCGCGCGGTGGACGTGGCATGACGCTCTGGACCCAGTGGCTGGCCCAGCAGGCCGTCCGTCGCGACGACGCCGGACTGCGCCGATCCTTGGTGCCGCGCGGCCGAGCCGACGGCTTCGTCGACCTCGCCGGCAACGACTACCTCGGCCTGTCCCGCGACCCGGTGGTGGTCGCCGCGGCAGCCGCGGCCGCCCAGCAGTGGGGCGCGGGGGCCGGCGCCTCGCGCCTGGTCACCGGCACCCTCGACCTCCACGTCGACCTCGAGCGGGCGCTCGCGGCCTACACAGGCCAGCCCGCCGCACTGATCACCGGCAGCGGCTACTCCGCCAACCTCGCCGTCGTCACCGCACTCGCCGACCGCGACTGCCTGATCGTCTCGGACGCCCACATCCACGCCTCGCTGGTCGACGCCGCCAGGTTGTCGCGCGCGGAGATCGCCGTCGTCCCGCACTCCGACGTCGAGGCGGTCCGTCGCGCGCTCGCGGGCGCCGACGAACGGCGCGCGATCGTGCTCAGCGAGTCCATCTACTCAGTCCTCGGCGACGAGGGTCCGCTCGTCGAGCTGGCCGACGTGTGCGCCGAGCACGGTGCTCTCCTGGTCGTCGACGAGGCGCACGGCCTCGGGGTGCACGGCCCCGGAGTCGTCCATCGGCTTGCGCTGAACGGGCTCGCGCACGTCGCGGTGACCGCCACGCTGTCCAAGGCGCTCGGGAGCCAGGGAGGCGCCGTCCTGGGTCACCCGGAGCTCGTCGACCACCTGGTCAACACCGCCAGACAGTTCATCTTCGACACCGCCCTCGCGCCGGCGGCCGCCGGCGCGGCCCTCGCCGCGCTCGGTGTGCTCCGCGACCGCCCCGAGCTGGCCGCGGTCGTGCACGCCCGCGTCGACGACCTGGCCGCGCAGCTCGGCGTCGAGGCCCCACAGGGCGCCGTGCTCTCGCTTCCGATGCCCTCGCCACAGGCCGCGGTCGCCGCGCAGGCCGCGGCCCGCGCGCAAGGCGTCCTGGTCGGCTGCTTCCGGCCACCCTCGGTTCCGGACGATGTCTCGCGGCTCCGGATCACGGTCAGCGCCGGGGTGGCCGACGACGACTGGGCGCGGGCCGTCACTGTTCTGGTCGGTGTCGCCAAGGATCATCGATGAGGTTCGTCATCGTGACGGGCACGTCCACCGGTGTCGGCAAGACCGTCGTGACGGCCGCTCTCGCCGTGCTGAATCCCGGCGCCCTCGTGGTGAAGCCGGTGCAGACCGGCGGTGCCGACGGCGACTCCGACGCTCGCGAGATCGAGCGTCTCAGCGGCGTGCGGGTCCAGGAGTGGACGGTGCTCGACGAGCCACTCGCGCCCGACACCGCAGCGCGCCGTCAGGGGGTCGCCATCCCGTCAGTGGCGTCGTACGCCGACCGGCTGGCGATGCTCGACTGGCCGACCGTGATCGTCGAGGGGGCCGGCGGCCTGCTCGTCCGCCTCGACCGGGCCGGAGGCACGCTGCTGGACCTGGCCGACCACCTCGCCGACGCCGGTCACAGGATCGACCTCGTCGTGGTCGCCGCTGCCGGACTCGGCACGCTCAACCACACCGAGCTCACCGTGGAGGCGGTCCGCCGCCGCGGGTTCGAGCCGCGCGGGATCGTGATCGGGGCGTGGCCGCTGGACCCCGGCCTGGCCGAGCGCTGCAACGTCGAGGACCTGCCGCGGGTGACCCGCGTCCCACTGCTCGCACTGGTCCCCGCCGGCTCCGGCTCCCTGTCTCCAACGGACTTCCGGGTCGCGGCCCCTGGCTGGTTCGACTAGCACCATCCTGGCGGTGTGCGATGCGCCCACGGGGCTGCCTCTTCGACCTGGGCACACAGCGACAGCAGCAGCTCCTCCTCGGCCGGGCGGGCGGCGAGCATCACGCCGACCGGCAGCCCCTCCGGGGTCCAGTGCAGCGGGAGCGAGGCCGCCGGCATCCCGGTGACGTTCCACGCGGACGTCCAGGGCGTGAAGGCCTTCTGTGACTCGAAGTCGGCGCGTCGGGTCGGCGTCGTCCCGGATCGCGCCCACCGGCAACGGCGGTCTCGCCAAGGTCGGGGTCAGCACCATGTCGTACGGCGCGAGGGCCTCCAGTGCCAGCGCCGCGAACCGCCGCATCGCGCCGAGGGCCAGGCCGAACTCGGGGGCGCTCACGGCCCGGCCACGTTCGGCTCAGCCAGCGGGTGAGCGGGCGCAGCAGGTGCTCGCGGTCCGGCGGAACGACCGTGAGTGCGGTCAGCACGGCCCAGCAGGTCTCGAAGACCGGAACCGCCTCGGGCGGCATGGGCACCGCGATGTCCTCGACGTGGTGGCCCAGCGACTCCAGGAGCCGTTTGGTGTCCACCACCGCTTCGAGACAAGCGTCGTCCACAGGGACGTCAGCTGATGACAGGGATCGCTGAAGGTGCCGATCCGTAGCGTCCCTGGCTCCCGGTCACACGCACCCAGGAACGTCCCGGAAGGAGGTGGGGCCCAGGACGGATCACCAGCCCGACGACCGGCGAGCACGTCGAGCAGCGCCGCCGCGTCGCGCACGGTCCGCGCGATCGGCCCGGCCGTCGCCAAACCCACCGGGTCGCCATACATCGGGTACCCGCTGATCCGCCCGCGCGTGGGCTTGAGCCCGAACAGCCCGCAGCAGGACGCCGGGATCCGGATCGAGCCACCGCCGTCCGAGCCCTGGGCGAGCGGCACCAGGCCGGCGGCGACCGCAGCGGCAGCGCCTCCGGAGGACCCGCCCGCCATCCGGGTCCGGTCCCAGGGCGTCACCGACGGCGGTCTGCCCTCCGGCTCGGTGTAGCAGGGCGACCCGAACTCCGGGGTAGCCGTCTTGCCGAGGCTGACCAGCCCACCGGCCTCGAGCGCGAGGGTCACCGCGTCGCTGACCTCAGGCACGAAGTCGGCGAATGCCGGCGAGCCGAACTGCGTCGGCACCCCGGCGGTCAGGTTGAGGTCCTTGATCGCCGTCGGGACACCGAAGAGCGGGCCGCGGTCCCCGCCCACCTCCAGCCCGCGCGCGCGGTCCAGCGCCCGATCGGGCGTGAGCGTGACGAACGCGCCCACCTCGTCTGCGCGCGATCGAGGTAGTGCTCGACCAGCTCGACCGGCGACACCTCGCGGCGTCGCACGAGCGTCGCCCTGCTCCAGCGCGGTCAGGTCGTGCAGCTCGGCCACGGGCCGAACCTAGCCCGCCGCGCCAGGCGGGTCAGCCGGGTCAGGCGGCTGCGGTGTCCTGCTTGAAGTCGACCAGGCGGCCGATCGCGTCCTGAAGGCGACCCAGCACGTCGGGGTCGGCCAGCACGTCGACGTCGATCGAGGTCTGCGAGACGCTCACGTCCTCGACGACCAGCGCGCCGGCGATCCCGGCCGAGCGGGCGGCGTCGGCGTGCGACCACTTGCCGCCGTACGGCGTGGGGGTGGTGCCGATGACACCGAACGGCTTGCCCACGAGCGCGCCCTGTCCGTAGGGGCGGGAGAGCCAGTCGATCGCGTTGTTGAGGACGGCCGGCATGGTGCCGTTGTACTCGGGGGTGACCGCGAGGACGCGGTCGGCGCGAACCGACCCGCTCGCGCAGCGCGAAGCGGCGGCTGCGGGGATGTCGGCCTCGTTGTCGATGTCCTCGTTGTAGAACGGCAGCGATCCGAGACCCTCGACCAGGTCGAGGGTCACGCCCGCGGGAGCCTGGTCGCGCAGGACCTCGGCGAGCTGGCGGTTCACGGAGCCGGCGCGGAGGCTGCCGACGAGGACGGCGATGCGGGTGTCAGTCATGACAAGACAAACGGACCATGGTCCGTTTTTGTTCCCGACCCTCACGAGGGCACGTCGGTGGTCCGTACCAGTGGCGATCCCTACGCTGACCGACATGACCCAGCGCCCGCTCCTCCCGCTGCTGGGAGACCCGCCACGGGAGCGCAGCGACGCCGCGCGCAACCGGGAAGCGCTGCTGCACGCTGCCCAGGAGATCGCCGAGTCCTGCGGCTTCGACGCGGTGACCATGGATGCGGTCGCGGCGCGGGCCGGGGTGGGCAAGGGCACGGTGTTCCGCCGCTTCGAGTCCCGCGAGGGCCTGATGGGCGCTCTGCTCAACGCGAGTCGGAGTCTGCGTGGCAGGCCTCGGTCATGAGCGGCGAACCGCCCCTGGGGCCGGGCGCCGAGCCGATGGACCGCCTGCTCGCGTTCGGGCGGTCCCGTCTCGAGGTGACCCTGCAGCACGCCGACCTGATCCGCAACGCCGGCTTCGCCGGTGCGAACCGGTCGTTCGCGGCCTACTCGTTCGCTGCGACGCACGTCCGCTACCTGCTCGGCGAGCTCGGCGTCCACGGCGACATCGCAATGCTGGCCGTCGCGCTCATGGCGCCCCTGGAGCTGCCGATCCTGGACCAGCAGGTGCGCATCGAGCAGATCCAGCTCGACCGGATCCACGCCGGCTGGGCAGACCTGGCCCACCGGATCACCGGCTGCTAGTGGTCACCGCACTAGCCGTCGTGGTGCCGGCGCAGCCCGAACGTCAGGCCGTCGACCAGCGCACCCCAGGACGCCTCGATCACGTTGTGACCGACGCCGACGGTCACCCAGGAGGACTCGCCGTCGCTGGTCTCGATCAGCACGCGGGTGATCGCGTCGGTGCCGTGGCCCTGGTCGAGGATGCGGACCTTGTAGTCGATCAGCTCGAACTTCGCGACCTCGGGGAACGCCTGCCCGATCGCCGTGCGCAGCGCCTGGTCGAGGGCGTTGACCGGACCGTTGCCCTCGCCGGTCACGACGTAGCGCACGCCCTCGGCCTTGAGCTTGACCGTCGCCTCGGAGCCGGCCTCCTCGCTCGGCCGGGAGTCGGTGATGACCCGCCAGGACTCGACCTCGAAGTACGCCGGGCGCACACCCTCGACCTCCTCGACCAGCAGCAGCTCGAAGGACGCGTCGGCCGCCTCGAAGGTGTAGCCCGCGCGACTCGAGCTGCCTTGACCCGGTCGGTGACCGCAGTGACCAGCTCCCGGTCGTCGGACAGGTCGAAGCCGAGCTCGCGACCCTTGAGCTCGATCGAGGCCCGGCCGGCCATGTCGGAGACGAGCAGCCGCATGTCGTTGCCGACCCGCTCCGGCTGGGTGTGCTGGTAGAGGTCGGGGTCGACCTTGATCGCGCTGGCGTGCAGACCGGCCTTGTGGGCGAACGCCGACGAGCCGACGTACGGCTGTCGCGAAGCCGGCGGGACGTTGGTCACCTCGGCGACCGCGTGCGCGATCCGCGTCGCGTCGCCGAGCAGCCCTGACGGCAGGACCTGGCGGTCCAGCTTGAGCTCGAGGTTGGCCACGACGGTGACCAGGTCGGCGTTGCCGGTGCGCTCGCCGTAGCCGTTGATGCAGCCCTGCACGTGGGTGGCGCCCGCGTCGACGGCCGCCAGCGTGTTCGCGACCGCGCAGCCGCTGTCGTTGTGGCCGTGGATGCCGACGCGCACACCGGTCGTGTCGACCACGTCGTGCACCACGTCGGAGACCCAGTCGGGCAGCATGCCGCCGTTGGTGTCGCAGAGCGCGACGACCTCGGCCCCGGCCTCGTAGGCGGTGCGCAGCACCTCGAAGGCGTAGTCGCGGTTGGCGCGGTAGCCGTCGAAGAAGTGCTCGGCGTCGAGGAACACCTGCTGGCCCTCGGCGCGGAGGTGGCTGACCGTGTCGCGGACCATCGCGAGGTTCTCCTCCAGCGTGGTCCGCAGGGCGAGCTCGACGTGCCGGTCGTGCGACTTCGCGACCAGGGTGACCACCGGCGCACCGCTGTCGCGCAGCGCCGCGACCAGCGGGTCGTCGGCGGCCGCGACGCCCGCGCGGCGGGTGGCGCCGAAGGCTGCGAGCTTGGCGTGTTTCAGGTCGAGCTCCGCCGCTGCCCGGCGGAAGAACTCGGTGTCCTTGGGGTTGGACCCCGGCCAGCCGCCCTCGATGTAGCCGACGCCGAGCCCGTCGAGCTGCCGGGCGATCGTCAGCTTGTCGGCGACCGAGAGGTTGAGCCCCTCCTGCTGGGCGCCGTCGCGCAGCGTGGTGTCGTAGACGTGGAACGAGCCGTGCAGGTCCATCTCTGGTTCTCTCTGGGTCGGCGCATAAAAAAACCTCTCGTGGCACGAGAGGTGGCGCGGCGAGCGGGGCTCGACGCGCTAGGCGATGATGATCAGCTGCTGCTTCACGGAGCCAGGCTAGCGGACAGCGGACGGTCCTGTCCGGGCACCCACTGGGTGCCGCGCTGCTCGGCGACCAGGCCGACCACGACCGCGGCGATGACCACGATGACGGTGGCTGCCGCCCAGGACCTCCACTCGCGAGACAGCGGGTTGACCACCCGCGACAGCGGCATCCGCACCCGGGCACCCCCCGGGCCCGTCCACACCGCGACCGCGAAGGTGGTGCCGCACACGGCCAGGGTCACGCCCTCTCCCGCCACGAACGCGTAGCACAGCAGGGCGGCAGCGACCGCCAGGCCCGCGCTCCAGAGCACCAGCATCGCGGTGACCGGGATGGAGCGAACCAGGTCGTAGGGCGTGCGCACGAGGAACTGCGCGCCGTCGTACCACTTGCGGCCCCGCACCCGACGCCGCTCGCCGGCGGCGCTGGCCGCGAGCGAGCCGCTGCGCAGGACCCACGTGACCAGGACGAGGCCGAGCGAGCCGAACCACGGGTACGCCGCGATCGTGGCGCCGCACGCCAGCGCCGCCGCCGAGAGCAGCGTCGCGCGGCGCAGCCGCTCCGGCCATCGCGGACCGGTGACGACCTCGGTCTCGGTCCGGACGACGGTCTGCTGCTCGGTGAGCCGGCGGGTGCGGTCGGCGCCGTCCTGGTCCAGCAGTGGAGGCAGCACGGCGGCCAGCGGCATCGTCATGGGATCAGTCGGATCGCGGGATCAGTCATGGGATCGGCAGGCGGCGACGCGAGGGTCTCGCGGATCTCGTTCAACGTCGGCCGGTGGTGCGGCTCGGGCTGGAGCGCCTCGGCGAGGAGGTCGCGCAGCGGCTGCGGGATCCCGGAGAGGTCGTGCTCCCCGCGGCGGACCCGGTCCATGATCGCCATCGACGGGTCCGCGCCCGAACGGCGGTCGGCCGGTGGCCGCGAACGCGACCGTGGCGGCCCACGAGTGGACGTCGGAGGCGGTCGTCGCGTCGTCGCCGTAGAGGATCTCGGGGGCCAGGTAGCCGGGCGTGCCGAGCAGCCAGCCGGTGTGCGTCAGCCGCGGGTCGTCGGCGACCCGGGCCAGGCCGAAGTCGATGAGGATCGGGGTGCGGCCCTCCATCAGCACGTTGCTGGGCTTCACGTCGCGGTGCAGCACGCCGACGGCGTGCACCGAGGCGACCCCCTCGGCGAGGCAGGCCGCGAACCAGGTGAGGTCCGGCCCCTCGACCGGCCCCTCCTCGTGCACGTGGTCGTGCAGCGAGAGGCCGGGCACGTAGCGGGTGGCGACGAACGGCACCGGCCCCCACGGGTCGGCGTCGACGATCTCGGCGACCCACCGGCTGCGGATCCGGCCGAGGGACGACACCTCGCGCGCGAGCCGCTCCCGCGCCTCGTCGTCGCCGACGATGTGCGGGCGCAGGACCTTGAGCGCGACCCGGTGGCCATCCTCCCCCCGGCGGGCCAGGTGGACGACGCCCATGCCGCCCTCGCCGATCTTGGTGAGCAGCGTGTAGTCGCCGACGGTCGGTGCCGGGACGAGAGGTGGGCCGCTCACGCCGATCAGACTAGATCGGCCGCCCCCGGGTTCCCGTCAGGCCGCCGCCTGCGGCGGCACCGTGGCCGGGTCGGCGTCGACCGCGGCCGCCAGCTGCGGCACGTAGCGTTCGAGGACGTAGGGGATGCTGAGCGGCGTCACGAAGCTGTGCGCCACGTAGTAGTCGCCGTCCTCTTCCGAGATGTCGAACCAGCGACCCTCGGCCGCGGTCGTGGTCTGGTCGAAGATGCCCTTGACGACCTTGTCGGTCTCGAGGTCCAGCCACACCGCGACGTCGACCTGGTCCAGGTCCGCGGTGCGCTCGGCCGAGATCGACTCGCCGAACTCGTCGCCCTTGGCACCGAACACGCCTTCGGGGAAGACGAAGCCCAGGTCGACCAGCATCCGGGCCCGCGGGTCCTCGGCGCCGTAGATGAACAGGCCCTCGTAGGGCGTGACCACGATCGCCGACTTGCCCGCGAACGCCGGGTTGGCGGCGGCCGCCGCGGAGATCTGCTGCTTCACCTGGTCGATCACGACCTGCATCTCGTCGGCCTTGCCGACGGCCATGCCGACGTTGAGGGCCATCTCGTCCCACGGCGCGCCGTAGTCGGCGTAGTCCGCGGGCTGGGCCACCGTCGGCGCGATCTTGGACAGGAGCTCGTACTCCTTGTCGGTGATACCGGAGTACTGCCCGATGATCAGGTCCGGCGCGAACGAGGCGACCTTCTCGATGTCGATGCCGTCGGTCGAGGACAGGACCTCGGGGAGCTGGCCCTCGACGGCCTCCAGCGCGTCGGTGGCCCACGGGAAGATGAACCCGGGCGCGTCGCCGAACCACTCGGTCACCGCGACCGGCACGACGCCGACGGCCAGCAGGGCGTCCTGCTCGGTGAGGCCGACGCAGACCACCCGGGTCGGCGCCTGCTCGAGCGTGGTCCCGCCGAACTTGTGGGCGATGGTCACCGGGAAGGCGCCCGAGTCGGTCTCCCCTGCGTCGGTGCTCCCGGAGCCGGTCGGCTCGTCGGAGCCGCACGCGGCGAGGGCAGGGGTCAGGGCCATCGCGGACAGGCCGAGGATGAAGGAGCGTCGATTAGGCATGCCTAACCTTATCTCCCCCACGACTCAGTTCAGCAAGGCCCCCGCCACGATCTGCCAGGCCAGCGCCGAGGTGGCCACCAGGCTCAGGGCGAGGTAGGCCTGCTCGCCGTGGAGGTAGTCCGCCCACGGCCCGACCCGTCGGTACTGGAGCCACTGGTTGACGCCGAAGCTGGCCCAGAGGATGAACAGTGACAAGAAGACCGAGACCACGAAATCGGGGCGGTCCGCGGCACCGAGGATCTGGCCCGCTACCAGCGCCCACGGAACCAGCGCGGCCAGTGCCCCACCCCAGAACGGGACCATCGTGGTCGCGCGGCGTCCCGGCGGGTTCCGTGCCTCCTGCAGCCAGCCACACCCGACGCTCACCAGCGTCGCAGCGCCGATGACCACCAACGCGGTGACATCGGTGAGGCCGGCGTAGAGAGCGATGAGCAGCATCAGGATCGGCGCGCTGACCGCGACCCCCACCCAGCGGATCCGGTTGCGGCCGGCCCGCAGGTCTGCCTCGTAGACGCGACGAAGCAGGCTGGCGCTGAGTCCGTGACTGAGAGCCGTCGCCACGAAGTACGCCGCTGCCAACGCGCCGAGCGACACGTCCACCACCGGTGCGGCCGCTCCGCCGCCCCCCGAATCGTGGGTGATCGCGACAGCGGTGTCACCGGCGACCAGCAGGACCAGGAGCGCCTGCGCGAGATGGACCAGCGTGAGCCCGACGTGTGCCAGGCGAAAGCGACTGAGGGTGTCGCGCCGCGGCCCCGTCAGCGACGCCGGTGCTGGCCGGCCCCAAATGAGCGCATGACTCATCGTTCTCGTTTCCCCCCAGAAGCGAGTCGGTGTCAGGCCAGGATGCACCAGCGCACCGAGGCTGCCAAGGCCGGGCCGGGGTGCTGGTGCTGGTGTGACGGACGGGTCTTCAGACCACCCGGTGCATCCAGCCGAACGTGTCGTCGGCGCGGCCGAACTGCACGTCCACCAGCGCCTGGCGGATGGTGCAAGGTCAGCTCGGTGGAGACGGGGGCCGGTGCCGCGCCGCCGACCCACTTGAGCTCACCGACCGGCGTGACCACCGCGGCCGTGCCGCACGCGAAGATCTCGACGATGTCGCCGCTGGTGACGCCCTCGCGCCACTCGTCGATCGAGACCCGGCGCTCCTCCACCTGGTGGCCCATCTTGCCCGCGAGCTCGATGATCGAGCCGCGGGTGATGCCCTCGAGGATCGTGCCCGGTCGCCGGGGTGACGATGCGGCCGTCGCTTGAACACGAAGTAGAGGTTCATGCCGCCGAGCTCCTCGACGTACGTGCTCTCCTCGCCGTCGAGGAACACGACCTGGTCGCAGCCCTGCTCGTAGGCCTCGTGCTGCGGCGAGCAGCGAGCTGGCGTAGTTGCCGCCCGTCTTGGCCGCGCCCATGCCGCCGCGACCGGCGCGGGTGTAGTGCTCGGACAGCCACAGCGTGACCGGCCTGATGCCGCCCTTGAAGTAGGCGCCCGCCGGGCTGGCGATCACCATGAACGTGACGTGCTGCGGCGGGCCGCACGCCGAGGAACGTCTCCGAGGCGAACATGAAGGGCCGGACGTAGAGGCTCTTCTCTCCCCCGCCCTGGACATCGGCCTGGGGCACCCAGCGCTGGTCGACGGTCACCAGCGCGTCGACGGCCTGGACGAAGTCCTCGACCTCGCAGGACCGGGAACGCGAGCCGGTGGCTCGAGCGCACCATCCGCGCGGCGTTCTCGTCGGGCCGGAACGTCCAGATCGAGCCGTCCTCGTGGCGGTAGGCCTTCATGCCCTCGAAGGTCTCCTGCGCGTAGTGCAGGACGGCCGTCGCCGGGTCGAGGCGTGAGCGGGCCGTAGGGCTCGATCCGGGCGGCGTGCCAGCCCGCCTCGGGTGTCCACTCGACGGTGAACATGTGGTCGGTGAAGTGGGTGCCGAAGCCGGGGTCGGCGAGGATCTCCGCGAGCCGCGCGTCGTCGACCGGGTGCTGCGAGAGCGTGGTGCTGATCTCCATGGACATCAAGGTATCCCGGTCCTGCGGGGTCAGGCGAGGCGTGCCGCGATCGCGTCGCCGACCTCGGAGGTACGCCGCGCCGGGCCCGGCGTCCCGCTCGGCGAGGTCGGCGATGACCGCGGCCTCGACGGCCGCGGCCGCGTCGGCGTGGCCGAGGTGGTCGAGCAGCAGGGCCGCGGACAGGATCGCAGCGGTCGGGTCGGCCTTCTGCTGGCCGGCGATGTCGGGCGCCGAGCCGTGCACCGGCTCGAACATGCTCGGCGCGGTCCGGTCCGGGTTGATGTTGCCGGAGGCCGCGAGGCCGATGCCGCCGGTGATGGCGGCGGCCAGGTCGGTGATGATGTCGCCGAAGAGGTTGTCGGTGACGATCACGTCGAAGCGCGCGGGGTCGGTGGTCATGAAGATCATCGCCGCGTCGATGTGCATGTAGTCGGTCGTGACGTCGGGGTACTCCGCGGCGACCTCCTGGAACAGCCGCCACCACACGGAGCCGGCGTTGCACGAGCACGTTGGTCTTGTGGACCAGCGTGAGCTTCTTGCGCGGGCGCTTCTGGGCGCGGGCGAAGGCGTCGCGGACGACCCGCTCCACGCCGAACGCGGTGTTGACCGAGACCTCGGTCGCGACCTCGTGCGGGGTGCCGACGCGCAGCGCGCCGCCGTTGCCCGTGTAGGGGCCCTCGGTGCCCTCGCGGACGACGACGAAGTCGACCTCGCCCCGTCGATGACGTGGCGAGCCAGGGGCGACGTGGCGCCGGGGAAGATCCGCGACGGCCGCAGGTTGACGTAGTGGTCGAGCTCGAAGCGCAGCCGCAGCAGCAGCCCGCGCTCGAGGATGCCCGGGCGGCAGGTTGGGGTCGTTGGGCTTGCCGCCGACCGCGCCGAGCAGGATCGCGTCGTGCTCGCGGATCTCGGCGAGCACGGAGTCGGGCAGCACCTCGCCGGTGGCGAGGTAGCGCTCGGCGCCGAGGTCGTAGCGGGTCTGCTCGAACTTCACGGCAGCCGGAGCCGCGACCTCGAGCACCTTGAGCGCCTCGGCGGTCACCTCCGGGCCGATGCCGTCGCCGGGGATGACGGCGAGCTTCACGGTGGAGGATTCAGTGGTCACGTACGGGAAGGCTAGTTGTCGTCGGGCTGCTGGCCGCCGTTGTCCCGCAGGTCGAGCGAGGCCTGCAGGGCGGCGGTCGTGTTCTCGTGACTGCGCGGGTTGTCCGGGTGGTGGCTCGCCGGTCCCCAGTCGGGGTACATGTCGTACATCGGGGTGACTCCTCGTGTGAGTGGGTTGACGTCGGCCGAGGACGCCCCGCGACGGGGACGGTCCTGACTCGTGGATCGCACGAGGGGTGGAGCCTGCTGCGGGCGGATCACGCTTGCCAAGAATCTGACACTCAGCGAGGTGTCCGCATCGCGGGGGCGTCTCGACCTGGTAGCTCGTGAGAGCTGGGCGAGAGGCCTGCGCAACGCCGAACCACCGCGGCGAGGTGGCCTCTCGTCAGGCCTCGCCGCGGCGCTCGATGAGTACGAAGACGCTCCGCATGGTGGGTCGACGGTACGGCCGACGCCGCGGCGCGCGCACCGATTTCGCGAGACTGTTCACGATGCGAGACGGCCGTGCCCGGGATGAGAGACTCGACCACATGAGCGCACCCGCCCGAGCTGCCCGACGATCGTGACCCGCGCGTTCGACGTGTCGCGCCGGGCCGGCTACGTGTCGTTCTGCCGCAACGAGACCGGCCGGCTGCTGGCGACGCTGGCCGCCACCCGCGACGGCACGATGGCCGAGTTCGGCACCGGCTGCGGTGTCGGGCACGGCGTGGCTGCGCTCCGGCGTGCGCGACGAGAAGGCCCGCATCCTCACCGCCGAGCTCGACCCCAAGCTGGCCAAGGCCGCGGCGGCAGATCTTCGCCGACGACCCGCAGGTCGAGGTGCTGGCCGCCGACTGGTCGACGCTGCTCGACAAGGGGCCGTTCTCGCTGCTGTTCCTCGACTCCGGCCAGCCGACCGAGGTCGGCGTGGACGCGGTCGCCGACCTCGTCGAGGCCGGCGGCATCGTCGTCCTCGACGACTTCACCCCGTGCGAGGTCTGGCCGCCGGTCACCTACGGCCGCGTCGACACCCTGCGCGAGGAGTGGCTCACCGACGAGCGGTTCACCGCGGTCGAGGTGATGGTCGCCTCCGACGCGTCGGCCCTGATCGCGACTCGACGCTGACGATCCACGACCACGGCAGCATCAGCTGGGTGAGCGGCCCGATCGCCAGGGCGTAGAGGACGGTGCCGAGTCCGGCGACGCCGCCGAGCAGCAGCCCGATCAGCGACGACGGTGACCTCGAGCAGCGGTGCGGACCAGGCGCAGCGACAGGCCGGTGCGCCGCGCGAAGCCGGTCATCAGGCCGTCGCGCGGGCCGCGGCCGAGCTGGGCGCCGATGTACATCGCGGTGGCCAGGCCGCAGAGCACGACGCCGGCGACCATGAGGCAAGCCGCGCAGCCACATCGCGTCCGGGCTGGCCGAGCAGGGCGAGGAAGACGTCGGCCGAGACACCGATGACGACCGCGTTGGAGACGGTGCCGATGCCGGGCATCTCGCGCAGCGGGATCCACAGCACCAGCACCACGAAGCTCACGACGACCAGCGCCTGCGCCGAGCGTGATCGGCAAGTGCGTGGCCAAGCCCGGAGTGCAGCACGTCCCACGGGGCGAGCCCGAGGCGCGCGCGCACCATCAGCGCGATCGAGACGCCGTAGAGCACCAGCCCGACGTACAGCTGCGGCAGCCGGCGGCCGAGGCGACCGGCGCGCAGCTGCGCGATCGGGCCGAGGTCGGCGAGGACCGGGCGTGCGGCACGGCGGTCATGCCACGGGCCATCGCGCCGCAAGTGGCCTTCTCATGAATAGCCAATCGTGGGAGAGTGGCCTGCATGGACCGCTCCATCAGCGCCCGCCGGGTGGCCACCCTGGTCGGCGACTTCGACCGCTCCCCCGCCTACGCCGGCCTCGCCGACGCACTGCGTGCTGCTGATCGGCGACGGCCGGATCCCGGTCGGCACCCGGCTGCCGAGCGAGCGCGAGCTCACCGAGGCGCTCGGCGTCTCCCGCACCACCGTCACCCGGGCGTACGCGAGCTGCGCGACGCGGGCTACGCCGAGGCCCGGCAGGGGTCGGGCACCTTCACCCGGGTCCCGGGCGGCGCCGCGCGCGGGCACGACCGCGCTCTGCTCCCCCAGCCAGGGCGACCGCGCGGCCATCGACCTCAACTGCGCCGCCCCCTTCGCCCCGCCGCAGATCGCCGACGGCGTACGCCGACGCGGCGACCCGAGCTGCCGGCCTACCTCGGCGGGCCACGGCTACTTCCCGACCGGCCTGCCGGAGCTCCAGGTCGCCATCGCGGCGACGTACGACGCCCGCGGGCTGCCGACCGACCCGGAGCAGGTCATGGTCACCCCCGGCGCGCTCTCGGCGGTCTCGATCGTGGCCCAGGCCCTGACCGGCCGCGGCGACCGGGTGCTCGTCGAGACCCCCGGCTACCCCAACGCGGCCGAGCGCGATCCGCAGCGCCGGCGCGCGGCTCGCCACCACCGAGGTGGACCCGGACGGCTGGGACCTCGACGCCACGCTGGCCCGAGCTGCGCCAGGTGTCGCCACGCGCTGGCCTACCTGATCCCCGACTTCCAGAACCCGACCGGGCTGCTGATGGACGACGCCGAGCGGGAGCGGTACGCCGCCGCGCTGCGTCGCGGCGGCGTGACGCCGATCGTCGACGAGTCGCACGCGCTGCTGGCACTGGACGGTCAGCAGATGCCGCGGCCGTTCGCGGCGTACGCCGCGGACACGATCACGGTCGGCAGCACCAGCAAGGGCTTCTGGGGCGGCCTGCGGGTGGGCTGGATCCGGGCGCCGCACGCCCAGATGGAGCGGCTCACCCGCGCGCGGGTGACCCTCGACCTGGGCGTCCCGGTCATGGAGCAGCTGGTCGCTGGTCCGGCTGCTCGAGGACCCGGTCCCGATCCTGACCGAGCACCGCGACGCGTCTGCGCGCACAGCGCGACTGCCTGGTGGCGGCCGTCCGCGACCGCCCTGCCCGACTGGCGGTTCCGCGTGCCCGAGCGGCGGGCTCTCGCTCTGGTGCGAGCTGCCCGGGCCGGGCCGCGGCCTCGGGATCGCGCTGGCCGGTGAGGCCGAGCGACGCGGTGTGATCATCGCGCCCGGACCGGTGTTCGCGCCGACGGCGGCCTCGACCGCTTCGTGCGCATCCCCTACACCCGTCGCGAGGACGAGCTCGAGACCGCCGTGTCCCGGGTCGCGGCGGCGTGGGACGAGGTCGCCGGCCGCCGGCGGTCCCGACGGTGTCAGCCGCCGGGTGATGGTGGCCTGAGCTGCCTGGACTCAGGACAGGTCGACCGCGCGGGCGGACGACGCCTCGATGGCGTGCTCGATCTCCTCGAGCGTCTCGGCGGGGATCGCCGAGTCGACCGACAGCGCGACCAGGGCGTCGCCGCCCTTGTCGTCGCGCGCGACCTGCATGCCGGCGATGTTGATCCCGGCGTCGCCGAGGATCCGGCCGACGGTGCCGACCATGCCGGGCCGGTCCTCGTAGGCGAAGAACGCCAGGTGGTCGGTCGGCTCGATGTCGACGTCGAAGCCGTTGACCTCGACGATCCGCTCGCGCTGGTGGATGCCGATGAGCGTGCCGCTCACCGAGACCTGCGAGCCGTCGGCGAGGGTGCCGCGGATCGTGATCAGGTTGCGGTGGTCGGGGCTCTCCGGGTCGGCCACCAGACGGACCGGCGGTGCCGCGCTCGGCGGCCAGCAGCGGCGCGTTGACGTAGGAGACCTGGTCCTCGACGACGTCGGTGAAGACGCCCTTGAGGGCGGCCAGCTCGAGCACCTTGACGTCGTACTCGGTGATCTCGCCGCGCACCTCGACGTCGACCTGCTGGGCGACCTCGCCGGCGAGCGCCGGTGAAGACGCGGCCGAGCTTCTCGGTCAGCGGGATGCCCGGACGGACCTCCTCGGCGATCACGCCGCCCTGGACGTTGACCGCGTCGGGCACCAGCTCGCCGGACAGCGCCAGCCGCACGGACCTGGCGACGGCGATGCCGGCCTTCTCCTGGGCCTCGTCGGTGGAGGCGCCGAGGTGCGGCGTGGCCACGACGTTGTCGAGCTCGAACAGCGGGCTGTCGGTGCAGGGCTCGTTGGCGAAGACGTCGAGTCCGGCGGCCGCGACCCGGCCCTCCTTGAGCGCGGCGTAGAGCGCGGCCTCGTCGACGATCCCGCCGCGCGCGGCGTTGACCAGCACGAGGGCCGGCTTGACCTCGGTGCAGCTGCTCGTCGCCGATCAGGCCGACGGTCTCGGGCGTCTTGGGCAGGTGGACCGACATGAAGTCGGACTCGGCGAGCAGGGTGTCGAGGTCGACGAGGCGGACGCCCATCTGCGCGGCGCGGCCGGCCTGGACGTAGGGGTCGTAGGCGATGACGGACATGCCGAAGGCACTGAGCCGCTGCGCCACCAGGACGCCGATCCGGCCGAGGCCGACGATGCCGACGGTCTTCTCGTAGAGCTCGATGCCGGTGTACTTGCGAGCGCTTCCACTCGCCGTTGCGCAGCGCCGCGTGGGCGGGCGAGATGTGGCGCGCCGCGGCGAGCATCAGGGCGACGGCGAGCTCGGCGGCGGAGACGATGTTGGAGGTCGGCGCGTTGACGACCATCACGCCGGACTGCGTCGCGGCGCGTACGTCGACGTTGTCCAGGCCCACACCCGCGCGGGCCACCACCTTGAGCCGCGACGCCGCGGCCAGCGCCTCGGCGTCCACCTTGGTGGCCGAGCGGACCAGCATGGCGTCGGCGTCGACGATCGCGGCCAGCAGCTCGGCGCGGTCGGCGCCGTTGCAGTCGCGGATCTCGAAGTCGGGGCCCAGGGCCTCGACGGTGGCCGGGCTCAGCTGCTCGGCGATCAGGACGATCGGCTTGCTCACAGCGGTGACTCCCAGGGGGTCGAAGACGTGCGCACGACGCTGTGCCCGTCGGTCACAGTACCCGACAAGGGATACTCCGCAGGGTGACCGAGCCGCGCGTGATGGTGGTGCGCACCGCACCGAAGGCCTCGCCGCTGTTGGAGGCGCTGGTGGTCACGCTGCACGACGGCCGGCCGGGCTTCTCGGCCCGTCTCGGTGACGTCCGCCAGGTCGACGGAGCGACTCTCCTGCTCTTCGCGGACGGCGCCGAGGAGACATCGGCTGCGGGCACGGCCCACGTGCTCCGGTCGGGCACGGCCTACGAGGAGGTGCGCGGCCGGACCCGCGAGGCCGAGGGCTGGTGGGCGCGCGGTGCTCGCCGCGCTGAGAACGCCGTCGTCGTGGTTGATCCCGGCTGACCCGGCGGCGGGTCAGGAGAACAGCGACTGACCGACGAAGCCGCCCTCGGCGCTGCCCGGCGGCACCGCGAAGAGGGCGGAGCTGGTCGCCTTGAGGTATTCCATCAGCGCATCGGACTTGGCCATCGTGTTCTGGATCGGGATGAAGTGGGTGTCCGGGTTGCGCACGAACGCGAGGAAGAACAGGCCCGCGTCGAGCCCGCCGATCGCATCGCTGCCGTCGACGAAGTTGTAGCCGCGGCGCAGCATCTTGGCGCCGTTGTGCAGGTCCGGGTGGACCAGACGGACGTGCGCGTCGTTGGCGATGATCGGCTGGTCGTTGCTGCCCGGCATGTCGAAGTTCGGCTCGGTGAACTCACCGCCACCCGAGAGCGGTGCACCGGTGCCCTTGGAGCGACCGACGAAGGCCTCCTGGTCGCCGAGCGGCTGACGGTCCCAGACCTCGATCGTCATGTTGAACCGCCGCGCCACCAGGTAGGAACCGCCGGCCAGCCAGTCGCCCTTGGCGTCGTCCCCGGCCGCGACCCAGACGTGCTCGGCGGTGCCCGGCTGGTCCTCGGCCTTGAGGTTGGCGGTGCCGTCCTTGAAGCCGAACAGGTTGCGCGGAGTGTCCTGGCTGATGGTCGTGGACGACGTCCGCCCGAAGCCCAGCTGGGACCAACGCACCGCGACGGTGCCGAAGCCGATTCTGGCCAGGTTGCGGATGGCGTGGACAGCGACCTGCGGGTCGTTGGCGCAGGCCTGGATGCACAGGTCGCCGCGCGAGCGTGCCGGGTCGAGGTTGTCGGCCGGGAAGTGCGGCAGGTCACGGAGCGCCTCGGGCTGCTTGTCGGCGAGGCCGAAGCGGTCGTTGCCCTCGGCGTCGACGAACAGGGACGGTCCGAAGCCGAAGGTGATGGTCAGCCCGGCCGGCGGCAGCCCCAGTGCCTCACCGGTGTCGTCCGGCGGAAGGTTGGACGCACCCTCGACCGCGCCGGTGGGCCCGGCGTCAAGGCCCTGGGTCATCCGCGCCGCGGCGTCGGTCCACCTCTTCAGCAGGTCGACCAGCTCGTCGCGGTCGGTGGTCCGGACGTCGAAGGCCGCGAAGTGCAGGCGGTCCTGGGCGGGCGTGACGATGCCCGCCTGGTGCGCACCGTGGAAGTCGTAGCGCAGAGTCTCGTGGACCTCCGCCGGCTCGGCCTCGCTGGCGCGCCCGACCGCGAAGGCGCCGGCCACCCCGGCGGCGGCCACGCCGCCGCCGAGCAGGCCACGTCTGGAGAACTTCACCTCGGGCACGTCAGGAAAGTACCGCGGCGGTGAGGCGGGACAGCGGCTCGGACAGCGCGTTGACGGCATCGGAGAGCGCCTTGATCTCGTCCGGGGTCAGCTCGTCGTAGTACTTGAAGCCGTTGCCGACTCGTTGGGCGTCGAGCAACACCTGCAGCTCGTCGAAGCGGGAGTTGAGCTCCTCGGCCAGCTCGGGGTCCTTGCCGGTCGACGATCGGCTCGACGCCCTCGAAGGCGACCTTGGCGCCGTCGACGTTGGCCTGGAAGTCCCACAGGTCGGTCCGTGACCAGTACTCCTCCTCGCCGGTGACCTTGCCCGTGGCGACCTCCTCGAGCAGTCCACGGGAGCCGTTGGCGATCTGGTCGACCGTGTAGGTCAGCTCCTGCACGCGGGTGTCGAGCTCGGTGGTGTTGGCGAGCAGGTCATCGGCATAGAACGCGCGCTCCTCGTCGGTCAGCGCCGTGTAGTCCTCGGCCCGGGCCGGCCACAGGTCCTTCTCGATCCGGTGCCAGCCGGTGAACTCGTCACCCTCCTCGAGGTCAGCCTCGCGGGCGTCCATCATCGGGTCGAGGTCGCCGAAGGACTCGGCCACGGTCTCGATCCGCTCCCAGTGGGTGCGCGCCTCGGCGTACAACGCCCGGGCGGCGTCGTCCTCCTTGGCCTTGTAGAGGTCCACGAACTCAGTGGTCTTCTCCAGCAGCTGGGCCGACTGGTCCTCGATGTAGGCCGCGTAGTTGGCCAGCGCCTGGTCGACCAGCGCTTGGTCGTCGGCGTCGATGACCGGCTCCTGGTCGGACTCGGTCACGGTGAAGTCCGCGCGGATTCCCTCGCCCTTCATGCCCGGCTTGCAGGCGGTGACGTAGGTGCCCGCCGGCGCGTTGACGGTGAGCTCGCGATTGAGGTTGGGGCCGATGTTCTCCACTTCGGCGACGATGCGCAGGCCGTCCTCGCCGAGGAGGTAGAACTCGGTGACCTGCGAGCCGGTGTTGGAGACGTCGAAGGTCAGCGTGCCGGCCGGCGCCTCACTCGCGGAGAGGTCGCAGGCGTCGTCGGTCGAGTTGACGGTGAGGGCCCGAGCGTCTCCGTCGCTGCCCGCGTCCTCCGACGAGTCGGCGTTCTCGGTGCAGGCCGCCAGGAACGGCGAGGCCAGCAGGACGGCGGCCAATGGGCCGGCGAGGGAGATGGACTTGCGCATGCGGATCGCCTTCGTGAGTGAGTGGTGCGTCGGTCAGGAGGCCGGCACGGACGGCGCGGGTGCGGGGTCCGGGACGGTTGCGGGAGCCGTCGCCTGGCGACGTCGGATCGTGAACAGGAACAGGGCCATCACCGGGATCGCATAGAGCAGCCACGCTGCTGCCTCGAGCTTGGTGGTGGCCGGCGAGAAGTTGAAGATCCCCTTGAGCAGGGTGCCGTACCAGGAGTTGACGTCGACGGTGTCGGAGACGTCGAAGGCCAGGTCGTTGAGGCCGGGCAGGAACCCGGCCTCCTGCAGGTCGTGGACGCCGTAGGCCAGGACACCGGCCGCGACCAGGATGAGGAAGGCGCCGGTCCACGTGAAGAACCTGGTGAGGTTGATGCTGATGGCACCGCGATAGATGAGGAAGCCGAGCACCACGGCGGTCGCGATGCCGAGTCCCGCACCGAGCAGGGGCTCCCAGGTCGGCTCGCTGAACTGGGTGCCCTGGGTCCCGGCGCGGGTCGAGGCCCAGAGGAACAACGCGGTCTCCAGGCCCTCGCGCCCCACCGCGAGGACGGCGACGACGACCAGCGACCAGCGTCCGGCGTCGGCTGCGTCGTCGATCTTGCCGCGCAGCTCACCGCTGAGGCTGCGGGCCGCCTTGGCCATCCAGAAGATCATCCACGTCACGAATCCCACCGCGACGATCGAGAGCGACCCGCCGATCAGCTCCTGCGCCTCGAAGGTCAGGCCCCGCGGCCCGAACGTGAGGGCGGCACCGAAGGCGAGGCTGACCCCGACCGCGAGCGCCACGCCGAACCAGATCCTGGGCAGCAGGTGTCGCCGGTCGGTCTTGACGAGATAGGCGACCAGGATGCTGACGACGAGCGCAGCCTCCAGCCCTTCGCGCAGGCCGATCAGGTAGTTCGCGAACACATCCGCGGACTCTACGCCTGGCCGTTTAGGAGTGCCTAACCTACGTGAGGTTCCCCTCACCCGGCCGTGGCCTCCACGGTCGACCCCGAGGCGCCCTCGGGGTCAGTCCGGGGTGTGGTCGGGACCTGTCCCCGATGCGTGGAGCGTTGCCGCCGCACGAGGGTCGTCCCATGATCGAAGTCGAGCCACCTGTCCAGGACGTACGGCGGCCTGCGCGCCGTCGACGACGTCACCTTCACCGCCCGCCCGGGCCGGGTCACCGGCTTCCTCGGGCCCAACGGCGCGGGCAAGTCCACCACCATGCGCGTGATGGTCGGCCTGACGCCCGCGAGCACCGGTTCGGCCACGGTGCTCGGTCGCCGCTTCGCCGACCTGCCCAACCCGGGCCTCGAGGTGGGCGTCCTGCTCGACGCGTCGGCCCAGCACGCCGGCCGCACCGGGCGCGAGACGCTCCGGCTGGCCGCGCGCACCATGGGCCTGCCGGTCGCGCGGGCCGACGAGATGCTCGACCGGGTCGGCCTCACCCCGACCGAGGCGTCCCGCCGGGTCAAGAACTACTCGCTCGGCATGCGTCAGCGGCTCGGCATCGCCACGGCGCTGACCGGAGACCCCGAGGTCCTGATCCTCGACGAGCCCGCCAACGGTCTCGACCCGGCCGGCATCCGCTGGATGCGCGACCTGCTCCGCGGCTTCGCCGACCGGGGCGGCACGGTGCTGCTGTCCTCGCACCTGCTGCACGAGATCGAGGTCATCGCCGACGACCTGGTGGTCATCGGCCAGGGCCGGATCGTCGCCCAGGGCACGAAGGCCGAGCTGCTGGCCGCTGCCGGCTCCCTGGTCCGGTCGACCTCGGCGACCGAGCTCAGCCAGGCGCTGACCGCGTCGGGCATCACCGTGTCCCGTGCCGACCAGCACACCCTGCGCGCCGACGCAGACCCCGAGCTGGTCGGCAAGGTCGCACTGTCCGCCGGGATCGCCCTCTCCGAGCTGCGCGCCGCTGACGGCGCCGGCCTGGAGGAGATGTTCCTCGAGCTCACCGCAGAGACCGCACGAGAAGGAGTCGCAGCATGACCGCCACCCTCAGCATCACCCCCGACGTCACTCCGGCCCGGATCCCGTTCAGTCGGGTCCTCCAGGTCGAGCTCATCAAGATGTTCGACACCCGGTCGGGCTTCTGGCTCATGGTCGGCATCGCCGCGTCGGCCCTGATCGCGACCGGTGCCGTGATCGCCTTCGCACCCGACGACCAGATCGTCTACGACAACTTCGGTGCCGCGATCGGCGTGCCGATGGTGTTCCTGCTGCCGGTCATGGCGATCCTGTCGGTCACCTCCGAGTGGAGCCAGCGCAGCGGGCTGACGACGTTCACGCTCGTCCCGCACCGCCACCGGGTGATCGCGGCCAAAGCGGTCGTCTCGGTCGTCGTGGGCGCAGTATCGATCCTGGTCGCCCTCGCGATCGGCGCGCTCGGCAACCTCATCGGAGCGGGCATCGCCGGTGTCGACCCGGTCTGGGACATCTCCCTGGCGCACGCCTCCACCCTGGTCCTGGCCAACGTGCTGAACCTGATGGTCGGCTTCATGCTGGGAGTCCTGATCCGCAACTCCCCCGGTGCCGTGGTCGGCTACTTCGTCTACGGGTTCGTGCTTCCGCCCGTGACGATGCTGCTGGCGCAGCTGAACGGCTGGTGGGCCGACAAGCAGCCGTGGCTCGACTTCAACTACGCCACCAGCCCCCTGTTCGAGGGCGAGGTGTCCGCCACCGAGTGGGCCCAGCTGGGTGTCACCACGTCGCTGTGGCTGCTGCTGCCCCTCGCGATCGGACTCTTCCTCATCCGCCGGTCCGAGGTGAAGTAGATCCTTCGATCGGTGGCATATCGTGCCATCGTGCTGAACGTCCGACGACTCCTTGCCGTGGTGGGCACTGCGTCGGTGCTGGTGGTGACGCCCCTTGTGGTCAGCGCCGCGGCAACCTCCTCGTCGGGCGCCGACGCCTACGACCGCTCGTTGAGCTCCAAGGAATGCGCCCTGGTCGGTCGAGTCCACACCTCCGGACTGGGCTGCTCACGAACCGACTGCGTCGCAGGCGCTCGGCGCTACCGCAAGACCTACGGCGCCGAGGCCTGCCAGCTCCGCGGCCAGGGCTCCTACGGATTCATCTCGACGATCGACTACCGCAGGTGCGCCGCTCTCGGTCGGCGCTGGCTCGCCGACGTGAACTACTGCGCGTCGTACCCGGACCGATCGGCGACTGCGGTCTACGACGCACCTCAGTGCGCCGCCCCGCGGACCGTCTATCTGCTGATGACCGAGGCCGACGGCTACTACGACGAGTGCGTCACTCCCGATCGAGCCCGTGAGCTGGTCGCCTACGCTCGCGGCTCCGGCGCCGACCTGGCCACCGAGGCCGCGCTGCGATCGAGCGTCCAGTGCGACTACCGGCCGGCGACGAGCTTCGTCGACGGGACGTGCGTCAAGGACCCCGACTCGGTCCCCGCGCAGGGTGGCGTCCTCCTCATCGGGGACTCCATGACCTGGCGCGGCACCGACGAGCTCGGCCGCCTGCGGCCCGGGTTCACCATCGACGGTGAGCCGGCCCGGCGGCTCGGCGTGCTGCGGACCCAGCTCAACATCTATCGCTCCGGCAACGGCGAACCCACCGGGTTCATCCTCGAGCTCGGCACCGTCCCGACCCCGGAGTCGTTCACCAAGAGGGACCTCGCCAAGATCATCGGCAGCCTGCCCCGCTCGACCCGGGTGATGTTTGTGCTGCCCTACTCCGAGTTCGGCAGCAGCCCGCTCAGGATCGCGGGCTGGCTGAGGGCCATGGAGCGCGACCGGGGCAACTCTTGCCTGGCCGACTGGCCGGCCTTCGTCCGCTCCCACCCCGATGCCCTGCAGGACGGGATCCACGTCAAGAAGGAGTTCGAGGACGACTGGGCGCGCTGGATGTCACATCAGTGGTCCCGTTGTTGATCTGGCGATAACAGACTGCTGCACCTCGTGTGCCATCGTGTCCGCCGTGCGGTGGGTGGCTGGGGTGGTCTCCGTAGCGCTGCTCGTCACTCTTTGCGGGGTCGTCGGGGCGAGCGCTGACCCCGCCATGGCCTCGTCCGGGGGCCGCTCGTCGCACGACAGCAGCATCAACCGCGCCGATTGCGCGCTGCTCGGACGGCGCTATGTCGCCGGTGCCGGCTGCAGCCGCTACCACTGCGTCGGCTCGGCCTTCCTCGACAAGGGGCTGGTCAACGCCGAGAAGTGCGCGCTCCCGCAGCAGCACGGCTACGGGTTCGGCGCGCCGGTCGACTTCGAGCGCTGCCACGCAATGCACCGCCGCTGGGTCGAGCAGGTCAACTGGTGCGCGGCCAACCCGGACCGGCAGGTCAAGGTCATCAAGCACGCGGCGCAGTGCACCGGCCGCTACACGACCTATCTCAGCCATGACGAGACCGAGGGCAACTACGACGAGTGCCTGCGCCCGAAGCGGTACCGCCAGCTCAGGCGGATCGCGAAGGCCGAGGGAGTCTCCGTCGCGCACGCGGCGTACCTGCGGTCCGAGGCCTCGTGCGGCTACCGCCCAGGTCACGTGTTCGCCCACGGGATCTGCGTCGACGTGGGCGCTCCCGCTGGCACGCCGGGCAGCACGGTCCTCATTGGCGACTCGATCGCCTACCGGGGCAGCGACGAGCTCGCCGCCGGGAGCGCCGAGTTCGTCCTGGACGCGTACCCGGGTCGCCGAATGAGCGATCTCGAGGAGCGCGTGGCCTGGTTCCGCCGCGGCTACGGGGAGCCGAGCGGGATCATCCTCGAGCTGGGCACCAACTCGGCTCCGTCCACGCACGAAGACCTGGTGCGCATCGTGTCCGAACTGCCCACCTCGACCAGGCTGATGCTGGTGGTGCCCTACCGCGCCAAGTCCAAGTCGGGTCGCAAGCAGGAGCCCTTCACGGTCCGCTACGGCCAGCTCATGCGGTCGTTGGCGAGCCAGCGGCCCGGCACGTGCGTCGCCGACTGGGCGGCCGAGGTGGACAGGCGACCCGAGCTGCTGGTCGACGGCGTCCACCCGACCCGGGCCGGTGAGGACGTCTGGGCACGCTGGATCACACGGTCCTGGTACCGCTGCGACGCGGGATGAGACTGCGCCTCGCGCCGGTCCTCGCGCTCCCACTCCTCCTGGTGCCGGTCGTCGTCACCGACGCCGACGCCGACCCGCCCGGGCGAGCGACCACCGAGGTGGTCGCCACCTCGTGGAGCGAGGCGGGCGGACTGTCGGGTCGCGTCGACCTCTCTGCGGGCGTGGCGACCGTGCTGACCGTCGACCTCGACGGCGGTCGCATCTCCGCCCTCCCCGAGCCGTGTCGCAACAGCACCGTCGTCCGCCGGCACTCCTATGTCAGCGCCGACGGCACCCGGCTGGTCTGCGAGCTGCGGGCGTCCGGACTGGCCCGCACCGTCTCGTTCCCGGTCGACGTCCGCTCGGCGTCCGCGCCGCTTCTGTGGGGTTCCGCCCGCACATCGGGTGGCGCCGTCGCCTTCGCGCCGCAGCCTCTCCCGGCAGGCGATCCAGCACCGCCGCGCGACCTGAGACTGCTGTCCAGCCCCGACTTCCTCAACGCCGATATCGCCGACCTCCGGCGTGGTCCGGGCAACTGGACGCCAGGCAAGTCGGAGAACGGCACGAACGCGCTCTACCAGCGAGCGATCGCGAACGTCCTCGACGACTGGGCGTCGCTCTCGCCGGACGGGGTGCTGGTCGCCGGTGACCTGGTCGACGGGCGCTGGGGCAGGGACCAGCGCCGGACGGGGAACTTCGGCCCGGTCGGCACGCTCGCCCAGCGGCGCCTGGCACTGGCCCGCGCTGCCCGCACCTACTACCCGCAGTGGCTCGAACGATTCACCGACCGGGACCTCGAGGTGTTCGCGGCGATCGGGGATCACGAGTACGGCGACGACAAATGGCCCCGGAGCAAGCGGGTCCTGGCCCCGGACTTCGCCGCGATGTTCGCCGAGCACCTGACCGTGCGCCCCAACGGGACGCCACGCTTCCAGGACCGTCCCAAGGGGCCGCACGAGCTCACCGCCTATGCATGGCGACCCGCGCCCGATGTCCAGGTCGTCAGTCTCGACCAGTTCGACATCGGCCCCCAGCGGGTCCGACTCAGGCTGGACCGTGCCCAGCTGCGCTGGGTCTCCCGCGTCCTGGCCCGAGCGCAGTCCGACGGCGTGACGTGGATCGTGGTCCAGGGGCACCTGCCGATCCTGGAACCGGTCCGGTCCCGGGCCTCGAGCAGGCTGTCGTACGCCGGTGGCAAGAAGTCGGCGCTGTGGAAGCTGTTCCGCCGCTACGGCGTCGACCTCTACCTGTGCGGCGAGGTCCACGACGTCACCGCCTCGGTCGACCACGGGGTCGTGCAGCTCGCCCATGGCGGGGCGTTCCAGTTCGGGCTGACGACGTACGCGCTGCTGGACTTCACCGGTGACCGGCTCGAGGTGCGGCTCAACGACTACGCCTCGACCGTGCGCGATGCCGCCGACGGCTCGCGGCTGTGGGAGACGGTCCGCGACGGCATCATGAAGATCATCAGGATCGGGCCGCGACCGTTCACGATCGGCACCATGGTGCTCGACGGCAGCGGCGTCGTGGAGCGCAGCGGCGTCCTGGAGCCCTGGGACGACGGCCCCCGGTCGGGGCCTTAACCTGACCGCGTGGCGTCCTTCATCCTCACCGTCCTGGGCGACGACCGGCCTGGCTTGGTCTCGAGCCTCTCCCAGCCCATCAACGCCCACGGAGCGAGCTGGGAGCGCAGCCAGATGTCCCGCCTGGCCGGGAAGTTCGCCGGCATCGCGGTCGTCACCGTCTCGGCCGAGCACTACGCCCCCCTGACCTCCGAGCTCCTGGCGCTCTCCTCGCAAGGCCTGTCCATCCTCGTGGAGAGCACAGACGAGGTCGTGACGCCGGACGTGGTCCGGTTCACCCTGGACCTGCTCGGCGACGACCGCCCCGGCATCGTCGCCGAGATCTCAGCCTTGCTGGCCTCGCACCACGTCAACATCGAGGAGCTGAGCACCGACGTCCGCGACGCCCCGATGTCCGGCGGCACGCTCTTCCAGGCGCATGCCCTGCTCGCCGCTCCCCCGTCGGTCTCGACCGACGAGCTGCGGTCGATGCTCGAAGCGCTCGCCGACGAGCTGATGGTGGACCTCAGCCTGTCCTGACCCACGCCGGAGGCGGGTCAGGACCGCGACACGACGATGACCGTCTTGTCGCCGGTGCGGCCGACCGCATGCTCGAACGCCGCGGCCGACCGCTCGAGCGGGAAGTGGTCGCTCACCAGGCCATCGAGGTCGATGCCGGTGGTCGCGAGCTCGATCGCCTGCGCATAGGTGTCGTGCATCCGCCGGACCATCGCGAAGGTGAGCCCCTTGCGGCGCGCCGCGGCCGCCGGGAAGGAGGACTGAGGACCGGAGGGGATGCCACCGAGTGCGATCCGGCCGCCGGGACGGACGCAGGCGACGGCGGTGGCGATCGCCTCGTCCGTCCCCGCCATCTCGACCACGACGTCCACGCCGCGCCCCGCCGTCAGCCCCATCACCTCGTCGACGACGTCGCTTGGCGTCCAGGCCGCGTCCGCGCCGAAGCGCAGGGCCGTCCGGCGACGGGGCTCGAGCGGCTCGCTCACGAGGACCCGTGCCGCGCCCGCTCGGCGCGCGACCGCTCCGGCCAGCGCGCCGATCGGGCCGGCGCCGACCACGAGGACGTCGTGGCCCGGACGGACGTGCGCGTGCTTGACCGCGTGGATCGCCACGCCCAGGGGCTCCAGCAAGGCCCCGGCGTCGTCACTGAGGCTGTCCGGCAGGGGAACGAGGAGCACGTCGGGCCACAGCAGGCGCTCCTGGAGACCACCATCGAGGGTCTGGTGACCCGCGAACTGCACGTCCGGGCAGAGGTTGCCGTGGCCCGCGCGGCACGACTCGCACCGGCCGCACGGGATCGCCGGGTCGACCGCCACTCGCCGCCCGACGAACGGCCCGTCCAGCGCCACGCCGGCGAACTCGTGCCCCGGCACCACCGGGGCGTCGAGAGAGACCTCGCCGGTGCCGCCGTCGGCGTACCAGTGGAGATCGGAGCCGCACAGCCCGACCGAGGTGACCGCAACGGTGGACCAACCGGGTGTCGGTTCGGACGGGCTGACGGACTCCTCCATTCGGAGGTCGCCCACGGCGTGGAGCCTCGCCACACGTTGCACACCAGTCTCCGAATCGGACTATCCAGCTGATCGCGACGCAACGACGTTGAGTCGCAGCTCCTCCAGGGTTCGCGCGCCCTCGAGGAATGTCACTTCGTCCGTGTCGGAGAACGCCGCTGAAGACAGCGTCCCGCTGGCGCCGACAAAGGTGAGGAAGTCGCCGTCGGAGGCGATCGAGAGGAGGGAGTCGTCGTGCTGGAAGACGGGCGAGGTCCAGAGCGGCAGAACCAGGGGTCCTGCCGCCAGGTACGCCTCGACAACGGATTCGACGTCCACTTGCGTCCCCATGGCAACACCGACGCGCAGTGGCGTTGGCATTTCCACCCCCGCTGCGACGCCGAGCACCTCGTCGACCGAGATCTCGAGCTGCAGCGTCAGCCATCCCCCGGAGCGTCGCCCGACCACGGCCTTCACAACGTGCCCCACGACAAGCAGCTCGCATCCGGTCTGTGGCCCGTCGCCGGTCTCATACATTCGATGCGGGCTCGCCTCGACGAGCTGATCGACAAGCGCCGGCCCGCGGTCGGCCATCTCTGCGCGGCTCGTATGGAGCCGCGTCAACACCGAACGCGCATCGCTCTGCGTCAAGCCGGGTCTCGCGACATCGCCCACCGTCGCGGGCTCACTGACGGCACCACATGCCATCAGCAGCCCAGTGCACAGCAACGACCCTGCTCCTTGACGAAGCACCGGCGTCCACTGCACCAGGGAATCTGACCACATCGTCGAACCCGCAGTGAAGCTGGCGGCACGAGCCGGAGCGGACAGCCGAGCACCATCATCATGTCGGTGGTCAGTGCTTGAGTTGAGTCATCATGGTGGTGGAGATCGATCTCGCAGGCGAAGAGGTCCAGACCGACGACGTCAACGACACCGACCTGCTCGAGCTCATCCGCGACTCCGAGGCGCAGAGCCGGGAGTCGGACCGACGCAAGCTCCGCCTCGCACTCGAGTGGGCGCAGCGGCACCTGGTCTCCGACGTGCTCGCGGCGGCGCACTGGAGCAACGCTGACGTGCGCGACGTCGAGGAGACCATCGGTGGCGAGGGCACTCCCCTCGTCGCCGCCGGCTGCGTGGAGGACTTCGCCACCGCCCTGGGTGTCGGCACCCGCACCGCCATGCAGTGGATGGCCGACGCCCTGGACCTCAGATACCGACTTCCCCACCTGTGGGACCGGGTCGAGGGCTTGGAAGTGGCGCCGTGGCGCGCCCGTCGGATCGCCGCCGCCACCCACTCGCTGTCCCCCAAGGCTGCGGCGTGTGTCGAGGCGAGGGTCCTCGCGATGGCCGACTCGTGCGGCCCGACCAAGCTCGACCGGATGGTGCACGAGGCGCAGACGAAGTTCGACCCGGTCGAGCAGGCTGACCTCGAGGACGAGGCCAAGGCCGCCTGGGGTGTCAGCCTCGATGACTGCCTCGGGTCGACGTGGGCCGGGACGTCGGTCCTGCAGATCATCGGCGACACCCCCACCCTGCACCGCTTCAACGACCTCCTCTCGAGCGGCGCCCACGACCTGCTCGACCCGAGCCGATCGGCCGAGGAGCAGTCGAGCCTGGCCCACCGCAAGGTCGCCGCGCTCCGCTCACTGATCTCCGGGACCACCACGGGGGTGCCGACCAAGGCCTACGTGCACTTCGACTACACCGACATCCCCGACAAGCTCGCGCTCGGCAGGGTCGAGAGGTTCGGCCCGCTGACCGTGTCCACGCTCAAGGAGTGGCTCGGGACCAGCCGGTTCACGCTCCAGCCGGTCCTGAGGATGGACCGACGCGACGGCCTCGACCGGCACGACCCGCCCGCGTGGATGCGCGAGCTCGTGATCCTCCGTGACAGCGAGTGCGTGTTCCCCTACTGCCACAAGAGCTCGCGTGACTGCGACCTCGACCACATCGAGGCCTACGTGGAGATGGACGACGGCGGACCGCCGGGCCAGACCCGGCCGGACAACCTCGCCCCGCTGTGCCGGCGACACCATCGGGCCAAGACCCTCCGCGGCTGGACCTATGTCCGCAACGCCGACGGCAGCCACCTGTGGAACAGCCGCTACGGTCGGCAGTTCCTCGTCGACCACCGCGGGATCGTCACGCGCGTCGAGCCCGACGCCCAGCGCTGACGTTGGCCTCTTCACCCAGCGAGGTCTGCCAGGCGGCCTGAGTGAACTCGCGCAGGAACGTGAAGGCGGCCTGACCGGACCCCGCCCCGACGGCGGACAGGATCAGCACCCCGTCCCGCAGCTGCGCGTTCTCGACCCACGGCAGCTCGGTGCGAACCCCGCCCACCACGACGGTGAACACCGCGCCGTCGCTGCCGTGTGGGACGGGCTCAAAGATCTCCATGGCTTCGCGGCGCTCAGCCCCGCGCCGACGAGCCCTCGACGTAGTCGGTGTCGTGGCTCTTGACCCACGCCATCAGCTTGCGGAGCTCGCGGCCGGTCTGCTCGATCGGGTGCTGCTCGCCCCGTTGGCGGAAGGCGGTGAACTCCGGGGAGCCCGCGTCCATGTCGGCGATGAAGTGCTGGGCGAACGTGCCGTCCTTGATCTCGGCCAGGACCTGCTTCATGTTGTCCTTGACGCGCGGGTCGATGACCCGCGGCCCGGAGACGTAGTCGCCGAACTCCGCGGTGTCGGAGACCGACCAGCGCTGCTTGGCGATGCCGCCCTCGTACATCAGGTCGACGATGAGCTTGAGCTCGTGGAGGCACTCGAAGTAGGCGACCTCGGGCTGGTAGCCGGCCTCGGTGAGGACCTCGAAGCCGTACATGACCAGCTGTGAGGCGCCACCGCAGAGCACGGCCTGCTCACCGAACAGGTCGGTCTCGGTCTCCTCGGTGAAGGTGGTCTTGATGCCGCCGGCCCGCAGGCCGCCGATGCCCTTGGCGTAGGACAGCGCGAGCGGCCAGGTCGTCGCCGGAGGCGTCCTTCTCGACCGCGACCAGGACCGGCACACCGCGGCCGTCGACGAACTCGCGACGGACCAGGTGGCCGGGGCCCTTGGGCGCGACCATGAAGACGTCGACGCCCTCGGGCGGGGTGATGTAGCCGAAGCGGATGTTGAAGCCGTGGCCGAAGACCAGGGTGTCGCCCTCGGCGAGCGCGGGCTCGATCTCCTCCGCGTAGAGCCTGCGCTGGTGCTGGTCGGGCGCGAGGATCACGATGACGTCGGCCTCCTCGGCCGCCTCGGCCGGCGTGAGGACGCGCAGGCCCTCGGCCTCCGCCTTGGCTCGGCTCGCGGAGCCCGGCTGCAGACCGACGCGCACGTCGACGCCGGAGTCGCGCAGCGAGAGCGCGTGCGCGTGACCCTGGCTGCCGTAGCCGATCACTGCCACGTTCTTGCCCTGGATCAGGGCCAGGTCGGCGTCGTCGTCGTAGAACATCTCAGCCACTGATGGGCTCCTTGCTGTGTTGGGGCTGGGTGGGTATCGGAACCGGGCGCAGCGAGCGCTCCGAGATCGAGCGGGGGCCGCGGCCGATCGCGACCACGGCCGGACTGGACGAGCTCACGGATGCCGAAGGGCTCCATGATCCGCAGGAAGTCCGCGAGCTTGCCGGCGTTGCCCGTCACCTGGACGGTGATGGCGTCGGCGGCCACGTCGACGACCTTGGCACGGAACAGCTGGACGGCGTCGAGCACCTGCCCGCGGGTGTCGGCGTCGGCACCGACCTTGACCAGCATGAGCTCGCGGTTGACCGACGAGTCGGGCGTCGAGCTCGACGATCTTGATCACCTCGACCAGCTTGTTGAGCTGCTTGGTGACCTGCTCCAGCGGCGAGTCCTCGACGTTGACCACGATGGTCATCCGCGAGACCTCGGCGTGCTCGGTCGGGCCGACCGCCAGCGACTCGATGTTGAAGCCGCGGCGGCTGAACAGCCCGGCGATCCGGGCCAGGACGCCCGGCTTGTTCTCGACCAGCACTGACAACGTATGGCGGCTCACAAGTCGTCCTCGTCGAACTGGGGCGCGAGGTCGCGCGCGTACTTGATCTCGTCGTTGCTGGTGCCGGCCGCGACCATCGGCCAGACCATGGCGTCGCGGTGGACCCGGAAGTCGACGACCACCGGGACGTCGTTGATCGCCATCGCCTTGTTGATCGTGGCGTCGACGTCCTGCGGACTGTCGCAGGCCAGACCGACACAGCCGTAGGCCTCGGCGAGCTTGACGAAGTCGGGGATCCGCTTCGACTCGAGGTCGGTGTTGGAGTAGCGCTCGTTGTAGAACAGCGTCTGCCACTGCCGGACCATGCCGAGCGACTCGTTGTTGATGATCGCGACCTTGATCGGGATGTCGTTGATCGCGCAGGTGGCGAGCTCCTGGTTGGTCATCTGGAAGCAGCCGTCGCCGTCGATCGCCCACACCGTCGATCCCGGCATGCCGACCTTGGCGCCCATCGCGGCCGGGACCGCGAAGCCCATCGTGCCGAGGCCACCGGAGTTGATCCAGGTGCGGGCTTCTCGTAGCCGACGTAGTGCGCCGCCCACATCTGGTGCTGACCGACCCCGGCGGTATAGATCGCGTCCGGCCCGGCGATCGCACCGAGCCGCTCGATGACGTACTGCGGGGCCAGGCCCTCGGCCGGAGTGTCGTAGCCGAGCGGGTACGTCGCCTTCACGCCGGCCAGGAACGCGACCCAGCCCTCGTAGTCACCGGTGTGGCCGTCGGCGGCCTCGGTGCGCAGCGCGGCGACCAGGTCGCCGATGACCTCGCGGACATCGCCCACGATCGGGACGTCGGCGTGCCGGTTCTTGCCGATCTCGGCCGGGTCGATGTCGGCGTGGATGACCTGGGCGCCCGGGGCGAACGAGTCGAGGTTGCCGGTCACCCGGTCGTCGAAGCGGGCACCGAGGCTGATGATCAGGTCGCTTTTCTGCAGCGCGGCCACCGCGGCGACCGTGCCGTGCATGCCCGGCATGCCGAGGTGCTGCGGGTGGCTGTCGGGGAACGCACCGCGTGCCATCAGGGTCGTGACGACCGGCATGCCGGTGAGCTCGGCCAGCGTCAGCAGCTCGGCCGAGGCCCCGGCGCGGATCAGTGCCGCCGCCGACGTAGAGCACCGGACGACGTGACTCCAGCATCAGCCTGGTCGCCTCGCGGATCTGCTTGGCGTGTGGGCGGGTCACCGGCCGGTAGCCGGGCAGGTGCAGCTCGGAGGGCCACTCGAACGTCGTGGACGCCTGGAGCGCCGACTTGGCGATGTCGACCAGCACCGGGCCGGGACGACCGGTCGAGGCGATGTGGAAGGCCTCGGCGATCCGGCGCGGGATCTCGGCGGGGTCGGTCACCAGGAAGTTGTGCTTGGTGATCGGCATCGTGATGCCGCGGATGTCGGCCTCCTGGAAGGCGTCGGTGCCGATCGACGCGGCGCCGACCTGGCCGGTGACCGCGACCATCGGGCACGGAGTCCATGTGCGCGTCGGCGATCGGGGTGACCAGGTTGGTCGCACCCGGGCCGGAGGTGGCCATGCAGACGCCGACCCGACCGGTCGCGGCGGCGTACCCCTGCGCGGCGTGGCCGGCACCCTGCTCGTGGCGCACCAGGATGTGCCGGATCGTGGAGTCCATCAGGGGGTCGTACGCCGGGAGGATCGCGCCGCCGGGGATGCCGAAGATGTGCTCGACACCGGCCGCCTCCAACGAGGTGATCAGGCTCTGCGCCCCCGAGATCTTGGCCCCGGTGATCTCTTCGCTCATGGTTCTAGGTCTCCTGCGTGGGAATGTCGGCGGTACTCATGAAAAAGCCCCTCGGTTGTCAGAGCAACGAGGGGCGACGCGTCCGAGAAGGACGCGTCATACGAGTACGAGGAGGTGGTGCCGCATAGGACAAACCGTAACGCACCGTCCCAGGATCCGGAACGGGAGTCTCATTCCCTGCCCTCGGGCGTGCAGACGCAGGCCTTGTTGCCGTGCCGGTCAGCCAGCACCCAGAACGCCGGAGCCTCGGCGTCGCTGACCAGTGTGCCGCCGGCCGCGATCGCCGCATCGATCCGAACCTGAGCCGCCTCGATCGGCACGATGACGTCGTAGTGGAAGCGCTGCTGGACCTCGCCCGAGGCCGAGTCGGACTGCTGGAACCACAGCGTCGTCCGGCGACCGCCCGGGTCGAGGACCTCCTTGCCGTCCGAGCGCAGCTCGTAGCCGAGCACCGCCGCCCAGAAGCCGCTGACGTCCGCGGCGGCCGGGGTGTCGAGGGCGATCTCGAGGGCGGTGGTCTCCGAGGGGGCCGCCTCGACGCCGAGCCCGGCGGCGATCTCGCTGATCTGCCGGGCCAGGTCGAGGTCGCGGCTGGTCACCCCGCCGACGTCATGACTCACCAGGCGGACATCGAGCGTCGGGTAGGACAGGTCGAGGTCGGGGTGGTGGTCTGCCGCCTCGGCCGCCTCGCCGATCCGGTTGGCCAGCTCGAGCCCCTTGACGAAGCTCCCGGTCCTGAACCGTGCATGCAGGATGCCGAGCAGCCAGCGCCAGTCGTCCAGGCCGGAGTCGCGCACGGCTGGATAGCTCATGACCTGCTTGGGGTCGTCGCTCATGCACCCAACCTGTCACGCACCACGGACAACGCAAGCCGCTGCTGCCCGGTCTCGTCGAAGTTGTCCGGCTGGAGCCAGGTCTGGATCGCCTGCTTGAGCGCCGGCCACTCGGCGTCGGTGACCGAGAACCAGTCGGTGTCGCGGTTGCGGCCCTTGGTGACCATGTGGTTCCTGAAGCGTCCCTCGTGGGTGAAGCCCAACCGCCGTGCGGCCTCCCGGGACGGCTCGTTGAGCGAGTCGCACTTCCACTCGAAGCGCCGGTAGCCGAGCCCGTCGAACGCATACCGCATCAGGAGGTACGTCGCCTCGGTGGCCGCAGCGCTGCGCTGCAGCCTCCGGGCGTAGACGATCGCAGCCACCTCGACCTGACCCTGCGCCGGGTCGACCCGGTAGAACGACGTCATCCCGGCCGCCTCGCCGGTCACGGTCGGGACGACCGCCCAGGTGAGGTTCTCCCCCGGCGCCTCCCACTCGTCGACGAGGTCGGCCAGCGCGGACTCGGTCTCGGGTCGCGGCGTCGGCCGGTAGGTCCACAGCGCATCGTCGCCGGGACCGCAGAGCGAGGCGTGCAGGCCGGGGACGTGGACCACCGAGATCGGCTGGAGCGCGACGTACCGGCCGATCAGTCCGATCCGCGCGGGCTGCGCGCGGGGCTTCCACGCGGGCTCCACCACGTCGCCGACCTGCTGACCGAACTCGTTGGCCTCGGGCACAGGAGCACCGTACGGCCCTAGTCTCAGCGGCATGCAGAACGCTCGGACCTGGCACGCGGTCACCGCCTCCGTCACCATCGCGGCGTTGGTCCTCCAGCTGGTGCTGGTCATCAGAGGCGGCGTCGTCCTCGACGAGACCGAGGAGTTCGGGCTCGGCGAGCGGCTCTTCCACTTCGTCTCCTACTTCACCGTGCTGAGCAACTTCTTGGTGGCGGTCGCGTCGGTGCAGCTGGCCCGCGACCCGGCCCGAGACGGTCGCGGGTTCCGTGCCCTACGGCTGGCCGGTCTCCTCGGGATCGTGGTCACCGGCGTCGTGCACTTCACGCTGCTGCGCCCGCTGATGAACCTGGACGGCGCCGACTACTTCGCCGACAAGCTGCTCCACATGGTCGTCCCGGCGCTCGCGGTCCTCGGCTGGGCGATCTTCGGGCCGCGACCGCGGGTGGACCGGAAGGCCCTGGTGCCGGCGCTCGCGTTCCCGTTGGTCTACCTCACCTACGTGCTGGTCGTCGGGGGCGTCGACGGGTGGTACCCGTACCCCTTCCTCGACGTCGATCTCAAGGGCTGGGGCGAGGTCATCGTGTCCTCGGTCGGCGTCACCGCCCTGTTCGTCGTGCTCTATGGCGGCGCCTGGCTCGTCGACCGACGTGCCGAGATGGCGCCCTGACTGGAGCGACCACCTGCGCTACAGCTAGCGCACGAAGTCGTCCCAGTTCGTGGCCAGGTAGTCGAGGAACGCCGGGCCGACAGACTCGGCCTCGAGATGGGCCCGGGTGACGGGCTGCGGGTCACTGACGAACGCCGGGTCCGCGACGACCCGGTGCGCGAAGTCGTGGTGGATGATCGCGCCGGTGCCGACGCTCACGAAGTCCGCGGCGTGCTCCAGGCACCAGGCCACGTCGGCGGCCGAGAGCACCTTGCCGGCGTATCCCAGGCGCACGCCGTGGCGGGGCAGGGCGGCGAAGTGCTCGAGGAGCAGACCGTCGACGTCGCCCTCCCGGGGACGTTTCCGGACGTCCCACAGCGACAGGTCCAGGTAGTCGAGGTGTCCCCCGGCCAGCGCCGCGGAGGCCACCCGGACCGCCTCCGCGACGGTGATCCCGAACCCCTCGGGAGACAGTCGCAGCCCCAGCTGGAAGTCCGGTCCGGTCGTGTGGCGGATGCCCGCCAGGATCTCGTGCAGGAACCGCGAGCGGCCGTCTTCGCTGCCGCCATACCCGTCCTTGCGCACGTTGTAGCGGTGGTCGAGGAACTGGGCGATCAGGTAGCCGTGGGCTCCGTGCACCTCCACGCCGTCGAAGCCGGCCCGTTCGGCCCGGACCGCGGCCGCCACGAAGGCCTCGATCGCGGCGCGCACCTCGGCAGTCGTGAACGCCCGCGCACCCTTCGTCTCGTCCGCCCACGGCGCGACCAACCCGACACCGGAGACTGCCGCGTCGGCCCGGAGGCCAGCGTGGTGAAGCTGCACCGACGAGACCGAGCCGGCAGCACGCAGGTCCTCGGCCAGCCGCGTGAGCCCGGGCAGGTGCCGGTCGTCGCTGATGCCCAGCTGCCCGTCCCATGCCTGCCCCTCCGGGGCGACGAACGCCGCGCACGTCATGACCAGCCCGAAACCTCCCTGGGCCCGGGCCAGCAGCCAGCGGTGCTCGTCGGCGCTCAGCGTGCCGTCGGCGTGGCTCTGCTTGTTGGTGAGCGGAGCGAGAGCCAAGCGGTTCGTCCAGGTCGGCCCACGGAGCAGGTCGAGGGGCGCGCTCGCCTCAGCCGACACGCTGGGTCACCACTCCCACTCCGCCGGTCACGGTCACCCGCGCCGACGCACCGTTGAACACACCGAGGAACGGCTGGGTATGACCGATGTCGGCGTCCAGGACGACGGGGACCTCCAGCATCCCGAGCGCGTCGGCCACGGCCTGGTGCTGCGTCATCTTCTCCGAGCCCGGAGCGGGCGTCCGACCGATCAGCACTCCGTGTGCGTGCTCGAACCAGCCCGCCAGCCGCAGTCCGTGCAGGGCCCTGGCGACGTCGTAGGCGCCGTGCTCGCACGCCTCGAAGTAGACGAGGAGGCCCTCGTCGGCGTGCGCACGGCCGAACGCCGGCACGTCGGCGTACGGCGTCCCGGCCATCGGCGAGACGACCTCGAGGCAGCCGCCGATGAGCACCCCGGACACGTCGGCGTCGCCGCCCCCGAGCACCGACCACCGGGCCGGTCGGTCGAGGGTCATGGTGGCGACCTCGGGGTGGCCGGCGTAGTCGTCCCAGCCCTCCCGGGTCAGCCCGGGACTGGTCTGCGTGACCTCACCGGTCGCCGCCACCAGGTCGACCCAGTGCAGCAGCCCGTCCGGCGCGGTGTAGGCCGAGTCGGCGAGGTTCCAGCCGTGCAGCGTCGCCCAACCCGTGCGCAGCGTCAGCGGCAGCAGGACCGTCGAGACGTCGCTCCAGCCCACCAGCCAGGTCGGCTCGACGTCGGCCAGCGCGTCCCAGTCGACCTGGTCGAGCAGGTCGATCGCCGTCTCCCCGCCCCACGGCGGCACGACGGCGGCGACGTCCGGGTCGCTCAGCATCGCCACGAGCTCGGCCGCCCGCCGCTCCTTGGGTGCGGACACGACCCGGTCGTCGCCCATGCAGTCGCCGACCACGACCTCGAAGCCGCGGGCCCGCAGCGACGCGATGGACGCCTCGACCCGCGGTCGCAGCTCGTCCCCCACCCCGCTCGAGGGTGAGGTCACCGCGATCCGGTCACCGGGTGCGAGCGGTCTCGGGAACCGCGTCACGTCCTCAGGCTCCCAGCCCCGACAGGACGGCGCTCACGGCCTCGAGCCCGGCGCGCACCTCGGCGAACGACGTCGAGAGAGGCGACAGCCCGATCCGAAGTCCGTGCGGGTCGCGATAGTCGGGGATCACGTCCTGCTGCCACAGCGCCACGGTCGCCTCGCGCATCAACGGGTGGTCGAGGGTGACATGGCTGCCCCGTCGGTCGGGGTCGCGGGTCGAGGCGAGCTCGACACCGAGTGGGCCGAGCAGGTCGTCGGCGACGTCCACGGCGTAGGACGTCAGCGCCACCGACTTGGCGCGGATGGCGTCTAGACCGGCCTCGTCGACCAGCGCGACCATGTCCTGGAGGGCGAGCATCCCGACGATCGCGGGCGTGCCGGACAGGAACCGCCGGACCCCCCGGGCCGGGAGATAGGTCGGACCCATGAGGAACGGGTCGGTGGCGCCCATCCAGCCCTGGATCGGCTGGGTCAGCTCGTCCTGGTGCCGCCCGGCGACGTAGAGGAACGCCGGCGAGCCCGGCCCGCCGTTGAGGTACTTGTACGTGCAGCCCACGGCCAGGTCGACGTCCCACTCGTCGAGCCGGGTCGGGACCGTCCCCGCGGAGTGGCACAGGTCGGCCAGGACGAGCGCGCCCGCGTCGTGAGCGATGGAGGTGAGCGCCGGTAGGTCCGCGAGCCACGCGGATCGGTAGGCGACGTGGTTGAGCACGACCAACGCGGTCTGCGGACCGACAACCGCGGCGAGCTGTTCGGTGGTGACGCCGGCCACCGGGTCGACCTCGATCCACCGCAGCGTGAGCCCGCACTCCTCGGCCACGCCGGCAGCGACGAACCGGTCGGTCGGGAACTGGTCGCGGTCGAGCACGATCTCGGCGCGGCCGGGCCGCGCTGCCACGGCCGCGCGCATGAGCTTGTAGAGCAGGACCGTGGTGGAGTCGCCGATCGCCACCTGGCCCGGCGCCGCGCCGAGAGCGACCCGGCCGAGCTCGTCACCGATCTGGAGCGGGAGATCCATCCAGGCCTCGTCCCAGCCCCGGATCAGCCGGCTGCCCCACTCCGCCTCCACGAACCGGGCCAGGCGCCCGGCCGTGGCCTTCAAGGGCCGGCCGAGCGAGTTGCCGTCGAAGTAGACGAGCGGGGTCTCGGCGCCCACGAAACGGTCCCGGTACGACGCCAGAGGGTCCTGGGCGTCCTGGTCGTCGAGGCTCACTGGTAGCTCACGAACTGCACCCTAGGTCGGATCGCCCGGACGTCGCCGGGGCGCAGCAGCCGGGTGTCCTCGTCATAGAACAGCTTGAAGCCCAGGAAGAACTGGCGCGGCCGGACCACCGCGTTGAAGGTGTCGAGCTTCTGGGCCGGGGTTCCGAACCCGTCGACGTGCTGCACCATCACCAGACCGACGCGCGGCTTGACCCGCCCGATGTGGGTGATCATGTCGGTGCGGAACTGGTGCAGGACGAACAACTTCTGCGGGAGCGCGTTGGAGCGCACGAGGTCCTTGAGCCAGTAGGACACCCGGTTGACCTCGACGGCGTCGACCGAGCCGATCCGCCGGCCGGGGACACCGTTGCGCCCCATCCGCCACTCCGGGTCGAGCGCCAGCCCGACGTAGGGGTCGCGGAGCGCCCACTTCCAACGCTTCGCCACCGAGAGGAACCCGGCCCGGCCCGGTTGGATGTCGAGGAGCAGCAGCGCATCGTGCTCGTGCGCCGCGTCGATGTAGCGCTGGACATCGCGGCGGGCGATGTCGTGGTTGTAGTCGCCGTCCTTGCCCGGGCCCGCGTCGGCGACGGTCACGATCAGCTCGAAGACGATCTGCACCCTGCTGTTCGGCCGCTCGAACGGGGCGGCGGCCGCCTTCAGCCGCTGCACCATCCGGTCCGGCCTGTTCTCACCCAGCACCCCGAGCGCCGGGGTGCTGGCGGTGCCGTAGTAGGCGACGAGGAAGCGCTTGTCGCCGAAGATCGTGGTCTCGCCGTGCGGCAGCCCGGCGGACTCCACCGGCGGCTCCACCTTGGGCGTCGGCCTGGGCGTCGGGTGGGGCGTCGGGCGCGCGGTCGGTGCCGTCCGCTCGGCCTCGTCGGAGTCCGCGGCCTCGCTCGACAGTGCGAGCATGCCGAGGAACACCGACCCGAGCAGGGCCAGCGCGACCCAGGTCCGTTCTTCGCGCACGGGTCGGGGCTAACCCGTCACCGCGCCGTGCGCGGCGGACTGCACGATCGCGGCGTACTTGCCGAGCACACCGCGTGTGTACTTCGGCGGGTTGGGCCTCCAGCCGTCCTGGCGGTCGGCGAGCTCGTCGGGATCGACGTCGAGCTCGAGGGTCCGGTTGAGCGACGTCGAGGGTGATCCGGTCGCCGTCGCGGACGAAGGCGATCGGTCCGGCGTCGACGGCCTCGGGCGCGATGTGACCGACGCAGAGGCCGGTCGTCCCGCCGGAGAAGCGGCCGTCGGTGAGGAGCAGGACGTCCTTGCCGAGCCCGGCGCCCTTGATGGCGCCGGTGATGGCGAGCATCTCGCGCATGCCGGGGCCGCCCTTGGGGCCCTCGTAGCGGATGACCACGACGTCGCCGGCGACGATCCTGCCCTCGGCCAGCGCGTCCATGGCGGCCCGCTCGCCGTCGAAGACGCGGGCGGTGCCGGTGAAGACCGAGTCGTCGAAGCCGGCCGACTTCACGACCGCTCCCTCGGGGGCCAGCGAGCCCTTGAGGATGGTGAGTCCTCCGGTGGCATGGATCGGCCGGTCGAGCCTGCGCAGCACGTCGTCGTCGAGCTCGGGCGGTGCGATGTCGGCGAGGTTCTCGGCCATCGTCCTCCCGGTGACGGTCAGGCAGTCACCGTGCATGAGGCCGGCGTCGAGCAGCGCCTTCATGACGACCGGGATGCCGCCGACCTTGTCGACGTCGTTCATCACGTATCGGCCGAACGGCTTGAGGTCGCCGAGGTGGGGGACCTTGTCGCCGACCCGGTTGAAGTCGTCGAGGGTGAGGTCGACCTCGGCCTCACGGGCCATCGCGAGCAGGTGCAGGACGGCGTTGGTCGAGCCGCCGAGCGCCATGACGACGGTGATGGCGTTCTCGAACGCCTCCTTGGTCATGATCTGGCGCGCGGTGATGCCCTGGCGGAGCATCCCCACGACCGCCTCGCCCGACTTGTGCGCGAACCCGTCGCGGCGCCGGTCGACGGCCGGCGGGGCGGCCGAGCCGGGCAGCGACATGCCGATCGCCTCGGCGACGGCGGCCATCGTGTTGGCGGTGTACATGCCGCCGCAGGCGCCCTCGCCCGGACAGATGGCCCGCTCGATCTTGTCGACCTCCTCGCGGGTGATCTTGCCGGCCAGGCAGGCGCCGACCGCCTCGAACGCGTCGATGATCGTGACGTCCTGGCCGTCGACCTGGCCGGGCATGATCGAGCCGGCGTAGAGGAACACGCTGGCGAGGTCGAGACGCGCGGCGGCCATCATCATGCCCGGCAGCGACTTGTCGCAGCCCGCGAGCAGCACCGAGCCGTCGAGGCGCTCGGCCATCATCACGGTCTCGACCGAGTCGGCGATGACCTCGCGGGAGACCAGCGAGAAGTGCATGCCCTCGTGGCCCATGGAGATGCCGTCGGAGACCGAGATCGTGCCGAACTCCAGCGGGTAGCCGCCCGCCGCGTGCACGCCGTTCTTGACCGCCTGCGCCAGCCGCTGCAGCGACAGGTTGCAGGGCGTGATCTCGTTCCAGCTCGACGCGACGCCGATCTGGGGCTTGGCGAAGTCGTCGTCGCCCATGCCCACCGCGCGGAGCATGCCGCGCGCGGCGGCCTTCTCGAGCCCGTCGGTGACGTCGCGCGAACGGGGCTTGATGTCGGGGGCGTCGCTCATGGGAGTGAGCGTACGACGGGTCAACCCCGGTGGATCCGCAGGTCCGGAGCCAGCTCGGCCAGCACGTCGAAGTCCGCGTCCTGGCCACGTACTCGTCCTGGGAGGTGTCCGGCCGATCCTCCACAGCCCCTACGCTTTTGTGGGTGACCGTGGACTGGGCCGACTTCGACGCCGTGCTGTTCGACCTCGACGGCGTGGTGACGCCGACCGCCGAGGTGCACATGCGGGCCTGGGCAGAGATGTTCAACGCCTGGCTCGAGGGCCAGCCGGGCCAGGCGCGCTACACCGATGCCGACTACTTCGCCCACGTCGACGGCAAGCCCCGGTACGACGGCGTCCGCGACTTCCTCGTCTCACGCGGCATCGAGGCGGCCGACGCCCTCGGTCGTCGAGCTCGGAGACCGCAAGAACGACGCCTTCAACGAGGTGCTCGAGCGCGACGGCGTGACGGCGTACCCCGGTTCGGTCGCGCTGCTCGACCACCTCCGGGGGCTCGGCTCTCCCCTGGCGATCGTCTCGTCCTCGGCCAACGCGCCGGCGGTCCTCGAGTCCGCCGGTCTCGCCGACCGGTTCATCACGGTCGTCAGCGGTGCGGTCGCCAAGGACCGTGGACTGCCGGGCAAGCCGGCGCCCGACACGTTCGAGTACGCCGCCGAGGTCCTCGGTGCGACCGCCGCGACGTCCGTCGTGCTCGAGGACGCGGTCTCCGGCGTCCGGGCCGGCCGGGCCGGCGACTTCGGGCTCGTGATCGGCGTCGACCGCGGCGCCGGGGTGGACACGCTGACCCAGGCAGGGGCCGACCTGGTCGTCGCCGACCTGCAGGAGCTCGTGCCCCAGGAGAGCCCGCGATGAGCTTCCGCACCGTGCCCCCGGACCCGATGCCGCGCTCGCGGTTCCCGGTCGACCCGTGGCGCCTGGTCGAGACCCAGCACGACCCCGACGACCTCGGGGTCACCGAGACGCTGTTCGCGGTGGCCAACGGCTACCTCGGCATGCGCGGCAACCCGGAGGAGGGTCGCGACGCCTACGCGCACGGCACCTTCGTCAACGGCTTCCACGAGACCTGGCCGATCCGCCACGCGGAGGCGGCCTTCGGCTTCGCCCGCACCGGCCAGACCATCGTCAATGTCCCCGACGCCAAGCTGATGAAGCTCTACGTCGACGACGAGCCGCTCAGCCTGAGCATCGCCGACCTGGAGCACTACGAGCGCTCGCTCGACTTCCGAGACGGCGTGCTGCGCCGTTCCGTGGTCTGGCGGACGCCGGCCGGCAAGCGGGTCCAGGTCGACTCCACGCGGATGGTCTCGATGACCCAGCGGCACCTGGCGGTGCTCACCCTCGAGGTCACGATGCTCGACGGCGATGCCCCGATCGTCATCTCGTCCCAGCTGCTCAACCGCCAGGACGGCAAGGACGAGTACCACGACCCCACCCGGTCGATGGGCGAGGGCACCGACGACCCGCGCAAGGCCGCGGCGTTCGAGGGCCGGGTGCTCGAGCCGCGCATGCACTACGCCCGCGACGAGCGGATGCTGCTGGGCTACCGGTGCGCCAACTCGCTGATGACGATCGCGGTGGCGGCCGACCACGACATCGCCACCGTGGATGGCGTCGAGACGGTCCTGCGGGAGGACCAGGACCTCACCAAGGCGGTGTTCCGGGTCGAGGCGACCCAGGGCAACACCGTGCGACTGGTCAAGACGGTGGCCTACCACTCCTCCCGTGGCGTACCCGTCAAGGAGCTCTCCGACCGGTGCGACCGCACCCTGGACCGCGCGGCGCACCACGACGTCGACCACCACCATGCCGAGCAGCGCGCCTGGTTCGAGGACTTCTGGGCGGCCTCGGACATCCGGGTGAGCGGCGCCGATGGCACCACCGAGCGGGACGAGCTGGCGGTGCAGCAGGCGATCCGGTTCAACCTCTTCAGCCTCGCCCAGGCCACCGCCCGCGCCGACCAGCAGGGCGTCGGCGCCAAGGGCGTCACGGGCTCGGGCTATGAGGGGCACTACTTCTGGGACACCGAGATCTATGTCATCCCGTTCCTGACCTACACGATGCCGGACGCGGCCCGGAACCTCCTGCACTTCCGCAACCGGATGCTGCCCGCCGCCCGGCAGCGAGCGCGCGAGATGGCGCAGAGCGGGGCACTGTTCCCGTGGCGCACCATCAACGGCGAGGAGGCGTCGGCCTACTACGCGGCCGGCACCGCCCAGGTGCACATCGACGCGGACGTCGCCTACGCGTTGGTGCAGTACGTCACCGCGACGGGTGACCGCGGCTTCCTGGTCCGCAACGGCATCGACATCCTCGTGGAGACCTCGCGGATGTGGGCCGACCTCGGCTTCTGGCGCACCAACGGCGGCGAGCCGACGTTCCACATCCACGGCGTGACCGGCCCCGACGAGTACACGACCGTGGTCAACAACAACCTGTTCACCAACGTGATGGCGCGCCACAACCTCGAGCGCACCGTGGCCGAGCTGGCCCGCATCGTCGAGGAGGACCCACGCGGATATGCCCAGGTCGTCGCCCGACTCGGAATCGCGGCTGACGAGATCGACGAGTGGCGCCGGTGTGCGGCCGGGATGACGATCCCGTTCGACGAGGGTCTTGGCATCCACCCACAGGACGACTTCTTCCTGGACCGCGAGGTCTGGGACCTCTCCAACACCCCCGACGAGACCCGGCCACTCCTCCTGCACTACCACCCGCTCGTGATCTATCGGTTCCAGGTCCTCAAGCAGGCCGACGTCGTCATGGCCCTGTTCCTCCAGGGCGACCGGTTCACCGCGGAGGAGAAGCGCGCGGACTTCGAGTACTACGACCCGATCACCACCGGCGACTCGACACTGTCGGCGGTCGTGCAGTCGATCATGGCCGCCGAGGTCGGCTACCACGAGGACGCCTGGCGCTACTTCCTCCAGGGCCTCTACGTCGACCTGATGAACCTGCACGAGAACACCGTCGACGGCATGCACATCGCATCCGCCGGTGGCGTGTGGCGCGCGGTCGTCAACGGGTTCGCCGGGCTGCGCGACGTCGACGGGTCACTGTCCTTCGACCCCCGCCTCCCCGACGCGTGGGGTGAGATCGCGTTCCCGCTGTGCTGGCGCGGATCACGGCTGGAGGTCACGGTCCGAGCCGACGGGCTGGAGATCGCCAACGACGGCGACACCGAGGTCGCGGTGACCGTGGGCGGGACGGCGTACGACGTGGAGGCACGCAGCACGCTGGCCGTCGCGCTCGACGGCCACGGCCCGCGGATCGACGGGCTGATCGGCGACAAGCCCTTGATCGGCGGCACCCGCGCAGACGGGACCATGATCACCGCAGGGGTCCCCGACCCCATCCCCTTCGAGGACCATCAGGAGCTGGGACCCAGCGAGGTGCCCATGATGGACCCGCCCGTGGCCTGAGACCTAGAGACGCGCGGCCCGGACCACCAGGACGTCGGGCAGGTTGGCGACGATCTGCTTCCAGGAGTCACCGCCGTCGGCTGAGGCCCACACACCGCCGTTGCGGGCACCGAAGTAGAGACCCAGCTCGTCGTGGCCGTCATGGCACATGGCGTCGCGCATCACCCCGACATAGAAGTCGTCCGGCAGTCCGTCGGACAGCTCCTCCCACGACTCCCCCGCGGTCCGGGACCGCCAGACGCGCGCCTTGCCCTCCGGGGGGTAGCGGCCGTCGCCGGCCCCGATCGGGAACACGAAGATCGTGTCCGGCTCGTGCGGGTGCACGACGACGGTGAAGCCGAAGTCGGAGGGGAGCCCGTTGGCGATAGACTCCCAGGTGGCGCCCTGGTCGTCGGATCGATACACCCCGCCGTGGTTCTGGAGATAGAGCCGGTCCGGGCGGGACGGGTGTCGCGCGACCTTGTGCACGCACTGGCCGAACTCGGGGAACTGCTGGCCCTCGGGCAGGAACACGGCGCGGAGACCACGGTTGCGCGGCTCCCAGGAGTCGCCGCCGTCCACGGTCTGATAGACGCCGCCCGTCGAGATCGCCACCGTCACCGAGTCGGCGTCGTCCGGGTGCGGGAGGATGGTGTGGAACGCCTGGCCGCCGAAGCCCTCGCCCCACTGGGCGCGGTGCGGGTGGTTCCAGAGGCCGCGGACCAGTTCGAACGTCGCTCCTCGGTCACCCGAGCGCCAGACCGCCCCCGGCTCGGTGCCGGCCCAGACACTGTCCGGCTCGTGGCCCGGGACGAGCTGCCAGATCCGCTCGACGGACGCGTCCACGTCCTCGGGGAACCGGACCCCGCCGCCCGGCGTCTCGGCCCAGGTCGCGCCGAGGTCCTCGGACCAGCGCACCTGAGGGCCCAGCCAGCTCGACGACGCACCGCCGTACAGCCGGGGTGGCGAGGATCTGGTGTCGACGAGACAGGAGTAGACCTCCTCCATGTCGAAGTGGGGACCGGTGAACTCCCAGTCCGCACGAACGTCGTCGCTCGTCCCGATCCACAGCCCCTTGCGGGTGCCGACCATCACCACCGTGCTGCGCTCTGTCGCCATGACCTAAGTTGACCGCGTGTCGGCCCGGAAGTCATCGCTTCGGGTGTCCCCGATCTGGCTGGTCCTCATCGGAATCCTGTCGGTGCAGTGGGGTGCCGGCCTGGCCAAGACCCTGTTCGACGAGGCGTCGCCGACCACGGTCGTCTGGCTCCGCCTCGCCACCTCCGCGGTCGTGCTGGTCGCGCTGGCCCGGCCTCGGTGGCGTGGGCACAGCAGTTCCGACTGGACCGTGGTGCTCGCGTTCGGGTCGTGCCTGGCAGTGATGAACTGGTCCTTCTACCAGTCCTTCCAGCGCATCCCGATCGGTCTCGCGGTGACCATCGAGTTCGTCGGACCCCTGACCGTGGCCGTCATCGGCTCGCGTCGGCCGCGGGACCTGGCGTGGGTGGGTCTCGCCGCCCTCGGGGTGGTGCTGCTCGGCCTGGAGCCCGGCGAGCTGAACTGGCCGGGCGTCGCGTTCGCGCTGCTCGCAGGGACGGCGTGGGCGGCCTACATCTACATCGCCGCCGAGACCGGCCGCCGGTGGGCCGGCTTCGACGGGCTCGCGCTGGCCAGCGTCGTGGCGGCCGGCCTGCTGACCCCGCTGGCCCTGGCGCGCCACGGGTCCGAGCTCGATCAGGTCCACGTCCTGCTGATCGGCGCCGCGGTCGGTGTCCTGAGCTCCGTGATCCCGTACGCCTGCGAGCTGGTCGCGCTGCGCACGCTGCCCACGTCCACCTTCGGTGTCCTGATGAGCCTCGAGCCGGGCGCGGCCGCGCTCGCCGGCTTCGTGGTCCTCGGCGAGGTGCTGGCGCCGCCGCAGCTGCTCGCGATCGCCTGCGTGGTGGCCGCCAGCATCGGAGCGACCCGGTCGGGATCGATGATCGCGGAACCTGTTCCGCACTGACATTTCACCCGCTCGACACATGGGGGTGACGGTCACGACCCGCGCGACGGCGTAGGTTGCTTGTCATGGCACGCCTTGCCACCCCCCCGAATCTGGCCATGTCCGCCGCTCGCGCCCTCGTCGCGTGGCCGGTCGCGTCCCAGCAGAAGGCTCGACGCAACGCGATGCTCGCCTGCACGTCACTCACGCAGCGGCGGATGGAGCATCAGGATGTCGCGGACTTCCTGCACTCGCTCGACGGCACCACCGACGACTCCCGGTCCTCCTCTCAGTCGGACGCCGTCGCGCACGGCTAGGCGACGACCGGATCCTGCGGTTCCAGCCGTGAGGACCGTTGGAAGGTCCCGACGACCGTCGCGCGCCGCGCGGCGCGGCGGAGGGTCGCCAGCACGGCCGGCCCGAGCACCGCGATGGCGATCGCGCTGGTGATCGCCCGTCCGGTGTCGAAGCTGGTCGTCGAGGTGATCAGCGTGTAGGCCAGGAACGACTGCAGGTTCTCGGCCAACGGTGCGCTCGGGTCGAACGAGATCGAGGTCTGCTCGTGGCCGGGCACGGCGATGCCGAGCAGGAACGGCCAGCCGGACAGGTTCATCAGGAGGCCGTAGGCGTAGGCCGCCACGACGCCGTACGCCGCGAGCATGGCGATCTCGGCCCGGCCGGTGACCCGCCGCGGCAGCAGCCCGGCGCCCATGCCGACCCAGGCCGAGACGAGCATCTGGAACGGCAGCCACGGGCCGACACCGGCGGTCATCAACGCGGACGCGAACAGCGGCTGTCACACCGAGCACGAAGCCGAAGCCCGGCCCGAACACCCGCCCGGCCAGGATCAGCAGGAAGAAGACCAGCTCCACCCCGCCGGTGCCGGCGGAGACCCCGCGCAGGATCGCGTTGACCGCGCTCAGCACGCCGAGCATCGCCAGGACCCGGGTGTCCAGGCCACCCTCGCTGAGCTCGGCGAGCACGACCGCGATCACGACCGGCAGCAGGGCGAGGAACAGGAACGGCGGGTCGATCCGGTGCTCCGGGGTGACCCGGACGAGCAGCGGCCAGATCAGCATCATCAGGCCGCCGAGGGACGCGACCGCAGAGGATCACGGCCGATCGGCGCGAGAGCGGGACGGCCTTCACGCGACGACCTCGTCCACCCGCAGCCAGGGTGGGCCGAGGACCTTGGTGACCTGCGGCGCGAACGCCGGGGACTCGGCGAGGACCCGGCGCGCGGGACCGCTCGAGACGACCTCGCCCTCGGCCAGCACGACGACCTCGGTCCGCCGCCAGGGCCACGAACTCGACGTCGTGGGTGGAGACCAGCACCGCTGCGACCGTCGGTCGGCGAGGTCTCGCAGGATGCGTGCGAGGCTGCGCTTGGCGGCGTAGTCGAGGCCGCGGGTCGGTTCGTCGAGCAGCACCACGGGCGGACGGGCCGCGAGCACCAGGGCCAGGGCGAGGGCGAGGCGCTGCCCCTCGGACAGGTCGCGCGGGTGCCGGTCGCCGGGGATCCCGGGCACCAGCGAGTCCAGCAGCTCGCGGCACCCCTCTCCCCCGGCCGCGCACTCCTCGTCCACCGTCTCGAGGTAGAGCAGGTCGGCGGCGTTCTGCGGCAACAGGCCGACCAGCTCGCGCCGGGCGGCCGGCTTGAGCGTCGGCCGGGTCGTGGCCCGCGACGTCGACGCGGCCCGAGCGTCGCGGTCCCGCACCCTGCAGCGCCCACAGCAGCGATGACTTCCCGGAGCCGTTGCGGCCCATCAGCACCGTCACTCCCGGTGACAGCTCGACCGACACCTCGCGCAGCGCCACGGTCCTGCCGTGGATCACCGTGAGGCGGTCCGCGGACAGCCCGGGGGCGTCGAGTGACGGAATCTGGTCGTCCGGAGGGGCCGAAGGCAGCCATTCCCCGTCACTCGACGCCACCAGCCGCCGCGCCTCCCGCACCGTCAGCGGCAGCGGAGACCAGCCGGCGTGCTCGGCCGAGGTCGACCAGTGGCGGTACGACGGGTGAGCGGGCCAGCAGGTCGGCGGGCTCGCCGACCTCGACCCCGCCGCCCCCGACGCCGGAGTGAGCAGCGCCATCCGGTCGGCGAACGGGACGACCCGCTCCAGCCGGTGCTCGGCCAACAGCACCGAGACCCCGAGGTCGTGCACCAGCCGGGTGAGCGTGGCCAGGACGTCCTCGGCCGCGGTCGGGTCGAGCGCCGAGGTCGGCTCGTCGAGCACCAGCAACCGCGGGTGCATGGTCAGCACGGCACCGATGGCGACCCGCTGCTGCTCGCCGCCCGACAGGGTCCGCAGGTCGCGGGACGCGCAGCGTCGGCGATGCCGAGCAGGTCGAGGGTCTCCTCGACCCGACGGCGCATCGTGTCGGCGGGCAGGCCGAGCTGCTCCATGCCGTAGGCCAGCTCCTCCTCGACCGTGTCGGTGACGAACCCGGCCAGCGGGTCCTGACCGACGTAGCCGATGACGTGTGCCCGCTCGCGCGGCGGCGACTCGAGGATGCTCACGCCGTCGAGCAGCACGTCGCCGGTCAGATGACCGCCGGAGAACCGCGGCACCAGACCGGTCACGACGCCGAGCAGCGTGGACTTGCCGGACCCGGTCGGCCCCGAGACGAGCACCAGCTCGCCGTCGCCGACGGCAAGGTCGACGTCCCGCAGGACCGGTGCGCCGTCGTAGGCCACGGTGATGCCGCGCAGCTCGATCATGTCAGCGCCAGCCGGGGTTCGGGGGCGGCGGGGGCGGCCACCAGGCCGACGGTCGCGGCCAGCAGCGCCGCGGGGGTCAGGGGGGGCCAGGACGTGAGGTTGGGGTAGGCGACGAGCACCTGGTTCGTCGACACCCACCACATGGCGACCGCGGCGGCCAGGCCCGACAGCATGACCACGACCTCCGGGGCCCGCCACGGGTCGGGGCGGTAGCGGGAGCGGTCGACCCGCCGTCCGGCACCGACGAGTCCCGCGACCGCCACGACCACGCCGACGACCAGCATCGGCGTCGCCAGCACCCGAGGAGCGGTCTTGTCGAGGCCGGCGTAGACGCCGACGCAGATCCCGCAGAGCCCGGCGAGCATCAACGCTCCGGTGACCCGCCGCTCCTGGAGCGTGGCGCCGGCGGAGCGGCCGTAGCCTCGCGTGTCCATCCCGGCGGCGAGCCCAGTGACCGGTCCAAGGCGTCCTCGAGCACCGGGACCAGAAATCGACGCAGCCGCCCGACCCGGCGCTGGTCCCCCGCGCGGAGGCTCTGGGCGCGTCGGACCCGGCGAGCACTGTCGGCGAACTGCGGCAGCACGGTCACCGCGACCACCAGGGCCGTGCCGACCTCGTGCAGGGCCGCGGGCACCGACCGGAGCAGACGCTTGGGGTTGGCCAGCGAGTTCGCGGCTCCGACGCAGATGACGATCGTGGCCAGGCGCAGCCCGTCGTACAGGCCGGCGAGCAGGGCCTCCTGCGTCACCGGACCGAGCAGCCGGATCCCCAGGACCCAGTCCGGCAGCGGGATCTCTGGCAGGTCGAGGATGACCCGTCCGGTCTCGACACCGCCACCGAGGACGACCCGGAACAGCACCCGCATGACCACGATGACCACGCCGACCATCACATAGATGCGGAACGACCCTGCCCACGGCTGGTCCGAGCGCCTGGCCATCACGACCAGCGTCGCCACCCCGACCAGCGTCAGCAGGATCAGTGGGTTGGTGGTCTGGGAGGCGGCCGCGGCGAGCCCGATCGCCCACACCCACCAGGCCACAGGGTGCAGGTCTCGGGGCAGCCGGGCGGTGCTCACCTCACGTGCGTCGCTGTCGTACGACGACGACACCAGCCGCACCGGAGAACAGCAGCAGGATCACAACCACGGGCACCCACGCGGGCAGGCCGCCGTCATCGACGTCCACCGGTGCCGAAGTGGGCTCCACCACGCCAGGCTCCGCGGTCGGCACAGCACCCGACTCCTCGGCGGACGCACTCGACTCCGGGGTCGCCGACTCGGTGGGGACCGGCGACTCGGTCGGTGTCGACGCCTCGGTGGGCGTCGCCGACCCGGTTGGCGTGGGCGTCACTGACACCGAGGCGTTCGGCGTCGGAGGCAAGGTGGTCGGCGCGGCGCTGGGCGTCGGCTTCGGCTTCGTGCTGCCGGACGTGGGTGTGGCGGACGGCTGGGGCTGCTGCTGGGTGGGCGACGCCGTCGGAGTCGGGGCTGCGGGGGTCGGGGTGGTGGGCGTGATCCCCGGGGCCTGCGCGGAGGCACTGCCCTTCCAGGAGAAGCCGACCCAGCTGCCGTCGGGGACCTTGAGGTCGGAGACGCCATAGTTGGAGTAGGACCAGCTGCCCTTGCCGTCGGACCACCACAGTCCCCAGTAGGCGTCCTGGGGCGGGGTGGTCACGCACGGCTCGTCGGCCGGGACCGGCTGGCCGGCGACCCGGCATACGAAGCCGGGCTCGTTCTGCACAGGCGTCAGCGGGAACCCGGCGGACGGGAACAGCGACGCCGCCGCAGAGCCGGCGCCGCCCGCGACGCAGGAGGACTGCACGCCGCCCCCGAGCTCGCGGAAGTCCACGACGACGGTGACACCGGTGCCTGATCCGCAGGGTGCTGCGGCTGCGGGTGACGCGGCGATGACGGGCACGAACCCCGCCGCCGCGGTCGCGAGGACCGCGGCGGCGAGACGGATCGTGCGTCGGTTCATGCAGTGACCGTCAGGGACGCCTTGCCCTTGCGGACCTTGAGCCCGCCGACGGCCTTGATCTTGAACGCGCCGACCTTGGTCGCGACGAGCGCGACCTTGGCCTTGCCCTGGGCGTCGGCGACGGCCCCGGCCTTCTTGCCGGCCAGGGTCACCGTGACGGGCTCGCCTGCGGCCAGGCCGGTGATCGTGACCTTGACCTTGTCACCCTCGGTCACGGTCCCCTGACCGAGCTTGACCTTCAGCGCGGCCTTGGCCAGCCCCCGCAGCGTGACCGAGTCGGCCTCGCCACCGGCGTCGACGGTCGAGACCACAAGGCCCGAGGTCGTGGCCGGCATTGTCACCGGGACGGTGGCCGAGCCGGTGGCGTCCAGCACGACGCGGGAGGCGACACCCGCCCTGGTGACGCACAGGGTGTTGCCCGGCGCGCCCCTGACCGTCACGGTCTGCGCCGAACCCGCCCTCACGAAGTCCGTCGGCCCGGTCAGCGTCGTGGCTCCGGCCGCGGTGCCGCCCGCGGCCCACAGCAGCGCCGGGAGAGCCTGGGCGGTGGCGCGGGTCGCGGAGCGGTTCTCGGTGTCGTCCATCGGCCCCGGCACGGCATTGACCAGTCCCAGGTCGTCCAGGACGATCGCGCCGTTGTCCGCCGGAGCGTATGTCGCGCACGTTCCCGCGTTCGCCAGCTGATGCGACCGCAACCAGGAGGCGGCCTTCTCGGCGGCCGAGGTCCGACCCGAGACGCCGAGGGCCCAGCCGGCCAGACCCGTGGAGTTCGCGTTCCCGCTGTTGAAGGAGCCGTTGGCGGCCTGCTGGGAGACGAGCCAGTCCAGCGCCTTCAGCAGGCTCGTGCGCACCACGGTCTTGGACTTCTGGTCCTGCAGCAGGACCACCGAGAGCGCGGTCGCGTCGAGGCTCGGCGTCGGGGTCACCGCGCCGTCGCACGTCTGGTTCGGCGCGGCGGTCGCGGAGAACTGCTCGCGGAAGAACCCGGCCGTGCACTGCTGGCCCAGGAGGAAGCTCAGGACGGGACCCGCCTGGTGGGAGTTCGCGTTGTTGAGGGCAGAGGCAGCGAACGCCTGACCCAGGGTGTTGGCGAAGTCCCCGAACGTGCTCTGGTCACTGATCCGACCGGCGTTGGGGACCGCGGCGGACACACGCTGCTCCAGCCGCTGGACGAGGTTGACTCCGCCGAAGCTGGTGGCGTCGTCGCCTGCCGTCTGCGCCATCACCAATGCCTTGGCCGTGGGGCCCGCGTAGGTGCTTCCGACGTCACCGAACGCCTCGCCGGTGATGTAGTCGTTGAGCTCCGCGGCCACCGCACCACTGATCGCGGACACGACCGCGGTGTGTCCCCCGACGGCGTCCAGGGCCAAGGCTGCATCGATGCTGAGGCCGTAGTCGTCGCCGAACTGGCCCACGACCAGGTTGTTGACCAGGCGGGTCTTCAGCCAGCCAGCACCGGCCTGCACCGGGGCCGGATCGGCACCGGACGGGGCCGGAATGGCTCCTGCGGCCTGGGCGCTCGGGGCGACCAGGACCAGGCTCAGCGCGACGGCCGAGCCAGTGAGTGCGGCGGCGCCGCGAACCAAGGCGTGTCTCAGTGTGGTTCTCATGATTCCTTCCCGCTGCACACAACGGAAGGACTCGATGAGAGTGCTCCCGCTGCTTCCTCGACAGCGAAGGGCCAGGACGCTACGTGGAAGGTGCTCCGGCTCGCGCACCCCCTCGTGAGAGATGTGTGCGCCTACGGTTGCGGGTCAGCGCCGGACTTGGACCGGCTTCCCCCGCCACGGGCGTGGATGTTGGATGGAGTTGTGTCGTGCGGCTCGCACCCTACTCCGGTCACCGCTCGACCAGAGACTCAGGAGAGCTTCTCCAGGATCAGCTCGCGCACCCGGCCGGCGTCGGCCTGGCCGCGCATCTCCTTCATCACCGCACCGATCAGCGCACCGGCCGCGGCCACCTTGCCGTCGCGGATCTTGTCGGCCACGTCGGGGTTGGCCGCGATCGCGGTGTCGACGGCGGCGCCGAGAGCGCGCCGTCGTCGGACACGATCGCGAGACCGCGGGCCGCGACGATCTCCGCCGGCGTGCCCTCCCCGGCGAACAGGCCGTCGAAGACCTGACGGGCGAGCTTGTCGTTGAGGGTCCCGGCGTCGACGAGCGCCTGGACCGCGGCGACGTCCGCCGGGGTGATCGCCAGGTCGGCGACGTCCTGGCCCCGCTCGTTGGCGCGACGGGCCAGCTCGCCGAGCCACCACTTGCGGGCGGCCTGCGGCGCGGCGCCGGCGGCGACGGTCTCCTCGATCAGCCCGAGCGCGCCGGCGCCGACGGTGTCGCGCATCTCGAGGTCGGTGAAGCCCCACTCGGCCTGGAGCCGGGCGCGCCTCTCGGTCGGGTTCTCGGGCAGCGTGCCGCGCAGCTCCTCGACCCACTCGCGTGACGGCGCGACCGGCACCAGGTCGGGCTCGGGGAAGTAGCGGTAGTCCTCGGCGTCCGACTTCTCCCGGCCGCTCGTGGTGACGCCGGTGTCCTCGTGCCAGTGCCGGGTCTCCTGGAGGATCGAGCCGCCGGCGTCGAGGCACTGCGGCGTGCCGCTGCATCTCGTAGCGGACGGCGCGCTCGACCGACCGGAACGAGTTGACGTTCTTGGTCTCGGTGCGGGTGCCGAGCGACGCCCGAGCCCTTCGGGGCGAGCGAGAGGTTGACGTCGGCGCGCAGGTTGCCCTGGTCCATCCGGGCCTCGGAGACGCCGAGCGCGAGGATCAGGTCGCGCAGCTGGCTGACGTAGGCGCGGGCGACCGCCGGCGCCTTGGCCCCCGCGCCCAGGATCGGCTTGGTGACGATCTCGATGAGGGGGATGCCGGCCCGGTTGTAGTCGACCAGCGAGTAGTCGGCGCCGTGGATCCGGCCGGTCGCGCCGCCGACGTGCAGTGGACTTGCCGGTGTCCTCCTCCATGTGGGCGCGCTCGATCTCGACGCGGAAGGTCTCTCCTTCAACGTCGACGTCCATGTAGCCCTCGAAGCAGATCGGCTCGTCGTACTGGGAGGTCTGGAAGTTCTTCGGCATGTCGGGGTAGAAGTAGTTCTTCCGCGCGAACCGGCACCACTCGGCGATCTCGCAGTTGAGCGCCAGGCCGATCCGGATCGCGGACTCCACCGCCTTGGCGTTGACGACCGGCATCGCGCCCGGCAGCCCCAGGCAGGTCGGGCAGACCTGGGTGTTGGGCTCGCCGCCGAACACCGCCGGGCAGCCGCAGAACATCTTGGTGGCGGTGTTGAGCTCGACGTGCACCTCGAGGCCGAGGGCGGGGTCGTACGCCGCCAGCACGTCGTCGAAGGGCACGAGCGTCGTCGGTCATCGCAGCGGCTCCTTCGAGGAGGCGGGGCCCGGTCGAGCAGCGGGCCGCCCCACCGGTCTCGAGCAGCAGCGCCTCGAGCGCGGCGCCGACCCGGTAGACCGGTCGTCGGCCAGCGCGGGCGCCAGGATCTGGAACCCGGCCGGCAGCCCGTCCTCGTCGGCGAGCCCGCTCGGCACCGAGATGCCGGGGACGCCGGCCAGGTTGGCCGGGATCGTCGCCAGGTCGTTGAGGTACATCGCGATCGGGTCGTCGACCTTCTCGCCGAGCTTGAACGCCGTCGTCGGCGCGGTCGGCGAGACCAGCACGTCGACCTGCTCGAACGCGGCGGCGAAGTCGCGGCGAGATCAGGGTGCGCACCTTCTGGGCCTGGCCGTAGTAGGCGTCGTAGTAGCCGCTGGACAGGGCGTAGGTGCCCAGGATGATCCGGCGCTTCACCTCGTCGCCGAAGCCGGCCTCGCGGGTGGCGCGCATGACGTCCTCGGCCGACGGCGCGTCGATGCCCTCGGGCAGGACGCGCAGGCCGTAGCGCATCGCGTCGAACTTCGCGAGGTTGCTGGACGCCTCGGCCGGGCAGGATCAGGTAGTAGGTCGCCAGCGCGTGCACGAAGTGCGGGCAGCGACACCTCGACCACCTCGGCGCCGGCCTCGACCAGCAGGTCGACCGACTCCTGGAACCGCGCCAGCACGCCGGCCTGGTAGCCCTCGCCGCCGAGCTCGGTGACGACGCCGATCCGAACGCCGGTGAGGTCGCCGTCGGCGCCCTGACGGGCGGCCTCGACGAGCGCGCCGACCGGCTGGTCGATCGACGTGGAGTCGCGCGGGTCGTGGCCGCCGATGATCTCGTGCAGCAGCGCGGCGTCGAGCACCGTGCGGGTGACCGGACCGACCTGGTCGAGCGAGTTGGCCAGCGCGACGAGCCCGTAGCGCGACACCCCGCCGTAGGTCGGCTTCACGCCGACCGTGCCGGTCACGGCGCCCGGCTGGCGGATCGAGCCGCCGGTGTCGGTGCCGATCGCGAGCGGCGCCTCGAACGAGGCGACCGCGGCCGCCGAGCCACCGCCGGAGCCGCCCGGGATCCGGTCGAGGTCCCAGGGGTTGCGCGTCGGGCCGTAGGCGGAGTGCTCGGTCGAGGAGCCCATGGCGAACTCGTCCATGTTGGTCTTGCCCAGGATCGGCAGGCCGGCCGCCCGCAGCCGGGCGACCACGGTGGCGTCGTACGGCGGCACCCAGCCCTCGAGGATCCGCGAGCCGCACGTCGTGGGCAGGCCCGCGGTGGCCAGCACGTCCTTGACCGCGATCGGTACGCCGTCCAGCGGCGAGGCCGGCGCCCCGGCGGCACGGCGGGCGTCGGAGGCCGCGGCCTGGGCGAGCGCGCCCTCGGCGTCGACGTGCAGGAAGGCGTGCACGTCGCCGTCGACCGCGGCGATCCGGTCGAGGTGCGCCTGGGTCAGCTCGACGCGAGGTGGTCTCGCCGGCGGCGAGGTCGGCGGCGAGCTCGGCCGCGGACCTCCGCATCCGGGCAGTCACTGCTCGTCCCCGAGGATGCGCGGGACGGAGAAGCGCTGGTCGCTCCTGGAGCGGGGCACCGGAGAGCGCCTCGGCCGGGGTCAGCCCGGGCACGACGACGTCCTCGCGGAAGACGTTGGTCAGCGGGATCGCGTGCGAGGTCGGCGGGACGTCGTCGCTCGGCCACACCGCTGATCGAGGCGACCGAGTCGAGGATCACCGACAGCTGCGGCGCGAGGTGGTCGAGCTCGGCGTCGGACAGGTCGATCCGGGCGAGCGTCGCCAGGTGCGCGAGCTCGTCCCGGGTGATCTCAGCCATGCCCGCCATCCTAGGGAGAGCCCCGGATGCCGCAGCTCGCAGCCCTATCCTCGGAATCCTCGCCGGGACTGTCGATTCCGGGACGTCGGCGGCGACGAGGTGGTGACCGAGTCCCGGACGGCGGGGCCCCATCGAGAGAGGATCCACCATGAAGTACGTCCTGATGTTCGTCTCCGACCCGACTGAGGACGCCAAGGTCGCACCGGAGGACCTGCAGGCCGACTACAAGCGGATCTACGAGTGGTTCGGCACCAACGCCGAGCACATCTCCGACGGCGGCGCCGAGCTGCTGGGCAAGGAGACCGCCACCAGCGTGAAGTACGCCGCCGACGGCCCGGTCGTGGTCGACGGCCCGTTCAACGAGGCCAAGGAGGTCATCGGCGGGTTCAGCATCATCGACGTCCCGGACATGGATGCGGCGATCGCGATCGCCCGGACCTGGCCGAGCCTCGGGATCCCCGGAACCGTCGTCGAGATCCGGCCGATGGTCGAGGACTACTCGCAGTTCGAGGAGTGACAGGGCGGTGACCGGCTCGGACAGCCTCCTGGCGCACACATTGCGCGAGGAGGCCGGTCCGCTGGTGGCCTCGTTGTCGCGTCGGTTCAGCGACTTCGACCTCGCCGAGGAGGCGGTGCAGAGTGCGGTCGCCGAGGCGCTGGTCACGTGGCGCCGGGACGGTCCCCCGGTGCGGCCTGCTGCGTGGCTGCACACCGCAGCCAGCCGCAACGCCATGGACGCGTTGCGCACCCGGGACCGGCAGCGTGGGCTCGCGGCCCGCGCGGACCCACCGGCGGCGCCCGCGTCCGGGACCGACGAGCGGCTCGCCCTGCTCTTCGCCTGCTGCCACCCGGCGCTGGCGCCCGAGGCGCGGCTGGCCTTGACGCTGCGTGCGGTGGTCGGCCTGACCACGCCGCAGATCGCTCGGGCGTTCCTGGCCAACGAGACGACGCTCGCCCAGCGAATCGTCCGCGCCAAGCGCAAGATCGTCTCAGCGGGCATCGCGCTGACCGTCCCCGCGCAGGACCAGGTCAGCGAACGGCTCGGTGACGTGCTCGCCGTGGTCTACGTGATGTTCAACGAGGGGTTCGTCTCCTCGACCGGTCCCACCCAGGACCGCGACCTGGCTGCGGACGCCGTGTGGTTGGCCGGGGTCATCGCCGCCTCGCTGCCGCGGGAGGCCGAGGCCTGGGGGCTGGCCGCGCTGCTCAGGTTCCAGCACGCCCGCGCCCGGGCGCGCTTCGACGAGGACGGCGGACTGGTACTGCTCCGTGACCAGGAGCGGGCGCTCTGGGACGCTGTCGCCATCGCAGAGGCCGAGCGCCTGCTCGAGGGGGCGGCCGCTCTGGGACGACCGGGTCGCTACCAGCTCCAGGCCGCGATCGCCGCGGTGCACGCGACCGCGCCGTCGTGGCCCGAGACCGACTGGCTCCAGATCGTCACGCTCTATGAGCTGCTGCTCGGCTTCGACCCGTCACCTGTCACGCGCCTCAACCGCGCGGTCGCCGTCGCGCAGCTCGGCCCGCGGCAGGCCGAGTCCGCCCTGGCCGACGTCGAGACCCTGTCCGGGCCACTGGCGTCGTACCACCTGTTCCACGCCACGCGCGGCGTGCTCCTCGGGCTGCTCGGCCGCGACGAGGAGGCCGCGGAGGCCAACCGGACGGCCCTCACGATGACCGAGAACGCCGCCGAGCGCCGCCTGCTGACCACGCGGCTGCACTCACGCCCGCTGGACAGCCCCTGAGTCGAGCCGGGCGGAGTGCAGGACCGCCGATGAGTCGACGGCCAGGTCGAGGGTGGAGGGCGGTGCGCCGTCGCGCACCAGCAGATCGCCGACCGCGGCGATCATCGCGCCGTTGTCCGTGCACAGGTCCATCCGTGGGACGCGGAGCTGGATCCCGGCGGCATCGCAGCGCTCCTGGGCCAGGCTGCGCACCCGGGTGTTGGCCGCCACCCCACCCACCACGACCAGCGTGTCGATGTCGTGGATCTGGCAGGCACGCACCGCCTTGCGGGTGAGCGTGTCTGCGACCGCCTCCTGGAAGCTCGCCGCGATGTCGTTGACGGTCTCAGCGGCGCGTTCGCGGTCGGCCTCGACGTAGCGGGCCACCGCGGTCTTGAGACCGGAGAACGAGAACCCGAGCTCCGGGTCGTGCGGGCGGCTGAGCGGACGGGGCAGCCGGACCGCGTCGCGGTCGCCAGCGCGCGCGGCGCGGTCGATCGCTGGACCGCCCGGGTAGGCCAGCCCGAGGACCCGGGCGACCTTGTCGAAGGCCTCCCCCGCGGCGTCGTCCATCGTGTCGGAGAGGTGCACGATCGGGTCGCGGACCAGATCGCCGACCAGCAGCAGCGAGGTGTGCCCGCCGGAGACGACCAGGCCGACGCTCCTCTCCGGCAGCGGGCCGTGGTCGAGCGTGTCGGCCGCCGCATGCCCGGCCAGGTGGTGAACGCCGTAGAGCGGGAGGCCGAGCGCCACCGCGAGCGACTTGGCCGCGGCGACCCCGACGTGCAGCGCGGTGACCAGGCCGGGCCCCGCGGTGACGGCGATCGCGCCGACGTCCTCGAGCGTGAGGCCGGCGTCGTCGAGTGCGGCCTCGAGGGTCGGGACCATCGCCTGCACGTGGGCGCGGGCCGCGATCTCGGGCACCACGCCGCCGAAGCGGGCGTGCTCGTCCATGCTCGAGGCGAGCGCCTGGCCGAGCAGCATGCCGTCGCGGACCAGGCCGACGCCGGTCTCGTCGCAGGAGGTCTCGATGCCGAGAACGATGGTCATCTGAGCATCACGGGGTCGGCCTCCCGAAGCCACTCTGCTCCAGGCGTGCGGCGTGGTACTCCTCGATGACCCGCCGCTGCTCGAGGCGACTGAGGCGCTCGACGTAGAGGTGGCCGTCGAGGTGGTCGGTCTCGTGTTGGAGGCAGCGGGCCGCGAGGCCGGGTCCCTCGAGCCGGACGGGTTGGCCCTCGACGTCGACGCCGGTGACCTCCGCCAGGACTGCGCGCGGGAGCTCGGCGCGAGGGCCGGGCAGCGACAGGCAGCCCTCGCCGCCGTCGGACGGGGTCTCGTCGAGGATCCGGAGGACCGGGTTCACGACATGACCGACGAGCCGCTCGGCCTCCTCGGCACCGCGCACGAACGGGCAGTCGATGACAAAGATGCGCAGGCCCACGCCGATCTGGTTGGCCGCGAGCCCGACCCCGCCGGCGTCGTACATGCTCGCGAACATGTCGGCGACCAGGGTCCTCAGGTCGTCGTCGAAGACGGTGACCTCCGCACACCGCGACGCCAGCACCTGCGCGCCCATCACGGAGATCGGTCGGGGCGTCCCCGTCGCCGTCCAGTCCACCGGGCGAGCCTAGAGGCTGGGCCCTCACAGTACGGACGGACCGGCCTCCAGCAGCGCCGTGAAGCCGGCCTCGTCGAGGACAGGCACGCCGAGCTGCTCGGCCTTGTCGGCCTTGGAGCCGGCGTTGTCGCCGACCACGACGTAGTCGGTCTTCTTGGACACCGACCCGGCCGCCTTGCCGCCGCGGGCCAGGATCGCCTCGCGAGCCGAGTCGCGGCTGAAGTCGACGAGCGACCCCGTGACCACGACCGTCAGGCCCTCGAGGGTGCGGGCTACCGACTCGTCGCGCTCGTCCTCCATCGACACGTCGTCAGCGGTCCACTTGTCGACGATCTCGACGTGCCACGGCTCCTCGAACCACTCGATGACCGCCTCGGCGATGGTCGGGCCGACACCCTCGGCGGCGGCCAGCTCGGGCTCGCTCGCCGCACGGATCGCGCTCCATCGAGCCGAACTCCTGGGCCAGCGCTCGGGCCGCGGTCGGGCCGACGTGCCGGATCGACAAGCGCGACCAGGACCCGCCACAGCGGGCGTCGCTTGGCCGAGCCGAGGTTGGCGAGCAGGCGCTCGCCGTTGGCGGAGAGCTGGGGCCCGTCCTCACCCTTCTTGGGCGCGCGGGTGAAGAGCGCGGTCTGCGTCAGCTTGTCCTCCGTCAGCGCGAACAGGTCGCCCTCGTTGTCGATGACCTGCGCGTCGAGCAGCGCCGCGGCCGCCTCGTAGCCGAGCCCCTCGATGTCGAAGGCACCGCGCCCGGCGACGTGGAAGACCCGCTCGCGGACCTGTGCCTCGCAGAACTGGTGGTTGGGGCAGCGGAGGTCCTTGTCGCCCTCCTTCTGCTGCGCCAGCGGCGTCTGACAGGCCGGGCACTTCGTCGGCATCCTCCAGGGCTTGAGCCCCTTGGGTCGCAGGGGCAGCACCGGGCCGAGGATCTCGGGGATCACGTCGCCCGCCTTGCGCAGGATGACGGTGTCGCCGGGGCGGACGTCCTTGCGCTTGACCTCGTGGGCGTTGTGCAGCGTGGCGTTCTCAACGGTCGAACCGGCCACCAGCGTCGGCTCCATGACGCCGTAGGGCGTCGCGCGTCCGGTGCGGCCGACGTTGACCCGGATGTCGAGCAGCTTGGCGTTGACCTCCTCGGGCGGGTACTTGAAGGCGATCGCCCACCGGGGGGCCCGGCTGGTCGAGCCGAGCCGGCGCTGAAGCGCCGACGTCGTCGACCTTGATGACCACGCCGTCGATCTCGTACGGCGCGATCGTGTGGCGACGCTCGCCGGCGTCCTCGATGAAGGCCTCGACCTCCCTCAGCGTCGGCAGCACCTCGACCTGCTCGGAGGTCGGCAGCCCCCAGGCCTTGAGGGCTGCGTAGGCCTGCGACTGCGCGGTCGGCTCGAAGCCCTCGCGCGCTGCCGATGCCGTGACAGACCATCCCGAGCGCCCGCGAGGCGGTGACCCGCGGGTCCTTCTGGCGCAGCGAGCCGGCGGCGGAGTTGCGCGGGTTGGCGAACATCGGCTTGCCCGCGTCGACCAGTCGACTCGTTGAGCCGCTCGAACGCCTCGACCGGAAGGAACACCTCGCCGCGCACCTCGATGAGCTCGGGGACCGGGTAGTCGGCGGACGCCGCGAGCCGGTGCGGGATGGACGCGATCGTCTTGACGTTGGGCGTGACGTCCTCGCCGGTCGAACCGTCGCCCCGGGTCAGGGCGCGGACCAGGCGGCCCTTCTCGTAGAGCAGGTTGATCGCGAGACCGTCGACCTTGAGCTCGCAGAGCAGCGCCGGGGACTCGACCCCGTCGCGGGCCAGACGCGCGTGCCAGGACTCGAGCTCCTCGTAGGAGAACGCGTTGTCGAGGCTCTCCATCCGCTGGAGGTGGTCGACGGCGGTGAACTCGGTCGAGACGGCACCACCGACCTGCTGGGTCGGCGAGTCGGGGGTCCGCAGCTCCGGGAACTCGTCCTCGAGGTCCTGGAGGCGGCGCAGCCGCTGGTCGTAGTCGGCGTCGGACAGCGCTGGGTCGTCGAGCACGAAGTAGCGCCAGCGCGCGTCCTCGATCTCCTCGCTGATGCGCTGGTGCTCCTCACGCGCCTGCGGTGTCGCCTCGTCCACGCACTCATTCTGCCTGTGGCCACCGACACCTCGACGAGACCCATCTGGGGTGCGGTCTGGTACGAACACTGGTCGTGCCGGAACCCGACCTCACCCGACTCGACGCGCCCGCACCGCGGGCACTGGTGCTCCTGCTGCACGGCGGCAAGGACCGCTCGACCGAGCCCGTCGACAACCGCAGCGCCTCCTGGCGCCGGATGGCGGCCCTCCAGCGGGCGGTCACCGACACCGCGCACGAAGCAGGGGCGAGCACCTGGCTGCTGCGCTACCGGGTCAGAGGCTGGAACGGCGGCGCGCCGGTCACCGATGCCCGGTGGGCACTGGACGAGGTCCGCCGCGAGCACGGTGGGATCCCGGTCGTGCTCCTCGGCCACTCGATGGGCGGCCGCACCGCCGTGCACGTGGCCGACGACCCGTCCGTCGTGGGCGTGGTCGCCCTCGCACCGTGGTTGTCGCAGGGCGAGACGGTCACCGGCCTGGCCGGCAAGACCCTGCGGGCCGCCCACGGCAGCGCCGACCGGATCACCTCGGCACGAGCGACCAGGGCATACGTCGAGCGAGCCCGGGCCACGGGTGCGGACGCGACCTTCACCGACATGGGCCGGGTCGGCCACTACATGCTCCGCCGCGTGGGCGCGTGGAACGACTTCGCGGCCCAGGAGACGCTCCGGTTGGTGGCTGGTCCAGACCGGCACTCCTAAACCGACTTGGCCGGAATGCCGGGTCGGCGTACCTTGTTCGGGATGAAACGAAACCGTTTCGTTTCGTCCACGTGAACGGACAGGGACCCGCATGACACCGCCGAGCGTCTCCGAGAGCGCGGTCAGCCGACCGCGAGTGGAGGGCGTGCGCGAGGCCGAGATCCTCGCGGCCACCCTCGAGGTGCTCGTCGACGTCGGCTACGACCGCTTGACCATGGATGCGGTCGCGCTTCGCGCCCGCGCCTCCAAGGCCACGCTCTACCGGCGTTGGAACTCCAAGCTCCGGCTGGTGATCGACGCCCTGCTGACCACGAAGGCGACCCCCGAGGTCCCGGACACCGGGTCGCTGCGTGAGGACCTCAGCCAGTTCATGTGCGGTGTCGGTGGCATGACCGACGGTGAGTCGGTGGGCATCTTCGCCAGCGTCCTCACCGCCGTCGGCCGCGACCCGGAGTTCGCCCAGGCGTTCCGGGCCGAGGTCATCGGACCCAAGATCGCCGCGTCCCAGCAGATCTGGGAGCGCGCCCGCGCCCGGGGCGAGATCCGCCCGGACGCCGACCTGTCGCTCTTCGAACCTGCCCTCGCCGGGATCGTCCTGCACCGCGTGTTCCTCATGGGTGAGCAGCCCACTGAGGACCTCATCATCCGGGTGATCGACCAGATCATCGTGCCCGCTGCCCTACCCCGTCCAACCCAGACCCAGGAGACTTCGTGACCGACATCGAGAACGACCCGACGGCCCCCGTGGACCCGTCCGAGGAGGCGGCTGATCAGACCGCCGGCCGGCGCCTCGGCTGGGCGCTCATGCTCATCTCCGTGGCGCAGCTGATGGTGATCCTCGACGCCACCATCACCAACATCGCCCTCCCCTACATCGGCCGGGACCTCGACATCGCGCAGGCCAATCTGGCGTGGATCGTGACCGGCTATGCACTCGCCTTCGGTGGTCTGCTGCTCCTCGGCGGCCGCCTCGGTGACCTCTACGGCCGGCGCAAGGTCTTCATGATCGGCCTGACCGTCTTCGCGATCGCCTCGCTGCTCGGCGGCTTCGCGACCAGCGAGGCGCTGCTGCTCGCCAGCCGCGGTCTCCAGGGCTTCGGTGCCGCGCTCGCGTCACCCGCCGCGCTGGCGCTGATCTACACCACCTTCCCCGCCGGACCGGCACGCAACCGCGCCTTCGCCGTCTACGCCGCGATGTCCGGCTTCGGCGCCGCGGTGGGCCTGATCCTGGGCGGCTACCTCACCGGCCTCGACAGCGTCCTCGGCATCGAGGTCAGCGGCTGGCGGCTCACGTTCCTCATCAACGTGCCGATCGGGCTGGCCGCAGCGGCCCTCGCGCCTCGGCTGCTCAAGGAGTCCGAGCCGCATCACGGCGAGCTGGACATCCCGGGGGCCGTGACCGGCACGCTCGGCCTGCTCGGGGTCGTCTACGGGCTGACCCGGGCCGGTGACGAACGCTACGGCTGGGGCAACGGCATCACGATCGCCAGCCTCGGCGCCGGCATCGCGCTGCTCGTCCTGTTCATCATGATCGAGCGCCGCGCCGAGCACCCGCTCCTGCCGCTGCGCATCCTCCAGGACCGCACCCGGGCCGCCAGCTTCGCCGCGATGATGGTCGCGCCGGCGGCGATGTTCTCGATGTTCTACTTCCTCTCGCTGTTCATCCAGCAGATCGCCGGCTACAGCTCGCTGCGCGCGGGCTTCGCGTTCCTGCCGTTCTCGGCGGGCATCGTGTTCGGGGCCGGCCTGGCCTCCAACCTGGTCAGCAGGATCGACCCGCGGTTCCTCGCGGGCACCGGCACGCTCCTCGCCGCGGCCGGCCTGTTCGGGTTCAGCAGGCTGACCGTGGACGGCTCACCTGCTGCCGTGCTCGACACCGTGCTCGCCGGCGGTACGGCGGGCGAGTCGATGAACTACTGGAGCTCGATCTTCCCGTTCGTCCTCCTGATGGCGGTCGGCATGGGGATGGTCTTCGTGCCGCTGACCCTCACCGCGGTGCACGGCATCCGCGCGGAGGACTCCGGCATCGGGTCCGGGGTGCTCAACACGATGCAGCAGGTGGGCGGCGCCCTCGGTCTGGCGACCCTCAGCACGGTCGCGCTGCACTCCATCAACAACCGGACCGACGAGATGGCACCCGAGCTGGCCCAGGCCTTCCAGCAGTCAGGCGTCGACCCCACCCAGGCGGCCGGCGACAGCGGACTCAACCTCGGTCAGGTCGTCGGGTTCCAAGCCACGTTCACCGATGGTGCCACCAGCGCGTTCGTGGCCGGCTCGGCCATGATGCTGCTGGCCTCGCTGATCATCTGGACCCAGCTTCGGGTCAAGCACGAGGACCTGGCGACCGACAACCCGGACGGCGGCGTTCCGGCTCACTAGTGGTTGCCGTTGGAGGTTCTTCGGGGGTGGCGGCCCGTGCCCCGGGTGCGTGCCTCGCAAGGCGCCGGAGCGACGCCGTACTTGCTCGTCCAGCGAGCGACGGCAACGCGGCGAGGTGCGTGCCCGGGGTGCGGGACACCCGAAGAACTTCCAGCGGTGACCACTAGGACGAGAGGTGGTGGGCGGCGGACCGCAGCAGGGCCAGCGACCGCTGAGCCCAGGCAGGTGAGGCACCTGCGAGGCCGCAGGCCGGCGCCAGGACGAGCCGCTCCTCGACGACCTCGGGGTCCAACCCGAGCATGTCGAGCCACCGCACGGCCGACTCGGTGACCTCGGTGTCGGTGGGGTACGCCGCCGGGTCGGTCGAGGCGACCAGGCCGAGCGCCACCGACTCCCCCGCCTCCAGCGCGCTGCCCAGCTCGTCATGGTCGCGCGCGGACAGCCGGCCGAGGTCGACCGACAGCCCACGGGCACCCGCCCCGCGGAGCAGGGCGAGCGGGGTGTCGGCCGCGCAGGTGTGCACCCACGGCTCGGCACCCGCCTCGGCCACGGCCGAGAGCACCCAGCCCAGCGCCTCCGAGGCCTCCGGCGGGTGCACGGCACGGTGCCGGCCGAAGCCCGAAGCGGTCGGGATGCTGGCCGACAGCACGGCCGCGAGAGCCGGCTCGTCGACCTGCACGACCAGCCGGGAAGCCTCGGGCAACCGTCGTCGGAGGTCGGCGACGTGGTCGCGCAAACCCTCGGCCAGCGCCTGGGCCAGATCGCGCCGCGCGCCGGAGTCGGCCAAGCACCTTGTCGCCGCGCGGCCGTTCCACCGTGGCGGCCAGGGTCCAGGGTCCCGCGACCTGCACCTTGACGGTCGCGCGGTAGCCCTGGGTCTGCTCCTCGAACCCGTCAAGGTCCTGGGCGAGCAGGCTCCGCGCGCGACGGTGGTCGATGCCGGAGGCGTCGGTCAGCCGCCAGCCGGCCGGCTGGAGGTCGACCCCGAGCCCGGACACCACCGCCAGCGCCCGACCGGTCATCGACGCACCGGCGCCGCGACCGGGGACCTCGGGGAGGTAGGCCAGGTCCGGCACCTCACCGAGGACGACCCGCACGGCCTCGTCGAAGTCACGCTGATCCTCGCCGGGGTGCGAGCCGATCCCGGTGGCCAGCACCATCAGGCGACCCGGCGGGTGGCCGCGATGGTGGCCGAGCCCGACGACTCGGGTGCCGTCGTAGACGACGACGGCCTGGCCGGGCGCGATGCCGTACGCCGGGTCGAGCAGGTCGACCTCGACGACGCCGCCGCTCAACCGGATGACCGCCCGGTGCTCGTCGCCGTGCGCCCGCAGCTGCACGGTGCACTCGAGCTCGGACGGCGCCGGGCCGCACCAGCGCGGCCCCACCGCGGTGAGGCCCGTCGACCGCGAGTCGCTCGCGCGGGCCCGACCGGCACGGTGCCGGACACCGGCTCGATGTCCAGGACGAAGCGCGGCTTCCCGTCCGAGGCGGGCACGCCGAGGCGCAGGCCCTTGCGCTGGCCGATGGTGAAGCCGTAGGTGCCGTCGTGGCGGCCGAGCTCGGCACCCGTCTCCTCGTCGACGACGGCGACCACCGTGGTTGGGCGCCCGGTCGCCGAGCTTCTCGCGGAGCCAGCCGGCGTTGTCACCGTCGGGGACGAAGCAGATGTCGTGGCTGTCCGGCTTGTCGGCCACCAGCAGTCCGCGCGCCGCCGCCTCCTGTCGCACCTCGGTCTTGGTCGAGCCACCCAGCGGGAAGAGCGAGTGCGCGCAGCTGGTCCTGGGTCAGCACGCCCAGCACGTAGGACTGGTCCTTGCCGTGGTCGACGGCCCGGTGCATCTCGACCAGCCCGTCCGTCGCCGCGAGCGCAGCCGCGCGTAGTGGCCGGTCGCCACCGCGTCGAAGCCCGAGCCCCAGCGCCCGGTCGAGGACCGCGGCGAACTTGATCTTCTCGTTGCACCGCAGGCACGGGTTGGGCGTGCGGCCCGCGGCGTACTCGTCCATGAAGTCCTCGACCACGTCCTCGTGGAAGCGGTCGGAGAGGTCCCAGACGTAGAACGGGATGCCGATGACGTCGGCGGCCCGGCGCGCGTCGTTGGCGTCCTCGATCGTGCAGCAGCCGCGGGCTCCGGAGCGGTACGACGCCGGGTTGCGCGACAGCGCCAGGTGGATGCCGGTGACCTCGTGACCGGCCTCGGCGGCCCGCGCGGCGGCGACCGCCGAGTCGACGCCGCCGGACATGGCGGCGATGATCCTCATGAGGTGCGTCGGGCTGCCCGCGCACGCTCGACGACCGGCCCGATCGCCTCGACCAGCGCGTCGACGTCGGCCTGGGTGGAGGTGTGGCCGAGCGAGAAGCGCAGGGAGTGGCGGGCCTGGTCCGCGTCGCAGCCCATGGCGAGCAGGACGTGCGAGGGCTGCGGGACACCCGCCGAGCAGGCGGACCCGGTGGAGCACTCGATGCCGCGCGCGTCGAGCAGCATCAGCAGCGAGTCGCCCTCGCAGCCCGGGAAGCCGAGGTGCGCGTTGCCCGGGAGCCGGCGGAGGCCGACGGGCGCCATCGTGCCGCCGTGTAGGTGGGCGTCGGGCACGACCTCGACGATCCGGCGCACCAGGTCGTCGCGGAGCCCGGCGACCCGGGCCGCGTGCTCGGCCTGCTGCTTGACGGCCAGCTCGACGGCCGCGGCGAAGCCGGCGATGGCCGGGGTGTCGATGGTGCCGCTGCGGATGTCGCGCTCCTGGCCGCCGCCGTGGACCAGGGCGGTGACCTCGACCTCGCGGCCCACGAGCAGCGCACCCACGCCGTAGGGTCCGCCGACCTTGTGACCGGTCAGCGTGAGCGCGTCCACACCACTGGTGGCGAAGTCGACCGGCACCGCACCGACCGCCTGAACGGCGTCGGTGTGGACCGGGATGCCGTGGGCCGCGGCCAGCGCCACCACCTCCTCGACCGGCTGGAGCGTGCCGACCTCGTTGTTGGCCCACATCACCGACACGAGCGACACCGAGGCCGGGTCACGCTCGATCGCTGCGGACGCAGGCGTCCAGGTCGAGTCGACCGCTGGCGTCGACCGGCAGCAGCTCCACCTCGGCGACGCCTCGTGTCGTGCCAGCCAGTCCAGCGGGTCGAGCACAGCGTGGTGCTCGACCGCGGTCGTGAGGATCCGGGTACGCCGCGGGTCCTTGCCCAGCCGGGCCCAGTGATGCCCTTGAGCGCGAGGTTGTCGGACTCGGTGCCGCCGGAGGTGAACACCACCTCGCCCGGCCGGCAGTTGAGCGCCTGCGCGATGCGTCTCGCGAGACTCCTCGACGACCCGTCGGGCGTGTCGTCCGGAGGCGTGCAGCGAGCTCGGGTTGCCGACCTCGCGCAGGTGCAGCGCCATCGCCTCGACCGCCGCGGGCACCATCGGCGTGGTGGCGGCGTGGTCGAGGTAGTGAATGGCTCCCTGCATCGCGTCCTCAAGCGTACGGCGCGAGGCGCTGGAGCCACGCATGGCCGGGCTCGGTCGCGCGCAGCGCCTCGAGGAGCCATCCGCGCTGGGTCTCGGAGAGCAGTGGCCACGTGACCTCGAGGTCACGGTCGTCCTTCGGGCGGCCGAGCCGCGCCTTGAAGTGCAGGGTGATCTCGGGGTTGAGGTAGCGAATCCCGTCCTCGGCCATCCAGGTCGCCTCGCCCAGCGGCACCACGTGCTCGGACCATCGCTTGCTGGCCCACAACCCGTCGCGGTCGGGCGTGATCGGCAGGTCGACCACCCATGGTGAGGCCGAGTCGCGACGAAGCCAGATCTGGCACTCGTCGTGGAAGGTCTGCGGGAACCGGTCGCTCAACGGCCGGACGGTCCCGCCGTCGTTGCTCCAGGGCGTCCACGCGTCACCCAGGTGGTCACGCAGCGCGGCCACGTCGCAGGCCAGGATCGACACGTCGATGTCCTCGTGCTCGCGTCGGGCGCCGGTGAATGCCTCGATGGACCAACCGCCCACCAGCCACCACGGGCGGTCGAACCCGCCCATCAGCTCGGCGACGCCGGCCGGGTCGAGCGGCTCCCAGATGCCGTACCAGCGAGAGAAGTCCGCGTCCTCCGGGTCGTGGGGCAGCGTCCAGACCTCGGTCACAGCGCCAACGTCGCGACGACGGCCCGGTGGTCGCTGGCGGGGACCTCGACGGTGTCGGAGCCGGTGACGGCGACCCGCAAGCCGACCAGCACGTGGTCGATCTGGATGAGGGGCGGTGGGTGCACCCCCGGGGCCGGCGTGATCCCGTTGCTCGGCCAGGTCGGCCTCCACCCAGCGTTGACCAGCTCCAGGGAGTCGCGCCAGCCGGCCGCGCGCCAGGCCCGCATCGTCGCGTGGTCCGAGGTGGCGTTCATGTCGCCGAGCACCAGGTCGGCACCGACCGCCTCGGCTGCGGCCAGGAGAGAGGCGTGCTCGGCGCGCCAGGTCTGCGCGCCCGCCGGCGGCACCGGCGCGGTGGGGTGGACGGCGAGCAGCGTGAACGCGGCGTCACCCTCGCCCACGACGACCTGCCAGGACTGGAACGAGGTGTCCAGCCGGGCCGGCTCCGCCAGGGGCTCGCGGGAGAAGACCATCGTGCCGTCGACACCGGAGGTGGCCTCGCCGATCCGGTAGGGCAGGAGATCGTCGACCCCTGCCGCCTCCATGTCGGCCAGCGTGTTGACGGTGATCTCGTTGACCACGAGCAGGCCGACCTCGCGCTCCTTCACCACCCGCATCACCTCGGTGGCCTCGCCCGCGCCGGCGAACAGGTTCGTCGTCATGACCACGAGCTCGGTGGCCCCGTCAGCGGGAGCGGGTGTGTCGCCGACGAACTGCGGACCGATCCACCACAGGTGCAGCCCGAGGCCGGTCACCAGCACCGCCAGCACGGGTGCCACCACCGTGCGCGGCCCACCCCGGCCCGCGACCAGGGCGCATCCGACGAGCAGCACGTTCCCGACGTACCAGGGGATCGCCAGCGGCGTGAAGGACATGAGCCGGACCGCGGCACCGGCCTCGGCGTCGACGAGCCGGTTGAGAGTCAGGGGGACGGCGGGTGCAGCCAGCGCGGCGACACCGAGCCAGAACACGGCTCGTCTCACAGGAGAACCAGCGCGTCGCGGTGGACGACCTCGCGTTCGCCCGACCTGCCGAGCAGCCCGGGGAGCTCCTCGGAGTCGAAGTTGACCAGGCCCCGGGCCACCGCGCTGCCGTCCGGGCCGGCGAGGTCGACCGGGTCGCCCGCGCCGAAGCTGCCCTGGACGCCGGTCACACCGGCGGCGAGCAGCGAGGCCCGGCGCTGGGTGACGGCTCGGACCGCGCCGTCGTCGAGCACGAGGGTGCCTTGCGGCTCGGTGGCGTAGCGCGAGCCACAGGAGCCGCGTGGGCCGTCGCTTGCCGGTGGCGTGGAACAACGTGCCGACGCGCTCGCCCGCCAGCCCCGCGCCGGCATTGTCGGCCGAGGTCAGGACGACGGGGATGCCGGCGCCGGTCGCGATCGCGGGCCGCCTCGAGCTTGGTGTGCATGCCGCCGGTGCCGACCCCGGCCGAGCCCGCCTTGCCGATCCGCACGGCGCCGAGGTCGCTCAGGACCGCGCACCTCGGTCACCAGAGCGCTCCCGTCCGCGCCCGGCAGTGCCGTCGTAGAGTCCGTCGACGTCGGAGAGCAGGACCAGCAGGTCGGCGTGCACGAGGTGCGCGACCAGCGCGGCGAGCCGGTCGTTGTCGCCGAACCGGATCTCGGTGGTGGCCACCGTGTCGTTCTCGTTGACGATCGGGAGCACGCCGAGCTCGAGCAGCTTGGCGAAGGTCTGGTAGGCGTTGCGGTAGTGCGAGCGCCGGGTGACGTCGTCGAGGGTGAGCAGCACCTGCCCGGTGATCACGCCGTGGCGGGCGAGCTCCTCGGTGTAGCGGTGCACCAGCAGGCCCTGCCCCACCGAGGCTGCGGCCTGCTGGGCCGGCGAGTGACCTGGGACGCCGCTTCAGGCCCAGCGGGGCGAGGCCGGCGGCGATGGCTCCGGAGGACACCAGCACGACCTCGACGCCCCGGGCTCGGGCAGCCGGCAAGCACCTCGGCCAGAGTCGCGGACCCGGGCCGGGTCGATGCCGCCGGCGGCGGTGGTCAGCGAGGACGACCCGACCTTGACGACGACACGCTTGGCGGCCGTCACCTCGGGTCGAGCCTCAGTCATCGTCCGAGACCTCGTCGATGCTCCACTCGTCGGAGTCCGGGTCGTCCTTGGAACCGATCTCGTAGGAGGAGGGGCCGGTCCGCAGTCGGCGGGCGACGTCGGCGCGGGTCTCGTTCTCGCCCCGCTCGTCCATGGCCTCGTCGATCTCGCGGCGCCGCAGGCGGGCCGGTCGTGACTCGTCGAAGCGCTGGTCCTCGCCGCGCCGGCCGAGCATCTCGGCGCCGGCGATCACGCTGGGCTTGAAGTCGAAGACGACCGCGTTGTCGTCGCGACCGATGAGGACGGCGTCGCCCTCCTCGGCGCCCAGCTCGAGCAGCTGCTGCTCGACGCCGAGCCGGTTGAGCCGGTCGGCCAGGAAGCCCGACCGCCTCGTCGTTGCCGAAGTCGGTCTGCCGGACCCAGCGCTCGGGCTTGGTGCCCCGCACCCGCCAGCCCGCTGTCCGTCGACGTCGGAGCGCGCGACCGTGAAGTCCTCGCCGCCGTCGACGCTCGGCGGGCGCAGCACGATCCGGGTCGCCTCGGCGACCGGCGCGGCGGCCCGGGCGTGGGCGACGATCTCGGCCATCGCGAAGGTGAGCTCGCGCAGCCCCTCGCCCGAGGCCGCGGAGACCGGGAAGACCCGGAAGCCGCGCTCGCGGAGGTCGTCGATGACGATGTCGGCGATGTCGCGGCCGTCCGGCACGTCGACCTTGTTGAGCGCGACCAGCCGGGGCCGGTCCTCGAGTCCGCCGTAGCTGGTCAGCTCGCGCTCGATGACGTCGAGGTCGTCGACCGGGTTGCGGCCGGGCTCCATGGTCGCCGTGTCGACGACGTGCACCAGCGCGGCGCAGCGCTCGATGTGGCGCAGGAAGTCGTGGCCGAGCCCGCGGCCCTCGCTGGCGCCCTCGATGAGGCCGGGCACGTCGGCGACGGTGAACGTCGTGTCGCCCGCGCGTGACCACGCCGAGGTTGGGGACCAGCGTCGTGAACGGGTAGTCGGCGATCTTGGGCCGCGCCCGTGAGATCGCGGCGATCAGGCTGGACTTGCCGGCGCTCGGGAAGCCGACCAGGCCGATGTCGGCGACGACCTTGAGCTCGAGGACGATCTCGAGCTCCTCGCCGGGCTCGCCCAGCAGGGCGAAGCCGGGCGCCTTGCGCTTCGCGGAGGCCAGCGCGGCGTTGCCGAGGCCGCCGCGGCCGCCCTCGGCGACCACGAGCTCGGTGCCGGGACCGACCAGGTCGGCCAGCACCTCTGCCGGTCGAGCGGTCCGTGACGACGGTGCCGTCGGGGACGGGCAGCACCAGGTCGGCGCCGTGGGCGCCGTTGCGGTGGGCGCCGGCGCCCTGGCCGCCGTGCTCGGCGCGGCGTTGGGGGCTGTGGTGGTAGTCGACCAGGGTGGTCACGTCGGGGTCGACGCGGAGGATCACCGACGCCGCCCGGCCCGCCGTTGCCGCCGTCGGGGCCGCCGAGCGGCTTGAACTTCTCGCGGTGCACCGAGGCCACGCCGTTGCCCGCCTCGACCGGCGGCGACGTGCAGCGTCACCTGGTCGACGAAGGTCGGCACGGCCATCCGGCTACTCTCCGTGCTAGGACGTGCTCGAAGGGCGCTCCCGACCGGGACGCCCTGCAGCGCGCGCACGTCGTGACCGTCGCAGGCTCACTCGCCGGCGACGATGTTGACGACCCGGCGACCACGACGGGTGCCGAACTCGACGGCACCGCCGACGAGCGCGAACAGGGTGTCGTCACCTCCGCGGCCGACGCCGGCGCCGGGGTGGAAGTGGGTGCCACGCTGGCGGACGATGATCTCGCCGGCGTTGACGACCTGGCCGCCGTAGCGCTTCACGCCGAGGCGCTGGGAGTTGGAGTCGCGGCCGTTCTTGGTGGACGCGGCGCCCTTCTTGTGTGCCATCTCTGTAGTCCTTCGTGAGTGGGCGCGTCAGGCGGAGATCTCGGTGACCTTGACCTGGGTGTACTTCTGGCGGTGACCCTGGCGCTTCTTGTAGCCGGTCTTGTTCTTGAACTTCTGGATGATGATCTTGGGACCCTTGGTGGCGCCGAGGACCTCGACGGTCACCGATGCCTTGCCGAGCGCCGTGGCGTCGGTGGTGAACGTGTCACCGTCGACGATGAACACGACTGGGAGGTCAACGGTCTCGCCGACCTCGGTCGCGATCTTGTCGATCTCGATGACGTCGCCGACGGCAACCTTCTGCTGCTTGGCGCCAGCGCGCACGATCGCGTACACCGCGGTCTCCTCGGTTGATGATGCTGGCTGTGGGGGCGCTGTCACACGAAGGCGCACCAAGGATCAATCGTACGGACGAGTCACCCCGGGCGCAAAACGCTAGCGCTTGCGACCCTTGCGCTTGATGGGGACGTGGGCCGGCGACTCCGCGGAGCCCGGCTCCACGTCCGCCGTCCCCGGCTCGACCAGGCCGTCCTGGGGCGGTACGCCGAACACCGCGTCGGGGACCTCGGGGACCTCGGTGGGCGCCTGCTCGACGACGGGGCGGGTGCCACTGCGACGACGGGTGCGGGTGACTACCTTGGGCGGCTCGGGAGCGGCGGCCTGCGTGGGTGGCTCGGGCTCGGGTTCCGGTTCGGGCTCGGGTTCGGGCTCCGGCTCCGGCTCCGGCTCCGGCTCCGGCTCCGGCTCCGGCTCCGGCAGCTCGACCATCACGAGCTCGATCGCGTCGTCGGCCACCTCTTCCTGCGCCTCGTCGGGGATCTCGTCGGGCGCGTGCTCGCGGGCCATGGCGGCGACGTCCTTGGGCGACGGCACGGCCGACGCCTTGGCGTTGCCCTGCTCGTTGCCGCCGCTGCCGCCGTTGCCGCCGTCGGACTGACCGCGTCCGCGTCCGCGACGGCTGCGACCGCCGGCGCTGCCACTGCCGTTGCCGCCACCGCCGTTGCCGCCACCGCCGTTGCTCCCGCCGCGGCGGGAGTCGTCGTCGCCCCTCTTGGACTCGACCGGCATGTCGTGGAGCATCAGCCCGCGGCCACCGCAGTGGTCACAGGTCTCGCTGAAGGCCTCGAGCAGTCCGGTGCCGATCCGCTTGCGGGTCATCTGCACCAGGCCGAGCGAGGTGACCTCGGCGACCTGGTGACGGGTCCGGTCCCGGCCCAGGCACTCGACCATGCGGCGGAGCACCAGGTCGCGGTTGGACTCGAGGACCATGTCGATGAAGTCGACGACGATGATGCCGCCGATGTCGCGGAGCCGGAGCTGGCGCACGACCTCCTCGGCCGCCTCCAGGTTGTTCTTGGTGACCGTCTCCTCGAGGTTGCCGCCGGAGCCGGTGAACTTGCCGGTGTTGACGTCGACGACGGTCATCGCCTCGGTGCGGTCGATGACCAGGGAGCCGCCCGAGGGCAGCCAGACCTTGCGGTCCAGACCCTTGGCGATCTGCTCGTCGACGCGGTGGGCCGAGAAGAGGTCGACCCCGTTGTGGTCCGCGGCGTCGTAGCGCTCCAGCCGCTCGCTCGAGGTCCGGGGCGACGTGCTCGACGTAGCCCTGGACCGTCTCCCAGGCGTCGTCGCCCTGGATGACCAGCCTGCCGAAGTCCTCGGTGAACAGGTCCCGGACGACCTTGAGGGTCAGGTCGGGCTCGCCGTAGAGCAGCTGCGGAGCGCTGCCCTTGGTCTTGGCCTCGATGTCCTCCCAACGGGCCTTGAGCCGCTCGACGTCGCGGGTGAGCTCGTCCTCGCTGGCGCCCTCGGCCGCCGTGCGCACGATGACGCCGGCGCTGCCGGGCACGATCTCCTTGAGGAGGGTCTTGAGCCGGTTGCGCTCGGTGTCGGGGAGCTTGCGCGAGATGCCGCTCGTGGTGCCGTCCGGCACGTAGACCAGGAAGCGGCCCGCGAGCGAGATCTGGCTGGTGAGCCGGGCGCCCTTGTGGCCGATCGGGTCCTTGGTGACCTGAACCAGAACGGCCTGGCCCGAGGACAGGACCGACTCGACCTTGCGGGGCTGACCGTCCTTGTGCCCGAGCGCGGACCAGTTGACCTCGCCGGCGTAGAGCACCGCGTTGCGGCCTCGGCCGATATCGATGAACGCCGCCTCCATCGAGGGCAGCACGTTCTGCACCCGGCCGAGATAGACGTTGCCGATCAGCGAGGTCTGGGACTCGCGGGCGACGTAGTGCTCGACCAGGACCTTGTCCTCGAGAACCCCGATCTGGGTGAGGTCGTCGCGTTGGCGGATGACCATGACCCGCTCGACCGACTCGCGGCGGGCGAGGAACTCGGCCTCGCTGACGATCGGCGCTCGCCGCCGACCGGCCTCGCGACCCTCGCGGCGTCGCTGCTTCTTGGCCTCGAGACGAGTGGAGCCGGAGAGCGAGGCGATCTGGTCCTCGGCCTTGCGCGGCTGGCGGACCCGGGTCGTGGTCCGGCCTTCCCGACTGTCCTCGTCGGCCTCCTCGCCGGTGCGGCGCCGGCGGCGCCGGCGGCGCGAGCCGCCCTCACCGGAGCCGTCGTCGTCGTTCTGCTCGTCGTCGGTCTGCTCGTCTTCGCCGTCGTCGACGCCCTCGTCCGAGGAGTCCTCGGAGGACTGGTCGCCGCCGCCCTCACCCGGCTTGCGTCGGCGGCGCCCGCCACGGCGGCGGCGGCGGCGAGCGCCTCCCTCGCCAGGCTCGCCAGGCTCGTCGGGGTCGCCGGGCTCGCCGGGCTCGCCGGAGTCATGGTCTGCGTCTGCGTCGTTCGTCGGCGCCTCGGGCGCCGACTCGGAGGAGGCGGCGGCCTCGGAGGTCTTGGCGGTCCTCTTGGCCGCGGTCTTCTTGGCCGCGGTCTTCCTCGCCGGCTTCTCGACGTCCTCGGCGACCTCCGCGACCTCGGTGGCCTCGGCCTTCTTGGCCGCGGCCTTGCGCGTGGTCTTCTTCACCGGCTCCGGGGCCTGGAAGAGCGGGAGGGTGCCGGTCCCCGACTCACCCGCATCGCTCGCGGGTGCCTGCTCGGCGGTGGCCGCCTTCTTGGTCGTCCTCTTCGCGGCGGTCGTCTTGGCGGCGGTCGACTTCGCGGCGGCCTTCTTGACCGCCGCCTTCTTGGCGGCGGCCTTCTTTGCCGGGGCCTTCTTGGCAGCCGCCTTCTTGACGGGCGTCACGGTGGTCGGTTCGGCGGTGGGCTCGACCGGTGTCTCGTCGGTCATGAGGTGCTCCTCAGCCGGGTCACGCACGGCAACCCGGCGGGTCGGGCGCCGCGGACCGGAGTGGACCTGTGGGTCCCCGTGCGGTGCGGGCGCAAAGCTTGTCGGCGGCGACACCCACCCGGTGTTCCTTGCCGGGCCGTCGTCGTGACCTACCGCGGTCGTCCTGCCATGGGCTGGTCGCTGTCACCGACCTGCCGGGCCGCGTCGCGGGCTGGCTACGACTCGGGCTCCCACTGCGAGAGCGTCGTCGGGCCTTCGATCTGGGGATCGTCGACCAGGGGGAGTATCGCACACGACGAGCCGCCCGACCGGTTCCTCGACGAATCCGGGCAGGTCAGCGCGGGTGCAGCGGGTCGTCGACGTCACCGGTCGCCGGGTCGAGCGGGCCCTGAGCGAGCCGGGTCAGGAGCGGTACGCCACTCGGCTCGCGCCCCGCCATCGCAGCCATCCCGGAGAGCACGTCGTCGGGTCGGATCGCCGGCACCAGGTGCCGCAGCACCAGCTCCAACGTCACGGAGCCGACGCGGTCGCCGGCCGCTGACCCGACCACGGCCAGCGAGAGCACGGCCGATCGGGCGTCGAGGTCGCGCAGACCCTTCTTGGTCATCCGTTGGACCATCACCGAGTCGGCGGCGAGGAAGTCCGCCACCCGCTGCCGCACGTCGTCCCCGTCCCCTGGGAGATCCAGCCGCCAGCGGCTTGCCTCCAGCAGGTCGGCCAGGCTCCCGCCGGGCGACACGACGACCTCGACCACGTCCAGCCCGTCCGGGAGCGCCTCGGCCAGCGAGGCGTGGACGGTCGCGGGGTCGACGACCTCGGCCAGAGCGAGCTCGAGGTACTCCGCCTCGCTGGCCGACCCGGTCGGCGCCGCACCGGCATAGGAGATCCGGGGATGCGGATTGAAGCCAGAGGAGTACGCCATCGGCACCCGGGCCCGGAACACGGCTCGCTCGAAGGCCCGGCTGAAGTCCCGGTGGCTGGTGAACCGGAGCCGCCCGCGCTTGGCGTAGCGGACCCGGAGCCGCTGCACCGGCGGCGGCTGCTGCTCGGGCTGCTCCCTAGCCACGGACCTTCGTCTTCGCTTCCTTCATCGCGACCGAAGGGTAGACGGTGCCGACCCGGATGCCGTCCAGCCAGGCGGTCAACCGCTCGGCCTCGACCGCGAGTGCCGCGGTCGCCACGCGCGGCAGCGGCTCCAGCAGCCGAACCTCGACCACCCCTGCTTCGTCCTGCACCCAGCAGCCCACGACCCGGCCGTCCCACCAGGCCGTGGTCCCGGCGTTGCCGTTGGCGTCGAACAGCTGGGGCCCGTGGTCGCCGAGATAGAAGGCACGCTCCTTCCAACCCATCACCGTCGGGTCGAGGACCGGCAGGAGCGCCGCCCACGGCTCGGCCGATGGCGCCAGCTCCCCGGAGTCCAGCGCAGCGTCGTCAGGGAGCACCCAGCCGGTGCGACCGCCGTCCAGCGAGACCTCGACGGCCTCGATGTCGCTCAGGGCACGACCTACGGCGGACTTCGTCGAGCCCAGCCACCAGACGATGTCGGTCTCGGTGCCCGGGCCGAACGTCGCGAGCCAGCGTCGCACCAGCTCCTCGTAGCCCGGCTCCGGCAGGGCCGCCGCCGGCAGGTCGCCGAGCCAGCGAGCCATCGGTGTCCACCGCGGCCGGGACAGCCTCCAGTGCATCGTGTTGGCACCGCGCACGAGGTCGGCGGTGAGCCCGAGGTGGGTCAGAACTCGGGTGTGGTTCCAGATCGCCCCGGCCGAGACGTCGACCCGGACCGCCACGTCCGGCAGCAGGTCGCGGATCTCGAGCGCGGTCAGTCCCTCGTCGCTGGCCTCGATCGCACCCAGGATCGCGGCGCGACTCGCGTCGAGCCAGGCCTGACCGTCGCTGGAGACCCCCGCTCGCTCGACGTCCTTGGCCATCCGCCTGCGCTCGGCCTCGGCGACCCGGGCCGAGGCGCTCCCCCATGCGGCGGGCAGCAGATCGCGTGGGAACACGAACAGGGTGCGCCGCATCGCGAGCTGCTTGACCAGCGCGCGGCTCTCGAAGAGGACCTCGTCGACGTCGGCGACCGAGAGCCCGTCGATGCGGGCCTGGAGGGACAGGTAGACGGTGGCGGGCTCCGTGGAGTGCAGCACGGTCATGGCGCGGGTGGCCGCGACCGGGTCCGCCACCCGGGCCCAGGGGGCGACACCGTGACGGGTCGCGAGTCGCGCGCGGCGCTCGACGTCGCTGATGTGTCGCATGGCGACAAGGGTGGCAGCATCCGAGCAGTGGACCGCCGTGGACTGCTCGCCCCCGTGCTGCTGGGGCTGGTCCTCCTCTCGCTCAACCTGAGGCCGGCGGCGGTCAGCGTGGGCCCGGTCCTCACCGAGGTCCGCGACGGCCTCGGCATGTCGGCCGCGAGCGCAGGCCTGCTCACCTCGCTACCAGTGATCGCCTTCGCCCTGTTCGGGGCAATGGCGCCGGCGGTGGCACGCCGGTTCGGCCCACATCGGGTGACCCTGGTCGCGCTGCTCACCGGTGCCGCCGGGCTGCTGGGCCGGGCGCTGGTCCACCAGGAGGCGGCGTTCCTCGGCCTCTCCTTCGCGGCGCTCGGCGGCATGGCGATGGCCAACGTGCTGATCCCTTCCCTGGTCAAGCGGCACTACCCGGACCGGATCGGCTCGATGACCGCCGTGTACACGACGGCGCTCGCGATCGGACTCACCTCGGCGCTGGTGTTGACGGTCCCGATCGCCGATGCGTTCGGCTCCTGGCGCGCCGGGCTCGGCGCGTGGGCGTTCCTGGCCGTCGTGGCGGCCCTCCCCTGGCTCGGCCTGGCCCGGCAGGACGCTCCCGACCCGAGTGCGCCTACGGCGCCCCGCAAGGTCGTCCGGTTCGTCGAGGTCGCCCGCACCCGGTTGGGCTGGGCGATGGCGGGGCTATTCGGGCTCCAGTCGCTCCAGGCGTACGCCGTGTTCGGATGGTTCGCGACGCTGTGGCGCGATGCGGGCTACAGCGCCGCGCAGGCGGGTGCCCTGGTAGGGCTGGTTGCCGCGTCCTCGGTGCCACTGTCTGCCGTGGTGCCTCGCCTGGTGGCGCGGCCGGGCAACCAGGGACGCGTGCTGGTGGTCGTGATGCTCCTCTATCCCGTCGCCTACGCGGGACTCGCGGTCGCGCCGTACTCCCTGGCCGTCCTCTGGGCCGTCGTCCTGGGTGCCGCCACCACGACGTTCCCGATGGTGCTCACGCTGATCGGGCTGCGCGCCGCGACCCCCGAGGGCACCGCGGCCCTGTCGAGCTTCACCCAGGCGACCGGCTACCTGCTCGCAGCGGTCGGCCCGTTCGGGGTGGGCGTCCTCCACGAGGCGAGCGGCGGCTGGACCGTGCCGCTGGTGGCGCTCGCGGTTCTCGTCGTGCCGATGCTGGGGCTGGGCCTGCACGTCGCCCGACCCGCCGTACTCGAGGACCAGCTGGCGAGTCCACAGCACTAGGCTCACGCCGTGACCGACGAGCAGAACCCCACGGGTGAGCAGCCGCAGGACCCCACCCAGCCGCCGGCGTACGGCGACCAACCCGCTCCGCCTCCACCCCCTGCGCCGGTCAACCCCTACGAGCAGCAGCCGGTCTCGCCGGCCCCCGATGCGGCCGCTCCGCCGCCGTACGGCGCCCCGCAGCCGCCGCCGTACGCGCAGCCGGCCTACGGCCAGCCGGCGTACGGCCAGCCTGGCTACCCCGTCCAGCCCGGCTTCCCGGTCCAGCCCGCGTCGACCGAACCGTCCAAGGCGATGGCGATCATCGCCCTGGTCCTCTCACTGCTGTGCTGCTTCCCGATCGGCCTGATCCTGGCGATCGTGGTGCTGGTCCGCAGCCGGGACGGTCGCAACCACGGCCGCGGTCTCGCCATCGGCGCGGTCGTCGCATCGGTCGTCTCGGTACTGGTGATCTCCGGGCTCGTAGTCGTCTTGAGTCAGGTCGACTGGGACGACCTGCTTCCGGTCGAGCAGCTCGAGGCCGGCGAGTGCCTCAACGCCAACAACCTGACCGACGACTCCGAGGACTTCGTCGAGGACATCACCGAGGTCGACTGCGGTGGGTCGCACGACGCCCAGGTGCTCGTGACCACGACGCTCACCTCGGACCAGGCCTCGACGTACGACCCGGCGTCGAGCACGCTGTGCACCGACCTCATCGCCGAGGGAGGGCTGAGCGACAAGATCGGTCCGGAGATGGGCTACTTCGGTCTCACCACCGAGGCCCAGCCGAGCACCGGGGACAAGCTCGTGTGCATCGTCTACAACGTCGACGGTTCCAAGCTGACTGCGCCGCTGTAGCCCCCACAACCCGGATCAGACGACGGCGAGCGGCAGCAGCTGCCGGCCGGTCGGGCCGATCTGGATCTCGGTCGCCATCTCGGGGCAGACGCCGCAGTCGTAGCAGGGCGTCCAGCGGCAGTCCTCGACCTCGACGCGGAGTCCGGGTCGTCGGCGACCGCGAGCGCGTCCTCCCAGTCGGCCCACAGCCAGTCCTTGTCGAGGCCCGAGTCGAGGTGGTCCCACGGGCAGCACCTCGTCGTACTCGCGCTCGCGCGTGGTGAACCAGGCGAGGTCGACGCCCGGTGCCGGCGCAGCGCGTCCGCGGCGGCGGTCACCCAGCGGTCGTAGGAGAAGTGCTCGCTCCAGCCGTCGAACCGGCCGCCGTCGCGCCAGACCTGCTCGATGACCGAGCCGACGCGGCGGTCGCCCGCGAGACAGCAGTCCCTCGATCGATGCCGGGCTTGCCGTCGTGGTAGCGGAAGCCGATCGCCCGGCCGTACTTCTTGTCGTCGCGCACGGTGTCGCGCAGCTTGCGCAGCCGCTCGTCGGTGGTGTCGTGGTCGAGCTGCGCGGCCCACTGGAACGGCGTGTGCGGCTTGGGCACGAACCCACCGATCGAGACGGTGCAGCGGATGTCGTTGCGGCCCGAGACCTCGCGGCCCTTGGCGATGACGCGCTTGGCGAGGTCGGCGATCTGCGAGCACGTCCTCGTCGGTCTCGGTGGGGAGGCCGCACATGAAGTAGAGCTTCACCTGGCGCCAGCCGTGAGGAGTACGCCGCCGCGACCGTGCGGATCAGGTCGTCCTCGCTGACCATCTTGTTGATCACCTTGCGCATCCGCTCCGAGCCGCCCTCGGGGGCGAAGGTCAGCCCGGACCGGCGGCCGTTGCGGGAGAACTCGTTGGCCAGGGTCGATGTTGAAGGCGTCGACCCGGGTGCTCGGCAGCGACAGCGAGACGTTCTGGCCCTCGTAGCGGTCGGCCAGGCCCTTGGCGACCTCGGCGATCTCGGAGTGGTCGGCACTGGACAGCGACAGCAGGCCGACCTCCTCGAAGCCGGTCTTGCGGATGCCGTTCTCGACCATCGCGCCGATCGTCTCGATCGAGCGCTCGCGGACCGGGCGGGTGATCATCCCGGCCTGGCAGAACCGGCAGCCGCGGGTGCAGCCGCGGAAGATCTCGACGCTGAAGCGCTCGTGGACCGTCTCGGCCAAGCGGCACCAGCGGCTTGGCCGGGTAGGGCCACTGGTCGAGGTCCATCAGCGTGTGCTTGCGGACCCGCGCCGGGATGCCGGGACGGTTGGGCACGACGGCCTCGATGGCGCCGTCGTCGGCGTAGGCGACGTCGTAGAACTGGGGGACGTAGACGCCGCCACTGACCGCGAGCCGGCGCAGCAGCTCGTCGCGGCCTCCCGACCCGGGGCTGCCCTCGGCCTTCCACTCGCGGACCACCTCGGAGATCGCGAGCACGACCTCCTCGCCGTCACCGAGGACGGCGGCGTCGATGAAGTCGGCGACCGGCTCCGGGTTGAACGCCGCGTGGCCGCCCGCGAGCACGATCGGGTCGTCGTCGGTGCGGTCGACTGCGTGCAGCGGGATGCCCGCGAGGTCGAGCGCGTTGAGCATGTTGGTGTAGCCGAGCTCGGTGGAGAAGCTCAGGCCGAAGACGTCGAAGGCACGCACCGGCCGGTGGCCGTCGACGGTGAACTGCGGGATCTGGCCCTGCTCGTCACCGGCCCGCATGACCGCCTCCATGTCCGGCCACACGGAGTAGGTGCGCTCGGCGAGGATCCAGTCGCGCTCGTTGAGAACCTCGTAGAGGATCTGGACGCCCTGGTTGGGCAGGCCGACCTCGTAGGCGTCGGGATACATCAGCGCCCAGCGGACGCTCGGGCCCTCAACCGCGCAGTCCCATTCCTTGACCGTGGAGTTCAGCTCACCGCCGACGTACTGGATCGGCTTGCTGATGGTGGGCAGCAGCGGCTCCAGTCGACTGAAGAGCGACTCGGGCGACACCTGCGTGGACATGAGGGCCAAGGCTACGGGGTGCGGCCGGTCCGTACGGTTTCCCCGTGAGCACGGTGACCCACGGACGGTTCGAGTGGACGGTGGCAGCCCCTGCCCTGGCGGCGGTCGTGCTCGGGGTGACGTGGGGCCGGAGCCTGCCGACGGCGGTCTCGCTCCTCGTCGCCCTGCCACTCATCGGCGCTGTCCTGGCGGCGGTTCACCACGCCGAGGTGGTCGCGCTTCGGGTGGGCGAGCCGTTCGGCTCCCTGGTGCTCGCGGTCGCCGTCACGGTCATCGAGGTCGCGCTGATCGTCACGCTGATGCTCTCGGGCGGCGAGGACGCCGCCACCCTGGCGCGCGACACGGTGTTCGCCGCGGTGATGATCTGCCTCAACGGGATCGTCGGCCTGACGCTGCTCGTGGGCGCCCTGCGACACCACCTGGCGAACTTCAACCCCGAGGGCACCGGTTCGGCGCTGGCCACGGTGATCACGCTGGCGGGCGTGACGCTGGTGCTGCCGCGCTTCACGACCTCGGAGCCCGGTCCCCGAGTTCACCGGCGAGCAGCTCGCGTTCGCCGCGGTCGCCTCGCTGGTGCTGTACGGCATGTTCGTGTTCACCCAGACGGTCCGGCACCGCGACTTCTTCCTGCCGGTCGGATCCGACGGATCCGACCAGGACGGCGACGGACACGTCGCACCGCCGTCGAGCCGCGAGGCCATGAAGTCACTAGCCCTGCTGGTCCTTGTGCTCGTCGACGGTCGTCGGCCTGGCCAAGGTCGAGTCGAAGCCGATCGAGGGACGCCGTTGCCTCCGCCGGGCTCCCCCACGCCTTCGTCGGAGTCATCATCGCCCTGCTCGTCCTGGCTGCCAGAGTCGATCGCCGCGGTGCGCGCCGCGCATCGTGACGAGGTGCAGACCAGCCTCAACCTCGCCTACGGCTCGGCGATGGCCTCGATCGGCCTGACCATCCCCGCCATCGCGGTCGCCTCGATCTGGCTCGACGGGCCGCTCACCCTCGGCTTGACCTCGATGCAGATCGTGCTGCTCCTCATCTCGGTCATCGTCGCGGTGCTCACCGTCGTGCCCGGTCGCGCCAAACCGCTCCAGGGCGGCGTGCACCTGGTGCTGTTCGCGGCCTTCATCTTCCTGGCTCTACAGCCCTAACGGCCCGCGAGCACCCGGCGCTCGGTGTTGACGTCGTACGCCGACCGGCCGGACCGGGTCCGCGACCGCAGGTGGATGTTCTGCAGCAGGCCGACCGCGAGCAAGCCCGGCGAACAACGACGATCCGCCGTAGGAGACGAACGGCAGGGGGACGCCGGTGACGGGCATGATGCCCAGGCACATGCCGATGTTCTGGAACGCCTGGAAGCCGAACCAGCAGGCGATGCCGGCCGCGCAGACCCGGCCGAAGACGTCGTCGGCGCGTCGGGCGATGACCAGGGCGCGCCAGATGACCACGGCAGAGCAAGGCGATCAGGGCACCGGCGCCGACCAGGCCGAGCTCCTCCCCCGCGACGGTGAAGACGAAGTCGGTCTGCTGCTCGGGGACGAACCCGGCGCGGGTCTGGGAGCCGTCGAAGAGTCCCTGGCCGAACAGACCCGCCGTTGCCGATCGCGATCCGCGCCTGCTCGACGTTGTAGCCGGCGCCGCGCGGGTCGAGCGACGGGGTCGACGAAGGCGAGGAAGCGGTCGACCTGGTAGGCCTTGAGGACGCCGGCCGAGACCGCGGCGGCGGCCGCCCCGACGGCGCCGCCGACGAGGAGCGAACAGCCAGCGGCGGCGGGCGCCGGACGCCGCGAGCACGCCGAACACGGTGGCGCTGAGGACGAGCATCGTGCCGAGGTCGGGCTGCAGCAGGATCAGGACGGCCGGGACCCCGGCGACGAGCAGCATGAGCGAGACGTCGACGCCGCCGACGTACGGCGCGCCGTCGGCCCTCGGAACGCTCGGCGACGCACGAGCGCCATGCCGACCACGACCGCGAGCTTGGCGAACTCCGAGGGCTGGATGGAGAGGCCGCCGAGCCGCAGCCACGACTGCGAGCCGTTGATCGTCGAGCCCATCGTCGAGCACGAGGACCAGGCCGGCGACCGAGCCGAGGTAGACGAAGCGGCGCGACGATCCGCACCCAGCGGTGGTCGGTCGCGGTGACCATGGCCAGCAGCACCAGCCCGATGGCGATGTTGACCAGCTGCTTGCGCAGGTACGCCGTGGAGTCGCCGCCGGTGAGGTCCGCCCGCGGCGACGTGGCCGACCAGACGAGCAGCGACGACATCACCAGCAGGGCGAGCACGGCTGCGAGGAGCAACCAGTCCAGGACGCGGCGCAGTCGGTCGTCATGAGGTCCTCCTCGGCCGGGCGGCAGGATCGAGCCGTCCTGCGGCGAACGTCGGCAGGTCGTCCGGCGGGACGCTGCCCGGGATGGCGGCGGCAGCGGGGTGGACGACTCCGTCCTCGACGCCGTACAGCGCCTCCCAGATCGTGCGGACCGCGTCGCCGGTGGTGCCGGAGCCGGTGCCGCCCTGGCTGACCATCATCACCACGACGTAGGTCTCGTCGTAGGACGCGACCCAGGACGTCGACTGCTTGCCGTAGACCTCGGCCGAGCCGGTCTTGCCGCGGATGTGGACCCGGTCGAGCGGGAAGCCGAGGAACTTCCAGGCCAGCGTGCCGACCTTGGGCACGCCGAGCAGCGCCTTGTCGACGTAGTCCAGCGACGCCTTCGACACGTCGACCCGGCCGACCGGCTTGGGCGCGAACCGCTTGAGGACCGTGCCGTCCGCGCTGACGACCGCCTTGGCGACCCGCGGGGCGAAGAGCGTGCCGCCGTTGGACGATCGCGGCGTACGCCCGAGCCAGCTGCAGCGGCGTGACGATGGTGTCGCCCTGGCCGATGGCGAAGTTCACCGCGTCGCCGGCCCGGTAGGCGTAGCCCTCGACGCAGAACTCGCGGGCGAACCGGTGCAGGAAGTCGTCGGCGTCGTCCTGGCCCGGCTGGTCGGCCACGTCGCAGTAGTAGTCCTTCATCGCGTGGTAGTACTGCCAGCTTCCAGTGCCGGTCCGCGATCCGTCCGCGGCGCCTCGCCCGGCAGGTCGATCCCGGTCTCGCGAGCCGAAGCCGAACTCCTTGGCCTCCTCGACCAGCGGGTCCTTGGCCTCGACGTCGGTCGACGTCGGAGCCGAGACTGCTGCCAGTAGTCCAGCCCGACGCGGTAGAAGAACGTGTTGCACGAGACCTCGAGCGCCTGGGCGAACTGATCAAGCCGTAGGCCGACGACTCGTAGTTCTTGAACGCGCGGTTGCCGACCTGGACCGACGACGAGCAGTCGAGCCGGGTGTCCTCGGAGTAGCCGTTGCTCAGCGCGCCCGCCGTCATGAACGGCTTCCACGTGGAGCCCGGGCGCGAACTGGCCCTGGGTCGCGCGGCCGAGCAGCGGCGTGCCGGCCTTCTCGGAGTAGAGCGCGCCTGAGCTGCCGCTGCGAGATGCCGCCGACCCAGACCTCGGGGTCGTACGTCGGCTGGCTGGCCATCGCGACACGATCCGGCCGGTCTTGGCCTCCATGACCACGACCGCGCCGGAGTCGGCGACGTAGTTGCGGTCGGTCACCGGGTCGTAGCGTGGCCCGTGCCGTCGCGATCGTCTCGGCCAGCTGCTGCTCCACGACGCTCTGGACCTTGGCGTCGATCGAGGTGACCAGGGTGTCGCCGGCCTGGGCTGCGACCTCGTCGGCAGCGCCGGGCACCCGGCCCATCGAGTCGACCGCGACCGCGGCGGTAGCCGGGCATCCCGCGCAGCCAGCGCGTCGTACTGCTTCTCGACGCCGGCGCGGCCGACCACCGAGGCGCCGTTGACGGATCGGTCGCCGTCCTGCCGCGACGCGTCGCAGCTCGTCGCTCGGTGATCGGGCTGAGGTAGCCGAGCACGTGCGCGAGGTTGATGCCGAAGGGCCGCGGGTAGGCGCGCACGCTCTGCTGCTCGGCCAGCACGGCCGGGAAGTCCTCGGGCTGCTCGAGCATCCGCAGCGCCACGGCTGCGCGACGTCGACGGCGACGGGCACGGGCTGGTACGGCGAGCCGTTCCAGCAGACGCCGCGCACTGCTGCCCTCGTCGCCGCAGGTCGGTGCAGCTCGAGCCTCGATGCGGCGCGATCTTGCGGCCCGACGACGCCGCGAGACCCGGCGCAGCACCGCGTGCGCTGCTCGGCGTCGGGCATCTTGGCCAGCAGTGCTGCGGTCGACCGAGACCACCCACGACGTGCGGTTGGCGACCAGCGGCCGGCCCTGGTCGTCGACGATCAGGCCGCGCTGCGGCTGCACGCACGATCTCGCGCACCGACTGCGACGCGGCCTGCGCCGTGGTACTCCTCGCCGCTGACGACCTGGAGGTAGCAGAGCCGGACGAACAGGGTCGCGAACAGCGAGAAGACGAGCGCCTGGATGACGACCAGCCGGAGGCGGCTGCGCGAGTCGGTGTTCACGGCGATCTCAGGCCACGAGCCGGTTCTCGGGGTCGAGCCGCTCGTCGAGGGCCAGCACGAGCGGCACGACCAGGGCGCGAGCAGAACGTCCGAGACGAGCGCGACCAGGACGGTGTCGAGCAGCGTCGGGTACCTCGACGAGCGGGTCGCGCAGGACCAGGCCGGTGAGCGCGAAGACCGAGGTGCCGACGAAGGAGCAGGCCGCGACCGTCGCGACAGGACCGACCAGCGCGCGGTGCGCACGGTGGCCGAGCCCGGGGTGGCGAGGCGACCCGCGACGTAGCCCGACCACCAGCAGGGCCAGCGCCCAGCGGCCGGCGATGTGGTCGGCGGGCGGGGCGAGGTCGAGCAACAGCCCGGCGGCGAAGCCGAGGGTCATCGCGGCGCTCGGAGCCGTAGCGCAGCGCGGCCCCGACCACGACGAGCAGGCACGAGGTCGGGCACGACGCCGCGGAACGCGAGGTGCGGGAACACGGAGACCTGGAGCGCGAGGGCCAAGAACAGCACGGCGATCGCCGCCGCGGCCCGGGTGCTGGTGATCGAGGTGGTCATCGGTGGCTCACCTCAGCGACCCGTCCGGCCTCGACGACGGCCCGGTCGCTCGTCGGTCCCGGACGGCACCACGACGCCGACCAGGTCGAGGGCGCCGAAGTCGACGTAACGGCTCGATCACGGCACGCTGGGAGGTGTCCCGCACGCTGGTGTAGACCGAGTCGACGACACCGATCGGCACGCCGGCGACGTACGGCGCGCCGTCCTGGCTGCCCCACGTGAGCACGGCGTCGCCGCGGCCCGGGACCGACGGTCTGGTCGACGAGCTCGAGGTCCAGACGGCCCTCGTCGGCCGAGCGTCGCCGCGGCCGTGCAGGAAGCCGATCTTCATGCTCGGAGCCGACCCGGCCGCCCACGATGGACTCGGCGTCGACGACGAGGAGCACGGTGGCCGTGGTGCCGGTGACCCGGAGGACCCGCCCGACCAGCCCGTCGGCGTTGACCACCGTCAGGTCCGGTCGCAGACCCGGCGCGGGTGCCCGCGTCGATGGTGACGGTGCTGGAGAAGGACTGGGCCGCTCCGATACCGATGACCCGGGCCGGAACCAGGGCGTATCCGAGCTGGTCGGCCGTCGCGGTGAGCCCGTCGTACTCGGCGAGGCGGTTGCGGTCGTAGTCGATGGTCGCGAGGTCGGCGCGGAGCCGCTCGTTGTCGGCCTCGAGCCTGGCGACGTCCTCGGTGAGCCCGTCCTGGGTGTGGAACCAGCCCGAGAGGGCGAGGAAGGGGCGTGACGAGCCGCAGTCGACCCCGGCTCGACCGGCGCCGAAGGCCTCCCCGACGAGCCGGCGGGCCGGCTCGACGGGCGAGGACTCACCCCCGACGAGGTCGAGGGTCATCAGGATCAGACAGGCCAGGACCAGCGACACGACGCGCGAACGGCGGGGCCGTCCCGGCTCGCGGGACTCCAGGCGGCCACGCCGGTTGAGCCGTTCCGCCTGGTCGTCACGGTGCTGCAGAAGGGTCACGCGATCCGCCTGCGCTCGGCCACGAAGACCTGCTGGAGCGCCTCGAACTCCTCGACGCACTGCCGGCGCCGAGCGCGACCGAGGTCAGCGGGTCCTCGGCGACGTGGACGGGCATGCCGGTCTCGTGGCGCAGCCGCTCGTCGAGGCCGCGGAGCAGCGCGCCGCCGCCGGTGAGCACGATGCCGCGGTCCATGATGTCGCCGGCGAGCTCGGGCGGCGTCTGGTCGAGGGTGACCGCGGACCGCGTCGATGATGGCGTGCAGCGGCTCCTCGATCGCCTTGCGCACCTCGGCGCGAGCCGACCGTCGACCGTGCGCGGGCAGGCCGGAGACCAGGTCGCGGCCGCGGATCTCGGCCTCGCGGTCCGCCGGGCCGCGGGAAGGCCGAACCGAGGGTCATCTTGACCTCCTCGGCGGTGCGCTCGCCGAGCATGCAGCGCGTGCTCCTTCTTCATCCACGCGATGATCGCGCTGGTCGAGCGTCGTCGCCGGCGGTGCGCACGCTGAGGCTGGTGACGATGCCGCCTAGCGAGATGACCGCGACCTCGGTGGTGCCGCCGCCGACGTCGACGACCATGTTGCCGGTGGCCTCGGTGGACGGGCAGCCCGGCGCCGATCGCGGCGGCCATCGGCTCCTCGATGATGTAGACCCGCCGCGCGCCGGCCTGGTAGCCCGCCTCCTTGACCGCCCGCTGCTCGACTGCGGTGATGCCGCTGGGCACGCAGATGACCATCCGGGGCTTGGCGAAGTAGCGGCGCCGGTGCACCTGGTGCGATGAAGTGCCGCAGCATCTGCTCGGTCGCCTCGAAGTCGGCGATCACGCCGTCCTTGAGGGGGCGGATGGCCGCGATGCTGTCCGGCGTCCGCCCGATCATCCGCTTGGCCTCGTGCCCGACCGCCACCAGCTCGCCGGTGGTCGTCGTTGACCGCGACCACACTCGGCTCGTCGAGCAGCACGCCCTTGCCGCGGACATAGACCAGCGTGTTGGCGGTGCCGAGGTCCACGGCCATGTCGCGGCCGACGATGCCCAGGGGAAGGCTGGTCGGAACGCTGGGCGAAATGGGTCGTCGAGCCATCGGTCCAGTCCTTGCGCGGGGAAGCGTGCCGGGGAAGGCCGGACGACGCTGGACTGCCCCGACCGGTAGGTCGAGGCTAGGAACTCGCGGGCGTTCTGCGCCGCAGGCACGCCGTGACTGATGTGACTGATGTGGTTCGGTTGGTGCGGCCGGGCGGCGGGCGGAGTCACCGCAGATGCGGGGACTCTGACCCTTCCTGGCCGACGCGTCGGCCGCGAACGGTCGGGGTCACCGCAGATGCGGGGACTCCGCCCCCAGCCGCGACGCGCCTAGAGCTCCGGGAACCAGAGCCCGATCTCGCGGGCGGCGGATTCGGAGGAGTCCGAGCCGTGCACGAGGTTCTCGCGGTTGGACAGGGACAGGTCGCCGCGGATGGTTCCGGGTGCAGCCTTTCGACCGTCGGTGGCGCCGTTGATCGCGCGGACCACCTCGACCGCGGAGTCACCCTCGAGCACCAGCGAGACCAGAGGGCCGGAGGTCACGAAGTCCCGCAGCGGTGGGTAGAAGTCCTTGTCCACGTGCTCGGCGTAGTGCGCATCGGCGACCGAGGCACTGATGGTGCGGTGTTGGAGCGCCACGATGGCCAGGCCCTTGGCCTCGAAGCGACCGAGGATCTCGCCGACCAGGCCTCGGCGAACGGCGTCGGGCTTGAGTAGGACGAGGGTGCGTTCCATGCGCGCGACGCTACTGGAAGTCCGCGGCCCGCCTGACCACGTGGTCGGGCACCGCGCCGGAGGCCTCGGGATCTGGGACGACGTCGGAGGCGACCGTGCGCAGCGGCAGGTGTCCGGCCCAGTAGCCCGCATCGATGTCGGGCTGGTCGTCGTTCGGCCCGCCCGCGCGCGCCTTGAGCGACGCCTCGTGCAGCGGGACGGCCAGCACCGCGGTCGCGGCCAGCTCCTTGCGGGTGTGGGGCCGCAGCGCGGCCGACCGGCCGGGGCACACGTGCTCGGTGATCAGGTCGAGCGCCCGCGCCTTCTCGTCCGCGTCGTCGACGGCGCGCACCGGGCCGATGACGACCCCGCACCGGTAGTTCATCGAGTGGTTGAACGCCGAGCGGGCCAGCACCAGCCCGTCGAGGGCGGTCACCGTCACGCAGACGGTCGTCCCGTGGCCCTCGTGGACCGAGCGCCGCAGCCAGCCGGCGGCCACGGACCCGTGGACATAGAGGGTGCCGTCCTGGTCCGGACCGTCCTCGTCGACCGCGAAGGCGACCGGGAGCACGACCGGGTGGTCCCCGACGTCCACCCCGATGTGGGCGATGAGCCCCTCGCGCAGGAGAGCCATCAGCTCGGCGCGGTCCGAGACGCCTCGTTGCTTCTCGCGGGTGAGCCGGGTGCGCGGGGTCGGGGACAGCTCGGTCACCGGCTCATCCTGTCGGAGATGGTCCACCCTCCGTGCGACACTCACCGCGGAGGCAGCGGGGGCACCCGCTGCGGGGAGCACGATGGCAGAGCAGCCGGGGAAGTCACCGAGGGACGGCGAGGAGCGCGGTCGCGAGGCCGAGCTCCATCTTCGGCGCGTCATCGACACGGCCGCGGAAGCGGCCGAGGTGCAGGCTCTGCGCCAGACCATCGAGGATCTCCAGGCCTTCGCCGCGATGGCGGCGCACGACCTTCGGTCGCCACTGGCCGTGATCAGCATGCACGCCGAGCTCATGACCGACGACCTCGAGGACGGGACTCTCGACGCGACCGCGGCTGCCGACCGGCTGCGCCGGATCCGCCGCGCCGCGGACCGCGGCGTGGCGCTGATCGAGGACCTGCTGGCCTACGCCTCGATCGGGAGCGCGTCCCTCGACATCGGTGCCGTCGACCTGACGATGCTCGCGCAGGCGGTCGCGGCCGAGCATCAGGCGGCGGCCCCGCGACCGGTGTACGTCCGGGTCGACGTGCTCCCCGAGGTCGAGGGCTCGCTGCCGCTGCTGCGTCAGCTGATCAGCAACCTGGTCGACAATGCGGTGAAGTACGCGCCGGACGACCGTGACGTCGAGATCCGGATCGACACGGTCGCCGGCCGCCAACCAGCCACAGTGACCATCCGGATCGCCGACAACGGCCAGCCGATCGCGACCGCGGACCGGGAGCGGGTGTTCGGGATGTTCGAGCGCGGTGCTCACCGCGAGGTGCCGGGCTCGGGCGTCGGGCTGGCGATCTGCCAGCGCGTGGCCGAGGCGCATGGCGGGCGAGTCACCCTCGATCCGGACTATGCCCACGGCAACCGGTTCTGCATCGAGCTGGCGACCGGGGTCGTGCCTACTGCTTGGAGCTGAGAGCGACGTACGCCGCGGCTCGCTCGCGCTCGATCTTGCGGCCGAGGAAGTAGGCGGTCCCCCACAGCAGCGCGAACAGCCCACCCAGGAAGAACATCATCGGGACGACCACGCCCAGTCCGATCGCACCGATCTGGATGAGCCAACCCAGGGCATATGCCCACTCGCTGCGCAACATCCCGGCGACGACGAGGCAGGCGGTGGCCAGGCCGAGCCCGATCGCGCACGCGGTGCCGACCGCAACGTCGGAGACCGAGATCATCACCGGCGTGGTCAGTCCGAGGGTGATCGCCTCGAGACTGAGCACGGCCGCGCACATCCCCCGCCGGGGCGAACGCTCCCGGACGACGGGAGCGGCGTGGTCACTCATGCCTGCCTCCCCGGGAGACGAGCAGAGTGCGAGCCTCACCGGCGGTCACGACCGATCCGGTCACCAGCACCGCCCCGGAGCCGATCGACTCACCGAGCGCCTCGCCAGCCTCGGCGAGCGCCGCGGCCTGGTCGATCGCGTCGGCCAGGCGCGGCTCGACGGTGACCCGGTCCTCGCCGAAGACCTCGCGAGCCGTGACCGCCAGTCGCTCGGCGGGCATCGCGCGGTCACTGCTGTTCTGGGTGCAGATGACGTGCGCCAGATGGGGTTCGAACGCGGCCAGCAACCCCTCGGCGTCCTTGTCCCCCATCACGCCGATCACGCCGATCAGCGGGGAGAACACGAACGAGTCGTCGAGCGCCGCCGCCGTCGCCTGAGCACCGTGCGGGTTGTGGGTGGCGTCGAGTACGACGGTGGGGCTGCGCCGCACGATCTCGAGCCGGGCCGGGGAGGTCACCTGCGCGAACGCCGCGCGCACGACGTCCCCGTCCAGGGTGTCCCCGCCGCTGACGAACGACTCGACCGCGGCCAGGGCGACCGCGGCGTTCTGTGCCTGGTGGGCGCCGTAGAGCGGGAGGAAGACCTCGTCGTAGCGGGCCCGGAGTCCCTGCAGGGTCAGCAGCTGCCCGCCGACCGCTGGCGTCCGCGACACCACGCCGAACTCCCTGCCCTCGCGGACCACCGTGGCACCGACCTCGGTGGCTCGAGCGAGGAGCACGTCGGCGACCTCGACCGACTGGTCCGCCAGCACCACGACCGATCCTGGCTTGATGATGCCCGCCTTCTCGACCGCGATCACGGCGGGCGTGTCGCCGAGGTACTTGGCATGGTCGACCGCGACCGGCAGGACGACGGCGACAGCGGCGTCGGCGACGTTGGTCGCGTCCCAGGAGCCGCCCATGCCCACCTCGATGACGGCCACGTCGACCGGCGCCTCGGCGAACTTGGCGTACGCCATGCCGACGACGGTCTCGAAGAACGACAGCGGGTGGTCCTGGGAGCCGTCGACCAGGTGCGTGTAGGGCGCGATGTCGTTGAAGGCCGCTACGAACTCCTCGTCGGTGAGCGGCTCACCGTCGACCGAGATCCGTTCGGTCATCCGCTCGACATGCGGGCTGGTGAACCGACCCGTGCGCAGGTCGAGCGCCCGCAGCAGCGTGTCGATCATCCGCGCGGTCGAGGTCTTGCCGTTGGTGCCGGTCAGGTGGATCACCGGGTACGCCGCCTGCGGCTCGCCCAGCAGCTCGGTGAACGCGCGGATCCGGTCCAGCGAGGGCTCGAGCTTGGTCTCCGGCCAACGCGAGAGCAGCGCGTCCTCGGCCTCCGCGAAGGTCTGGGCGGGGCGTGCCTGGGCTGGTGCCGCGGGGAAGTCGTTCATGTCAGCCCGAGTCTAGGAGCGTGCCAGAGACGATCTCGTGGTTGGCCATGTCGACCACCGGCTGGTAGCCGATCGCCTGGTAGATCCGGTTGGACGTCGGGTTCGCCTGGTCGGTGAACAGGCACGCCCGCGAGCCCGACGCGACGATCTGTCGGGACACCTCGGCCACCGCGGCGCTGGCGTAGCCCCGGCCACGGTGTGCGCTCGGCGTGTAGACCGGACCGACCCTCGTCACACCGAACGCCGGCGCGTTGGTCGCCGTGAGGTGCACGACGTCGCCGCCAGGTGTCTCCCACAGGTGGATCTGCTCGGCCTCGGTGCGATCGCCGATCTCGGCTGGCCCGATGTGCTCACCACCACCGAGACGGTGCGGTCGCCCGGCCTGCTCGGCCGCTGCGTCCTCGAAGGCGCGGAACCACTCGAGGGACAGGTCGGCATCGGCGGCCGTCGCGAGACGCAGCCGCCCCGGCGGTGCGCTCGGCACCACCAGGTCATCGAGCTCGAACAGTCTCAGGTGCTCGGTGGTGCGGGCGCTCGCACCGGTGAGCCGAGCGATCTCGTCGCTGATCAGTCGGGCCGCGGGGAGCGCACCGTTGGTCGGCGCCGCCTCGCCCCGGTCGACGACGGTCGCAGCGAGCAGGAGGGCCGCCTCGTCAGGCATCGGCAGGGCATAGAGCGGATACGGCTCGAACGGGGCCGTCCGCATCGCCACCCCGACCACGGCGCCCTCGGCATCCAGGACGCGCACCCACCACTGCGGGTGACCGGGCCGCGGCGCCCGGTCGGCTACCGCGGTGCGCGACGCGACCGTGGCGATGACCGTGTTGAGCACCGGGTCGGCTGCGAGATGGGCCCCCGCCAGGTCCAGGAACTCCGCGGGATCCTCGGTGAACGCCAGCCGGTAGGTCATGCCCCCACACCGACAGGCACACGCCAGACCGTCTCCCGATGGAGGTCCCCGCCGGTCAGGGTCGCGCGGACGGCGGTGTGCGGCGGCGGACCGAACCGGTAGGCATAGGCCGAGTCCGCGAACCGGCCGATCATCGCATCGACGCTCCAGCGCCGGTGCCCGTGCGGCTCCATCTCCCACGACTCCTCCACGGACTCCAGGACCGAGCCGTCCTCGCGCAGCATCTCGACGGTGAGCGTGAAGGACGCCGTCCAGGCGGGGTCGTGGGCGACGTGGACGTCGAGGCCGTTGAGGCCCTCGTCGACGAACCACACCGCCGTCGCGTGCAGCGCCGGGGCCAGGGCCAGGGCCGCAGGCTTGGGCCGCCCGGTGTGGTCGAGCAGACCCCAACCCGCGCCCGGCTCGAGGTCGCGCAGCCACAGCACGATGCCGCCGCCGCAGACCGAGTCCGGGCGTCGCCACTCGCCGAACACGTCCGCCATCACCTCGCCGGTCACCCGCTGCCGCTGCGCCTGCGTTGCGTGCGCGCCGTACCGCTCGCGCGCGTAGTGCTCGCGGACATCTGCGAAGTCCCAGTCCGCCCCGTTGTCCTGTGGCACGCCACCTTCGACCACCGGGTCCGCGAGGTTGGCGAACGCCAGGCACTCTGAGGCGAACCGAACGCCGGAGTGCCGGGCATCCGGGAGGTCGCGCAGGTAGGCGCCGACCCCGAAGTACTGCGCGATCCCGGTGTCCACGCGGATCACCGGGTCGCCGCCGCTGGGCGAGCTGTCCACCCAGACCGCCTCGATGCCCGTCGACTCGACGACGGGCCGCAGCACCGACGCGAGCTCCGCGGCGTACCCGGTGTCTGGGCGGATGCCGAACATCGCGGCCTGCTGCTCGTGCTCCGCCGACCCGCACACGACCACCACGCAGGGGTGAGCCGCCAGCCTCGTGACATGGTCGCCGACCTCCGCCTCGATCGTGGACCGGAACCTCTCGTCGGCCAGCGGGTAGTCGAGGGTGGCGAACATCAGGTCCTGCCAGACCATCAGCCCGAGCTCGTCGCAGCGGGTGTAGAACTCGTCGCTCTCGTAGGCCGCGATGCCGGTGACCCGCACCAGGTTGAAGCCGAGCTCCTTGGCTGTGTCCAGAGCGTCGAGGTCGCCCGGTGTCCACACCACCCCGCGGACGAACACCCGCTCGCCGTTGACCCACAGGTCCAGCGAGTCCTCCGATTGGTTCTCGATCGTTCGCGACCGGCCACGGCCCGATCCGTGCGAGTGCGGCCACCACGACTCGCCGTCCACGCTGACCCGGCCGAAAGTTTCGGCCGGGTCAGCGTCGATTCTCGGGAGTTTCTGACGGGTCGCGGTGGTGAGAGTGATCGGGCGATAGGGGCCCACGGTCGGCGGACCCGGGGCGAAACCGGGGGCCCGACCCAGGATCTGCGTGCGTACCCAGCGCAGCCGTGGCTCGTCTGTGACCATGGTCCGCCAACGGGCTCGCGGCGTGCGCGGTATCTCGTCGAGCAGGTCGGTGAGCGGGTGGACGACCACCTCCACGCGGTGGGTGCCCGCAGCGAGCGTGAGCGGCACGTCCCGCCGCTCGAACATCGAGCGCCCCGAGGCCACGACCTCGCCGTCGACCAGGACGTCCCAGACGGTGGCGATCCCGCCGATCTCGAGGACCGCGTCGGTGCTCGCCTCGACGACAGCCGTCGCGACGAACCGGTGCTCGACCGCGTCCGCGTCCGGACCCGGCTCGGGCGTCGTCGGCTCGAAGTCGAGGACCTGGCGCACGAGGCTCAGGAAACCAGACCGTCGAGCTCGGTCATCGCGGTCTCCCAGCCCTCGGCCATCGGCCCGATCACTCCAGCGACGTCGAACGCACGTCGTCGGGCCAGGCGGAAGAGCAGCATCTTGGTGCCGCCGACGACTTCGTCCAGCGCCGCGGCGGCCTTCTCAACCTCGTCTCCCAGAAGCCACCGGACATGGCTGGCCAGTAGCTCGAACGAGGAGCCGGCCATCCGCGGGTTGTGGAACGCATAGAGGTGGTAGTCGGCCTCCTCACCATCGAGCAGCCGCGGCAGGTCCGCCTCGAGCGCCGACCGGAACCTCTCGAACGGGTTGTCCGAGGGCCGTCGGGCCAGGTGCGCGCCGAGCAGCTCGCACGCGGTGTCGTGCAGCGCCGCGCCGGCAAGTGCCTCGCCCGCATCGAGACGAACGAGGTCGACGTACGGCGGCAGCGACTCGTCATCGGCTCCGAGCCCGAAGAGGCCGTCGAAATCCTCGCCGCTGACCTCGAAGTAGCCCGCGTTGTGGAAGTAGCGCAGCACTCCGGCCTCGAGGTCGATCGCCTCGGCGACGATGGAGCTCTTGACGTGCTGCTGGCGGTAGTCCGTGGCGGCGACGTCTGGCAGGTAGAACGAGTCGACTTCCGGCATCAGCGTCTGGCCCGCCGCGAGCCGGGTCGCGATCTGCCCGGCGAGCGAGCGGTAGGCCTGCATCTCATGCAGGTCCAGGCCGTAGAGCCGGAGCAGGTCCTCGGGCGCCGGCTTGAAGAAGGTCCACTGGTCGATCTCGAAGTCGACCGCCGCGCAGCCCGCGAGCATCGCCTCGGGCTCGTACCCCGCCGCCGCGACGAGCTCGATGAGAGCGTCGGCGAAGCAGTTGGTCTCCACATAGGTCCGCTCGCGGTCGTGCAGCGCGTGCGCGCGGTACGTCGCGGGGTCCAGACCCAGGAGGCTGATCATGAGACCCGCTCCGAGGAGGTGGCGTCGAGCGGTACGTACCTCGCCAGGAACTGCGTCGCGCGCTGGAACGTGACGAGCTGCCCGCGGCGACTCAGCAGTGAGTGGTCGAAGGCCTCGTCCACCTCGAAGGTGAACCGCGGGTCGCGTCTGAGCCTGGCCATGGATGGCCGCCAGAGGACGACCTCGGTGAAGTGCTTGCCGTCGTCGTGACAGGAGCTGACGTGCACGGCAGTGCCGCGCTTCACGACGCCGCGGAGCACCCGGAACGGCGCATGCCAGATCGCGATCTGGCGGTAGATGCGCCAGATGCCCCCGGCCAGGTTGCGGTAGTGCCGGGCGAGTGCAGCGACCGGCGCAGCAGGGACGATCCCCGCACGTCGCAGCGGCGTGTAGACCTCGGAGCCCTTGGCGGCCGGGTAGAGCGTGACCCGTGGGTTGATCGCGAAGATCGCGTCGACGTGCTCCCACATGGCCACCTCGAGGGCGGAGTAGGAACCGGAGCAGAGACCGACGAGCGCAACGCTCGCACCGTCTGCGGACGCGGTCCTGACCACCTCGCGCAGGTCGTCGATCCAGTGCGGGGAGAACATCTGGTCCTCGGCCTGTCCCTCGTGGGTGGGGCTGTCGCCGATGGAGCTCTGGTCGATCCGGACCACGCGGTAGCCGTCGCCCGCCCAGCGGCGGGCCCACTCGACCCACCGCCGCCCGGGGCCGATGTGGTGCTCGGCCGCGACATTGACCAGGACCACCCAGGGAGCCCGGGTCGGCGTCTCGGGTTCGTCGACGATGCCGTAGACGCCGAGCGAGCCGTATCGGGTCGAGTGCTCGCGGACCAACGGCGACCCCGGACCCGCAGAGGGGACGCGGACCGCGCCCTCCTCGGCCGACTTGATGGGTACCCGCACCGCGTCGGTCCCCGCGACGACCCAGTCGACGACGGCGGCCATGGACTCCCCGGGCACGAAGTTGTCGCTCGGTGCCAGGTCCAGCAGCGCGTCCTGCGCGAGCGCCGGAAGGAGGTGGAGGACACCGGGCTCGAGCTGCAGTCGCTTCTCGATGCCGTCGGGCGCGGGACGGTCGGTGCGCGAGAGCAGCAGCACCCGGTCGGCAAGCCGACGGTCCGCGGGGATCTTGGTGAGGTCGATCGTGCGCATCGCCTGGGCCGTCGCCTCGTCGTACTGGAAGCCTGGCGTATGCCGGAGTCCGTCCTCGTGGACCCGGCCGTCGTCCTCACCGAGGGCGAACAGCGCCTCGCCCTCGCGCAGGAAGGTACGTCCGCTCAGGCACGGGTCCCACAGCGCCAGGGACCGGAACGGGGTCGAGGCGCCGGCCTGACACCCGGCCAGCGTGGCGCCGAGGCGCATGCCGACCGCCGACACGTCCGGGGCGCCGAGGTCGGCGACGAACTGGCGCGCCTCCTCGATGCTGGCGAGCCACGACGAGACCCGGTCGGGGTCGTCCTGCAGGCCGGCCGAGTCACCGGTGCCGTCGTAGTCGAAGCGCAGCGCAACCACACCCTGCGCGGCCAGTGACTCCGCGAGCCGGCGGAAGGTGCGGTGGGCCGACCGACCCTCCTCCCCCATCGGCGGACAGAGGATGGCGCCGCCGCGGGCAAGTCCGCTGGACGGCATGGACACCCAGCCGTAGAGCGGGCGTGTCGGAGGACCGAACCACACCTGGGTGTGGACGGTGTCCTCCATCGTTGAGGTGCTCATCCGGGTCCTGTTCAGCAGCCCAGCGCCGACCGGACCTCTGCGGGCCAGTCGGCGAGGTCGACGCCATGGATGGCGAACAGGGCGAGCGTGATCCGCTCCAGGCCGAAGCCGAAGCAGGCACTGTGCGCGACCGAACCGTCGGATGTGTGCATCCCGAAGGGCAGCCCGAAGTGGTCCTCGTGGTAGTTCGCCGAGGAGATCGCGGTCGGCCCGGCGTCGGTCAGGTCGATGATGAGCTCGTACTTGAGCTCGGCGCTCAGCTGGTTGGCCGCGAGCATCCGGCCGACCCGGCCGAAGAACGGGTCATTGGCGGCGTCCGAGCGCACCGGCAGTCCGAGAGCCGCCAGTGAGTCGAGACCACGCTGCAGCCATCGGTCACGGTGCGCCACGGCCTCGGTCGGGGTGCCGACCAGGACGAACTCGTACATCCGGAACGACTGCATCCGGACCGGGTCGATGCTGGGCTCGTGCCGGAAGGCGAAGCCGCAGCACTCGTGGAGCAGGCCACCGGCCGGGATCGCGGTGGGGAGCGTCCCATAGAGGCTGTGGCAGATCGACGAGCTCAGCACGACTTCTGCCGGGTCCAGCGACCGGGTCCAGTCGCGCCCCCCCTCGAGCTCGGCGAGCAGCTGCTTGTGCTCCTGGTCGCCGCCGGTGAAGACGTCGACCGAACCGACCAGGTCGGGGAAGGAGCGCAGGTAGTCGGTGAGCAGGAAGTCTTCGCGCGGCATGATCGGCGGGAACCACCTGCGCGGGACGGTGTCGTCGGTCCGCTGCGCGGCCGCATATCTCTCGACGCCCTGGAGGACGCTCTCGAACAGCCCGGAGCGGTGGTAGAGGCCCTCGGTGCGGGTCTCGACGAGCAAACCGGCGCCCAGCAGCGCGGCGCGCTGGTCCTTGGGTGACTCGTACGGCGCCGGCACCTCACAACTCCCGCTGCATGAGGGCGAGCTGAGCGGTGTTGCCGGCGATCCGGTCGTTGTTGACCATGACCGCGGCGCCGTGCGCGTCGCGCAGCAGGCGACCGAGCGTGAACTCGGAGTCCTCCCGGTAGCCCTGGATCCCCACGATGAGCAGCGCCTGGTTGATGATGTCGACCACCATCGTCGAGGCCGACACCTTCAGCGTGTTGATGGCGACCATGAAGTCGATCGAGCTGGTCTGATCGGGGTCGTCGGAGATGTCGAGGTAGCGGCCCATCAGGGCGTCCACCGACGAGCCGAACTGCTGCCGAGTGACCATCAGAGCCGCGAGGCGAGGGGCACCGGGCGGACTCTGGTCGAGCGACTTGCGCGCGGCCTGCTGGATGAAGCGCTGCGCACGCCAGGAGGCCTCCTCGGCGAGGCCGAGCCACAGGCTCGACCACAGGAGGTGCGAGGTCGGCAGCATGGTGGCCGAGGAGATGTCGCCGAACGAGTCGTCGAGGACGAGCTCGCCGTCCCCGGTCGCCTCGAGAGTGAACCCCAGCGAGCAGGTGCCGCGGAAGCCGAAAGTGTCCCAGCCGGAGATCGGCGTCAGGGTCACGCCGGCCTTCTCGCAGATCACCATGACCTGGTCGCTGGGCGCGCTGTCCTGCCTGCGCCGCGCGGTGGCCACGATCGCGTCGGCGTACTGCCCGTAGGAGATGACCGGCGCCTGCTTGGTCAGCCGGAACGTGTCGCCGTCACGCTCGACCCAGCACGAGGAGTTGCGGGTGTTGCCGCCGATGCCGATCTCGGTGGTGGCCGAGGCGAGCAGCAGCTGCTCGGCGGCGATCCTCCGGATGTAGTCCTGCACCTTGGGCGCGCCGCCGTGCCGGACGATCGAGGCCACCTGGATGTGGTGCATCGCCAGGATCATCGCCGAGGAGGCGCAGGAGCGGCCGACCTCACGGACCACCGCGGCCGCCTGGCGCAGGTCGTGCCCGAGGCCGCCGAACTCGACGGGCACCAGGGCGCCCAGCAGTCCCGCGGCACGGTAGGCGTCGACGGTCTCCTGGGGGAAGCGGGCGTTCAGGTCGACGTCGGCCGCGTGGACCGCGGCCGTCTCGCGCCCGATCCTGCGGGCGAGCTCGACGATGTCCCGGAGACCTTCGTGGTCGTCGGCGAGCCTCATGACGCCTTCGACTCGTCGGTGCCGGGGCCGTCGGAGATGGCGAGCTCGGCGAGGGCCGCGGCGATGGCGGCGACCGAGGCGAAGGTGCTCTTCTTCAGCATGTGCTGGGGGAACTCGAGGTCCCACGCGTCCTCGCACGCGAGCATCACGGTGACCGACGCGTGCGACGTCATCCCGGCGGCGTAGAGGTCGTCGCCGTCCGCCACGGAGCCGATGTCGACCGACAGCCTGGCGTGCTCGTCCAGGATGGTGCGGATCTGGTCGTTGACGGTCATGCGAGGCCGCTCTCGGTCGTGGCGGTTCCGGGGGTTGGGCGTTGGAAACCGACGGCGACGGCCAGGGCCAGGTCGCCGGTGTGGCTGAGGCTGACGTCGATGCCCTCGGCGTCGATGCCGGCCTGCTCGGCCAGCTCGGCGGCCCGGCCGCTGAGCCGGACCTCGGGGCGGACGCCGAGGGTCGTGATCTCGACGCTGCGCAGGTCGACGCCATCCGCAGTCCCGATCAGCTTGAGGACGGCTTCCTTGGCCGCGAACCGGGCCGCGAGCGATGGCGCCCCGCCCGCGGCGTACGCCTCCTGCTCGATGGGCGTGTAGACGCGGTCGAGATAGCGTGCGCCGAAGTCGCGGATCGCGTCGCGCACGACGTCGATCCGCTGGAGATCACAGCCGGTCCGGGGCCTGGGCATCCCGCACGCGGCAGGTGTGGACGCCACGTCTCCCCCATTCTCTGCACGCTCGCCTGGTACGAGAGCAGGCTAACGGTGCGCGTGGTGCCCCGGACCGTTTTCTGTGCACAGGATGTCCCCGCCTACGCTGGCGCCATGACCGACGTTCTCGCAGATCAGGCCCCGGACACGCCGAGCGCACCGCGCCCGGTCGTCGTACCGGACAAGCCTGCGCTGGAGGGCCTCGAGGCCACCTGGGCCGAGCGCTGGAAGGCGGACGCGACCTACGCGTTCGACCGGACCCGGGCCCGCGACGGCGTCTACTCCATCGACACGCCACCGCCGACTGTCAGCGGCTCGCTGCACGTGGGCCACGTCTTCTCCTACACCCACACCGACCTGGTCGCGCGCTACCAGCGGATGCGCGGCAAGTCGGTCTTCTACCCGATGGGCTGGGACGACAACGGCCTGCCGACCGAGCGGCGGGTCCAGAACTACTTCGGCGTCCGCTGCGACCCGTCGCTGCCGTACGACGCGGACTTCACGCCGCCCGAGAAGCCGGACCCGAAGCGGCAGGTCCCGATCAGCCGGCCGAACTTCATCGAGCTCTGCGAGCAGCTGGTCGAGGAGGACGAGCAGGTCTTCGAGTCCGCTGTGGCGCACGCTCGGCCTCTCCGTCGACTGGTCGCAGACCTACACGACCATCGGCACCCAGCGCCCGCGAGATCAGCCAGCGGGCCTTCCTGCGCAACTTCGCGCGCGGCGAGGCCTACCTCCGAGGCGCCGACCCTCTGGGACGTCACCTTCCAGACCGCGGTCGCGCAGGCCGAGCTCGAGGCCCGCGAGTACCCCGGCGCCTACCACCGGGTCGCCTTCCACGCCACTGACGGCGCACCGCTGTACATCGAGACGACCCGTCCCGAGCTGATCCCCTGCGGCCGTCGCGCTGATCGCGCACCCCGACGACGAGCGCTACCAGGCGCTGTTCGGCACCACCGTCACCTCGCCGGTCTTCGGCGTCGAGATCCCGGTGGTCGCCCACCCGGCCGCCGAGATCGACAAGGGCGCCGGCATCGCCATGTGCTGCACCTTCGGCGACCTGACCGACGTCACAGTGGTGGCGCGAGCTGCAGCTCCCGGTCCGCACCGTGGTCGGCCGCGACGGCCGGCTGACCGGCGAGACGCCCGACTGGCTGACCTCCGAGACCGCCGTCGGCGGCGTACGAGCGATCTGGCGGGCAAGACGGCCTTCTCGGCCCGCGAGGCGATGGTCGCCCTGCTCCGCGAGACCGGCGACCTCGACGGCGAGCCGACGCCGACCCAGCGGATGGCGAACTTCTACGAGAAGGGCGACAAGCCGCTCGAGATCGTCGCCACCCGCCAGTGGTACATCCGCAACGGCGGCCGCGACGCGGGCATCCGCGCCGAGATGCTCGAGCGCGGCGCCGAGATCACCTGGCTGCCCGCCCACATGAAGCACCGCTACGACAACTGGGTCGGCGGCCTCAACGGCGACTGGCTGATCTCGCGGCAGCGCTTCTTCGGCATCCCCTTCCCGGTCTGGTACCCCCTCGACGACGAGGGCGAGCCCGACTACGCCCACCCGCTGACTGCCTCGCGAGGCCGAGCTGCCGGTCGACCCGTCGACGCAGGCGCCGCGCGGCTACACCGAGGACCAGCGCGGCAAGCCCGGCGGCTTCATCGGCGACCCCGACGTCATGGACACCTGGGCGACCTCGTCGCTGACCCCGCACATCGCCGGCGGCTGGAGCGTCGACGACGACCTGTTCGGCGCGGGTCTTCCCGATGGACCTGTGCACCCAGGCGCACGACATCATCCGCACCTGGCTGTTCTCGCGGGTGGTCCGCGCCCACTTCGAGAACCACGCCGCCCCGTGGACCGCACGCGATGCTCTCGGGCTTCATCCTCGACCCCGACCGCAAGAAGATGTCGAAGTCCAAGGGCAACGTCGTCGTCCCGACCGAGATCCTCGACAAGTACGGCGCGGACGCGGTCCGCTGGCGCGCCGCCATGGCTCGACCCGGCATGGACTCGCCCTTCGACGAGTCACAGATGAAGGTCGGCCGCCGGCTGGCGATGAAGGTGCTCAACGCCTCCAAGTTCGTCCTCGGCGGCGTCGGCGCCACGACGCTGAACGCGTTCGAGGTCTCGCGAGCCGATCGACTGCGCCCTGCTCGGCCGGCTGGCTCGAGGTCGATCACCAGGGCGACCGAGGCCTTCGAGGCCTACGACTACACGACGGCCCTCGAGGTCACCGAGAAGTTCTTCTGGGAGTTCTGCGACGACTACCTCGAGCTGGTCAAGGAGCGGGCGTACGCCGAGTCCGGCGGCCCGGCGACGCGACTCGGCCCGGGCGACCCTCGCGATCGCGCTGGACGTCCAGCTGCGGCTGCTCGCGCCGTTCCTGCCCTACGTGACCGAGGAGGTCTGGTCGTGGTGGCAGCCGCTCGGGGACCACACGCCGTCGATCCACCGAGCGCCGTGGCCGACCCAGGTGGACCTGGGCGCGGCGGCCGCCGCCGACCCGGCCATGGTCGACGCCGTGGCGGCGCCCTGATCGGCATCCGCGGCGCGAAGTCCGCAGGCCAAGGTCTCGATGCGGGCCAAGCTGTCCCGGGTCGAGGTCCGCGGCCCCGAGGCGCTGCTCCGGGCCGCCGAGCGCGCCGCCGGTGACCTGCGCGCGACTGGCAAGATCACCGGTTCGCTCGACTTCACCGTCGACGACTCCGCCACCGAGATCTCGGTCGACGCAGAGCTCGCGGAGGCCGCTCCGGACTGACCGACGGCGGTCGGGGCGGAGTCACCGCAGGTGCGGGGATTCCGACCGTTCCTGGCCGACGCGTCCCCCTCGAAGGGTCAGAGTCGACCGCGGAGTGGGTCAGCTGGCCGCGCCGATCGCCGGAACTTTGCCTTGATGCGGGCTGCGGTCCGCTCGGGGTAGGTCAGGTCCGCCCAGGTGAGGCGGATACAGGTCCAGTCGGTGCGCTCGCAGATCATCTCCTCGCGGCGCTTCTCGCGGATCACGACGTCGGTCGCCGACTCGCCGTTGTTGGTCTCAGGCCGGTACTTCACCTTGCCGTCGAACTCGACGAAGACGTTGAGCTCGGGCCACGCGAAGTCCACCCGAGCGAGGACCTGTCCGTGATCGCCCAGGACCTCGTACTGCGGGACGGGCATCGCGAGTCCCTGCCGCCAGATCATCACCCAGGTCCGGTCCTCGCCGACGGACTCGGTCTTGGATGTCGCGAGACCCAGGATGACGCGATGGTTGAGCGTGCCGGGCCAGCTCTCCATGAACCGGCTGCACTCGACGATCTCCTCGAGCGTCGTGAGCTTGCCTCGGAGGAAGTGATTGACGACCACGACACCGTGCTCCACGTCGAAGATGGTCATGCAGTCGGCGGCGGTGCGAGGCGCGCTGGTCACCGGCACGCCGTTCATCTCGAGGACATCGTCCTCCCGGAGTGCGCCGACGTGCTGGACCACGCCGGCTTCGCACCGTCGCCCGGGCTTGCCGTCGAGACGTGTCAGGTGGACCACGGACAGGTCCGTGTCCCAGAAGGGGACCTCCCATTCGACAGCGCCGCTGAGGTGGGACAGCACGGACTCGGCGTCCGCGCGCCGCAGCACTGCGCGCGCGACCAGGCCGTGCCGACCCACCTCGTCGCAGCATGCCCACGCGGACCCGCTGACGTAGGAGCCGTAGCGCAGCCGCTCGAGTACTCCTTGGGTCACCAACCGTCGGATGCTCTTGTCGGTCAGGCCGGAGCCCACCAGTTCCCTACGCAACGAGATCGGGCTGAGCCGCGGGTCCGCCGGGTCGCGTTCGATCATCATGGGAACAGCGTCGACCGCAGTTCATGGTCAACAAACCGGTCGACGCGCACCCTGTGGAAAACGGCAGATACGCCGTGGCTGTGGAAAGAAGGCGGGGCGCGACTTCCCGCGCGAGTCCGACCGTTCCTGGCCGACGCGTCGGCCGGTAAGGGTCGGGGTCACCGCACCTGCGGGGACTCCGACCGCGCGACCGCTACGCGCTCTTCTTCTTCGGCTTGTCCTCACGCAGGACGATCTCGGGAGCGACGTCGTCGAGGACGGTCTCGCTGGTCACGATGACCTTGGCGACGTCGCCGCGGGACGGAACGTCGTACATCACGTGGAGGAGGACCTCCTCGATGATGGCGCGCAGGCCGCGGGCGCCGGTGCCACGCTCCATGGCGTGGTCGGCGATGGCCGCGATGGCGTCCTCGGTGAACTCGAGCTCGACGCCGTCGAGCTCGAAGAGCTTCTGGTACTGCTTGACCAGCGCGTTGCGGGGCTCGGTGAGGATCTGGACCAGCGCCGCCTGGTCGAGCTTGGTGACGCTAGCGATCAGCGGCAGGCGGCCGATGAACTCGGGGATCAGGCCGAACTTGGTGAGGTCCTCGGGGCGCACCAGCGAAAGCAGGTCCTCGGCCTCGCTTCTCGGCCTGGCCGCGAACCTCGGCGGTGAAGCCGAGCGTCTTCTTGCCGACCCGCTGCTCGATGATGTGCTCGAGCCCGGCGAAGGCACCACCCACGATGAACAGGATGTTGGTGGTGTCGATCTGGATGAACTCCTGGTGCGGGTGCTTGCGCCCGCCCTGCGGCGGCACCGAGGCGGTGGTGCCCTCGATGATCTTGAGCAGCGCCTGCTGGACGCCCTCACCGGAGACGTCGCGGGTGATCGACGGGTTCTCGGCCTTGCGGGCCACCTTGTCGATCTCGTCGATGTAGATGATGCCGGTCTCGGCCTTCTTGACGTCGTAGTCGGCGGCCTGGATGAGCTTGAGGAGGATGTTCTCGACGTCCTCACCGACGTAGCCGGCCTCGGTCAGCGCCGTCGCGTCGGCGATGGCGAACGGGACGTTGAGCATCCGGGCGAGGGTCTGGGCGAGGTAGGTCTTGCCGCAGCCGGTGGGTCCGATCACCAGGATGTTGGACTTGGCGACCTCGACGACCTCCTCCTTGGAGTGCCTGCCCGGAGATGGGCTGGAGGCCGGCCTGGACCCGCTTGTAGTGGTTGTAGACCGCGACCGCGAGGGACTTCTTGGCCTGCTCCTGGCCGATGACGTAGGAGTTGAGGAACTCGAAGATCTCCTTGCGGCTTGGGCAGCTCGTCGAGGCTGACCTCGCTGCCCTCGCTGAGCTCCTCCTCGATGATCTCGTTGCAGAGGTCGATGCACTCGTCGCAGATGTAGACGCCGGGTCCGGCGATGAGCTTCTTGACCTGCTTCTGGCTCTTCCCGCAGAAGGAACACTTCAGCAGGTCGCCACCGTCACCGATGCGTGCCACAAGTCATCCTCTCGTTCGCCCTCCGACTCGGACGACCCCACAGGTCCAGTCGAACCACCTGACGGTACCCCGTACCTCCCCCGAACGGGTGGGAAGACCCGGACAGTCGCGGGCGTGTCTGGTCAGGTCGTGCTCAGCGCCGGGGTGCCCTTGAGCGAGGCCAGGATCGCGTCGATCAGGCCGTACTCGACGGCACCCTGCGGCGGTCAGGATCTTGTCGCGCTCGATGTCGCGGCTGACCTCCTCGATCGACCTGGCCGCTGTGGTCGGCTGATCATCTTCTCGAGCAGCTCGCGCATCCGCAGGATCTCGTTGGCCTGGATCTCGATGTCGGAGGTCTGGCCGAAGGTGCCCTCGGTGTAGGGCTGGTGGATCAGGATCCGGCTGTTGGGCAGCGCCAGGCGCTTGCCGGGCGTGCCGGCCGCCAGCAGGATCGCCGCCGCCGAGGCCGCCTGGCCGATGCACACGGTCTGCACGTCGGGCTTGATGAACTGCATCGTGTCGTAGATCGCCGTCAGCGCCGTGAACGAGCCACCGGGGCTGTTGATGTAGATGCTGATGTCCTGGTCGGGGTTCATCGACTGCAGGCAGAGCAGCTGGGCGATCACCGCGTTGGCGACGTCGTCGGAGATCGGCGTGCCGAGGATAGATGATGCGGTCCTCGAAGAGCTTGGCGTAGGGGTCGATGCGGCGGAAGCCGTAGGACGTCCGCTCCTCCCACTGGGGGATGTAGTAGTTCATCGACGGGCTCGGGTCGTGGTGCTGGTTCATGGGTCCTCAGTTCTTCTGCCGCGCCGGGCGGCCCTCGTCGGCGGCTTCGCGGGCGCTGGTGACGACCTGGTCGACCAGGCCGTAGTCCTTGGCCTGCTCGGCGGTGAACCAGCGGTCGCGGTCGGCGTCGGTGCTCGACCTGCTCGACCGTCTGGCCGGTGTGCTGCGGCGATCAGCTCGAGGAGCACCTTCTTGATGTGCAGCGACTGCTGCGCCTGGATCTTGATGTCCGAGGCGGAGCCGCCCATGCCCGAGGACGGCTGGTGCATCATGATCCGCGCGTGCGGCAGGGCGTAGCGCTTGCCCTTGGTGCCGGCGCAGAGCAGGAACTGCCCCATCGAGGCCGCCAGCCCCATGCCGACGGTCGCGACGTCGTTGGGGATGTAGTTCATGGTGTCGTAGATCGCCATGCCGGCGTCGACGGAGCCACCGGGGCTGTTGATGTGCAGGAAGATGTCGGCCTCGGGGTCCTCGGCCGACAGCAGCAGCAGCTGGGCGCAGATCGCGTTGGCGTTCTGGTCGCGCACCTCGGAGCCGAGGAAGACGATCCGCTCGCGCAGCAGCCGCTGGTAGATGTGGTCGTCGAGGACCGCGATGCCGGCGCCGCCGCCGGCTGTGTGGGTCGAGGGAGGAGTCTGGGTCACGTCAGCGACCCTAGCCCGCCGGCCCCCCCGATCCACGACGGCGTGCTCCCTGTTCGCCGACAGCGGATTTTGTCTGGGGCAGGGCCGTACGACGGCCCATCAGCCCTCGGCGACGACCCTGAGCCGCTCGACGGTCCGGGCCATGCCGGCCTCCAGTTCGTCCGCGTGGTCCTCGACGCCGCCGAGGAAGAGCCTGGCGAACACCGCGCTCATCAGCGTGAGCCTCGACGGCACCGGCCGTCGGTGGACGACGTGGGTCCCCTCACCCGACGGCGAGATCTCCCAGATCCAACGCGCGCCGCTCGAGGTCGTGTCCCAGGCCAGGCTGCGGCCGGGCTCCAGCACTGCAACGACGTTGCGCGTCGGCCACACCACGCCCTTGCGACGGTTGAGGCCGACGTACCACTGCCCGCGCCTCATCCCACCCCGCTTGAGCGGGACCATCCGGACCAGCTCAGGACTCCAGTCCGGCATCCGCGACACATCGGTGATGAGGGCCCACACCGTGTCGGTCGGCGCGGCGATGGTGGCTTCGGCCCTCAGCTCACGGGCGGCAGCGCCACCCGAGCCAGTCTCGCTCACTCCTGGTCGGACTCACCGGAGTCGTCACCGGAGTCGTCACCGGCGTCGTCGCCGGAGTCCTGCTCGGCGCGGATGGTGCCGTCGGGCTGCAGGTTCTTCAGCTCCACCACGTTGCCGGAGGCGTCGGTGACGGTGGCACCCTCGACGACCAGCGCAAGCGCCTTGCCGCGACGGATCTCCTGGACCAGCTCGGGGAGGTGGTTGTGCTCGAACATGTGGTTGGCGAACTCCTGCGGGTCCTGGCCGGACTGCTGGGCGCGGCGGACCAGGTGCTGGGAGAGCTCGGTCTGGTCGACGCCGAGCTCCTCCTTGGTCGCGATCTCGTCGAGCACGAACTGCGCGGCGATGGCGTCGCGGACCCGGCGCTCGAGGTCGGCCTCGAACTCCTCGACGGTCTGGCCCTCGTCCTCGAGGTACTTCTCCATCGTGATGCCGGCGTAGGCCAGCTGCTGCTCGACGTTCTGGCGGCGGGCGGTCAGCTCGTCGGCGACCAGGGTCTCGGGCAGCGGGATGTCGACCTGCTCGAGGAGCGGCCTCGAGGACGGCGTCGCGGGCGGCGGCGGCCTGCTCGAGGCGCTTGCCTCGGCCGAGGCGCTCGCGCACGTCGGCGGTGAGCTCGCTCGACGGTGTCGAACTCGGAGGCCATGCTGGGCGAAGTCGTCGTCGATCTCGGGGAGCTCCTGCTCCTGGACCTGGGTCACCGTGACCGCGACCTCGACCTCCTGGCCGACGAGGTCGCCGCCCACGAGCTGGGAGGTGAACGTCTTGTCGTCGCCGGCGGCCATGCCGACCAGCGCCTCGTCGAGGCCGTCGATCATGCCGCCGCGGCCGACGCTGGTAGCGACATGCCGGTCAGCTCGGCACCCTCGACGACCTCGCCGTCCTGGGTGGCGGTGAGGTCGATGACGACGAAGTCGCCGTCGGCGGCGGCTCGCTCGACGTCGCTCAGGGTGCCGAACCGCTCGCGCAGCGCGGCGACCTGCTCCTCGACGTCCGCGTCGGCGACGACCGACGTCGTCGACCGAGGCGGCGACGCCGTCGTACGCCGGGAGGTCGAAGTCCGGGCTTGACGTCGACCTCGGCGGTGAACTCGAAGCCGTCGTTGTCCTCGAGCTTGGTCACCTCGATCTCGGGCTGGGCCAGCGGCTCGAGGGCGTTGGCCTGCAGCGCCTCGCAGGTACTTCTGCGGCAGCGCCTCGTTGATCGCCTGCGTCGAGGACCGCGCCCGTGCCGACCTGGCGGTCGATCACGGCCGGCGGGACCTTGCCCTGGCGGAAGCCGGGGACGTTGATCTGCTTGGCGATCTTCTGGTAGGCCGCGTCGAGGCTCGGCTTGAGCTCCTCGAAGGGCACCTCGACGGTCAGCTTGGCCCGGGTCGGGCTCAAGGTCTCGACGGCGCTCTTCACTTGATTCTCCTCGGTGTCGGTGCTTGGGTGCAGCGTCGGGGCGACAGGACTCGAACCTGCGGTCTCCTGCTCCCAAAGCAGGCGCGCTAGCCACTACGCTACGCCCCGCCAAGCAGGGTTCCGACAGCAGACGGTTCCCGGCTTGGAGCGGATGACGGGAATCGAACCCGCGTAGCCAGTTTGGAAGACTGGGGCTCTACCATTGAGCTACATCCGCGCACCCGGGATGGTGCCACAGATCGGCCCCCGGACCCGAACTGACAACGGCCGCCACGAGCCTCAGGAGCGCTGGAGCAGGAGCAGCGCGCGGTCGTCGGAGCGCGACCCGAGGCCATCGACCAGCCGTTGGGTGGACCCGGCCAGGTCATCGCGGACGAGGCGTTCGAGCTCGCCCAGCATCCGGTCGATGCCCATGTCGATGTCGCGGCGCGGGAGTCTCCACCATCCCGTCGGTGTAGAGCAGCAGGGCGTCACCGCGGCGCAGCGTCCCCGCGGCGGCGGTGAACGTCGGCGTCCTCGATGAGGCCGAGGATCGGGCCCTCGCTCGCCAGCACCGCCCAGCGCCCGGAGCCGGCGAGCCGCAGCGCCGCCGGCGGGTGGCCCGCGGTCCGGACCTCGTAGTCGCCCTGACCGCAGGTCCACGGAGAGGTGGATCGCGGTGGCGAAGCCCTCCTCCCAGTCCTGGCGGAGGAGGTAGTCGTTGGCTGCGGTCAGGAAGTCCCCGGCGGGCAGCGCGCCGAGCAGCCCGCCGAACGCACCGGACAGCTGCAGCGCCCGGGCCCCGGCCTCCTCGCCCTTGCCGGACACGTCGACCAGGGCGACCTCCAGACGCTGGTCGCTCGGCCGGGTCGCGACGAAGAAGTCGCCCGCGAAGGCGGTGCCGCCGGCGGACTCGAGCGCCGACTCGGCGTACCAGCCGGCCGGGAGTCCGTCGAAGCCGGTCTGACGGCTGATCCGGTCGCGCAGGTCGACGAACATCGACTCGCCCGCCGCGCCACCCACCCCCAACGGCGAGCGTCGCATCGAGGCGACCAGGACGATCAGCGCCATCAGGACCTGGATGGTCACGGCGCCGAAGGTCCGCGGGGTCGGGTCCACCTGCTGGCTCAACGCGACGAAGAGGAGGACGATGATGAAGAGCACGAACGGCGGCAGCCGGCGCGGACTGAGCAGGATGCTTCCGAGCAGCAGGGGCACCATGAGGCTGGTGAACGGGACGACCATCGGGTCGATGACGACACCGACGATGATCGCCAGGCCGAGGGCGACCAGTGCGACGAGGACCTGGGACTCCGACGAGACGCCGCGGCGGGCGAGCGTCTGGCGCAGGGTCATGGACAACGGTCCTACTCGTGCGGTGCGGTGGGACTGGCGGCGGTGGTCACTGTAAGTGTTCTCAGGACTCGCCGCGGTAACGACGTTGGCACCGTCCACACCAGTAGAGGTTGCGGCCCTGGAGCGCCTGCGTGCGCACGCCCGTGCCGCAGACCCGGCACGGCTCGCCGGTGCGCCGGTAGACGTAGGAGTGGCCGCGCCGCGGCCCGCGGTGCCCGATCTCGGCGTCGTTGAGGTGCTCGGCGCGGACGGTATCGATCCGGCCGGTCCGTACGCCGTCGACCATCAGAGCGACCAGGTCGTCCCACATCTCCTGCCACTGCCGGGCCCGGAAGCTCCGCCCGGACCGGAACGGGTCGACCCGGTGCCGGTAGAGGAGCTCGGCGCGATAGACGTTGCCGATGCCGGCCACGACCGCCTGGTCCATGAGCAGCCCGGCGATCGGTGCGCGGCTGCGCCGGATCCGATCCCAGGCCCGGTCCGGGTCGGCGTCGGCCCGCAACGGGTCCGGGCCGAGCCTGGCCTCGATGGCTTCCCGCTCGACCGGGGTGAGCAGCTCGCAGGCGGTCGCGCCCCGGAGGTCGGCGTACGACGTCTCGTTCACCAGCCGCCAGCGCACCTGCCCCACCGGGGCGGGGACCTCGCGTACACCGGAGCACACGTCGAACTTGCCGTAGAGGCCGAGGTGCACGTGCACGGTGTCCTGGGGACCGATCTCGTCGAAGGTGACGAACAGGTGCTTGCCGTAGGCCTCAGCGCGGTCCAGGACCCGCCCGTCGATGATCGCCGCCGACTCCTCGAACCGGCCCTGGGGGCTGCTCGTGCGGACCGGATGTCCAGCGAAGGTCGTGTCCAGGGCGGTCGCGAGCCGGTGGAGGGTATGCCCCTCAGGCACCGGCGCCCTCGATCGCCGACGCCGGCAGCGGCGGCAGCTGGCGGGTCTGCTCATAGGACACCACCTGGCCGATCCGCCGGATGTGCCGCTCGTCGCCGCTGAAGGCCGTGGTGAGGAAGACCTCGACGAACCGGGTCATGTCGTCCAGCGAGTGCATCCGGCCACCGACGGCCACGACCTGGGCATCGTTGTGCTCGCGACCCAGCGCGGCGGTCTCCTCGGACCAGGCCAGCGCGCAGCGGATGCCCGCGACCTTGTTGGCGGCGATCTGCTCGCCGTTGCCCGAGCCGCCGATCACCACGCCGAGGCTGTCCAGGCCCTGCCCGCGCTCGGCGGCGACCCCCTCGGCGGCCCGTAGGCAGAACACCGGGTAGTCGTCGACGGCGTCATAGACGAAGGGGCCGTGGTCGACCGGCTCGAAGCCGTGCTCGGTGAGCCAGGCGGTCAGGTGGGCCTTGAGGTCGAGCCCAGCGTGGTCGGAGCCCAGGTGCACGCGCATGGGCGCCATATTGTCAGTTCGTCCCTGTCAGCCGACGGTCCGCAGGAACCCGGCCGTCTGCTGGAGCAGCTGCTCGGCCGCCGGGAACACCGAGGTGTGACGCCAGAAGCCGTGGACCTGCCCCAGGTAGCGGGTCGCGGTCACCGCGACACCCTCCTCGGCCAGTCGCCGAGCCAGCTCCTCGCCCTCGTCACGCAGGGGGTCGTGCTCGGCGGTCACGACCAGGGTCGGAGGCAGCGTGCCGAGCCGGTCCGAGCGCAGGGGCGCGAGGTCGGGGTCGTCGAGGTCGGCCGGCGTGGCGGCGTACTGCTCCCAGTACCACTCGGCCTCGCGCGGCGAGAAGCCGTCGGCGGCGGTCCGGTAGGAGTCGAACCCGGCCCGCGGGTCGAGGAACGGGTAGATCAGCACGACACCCGCGAACCGGCCAGGGTTGCGCAGCGCGGCCACCAGGGCGAGGTTGCCGCCGGCGCTGTCGCCGTGGACGGACGTCGGCCCGTCGACGCCGAGCGCGGTGGACTCCCGTCCCAGCCAGGCCAGTGCGGTGTCGACGTCGTCGGGCGCCGCCGGGAACCGGTGCTCGGGCGGCAACCGGTAGTCGACGCTCGCAACCGTCAGGCCGGTGCGGTTGGCGAGCCGGCGGCAGCCGGCGTCGTGCACGTCGATGTCGTGGAACACGAACCCGCCACCGTGCAGGTGCACGACCACTCCGGGTCGGGCCCGGTAGGGCCGATAGAGCCGGACCGGCACGCCGTCGGCGTCGAGATCCCGGACCTCGGAGACGTCCTCACGAGGCTCGGCCAGGGCGGCGGTGCGGTTGGCCTCACGGGCGGCCGCGATGTCGTAGCCCTCGGCGTGCACCGGCGGGTCGGCGGCCGCGGCCTCGACGGCGGCCCTTGCCTCGGGCCACAGGGCCATCAGCGGGTCTCGAGCGCGAGCCGTCCGCTCAGCACGACGAAGCAGGCTGCGAAGATCCGCCGGATCCGCCGGACCACCCGGGGCCGCGAGAGCACCTGCTCGCGCACTGCGGCGGCCGCCAGGGCGTAGGCGGCGAAGACCACGAACGTCATCGCGACGAAGACGCCGCCGAGCCCCAGCATCCAGGCCAGCGAGCTGTCGGTGCCGGTAGGCACGAACTGAGGCAGGAACGCGAAGAAGAAGATCGTCAGCTTGGGGTTGAGCAGATTCACCCCGACGCCCGAGACGATCACCGAGCGGACGCTCGCCGGACTCGCGTCGGCGCCGACCGTGAGGGCGCCCGTGTCGCACCAGGTCGACCAGGCCATCCAGAGGAGATAGGCGACGCCGGCGTACTTGACGATCTCGAAGGCCACACCGCTCGCCTGCAGGAGCGCCGCCAGGCCGGTCACCGCCGCCGCCAGGTGCGGCAGCGTCCCCAGGGTGCAGGCGAACGCCGCGAGCAGCCCGGCCCGGGCGCCGCGGCCGAGCGCCGCCGCCAGCGTGAAGAGTGCCCCGGTGCCCGGTGTCACGCAGATGACGAAGGCCGTCAGCAGGAACGTCCAGGTCATGCCCGGCACGCTAGCCGCTACGGGCCCAAGGCGTCAGGCGGGATTTCAACGGGTCTCAGACACCGAGCGCGACGAACGCCGCCGCGGTGGCGGCGGTGACGTCGTCGGTCGCTCCCTCACGCAGGGCCAGCAGCCCGGACGCGGGGTCGTCGCCCGCCTCGAGGCGGGCGTGCAGCTCCACCATCAGTTCGGCGGTGGCCTGGTCGTTGACCTCGGCCACGCTGCACACCAAACCCGCCGTGCCCAGGGCGAACAGCGCGGAGGCCAGGCCCAGGAGCTCCTCGGCCCCGACCGGGGCGAGCACGCCCGACTCGCACGCCGAGAGCACGACTCGGTGCGGAGCGGTGCCGAGCCGCTCCAGGTCGTGCACGGTGAGCGGGCCGTCGGCCAACTCCAGCGCGGAGAACAGCGGGCTGTCCGCGCGGAACCGTCCATGCGCCGCGACGTGCGCCAGCCGGGCTCCGTCGAGAGCGGACAGCGCGGCTTCGACCGTGGCCTCGGCTCCGGCCAGGTGGACGGCTCCTCGGTGGCGCGCGGCGAGAACCGGAACCTCGGCACCGCCGGTACCGAGGCCCGGCCCGGCGAGCAGCACGACCTTGTCGCTCCCCGCACGCGCCGCACTGGCGCGGAGCCACTGTGCGGCCGAGGGAACCACCGCAAAGGGACGTCGGGCCAGCGCGGGAAGCAGCGCCCAGGGGACCCCGTGCAGGCGTGCGGTCGGCACCACCGTGACCGGACCGTCCGGCAACAGTCGGACGGCATCACCGAGCAGGGTGCGCTGCAGCCGCTCACCGAGGTCGCCCGGCGCGAACGGGCGGCCGCGGGCGCTGCGCCGCAAGAGGAACCGTGCCGACTCGGCCAGCGCGAGTGCCTCGGTGGTCGTCCCGGCGACGTACCTCCGCACGCGACCGCCGTGAACGACCAGCACGTGGAGGACGCCGTCGACGTCGACCAGCTCGACCAGCGTGCCGTCGCCCACGCGGTCGACCATGGCGTTGACGTCCAGCCGCTCGGTGACGTCAGCCCGGCCGGCCAGTTGGTGGTGCTCGGCGCGGACGACCCGCTCCAGACGGGCCCGCTCCTTCTCCAGATCCTCGGTCGGCTCGCCCTCGACGCGCGCCTGGCTCAGCCGACGGGTCGCATCGCGCAGCGCCGCCAGCGTCTGGTCCACCGGCTTGTCCCCGGGTGTGACCGGCGCCTGGGCCAGCGCCGTGCTGCGCCAACGCTCGCTCCAGCGCAGCAGCTCGCGTGGACGATCGGCGGCGTGCCGCAGCGCGAGGGCCGCGAGCTCCGAGCCGTGTCCCGTGGCCAGGGCTCTCAGCTCGGTGCTACCGAGGAGCCGGCGGTGGTCGTCGAGCGCGTCCAGTCCCTTGCCGCAGGCGCGGAGCACCCCGCCTCGGTCGGCCACGTTCGCGCTGGCCAGCGCCCGAGCCAGCCACCCGCTCGCCCGGGTGAGGTCGGCGCGCCGCACGGTGTATGTCGCAGCACGGGCGAGCATCTCCTCGGCAGTGTCGTCCCCGAGCCTCGACGCCAGGATCAGGGCGACCGGCGCCTCGTCCGCGCGCTGGCCGTCGAGCACGTCGGCGACGACGCGCGCCTCGTGCGCCAGGCGCCGTCCTCGGTCGCCGCGACGCGCCATTGCCCGCACGGCGACCAATCGGGCCCGCGTCGCGAACCAGTCATCACCGAGCCGGCTCAAGGTCCGTGCCGCCGATCGAGCCGACGTGGCGGCCAGGTCCAGCGACTCGGCGTCGAGCTGTGCGGTGGCCTGCATGAGCTCAAGGAGCGCCCGGTCCTTGGGCTCCATGGGGCCGACAGCCAGGGCCGCACTCACCACCTGGACGGCGTCCGCGACCAGCCCCGCCGCGAGGCAGGTCTGCGCCCGCACGGTGGCCAGGTGCGGACGCGAGTGGCCCTGCCGTTCGTAGTCCTTGGCCACCCTGTCGAAGACGCGCAGCGCACCCGGGAGATCTCCTCTCGCCAGAGCGATCTCTCCGAGGTTCTGCTGGGCCCACACCGCCTCCAGGTGGAGCCCGGACGCGGCGAGCATGTCAGCGGCTGCTGCCGTGTGCGCCTCGGCCTGGTCCAGCCGACCCCAAGACATCTCCGCCCAGCCGAGGTTGTGCAGGGTGCGTGCCTCCCACACGGCATCGCCCTGCCCACGGAACCCCTCGAGGGCATCGAGATTGTCTCGGTAGGCCTCCGCGTACCGACCGCGGAGGACCAGGCCAAAGGCCCGCCTCATCAGGGCGCGCGGTGTGGGACGGAGCTCGATGGACCGGTCCAGTTGCTCCAGACCCCGACGTGGGCGGCCGGCGACCACCAGCGTGATCCCCGACGTGCCGAGAACGTCGGCCAGCAGGTCCACGTCGCCGGCTCGCTCGGCCCAGGCCAGCGCCTTCCGCAGGTGTGGCAGGGACTCGTCGAGCCGGCCCTGGTCACGCAGCGATATCGCCAGTGCCTGGTACCCCAGGGACCTGTCTGCGGCCGATGCGGCGTTCGCGACGAACCGGCGCGCCGGACCCTCGGCACGTTGGGGGTCGTCGAGGGCTAGGGCTACGAGATCCTGGGCCATCGGACCTTCCAGAGCATGTACCGTCGTGACAGGGGCCACTAGCGTGGCACCACCGATCGGCGTCGATCAGCGTCGTGTCCATTCTTGTCCGCATTCGCGTGCGCCTCTCGGAGGATCGTCCATGACCGACTCGCCCGTCCCCGCCTGGAAACGGCTGCTCCATCTCATCCGCTGGCCCTTCCCGGGGCGATCCCGGGTGGAGGACCCGCAGGGCCCGAAGGAGGACGACCGGCTCGACGGCGAGATCGCGGCGTTCCAGCGGCGCCTGGTCGAGGACGCCCTGCGTGACCTCGGCGGGGTCGGCGGCATCCCCTTCGACCTCGACCACGAGGAGACGTTCTACCTCGCCCACCCGAGCCGGCTCGTGTGCCGCGACGGGGATGCACGCGAGCTGCTGGTGCCGTTCTTCGAGGAACGCAAGGACATCTACATCGACACGGGTCGCGCCGAGCAGCTGTTCGGCGAGCTCGTGCGCTTCCACCTCCCCCGGCGCACCGACGGCAAGGCTCACGACCTCGAGCCATTGCTGGGCGAGATCGACAAGACCTTCGGCCGCCACGTCGGCTTCCCCGACCACGTCGTCCACGTGACCCCGCAAGGCGGCGGCAAGATGTGCCCGGCCAACGAGCCCGAGCTGCCCCTCGGCAAGGGCCCGATCCCCGCCCGCACCTGCAACGAGACGGCCGGCCGTGGCATCAAGGTGTCCGTGGTCGACACCGGCTGGCACCAGGACGCCGCGGACAACGGCGAGACACCGTGGCTCGACGACGACGTCTATCCGATCGAGGGCGACACGGAGACCGTGGTCCCGACCGACATCGGCTCCTACGTCGGCCACGGCACCTTCGTCGCGGGCGTCATCCGGTGTCTCGCGCCGGCGACGGACCTTGAGATCGAGGGTGTCCTCAAGCACGCCGGGGCGGTCTACGAGTCCGACATCGCCGCCGAGCTCAACGAGGCGATGACCGATCTCGAGGAGGGGGAGCTCCCCCAGCTGATCTCGATCTCGGCCGGCACCTACACCCGCAACAACGCCGGGATGCTCGCCTTCGAGCTGCTGGCCCAGGTGTACCGGATGGGACTCGAGGACGACGGGCCGCTGGTCGTCGCGGCCGCTGGCAACGAGAACACGAACCGCAAGTTCTATCCCGCGGCCTACGACTGGGTGGTCGGCGTGGGCGCGCTCGACGAGCGGCTCTCAACGCCGAAGTTCACCAACTACGGAGGCTGGGTGGACGTCTGGGCGCATGGCACCAACCTCATCAACGCCTTCCCGGTCGGCACCTACTACGTCAAGGAGCCCGGACCCACCCAGGGCGAGCAGCGGGACTTCACCGGGATGGCTCAGTGGAGCGGGACGTCGTTCGCCACCCCCATCGTCACCGGCGCCCTCGCGGCCCTGATGAGCGAGAACCCGGGCATGACGGCACGGGAGGCCAAGCAGGAGCTGTTCGCGAACCACTCGAAGTCGTTCAGCAGCGCCCCCAAGGTCTCGAAGGCGATCGCGGTCGGCCCGCCGTTCGTGTGACCGCCGGTCCGGGCTTGCTAGAGCGCGACCCAGGGGCTGGTCAGCGTCCAGTCGCCTGCCTGCACGAGGAACCTGATGGGCCCGGTGGCGACGCCCGCTGCGCGGAAGAAGCCGGACGAGTCGGTGTCGAGGACCTGGTCGACGGTGCCCGAGCGTTGCAGCACCACGCTCGTCGCGGCCTCGCCCACCACCTGGCCCAGCAGGTCCTCGCCGTCGATCTCGAGCTCGAGGGTGAGCGGGCCGCTCGCGAACGAGAGCGTCCGGGCCGCGTCGTCGGCGCCGCGCACTCCGGCGGACTCGAGAGCGGAGTCGTGCAGCAGCTCGGCGAGCTCCTGGTCGACCGTGCGCCACGTGAACGCCGCGCGGGCGGCCTCGCGCTGTCGGTCGGTCACCAGCGCCGCCTCGGCCACTGCCTCGCGGAGCTCGGCGACGAGCTGGTCGTCGCTCAGGTCGCGGATGTCGTCATCCCCTGCGGTCATGGTCGGTCCCCCGTCGGTCCGTGGTGTCGAAGCGCCTCGGTCTCGCGCAGCTGCGCGAAGGCCCGGGCGCGGGTGGGTCCGATGCTGCCGATCGGGATGCCGAGCCGCCTGCTGATCTCTTCGTAGGCAAGCGGCGGGTCGACGAGCAGGAGCAGGAGCAGGTCACGACGGGCCTCGGGGAGCTCGGCGAGCGCGTCGCGGAGCGCCTGGCGCCGCTCCGCCGCGAGCAGGTCGGCGTCGGTGACGTCGTCAGTGACGGTGTCGAGGCCGCCGGCCTGGGGGTCGACGGCTCGGGTCCGCCCGCGAGCCGCGAGCAGCCGGAGGCACTCGTTGCGGGCCGTGGTGCGGATCCACCCGGGGAGCGCAGCCGGCTCACGGAGCTGGCCGAGGTGCTCGACCAGTCGCAACCACACCGTCTGGCCGACATCGTCGCCGTCGGCGGGCGACAACCGGTGCTGGCGCGCGATCGCGCCGACGAGCGGAAGGAACCGCTCGACGATCGAGTCCCACGCATCCTGGTCGCCCCCCTGGGCCTGCGAGACGAGGACAGCCAAGGAGACCGACCCAGACATCTGTCGACCCTCCTCCACTCGGCCACGGAACGGCGTGAGTGGCATCGTCTCGTACATCCAGAGCGATGAGCCACCGCCCCTGATACCTCAGGCGTGCCGAAACCTGCGAGAACTCGTCCCGGAGAAAGTGCAAGGAAGTTTCTACGTCCGGCTCGTATCACCATGACCCCCCAGTGCTCCTTCCTCACAGATGGGCGAGCTCCACGCCCCATCTCCCGAGGAAGGGACGACCACATGACCTGGCACGAGACCCACGAGCGGACCCGGATCATCCGCGAGGTCGAGGCGGCCGCGGCCATCGACATGAGCGGACGGCTCCCCTGGCGTGAGTCGTGGTCGGCCTCCTTCGGCGACCGCGACGGCCTGCTCCTCGCCCTGCACGCTCGATGGGACCGGATGTGCATCGCGCAGCTCGACGAGCTGACCAGCCCCGAGCTGGTCCGCGACACCGAGCGTCGGCTCCGTCGCTCCAACGCCGGTGTCCTGCGCATCCTCGAGCACCACGGCCTCGTCGGGCGCCGCCCTCAGGAGCCGCCGGTGCCGCTCGAGGCCGCGTGACCCACGGCCACACACATGTCCCGGCGCTGGAGTTGGGGGGAGCGCCGAGGCGGGGGTCTGACCCCTGAGATGCGCTCCGGCGCCGTCGCCGCCTGCCGGGCGGCCGCGCCGGAGCGCCTCACCACCCCAGCACCTTCCCAGGAACCGAACGCCGACTCCGGGCATCAGACCCGACGGAGACGAGAGAGGACGACCCCATGACCGAGATCGTCAAGGCTCAGCGAGTGCGCATTATCCGTGAGGTCGAGGCCGCGGCCGCGCACGACCGAACCGGCCGGCTCCCGTGGCGCGCCGGCTGGGCGACGTACTTCGGCGACCGCGAGGGGCTCCTCGAGGCCCTGGCCGTCCGACGTCAGTGTCTGGCCGCGATCCGGGTCGAAGACCTCCCCGCCGACGTCGGAGGGGCGGTCATGGCGCGGCAGATCCGTCGGGCCAACGCCGGCCTCGACCGGGTCCTGGACCGATACGGCGTGCGCAGCGTCGCCTGAGCTCAGCTCCCGCTGAGGATCTCCCGCATCAGTGCGGCGGCCTCGGACGGCGTCTTGCCGACCTTGACGCCGACCGCCTCGAGGGCCTCCTTCTTGGCGGCCGCCGTGCCGGAGGACCCGGAGACGATGGCGCCGGCGTGGCCCATCGTCTTGCCCTCGGGCGCGGTGAAGCCGGCGACGTAGCCGACGACCGGCTTGGTCACGTTGTCCTTGATGTAGGCCGCCGCACGCTCCTCGGCGTCGCCGCCGATCTCGCCGATCATCACGATCGCCTTGGTGTCAGGGTCGGCCTCGAAGGCGGCGAGCGCGTCGATGTGGGTGGTGCCCACGATCGGGTCACCGCCGATGCCGATGGCGGTCGTGAAGCCGAAGTCCTTGAGCTCGTACATCATCTGGTAGGTCAGCGTGCCGGACTTGGACACCAGACCGATCGGGCCGGCGCCCGCGATGGTGTGCGGGGTGATGCCGGCCAGCGACTCTCCCGGTGTGATGATGCCGGGGCAGTTGGGCCCGATCATCCGGGTGCCCCCGTGGTTGCTGGGCCCCTCGAGGTAGGACCACACCTCCGCGGTGTCCTGGACCGGCACGCCCTCGGTGATGACCACGAGCAGGCCGATGCCCGCGTCGATGGCCTCGATGCACGCGTCCTTGGTGAACGCCGGCGGCACGAAGGCGACCGAGACGTTGGCGCCGGTCTCGGCCATCGCCTCCTTGACGTTGGCAAAGACGGGCAGCACCTTGCCGCCGAGCTCGACGGTGGTGCCGGCCTTGCGGGCGTTGACGCCACCGACGATGTTGCTGCCGGCCTCGACCATCAGGGTCGTGTGCTTGGCGCCCATGCCACCGGTCATGCCCTGGACGATGATCCTGCTGTCCTTGTTCAGGTAGATCGACATCTCTATCTCTCGTTCGTCGTCCGGGTCAGGCGTGGGCGAGCTCGGCGGCCTTGTCGGCCGCACCGTCCATGGTCGGGACCTGCGTGACGAGCGGGTGGTTCAGCTCGTCGAGGATGCGGCGGCCCTCGTCGACGTTGTTGCCGTCGAGGCGCACGACCAGAGGCTTGGTGGCCGCGTCACCGAGGATCTCCAGGGCGCCCTTGATGCCGTTGGCGACCTCGTCGCACGCGGTGATGCCGCCGAAGACGTTGACGAAGACCGACTTGACCTGGGCGTCGCCCAGGATCACGTCGAGGCCGTCGGCCATCACCTGGGCGTTGGCGCCGCCGCCGATGTCGAGGAAGTTGGCCGGCTTGACGCCACCGTGCGCCTCCCCGGCGTACGCGACGACGTCGAGGGTCGACATGACCAGACCCGCACCGTTGCCGATGATCCCCACTTCGCCGTCGAGCTTGACGTAGTTGAGGCCCTTGTCCTTGGCCTTGGCCTCGAGCGGGTCGGTCTCGTCCTTGATCTCGAACGCCTCGTGGTCGGGGTGCCGCACCTCGGAGGCGTTGTCATCCAGGGAGACCTTGCCGTCGAGCGCCTCGAGCTTGTCGCCGGCCAGCCGCGCGAGCGGGTTGACCTCGACCAGCGTGGCGTCCTCCTCCACGAAGACCGTGTAGAGCGCCTCGATCATCGTCACGGCCTGCTCGAAGACGGCCTGGGGGAACTTCGCCTCGGTCGCGATCTCACGGGCCTTGGCCGCGTCCACGCCGGCACCCGGGTCGATCGGGATCTGCTTCACGGCGTCGGGGTTGGTCTTGGCGACCTCCTCGATCTCGACGCCACCCTCAACGGAGGCGATGCAGAGGTAGCGCCGGTGGGCACGGTCGAGCAGGAAGGAGAAGTAGTACTCCTCCTCGGGCGGCGTAGCCGGGGTGACGAGCACCCGGTTCACCGTCAGACCCTTGATCTCCATGCCGAGGATGTTGGAGGCGTGCTCGAAGGCCTCGTCGGCGGTCTTGGCGAGCTTGACGCCACCCGCCTTGCCACGTCCACCGGCCTTGACCTGAGCCTTCACCACCGTCACACCACCGAGCTGCTCGGCGGCCGCGCGGGCGGCCTCGGCCGTCTCGACGACGACACCGAGCGTCGTCACGACACCATGCTTGGCGAAGAGCTCCTTCGCCTGGTACTCCATCAAGTCCACTGTGTCTGCACCTGTTCTCGAGACGGTTCTCGCGTCTGTTCCTCGGGCACCCTAGTCCCGCCGGGGGTGCCCGACGAAGGCGGTCACGGCGACGTGATGCAGGCCATATCCCCCACGGAACGTCGGCGGGACCACCCAGGCTCGGCAGCGCGGCCGGGGATGTTCCTCGCCGCACGGCCCCGGGGTCAGCCGATTTCGGCCCCCGTTGTCAATCCGTTATGGTCGGGCTTCGCCTGTCGTCCACGATCCGTGAGCAAGAGGTCAATCTGTGGGTCACCACCGAGCAGAGGTGCCTGTCCGGGCACGCTCGGGTTCAGAGACCCCGATGACCCCGAGCACTCGGGGCCGCCGAGCGGCCGCCGTGCCGGTGGACTCCCCCAGCACGACCCCCGCGCTGCGGGTCGAAGACATCCAGGTCGAGGTGCGGCGCCAGGCCGAGAGAGCGTCCTACGTCGGGCGCCGTCGGGCGCCGGTGCCCCGCTCCCCCGAAGTCTCACTCCACGAGGCCGAGATCGTCAGCGATGCGCGCCTCCAGAGTGTGCTCGCCGCACTCCAGCCCGTCGACCAGACAACGTCCCTGGAGTACGAGGACACGGCCAGGATCCAGCTGATCCGCGAGGCTCCCGAGCCGGTCGCGACCACCTACGTCGCCACCTCCGTGGCCGGCGAGCCCAGGACCGCAGGCAAGCGCCGCGCGGTCAAGCACTCCGGCAGCCGCGGGCCGCTGTTCAAGGGCCTGCCGTCGACTCCCCTGCTCCTGGGTGTCGCTGCCCTCGCGGTCTCGATCGGCGGCGTGGTCAGCGTGCCCGACAAGGCGCCGGTCAGCGCGCCCTCCGCTGATCTGATCCACGCCGCCTCCGCCCTGAGCGGCTCCAGCGCGACCGGCACGGTGGTGGGCGGGCGCGACGCGGTCCTCAGCCGCGACGGCGCCGAGCGCGCGCAGGCCGAAGCCGCGGGGGCGAACCCTCTTCAGGCGCAGGCCGAGGCTCAGGCCAAGGTACGCGTGGGAGCCCTCGGTGAGATCACGGCCGACGCCGACGACCGGGCCAAGCAGATCGCGCTCAACCTGTGGCAGTACCCGCTCGCGAACGTCTACCTGACCGCCCGCTTCGGCCAGTACGGCCTGTGGTCGAGCTATCACACCGGACTGGACTTCAACGGCAACAACGGTGACCCGATCTCGGCCATCGCCAACGGCGTGGTCACCTCGACCGGTTACGACGGCTCCTACGGCAACAAGACCGTGGTCACCCTGGAGGACGGCACCGAGATCTGGTACTGCCACCAGACCTCGATCTCGGTCAGCGTCGGCGACGAGGTCCGCGGCGGCGAGCTCATCGGCACGGTCGGCTCAACCGGCAACGTGACCGGTTCCCACCTACACATCGAGGTCCGGCCCGGCGGCGGCGACCCGGTCGACCCCTACGCCGCGATGCAGCAGCACGGCCTCTTCTAGCTGGCTGTAGCTCAAACCCTCACAGGTGAGTCCCCGACTCATGAGCCCCGTGCGACCGCGCCTCGAACTGGATCGTCGAGTGCTCGATGTCGAACTCGTCGGCCAGGCACCGCTGCAGCTCATCGAGCATCCGTGGCAGATGGCCGTCGTGGAAGCAGGAGTCGTCCACCACGACGTGCGCGGTCAGCACGGGCAGGCCCGTCGCGACCTGTGACGCGTGCAGGTCGTGCACCTCGTGCACGTGCTCAGCGGTCAGAAGCCGGGAGCGCACCGCGTCCAGGTCCAGCCCCGGCGGCGTCGACTCCAACAGCACATGACCGGTGTCGCGCAGCAGCCGGACCGTGCGCGGCACGATCAGCGCACCGATGACCAGCGAGGCGACCGCGTCGGCCTGCAGCCACCCGGTCGTGGCGATGACGACCGCGGCCACCAGCACCGCGACCGACCCGAGCGCGTCGTTGAGGACCTCGAGGAAGGCCGCCCGCATGTTCATGTTGTCCGAGCGGGCACCGGCCAGGATCGTCAGCCCGATCCCGTTGCCGACCAGCCCGACGACACCGAAGACGAGCATGGCCGAGGAGGTCACCTCGGGGGGGTCCAGCAGCCGCTGCACACCCTCGAGGAGGACGTAGACGCCCACCGCGAGCAGCAGCAGCGCCTGAGCCCCGGCGCCGAGGACCTCCGCCCTGCGGAAGCCCCACGTCCGGACCGAGGTGGGGGGTCGGTGTGCCAGCGACGCCGCCACCAGACCGACGGTCAGGCCGACGACGTCGGTGAGCATGTGCGCGGCATCGGCCAGGAGCGCGAGGCTCCCCGAGACGAACGCGCCAACGACCTCGACAACGAGCACCGTGACGGTGATCGCGAGGACCGTGGTCAGTCGGCCGCGATGATCGGCGAGGCCTGCGGAGTGGTGGTGCCCGTGGTCGTGACCCATCGCTAGAGCTTCTCGACCGGCGCATAGCGGAGCAGGAGTCGCTTGACGCCGTCACTGCCGAAGTCGATGGAGGCGACCGCCTTGTCGCCTTGACCCTCGGTCGCCACCACGGTGCCCAGGCCGAAGCTGTCGTGCTGCACCCGGTCGCCCGCGACGAGCTCGGGGATCGGGCGAGACGCCTTGGCCTTGCGGGTGGCGTCAGCCCGGGCGGCCGCAGCCGAGAAGCTCCGTCGACCGCCCGCGGTGGGCGTCCCGAGCCCGGGGCTCCGCGGGGAGGGGTGCGCATCGCCGTCGTTCCATCCTCGCCGCTCCCACACCGTCTGCTCTGCCTCGGTGCGGCGCCAGTCGACGAGGTCGACGGGCAGCTCGTCGAGGAAGCGGGAGGCGGGGTTGTGGGACGGGGCGCCCCAGGCGGAACGGACCAGCGCCCGCGACACATAGAGGCGCTCGCGGGCGCGGGTGAGGCCGACGTAGGCGAGGCGACGTTCCTCCTCGAGCTCGGGGCGATCACCGAGCGAGCGGGAGTGCGGGAAGATGCCGTCCTCGAGGCCGCTGAGGAAGACCACCGGGAACTCCAGACCCTTGGCGGTGTGCAGGGTCATCAGGGTGACTACGCCATCCTCGTCGTCCGGGATCTGGTCGGTGTCGGCCACCAACGACACGCGTTCGAGGAAGTCTGCGAGTCCGGGGTCCACGAAGCCGGCGTCGACGTCGGTCGGGTCGGCCGAGGGGCCGGCGACGGGGTCGTCACTGAACTCGCGGGCGACCGCGACCAGCTCGGCGAGGTTCTCGGTGCGGGTCTCGTCCTGCGGGTCGGTCGATTCCTCCAGCGACCTGAGATAGCCGGACCGCTCCAGCACGGTCTCGAGGACGACGTCGGCCCGCTCCCCCGCGTCGACCATCGACTGGAGCTCCTCGACCATCGCCACGAAGCCGCGCATCTGGGTCAGTGACCGGGTCGCGATTCCCGGCGCCTCCTCGGCCCGGCGCAGGGCCTCCCAGAACGTCAGTCGTTCCTGCTCGGCGAAGATTTGGACGCAGGCGATCGGCTCGGTCGCCAATGCCCCGCTTGGGGACGTTGATGATCCGACGCAGCGAGATCTCGTCGGCCGGGTTGGCGAGCAGGCGCAGGTAGGCCAGCGCGTCACGGATCTCGCGACGCTCGTAGAACCGGACGCCACCGACGACCCGGTAGGGCTGGCCGGTGCGGATGAACGTCTCCTCGAAGACCCGGGACTGCGCGTTGGTCCGATAGAACACCGCGACGTCGGCCGCCCGCACCTCGGCGCCCGCGCCGAGCGTCTTGATCTCGCCGGCGACGAAGCGTGCCTCGTCGTGCTCGTCGTCAGCCACGTAGCCGACGATCCGCTCGCCGTCACCCGCGTCAGACCACAGCTGCTTGTCCTTGCGCCCCTGGTTGCGGCTGATCACCGCGTTGGCGGCGGTCAGGATGGTCTGCGTGGAGCGGTAGTTCTGCTCGAGCATGATCGTCCGCGCGTCCGGGAAGTCCTCCTCGAAGTCCATGATGTTGCGGATGCTGGCGCCCCGGAACGCATAGATCGACTGGTCCGCGTCGCCCACGACCATCAGCTCGGCCGGCTCCATCCGCGGCTCGTTGCCGCGACCTGAGCCCGCGTCGTCGAACTGGGCGGCGCAGAGCTGGTGGATCAGGGCGTACTGCGCGTGGTTGGTGTCCTGGTATTCGTCGACCAGCACGTGCCGGAACCGGCGCCGATAGGTCTCGAGCACGTCCGGGTGCTCCTGGAAGAGGTGCACGGTCAGCATGATCAGGTCGTCGAAGTCCAGGGCGTTGGCCTCGCGCAGGCGGCGTTGGTAGAGCGCGTACGCCGCGGCGTACGTCTCGTCGAGCTTGCTCTGCGCCTCGTCAGCGGCGGCCTGCTCGTCGCGCAGCTCGTTCTTGTGGTGGGAGACCCAGTGCAGCAGTGCTCCGGCGGGGAACCGCTTGGCGTCCAGGTCGAGGCTGCTGGCAACCAACGCCATCAGGCGCTTCTGGTCGGCGGCGTCATAGATCGAGAAGGTCCTGCCGTAGCCGAGCCGCTCGATCTCCTTGCGCAGGATCCGCACGCACGCGGAGTGGAAGGTGCTCACCCACATGAGCCGTGCCCTGCGGCCGACGAGGTCCTCGACGCGTTCCTTCATCTCTGCTGCGGCCTTGTTGGTGAACGTGATCGCCAGCACCGAGCCCGGGTGCGCCCTGCGCTCCGAGACGATCCAGGCGATCCGCCGGGTGAGGACCCGGGTCTTGCCCGATCCGGCTCCGGCGACCACGAGCAGGGGCGCGCCCTCGTGGACGACCGCTGCCTGCTGCGGCTCGTTGAGGTCCGCCAGCAGTTGCTCGCGGGTCGGGCCGGACCGCTTCTCCACGGTCGCCTCGAGGCCGTCGGTGCCGGGGATCATGCCGGGGATCGCGTCGGTGCTCATCGCGTTCCCAACCCTACGGGCGACCGCCCCCGGCCATCACCGGAGCCGACCGGAGCACCGCGACCCGTCGTTACTGCTCATCAGTAACGACGGGTCGGCGTCATGTCTTCGCCCGACGTCGGTCCTAGAGGAGCCGGCGGTCGTTGGCCCAGCGGGTCAGCTCGTGCCGCGAGGAGAGCTGGAGCTTGCGCAGCACCGAGGACATGTGGGTCTCGACGGTCTTGATGGAGATGAACAGCTCCTTGGCCACCTCCTTGTAGGCGTAGCCGCGGGCGATCAGCCGCATCACCTCCCGCTCGCGCTCGGTGAGCCGGTCGAGGTCCTCGTCGACGGCGGCGACCTCGATCGTCCCGGCGAACGCGTCCAGCACGAAGCCCGCCAGCCGCGGGGAGAACACGGCGTCGCCGTCGGAGACCCGCCGGATCGCCGAGACCAGCTCGGGGCCGGTGATGGTCTTGGTGACGTAGCCCCGGGCGCCGCCGCGGATCGTGCCGATGACGTCCTCCGCGGCATCGCTGACACTCAGCGCGAGGAAGCGGGTCTCGGGCAGGCGCCGACTCTGCGCATCACCTCGACGCCACCGCCGCCGGGCAGGTGCACGTCGAGCAGTACGACGTCGGGCCGGTGGGTGCCGATGGCGGCCACGGCCTCGTCGACGTCGGCGGCCTCGGCCACGACGTCGACGACCTCCGCACCCGCTGTCGCGAGCTCGGCGCGGACCCCGCTGCGGAACATGGCGTGGTCGTCGACGACCACGACCCTCACGGGCTGGTCATGGGTTCTCCTGGGGTCTGCTCGGGTCCGGGGCAGGTGACAGCCGCACCTCGGTGCCTTCGCCGGGCTGGGTGCGGACCTCGGCGGTGCCGCCGTGCCGGTCCATCCGGTCGACGATGCTGCCGCGCACACCCATCCGGTCCTCCGGCACCGCATCCGGATCGAAGCCGACGCCGCGGTCGCGGACGAACACCGACGACCGCGGAGTCCGCGATCTCGGCGTAGACGTCGACCCGGCCGGTGCCGGCGTGCTTGGCGGCGTTGGTCATCGCCTCACGGGCCGCGGCGAGGATCGGGCGCAGCGTCTCGTGCATGGCGCAGTCACCGACGGCCACGACGTCGACGGTGATGCCGTGGGCGTCCTCGACCTCGGCGGCGGCACCGCGCAGTGCGCTGGCCACGCTGCGGTCGTCGGTGGCCTCCCCGGCGTACAGCCAGGACCGCAGGTCGCGCTCCTGGGCACGGGCGAGCCGGGCCACCGTGGCGGCGTCGTCGGCGTTCTTCTGGATCAGGGCGAGCGTCTGGAGCACGGAGTCGTGCAGGTGGGCGGCCACGTCGGCGCGCTCCTGGGTGCGGATCCGCTCGGCCCGCTCGGCGCTCAGGTCGGAGGCGAGCCGGAAGACCCACGGCCCGACGACGAAGGCGAGCCCGACCACGCCCAGCAGCGCCGGCGAGCAGCGCGTCGCGGGCCTGGCTCGAGTGACCCGCCGTCCAGGCCGAGGATGAAGACCGCCGCGACGACGAGCACCACCCCCGCGAGCGACCCGGGCGTACGCCGCCCAGCCGCCGCTGCCGAAGACGAGCTGCACGGGATTCGATCCGGCTCGGCGGTCGAACCAGCGCTCGCGCTGGGCCTCGTCGGCCTGGCGCCAGAGCAGCGCGACCCCGATCACGCCGACGATCACCGGCCAGAAGGCGGCGCCCTGCCCGAACGTCGCCTGCACCAGCAGCACCGCCCCGAACCCGAGCGCGAGCGAGCGCGATCAGCGGGCCCGAGGTCGCTGAAGCGGCGACGTACGCCGGGGCGGCGTCCGCCGCGGGTGGCGCTCTCCGCTCCGGGGGTGCTCGTCTCGAAGCGGGAGTCGGGCGGCAGCAGCAGCCACACCCGGCATAGAGCGCGACACCGAGGCCGGACAGCGCCGTTGCCACGACGAAGCCGACCCGCACCCACAGCACCGGGATGCCCAGGTGGCGCGCAAGACCGCCCGCGACGCCTCCGATGATGGGTGCCGTGGTGTCGCGGGTGGCGCGCCGATAGGTGAACGGCGCGTCCGTGGGTGTGGTGATCATGGAAGTGCCAGTCTCCCAGGTGTGGAGTGTCCGACCCATGAGGAAGGACCCCGAGTCCACCCTGACCCCCGACCCCGGGTGTCCGGTGCGAGTCAGGGTCGTCCCCGATGGTGCGCGACGCCTGCGACACCCAGAGTTGAGGCATGACGCAGCAGCCACCCGGGGCACCCCCCGAGGCCCCCTCCGCTCCCGACGCCCCCGGCCGGGACAGTGACCAGCCCGGCTCGTCCGGGCCGCGGGACGGCCGCCCCGACATGCGCGACCTGTCCCGCCTGCGCAGGACGACCGGCTCCCACAAGTTGGTGGCCGGCGTCGCCGGCGGCCTCGCCCGACACTTCGACATCGACCCCTTGGTCGTGCGCGTCGCGCTGGTCGTGCTCGTGTTCTTCGGCGGCGCCGGCCTGATCGTGTACGGCGCCTGCTGGCTGCTCGTGCCCGAGGACGGCGAGCCGACGGCGACCCTGAACTTCGACGAGCGCACCCGCTCGGTGGCCCTGGTCATCGCCGGCGTGATCGCCGGGCTCGCGCTGCTCGGCGACACGATGGGCGGCTTCGGCTTCCCGTGGCCCCTGGCGATCGTCGCGCTGGTCGTCCTGGCCGTCGCTACCTTCGGCGACCGGGACAAGCCCAAGCCGACCGCACCACCCGTCCCGCACATCGCCGTCCCGACGACCGACAGCACAGGCTGGTCGATGCCCACCGAGCAGCGCGGCTGGGCGGGTGCCACGGACACCACGATCTGGCAGCCTGCCCGACAGGACTGGAAGCCCCGCAAGCGCGGACCACGCCTGTTCTGGTTCACCCTGGCCCTCTCGGCCCTGGCAGTCGGCCTGCTCGGCATCGCCGACCTCGCCGGCGCCTCGGTCGCCGACTCGGCCTACCCGGCCTTGGTGCTCGGCATCTGCGGCGCGATGCTGCTGGTCGGCGCGTTCTATGGCCGGGCCGGAGGCATCATCTTCCTCGGCCTGATGGCCGCGCTCGCGACGGCAGGAGCCACCGGTGCCCAACGCTGGGACGGTGACCAGCTGGTGCGGACCCCGATGACCGCCGCGAGCGTCCAGGACCGCTACGAGGTCGGCGCCGGTGACCTGGTTCTCGACCTCACCGGGGTCAGCGACCTCGACAACCTCGACGGGCGCACGATCCAGGTCCGCGGCGGCGCAGCCAGCCTCGAGGTGAGGGTGCCACCCGGCCTCGACGTGGATGTCACGGCCAGCGCCGGCCTCGGTGAGATCCAGGTCTTCGGCGACGCCCAGGACGGTGCCGGGATCGACCTCAGTGGCTCCCATGACGGGGGGCTCGGGGTCCCCCGGATCACCCTCGACCTCGAGGTCGGTCTCGGCGAGATCGACGTGAGTGTGGACGACGAGACGACCCTCGACCAGGACGGAGCCCTCCGATGACCGACCTCCAGGCCAAGCCCTCGCTGCTCTCGGGTGGTCGTCACCCGGTCAACGTCGGGCACCTCGTGATGGGCCTCGCCTTCCTCGGCCTGGTCGGGGTGTGGGCCGCCGTCGCCGGCGAGTGGATCGACGACGAGGACATCCGCTGGCTGCTTCCCCTCCCCTGGGTGCTCGCGGGCCTCGGCGGCCTGGTCGCCCTGGCCGTGACCGGCGCCCGTCGGCACGCGACCAAGGCCAGCGGCTGGGTCGACACACCGGGCGCGGTGACCGAGACGGTCGAGGAGCCCTACGAGGCGTCCGAGGACCAGGCCTGACCCACCCGCGCCGGTCGCCACGCGTCCCGGGCGGCCCGCGCGGTGTCCGGGTGGTCGCAGAACACGCCGTCCACCCCGGCATCCAGCAGGGCTCCGAGCTCGGCGGCCGCGTCACCGCGGCGGCCGGGCTCGGTGCCGCGCCGGAACCGCGGGCTCAGGAATCGGTTCTCGTCACGCAGGGTCCAGGCCAGGACCCGCAGCCCGGACAGGTGTGCGTGGTCCACCAGGGCCTCGGCCTCGGCCGGGTCACCCAGCAGCCGGGCCTTGGCCAGACCCACCACGTCGGCATAGAGCGCCACGCGCCGGAGGCCCTGAGGTGAGACGAGGTCGTCGTACGCGCCGCCGGCGGCCTCGACGAGCTGGACCAGGCGGAGGTCGGTGACCTCGCGCAGGCGGCGCAGACAGCTCGGCTCGAACGACTGGAGGTGGACCCCCGACTCACGAGCGTCGAGACCGTGGTCGCGCAGCGCCTCGAGGGTCGCGCCCTCGAGGTCGAGGCCGAGCGCCGCGAGACGGGTCGCATCCTTGAGCTCGACATGCAGGTCGATGCGACGGTGCAACCGGGTCGACTCCGCCGCGACCAGGAGCAGCAGCTCGTCGAAGGTGATGACCTCCTGGGCGCCGTCCCAGCGCGTGTTGCGGGGCCGCAGGCGCGGCAGCCGCTCCACGGTCCGCAAGGTCTTGAGCTCGGCCAGGGTCAGCTGCTCGACGGCGGTCCGGCCCGCGAGCTCGGGGTGGTCGGCGAGGTCGGTGGTCGACCTCAGGTCTGACTCGTGCCGGACCACGAGGACACCGTCGGCGGTCATCACCAGGTCCGGCTCGACGGCGTCGACGCCCATCGCGATCGCGAGGCGGTACGACGCCATGGTGTGCTCGGGCCGATAGCCCGGCGCGCCGCGGTGCCCGATGATCGTGGCCACACCTGCACTGGAGCGGGGTCGGGTGTCCCGGGGGCAGAACCGACGTGAACCGCAGGTGACGTCGCCCCGTCGATCAGAAGTGTCGATCAGAGGTGTCGATCAGAGGTGGCAAGGTGGCAGCGTGTCCCTCCCTCAGCTCGGCGGCCTCGAGTCGCTGCCCGTGGCGGACCACCCGGACCTGCTCGGTCCCACGGTCGCGGCGGCCCTGGTGGGCTGGCCGCACGCCGGTGAGATCGCGGTGGTCGAGATCGACCCGTCGGTTGCCGACACGGCGGCGATGAACGCGGCCTACGACCTGTCGGACACGGTCGGGGCCAACTGCGTCGTGGTCGCCGGCAAGCGTGACGGCGCGGAGCGGGTCGGTGCTTGTCTGGTCCGCGCTGACACCCGGGCGGACGTCAACAACCTCGTCAAGCGCACCCTCGACGTGCGCAAGGCGTCGTTCCTCTCCATGGAGCGCGCGGTCGACGAGTCGGGCATGGAGTACGGCGGCATCACCCCGGTCGGGCTGCCCGACGAGTGGCGGGTGCTCGTCGACACGCGGGTGCTGGACATCGAGGTCGCCGTGATCGGCTCCGGGGTGCGCCGCTCCAAGCTGCTGGTCCCCGGGCATCTGCTCGGCGAGCTCCCCCGTGCCGAGGTGGTCGAGGGGCTGGCCGGGTGAGGAACCCCTCGCTCATTGTGGTCGCCGTGCTCGTCGCCGGTCTCGCGCTGGCCTCGTGCAGTGACGACGCACCCACCGACACCGAGACCACCAGGCCGTCCGTGTCGTCGGGCACCGGTGTCCCGCCCCTCACCGTCTCCGCGCTCCCCGAGCCTCCGCCCACGGGCGAGCTGATCGCGGACCTGCGGCAGTCCTCCCGCGACGCGGCAGCCGGCCGGATGCAGGTCTGGATAGACAACGACACGCTCCAGGACGTCATCCCGACCCGGATGACCTATGCCGACGCCCGGTTCCAGACGGTGCTGGAGGGCGATCGACTGCGCGAGATCCCGGCGCAGTCGACGCGCGGCTTCCAGTTCGTCCTGCCCGGCCGGCCGACGTGCGGCACCTCCAACGACGCGGTCGTCTCCCTGGACGACCCACTGGGCACCGTGACCGTCGAGCTCGCCGACGGCCCGCAGACGCTGCCCGTCGCGGACGAGACCGACGTGGCCGGGCGCTTCACCCGCGCCCGTTGCCTGGAGATCTCCGTCGACACGGTGGCGAGACTGTCGTGGTCCGACCAGGTCACCGACGGCGACCCGACAGCCACCCCCGTCGGCGGTGAGGCTGTGCTCGAGCTGGTCCTCGAGAGCAGCGGCTCGGGTGGCGAGCTCGTCATCGACACCGTCTCGGGCACCCCGATCCTGTCCCCGGTGGGCACCGACGCGTGGCGACCGGCCTACCCGGTGACGAACGACGGCTCGACCCAGCGGGTGCGGCTGCCCCTCAAGCCGACCCGCTGCGACGCGCACGCCTTCGCGGAGTCGGGAGGCGCGACGGCGTTCAAGATCGGGCTCCACCTCGAGGGGCAGCCCGGCCAGATCACCCTGCGGATGTCACCTGCGGGCGCGGCCAACGCGATCAACTTCGCGCGGGCCTCGTGCGGACTCCTGGAGACCGTGGGCGGCACCGGCCGGGGCTAGGGCAGAGGCCGGAAAACGATTGGGTCCAGGGGGTGCTCCTCCGTACCCTGGATCGAGTGCGCCACCTCCCACTCGAACACCCCGGGACCGCGGACGACCGCACCCCGTGGCGGTTCCTGCTGTGGATCGCCAGGGGGCAGTGGCTCACCCTCCTGGGCGGAGCCGCCTTCGGCATCATCTGGATGAGCTGCCAGGCCGTGATGCCGTTCGTCATCGGCCGGGCCATCGACCGTGGGGTCACGGACAAGGACGGCCAGGCACTCCTGACCTACGCCGCCGTCATGTTCGGGATCGGCCTGCTCCAGGCGGCGAGCGGGATCATGCGCCACCGGTTCGCGGTCACCAACTGGCTCACCGCGGCCTACCGAGTCGTCCAGCTCACCGGCCAGCAGGCCGTCCGCCTCGGCGGCACGCTGCCGCGCAAGGTCTCGACCGGCGAGGTGGTCGCGATCGGCACCAACGACATCTCCCACATCGGCGGGGCGATGGACGTGACCGCACGGTTCTCCGGCGCCGTGGTCTCCTTCGTCCTGGTCGCGGTCATCCTGCTGCAGACCTCGACCACGCTCGGCCTGCTCGTGCTGATCGGCGTCCCGCTGCTCATGCTGATGATCGCCCCGCTGCTCAAGCCGCTGGACCGCCGCGCTGCGCGCCAGCGCCACCTGATGGGCGCGCTCTCCAACACCGCGACCGACATCGTCGGCGGACTCCGGGTGCTGCGCGGGATCGGCGGCGAGCAGGTCTTCCACGACCGCTACCGCCGCGAGTCGCAGACCACGCGCGTGGCCGGGGTCGCGGTCGCCCGCCTGCAGTCCGTGCTCGACGCGCTCCAGGTGTTCCTGCCCGGTCTGTTCGTCGTGATCGTGGTCTGGGTCGGTGCGCGCTATGCCGCACAGGGCACGATCACCCCGGGTGAGCTGGTCGCGTTCTACGGCTACTCGGCCTTCTTGATGATCCCGCTGCGGACCGCGACCGAGTACGCCAACAAGCTGATCCGGGCCCGGGTCGCCTCCGCGCGTGTGTGCCACGTCCTGCGCCTGCGCGAGGACCGGGTCGACCCCGCCGTCCCTGCCGACCTGCCGCCCGGCGGCTCCGACCTGGTCGACCTGCGGTCCCGGCTCCGGGTCCGGGCCGGGCTGCTGACTGCCGTGGTCAGCGACCAGCCCGAGGAGACCGCGGCCCTGGCTGACCGGCTCGGCCTCTGCGCCCCGCCGGTCGACGGCGAGGTCGACGACGACGTCCGGCTCGGCGGCGTCCCCCTCACCTCGCTGCGCCGCGAGGACGTCCGCCGCCTCGTGGTCGTGTCCGACACGGCATCGATGCTGTTCTCCGGTCCGCTCGGTGCCGGGCTGGACATCACCGGGACCGGCGACGTGGAGCAGGCACTCGAGACGGCCTCCAGCGACGACATCCTTGATGCCCTCCCCGAGGGCCTGGACACCCACGTCGCCGAGCGCGGCCGGACGTTCTCCGGCGGCCAGCGCCAACGGTTGGTGCTGGCCCGGGTCCTGGCCGGCGACCCCGAAGTCCTGGTGCTGGTCGAGCCGACGTCGGCCGTGGACGCGCACACGGAGTCCCGGATCGCCGGACGCCTGCGCGCTCACCGCGCCGGCCGGACCACCGTGGTGATGAGCTCCAGCCCGCTGATGCTCGATGCCGTCGACGAGGTCGCGTTCCTCCGGGGTGGCAAGGTCGTCGCGACCGGCACGCACGCCGCGCTGCTCGACTCATCTCCTGCCTACCGCGCGGTCGTCACCCGCGAGCAGGAGCCGGTGGGCTCATGAGCACCGGGACCGCTCTCCCGATCGCCGACACTCCCGCGGTCCGCCGCTACGCCGGCCAGATCGCGCGCCGCAACCCGCGGCTGCTGTGGACCGCCCTCGGACTGCACGTGTTCGCCGCGCTCGCCGGCCTGGCCGCGCCCCGGCTGATCGGCGACCTGGTCGAGGCGGTCGAGAACGGCACGACCACGGCCTACGTCGACAAGGTCATCGTGGTCCTGGCCGGCTTCCTGGTGCTGCAGACGGTCCTCACCCGCTACGCCCGGCTCGCCAGCCAGGTGCTGGGCGAGAAGGTGCTCGCCGAGCTCCGCGAGGACTTCGTGGGCAACGCGCTCGCGCTGCCGGTCGGGGTCGTCGAGTCGGCGGGCTCCGGCGACCTCCTGACCCGCACCAGCCGCGACGTCGACCAGCTCGGCTGGTCGGTGCGCTGGGCGCTGCCGGAGTGGACGATCGCCCTGGTCACGGCCGTGGTCACCTTCGTCGCGGCGATCACCGTGGGCTGGTGGGTGCTGATCCCCTGCCTGCTCGGCGTCCCGCCGCTGGTGATCGGCCTGCGCTGGTACCTCAAGCGCGCCAAGGACGGCTACCTACGCGAGAACGCGTCGTACTCCGTCATGAACGCGACCCTCACCGAGACCGTCGAGGGCGCCCGGACCATCGAGTCGCTCGGGCTCGGGCCGCGCCGCGTCGAGGCGATCGACACCGATATCTCCAACTCGTATGCGGCGGAGCGATACACGCTCTATCTGCGCACCGTGTTCTTCCCGAGCATGGAGCTGTCCTACCTGATCCCGACCGTCTGCACGCTGCTGCTCGGGGGCTACCTCTACACCCAGGGCTCGGTCTCGCTCGGCGAGGTCACCGCCGCAGTGCTCTATGTCCAGATGCTCATCGACCCGGTCGACCGGATCGTGGCGATCCTCGACGAGCTCCAGGTGGGGGCCGCCTCCCTGGCCCGGCTCCTCGGCGTCGCACAGGTGCCCGACGACCGCGAGGTCACCGGCCGCGAGCCGTCCGGAGAGAATCTGGATGCGCACGACGTGCGGTTCTCCTACGTCGAGGGCCGTGACGTCCTGCACGGTGTGGACCTCGACATCGAGCCGGGGTCACGGCTCGCCATGGTCGGCCCCTCGGGCGCCGGCAAGTCGACCCTCGGCCGGCTGCTCGCCGGCATTCACCCGCCGCGGACCGGCGAGGTGACCGTCGGCGGCGTCGGTCTCGTCGAGCTCCCGCTGGCCGACCTGCGCGGCCACGTCGCGCTGGTGACCCAGGAGCACCACGTGTTCGTCGGCACCCTTCGCGAGAACCTCGCGCTCGCCGCGCCCCCGGGGGCCTCCGACGACGCCATCCGCGCCGCCCTCTCCGCGGTGGACGCGCTGGACTGGGTGGACGCGCTGCCGGCGGGGCTCGACACGGTCGTCGGCTCCGGTGGCCACACCGTCACCGACGCGCAGGCCCAGCAGATCGCGCTGGCCCGGCTCGTGCTCGCCGACCCGCACACCCTGGTGCTCGACGAGGCGACCTCGCTGATCGACCCGCGCGCGGCCCGGCACCTCGAACGCTCCCTCGCCGCGGTCCTCGAGGGCCGCACCGTCATCGCGATCGCCCACCGACTCTTCTCGGCCCACGACGCCGACCGGGTCGCCGTGGTCGAGGACGGCAAGATCGCCGAGCTCGGCTCCCACGACGAGCTGGTCGCGGCGGGCGGCTCGTACGCCGCGCTCTGGGACAGCTGGAACGGCAAGCACTAGCCGATTCGTCTGCGCGGCCGAGCGTCAGAAGACCAATCAGGTCGCAGACGAATCCGGCAATCCAGTGATCCGCAGGCCCGAGTGCGTCTTGTACTTGCGGTTGATCGAGATGAGCACCGCCGTGAACGGCTCGAGCTGGCGGGCCAGCCGCAGCTTGCCGGCGCTGATGCCGGCGTGCCCGGTGACCGCCCTGGCCAGCTCCATCGCGACCTCCTTGCCCTCGTCGGAGTCACCGACGCAGAGGATGTCCTCGTCGATGAACTCGTCGTCGCCCCACAGCAGGACGGCGGACACGTTGTGGAACGCGCCGACGACCGTGGCCTCGGGCGCGAGACGCTGGGCCGACTCGGCGGCCGAACCCTCGCCGGCGTCGATCACCTGACCGTGTGCGCCGCGCTTGTCGAACGCGAGCGGGTTGACGCACGAGACGACCGTCTTGCCGGCCAGGGGCAGCGAGGCGACGAGCTCGTCGTGGCCGTCGTACGGGACCGCGAGGAGTACGACGTCGGCGGCCTCGCACGCCTCGACGTTGGCGGCGCCGGTGACCGAGCCCGCCCCAGTGACCTCCGCGAGCCGGGCCCGCACCTCGTCTGCGACCGGAACCGCCCGCTCCTGCGACCTGGACCCCAGGATCACGTCGTGCCCATGGCGGGCGAACCGGTAGCCCAGTCCCTTGCCCTGGGGGCCGGTCCCACCGATCACCGCGATCCGGTATGTCGTCATCCGAACTGTCTCCTCGTCGTCTCAAGTGGTCCGATGGCCTGTTCCGGGCCTGTGGATGATCCCACGTTAATTCCGCGTGACCGGGGCAGGGGTGCGAGAATCATGCGGTTCAGAGACAGGTGGGGACCTGAAAGCGATGGCTGGGGAGATACGCGGAGACATCCAGGGACTGCGCGCGGTCGCGGTCGCTGTGGTGATCTGCGCCCACGCGGGGGTCACGGCCCTCCCGGGCGGCTTCGTCGGCGTGGACGTGTTCTTCGTGATCTCGGGCTACCTCATCTCCGGGCTGCTGTTCCGCGAGGTGCTGGTCACCGGTGGGATCTCCATCGGACAGTTCTGGGCTCGACGCGCCCGACGGATCCTGCCTGCCGCGACTCTGGTCACGGTGGTCACGGTGCTCTGCTCGCTGGCGGTCATGAGCTTCTTCAACGCCCGTCAGGTCGTGGTCGACGCGCTCTGGTCGTCGGCCTTCGCGGCCAACGTGCACTTCGCGCAGCAGGGTGTCTACTACTTCGCCACCGACGCCGGCCCCTCACCGATGCAGCACTACTGGTCACTCGCGGTCGAGGAGCAGTTCTACGTCGTCTGGCCGCTCGCGCTGCTCGCCGCCCTCACCCTGACCCGGGCACTCACCGGCCACAACCCGCGACGGCTCCCCCGCCGGGCCGTGACCATCATGTTGCTCGTCGTGGTCACCGCCTCGCTGGCCTGGTCGATCCACCAGACCGTCGCGGCACCGACCACGGCCTACTTCTCGACCTTCACCCGGGCCTGGGAGCTCGGCATCGGCGCCCTGGTCGCCCTGGTCCCGGTGGCCACGGTCAAGCGGCTCGGCAACCTCGCCGTGCAGCTGATGGCACTCACCGGTGCCGTGGCGGTGGTCGCGTCCTGCTTCCTCATCACCTCGGCCACCCCGTTCCCGGGCATCGCGGCGATGCTTCCGGTCGGCGGCGCCGCCTTGTTGCTGCTCGCCGGGCACGGCCGCGCCAGCACCCTGGTCGGCCAGCTCCTCTCGACCGCCCCGTTCAGGATCGTCGGTGATTGGTCCTACTCGCTCTATCTGTGGCACTGGCCGGTCCTGATCCTCCCCGAGTACGCCCTCGACCGGGAGCTCACCGGGTCCGAGAGCGCGTTGGCCGTGCTCGTCACCGTCACGCTGTCGGCCTACACCTACCGCTACGTCGAGGTCCCGTTCCGCACCGGGCGACCGGCCCTTGGCCTGCCCCGCAGGCGCGGGCTCGCCCTGTATCCGGCCAGCGCCCTGGTCGTCCTCGCCATCGGCGGCGGCGCCTGGCTCTGGACGGGGGCGCAGGTCAACGACGACGGCAACAACCCGCCGATCACCGTCGCCCGCACCCCCAAGAACGCGTCGGTCCATGTGGACACCGTGGCGCTGGTGCGGGCGTCGGTGACCGCGGCCCGCAACCGCCAGGCCATCCCCAGCGAGACCGACCCGAGCATCATCGAGATGCGCCAGAGCATCGCGGAGGTCGGCGACTGCGACTACGAGCAGAACGTCCGCAAGCTCTGCCAGGTCGGGGAGGACGACGCCGACCAGACGCTGGTGCTGATCGGCGACTCGCACGCCCGCGCGTGGATCCCCGCGTTCGACCGGATCACCGAAGCCGGTGACTGGAAGGCCTTCTACCTGGTCAAGCCGCAGTGCACGGCGGCCCACATCCCGATCGCCATGGCGAGTTCGGACGCCACGGTGTTCACCGACTGCTCGGACTTCCAGGACTGGGTCATCGAGCAGGTCGAGGACCTCAACCCGGACCTCGTGGTCGTCGCCTCGTCGCCGCCGGTCAACGGCGTCTTCGACGCCGAGGACAAGCGGGTGACTGCGATCGACGACATGATCCCGCTGCTCCGCAAGGGCTACGACGAGCTGTTCCTCGAGCTCAGGGCAGCCGCCACCAAGGTCGTCCTGCTCCGCGACGTCCCCAAGAACACGGAGGACCCTGCGGACTGCCTGACCACCGGAGACCCGAGCCTGGGCGACTGCATGTTCCAGCCGGACGAGCGGTCCCGGGTGCTCGGTGACGTCGCGGTCGAGTCGGCGTCGGTCTCGGGAGCACGCGTGGTCGACCCCACGCCGTGGCTCTGCTACCAGGGCGAGTGCCCGGTGGTCATCGGCGGCACCCTGAGCTACCGCGACACCGACCACCTCACCACCGAGTACGCCGCCGACCTCTGGGCCACGCTCGGCCGGGCCCTGCGGATGATCCCCTCCGGTGAGTCCAGCGGGTAGGCCCAGCCTCCCTTGCGATTGTGACAGTGACGCTGTCACAGTTGAGAGGTGCAGCTCTCCTACCCGCTCCAGTACGACGGCAACCCCCGCGACACCGCCGACGCGGTCGTCGAGCTGGAGCAGGCCGGGCTCGACATGGTCTGGGTCGCCGAGGCCTACGGCTTCGACTCCCCGACGCTGATGGGATATCTGGCTGCGAAGACCGAGCGGCTACAGATCGCGGCCGGCATCCTCAACGTCTTCTCACGCACCCCCGGTGCGATCCTCCAGACCGCCGCCGGCCTCGACAACGTCTCGGCCGGACGCGCGGTGCTCGGCCTGGGCGCCAGCGGTCCCCAGGTCATCGAGGGCTTCCACGGGATGCCCTACGACAAGCCGCTGGGTCGCACCCGCGAGATCATCCGGTTGGTCCGCTCCGGCCTGCGGCGCGAGCCGTTGGAGTCCAGCGGGATCTTCACGATCCCGCTCCCGGCCGATCAGGGCCTCGGTCTCGGCAAGCCGCTCAAGATCCTCACCCGCCCCGAGCGGGACACCATCCCGATCTGGATCGCCTCCCTGGGCGACAAGAACGTCGAGATGACCGCTGAGCTCGCAGACGGCTGGCTGCCGATCATGTTCGTGCCTGAGAAGGCGCGCGAGGTGTGGGGCGACTCGCTCAACGCGGGTGCCGCCCAGCGGTCCGCCGACCTCGGCCCGCTGCAAATCAGCGCCGGCGGGATGCTCGCGATCGGCGAGGGCCAGGAGACCAAGGCGCTGCTCGACCTCCTGCGCCCGATGTATGCCCTGTATGTCGGCGGCATGGGGGCCCGGGGCAAGAACTTCTACAACGAGCTGGCCTGCCACTACGGCTACGAGCAGGAGGCCAGGCAGATCCAGGACCTCTACCTGGACGGCAAGAAGAAGGAGGCCGAGGCGCTGGTGCCCATGGACTGGATCGAGGCCAGCAACCTGGTCGGCCCGGCGTCGTACGTCCGGGAGCGGATCGCCGCCTTCGAGGAGGCCGGAGTCAGCCACCTCTCGATCGTCCCGGTCGGCGACAACCCGGCGGCCCTGGTCTCGCGGGTCAAGGACTGGACGAGCTGAGGGCCGGCATGGACCGATCACACGGCCGTCACACCCCGTTCTCGTGCGAGGTCGATGAGTTGGCCACGCTGGGACGGTCAGACCTCCCACACCTCGGGGAAAACCCCGATGCCGACTGTCCCCGCCTTCTGATGGAGTGACCCCCATGCATCGACAGATCGCCGGCAAGCTCACCGGCCGCGTGACGAAGTGGCTCGTCCTGGTGGCCTGGATCGCCCTGTTCATGGTGTTCGGCTCCCTCAGCGCCAAGCTCGTCGACGTCCAGAACAACGAGGCCTCGTCGTGGCTCCCGGGTTCAGCCGAGTCCACTCAGGTGCTCGACGAGCTCTCCGGGACCGTGGACCCCAACGACATCCCGACACTGGTCGTCTACCAGCGCGACGGCGGCCTCACCGACGACGACCTTGCCGCGATCGAGGAGCAGGCCAAGGCACTCGCCGGGGTGGAGGGGGTCACCGACCAAGGCGTGCTGACACCCGCGGCCGCCGCGCAGATTCCCGACCTGCCCTTCGAGCTCCAGTCAGCCGACGGCGAGGTCGCCATCTCTTCATTCGTCCTCAACTTCGGCAGCGAGGGCTGGAACGCCATCCCCGACGCGGCCGACGAGATCCGTGACATCGCCCAGATCGACGGGGTCACCGTCCACCTTGCCGGGTTCGGCGGGCAGGCCGCGGACTCGGCCGAGGCCTTCGAGGGCATCGACACGACGCTCATCCTGATCACTCTGCTCGTCGTGATCATGATCCTTCTCGTCACCTACCGCAGCCCGATCCTCTGGGTGCTACCGATCATCAGCGTGGTCATCGCCTACTCCGTCTCCGGCGGCGTGGTCTACCTCTTGGCCAAGTACGCCGGCCTGACGGTCAATGGCCAGAGCCAGGCGATCCTCGGCATTCTGGTCATCGGCGCCGGCACCGACTACGCACTGCTGCTCGTGGCCAGATACCGAGAGGAGCTCCGTCGTCACGACGATCGCCACCAGGCGATGGCCTTCGCGCTCCACCGAGCGGCTCCGGCACTCTTTGCCAGCGGAGCGACGGTCGCGGTGGGCATGCTCTGCCTGGCGTTCGCCGACCTCAACTCCACGGCGGGCCTCGGGCCTGTCAACGCGATCGGCATCGCCGTCACCTGCCTGGTGATGCTGACGCTGCTGCCCGCGCTGCTGGTGATCTTCGGCCGTTGGATCTTCTGGCCCAAGCGTCCGGGATTCGGCTCCGAGGAGCCCAACACGAGCGGCTTCTGGGCCCGGACCGGCGACCGGATCGCCCTCGCGCCCCGCAAGGTGTGGATCGTCACCGCGGTCCTGTTGGCCGTGGCCTCGCTCGGCCTGCTCACGCTCAAGGCGGACGGCCTCTCGACCGAGGACACCTACACGCAGGAGTTCGACTCGATCAAGGGTCAGAAGGTCCTCGTGGAGCACGGACTCCAGGACAGCTCCAACACGGCACAGATCGTCACCAACGCCGACCACCTGGACGCCGTGCTGGAGTCGATCACCGGGATCGAGGGCCTCGGCTCGCCGACGCAGGCACAGGAGGTCGGCAACGGTCGCGTCTTCATCGAGGCCACGATCGACGAGGACATCTCCTCGACCAAGGCCTTCGCCATCGTGGAGGCGACCCGAGACGCCGTACGCAGCGTCGAGGGGGCGGACGCCCTGGTCGGCGGCGGCTCGGCGTTCTACCTCGACACCAAGTCGGCCTCGATCCGCGACAACAAGGTGATCATCCCGATCGTCCTGCTGGTGGTGTTCCTGATCCTGATCGGGCTGCTGAGGGCGGTGGTCGCACCACTGCTGCTGATGGGCACGGTGGTGCTCTCCTTCGGCGCCGCCCTGGGCCTGTCGTCGCTGTTGTTCAAGTACGTCTTCGGCTTCGCCGGGTCCGATCCAGGGTTCCCGCTGTTCACCTTCGTGTTCTTGGTGGCTCTGGGAATCGACTACAACATCTTCTTGATGACCCGGGTCCGGGAGGAGGCAGCCATCCATGGCACGCGCAGGGGCTCCCTGATCGCGCTGGGCTCCACCGGAGGCGTGATCACCTCGGCCGGCGTCGTTCTGGCAGCCACCTTCCTGGTCCTCGGGTCCATCCCGGTGGTGTTCCTCGCCGAGCTGGGCATCGCCGTGGCCCTCGGGGTGCTGCTGGACACGCTGATCGTCAGGGCGGTGCTGGTCACCGCGCTCAACCTCGACCTCGGCGGCAAGATCTGGTGGCCGAGCAACCTGGACCGCAACGGCCACACGGTCGAGCCGGGGTCCGCGACGGAGAAGGAATCGGTCTCGGTCTGAAGTCAGGAGCTGCGCACGACCACACGCTCCACCCAGTGGGCCGGGGAATCCTCCCGACCCACCGGTGGTTAACGTGAACGCGATGGGCAGCGAGTCAGTGGTGACACCTCAACAGGTCCGCCGGGCGCTGGCCCGAGCGGAACGCGGAGCCGCGCTCGATGTCGACGAGGCCACCGCGCTGCTCGCCGCCACCGGCCCCGAGCTCGACCGGCTCACCGCCGCAGCCGCCCGGGTCCGCGACGCGGGCCTGATCGCCGCGGGACGCAACGGTGTGGTCACCTACTCGCCCAAGGTCTTCATCCCGATCACCAAGCTGTGCCGGGACCGCTGCCACTACTGCACCTTCGTCGAGACCCCGGGCCAAGCCGCGCGCGAGGGCCGCGAGCCCTACCTCTCGCCCGACGAGATCCTCGACATCGCCTGCCAAGGGGCCGAGCTGGGTTGCCTCGAGGCGCTCTTCACGCTCGGCGACCGTCCGGAGGACCGCTGGCCGCAGGCCCGGCAGTGGCTCGACGAGAAGGGCTACGACTCGACCCTTGCCTACGTCCGGGCCATGGCGATCCGAGTCCTGGAGGAGACCGGCCTGCTGCCCCACCTCAACCCCGGCGTCATGTCGTGGGAGGAGATGAACCGGCTCAAGCCGGTGTCCCCCTCGATGGGCATGATGCTGGAGACGACCTCTCGGCGGCTCTTCGAGACCCAGGGCGAGGCGCACTACGGCTCGCCGGACAAGGACCCCGAGGTCCGGCTGCGGGTGCTGGCGGATGCCGGGCGTCTCTCGATCCCCTTCACCACCGGTCTGCTCGTCGGCATCGGCGAGACGCTGCAGGAGCGGGCCGAGACGATCCACGCGCTGCGGGCGACGTCCCGGGCCTACTCGGCGGTCCAGGAGGTGATCGTCCAGAACTTCCGGGCCAAGCCCGACACCGCGATGCGGCACACCGACGACCTCGGCCTGGACGACTATCGCGCCGCCATCGCGGTCACCCGGCTGGTCCTCGGCCCCAAGACCCGCATCCAGGCCCCGCCCAATCTGGTCGACCTGAGCGAGTGCCGGGCCCTGCTCGAGGCGGGCGTCGACGACTGGGGCGGTGTCTCGCCGCTCACGCCCGACCACGTCAACCCCGAGCGGCCCTGGCCCTCGCTGGAGCGGCTGCGCTCCGTGACGGCCGAGTGCGGGTTCGAGCTGAAGGCCAGGCTCACGATCCACCCCGAGTACGTCCGGGCGGGCGAGCCCTGGCTGGACCCGCGGATCTCCGCACACGTCGCCGCGTTGGCCGACCAGGACGGGTTGGCCCGGCCCGGCGTACGCCCCACCGGTCTGCCGTGGCAGGAGCCGGACGGCGGCTTCGCGTCCGTCGGCCGCACCGACCTGTTCGCGGCCGTCGACACAGAGGGCCGCACCGACGACCGCCGGTCCGACTTCGAGAACGTGTACGGCGACTGGGAGTCGGTCCAGGCGGCAGCGACCTCGACCGGTGCGCCCGCCGTCCTCCACTCCGAGGGTCGTGAGGCCATGGCCGCCGCGGAGAAGGACCCCGGCAACCTGTCCGACGAGCACGCACTGACCCTGATGACCGCCGAGGGACCGCTGCTCGAGCAGGTGATCCGGCTGGCCGACGACCTGCGCCGCGAGACGGTCGGCGACGAGGTGACCTATGTCGTCAACCGGAACATCAACTTCACCAACGTCTGCTACGTCGGGTGCCGGTTCTGTGCGTTCGCCCAGCGCCGCACCGACGCGGACGCCTACTCCCTGAGTCTCGACGAGGTCGCCGATCGGGCCCAGGAGGCGTGGGACCTCGGCGCGACCGAGGTCTGCATGCAGGGCGGCATCGACCCCGAGCTGCCGGCCTCGGCCTACTTCGACCTGGTCACCGCCGTGAAGCAGCGAGTGCCAGAGATGCACGTGCACGCCTTCAGCCCGATGGAGGTCGTCAACGGCACCGCACGCACCGGCCTGTCGGTCGAGGACTTCTTGATCAAGGCCCGCGAGGCCGGGCTCGGCTCGCTGCCGGGCACGGCGGCGGAGATCCTCGACGACGAGGTCCGCTGGATCCTCACCAAGGGCAAGCTGCCGACCAGCACCTGGGTCGAGATCGTCAGCACCGCGCACCGGGTCGGGATCCCGACGACGAGCACGATGATGTACGGCCACGTGGACAACCCGCGACACTGGGTCAACCACCTCCGGGTGCTCAGTCGGATCCAGGACCGGCCCTGGAGACCGGGGGCAGCGGGTTCACCGAGTTCGTACCGTTGCCGTTCGTGCACACCAGCGCACCGATCTATCTCGCCGGCGTCGCCCGCCCCGGGCCGACGCTGCGCGACAACCTCGCCGTGCACGCGATGGCCCGGATCCTGCTGCACGGCCGGATCCGCAACATCCAGACCTCCTGGGTCAAGCTCGGCGTCGACGGCACCCGCGCGATGCTCCAGGCAGGCGCCAACGACGTCGGCGGCACGCTGATGGAGGAGACCATCTCGCGGATGGCCGGCTCCGAGCACGGGTCCGCCAAGACGGTCGCTGAGCTCGTCGAGATCGGCGACCGGCATCGGCCGCCCGGTGCGTGAGCGCACCACCTTGTACGCCGCCCGCTGACTCGCCCGCCGGGATACTCCGTCACCTTTGGGTGGCGGCTCCAGCGTGGGCATCCCACCCAAGGGTGACGTACTACCCCGCCGACCGACGACCGATAACAAAACGGACACGGCTGACATCTGCCATTTACATGACGCACGTCACACCCATATGTTGTGCCGGACAACAAACGTCGGGCGTTCCTCGCTCCTTCTGGAGCAAGCAACGCCGGGCACCGGAGAACACAGGAGGCGGTTCGCGTGCAGCGGAAGCTCAGCTTGGCCGTGGTGGGAATGCTCGGGTTCGCCCTGACACTCACCGCGTGCGGTGATGACGACAGTGGTTCCAACGGCGACGACGAGGGCAGCGGCGACTCTGCCGGCAAGATCGGCGTCATCCTCCCCGACACCGAGTCCTCGGTGCGCTGGGAGTCCGCGGACCGCCCGGCGCTCGAGGCGGCCTTCGAGGCAGCCGGTGTCGAGTACTCGATTCAGAACGCCGAAGGCGACCCCGAGAAGATGACAACTATCGCCGACGGCATGATCGCCGACGGCGTGACCGTGCTCGCGATCGTCAACCTCGACTCCGAGTCGGGTGCGGCGATCCAGGAGAAGGCTGCCTCGCAGGGAGTCAAGACCCTCGACTACGACCGCCTGACCCTGGGTGGTTCGGCGGAGGCCTACATCTCCTTCGACAACAACAAGGTCGGCGCTCTCCAGGGCCAGGGCCTCGCGGACTGCCTCGGCGAGGTGGATGCCAACATCATCTTCCTGAACGGCTCCCCGACCGACAACAACGCCACACTGTTCTCCGCTGGCGCGCACGAGATCCTCGACCCGATCAGCAGCTACACGGTCGTCGGCGAGCAGGCGGTTCCGGACTGGGACAACGAGCAGGCCGTGACCATCTTCGAGCAGCTCTACACCCAGGCCGGGGGCAAGGTTGACGGCGTCCTCGCCGCCAACGACGGCCTCGGTGGTGCCGCGATCTCCGTCCTGGAGAAGAACGGCCAGGCCGGGACGGTGCCCGTCACCGGTCAGGACGCGACCGTCGAGGGTCTGCAGAACGTCCTCGCCGGCACCCAGTGCATGACGATCTACAAGTCGGCGAAGCTCGAGGCTGGTGCTCTCGCCGAGGCGGCGATCGCCCTGGTCAACGGCGGCGAGCCGGCCACGACCGGCACGACGACGGACGAGGAGGGCGGCCGCGACGTGCCGTCGGTGCTGCTCGACCCGGTGTCCATCACCAAGGACAACGTCAAGGACGTCATCGACGACGGTGGCCAGTCGGCAGCGGACGTGTGCGCGGGCGACTTCGCCCAGTTCTGCACGGACGCCGGCATCTCCTGACCGCTGCCTCGATCCACGAGACAGTGATCGCGAGACACTGAACGAGGCGCCCGGGTCGGTCAACCCGGCCCGGGCGCCTTTCGTTCACCGAGACAACGATTTCCGGCCCTGGTGGCCGAACGAGGGAGCCCCACAATGAGCAAGCCTCTGCTCGAGCTACGCGGCGTCAACAAGAGCTTCGGTGTCGTCCACGTCCTCCACGACGTCGACTTCGCCGTCTATCCGGGTCAGGTGACCGCGTTGGTCGGCGACAACGGCGCCGGCAAGTCCACGCTGGTCAAGATCATCGCCGGCATCTATGGCCGGGACTCCGGTGACTATCTGTTCGACGGCCAGCCCGTCGACGTGCACGGCCCCCGCGACATTGCCGCACTCGGTGTCGAGGTCGTCTATCAGGACCTCGCGCTGTGCGACAACCTCGACATCATCCAGAACATGTTCCTCGGCCGCGAGGAGACCAACCGTGGGACGCTCGACGAGCCCGCGATGGAGGCCCGCGCCCGCGAGACCCTCGCCTCGCTGTCGGTCCGCACCGTGAAGTCGGTGCGCCAGACCGTGGCCAGTCTCTCCGGCGGCCAGCGCCAGACCGTCGCGATCGCCAAGGCGGTTCTCTGGAACTCCAAGATCGTGCTCCTCGACGAGCCAACCGCTGCTCTCGGCGTGGCCCAGACCCGCCAGGTTCTCGACCTCGTCCGACGCCTGGCCGACCGTGGCCTCGGCGTGGTGCTCATCTCGCACAACATGACTGACGTCCTCGAGGTCGCCGACCGGATCACCGCGCTCTATCTGGGCCGGGTCGCCGCCGACGTACCCAAGACGCAGGTCAACCAGACCCAGATCGTCGAGCTCATCACCGCGGGCCGCTCCGGCGACCTCGGCATCGCCGAGAACCCCGCGACCGCGAGCGTCTGAGGAGACGGACATGACCACTGAGACCAGCGACACCGGCAGCGCCGCGTCCGTCGCCGACACCGACTTCGCCCGGGACAGCCTGCAGGCCGGCTCGTTGGGCGAGGCGTTCCAGGCCTACCTCAACAAGCTGCGCGGTGGCGACATGGGCTCGCTCCCCGCCATCCTCGGCCTCGTCCTCCTGGCGATCATCTTCAGCCTCGCCAGCGACACCTTCACGACCAAGCTCAACGTGGCCAACCTGATCACCCAGGCCGGCGCCGATCTGCGTGCTCGCCCTCGGCCTGGTCCCGGTCCTCCTGCTCGGCGAGATCGACCTGTCCGCGGGCGTCGCCGGCAGCACCGGCGCGATGGCGTCCGGCCTGCTGATGGTCGACCACGGGCAGAGCTGGCCGGTGGCAGTGCTGGCTGCCCTGGTCGTGGGCGCCGTCATCGGCACGGCCATCGGTCTGCTCGTCTCGAGGCTGGGGATCCCGTCGTTCGTGGTGACCCTCGCGTTCTTCCTCGGGCTCCAGGGCGTGCTGCTGAAGTTCATCGGCCAGGGCGGCTCGGTCCGCTTCGACCAGGAGTTCCTGCGCGGACTGGCGATCAAGAACATCGACCCGACCGTCGGCTGGATCGGGGCGATCGTGATCGTGGCCCTGTACGCCGCGCTCTCCTTGCGCACGTTCCGGATCCAGGTCTCGGGGGGCCTGCAGCACCCGCCGATGAGCGTGGTCCTCCTGAGGATCGGCGCGCTGGCGGTCGTCCTGCTCGGCGTCGTCGGGTTCCTCAACCAGAACCGCAGCCGCAACCCGAACTTCCCGATCGAGGGCGTCCCGCGGATGCTGATCGTGGTCGTCGCGCTGCTGATCCTCTGGACGTTCATCCTCACCCGCACCCGCTATCGGCCGCTACCTCTACGCCGTCGGCGGCAACGCCGAGGCCGCCCGGCGCGCCGGTATCAACGTGGCCCGGATCCGCACCTCGGCGTTCGTCGCCTGCACCACGATGGCGGCGATCAGCGGGATCCTGCTCGCGGCCAACACCGGCAAGGTCTCCCCCGGCTCCGGCGGGAGCAACACGCTGCTGTACGCCGTGGGCGCGGCCGTCATCGGCGGGATCAGCCTCTTCGGCGGCCGGGGCCGCGCGATCGACGCCGATCATCGGTGGGCTCGTGATCGCCACGATCAACAACGGACTGCTACTCCTCAACAACGCGAGCTGGATCAACTCCGTCGTGACCGGTGGCGTTCTCCTCCTCGCCGCGAGCGTCGACGCGATCTCGCGTCGCCGTCGCTCCGCAGCCGGCGTCTAGGCGGGCGGCCCAGGCCGACATGACCACCCAGAGCCGGGCGGGCACGGGCACCAACCAGGAAGCCGTCCGGCGCCACAACCTCGGCACCCTGCTGCGGCACGTCCACCGTGCCGGGCAGGTGTCGCGGGCCGAGCTCACCAGCGTGATGGGGCTCAACCGCAGCACCATCGCCGGGCTCGTCGGCGAGCTCGAGTCGCTGGGGGTCACCGAGCGAGGGATCCCGACCGGTGCCCGACGTGGCGCGGGGCGGCCCTCGGCGGGTGTCGCGCTGACCGACCAGGGTCCCTACGTCATCGCCGTCGACCTCGGCGTCGACCGGGTCGCGGTCGCCCGGGTCGGGCTCGGCGGTGCCGTACAGCAGCGGGCGCAGGAGCCGATCAAGGGGATCACCGAGGCGTGGCAGGTGGGGTCGTCCGTGGCCGGCCTGATCCGACGCGTCACCGAGGGGGCACCCCCGTCGGCGCCGCTGGTCGGCATCGGGATCAGCGTCCCGGGCCTGGTCCGGCGCAGCGACGGGCTGGTGCGGCTCGCCCCCAACCTGGAGTGGCACGACGTCTCGTTCGGCTCGATCGTGCTCGCCGCGCTCGGCCTCGACGTACCCATCTCGCTCGCCAACGACGCCGACCTCGGCGCGCTCGCCGAGCACGAGCGCGGGGTCGGCGTGGGCGTCGCCGACCTGATCTATGTCTCCGGCAACGTCGGCGTCGGCGCGGGTGTCATCACCGCCGGACGCCGGCTCGAAGGTGCGGGGGGCTACGCCGGCGAGATCGGCCACCTGCGCTTCAACCCGACCGGCAAGCAGTGCCACTGCGGCAACCGTGGCTGCTGGGAGACCGAGGTCGGCGCCTACGCGATCGCCGCGGCGATCCGGTGCCCGGAGGACAAGGTGTCGCAGCTCGGCGAGGTGCTCGACTCCTTCACCGAGCCCACCAAGGAGCTGCGCGCGATCGGTGGCCACCTCGGGTCCGGCCTGGCGAGCATCGTCAACGCGTTCAACCCGCAGATGGTGGTGCTCGGCGGCTACTTCCGGGCGCTCTACGACCTGGTCGGCAACGAGATCAACGCGGGTCTCGCCGACCGGTCGCTCCCGGCTCCGCTGGAGTCGGTCACCCTGGCCCTGCCGGGGCTCGACGATGACTCGGTGCTCATGGGTGCGGCCGAGATCGCCCTCGAACCGCTCTTCGTCGACCCGGTCGCCGCCCTCGGCACCGCGCTCGTCGACGTCCGGGCCCGGCTGGCGGGCTGAGCGGCTGGGAGTTTCATCGGGCGGCCGATGAAACTGCCGCTGGGACGACGAAGGTCCATCGTCCGGGCGTGAGTTCCATTGGCCGGCCGATGAAACTCTCAGGCGCTGAGGTCGAGCACACCACCAAACAGTTCGCCGAAGGACCACTCGGCCGCGCCGAGGGCGGCGGCCTGGATACCCAGCGCGCCGAGGCGCAGCTCCGGGCGGGTCTGGACGGCCGAGACGAGGCGTTCGTCGAGTGTCTGCCGGGCGGGCGCCAGGACCAGCTCACCCAGGGGTACGAAGTAGCCACCGAGTACGACGACGGCCGGGTCGAGGACCGTGGCGAGCACCGCGAGGCCGAGCCCGACGTCGCGGCCCAGACGAGCCAGGCCCGCGCGGACCTCCGCGTCGGTCAGCGCACGGCTGGCCACGGCGCGCGCGGTCTCGAGCGGCGTCTCGAGCTCGGTCATGCCGACCGCGTCGAGCATCGCGTGCAGGCCGATCGATGCCTCCCAGCAGCCGCGCCGGCCGCAGCCGCACCGCGCGTCGGGGTCACCGACCGGCATGTGGCCGACCTCGCCGGCGAACCCGGCTGCTCCCCGGACCAGCGTCACCGCTGTGGACGATCCCGGCCCCGATGCCGACCGTGCCGGTCAGATAGAGCACGTGGGCGCTGTCGGTGGCGGCACCGTGGTGCGTCTCGGCGTACGCCGCGCAGTTGGCGTCGTTGCTGACGCGGACCCGGCACCGTCCACCCAGCACCGTCTCGATGCGGCCGGCGAGCGAGGCGCCCGTGACGCCGACGTTGGGCGCCCAGGCCACGGTCCGGTTGTCGGCGCGCACCAATCCGGGGACGGCCAACGTGGCACCGACCAGGACCCGGGCACCGAGCACGGGGACCACGTCGTGCCGCACCAGGTCCAACAGCGCCTGCTCGCGCGCCAGGACCTCATGGGGCGCCGGACGCGTCACGACGAACAGCACCTCGCCGGCCAGGTCGAGCAGCACCGCCGAGACGTAGTCCACGTTGAGCTCGAGGCCCAGCGCCAGGAACCGCTCGCCGTGCAGGGCCACGGGCCGGCCGGGACGACCCCGACCGACCGACCGCGACTCCTTCTCGACCACCGCGCAGGCGTCCTCGAGACCCGCAACGATGGCGCCGACGGTCGTCTTGGCCAGGCCGGTCCGCTGCGACAGCTCGGTCCGGGTCCCCGGGCCCTCCCGGCGCAGCGACCTCAGCACCAGCGACACGTTCTGGCGTCGGAGCCGTTCGGTCGAGGCCGGCTCCGCGGAGCTGCCCACCGGGATCCGCGAACTCCGTGCCGGGAACTCGTCCTCGGGCGTGGGGGCGGGGATCTCGATGGCCACGGACTGGCTCTTAGCCGGTCCAGGGCTGGGTACGGTCGCGCAGCTCGGCATAACGTTCGCGCACGCCGGGGGTGGGCTCGCCCTCCACGGTCTCGCCATCCGGCTGCGGCCAGGCCGGCGGGTCGGCCGCGCCGGACAACGCCCAGGCGGCCTGGCGGGCAGCACCGCGGGCGACGTACTCCCCCGGCGCCAGGTAGGAGACCGGCCGGCCGAGCACCATCGGGGCCAGCTGCCGAAGAGCCGGACTGGCCGTCGCACCGCCGATCATCATGAGCCGGCGAGGCTCCTGGCCGGTGTGCCGCACGAGCTCGTCGACGGCGTCGGCCAACGAGCACAGCAGCGCCTCGAAGGCCGCGCGCGCGAGGTCGGCGCGGGTCGTGGCACCGGTCAAACCGGTCCAGGTGCCGACCGCGTCCGGACGGTTCGGTGTGCGCTCGCCGCCGTAGTAGGGCAGCAGCGTCACCCCGCGGGCACCGACGGGGGCGGCGAGCGCCAGGTCGGACAGGCCCGCGTGGTCGACACCGAGCAGCGCGGACTGGAGGTCGAGGATCCCGGCGGCGTTCATGGTGACGACCATCGGCAGGAACCCGCCGGTGGCGTCCGCGAACCCGGTGACGACCCCGGTGCCGTCGGCCACTCTGGCGGCGCTGACCGTCGAGGCCACGCCGGACGTGCCGACCGAGAGGACGACGTCGCCGGGCTCGAGCGAGAGCCCGAGGGCGGCGCCCATGTTGTCGCCCGTGCCGGCGCTGACCACGGCGCCGGCGGAGGTCTCTGCGGCGACCGCACCGGGGGCCACGACCGTCGGGAGGTTGACCTCGTGACCGAGCGCCGCGGCTGCCAGATCGGGACGCCAGTCCCCGGTCGCCGTGGAGAAATAGCCGGTGCCCGAGGCGTCGCCCCGGTCGGTGAACGGCGCGGTGCCGGGCGCGGCCGCGTGCAACGAGACGTAGTCGTGCGGGAGGAGGACCTCGGCGACCCGCGCAGCCGAGGCCGGCTCGTGGTCGCGCAACCAGCGCAGCTTGGTGACGGTGAAGGAGGCGACCAGGACCGATCCGATCGCATCGGCGCAGGCCTGCGGTCCGCCGTGCTCGGCGATCAGGTCCGCGGCGGCACCGGCCGAGCGGGTGTCGTTCCAGAGCAGCGCGTCCCGGACCGACTCACCGGCCTGGTCGCGGGCGACCATGCCGTGCTGCTGACCGGCCACACCGAGGGCCGCAGCCCGGTCGACCAGACCGGCCGACGCGACGTCGTAGGCCGTCAGCCAGGCCCGCGGGTCCACCTCGGTGCCGGGCGGGTGCGGGGCGCTGCCTCGGTCGAGGACGGTCCCGTCGTCGGCATCGATCAGGAGGGCCTTGGTCGACTGGGTGGAGGAGTCCACACCGAGCACTACTGTCACGCGCCCTATTAATTACGAGTCTCCAACTAATGTCAACGGTCGGCCGCAACGGGTACAGGGAGGACTGACCGAGTCGAGCCTGGGTCGGCCCCGCACCCGGGGACCACTCAGGGAGGAGACCCGCCTACAGGTGGGTCGAGGAGGAGTTCACATGTTTTTGGTCTGGTTGCTCGCCGTCGTGATCGGCATCGCCGGCATCGTGGCGTTGTTCCGCGGTGAGACGCTGTGGGGCATCGGCCTCATCATCCTGGCGTTCATCGTCGGGCCCGGTGGCTACAGCATCTTCACGTAGGCCCACCTGCCAGGAGGCCGGGACCGGAGCACGCTCTGGTCCCGGCCACTACTGGGTCAGCACCCGCTCGCACTTGGCGACGTAGTCGATATTGGCGTCGCCGCGGCCGCCCACATAGACGATGGTGTCGTTGGGACCCTCACCGCAGTAGATCTCGTCACGCACGCCGTCGGCGGTGACATAGACGGTGTTGGTGCCCGTCTCGCCGAACACGATGTCCTTGCCAGGACCCAGGGTGATCACGTCGTCACCGGCGTCGCCGGAGATCTTGTCGTCGCCGGGGCCGTCCAGCAGGGTGTCGTTGCCGTCACCGCCGTCGAGATCGTCGTTGCCGTCGCCACCGTCGATCTCGTCGTCGCCCTCGCCGCCCTGGAGCCGGTCATTGCCGGCCTCGCCCGCGATCGTGTCGTCGCCGTCGAGGCTCTTGACGGTGTCGTTGCCGACACCCGCCTGGTTGAGGTCGTCACCGTCGCCGCTGGTGATCTTGTCGTCTCCGGCGTCGCCGTAGGACTTGTCGTCGCCCCCGCCGCCCTTGAGGGTGTCGTTGCCACCCTTGCCCCTGAGTGTGTCGTTGCCGCCCTTGCCCTTGAGCACGTTGGGCTTGCTGTTGCCGGTCAGGGTCACGGCGTACGACGGCGCCGCGAACGTGAGCGTCAGCGCCAGCACGGACAGCAGGGACACGACCAGCTTGCCGAGGTGAGACATGGGCCCGACCCTAACGCCGCCGGCTCCGTGTAACGCCTGAGCGACTCCCATCGCTTTCTGGGTGAGAGCGGTCCGCGGGGGCCGCACGAGAGGTGGAGCGCATGAGCACGAGCAGCAGGTCGACCTGGAGGTCGATCATCGGCACGGTAGCCGCAGTGGCCGTCGCCTCCGCGCCGATACTGATCGGCGTCACCAGCGGCCAGGCATCCGCGAGCACGTCGGACAGGTCCCAGGAGAAGGCCCTGAAGGACGGGAGCACGCTCTCGATCCGGGTCAACGACCGCCGCGTCGAGGCCGGGGAGACCAGCAAGGTCCGCGGCAACCTCAACATCAAGAGCCGTGACGACGAGCCCGGCAAGATCGTGACCCTGGAGGCGCGGGCCGACGGCGCGACGGGCTTCACCGCGATCGGCACCGCCACCGCCGGCGCCAACGGCGGCCTCAAGGTCGAGGTCACCCCGGCAGTGAGCACCCGCTACCGCTGGTCTTACGCCGGCGACGACGACACCCGAGGCAGCCGCAGCGGCGTAGCCCGGATCCTGGTCGGCCCCGACCCGGGCAACGGCCAGCCCAGCCGGCTGCAGACCACGCTGTCCATCCGCGCGACCCAGCGCCCCGCCGACGGGTCCGGCCAGAGCCTGGTGCGGGGCAAGCTGGTCGCCCGCGGTGGCATCCAGCTCCCGAACCGCGAGGTCATCCTGATGGCCCGCACGTTGAACAGCCCGTTCGCGGCGGTGGCCCTGGCACGCACCGACCTGGACGGCGTGGTCCGGTTCCCGGTCAACCCGCCCGTCGGCACGGCGTACCGCCTGCGCTTCGAGGGCACCTATCTGCTCCGCCCGTCGCTCAGTGGTGTGGTGCGCATCGGCGTCCGCCCGGTGATCACGGCCTCCGCGACGCCCGACCATGTCGACCCGGGTGGGTCGACCGTCGTCCAGGGCCTGGTCACCTATGAGGGTGCGCCGTACGTCGGGGCAACGGTCGACCTGCTGGCCCGCAGCAAGGCGCCGCACGCCAGGTTCTCGGTGGTCGCCTCGGCCACGACCGACGCCCTGGGTGTCGTGGCCTTCCCCCAGACCCTGAACCGCACCACCGTCTTCCGTCTGGTCGTCCGACACAGCGGGGGCACCCCGCCGCGTGCGGTGAGCGACAGCGTCCGCGTCCAGGTGACGCTGCCGAGCTCGCTGTCGATCAGGGGCCGGACGACGCCCGACGGCTTCGCGGTCAGCGGCACCCTGCGCGGCGGCGGCGGCCCGATCGCGGGTGGTCAGGTGGCCCTCGAGGTGCTGGGCACCGACGGCATCACGTGGACCGCGGTCGACTCGGCGGTCACGAGGAGGCACGGCAAGGTCCTGTTCGTGAAGCCCGTGGCGGTGGGCACCAGCTATCGCCTCTCGTTCGCCGGCAGCGACCGGTTCGCACCTGGCGTCAGCGGGGTTGTGGTCAACTGAAGTCCGCTCTCTCCCGGAAGGAGCAGGCGCTGGACGACGCCCGCCACCGAACCGCTCACGGACCCGAGGACACGCGCTCTCGGGTCCGTGGGCGCCTGTCCGTCTCCCCCGAGGCTTCCCCGGACGGGGAGACGGACAGGCACCTTCTCGACGACGAGCTGACCCACGCGATCCACGCCGCCCGCGCCGGTGACGAGGACGCCTTCGTCCTCGTGTGGAGAACCCTGCACCCCTCCGTGCTGCGCTACCTGCGGGTGCGCGGCGACGACGGACCCGAAGACCTGGCATCGGAGACCTGGATGCACGCGCTCAAGAGCCTCGAGACGTTCGTGGGTGACGCCCACGAGTTCCGGGCGTGGCTCTTCACGATCGCTCGGCACCGGGCCGTCGACGCAGGCCGGGCCCGGACCCGGCGGCCCTCGGTCCCGGTCGCCGATGTCACCGAGCTGCACCCCGAAGCCCGGAGCACGGCTCCCAGCGCCGAGGACACCGCGATCGCCAACGACGGCACCGACCGTGCCCTGCGGCTCGTCGCCACCCTGCCCCCCGTCCAGGCGGAGATGGTGATGCTCCGCGTGGTGGCCGGTCTCGACGTCGCCGATGTCGCCGAGATGCTCGGCAAGAAGCCGGGGACGGTGCGCGTCACCGTCCACCGGGCCCTGCAGACCCTGTCGCGCGACCAGCGCGCCCAGTCGATGACCAAGTCTTCACGAGAGGTGGTGTGACATGGCCGAGCCGACCGACGACCTCTGGGGCGACGACCCGTTGGTGCGTTCGCTCCGCGCGAATGGCACGCCCGGCGAGCTTGCCGACCAGGACCACTACCTCGCGATGTTCCGCGAGTCCCGCGGCGCCGGCCAGGTCACCCACCTGACTCCCGGGGCAACGCGCCGTCCCGGTGCGCGCGCCGCGCGTCGCTTCGGTGCCGGCACCACGCTGACGATCGCGATCGCCGTCGCCGGGGGTGGCGTCGCCGCCGCCTACACCGGCAGCCTGCCCGAGCCGATCCAGCAGTTCGCCCACAACGTGCTCGGCCCCGTCAACGTCCCGCCGCCGACCCCGCGCCAGCCCGACCGGCTGGAGACCGCCCCCTCGCCGGGGGACGAGCCCTCCGTGCTGGACAGCCCGACCCCGACTCCGACGCCGTCGGCGGCCCAGCCCACCCCCACCGCAAGCCCGTCGAAGGCGGCCGGTGACGGACCCAAGCAGAGCCCCGACGCGAGCCCGAGCCAGGAGCCCTCCGACTCACCCTCCGAGACCCCGACGCAGACGCCGTCCGAGGCCCCGACCGCGACGGACACCCCGACACCGACCACCACACCGACCCCGACGCCCACGGAGCAACCGACCCCGACGCCCACCCCCACACCGACGCCGAGCCCCTCCGGCCCTCAGCCGCTCAGGCCCGACTCGCTGAGCATCTCGAGCCTCGGGCACCGAGTGGAGTACGCCGCCTCGCCGACGTTCTCCGGCGTCGTCCGCAGCGAGGACGGGCACGCCCTGTCCGACGTGCCGGTGGCACTGATGCAGCTCGAGGACGGCGTCTGGCGACGGGTCGCGTTCGCGACCACCGACAAGGAGGGCGCGGTGTCGATGTACGCGCCGCCGATCTATCAGAGCACCGCGCTGCGCCTGCGTACCAAGGGCGCCCAGAGCCAGCGCTGGCGGGTCTCGGTGCACCCGGAGCTCACCCTCACCTCGACGGTCAGCGGTGACACCGTCACGATCGTCGCCTCGACGTCCGGTGGCCAGGTCGGCGACGTCGTCGGCCTCGCGGGCCGCCGGGACGGGCAGGCTGTCACCCTCGCGACGGGCATCCTCGGCGCCGACGGGACCGTGACCTTCCAGGTCCAGCAGACGACCCCGAAGGGTCGCTACTCCGCCCTGCTCCAGGCCAGCGACCAGCACACCGCCGACAAGGCCGTACTGGTGGTCGTGAAGCCGACGTTGGAGCGAGCTCCGCGCACGGCCGTGTCTCCTGGGGCCTGAGCCGGTCAGGCGCTCTGCGGCAGGGCCTGACCGACCGAGCGGATGGCCACCTCGATCGTGACACCGCGCCGCGGGGCGTAGGTCACGGTCGAGCCGACCTCGGCGCCGAGGATCGCCCGGCCCAGCGGACTGCCCGGAGTGACCGTGTCGACGCCGGCCGCGACCTGCTCGACCGAGCCCACGACGTAGGTCTCGTCGCCCTCACCCAGGTCGAGGGTCACGACATTCCCGTGGGAGACCACGCCCTCGACCTGCGGGCGGCTGCGCAGCTCGGCGATCTCGAGCTGGGCGGCGGCGATCCGCTCGTCGAGGAGTTGGAGCCGGATGAGCGCCTCGACGTTGGTGGCCTGGTCGGCCGCGTCGCCGTGGGTGTCGAGCCGGATCTCGGCCGAGAGCGCGGCACGCTCGACGCGGAGGGTGTCGAGCCGCTGGGTGAGCACGATGGTGCTGTCGGTGCCGGCGGGGAGGGTCATGGGTGGTGCCTCTCGAGGTCGGGCGGCGGAGGGGATGACAGGGACTGCCCGATGTCGGCACCGGGCAAACCTTCCGGCACGCGTGTCTGGACCGGTGCCGGGTCCAGCGCCGAGACGTGGCTTCTCATTCCCGCGGGCGGCAGATTCAGCACGGTGTATCACCGCGGGCCCGTGACCACTCCTCTCACTGGGTGACCGTGGGCCCTGGTGGCCGCACAGCGCCGACCGGGGAGCCGACCGGAGGGAGCAGGCATGTCGACCACCGTGGCGTCGTTCAACGTCGAGAACCTGTTTGCGAGACCACGTGCCTTCAAGGCCGAGACCTCGAGTCTCGGCGCCCAGGTCCTCGCGGACTACCGCGAGTTCAACGCCCTGATCGACAAGGCGAGCTACACCGACGCGGACCGGGACCGGTTGCGTGACCTGCTGCTCGCCGTGGACGTCTATCACCGCAACGACCACGGGGCGATCCGCCGCAAGCTCAGCCGCAACCCGGCGTGGGCGTGGCTGCGCAAGAACCGCGGCAGGTTCGACCGCGAGCCCACGGACCCGACGCTCGACGTCGCGGTCGAGGCCACGGGGCGCGGCGACTGGATCGGCTGGCTCGAGCTGGCCACCGAGGCCGTCGACGAGACCGGCACCCGGATGACCGCACAGGTCATCGCCGACATCGACGCCGACGTCCTGGCGATCGTCGAGGCCGAGGACCGGCCGTCGCTGTTGCGCCTGAACCACGTGCTGCTCGACGACCGCTACCGGCACCTGATGCTCGTCGACGGCAACGACGAGCGCGGCATCGACGTCGGGATCCTGACCAAGAAGGGCTACCCGATCGAGCAGATCCGGTCCAACGTGGACGCGGAGGACGCGGGTGGCTCGATCTTCAGCCGGGACTGCTGCGAGTACGTCATCGGCACGCCGTCCGGCGAGGTGCTGCACGTCCTGGTCAACCACTTCAAGTCGCAGTCGGGCGGAGGTGGCAGCCTGCGGTTCCGGCAGGCGGCGAAGGTGCGCGAGATCGTCGACGCCCTGGTGGCGGACGGCGAGCACGTCATCGTGCTCGGCGACCTCAACGAGGGCCCGCCCGCCGTCGGTCAGCCGCCCGCCAACCTGGCCACCCTCTTTGACCCGGCCGGTCCCCTCGTCTCCTGCTTCGACCTGCCCGGGTTCGACGTCGGCGACCGGCCCGGGACCTATGCGCCGTGCGGTCTGCGCGACCGCCTGGACTACGTCCTGCTGTCCCGGTCGCTCGAGCCGGCGTTCCTCACCGGACGGGTCTTGCGCAAGGGCGTCTGGGGAGACCGGGTCAGCCGCCCCACCGCTTGGGAGACCTACCCGGAGATGACCGAGTCAGTGCACCAGGCCTCCGACCACGGCGCCCTGGTCGTCGAGCTCGACCTGTAGTCGGCCGGTGTCGTTCACGGCTCCAGCCCGACCGGTCCCCGCTTGGCGTGCAGCACCCTCAGGACCCGACCAGGGGCGGGAATCGGCGGTCGCGTCGAGGGCGACGAGCAGGGCCTCACGTTCCTCGGCCGACGGGACATAGACCGCCTCACCGAAGTGGGTCCGCAACGCCTCCTGGATGACCTCCGAACGGGTGCGATGCTCCACGGCACGCGCCCGCTCGACCAGGTCGAACAGCTCCTCGGGCAAGGACACCGCAACCTTGCGAACCGCCATCACACCTCCTGGGTATGGCCCAAGCATGCCGGCTCCCACGAACCGGCCGGGCGGCTGGCGTCCGGTCAGCGCACTCCCGCGGCGAAGCTCAGGTGCCCCGTGACCGTCATCGTCTCGACCGAGGTGGCGCCGTCGAACGGGTGCGTCGTCTCTGAGTTCGTGCAGTCGAACGTCACCGACTTGCCGTCCTTGGCGATCTTGCCGAGCACCGACTCCTCGTAGTTGAGGCAACGCGGGACCTGGCCCCACTCGGCCTGGGTGTCGACGGTGGCGCCGCCGCCCTGCGTGGTGTGCTCGGGCACGAGCACGCAGTACTGGGTGGGCCCGCCGTCGCTCATCAGCGTCCCCCGCTCGATGTCGCTGACGAGCTCGCCGGCGACCCAGCTGGTCACATAGACCTCCTTGGTGTCGGTGAACACGTCGACATAGATGCTGGAGACGAGCGCCCCCTCGAAGGCCTCGCCGCCGGTGGTCGACGTCGACTTGTGGAACTCGTTGCAGTAGCCGGCCTCCGGGTCGTCGCCCGGGTTCTCGTCGGTCCTGGAGCTGCCGCTCCAGGTGTACGACGAGCCGGCGTCGACCCACTGGCCGTCGTCCTCGTCGAATCGGACGTTCAACGTCACCGTGTCGTCGGTGGTCGAGCTGCCGTCCGACCAGGTCGTCGAGTCGTGCAGGGTCCAGGTGATCGAGCCGGAGAGGTCGCCGCAGACGTCGTCGGCCGCGTCGAAGTTCCACTTCTCCTGGCCCGATCGATGACCGTCACGGTTCGCGTCCTCGTCACCGTCGAGGCAGCCGCCCTGGTCGGAGTCGGGGTCGAGCTCGGTGGGCCGGTCGTCGGAGTCGAAGTCGCGGCCTCGGTCGGTCCGCTTGAAGGCGTAGCCGTAGTCCGGGTCGAAGACCCCGGAGGCGATGTCCTGCTTGTCGCCGACCTTGTCGCCGTCGGAGTCCTTGCGCCGCGGGTCGGTGTGGAAGCGCTCGGTCTCGTCGAAGTCGACGACCTTGTCGCCGTCGGAGTCCCGGGTCACCTCGGGCTCCTGCTTCTTGGCCGTCACCCGGTCGGGCATCGTCCAGAGCCTGATGTTGGCCGGGTTGCGCACGGGAGTGTCGAAGGCCAACGGATAGGTGCCGCGGGCCGGGTCGTTGATGAGGATGTAGCGCGTGCCGTTGACGACGGCGTAGCCGCTGACGACGTAGCCGTGGTGGTCGTTGGCCCCCGCGACCGGCTGTCCGGAGTCGATGGCGTTGACGATCGTGGACCAGACGTCGTCCATGGACGTGTGGCTGGGCTCGTAGCCGACCGGCGCTCCCAGGGCGAACTCGAACGCCTCGAGCGTCTGGTCCCGGCCCTCGCCACCCGAGGTGAGCCCGTAGCCGTAGTTGAGGTCCTCCTCCGGCCCGGGCCGGCGGTCCTTGAAGATCTCGTAGCCGATCCGGTCCTGGCTGAGCGTGCCGCCATAGAAGTTGTTGATCATCGCGATCATCGCGATCGCGCAGTTCTTGTTGTCCGCGGGGTCGTTGCCGTTCGGCGTGTGCGGCGCGTCCCAGGCCATCGGCTGCGTCTCGTGCGGCTCCTCGAGCAGCAGCATCGTGGTGTCCTTGTGCTGGGTCCGCAACGGCACGTTGATGCTCGTCCCGGGGAAGGCGGCCCGGGCCTTGGCCAGCCCGCCGACCGTGACCGTGCTCGGGGCCGACTGAGCCGAGGCGCTCGCGGCGTCCGCCAGTGCCTGGACCCGCCACACATAGGTGCCCGGGTCCAGCCCACCGGCGTCGACGGCGGCCTCCGCCACGGTCTCGTCGAGCACGAGGTCGGCGAACGTCGCGTCGGTGGCGACCTGGACGCGGTACGTCGTCGCGCCGGTCACGGGGTACCAGCTCAACGTCGTGTCCTCCTCGAGGACCGCGCCGCTCATCGGCAGCAGCACCGGCACGGTCGGCACCGGGTTGGCCTCGCCGGGCGACGTCTCGGCCTCCGGATAGACGACCCAGTCCGTCGGGGTCAGTGGCCGCACCGCCCCGGGTGGCCGGCCGACGGTCGTGCCGGGCTCGATGCCCTGCGAGGCGAAGTCACCGACCGCCAGCGAGACCGATCCTGCCTGGTCGGCGCCCCAGACCACCGAGTCGACGAGCGTCTCGCCGGCGCCATAGAGGAGGACGCTGCCCTCGGCCGGGTCGAGCACGTCGTCGTCCAGCGGGACGAGGCGCCGCTCACCGGTGTCCAGGACCGAGGTGTCCGGGAGGTCGATCGGGCGACCGCCCGCGACCAGGCTGACCTCGGCCAGGTCGGCCGGCTCGGGACCGGGGTTAGCGAGCTCGACGAACGGCTCGTCGATCCCGACCTCCGAGAGCAGCAGGCCGCTCGGCTCGGGCCGCGTCGGGTCGGACGCCACCGAGCCCTGGGCCTGCGGCGCGGGCCGGTCGGACGACGGCTTCTCGGGCGACCCGCTGCACCCGGCGACCAGCACCCCCAGCAGGAGTGCGATGCCGATCTGCGAGCTGCGGGCGCCTGCCACCCTCGGAGGTTAGCGGTCCCGACCGGGCCCGCACCGGCCTGACGACAGGGGATTCAGCGCCCGACGCGGTAGCGCACGTGGGTGGGGTGCGGCGAGCCCACGACCTTCAGCACCTCCAGGTCGATGTCCTCCTCGAACCCGTCGAACAGCCGCTTGCCGCCGCCCAGGATCACCGGCGCCGTCGAGATGACCAGCTCGTCGACCGCTGCCGAGGCCAGTCCCTGGCGGATCAGGTCGACTCCTCCGCCGAGGCTCACATCGGCCTCTCCGGCCGCCTCGACCGCCAGGTCGAGCGCACGGTCGAGCGCACGGTCGAGCGCATGGTCGAGGCCGGTCACGAAATGGAAGCCGCTCTCGACGGGCGGCTGGTCCTCGAGCCGGTGCGTCGCCAAGCCAACCTTCCGGGCGTAGCGTCCGAGCCATGGAGTCCCACGCCCGGGGAGAGACTGACCCTCCTCTCCTCGACGAGACCATCGGTGCGAACTTCGAGGCCACGGTGGTCGCTCATCCGGACGGTGAGGCGCTGGTCGAGTTCGCCAGCGGACGCCGCTGGACCTGGTCTGAGCTCAACCGCGACGTCGACGCGCTGGCCGTCGGCCTGATCAGAGCGGGCATCACCAAGGGCGACCGGGTCGGCATGTGGGCACCGAACTGCGCCGAGTGGACGATCACGCAGTACGCCACCGCCAAGATCGGCGCGATCCTGGTCAACGTCAACCCGTCCTACCGCACCCATGAGCTTGCCTACGCGCTGAAGCAGTCCGGCACCAGGCTGCTGATCTCGGCCGAGGAGTTCAAGGGCAGCAGCTACCGCGCGATGATCGACCAGGTCCGCGGCGACATCGAGACCCTCGAGATGGTGTGGTTCCTCGACAGCCCCGAGTGGACCGACCACAACGTCAGCGACCCCGGCATCACGCTGCTCGAGGCGATGACCTGGTCGCTGTCGGCCGACGACCCGATCAACATCCAGTACACGTCGGGCACCACGGGCTATCCGAAGGGCGCCACGCTCAGCCACCGCAACATCCTCAACAACGGCTACCTCACGACCGAGCTGATCAACTTCACCCACGAGGACCGGCTCCTGCATCTCCCTGCCCTTCTATCACTGCTTCGGCATGGTGCTGGGCAACCTCGGGTGCACCTCGCACGGCGCCACCATGGTGCTGCCCGGACCCGGCTTCGAACCGGAGACCTGCCTCCAAGCGATCGCCGCCGAGAAGTGCACGGCCGTGTACGGCGTACCGACGATGTTCATCGCGATGCAGAACCACCCGACGTTCGCCGACCACGACCTCTCGTCGCTGCGGACCGGGGTCATGGCCGGCTCGATCTGCCCGGTCGAGGTGATGAAGCGCTGCATCAACGACATGCACATGGCCGAGGCCTCCATCGCGTACGGCATGACCGAGACCTCCCCGGTCTCGTGCCAGACCCGTGACGACGACGACCTGGACCGGCGAACGGCGTCCATCGGCCGCGTCCACCCGCACCTCGAGATCAAGATCGTCGACCCCGTCTCCGGCGAGACCGTCGAGCGCGGCCAGACCGGTGAGTTCTGCACCCGCGGCTACTCGGTGATGCTCGGCTACTGGGACAACCCCGAGAAGACCGCCGAGGCCATCGACGCCGACGGCTGGATGCACACCGGCGACCTCGCCGAGATGCGCGAGGACGGCTACTGCAACATCGTCGGCCGGATCAAGGACATGGTCATCCGCGGCGGCGAGAACATCTATCCCCGCGAGATCGAGGAGTTCCTCTACGCCCACCCCGACATCGAGGACGTCCAGGTCATCGGCGTCCCCGACGAGAAGTACGGCGAGGAGCTCTGCGCCTGGATCAAGATGCGCAGCGGCGCCCGGCCGGTGGATGCGGCCGCGGTGCGGGAGTTCTGCTCAGGCCGGCTCAGCCACTACAAGATCCCGCGGTACGTGATGATCGTCGAGGAGTTCCCGATGACCGTGACGGGCAAGGTCCGCAAGGTCGCGATGCGCGAGGAGACCGCCGACAAGCTCGGGCTGGGCTCAGCATCCGTCTGTTGAGATCGCCACGCTCAACAGTCGACTCGGCCCAGGCACCGACCCAACTCTCAGAAGAGCGTCGCACCGACGAACGTGGTGACCGCGGCGGTGATCATGGTGGTCGCGACGACCAGGGCGACCGTCGTGGCGACCCCGAAGGCGCGGCGCGCCATCGATGCGTCCCTCGGGACAGCCGCCAGGCGTGCCTTGTTGAGCATCCGACCGCAGGACGTCAGGACGCGGCGGGCCCAGTCATACTCCAGCGCCAGGAGAGCGGCGCCCAGCGCCATCACGACCAGACCGGGTCCCGGCAGCACCAGCATGGCCACACCGGCCGCGATCACGAGCGGGCCGGCGAGGGTCACGCCCACCTTGACAACCACGGCGCGGACAGGTCCCCGGTGGGCCCACGCCTCGATGCCGGTGAGGAGCTGGTGGGCTCGGGGGGTGAGCGTAGTGCTGTTCATCGATTCTCCTGTGGACGCCGGGTAGCAGTATCCCCGATCTGACTGAGCGGATTCTGAGGATGCGGACGGCCGATCGAGGCGTACGCTGACTGCCAGCCGAACGAGGGAGTGTCTGTGAGCGCCACGAACCAGTTGTTGGAGGCCCTCGAGCCGGTCGTCGCGGAGAATCTCGACCGCCATCTCGGGATGGCGCAGGAGTGGCACCCCCACGACTACGTCCCGTGGAGCGAGGGCCGCGACTTCGCGTTCCTGGGCGGTGAGGACTGGTCGCCCGAGCAGTCCCGGCTCTCCGAGGTCGCCAAGGCGGCGATGTTCACCAACCTGCTGACCGAGGACAACCTGCCGTCCTACCACCGCGAGATCGCCACCCGGTTCGGTCGCGACGGCGCCTGGGGCACCTGGGTCGGGCGCTGGACCGCCGAGGAGAACCGGCACGGCATCGCGATGCGCGACTACCTGATGGTGACCCGCGGAGTGGACCCGGTCGAGCTCGAGCGGGCCCGGATCGACTACATGACCTCCGGCTACGACTCCGGGGACAAGACACCGCTGGAGACGGTGGCCTACGTGTCGTTCCAGGAGCTGGCCACCCGGGTCTCGCACCGCAACACCGGCAAGGTCACCCACGACCCGATCGCCGACAAGATGCTCGCCCGGATCTCCAAGGACGAGAACCTGCACATGGTCTTCTATCGCAACATCGTCGCGGCCGCGCTGGAGCTCGCGCCCGACGAGACCATGCGGGCGATCGCCGACGAGGTCATCGGGTTCGAGATGCCCGGTGCCACGATGGCCGGCTTCCGGCGCAGCTCGATGATCATCGCCAAGGCCGGCATCTATGACCTGCGGCTGCACCACGACGACGTGATCATGCCGATCCTGCGGCACTGGGAGATCTTCGACCGCACCAACTTCGGCGCCGTCGGCGAGCAGGCCCGCGACGAGCTCGCCGCCTTCATCGAGGGCCTGGACACCCAGGCTTCGCGCTTCGTCGAACGACGTGCAGAGAACCGCGCACGCGTCGCCGCCCGGTCCGACAGCGGACCAGACTCCCGACATCGCCTCCTGAGTCAGGTCAGCGCAGCACGATGAGGACGCCGACGGCGAAGCCGGCGGCCAGCAGCCACACGATGGTGTTGAGCTTGGAACTCATGCGGGGAACACCTCCCCGTCCCGGACGGCAACGGCCACGGAGGGCAGCGGCCGGGACGCCGGGCCGTCGGCCACCTCACCGGTGTTCGCGTCGAACTGACTGCCATGGCAGGGGCAGATGATCCGTCCTTCTTCGACCGCGGCGACCGGGCATCCCTGGTGGGTGCAGATCGAGGAGAACGCCTGCACGGTCCCGTCGTCGGCCTTGGTGAGCACGAGCCTCGCGTCGTCCAGGATCAGGCCGCCGCCGCTCGGGATGTCGTCCACCGCGGCCAGGGCGGACCCGGATCCCGCCGGCGCGTCGTCGTAGCCGTAGGCGTTCGCGTTGGCGCTGTCGGCCGGATCGTCACGTCCCGAGGCCACCACCGCCCCGGCCACACCACCGACGGCGAACACCCCGGCGCCGCGTAGGGCCGAGCGACGAGTGAGGTCTTCGCTCATGTCAGCGGGATCCCGTTCCGGGTGAAGAACCACAGCGCCGAGGTCAGCCAGAGGAGCACGAACAGGCCGAAGGTGAGACCGCCCAGCACGGGCAACGCCCACGACGGCAGGCCGGAGACCCGCAGCCCGACCATCTTGGCGGCGTACGCGCCGTAGAAGCAGCAGCCTGCGACCCCGTGCACGAGCACCCGGGGCGAGGAGGCGACGAGGCCGAGAGACCACAGGCAGTGGAGGGCGACCGGCAGGGAGACGACGAAGGCGACGGTGCCGCTCCACCGGTGGGCCGGAGTGAGCCAGGCCGGCGACGGGCCGAGTGGCAGGCGCCCGTACATCCACAGCGCGCTGCCGAGCTGGACGACCACGAGCAGCAGCGCCAGGGTCGCCAGCCAGCCCTTCATCTGAAGCATCCCGGAGAAGCCCAGGGTCACCAGCGGCTGGAGCGCCGGGTCATGGACCTTGCCGTAGACGCCCAGGACCACAGCCACCGCGGCGCCGACGGCCACGACGAGTGCCATCCGCGGCCGCTCGACCTGCGCGGTGGGGGACGCCGTGGGCATGGGCCACAGTGGCACCGGGCTACCTCGGGAGCAAGGTCACTCACCCACCTCCCGAGCGCTCAACTCATCTGGGCGGTGGTGACCCTGCCCTCCTCGACCTGCCAGCGCTGGTCGAGCCGGACGTGGTCGAGGAGCCGGCGGTCGTGCGTGACCAGCAGCAGGGCGCCGTCGTAGGACTCGAGGGCCTCCTCCAGCTGCTCGATCGCGGGCAGGTCGAGGTGGTTGGTGGGCTCGTCGAGGACCAGGAGGTTGACCCCGCGGGCCTGGAGCAGCGCCATCGCGGCCCGCGTCCGCTCGCCGGGTGAGAGCCGGCCGACCAGGCTAGTGACCTGGTCGGCCTTGAGACCGAACTTGGCCAGCAGCGTGCGTACGTCGGCGGGCGCCATCTGCGGCACCGCGGCCTCGAACGCCTCGCCCAGCGGCAGCTCCTCGGCCAGCCCGGTGCGGGCCTGGTCGATCTCGCCGATCGCCACCGAAGCGCCGAGGCTGGCTCTCCCGGTCGCGGGGGCGAGCCGGCCGAGCAGGAGCCGCAGCAGTGTCGTCTTGCCGGCGCCGTTGGGGCCGGTGACGCCGATCCGTTCACCGGCGCTGACCTGGAGCGAGGCCGGGCCGAAGGCGAAGTCGCCGAGCCGGGCGGTGGCCTCGTCGAGGGTGGCCACCACCGAGCTGGAGCGCGGGGCGGCTGCGATCGTGAACGAGAGGGTCCACTCCTTGCGCGGCTCCTCGACCTCTTCGAGGCGGGCGATCCGGGACTCCATCTGGCGGACCTTCTGGGCCTGCTTCTCCGAGGACTCCGCCTGGGCCTTGCGGCGGATCTTGTCGTTGTCGGGCGACTTCTTCATGGCGTTGCGGACGCCCTGCGAGCTCCACTCCCGCTGGGTGCGGGCGCGGCCGACCAGGTCCGCCTTCTTGTCGGCGAACTCCTCGTACTTCTCCCGGGCGTGCCGGCGTGCGACGGCGCGCTCCTCGAGGAACGCGTCGTAGCCGCCGTCATAGACCGCCACCTGCCGCTGCGCGAGGTCGAGCTCGACGATGCGGGTCACGACCCGGGAGAGGAACTCGCGGTCGTGGGAGACCAGCACCACTCCGGCGCGGAGCCCCTGCACGAACGTCTCCAGCCGCTCCAGCCCGGCGAGGTCGAGGTCGTTGGTGGGCTCGTCGAGCAGGACGACGTCGAAGCGGCTCAGCAGCAGGGCGGCGAGCGCGGCCCGGGCGGCCTGCCCTCCGGACAGCGAGGTCATCAGGGCGTCCGGGCCGACGTCGAGGCCGAGATCGGCCAGCACCGACGGCAGTCGGTCGTCGAGGTCCGGCGCACCGCTGGCCAGCCAGTGGTCGAGGCTGCGGGCGTACTCGTCGCCAGCGGCCTCGGGCGGCTCGGGCGCGCCGAGGTCGGCGGCGGCCGCCTCCATCGCGGCGGTCGCAGCAGCGGCTCCGGTGCGCCGGGCGACGTACTGGCTCACGGTCTCGCCGGCGACGCGCTCGTGCTCCTGGGGCAGCCAGCCGACGAAGGCGTCGCTGGGCGCCGTCGTGACGGAGCCGCCGAGCGGGTCGAGGTCACCGGCCAGGATCCGCAGCAGGGTGGTCTTGCCGGCGCCGTTGGCGCCGACCACACCGACCACGTCACCGGGCGCGACGGTCAGGTCGAGGGACTCAAAGAGCGTGCGGTGCGCGTGTCCCCCGGCCAGGCTCTTGGTGACGAGTGTCGCGCTCACCTGGCGATCGTAGGTTCATCGCCGTTCTTTCATTCGGGGGCCATCCGGATCACCGGAGCCGGAGCCGGACGGTCCTCGCGCAAGGCCGGCCACTGCGCGGTGCGCCAGTCCTCGATGGTGTGACGGAGACTGCTCGTCGCGGCGAGGTCGTCGGTGCGCCAGCCCTTGGAGTCGACGTAGGAGACCGCGGGCACCGACGTGAAGGGGTAGTTCACGAGCAGCTGCTCATAGTCGTTGGCGGTCCACGCGACGTCCAGGCTCTCGAGGACCTCGGTCAGGCGGGTCATGGCGATGCGGTAGCGGATGATCCGGTGCGGGTCCCACTGGAAGGTCAGCAGCTTGTCCCCGGCCTCGGCGCCGCGGGCGACCAGCGACATGATCACCGTCGGGTCCATCCGCAGGTTGAGGCCCCCCTCCCCGGCGCGCAGCCTGATCTCCACGACCCGCTCGGCGTACCCGCGCTGGGTGACCTGGGTGTTGTCCGACCAGTTCTGGATCGAGTCGCGCAGCGCTGAGGCGAAGCCCGGGACCGAGTCGAACGGCGTGGCGCGAGGGATGACCCCGCCCTCGGCCGGGCCCGGGAGCCAGGTCATCTGCTCGGGGTGGACCGGGTGCGGCGCGGCGAGGTTGATCCCGAACGTCGGCCGGCTGGGCAGCAGCGAGTCGAAGAAGTGCATCGGGAAGTTGCTGCTGATCCCCCCGTCGGAGAAGAGGTGCCGCACCACCGACTGGTCGCCGTTGCGGTCGACGGCATAGAGCGGGATCGCCGCGATCAGACCTGGGAAGCTCAGGCTCATCCGCGCCATCACCACGAGCGGCATGGCCTCCGGGCCGGGTCTCGGCTCGCCGTCCTCCGAGGCCCCCGGCCCGGGGAAGTAGTGGAGCGCCTTGCCCGTCGTCGGGTGCAGATGACGCGAGGGCCCCAGGCCGGCCTGCATGGTGGTGACCACGCGCCGCGGGAACAGCCGCAGCATCTCGGTCTCGTCGAACAGGAAGACCTGCTGGCGGAACGGCAGCCGGAACGGCCGTCGCAGCGTGAGGTTGGTGGTCATCGTCTCCAGGTCGATGGCGCGTCGCCGCCTGGCTTCGCCGATCGGCGGCACCCCCGAGCTGGGGGTGGCCTGCAGGTACTCGTGCCAGGCCTGCACGCCGTCGTCGCCCCACAGGTCCGCCAGGGTCAGGCAGCGGTCCCGGTCCGCCACGCCGGCCACCCGGTCGATCTCGGCGGTCAGCCACTCGGTGAGGGCCGGCTGCTCGGGATCGCCCGAGTGGGTCGCCCCGTCGGTCAGCCCGAAGTCCTGCTGCGGGAGGACCCGCAGCGCGTGGAGGACGAAGCCGACGACTGCACCCACCAGCCCGACGACCAGACCCAGGGCGAGAGGCAGCACCAGGCCGACCAGGATCCGCAGCCACGCCCGCCCCTCGATCGGCAAGCCGGCGGTGACGACGAGCCCGGGCAGGGTCACGGCGAGCACCAGGGCGACCCCGCCCAGGAACCAGGCGAGCTGCTGGCGCACGATGCCGCGCAGGGCGGCGCGGGTGCCGTTCTCGCCCAGCGCGGCCAGCACCACGTCGAAAATCCCGCGGGTGGACTGGGGCGCCTGGAACAGCGAGGTCAGGCGACGCGAGATGTCGGTGGGCAGCTTGGCCAACGCCTGGTAGCCCGCGGCCGGTGCCTGGTGGTCGTGCTGCCGGCGGTACTCCGCCGCGGCTGCCATGACCGCGGCGATCGCGCCCGCCGACGTACCCCCGATGCTGCGCAGTCGGTAGGCGGTGGCGAGCTTGCAGATCGTCAGCGGATAGACCACGCCCGAGGTGATCCCGCCCTTCATGATCACGTCGCACTCGGTCGGTGGCGCGCCCGGGGACTGCCGCTCGGTGACGACGTACGCCGCCGAGCTCAGGGTGTCGATCTCGTGCTGCGCCCGACGTCGTTCCTCCTCCGCAGCGGTGTCGGGTGCGTTCGCGGTGTCGCCCATCCTGATGCCCTTCCGTGGTCGTCGCAGTGTCGTGAACGGTGGCTGGGTCAGGGCGTGTCGGCCCAGCGCCGGAACGCGGCCACCGCGTCCAGCACCGCGCCCAGCCGGGCGTGCTCGTAGGTGTAGCGGACCTTCGGCGGCGCCTGGGTCTCGCCACCCGGGACGCCTCTCGCGAAGCCGAGCTGGACCGTGCTGTCGGAGAGCAGGCCTGCGCGGTTCTGATAGAGCGTGACCGGGCGCTGTGTCCCCGCCACCGTCCAGCGCACATAGACGGCTCGGGTGGGCACCTGGGGCAGGAACCCCAGACCGACCAGCCGCGAGGCCAGCGCGAGGTGCAGCGACTCGGTGCCGAGCCGCTGGAGCAGGTCGGCGACCTCGGAGGGCCACGGCTGCGGGAGTGGTGCCGGGGTGGATCCCAGCGGCGAGCTCTCCCCGATGAGCTGGCGGGCCATCGCGGAGTAGGGCCGGCCCGGCTCGGCCAGCTCCATGAGGGCGTCGATCTCGTGGGCGGCCAGGTCCTGGAGGTCGCGCTTCAGCTCCTGCGGCAGCCGGGGTCGGGCGATCACCGAGGCGAGGAACTCGATCGTCATGAGCCGCTGCTCGATGAGCCGGGCCAGCCCGAGCCTCTCCAGGACCAGCTCGGAGCGGTTGAGGGCATAGACGCGGATGGAGTGCGTGCCCTTGTCGGTGAGCGCGATCACGACGCCGTCGTCGCGGAACCTCAGGTGCTGCACCGGGTCGTCGACGGTGGGGTCGATGAGCAGCGCGACGTCCTCGACCGGTGGCGTCGCGCTGTGGGGGATCGGTCGCTGCATCCGCGGCCCGGAGACCGGGAACTGGTTGGCCTTCCCCAGGGTCTCGTCGAGGCCTGTCAGGTCGTCGTGCTGCACCCGGGGCCGGTTGCAGTCGATGCACGACGGCAGCAGGTTGGTCCAGCGCGCCGCCAGCCACGGATAGCCCACGCCGAGCCCGGACTGGCCGAGCTCCGACACGCCGCCCTTGGGCCGCCAGTGCTCGACGTCCATCGGCTGCGTGCCGGCGTACCTCGACTCGCAGTAGGCGCACTTGCCGTGGAAGAGCTGGCTCAGGGCCTTCTTGACGTCGTCCTTCTTGTAGGCCTTGAAGGTGAACGTGAACCCCTTGACGGGGGGCGGGGTCTGGGTGAGATAGGTGTCCAGGGCGGTGATGACCGCCTTCTCCTCGGTCTTGCCGCTGGTCTCCAAGGAGGCCGGGACGACGACGCCGCTGCGGTCGACGCGGATCATGGCTGCCGGCCGAGCTCGCGGCGAGCGGCGACGTTGCGCCAGATGTCGGCGACGTTCTTGAGGACCTCCTCGCGGTCCCGGCGCCGGGTCTTGGGGTCTTTGCCCTGAGCCCCGGCCAGGAACGTGTCGATCGCGTCATAGACCAGCTGGTCGCGCGCGGTGTAGCCGAGGATCCCCTGGGTGGACAGGCTGGCACGGAGCTCCTCGCGTGCGGTCTCCTCGGCCGCGGTGAGCACCGGTTTGCGGATCAGCGCGTAGTACCTCGCGAACTCCTTCTCCACGTCCGGGTCGATGGTGGTGTCGAGGCCGAAGAACGACGACGTCAGGAGCTGGTCGACGCGGAACCTGCTCGGCGACTCCTCGAGCGTCTCGAACTCCGAGCGCCAACGGCCCTCCTCGTCGGGGCTGGACGGTCTGACCCGGACCACCTCTCGCTCGAGGAGCCTGCGCAGGCACAACGGCTCGTGCGTGGTCACCAGGAACTGCATCGAGGGGAACTCCTCGCGCAACGTGCCGGTGATCTGCATCTTCCAGCGCGGGTGCAGATAGCTGCCGAGCTCGTCCACCAGGACGATGCCGCTGGCGTTGCGGATGTCGGAGAGGCCGCTGCCGGCCCCGGCCATCAGGTCGCAGGCCATCGAGACGACCGCGCGGTAGCCGTCGCTGATGGTCCGCAGCGGTTCGCCGCCGATGGTGATCTCCTGGCCCACTCGCTGGATGTAGCGCGTGGTGGCCTTGCCCCGCTGCTCGACGACCTGGTCGCCACGACCGAGCAGCCGGGCGATCGTGACGGCGGTGACGTTGAAGTCCCCCTTGGCGTGCTGCTCGAGGTGCAGGAGCCACTTCTCGGCATCGACGACCGGCTGCCGGGGGTCGAACAGGTTGCCGAGGCGGACGTTGGCCTCGGCGGTCAGGTGCTCGTCGCTGGTCAGCCGGGTCGCGCCGAACCCACGCACGTAGGCGTCCATGTGCGGGGCGCCACCGACGAATCTGGCACCGGCCGCGGTGATGCGCAGGTCGATCTTGCCGCCGCCGGTGAACTCCAGCAGGACCCGGCTCTCGGTCGCACCACGGCGCAGCAGGTCGGTCCAGGCCAGGTCGCACTGCTCGCGCAGGGACTCGAGCTGGGTCGTGGCCAGGGCCAGTGCGATGGCGCGCAGGGCGGAGCTCTTGCCGGAGCCGTTCTCGCCCAGGAACACCCGCCACGGTCGCTTCGCCGGACCGGTGGTCTCGGCGGGCGCCTGGGCACCGGGCTGCGCCGCAGCCTGCGGGACGGCCGGATCGTTGGGCGACGGACCTGCGGTCGCGGCCGGGATCTTGAGCTCGTACTTCTCGATCGCCTGGAAGTTGGTGATCAGCAGTCGGGTGATCGCGGCGTCGCGGGGAATGGTCGTCGTGTCGCGAGCGGTCAGTCCACGCCGGGGGCGCGTGACCGGGGTCTTGGTCGGCACCTGGGCCGCGCTGTCCGGGCTGGGGGCCCTCAGCAGCTCCGCGAGAGGTGAGTCGGACCGCTGGAGGGCGTCGTGGACCTGCTGCGCGAGGCGGCTGCCGATCCGGTCGGGGTCGCCCGCGATCCGTGGTGCCAGCTCGGGGAGCACCATGAGGTGGAGATCGGTGAGCGTGTCGTCTCCCCTGGTGAGCAGGTGCGCGGCGACGGCCTGACGCATCGCGCCGAGGTGCGGGGCCTCCGGGACGAGGAACGACTCCAGGGGTGCCTCCTTGTCCACCAGCGACAGCGCGGTCCTGATGGCGGATTGCCGGGAGCGCACCAGGTCGGGAGAGTTGAGGTCGAGCAGCCGGATGGTCTCGCCGCCGCGCACTCGCTCCAGGTCGTCGAGCCACGGGGCGGACTGGCGTCCCCAGGGCGTGACCGTGCCGTCCTTGTGGAAGTCCAGGTGCCGCTGCGGGTGGTCCTCGCACGGGTCGAGCAGCACGCCGCGGTCGAGGAACTTCGCCGGCACGTTGCCGCCTCGGAGCTGCGTCGGCGTCGGCTCGGGCGCCCGCTCGCCGAGGACCGGGAAGTTGTTGCGCTTCAGTGCCTCCACGTCGTACGACGCGGCGTACCAGTTGCGGAACCACGCCGCGGTCCACCAGTAGTGGTTGGGCGCGATCGGCCGGGGTTCGTCCAACGCGTCCGACTCCGGCCGGTGCAGGTGCAGCCGCATCTCCCCCGGGACCTCGGTGTAGGCGCACTTGCCGTGGAACAGCTGGTGCGCGTAGTCCGCGGCCGACGTCAGGTACGGCCCCAGCGCGGTGGCGAAGTCCATCGTGGTCTGTTTGGTGCGCGACCCACCCTCGAAGCGGAACTGCGCGTATCGGTCCCGGGCGGCCCGGAACTCGGGATCCTTGACCCACGGCGGAGCCGGGCCGCGCTCGACCCGGATCACTGGATCTCCCCGCACGATGTGGTCTTCGGCATGTGCCCACCTCCATGTGCTGCTCACCCCAGGCTGCGACGTGCCCCGAGACAGCACAAGGACCCGAATGACCTATTGACCCGACCCGGCTAGGTTCTGGGGGTGCCGTAGTCGCTCAACTGCCGCGTCGGCCCGCCGCACCCGGACCATCCCCCTGTGAACGGAACGTGTCTTGAATCCCGTCGACGCCCTCTGGCTCACCGCGGATCGCCCGGAGAACCTGCTGGTCATCGAAGCCCTGGTCATGCTCTCGGGACCCGTCGACCGGGCCCGGCTGGAGCAGGTCATGCAACGGCGGGTGGTCGAGCAGTTCCCCGTGTTCGGGCAGCGCCACGCCGCTGCGCGGCGACGGTGGGGTCGGCGGCGCTGGGTCGACGCCGAGGGGTTCCGGGTCGAGCAGCACATCCGTGAGGTGGCGCTGCCGACCCCCGCGGACGACGCCACCGTGCAGGACTACGTGGCGAGCCACCTGGGCACTCCCCTGCCCGAGGACCGACCCCTGTGGGAGATCCACCTCCTCACCGGGCATCCCACGGGGACGGCGATGTATGTGCGTCTGCACCATTCGATCGCGGACGGGATGGCGCTGGTGCAGGTGCTCCTGTCGGTGACCGACACCGCCCCCGACGGCGGGCCTGGTGACCTGGGCGACCCGAGCACCGGCACGCCGGACGTTTCTCGCCCGCCGCGGCCGCGACGATCGGGCGCCCTGCGGACGGCGTTCAAGAGGCTCGTGTCAGTGGTGCAGGTGCCGGTGATCCTGGTCAGGCTGCTCGTCGCACGCTGCCCGACCACCGCGCTCAGCGGTGAGGCGAGCCGGTCCAAGCTGGTGGTCTGGTCCGACCCTGTCCCGCTCGCCGACATCAAGCGCGTCGCCAAGACGACCGACAGCACCGTCAACGACGTCCTGGTCTCCGCCCTCTCCGGCGCGCTGCACCGCTACCAGCTCCTTCACGACGGTGACGCGGTCGACCTGCCGACGATGATCCCGGTCAACCTGCGGCCGCTCGGTGAGCCGCTCGAGGCGGGGCTCGGCAACCGCTTCGCCGTGGTCCTCCTCCGCATGCCCTCGGGGCTGGAGACACCCGCGACCCGGTTGGCGGAGACCAAGCGCCGCATGGACAAGATCAAGCAGTCACCCGAGCCACTGGTCACCTTCGCCCTCATGCACGGCATCGGGCGCACCGGGCGCCACCTCAGCAGGCTTCTTGCGCGCTTCTTCGCCTCGAAGGCGATCGGCGTCACCACCAACGTCCCGGGCCCACAGGAGCCGCGCTACGTGGCCGGCGCGCGTATCGACAAGCTGATGGGATGGGTGCCCGGGACGGGCCACCAGAGCCTGGGCACCTGCATCTTCAGCTATGCCGGTCATGTGCATGTCGGCTTCAAGGTCGACCAGGCGGCGATCCCCCACCCCCACGACATCCTCGAGGCGTTCCACGCCGAGATCCAGGCGCTCTTCGAGATGGCACCTGCGTGGGGGACCGCCCAGGCGGTCTGACGCCCTACCGAGCCTCAGCTGCCGCCGGCCGGCAGGGCCTCGAGGACGACGTCGGGGTGGTCGCGCGTGGTGGCCGTGGCCCGCCACTCGTTGACAAAAAGAGCCAGGTGCGTGCCGTCGCTGCGGGCCAGGACCTCGACGCCGCGGATCCCCTTCAGGGCCTCGGCGCCGGCCGCATCGGTGCGCCGGGCGACCGAGTAGTCGAGCCGGCTGAAGCGGATGGGGGCGTTGAACTCGTGGGTCATCCGGTCCTCGACCACCTCGAACTGCATCGGACCGACCGCCGCCAGGACCGGGTTCTGGTCACCGCGGAGGTCGGAGCGCAGCACCTGCACGACGCCCTCCTGGTCGAGCTGCTCGATGCCCTTGCGGAACTGCTTGTAGCGACCGATGTCACCGGCGCTGGCGGTCATGAAGTGCTCGGGGGCGAACGTCGGCACGGGCGGGTACTCGATCGCGTCGCCGACGTACACGGTGTCCCCCACCCGCAGGGCGGCCGCGTTGACCAGCCCGATGATGTCGCCGGGCTCGGCGCTCTCGACCGACGTCGTCTCGCGACCGAAGACCGCCTGGGCGAACTTCGTCGCGAACGGCCGGCCGGTTCCGGCGTGCGTGACGACCATCCCGCGCTCGAAGGTGCCGGAGACCACCCGCGCGTAGGCGAGCCGGTCGCGGTGGTTGGCGTTCATCCCGGACTGCACCTTGAAGACGAACGCGCTGAACTCGTCCTCGACCTCACGGACCGAGCCGTCGACACCCGGGGTCGCGCCCGGCGCCGGTGCGAGGTCGAGCAGCAGGTCCAGGAGCTGTGCGACCCCGAAGTTCAACAGGGCCGAGGCGAACATGACCGGCGTCGTCGACCCGGCGAGGAACCGCTCCTGGTCGTGGTCGGCGTCGTCGAGGGTGAGCAGCTCGTGCTCCTCGACCGCATCCGCCCACACCTGCGCGTCGTTCTCCTCCACCTCGTCGGGCGCCATCCGCTTCTCCGGCGCCCGCGTGGCCCCACCGGCCGTGCGTGTGTACTTCACGAACTCGCCCGTACGCCGGTCCAGCACCCCGCGGAAGTCGCCCGCCTCACCGACCGGCCAGGTCAGCGGCGTGGGGCGGAGCTTGATCTTCTGCTCGATCAGGTCCATCAGCTCCAGCGCCGAGAGACCCGGGCGGTCCCACTTGTTGATGACCGTGATCACCGGGATGCCCCGCAGCGCGCAGACCCGGAACAGCTTGAGGGTCTGCGGCTCGAGGCCCTTGCCGGCGTCGACCAGCATGACCGCCGAGTCGACCGCGGACAGCACGCGGTAGGTGTCCTCGGAGAAGTCGCTGTGGCCAGGGGTGTCGACCAGGTTGATCACGTGGTCGCGATAGACGAACTGCAGTGCGGCCGAGGTGATGGAGATGCCACGCGCCTTCTCCATCGCCATCCAGTCGGACACCGTCGCGCGGCGCTCGCCCTTGCCGTGGACTGCGCCGGCCTCCGTGATCGCCCGTGCGTGCAGCGCCAGCGCCTCGGTCAGGGTCGACTTGCCCGCGTCCGGGTGACTGATGACGGCGAAGGTACGGCGTGGGCGGGTGTCGGGCACTGCGCGAACCTAACGGTCGAGCACCGGGAGCCGTACTTCAGCGAAGTGGGACCGTCCCTGCGGCAACCCCGGGACGCTCCGGCTTCGGTCGGTGGAGCGGACGCGAGGATTTGAACCTCGACTCCTTCCCTGGAAGGGAAGCGTGCTGCAACTACACCACGTCCGCGAAGCCGGCCTCTGAGAGCCTGACGCGTTCCGAGTATGAACCACCTCCAGGAATGCCGGGCTCAGGGGCGACTCCCGAGCTTCAGAGCTTCGTGTGCAACGAGGTCCGTTGGGGACGCCCGATGGGAGGCCCGGGCCAGGTTGACGACGTCCGCGCGGCGGTCCGCGTCTTCGAGGCCGGCGTCGAGGACCTTCACCTTTCACAAGGGTCAGAGACCTGACGTGCGCCGCCCTGCAAGACTCGGGTACCTCATCAGCCTGACGAGAGGACAGTGACGTCGTGGACCATGGGGCTCTTGGCCGCACCGGCCCCGTCATATCGGCCGTCGGACTCGGCACCTGGCAGCTCGGGGCCGACTGGGGCGAGGTCACGGAGGCAGCAGCCCTCGACGTGCTCGAGGCCTCTGCAGAGGCTGGAGTGACGTTCTTTGACACTGCCGACGTCTATGGCGACGGACGGAGCGAGCAGATCGTGGGCCGCTTCGTCGCGGCTCACCCCGGCGCCGGCCTCACGGTCGCGACCAAGATGGGGCGGCGCGCGGAGCAGGTGCCGAGCAGCTATGTGGCCGCCAACTTCAGGCAGTGGGTGAACCGTTCGCGGACCAACCTGGCTGTCGACACCCTCGACCTGGTGCAGCTTCACTGCCCTCCGTCGGCGGTCATCGACTCCGACGCCACCTACGACGCCCTGGACGCATTGGTGGCCGACGGGTCGATCGCGGCCTACGGCGTCTCCGTCGAGACCTGTGACCAGGCGCTCGCGGCGATCGCCCGGCCGAACGTGGCCTCGGTCCAGATCATCCTCAATGCGTTTCGGCTCAAGCCGCTCGACGCGGTCCTGCCAGCCGCCGAGGCGGCGGGCGTCGGGATCATCGCGCGGGTGCCGTTGGCTTCCGGCCTGCTGTCCGGCCGGTACGACGCGACTACGAGGTTCGCGGCCGACGACCACCGCACCTACAACCGCGACGGCAGCGCTTTCGACGTCGGCGAGACGTTCTCCGGCGTGGACTTCGAGACAGGGCTGACGGCGGCTCAGGAGTTCGCCGGCATGATCGGCGCGCTCGCGCCTCTGGGGGCGACGCCGGCCCAGGCGGCCATCGCGTGGTGCTGGCAACAGCGCGGATGCACCACCGTCATCCCCGGAGCCCGCACGGCCGACCAAGCCCGCAGCAACGCGGCTGCCGGCGACCTACCCGCCCTTTCCGCCGACGCCCTCGCCGGAGTCCGGCGGATCTACGACACCCGCTTTCGGGACGCCGTCCACGACCGATGGTGAGTCCGCTCGTGACACCGCGCGGGCTCGAGGGCCTCACCGCTCGGGAGGCCACGGTGATCGACCGTGTGCTCGCAGACCTCGCGGCCGACGGTTGATCGCGTACCGGGGCATTCGCTGCGGCTTGACGCGTCGGCGGGATCGTGACCGTGTCGAGCGGACAAGTCCGGCAGGGACACCATCTCCTCACTCATAGAAGGTCCGAGCCACACAGGTTTGCCCCGGCAGGCTATCCAGGTCGTGGTGGAGGCCCTAGCATCCGGCCATGAGGCGTCCTGGCGGACCTGTGACGCTCGGGTCGCTCGTGATCGCGTTGTTGGTCGGGCTTCTCGCTGCGCCGTCCGCGGTCGCTGCCACGGTCGTCGTCTCATTCGAGAACCTCGCTCCTGAGGCAGTCGTCTCGAACCAGTACCAGGGTTCGCACGGGGTCGTCTTCAACGGTGCCCCCTCCGATGGGTTCCGGCCGGTCGTCAAGACGGTCCCCGCGGGGACGGCCCACTCGGGAAGCAGGGTGGTGCACTTCTCGACCTGCCAGGGCTGCGAGTTCTACACACCTCGGACGGTCGGGCGACTCACGTCGACGGCCACCCGGGTCGAGGCCTACGTGGGATACCTGGAAGGGGAACCGAACGGCGCGACGGCGCAGATCACCATGATCGCGCGCGACGCATCAGGACAGACAGTGGGCACCTCAACGGCGACCGTGACCGAGGGCCAGCCATTCACCCAGCTCGTGGGAGTGACAGCGCCGGGGCCGACGATCTCTTCCTTCGAGCTGACGACCACGCCGACGCTCGGCAGCCAGCCGGTCGGCTTCGACGACCTGGCGATCACGTCGCCCGGGTCGCAGGCGCCGGACTTCTCTCTGGAGGTCGGCCCTGCGCCCGTGCCCTCGGGCACGAGCGTCGCTGTCCCGATCGCCGTGCACCGGCTCAACGGCTCCAACGGAGGCGTGACGCTGAGCGCGTCAGGACTTCCGCCGGGAGTGAGCGCGTCGTTCCAGCCGACCACCGTGACGGGTGTCGGCTCCGCCGTCACCCTGCTCCTAACCGCTGCCCCCGGAGCGGCGTTCGCGGACGCGGCCATCACGATCACCGGCACCCCTGCGGCCGGCGCCGGCACGGCGCCTCGGAGCGTCACCCTTCCGATCCGCTCGACGCCGACCTGCACGAGCTCGGTGCTCGAGGTGCGGCCCGTCCCCGGCCAGGTCCGGGTCTCGTCGGCTCCCCAGCTCACCAAGGTGCTGCAGACGGCGACGAACATCCGGGTGGTCGTCCCCGCCGGTGCCACCTGGGAGATGGTGGACTGCGCCGGCGACCCGGCGCGCCTGGTCCCGCTCAACGCGGGGGTCCAGCTCGTCGGTGAGGCCAGCGCGCTGGGCAGGCGTCCGCGGCTCTGGACCCGGGTCATCCAGGACGAGGGCGCCAGGAACCTGCCGCTGTTCGAGACCGGCGGGGACCGGGTCCGTCTCGAGGGGCTGCACCTCGAGGGGCCGTTCAAGCCCAAGGACAACGGCGGCAAGGGTGGCGTCGTCGCCGTCTCCGTGATCCGGTATCCGACGAAGGTGCAGGGCCAGGTCGTCATCGCCGACAACGAGATCGAGGGCTTCAGGAACGCGGTCGACGTCAGCGGCGTCGTGGAGGTCAAGGATCCTCAGGAGTACAACGCGGAGTACGAGGCGGCCCTCGGCAACTGTGCGGGCCCGTGCCCGCGTCCGGACAAGTCGGACGCCGGGCGCGTGCGCATCGAGTACAACTACCTTCACAACCAGGCCCGGGTCGGCGGTGGCTACGGAGTCGTGGTCGGCGGCGCCGTGTACGCCACGATCAGGGGCAACGTCTTCGAGTACAACAATCACTCGGTGGCGGCGAGCGGCAAGGCGTTCAGCGGCTACCTCGCGTCCCGGAACTACATCCTGGAGGGGGCCATCGACCACAAGGACCACCACTTCGACGTGCACGGGACGCGCGACCCCGGGCATTGGGCGGGCGGTGACGCCGGCACGTTCTTCGAGATCGACCACAACACGATCCGGGGTGAGCAGGACTACGCCGCGGGATTCCGCACCCGCAACGCGTTCGGGCTCCGCGGCCGACCTACGCAAGCAGCCCTGTTCCACCACAACGTCATGGTTCACGACGACCGCGACGAGGCGCTCAAGCTGAGCGAGGGCGACGACGACCGGCTCGACGACGACCGGCCCAGCACGTTCAACCTGACGTACCGGGACAACAAGCACGACACGGACTACACGACGGAGATCGCTGCCGGTGACTTCGACGGTGACGGGCGCACCGATGTCTTCTTGGCCAACGGCACCGCATGGTTCTACTCGAGCGCGGGGATCAGTCCATGGAGGTTCATGGACAGCTCGTCGACGAGGACGAAGGACCTCACCTTCGCCGACGTCGACAACGACCGCGTCACGGACGCCATCTGGCGTGGCTCGGACGGCAAGCTCCGCTACCTCAAGCGCTATCCGACACCGGGGGTGGCCCTGCCGTCGTCCCCGGTGGACATCAAGCAGCTCCGCTTCGGCGACTTCGACGGAGATGCTCGGACTGACATCTTCTACACCCGCAACAAGGAGTGGCACGTCTGGTACGGCAGCACCCGCATTTGGACCGTCGTCGGCGGGTCCGTCACGCCGGTCGCCGACATGCTGTTGGGTGACTTCGACGACGTGCCCGGCACCGACATCGCCGCGGTGCGCAACAACCAGTGGTCCTTCTCCAGTGGTGCGACAGCGTTCTGGGAGAGGCTGAACAGCAAGCGCACGAGCTCGTTCGCCAAGGCAGTCGCGGCTGACTTCGACGGGAACGGCAGGACCGATATCGCGATCACCGACGGGCTGAACTGGCGCTACAGCGCGGACGGACGCGGCCCGCTCAAGCAGTTGAGGAAGGGCGGCGTCAACCCGCTCTACCCTGCGCTGCAGCACCTGCTCGTCGGACCCTTCGATGGCGGCCGCAAGGCCTTGGTGCTGAGCTGGAAGATGGTGCATCGCTTTCCTGGGCAGTTCGTCCCGAGTGCCCGGTTTGTCCTCTGGCGCGGCCTCGGCCGGCCCGATGGCCTTGTCCAGCGGTCCGAGGAGAACATGCGCTGAGCCGACGGAGAGGCTCTGACGAGCCGTGCGCGTCATTCGCGGCGGAATGACCTATCCAGTCACTCCCACTCGATCGTTCCGGGCGGCTTCGACGTGATGTCGACAGTCACCCGGTTGATCTCACGAACCTCATTGGTGATCCGAGTTGAGATCCGCTCCATCACCTCGTAGGGCAGCCGGGCCCAGTCGGCGGTCATCGCGTCCTCGGACGTGACAGGCCGCAGGACGACAGGGTGGCCATAGGTCCGACCGTCACCCTGGACACCGACCGAGCGGACGTCAGCGAGCAGCACGACCGGCATCTGCCAGATGTCGCGGTCCAGGCCGGCCTTGGTGAGCTCCTCCCGGGCGATGGCGTCGGCCACGCGGAGGATGTCGAGACGCTCGCGGGTGACCTCACCGATGATCCGGATGCCGAGGCCAGGGCCGGGGAACGGCTGGCGATGCACGATCTCCGCCGGGAGACCGAGCTGCTCACCGACCAGGCGGACCTCGTCCTTGAACAGGGTGCGCAGCGGCTCGACGAGCTCGAACTCGAGGTCGTCGGGCAGCCCACCGACGTTGTGGTGGGACTTGATGTTGGAGGTGCCCGCTCCCCCGCCGGACTCGACGACGTCCGGATAGAGCGTGCCCTGGACGAGGAACGCGACCTTGTCGCCGTCGTCGCCGGACACCGCGTCGGCGAGGATCTCGGCCTCGGCGGCCTCGAAGACACGGATGAACTCGCGGCCGATGATCTTGCGCTTCTCCTCGGGGTCGGTGACCCCGACGAGCGCCTCGAGGAACTGCTTCTCGGCGTCGACGACCTTGAGGTCGACGCCGGTGGCGGCGACGAAGTCGCGCTCGACCTGCTCGGTCTCGCCCTGGCGCATCAGCCCGTGGTCGACATAGACGCAGGTGAGCCGGTCGCCGATCGCCTTCTGCACGATCGCGGCGGCGACGGCGGAGTCGACGCCGCCGGAGAGGCCACAGATCGCCTGGCCGCGGTCGCCGATCTGGGCGCGGATCGTCTCGATCTGCTCCTCGGCGATGTTGGACATCGTCCAGGTGGGGCGGCAGCCGGCGATGTCGAGCAGGAAGTGCTCGAGCACCTTCTGGCCGTGCTCGGTGTGCAGCACCTCCGGGTGCCACTGGACGCCGGCGAGGCCGCGGTCGACGTCCTCGAACGCCGCCACCGGAGTGCGCCGCGGTCGAGGCGAGGACGGTGAAGCCCTCAGGTGCGGCGGCGACCGAGTCGCCGTGGGACATCCAGACGTTGTGCTGCGGCCGGGATGTCGGCGAGCAGGGTGCCGGCCTCGGAGACCGAGACGGGGGTGCGGCCGTACTCGCGGGCGCCGGTGTGCGCGACCTCGCCGCCGAGGCCCTGGGCCATCAGCTGGAAGCCGTAGCACATGCCGAAGACCGGGGTCCCGGACGTGAAGATCGCCGGGTCGACGGACGGTGCGCCCTCGGCGTACACCGAGGAGGGTCCGCCGGAGAGGATCAGCGCCTTCGGGTTCTTGGCGAGCATCTCGGCGACCGGCAGGTGGTGCGGGACGATCTCGGAATAGACCCGGGCCTCGCGGACCCGGCGGGCGATCAGCTGCGCGTACTGGGCTCCGAAGTCGACGACGAGGACGAGGTCGTGCTCGACAGCGGCCGTCATGGGCCGAGCCTAGTCGCGGTGCGCCTGGCTCCGAGCCCCGCCTGCCTTAGGTTGAGACCCGTGACCGAGAAGCCCGCCGAGAGCCGCGGTCGGGCGCTGGCGACCACGCTGGTCAACCATCCGTACGTCATCGCCGCGTCGTTCCTGCTGGCTGCGGCGGCCTCGGCGGTGACCGTGTGGCAGTTCGCCTCCGGGGACGATGAGCCCTCGTCTCCGGCCGCCGTGGTGAGCGACGGCCCCACCGCGTCGCAGAGCCCCGCCATCGCACCGACCTCGGACCTGGTCGCGACCATCGAAGCCACGGACCCGCAGGTGACGCAGTACCTGCTGCCGATGTCGACCAATCTCGACGAGATGCCGTTCAACGCCAACTTCTGCCTCCCCGAGCAGATCGCCTGGCTCGACCAGCACGGTGTCGAACGGCAGCGGTCCTGGGTGCTGACGGTCCGCAACAGCGCGGAGGGCGGCACCAACATGCTCGCGGTGACTGACGTGCGGTTCGAGGCGCCGATCGACACAGCCGATCCGGCCGAGCCGGTGTTCGTGTTCGGCTGCCCCAGTGCCGGCGCCGCTGAGTACGTCCGGGGCACGGTGGACCTCGTCGACGGCGCCGTCGTGCTCAACGACCAGACCGGCGCTCCGCTCGCGTTGAACCTGGCACCCGGCGAGGTGGTGCAGGTCGAGCTGTCCTTCAAGGGGACGGCGGGGGCGCAGGCGCCGCTGGTCGCGGACGTCGCCAGCGGCGCCGACACCCTGACCGAGACGCTCGTGGCCGACGGGCTGACGATCCCGGCGGTGGGCAGCTATGCGGGGTTGGTCGTCGAGCTGGGCGCCGAGCCCGGGCTGTTCAACTGCCTCGGTGCGGACGGTGCCGAGCTGGTGGAGTGCACAGCCGAGGAGATCCCGACGTACGCCGAGATGTGGCGGGGCTGAGAGGCGCGCCCGGCCTCCTCGTCAGCTGCTCGATTGCCACGCGCGCAGCGCGCCGCACATCTACGCTCGCCTGGTGAAGACGCCGCTCGCCGCCGCCGCGGGCATCGCGCTCGCGGCTGCGGCGTACGGCGCCGGCGCGCCTGCGCACGCGGACACGACCGTCACCGCCGTCGTCCAGCACTGGAGCGACGGTGACACCGTCGTGACCGACCTGGGCAAGATCCGGTTGATCGGGATCAACGCGCCGGACGTGGGCGAATGCGGCTACGAGGCCGCGACGGGCTCCGCGCTCGCGCAGGCGCCGGTCGGCTCGACCGTCACGCTCACCGCCCCGGCCGGCCACGACGACACCGACCGGTACGGGCGGCTGCTGCGCTACGTCGCCGTGGGTTCGGTCGATGTGGGGCTGCGGCAGATCAAGGCCGGGTCGGTGGCGAAGTTCGACTCGACCGACGGGTACGACGCGCACCCCCAGCAGGCGAAGTACCGCAAGACCGACATCCGGAAGCGGGACTACTGCGGGAGCCGCGACCGGAGGTCGTACCAGCCGGTCTCGCACACCAAGTGCCCCAAGAGGGCGCCGATCAAGGGCAACCGTGGTGATGACCGGATCTATCACCTGCCGTCGAACCAGTACTACTCGGTGACCAGTCCCGAGGAGTGCTTCGCGTCGGGTGACGGTGCGAAGAAGCACGGGTACCGCGCCTCGTTGGTCTGATTCGCATGGGTCCCGGAATCGCACCAGGGCCCGGCCCCGGGACCGACGTCAGGAGACTCCGACGATCGGGAGCCTCAGAGCGCCCGGGGCCTCGTCCGGGACGACGGGGGCGACCGGCGCGATGGGGTCGATGCGCTGGTAGCCCCCGCCGAGCTCGGGGCGGTGGTCGGGCTCACCCTTGTTGGGCCAGAACGCCATCGCCCGCTCGGCCTGGGCGGTGATCGTCAGGGACGGGTTCACTCCCAGGTTGGCCGAGATCGCGGCGCCGTCGGCGATGTGCAGGCCGGGGTGGCCGTAGACACGCTGGTAGGGGTCGACCACGCCGGTCTCGGTCGAGTCGCCGATGGCGCAGCCGCCGATGAAGTGCGCGGTCAGCGGCATGCCGAACGGCTCGCCGATGTTGCCGCCGGGTGTGCCGCCCAGGTGGCTCGCGATCCGGCGTACGGTCTCGTTGGCGACCGGGATCCAGGTCGGGTTGGGCGCGCCGTGACCCTGCTTCGAGGTCATCCGCCACACGCCGAAGGTCTTCGTGCCGTACGTCGTGATCGAGTTGTCGAGGCTCTGCATCACCAGCGCGATCACGGCGCGCTCGGACCAGTGCTTGAAGTCGTAGAGGTTCGCGACGTCCTTGCGCTCGCGCACCATCTGCCGCAGCCACGCCCGGATCCGCGTCTTGGCGCCACTGCCGTCACCGTCGGTGAGCACGGTCTGCAGCATCGCCATCGTGTTGAAGCCCTTGCCGTAGCGCACCGGCTCGACGTGGGTGTCGGCGTCGGGGTGGAACGACGAGGTGATCGCGACGCCATAGGTGTAGTCGGTCGGGTCGTCCTTGGCGGCGACGGCGCCGAGGATCGACTCGGAGTTGGTGCGCGACAGGTAGCCGAGCCGCTCGGACAGGTGGGGCAGGTGGCCCTCGTCCTTCATCCGGTGCAGCAGCTTTTGCGTGCCGAGCGAGGCGGCCGCCATCACCACGTGCTCGGCGGTGAGGGTCCGCTGCCCGCGGCCGGTCTTGGCCTTCGTGAACCTCACGCGGACGTCGTAGCCGCCCCCCTCGCGCGGCTTGATGCGCGTCACCGTGGTCAGCGGCAGGACCGTGGCGCCATGGTGCTCGGCGAGGTAGAGGTAGTTCTTGACCAGGGTGTTCTTGGCGTTGTGGCGGCAGCCGCTCATGCACTCGCCGCAGTTGAGGCAGGTACGACGGGCCGGGCCCGCGCCGCCGAAGAACGGGTCTGCGACCTCCTCGCCGGCCGCCTGGCCGGGTCCGCCGAAGAACACGCCGACCGGCGTCGGGTGGAACGTCTCGCCGACGCCCATGTCCTGGGCGACCTTCTCCATGACGTCGTCGGCCGGCGTGCGGACCGGGTTCTCGACGACGCCGAGCATCCGCTTGGCCTGGTCGTAGTAGGGCGCGAGCTCGGACTTCCAGTCGGTGATGTGGCTCCACTGCGGGTCGTTGTAGAACGCCGGCGGCGGCTCGTAGAGGGTGTTGGCATAGACCAGCGACCCGCCACCGACGCCCGCTCCGGCCACGATCATCGTGTCGCGGACCGCGTCGATGCGCTGGATGCCGTACATCCCGAGCGCCGGCGCCCAGAGGTACTTCTTGATGTCGGCGGTGCCGTGGGAGAAGTCCTCGTCCTCGAACCGCGCGCCCGCCTCGAGGACGGCGACCCGGTAGCCCTTCTCGGTCAGCCGCAGCGCGGAGACCGAGCCGCCGAAGCCGGACCCGACGATGAGGACGTCGAAGTCGAAAACCATCAGGCCCTTCCGAGCTTGTTCATGAGCCGCAGGTTGGCCGTCATGACCTTGGCGTAGGTCTCGTCGCTCATCCCGAGCATCGGCGCGAACCGGATCAGCCGCTGCGTGGCCACCGCCTGGGTCTCGGTGTAGCGGTGGATGCCCTCGCTGCCCTGGCGACGGCCCATGCCGGACTGCCGCATGCCGCCCATCGGGCTGTCGATGCAGGCGAACGTCGCGCCGAACGCCTCGTTGATGTTGACCGTCCCGCACTTGATGGTGCGGGCGATCGCCCGCGCCCGGCCACCGTCCTGGCTGTAGATCGAGGCGTTGAGGCCGTAGTCGCCGTCGTTGGCGCGCGCGACGGCCTCCGCCTCGTCGTGGAAGCGGTAGAGCGAGATGACCGGGCCGAAGGTCTCCTCGCCGAAGCAGGTCATGCCCGGGGTGACGCCCTCGAGGATGGTCGGCTCGAAGAAGTAGGGGCCGAGGTCCGGGCGGGCCCGGCCGCCGGTGAGCACCCGGGCGCCCTTGGCGACCGCGTCCTCGACGTGCGCTGGTCACCGTGTCCAGCTGCTGCTGGGAGATCAGCGAGCCCATGTCGTTGCCCCAGTCGAGCGTGGCGCCCAGGGTCATCGCCTCGGTCCGCTGCACGAAGCGGTCGACGAACCGGTCGTAGACCTGGTCGGCCACGAACATCCGCTCCATCGAGACACAGAGCTGACCGGCGTTGGAGAACGAGGCCCGTACGGCGCCCTCGGCCGCCTTCTCGAGGTCGGCGTCGCGCAGCACGAGGATCGGGTTCTTGCCGCCGAGCTCCAGCGAGCAGCCGATCAGCTTGTCCGCGCAGCCCTTGGCGATGATCCTGCCGGTGGCCGTCGAGCCGGTGAAGCAGACGTAGTCGGAGCGGCCGATGAGGTCGCGGGCCGAGGTCCGCACCGGGGCCGGCGACGACCTGCCAGAGGTCCTGGGGGAACCCGGCCTCCTCGAGCAGCTGCGCACCGAGCAGCGCGGACAGCATGGTCTGGGCGTCCGGCTTGGCGACCACCGCGTTGCCGGCGAGCAGCGCCGGGAGGCCGTCGCACAGCGCCATCGTGAACGGGTAGTTCCAGGGCGAGATGATCCCGACGACGCCCTTGGGGACCCGGTTGACCTCGACCCGGGTCAGGCCGGGTACGACGCCGAGCTTGCGCTGGGTGTCGAGGTGCTGGTGCGCCGTCCGGCCGTAGTAGCGGGCGGTCAGCGCGATGTGCAGCGGCTCGTCGAACGCGTGCTTGCGGGCCTTGCCGGACTCCCAGACGATCAGGTCGATGATCTCGTCCTGACGGTCGAGCACCAGGTCGTGCAGCCGGAGCAGGCACTGCGCCCGCTCGTCGAGGCTGACCCGGCTCCAGGCCTGCTGCGCCTTGCGCGCCTTGCTGAACGCCTCGGCCACGTCGAGCGGCCCGGACTGCGGGATGTGGGCGAGCGGGGCACCGTTGAGCGGGGTCTCGACCGGCACGGTCTGACCGGTCGAGCTCGACGATGCGCCGGGTGAGGTTCTCGACGTACTCCGGCTCGAGTGCATAGACCGCACGCGGGTCGTGCTCGGGGTCGGCCGGCCCGTCGATGAGCGGACCGCCGCCAGGCTGCGGACCAGAGGGAGGAGTGGGCGCACTCATCCCCTGAGCGTAGGCGGGTGTGACACGCATTACTACCACTGAGTAGCCCGCCCGGCCGGGCCACAGCCATCGGGACGTCAACGATGCGATTCTCCGAAACCTGTGCGGACCGTCGCGATCCGGATGACCCTGGTCACGTGAACCAGAGCTTCCCGTATGACCCCTCCCGGCATCAGCGGGACACGGTGGCGGCCGCAGGCCGATGCTCCCAGCACGGACAGGACGCCTGCTCCGAGGAGCCGGTGATCTCGTTCCAGGACCGGCGCCAGCGGTGGCAGTCGGGCTGCGAGCGCGCCCTGGCCGAGCTCGTGTTCCGAGGCGAGATCGTCCCGCCGGTGGCGTACTCGCAGCGCTGAGCGCCGGCCGGCCGTCGTCGAGATGCGGAAAGTGGCTCTCCTGGAGGGCCAAAGACAGCCAAATTCTGTATCTCGACGTCCCCGCGCCCGCCCTCAGGCCGTCGGCGGACTCACATAGATCGACTTGAGCTCGGTGTACTGGCCCAGGCCCTCGGGGCCGAACTCGCGGCCGACGCCCGAGGACTTGTAGCCGCCGAACGGCGCCGCGAAGTCCATCGTGTACGTGTTGACGCCGTAGGTGCCGGCGCGGACCTGGCGGGCGACGTCGAGTCCCGCGGCCTCGTCGCTGGTCCAGACGGTGCCGGCCAGGCCGTAGTCGGAGTCGTTGGCGATCCGGACCGCGTCGTCGACGTCGTCGTAGGGGATCACCGAGAGCACCGGACCGAAGATCTCCTCCTGGGCGATCCGCATCCGGTTGTCGACGTCGGCAAAGATCGTCGGCCGGACGTACCACCCGGTCTCGAGGCCCTCGGGCATGCCGAGGCCGCCGAGCGCGAGGCGGGCGCCCTCCTCCTGACCGAGGGCGATGTACTTCTCCACCCGCTCCTGCTGGCGCTGGGCGACCATCGGGCCGATCTCGGTCGCCGGGTCGGACGGGTCCCCGACCTGCATGGCACCGACGATCTCGACGAGCGCGTCGAGGACGTTGGCGTAGTTGGCCCGAGAGGCGAGGATCCGGGTCTGCGCGACGCACGCCTGGCCGGAGTTCATCAGGGCCGTGAACTTCAGGCCCTCCATCGCGGTCGCCAGGTCGGCGTCGTCGAGGACGATCGCGGCGGACTTGCCGCCGAGCTCGAGGCTGACCCGCTTGAGCTGCTCACCACAGACCGCGGCGATCTTGCGGCCGGCCGCGGTCGAGCCGGTGAACGCGACCTTGTCGACGCCGGGGTGCGCGACCAGGTGCTCGCCGACCTCGCGGCCGCCCGCCACGATGTTGACGACGCCGTCGGGGACCCCGGCCTCCTGGAGCAGCTCGGCCATCAGGTAGCAGTCGAGCGGCGTCTCGGGCGCCGGCTTCACGACCACGGTGCAGCCGGCGAGCAGCGCCGGGATGACCTTGGACATGATCGTGAACTGGGGGACGTTCCACGGCGGGATCGCGGCGACGACGCCCACCGGCTCGCGGCGTACGACGACGGGCCCGAGCATCCCCTGGCGCTGCTCCTCCCAGGGGAACTCGCGGGCGATCCCGAGGAACGCCTCGATCTGCATCCACGGCGCCGGGCTCTGGGCGAGGTTGGCGAACGAGGTGGGCGAGCCCATCTCGAGGGTGATCAGGTCCGCCATCTCGGCGAGCCTGCCGGCATAGAGCATCGAGAACGCCGCGACGACCTCGATGCGCTCCGCCGGGGTCATCCGCGGCCAGGGCCCGGAGTCGAACGCCGCCCGGGCGGCCGCCACCGCGGCGTCGATGTCGGCGGGCCTGCCCTCGGGCACCCGGGCGACAACCTGCTCGGAGTGCGGGGAGACGACCTCGATGGTGTCCGAGGTGGCCGGGGTGGCCCAGGCGCCGTCGATGAAGAAGGTGTCCTTGTCGTGGCTCATGTCAGTCCTTGGTCGAGGCGGTCAGGGGGCGAGGGTGAAGAAGTCGGTGAAGCCGGAGGGGTCGTGCCGGCCGAGGGCGGCGTGCTCGAAGAGTCCCCAGCCCTCCTGACCGTCGCAGACCCCGCGGCCGACGTGGTCGATGACGCCGAACATCACCCGGCCATCGACTGCGGGGTCGGTCATGTCGTAGGTGACCCGCTCGCTGAAGTCGGGACCCCGCCAGACCCCGTGGCCCCAGTCCGGGTCGCCGCCGTAGCCACCGCCGACGGCGATCGGGACCGCGAGCCGGGACTCGACCTCGAGCCCGAGCAGCGAGCCGTCCGGCGTCGTGAGGGTGATCGAGGCGCCGGTCGGGATCCGGGTCCCGGAGGCGTAGTGGATCTTGACCCGCGGCCAGCCGAGCTGCTCCACGCGGCCGTCCTTGAAGACCCGGGTGCAGTCGTTGAGGGTCCGCAGCCCGTCCGGCTCCTCCTGGATGATCAGGCAGATCGAGAAGTCGTCGAAGGCCATCGGCACATAGAGCCACCACATGCCCTCGAACGCGCGGGTCCGCGGGCGCACCGGCGGGCACCGCCTCGCCGACGGGCCGGATCCCCCACGAGCGGTCACGCGAGCCGATCCAGGTCTCCGGGGTCACGGCGATCTCCTCGCCGTCGACCACGATCGTCCCGGACCACGAGCCGACCTGGGCGAACCGCTGGGCGTCGAGGGTGACCCGGGACCCGGCGCGCATGACGTGCGGCTGCTCGCGGACCACGGGGAACAGCCCCTCCCAGGTCAGGTCCGCGGCGATGCCCTCGGTCTCCTCGAACGCGACCCGGAGCCGTTGCAGCGGCTCGATGACCTCGACCGCATAGCCGCCCACGCGCACGTTGAGCCGGTCCTCGTCGATCGCGTCGCCGAAGTGCACCGCCGTCTGCGTGTCACCGCGCCGGACCAGGAAGAACGCGTCCTTGGTGCCGAGGTTGGGGTAGTAGCCGTGCCCGAAGATGCAGAAGATGTCGCCGGTCCGGTCGTGGGCGTTGAAGTAGGACCGGTCGTAGAAGTTGCGGTCGGTGCTGGCCACCCAGGCGACCGGTAGCGGCGCCTGGTGGATCGGGTACTCGTCGAGCGGCCCGATCCCGCCCGCCCACCTACTCATGCGCCCGACTCATGCGCCCGACTCATGCGCCCGCCTCATGCGCCTGCCTGCGCGAGCAGCCGCTCCATCAGCGGCTTGTGGTGGAAGAGGGACTCGATGTCCTCGGGCCGCTCGACCTCACCGAAGTGGATCGAGCGGGCGCCGGTGCGCATGAACACCACGCACCACTGGACCGCGTTGTAGAGGTGGAACCAGGTCAGGTCGCCGATCTCCTTGCCGCTCGCCTGCGCATAGGTCGCCTTGACGTCCTCCTCGCGCATGAAGTCCGGCATGCCCGGGAACGCGAAGACCTCGGTGATCGACTCGAAGACCAGGTGCGCGAACACGATCCACGACAGGTCCATCTCGCGTGGCCCGACCGTCGCCATCTCCCAGTCGAGGACCCCGACCGGCACGAAGTCCTCGAACAGCACGTTGCCGATCCGGGAGTCGCCCCAGCACAGCACCGTGTCGGTGCCGCCGCCGTCGGGGAGGTTGGCCTCGAGCCAGTCCAGCGCCCGCTCCGCGATCGGGGAGCGACCCAGGTCGGGGACCGACCACTCGTACCAGGCCCGCACCCAGGCGAGGTTGCGCTCCAGCGGCGTCCGGCCGGCGTACGCCGTGCGGTCGAGGAAGCCGAAGGTGTCCATCGGGTCCTGGATCGCGTGCAGCTCGGCGATCGCCCGGATCGTGCTGTCCTGGAGGAGCCGCTGCTGCTCGGGCGAGGCGTCCGAGAGCCAGTTGCCGTCGATGTCGGGGGCGGTGCCCCAGTTGTAGGGCGGCACGTCGGGAGGCACGAGTCCCTCGATCCGGTCCATGAGGAAGAACGGCGTGCCCAGGACCTGGCCGGTCGGCTCGAACAGCCCGACGCTGGGGACCGGCACGCTGGTCCGCTCGCCGACGATCCGCATCGCGTCGTACTGGTCCTGCAGCGCGTATCCCATGAACACCGGGAACTCGTCCGGGCTCGGCGCGACGCGGGCGACGTACTGGCCGGTCCGCTGCGCGCCGGCCTCGGTCCAGGTGGCGTCAAAGATGAGCGTCTCGGAGCTCATGCCGTTGGAGTCGATGCCGCTGTGGAGCGTGACCCTGGGGTCGGCACCCGTCGGCAACGCACCGGCGAGCCAGCCCTCGAGGAGTCCGGGGACGGTCGCAGGGTCGCGGGCGGTCCGTTGGAGCTTGAGGTCCGAGGTGGGGCCGAGGGTCACCGAGGACTCCGGTGACGTGGGTCTCTGGTGGACACGCGCGTCAGCATTGTTGGAACGTGTTCTAGTTGTCAACGGATGCGGCCGCGGTGTCCTTCTGGCACGAACCCGTTCGTCTCTAGGGTGAGAGCCGGCACCGGGCCGGCCACACCGAGGAGATCGAGATGCCCCAGTACGCAGCCATCATCTACAGCCGCGACGTCGACTGGACCCAGCCGGAGTACGCCGCCGACATGCAGGACTACAACGAGTTCGGCGAGGCCGCCGCCGCCGTGATCCGCGGCGGGGCTGCGCTCTACCCGACGTCCACCGCGACCACCGTGCGGATCTCGGAGAAGGGCGGCGACGTGACGACCACCGACGGTCCCTACGCCGAGACCAAGGAGGCGCTGACCGGGTTCTATCTGCTCGAGTGCGCCGACCTCGACGAGGCGATCGCCCGGGCAGCGACCATCCCCGGCGCCTGGGACGGCGCGGTCGAGGTGCGGCCGGTCATCGACTTCGGGATGTGACCCCAGCGGACCCGGGCGACGCCCTGGTCGCCCTGCTTCGCGAGTCCGGCCGCGACGTCCTGGCGACCCTGACGCGGTGGACCGGCGACCTGGCCCTGGCCGAGGACGCCGTCCAGGACGCGACGCTCACCGCACTGGAGCGCTGGCCACGCGACGGGGTCCCCGACAACCCCGTCGCGTGGCTGCGCCTCACCGCGCGGCGCCGGGCGGTGGACCTGATCCGCCGCGAGGCGAACCGTCGACCCAAGGAGGTCTCCGCGATGGACCTCTCGGTCACCGAACCCGACGAGCCGAGCGACTCGATGGTCCAGGACGACCTGCTCCGGCTGGTCTTCACCTGCTGCCACCCGAGCCTGGCGCCGGCCACGCAGGTCGCGCTCTCGCTGCGCACCCTGTGCGGCCTCACGACCGCGGAGGTCGCCCGGGCCATGCTGGTCAGCGAGGCCTCGATGGCCAAGCGGCTCACCCGTGCCCGCCAGAAGATCAAGCACGCCCGGATCCCCTACCGCGTGCCCCCGGACCACGAGCTCCCCGACCGCTGGGCCTCGGTCCTGACCACGGCCTACCTGCTCTTCAACGAGGGGTACGCCGCCACGGACGGTCCCGAGCTGGTCCGCGGCGACCTCGTCGACCAGGCGGTCCGGCTCGCGCGGCTGCTGGTGCGGCTGCAGCCCGACGACCCCGGCGCGCTCGGCCTGCTCGCCCTGATGCTGCTCCAGGACTCGCGGCGCAACGCGCGGGTCGACAGCACCGGTGCCGCGGTGCTGCTCGGCGACCAGGACCGGGGCGCCTGGGACGCCGCCAAGATCCAGGAGGGCGTCCGGCTGGTCGGGGAAGGGCTGCGGCGCAGCCCCGAGCGGCCCGACCGCTATGTGGTGCAGGCCGCGATCGCCGCGTGCCACGCCCTCGCGATGACCTACGACGACACCGACTGGGACGCGGTCGTCTCCTGGTACGACGTCCTGCTGCGCCTCGACGACGGTCCGGTCGTCCGCCTCAACCGCGCCGCGGCCGTGGCCGAACGCGACGGACCGGAGGCCGGACTGCGCGAGGTCGACCAGGTGAGCGGCCTGGACGACTACCCCTGGTGGCACGCCTCGCGAGCGGTCCTCCTGCGCCGTCTGGGGCGCGACGACGAGGCCGCGCTGGCCGACTCCCGGGCCGAGGCGCTGCCGCTGAACGAGCCGCAACGCCGTCTGCTCGAGCGCGACCCGTCCTAGGAGACGATCTCCGGGGCCTTGACCCGCGCCTCGTCGGCCTCCTGGTCGGTGAGGGCGAGCTGGGACTGGCGCTCGGCCTCGACCCGGCGCAGGTAGTGGTCGACCTCGTCGGCGACCCGGGACTCGTCCCAGCCGAGCTCCTCGCCCATCAGCCGGGCGACGGCGGTGCGCGGCGCTGACGCCGCGGTCGAAGGTCTCGATCGAGATGCGGGTCCGTCGGCACAGGACGTCATCGAGGTGGCGGGCGCCCTCGTGGGTGACCGCATAGACGATCTCGGCCTCGAGGTGGTCCTCGGCACCCTCGAGCGGGGTGGCCAGGGCCGGCCGGACGTCGATCAGGCCGAGCACGTCGTCGACCCGGGTGCCGTAGCGGCCGAGCAGGTGGTCGACCCGCGCGACGTGCAGTCCGGCCCGCCGGGCCAGCGCGACCCGCTGGTTGGCCCGCGCCTCGTAGCCGTCCGCACCCACCAGCAGCACCCGGTCGGTGATGGACTCACGGATGTTCGTCCCGAGCGTCGACTTGAGCGAGTGCCCCGCGGCGTTGACGGCGTCGGCGGCCATCACCCGGTAGGTCGTCAGCTTGCCGCCGGCGATCATCACGAGGCCGGGCACGGGCGTGACGACGGTGTGCTCGCGGGAGATCTTGGAGGTCGGCTCGGACTCCCCGGAGAGCAGCGGCCGCAGGCCGGCGTAGACGCCCTCGACGTCCTCGTGGTCCAGCGGCTCGCGCAGGATCGCGTTGACGTGGCCGAGGATGTAGTCGATGTCGGCGCGGCTGGCCGCGGGGTGGGCCTTGTCGAGGTCCCACGGGGTGTCGGTGGTGCCGATGATCCAGTGCCGGCCCCACGGGATGACGAACAGCACCGACGTCTCGGTACGCACGATGAACCCGGCGTCGGACCGGATCCGGTCCCGGGGCACCACGAGGTGGATGCCCTTGGACGCCTGGACGTGCAAGGAGCCGCGGCCGCCGACCATCTCCTGGATCTCGTCGGTCCAGACGCCGGCCGCGTTGACGACCACGTGGGCGCGGATCTCGAGGTCGGTGCCGTCCTCCAGGTCGCGGGCGCGGACACCCACGACCCGCTCCCCCTCGCGGAGGAACCCGGTCACCTGGACCCGGGTCGCGACCTTGGCTCCGTGTGACGCGGCGGTGCGGGCGATCGTCAGGACCAGCCGGGCGTCGTCGACCTGGCAGTCGTAGTAGCGGATCGCGCCGACGATCGACTCGGGCGCGAAGTCCGGGGCGATCCGGGCGACCGACCGGCGGGTCAGGTGCTTGTGGCGCGGGACGCCCGTGTCGTACTTGCCGGCCATCGCCATGCCGTCGTAGAGCGCCAGCCCGGCGCCGACGTAGGGCCGCTCCCAGAGCTTGTGGGTCAGGGGGTAGAGGAACGGGACCGGCCGGACCAGGTGCGGCGCGAGCCGCGTGAACAGCAGCCCACGCTCCTGGAGCGCCTCCTTGACCAGGCCGAAGTCACGCATCTCGAGGTAGCGCAGGCCGCCGTGGATGAGCTTGCTGCTGCGGCTGCTGGTGCCGCTGGCGAGGTCGCGCTGCTCCACGAGGCCGGTGCTGAGTCCGCGGGTGACGGCGTCGAGGGCGACGCCCGCACCGACGACTCCCCCACCGACGACGAGGACGTCGAGCTCCTCGGTTCTCATCGTTGCGAGCGCCTCGATGCGGGACGCGGGGCTCAGCGCACTAGGGTCGGCCACCAGTCCAGTCTCTCAGGCCACCTCGGATCCCCTCCATGCGTCTACCCATCGTGCGGGCACACCTGGGTGTCGTCGCCTGCGCGGCGCTGTTCGCCGCCGTGCTGGGTGCGCCGTTCCCCGACCCGCCGGAGCCCGCGCGGGACCGGCCCGGGATCGTCCTCAGCGGTGGCTCACCGACGGTGGTCACGCCTGCGCCACCGCCGCCCCCACGGGCCGGACCCGAGCCTGCCGCCGAGCCCGAGCCCGAACCGGCGCCGCGGCGGCGGCTCTCCCTCGTCATGGGCGGCGACCTGCTCTGGCACGACACGGTCTGGCAGAGCGCGGCCGCCGAGGCTCGGCGCGGCGCCGCCTACGACTTCGACCCGATGTTTGCCGACGTGAAGCCCCTGATCGAGGGCGCGGACCTCGCCGTGTGCCACGAGGAGGTGCCGTTCGCTGCGCCGGGCGGGCCGCTGCAGAGCTATCCGGTGTTCGCGGCCCCGCCCCAGATCGCGCCGTGGATCGCCTCGATGGGCTGGGACGCCTGCACGACGGCGTCCAACCACGCGCTGGACCAGGGGTTCGAGGGCCTGGTCCGCACGGCATCGCTGCTGGAGTCGGTGGGCGTGCGGCACGTCGGCACGTTCCGGACCGCGCGCGAACGCCGCGAGCCGGTCGTCCTGACCACCGACGAGGGGGTGCGGGTCGGCGTGGTCGCCGGGACCTACGGGCTCAACGGGTTCCCGCTGCCGCAGGGCCGCGAGTGGTCGGTCTCGATGCTCGACGTGCCCGACCTGCTGCGCCAGGCCCGGGCCGCCCGGCAGGCGGGGGCCGAGGTCGTGGTCGTGCACCTGCACGACGGCTACGAGTACGCCGAGCTGCCGAGCCCGTCGCAGCTGGTGGCCGTCCGGCGGCTCACCCGCTCCCCCGACGTGGACCTGGTGCTCGGCGAACACGCCCACGTCGTCCAGCCGATCACCCGTGTGAACGGGAAGTGGGTCGTCTATGGCATGGGCAACCTGGTCGCCCAGCAGGAGCTGGCCCGCCCCTCGACGTACCGCGGCATCCTGGTCCGCTTCGCCTTCGTCGAGCGCCCCGGCGGCGGGTTCCGGGTCCGCCGGGCGTCCTACGTGCCGATCGGCTGGAACCACATCTCGACCGGGCCGATCCGGGTCCGTCGCCTCGACGACCCCGGTGACGAGTCTGCCCGCGCCGCCGTCGTCGCCGCCGTCAACGGCCTCGGCCGCACCCCTGGGCTGCGGGTTGGCTGACGCGCCGGGGTAGTCCGTCACCTTTGGGTGGCACTGAAACGGTTCAGCCTCCACCCAAAGGTGACGGACTACCCCACCGTCCCCGAGCCCCCGGCACACTGGTCGCGTGATCTCCGTCGAGCTCGCCCGGGCGCTGCGGGCCGCCGGAGTGGAGTGGCGACCCGAGCCCGGGGACGCGTTCATAGTCCCGGACCGCGACCTCGACGACCAGGTCTTCGTGCTGAGCGACATGGTGATCCAGCAGCAGGACGTGCCGGGCGGCCCGCCGATCCTCGCGTTCAACGGCACCACCGAGTGGGCCCTGGACAGCCTGGAGTCCACCGACGCCGTCTGGCTCCCGCGCGAGGACCAGCTGCGCGACCTGCTCGGCGCGGCGTTCTCGGCGCTCGAGCAGCCCGGCGGGCCGGTCGGCGGGTACGTCGTCGTGCTGGCCGACGGTGGCCGCCACGTCGACCTCGATGCGGCGTGCGCCTATGCGCGCGCGCTGCTGGCGACCCGGGCCTGAGGCTCCGAGAGCTCCCCGACTCGGCTCAGCGCATCCGGGCGGACCGACCAGGGTGCCGAAGCTGGCTTCGGCACGGAGGTCGCCGACACCGATGCGGGAATCGGCAGAGCTGCGCTCACTACTCGACGACGACCTCGACCCGCTGGAACTCCTTGAGCTCGGTGTAGCCGGTGGTGGCCATCGACCGCTTGAGGGCACCGACGAGGTTCATGGTCCCGTCCGCCACCCGGGAGGGGCCGAACAGGATCTCCTCGAAGGTGCCGACCGTCTCGAACCGGACCCGCTCGCCGCGGGGCAGGTCACGGTGGTGCGACTCGGCACCCCAGTGGTAGCCACGGCCCGGTGCGTCGGTGGCCCGCGCGAACGGCGAGCCGACCATCACCGCGTCGGCACCGCAGGCGATCGCCTTGGCCACGTCACCGGACTTGCCGATCGAGCCGTCCGCGATGACGTGGACGTAGCGGCCACCGGACTCGTCGAGGTAGTCGCGGCGCGCCGCGGCGACGTCGGCGACCGCACTGGCCATGGGCACGGCGACACCGAGGACCGTCCGGGTCGTGTGCGCCGCTCCCCCGCCGAACCCGACCAGCACGCCCGCGGCGCCGGTGCGCATCAGGTGGAGCGCGGCCTGGTGGGTCGCGCAGCCGCCGACGATCACCGGCACGTCGAGCTCGTAGATGAACTCCTTGAGGTTGAGCGGCTCGGCCTGCGAGGAGACGTGCTCGGCCGAGACGGTCGTGCCGCGGATGACGAACATGTCGACCCCCGCGTCGACCACGGTCTTGGCGAACTCGCGGGTCCGCTGCGGCGAGAGCGAGCCGGCCACCGTCACCCCGGCGTCGCGCATCTCGCGCAGCCGCTCGGTGATCAGCTCCACCCTTGATCGGCTCGCTGTAGATCTCCTGCATCCGCCGCGTGGCGTCGGTGCCCTCGAGCCCGCTGACCTCGTCGAGCAGCGGGTCCGGGTCGTCGTAGCGCGTCCAGAGCCCCTCGAGGTTGAGCACCCCGAGGCCGCCGTGCTTGCCGAGCGCGATCGCGGTCGCAGGCGACATCACCGAGTCCATCGGGGCGGCGAGGATCGGCAGCTCGAAGCGGTAGGCGTCGATCTGCCAGTCGATGCTGACCTCTTCGGGGTCGCGGGTACGCCGGGAGGGCACGATGGCCACGTCGTCGAACGCATAGGCGCGGCGCGCCCGCTTGGCCCGGCCGATCTCGATCTCGGTCACCCCGGGATCCTATGGGTCAGTAGCCGGTGTAGTTCGGCGCCTCGACCGTCATCTGCACGTCGTGGGGGTGGCTCTCCTTGAGCGAGGCGGACGTGATCCGGACGAAGCGGCCCTTGTCCTGCAGCTCGGAGATGGTGCGGGCGCCGGCGTAGAACATCGACTGGTTGAGGCCGCCGATCAGCTGGTGCGCCACGGCGGCGAGCGGGCCGCGGTAGGCGACCTGACCCTCGATGCCCTCGGGAACGATCTTGTCGTCGCTGGCGACCTCGGCCTGGAAGTAGCGGTCCTTGGAGTAGGACTTCTTGCCCCGGCTCGACATCGCGCCCAGCGAGCCCATGCCCCGATAGGACTTGAACTGCTTGCCGTTGACGAAGACCAGGTCGCCCGGCGACTCCTCGCAGCCGGCGAGCAGCGAGCCGACCATGACAGTGTCGGCGCCGGCGACGATCGCCTTGGCGATCTCGCCGGAGTGCTTGAGGCCGCCGTCGGCGATGACCGGGACCCCGGCCGGCCTGCAGGCCAGCGACGCCTCGTAGACCGCGGTCACCTGGGGGACGCCGACGCCGGTGACGACCCGGGTGGTGCAGATCGAGCCGGGTCCGACGCCGACCTTGACCGCGTCCGCGCCCGCGTCGACGAAGGCCTGGGCTCCCTCGCGGGTGGCGACGTTGCCGCCGATCACCTGGACGTGCCGGGTCGCCGGGGTCGGACTTGAGCCGCTGGACCATGTCGAGCAGCAGGCGGACGTTGCCGTGCGCGGTGTCGGCGACCAGGACGTCGACGCCCGCCTCGACCAGGGTGGTCGCCCGCTGCCAGGCATCACCGAAGTAGCCGATCGCCGCGCCGACCATGAGCCGGCCGTCACCGTCCTTGGAGGCCAGCGGGAACTGCTCGGACTTCACGAAGTCCTTGACCGTGATCAGCCCGCCGAGGCGGCCCTTGTCGTCGACCAGCGGGAGCCGCTCGCGCTTGTGCCTGCGCAGCAGCGTGGTCGCCTCGTCGCGGGAGATGCCGACCGGCCCGGTGATCAGCGGCATCGCGGTCATCACCTCGTCGACCTTGGTGGTGGCCCACTCCGCGACCGGGGTGAACCGCAGGTCGCGGTTGGTGATGATGCCGAGCAGCCGCAGGTCGTGGTCGACGACCGGGAGGCCGGAGACGCGGTACTCGCCGCAGATCCGGTCGAGGTCCTCCAGCGTCGCGTCGGGGCCGATGGTGACCGGGTTGGAGATGATCCCGGTCTGGGTCCGCTTGACCAGGTCGACCTGGTAGGCCTGGTCCTCGATCGACAGGTTGCGGTGCAGCACCCCGAGGCCGCCCTGGCGGGCCATCGCGATCGCCATCCGGGACTCGGTGACGGTGTCCATCGCCGCGCTGACCAGCGGCGTACGCAGCGAGAGCTCGCGGGTCAGCCGGGTGGTGGTGTCGATGTCCGCCGGAGCGAGGTCGGAGTGCCCGGGCAGCAGCAGGACGTCGTCGTAGGTGAGCCCGAGGGAGGCGAACTTGTCGGGGAGCTGTTCCACCTTGACCAGTGTAGGCCCGTCAGTAGTCGAGCTTCTTGACCGGCATCGCGTCGCCCGCCGAGCCCGGGGCGCCGCCGAAGCGCGAGAAGACACGGAACTCGTAGGGACCATAGCCCGGTAGGGACGCCTGCAGGCACCTCCGGGGGATCACGACCCGGACCTTGGCCTGGCCCTTCCTCCAGCTGACCAACAGATCGGGGCACTTGCGCAGATAGGGGGTCGTCTCCTCCTCGTTGTCCACGAAGTAGACCCGGCCGACCGTCTTGCCGTTCTCGCGGAAGACGGCCACCCGGTCCCAAGCGCTGTTGAGCGGCCACACCTCGAAGGCCAGGAACGTCGTCTCGGTGAGCCTCTTGAGCCGCACCGAGAACACCGCCTTCTTGCGACTGAGGAAGTAGCTGCCCGACAGCAGGTCGATCCCGGCCGGGGCGTCGCCGGCCTTGTCCTTGACCTTGGCGGAGTCCGAGTCGCCCCGAGCGACAGCCGGTACGACCGCGGACCCGGTCAGCCCGAGGACGAGGGCGAGGAGCAGGGCGACGACGACCGGGAGACTACGACGCATCCCCTCACCCTAGGGGTGTCAGGCGCGCAGCGGCTTGAGGTCGCGGACCGCGATCCGCACGGTCAGCTGGTCCCCGGCCATCCGGATCCGGCCGCGGAGACCTGCGGCGAGCACCATCGGCAGCACGGCCGGGTTGTCGGAGCGGGTCGTCAGCAGCACCTCGTCGGCGCCCTTGCTCAGAGCCAGGCGGGCGGCGTCGACCAGGAGCCGGGCACCGATCCCGCGGCGCTGCCAGGCCGGGTCGACACCGAGTCCGATCGACTGGACCCCGGGCTCCTCGGTCAGCTCGGTCAGGGTCGCGCGCCCCACGATCACCTGGTCGATCCTGGCGGCGACCGAGTCGCCCTCCACGAGGTACGTCGGCGTCACCCCGCCCCCGACCCGACGACCGCTCGGGTTGGCGGAGATGCCGGGCTCGTCGAGGCGGCGCAGGACGTCGGAGACCAGGGCCGCCATGGCCGCGCCGCGGGCGTGCTCGGTCGCAGTGAAGGCCACCGCGCGGCGTACCTGGACCTCGACGTCACCGACGGTCATCTCCATGACGTCGTCGGTCGCCGGACTGCCGTCGACCGCCTCGAGGCGGGCGTCGAACAGCCGGCCCACGACGTCCGGGAAGGTCATCGGTCGCTCGAGGACCGCGCGCGCCGCCTGGACATAGAGCGTCGCCTGGTCGGCCAGAGCGTCCTCGCTGCACCTGACGGCCACCACGTCGCGGCCGCCCGCGGCCTCGACCAGCCGGCCGATCTGCGCCGGACCCCAGTCGGCGGGCGTGCGGAGCACCAGCTCGTCGGTGACCGCCACGACACCCGGGAAGATCTGGACCCCGAGGATGTTGACCTCGGCCAAGCCACACTGCTCCGCGAGCAGGGCCAGGGAACCGGGCCGGTCCGGCAGCGTGGTGCGGACCCTCCAGAGCATGTCTGAAGGGTGCGCGCAGGAGGTTGCCGGTCGGGGTCGGCAATGTTTCGACAGTGCAACGACGCCGCGTCGAGGGGTGCTGCCCGGCACGGCTCTGGGACCCTGAGCCCTGTGCTGACCACGCTGGCCCGGCGGATCGACGCCCTCGTCGACTCCCGCTGGACCATCCCGGTGGCGGCCACCACGGCGTTCGTGCTGCGGCTGCCGGGTCTGACCCGACCGATCCGCGCGGACGAGGCCGGGTTCCTGCTCGTCGCCCGGGCGTGGGACCCCGGCGGCGCCAGCGTCTATGGGCCCTACTTCGTGGACCGGCCGCCGCTGCTGGTCGCGACCTACGGGTGGTCCGACGCCCTCGGCGGTCCCCTGTTCATCCGGGTCGTCGGCGCCGTGGCCTGTGTGCTGCTGGTGGTCGCCGCGGCCAACGTGGCTCGGCTGGTCGCCTCCGAGACGGCCGCGCGCTGGACGGCGGTCGCGGTCGCGGCGATCACGACCAACGTCGCCATCAACGCCGTCGCGGTGAAGGGCGAGCTGCTGGCCCTCCCGTTCCTGATGGGCAGCCTGTGGCTGGCGCTGCTGGCGGTCCGGGACAAGGCGTGGCTGCCCGCGCTGGGCGGTGGCCTGCTCGCCGGACTCGCGCTGGGGTTCAAGCAGAACCTGGTCGGCGGCATCGTGTTCACCGCCGTCCTGTTCATCGCGAGTGCGCTGGCGGGGCGCCTGCGCCCCGCCGAGCTCGTCAGGCTCGCGCTCGCCGCGACCGCCGGCGCCTTCATCCCGGTCGCGGGCACGGTCTTGTGGGCCGTCGTCGCCGGGGTCGACCTCGACGCGCTCTGGTACGCCGTCTACGGCTTCCGGTTCGACGCCGCAGGGGTCCTGGCCAGCGGGGGCGCCGAGTCCGAGACCATCCGGGCCGCTCTGCTCGTGGTCAGCGCGCTCGGGGCCGGGATGCTGCTGGTGATCGGTGGGTTCGTGGTGCACATCCGCGGCGAGTGGGAGGACGACGCACCGCTCACCGCGGCGATCGCCGCGATGCTGCTCGTCGACGTGGTCGGGCTGGTGCTCGGCGGCAGCTTCTGGCGCGACTACCTGTTCCCGCTGCTGCCGGCGACCGCGCTCTGCGCCGCCCTGTTGGCCCGACGGCACGGCCGGCGCGGGGTCGCGATGCGCGCGGTCATCTCGGCCGCCGCCCTGTCGACGGCGGTGCTCCTGGTCGGGTGGGTCGGGTTCCAGGCGCTCGGCATGCAGGAGTTCGACGAGGTCGACACCGGCAGGGCGCTGCGTGAGGCCGCGGCGCCCGGCGACACGCTCGTGGTGTTCGGCGGCCGGGCCGACCTGCAGCTGACCAGCGAGCTGCCCTCGCCCTACGACCAGCTCTGGTCCCTCCCGATGCGCACCTTGGACCCGGACCTCACCGACCTCGAGGCGGTCGTGACCGGCCCCGACGCCCCGACCTGGCTGGTCGAGTGGGTGCCGTTCGCGCACTGGTCGGAGGAGTCGGGTCGGCGGCTCGCGGCCGTCGTCGAGGAGCGCTACGTGCCGCACGGCTCAGGCTGCGGCGCCCGTCCCTCCGACCCGCGCACGGTCTGGCTCCTGCGGGGTGCGCAGCGGCCTCATCCGGTCGCGGACTGCCACGGCTAGGGCCCGAACGAGACGAGGCCGGGACGCAACCACGTGGGGTTGCGTACCGGCCTCGTCTCACCGGTCTCTAGGACCGGCGATGGGGATCAGTGGCCGTGACCGTGCCCGTGGCCGCCGCCCGCCGGGGCGGGGTCCTCGTCCTCGGGCTTCTCGACGATCAGCGTCTCGGTCGTGAGCAGCATGCGCCGCGATCGAGGTGGCGTTGACCAGCGCGGAGCGGGTGACCTTGACCGGGTCGAGGACGCCCTGGGCGACCAGGTCGCCGTACTCGCCGGTGGCGGCGTTGTAGCCGTTGCCGACCCCGAGCTCGCGGACCTTGGTGGTCACGACGTAGCCGTTGTCGCCGCCGTTCTCGGCGATCCAGCGCAGCGGCTCGTCGAGCGACTTGCGGACGACGCGGACGCCGATCGCCTCGTCACCGGTGAGGCCGAGGTCGTCGTCGAGCACCGGCGACCGCGTGGATCAGCGCGGAGCCACCGCCGGCGACGATGCCCTCCTCGATCGCGGCGCGCGTCGCGGAGACGGCGTCCTCGATGCGGTGCTTCTTCTCCTTGAGCTCCACCTCGGTGGCGGCGCCGACCTTGATCACGCAGACGCCGCCGGCGAGCTTGGCGAGGCGCTCCTGGAGCTTCTCGCGGTCCCAGTCGGAGTCGGTGTTCTCGATCTCGGCCTTGATCTGGTTGACCCGGCCCTCGACCTCGGCCTTGTCGCCGCCGCCGTCGACGATGGTGGTGTCGTCCTTGGTGATGACGACGCGGCGGGCGGTGCCCAGCACGTCGAGACCGACCTGGTCGAGCTTGAGGCCGACCTCGGGCGCGACGACCTGACCACCGGTCAGGGTCGCGATGTCCTGCATCATCGCCTTGCGACGGTCACCGAAGGCCGGAGCCTTGACCGCGACGGCGTTGAAGGTGCCGCGGATCTTGTTGACGACCAGGGTCGAGAGCGCCTCGCCGTCGACGTCCTCGGCGAGGATGAACAGCGGCTTGCCGGCGGCGATGACCTTCTCCAGCAGCGGGAGCAGGTCGGCGATCGCCGAGATCTTGCCCTGGTGCAGCAGGATGTAGGGGTCGTCGAGGACGGCCTCCATCCGCTCGGGGTCGGTGACGAAGTACGCCGAGATGTAGCCCTTGTCGAACTGCATGCCCTCGGTGAACTCCAGCTCGGTGCCCATGGTGTTGGACTCCTCGACGGTGATCACGCCGTCCTTGCCGACCTTGTCGAACGCCTCGGCGAGCAGGTCGCCGATGTGGGCGTCGCGGCTGGAGATCGTGGCGACCGAGGCCATGTCCTCGCTTGGAGTCGACGTCGCGGGCGGCCTCGAGCAGCGCGTCGCCGACGGCCTCGGCGGCGGCGTCCATGCCGCGCTTGAGGCGCCATCGGGTTGGCGCCGGCGGCGACGGCGCGCAGGCCCTCGTGGACCATCGCCTGGGCCAGCACGGTCGCGGTGGTGGTGCCGTCACCCGCGACGTCGTTGGTCTTGGTGGCCACCTCCTTGGTCAGCTGGGCGCCGAGGTTCTCGAACGGGTCGTCGAGCTCGATCTCACGAGCGACGGTCACCCCGTCGTTGGTGATGGTCGGCGCGCCCCACTTCTTGTCGAGGACGACGTAGCGGCCCTTGGGGCCGAGCGTCACCTTGACGGCGTTGGCGAGGGCGTCGACGCCGCGCTCGAGCGCGCGGCGGGCGTGCTCGTCGAACTCCAGGATCTTGGGCATTGCTCTCCTTGATGGATGTGGTGACTACGTCACGAGGGGTCGTACGCCGGTGGGCGCACGACCCCCACGTGGTCGATCTGTTGGCGTCAGCCGAGTCAGCTGACGACGGCGAGCACGTCGCGGGCCGAAAGGATCAGGTACTCCTCGCCGGCGTACTTGACCTCGGTGCCGCCGTACTTGCTGTAGATGACCTTGTCGCCGACGGTGACGTCGAGCGGGACGCGGTTGCCGTTGTCGTCGATGCGACCCGGACCGATCGCCATGACCTCGCCCTCCTGGGGCTTCTCCTTGGCGGTGTCCGGGATGACCAGGCCGGAGGCCGTGGTCTGCTCGGCCTCGAGGGGCTTGACGACGATGCGGTCCTCGAGAGGCTTGATGTTGACCGACACGTTGTCGACCTCCACTTTCAGGGTTCTGGGGTGATCAGATCTTCTGGCACAGCGGGCACGAGAGTGCCAACTCCGAAACTAGCACTCGCCCACGCGGAGTGCCAGACGGTCCCCCGGTCTGAAGGGTGCGAGGATCGCCAGGTGGACCTCGAGGCCTTCGCCTGGCTGCTGACCGACGACGGCCAAGAGCTGCTCGCGGAGGCGGTGGCCCTGGGCCCGGACCTCGACGGGGACCCGCTCGGGGCGCACGAGGCGCTGCGGCGTACGGCGCCGGGCACCGCGCCCGAGCGGCTGGCCGTCGCCCTGTCCCAGGCCTCGCTGCGTCGGGCCGGGGTGGCGAAGTTCGACGACCTGGCCGCGCGGATGTACTTCACCCCCGAGGGCCTGGAGCAGGCGACCCGGCGCTCGGTCGCCCAGCACCGGGCCGCCCGCGTGCGGGCCTTCGACGCCGCCAACGTCATCGACCTCGGCTGCGGGATCGGCGGCGACCTGGTGGCGCTCGCCTCCGCCGGGATCACGACGGCCGGCGTCGACCTGGACCCCGAACGGGTCGCGGTGGCCTCCGCCAACCTGGCCGCACTCGGGCTCGGCGGCGCCGTCCAGCTGGCCGACGCGACCACGCTCGACCACACCGCGTTCGACGTGGTGTTCGCGGACCCGGCGCGGCGCACGGCCGGCGGCCGGACCTTCTCGACCGACAAGTGGTCGCCGCCCTGGTCGTTCGTGGAGGTGCTGCTCGCGCGCGACGCGTGCGTCAAGACAGCACCGGGGATCCCGCACGCCCTGGTGCCCGACGGCGTCGAGGCGGAGTGGGTCTCCGACCACGGCGAGGTCAAGGAGGCAGCGCTGTGGTCGGGCCGGTTGGCGACCTGCGCCCGGCGCGCGACCGTGATCGCGCGACGGTGGGCTGGCGACGCTGACCGAGGAGGACGACCCGGGCGCGGCGGTCGTGCCGGTCGGCCGGTTCCTCTACGAACCCGACGGCGCGGTGATCCGGGCGGGCCTGGTGACGGCGGTGGCCGCGGGGGTGGACGGTGGGCTCATCGACGAGCACCTCGCCTACGTCACCTCCGACGCGTCGTTCCGCTCCCCCTTCGCGCGCGGCTACCGGGTCCTGGAGGAGCTCCCCTATCGCGAGAAGGCGCTGCGGGCCGCGCTCCGCGAGCGCGACATCGGGCGGCTGACGATCAAGAAGCGCGGTGTCGACGTGGTGCCCGAGCAGCTCCGCAAGCGGCTCGCGCTGGCCGGTGACGAGGAGGCGGTCATCGTGCTCACCCGGGTGGCGGGCGAGGGCACGTGCCTGCTGGTCCGGCCCTTCTGAGCTGCGGCCCGGCGGCGTCGAGATACGGGGAATGGCTGTCTCAGGGCTCCCCTGACAGCCAAATTCCGGATCTCGACGCCGCTCAGCCGCCCAGCAGCGCCCGTTCGGCACCGATCGTGGTGTCGTCACCGTGGCCGGTGTGCACGACCGTGTCGTCGGGCAGGGCGAACAGCTTGGCCCGGATCGACTCCTCGAGCTGAGGCCGGTCCGAGTGGGAGCGGCCGGTGGCCCCGGGACCGCCGTTGAACAGCGTGTCGCCGGTGAACACGCAGCCGAGCTCGGGGGCGTGGAAGCAGCAGCCACCGGGCGCGTGGCCAGGCGTGTGGAGAACCCGCAGGACGGTCCCGGCGACCGTGAGCTCCCAGCCGTCCGGCAGGTCCAGGTCCCACAGGTGGTCGGTGTGGGTCAGCTCCCACAGCACCTTGTCGTCGGGGTGCAGGAAGATCGGCGCGACCACCGCCTCACGCAGCTGCGGCGCGACCCGGCAGTGGTCGTCGTGGGCGTGGGTCAGCAGGATCGCCTTGACCTTGCGTCCCGCCACCACGTCCAGGATCGCCGGCACCGAGTGCGGAGCGTCGATGACGACGCACTCCTCGTCGTCCCCGACCACCCAGATGTTGTTGTCGACCTCGAACGTCTCGCCGTCCAGCGAGAACGTGCCGCTGACCACGGCATGGTCGACCCGGACGGCCGAACCGGCCATCAGAAGACGACGACCGAGCGCAGCACGTTGCCGCCGTGCATGCGGTCGAAGGCCGCCTCGACGTCGTCGAGCGCGATCTCCTCGGTGACGAACGCGTCGAGGTCGAGCCGGCCCTGCTGGTAGAGGTCGACGAGCATCGGGAAGTCGCGTGAGGGCAGGCAGTCGCCGTACCAGCTGGACTTCAGGGAGCCACCGCGGCCGAAGACGTCGATGAGCGGGATGTCGGGCATCTTCATGTCGGGCGTCGGTACGCCGACGAGCACGACGGTCCCGGCGAGGTCCCGGGCATAGAACGCCTGCTTCCACGTCTCGGGGCGGCCCACGGCCTCGATGACGATGTCCGCACCGTGGCCGCCGGTCAGCGCCTGGATGGCCTCGACCGGGTCGGAGGCGGAGGAGTCGACGGTGTGCGTGGCGCCCATCCGGACCGCGGCCTCGAGCTTCTTGCTGTCGATGTCGACGGCGATGATCGGCGAGGCCCCGGCGAGCTGGGCGCCCGCGACGGCGGCCACGCCGACGCCGCCGCATCCGATGACCGCGACGGACTTGCCGCGGGTGGCCTGGCCGGTGTTGATGGCGGCACCGAGGCCGGCCATCACGCCGCAGCCGAGCAGTCCCACGGCGGCCGCGCGGGCCGACGGGTCGACCTTGGTGCACTGGCCCGCCGCGACCAGGGTCTTCTCGGCGAACGCGCCGATGCCGAGCGCCGGCGACAGCTCGGTGCCCGCGTCGTCTCCCTCGGCGAGGGTCATCCTCTGGGTCGCGTTGTGGGTGGCGAAGCAGTACCACGGCTCACCGCGGTCGCAGGCCCGACAGCTGCCGCAGACCGCGCGCCAGTTGAGCACGACGAAGTCGCCGGGCGCCACGCTCGTCACGTCCGGGCCCACCGCCTCCACCACGCCCGCCGCCTCGTGCCCGAGCAGGAACGGGAAGTCGTCGTTGATGCCGCCCTCGCGGTAGTGCAGGTCGGTGTGGCAGACCCCGCAGGCCTGCACCTGCACCACCGCCTCGCCGGGGCCCGGGTCGGGCACGTTGATCGTGACCACCTCGACCGGCTGACCCTTGCCCTTGGACACGACGGCCCTGACCTGCTGCATGCGTTCCTCCTCGACCTGAGACTCGGTGCCATGCAACCCCATGCGTCAAGCCCGGACCTCACGACCCGTGCGGAGCAGCAGCCGCAGGACGACCGCGGTGGCACCGTCGCGGTAGTAGCGCGGCCGGCGGTCGACCTCGACGAACCCCCGAGCGGCATAGAACGCCAGTGCCCCGGCGTTGTCGGCGCGCACCTCCAGCAACATCCGGTTCGCCTCACCGTCCGCCACCGCGAGGGCGACCGAGGCCTCGAGCAGCCGCGAGGCGACACCCGTACGCCGGGCAGCCGCCGTCACCGCGATCCGCTGGAGCTCGGCGATGTCACCGGCCAGGCTGGTGACCGCGTGACCCACCAGCGAGCCGCCGACCTCGGCGACCAGGTAGTGCACCGTCGGGAGGTTGCCGGCCAGGCCCTGGCCCAGCAGGTTCTCCGACCAGGCGTCGGCGCCGAGGTTGTCGATCTCCAGCCGGACCACGGCCTCGAGATCGTCGGGAGCGGCCGAGCGGACGGTCACGAGACGCGTTTTGGCGCGCCCGGCACGACCGCGTCCGGGCGCCGCAGATAGAGCGGCTCGGGGTCGTGCAGCTCCGCCAGCTCCGCGGCGATCGCGTGCGCCAGCCAGCCGGCGCTCGGGCGGGTCGGCGCGATGGCCTGGGGGAACGCCAGGGGGAACAGCACCGGCCCCTCCCCCGCGACGGGCAGCTCGGTGGTGAGCGCGTCGGGCTTGCCGACCACCGGCCCGTCGAGGCGTGCGCCGTCGACGTCGTACGTCGCCAGGAAGACCTCCTTGCGCCGCGCGTCCGTGGCCACGGCGAACCCGGTCGTGATCGCACCCGTGGCGACCGCCTCGACGGCCAGCACGTCCAGCGTGCAGACGCCATAGACCGGGACCTCGAGCGCGAACCCGAGCGTCCGCGCGGTGACCAGGCCCACGCGCAGCCCGGTGAACGGGCCGGGTCCGATCCCGACGCCGATCGCGGTGAGGTCCTGCCGGACGATTCCGGCGCGCGCCAGGACGCTCGCGATGAGCGGCGCGAGCTGCTCGCCGTGCTTCATGGGCAGGTCGGCGGTCAGCTCGACGACGGTCTCGGCGCCGTCGTGCAGCGCGACGGTCACCAGCGGGGTGGCGGTGTCGAGGGCGAGGAGCATCTAGAGGTGACCCCCGTCCGGCGGAGCGTGGTGCTGGGCGTGCTCAGGGTGCGTGCCTCGCAAGGCGCCGGAGCGAAGCCATACCCCGGTTGTCTCGCGAGCGACGGCAACGCCGCGAGGAGTGTGCTCGGTGCGCGCGAAGCGCGGGCTCTGCCGGACGGGGGTCACCAGGCTCTCCAGTGGGTGGTGAGTCGACCGTCGTCGTGGAGGAGGTGGAACGCGATGGTCGGCGGGCCGGCCTCCCAGACCCGAGGCAGCGGCTCGTGGTCGAGGGGCACCGTGGAGGCGACACCACCGCCGACGAGCAGCGGACGGCCCGCGAACGTGGTGGCGCACTGCGTGTGCGCGTGCCCGACCAGGGTCGCCACGTGGTGCGGGTGGCGGCGCAGCACCTCCTCGAGCCGCTCGGGCCGACGCAGCCGGATCGGGTCCATCAGGGAGACGCCGATCTCGACGGGTGGGTGGTGCAGGCAGACATAGGCCGGGCGGTCGTCCTCGGCCAGGCGGTCGTCCAGCCACGCGAGCGACCCGTCGGTGAGCTCGCCCGGATCGACCCTCTCCCCCGGCGGCGCCGTGACGAGCGAGTCGAGCATCAGGAATCGGGCGGCCGGGAGGTCGAGCACCTGGTCGAGCGGACCGTCGGCCTCGCGGCCGAGGAGCCCCCTGGCGAACGCCTCGCGGACGTCGTGGTTGCCGGGGCCGACCAGCACCCGGCCGGACCAGCGGGCGAGCACGGCCCGCGCCTCGGCGTACTCCTCGACGGTGCCGTGGTCGGCGACGTCGCCGGTCACCAGCAGCAGGTCGGGGAGCGGGTCGAGGGAGAGCACGTGGTCGAGCGCCCGGTCCACGCGGACCCGCGCGTCCGGCGGTCCGCCGAAGTGCAGGTCCGAGAGGTGCGCGACCAGGGTCACCACGGCTTCACCAGGCACCGTTTCACCAGGCACCGTGCCAGCGGGGGCCGACGCCGACGAGCCGCACCGTCCGGGTCTCGTCCTCGACCGAGCCGCTGCGCCGGATGCGCACCTCGAGCCGCGACTCGGCCAGCCCCTCGGCCAGGCCCTGGCCCCACTCGACGACGGTCACCGCCTCCTCGACCGACGCGTCGAGGTCGAGGTCGTCGAGCTCGTCGAGGCTGCCGAGGCGGTAGGCATCGACGTGGACCAGCGCCGGTCCAGCGAGCAGGCTCGGATGGACCCGGGCGATGACGAACGTCGGCGAGGTGATCGGCCCGCGGACCCCGAGCCCCTCGCCCAGACCCTGGGTGAAGGTTGTCTTGCCGGCACCCAGGTCACCCACGAGCAGCACCAGGTCTCCGGGCCGGAGACGGCCGGCGACGTCGACGGCGAGACGTCGCATCGACTCCGCGTCGGGCACCTCGACCGTGGCGGGTCCCAGGTGCCGACGCAGCTCGACGTACGGCGAGGTGCGGGCGACCTCCTCGAACCCCTGCGCCTCCCAGAACCTCAGCGTTGCGGGCAGCTCCTCGCGGGCGACGACCGCGGCGCTCGCAGCACCACGCTCACGCGCCACCTCGAGGGCCGCGTCGATCAGGACCCTGGCCACGCCGCGACCCTGCGCCGAGGGCACGACGCCGAACCGACGCAGGAACATGGTGTCCCCGACCAGGTCAAAGATCAGCGTCCCGACGGGTCCTCCGTCGAGGTCGGCGAGCAGGCCGCCGTGCGCGGTGAGCCTGGCCCCGACCGACTCGACGGTCTCGGCGGACGCGTCGGCCGGCGGCTCGAGGACGGGCCGCGCGCCGAACGCCTGCTCGATGACCGCCAGGACGTCCTCGGCGGCCTCTGCGCCGACGGGGACGACGCTCACCGGGCGACGACCCGCTCTGCGGCGGCCGAGATCAGCTGGTCCAGGGCCGCGTTGACCTGGTCGTGCCGCTCCAGGAGCACCATGTGCCCGGCCCCGTCGCACTCGAGCAGGGTCGATCCGGAGATGCGGGAGTGCAGCTTGCGGCTGTGCCCGATCGAGGTGATCCGGTCGGCGGTCCCGCTGATCACGGTGGTCGGCGCGTTGGACATGACCTCGACGAAGTCGAACTTGTCGAGGGACCGGAAGCTCGGGAAGAAGTCCGCCACCACTTCGAACGGGGTCGCCGAGAGCATCTCGTCCACGAAGTCGACGTACGCCACCGGCACCTCACCGCCGAACGCGAACTCGTCGGTCGCGACCTGCGCGAGGGCGCGGCCGGCCCGCCGGAGCCCGTCGACGACCCGGTGGCCGCGCGCCAGCGTGCGCACCGCCCGGTGCCCGACCTCGCCCGCGAGCCGCGCCGGGATCATCGGGAGCAGGATCTTGCTGGGCTCGAGCCCCCCGGCCGTGGTCGAGATGAGGCCGACGCCGATGATCCGGTCGCCGAAGAGCTCCGGGTGCTGCTCGGCCAACGCCACGATCGTCATGCCGCCCATCGAGTGCCCCACCAGGACGACCGGCCCATCCGGCACCACCGCGTCCAGCACCGAGAGCAGGTCGATGCCGAGCTGGTCGATGGTCGCGTTGTCGTCGCCCGACTTGCCGGAGCGGCCGTGGGAGCGGTGGTCGTAGAACACGGTGCGCACGAGCCCGCGGTAGGCCGCGCGCTGGAAGTGCCAGCAGTCCAGGTTGAGGGCTAGCCGTGGGTGAAGACCACGGTCAGGGGCGGGACGTCGAGGCTCTTGCCGCGCCGCCCACGGCGGCCCTTGGGTGCCGCGGTCGGCTCGGGCTCGTCGACCTCCACGTGCAGGGGGACGCCGTCGTCGGCGATGACGGTGATCGGCTGGGAGCGGAGACCGCCGAACGGCGTCTCGTCGGTGACCCGGCTGTCGATCTGGCGGCGCTGACGAGCGATGCCCGCGGCTGCGCCTGCTGCGGCGAGGCCAGCGGCACCGGCAGCGACGCTGGCGATCCGTCCGCCACGGCTCATCGGTCCCTCCCTTCGCTGTCCATCTCACTGTCGACGTGCCGGCGCACCATCCGGCCGCCGATCCTGGTCACGATCTCGTAGCTGATCGTGCCGCAGGCCTCGGCCCAGTCCTGCGCGGTGGGCTCGCCGTGCGTGCCGGGACCGAACAGGATCGCGTCGTCCCCAGCCCTCACCTCGGTGTCGGGCGACCCTCCGAGGTCGACCACGAGCTGGTCCATGCAGATGCGACCACGCACCGCCCGTCGCGCTCCGCCGACCCAGACCTCGGCCCGGTTGCTGCCACTGCGCAGCACGCCGTCGGCGTACCCGGCGGGGACCAGGCCCACGGAGGTGGGTCGGTCCGCGGTCCAGGTCCGGCCGTAGGACACCGCCTCGCCCGCCTCGATCCGCTTGACCATCGCCAGGCTGGCGCGGGCGGTCATCGCCGGCACCAGCCCCAGGTCCGGGGTGTGACCCGGAGCCGGGTCGAGGCCGTACGACGCGAGCCCGACGCGCACCAGGTCGAAGCCGTGAGCTGGGGCGCAGGATCGCTGCGGCGGAGTTGGCGAGGTGCCGCACCTCGGGCGCGCAGCCCGGCCCGCTCGGCCGCCACGAGCGCCTGCGCGAAGGCGGCCTCCTGCGCGTCGTTGGACGGGTCGTCCGGCTCGTCGCTGCAGGAGAAGTGCGACCAGACGCCGGTCACCCTGATCCGCCCGTCGCGCTCCAGGCCTGCGGCCGCCTCGAACAGCTCTGGCCACGCCTCGCGCGGTGCCCCGCCGCGGCTGAGGCCGGTGTCGACCTTGAGCTGCACCCGCGCGGTCCGCTCGCCGGCTCCGGAGCCGACCGCGGCGAGCTCGGAGGTGGAGTAGGCGGTGACGTCGACGTCGGCGGCGACCGCACCGGCGAAGTCGTCGCCGGGGACGGTCAGCCAGCAGAGCACCCGTCCGGTGTCGCCGGCGGCCCGCAGGGCGAGGGCCTCGTCGATGGTCGCGACGCCCAGCCACTCGGCGCCGCCGTCGCGGGCGGCGCGCGCCGACTCGGCCAGGCCGTGTCCGTAGCCGTCCGCCTTGACCACGGTCATCATCGCCACGCCCGGGCCGACGAGCTCGCGGAGCGTGCGCACGTTGTGCCGGATCGCCGCCAGGTCGACGACGATCTCAGCGCGAGCAGGCCCGGAGGCGGTGTCGGCCATCGCGCGAGTCTTCCACTCACCGTGCGGCGAGCGCGGCCCGGACCGCCGCCGGGATGGCGCGTGCCACGTCCCCCGCGACGAGCGGACCGTCGTCCGCGGCGATCGTCGCGGCGGCGCCGTGCAGCCAGGCACCCACGGACGCGGCGTCGTACGGCGTCAGCCCGCCGGCCAGCAGCGCGCCGACCAGTCCGCCCAGGACGTCGCCTGCACCCGCCGTCGCCAGCCAGGCGGTTCCGGTCGGGTTGGCACGGACCCGTCCGTCGGGGCGGGCGACGAGCGTGTGGCGGCCCTTGAGCAGCACGACCGCGTCGTACCTGATGGCGGCCTCGCGCACGTGGTGCAGCGGCCGGCCTCGACGGCCGCCCGCTCGGTGCCGAGCATGGTGGCCAGCTCGCCCGCGTGCGGGGTGAGCACCGCGAGCGTGCCGGACAGGTCCGTGGGCGCGTGCGGCGAGCGCGTCGGCGTCGATGACCACCGGGACGTCGTCACCGAGCGCGTCGGCGAGAGTGCCCTGGGCGCCCTCGCCGCTGCCCGAGCCGACCACCCACGCCTGGACCCGGCCCGCACCCACGACCTCCGGGTGTGCCTCGCGGACCATGGTCGCGACCGCGTCGTCGCCGACGTAGCGCACCATCCCGGCGAGACCGCTCGCCGCGCCCGCGACCGAGAGCAGCCCCGCGCCCGGGTACTCGGTCGATCCGGCGCGGACGCCGACGACTCCGCGCGTGTACTTGTGGCTGTCCCCTGCCGGTCGCGGCAGCAGTGCCGCGACGTCCTCGGGCTGGAGCGCCTCGACCGCCGCCTCGGGCAGGTCGAGACCGATGTCGACCAGGTGCACCGCGCCGCACGCCGCCGCGGCCGGGTCGACGAGGTGGCAGACCTTGTGGGTGCCGAACGTGACCGTGACGTCCGCCCGGACGTGGTCGCCGTCCACCTCGCCGGTGTCCACGTCGACCCCGCTCGGGGTGTCCACGGCCACCACGGGGACGCCGTGCACCAGCCGGAGCATCGCTGCGGCGTCGGGCCGCAGACCGGGCCGCCCGCCGATGCCGACGATCCCGTCGACGACGAGGTCCGGTCTCCTGCTCGGCCGTCCGACGACCCGGCCACCGGCCCGCTCGCAGGGCGGCCAGCCCGGCCGCGTGGGCGCTGTCGGAGAGCAGCACCGCCTCGACCCCGCAGCCCCGACGGGCGAGCAGCGCGCCGGCGTACAGCGCGTCACCGCCGTTGTCCCCGCTGCCGACCAGCAGCAGGACGCGCCGGCCGTAGGCCGAGCCGAGCAGGTCGATGACGGCGTAGGCCAGCCCGGCCGCCGCCCGCTGCATCAGCGTCCCCGCGGGCAGCGCCGCGATCAGCTCAGCCTCGGCCGCGCGGACCTGCTCGACGGTGTGGGCGTGCCGCATGCGGTCACGGTAGACCGGCCGGTGAGTTTCACCGGCTAGCCGGTGAAACTCACGCTTCGCCGCTCATCCTTCACGGCGCAGGTCCAGATTCACCGGGTAGCCGGTGAATCTCCTCACCCCTCCAGCACCACCACGGCCGACGCGATGCCGGCGTCGTGCGAGAGGGAGAGGTGGCACGGACGTGACGCCGAGCTCCTCGGCGCGGGCCAGCACGGTGCCGCGCATCGTCATCAGGGGACGACCGGACACCTCGGAGACCACCTCGGCGTCGTGCCAGTGCAGCGTGCCGGGGGCGCCGAGCGCCTTGGCGAGCGCCTCCTTGGCCGCGAACCGCGCCGCCAGCGACGCGAGCGGCCGAGTCCGCGCTCCGCCGGGGTGAACAGCCGCTCGCGCAGCTCCGGGGTGCGCGCCGAGCGACTCGCCGAAGCGCGCGAGGTCGACCACGTCGATGCCGACGCCGACGATCACGAGGGCCTCACTCGACCGTGACGGACTTGGCCAGGTTGCGGGGCTGGTCGACGTCGTGGCCCATCAGGGTGGCCAGCTCGCACGCGAACAGCTGCAGCGGGACGACCGCGACGAGCGGCTGCAGCAGCACCGGGACGGCGGGGCAGGCGGATCAGCACGTCGGCGTACGGCGTGATCCGGTCGTCGCCCTCCTCGGCCAGGCAGATGGTGCGGGCACCGCGGGCGCGCACCTCCTGGATGCCGCTGAGCATCTTGTCGTGGAGCTGGTCGCGACCCCGGGGAGGGACGACGCAGAACACCGGCAGGCCGGCCTCGATCAGGGCGATCGGGCCGTGCTTGAGCTCGCCGGCCGCGAACCCCTCGGCGTGCAGGTAGGCGAGCTCCTTGAGCTTGAGCGCGCCCTCGAGGGCGACCGGGTAGCCGGCGTGCCGGCCCAGGAACAGCACCGACTGCGCGTCGACGCAGGCGCGGCGCGAGCGCGTAGGATCTCCTCGGTCGTTGGCCAGCACCTGCTCGATCTGGGCCGGGCATCGCCTCGAGCTGGTGCAGCACCTGGGCGATCTCGTCGCCGTAGCGGGTGCCCTTGACCTGCGCGAGGTAGAGCGCCAGCAGGTAGCAGGCGACCAGCTGGGTCAGGAAGCCCTTGGTCGAGGCGACCCCGATCTCGGGCCCGGCGTGGGTGTAGATCACCGCGTCGGACTCGCGCGGGATCGTCGAGCCGTTGGTGTTGCAGATCGCGAGCACCTTGGAGCGCTGGGTCGCGCGCGTGCCGGATCGCCTGCAGGGTGTCGGCGGTCTCGCCGGACTGGCTGATCGCGACCACCAGGGTCGAGTAGTCGAGGATCGGGTCGCGGTAGCGGAACTCGGAGGCGAGCTCGACCTCGACCGGGATCCGGCGTCCAGTGCTCGATCGCGTACTTCGCGACCATGCCGGCGTAGAACGACGGTCCCGCACGCGATGATGATGATCTTGTCGATGTCGCGCAGCTCCTGGTCCGAGAGCCGCATCTCGTCGAGCTGCAGGAGCCCGGCCGCCGTACGCCGCCCGAGCAGCGAGTCGGCGACGGCGCGCGGCTGCTCGATAGATCTCCTTGCGCATGAACCAGTCGTGGCCGTCCTTCTCGGCGGCCGACAGGTCCCAGTCGACGTGGTAGCGCCGGCCCTCCGGCGGGCGGCCGTCGAAGTCGGTGACCTCGACGGACCTCGCGGGTGATCGTGACGACCTGGTCCTGGCCGAGCTCGAGCGCCTCGCGGGTGTGCTCGATGAACGCCGCCACGTCGGAGCCGAGGAAGTTCTCGCCCTCGCCGAGCCCGACGACCAGCGGCGAGTTGCGGCGCGCCGCCACGACCCGCGTCGGGTCGTGCGCGTCGACGGCCACCAGGGTGAACGCGCCCTCCAGCTGGCGGCAGACGCGCTGCATGGCGACCGGTCAGGTCGACGCCGGAGGCGAGCTGCGAGCTCGAGCAGCTGCGCGGCGACCTCGGTGTCGGTCTCGGAGACGCAGCTCGTCGGCCGTCGGCCTCGAGCTCGGGCCCGCAGCTCGGCGAAGTTCTCGATGATCCCGTTGTGCACGAGCGCCACCCGACGGCCGAACCCGAGGTGCGGGTGGGCGTTGCACGTCGTTGGGCGCACCGTGGGTCGCCCAGCGGGTGTGGCCGATGCCGGTGCGTCGACGCCGGGAGCGGGTGCTCGGCCAGCGCCTTCTCGAGGTTGGCCAGCTTGCCGGCCTTCTTCGCCACGGCGATGCCGGCCCGTCGCGTCGACCAGCGGCGACCCCGGCGGAGTCGTAGCCGCGGTACTCCAGCCGCCGCAGGCCCTCGATCACCACGTCCTGCGGCCTGCTGCGCTCCGACGTAGCCGACGATTCCGCACATGAGCGATCCACTCTAACGACGCCGACTGCGTCCGACATCTCGCGCCATGCCCAACGGCGCAGCCACGGCGGCTCGGCCGCGACGTCGGCCGCGAGTCCTCGCCCTACGTCGAGCTCGACCGGGCGGCCTGGGCGGCGCTCGGCCAGCAGGCCGAGCAGCCCGCTCACCAGCCGACGAGATCGCCAGCCTGCGCGGCCTCGGCGACGCGCTGGACCTGCGACGAGGTGCAGGAGGTCTACCTCCCGATCAGCCGCCTGCTGAGCCTCTACGTCGAGACGGCCGGCCAGCTGCACCGCGAGCAGGAGGAGTTCCTGCACCGGGCCACGCCGCCGCGCACGCCGTTCGTGATCGGCCTGGCCGGCTCGGTCGCGGTCGGCAAGTCGACCACCGCCCGCGTGCTGCAGCAGATGCTGGCGCACTGGCCCGAGCACCCCAACGTCGCGCTCGTGACCACCGACGGCTTCCTCTACCCCAACGCCGAGCTCGAGCGGCGCGGGCTCCTGCACCGCAAGGGGTTCCCGGAGTCCTACGACCGGCGCGCGCTGCTGCGCTTCGTCGTCGACATCAAGTCGGGCAAGGACGAGGTCGAGGCGCCGACGTACTCCCACCTCGTCTACGACGTCGTCCCCGACGAGAAGGTCGTCGTCAAGCGGCCCGACATCGTGATCATCGAGGGGCTCAACGTCCTCCAGCCGGCGCGGGTGCGCGACGACGGCCGCGCCGGGCTGGCGCTGAGCGACTTCTTCGACTTCTCCGTCTACGTCGACGCCGGCACCGGCGACATCCAGCGCTGGTACGTCGAACGCTTCCTGCGGCTGCGCGAGACCGCGTTCCGCGACCCGGCGTCGTACTTCAGCCGCTACGCCGGGCCTGTCCGAGGAGGAGGCCGCGCCGGAGGCGGCACGGATCTGGGACTCGATCAACGGACCCAACCTGGCGCAGAACGTCCTGCCCACCCGCTCCCGCGCCACGCTGGTGCTGCGCAAGGACCGGGACCACTCGGTCCGGTACGTGCGGCTCCGCAAGATCTGAGCGACCCGGGGCCGGCTAGCGCTCGTGGACGATCTTTGCGGTCACCAGGTCGAGCATGTCCGGTGTGATCTCGTGGATGCCGTGGTCCTGGGCGGCGTGTCGGGCCACCTCGGCGAGGAGCTGGTCGCGGTTGGCGCTCTCGAACCGGGCCGTGCAGCCCGGCCGCACGTCGCCGCAGGCGATCTTGTACGTCATCTGGAACTCCTTGTGGTGGGCTGCTGATGCGGGACCCGCACCCAGAACTCGGCGCCGTCGTCACCCTGGTCGACGCCGACAGTCCCACCGTGCGCGACGGTGAGCGCACACGCGAGGTAGAGGCCGAGGGTCACGCCGGTGGCGTCGTCGTTGGTCTCGAACGGCTCGAACAACGCCCGGAGGACCGAGGGCTCCATGGGGTCACCGGCGCGAACCGCGCGGATCTCGACCCCCCGCGCGCAGGTCGTGACGCGCAGCCGCACCGTGTCCGGCTCGGGCCGGAGCCGGGCCGCGTTCCAGAGGTCGCGCAGCACGGGTCGGAAGAAGTCGGGGTCGACATAGACCTCGGTGCCCGCGCCCTCGCCGTCGACCCCGTCGAGGCCCGGGAGGTCGGCGACCAGGTCACCGATGGGGAGCCGGTACGGGCGCAGCCGGAGCCGGCCGAGGGACGAGGCGGCCAGCATCTCGAAGTCGAGCGTGCGATCGGCGAGCCGCGACAGCGCCTGGTCGAGGTGTCGCACCGAGTCCACGATGTCGCCGCTCGGCACGTCGTCATCCAGCAGCATCGACACCCAGCCCTGCGCGACTGTGAGGGGCGACCTGATCTCGTGCGCGAAGGCCGAGAGGAACCGGTCCCGCTGCCGGGCTGTCTCCAGGTCGGGCTGGTCGGTGACCTGCGCGGTCCCCGCGTCGGCGCCTTCGTCGGCGCGCCCGCCTCGCAGCGGGAGCGGACGTGACGCGGACTCGTGTGCCATGCGTGCCCCTGTAGGCCGGACCGTGGTCGACCCGACCCGACGAGCGTGTCACCCCTGGAGCGCCTACGGGTCCGCATGGGTGAGGCATGGAGCACCCGTGGCAGGTCTGTGGGTCAACCGTAGGCGCCCAGTGGTTCAGCGGCGTCTCAGAGCGCCCTCGCCGGCTCAGGCAGCGCACCAGGGACGGGAGCGCGTCAGCGGGCACACATGGGTTGGCGACCTTGACCGCCCATGACCAGGCGACGTGTCAGCGCGACCTATGCCTCAGCAAGCTCGCGCGCGAGCGCCGCGGCGGCGCCACGGTTGGACACACCCAGCTTCGCGAGCACGTTGGTCACGTGCACACTCACCGTCTTCTCACTGATGAAGAGCCGTTCGGCGATCGCACGGTTCGTTGCTCCGGACCTGAGCACGTCGAGCACCTCCCGCTCACGCGGAGTGAGTGAGGCAAGCCGTCCTGTGAGAGTCGCTCCCTCGCCGGGCAGGGTCACCCGGTTGCGACGGGCGACCCGGGCTGCCTCCGGCTCGAACCAGCGGGCCCCGATCGTCCGGGCGGACTGCCAGACTTCGGTGACGAGCGATCGCCCCTCATCGCGCTCTCCGGCGCCCAGCAGCGCAGCCGCGAGCCCGAGCTGTGGGCGTAGCACGTGGAAGGCGCCGAAGGGCCTCGCTGACTCCTCCGCGGCGCGCCACTGCGCCACCGACTCCTCGCCCGCGAGCTCACGGGCCAGGGCGACGGCCAGCCGAAGCTCGGCACCCCGCAGGTCGCTCCACCCCTCGGTCGTCATCAGCTGTCCGGCTCTGGCGAGTCGTTCGGCGCAGTCGGCGACGAGTTCGGGTGCGACGTCGCGACCGGCGGCGCGCGCGTAGGTGAGCGCGGCGTAGCCACCGCGCGCGCACAGAGCCAGCGTCATCGGGGAGTCTGCGTCGGGGGTGTCGCCGAAGAACCGTGCGAGCGCCGCCAGGACCGTGTCGATGTCTCCCAGCGCGCCGAACAGGTCGACCTGGCGCACGAAGTGGAACGGGTCGCCAGACGGGGCGACCTCCTCCAGCAGGGCAATGGTCTCGCGCTCCAGTGCCGCTGCTGGCGCGAGGTCGCCGCGCGCCAACAGCAGGTCGGCCCGCATGCACCGCCAGCGCCACACCGGGAAGTCCTCGGACCGGACCTGCTCGAGGAGCAGGTCCGCCTCGTCGAACCTGCCCGACAGCCGCGCCTCATCCACCAGCTGCTCGCCCGCGAACGCCGCCTGGGCCGTGAGCCCGAGCGCGAGGGCCCGCTCGCGGGTCCGCGCAGCGAGGTCGACACCCCGGGCGGTGCGCCCCGCCATCATCAGGTCGAAGGAACGTTCGGTGTCAGATTCGAGCGCCAGCGCCCGAAGCCCTTGACCCTCGGCCACCCGGGCCGCCTCCTCGAGCCGAGCCAGCCCGGCCGTGATCTCTCCGAGCTCGACCAGGGTGGCCCCCAGGCACGAGACGACCTCGACCTCCACCCGCGTCGGGGCTTCATCGAGGGACCTGGCGACGCCCAAAGCGCGCTCCAGCAGGGGGATGCCCGTGCGCACTGCGCCCGTGTCGCTGTGCACCCAAGCGGTCGCCAGCAAGGCCCGAGCCAGCTCCTCCGTCGGGGCTCCTTCGGCCGCCTCCAAAGCGACCCGGACAGCCTCGCGCTGACCGAGGAAGTCGTCGAGCTCATGGCACATCTCGGCGTACGCCGCGTGGACCCGGCTGACGAGGAGCGGGTCGCTGTCCGGCCCTAGCTCACTGAGTGCCTCGCGGATGAGACGCAGCGATCGTTGCTCGTTGTTCTCGCCCTTGTGGAGCCGCGAGAGCCAGCAGAGCACGTCGGCGCGCTCGACCCCGGCCACGTTCGCGGGCGAGGGCACCTGGTCCCACAGCTCGAGGACCCGGTCGAAGTGGATGGTCGCCTCCGGAGTGCCGAAGCGGCGCGCGGCCATACCGGCCCGGGCCGAGGCCGCCAATGCCGCGGCGTGCTCATGGGCGACATACCAGTGGTGCGCCAAGCGTCCCAGGGTCACCGCGTCGGAGGAATCCGTGCCCTCGGCCTCGATGGCGGCGGCCAGGCCTGCGTGGAGACGGGCGCGCTCCCCGGGCAGCACGTCGTCGTACACGGCCTCCTGCAGGAGGCCATGGCGGAACTCCAGGTGCTCACCGCGGCGGGCGAGCACGTTGGCGTCGAGCGCCTCACGCAATGCCGCCTCCACCTCGACCTCGCTGGTCCCGCTCATCGCAACGACGGCAGCTGCATCGATCCGGAGACCGTTGACGGAGGCGATGCGGAGCAGCCGACGGGTCGGGTCGGAGAGCGCGTCGACCCGGGAGAGGAGGAGGCCTGCGAGGGACGCGGGGAGGCGGTCGTCCCGCGACGCAAGGAGCTCCTCGGCGTAGAGCGGATTGCCCTCGCACCTCGCCAGGACCGCGCCGATTCGGGCGATGTCGTCGGTCCCGGTGATGCGCCGGACGAGCTCAGCGATCCCGGCGCGGTCCAGCGGCTCGAGGTCGATGCGGTGGGCGCCGACGCCCCGGGCGATCTCCATCTGTGCCTTGCGGAACGGGTGGCGGCGGGTCAGCTCGTCGTCTCGGTAGGTGAGGACGAGGAGCACCGGACCCGTCACCGACCTCGCGAGAGCCAGCGTCAGCTCCTGGGTCGACCGGTCGGCCCAGTGCAGATCCTCGAGAAGCAACATGACCGGTCCCTGGGCCGCCAGGTCGCAGACGGCCATCCTGATGTCGTCCAGCACGGCGTTATCGGCGTCCACCCGGACCGGGAGGTGCGGACGCAACGCCTCACGCACAGCGGCGAACGAGACGCCCGTGTCGATGTCGAGGCACTGCCCCGACAGCACGGTGAAGCCGCGGTCCTGCGCCCGTGCCGCGACGGCGAGCGCCAGCGTGGTCTTGCCGATCCCCGCGTCCCCACCGATCAGCAGTGCGCGAGGCTGACCGAGCGTCACCGCTTCGAGAGCGACGTCGACCTCGGTCAGCTCGGCCTCGCGGCCGAAGATCGCGTGACCGGTCAACGGACTTCCTTGGTGCTGACGTGGACGATCGTCGGGACCGCCCATGTTACGCGCACCCGGATGCGGCGAGTCGTCTGCGAGCGGGCTCCGACGGTGGCCGCTCGGTGCGCAGTCTCGGTCATGCGCTGCCGGGCGATGGTCTCCATGGTGTAGCTGTTCATGTCGATGGCTCCTCGGTCGTAGTGGGTGACTACGACGTTCGGGCTAAGGCCCGTGCCGGCACATCGGGAGAACTCCCGAGTCGAGCGCAGTGCCGCGGCACCGGTTCGCGCAGGTCAGCGGAAGGAGAGGCGCTGGCGTACGACGCCGGCGAGTCGTTCGGCGACGTCGCCGGCCAGCTCGGCCGTGGACGCCTCCACCATCACCCGCACCAGGTCCTCGGTGCCGGAGGGCCGCAGGAGCACCCGGCCGGAGTCGCCGAGGGCGGCCTCCTCCTCGGCGACGGCAGCGGCCAGGACCGCGTCGTGGTCGGTGCGTGACTTGTCGACCCCGGGGACGTTGACCAGCACCTGCGGGAAGCGGGTGACCACGGAGGCGAGGTCCTGCAGGGAGCCGCCGGTCGCGGCCATCCGCTCGAGGACGTGCAGGGCCGTGAGGATGCCGTCACCGGTGGTGGCGTGCTCACTCATGATCACGTGGCCGGACTGCTCACCGCCGAGGGTGTAGCCGCTGATCCGCATCGCCTCGAGGACGTAGCGATCGCCGACCTTGGTCTGCCGGACGCCGAGACCGGCCTCGCGCATGCCGCGGACGAAGCCGAGGTTGCTCATCACCGTCGTGACCACGGTGTCCTTGACGAGCCGGCCGCTCTCGGCCATCCCGATCGCCAGGATCGCCAGGATCTGGTCGCCGTCGACGTCGTTGCCCTCGTGGTCGACGGCCAGGCAGCGGTCGGCGTCACCGTCGAGGGCGAACCCGGCGTCGGCACCGTGCGCGAGCACGGCCTCCTGAAGCGGCCCGAGGTGGGTGGACCCGCAGCCGTCGTTGATGTTGAGGCCGTCGGGCTCGGCACCGATGACGACCACCTCGGCTCCCGCCTCACGCAGGGCCATCGGGGCGGCGACGCTGGCCGCACCGTGCGCGCAGTCCACGACGACCTTGAGACCCGTCAGCGGTCGCGAGATCGTGCCGAGGAGGTGCCCGACGTACTCCTCGATCGGCCGCGCGTAGGGCCGGACCCGGCCCGACCGCGGCGCCGATGGGGCGGTCCCACTCGGTCGCCGAGGATCTCCTCGATCTGCGCCTCGACCGCGTCGTCGAGCTTGAGTCCGCCGCCGGCGAGGAACTTGATGCCGTTGTCGGGCATCGGGTTGTGCGAGGCGCTGATGACGACGCCGAGGTCCGCACCCAGGGCCTGCGTGAGGTAGGCGACCGCCGGGGGTGGGCACGACGCCGCAGCCGCAGCACGTCGACGCCGGCAGAGGCGAGTCCGGCGACGACGGCGTGCTCGAGGAACTGGCCCGAGATCCGCGGGTCGCGGCCTACGACGGCGAGTGGACGCTCCCGGCTGGGCTCGAACTCACCACGGTCGACGATGACCCGGGCCGCCGCGACCGACAGGTCGAGGGCGAGCTCTGCGGTGACCTGGCGGTTGGCCAGGCCCCGGACGCCGTCGGTGCCGAAGACCTTGGGCAAGGACTGCTCCGTCCCCGGGAGCGATCAGCGCTTGCTGAACTGAGGAGCCTTGCGGGCCTTCTTGAGACCGGCCTTCTTGCGCTCGATGACCCGCGCGTCGCGAGTCAGCAGACCGGCCTTCTTGAGCGAGGGCCGGTTGGCCTCTTCGTCGATCTCGTTGAGGCAGCGGGCCACGCCGAGACGCAGGGCGCCGGCCTGGCCGGTGATGCCGCCTCCGTGGATGCGGGCGATCACGTCGAAGCGACCCTCGACCTGGCACGCGGCGAACGGCTCGTTGACGACCTGCTGGTGCAGCTTGTTGGGGAAGTAGGAGTCGAGCGCGCGGCCGTTGACGGTCCACACGCCGGTGCCCGGGACGATCCGGACGCGGGCGACGGCCTCCTTGCGGCGGCCGGTGGCCGCGGCGGGGGCGATCGTGGCGGGACGCGCCGCGATCGACTCGGCGGTGGGCGCGCTCTCGGAGCTGTAGGCGACGCCGCTCTCATCGGCGGTGAAGGTCTCCGTCGCCTCGACCTCGCTGGGCGAGTCTTCAGAAGTCTGGGAAGTCACTGTGTATTCCTCTGGTCTCGGTCGACGACTACTGGGAGATCTGGGTGATCTCGAAGGGAACGGCCTGCTGGGCCGCGTGCGGGTGGTGGGGGCCCGAGTAGACCTTCAGCTTCTTGATGACCTGCCGACCGAGCTTGTTCTTCGGGAGCATGCCCCAGACAGCCTTCTCGATGGCCTTGCGGGCGTCCTTCTCGAGCAGGTCGCCGATCGGGGTGGCGGTGAGGCCGCCCGGGTAGCCGGAGTGGCGGTAGGCCAGCTTGGTGGTCAGCTTGTCGCCGGACAGGGCGACCTTCTCCGCGTTGACGACGATGACGAAGTCGCCCATGTCCATGTGCGGGGCGAAGGTCGGCTTGTGCTTGCCGCGCAGCAGGTTCGCGGCGTGGACCGCGAGCCGACCCAGGACGATGTCCTCGGCGTCGATGACGTGCCACTCCCGGGGGATGTCACCGGGCTTGGGGCTGTAGGTGCGCACGAAAGTGTTCTCTCTCGTTCGTCGGAACCGCTCCGGAGGCGTCCGGGGCGACTGGTGGAGCCACGCCTTCTGACGAACACGGCCCGGCTCTGGCCATCACGGGGATGGTGCTTGTCCGGGACTGCGACCGATTGTCGTGCGGACGACCGGACGCGGCAGGAGACGCGACCGCCAAATCTACGGGGTCGCCCCCTCCCGGTCCAATCGGCAGGACACCACTTGAAGGTCCCGCGAAAGAGCAGACTAAGTTTGTCGCGTGACTGACTCCCTCACCGTCCGGGACAACCGCACCGGCCAGGAGTACGACGTACCGATCACCGACGGCACCATCAAGGCCGCGGACCTCGGAGCGATCAGGGCCGGCGACGACCAACCCGGCCTCGCCGTCTACGACCCCGGCTTCGTCAACACCGCGTCCTGCCGCAGCTCCGTCACCTACATCGACGGCGAGAAGGGGATCCTCGAGTACCGGGGCTACCCCATCGAGCAGCTGGCCGAGAAGTCTATCGTTCCTCGAGGTGGCCTACCTCCTCGTGCACGGCACGCTGCCGACCAAGAGCGAGTACGACGCGTGGGTGCACGAGATCACCTACCACACGTTCGTCCACGAGAACGTCAAGGAGTTCATGCAGGGCTTCCGCTACGACGCCCACCCGATGGGGATGCTGATGGCCTCGGTCGGCGCACTCTCGACGTTCTACCCCGACGCCCGCAACATCCACGACGCCGACAACCGGCACATGCAGATCGTGCGGATGATCGCGAAGATGCCGACCCTGGGCGCCTGGTCGTTCCGGCACGCGCAGGGCAAGCCGTTCGTCTACCCCGACAACGACCTCAGCTACACCGCCAACTTCCTCTCGATGCTCTTCAAGATGAGCGAGCAGAAGTTCGACGCCGACGAGCGGCTGGTCAAGGCGCTCGACGTGCTGTTCATCCTGCACGCCGACCACGAGCAGAACTGCTCGACCAACGCGGTCCGCTCGGTCGGCTCCTCGCAGGTCGACCCGTACTCCGCGGTCAGCCGCCGGCGTCGGCGCCCTCTTCGGCCCGCTGCACGGCGGCGCCAACGAGGCGGTGCTGCGGATGCTGCGCCGCATCGGCTCGAAGGACAACATCCCGGCGTTCATCGAGGGCGTCAAGGACGGCAACGAGAAGCTCATGGGCTTCGGCCACCGGGTCTACAAGAACTACGACCCGCGCGCCACGATCATCAAGAAGGCCTGCGACGACGTCTTCGAGGTCACCGGCGTCAACCCGCTCCTCGAGATCGCCCAGGAGCTGGAGAAGATCGCGCTCGAGGACGAGTACTTCATCAAGCGCAAGCTCTACCCCAACGTCGACTTCTACTCCGGCCTGATCTACGAGGCCTTCCAGTTCCCGCCGGAGATGTTCACCGTGCTGTTCGCCATCGGCCGCACCCCCGGCTGGCTCGCGCAGTGGCTCGAGCTGGTGCAGGACAAGGAGCAGAAGATCGCCCGCCCGAAGCAGATCTACACCGGCGACCGGACGCTGGACTTCGTGCCGGCCAGCGAGCGTTGGGCCTGAGAGTTTCATCGGCCGGTCGATGAAACTCCTGCTGGGACGACGAAGCCGCATCGTCCAGGCGCGAGTCTCGTCGGCCGGTCGATGAAACTCGCGGCGGCGGCGCGGGGCGTCATCCTGGACCTCGGCAACGTCCTCATCGACTGGCAGCCCGCGGCTGCCATCGCGGCCGGAGTCGGCGCCGACGAGGCACGCCGGTTCCTGGCCGCCGAGGACTTCGACTTCATGGCGTTCAACCACGGACCGGACTGCGGTGGGTCGTGGGACGACGCGGAGGACGACGTACGCCGCACGCACCCGCACTGGACCGAGCATGCGCTGGCCTACCGGGCCAACTTCGTGGACTCGCTGGTCGGTGAGGTGCCCGGCTCGATCGACCTGGTCCGCGACCTGCACGCAGCCGGCATCCCGATGTGGGGCCTGACCAACTGGTCCGACGAGCTGTGGCCGCACGCGCCGCGGATCTTCTCGTTCCTCGAGCTGCTCGACGACATCGTCGTCTCCGGCACGGAGGGGGCGGCCAAGCCCGACGCTCGGATCTACGAGATCGCGGTCCAGCGGTCCGGGCTGCCGGCCTCCGACCTCGTCTTCGTCGACGACAAGCCGACCAACGTCGCCGGAGCACAGGCGGTCGGCCTCGACGCGATCCTGTTCACCGGCGCCAACGACCTCCGGCTCGCCCTGCGGGATCGCGGTCTGCCCGTCTAGCGCCCCGGTGTCACCAGGCCGGTCTCGTAGGCGAGCACCACGACCTGGACCCGCGAGGTCAGACCGAGCTTGGCGAGGATCCGGTTGACGTGGGTCTTCACGGTTGCCTGGGACACGACGAGCGCGGCCGCGATCTCGTCGTTCGAGAGACCCCGCGCGATCTGGCCGAACACCTCCAGCTCGCGCTCAGTCAGCGCCACTCAGCCGCCGGGGAACGCCTTCGTGCGGAGGTGGCCGGCGGACGTGCTCCTCGATGAGGCGCCGGGTCAGGCTGGGTGCGAGCAGGGCCTCCCCGGCGGCGACGGTGTGAATCCCTTCCACCAATCGGTCCGGCGGGGTCGCCTTGAGCAGGAACCCCGCGGCACCAGCGTCGAGAGCGTCATAGACGAGGCTGTCCACGTCGTAGGTCGTCAGCACGAGCACCCGGGTCGACAGCGCCTCCCCCACGATGGTGCGAGTTGCCGCGATCCCGTCCATGACCGGCATCCGGATGTCCATCAACACGACGTCCGGCCGGAGCTCGCGAGTCATCCGGACCGCCTCCCGGCCATCGGCGGCGGTGCCGACCACGTCGCAGCCACGGGCTGCGACCACCAGCTCGAGCCCGCTGCGCACCAGATCCTGGTCGTCGGCGATGAGGACCGTCGGCGCGCTCACGGGTCCCCCACCGGCAGCACCGCCTCGAGCTCGAACCGGCCGTCCCGAATGCCATGGGTGAGCCGTCCGCCGAGCACCGACGCGCGCTCAGCCATGCCGAGCAGACCCAGTCCGCCACCCTGCGATGCGGCCCCGGGCATGACGGGGTTCGTGCTCCGCACCCGCACCTCGCCGTTCTGCCGCACCACCTCCAGGCTCACCGGTCCCTGGCCGTAGCGACGCGCATTGGTCAGTGCCTCCTGGGCAATGCGGTACGCCGACACGTCCACCGCCGCCGGAAGCCCGCCCAGGTCGCCGCTCCGGCGCAGGTCGACGTCCTGGCCCTCAACCAGCCGGTCCAGATCGGCGAGCCCGGGCACCGGCTCCAGCCCGAGCTCGTCGGCGTCGTCGCGGATCAGGTGCAGGAGGCGCGCGGTCTCCGCGAGCGTGCGCCGCCCGGTGCCGGCCACTCCATCGAGCATGTCGACCGCCCGATCGGGGTCCGCGGTGACCAGGTCCCGGGCAGCGGCGGTCTGGACGACCATCGCGCTCACTGAGTGCGCGATCACGTCGTGCAGCTCGCGGGCGATCCGGTCCCGCTCGGCGCGCACCGCCTGCTCCTGCAACGCGGCCTGCTGGGCCGCCAGCAGCCTGGTCTGCTCGTCCAGCTTGCGGGCCACCCGGCCGAACACGAAGGGGGGCACCAGCAGAGCACCGACGAAGAACACGTCGGTGATGTCGCTCGTCTCCTCCAGGAGGGCGTAGCGCGGGATGGCTGAGGTGAGCATCGCGACCACAGCCGCGATGCCCCACAGGTCGTCCCGGTAGCGGGCACAGGCGTAGCAGGCGACGACGAGCACCGCGATCGGCGCAGCCGGCTCCGACATGTCCGGCTCGACCAGCTCGGCGACCGTGAGCGCCCAGGCCGCCAGTGGCGCGACCACCAGCGGCAGCCGACGGCGCAGGACCAGCACGGCACAGGCGACTGCCTGGCACGCGACGCCGACCGCCCAGTTCGACAGCCCGCTGAGTGCGAGCTCCAGGGTGGCGAGCGCGAACAGTGCTGCAGGCAGGACCGCGTCCCGACCGGTGGGCATCATCGCGGGCACGTCGCGAAGGTATCGCCGCCGGCCCCGTGGCACGTCAACCCTGGGGTGGACCACGGTGCGACCCCGGCGCCGACGACCGGCCGGGCCAGTCGTTCCTAGCGTCGTGAGGACCACTCGCGACACCTGGGAGACTCATCGTGTTCGACTCCACCGAAGCGCAGAACCGCCTCACCCGCTGGGCCTGGGGATCCGCCCTGGCCACGCTCGTCATCGGCCAGCTGCACGCGCTGGCCCGGCACCGCACCGAGGACGGGAAGTCCGACCTCGACATCGCGGCGACCTCGTTCTGGGCCGAGCCTGCTGGCCGCGCGCTCGACCCGCTGCTCAGCTGGGCCGGCGCCGACACCGTCTACCTCACCTACGGCAAGTGGTGGGTCTTCGCGCTCGGCGTGATGGTCGCCGCGGGCTACCTGGTGATGCGGCTGCGTGCGCCGTACGGCGCCGAGCTGTGGGGCTGGCGGCTCTTCCTGGTCGGCAACACTCTGCTCGCGCTCGGCGCCGGGACGTACTACTGGGGCCAGTGGACCTCGTACAACGTCCTGGAGGACATCGGTCTCTGGATGGACGTCCCCGGCGCCTTGCTGAGCACGATCGGCGCCACGGTCCTCGGCATCGCGCTGCTGCGTCGGGGTGCGAAGCCGCGCCTGGCAGCGGTCCTCTTGCTCCTCAGCATCGTGTGGCTCTTCGCGATCAGCATGGTGACCTCGCTGGGCAACACCGCCATCCCGATCATGTTCGCGATCGCGCTGCTCGCCCGGGAGGAGACCTCGGCACGGTCGGCGCCGGTGTCGCGACGGCCCGAGATCGCGACACAATGAGCGGGTGACGCAGACCCGATCAGCACGTCCGGTCGAGCGGGGAGACGGCGACGAGGTCACGGTCTCCCCGATCGAGCTGTTCTTCGACCTGGTCTTCGTGTTCGCCCTGACCCAGGTCACCGCCTACATGGCGCACGAGGTCGACGCTGGCCACGGTCTCGAGGGTCTGCTGCGTGGCGTCCTGGTCCTCATGCTGCTGTGGTGGTCGTGGGTCGGCTGGTCATGGCTGTGCAACGTCACCGATGTCGAGGCCCCGGCGCTCAAGATGACGACGCTCGCCGGCATGTCAGCGTTGTTCGTCGTCGCACTGTGCATCCCCGAGGCGTTCGACGACGGCGAGGGAGGACTCCAGGGCCCGCTGGTGCTCGCGCTCGCCTACTTCATGGTCCGGGCCATGCACTTCCTGATGTTCTGGCTGGTGTCGCGCGACGACGAGACCCTGCGCCGGCAGCTCGGCCGGTTCGCACCCACCGTCGCGGGCAGCAGCATCGTGCTGGTCATCGCCTCGCAGACCGAGGGCGACACCCAGACCGCGCTGTGGTTCCTCGCGATCGTCGCGGACTACGTCGGCACCTGGCTCGGCGGCGCCTCGGGCTGGAGACTGCCCTCGCCCGGACACTTCTCCGAACGTCACGGCCTGATCATCATGATCGCGCTCGGCGAGTCCATCGTGGCGATCGGTGTCGGGGTGGCCGCGCTGCCCATCACCTGGCCGATCCTGATCGCGTCGGTGCTCGGCCTCGTGCTCGCCTCGGCGATGTGGTGGGCCTACTTCGATGTCAGCGCCCTGATCGGCGAGCGGGCCCTGGCCGACGAACCGGTCGAGACCCGCGCTCGGCTGGCTCGTACGGCGTACACGTTCGCCCACATGCCGATGGTGGTCGCGATCGTGGTGAGCGCCCTGGGCCTCAAGAAGGTGCTGGAGTACGTCGCCGACAGCGACGACCACGACCTGTCCGACCCGCTGAAGGGGGTCGCCCTGGGCGCGCTGGTCGGCGGGGTCGTCGCCTACCTGCTCGCCCACGTCATCTTCAAGTGGCTGGTCGCCCGCGAGCTCAACCCGGTCCGCCTGGGTGCGGCGGCCGCGCTGCTCCTGGCCTGGGCGCCCCTGATGTCCGTGGGCGCCATCGTGCAGCTGGCCGTCGTCACTGCCGTCGTGGTGGCGGCGCTGGTCGTCGAGTCCGTCGTCTTCGCAGAGCGCAGGCGCGAGATCCGCACCGCGCACCTGTCGCACTGACGGCACAGCCGCCGTGACCACCCGCCGACCGCTCGTCCTCGCCGCGCTCACCGCGGCCCTGTCGTTGACGGCCCTGGCCCTGGCCGTCCGGTTCGGCTGGCTCGGCGAGGACCTGGATCGCGGTGCTGACTTCTGCGAGGCGGCGGCCGGCCGGGTCCGGCAGCCGGTCAACACCCTGAGCAACCTCGGGTTCGTGGTCGCCGGCCTGCTCGTGGCCCGCGACGCGGATCGGATGCCGCGGATGGGGACGGTCTACGCCTGCCTCGTGGTGCTTCTCGGCCCGGCGAGCATGGCCATGCACGCGACCGAGTCGGACCTCGGGGGCCACCTCGACCTGCTCTCGATGTATCTGGTGGCGAGCTTCGCGGTCGCCTACGCCGCCACCCGGCTCAGCGGGCGCGGACCGGGATTCTTCTGGGGGGTGTTCGCAGCGGGGCTCGTCGGGTCCGAGCTGGTCGGCGCCATCCCACGCGAGCTTCCGGTCGTGATGCACCCGGGCAACCTCGCGTTCGGCGCGTTGCTGGTCACCGCGCTCGTGCTCGAGCGTCGGCTGTTGCGCCGAGGCATCGCCCTGGACCGTCGGTGGATCCTTGCCGCAGCCGGGTCGCTCGCGCTCGCGTTCGCCGTCTGGAACACCGGCAAGGACGGTTCACCGCTCTGCTGGCCCGGCTCGGTCTATCAGGGCCACGGTGTGTGGCACGTGCTGTGCGCGGTCGCGGCGTACTGCCTGTTCCGCTACTGGGCGAGCGAGCGCCGGGCCGAGGCGCTCGCCCACCAGCCCGCCGCCCGGAAACTTGGGTGACACCCAGCGGGGTCTCAGCAAGGTCACAGACGTCCTGACCAGCATGGCCACGTGACCGACTCCAGCGACACCATCACGCTCCCGAACACCCCGCCGCCGCCGCCGAACCCCTACGGGCAGCCGTACGGCGCGCCGTCGGGTCCCCCGCCCCCCGCTCCCCCGGGTCCCCCGGCCCGCCAGCAGCCCGGGCGCGGCAGGTTCGTGGCCGGGGTCCTCGCGGCCGCCCTGGTGGTCGGCGGTGGCGCCGGACTGGGTGGCGCGGCGGCGTACGACGCGCTGAACGGCGACGACCCCTCGTCCAGCGCCGGAGCCGGCTCGCCGAACCTCCGGACGACCAGCACCGGCGACGCGCCCTCCGACGTGGTCACCGACGGCAGCGTCGAAGCGGTCGCCGAGAAAGTGCTCCCCTCGGTCGTGCAGATCAATGTCGCCGGCGCCCAGGCCAGTGGATCGGGCTCCGGGATCATCCTCACCGAGGACGGCCAGATCCTGACCAACAACCACGTGGTCGAGCTCGCCGCCGACGGGGGCAGCCTGAGCGTGTCGTTCAACGACGGCACCACCGCCGAGGCCCAGGTGCTCGGCACCGACTCGCTCACCGACACCGCAGTCATCCAGGCCCAGGGCGTCTCAGGCCTCACCCCGGCCACCATCGGCACGTCCGGCGACCTCCGGATCGGCCAGGCCGTCGTGGCCGTCGGTTCCCCGTTCGGGCTGGAGTCGACCGTGACCAGCGGCATCGTCAGCGCCCTCGACCGCCCGGTCAACGTCGCCAACGACGAGCAGGGCAACTCCACGACGTACCCGGCGATCCAGACCGACGCCGCGATCAACCCCGGCAACAGCGGCGGCCCGCTGGTCGACCTGGACGGCAACGTCGTCGGCATCAACTCCTCGATCCGGACCGCCTCGACCGGCAGCGACGGGTCGATCGGCCTCGGGTTCTCGATCCCGATCGACGAGGTGCTGCCGATCGTCGAGCAGATGGCCAACGGCGAGGAGCCGACGCACGCCAAGATCGGCGTGAGCGTCGGAGCTGTCGAGGGCGACGGAGCCGCGGCGGCCCAGCAGGGCGCACTGATCCGCGAGGTCACCGCCGGTTCGGCCGCGGACTCCGCGGGACTGCAGGCGGGCGACGTCGTGACCGAGGTCGACGACACCCGGGTCACCGGTCCCGACTCGCTGGTCGCCACGATCCGCTCCTACCGCCCCGGTGACACGGTCACGCTGACCTGGGTCCGCAACGGCGAGGAGCAGACCGCCGAGCTGACGCTCGACTCGGACTGAGCGAGCAGAGCGCGCGAGGGACGAGCGTCACCAGAACCCGGGCAACTCTGGGGTTCGTCTCAGTGCTGGCACGCAGACAAACCCCCGGGTCGTCGCGGATCCGCTGGTGGTCCGGGAGTCCCTAACGTCCTGGACATGACCAACTGCTCGCCTCGCCGGCCCTCTGCTCGAATCGCTACGGCCGCCCTCATGGCACTCGTGCTCGCCGGCTGCGGCTCCGATCCCGAACCGGCGACGAGCGCCGACTCCACGGGGCCGGTCACCCGGACCCCAGAGCTCGACGCCATCGGCGTGATCGGGCACTCCGGCGCCACCGGCGCGAACTCCAAGGGTGATGGCAAGGACGCTCGCGACAACAGCTGGGCGACGGGGACCAACCCGGCGGTCAACAGCGTCTACCTCCGGCTGCTCGCCGACCACCCGGCGCTGGAGGGACACAACTGGAACGACGCAGAGAGTGGCAGCGACGTGGACAGCCTGATGTTCCAGGCCGAGACCCTGCTGGCCCACGACCCGGTCCCGGACATCGTGCTCGTCAACAGCATCGACAACGACATCGAGTGCGACGGCAACGACGAGGCCAACTACGGCGCCTTCCGGACCGGGATCGACGAGGTCCTCACCTACCTGGAGGAGGGCGCGCCGGGCATCAAGGTCTTCTTCGTCGGCCAGCCGACCGACGTCGTCGAGTACGACGACGTGGTCTCCCAGCTCCCGGGCGGCATCGACCACCTCACCGACGACGGCCCGTGCGGCGCCTTCACGCCGGCGGGCAAACGGGACCCGAAGGCCGAGCGCTACCTGCAGAGGCTCGTGGACGCGTACGCCGACCTCATCGACGAGGTGTGTGTCGAGCACGAGGACTGCGCGACCGACGCGGGTGCGATGCAGGAGATGCCGCTGTCGGCGGAGGACCTCTCGGACGACATGAACCACTTCAGCGTGGTCGGACTGGCCAAGGAGGCCAGCGTCGCCTGGGAGACCTTGCCGGCCGACTGGAAGTAGCCCTCAGGCGAGGTGCTTCTGCACCTCGCCGGACCGCTCGACGGGCACGAAGCCCATCTCCTCGTTGACACCGATCATGTGCGCGTTGACCTCCGCGTTCCAGGTGACGACCTGGCCCAGGTCCGGACGGGCCGCCTGCAGCTGACGCAGGTTGGCGATCTTGACGGCCAGGCCCAGCCGGTGGCCACGGTGCTCCGGGCGGACCAGGGTCCCCCACTGGTAGGCGCGGGGCGAGCCCTCGGTGTTGACGCCGAAGTTGGTGTAGGCGACCACGGTGCCCTCCGCGTCGAGCGCCGCGGTCGCATACAGCTGCCGGCCCTGCTTGACGGCCAGGGCCTCCGCCTCGCGGACCACGTCCGGGTCCGGGGTCTCCGGCTCGCGGTCGATGTCGCCGGTCGGCGCCTCGGTCATCAGCGACGAGGTCACCTCGGCCCAGCCAAGGACCAGCTCCTCCGGCACCGGCCCGGTCCAGGACCGGAGGGTGTAGCCCGGGTGCTTCTCCGCGGCGCTCGCCGCCAGCCGGTCGAGCGTCTGGTCCTCGACGGGCAGCTCGAGCCGTCGCTGGATCTCGACCAGGGCCATCGTGTAGCCGTGCTTGCGGCCGAACTCCACACCAGGGTCGCCGTCACCGTCAGGGTGACCGTCGAAGGGCCAGTCGCACATCGCCAGGACCGTCCTCCGGCCGCGCTCACGGGCCACCTCCTCGCAGCGCGCGAGCATCGCGGAGCCACGGCCCCGGAGCCGGTGGTCCGGGTGCACGTTGACCTGGAGCTCGGCGATGTCGAGGTTGTCCAGCAGCGAGCCCTCGACGTAGCCGGTCACCACGATCCGGCCGTCGACCCGGCCACACACCCCGTGCCGGAAGCGGCGGCGGCCGTCCTCCTGCATCGAGGCACGCAGCTCGTTGAGCTCCCATGGCGTGGCAGTCGCCCCACGCCCATGCTTCTGTGCGGCGTCGTAGACCGCGTGCCACTCGTCGAGCTCGGCGTCGTCGAACGGGTCGAGGTCGGTGATCGTCAGCTCGCTCATCGTGTCCGCGCCACCCGTCCCTCGTCCCAGACCGGCCCGTCGGACTCATAGACGTCGCCGTCGGCACCGTAGACGAGGAACCGGTCGAACCCGCGGGCGAACCACCGGTCGTGCGTGACCGCGACGACCGTCCCCTCGAACGCCTCCAGCCCGTCCTCGAGCGCCTCGGCGGACTGGACGTCGAGGTTGTCGGTGGGCTCGTCGAGCAGCAGCAGCGTGGCGCCGGAGAGCTCGAGCAACAGGATCTGGAACCGCGCCTGCTGGCCGCCGGACAGCGACTCGAACTTCTGCTCCGAGGCGTGCGCCAGCTCGTAGCGGTCCAGCACCCGCGCGGCCTGCTCACGTCCCATGCCGGCGCGTCCGTCGGGGCGACCGTCGCCGCGGTGCAGGATCTCCAGCAGGGTCCGGCCGACCAGCTCGGGATGCTCGTGGGTCTGCACGAACCAGCCCGGCCGCACGCGCGCACCGAGCTTGGCCTTGCCGGTGTGGTTGACCGGCGCGATGTCGGTCTCCTCGACCGGCTGGTGCTCGACGTCGGGGTCGCTGCCGCCCGCGGCGAGCAGCCGCAGGAAGTGCGACTTGCCCGAGCCGTTGGAGCCCAGGACGGCGACCCGCTCGCCGTACCAGACCTCGAGATCGAACGGCCTCATCAGCCCGCTCAGCTCGAGGTTCTCGCAGACCACCGCGCGCTTGCCGGTGCGGCCGCCCTTGAGCCGCATCGTGACCTGCTGCTCGCGGGGCTGCTCGATCGGCGGGCCCTTGTCCTCGAACTTGCGGAGCCGGGTCTGCGCCGCGCGGTACTGGCTCGACATCCCGTCGTTGTACTCAGCCTTGATCTTGAGCCGGAGCACGAGCGCCTTGATCTTGGCGTGCTCCTCGTCCCAGCGGCGGCGCATCTCCTCGAAACGGAGGAACCTGTCCTTGCGGGCCTCGTGGTACGACGAGAAGCCGCCCGGGTGCGTCCACACGAGGTTGCCCGCACCGGGCCCACCACTGCCGAGCTCGACGGTGACCACCCGGGTCGCGGTGTTGTCGAGCAGCTCACGGTCGTGGCTGATGTAGAGGATCGTCTTGTCCGACTCGCAGATCCGCTGCTCGAGCCAGATCTTGCCGGGGACGTCGAGGAAGTTGTCGGGTTCGTCGAGCAGCAGCACCTCGTCGGGGCCGCGGAGCAGGAACTCCAGCACCAGCCGCTTCTGCTCGCCGCCGGACAGCGTGCGCAGCTCGCGGTACTTCGCCCGGTCGAAGGCGACACCGAGCCCCGCGACGGTGCACACGTCCCAGGTGACCTCGAGCTCGTAGCCGCCGGCGTCGGCGTACTCCGCCAGCGCCTCGGCGTACCGCATCTGGGTCGCCTCGTCATCGGTGTCCATGAGCGCCCGCTCCCAGCGATCGACGTCACGCGGCCGCGTCGCGGGCGCGCTGGCGGGGAGACGCTGAGGAGCAGGTCCGCGACGGTGGGCTCGCCGCCGAGCCCGGCGTTGACCATCTGTCGCATGACGCCGAGCCCGCCGGAGCGGGTCACGACCCCGGCGTGCGGGACCAGGTCGCCGGTGATGATCCGCAGCAGCGTGGTCTTGCCGGCACCGTTGGCGCCGACCAGGGCGACCTTGGCGCCCTCACCGACCCGGAACGAGACGTCGTCGAGCAGCACCCGCCCGTCCGGCAGCTCGTAGCGCACTCCTGCGACGTCGACGTGTCCCACGTGGGGTGATTCTGCGGGACCAGACGCCATTTGCGCACTCGACTATCGCGCCGCCGGGTCGTAGCTCCTCAACACGCTCCCGATCGGCAGCCCCGTCGCGTCGCCGGTCCAGCCGGGCGACAGCGCCCACCACAGGACGCCGGCGTCGACGATCCCTCCCGGCTGGCCCTCGACCACCGTGCAGGCGCCGTCGAGGGTGATGCTCACATCGCGCTCGCCGTCGAACATGTCGATCGTCTGACCCGGCCCGGCCGCGGGCTCACAGTCGAGGGTGGCCTGGACGGTGTCGTCCAGCGCGGCTGCGGCGTCCGCGGCGTTCGAGCCGGTGAGGAGCTCGCTCTGCTCGAGCGCGCCGGTGGTGTCGTAGCGACAGACCGACATCGCACCGTCCAAGGCCCCCACCTGGTCGTCCTCGACGCGTGGGCTGCAGCCGTTGGGGTCGCTGCTCCCATAGGCCCGGACGGTGGCGAGCACGTCCAGCACCTCCTCCCGGTCGGGGCCGGCGACGGTGACCAGGACCCCGTCCTCGCCGTGCGCACCGGCGAACGTGCCGGGGGGCCAGGCCTTGCCGGTCCGCTGCACGACGGGCCAGTCGAACGGGTCCTCCGACGCCTTCATGTCGATGTCCTGGAAGGTGACGCCGTAGCTCGACCCTGGCGTGCAGAGGATCATCGGCACGACGCCGCCCGGACGGCCGACCCGGAAGTCCTTCTCGGACCCGCCCCCGGCGCACCAGGTCGCGAGGTCGCCGTACTGCCAGGCTCGCGGTATGCGCACCGTGATCCCGTGCCACGACTCCCAGCGGCCGCCCAGCGCCGGATCGGACCCGATGCTGTCCTCGGCGACCGGCGTCCTGCCGGGTCCGTCGTCGCCACCCAGTGCCACCACACCGACCGGGACGGTGAGCGCTGCGACCGCTCCGACGAGCGCCACCTTCGTACGCCGCCGGGCCCGCGCCCGGGCGCGTGCGGCGTGGGCGAGACCGAGCGCGTCCGGAGCCGCGCCCGCCTCGGAGCGCAGCACCTCGCTCACACGTGCTTCGAAGTCACTCATGGTCCTGGTCTCCCATCGCCTCGCGGAGTGCGGAGATGCCGCGCGAGACCCGGGCGCGCACGGACCCCTCGCGGACGCCGGTCAGGTCGGCGATCTCGGCGTACTCGAGCTGCTCGTAGTAGCGCAGGACGACGGCGGTCCGCTGCACCTCCGGCAGCGCCTGGCAGGCCAGCCAGAGCCGCCGGTGGTCGTCGGTCGCATCGCCGTGGTCCGCCACGACCCCATCACCGACCGAGTCGCGGAGCTCGGCGACCGGTGACTCGCGCCGCCTCCACCGCCGCCACCACGAGGTGTGCGCGTTGACGACCATCCGGCGCACGTAGGCCTCGACGTCCTCGACCCGCGAGATCCGCTCCCACCGAGGCAGCGCCCGGGCCAACGCCTCCTGGACCACGTCCTCGGCGTCGAAGCGGTTGCCGGTCAGCGTGTAGGCGAGACGCAGCAGCCCGGGACCGCGCGCGGCGACCCAGGTGTCGAAGTCAGCAGGTCGGTCGGCCAAGCCCGCCTCCGTCCCCTGGTCGTGACGCGTCAGCACGATCTCCACGCACTATGAACGCTGCCCACCGCCATCGTGTTGCGAGCCACGACCAGCCATGATGTCTACTCACCAGTAGTACGGCGTTCGAGGAAGGGCCAGGAGCATGCAGCTCGAGCTGTCCGAGGAGGAGCGCGCGTTCCGCGACGAGATGCGCGACTTCTTCACCACGCAGGTCTCCGAGGAGATCCGCACGCGGGTCGCCGAGGGCCGTGAGCTCTCCAAGGACCAGATCGTGGAGGCACAGCGCACCCTCAACCAGGCCGGTCTGGCCGTTCCGCGCTGGCCGGTCGAGCACGGCGGCCGGGACTGGACCGAGATCCAGTTCCACCTCTGGCACGAGGAGATGGAGCGGGCCTGCGTGCCCACCCCGCTCGCGTTCAACGCGGGGATGATCGGGCCGGTCATCGCCCAGTTCGGCACCGAGGAGCAGAAGAAGCGGTTCCTCCCCAAGACCGCCAACCTCGACATCTTCTGGTCGCAGGGGTTCTCCGAGCCGGACGCCGGCTCGGACCTGGCCGGCCTCCGCACGACCGCGGTCAAGGACGGCGCCGACTGGGTCGTCAACGGACAGAAGACGTGGACCACGCTCGGCCAGCACGGCGACTGGATCTTCACCCTGGTCCGGACCGACCCCGAGGTGAAGAAGCAGGCCGGTATCTCGATGCTGCTCATCGACATGGACAGTGAGGGCCTCGAGGTGCGGCCCATCCAGCTCATCGACGGTGGCCACGAGGTCAACGAGGTCTGGTTCGACGACGTCCGGGTTCCGGGCGAGAACCTGGTCGGCGAGCTCAACGGTGGCTGGGGCATCGCGAAATTCCTGCTGGGCAACGAGCGGGTCGGCGTCGCGCCGTCCGGCATCACCAAGCGGGTGATCGCCCGGATCAAGGGCCTGGCCGAGGACCGGTTCGTCGACGACCCGTTGCTGCGGGCCCGGATCGCGACGCTCGAGAACGAGCTGCTCGCCCTGGAGCTGACCACGATGCGGGTCGCCGCAAACTCGACCGAGGGCAAGCCGCACCCGGCGTCGTCGGTCCTCAAGCTCAAGGGCAGCGAGCTCCAGCAGGCGGTCAGCGAGCTGGTCCTCGACCTGGCCGGGCCCGCCGGGCTCGCCTCGGGTGCCGCCGAGGGACCGGACGAGAGCGACTTGACCGAGTGGGAGCGCAACGCCGCGCCGCTCTATCTCAACCTGCGCAAGGCCTCGATCTACGGCGGCTCCAACGAGGTCCAGCGCCAGATCATCTCCCGCAACATCCTGGGTCTCTGAGACCGGAAGAGGCAGCGACGTGGACTTCAGGTACGACGACGAGCAGGACGCCCTCCGCGAGGCCGTCCGCGGCCTGGTCGGCAAGGCCTACGGCGACTACGAGAACCGCCGCCAGGTCACTCTGCCCAAGGACGAGGGGGAGGACCCCGGCTTCGACGAGACGCTCTGGGCCAAGATGGCCGAGATGGGACTGCTCGGCCTCCCGTTCTCCGAGGACGATGGCGGTGTCGGTGCCGGTCCGGTCGAGATCGGCATCGTGTGCCAGGAGCTCGGCCGGGTCATCGCTCCCGAGCCCTACCTCACCTCCGTGGTGCTCGCCGGCGGTCTGGTGTCCGCGGTCGGATCGGCCGAGCAGCGGGCCGAGGTCCTGGGCGCGCTGTCGGCCGGCGACAGCGTGCTCGCCTTCGCCCACGACGAGCCCAACCGCGGCTGGACTCCGTCGGCCGAGGCCGTGCGGTCCGCCCAGGACGGCGATTCCTGGACCCTGACCGGCGTCAAGGAGCCGGTGCCGCACGGCGCCCGCGCCGACCTGCTGGTCGTCAGCGCGGCGCTGCCGGACGGTGGCACCGGGCTGTTCCTGGTGGACGGCGACGCGGCCGACCGCACGGGCTACGTGACCTACGACGGCGGCCGTGCCGGGCGGGTCGCCTTCGACGACACGGTGGCGACCCCGCTGGGCGAGGCCGGTCTCGACGTGACCGCACGCATCTCGACGGTCCAGGACATCGCCCGAGTCATGGCGGCCAACCAGTCGCTTGGCGCGATGCAGTGGCTGCTGCCGACCACGACCGAGTACTTGCGCAGCCGCAAGCAGTTCGGCGTCCCGCTCAGCAGCTTCCAGGCGCTGACGTTCCGCGCGGCGGACATGTACGTCTCGCTGGAGCTCACGCACTCGATGGTCGACTGGGCCACGATGGTCCTCGCCCAGGGGGACCCGGTCGAGGTGGCCGACGCCGCCCGGCGCGTGTCGGTCCAGGTCAGCAGCGGCGGGCGGCACGTCGGCCAGGAGGCGATCCAGCTGCACGGCGGCATCGCGATGACGATGGAGTACTCCGTCGGCATGGTCGTCGCCCACCTCACCGCGCTCGACCACCTGCTGGGGGACGGCGGCCACCACCTCCGCGAGCTCGCCGGAGCGGTGACGACGTACGCCGCGATCGACCCGCTGGACTGACAGGCACAATGACCCAGTGCTGACCGACCCCGTGGCCGACCCCGTGGCCGACCCCGTGACCCCACCCGTGGCCGAGGCCGCCGAGGTCCCGCCGGGCCAAGTCACCCGTCGGCCGGCTCGAGTGGCGGCGATGCTGGGCTACGCCGTCCTGCTGGCGATCTGGAGCAAGCTCCTCGGCATCCCCAACGACACCGTTCAGGTGTTCGCGTGGCTGTGGGTCGGCACGATCGCATGGCACATCCAGGCCCCGTGGAGCTATCACCTGCGGTTCCCGCGGGACTGGTCACTGCCGATGCTCGGCCTGATCGTCTACTTCTACAGCCGCGGGCTGACCGACGAGCTCGGCCTGCCGGTGCACTACACGATGCCGATCCGGGTCGACGAGTGGCTCTCTGCTCGCTTCGGGGGAAGCGGTGTCCTGCCGACCCAGTGGCTGCAGGAGAACCTCTGCGGAGAGCCGTGCGACCGCGACTCGCACCCACGTTGGTACGACGTCGTGCTGACGACCGTCTACGCCTCGCACTTCCTCACCGGGCTCACCATCGCGGCGGTGCTCTGGATCCGCCAGCGGGAGGCCTGGCTGCGCTGGATGCGCCGCTACCTCGCCATCAACTTCGGCGCCCTGGTCATCTACCTCGTCTACCCGATGGCGCCGCCGTGGATGGCCAGCGAGCTCGGGCTGATCGAGGCCGACCTGCCCCGGATCACCGGGCGCGGCTGGGCCGACCTGGGCCTCGGGCGCTTCGACCTGGTGCTGCAGGGTGTCGGCAACCCGGTCGCCGCGATGCCGTCGCTGCACGCCGGCATCGCGTTCCTGGTGGCCATGTACGGCATCTGGCGGCTGCGCTCACCCCTGCGGTTCCTGCTCGTGCTCTATCCGTTCGCGATGTCCTTCGCGCTCGTCTACTACGCCGAGCACTACGTCGTCGACGTCCTCGCCGGCGCCGTCCTGGCCGGCGTGGTGATGGTCGGGTGCGGGCTGTGGGAGCGGCGGCGGGCGGGGGGAGATTCACCGGGTAGCCGGTGAAACTCACGCTTCGCCGCTCAAACTTCAGCGGGTGAGCGTGAGTTCCTGCGAGGCAGGCCGGGTTCCCGGGGCTCAGTGCGCCGAGCTCGTCACCCACAGGTTGATCCCGGCCTCGACGGCGTGCCCGTCGATCTCGGCCAGCAGGTCGTCGGTGAGGTCGGGGCCAGCAAGCGCGTCAAGGTTGGTGTCGAGCTGCTCGACCGAGCTCGCTCCGATCACCGCCGAGGTCACCCTCGGGTCTCGGACGGCCCACTGGAGGGCGAGCTGGGCGAGCTTCTGGCCGCGACCGGCGGCGATCTCGTTGAGACGGCGGACGTGGGCGAGGGTGGTCTCGTCGAACGATTCCCCTGGCATCGAGGATCCCGAGCGTGCCCCCCGCGAGTCCTCGGGGATGCCGTCGAGGTAGCGGTCGGTCAGCAGACCCTGGGCCAGCGCACCGAACACGATGCAGCCCATCCCCTGCGCCGCCAGCTCGTCGAGCAGCGACTCCTCGATCCAGCGGTTGAGCATCGAGTACGACGGCTGGTGGATGAGCAGCGGTGTGCCGAGGCCGCGCGCGATCTCGGCCGCCTCTCGCGTCCGCTCGGCCGAGTACGACGAGATGCCGACATAGAGCGCCTTGCCGACCCGCACCGCGTGGTCGAGCGCGCCGATCGTCTCCTCGAGCGGGGTGTCGGGGTCCAGGCGGTGGCTGTAGAAGATGTCGACGTGGTCCAGGCCCATCCGCGACAGCGACTGGTCGAGCGAGGCCAGCACATACTTCCGCGACCCGCCGCCCTGGCCGTAGGGGCCCGGCCACATGTCGTACCCGGCCTTGGTCGAGATGACCAGCTCGTCGCGCAGCCCCGCGAAGTCGTCGCGGAGGTAGACCCCCATGTTCTCCTCGGCGCGCCCGTACGGAGGGCCGTAGTTGTTGGCGAGGTCGAAGTGGGTGACGCCGCGGTCGAACGCCCGCCGCAGGATCGCCCGCTGGGTCTCCTCGGGACGGTCGGTCCCGAAGTTCTGCCACAGCCCGAGCGAGATCACGGGGAGCTGCAGGCCGCTGCGTCCGGTGTGCCGGTAGGTCATGGAGTCGTAGCGATCGGTTGCCGGGTCGTAGCTCACTCCTCCACCCTGCCATTGTGGGGCGGGTGAGCCACCAAGTGCCTCTGCAGGGCAAGGGCGCGGTCGTGACCGGAGGCGGGCACGGCATCGGTCGAGCGCTGGTCACCCGACTGGTCGCCGAGGGCGTGCGGGTCGTGGTCAACGACCTCGACGCCGCCGCCTGCGAGTCCGTCGCCGCCGAGGTCGGTGCCACCGCGGCCCCGGGCGACTGCTCCTCGGCCGACGGCGTCGCCGCGCTGATCGAGGCCGCGACCACGGAGCTCGGCCGGATCGACATCTATCTGGCGAACGCCGGCATCGACCGCACCGGGGCCGACAGCCTCCAGACCTCCGAGGAGGACTGGGCGCTGATGATCGAGACCAACGTGATGGCGCACGTGCGGGCGGCCCGGCTGCTGGTGCCGCGCTGGCTCGAGGACGGCGGGGGCGGACGGTTCGTGGTCACCGCGTCGGCGGCCGGTCTGCTGACCATGATCGGCGCGGCGCCGTACTCCGTCACCAAGCACGCCGCCGTCGGGTTCGCGGAGTGGCTGTCGGTGACCTACGGCGGCCGCGGGATCACGGTCCAGGCGATCTGTCCCCAGGGTGTGCAGACCCGGATGCTGGAGCAGGCCGGCCCGCTCAAGGACCTGCTCTCCCGCGACGATGTGCGGACACCGGACGAGGTCGCCGACATCTGGGTCGCCTCGCTCGAGCAGGACCGCTTCCTCGTGCTGCCGCACCCCGAGGTCGGCGACTACTACGCAGCGCGCGCCGCGGACACCGACAGCTGGCTGGGCGGCATGCAGCGACTGCAGGGCAGGGTCGACCAGCACGTCGCGGCCAGCTCATGAACGCCACCCCGGGACTCGACCTGGACGTCTTCCGGCGCTGGTACGACGACCAGCGGCCGGGAGAGATGGCCGGCGAGCTCTCGGCGGCCGTGATCGCCGGGGGCAAGTCGAACCTGACCTACCAGGTCACCGACGGCACGTCCTGGTGGATCGTGCGCCGACCCCCGCTCGGGCACGTGCAGGCGACCGCTCACGACATGGGCCGCGAGTTCCGGGCCATGTCCGCGCTGGCCGGCACCGAGGTCCCGGTTCCACGGACCTTCGCGCACTGCGCCGACCCGGACGTGCTCGGGGCTCCCTTCTATGTGATGGAACGCGTGGACGGCGTCGCCCTCCGCTCGGCCGCGGAGCTCGACGAGCGTGGCGAGGGTCGCACCTCGGCGATCGCCCAGCGGCTGGTCGGCGTGCTCGCGGCACTCCACGCGGTCGACCCGGAGGCGGTCGGCCTGACCGAGTTCGGCAGGCCCTCGGGCTTCCTCGAACGCCAGGTGCGCCGCTGGGGGCAGCAGCTCGAGGGCTCGAAGACCCAGGAGCGGCCGCAGGCCGAGATGCTGCACCGCCGGCTGACCGGTTCGATCCCGGCCGAGGACCCGAGCGTGCTCGGCATCGTGCACGGCGACTACCGGCTCGACAACTGCCTGGTGGGCGACGACGACCAGATCCACGCCGTCGTCGACTGGGAGATGGCGACCCTGGGCGACACCCGCACCGACCTGGCGCTCATGCTCGTCTATGACCAGCTCTCCGAGTCCGCGGGAGGCGACATCGTCTCCGATGTCGCGAGGGCGCAGGGCTACCCGCCGCGAGCCACCCAGCTGGCGGCGTACGCCGAGGCGAGCGGGCGCGAGCCCGGGGACCTGGCCGGAGAGATGAGCTGGCACATGGCACTGGCCTACTTCAAGCTCGCGGTCATCTTGGAGGGCATCCACTACCGCTACCTCAAGGGCCAGACCGTGGGCGCCGGCTTCGACCGGATCGGCGAGGGTTTCGACCTGATCGTGGCCGCCGGCACCGCAGAGTTGGAGCGCTGACGTGGACCTGTCGCTGACCGAGGAGCACGAGGCGTTCCGGGCGCTGGCGCGGGAGTTCCTCGACCGCGAGGCCGTGCCGCACCGAGCGCAGTGGGACCGCGACGAGTCCGTCGACCTGGCGATCCTGCCCAAGATGGCCGAGCTCGGCTTCTTCGGGCTGACCATTCCCGAGGAGTACGGCGGCGTCGGCGGCGACTACGTGACGTATGTGCTGGCGATGGAGGAGCTCGGCCGCGCCGACTCGTCGCTGCGCGGCATCGTGTCGGTGTCCAACGGTCTGGTCGGCAAGTCGATCCTCGGGTTCGGCACCGAGGAGCAGAAGCAGGAGTGGCTGCCGCGGATCGCCTCCGCGGACGCGCTCGGCTGCTTCGGGCTCACCGAGCCGGACGTCGGTTCGGACGCCGGCAACCTGACCTCACGCGCGCAACGGCCGCCCGGGCGAGGCGACGACTGGGTCATCAACGGCCAGAAGCTCTTCATCACCAACGGCACCTGGGCCGAGGTGGCGCTGATCTTTGCGCGCACCGGTGGGCCCGGCCCGAAGGGCATCAGCGCCTTCCTGGTGCCGACGTCGACCCCCGGCTTCGAGGCCCGCGAGATCAAGGGCAAGCTCGGGCTCCGTGGCCAGGCCACCGCCGAGCTGTTCCTCACCGACGTGCGGGTGCCGTCCTCCGCACTCCTCGGCGAGGAGGGGCAGGGGTTCACCATCGCGATGACCTCGCTCGACAAGGGCCGCCTCGGGATCGGCGCCAGCTGCGTCGGCATCGTCCAGGGGTGTCTCGAGACCTCCGTCGAGTTCGCCATGCAGCGCACCCAGTTCGGCCGCCCCATCGCCGGCTTCCAGCTCGTGCAGGACATGATCGCCGACATGTCGGTCGACGCGGACGCCGCGCGGCTGCTCGTGTGGCGGTGCGCCGACCTGGTCGACCGCGGGCTGCCCTTCCGCACCGAGGCGTCCAAGGCCAAGCTGTTCGCCTCCGAGGCCGCCGTACGAGCGGCCAACCTGGCGATCCAGGTGCACGGCGGCGCCGGGTACGTCGATGAGTACCCCGCCTCGAAGTACCTCCGGGACGCCCGCGTGATGACCCTCTACGAGGGGACCTCGCAGATCCAGAAGCTGCTGATCGGCCGCGCCGAGACTGGCATCTCGGCGTTCACCTAGTGACCCCGGCTCACGATGGATCAGACCGATGGGGCGATCGCGTCGAGGTAGGCGACGATCCTCTCGTCGGGCCACTCGGCGTCGAGCTCGGAGGTCACCCGGTCGAGCACGTCGGCCGGCGATCCGTCCGCAGCGGTCCACAGCGACCGCTCCCAGCCGGCGAGATAGTCGTCGGCACCGGTGTCGCCCAGGCGCATCGCGGCCTCGTCGATCGCCTCCTGGAACCGCGCGGCGAGCTGCGTCTTCACGGTCTGGTCGCCCGCGCGCGCCGCCACCATCGATGGGAGCTCGCGCCACCTGGTCACCTGGTACTCCGTCACGCTCCGGAGCCTAGGTCTGGCGCGGGCACGTCCCGGAATCGCGGCCGCCGCGTCTCCAGCACCCGGAAGCCCTTGGTGCTGGCCAGCCGCTCGGTCGGCCAGCCCTGGTCGCCCAGCCAGCGCTGCAGGGAGTCGGCACCGAGGTTCTTGCCGACCACCATGACCGCACGCCCCCCGGGGGTCAGCCGAGGCAGCCAGGTGAGCAGCAGCTCGTGCAACGCCGCCTTGCCGACCCGGATCGGGGGGTTGGACCAGATCTCGTCGTAGGTCGCCGCGGGGTCGACCAGGTCCGGGACCGAGGCGGTGAAGCGGTCCACCACACCGAGAGCCGCGGCGTTCTCGTTGGCCAGCAGCACGGCCCGCTCGTTGACGTCCACCGCGGTCACCACCGCGTCCGGCACGGCGGAGACGATGGCCAGCCCGATGACGCCGTAGCCGCAGCCCAGGTCCAGGATCCGGCCGCCCCGGGGCGGCTCGGTCTCCCCGAAGAGCACCGCCGTACCGGAGTCGAGGCGACCGCGCGCAAATACCCCCGACCCGCTCACCAGTGCGAGGTCGTGCCCCCACACCGTCGCGTTCAACGGCGCGCGAGTGAACGGGACCGACGGGTCGGCGGTGAAGTAGTGCTCGTCCGGGGTCTGGTCAGCCACGGCGGGACCTGGTCACCTCGGTGCGCGCGGCGAGCTCCTCGTCGGGGGGGTAGCCGACCTCCTCGAGCGTCAGTCCGTGCGCCGGGGCGACCACCACCGCCGCGTCCCGTCGGCCGGTGGCCAGCACCTCGGCCGGCCAGGACACCGGCCTGCGACCGTCGCCGACGGCCAGCAGGCAGCCCACCAGCGAGCGGACCATGCTGTGACAGAAGGCGTCGGCGCGGACCCTCGCCACGACGACGCCGTCACCGCCTCGCTCCCAGGCCAGGTCGAGCAGGGTGCGGATCGTCGTCGCACCCTCGCGCTGCTTGCAGAACGACGCGAAGTCGTGAAGCCCCGGCAGCCCGACCGACGCCTCGGCCATGGCCGCGACATCGAGCGGCCGCGGCCAGACCAGGACCGAGGATCTGGTCAGCGGGTCGACGTACGCCGGATGGTCGACGACCCGGTAGGCGTAGCGACGCCAGACTGCGGAGAAGCGGGCGTCGAAGCCTGGAGGTGCCTCAGCCACCGAGAGGACCCGGAGATCGGTGGCCAGCACACCGTTGGCCCGGCGCAGCAGCCGGTCCGCCCCCTCCGGGAGGCCTTCGACGTCGACGTGCACCACCTGTCCGCGCGCATGCACCCCGGCGTCGGTCCGCCCGGCGCAGGTCAACGCGACGCCAGGGGCGCGCAGGACGGTGACCAGCGCGGCGGACAGCTCCCCCTCGACGGTGCGCAGCCCCGGCTGGATCGCCCAGCCCCTGAACTCGCCGCCGTCATAGGCGACATCGAGCCGTACCCGCACGCAGGCACCCTATTCGCGGTGCAGTTCTACGCTGGCCGACGTGCCCACACCAGCGATCATCCTGGTCTCCGAGCTCCACCTCGCCGACCTGCAGCGACAGTTCCGGCCGCGCTACGGCAGCGAGTACGACGTCCGGTCGGCCACCTCGTGCGCCGCGGCACTGACCGAGGTCGACGAGATCCTCGCCCGGGGCGACCAGGTCGCCCTCTTCGTCTCCGACGTCCGGCTGCCGGACACCACCTTGTGGGAGGCCTTGGGCGCCTGGCGCGACCGCGTCCCCACCGCGCGCAAGATGATCACCGCGCCCATCGACGACTTCCTCGCCATGTCCGACGAGCTCCGGCCCGGCCTGGCCAAGGGCAAGTTCGACGCCTACCTGCTGATGCCGCGGGGGATCCGCGACGAGGAGTTCCACTACGCGGTGACCGAGCTGTTGTCGGACTGGGGCTCGACCGTCGCCGTGCCGGAGGTGGACACCGTCAAGATCGTCTCGCCGGTCCACGATGTGCTGACCCTGGGCATCCGCGACTACCTCGACCGGATGGGAATGCCCAGTCGGATCTATGACCCCGAGAGCGAGCAGGGCCGCGCTGTGCGAGCCGCGATGCCTGGCGAGGGGGCATACCCGCTCGTCAAGGCTCTGGTGCGACCACCGATCGCGGCGACATCGGTCCGCGACGTCGCGGTCAGCATCTACGGCCGACCGGACGAGATCGTGGTCGACCAGGTCGTGGACGTCGCCGTGGTCGGAGGAGGACCGGCAGGACTCGGGGCCGCGGTCTATGCGGCCTCCGAGGGGCTCTCCGTGATCGTGGTCGAGTCGGAGGCGGTCGGCGGGCAGGCCGGGACGAGCTCGATGATCCGCAACTACCTCGGGTTCCCGCGCGGGATCTCGGGCATGCGTCTGGCGCAGCGGGCCCGCAACCAGGCGATCCGGTTCGGGACCCGCTTCTTCACCGGGTGGAGCGTGACCGAGCTGCGTGTGGGGGTCGAGGGCGAGCCGCACGTGGTGCGCACCGACGGGGGCGACGTCCGCGCCCGGACGGTGGTCATCTCCTCCGGTGTCGCCTACCGCAAGCTCGGCGCCCCGGGACTCGAGGATCTCGTCGGGCTCGGCGTCAACTACGGCGCGGCGATGACCGCGGCCCGCGAGATGGAGGACTACGACGTCGTGGTCGTGGGCGGGGGCAACTCCGCCGGCCAGGCCGCCGTGCACCTCGCGAGGTTCGCCCGCTCGGTGACGATCGTGATCCGACGCAAGGGCCTGGAGGAGACCATGTCGACGTACCTCATCGACGAGATCGCATTCAACCCGCGCATCATCGTCTCGCCGTGCACCGAGGTGGTCGACGGCGGGGGCGAGGGGCGTCTGGAGTGGGTCGAGCTGCGCAACACCGAGAGTGGTGAGCGCACCCAGCGGGAGGTGCGTGGGCTCTTCCTGCTCCTGGGCGCCGAACCGCGGTGCGACTGGCTGCCGAGAGAGGTCGCGCGGGACCCCCGCGGCTTCGTGCTGACTGGTCGCGACGTCCCGCGGGACCGCTGGGTCGACGACCTTCCTCCGGAGAACCTGGCCACGACGGCGCCCGGGGTCTTCGCCGCCGGGGACATCCGGGCGGGCTCCATGAAGCGGGTCGCCGCCGCCAGCGGCGAAGGAGCCTCCGTGGTGCCGCTGGTGCACGCCTTCTTGGCCCCTGCTCCCGACTGAGGACCCTGCTCCTGACCGGGGGCTATGCCAGTTCGTGCTTCCACGGCGGGTCTGCGCCCGGTCTGGACACCGTGACCGCGGCGGCCCGGGCGGCGTGCTCGAGCACCTCGACGACCTCGGCCCGGTCGAGCGACCTCAGTGCCTCGCGGTGCTGGGCCCCGAGCCGGCCGCGCTCCCAGAGCGCGTCGACGAGCCCGGCGCCGAACGTGTCCCCGGCGCCGATCGTGTCGGCGACGGCCACGGGGCGAGACTCGACCTCCACCGGACCGTCGTGGTCGAGCCAGAGCGCACCGTCAGCTCCCCTGGTGACGACAACGACAGCCGGACCGCGGGCCAGCAGAGCCGCAGCGGACTCGGTGGTCGACCGGCCGGGGTAGAGGGCCTCGAGGTCCTCGTCGCTGGCCTTGACCAGGTCTGCGACGTCGACCATCCGCTCGACCCGCGCCACCACCTCGGGACCGGTTCCGGTCACCGCCGGTCGGGCGTTGACGTCATAGGTGATGGTGGCGTGCGCCCGCAGTCGACCCAGCAGCGCGAGCACGTTGTCCGCTCCGGGTGCCAGGACAGCGCCCAGCGAGCAGGTGTGCGCGACCAACGGCGCGGGTTCCAGCGGGACTGGGGAGAGGCGCCAGTCGATGTCGAAGGTGTAGCGCGCGGCGCCGGCGGTCCCGATGGTCGCCATCGCGGTCGAGGTGTGGTCCACGGCGCCCGGGTCGCAGGCCAGAGTCACCCCGGCCCGATCCAGGTGGTCGCGGACCATGGCGCCGTGCGGGTCGTCGGCAAAGCTCGTCGCCAGCCGCACGGGCCGGCCCATCCGCGACAGGGCCACCGCCACGTTCGCGGCGCTGCCGCCGGCGTACTCGTGCGGCGCGCCGCTGAGCGTCGCCACGATGTCGACGAGCGACTCCCCCACCACCAGCACGTCGCGCTCCATGACACGAGTCTGGCAGCACAGGTCACCCGCCAGAAAGGGCGCTGACCCGGCAGAAACTTTCGGCCGGGTCAGCGTCGTAGAGCGAGGGTTTCTGCCGGGTCAGCGGTCCTGGTCGGCCTCGTCGGCCGGCTCCTGTGCCAGCTCGGTCGGGGCGTCCACTGCCTCGGTCTCGACCACCTCGGCGGTGGGCTCCTCGGCGGTGGGCTCCTCGACAGCGAGCTCCTCCACCCGGGCAGCTTTCGCGGGCTCCTCGGTCTTCTTGGTCTTGGTGCGGGCCGGCTTCGGGTCGTACTTCTCGCTGACCAGCTCGATGACCGCCATCGGGGCGTTGTCGCCCTTGCGCGGACCGATCTTGGTGATCCGGGTGTAGCCACCCGGGCGCTCGGCGAAGGACGGGCCGATCTCGGTGAAGAGCACGTGCACGACCGACTTGTCGCGGATGGTCTTGAGGACCTCGCGGCGGTTGTGCAGCGACTCGCGCCGACTCGGCCTTCTTGGCCTTGGTGATCAGCTTCTCCGCGAGCGGACGCAGCGTGCGGGCCTGGGCCTCGGTGGTGGTGATCCGGCCGTGCTCGAACAGGGCGGTCGCCAGGTTCGACAGCATCAGCCGCTGGTGCGCCGGGCTGCCGCCGAGGCGGGCACCCTTCTTGGGAGTGGGCATTGCTTCTCTCGTCTCTCCCCGGCCGTGTCAGGTACCGGGGTAGATGCTGCTACTACGGGATATGCGGGATCAGTACTGCTCGTCCTCGACGCTGGTCAGTACTGTTCGTCTTCGACGAACGCGTCGTCGTCGTCGTCGCCGTAGGCCGCCAGGGCCGCCTGCGGGTCGAAGCCGGGCGCGCTGTCCTTGAGGGACAGGCCCATCTCGACCAGCTTGGCCTTGACCTCGTCGATCGACTTCGCACCGAAGTTGCGGATGTCGAGCAGGTCCTGCTCCGAGCGGCGAGATGAGCTCACCCACGGTGTGGATGCCCTCGCGCTTGAGGCAGTTGTAGGAGCGGACGGTGAGCTGCAGGTCCTCGACCGGGAGGGCGAGGTCGGCAGCGAGCTGCTCGTCGACGGGCGACGGGCCGATGTCGATGCCCTCGGCCTCGACGTTGAGCTCACGGGCCAGGCCGAACAGCTCGACCAGGGTCTTGCCGGCCGAGGCGATCGCGTCGCGGGGACGGATCGACGGCTTGGTCTCGACGTCGATGACCAGCTTGTCGAAGTCGGTGCGCTGCTCGACACGGGTGGCCTCGACCTTGTAGGTCACCTTGAGGACCGGGCTGTAGATCGAGTCGACCGGCATCCGGCCGATCTCGTTGTCGCGCGCCCTTGTTCTGCACGGCCGAGACGTAGCCGCGGCCACGCTCGACGACGAGCTCCATCTCGAGCTTGCCCTTGTCGGACAGGGTGGCGATCTTGAGGTCGGGGTTGTGCACCTCGACACCGGCCGGCGGCGCGATGTCGGCGGCGGTGACGTCACCGGCGCCCGGACTTGCGCAGGTACATGGTGACCGGCTCGTCGTGCTCGGAGGAGACGACGAGGCCCTTGAGGTTCAGGATGACCTCGGTGACGTCCTCCTTGACGCCCTCGATGGTCGAGAACTCGTGCAGGACGGAGTCGACCTTGATGCTCGTGACCGAGGCACCGGGGATCGACGAGAGGAGGGTACGACGCAGCGAGTTGCCGAGCGTGTAGCCGAAGCCAGGCTCCAGCGGCTCGATGACGAACCGCGAACGGAACTCGTCGACGGACTCTTCGGACAGGGTGGGGCGCTGTGCGATGAGCACTGTTTCTTTCCTTCCCGGACCCACCCGCTATTTGACGGGCCCAGATGTTGCGTGGCGGCGAAACGGAAGACGTGCGGTGAGGACTACTTCTTGGAGTAGTACTCGACGATCAGCTGCTCCTGGACCGGGAGGTCGATCTGGGCCCGGACCGGGACCTGGTGGACGAGGATGCGCATCCGGTCGGGGAGCGCCTCGAGCCAGGCCGGGACGATGCCGCTCGCCGTGGGTCTCGCGAGCCACGATGAACGGGGTCATCTCCAGCGACTTCTCCCGCACGTCGATGACGTCGTGGGCGGTCACCTGGAACGACGGGATGTCGACCTTCTTGCCGTTGACCAGGAAGTGGCCGTGGATGACCAGCTGGCGGGCGTGGCGGCGGGTGCGGGCGAAGCCGGCGCGGTAGACCACGTTGTCGAGGCGGCACTCGAGCAGCTGGAGCAGGTTGTCACCGGTCTTGCCCTGACGACGCGAGGCCTCCGCGTAGTAGTTGTGGAACTGCTTCTCGAGGACGCCGTAGGTGTAGCGGGCCTTCTGCTTCTCCTGGAGCTGGAGCGGTACTCGCTCTCCTTGATGCGGCCGCGGCCGTGCTGGCCGGGCGGGTAGGGACGCGTCTCGAACGCAGCGTCGCCGCCGACGAGGTCGACACCGAGACGGCGCGACTTCTTGGTCATGGGGCCGGTGTAACGGGCCATGTCAGTCTCTCCTTCTGGTCTCGGGTCAGACGCGCCGGCGCTTGGGCGGGCGGCAACCGTTGTGGGGGGTGGGCGTGACGTCCTGGATGGTGCCGACCTCGAGGCCGATGGCACCCAGGGAGCGGATCGCGGTCTCGCGGCCCGAGCCCGGGCCCTTGACGAAGACGTCGATCTTCTTCATGCCGTGGTCCATGCGCCCGGCGACCGGCGGCCTCGGCGGCCATCTGCGCGGCGAACGGGGTGGACTTGCGCGAGCCCTTGAAGCCGACGGTGCCGGCAGAGGCCCACGAGATCACCGCACCGGTGGGGTCGGTGATCGTGACGATGGTGTTGTTGAACGTGCTCTTGATGTGGGCCTCGCCCTGAGCGATGTTCTTCTTCTCCTTGCGGCGGACCTTCTTGGCGCCGGCTCTTGGGAGGCATCGCTCCTGGGCTTCTGTGTGGAGGCATTGACGAGGATCACTTCGCCTTCTTCTTGCCGGCGACGGTGCGCTTGGGACCCTTGCGGGTGCGCGCGTTGGTCTTGGTGCGCTGACCGCGGACCGGCAGGCCCTGGCGGTGGCGGCGTCCCTGGTAGCTGCCGATCTCGATCTTGCGACGGATGTCGGCCTGGACCTCGCGACGGAGGTCACCCTCGATCTTGAAGTTGGCCTCGATCTCGTCGCGGAGCTTGACCAGCTCCTCGTCGCCGAGCTGGTGGACTCGCGAGGTCGGGGTCGACGCCGGTGGCGGCGAGGAGCTTCTGGGCGCGGGTACGGCCGATGCCGTAGATGTAGGTGAGTGCGATCTCGATGCGCTTGTCGCGCGGGAGGTCCACACCAACGAGGCGTGCCATGTGGCAGTTCCTTAAGTGGTTCGCAGCGGTGTCGGTCGTGTCGCGTCCCGTGAGGTCTCACGGGCTCCGGCCGTCTGCTCCGGAGGTGATTTCACCAAGGAATCCCTTGGCTAGCGATCACGATGTGGTGGTTGTTCAGTTGTGAACAGCTGGGGAGCCCGAATGGTGCTTCTAGCCCTGGCGCTGCTTGTGGCGCGGGTTCTCGCAGATCACCATGACGCGGCCGTGGCGACGGATCACCTTGCACTTGTCACAGATCGGCCTTGACGCTCGGGTTGACCTTCACGGTCTAACCTTCTTTCGGCTGATGGACTACTTGTAGCGGTAGACGATGCGACCCCGGGTGAGGTCGTACGGCGAGAGCTCCACCACCACGCGGTCCTCGGGGAGGATCCGGATGTAGTGCTGGCGCATCTTGCCGCTGATGTGGGCGAGAACCTTGTGCCCGTTGCTCAGCTCCACGCGGAACATCGCGTTGGGGAGGGCCTCCACGACGGTGCCCTCGATCTCGATCACGCCTTCTTTCTTCGGCATGTCTCCCTTTGGTTCGTTGTCGTCATGTGTCTACCGTCGGCTCGGGAACCGCCGCTTCCGACCTGATCACTCAGTACGGGAGCGTGGACCTCATGGGCTGCCGCCACGCGCCTCGCCGGGCGCTCGCGTCAAGCCCCTGGAGAAGGCGAGACGTCCGCGTCCGGACAGCCGTGAGGCCGCGCGCGACAGGCCCATGTTGAGCCAGCGGTCCAGTCTAGTCAGACCGGCCCAGATTCACGAATTGCTGGCGCTCAGCAATGAGAGCGTCTCCTCGCGAGCCGGACTGCGGTCCGGTTCAGTGCCGACGTAGGCAGCCGCGACCGGGTGGACCATGACCTCGTCCACACCGTACGTCGCCACCAGGTCGGCGAGCTGCGCGCGGGCCTGCGCGGGCGCACCCACCACCCACCGCGGTCGCATCGTGTCCACCAGCGCCTGCTGCGGCCCGGTGAGCTCGACCTTCTCGGCCTCCTCGACCAGGAGCTGGGCGGACAGTGGCTGGCCGGTCCGGAGCGCGACCATCATCAGCAGGTTGGGCAACGCGCGCCGCTCCGCCTCCTCGGCGGTCGGCGCCACGACGGCGTTGACGGTGAGGAACGTGCGCGGCTCGTGGAGCGCTGCTGAGGGGCGGAACCTCGAGCGGTAGAGGTCGAGCGCCTGGGCCGTCCCACTCCCGGAGAAGTGGTGGGCGAAGACGTAGGGCATCCCCTTCTCGGCCGCGAGCCGCGCCGAGTAGTCCGAGGAGCCGAGCAGCCAGATGTCCGGCACCGACCTGGCGACCGGTGTGGCCCGCAGCGCGTGCGTCCGTCCCGCGACGCTGAGGCCGACCCCGGCCGGCTCCATCATCGCCAGGATGTGGTCGACGTACTCCGGGAAGTGGGCGACCGCCTCGTCGGTCACGCCCCCGGCCCCGTGCCGCAGCGCGAAGCCGGTCACCGGGTCCGTGCCGGGCGCCCGGCCGAGGCCGAGGTCGATGCGGCCCGGGAAGGCCGCCTCCAGCAGGGCGAACTGCTCGGCGACCACGAGCGGCGCGTGGTTCGGCAGCATGACGCCGCCGGAGCCGACCCGGATCCGCGATGTGGCGCTCGCGACCAGGCCGATCAGCACAGGCGGGTTGGTGGCGGCCACTGCCGGCATGTTGTGGTGCTCGGCGAGCCAGTAGCGGCGGTAGCCGTTCTCGTCGGCGAACCGCGCCAGCGCCAGGCTCGCCGCCACGGCGTCGGCGCTCGTCTGGTCCGAGCGCACGGGCACGAGGTCGAGCACGGACAGCACGGGCGAGGTCACCTGGTCAGAACCTGTCCGGACTGTGTGACATTCCCTCAGGAGATCACGGTGCCGTCCACGAACGACGCCTTCGCGCCCAGGAAGAAGATGCCGGGGTAGGTCTCGAAACCCAGGCTCGGGTTGCGGCGCAGCGTGGACGAGGAGATCGTCAGGGTGCCGGTGCGGTCGTTGGACACGAAGAAGATCGCCCCGCCGCCCTCGCGGGCCCGGTTGTCCTCCATCAGCACGTCGTCCAGGCGCAGGGTGAAGCGGTTGCCGTCGAGATAGATCGCCCCGCCGCTGCCGCCACCCGGGGTGCCCGGACGGGACGGGTTGGCACCACTGCCGGTCGCCTTGTTCGCGCCGAACACGCTGTCGCGGATCTTCCACGAGACCCCGATGCTGCTGAGGGCAGCGCCGTTGGAGCACCTGCCGCGGGTGAAGGTGCTGCCTTTGATCCGCACGGCCGAGGTGACGCTCAGGACCCGGATCGCCGCGCCGCCGAGATCGGGCCCGGTGCGGTCGCACCGGTTGCGGTCGAAGACCGAGTCCTGCACCCGGAGGCGTCCACCACGGACGAAGACCGCGCCACCGCCTCCGCCCTCGGCCTTCTCGCCCGTCGCGTCGCCGCGGCTGAAGGTCAGTCCCTTGAGCACCAGCAGCGGGTCCTTCTGGGCCTGGCAGTGGTCGGTCGTCCACACCTGGTCGGGGTCGCAGGTGTTCTGGTAGAGGATCCGGCGCTTGCCTCCACCGCTGAGCGTGACCAGGCCGCCCCCGTCGATCACGGTCACCGGGTGGGTGTTGACGACCTTCGCGGTCTGCAACATCTCGATCGTGACCGGGTCCGGACCGCAGTCGAAGGTGATCCGTCCGCCGGCCGCGACCGCCTTCACCACCGCCTGCGAGGTGCAGGACGACGGCGTGCCATCACCCACCACCCTGGTGGCGACCCTGGTAGCGACGCCCGCCTCGAGGGCCGGAGTCGCCTCGACGGCTGGAGCCGCAGCCAAGCAGGACAACAGGAGGACGAGCGCGGCGAACCTCATGGACCCAGGTTAGGACGAAGCAGCAGCGCGGTCCCGGCGATCCTTCAGCAGGCTCAGGATCGTGGTGACGCCGAGGATGCCGACGATCGCCACCAGGGACAGCCAGATCGGGATCTCGGGTGCCCACGAGATGTGCTCGCCGCCGTTGATGAACGGCAGCTCGTTCTCGTGCATCGCGTGCAGGATCAGCTTGACGCCGATGAAGGCGAGCAGCACGGCCAGGCCGTAGGACAGATAGACCAGGCGCTGGAGCAGGTCGCCGATCAGGAAGTAGAGCTGCCGCAGGCCCATCAGGGCGAAGATGTTGGCCGTGAAGACGAGGAACGGCTCCCGGGTGAGGCCGTAGATCGCGGGGATCGAGTCGAGGGCGAAGAGCAGGTCGGTCATGCCCAAGGACAGGACAACGATGAACATCGGTGTGTAGAGCCGCTTGCCGTTCTCCTTGATCGAGAGCTTCACCCCGCTCCACTGGTCGGTGACCGGGAGGTGGGTCTGCGCGAAGGAGACGATGCGCGGCTGGTCGTAGTGCTCACCGTCCTGGTCGTCGTCCTTGGCCAGCTTGTAGGCCGTGAAGACCAGGAACAGGCCGAACAGGTAGAAGACCCAGCTGAACTGGTTGATCGCCGCGGCGCCGACCGCGATGAAGATGCCACGCATGACCAGCGCGATCACGATGCCGATGAGGAGCGCGGTCTGCTGGTACTCCCGGGGCACCTTCAGTTTGGTCATGATGATGATGAAGATGAAGAGGTTGTCGATCGAGAGCGAGTACTCCGTCAGCCAGCCGGCGAAGAACTCACCGCCGTACTGCGCGCCGTAGAAGACCCAGATCCCGATGCCGAAGATCACCGCCAGGCTCACGAAGAAGGCCAGGTGCCGGGCGACCTCTCGGGTCTCCGGCTCGTGCGGTCGCCGGCCGACGATGAACACGTCGATGAGGAGCAGGGCGGTGGTCACCGAGATGGTGACCGCCCAGACGAGCGGGGAGACGTCCACGGGCGTTGACTCCTGGAGTTGTGAGGGGACGAGGAACCGTCAGAGGTCTCTTCCGCCCCCGGTCACAAGACCCGGTGACCCACGGGCCCGGAGCGGCCCCCGACGTTCAGGGCGACTCGTGCTGACGATCCCGCGGCGAAGGAGTACTCCCCTCTGAGAGAGGAGTCTTCCAGATGCGCCGAACTAGTGGTCACCGCTGGAAGTTTTTCGGGTGTCCCGCACCCCCGAAGAACCTCCAACGGCAACCACTAGCTCTCGATGACCCCGGCGAGGGAGTCGAAGATCCGTTGCGTGACGTCGTCGACCTCACCCATGCCGTCGACCTCGTGGGTCAGCCCCCGCTCACGGTAGATCGCGATGAGCGGCTCGGTCTCCTGGGCATAGACCTCTTGGCGGCGACGGATGACCTCCTCGGTGTCGTCGGCGCGACCCTCGATCTCCGCGCGACGCAGCAGACGCTCCACGATCTCGTCGCGGTTGGCCGTGAGCACCACGACCGCGTCGAGCTCGTGACCGGTGAACCCGATCATCCCGTCGAGCTCCTCAACCTGCGCGAGCGTGCGCGGGTAGCCGTCGAGCAGGAAGCCGGCCAGGGCGTCCCCCTCGTCGATCCGGTTGCGCACCATGGCGTTGGTGATCTCGTCGGGGACATACTCGCCGGCGTCCATGAAGCCCTGGGCCTCGACCCCCAGCGGCGTGCCCTGGGTGACGTTGGCCCGGAAGATGTCACCGGTGGAGATCGCCGGGATCTTGAACCGCTCGGCCACGTACTTGGCCTGGGTGCCCTTGCCCGCGCCGGGCGGACCCATGATCAGCAGCCTCAACGAATCAGCCTCATCAACGCAGGAACCCTTCGTAGTTGCGCTGCTGCAGCTGGCTCTCGATCTGCTTGACCGTGTCCAGGGCGACGCCGACCATGATGAGGATCGAGGTGCCGCCGAACGGGAAGTTCTGGTTAGCGTCGATCAGCACGAGGGCGATCAGCGGAATCAGAGCGATCAGACCGAGGTACAACGCGCCCGGCGCAGTGATGCGGGACAGGACGTAGGACAGGTAGTCCTCGGTCGGCTTGCCCGCCCGGATCCCGGGGATGAAGCCGCCGTACTTCTTCATGTTGTCGGCCACCTCTTGAGGGTTGAAGGTGATCGACACGTAGAAGTAGGTGAAGAAGACGATGAGGCCGAAGTAGGTCGCCATGTAGAGCGGGTGGTCACCCGACACGAAGTAGCGCCCGACCCATTCGACCCACCGGGACCCGCTGTTCTGGTTGAACTGCACGGCCATGGCCGGCAGATAGAGCAGCGAGGAGGCGAAGATGACCGGGATGATGCCGGCCTGGTTGACCTTGAGCGGGATGTAGGTCGAGGAGCCGCCGAACATCTTGCGGCCGACCATCCGACGGGCGTACTGCACCGGGATCCGGCGCTGGGCCTGCTCGATGAAGATGACCGCCGCAACGATGACCAGGCCGATCGCGATGACCACGCCGAAGGTCCACCAGCCCTGCTGCTCGCCGACGGCGAGCATCGCGTTGGGGAAGGTCGCGATGACCTGGCAGAAGATCAGGATCGACATGCCGTTGCCGACGCCGCGCTCGGTGATGAGCTCACCGAGCCACATGATGACCGCGGTGCCGGCGGTCATGGTGATGACCATGACCAGGAAGGTCTGGGTGCCGTTGCTGTGCAGCAGGTCCTGGGTGCACCCCTGGAGCAGGTTGCCCGACCGGGCCAGCGCGACGATGCCGGTGGCCTGGAGCAGCGCCAGCCCGAGCGTGAGGTAGCGCGTGTACTGGGTGATCTTGGTCTGACCGGCCTGGCCCTCCTTCTTGAGGGCCTCGAGCCGCGGGATCACCACGACCAGCAGCTGCAGGATGATGCTCGCCGTGATGTAGGGCATGATCCCGAGCGCGAAGATGGTCAGCTGGAGCAGCGCGCCGCCGCTGAACAGGTTGATCAGGTTGTAGATGCCGGTGTTGTCGACGTCGTTGAGACAGTCCTGCACGTTGGCGACGTTGACGCCCGGTGCCGGGATCTGCGAACCAGCCCGGAAGACCACGATGATCATCAGGACGAACAGCAGCTTGCGCCGCAGGTCCGGGGTTCGGAACGCGTTCACGAACGCTCTCAGCACGAGCTTGCCTACCCCTTCACCCAGTTTTCTGACCAGCCCGGTGGGCCGAGGATCAGACTAACAACCGTCTCAGCAACGTCTCAGACGACAGTGGTGGTTCCCCCGGCGGCCTCGATCTTCTCTCGGGCCGAACCGGAGAAGGCCTGGACCGACACGTTGACCTTGACCGAGAGGTCGCCCTGACCGAGGACCTTGACGGGCTCGTTCTTGCGCACGGCGCCCCGGGCCACGAGCGTCTCGACGGTGACGTCGCCGCCCTCGGGGAACAGCAGGTTGATGCGGTCCAGGTTGACGACCTGGAACTCGACCTTGAACGGGTTCTTGAAGCCCTTGAGCTTGGGCAGGCGCATGTGGATCGGCATCTGGCCGCCCTCGAACGCGGCCGGCACCTGGTAGCGGGCCTTGGTGCCCTTGGTGCCACGGCCCGCGGTCTTGCCCTTGGATGCCTCACCGCGACCCACGCGGGTCTTCGCGGTCTTGGCGCCCGGCGCCGGGCGGAGGTGATGGAGCTTGAGCGTCATGACAGTCCCTTAGTTGACTTCCTCGACCGTCACCAGGTGACGGACGGTGTGGACCATGCCCCGGATCTCCGGGCGGTCCTCCTTGACGACCACGTCACCGATCCGCTTGAGACCGAGCGTGCGCAGGGTCTCGCGCTGGTTCTGCTTGCAGCCGATGATGGACTTCTTCTGCTGGACCTTGAGCTGGGCCATCAGACGGTCACCTCCGCGGGCGGTGCGGACGCGGTCGCCGCCGTGCCCTCGTTGCGGGCCCTGAGCAGGGCCGCCGGAGCGACGTCCTCGACCGGGAGGCCGCGGCGCGCCGCGACCGCCTCGGGCTGCTCGAGCATGCGCAGCGCCTGGACGGTGGCGTGCACAATGTTGATCTGGTTGGACGACCCGAGCGACTTGCTCAGGATGTCGTGGATACCGGCGCACTCCAGGACGGCGCGGACCGGGCCTCCGGCGATGACGCCCGTACCGGGCGCGGCCGGGCGCAGCATGACCACGCCGGCGGCCTTCTCGCCCTGGACGGGGTGCGGGATGGTCCCCTGGATGCGAGGCACGCGGAAGAACGCCTTCTTGGCCTCCTCCACGCCCTTGGCGATGGCGGCCGGCACCTCCTTGGCCTTGCCGTAGCCGACGCCGACCATGCCGTCACCGTCACCGACGACGACCAGGGCGGTGAAGCTGAAGCGACGACCGCCCTTGACGACCTTGGCGACGCGGTTGATCGCGACGACGCGCTCGAGGTACTGGCTCTTCTCCTGGCCACCGCGACGGTCGTCGCGGCCACCGCGGCGGTCACCGCCACCGGTACGGGCTCCGCGCTGCGGTCCGCTCATGCCTGGGTCTCCATCTCGTCATGCCTCGTGTTGGTGCTCGTGGTCATGCTCATCGGGCTGGACATCAGAAGTGCAACCCACCCTCGCGAGCCGCGTCCGCCAGGGCGGCGATGCGGCCGTGGTACTTGTGACCGGCCCGGTCGAAGACGACGCTCTCGACGCCGGCGGCCTTGGCCCGCTGGGCCACGAGCTCGCCGACGGCCTTGGCCTTGGCGGTCTTGTCGCCGGAGCCGACGCGCAGGTCGGCCTCCATGGTCGAGGCGTAGGCGAGCGTCTTGCCCACCGCGTCGTCGACCACCTGGACGCTGATGTGCTTGGTGGACCTCGTCACGACCAGCCGCGGTCGAAGCGGGGTGCCCACGACCTTCTTGCGGCCGCGCACCTGACGGCGCAACCGCGAACGGGTGCGGTCCGAGGTGTGCTTGTGCTGCTTCAGCGAGATCGCCATGTCACTTGCCTGCCTTTCCGACCTTGCGTCGGACGTGCTCGCCGGCGTACCGGACACCCTTGCCCTTGTAGGGCTCGGGCTTGCGGAGCTTGCGGATGTTGGCGGCGACCTCACCGACGAGCTGCTTGTCGATGCCCTGGACGCCGAGCTTGGTCTGGCTCTCGACGGCGAAGGTGATGCCCTCCGGCGCGTCGAAGATGATCACGTGCGAGTAGCCGAGCTGGAACTCCAGCTGGGTCGGGCCCTTGGACAGGACGCGGTAGCCGACGCCCACGATCTCGAGCTTCTTCTCGTAGCCCTCCGTGACGCCGACCACCATGTTGTTGACCAACGTGCGGCTCAGCCCGTGCAGGGCCTTGCTGGTGCGTTCGTCGTCGGGTCGCTTGACGTCGAGGACGCCGTCACCCTGGTCGTTCTGGGCCTTCTCGATGGTGATCGGGGACGCGAGGACGTGCGAGAGGGTGCCCTTGGGACCCTTGACGGTCACCTGCGGACCCTCGATGGCCACGTCCACCCCCGAGGGGACCGGGACGGGGAGCTTGCCGATGCGCGACATTGCTGTTCTTCCTCCTGGTCTCTCTGGTCACCAGACGTAGGCGAGGACTTCCCCACCCACGCCCGCCTTGTTGGCCTTGCGGTCGGTGAGCAGACCCTGACTGGTGGAGATGATGGCGACGCCCAGACCGCCGAGGACCTTGGGCAGGCCGGTGCTCTTGGCATAGACCCGCAGGCCGGGCTTGCTGACGCGGCGGACGCCGGCGATCGAGCGCTCCCGGTTGCGGCCGTACTTGAGGGTGATGGTCAGCGTCTTCTGGACCTCGCCCTCGGCCGGGTCGGCGACCTCGAAGGAGGTGATGTAGCCCTCCTGCTGGAGGATCTCGGCCACGCCCTCCTTGATCTTGGAGTGCGGCATCGACACGGAGTCGTGGAAGGCCTGGTTGGCGTTGCGCAGACGGGTGAGCATGTCTGCGATCGGGTCGGTCATCGTCATGGTGCTTGAGTTCTCTCTCCGTGTGGTTTCCGCCGGGCCGCTCAACGCTTGGTGGGCCGCCGGACCTGCATCGTGGGTGGTGGTGAGTGGTTACCAGCTGGACTTGGTGACGCCGGGCAGCTCGCCCCGGTGAGCCATCTCGCGCAGGCAGATCCGGCACAGGCCGAACTTGCGATAGACCGCCTTGGGGCGACCGCAGCGCTGGCAGCGGGTGTAGCCACGGACCGCGAACTTGGGCTTGCGGGCCGCCTTGACCTTCAGTGCTGTCTTAGCCATAACCTCTCCTCAGCGCTCCGCGCTGTGCTGAATTTTCATCGCTCCGCGAACGGGAACCCGAGCTGCTTGAGCAGCGCGCGTCCCTGGTCGTCGGTCTGGGCGGTGGTCACGACCGTGATGTCCATGCCCCGCGAGCGGTCGATCTTGTCCTGGTCGATCTCGTGGAACATCACCTGCTCGGTCAGACCGAAGGTGTAGTTGCCGTTGCCGTCGAACTGCTTGGGCGAGAGCCCGCGGAAGTCGCGGATGCGCGGGAGCGCGAGCGACAGCAGCCGGTCGAGGAACTCCCACATCCGGTCGCCGCGCAGCGTGGTGTGGGCACCGATCGGCATGCCCTCGCGCAGCTTGAACTGCGCGATGGACTTGCGGGCCTTGGTCACCAGGGGCTTCTGGCCGGTGATCGCGGTGAGGTCGCGGATGGCGCCCTCGATCAGCTTGGAGTCGCGAGCAGCCTCGCCGACGCCCATGTTGACCACGATCTTGACCAGGCCGGGGACGTCCATGACGTTGGGGATCTCGAACTCGGCACGCAGCGCGGGGAGGATCTCCTCGCGATAGCGCGTCTTGAGCCGCGGGGTCTGCGACGCAGAGGATGACGGGCGGTCGCTCTTGCTCTTGGCGGGCGCCTCGACGGTCTCGGTGCTCGCCTCGGTGGCAGTGTCAGTCATGGCCTCAGATGTCCTTGCCGGTCTTGCGGGAGATGCGGACGCTGCGCTCGGCGGCGTACGTCGACCCATCGGGACGGCGCTTGGTGACCTCGTCGCGTCGGAAGCCGATCCGGGTCACCGCGTCACCGTCGACGAGGATGACGTTGGAGACGTGGATCGGGGCCTCGGCGGTGATGATCCCGCCGGTATTGCCGGCGCGGCCGCCCTGGTTGACGACCTTGGTGTGCCGCTTGACGCGGTTGACGCCCTCGACGATCACGCGCTTCTCCTCGCGGAGCACGCTGATGACCTTGCCCTCGGCGCCCTTGTCGCGTCCCGCGATCACCTTGACGGTGTCGCCCTTCTTGATGTTGACGCTGGGCGTCTTCTTGGCTGCGGTCTTCTTCGTCATCACAGCACCTCCGGCGCCAGCGAGATGATCTTCATGAATCGCTTCTCGCGCAGCTCGCGACCCACGGGCCCGAAGATGCGCGTGCCGCGCGGCTCGCCGTCGGCCTTGAGGATCACTGCGGCGTTCTCGTCGAACTTGATGTAGGAACCGTCGGCGCGACGGCGCTCCTTGACGGTGCGCACGATGACGGCCCTGACGACGTCGCCCTTCTTGACGTTGCCGCCGGGGATGGCGTCCTTGACCGTCGCCACGATGGTGTCACCGATGCCGGCGTAGCGACGGCCGGAGCCGCCGAGCACGCGAATGCACAGGATCTCCTTGGCGCCGGTGTTGTCGGCGACCTTCATCCTGGACTCTTGCTGGATCATGGGTCACTTCGCCTTTTCGAGAATGGAGACGACGCGCCAGCGCTTGGTCGCCGACAGGGGTCGGGTCTCCATGATCTGGACCCGGTCGCCCACGCCGCACTCGTTGTTCTCGTCGTGCGCCTTCAGGCGAGCCGTCTGTCGCATGACCTTGCCGTAGCGGGCGTGCTTGCGACGGTCCTCCACGGAGACGACGACGGTCTTGTCCATCTTGTCGCTGACCACCAGGCCCTCGCGGACCTTGCGGTCGTTGCGCGCGCTGGACTCAGCGGTCTGCTCGCTAGTTGAGTCAGCCATCAGCTCTCGTCCTCGTTGTCGTTGCTGCCCGGGGTCACACGGATGCCGAGCTCGCGCTCACGCACCACGGTGTAGATCCGGGCGATGTCCTTCTTGACCGTGCGGAGCCGGCCGTGGCTCTCGAGCTGGCCGGTGGCCGCCTGGAAGCGGAGGTTGAAGAGCTCCTCCTTGGCCTCGCGCAGCTTGCCCTCGAGGTCGACGTCGGTCATCTCGTCGAGGTCGTGCGCCAACAGCTTGCTCGCCATCAGAACTCACCGGCCTCTCTCGAGATGAATCGGCACTTCATGGGCAGCTTGTGCATCGCCCGGCGCATCGCCTCGCGGGCGGTGATCTCGTCGACACCGGACAGCTCGAACATCACCCGTCCTGGCTTGACGTTGGCGATCCACCACTCCGGCGAGCCCTTGCCGGAACCCATCCGGGTCTCGGCGGGCTTCTTGGTCAGCGGGCGGTCGGGATAGATGTTGATCCACACCTTGCCGCCACGCTTGATGTGACGCGTCATCGCGATACGAGCCGACTCGATCTGACGGTTGGTCACGTAGTGACCCTCGATCGCCTGGATGCCGAAGTCACCGAACGCGAGACGGGTCCCGCCCTTGGCCGCACCACGCCGGTTGGGGTGGTGCTGCTTGCGGTGCTTGACGCGACGGGGCATCAACATGACTCAGCCCTCCGTGGTCGCGGTGTCGACGGTGGGAGCGGCGGCCTCGGCGACGGGCGCCTCGGCGGTCGTGGTGCCTGCCTCGGCACCGTCACGGTCGCCGCGGGTCGGTCGGGTGCCCCGGCTGGGACGCTCGCCGGCGCGAGCCGGACGGGCGCCGCCGCGGCCGGGGACGCCGGCGCGGGCAGCGGCCTGGGCCTGGCGCTCGGCACGGGTGCCGGCGACCTCGCCCTTGTAGATCCAGACCTTGACGCCGATCCGCCCGAAGGTGGTCTTGGCCTCATAGAAGCCGTAGTCGATGTCGGCGCGGAGGGTGTGCAGGGGAACGCGTCCCTCGCGATAGAACTCCGTGCGCGACATCTCGGCACCGTTGAGTCGACCCGAGCACTGGATCCGGATGCCCTTGGCGCCCGAGCGCATCGTGGTCTGCATCGCCTTGCGCATCGCCCGGCGGAACTGCACGCGGCCGGAGAGCTGCTCGGCGACGCCCTGGGCGACGAGCTGGGCGTCGACCTCGGGGTTCTTGACCTCGAGGATGTTGAGCTGAACCTGCTTGCCGGTGAGCTTCTCCAGCTCGCCACGGATCCGGTCGGCCTCGGCGCCGCGGCGACCGATCACGATGCCGGGACGCGCGGTGTGGATGTCGACCCGGACGCGGTCACGCGTGCGCTCGATCTCGACCTTGGCGATGCCGGCCCGCTCCATGCCCTTGGACAGGAGCTTGCGGATCGCGACGTCCTCGCCGACGTAGCTCTTGTAGAGCTTGTCGGCGTACCAACGCGACTTGTGGTCCGTGGAGATCCCCAGGCGGAAGCCGTTGGGGTGAATCTTCTGACCCATGACTCAGGCCCTGCCCTTCTTGGTCTCTGCGCTCTGCTTGGTTGCGCGGGCAGCCGCGGGCTGAACCACGAGCGTGATGTGGCTGGTTCGCTTGTTGATCCGGGTGGCCCGGCCCTGCGCACGGGGACGCCAGCGCTTCATGGTCGGACCCTCGTCGACGTGGGCGACCGAGACGACCAGGTCGCTGCGGTCCAGTCCCTCGGTGGTCTCGGCGTTGGCGATGGCGCTCTCGAGCACCTTGTAGACGGTCTCGGACGCGGCCTGCGGCGCGAACTGCAGGAGCGACAGCGCCTCGTCGACCGGCATCCCGCGGACCAGGTCCACCACCCGGCGGGCCTTGAGCGGGGTGATCCGGACGAAGCGGGCGCTGGCGAAGGCACCCGGCGCGTCGCCGAGCAGCGAGTCGCGGCGGGCGCTGATGCGCTGACGCTCTGAGGTGGTCATTGCGGGGTCCCCGATCGATTGTTCGGCGGAGGAGCGAAGCGGAGGAGTCGAAGAATCGAGTGGGGTGAGTCATCGTCGCCGCCCCTTCCGGTCGTCCTTGACGTGTCCGCGGTAGGTGCGGGTCGGTGCGAACTCGCCCAGCTTGTGACCGACCATCGAGTCGGAGACGAAGACCGGGACGTGCTTGCGACCGTCGTGGACCGCGATCGTGTGGCCGATCATCGAGGGGATGATCATCGAGCGGCGCGACCAGGTCTTGATGACGTTGTGGCTGCCCTTGGCGTTCTCCGCGTCCACCTTCTTCTCGAGGTGGCCGTCGACGAACGGGCCCTTCTTCAGGCTGCGAGGCATGTCAGTTACTTCCTACCCTTGCCGGACTTGCGACGACGGATGATCTGGGCGTCCGAGGCCTTGCGCCTGCGGGTACGGCCCTCGGGCTTGCCCCATGGGGAGACCGGGTGGCGACCACCGGAGGTCTTGCCCTCGCCGCCACCGTGCGGGTGGTCGACCGGGTTCATGACGACACCACGGACGGTCGGGCGCTTGCCCTTCCAGCGCATCCGCCCGGCCTTGCCCCAGTTGATGTTGGACTGCTCGGCGTTGCCGACCTCACCGACGGTGGCGCGGCAGCGCACGTCGACGTAGCGCATCTCGCCGGACGGCATGCGCAGCGTGGCGCGCGAGCCCTCACGGGCGACGAGCTGGGCGCTCATGCCGGCGGACCGGGCGATCTTGGCACCGCCACCGGGCCGAAGCTCGATGCAGTGGATCGTGGTGCCGACCGGGATGTTGCGCAGCGGCAGGTTGTTGCCCACCTTGATGTCGGCGTTGGCGCCCGCCTCCAGCGTCGCGAACTGCTTGAGGTCCTTGGGCGCGATGATGTAGCGCTTCTCACCGTCGGCGTAGTGCAGCAGCGCGATGCGTGCGGTGCGGTTGGGGTCGTACTCGATGTGCGCGACCTTGGCCGGCACCCCGTCCTTGTCGTAGCGACGGAAGTCGATGATGCGGTAGGCCCGCTTGTGGCCGCCGCCCTGGTGCCGGGTGGTGATCCGGCCCTGGTTGTTGCGGCCGCCCTTCTTGGGCAGCGGGCGGGTCAGCGACTTCTCCGGGGTGGTCCGGGTGATCTCGACGAAGTCGGCCACCGAGGAGCCGCGACGGCCCGGGGTGGTCGGCTTGTACTTGCGGATAGCCATCAGACCGGTCCTCCACCATTGGCGATGTCTTCGGGGCGGCCTGCGCCGGCATGCATCTGCGGTGAGCTCGTCACGAGACCGGCCCCCCGAAGATGTCGATCCGGTGACCCTCAGCGAGGCTCACGATCGCGCGCTTGGTGTCCTTGCGCTTGCCCAGCCCGTTGCGCGTACGGCGCGTCTTGCCCGGGCGGTTCAGCGTGTTGACGCTGGTGACCTTGACGTTGAAGACCTTCTCGACCGCAATCTTGATCTCGGTCTTGTTGGCGTCCGGACGCACCAGGAACGTGTACTTGTTGGCGTCGAGGAGCGTGTAGCTCTTCTCCGACACGACCGGCGCGATCAGCACGTCGCGGTGGTCCTTGTGCAGGGTGCTCACGCGTCGCCCTCCTCGTCCTTCTTGACCGACTTGCCGGCCTCGGAGAAGCCTGCTGCCTCGGCGTCCTGCGCGGTCTGGAACCAGAACTCCGCGATCGTGGAGTCGTACCAGCGGCCACCCGGGGCGTGGAACTTCATCGACTGGGCGTTGCCCTTGATCTCGTAGCCCTCGGGACCCGAGCCGTCCTCCTCGGCCTTGACGGCACCGGCGAAGTCGCCGGTGCTCTCGGCAAGGGCCTCGGCATCGAGCTTGGGTCCGCTGGCCTTCTTGGCCGCCTTCTTCTCGGCTTCTTGGCCTCGGCCACGACGTCGTCGGCCGGGGCCGCGGGGATCGTGGCGGGGCGCGCGGTCGCCGCGGCGGTGCCGCCCACGAACACGTCGTAGGCGCCGCGGGTGAAGACCACGTCGTCGCTGGCGAGCACGTCGTAGGTGTTGAGCTGGTCGACGGCCACGATGTGGACCTCGGGCGCGTTGCGCAGCGAGAGCCAGGTGACCGTGTCGGTGCGCTCGAGCACGACCAGGAACTTCACCCGGTGGGTGATCGAGGCGAGCTGGGCCAACGCGGTCCGGGTCGAAGGGCTCTCGCCCAGGCCGAACGAGTCGAGCACGTGGATGCGGTCGTTGCGGGCCCGGTCGGAGAGGGCACCGCGCAGGGCGGCGGCCTTCATCTTCTTGGGGGTCCGCTCGGAGTAGTCACGCGGCTTGGGGCCGTGGACGACGCCACCACCGGCGAACTGCGGCGCGCGGGTCGAGCCCTGGCGGGCGCGACCGGTGCCCTTCTGCTTGTAGGGCTTGCGGCCACCGCCGCGGACCTCGCCGCGGCGCTTGGTCGAGTGCGTGCCCTGGCGGGCCGCGGCCTGCTGGGCCACCACGACCTGGTGGATCAGGGGGATGTTGACCTCGACGTCGAAGATCGCTGCCGGCAGGTCGACGTCGGCGACGCCCCCGCCCTGGGTCTTCGGCGCGGCCTTCTTGGCAGGAGCCTTCTTGGCGGTCTGGGTGTCAGCCATGCTCACACCTCCCCGTTCTTGGCGGCCGTGCGCAGCATGACGAGTCCGCCCTTGGGGCCGGGGACGGCGCCCTTGACGAGGATCAGGCCCTTGTCGGTGTCGACGGCGTGGACTGTGAGGTTCTGGGTGGTGACGGTGTCGACACCCATGCGGCCGGCCATCCGGGTGCCTTGGAACACGCGACCGGGGGTCGCGCAGGCACCGATCGAGCCCGGCTTGCGGTGGTTGCGGTGGGCACCGTGGGAGGCCGAGACACCGGAGAAGCCGTGACGCTTCATGGTGCCGGCGAAGCCCTTGCCCTTGCTGGTGCCGGTGACGTCGATCTCCTCGCCGGCGGCGAAGGTGTCGACGGTCAGCTCCTGGCCCACGGCGTAGTCGGCGGCCGCAGAGGTGCGGATCTCGACGAGGTGCTTGCGCGGGGTGGTGCCGGCCTGGGAGAAGTGGCCCGCCATCGGCTTGGTGACCTTGCGGCCGTCGATCTCGCCGAAGCCGACCTGGATGGCGTTGTAGCCGTCACGCTCCGGCGTCCGCACCTGCGTGACGACGTTGGTGCCTGCGGCGATCACGGTCACGGGGACGACACGGTTGTTGTCGTCCCACAGCTGGGTCATGCCGAGCTTGGTGCCCAGCAGTCCCTTCACGTTGCGCTCGATTGTCATGTCGGTGACCTCAGAGCTTGATCTCGATGTCGACGCCCGCCGGGAGGTCGAGGCGCATGAGCGAGTCGACGGTCTTGGGGGTCGGGTCGATGATGTCGATGAGCCGCTTGTGGGTGCGCATCTCGAAGTGCTCGCGCGAGTCCTTGTACTTGTGCGGCGAGCGGATGACGCAGTACACGTTCTTCTCCGTCGGCAGCGGCACCGGGCCGGCGACCTTCGCACCCGTGCGCGTGACCGTGTCCACGATCTTGCGCGCGGAGGTGTCGATCACCTCGTGGTCGTAGGCCTTGAGCCTGATGCGGATCTTCTGTCCCGCCATAGGTCTCTCTCGTCCTTCTCGTCTGTCCTGCTGCTGTCTGGTTCCGGGGCTCAGCGCGCTCCGTTCCACGCTCCAGCGTCCGACCCCCGAGGTCGGGCGTGTCGCGCACGTTCTCGCGACGAAAGATCGGGGATCTCGCTGTGTTGTGGTGGCCGCCCGACGCGGTCCCCGGTGTGGCAGCGTTGGGGACTTCGTCGAGCTGATCGGGTCTCACGGTTCGGTGCGGACGCACGCCGACACCTCAAACACGCGGGAGACGCGATTCAGGAGTCAAGATGTGCCGCACCCCGGCAACCCGCCGGAGCAACCGGAACATCTTGTCAGAGATCCACTACCTCGCCAAATTCGACGGGGACCCGCACTCGGCTGCGCCCCTGCGAGGGGTTTGACAGGATCACCACATGACGGATCCGGGGACCGCGGCCAGCCGCCGCCGCCCGGATGGCAGCCACCGCCGCCACCGCCGCCGTCGTACCTCCCGGGGTCGGCCCACGTGCCGCTCCCCCACGCTCCAGGTCCGGTGGCACCGACGCCTCCGCCGGGCCCCTGGGTCCCGGCGCCCGGCATGCTCGGCGCCGCGCACAAGCCCGGCGCGATGCCGCTGCGCCCGCTCGGGCTCAGCGACATGTACGACGCGGCGTTCCGGGTGATCCGCTTCAACCCCAAGGCCACCGTCGGCTCATCGGTACTCGTCGCGGCGGTGACGATGACGATCCCGATCGTGGTGACCGCGATCCTCACCGCCGCTGTCAACGTCACCCTCGACCAGTCGGGGTCGCCGGAGACCGCCTCGACGCTCGGCTTCGCGGGCTCGTTCGGGTCGCTGGCCATCGGGCTGGTGCTGTTCGTCTTCGGCAGCCTGCTGGTCACCGGCATGGTGGCGCACGTGGTCGCCGCCGCCGCGGTCGGCCGGCGGCTCAGCCTCGGCGAGGCCTGGGCGGCCACCCGTGGCCGACGCTGGAGGCTGGTCGGCCTCGCCGTCCTGCTGTGGCTCGGCTTCCTGCTGACCCTGGCCGTCTATGTGCTGGCGTGGGTCGCCGTGGTCCTCAACGCCCCCACCGAGCTGGTGGTGGCCTGGGGAGTCGTCACGGTTCCGGCCTACCTCGCCTTCCTTCTCTGGTACTGGATCCGGGTCTACTACCTGCCTGTCCCGGTCCTGATGCTCGAGGACGTCGGCATCCTCGGCGCGATCACCCGGGGCTACCGCCTGACCCGCAAGCAGTTCTGGCGCACGCTCGGCATCGCGCTGCTCACCGGGATCGTGGTCGGAGTCGCCAGCAACGTGCTCGCGTTCCCGATCTCCATCATCGGCCAGGTGGGTTCGGTCGCGGTCGGCGGCCGGTTCGCACTGCTCATCCTGATCGTCTCCCAAGCACTGGCCCAGGTCGTGTCCGCGGCGTTCGCGACGCCGTTCACCTCCGCGGTCACCTCCCTGCAGTACCTCGACCAGCGCATGCGCAAGGAGGCGTACGACGTCGAGCTCATGCGCCAGGCAGGACTGACCGGGTGAGTGCCCTGGACACGGGCCTCCTGCTCGCCGTGCGCGTGCCGCGTGACCCGCCGCTGCTGCCCGGCCCGGACGAGGCCCGGTCGAAGCTGCGGCGCGAGCTGCTGCGGCCCGAGTACAACGAGCAGAACCTGGTTCAGCGGTTCCTGACCTGGGTCGAACGCCAGCTCGGCAAGGGGCTGGACGCCGCCGCCACCGCGCCACCGTTGTCGACGCTCGCGGCCTTGCTGGTCCTGGTTGCTCTCATCGCCCTGCTCGGCTGGCTCCTGTCGCGGGCCAAGCGCACGGCCCGCACCGGCGAGGAGGCCCGGGCCGTCCTGACCGACGAGGTCATCACCGCCGACGAGTTGCGAGCCCGGGCCGAGAGCGCCCTGGCCGACGGCCGTCATGAGGACGCGGTCGTCGACGCCTTCCGCGCGGTCGCGACCCGGCAGGTCGAGCGCGGTCGGCTGGTCGACGCCCCCGGGGCCACGGCGCACGAGGTGGCGCTCGCGCTGGGACACGAGTTCCCCCACCTCCGGGACCGACTCGACGCGGGCGGGCTGCTCTTCGACGCTGTGCTCTACGGCGACCGCCCGGCGAGCGCGGTCCAGGCCCGCAGCGTGATCGCCCTGGACGACGAGCTGCTGGTCCGGCGATGACGGTCACCGCGGTCGCGCCGCGCCCCTCGTTCCTGGCGCGCAACCGCGCGTCGCTGCTGATCGGCCTTGGGCTCGCAGCCGGAGTCGCGATCGCGGCCGTCGCCGGAGGCGCCGACAACACGACGCCCATGGACCCCGACAACGCCGGCGCCTCTGGCACTCGCGCGGTCTCACGGGTGCTCGCCGGCGAGGGCGTGGAGGTGGAGGTGGCCCGCGACGCCGACGCTCTCGAGGCCATCGCAGTCGGCCAGGACACGACCGTGGCCGTGGTCCTCCCGGGCAACCTCGGCGAGGTCACGGCGGGCCGTCTGGTCGAGCACACGAGTGCGGCCGCCCACCTCGTGGTGCTCGGCGCCGACATCGGGACCGCGGAGCTCCTGGGATCCGGCGCTCCGCCGAGCACGGTGACGCTGTCCGGCGGCCGGCAGGCCGGCTGCGTGGACCCCCTCTTCGACGGGCTCACCGTCGAGGTCGACACCGCACCGGTCTATGAGGGCGGTGACTGCTTCCCGGGTGAGCTGGGCGCCCTGGTGCTGCGCCCGCGAGACGGGCTCATGCTGTTCGGTGCCGACCAGGCCCTCACCAACGACCAGGTGCTGCGCGCCGACAACGCCGCCGTGGCGCTCCGGCTGCTCGGCCAGGACCGCCGACTGGTCTGGTACGTGCCGTCGCTCGCCGACCTGTCGGCCGGCGAGAGCGTCACCGTGAGCAGTCTGCTGCCGCGCTGGATCTTCCCCTCCCTCTGGGTCATCGGGCTCGCGATGCTCGCCGTGACCGTCTGGCGCGGCCGGCGACTGGGTGCGCTCGCCACGGAGCCGCTGCCCGTCGTCGTACGCGCGGTGGAGACCACGCGCAGCCTGGGCCGCCTGTACCGTCGCGCCGGCGATCGGGCCCACGCGGCGGCGTCCCTGCGCCGCTCGGCCCGGACCCGGTGCGCCGAGCGGCTGAGGCTCGGCTCGCGGTTCGACCCGGCGAACCTGGTGCGCGAGGTGGCCCGCCGCACCGGACGTCCCGAGGCCGAGGTCGCGCACCTGCTCGACCCGCCCCCGGGAGACCCCGGACCCGCCACCGATCGAGACCTGATCACCCTGGCCCAGGCACTGGCCGCGCTCGACAGAGAGGTGCAGAGATCATGACCGAGAGCAACGTGGACACGTCCCACGGAGGTGGGGAGCCAAGCACATCGGTTCGCGAGCGGCTCGCGGCCGTCCGCATCGAGGTGGGCAAGGCCGTCGTCGGGCAGGACGCCGCGGTCTCCGGGCTGCTCGTCGCGCTGCTCTGTGGGGGCCACGTCCTCATGGAGGGGGTGCCCGGCACCGCCAAGACACTGCTGGTACGCACGCTGTCCGGAGCGCTCGAGGTCGGCACCCGGCGCGTGCAGTTCACCCCCGACCTCATGCCCGGCGACATCACCGGCTCGATGGTCATCGACTCCAAGGCCGGCGAGCTGAGCTTCCGCGAGGGACCGGTCTTCACCAACCTCCTGCTCGCCGACGAGATCAACAGGACGCCGCCGAAGACCCAGTCCGCACTGCTCGAGGCGATGGAGGAGGGGCAGGTCTCGGTGGACGGTGTGACCCACCTCCTGCCGAAGCCGTTCCTGGTGGCCGCGACCCAGAACCCCGTCGAGTACGAGGGCACCTACCCGCTCCCCGAGGCACAGCTCGACCGCTTCCTGCTCAAGGTGGTCCTGCCGATCCCGGACCGCACCAGCGAGCTCGAGATCGTGCACCGCCACGCTGCGGGCTTCGACCCGCGCGACGTCCGGGCCGCCGGCGTGACCGCGGTGGCCGGGCCCGCAGACATCGCGGCCGGCCAGGCCGCGGTCAGGACGGTCCAGGTGTCCCCGGAGGTGATCGGCTACATCGTCGACATCGCCCGCGCGACCCGGGAGTCCCCGTCGCTGAGCCTCGGGGTGAGCCCGCGCGGCGCGACGGCGCTGATGCGGTCCGCGCGGGCCTGGGCCTGGCTGACCGGCCGCGACTTCGTGACACCGGACGACGTCAAGGCGCTCGCGCACGCGACGCTCGTGCACCGACTGGGCCTGCGCCCCGAGGCCGAGCTCGAGGGTGTCGACGTGGCGGAGGTGCTCGCCTCGGCCCTCAACTCGGTGCCCGTCCCCCGCTGAGTCGAGGTCCTCCTCCATGGTCATCACCGGTCGCGTCCCGCTGCTGCTCCTGCTGGGGCTGCTGCCGGTCGTGGCGCGCCCGAGCGCCGGGACGGTGTGGCTGTGGCTGCTGGTGGTGGCCGCGCTCGTGCTGGTCGACCTGATCCTGGCCCCGAAGCCGGCCGACCTCTCCTTCGAGCGCGACCCGGTCGGCGCCGTACGCCTGGGGCACCCGGCCACCTCGACGCTGCACGTGGTCAACACCGGCAGGCTGCGAGCCCGCGCGGTGGTGCGCGATGCCTGGCAGCCGTCCGCGGGCGCCTCCGACAACCGACACCGGGTCGACCTCGCGGAGGGCGAGCACGTCGTCCTGGCCACCCCTCTGCGCCCGAGGCGACGGGGCGACCTGCCCGCGCTCGGCGTCACCGTCCGTGCCCGCGGGCCGTTCGGCCTGGCCGCCAGACAGCGCACCCTCGACGTCCCCGGCGTCGTCCGGTCGCTCCCGCCCTTCGACTCCCGCAAGCACCTGCCGTCCCGGCTGGCCCGGCTCCGCGAGCTCGACGGTCGCGCGGCGATTCGGGTGCGCGGTCCCGGGACCGAGTTCGACTCGCTGCGCGAGTACGTCCGCGGCGACGACGTCCGCTCGATCGACTGGCGCGCCAGTGCCCGCAGCACCAAGGTCGTGGTCCGCACCTGGCAGCCTGAGCGGGACCGGCGGGTCGTGCTCGTGCTCGACACGTCGCGGACCTCGGCGGGCCGGGTCGAGGACGTCCCGCGCCTCGACTCCGCGATGGACGCGGCGCTGCTGATCGCGGCGCTGGCCTCACGGGCCGGCGACCGGATCGACTTCGTGGCCGGCGACCGTCGCATCCGCTCGCGGGTGCGCTCGGCCCGGTCGCGTGACATCGCGGCGCACCTCCAGGACACGATGGCCGACCTCGAGCCCGTCATCGCCGAGGCAGACTGGGCCTCGCTCGCCGGTGCGGTCACCGAGTTCGGCCGGCAGCGCGCGCTCGTCGTCCTGCTGACACCGTTGGAGCCGTCGGCGGTCGAGGAGGGGCTGTTGCCCGTGCTCCCGGCGCTGACCCGCCACCACCGGGTGGTCCTGGCCTCGGTCCGAGACCCCGAGCTCGAGTCGCTCGCCGCCGCCCGGGTCTCGATCGACGAGGTCTACGACGCCGCCGCCGCCGAGCAGGCCATGGTCCGCCGCCGCCAGACCGCCGACCTCCTCACCGCCCTCGGTGTGGACGTGGTCGATGCCGACGCCGAGCGGCTCCCCCCGGCCCTCGCCGACCACTACCTCTCGCTCAAGGCGAACGGGCTGCTCTGAGGTCTGCGCCGCCGGTCAGCGCAGCGGCGCCATCTCGGGCGGCCAGTCAGGGAGGTCCGGAAGGTCGCCGAGGTCCAGGCTGTCGAGGTCCAGGCTGTCGAGGTCCAGGCTCGTCGAGGTCCAGGCTGTCGATGTCCAGGTCGTCGATGTCCAGGTCGTCAGGCCAGTCGAGCACGACCGGGAGGTCGCCGAGGTCCAGCGTCATCGACTCGAGCGCCGAGGCCCGGCCCGCCAGTGGTGCCCCGTCGTGCAGCGGCCGCGGCGCGGGCTTCGCCGATGACCTCGCGTAGCGCCTGGTGAGGACCAACGGCTCCGGGCGCTCGGCGTGGCCGCGCACCTTCCAGACGACTTCCATGACGATGTCGGGCAGCACAGCCACGAACAGCGCCAGCACCCCACCGACGGCCACGAGCGGTGCCGTCGACTCGGCCCAGCCCACCGGCTCGACCACGGCGAGGACCAGGGCGGCGACCAGTGCGAGCGCCCCCACTGCGAGGCCCACGCGGCCGATCACGTTGCGCACGAGGAGGAGCCGTCGCGATGAGTGCAGCCACGCCGTGGTGAGCCGGTCGTGCAGCAGTGCAGCGACCTGCTCCTCCTGGGCACGGCCGTCGCCGAAACCGCGCAGGGTGACCTTCTCGCCGCGGCTGTGGAGCACAAGGCGCCAGCGGTGCCCGCCGGTCAGCACGCTGAACTTCGCCCGCGCGACGTCGGCACCGTGGAGGAGCGCCGTCTGGTCGGTCTCGTCGCCCTGCCAGACGCGCAGCATCCGGGTGCGCAGTTCGTCGGCGCCCCGCATCCGCTCGGCGTAGTGGTTGCGCAGGCCGTCGGACCACGGTCGGCCGAAGACGTGCAGGGCGCGGTCGGTGACGATCACCTGCCGCGAGCCCAAGCCCTGGTAGGCCACGAACGATCCGGTCGGGCGCTCGGGTTGGGCCGCGGTGTTCCCCCCCGTGCGCGTCAGCCACAGGGGCTCGGTGACGTCGATGCCGAGCTCGCGCAGCAGCATGCCGAGCTCGTGGATGGCCGGGTCGGAGGTTCGGTCGTGAGGCCGCAGGACCTCGGTGGCGATCGTGTGCAGGGGAATCACCCAGCCCTCGGCGTTGACCAGCGAGCTGCCACCTGGCCAGCTCCAGCGCGGACGGAACTTGCCGGAGTCGATCGCGGCCATGCCGACGATGGCGGTGAGGAGGAGCGCCGGGTACCCACCCACCCAGCGCGACAGGCTCACCCAGTCGGTGTCGTCCGGCTCGAGTCCGTGATCGGGAGCGACGTGGCGGGCGACCGACATGAGGTCACCGGACTCCAGCAGACCGAGCATCCCCTCGACGGTCGGCGGGGTGGCGAGGCCCGTGAGCTGGCGGCTCACGTCGAGGGCCTCGACCACGATCGCGCGCCACAGCGGGACGGTGACCATGGTCGGGTGCTCGGCCCAGGTGATGCTCCGCAGGTCGTCGGCCAAGCGGTCGCCCAGGAGCACGTCGGCGACCGGCGCCTCGTGGGTGTCGACCAGGTCGACGACCGGTCCCCGACTCGGGCGGGCCGGCAGCGCGCCGTCGAGCGCGCCGACGGCGTCGAGGCCGACGAGGAACTCGCGCAGGCTGCTGAACGGGGCGGGGTGCCAGCACCCGCGCGCGACCGCCGGGTCGAGCCACTCCTTGCGCATCAGCTGCCAGCCCTCGACGACCAGGTCCTGGTGGTGCAGCGCGACGGAGTCACGGGTCGAGGAGGCCTCGGCGTTGCGACGGAACGCGACGAGCCAGCGCTCGTACTCCTCGGCGTACTCCGCCAGCGCGACATGGATCTGGCGGGTGAGCCCGCGGGGTGCACGGCTCTGGCGTCGCCACAGGTGCAGGCTGCGGCCGATGTCGCCCTCGGCCAGGCTGCGGGCCCGGCGCAGGACGTTGTCCTCCTCCAGGCTGGACGAGGCCCGCTCACCGATCGCGATGAGCCGCTTGAGGTCATCAGGAGCCAGGCAGGCGAGCAGCGGCATGCCGAGCGTGAGCCGACGGTCGCAGACGAGCGCGACCGGGTCCGGCACCAGGCTCACCCGCGCGGGCCACCCGGGCGTGTGCGGGTCCAGAGCGTGCCGGAGCCGGCGCACCTGATCGGCGGCCAGCGAGACCCCCGGGGGCTGCAACGGCGTGGGCCAGAAGCGGGTGACGTTGTAGATCGCGGCCGAGAGCAGGATCGTCCACATCAGCACATAGCCGGGACTGACGAAGAGCGACACGGCGAACAGGGTGGCCGCCCCCAGGACCAGGACCAGCGCGAGCCCGAGCGCCAGCAGCCAGGCCTGCTGGGCGGCGCGGGCGGAGCCGAGCAGGCGAGACCGCGCCTCGTGCAGCGCGGCTGCCGAGACTTGCGGGTCCAGCGGATCGTCCGCAGGCGACGACGTCACCGGTCCATGGTCGGTCGGACGCGCCCGGAGCGTGGGCGTTTTGCCGCAATCGATGGTTGTCGCACTCCATCGCGGCTACTGCTGGGTGGCGACCCGGTCCTCGAGATAGCGCACGTCCACGTCGCCCGTCACCCCTCGGCGGGCCGCCTCCCGGCCCAGGACGAACACGTAGGTGAGGAACGCCAGCTCGGCGACGATGCCGATGCCGACGCGGGCCTCGGTAGGCAGGCCGGAGGGCGTCACGAACCCCTCGATCGCGCCGCTGACGAACAGCACCACGACCAACCCCATCGCGACGGTGCCGGCGGTGCGGCCCTCCCGGGCGACCGACTGGGTACGGGTCAGCGAGCCCGGCTCGATCCAGGACCAGAACAGCCTCAGACCCACCCCCCCGGCAACGAAGACGGCCGTCAGCTCGAGCAGCCCGTGCGGGAGGAGCAGACCCCAGAAGTGCTGGCCGTGGTCGGCTCGGTGCATGACCGAGCCGATGATCGCCAGGTTGAGGACATTCTGGAACAGCAGCCAGAGCACTGGGGCGCCGAGGATGCCCAGGGCGAGACACAGCGCCGAGACCCAGGCGTTGTTGACCCAGACCTGGAACGCGAAGTGGCTGGGGGCGTACTCGCTGTAGTAGTTCTCGAAGTCCTGGTTGACGAGCTGGTCGACCTCCGCCGGCGACATGAGGCTCTGCTCGACGTTGGGGTGGCCGAGGAGCCACAGGATCATCACCGCGGTGACCACGACGTTGGCGGCCAGGCAGCCCAGCCACCACCAGCGCAGCCGGTAGAGCGCGGCCGGGAACCGCTCGGTGAAGAAGGAGACGAAGCCTGCCCAGCTGCTCACGCGGGTGCCGACCGCGCGGTTGCGGGCCCGGGACAGCAGGGAGGAGAGGTGCGCGACCAGAGACGCGTCGGGTGCGGAGGTCCGCACCACCGAGAGGTGGGTGGCGACCTGCTGGTAGCGCTCGACCAGCTCGTCGCTCTCCGCGCCGGTCAACCGCCGTCGACGGGCGAGCTCCTCGAGTCGCTGCCACTCGTGCGCGTGCGTCAGCACGTACGCGTCGAGATCCACGCCGAAAGCGTACGGGCGCGACCTGTGGGTTGCCCTGCGTTCGTCCCCTGCCCCCTGCACGCGGCATCTAGGCTGTGAGCGCGATGTCGATGCCGGAGTTCGCCACCCTCACCACGGATGACCTGGTCACCGGCGAGGCCGTTGCGCTCGACCTGCCCCCCGCCGGCCTCGGCGTCCGGATCGCGTCCGGGCTGATCGACGTCGTGGTGACCCTGATCATCTTCCTGGTCGCGTTCTTCCTCCTCCTCACTGCGGCGCTGCAGAGCGACGGCGCGCTGGTCTGGGCCTCATTCATCGGCACCAACATCGTGGTGTTCCTCGTGTTCCCGGCAACGCTCGAGACCCTCACCGGCGGCAAGTCGATCGGCAAGCTCGCCTGTGGGCTGCGCACGGTCCGCGACGACGCCGGCCCGATCACGTTCCAGCACGCCTTCGTCCGGGCGCTGATCGGGTTCGTCGAGATCTACGCATTCACGGGCGTCCCGGCGTTCTTCTCCGCGCTGCTCAGCTCACGTGGCAAGCGGCTGGGCGACTACGCCGCCGGGACCTACGTCGTGCGCGACCGGGTCCGCCTCCGCCTGCCCGCCCCGGCTCTCATGCCACCGCCGCTGGCGGGCTGGGCACGAACCGCCGACATGGCGGCCCTGCCCACGGGTCTCGCGCTGGCGGTCCGTCAGTACCTCGGCCGACTCCCAGCGATCGATCCCGAGTCGCGGACCACCATCGGCCGCCGGCTCGCCGACCAGGTCTCGCAGCACGTCGCTCCCCCACCGCCGCCGGGCACGCCGCCCGAGGCCTACCTGGCCGCGGTGATCGCCTCGCGGCGCGAGCGGGACCAGGCCCGGCTGGCCCGCGAGGCCGAGCTGCGGCGCAGGCTGACCGCAGGTCGCTGAACAGGTCGGGCCTGGCCCAGCCGTCGCTGCGACGGCCCCTCCCCCGTCCGGGAGAGGGGCCGCATCGGCGCCGGTTCAGCTGAGGGAGAAGGAGATCCCCTCGAGCGACACGAACCGGTCGTCCCCGTCCTCGTACATGTAGACCGAGCCGTCGGGGCAGACCTGGACCCCACCCTCCGGGTCCTGGTTGCCGTTGCCGTCGAAGGTCGCGACCGAGAACATGGCGCAGGCAGCCGGACGGTAGCCCACCGGAAGCACGGTGATCGTGGAGTTGCTGGCAACGTTGGCGTTCTGGGTGACCGCGCCGCGGAGGTGGACGACGCCGTCCCGGTCGATGCGGAAGCCCGGCGCCTGGTAGCCATCCCCGTAGACGAGCCAGAAGCCCTGCAGCTGCGGGTTGCCGGGGGTGTCGAAGTTGCGCCAGGCCTCGTTGGGCTGCGGCGTGAACGCGTCGACGGTCTGAGCGCTGAGGTCCTTGACCTTGACGGTGCCGTTCTTGATGTCGCCGCTGTTCACGACCTGCGACTTGATCTGCGAGGAGCTGCTGATCTTGGCACCGGCGGCGTAGGCCCCACCGCTGGTGGCGACGGCCAGAGCCAGGATGCCGGCCACGGCGCCGAGGCTCGGGCGGCGGGTCTTCTTGGTGGTGTTCGTGTTCATGGTGGCGGGTCCTTCCGAAACGGTGTCTGTGACGGTGTTGTCGGAGGTAGGAGCACCCAGGTGGGCGGACCCAACAGCAATCCGCTGACCCGCTGCGGTCGGTCCAGACCAGTCACCGCCCGCGAACGCCTCGACCGGGCTCGGGCGCCGTCCTACTCTCGACCCATGGGGCCGGTCGAGACACTGCTGGCGGTGCTCGCCTTCTCCGGCGCCCCGTGGTGGATCTCGTTCCTGTTCGGCAGTCGGGGTCGGCGCTGGCGGGCGTGGGCGCGCGCCCGGCTACGCCGCGGAGACGCCGGGCCGCAGCCCGTCAACCGCCCGATCGAGGAGATCGCCGACGACGTACGGCGGCGGGGCGCAAAGTTCCACGCACTACCGGAGCACGCGTCGTACGTGAAGGTCTCGGCACTCCGCTCGGCCTACGACCTCGTGCTCGTGGAATGCTGCGCGTCCCTCGGGCAGTCCCACCTGCTGACCGTGCTCACGCCGGGACCGGAGCTGGACCGGGAGCGACGGCGGGTGGAGCTGGTCCTGCACTCGTTCGGCCTGCCCATCGCCGACGCGGCGTGAACGCGGACCTCGGTCACCGGCGCTGGTAGCGCAGGTCCACGATCTCACGCCCGTCGCTGCGCCCCTTGCGCTCGAACCTGGTGAGCGGACGCTCGTCCCAGCGCTCGACACGTCCGCCGGTGAGCAGCGGCTCGCCGCCGAGCACCCTGCGCATCTGGTTGGCGTAGTCGCCCCAGTCCGTGGCCAGGCGCCACTCGGCGCCCGGGGCCAGGCGCGAGGCGGCCAGTGACCCGAACCCCGCGTCGACCAGGCGTCGCTTGTGGTGACGTGTCTTGGGCCACGGGTCGGGGAAGAACGTCCAGAGCCCCGCCAGTCCGTCAGGCTCGATCAGGTGCTCGATCACCCAGACCGCGTCGACGCCGCAGAGCCGGACGTTGTCCGCACCAGCATCCGCGAGCTGCCAGAGCGTGTCCGCGACACCGGGGCGCCACACCTCGAGCGCCAGGACGTCGTGGTGTGGCCGGGCCGCAGCGAGGGCGGCGGTCGCCTCGCCGATACCAGAGCCGATCTCGATGATCAGCGGCGCCGTACGCCCGAACCAGTCAGCCAGGGCGAAGCGTGGATCGTCGACTGCCCCGTCGGGAATGACCCAGCGCTCATGGTGCGCCTCCCAGGCCGCCGCCTGCCTGGGCGTGAACCGGTTGCCGCGCCGCGAGTACGACAGCACCTCCCGCATCCGGCGCCCGTCGTCGGTGAGGCGCAGGTGCGGGCGGGCCGGCGGTGTGGCGCGCTCCATCTCGATCCGCTCAGGCGGGGCCGGTGGCGAAGTAGATCGCGACGCCGAGGATCCCGAGCGCCAGCGTTGCGATCATCAAGACGCTGACCACGATGCCGAGGATGCGGCCCACGTTGGCGTTGGAGCGACCACCGATCGCTCCGCCGCTCGCGTCGATCTCGCGGACGACCCGGGTGCCCATCACCCAGGCGAACGGCGCGAGCAGGCCGCAGACGACGATGCCGAGGATGCCGAGGACCAGAACCGTGGTGGCCTGAGGGTGGTCCGGCGCGATCGGCCCGTAGCCCGGCAGGTACTGCGGCATCCCGTAGGGAACCTGCTGGCCCGGCTGGTAGGGGCCTGGCTGGTACGGGTTCGGCTGCGGCTGGTTCGGCTGCGGCTGGTTCGGGTCGGCGCCGTACGGTGGCGGCGGGCTGTCGCTCATGGGCTCATCCTTTCACCGCAGCGGGACGCAGGAAGCCCCCGCCAGCCGTGGCTGACGGGGGCCTTCTGGTGAGGCTGAGTGTTACTTCGTGATCTTGGTGACCCGGCCGGCGCCGACGGTGCGGCCGCCCTCGCGGATCGCGAAGCGCAGGCCCTCGTCCATCGCGATGGGCTGGATGAGCTCGACCGACATCTCGGTGTTGTCACCCGGCATGACCATCTCGGTGCCCTCGGGCAGGGTCACGACACCAGTCACGTCCGTCGTGCGGAAGTAGAACTGGGGACGGTAGTTGTTGAAGAACGGCGTGTGACGGCCGCCCTCCTCCTTCGAGAGGATGTAGACGTTGGCCTCGAAGTTGGTGTGCGGGGTGGTCGTGCCCGGCTTGATCACGACCATGCCGCGCTCGACGTCCTCGCGCTTGGTGCCACGGAGGAGCAGCCCGACGTTCTCGCCGGCCTGGCCCTCGTCGAGGAGCTTGCGGAACATCTCGACGCCGGTGACCGTCGACTTCTGCGAGCCCTCGCGGATGCCGATGATCTCGACCTCCTCGTTGACCTTGACGATGCCGCGCTCGATGCGACCGGTGATGACGGTGCCACGACCGGTGATCGTGAAGACGTCCTCGACGGGCATGAGGAACGGCTTGTCGGTCTCACGCTCGGGGGTCGGGATCGCGGTCGTCGACGGCGTCCATCAGCTCGATGATCGACTCGCCCCACTTCGCGTCACCCTGCAGCGCCGGGAAGGCCGCCACGCGGACCACGGGGATGTCGTCGCCCGGGAACTCGTACTCGGTGAGGAGCTCGCGCACCTCCATCTCGACGAGCTCGATGAGCTCCTCGTCGTCGACCATGTCGCACTTGTTGAGCGCCACGACCAGGGCCGGCACGCCGACCTGGCGGGCGAGCAGCACGTGCTCACTTGGTCTGCGGCATCGGACCGTCGGTGGCGGCGACCACGAGGATCGCGCCGTCCATCTGGGCCGCGCCGGTGATCATGTTCTTGATGTAGTCGGCGTGACCGGGGCAGTCGACGTGGGCGTAGTGACGCGCCTCGGTCTGGTACTCGACATGCGCGATCGAGATCGTGATGCCGCGCTGACGCTCTTCGGGTGCCTTGTCGATCTCGTCGAAGGCCGAGGCCTCGTTGAGGTCGGGGTGCTTGTCGTGCAGGACCTTGGTGATCGCTGCGGTCAGCGTCGTCTTGCCATGGTCGATGTGACCGATGGTGCCGATGTTGACGTGCGGCTTGGTCCGCTCGAACTTCGCCTTAGCCACGGGGGCTCCTCCTGGTGTGAATGATGTTGATACGACTGCCGTTGCTCGGATGGTTGCGCAAGTGCTTTCCCTTACGTCCCCTACTCGCCGCGGACCTTCTTGATGATCTCGTCGGCGATGTTCGTCGGAACCTCGGCGTACGAGTCGAACTCCATCGAGTACGACGCCTGGCCGGAGGTCTTGGACCTCAGGTCGCCAACGTACCCGAACATCTCGGACAGGGGCACGAGGGCGTTGATGACCATGTCACCGTGACGCTCCTCCTGTGCCTGGATCTGGCCGCGCCGGCTGTTGATGTCGCCGATGACCGTGCCCAGGAACGACTCGGGCGTGATCACCTCGACGGCGAACATCGGCTCCAGCAGGACCGGCTTGGCCATGCGTGCGGCCTCCTTGAAGGCCTGGTTGCCGGCGATCTTGAACGCGAGCTCGGACGAGTCGACGTCGTGGTAGGCGCCGTCCTCGAGGGTGAACTTCACGTCGACCATGGGGTAGCCGGCGAGCACGCCGAACTCCATGGCCTCCTGGCCACCCTGGTCGACCGAGGGGATGTACTCCTTCGGGATGCGACCACCGGTGACGTTGTTGACGAACTCGTAGCCCGCACCGACGCCGGTCTCGGGGTCGATGTTGGGGCCGAGGGAGATCTGACGACCTTGGCGAACTGGCCGGACCCACCGGTCTGCTTCTTGTGGGTGTAGCCGTGCTTGACGACCTCCTTGCGGACCGTCTCGCGGTAGGCCACCTGCGGCTTGCCGACGGTCGCCTCGACGCGGAACTCGCGCTTCATCCGGTCGACGAGGATCTCCAGGTGGAGCTCGCCCATGCCGGCGATGATCGTCTGGCCGGTCTCTTCGTCGGCCTTGACGGTGAAGGTGGGGTCCTCGTCGGAGAGCCGCTGGATCGCGGTGCCGAGCTTCTCCTGGTCGCTCTTGGTCTTGGGCTCGATCGCGACCTCGATCACCGGGGCCGGGAACGTCATCGACTCGAGGATCACCTGGTTCTGCGGGTCGCACAGGGTGTGACCGGTCTTGGTGTCCTTGAGGCCCATGACGGCCACGATCTGGCCGGCGCCGACCGACGCGATCTCCTCACGCTTGTTGGCGTGCATCTGGTAGACCTTGCCGATCCGCTCCTTGCGGCCGTTGACCGAGTTGACCACGGTCGAGCCCGCCTCGAGCTTGCCGGAGTAGACCCGGACGTAGATCAGCTTGCCGAGGTGCGGGTCGGTGGCGATCTTGTAGGCCAGGCCGGAGAACGGCTCGTCGTCGGACGGCTGCCGGCGGATCTCCTCGTTCTCGTCCTTGACCGAGTGGCCGACGATCGCGTCGATGTCGAGCGGCGAGGGGAGGTACTTGACGACCGCGTCGAGCAGGGGCTGGACGCCCTTGTTCTTGAACGCGGTGCCGCACAGGACCGGGTTGAGCTTGTCGGCCAGGGTGGCGCGACGGATCGCGGCCTCGAGCTCCTCGACGGAGAACTCGCCCTCCTCGAGGTACTTCTCCATGATGTCGTCGTCGGCCTCGGCCAGCGTCTCGAGAAGCTTCTCGCGGTACTCGGCGGCCTGGTCGGCCAGGTCCGCCGGGATCTCCTCGACCACGTAGTCCTCACCGATGGTGGTCTCGCCGCGCCAGACGAGCGCACGCATGCCGACCAGGTCGACGACGCCGATGAAGTCGCCCTCGGCGCCGATCGGGCAGCTGCAGGACGAGCGGGGTGGAGTTGAGGCGCTCGACCATCATGTCGACGCAGCGGAAGAAGTCGGCACCGGTGCGGTCCAGCTTGTTGACGAAGCACATCCGGGGCACGGAGTACTTGTTGGCCTGGCGCCACACCGTCATGGTCTGGGGCTCGACACCGGCCACACCGTCGAAGACCGCGACGGCACCGTCGAGGACGCGCAGCGAGCGCTCGACCTCGGCGGTGAAGTCCACGTGACCGGGGGTGTCGATGATGTTGATCTGGTGGTCCTTCCACCAGCAGGTCGTCGCGGCGGAGGTGATGGTGATGCCGCGCTCCTGCTCCTGCTCCATCCAGTCCATCGTGGCGGCGCCCTCGTGGACCTCACCGATCTTGTAGGTGATGCCGGTGTAGAACAGGATGCGCTCGGTGGTGGTGGTCTTGCCGGCGTCGATGTGCGCCATGATGCCGATGTTGCGGACCTTGTTGAGGTCCGTGGTGATGTCGACAGCCACTGTTGTCAGCGTTCCTTAAGTCAGTGTGTGAGGGGGCCCGGTTTCAAACGGGCGGTTGCGGGCTCACGACGTCGTCGCGCACCCGCACGCCTCACCAGCGGTAGTGGGCGAAGGCCTTGTTGGACTCGGCCATCTTGTGCGTGTCCTCGCGCTTCTTGACCGCGGCACCGAGGCCGTTGGAGGCGTCGAGGATCTCGTTCATCAGGCGCTCGGCCATCGTCTTCTCACGACGGTCCGCGGCGTAGCCGACGAGCCAGCGCAGCGCGAGCGTGGTGCCGCGGGTGCCCTTGACCTCGATCGGGACCTGGTAGGTCGCCCCTCCGACGCGGCGGGACTTGACCTCGATCGCCGGCTTCACGTTGTCCATCGCGCGCTTGAGCGTGACGACGGGGTCGGTGCCGGTCTTGTCGCGGCAACCCTCGAGGGCGGTGTAGACGATGCGCTGGGCGACCTGCTTCTTGCCGTCCTGCAGCACCTTGGAGACCAGCTGGGTCACCAGCTGGGAGCCGTAGACCGGGTCGACGTCGATCGGCCGCTTCGGGGCCGGACCCTTGCGCGGCATTAGCTCTTCTCCTTCTTCGCGCCGTAGCGGCTGCGAGCCTGCTTGCGGTTCTTGACGCCCTGGGTGTCGAGCGTGCCGCGAATGATCTTGTAGCGGACACCGGGGAGGTCCTTCACCCGGCCGCCGCGGACGAGCACGATCGAGTGCTCCTGGAGGTTGTGGCCGACGCCCGGGATGTAGGCCGTGACCTCGACGCCACTCGACAGGCGCACGCGGGCGACCTTGCGGAGCGCGGAGTTCGGCTTCTTCGGGGTGGTCGTGTAGACGCGGGTGCAGACGCCGCGTCGCTGGGGCGAACCCTTCAGGGCCGGTGTCTTGTTCTTGGACACCTTGTCCTGGCGGCCCTTGCGGACCAGCTGGTTGATGGTGGGCACCTGAGTGGTTCCCTCTCCTGGTACTCGTCACGGCCCAGCGCCTTGCCGGGCACGGTGGTGTTGCGTCCGTGCTGTGCCTCGATGTGGGGTCCGCCTGGACCTCCGCCCGGTGAGGTGCTGAGTGGGCCGGTGGTCGGCGGGCACGCCGATAGGTCTGGTCGTCAGACCCGAGGGTCGAGCGTACTCGTGGGCGGCGTGCAGCACCAATCCGGAACCACCCGCCAGGGCCCTCGCGCCCCGGGCTCGAGCAGCAGAGCGACCGGCCATCCGCGCGCTACGGTGGGGCCCGTGGAGCTCCGAGACGACCAGCCGAGCCAGCACGAGTTCCGCAACCGGACCTACATCGTCGCCGACGTCGAGCCACTCGACCTCGACGGCGTCCGCACCGTCGAGGTCGGCACGGTCGCGTTCCTCGTCGGGTTCGTCGCCCTGCTGCCGTTCTATGGCTCGTTGGCCGACGACGGCCGCACCTGGTGGCTGTGGACCTGCCTGGCCGGCTTCGGACTCGGCCTCTTCGGCATCGAGTACTGCCGGCGCCGCCGCGCGGCCCGCCGGGTCCGGGACGCCGCGGAGGCGGAGACGCGCTAGGTCGCGGCCGCCGCTCCGGCGGGTTCGAGACGCCCGTCGCGCCGTCGTCCTCGGACCGTCGCGATCAGAACGATTCGATGTCGTCGAGGCTCAGCGTGTCGAGGAAGTGGTCGGGGATAGGCACCGGAGCATGCTTCTTGGCGAGCCGCACCTCGGAGTGGCCGCCGCAGCCGTGGTCGAGCGTCACCACGCGGCCGTCGTCGTTGGCGTCGCCGTTGGCGCAGACACCGAAGGAATCGGCCAGCGGTCCGGCCACCCTGACCAGGAAGCCGCACGAGTGGCACCGGTCCGGCGCGGCCTGGGCCGAGGCGGACTCAGGTCCGCCGTCGCCGTCGGACCAACGCTGGGCGGCGGAGTCGCGACCCTCGGGCGACAGTGTGCGCACCCGGCCCAGACCGAGGTCCATGGCGACCTGACGCACCTGCGCCCTGTCGTCGGCATCCAGAGGGTCGTCGCCGAACGAGTAGGTCGGGACGAGTCGCGGGTCGTCATCGTCGACCGGCAGCAGGTCGCCGGGAGACATGTCGCCAGGCTGGAGCCGCTCGCGGTAGGGGACCCAGACCGGAGCGACGATGGCCGCGTCTCCGGGCACGAGCACGATCTCGTCCACGGTCACGTGCCGCTGGCGCGAGGCGCGGGCCACCGTGACCGACCAGTACCAGCCGACGTAGCCCTTGCGGGTGCAGGCGAACTGGTGGCTCACCACGCGCTCGCCCTCGGCGACCGAGCCGAGGTGCTCACCGACATCGGCCGCGCCGACGTCCTCGAGGAGCGCCTCACGGGCCGCGTCGACCGCGGCGACCGCGACGCCGTCGGCCTGAGGGCCGGGCGGTGAGGTGGGGGTGGCGATCACGTCGCACAGCATGACTGATGGAACACCGCAGTGTCAGGTCGAGGCGATCCCTGGGCGGGTCCCGTCCACGGTGCAGGATGAGTGCATGGCCGACGACCAGCGCTGGCGGGAGTCCCATCCCGACCCCGCCGGTCAGCCGCGCGGCCCGTCGGGCGGGTCGGGTCTGCGACGGTTCGGGCGTGGCGTCGGCGTGACCGCGAGGGCCACGGGCCGGGGCATCGCAGGAGTGGCCCGGGGCACGGGCCGGGCCAGCCGCTACACCGTCGCCCAGGCGCGCCGCGCGTCCGAGGCGCAGGGCGCCGCCGAGTCCGGGCTGTCCCGGCTCATCCAGCTGCACGTCTTCAACACCGCGGGTGACGCCGCCGTGGCGATCTCGCTCGCCGGCAGCCTCTTCTTCCAGGTCCCGTCCGGGGAGGCGCGAGGCCAGGTGGCGCTCTTCCTGGGTCTCACGATGCTGCCGTTCGCGATCGTGGCGCCCCTCATCGGGCCCTTCCTGGACCGGTTCGCGCACGGGCGGCGCTGGGCGATCGGCGCGACGATGGCGCTGCGGGCGTTCCTGTGTTGGGTGCTGGCCACCGAGGTCGACAGCGGCTCGGGACTGGTCTTCGCCGCGGCACTGGGCGTCCTGGTGTCGTCCAAGGCCTACGGCGTCACCCGGGCGGCCGCGGTGCCCCGGCTCCTCCCCCGCACCTTCACGTTGGTCAAGGCCAACGGCCGGGTCTCGCTGTCCGGCATCGTCGGCGCTTGCGTGTCCGCGCCGATCGCGGGACTGGCCTCCCTGGCCGGCTCCGAGTGGTCGCTGCGCTACGCGTTCGTGCTGTTCGTGGTCGCCACCGTCTGCGCGATCCGGCTGCCCACAGCGGTCGACTCGAGTGAGGGTGAGGGCGAGCTGGCCTGGCGCGGCGGGGAGGGACGCACCCGACGCGGTCGCCCGCAGACCCGCATCCCCGGCCCGGTGGCCTTCGCGTTGCGCGCCAACCTCGGACCCTGGTTCCTCACCGGCTTCCTCCTGATGTTCGTCGCCTTCCTGCTGCGCGATGCCGACGTCCGGCCCGACAGCGCCCTGAGCGCGGCGGTGATGATCGGCGTGGTCGTGGGCGCGGCGGGCCTGGGCCGCACGCTCGGCACGCTGGCCGCGTCGTCACTGGCCAGGATCACACCCTCGGTGGCGGTCGTCGCAGCACTGCTCGCCGACGTGTCCGTCGCCCTGGTGGCCGCGCTCTTCTACAGCGTCTGGTCGCTGGCCCTGCTCGGCCTGGTCGCCGGCCTGGCACAGGCCATCGCCAAGTTCTCACTGGACGCGACCATCCAGCGACACGTGCCGCCCTCTGTGCAAGCCAGTGCGTTCGGTCGCAGCGACACCACCTGCCAGCTCGCGTGGGTGATCGGCGGCTTTGTCGGCATCGGCCTCCCCCTGGACCCGCCACGGCTCGGCTTCCTGGTCGCGTTCGCCGTCCTCGCCGCGTGGTCGGTCTTCGTGGTCGCCACCCGTCCAGGCTCAGGCCGGGGCGGCGCCGTACGCCCACCGCGAAACCAGGTACAACGCGAGACGCCCGCCGGATAGGCTGGGCCGCTGCCGTGGCACGGAGCCACCAAGATCCCCGACGAACGTCCGAAAGAGGTCAGAGCCGTGCCCAGTGGCAAGGTGAAGTGGTACGACGCCGAGAAGGGCTTCGGGTTCTTGTCCCAGGAGGACGGACCGGACGTCTACGTACGCTCCGAGGCCCTTCCTGACGGAGTCACCACCCTCAAGGCGGGCACGCGCGTGGAGTTCGGCATCGCCCAGGGGCGCCGCGGCGACCAGGCGCTCCAGGTCCGGGTGCTCGACGCCCCCGCCTCGGTCAGCCGCAACATCTCGGCGAGCAAGCGCAAGAAGCCCGACGAGATGGTGCCGATCGTCGAGGACCTCATCCGGCTGCTCGACGGTGTCGGCGAGGCCTATCGCCACGGCCGTCACCCCGACCGCTCCCACGCGCGCCCGATCGCCAAGGTCCTGCGCGAGATCGCCGACGAGCTGGAGCTCTGAGCGACGCCAGGGGAGTTTCACCGGCTAGCCGGTGGAACTCACGCTCACCCGCTGAAGGATGAGCGGCTCAGCACCAGTTTCACCGGCTATCCGGTGAAACTCGTCGGACCCTCAGACCAGGTCCGGCGCCAGCAGACCCACCCCGACCACCAGTCCGGCGAGGTTGGCAGCGAGCAGCAGCAGCGTCCAGAGCACCGCCGGCACACGGGTGAGGGCGGCCAGCTGGTCAGGGTCGGAGGTACGACGCCGCCCGCGGCCCGAGCCGAGCAGCTCGACCAGCGGGCGGGGTGCCGAGAGGAGCAACAGCCAGGCGACGAGGTAGGCCGCCACGGACTGCACCTGCGGGGAGCCCCACCAGGTCAGGGCGAAGAGGCCTCCCCCGGCCACCAGCACCACGGCCACCCCGTAGAGGTTGCGGACCCAGACCAACAACCCGGCCAACAGCAGCACGAGCAGCCACAGCAACCCGACCCCGTGTCCGCCGGCCAGCAGGAGCGCCGCGACCAGGCCGAGCAGTGCCGGGGCGAGGTATCCCGCGGCCAGCATCGCCACCACCCCCGGCCCTCGTGGCCGGCCTCTCGACACGGTGAGTCCCGAGGTGTCCGAGTGCAGTCGAATGCTGCTGAGTCGGCGGCCGACCAGCACGGCGACCACGGCGTGGCCAGCCTCGTGGACGATGGTGACGCCGAGGCGGACCTGCGGCCACGCCACGAGCACGAGCAGCAGGGCGATCGCACCGGTGGCAAGGACCACAGACGCGTCCGGGACCGGCTGTTGCGAGCTGATCCGGCGCCACAGCTCCTCCACGATCATCGACCCCCGAGCTCGGCGGGCTGCTCGGCGCCGAGCACGGCGTAGGCCGCCGAGCTCACTGCGGCAACGCCTCGTTCATCGATCCCGACCGGAACCCACGACTGTCGAGGGACGCCTCCCCGAACCCAGCGTCCCTGACCCCCGACAACACCTCGGACTCCGCGGCCACGCCGAGCGGCAGGAGCGCCGCGTCCACCTCGACCGAGGCCCGCGCGCCGAGATCCCGGACCCGGACGTTGCGCGCACCGGGCAACGCGCGGCGTACGGCGGTCTCGGCCCGCTCGACGCGCGCTAGGCGGTACGGCGTCACCTCGACCCCGTAGGCGACCCGCGAGGAGAGGCATGCCGCGGCCGGCTTGTCCCAGGTCGGCAGGTCCCACCGGCGCGACGCCTCGCGCACCTGCGCCTTGGTCAGCCCGGCGTCGCGCAGCGGTGCTGCTGCTCCGCGCTCGTCGGCGGCGCGGATACCCGGGCGGAATCCGGCGACGGCGTCGTCGGCGTTCGTGCCGGTGGCCACCACAGCCAGGCGCCGCTCCGCGGCGATCGAGGACAGCACCTCGACCAGCTCGGCCTTGCAGAAGAAGCACCGGTCCGCGCCGTTGGCGCGGTATCCAGCGCGGTCCATCTCGTGGGTTTCGGGCGTCAGGACGTCGACGCCGAGCGACTCCGCGAAGTCCCGGGCCGGGTCGCGCTCCACCTCGGGCAACGAGGACGAGTAGCCGGTGGCCGCGACGACACGATCGGGGCCGAGCGCCCGGACGGCCGCGGCAAGCAGGAAGGCACTGTCGGCACCGCCGCTGTAGGCGACCAGCACCGAGCCGAGGGCGCGCAGGTCCGCCTCGAGGACGGCCACCCGGGTCGTCAGCAGGTGTTCCTCCAGCCACGCCGGGAAGTCCTCGAGCGAGTCGAGAACCACGTGCGTGCCGGCCTCCAGCAGCTCCTCGGCGGTGCAGCCACCGGTCAGCACCGAGACGCTGACCGCCTCGGCAGCCAGGGCGCCCTCGACGTCGTGGACGTGGTCGCCGACATAGACGCTGACGCCCTCTCGACGCAGGACCTCGGCCTTGCCGACGCCCCACACCCAGCCCTCGAGCACGTCGATGTCGAGGCCGAGGTGCTCCTGGTGCCGGCGGGCGTTGTCGGGGTACTTGCCGGTGACGACGACTGTGCGGCCCCGATGGGCCCGGACCGCGGCGAGCGCCTCGTGGGCGCCGGGCAGGACCGGGACCGGTGCGATCGCGTGGTCCGGGTACAACGCCCGGAACCGGTCGCCTGCGGGGCCGATGGCCGCGGCGTCGAGGTAGGGCTCGAGCAGCGTCTCCAGCGGGGGGCCGAGCTTCGCGCACAGCACCTCGGCCGGGAGGGCGACGCCCAGCTCGGAGCCGAGGACCTCCAGAGTCCGCGTGAAGCCCGGGACCGTGTCGATCAGGGTCATGTCCAGGTCGAAGCCCACGGCGAGCGGGGCTGACGACGGACGGACGGTCATGCGGGAGAGCCTAGGCAACCGTGGGAACCGGTCTCCTGCCCGGCGCACCTGCGAGAGCACGCCGCCGAAGGGCCACGCCGTGCACACGGTGGGTATGGTCACCGCGTGACCCACCCGGACGTCGGCGCCGAGACCGACTCGCCTCCTGAGAAGGAGCCGAAGCGGGACACCCCGGGCCGCGCCATCCGGGAGACGATCCTCCTCCTCGCGTTCGCGATCCTCCTCGCGCTGGTGGTCAAGACGTTCTTCGTCCAGTCCTTCTACATCCCCTCGGCGTCGATGGAACCCGGTCTGGTCGTCGACGACCGGATCCTGGTGCAGAAGCCGTCCTACTGGAACGGCGAGCCGCAGCGCGGCGACGTGATCGTCTTCGACGACCCGGGCGACTGGCTCGGCGGGCTGCCGACCCTCTCGGCGCAGAACCCGTTCGCCAAGGCACTCTCAAAGATCGGGCTCTACCCCACTGGCGGCCACCTGGTGAAGCGGGTCATCGGGGTCGAGGGCGACGTGATCGTGTGCTGCGACGCGGAGGGTCGACTCAGCATCAACGGCGTCCCGGTCGACGAGCCCTATCTCCAGGACCGGCCGGGCGCGAAGAGGCCGTGCAACGGGCCGATGATCCGCAGCTGCGACTGGACCGCCGGACCGGTGCCTGAGAACAGCCTGTTCGTGATGGGTGACAACCGGGGCAACTCGGCGGACTCCTCGGTCCACATCTGCCGCAAGCGCGTCGACTGCGATCCGACCGAGGGCTACGTCGCGGTCGACCTGGTCGTCGGCAAGGTCTTCGCCCTGGCCTGGCCGCTCGGTCGCGCCGAGTTCATCGGCCGCGCCGAGGCCTTCGAGGACGTCCCCGACCCGAGCTGAGGTCAGAGCCGGGACACCGTCATCTCCCGGTCGCCGAAGCGCACCCGGTCGCCGTGCTTGAGGGTGACCGGGCGACCGCCCTCGAGTCGCTTGTCGAGGCCACCGCGCACGAGCACCGAGCCGTTGGTGGACCCACGGTCCATCACGACGAGAACGCCGTCGGGCACGACCTGGAACTGCGCGTGCGTCTGGGACAGGGACCGGTCGGCGGAGCCCAGAGCGAGCAGGGTGGCGACGGGCTCGTCGAGACGCGGCTCGGGCCGGCGCCCGACGAGCACCAGCCCGTCGACGTCGAGCTCCTCACCGGTGTCGAAGGCGACCCGCCAGCGCGAGTCCTCCTGGACCCGACGACCGGCCACGGCAGTCGCGGCAGGCAGTGCCCTCGGCGGCGGCGACGACGACGGCCCCAACCGCAGCGCGGTGAGGTTGACCACCTGGCCCAGCTCCTCGGCCGCGACCTCGGGCTCCCCGGCCGGGCCGAGGCCCACGACGTAGGAGCGCGCCACCAGGTCGTGCCAGCCACGCCGCCGGCCACCGGCGTCCGCGAGCGCGGTCAATGCGAGAGCGGCGGCACCGAGCCCGAACGTCGGCAGCGTCGCCACGCCGAGCACCAGCGAACGCAGGAGCGCGGACTCCACCCCGATCGGTCGGCCGTCCGCGCCCAGGACGCGCAGGCCGAGGGCCGCTTTGCCGGCCGAGACGCCCCACACCCCGAGGACGACCGCAGAGACCACCGCGAGGAGCAGGACCGCGCCAACGACCAGGGTCACGCCGGGCAGCCAGCGTCCGTCGCGCAGCAACAGGGCGTAGGCACCGGCCCCGGCGGCGGCGTAGAGCCCCCACAGCAGCACCCGGTCGATGACGAACGCGTAGAAGCGTGGCTCGAGACCGGCCGGCACCCGCGCGGACCCGGTCACCGGACACCGACCCTCGGGTGCCGCGGCGGTGGTCATCGCGTCGCGGGTCAGGGCCGGGTGACCTGGATGGTGATGCCGTCGCCGATGTCGATGAGCGCGCCCGGCACCAGCTGGACCGCCTCACCGGGGGCGAGGTCCTGCGGGCCGAGCCCGGGCAGCACCACGACCGTGCCGTTGGTCGACCCGAGGTCGGTCACGACGGCCGCGCCCTGATCGGCTCCCGAGCCGGGCCGGATCTCGATGTGGGTCGAGGAGATCTCGTAGTGCGCACTCGGCACCGTGACCAGCAGCGGCTCGGCGTCCAGACCGTCGGGCGCCGTCGGCGCGCGACCGATGATCGTGACCCGGTCGACGTCAACGGTCTGGCCGCTGCTGATCGCCAGCCGGGCCACGACCCTGGTGAGGTCCAGCGCCGGCTCCTGGCCGGGGATGCCCGGCAGCGGGGGCGCTGGCAGGGGCGCGCCGGTCAGCGTAGGCCCGTCCAGGTCGACCGGCGGTGGCGGCGGGGTCCAGCTCGGGGGATCGGGCGAGCGCACCGGCAGCAGGTCGACCTCGGTCTCCGGGTCGACCTCCTCGACGAGGTCCTCCTGGGCCGCCCAGATCGGGGCCTCGAGCTCGTCCTCGGGCTCCTCGGCCTGGTCCTCGGTCTGGTCCTCGGCCTGGTCCTCGGTCTGGGGCTCGGTCTGGTCCTCGGTCTGGGGCTCCCCGAGGTCGGGGGCGAGCTCGGGCGCCACGGGCACCGCCGTGAGCGCCGCCACGGCGACGAACCCGTCGGTCTCGGGAGTCTCGACCACGTGCAGGGCGCGGACAGGGCGAGCCAGGTCGCCCACGTCGCGGGTCTCCTCGAGGAGCGAGACCCGGAACATCCCGCCGTCGACGACGAACGACGCCTCGTCGCTCCCGTCCTCGGCCGACGGCTCGAGCTCGATGCGCATCCGCGAGACACCCTGGATCGAACGCTCGACCCAGGTGGTCGCCGAGGAGCCCTCGACCACGACGTCCTCACCGTCCACCGTGAACGTCGCGACGGCCGCGCCGCGGATCACCACATCGGTCTGGCCCTCGTCGGTGGAGACCAGGACGAAGCCTGGCAGCGCGCGCAGGCCGGACGAGATCAGGGCGTCGAGGGTGATGTCGAAGCCGGCGCCTTCGTCGACGAGCTCCCACAGCGCCGCGACCCGCGACTTCTCGGTGGGGGGCAGCGCGACCAGCGCACGGGCGCCGACGATGCCGAACCACGTGCCGGGCCGGTAGGACCGGAGCGGGTTGCTTGACACGGGATTATCCCACCACATCGACGACCACGGCCGTCGCGTTGTCGTCGCCGCCGGCATCCAGCGCCGCTTCCACCAGTGCGGACGCCGCCGAAGCCGTGTCGGGTTCACCGGCCAGGACCTCGCCGATGACGGTGTCGTCGATGAGCCCGTGGACGCCGTCGGTGCAGAGCAGCAGCCGGTCGCCGGCCACCACCTCGAGCCGGAACACGTCGGGTTCGGTGAAGCCCGGGCCTCCCAGCGCGCGAGTGATCACGTGCCTCTCCGGGTGGTCGGCCACCTGGTCCTGGGTGATCCGGCCCGAGTCCAGCAGCTCCTGCACGAGGCTGTGGTCGCGGCTCACCTGGGACAGCTCCCCGGCCCGCAGGAGGTAGGCGCGAGAGTCGCCGAGGTTGATGACCAGCCAGGTCGGAACGCCGACGCCGGCGAGCAGCGCGGCGACCACCGTGGTCCCTGGTGCGGCGCGGCCGACGCCGCCGGCGGCGTAGTCGTCGATACGCCGTTGGCTCTGCTCGAGGGCGGCCGACACCGCACGGACCGCCGAGTCCTCGTCGTAGGACCCGTCGCCCAGGCCGGCCAGCTCCTCGACCACGATCGCGCTGGCGACGGCACCACCGGCGTGACCGCCCATGCCGTCGGCCACCACGAAGATCGGCGGAGCCGTCACGTGGGCGTCCTCGTTGAGCTCGCGCACGTGACCGACGTCGGTAGAGGCGGAGAAGCGGAGCTCGACGGTGCCGGCCGTCACGAGAGGCTCGCTAACGTGGGAGGGATGTCCGCGACCGGGTACCGATCCCTCGCCGACCAGCTGCGCAGCTGGTCGGATGAGCGGCTGTCCCGCCTGCTCACCGAGCGTCCCGACCTCGCCACGCCTGCCCCCCACGACTCCGCCCAGCTGGCCTCTCGGGCGGCCACCCGGTCCTCGATCCTGCGTGCCCTCGACCAGCTGACCCGCGCCGAGCTCGCTGTGCTCGACGCGCTGGTGCTGACCGGACGGTCCAGCGTGGACCGCCTCCGGTCCTTGGTCAACGCCGATCCCACAGTCGTGGACGCCGCGGTCGACCGGCTCGTGGAGCTCGCCTTGGCCTGGGAGTCGACCGGAGGGCTGCGCGCGCTGACCGGGGTGAGCGACGGTCTGAGCGGTGGGGTGGAGCAGGGCGTCAGCGGTCTGCGCCCGTTCAGCGACCCGCCACTGGCCGACGACGCGGTCGGCCGGGCCGTGGGCGCGCTGTCCGAGCAGGCCCGGGCACTGCTCGAGCACGTGGTCGACGCGGGCGGTGAGGCCACGACCGGCGCGGCACGGGTGACCGTGCTGCCCGCGGACGCGACCTCACCCGCCGAGGAGCTGCTGTCCCGGCGGCTGCTCGTCGCGCGCCACGGCACACCGGCCGTGGTCCCGGGCGAGGTCGGAGTGGCTGTGCGGTCCGGGCGGACGACGCGCGAGCCGGTCGACGCGGTGCCCGAGATTGCCACGAGCACCCGCGACGCCGGCCTCGTGGACCGGGCCGCTGCCGGCGCGGCCTTCGAGGCGGTACGCCGCCTCGAGCTGCTTCTCGACCACTGGGGGGCGACTCCGCCCTCGGCGCTGCGCAGCGGCGGCCTCGGGGTCCGGGACCTGCGCGCGACGGCGCAGGCCATGCACCTCGACGAGCCCACGGTGGCGCTGCTGGTCGAGACCGCGGCGAGCGCCGGGCTCGTGACCACCGTGGCCGACGTCCACGGCAACCCGGTGTGGATCCCGACCGACCGGTTCGACTCCTGGGTGCTGCGTCCTGCCGCCGAGCGCTGGGTCGCGCTGGTGCGGGTGTGGCTCGACAGCCCGCGGATGCCCGGCCTGGTCGGCACCCGGGACCCGGCGGGCAAGGCGTGGAACGCGCTCGCTCCTGAGCTGGCCTCGATCGCCATGCCAGAGACCCGGCGCATGACGCTGGCGGCCGTGTCCCGGCTAGCGCCGGGCGAGGTGCTGGCGGTCGGGACCGGCATCGCCTCGGTCGTGGCGCTGCTCGCCTGGCAACGACCCCGACGCCCCCGGCTGCGCGCCGAGCAGGTGCTGTGGACCGCCACCGAGGCGGCGACCCTCGGGGTCACCGGCCTGGGCGGCCTGGCGTCGTACGCCCGGTTGCTCCTGGCCGACGAGGACGCGAAGGCGACCCGGGCCCTCGGGGCGCTGCTGCCCGAACCGGTCGCGCACGTCCTGCTCCAGGCCGACCTCACCGCCGTCGCGCCCGGCCCCCTGGAGTCGGCGCTGGCCCGGAGGTTGCAGCTGGTCGCGGAGGTCGAGTCCCGTGGCGGCGGCGCCGTCTATCGCTTCACCCCGGCCTCGATCCGCCGCGCGCTCGACATCGGCTGGACCGCCACCGAGCTGCACCAGTTCCTGGCCTCGGTGTCGCAGACCCCGGTCCCGCAGCCCCTGGAGTACCTCGTCGACGACACCGCCCGCACCTTCGGGACGGTGCGGGTGGGCCACGCCGAAGCCTACCTGCGCGCCGACGACGACTCCGCGCTGACCGAGCTGCTGCACCACCCGCAGGCCTCCGCCCTGGGGCTCCGCCGGCTCGCCCCCACCGTGCTGATCAGCACGACGCCGCTCGACGTGCTGCTCCCCCGACTGCGGGACCTCGGTGCGGCACCGGTCGTCGAGGGCGCCGACGGCACCATCCACGTGACCCGGCCCGACCAGCGCCGGGCCAAGACTCCCCGCGAGCACCGTGGCGCACCCGCGGCGGCCGGAGCCGCCCGGCGTACCGCGGCCGTCGCGTCGGTCGTGACCGCCGTCCGGGCCGGCGACCGGGCCGCCGCGTCCCGACCCTCGGGCGCCGAGCACCTCTCGACACCCTCCGGCTCCTTGGCCGCCCTGCGCGACGCCGCCGAGGTCGGTGCCGCGGTCGTGATCGCCTACGTCGACAACCACGGCACCCGCACCGAACGGGTCGTCGAGCCGGTCTCGGTCGAGGGCGGCGTGCTGACCGCGCACGACCACCGCACCGACGACACCCGCACCTTCGCGGTCCACCGGATCACGACGGTGCGGGCGGCCGACTCAGCCTGAGCGGGCTACATCCCGGCGATGCCGTTGGTGCTCATCCAGTCCGCCACGTACACGGCGGCGTAGCCGACCAGGGCGAGAGAGCCGACGGCCATCGCGACCGCCCCGACCGTGGCCCGGAGGTTCGAGCGTCGGGCGGCCGCTCCGAGGACGATCCCGCCGATCGCGAACGTCGGCGTGAGTCCGGACCAGAACACGGCGACAAGGAGGAGGCCGAGGACGGACAACACCAGTCCGACCGAGGCGGCCCGGCGTGAGCCGAGCACCCGCGGAAGGACCAGACCGAACACCACGGCGGCCGCCGCCAGGGTGAGACCGACGATCGTCGTCAGCTCGCGCAGGGCCCCGTCGGAGGCACCCTCCGAGCCGTCGCCGTAGATGCCGAGCGCGGTGAACGCCGTGGTGCCGAGGACCGCCGCGGCCGCGAACGGCGCGATCGACGGAATGCCGGCTGTAGTGGTGATGCTGGTCATGACGACCTCCTGTGAGTTGGTGGTGCTGACGACGTCCAGGGTCGCCGCGTCACCGCGTCGACGCGTCCCTCCGAACAGCGACCGACGTCATCCGCCGGAGTGAGGCCCGGCGTCACCCTCGCGAATGACTCGGGCCTCGGAACGCACGCCCTACGGTGAGCCCATGACCTGGCGGGCGCGGCTGTGGCAGCGCCGTGACCCCCTGATCGCGGCGCTGGCGATGGTCGGACTCGTCGGCGAGGTCCTCGTCTACGAGAACGCCACGCTGCCCGTCGCCGTCCCCCTCGCGGTCGTCGCTGCCGTCCCGCTCTTCTGGCGGCGCACGCAGCCCGTACCGGCGTTCATCGCCACCTGGCTGGCACTGAGATCACTGACGGCGGCCGCGCCTGCCTTCGACGAGGCGTCCTCGACGTTTGTCATCGTCTTCATCGTCACGCTGTACTCGCTGGGGGCTCACACCCGGGGCCGCGAGATCTGGATCGGCGCCGTCCTCGTCGCCATCGGCATCAGTGTCTTCGTCGTCACCGACGGCGACGCACCGAGCATCGGCGACGCGGTCTTCGGCACCTTCTTCGTCGGCGCGCCGTGGGCGACGGGCCTCGCGATGCGGCTCCGTGGCGACCTCGCCCGCACCAACGCCCTGCTGGTCGTCGAGCAGGAGAAGGCGACCCGACGGGCGGTCGCCGCTGAGCGGGCGACCATCGCCCGCGAGCTGCACGACGTCGTCGCGCACGCGATCTCGGTGACGGTCCTCCAGTCGCGTGGCGCCCGGCGGATGCTGGGCCGCGACGACGCGCAGGTACGACGGGCACTCGACGCCATCGAGCACACCAACACCCAGGCGCTGGGCGACATGCGTCGGCTGCTGGCCGTCCTGCGCGACACCGAAGCTGACGCCACGACGACGCCGCAGCCGTCGCTGGCCCGCCTCGACGACCTGGTCGCCGACGTGCGGGAGTCCGGTCTCGCGGTCGAACTGGTCGAGACCGGCGCGGATCGCGACGTCCCACCAGGCGTCGACCTGTCGGCGTACCGGATCGTGCAGGAGGCACTCACCAACGTCCTCAAGCACGCGTCTGCCGCCTCGGCGACCGTGCGCCTCGACTACGGCACGGACGAGCTACGACTATCGGTGCGTGACGACGGTGTCGGCACGGCAACCTCGAACGGGTCCGGGCACGGTCTGGTCGGGATTCGCGAGCGCGTCGCCGTCGTTGGCGGCGAGATCGAGACCGGGCCCGCGGACGGTGGCGGCTTCGAGGTCAACGCCCGGCTCCCCTACGTGCTGGAGGACGTGTGATCCGGGTGGTGATCGCCGACGACCAGCCGCTCGTGCGCGCCGGGATCCGGATGATCCTCGACACCGAGGACGACGTGGTGGTGGCCGGAGAGGCGACTACGGGCGTCGAGGCGGTCGAGGTCTGCGGCCGCGAGCACCCGGACGTCGTGCTCATGGATGTTCGGATGCCGGTGATGGACGGCATCGAGGCGACCCGCATCATCACCGCCACCGACGAGCCGCCGCGGGTACTGGTGGTGACGACCTTCGACCTCGACGAGATCGTGTACGACGCACTTCGTGCCGGAGCCAGCGGGTTCCTGCTCAAGGACGCCCCTGAGGAGCGGCTGACCACGGCCATCAAGGTCGTCGCCGAGGGCGGCTCGCTGTTCGCGCCGAGCGTGACCACACGCCTCATCGAGGAGTTCGCGAAACGCCGATCGGCACCCGACGTCCCGCTGGACGACCTGACCGACCGCGAGGCTGAGGTCCTGCGGATGGTGGCTCGAGGGCTGAGCAACGCCGAGATCGCGGGACAGCTGTTCATCACCGAGAACACCGTGAAGACCCATGTCGCCCGCGTCCTCATGAAGCTCGGTCTGCGCGACCGCGTCCAGGCGGTCGTCCTCGCCTACGAGTCCGGGCTGGTGCACCCGGGCGCCTCGTAGGCTGGGCACGTGGACTTCGTCACGTACGCCGAGCGCTCGGCGTCGCTGCTCAACGCGGAGATCACCCACGTGGCCGACCTGCAGCGACACCTGGCCGACCGGGACTGGCTGGTCGACCAGAGCACCGACCGCGACTGCATGCTGCTGCGCAAGTTCCAACGTGAGCTGCGTCCGGTCTACGAAGCCTCGGACGAGGGCCGGGCCGCCGAGGTCGTCGACCAGCTCAACGAGCTGATGGTCCGCTACCCGATCACGCCGCGAATCTCCGACCACGCGGGCGACCTGCACATCCACGCCGCGTCCCGGTCCCAGTCGGTGGCCGAGCTGCTGGTCGGCGAGGCACTGCTCGGGCTGGCCAACCTGGTCTGTGACCTGGGGCCGACCCGCTTGGGCGTCTGTGACGCGACGCGGTGCACCCATGCCTACGTCGACACCTCGCCCAACGCCTCGCGCCGCTACTGCTCGGACCGGTGCTCCTCGCGGGCCAACGTCGCGGCGTACCGCGCCCGGCAGCGGGCGGCCGCGTCATGACCCACGACGGGCCGCTGATCGTCCAGTCCGACAAGACCCTGCTCCTCGAGGTCGACCACGAGCTGTCGGGGCCGTGCCGGCAAGCGCGATCGCGCCGTTCGCCGAGCTGGAGCGGTCGCCGGAGCACATCCACACCTACCGGCTGACACCGCTCGGGCTCTGGAACGCTCGCGCCGCCGGGCACGACGCCGAGCAGGTCGTCGACACGCTGCTGGAGTACAGCCGCTACGCCGTACCGCACGCGCTGCTCGTCGACGTCGCCGAGACGATGGCTCGCTACGGCCGGCTGCGCCTCGAGAAGCACCCGACCCACGGCCTGGTGCTGGTCTCGACCGACCGGCCCGTGCTCGAGGAGGTCCTGCGCGCCAAGAAGATCGCGGGGATGCTCGGCGACCGCATCGACGACGACACCGTCGTCGTGCACGCCTCCGAGCGCGGCAACCTCAAGCAGGCGCTGCTCAAGCTGGGCTGGCCGGCCGAGGACTTCGCCGGCTACGTCGACGGCGAGGCGCACGCCATCTCCCTGGACCACACCGAGTGGCACCTGCGCGACTACCAGCGCGACGCCGCCGAGTCCTTCTGGCACGGCGGCTCCGGCGTCGTCGTGCTGCCGTGCGGCGCCGGCAAGACGCTGGTCGGCGCGGCCGCGATGGCGCACGCGCAGGCGACCACCCTGATCCTGGTCACCAACACGGTCTCGGCGCGGCAGTGGAAGGACGAGCTGCGTCCGGCGCACGTCGCTCACGGCCGACGAGATCGGCGAGTACTCCGGCTCGGTCAAGGAGGTCCGGCCGGTGACCATCGCGACGTACCAGGTGATGACCACCAAGCGCGCCGGGCGTCTACCGACACCTCGAGCTGCTCGACGCGCGCGACTGGGGGCTCATCATCTACGACGAGGTGCACCTGCTGCCCGCGCCGATCTTCCGGATGACCGCGAACCTCCAGGCCCGCCGCCGGATCGGGCTGACCGCGACGCTGGTGCGCGAGGACGGCCGTGAGGGAGACGTGTTCTCCCTGATCGGACCGAAGCGCTACGACGCCCCATGGAAGGACATCGAGTCCCAGGGGTGGATCGCGCCCGCCGACTGCGTCGAGGTGCGGGTGACACTGCCGAACGACGAGCGGATCGTCTACGCGACCTCCGAGCCCGAGGAGCGCTACCGGCTGGCGTCCTGCACGCGCGCAGAAGCTCGTCGGTCGTCCGCGAGCTGGTCGCCCGGCATGCCGACCAGCCGACGCTGGTGATCGGTCAGTACCTCGACCAGCTCGACGAGCTCGGTCGCGGCCCTGGACGCCCCGGTGATCAAGGGCGACACCCCGGTCAAGGAGCGCCAGCGCCTGTTCGAGGCGTTCCGCTCCGGCGAGGTCGGGCTCCTGGTCGTGTCCAAGGTCGCCAACTTCTCCATCGACCTGCCCTCGGCCGAGGTCGCCATCCAGGTCTCCGGCTCCTTCGGCTCCCGACAGGAGGAGGCTCAGCGCCTCGGCCGGCTGCTGCGTCCCAAGGCCGAGGGCAAGACCGCGCACTTCTACACCGTCGTCTCTCGCGACACGGTGGACGCCGAGTTCGCCCAGAACCGCCAGCGCTTCCTGGCCGAGCAGGGCTACGCCTACCGGATCGTCGACGCCGACGGCCTCGGAGAGCTGCAGCCTTGACGCCGCCCGGGCGGCCTCGCGATCAGTCACCGGCGACACATGCCTGACACATCTGTGCCGCAGAGTGCGCAGGTGCGTTCACCCTCGGTTCTCGTGTTCTTCGGTGACGACCCCGCCCGGGTCTACCAGCTGGCCCAGTGGCTGCCCGTACTGGAGCTGCTCGACGCCACCGAGCCGGTGGCCGTCGTCATCCGCCGGGCGGACACCGCCGACGTGGTGCGTCCCCTGACCGCGCTGCCGGTGGTGCTGGCCGAGGACTTCCCCCAGCTGCGGGCGGCGTACGTCGAGATGGACGCCCGGGTCGGGCTCTATGTCAACAACTCGATGCGCAACTTCCAGTCGCTGCTGGAGTCGCGCATGCTGCACGTCCACATCAACCACGGTGAGAGCGACAAGCAGAGCATGGCGAGCAACAACGCCAAGTCCTACGACCGGCTCTTCGTGGCCGGCGAGGCGGCGGTGCAGCGGGTCGTGGCCGGGCTGCTCGAGTTCGACACGGCAAAGCTGGTGCGGATCGGGCGCCCGCAGCTCGACCTGCGCGTTGAGCCGGCCCTGCCTCCCAGCAACCGGCGCACGGTCCTGTACGCCCCGACCTGGGAGGGAGACGCCGACTACAACAACTACTCGTCCCTCGACCGGTTCGGCCCCCAGCTCGTCCGCCGCCTGCTCGCGGTGCCCGAGGTCCGCGTCGTCTACAAGCCGCACCCTCGAACCCTCGACAGCGAGGACGCCCAGGTCCGGGCGGCGCACGCCGAGATAGTCGCGCTGCTGAGCGAGCAGGCCGGGCAGGGTGAGCACGTCGTGCTCGAGGAAGCCGACATCCTGGCGGTCATGCCCGACTGCGACGCGATCGTCACCGACGTCTCCTCGGTGGGCCTGGACTGGCTCTACCTCCGGACCGACCGACCCCTGTTCATCGCCGACCGCCACGACGACCCCGAGCGACTCCGCCTGGAGGCCCCGGTCAGTCGCTGCGCCGACATCGTGGACTCGGAGACGGTCCGCGACCTCACTGACCTCATGTCCCAACGGCTGGAGCACGACGAGCTGCACCTGGCGCGGGTGGCGATGCGGCGCCACTACTTCGACGACGTCCGAGTGGGCGAGAGCACGACCCGGTTCATCACCGAGGTCCGGGAGCTCGCCGCCCTGCGTGACCGGTTGCTCGCGGCCTACGAGGAGCAGGTCGCGACGTAGCTCCCACCCCCGCGAGCTTTCGGCCCCCGGCCCGCCGGCCGGGATAGTCCGTCACCTTTGGGTGTAGTCCCCAGCCGGCCTGCGCCACCCAAAGGTGACGGACTATCCCACCGACCTGACCTACCTGCTCGAGTCGCGGAGGACCCGCTGGGCGGCGAGGCGGCCGGGTGAGCCGATCACGCAGCCACCGGGGTGGGTGCCGGAGCCGCACTGGTAGTAGCCCTCGATCGGCGTGCGGTACTGGCTCCAGCCGGGAGCGGGCCGGAAGAAGTACATCTGCGGGGCGAGGAACTCGCCGGCAAAGATGTTGCCCTCGGTCAGGCCGGTGCGGGCCTCGATGTCGACCGGGGTCACCACCTCGCGGTGCAGCACCAGGTCGCCGAAGCCCGGGAAGTGCGACTCGAGGACCGCCTGCGCCTTGTCGCCGAAGCTGTTGCGCTCGGTCTCCCAGTCCGACCCGCGCAGCTCGTAGGGCGCGTACTGCACGAAGCAGGACATGACGTGCTTGCCGGGCGGGGCCATGTCGGGGTCGACGACGGACTGGATCGCGGCATCGATGAACGGCCGCTCGGAGTACCAGCCGTACTTCGCGGCGTCGAAGGCCCTCTCGACGTACTCGATGGTCGGACCGATGTTCAGGAAGCCGCCGTAGTGGTCGACGGTGTCGGGCAACGCCGGGAAGACCGGCAGTCCGTCGAGGGCGAAGTTCACCTTCGCCGACACGCCGCGGAACCGCATCCGGCGGATGTTGTCGACCAGGTCGAGCGGCAGCTCGCGCGGTTCGACGAGCTCGAGGAACGTCCGCCGCGGGTCGAGTGCGGACACCACGACCGGCGCCCGGAACTCGGAACCGTCCTCCAGCACCACACCGACCGCGCGACCGTTGTCGGTCAGCACCGACGACACCTGGGCACCGAGACGGATCTCGGCTCCGAACGCCGACGCGGCCCGACCGAGCACCTGGGTGAAGCCGCCGTTGCCCCCCTTGTGGAACGCCCACGAGCCGAGGTGGCCGTCGTGCTCGCCGAGCTTGTGGAACAGCAGCACGAGACCGGAGCCTGGCGACATCGGACCGACCTTGGAGCCGATGATCGACGACGACGCGTGGTAGCCCTTGATCGCGTCGTGCGCGAAGTAGTCGTCGAGCCAGTCCGAGGCCGAGCCGGTGAGCAGCCGGACGACGTCGTGCATCGTCTTGCGATCGACCCCGCCGAGGTGGTCGAGCAGCCACTTCACCTCGACCGCGTCCCCGGGGTCGGAGCCGAAGACGTTCGGCGGAGGGTTGTCGAAGAGCGGCCGGACGACCTGGCAGACCCGGTCGAGGTCGCGGTGGTAGCGCTCGTAGGCGTCCGCGTCACGCGGCGAGTGCCGGCGGATCTCCTGGAGGTTCGCCTGGTGGTCGTCACCGAACAGCAGGTAGTCGCCGTCCCCGGTCGGGTGGAACGACGAGGGCATCATCAGCGGCAGGAACCCGTGCTGCACCAGGTCGAGTTCGTGGATGATCTCCGGTCTGAGCAGGCTCAGGGCGTACGAGAACGTCGTGAACGAGAAGCCGGGCATCAGCTCCTCGGTGATGGCGGCGCCGCCGACCATCGCGTTCTTCTCCAGCACCAGCGTGCGCAGGCCGGCCTTGGCGAGGTACGCCGCGTGGGTCAGACCGTTGTGGCCACCCCCGACGACGATGGCGTCGTACTCATGCGTGCTCATCAGGCCTTCGTCACTCATCCTTTCTTCCGGGCAGGGTCGAAGAACGGCATCGTCGTGGTCCGGATCCGGACCGTGGTGTTGTGGTGGGCGATCGCGAGCTCGAGCCGCAGCTCGGTGCCCTCTGCCGATGACGGGGCGGCCAGGTCCGGCCGCACCCGGGCGATGCCGATGTGGCGCTGCAGCACCGGCGAGTAGACGAACGAGGTGCAGAAGCCGACCTCGACGCCCTCGTCGTCCAGCACCATCGCCTCGTAGGGCAACGGGTGCTCGGACTTCGGCGGGAACAGCCCGGCGTCCCGATAGAGCCGATCCCAGTCGGCCCAGTCCGCGACGACCCCGACGGTCGCCCAGCGCGAGGTCCCCTCGACCAGCTCGCGGCGGATCGCCTCCGAGCCGACGAACCGGCGCGACCCGTCGCGGACGCCGCGGAGCATCCAGCCGAAGCCGAGCTCCTTGGGGGTCACCCGATCGGCGTCGCTGAACGCGAGCCGTGCGTCCTCCCACTCCACGTCGATCAGCGCCAGGCCGGCCTCGATGCGCAGCGTCATCAGCGCCTCCTCGCCGAACGGCCGGATGCTGTGGTCGCGCCCCGCCTCGAGCACAGCGTCCAGCACCGCGACCGCGTCGTCGGCCGGGACGGTCAGCTCGAAGCCGAGATCGCCGGTGTAGCCGGTCCGCGACAACGTCACCGCGGCGCCACCGACCTTGGTGGCAGCGTGGTCGAAGTAGGCCAGGGACTCGGCCTCCGGCATCAGGGCGGCGAGGACCGCGCGTGAGCGCGGGCCCTGGACAGCGAGCATCCCGTAGTCGTCGGTCACGTCCTCGAGCTCGACACGCAGCCCGGTTGCCAGCTCCTGGAACCACGAGAGCGCCGGGCGGGCGGCGGTCAGCAGGAACTCGTCCGCCCCGCTGCCATCAGGGGCGTGCCGGAACACCACGCCGTCGTGCATCACGAACCCGCGGTCGTCGCACCACGCGGTGTACTGCGCCTGCCCCGGACGGCAGGTCCTGATGTCGCGGGTCAGTGCCCCGACCAACAGCTGCTCCGCGTCCGGGCCGGTGACGGCGTACTTGTAGAGCGGCGAGGTGTCGAAGACACCGACCGAGTTGCGCACCGCGAAGTACTCGTGCTTCGGCGCGTGGGAGTAGCGCAGGGGCGAGAGCGTGCCCTGCCAGTGCGTGTAGAGCCCCTGGTCGTTGAGAGCGCTCAACCGTGGGTGGAAGGGGGTGGTGCGCACGTCACGCACGCTACCGGCTACTGACTCGTGAGTCAGTAGGGACGGCGCCCAGACGGTCGAGCAGCCACGCGTAGATCTCCGCCTCGTAGCCGAGGTGGGCGAAGCGGCCCGCGGGGCCGATATGGGCGCCGGCGCCGGTCTCGACGCGGAACAGGCAGCGCGGGGCCCACTCGGGATCGGTCTCGCGAAGCCGCGCGACCCACTTGGCGGGCTCCCACACCATCACTCGGGCGTCGTGGAGGGCTCCGGTCGCCAGGAGGTCGGGCCGCGAGCCGGCCGGAGGCGGGTTGTCGTACGGCGAGTAGCGCGCCATCCACGCATGATCCTCGGCCCTGGACGGGTCGCCCCACTCGTCCCACTCGTTGACGGTCAGCGGGATCGACGGGTCGAGCATCGTGGTGAGCACGTCGACGAACGGCACCTCAGCCACCACCGCGCGCCAGCGGTCGGGCCGCTGCGAGAACACCGCACCCTGCAGGAGCCCGCCGGCCGACAGTCCACGGGTCGCGAGCCGGGCCCCGTCCACCAGTCCGGCCGCGGCCAACCCGTCGGCGACGGCGATGTGGTCGTCGAAGGTGTGCTGCTTGTGCTCCAACCGCCCGTCCAGCCACCAGCGCCGCCCGCCCTCGCCGCCGCCCCGGACGTGGGCGTGCACGTAGACGACGCCGCGGTCGAGCAGCGAGGGGATCGCGGGGTCCCACTCCTGGTCGGGATAGACCGCCTCGTAGGCGCCGTAGGCGTACATCACGCACGGCGCGGAGCCGTCCAACCGAGTGGACACGTGCCGCAGGATCGTCGCCGGGACCTGGGTGCCGTCGGCCGACGCGAACGACCGCTGCTCGCCGACGTACGACGCCGGGTCGAAGCCCGGAGCGTCCTTGCGGAGCAGCTCTGTCCGCTCTCCCGTGTCCAGCGACAGCGAGGACCACACCGCGGGCATCAGGGAGGACTCGTCCACCACGATGATCCGGTCGACGTCGTGCTGGAGGTTCTGCCTCAGGGGGGCCGCCAGGGACGCGGTCTCCGAGACCGGGCCGACGACGATCCCGGCGCCGCCCAGGTCGTCGAGCGCCAGGATCCGGAGCTGGTTGCGGCCATCGACGCGCGACGTCAGCACCACGTGGCCGGCGTAGGCGTCCGCCCTCTCCAGCCGCTCCGCGGGCTCCTCCGGTCGCAGAGGCTGCCAGGCGGACCAGTCCTGGTCGCCGCCCCTGGGCACCGGGCAGCGCGCCAGCCGGTATTCGGTCGCCCCGTCGTCGGTCACGAGCAGCAGCTCGTCCGAGCCGTCGGCGTACCTCACGTGCTCGGCGCTGTACTCGACACCGCGGCGCCGACCGCCCACGGAGCGCGGCGCGGAGGTCGGGTCGGCCGAGTCGACCACCCAGACCTCGCTGGTGTCGCGGTTCTCCGACCAGATGAGCACCAGGTCACCGGTCCGCGAGGAGCCCAGCTCCAGCTCGAACCTGCCGTCGGCCTCCTCCAGCACGAGCTCGTCCTGGGACGCCGCCGTCCCGAGCCGGTGCCGCCACACCTGGTGCTGTCGCCACAGGTCGTCATGGGTCAGATAGAAGAAGTACGACGAGTCCGCGGACCAGGCACCCCCGGGCGCCGTGCGCGACACCACGTCGTCCAGGTCCCGCCCGGTCGCGAGGTCCCTGAACCGCAGCGCATAGACCTCGTCGCCGTCGAAGTCGACCGCATACGCGAGCACCGCGGCGTCCGGCGAGACCGCCCACAGGCCGAGGTCCAGGTAGACCGCATCCCCTGCGAGCTCGTTCGCGTCGAGCAGGAGCTCCTCGTCGCCACCATGACGGCGACGTAACAACTGGACGTACTCCCTTCCCGCCGGGAGGACCGTGTAGTAGGAATACCCGTGCTGCGGCCAACTGACTGACGAGTCAGTAGCCGGAACCCTGTCGGCCATCTCGGCCCGCAGCTCCTGGACGAGGGGGCCCAGATGTCCGGTGGCAACGTCGTACCACGCACGCTCGGCGGCGAGGTGAGCCAGGACGGGATCCTGGAGCCCGCGCATCCACGCGTACGGGTCCGGTCGCGTCACGCCGTGCTCGGCGTGCTCGAAGGGCTCCTGCGGAGCCACCGGGGGCCCGGACGGCGCAGTCATGCGCGGAAACGTACTCCTGCGCTGGCGGCGGCCGCGCTGGTCGCGATGACCGCCTTCACCGGCGCGGCGCCGAGCACGGCGGCTGCGACACCGGCCGACGCCGAGGCGGAGCCAGCGGGCGGCGAGGGCGGCGCGGGGACCTTCACCGTCGGGATCCTGAACGACATCGACTCGTTCAACCCGTTCCTCGGCATCGAGGCCGAGGCCTACGAGATGTGGGCCCTCACCTACGACTACATGATCACGCTACTCGATGGACGACATGTCCCCGCAGCCCGGCCTCGCCGAGTCCTGGGAGACCTCCGAGGACGGCCTGACCTGGACCTTCCACATCCGCGACGGCGTGCTGTGGTCCGACGGCGAGCCGCTCACCGCCGCCGACATCGCCTTCACCTACAACCGGATCCTCGACGGCGGGCCCGAGGCCGCGACCTGGTCGTCCTACTTCACCTCGGTCACCGAGATCACCGCGCCGGACGACCTCACGGTCGTGCTGACCCTGGACAAGCCGAACGCCGTCCTGCCGTTGCTGCCGATCCCGATCGTGCCCGAGCACATCTGGTCGAGCGTCGACGAGAAGGCGGTCAAGACGCTACGCCGCCGAGCCGACCGACGGGCAGCCGGTCGTCGGGTCCGGCCCGTTCCGGCTGGTCGAGGGCACCGCCGGCGGCTCGACGTACCGGTTCGAGCGCAACCCCGACTACTGGCAGGGCGGCTCGCACATCGACGAGGTCGTCTTCCGCGTCTACAAGGCTGCAGGACCCGATGGTCCAGGCGCTGATCAAGGGAGAGATCGACTTCGCCGAGGGCATCACCGCCCTCCAGGTGCAGCGCGCTCGAGGGCGAGGAGGGCATCACCGCCCAGAACGGCGACTCGCCCGGGTTCGACGAGATCGCCTTCAACACCGGTGCTGTCGACACCGAGACCGGCGAGCCGTTGGGCGACGGCAACCCGGCGTTGCAGGACCCGACCTTCCGCTATGCCCTGAACTTCGCGCTGGACCGCGACCAGCTCATCGAGAAGGCCTACCAGGGTGCCGGCGACCCCGGCGACACGATCATCCCGCCGCTCTACGCCGACTTCCACTGGGAGCCTGCCGGAGGACGGACGCCTTCACCTTCGACCTCGACAAGGCCGACGAGCTGCTCGACGAGGCCGGCTACGCCCGCGGCTCGGACGGCAAGCGCACTGATGCCGGACGGCGCCGACCTCGGCACGCTGCGGCTCTTCGCCCGGAGCGAGAGCAAGGTCCTCGACCACGGTGGCGGACTACTTCGCAGAGTGGCTCGGCGACCTCGGCATCGACATCGAGGTCAGCGTCATGGAGAGCAACAAGCTGACCAACGTCATCCTCGAGGGCGACTTCGACTTCTTCGAGTGGGGCTGGTACGTCGAGCCCGACCCGGACTCGATGCTCGGCTACATGACCTGCGACCAGCGCGGTGGGTGGTCGGACTCCTGGTACTGCAACGAGGAGTACGACGCGCTCTACCAGCAGCAGAACGGCGAGATGGACGACGCGATCCGCCAGGACCTCGTCAAGCAGATGCAGGAGATCCTGGTCCGCGACTCGCCCTACCTGGTGACGGCGTACAGCTCCATCGCCGAGGCGTACCGCAGCGACCGGTGGGCCTGCCTCCAGCCGCAGCCGGACCCGGGCGGGATCTGCTGATCCAGTACGGCATCCACAACTACCTCAGCATGCGACCGGCCGACGAGGCCGGTGACTGCGACGGCGTCGCCACCGCGCTCGGTGCCGGGCAGAGCGGCGGGGGTGGCGGCGGACCCGCCGCCGCGAAGGACGAGGGCAGCGGCAGCGGCGCCCTGATCGGGGGCGGCGTGGTCCTCGGCGCGCTCGTCCTGGGCGCAGGAGCCTGGGTGCTGCGCCGTCGCTCGGTCGACGGCCGACCGCGAATGAGCCCAAGCCGCGACGGCCGAGCGGGCCGCGCGCAAGAGCTACGGCCGCTACGTCCTCGGCAAGCTGCGGCGGCGCGGTGGGCAGCCTGGTGTTCGTCCTGGTGCTGGACTTCTTCCTGTTCCGCGTCCTGCCCGGCGACCCGGCCCGCACGTTGGGCCGCGGCCGGTTCAAGACCGAGGAGCAGCTCGAGGCGTTCCGGGCGCAGTACGGTCTCGACCAGCCGCTTCCGCAGCAGTTCCTCACCTATCTGAAGAACACCGCTCACGGTGACCTCGGCGTCTCGATCCGATACCGGACCGACGTCTCCGACCTGATGCTGGACCGATTGTGGCCGACGCTGCTGCTGGTCGGCCTGGCGACCCTGCTGTCCGCGATCATCGGCGTCTGGCTGGGCGTGATCAGTGCCTGGAACCGCGGGCAAGCCCATCGACCGGATCGCCACCGGGACGACGCTGACGCTCTACTCCATGCCGGAGTGGTGGCTCGGGTCTGCTGCTCATCGCGGCCTTCGCGGTCGGCATCGGGCCGCTGCCCGGGCATCTTCCCGACGGGCGGCCTGCACTCCGTCGACGCCGTACCCGGCACGATCGGCTGACGTCGTCGACACGGCGCTGGCACCTGGTGCTGCCGGTGATCACGCTGACGCTGGCCTACCTCGCTGACTACTCGCTGATCATGCGCTCCTCCCTGCTCGACGAGATCGGCGAGGACTACCTCACCACGGCCCGGGCCAAGGGCCTGCGCGACGTCGTCGTACGCACGCCGGCACGCCGTCCGCAACGCCCTGCTGCCGACCACGACGCTGATCGCCCTGAGCATCGGCTTCGTGGTCTCCGGGCGCGATCACCATCGAGACCGTGTTCTCGATCCCGGGGCTCGGGCTGCTGGCTACCGAGGCGCTCGACGATCCCGGACTACTGGGTGCTCCAGGGCACGTTCCTGGTGGCCTCGGCCGGCGTCATCGTCGCCAACCTGATCGCCAACCTGCTCTACGGCCTGCTCGACCCCCGGGTGCGGACATGACGGGCTCATGACCGCGACGCCGCAGGCCGGGGTCCTCACGCCGCGCCAGGTCACCCGACAACGCCGGATCGTCAGCCTGCGGCGTACGTGGGCCGACGTTCCGCAGCCACCGCTCCGGCCTGCTCGGCCTCGGTCTGCTGACGTTCTTCATCCTCGTCGCGATCTTCGCGCCGCTCCTGGCCGACGCGGAGAGCCTCGAGGTCACCAAGGCCACCGGCGGGGTCCTGGAGGCCCCGTCGTGGCGAGTACCTGGCTCGGGACCGACGACAACGGCCGCTCGATCGTCACGCTGCTGATCTGGGGCGCCCGGATCTCGCTGTTCGTCGGGCTGCTGGCGACCCTGATCTCGATGGTCATCGGGACCCTGGTCGGCCTGACCTCGGGCTTCTTCGAGGGCTGGCCGGCGCGGTGCTCTTCCGGCTGACCGAGTGGTTCCTGGTCATCCCGTTCCTGCCGCTCGCGATCGTGCTGGCCACGGTCCTGGGCCGGTCGCTCATCAACATCGTCATCGTCATCGGCATCACGGGCTGGCCGGGCACCGCGCTGCTGATCCGCAGCCAGACACTCTCGATCCGGGAGCGTCCCTACGTCGAGCGGGCGCGGGTCCTCGGCGCCGGCCGCTGGCACCAGATGACCCGGCACGTGCTGCCGAACGTGATGCCGATGGTCTTCGCCAACACCACCCTGACCGTCGCCCTCGCGATCCTGGCGGAGACGACGCTGAGCTTCCTCGGCCTCGGCGACCCGACCCGCGTCTCGTGGGGCACGATGCTCGACGACGCGTTCGGCGTCGGTGCGATGACGACCGGCGCGTGGTGGTACATCGTCCCGCCCGGCGTCTGCGTCGTCCTGGTCGTGCTCGCGTTCACGCTGGTCGGACAGGCCCTCGAAGAGGTCTTCAACCCCCGGCTGCGTGACCGGTGACCGGCACCCGACCCGAGGCCCAGACCCAGACCCGGAGCGGCCAGGCGCTGCTCGAGCTCCGCGACGTCTCGGTCACCTACGGCACGTCCGAGGGTCCCCTGCCCGCCGTGCGCGGCGTCGACCTCGTGGTCGGTCGCCGGCGAGGTCGTCGGGCTGGCCGGTGAGTCGGGCTGCGGCAAGTCGACCCTGGTCAGCACCGTCCTGCGCCTGCAGCCGAGCGAGCGCGAAGGTCGACCGGCGAGGTGATGGTCCTCGGTCGAGGACGTGCAGACCATGCAGCTGGGGCGAGCTGCGGGCGCTGCGCTGGGCCGGCGCCTCGATCGTCTTCCAGGGAGCACTCCACTCGCTCAACCCGGTGCAGCGGGTCGGCAGGCAGATCGCCGAGCCGATCATCGCTGCACGAGCCGAACCTCTCCAAGGAGGTCGTCGAGCACCGGGTCGAGCGAGCTGCTCGAACAGGTCGGCCTGGCCGGCCTCGCGCAAGCGCGTCGTACCCGCACCAGCTCTCCGGCGGCCAGACGCAGCGCGTGATGATCGCGATGGCGCTGGCCTGCAGGCCGCAGCTGGTCGTCGCCGACGAGCCCACCACCGCCCTCGACGTGATGGTGCAGGCCCAGGTCCTCGACCTGCTCAAGGACCTCGTCCGCGACCTCGGCGTCGGGCTGCTGATCATCAGCCACGACCTGTCGGTGCTCGCCGACATCTGCGACCGGGTCGCGGTGATGTACGCCGGCCGGATCGTCGAGTCGGGGCCGGCCGAGCAGGTCTTCGCCGATCCGCTGCACCCCTACACCGAGGCCCTGTCCGGCGCCTTCCCGCGGGTCGGCGACCCGGCTGCCCGGTACGCGCCGGCCGGACTGACGGGCGACCCGCCGGACCCGCGCGACCTGCCTGCGGGGTGTTCGTTCGCGCCGCGCTGCCCGCTCGCGATCGACCAGTGCCTGACCGCCGAGCCGCCACTCGTCGAGGTCGTGGCCGGCCGCCAGGTCGCCTGCCTCCGGGTGGGTGCGTCATGAGCGACACGCCCTTCCTGGAGGCGCGCGATCTCTCCGTCGAGTTCGCGACCCGCAGCGGCGCGTACGCGCGGGCGCTGGACGGCGTGGACGTCGCCGTGCAGCGCGGTGAGATCCTGGCCATCGTCGGTGAGTCCGGGTCCGGCAAGACCACGCTGGCCCGCGCGCTGATCGGCCTCCAGTCGCCGTCGTCCGGCGAGGTGCTGCTCGAGGGAGCAGCCGCTGGAGTACACGACCAAGGGCCTGCGAGCGCTGCGCAGGCGCGTGCAGATGGTGCTCCAGGACGCCGCGGGCTCGCTCAACCCGCGGCAGACCGTCTACGAGTCGGTCGCCGAGGGCATCCGCCTGCACCGGCGGGTGGCGTCCGACCCCGACCACCGCAGCGAGGCGGAGCTGGTGGCGGCCGCGCTGTCCGAGGCAGGCCTGCGCCCACCCGAGAGACTGTTCCTGCGCTACCCGCACGAGCTGTCAGGCGGCCAGAAGCAGCGTGTCCTGATCGCGGGGGCGCTCGCGCTGAGGCCCGAGCTGATCCTGGCCGACGAGCCCGTCTCGTCCCTCGACGCCTCGATCCGAGGTGAGATCCTCGCCCTGCTGCTCAAGCTGCGCAAGGACCTCGACATGGGCGTCGTCGTGGTCACCCACGACCTCGGTCTGGCCTGGAACATCGCGGACCGGATCGCGGTCATGTACCTCGGCCGGGTCGTCGAGTGCGGCACCACCGAGGAGGTCCTGGGCAAGCCGCGGCACCCCTACACGAAGGCGCTGCTCTCGGTCGTGCCCGAGATCGACTACCTCGAGCCGGTCGTGCTGACCGGCGAGATCCCGGACCCGAGTCGGATCCCCGAGGGCTGCCGGTTCCACCCACGCTGCCCGCAGCTCGCGAACGGCGAGGCGGCCGCAGCCGGGGTCGAGCAGCAGTGCCGGACCACGCCGCTGGCGGTCCTGCCCGCGGGCGGGACCCACCGGGTCGCGTGCCATCTCGACGCGACCGGTTGACCCGTGACACGATGCTTACTGACTCGCGAGTCAGTAAGGAGGGGTGATGTCTGAGCCGTTGCAGGCCGCGCTGCCTCGCGAGCTGTACGTCGACGAGGCCGCCTGGCTGATCGAGCGCGAGGCCGTGCTGTACGGCGAGTGGTACTGCGTGGGGCGGCGCGACGACCTCGGGCTGGCCGCGCCTCGGCACGCCGCGACCGTCGAGGTCGTCGGCGAGTCGGTGCTGGTCACCAGCGACGAGCAGGGCGAGCTGCACGCGGCGTACAACGTCTGCCGCCACCGCGGCTGCCAGCTCAGAGCCCCGGACCTCCCCGCCGGCGAGGCCTCGGCGATCCGGTGCCCCTATCACTCCTGGACCTACGGCCTGGACGGCCGGCTGCTGAGGTCGCCGCACGCTGACGTGCCGGAACCCGCGGAGTTCGCCCTGAAGCCGGTGGGTGTCGGCACCTGGGGCGGGTTCGTGTTCGTCCACCTCACCCCCGATCGGGCCGAGCCCCTCGCCGAGCTGGTGGCGCACGCCGACGCGACGCTCGCCAACTACGGGCTCGCCGACCTGGCCACCGGACGAGTGCTGACCTACGAGGTGGCCGCCAACTACAAGGTGCTGCTCGAGAACTACAACGAGTGCTACCACTGCGGTCCCGTGCACCCCGAGCTGTCGCGGCTGGTGCCGTCGTTCGCCGGCGGGGCCGGCGACCTGGACTGGGACCGGGGCGTCGCGCACCGCGAGGGCGCCTGGACGTTCACGACGACCGGCACGACCGATCGTGCGCCGCTGCCCGGTCTCGACGCGGACGAACGCGTGCGCCACAAGGGCGACCTCGTCTACCCCAACCTCATGGTGTCGGCCTCCGCCGACCACGTCGCGGCGTTCGTGCTGGACCCGCTGGCGGTCGACCGGACCCGGGTGACCTGCGCACTGCTGTTCGCGCGCGACGAGCAGGCCCTGGACTCCTTCGACCCCAGCGACGCCTCGGACCTGTGGGACCTCGTCAACCAGCAGGACTGGGCGATCTGCGAGGCCGTGCAGCGCGGCATGTCGTCGCGGTCCTACACCCATGGCTGGTTCGCTCCGATGGAGGACGACAGCCTGGACATCCGCCGCTGGCTGCTCCCCCGGCTGGAGCGCGCCGGTGGGTGAGCGCGTGGACTACCTCGTCGTCGGACTGGGAGCGCTCGGCAGCGCCGCCGCGTGGCAGCTCGGGCGCCGCGGCCACTCCGTGGTCGGCCTCGACCGGTTCGCCCTGGGGCACGACCACGGCGCCAGCCACGACACCAGCCGGATCCTGCGGCACAGCTACCACACGCCGGCCTACGTCGCGCTGACCCAGGAGGCCTACGCCGACTGGGCGGACCTCGAGGATGCCAGCGGCGAGCAGCTGGTCACGACGACGGGTGGTCTCGACCTCTTCCCTCCCGACCCGGCGATCGCCCCCGAGGACTACACCGCCTCCATGGACGCCGTCGGCATCGCCTACGAGACGCTCGACGCCGCCGAGGTCGCCGCGCGGTGGCCGGCCTTCCGGCTGCCCGAAGGGACCCTCTCGCTCTATCAGGCGGACGCCTCGATCGTCCCCGCCGGCCGCGCGACCGCGGTGCTGCAGAACCTGGCGCGACGACACGGCGCCGACCTGCGCGGCGAGCAGCCGGTCCTGGGGCTGACCGACCTCGGTGACGCCGGCGTCGAGGTGTCCACCCCGGGCGGCACCATCACCGCGCGGGGTGTCGTCCTCGCCGCGGACGCCTGGACCAACGACATGCTGCGCCACCTCGACACCCGGGTGCCGCTCGAGGTGACGTGGGAGCAGGTGACGTACTTCTCCCCCGCCGAGCCCGCACGCTTCGGCCCCGAGGTGATGCCGCTCTGGATCTGGATGGACGACCCGTCGTTCTACGGGTTCCCGACCTACGGCGAGCCGACCGTGAAGGCGGCGCAGGACTGCGGCGGGCCGCCGGTGGACCCCGACGACCGGGGCGAGGTCGTCGAGGACCCGGTCATGCTCGGACGCCTCGCGGACCACATGGGCGACGTCCTGCCCGGCTCGGGAGAGCCGGTGCGGTCCAAGCGCTGCCTCTACACCCTCACCCCGGACCGCGACTTCGTGCTGGCACCGGTCCCGGGCCACGAGAACGTCGTCGTGGGGATGGGTGCCGCACACGGGTTCAAGTTCGCGCCGACGTTCGGCCGGCTGCTCACCGACCTGGTCACCACCGGCACCTCAGCCACCGACGTGTCGCCGTTTCGGCTGGACCGTCCGGCCCTGACCAACCCCAACCACGTCGCGAACTGGCTGGTGTAGCCGTGCGTTCAGCGCAGGACGTCGACGTGGACCCCGAGCTCGTGGGCGACGTGGCCCGCCACCCACTCGCGCAGCTGCGCGCGGGTGACGGTCTTGTAGACCAGCGTCGCGACCGACAGTCCGTCGAGCAGCGCCGACACGCGACGCACCGAGGCGACCGGGTCCGCGCAGGTGAAGGCGCCTGCCGCCACGCCGTCCTCGACGACCTCGCGCAGCGCGTCCTCCCAGCGCTGGTCGAGCTTGCGCAGCACGGTGCGGATGTGGGCCTCGCGCTGGGCCAGGGCCCACGCGTCGATCCACACTCGCCAGCCCACCGCCTGGCCGGTCGGCCCGTAGAGGCGCAGCAGCTTGCGCAGCCGCTCGACCGGGTCCGGCGAGGCGACCACCTTGTCGATCCGGCCGAGGTCGCGCTCGACGGCGTGCGCGAAGGCCTCGGCGACCAGGGCGTCCTTGGTGCCGAAGTGATAGAAGACCAGCGACGCACTGACGCCCAGCTCGGCGGCCACGTCGCCCACGCGGACCGCCGCAAGACCCAACCGGTCGACGAGATCGACGGTCGCGACGAGGATCTCCTCGCGTCGTACGTCGACCGAACGACGTGCCCGACGGGTCATGCCCGGAGCATAGATCGGAGAGAGCCTTGACCGACGTCACCGACCAGCTCGTCCAGATGATGCCTGCGGCGGCCTACACCTCCGAGGCCGTGCTGGCCTGGGAGCGCCGCCACCTGTTCGCGGGCACCTGGACCTGCCTCGGGCGGGTCGAGGACCTCTTCCCCGACGAGCTCACCAACCAGCGCGCGCTGATGGTCGGAGACCTCGGCTGCCTGGCGGTACGCGACGCCGCGACCCCCGGGGGTGCGCTCCGGATGTTCGCCAACACCTGCCGGCACCGCGGCCACGAGCTGCTCCCGGACGGCGAGACCGCGAGCCGCCGGGCGATCTCCTGTCCCTACCACGGCTGGACCTACGACCTCGGTGGAGCGCTCAAGGGTGCTCCCCGGTTCCGGGGCGTCGACGGCTTCGACACCGCCGACCACGGCCTGGTCGAGCTGCCGGTGACCGTCTGGCAGGGATGGGTCTTCGGGCACGCACTGCACCCGCTGGGCAGCTCCGAGGTGCCGGCGTTCGACGAGCATCTCGGCGACCTGGCCCGCATCCTGGCGCCCTACGACGCGGGCCGGCTCGTCGTCGCGGACCGGCACACCTACGAGATCGCCGCCAACTGGAAGGTGGTCGCCGAGAACTACCACGAGTGCTACCACTGCCCCTCGATCCACCCCGAGCTGTGCCAGGTGAGCCTGCCGGACTCGGGCGACAACTACGACCTGCCCGGCAGCTGGGTCGGCGGCTCGATGGTCCTGCGCGACGGCGTGCGGACCATGTCGCTCACCGGCGAGCTGGCGGCGACGCCGATCCCGGGCGCGCCCCGCACGACCGTCGAGTACGTGCACGTGCTGCCCAACGTGCTGATCTCCGCGCACCCCGACTACGTGATGACGCACCGGATCGTGCCGCTGGAGCCCGGCCGGACGTGGATCGAGTGCTCGTGGCTGACGCTGCCGGGCGCGGGCTCCGCGGGTGCGGCGGTCGAGTTCTGGGACCTCACGAACCGCCAGGACTGGGCCGCCTGCGAGTCGGTCCAGCGGGGGTTGGCGAGCCCGCACTTCAAGCCGGGCCCGTTCGCCCCCAACGAGGACGCGGTGGGGCACCTGGTCTCGGCCATCAGCGCGGCATACCGCGAGGGTGGCCTGGAGCTGTGACCAGCCGGCCCGCCGGGGGATAGTCCGTGACACCTGTGTAGGTCGTTCGGCCAGATCGCCTACACAACCGTCACGGACTATCCCGCCGTTGCGCACCTGGGGACAACGACCCAAGCTCCAAGCCAGACCGCGGCAGCGTGCGGGGATGGCCGATGGTCGCGTTCTCCGGGTGCTCGAGGCACGTCCTCACCTCGTGCTGCCATGTCCTCGAGATGCCCAGGGCCGCACGGGACCGACCGCAGCCGAGACCCGCGGCCCGAACTGGCGGCGTACGAGCTGGAACCGCTACGTGCCGGCCGACGTCGAGCCCTCCCCCGAGCAGCGGATCGTCGAGGCTGCCGAGCTGCTGCCCGGGCACGGGGCCATCACCGGGTGGGCGGGACTGCATTGGCAGGGCGCCAGACGCTGGTTCCCCGGGAGCGACGCCGCCGGCCAGGCCCGGTCGATCTGGCTCGCCATCGGAGGCGAAGACGTGAGGAGTCAGGCCAGGGTGAACGTCTCGGCCGAGCGCCTCGACCCGCGCGACGTCATCGTCGTCGATGGGATTCGCATCACGAGGTCGGTGAGGTCAGCCTGCTTCGACATGCGATACGCCCATGATGAGCGCGAGGCCGCCCGGATCCTGAGCATGGCCGCCTTCACCGACCACGTCTCGATCGAGGAGATGGCGGGGTACGCCTACCAGCACAACGGCTGGACCGGCGTACCTCAGTGTCGAGAAGGCACAGCTCTGGCGGAGGAGAACTGCTGGTCGCCGCCCGAGCTCGACATGGTGCTGACCTGGCGCTTGGACGCGGGTCTGCCGAGACCGCTGTGCAACTGGCCGGTCTTCGATCCAGCGGGGCGACACATCGGTACTCCGGATCTGCTCGACGTCGAGGGCGGCGTCGTGGGTCAGTACGACGGTGGGCTCCACCTGTCAGGCAGGCAGCGCGCCGTGGACATCCAGCGCGACGAGCGCTACCGCGCCGCAGGACTCGAGTGCTTCGTGATGACCGCGGCGGACCGCAAGGCACCCCTTCTGGCAGCCCAACGGATGCTCGCGGCTCGGTCCCGAGCCCGGTTTGAGGCCGAGTCCCGACGACTGTGGACAGCAGAACTCCCGTCGTCCTGGGTCCCCACCCACACCGTGGCTCTCCGACGGGCACTCCCGGACGAGCTGAAGGCTCTGCTCCTGAGGTACCGCGCCGCCTGAGCCGCCACTGGGATAGTCCGTGACGACCGTGTAGGTCATGCGTCGGATTCACCTACACAGTTGTCACGGACTATCCCGCGGGCACTCAGCGCGGGAAGGACTCCCGCCACTCACGATGCGAGATCAGCTCGTGGTCGTCGTAGGCATCGGTGGCGATGACGACGTCATAGGTCTCGGTACCGATGTCGACGCGGAGGTCCGAGACGACCCGGACCTCCACGCCGGGCCAGGCGAGCGTGAACGTGGTGGTGGCTGTGGCCCACTGGGCGAAGGTGCGGCGGTCGACGGCGACCTCGCCCACGTAGTCCTCGCTTGCGGTGCCGCCGTGCGGGATCTCGTACGTCGAGCCGCTGCGGACCTCCGCCGAGGTCGTGCGCCGCAGCACGTCTCGGGTGATCGACCAGACGACACCCTCGGGATCCTCGGACGAGGCCGCCGCACCGGGTGTGAACGACGGCGCGGCGGCGAGCGCAACCGGCCAGAGCGGCAGCTCGAGCGAGCCCCCGTGCACCGTCAGCGTCACCGGGGCCGGCGGCGCGATCGTGTTGGGCCAGTCCGAGCCGGCGACCGACACCCGGAGCGTCTGGCCCGGTGACCACTGATAGGCGCAGGCGTCCAGCAGCAGGTCGACCTCGAACTCCTCGCCGGGCACGAGCGGAGCCGGTGACGAGCCGTCCCGGAACGCCAGGTCCAGCGTTCCCCGGCCGACCAGGGCCGAGGTCCCGTCGGGGAAGACGTCGCACAGCTTCACCGACAGCGACGCCGCCGGCGCGTCAGCACTGAGCCGCAGCCGCACTCGCGGTTGGCCGACGACCGCCTGCGGCGGCGGCGTCGTGTCCCAGGTCAGCGAGCGGGCATCGTCCTCATGCTGGTCGAGCGAGAGCCCCCACGGCAGGTGTCCGGCGCAGTCGATCCACGCCGCCGTGCCGACGTCCGGTTCGACGACCAGTGCCCTCGGCCCGTCCAGGGTCACGGTTGCCGACGACGCTCCGGTCGGCGGCCACGAACCGGTCACCCAGTGGCCCTCGTGGGTGTCCAGGTCGGGCTCGGGGACGGTCGAGGTCCGCACGAACAGGTCTGCCCGGGACGGCTCGTCCCCCGCCCCCGCCCCCGCCCCCGCCCGGCGCAACCACCGGTCGAACCAGGCGCACATCTCCACGTCGAGGTCGATCCGCGGCCCGGGCATGGCCGTGGTCGGGTCGGCGTGCGCCCACGGCCCGGCGAGCAGTCGCCACGGCGTCCCCGCCTCGGACAGCGCCGCGACCGTGCGGAACGTGTTGTTGCGGTAGCCGTCGGCCCAGCCCGCGACGATCATCGTCGCGGCCGCGATGCGGTCGTAGCCGACGTGCTTCAGGGAACCCGCCCGCCAGTAGGGACCGTCCCGGTTCTCCCGCATCCAGGTCAGCAGCCACGGCTCGTTGGTCTCGAGCCGGCGCATCCACTCCTCGCGCCAGTCGCCCAGCCGATCACTGGGCCACTCCGCAGGCACCGGCGGCAGGACGCACATCGGCGTCACGTAGTGGTTGTAGTCGACGAGATCGGTCAGCTTCAGGGCATGCCCGCGCCAGTGCACGTCGTCGGCCCAGCGGTCGTCGCTGGAGTAGATCGCACAGATCGCCTTGAGCGCGGGCGGGCGCTCGGCTGCGACCTGGAGAGAGTTGAAGCCGGAGTACGACGTGCCGAACATCCCGACATTGCCGTCGCACCACTCCTGCTCGGCCAGCCACGCGATCACCGTGCAGAGGTCGGTCCGCTCGACCAGCGGGTACTCGTCGGTGGCGTCGCCGCCCGAGGAGCCGGTGCCGCGCAGGTCGACCCGGCACACGGCGTACCCGTAGGTGTCGCGCAGCGCCCGGTAGCTCTGGGCGTACGACGAGGTCAGGTCGTCCTTGCGATAGGGCAGCGCCTCGAGGAGACACGGCTGAGGCCCGCCCTCCGGCAGGAACAGCGACAGCGCCAGCTCGACGCCGTCGGCCATCGGGATGCGGACGGACCGCTCAGCCACGGCCGTGCTCCCGAAGCAGGCCTACGACGGTGTCCGGGTCGAGTCCCTCGGAGGTGTTGCCGGCCCTGCCCACGCTCGTGGGCGACTGGAGCAGCGAGTTGAGCACCGCCTCCTCGGTCGCGTCGACCACCGCCTCGAACAGGTCGTCGAGCCCGCGCATCGCCAGCCGGGGAGCGGTGTCCCGCGGCGTGCCGTCCCGGTCGGTGCGGGCGGTCGTGCTCGCGGCCAGGAAGATCTCCCCGCTCCCGTGGTGGGCGGTCGACCCGGTCCGCGCCAACCCCAGCCCGACCCGGCGGGCCAGCCGCTCGCAGCCGAGCGGGTCGACCGGCGCGTCGGTGACCACCACGCCGATGCAGGAGCCGGCGGGCTTGGGCGGGTCCACGTGCTCTGGGAGCAGCCTGCCGACAGCGACGCCGTCCACGGTGAGCCGCGAGCGCTGGCCGAAGTTGGTCATCAGCACGACCGCGACGGTGTGGCCGGCGGGGGTCACCCTCGACGACGTGCCGATGCCGCCCTTGAACCCCAGACAGGACATCCCGGTGCCACCACCGACCGAGCCCTCGTCCGGTGGTGTCGACGAACCGCGGGATGCCCGTGCTGCCCCGTGGGCGGCGGCCACGTCCTCAGGCGACAGCCACATGGTCCTGATGTCGTTGAGGAACGAGTCGTCGCACTCGGCCACCACCGGCACGAAGATGTCGTCGACCAGCTCCGGGTGCCGGCCCAGCTCGAGCTGGAACGCCGCGTCGTAGACGCGGCCCACCTGGCTGGTCGACGTCAGATAGACCGGTGACTCGAACAGCCCCGACTCGCGCAGCGACAGGAAGCCGGTGCAGTCGCCCAACCCGTTGAGGACGGACCCACCACCCACCAGGGGCCGCGGGTAGGCGTCCTCAGCGAGCAAAAGACAGCTGAGCCCGGTGCGCGCGGTGTCCCTCGTGATGGTGACGTGTCCGAGGCCGACGCCCTCCACGTCGAGGACCGAGTTGGTGGGGCCGGTCGGCAGCATCCCGATCCCGATGCCGAGGTCGCGCGCACGAGGCATGTGGCCATACTGACGCATGAGTCAGTACGACGTCCCGGTGCTGTGGTCCCCGGACACCCGGCTGCACGACCCCAAGAACGAGGTCTGGGTCGGTGTCCCGACCCGGGGCACCGAGACCGCCGCACGGGTCGACGCCATCCTCGAGGAGCTCGACCGTCCCGGCTTCGAGCTGGTCGAGGTGCCTGCCGCGGACGACCGGCCCGCGCTCGACGCGGTCCACAACTCGTCGCTCGTGGAGTTCCTCGGCACGGCCGCCGACCGCTGGGCGGCAGGGCCCTACGAGAGGCTGGTCGGGCAGGACCGGGTCGTGCCCTACCTGTTCCCGACGGCGGCGATGAGCGCCGGGATCCCGACCCGGCCGGCCGTGGCTGTCCACGCCGATGCCGGCCGGTTCGCCTACGACACGATGACGCTCGTCGGCCCCGGGACGTTCGCGGCGGTGCTCGCCGCGGTCGACTGCGCGTCCGCCGCAGCCCGGCTCGTCTCGCACGGCGCGCCCCTCGCCTACGCGCTGTCCCGGCCGCCCGGACACCACGCCACCCCGGCCGGCTACGGCGGCTCCTGCTACCTCAACAACGCCGCGGTCGCCGTGGAGACCCTGCGCGCCGGCGGCGCCACGACGGTCGGCGTCGTCGACCTCGACGCCCACCACGGCAACGGCACCGCGGCGATCTTCTACGACCGCGCCGACGTGCTCTACGGCTCGGTCCACGTCGACCCCGGTGCGGGCTGGTTCCCGCACGTCGTGGGGTACGCCGACGAGACCGGCGTCGGGGACGGGGCCGACGCCACGCGCAACCTCCCGCTGCCCGAGGGCACCGGTGACGAGCGGTGGCTGGACGCCGTGGCGGTGCTCGCGAGCTGGGTCGGCGGCTGCGACGCGGTCGTGGTCTCGCTCGGCGTGGACGCCGCCGTCGACGACCCCGAGAGCCCGCTGCGGGTCACCGCCGACGGCTACCACGAGGCCGGCCGCCTGCTGGGCGCCCTCGGCCTGCCCAGCGTCGCGGTCCAGGAGGGCGGCTACCACCTACCGACGCTGGGCAGTCTGGTCGCGGCGTACCTGGACGGGCACCGCCTCGCAGGTCACAACTCGGTGTCGTAGTCGGGCAGAAACCCCGGCCGCCTGGGCACGAAATGCCCCCGTACGTCCCGGTCCAGGGAGCGCGGCACGTCCTCGTCGACGGTCGGTACATCGCGCCGGACGGCGCCCTGGTCGGTGCCGACACCGAGCGGCTGCACGCGGACCTGGCCGGTCGAGCCCGTCGCCTCTGGCCCCACTAGCGCGGGAGCACCACGGCGTCGTCCACCGCTGCTCCCATCCCACGCCGGACGGCGTTTTCGGGTCGACCGCCGAGCGCTCCTACCCTTGCCGGGTGAAGGTCCTGCTGCTCGAGAACATCCACCCGGTCGCCGTCGAGACGCTCGAGCGTCACGGCCACGAGGTCGAGCTGCGCGCCGGGTCGCTCTCCGAGGACGAGCTGGTCGCGGCCCTGGACGGCGTGCACCTGCTCGGGATCCGGTCCAACACGACCATCACCCCACGCGTCCTCGATGCCGCCGATGACCTGCTCGCGGTCGGCTGCTTCTGCATCGGCACCAACCAGGTCGACCTGACCGCGGCCGCGGACCGGGGTGTGGCCGTGTTCAACGCGCCCTACTCCAACACCCGCAGCGTCGTGGAGCTGGTGATCGGCGAGATCATCGCGCTGGCCCGCCGACTGCCCGACAAGACGGCCAAGATGCACGCCGGGGTCTGGGACAAGTCGGCCGCCGGCAGCCACGAGATCCGGGGACGGACGCTGGGCATCGTCGGCTACGGCAACATCGGCACCCAGCTGTCCAACGTCGCCGAGGCGCTCGGTCTCCGGGTGATCTTCTTCGACACCGCCGACCGCCTGGCGCACGGCAACGCCCGCCGGATGCCCTCGCTCGACGCCCTGCTCGCTGAGGCCGACGTGGTCTCGCTGCACGTCGACGGCCGGCCCGGCAACGCCGGCTTCTTCGGCGACGACGAGTTCTCGAAGATGAAGCCGCGCGCGCTGTTCATCAACGCGGCCCGCGGCATGGTCGTCGACGACGTGTCGCTGCGCAGGCACATCGAGTCCGGCCACCTCGCCGGTGCCGCTCTCGACGTCTTCCCCGTCGAGCCGAAGGCCCAGGGCGACGAGTTCCAGTCGGTGCTGCGCGGTCTCGACAACGTGATCCTCACCCCACACGTCGGTGGCTCCACCCAGGAGGCGCAGGAGGAGATCGGCTGGTTCGTCGCCGGCAAGCTCGCGGCGTTCGCGGCCGAGGGCAGCACGGCGCTGTCGGTCAACCTGCCCGCGGTGCAGCCCCCGGCTCTGGTCGAGGGCGCCCGGATCGCCTACCTGCACATCAACGTCCCCGGCGTCCTCGCCGAGGTCAACTCCTACCTCGCCGAGCAGGGCGCCAACGTGGTCGGCCAGTACCTCGCCACCCGAGGCGAGCAGGGCTACGTCGTCACCGACGCCACCGAGCCGATCTCCGACGCCGCGATCGACAAGCTCCGCTCCTCCCCGCACACGATCTGGTTGCGCACCTACGCCGGCTGAGGTGCCTGTCCGTAGTGTCGGTGACGTGGAACTTCGCGACCGGCTCGGGCAGGCGCTGTTCTCCCGGGTCGCCGGTCCGGACGGACCCGCGGCCCGGGACCGCATCCACGGCCGACCGGGGCCGCGGTGGTTCGAGCCCGGGAGCCCGATCGCGCGGGTGCACGGCGACGCATCGATGTTCGTGGGCGGGATCCGGGCGCTGCTGCTGCAGTCGCTGCACCCGGCCGCGATGCGGGCGGTCTCCGAGCACTCCGGCTACCGCGGTGACATGTGGGGGCGGCTGCAGCGCACCAGCACGTTCTTGGCGGTCACCACGTTCGGCGCGGCCGACGACGCCGAGCAGGCCGTCCGGGCGGTGCGGCGGATCCACGAACGGGTGGTCGGCGAGCTGCCCGACGGCACCTCCTACGCCGCCTCCGACCCCCACCTGCTGCGCTGGGTGCAGGTTGCGGAGGCCGACAGCTTCCTGACCGCACACCAGGTCTATGGCGGCCGGCCCCTGGACCAGGCTGGTCGCGACGAGTACGTCGCCCAGTCCAGCGAGGTCGCCCGACGGCTCGGCGCGGTGGACCTGCCCTCGACCGAGGCCGAGCTGGCCGAGGTCCTGGCGTCGTACCGCTCCGAGCTGGGCGGGTCGCCCGAGGCCCGCGAGGCGGTGCGCTACGTCCTGCTCAGGCCGCCGCTGCCGCTGGCGGCACGACCGCCGTACGCCGTGCTGGCCGCCGCCGCGGTCGGCCTGATGCCGGCGTGGACCCGGCTGCCGCTGCGGCTGCCCTATCTTCCGGTCTCCGAGCGGACGGTGGTCCGAGTCCTCGCAGGTGCGGCGACCGGCACCATCCGGTGGGCGCTCACCCCTCCGCGGGAGGCGGTCAGCGACGCCGCGGACGCAAGGGTCGCCAGCGACCGTGCTCGTCCTTGAACCTCGGCACCGCACCGGGTTGGATGAGCGTGATGGACCTCAGTGACAGATGGCCGCTGCCCGACAGTCCTGACCTGCGTGAGGCACTGGCGCAGGCGTACGCCGACCCCGCTCGCGGCTACCACGACACCCTCCACCTCACCGAGGTCCTCGGGCGCCTCGGGGAGCTGGCCGACGCCGGCACGGTCTACGACGCCACGCCGGTGCTGCTGGCCGCCTGGTTCCACGACGCGGTCTATGACGGCGAGCGCGATGCCGAGGAGCGCTCGGCCGCCTGGGCGGAGGACTCCCTGGGACCGGTCGCCCCCGCACCCGTCGTCGCCGAGGTCGTCCGGCTGGTCCGGCTCACCGAGACGCACCAGCCCGACGACACCGACACCAACGGTTGCGCGCTCTCCGACGCCGACCTCGGGATCCTGGCGGCACCCGCCGACCGCTACGAGGAGTACGTCGCAGCGGTCCGCCGCGAGTACGCCCACCTGCCCGACGACGTGTTCGAGCAGGGCCGCGCCTCGGTGCTCCGAGGTCTCGCGGACAAGCCGCACCTGTTCCACACGGCGTACGCACGTGAGCGCTGGGAGGTCGCCGCACGGACCAACCTGGAGCGGGAGCTGGCGGTCCTAGGGCGGCGGTGAGTTTCACCGGCTAGCCGGTGAAACTCACGCTGCCCCGCTAATCCTTGAGCGGGGAGGCTCCAGATTCACCGGCTAGCCGGTGAATCTCCGCCGACTTCCGCCGCCGAAGCCCGGCCGCGACCAACCGGGACACCAGGTCGCGCGAGGTGACCGGCTCGACGCCCATCGCGACGACCGTGTCGTAGTACTCGGCCGGGACGTCGTAGTGGTCCCGGTCGAAGCCGCGTTCGGGGATGCCGAGCTCGCGGGCAAACGCATGCAGCTCGTCGTACGACGTGTCGCTGGCCAGGTGCGACCACATCCGCCCTCGGGAGGGGACCGCGGGTGGGTCGATCATCAGGCCCATCAGATCCGGGCCATCAGATCCGGTCCGCGGCGTCGTCGAGGAGCAGCCTCCAGGAGCGGACCAGGTCGCCGTCGACGTAGGCCTTCGCGCTGCCGCCCGGTCGTACCTGAGGGCCGAGGTGGAAGGCGCGGGCCCCGGCGCGCACCAGCCATGGGACGTGCTCGGCCAGCAGGCCGCCGCCCGGCATCGCCAGCGCCGCGATCGCCGGGTCGGACTCGAGGTGCGCCAGCAGGTCGTCGTAGCCCTCCCCCACGCCACGCGGGGAGCCGGCCGAGCGCACGTTGACCAGGCCGGGGAGCTCGAGGACCCGCCGCCAGGCCCGGCCCGGGTCCAGGGCGTCGTCGATGGCGCGGTGGAACGTCCACGGCACACCGGGCAGGGCTGAGGTCAGGTGCGTGCAGGTCGCGACGTCGATCTCGAGGTCGGCGTCCAGGAACCCGAAGGCCACCCCGGCCGCCCCGCAGCCCAGGAAGTCCTCGGCCAGCCCGATCAGCCGGGTCATCTCGCCGCCCGTCGTGGTCCACGTCGCGCTGAGCCGCAGCAGGACGAAGACCGGCAGGTCGCTCTCCCGGCAGACGCCCGAGACGACGGCCGGCTCGGGCGAGAGGGCGACGTCCGGACCAGGGGCGACCAGGTGCAGGCGCGACGCACCGCCCTCCTGTGCTCCCGGCACGTCGCGCTCCCCGGCGACGGTCACCTCGAGGACGATCTCGGGCGCCGGGCTGTTCATGACCCAGAGCCTAGGGTGAAGGGATGGACCCCCAGGCGCTGTTCGAGGCCAGGGCGCGGGTCCTTGCGGATCTCGAGGCCCGCCGCACGGCCACCGCGGACGCGGTCTCGATCCTCGAGGACGCGATGTCCTCGCGCACGTGGTGGGCAGAGCAGTGGCCCGAGGGCGTGCAGTACGTCGCCGGCCTGGTCGCCCAGGATGTCCAGGACGCGCTGTTCGAGCACACCGGACGCTGGCCGCTGTGCCTGTCCTGCCACGGCGCCGAGCACTCGCTCTACATCCAGCCAGACCTCGGCGGGCCCGACCCGGTCTGGGTGTGCGAGGAGTCCGGCGACGTGGTCGCACCGCTCGGTGGGCTCTGACCGGTCGGACCGGCCCCCGTCAGACCGCCCCGTCAGACCGCCCCCGTCAGACCGCCCCAGATCAGACCGCCATCGCGGCCCGCACGTCGCCGAGGGCACCGGCGCCGCCCTGTCCCTCGGCAGCGATCCGGCCCGACTCGAGGACGTAGTAGGAGCCGGTGGACCGCAGGGCGAAGCCGACGTGCTGTTCGACGAGCAGCACCGAGAGGTCCCCCCGCCGCGTGAGGTCCACGATCACCCGCTCGATCTCGGCCACCACGTTCGGCTGGATACCTTCGGTGGGCTCGTCGAGGATCAGCATCCGCGGTCTGGTGAGCAACGTCCGCGCGATCGACAGCTGCTGGCGCTGCCCACCCGACAGCAGCCCGGCGCGCCTGGCGAGCAGCCCGGTGAGAGCGGGGAAGGTGTCGAGCACCTCGTCGATGGCCGGCTTCTCGGTCGTCACCAACTGGAGGTTCTCCAGCGTCGTCATCTGCGGGAAGCACAGCTGCCCCTGAGGGACGTACCCGAGCCCCCGTTTGACCCGCGCGCTCGGCTTGAGACGGGTCACGTCCTCGCCGTCCAGCAGGACCTTGCCGCCCTTGACGGGCAACAGCCCGACCGCGACGCGGAGCAGGGTGGTCTTGCCGGCGCCGTTGTGCCCCATCACCGCTGTCGCCCCACCGGCCGGCACCTCGAGTGATACGTCGTGCAGGACGACGGTGCGTCCGTAGCCTGCGGTGACCCCCACCAGCTCAAGCATTCGCCGCTCCTTCCGCGGTGCGGCCCAGATAGACCTCCTGGACCCTGGGATCGGCCTGGATCTCGGCCACGGTGCCGGCGGTCAGGACCTTGCCTGCGTGCATGACGGTGACGATGTCGGCATACCGGCGTACGAAGTCCATGTCGTGCTCGATCACCACGATGGTGCGCTCGCGACCGATCCGCTGGAGCAGCTCGCCCGTCTCGTCGCGCTCCTCGGCGCTCATCCCGGCGACCGTCTCGTCCAGGAACATCACCGTCGAGTCCTGGACGAGCAGCATCCCGATCTCGAGCCACTGCTTCTGCCCGTGCGCCAGGACTCCTGCGGAGCGGTGCCGCAGGTCGGCCAGTCCGATCGTCTCGAGCGCCTGCTCGACGTACTCCGGGACCCCGCGCCGAGCCAGCGCCAGGCGCCAGGACCTGCGGTGCACGCCGCCCGCGATGTCGAGGTTCTGGAGCACGCTCAGCTCCTCGAAGACCGTGGCGGTCTGGAACGTGCGTCCCACCCCGGCCCTGACGATCTGGTGGGACTTGAGCGAGAGCAGGTCCCGGTTCCGGTAGCGCGCGTAGCCGGTTCCCGGCACGAGGCCGGTCAGGGCGTCGACCAGGGTGGTCTTGCCCGCGCCGTTGGGCCCGATCAGGAAGTGCAGCTGGCCCTGGAGGAACGTCACGTCGACGCCGTCGATGGCCTTGAACCCGTCGAAGTCGACGGTGAGTCCCTGCACCTCGAGGTAGTCCAGGCCCTGCTCTTCCGGGTTCATGCCGCGGCCTTCCTCTTGCGTACCGAGCCGGTGGGTCTCATCGCCCACAGGCGTGGCCCTACCGAGGCCAGCCCCGCGGGGATCAGCAGGATGACCACGACGAACAGCAACCCCTGGAAGTAGGTCCACTGGTTGGGGAAGGCCTCCGAGAGCGACGTGGTGCCGTAGCCGACGACGAGGGCGCCGAGGGCCGGCCCGAGGAGCGAGGCCCGACCGCCCAGCGCGACCCCCGCGATGAGCAGGATCGACGCGGCGGCGTCGACGTCGGACGGCGAGATGATGCCGACGATCGGCGCATAGAGCGCCCCGCCGATGCTGGCCATCACCGCGGCGATCACGAAGGCGACCAGTTTGATGTTGGCGGGGTCGTAGCCGAGGAAACGCACCCGCTCCTCGGCGTCCCTGGTCGCCACCAGCAGCTCTCCGAACCTGCTGCGATACAGCTGCCAGGTCAGGACCAGGACCGCGATCAGGAACCCGGCCGCGATCGAGTAGATCATCTTCTTGTTGACCGGGTCATAGAGGTTGTAGCCGAAGAACGTCGGGAAGTTGTTGAGGCCGTTGAAGCCGCCGGTCTGCTTGATCGTGGCGATCAGCAGCGTCGCGAACGCCACCGCCAACGCCTGGTTCAGGATCGCGAAGTAGGCACCCTTGACCCGTCGTTTGAAGATCGCGTAGCCGAGGATCGAGGCGACCACCGCCGGGATCACGAGGATCGCGACGAGCGTGAACGCGCCGCTGCGGAAGGGCTCCCACCAGCCGGGCATGGTGCCGTCGCCGTAGAGGACCATGAAGTCGGGGACGTTGCCCGGTCCCGCCGCCTCGAGCTTCAGGTGCATGGCCATCGCATAGCCGCCCAGGCCGAAGAACACGCCCTGGCCCATCACGAGCATCCCGCCGCGACCCCAGGCCAGGCCGATGCCGACGGCGGCGATCGCCCAGCAGCAGTACTTGCCGAGGTTGTTGAGGCGGAACGAGCTCAGCGCCGACGGAGCGACCACCAGCAGGAGCACCGCGAGTACGGCGATGCCGAGCAGCGGTCCCCAGGTCTTCAGGCGCGCGGAGGAGGGCGTGCCGGTCGGCCTGCTCGGCTTCGGGCTCGCCACCACGTCCTTGGTCTCGGTGGACTCGGCGCTCTCCGTGGTGGTCATGCCAGCCCCCTCGTGCGAACGGTGAACAGACCCTGCGGTCGGACCTGGAGGAAGATGACGACCAGCACGAAGGTGACGACCTGCGCGGTGCTGCCGCTGTACTGGTCGGTCAGGAAGGCGGTCACCACACCGATCACCCAGGCCGCGATGATGGTGCCCTTGAGCTGCCCGAGACCTCCGGCCACCACCACGAGGAACGCCGGAATGATGTAGCTGGTCCCGAGCGTCGGGTTGGTCCCGCCACTGAGCGACAGCGCGACCCCGCCGATGCCGGCGAGGCCGGACCCCACGAAGAACGTGATCTTGTCGACGTTCCGCGTCGAGATGCCGACCGTCTCCGCGAGGTCGCGGTTCTGCACGGTCGCGCGGATCTGCCGCCCGAACGACGAGTACTTCAGCAGGCTCGCGAGTGCGCCGAGGGCGGCGAGCGCCAACAAGATGGTGAACATCCGCGTGTACGGCCAGTTGTAGCCGGCGATCGTGAGGTGGCCGTCCAGCCACCCCGGCGACTCGACCCGGTCCCCCTGGGCGCCGAAGACGTCCTTGGCGAGCTGCTGGAGGATCAGGCTGACACCGACGGTGACGAGCAGGGTGTCGAGCGGCCGGTGGTACATCCACCGGATGATCCCGCCCTCGAGGGCCAGGCCGAGCAGGCCGGCGACCACGAACGCGACCGGGACCGCCACCAGGATCGAGACATCGTTGTTGGTCACGACCTGCTGGGTGAGATAGGTGGAGTAGGCGCCCGCCATGAGGAACTCACCGTGGGCCATGTTGATCACGCCCATCTGGCCGAACGTGAGCGCCAGACCCAAGGCGGCGATCAGCAGGATCGCGCCGGTGGACGTGCCCGTCAGTAGCGGTGTGGTGAACGAGTCCATCTGGGTGGGCTCCCTGCGTCAGGAACGGACCGGTCCCCCGCGCCGCGACGAGCGGCGCGGGGGCTCGGCTATCGGGTGATCGGTGAGCCCGGCCAGGCCGGGCCTTCGATCACGAGGCGCTGGAGTCCCACCAGTCGTAACCCTCGAGGAACGGGTCGGGTTCGATCGGCGCATCCGAGGTCCACACGATGTCGAACAGCTTGTCGGAGTTGATCTGTCCGATCAGGCTGGTCTTCGCGATGTGGTGGTTCTCGCCGTTGATGGTCACCATGCCCTCCGGCGAGGCGAAGCTGACCCCGTCGGCCGAGGCGTTGATGTCGTCGACGCTGAAGCTGTCGGCCTTCTCGACCAGGTTCTTGTAGAGGTAGAGCGACGTGTAGGCCGCCTCCATCGGGTCAGACGTGGGGCGGTCGTCACCGAACGCGGCCTTGAACGCGGCCACGAACGTGTCGTTCTCCGGGCTCTCGACGGTCTGGAAGTAGTTCCAGGACGCGTACTGACCGGTGAGGTCGACACCCATCGCGGGCGCCTCCTCCTCGGCGATCGACACCGAGATGATCGGCGTCGTCTCCGCGGTGAGGCCCTGCTCGTAGTACGCCTTGATGAAGCCCACGTTCGAGGAACCGTTGATGGTGTTGAACACGAAGTCGGGCTTCGCGGCCACGATCTTGGCGACCTGGGTCGACCAGTCGTCCTTGTCCAGCGGGACGTACTCCTCACCGACGATCTCGATGCCGAGCTCGGCGGCGTACTGCTTGATGATCTTGTTCGCGGTCCGCGGGAACACGTAGTCGGAACCGGCGAGGAACAGGGTCTCGACGCCCTTGGACTTCAAGAAGTCCATCGCGGGGATGATCTGCTGGTTGGTGGTCGCGCCGGTGTAGTAGATGTTCTCCGACGCCTCGAGGCCCTCGTACTGCACCGGGTAGAACAGCAGGCCGTTGTTGGCCTCGACGACCGGGAGCATCGCCTTGCGCGAGGCCGACGTCCAGCCGCCGAACACGGCAGCCACGCAGTCGTCGGTGAGCAGCTTGCCGATCTTCTCGGCAAAGATCGCGGGGTCGGAGGCCCCGTCCTCCTCGACGAACTCGAGCTGCTTGCCGAGGATGCCGCCGCTCTCGTTGATCTCGGCAGCCGCCATCGTCAGGGAGTCGCGGACGGTCTGCTCGGAGATGGCCATCGCGCCGGAGGTGGAGTTGAGGAATCCGAGCTTGATGGAGTCGCCGCTCGTGTCGACGCAGGACTCGGCGCTGCTCCCTCCTGCTTCGTCGTCGTCGGTCTTCGAGCCGCCGCAAGCGGTCAGCACCATGGCGGCGGCGGTGAGCATCGCGGCGCTCGTGTAGGCGCGCTTGAATCTGGTCTTCAACGTTGGTCCTCTCGGTGCCCTGTGGCTGCCGGTGGGGTATCAGCCCGAGAACTGAGGGGCCGGCAAGGAGTCGGGCACTGCGCTGTGACCCGCGTTGGCGAGACCGTACGGAGACACTGTTTCCGTCATCGTCGGCAACCCATATCGCTCCTGTTAACCAGGGGCGTCCCCAGCGAACAAACCGGAAACAACGTCCCGAGGACGGCCGGATGAGCCGTCGGACACCAGGGGTTGAGGGGGCGGGTCAGTCCTGGCGGAGCTGCACCCAGAGGGTGTAGCGATCGGCGCGGAAGACGCTGCGCGACACCTCCACGGCCTTCTCGCCGACCAGCGCGCGGCGCGAGTGGCGCAGCACGACCGACTCCGGCTCGATCTCGAGGTGCTCGGCCTCGTCCGGCGACGCGATGTCGGCGGTGATGGAGTCCTCGGCCCACGTCGGCCGCAGGCCGCGCTGCTCGAGTGACTCGTAGAGGCTGGTGGGCATGCCGCTCTGCAGGAAGCCGGGCAGCAGGATCTCGTTGAGGTAGGCGTCCTCGAGGCACATCGGGATGCCGTCGGCGCGACGCAGCCGCTTCCAGTGGATGACCGCGTCACCCTCGGAGATGCCGAGGGCGCGGGCTACACCCGGTCCGGCCTGCTCGCGGCGGGCCAGGAGCGTCTGGGACTCGGCGAGCAGGCCGCGGCGGGCCATCTCCTCGGTGTAGGACGCGATGCCGCTGGACGCGCGCGGTGGGCGCGCCACGAAGGTGCCCTTGCCGGGGATCCGGTCGAGCAGGCCCTCGGACACCAGCGCGTCCATGGCCTGGCGCACGGTCATCCGGGCCACACCGAAGCGGTGGACCAGGACGCGCTCGGACGGTGCCGGCGAACCGGGCTCCATGCCGGCCACCAAGGTCCGGACGTACTCACGCACGACGACGTGCTTGAGCGCCCTTCCCTCGTTGACCAGCACCTCACTCATGCAGCCAGACTAGACCGGGTCCGGGGCGTACGTCCCCGCTTTGCCGACCCTCCCCGGCACCCCTGGGGTGGATGCGGCCGGAAGGGGCCAGTTCGCCTGGGGTGAGCGAGCCGTTCGTCGTGCTACTCCGCCGCGATGGCCTTGAGCACGTCCAGGCGGGCCGCGCGCCGGGCCGGCAGGACGGCTGCGAGCACCCCGATCACCAGCGCGAGCACGAAGAAGACCGCGAGCTGGAGCACCGGCACCCGGATCAGCTCCAGTCCCTCGTCGCGCAGGGCATAGGTGATCAGCACGCCGAACACGATGCCCATCGCCACGCCCAGCACCGCACCGAGCAGCGAGATGACGACGGACTCGAGGCGGATCATCCGGCGCAGCTGCCGGCGGCCGAGCCCGATGGCCCGGAGCAGCCCGACCTCGCGGGTGCGTTCGATCACCGACAGCGCAAGTGTGTTGACGATGCCGAGGACAGCGATGATCAACGCCAGTCCGAGCAGCGCGAAGATGATCAGCAAGAACTGGTCGATCGAGGCGCGTCGCTCCTCGGCGAACTCTCCCTGGTCGAGCACCGTGACCACCGGCAGCTCGGCGACCACCTGCGTCGAGGCGGTCCTGGACGCCCGTGGCGCCCGCCTCCTCATAGATGATCAGCGCGTTGTCGGCCGGCTCGTAGCCGGCGGCGTCCAGCGTCGCGATGGTGGTGACGGCACCCGTGAAGAGGATGCGGGGTGTCCTCGACGATGCCGATGACCTCCCAGGACTGCGTCCCGTCGGGCACCTCGACCGCGAGCGCGTCACCCACGGCGAGCCCCTCGTCGTCGGCGTAGGCCCGCTGGACGAGCACGGTGCGGTCGGTCATCTCCGCCCGCACCCTCGAGCACGTCGAGGTCCAGCAACCCGACCGCGCTGGGGTCGAGCCCGGTCACGAACGAGGTCTCGTTCTCGACGAGCAGCGGCTGGAACCGCATCCGGACGACCTGGTCGACGCCCTCGACCTCCTCCATCTCGTCGGCGATCGCACTGTTGAACTCGCCGCTGAACACGTTGGAGACGACGTAGTCGCCCACGAAGGCGTCCTCGATCGCCGCGTCCGTGGAGGCCTTGGCCGAGTCGGCGATGACGACCATCGTCCCGGCCAGCGCCAGCCCGATCATCAGTGCCGAGGCGGTGGCGGCGGTGCGACGCGGGTTGCGCAGGGAGTTCTGCCCGGCCAGCATCCCGACGGTGCCGAAGAGCCGGCGGTACACGGCCGCGGCGAGACGCAGGAGCGGGTCGGCTGATCACCGGGCTGGCCGCCGCCACACCGAGCAGGACCGCGAGCACACCGGCGCCGACCCATGCCAGCGGCTTCGGCACGTCGAGCACCAGGCCGAACACCAGGGACACCAGTCCGCCGAGCGCCATCAGCACCCCGCCGAGCAGCCGACGCCGGATCGAGGTCTCGGGCAGTGCGACGTCGTCGCTGAGCGCCTGCACCGGCGAGATCCGACCGGTCCGCCGGGCCGGGAAGTACGCCGCCACCATGGTGACGAGCACGCCGACGGCATAGGACGCCACGACGGTCCGCGGGCCGAAGACCAGCGGCTGTGCCGGAGAGATCCAGCCCGAACTGGCCGAACAGCAGCCGGAGCGCCATCGCCAGCAGCACGCCCACCCCGAGCCCGATGGTCGACCCGAGCGCGCCGAGGACGAACGCCTCCAGCAGGACCGACCACGTCACCTGGCGCCGCGAGGCACCGAGCGCCCGGAAGCAGCGCGAGCTCACGGCTGCGCTGTGCGACCAGGATCGAGAACGTGTTGACGATGATGAACGCGCCGACCACCAGCGCGATGCCTGCGAAGACCAGCAGGAACGTGGTGATGAAGCCGATCGCCTCGAGCAGCTGGTCGGCCGCGTCGTCGGCCGCCTGGTCGCCGGTGACGGCCTCGACGTCGGGGCCCAGCAACGGCTCCACGGCGGCACGCAGCTCCTCCTGGGAGACGCCGTCCTCGGCGGTCACCCAGACGTCGTTGTAGACGTCCTCGCCGTCCTGGAAGAGCTCCTGCGCGCTGGGGGTGTCCCAGAGCGTCAGGGTCGCTCCGTTGAGGGAGCCGCCCTCGGGGTACCAGAGGATCCCGGTCAACGTGGCCTCGGACTGCGCGGTCCCGCGGGGCAGGAGCAGCTGGACGGTGTCGCCGACCTCGTAGCCGCCCTTCTCGGCGGTGCGCTCGTCGAGCAGCACCTCGTCCACCCCCTCGGGTGCCCGACCGCCGGCCTTGATCTCGAGGCCGACCCCGCCCGGCGACGGGGCGTTGGTCCAGTTGCTGCCGATCGAGGGCGGGCCGAGACCGCCGATCAGCTTGTCGTCCGACCCGACGACGTAGACACCGAAGGCGTTGACGTTGCCGTCGACGCGCGCGACGCCCTCGACCTGCTCGAGCTCGTCGAGCAGCGCCGCCGGCACGGTCTTGGACGACGGCGTGCCCTGCTCGGTCTGCGCGCCGACCGGCTGCACGACGACGTCGCCGACGGTGCTGGCGAACAGTGCGGTGAAGCTGCTGCTGAGCGTGTCGGAGAAGACCAGCGTCCCGGCCACGAACGCGACACCGAGCACGATCGCGAAGGTGCTGAGCAGCAGCCGGACCTTGCGACCCAGCAGGCTCTTGATCGCCGCCTTGATCACGCGGCGGGCTCGGCCATCCGCGACATGACCTCGAGGACGGCCTCGCGGGTCGGGTCGCGCAGCTCCTCGACGATCCGGCCGTCGGCGAGGAACAGCACCCGGTCGCAGTACGCCGCCGCGACCGGGTCGTGGGTGACCATCACGACGGTCTGGCCATGGTCGTCGACGCTGCCGCGCAGGAGACCCAGGACCTCCGCACCGGAGCGGGAGTCGAGGTTGCCGGTCGGCTCGTCGGCGAAGACGATCCGCGGCCGGCTGACCAGCGCCCGGGCGATCGCCACGCGCTGCTGCTGGCCGCCCGAGAGCTCCTTGGGTTTGTGGGTGAGCCGGTCGGCGAGGTCGACCGTGGCGATCACCGAGTCGTACCACTCCTGGTCGGGCTTGCGGCCCGCGATGGCCAGCGGCAGCAGGATGTTCTCCTCGGCGCTCAGCGTCGGCACCAGGTTGAAGGACTGGAACACGAACCCGATCTCGTCGCGACGCATCTCGGTCAGCGCCTTGTCCTTGAGCCGGGTGAGGTCCTGGTCGCCGATCAGGACCGATCCGGAGTCCGCGGTGTCGAGGCCGGCGCAGCAGTGCATCAGCGTGGACTTGCCGGACCCGCTGGGGCCCATGACGGCTGTGAACCGGCCGGCCTCCAGGTCGACGCTGACGTCGTCGAGCGCCACGACCCGCGCCTGACCGATCCCGTAGGTCTTGCTCAGGTGGCGCACCGATGCGGCGACGGATCCGGTGGGCGGTGGTGGCCCGGTGGGGGCGGTGGTCGGGGCGGCCTCGCTCATGACACCCACTCTGGCGCCTGCGTCCAAGCCCGCGCCATCGGGTACCCCGTGAAGGCCTGGGTACCGTCGCAGACATGCACGTCGAGCGCACCTTCACCGTGACCACATCCGATCGAGACGGTCTTCGACTACCTCGCCGACTTCAGCCACACCAACGAGTGGGATCCCGGCACCGTCGAGACCCACCGGACCTCCGGTGACGGCGGCGTCGGCACGACGTACGCCAACACCTCGGAGTTCATGGGCCGCAGGACCGACCTCACCTACGAGACCCTCACCCACGAGCGCCCGACGCAGCTGCGGTTCCGTGGCACCAACAAGACCGCGACCGCCACCGACACGATGACCTTCACGATGAACCCGGACGGCTCGACCCAGGTCCACTACCGCGCCGATTTCGAGTTCGGCTTCCTGGTCAGCCTGGTGGCACCGCTGGTGGTCAAGCCCAAGCTCGACAAGCTGGCCGACGAGACCGTCGAGCAGCTCTCCGGCGTCCTCGGGGACCTGCCGGGGTCGTAGTCGAACATCTGTTCGATCGGGTGCTACGGTGCCGGCGTGGACTTCCAGTCGACCCTCTTCGCCCCCGACCGGCCCGCGCAGGCCGGCACCGACGACTTCACGGGAGTCGAACGACGCGAGCTGACCCGGGGCGCGTGGGTCGAGGTGTGCCGGGGCTGGCTGCCGCGCGCCGACGAGGTCTTCGAGGCGCTCGTGCGCGACGTGCCCTGGCGCGCCGAGCGGCGGCAGATGTACGACCGGCTCGTCGACGTACCCCGCCTCGTGCACACCTACATGATCGGTGACGAGCTCCCCCATGCCGTGCTGACCGAGGCCAAGGACTCCCTGAGCCGCCACTACGAGCCCGAGCTCGGCGAGCCGTTCCGCACGGCGGGCTGCTGCTACTACCGCGACGGCCGCGACAGCGTGGCCTGGCACGGCGACACGATCGGACGCGGCAAGACCAGCGACACCCTGGTGGCCATCGTCTCGGTCGGCGACCCGCGCAGGCTGCACCTGCGCCCACGGGCCGGCGGCGCCGACGCCATCCAGGTCGAGATGGGCCACGGCGACCTGGTGGTGATGGGCGGCTCCTGCCAACGCACCTGGGAGCACGCGGTCCCCAAGGTCGCGCACTCCGGCCCCCGGATCTCGGTGCAGTTCCGGCCCCTCAACGTGTTCTGAACCAGCCTTAGGGTGATCGCGTGGAACGCGATTGGTGGAAGTCGGCGGTCGTCTACCAGATCTACCCACGCAGCTTCGCGGACTCCGACGGTGACGGTGTGGGAGACCTCGGCGGGATCATCGCGCACCTCGACCACCTGGTCCGGCTCGGCGTCGACGTCGTCTGGCTCAGCCCGGTCTATCGCTCGCCGATGGACGACAACGGCTATGACATCAGCGACTACCAGGACATCGACCCGCTGTTCGGCACGCTCGCGCAGCTCGACGAGCTGATCGCACGGGCGCACGAGGCCGGCATCAAGATCGTGATGGACCTGGTGGTCAACCACACCAGCGACGAGCACGCCTGGTTCGCGGAGTCGCGGTCGAGCAAAGACAACGCCAAGCGCGACTGGTACTGGTGGCGGGCGCCCCGTCCGGGGCACGAGCCCGGGACCCAGGGCGCCGAGCCGACCAACTGGGGCTCGGCGTTCTCCGGTCCGGCCTGGACACTTGACGAGGGCACCGGCGACTACTACCTGCACCTGTTCAGCCCCAAGCAGCCCGACCTCAACTGGGAGAACCCGGAGGTCCGGGCCGAGGTCTTCGCGATGATGAACTGGTGGCTCGACCGCGGGGTCGACGGCTTCCGGATGGACGTCATCAACCTGATCTCGAAGGTCACCGTGGACGGGCTCCCCGGACTGCTGGACAGCCCGATCGGGGAGCGCGATCCGCGCGGCGCCGGGGTCGTCGACATCGCCGGCTACGGCGACTCGACCGCCCACGTTGTCAACGGCCCCCGGGTGCACGACTACCTGCAGGAGATGCACCGCACCGTCTTCGCCCACCGACCGGCGGGACTCATCACGGTCGGCGAGGCCGCCGGCACCGACGTGGAGGTCGCCCGACTCTTCACCGACGCGGCGCGCGCCGAGCTGGACATGATCTTCACCTTCGAGCACGTCGACCTCGACTCCGGCCCGACCGGCAAGTGGGATGTCGTGCCGCTCACCCTCACGGCGCTCAAGGACACGATGGGACGCTGGCAGACCGGCCTCGCCGACGTCGGCTGGAACAGCCTTTACTGGGGCAACCACGACCAACCCCGTGCGGTCAGCCGGTTCGGCGACGACTCCCCCGAGCACCGCGAGTCCTCGGCCAAGGCGCTGGCCACGGTGCTGCACCTGCACCGCGGCACGCCGTACGTCTACCAGGGCGACGAGCTCGGCATGACCAACTACCCGTTCCGCGGCATCGAGGACTTCGAGGACCTCGAGTCGGTCAACCGGTTCCACGCCGCCACGGCGCGCGGCGAGGGCCCGGAGGAGGTGCTGGCCGCGCTGCGCTACAAGGGCCGCGACAACGCCCGGACACCGATGCAGTGGGACGCCTCCGAGAACGCCGGCTTCACGACTGGTACGCCGTGGCTCGCCGTCCACCCCAACCACACCGAGATCCATGCCGCGGCGCAGGTCGACGACCCGGACTCGGTCTTCGCCCACCACCAGCGGCTGATCGCGCTGCGCCACGACGACCCGGTCGTGGTGGACGGTGACTTCGTGATGCTGCTGCCCGAGCACGACCAGCTCTATGCGTTCACCCGGACGCTGGGTGAGACCACGCTGCTGGTGGTGGCGAACCTGACGAGCCGCCCGGCCCATGCGGGCCAGCTGCCGGACGCCGAGGCCTGGCTGGCCGCTGAGACTGTCCTCGACAGCGGCGTCGGCGACCTCGGGTCCTGGGTGCTGGCCCCGTGGGAGGCACGGGTCCGGCGGCGGGCGGACTGACTACGCGGTGGGTGGCGCCGGTGGCGCGGCCGGGGTCTCCGGTGCGACGGGAGCAGTGGGTGCGGCGGGTGCCGTCGGGGGGGCGGGTGGCGCCGGGGCCGCCGGTGCGGCGGGAGCAGCCGGGGCGGCGGGTGCCGGCGGGGTGGCCGGAGCAGCCGGCGGAGCGGGAGCGGCCGGCGGAGCGGGCGGGTCGAACGACACCGTCGGGGCGGTCTGCTGGCCCTCGGGGGCGTCATAGAACTCGCGCTTGTGCACGTTGGCGATGCCGGTGAAGAACATCCACGGGATCGTGAGCACGAGCTTGTTGAGCGTCGCGACCGCGTCGTTGTAGTACTGGCGGGCGAAGGCGATCTGGTTCTCGGTCTCGGCCAGCTGGGACTGCAGCTCGAGGAAGTTCACGTTGGCCTTGAGGTCGGGGTAGGCCTCGGCGACCGCGTTGAGGCGGATCAGCGCCTGCTGCATCGCCGCGTCCGCGGCGGCCTTCGCCTGCACGTCGTCACCGGCCGCAGCGGCGACCATGCCCGCTCGGGCCCGGGTGACCTCCTCGAAGACACCCTTCTCGTGCGCGGCGTACCCCTTGACCACCTCGACCAGGTTGGGGATCAGCTCGGCTCGACGGGTGAGCTGGACGTCGATCCCGCCCAACGCCTCCTGGGCACTCACGTCGGTGGTGCGCAGCTTGTTGAAGCCGACGATCACGAAGCCGACGAGGGCGACGATCACGGCGATCACGATCAGAGCGATAGGCATCTTCGGGAACTGCCCTTCTGTCAGGTGTGGGTGAAACCTACTGCGGAAGTAGTGCGGGGGTCACCAGGAACCGCCGCCACCTCCGCCGCCGCCACCTCCGCCGGAGAACCCACCGCCGCCTCCGGAGGACGAGGACGACTGGGTCGCGTTGTACGACGAGATGGCCGAGTCGACGGTCGCACCGAAGTCCGCGGTCATGGAGTCGACGAACGCCGCCGGGCTGGACCCGACGTAGGACCCGGCGAAGTAGCGCGGCACCGGCGGCTCCTGGCCGACCTCGGTGCGGTACTTCGCGGCCCACTCCTTCGCGCAGCCGAGCGCGACCGCCCAGGGGACGTAGGCCGTGTAGAGGTCCTCGCGGCCGGAGAAGTCGAACCGCTCCTTGCTCGACGGAGTCGCGAGCACCCGCCGGAACCCGCCGACCCGCGACCAGAGGTCCCGGCCGGACCTGGTGCGCGCGGTGCCCGATCCGGTCGTCATCATCGAGGTGCCGCAGACCGCGAAGGCGCCGGGGATCAGGCCGATCATGGTCATCGAGAACGGGTTCCAGATCACGGTCGCCAGCACGGCCGCGAAGCCGGCCAGCACCAGGAAGCCGCCCAGCCCGCCGAGGCCCGCCGTCACGAGGTGGCCCGAGGACTTGGCCCAGCTCTCGACGCTGTTGTCGAACAGCGCGATCTCGTCGCGGAGCCGCTTGCCCGCGGCCACGTCGCTCTTGTCGGCGGTGAACGTCGAGCCGGGACCGCCCAGGATGTGCGCGGTGCCGAGCGTGACCGGGTCGAGGTTGGCCCAACCGGCGGGCCCGTTGCGGTCCTTGATGGTCCACGTGGTGCCCGACCGGGTCAGCTCGATGGCCTCCTTCTCGGCGGCGTACATCAGCGTGGCGACATAGGTCTCCCGGTCCACGGTCTCGCTGTAGATGAACTTCGCCTGCGCGGGGCCGATGCCGTCCGGCGGCGCGTAGAGCACCGGGAAGCCCGGGGGCTTCTCACGCGAGCGGGCGCCCGCGATGCCGCCGAGCACGCCCGCGCCGAGGCCGAGCAGCAGCACGATGCCGAGCACCGGGACGCTTCGGCCGAGCACCCGGTCGAACCGCGGGGTCCACGGCAGCGCGTTGCCGGCCTCCGGCGTGGCCATGTCGAGACCGGTGGCGATCGAGAGCGGCGTGCGCGCCGAGATGGGTCCGGTCTGGATCGTGAGCTCCTCGGTGCCGGCGCCCTGCACGGCGCAGGCCGTGCCGTTGTCGGGGTCCCAGCCGATCGCACACTGGACCTCGTCCTCCGACGGCTCGGGGAGGCTGACGGTGAGGGTCGCCGCGTCGATGGTCTGCTGCCAGCCGCCGGGGATGAGCTGCCAGTAGAACTGGCTGGGGAGGTCGGTGATGCCCTCGGCGCCCTCGGTGATCACCCCGTCGATGTGGTACTTGATGACATAGACGTGCTCGCCGGTGTCGAGGGTGACGTCGGCGGAGCCGATCTTGGCGACCCGGAACCGACCGTGGTCCTCGTTGCTCAGCTCGAAGGGCTCCTCGCTGCCGTCGCGGCTGACCGAGATGTCGTCGGGGTCGCGACGCGCGCTCGAGTCGTTGGGGTCCACGCGGTCCCAGAACCGGAAGATGCCGTGCTTGCCATAGACCGGCACGTCGACGGTGATCGTCTCGGTGACGTCCAGGTCGCCGTTCTCCTGCAGGTCGAAGTCCGCGACGTACGACGAGATCGAGGTGTCCTCGTAGTTGACGGTCGGCTCTCCATCGCCGAAGAACAACGCCGGGATTGCCAGCAGCGCCGCGATGACCGCCACGCCGATCGTGTACCCCACGAGCCGTATCACGATTGGCGACCCTAAGGGGTTCGGCGCGTGCGCGTCTGTAGCCCGGCCGGACCAGGGGCCGACGAGTCGGAAATGCGGGTGCCCACGTCGGCCGTCGCTGCGAGGATCGAGTGACCATGACCACGCTGCGCGCCTTCTGGAGGGACCTGCCGCGCGAGGGCCGGATGCTGCTCTCGATCATCGTCCTGGAGTTCTTCGGCACGGGCCTGGTGCTCCCCTTCCAGGTCGTCTACCTGCACGAGGTCCGCGGGTTCGCGCTCAGCGACGTCGGCCTGATGCTCGGGCTCTCACCGCTCATGGGCCTCCTGGTCGTGGGACCGGCCGGGCTGCTGATCGACCGGGTGGGCGCACGCCGGATCGTCATCGGCGTCCTGTGCCTCTCGATCTCCTCCAACCTGGTCCTGGCCTACTCCGCCGCGGAGTGGCAGGCGGCGGTCGCCCTGGCGCTGCAGGGCATCGCGTTCGGCGTGTCCTGGCCGGCCTTCCAGAGCCTGATCGCCTCGGTGGTGCCCAGCGAGCTCCGGCAGCGCTACTTCGGGGTCAACTTCACCCTGCTCAACCTCGGCATCGGGATCGGCGGCATCGTCGGCGGCCTCTTCGTCGACGTCGACCGGGTGGTCACCTTCCAGGCCATCTACTTCGGCGACGCGCTGAGCTATGTCCCCGCCCTGGTCCTGCTGCTCGGGCCACTGCGCCACATCGCAGGTCGACTTGACCTCGACGAGGAGACCGCGACCGAGTCCGTGTCCTACCTCGAGGTCTTCCGGCGTCCGGCCATGGCCTCGCTGACGCTCCTGGGGTTCGTCGCCTCGTTCGTGGGCTACTCCCAGCTCAACGCCGGTATGCCGGCGTTCGCGCGTGCGGTCAGCGAGGTCTCGACCCGCACCCTCGGGTTCGCGTTCGCCGCCAACACCGTGGTGATCGTGCTGCTCCAGCTGGTGGTGCTCGGCCGCATCGAGGGGCGTCGACGCACGCGGATCATCGCGGTGATGGGTGTCGTGTGGGCGCTGGCGTGGCTCTGCCTGGGACTGTCGGGGCTGGTCCCCGGGACCCTCGGCGCCGCGCTCCTCGTGGCCGCCTGCGCGGCCGTGTTCGCGCTGGGCGAGACCCTGCTCCAGCCGACCATCCCGGCCCTCGTGAACGACCTGGCCCCCGATCACCTGCGCGGCCGCTACAACGCCCTGAGCTCGGGTGCCTTCCAGCTGGCCGCCGTGATCGCGCCCGCGATCTCCGGGGTGCTGATCTCCCAGGCGCTCGGCGAGGTCTACATCGGCATGCTGGTCGTCGGCTCGGTCCTCTGCGGCGCGATCGCGATCGTCAAGGTCGAGGCCCAGCTCGAGCCGCACGTCAACGGAGTCCACGTCTCGGCCGAGACCCCTCCCCCAGCCACGCCCGAGCCACAGGCTCACGCGGCGACGGATTGATGTCAGCCATCCATCACGACCCGTTCTAGGTCCGTCGGTGGAAGGTGAGGTCGACGTGAGGGTGGGTGGTGGTCTGGGCGGTGCGCGCGAGCCGGCGGGCCGCGGCGGTCTTCGGTGGTGTCCAGCACGCAGTATGTGCGTGCCGGACACCACTCAAGCCCTGGTCGGCGAATGCTCGGACTACGGTCCTCAAGCACAGCGACCCTCAGCGCACCAGCCGCCAGATCACGACCGCGACGACGACCAGGACCGCCAGGCCCTGCTTCCAGTAGGTCTTGGCCAGGATGGGCAGCACGGTCGCCCCGAGGTCCAGGGCGTCGTCCTGCGTGTGAGCAGGCTTCGGCGCCGGCCTCAGCGGTGACGGCGCGGCAGCGGCCGGCGCAGGACCTGCGGCGCGTGGGCGCGTGGTCGACGGAGGCCGTCACCGCAGCGGCGGCGACCCCCGTCTCCAAGGGTGTCGCCTCTGCCGTGGCGGGGGGTTCCCCGGCGGGAGCGACGGCTCCCTGACCCAGTCGCTGCTCCAGACAGGCCACGAACTGGCCGAGCAGCTTGTCCGACACGTCCTGCATGACGCCGCGGCCGAACTGCGCCGGCTTGCCGGTGATCGCCAGGTCGGTGTGCACCGAGACCTCGGTGCCGCCGGCGGCGGACGGCACCATCGCGAGGGTCACGGTGGCGCCGGCGGTGCCGTTGCCGCGCTTGTCCTTGCCCTTGGCGTCGACCACGAACCGGTGCGCCGCCTCGTCCTTCTCGGTGAACGTGCCCGAGCCGCTGTAGACCAGTGCGATCGGGCCGAGCTTGACCTTCACGTGCCCTGGAAGGTCGACCCCTCGACCGAGGTCACCACGGCGCCCGGGAAGCACTCCGCGACGGACGCGATGTCCTCGAAGTGCGCCCAGGTCGTCTCGAGGTCGGCCGGGACCGTGAACTGGTGGTCGAGCTCCACGAACGAGTCAGCCTCCCGCCGCCGCGACCAGCGCCCGCCGGGTCAGCACCGTGGCGAGGTGGCGTCGGTAGTCGGCGTCGCCGTTGAGGTCCGAGGGCGGGTTGGTGCCCTCGGCGGCCAGCTCGGCAGCGGCGCGTACGCCGTCCGTCGGTGGCCGCGGCGCCGGCGAGCGCCGCCTCGACGGCCGAGGCCCGCATCGGGGTCGAGCCCATGTTGGTGAGCCCGACCCGCGCCTCGGCGATCGAGCCGCCGTCCAGCCGGACCGTCGCGGCGACGGCCACGATCGGCCACTGGTGCGCGACCTGCACGAACTTCTCGTAGTGCGCGCCCCAGCCGGTGTGCTTGGGGATCCGGACCTCGGTGAGGATCTCGTCCTCGCCGATCGCGGTCTCGAAGAGGTCGACGAAGAAGTCGTCGGCGCATCAACGGTCCGGGTGCCCCCGGGCCCGGCGATGACGAACTGGGCGCCGAGCGCGAGCGCCGGCGCACCCAGGTCGCCCGCGGGGTCGGCGTGCGCGAGGGCGCCGCCGAACGTGCCGCGGTGCCGGATCTGCGAGTCGGCCAGCTCCGCCTCGGCCTTGGCCAGCAGCGTCGCGTGCTCCGCGACCAGCGGGTCGGACCGGACCTCGGAGTGCGGCGTCATCGCGCCGATGACGATCGCGTCGCCGTCGTCGCGGATGCCGCGCAGCGAGTCGATCCGGCCGAGGTCGATCACCATCTCCGGTGCGTTGAGCCGCATCCGCAGCACCGGGAGCAGGCTCTGCCCGCCGGCCATGATCTTGGCGTCGTCGCCGTGCTGGGCGAGCGCGCCAGGGCGTCCTCGACCGACGTCGGCGCGACGTAGTCGAACGCGGCGGGAATCATGGCCTGCTCCTTCGGGTGCTGGCCGTGCCGGCATCGTCGTCGGCATGGCACCGCCCGCCGTCGTGCCCGTGGATGGCCTTCCAGACCCGCTCGGGCGTGCACGGCATCTGGATGTCGTTGACACCGAGGTGTCGGATGGCGTCGACGATCGCGTTGACCACGGCCGGTGTCGAGGCGATCGTGCCCGCCTCGCCGACACCCTTGGTGCCGAGCGTGTTGGTCAGCGACGGCGACGTGGTGTGGTCGATGTCGAAGCTGATCGTGTCGGCTGCGGTCGGCAGCAGGTAGTCGACGAACGAGCCGGTGACCAGCGTCCCGGCGTCGTCGTACACCGCCTCCTCCCACAGCGCCTGCGCGATGCCCTGCACCAGGCCGCCGTGCACCTGACCGGCCACGATGAGCGGGTTGATGATGTTGCCGATGTCGTCGCAGCAGGCGTACTTGCGCATCGTGACCGCGCCGGTCTCGGTGTCCACCTCCATCGCGCACAGGTGGGTGCCGTGCGGGAAGTTGAAGTTGATCGGGTCGTACGTCGCGTCGGAGTCGAGCGAGGGCTCCACCCCGTCCGGCAGGTTGTGCGCCGCGAACGTCGCCAGTGGCGATCTCCGCCGATGGCCATGCCCTGGTCGGTGCCGCGGACCGAGAACCGTCCGGCCGAGAACTCGATGTCGTCGACCGAGGCCTCCAGCAGGTGCGCCGCGATCGGCTTGGCCTTCTCGATCACCTTGTCGACGGCCTTGACCAGCGCCTCGCCGCCGACGACCAGGGACCGCGACCCGTAGGTGTCGAGCCCCTTGGGCGCGACCTGCGTGTCGCCGTGCAGGACCTCGACGTCCTCGAACGCGACTCCGAGCCGGTCGGCCACGATCTGGCTGAACGCCGTCTCGTGACCCTGGCCGTGCGCCGAGGCACCGGTGACGATCTCGACCTTGCCGGTGGCCAGCATCCGCACGCTCGCGTGCTCCCAGCCGCCGGCGCCGTAGTCGAGCGAGCCGAGCACCCGCGACGGCGCCAGGCCGCACATCTCGGTGAACGTCGAGACGCCGATGCCGAGCTGGACCGGGTCGCCCGACTCCCGGCGCTGCTTCTGCTCGGCCCGGAGCTCGTCGTACCCGAGCATCTCCTTGGCCCGCGCCGTCGCGGCCTCGTAGTTGCCGGAGTCGTACTCCATGCCGGCGACCGTGGTGAACGGGAACTCGTCGTGCGTTGATCCAGTTCTTCTCCCGGACCTCGAGCGGGTCGACGCCCAGCTCGGCGGCGAGCTCGTCCATCATCCGCTCGATGGCGAACGTCGCCTCGGGGCGGCCGGCGCCGCGGTAGGCGTCGGTCCAGGTCGTGTTCGTGAGCACCGTCTGGACCCCGAACCGGTAGGCCGGGAACTTGTAGATCGAGTTGAACATGAACGCGCCGAGCACCGGCACGCCGCCGCCGACGATGGCGACGTAGGCACCGAGGTCGGCGAGGAGGTCGACCTTGAAGCCGGTGACGGTGCCGTCCTTCTCCGCGGCGAGGGTGAGCGTCTGCCACTGGTCGCGGCCGTGGTGGGCGCTGATGAGGCTCTCGCTGCGGGTCTCGGTGTACTTCACCGGCTTGCATCAGCCGACGGGCCACCGCCCAGGCGATGAACTCCTCCGGGGTGGTCTGCAGCTTGCCGCCGAACCCGCCGCCGACGTCCGGGGCGATCACCCGGATCTTGGACTCGGGCACGCCGGTCGTGGCCGCGAGCGCGAAGCGCAGGATGTGCGGGATCTGGGTCGCGGACCACATCGTGATCTGCTCGCCGGTCGGGTCGACGACCACCGAGCGCGGCTCCATGAACGCCGGGATGAGCCGCTGCTGGCGGTACTCCCGCTCGATCACGATGCCGTCGACGCGCGCCTTGGCGATGGCCTCGTCGACGTCGCCGCCGGTGCCGGCCGCGGCGCGAGTCGAACTTCCAGAACGCCGACTTGTTGGTGCCGAGGTCGGGGTGCGCGAGCACCTCGTCCGCTGCGGCTCGCTTGAGGTCGAGGATCGGCGGGCAGCTCCTCGTACTCGACGTCGACGAGCTCGGCGGCGTCCCGGGCCTCCGCGGCGCTGCGCGCCACCACGACGGCGACGATCTCGCCGGCGAAGGCGACCCGGTCGCTGGGCATCGGCAGGTGCGTCGGAGTGACCTGGTCGGGAGTGATCGGCCAGGCGTTGATGTTGACGCCCTGGCCCTCGCCGAGGTCAGCGCCGGTGAGGACGTCGACGACGTTGGGTGCGCCCTTGGCCTCGGCGACGTCGATCGAGACGATGTTGGCGTGCGCGAAGGGGCTGCGGACCATCGCGAGGTGCAGCATCCCCGGGAGGGTGAGGTTGTCGGTCCACCGGGTGCGGCCGGTGATGAGGCGCTGGTCCTCCTTGCGGCGCCGGTCCTTGCCGATCTCCCGCTCGGCAGCGGCTGCCGGGGCGTCCTGGACGGCGGTCACGCGTTGGCCCCTGCCTGTGCCGGACGGCGTGCTGCACGGCGCGCACGATGTTGTGGTAGCCGGTGCAGCGGCAGAGGTTGCCCTCGAGGCCCGCGCCGGATCTCGTGCTCGGTGGGGTTCGGGTTCTCGTTGAGCAGGTCGATGCTCTGCATGATCATCCCCGGCGTGCAGAAGCCGCACTGGAGGCCGTGGCACTCGCGGAAGGACTCCTGCACCGGGTGCAGCTCGCCGTTCTGCGCGAGCCCCTCGATCGTGGTGACCTCGGAGCCGTCGGCCTGGACCGCCAGCACGTTGCACGACTTCACGCTGCGCCCGTCGAGGTGCACCGTGCAGGCGCCGCAGTTGCTGGTGTCGCAGCCGATCACCGTGCCGGTCTTGCCGAGCTTCTCGCGCAGGTACTGCACCAGCAGCATCCGGGGTTCGACGTCGTCGGCGACCTTGGCGCCGTCGACGGTGAGGTTGATCCGGGTCATGAACTCTCCCTAGAGACGCACGGCGGTGTGGTGCGAGTCACGTTAGGCGGGAGGGGTTGGGGTCAGGTTGGCCGTGGGCGAGGCACCAGCGCAGTCACCGGAGCGCGACGGCGAGGCGACCCTTGAGAAGGGGCACCGCCGGGTGCCTCGCGTCGGTGCGGGCAAGGCAGACCTCGAGCACCTCGGCGTCGTACGGCGCGAGCTCGCTGTAGCGCACGACCGCATCGGGATCGGGCCTGGCCAGCAGCGCCTCGCGCAGCGCGACGGCGACGTACTCGGCCATCTCGGTGAGCGCGGGTGAGTTGGTGCCGGGCAGCAGGTCTCCGCCATAGGAGTCGACCGCGGCCGTCACGTCGCCACGACGCAGCAGTCCCAGGACGTGGTCGACATCGGTGGCGACCGGCATCAGGAGCCGGTAGGGGCGGGAACCGAGCTGCCCGCCCAGCGGCGTGCCGGAGGTGGGACACCTCTGCCTTGAGCGTGGAGAAGGTGACCGCCTGGTCGCCGTAGACCATGGCGTGGAGCTGCTCGAGCGAGAGGCCGTCGGGGTTGAGGGCCAGGAGGGCGAGGACCTCGGTCTGGCGGCGGTTGAGCAGCAGCCGCCGGCCGTCGAGCCAGGTCTCGGCGGTGCCGAGCAGGGTCATCACCAGCCCGGGCTCTGAGGTCTCCTCCAGCAGCGCACCCGGGTGGTGGTGCGACCTCGGCATCGCCGACTCGATCAGCCGGGCCATCACCCGGGCCGTGGCCAGCCCGATCGGGTGGGTGCGGTCCCAGGTCGTCGAGAGGTCGATCACGCCGAGCTTGGCGCCGCTGAGCGGGTCGAAGACCGGTGCCGCCCAGCACACCCAGTTGTGCACGATCGAGGCATAGTGCTCGGCGCTGAACACCATGGCCGGTTCGCCCAGCCGGTTGGCCAGGTCGAGGGCGTTGGTGCCGACCGACTGGTCGTCCCAGCGGGCGCCCGCCACGAAGTTGACGGTCTCGGCCTTGCGGCGCATCACGCGACCGCCGTAGGTCCACAGGATGCGGGTCTCGGCGTCGGTCACCGCGACGACCAGGTCGCCGTCCTCGGCCGTGCGCCGGAGCTCCTCCTCGACCCGCTCGACGGCCGTCTGGAGCGGCGTGCCTCGCCAGACGGACGCGGTCTCGGACTCGTCGGCGAGCGGTGCCTCCTTGACGTCGACCGAGATCGACGTCTCCGAGCGCGTCCAGCTGGTCAGGATCTCCGGCCGGACCAGCGACTCGACGCCGTCACCGTGCTCGACGAACGAGGTCCACGCGCGGACCGCGTCCAGTCGCTTGGTGCTCAGCTCGGACTGGGTCACACCGCCGAGGCTACCCGCGGGGTGATCTCGGTCACAGGGAGCGGCTCAGCCCTGGCGGAACTGCTCTCGGATGAACCGGATGCTCAGGTCCATCGAGTCCTGCCAGCGGGCGTAGAACGCGTGGTCCTCGCCCGGATAGAACGTGAGGCGGCTGTCCACCCCGGCCTGCTGCATCAGGTTCTGCGTCTGCCTGGCCCAACGGGGCGGGCAGGTCGCGTCGGCGGCCCCGTGCAGGGACAGGACCGGCTCGGTGATCCGGTCGAAGTAGGTGCGCGCCGACAGTCCGGCATAGAAGTCCGGGGACTGCTCCGGAGTCCCGAACCGGTCGTAGAGCGCCCGGGCCGTCTCCGGACGGTTGGGGACTGTGAAGTGGTCGAGGTTGTCCAGGAAGGCCGAGCTGACCGAGGCATAGATCACCGCGGCGTCCACGAGGCCCGGCTGAGTCACCAACGCGTTCATCGTGACCCCGCCCCCCATCGAGCGGCCCATCATCGCGAGCCGGTCGCCGTCGACGTACGGCAGCTTCTCGAGGGATGCCACCGCGTTGATGGCGTCGCGGGTGTAGGCCAGGCGCGACTCACGCTCGAAGGGGCGTACGGCGTCAGAGCCGGCATGCCCTCGGTAGTCGGTGTGCAGCACGACGAACCCGGCGCGGGCCAGGGCGTCCTGCTCGCGAGCCATCCCCTGGCCTGGGTCGTAGATCGACGGCTCGATGTAGCCGTGGTTGAGCACGATCCCGGGGAACGGCCCCGTGCCAGCCGGGCGGAGGAGCACGCCGGAGACGGTCGCGCCGTCGCTGGTGTAGGTCACCTGCTGGCGGGTGTAGGCCTGGTTGGTCAGCTCGGTCAGCGTGACGACCGGGCGGCTGCCATGGGGTTCGCGGCGCATGATTGCGGGCAGCGAGAGCCGGTGAGTGACCGCCGGGAGCGTCTCCTCCTCCTCGGGGGCGGGCTCGTCGATCGCCGCGTCGTCGGTGCCAGTCTCGGTCGGCGACGGGCTGGACGCCGGTCCGGCGCTGGGCGGGGGCTCCCCCGGCTCGTCGTCGGAGGGGTCCGAGCAACCGGCGAGGAGGAGGGCGAGAGTGCCCGCGGTTGCCAGCTGGCTTCTCACGCTGTCGATCATCTCCGGTCACCCAAGCGGGGAGGTCTCGCCGTGGATGCGGCCGTCGGTCCGCGCGAGCCGCTCGCCGCTGCCGCCCCAGCGCCCGGCGATGATCTCGGCCGCGATGCTGATCGCCGTCTCCTCGGGGGTGCGCGCCCCCAGGTCGAGCCCGATGGGGCTGGACAGCCGGGCCAGCTCCTCCTCGTTCAGCCCGGCCTCGCGCAGCCGCTCCATCCGGTCGTCGTGGGTGCGCCGGGAGCCCATCGCCCCGACGTAGGCGACCTCCGGCAGCCGGAGCGCCACCTCGAGCAGCGGGACGTCGAACTTGGGGTCGTGGGTGAGGACCGTCAGGACGCTGCGCGGGTCGACCCGACCCGCCTCGTGCTCGGCGGCGAGGTAGCGGTGCGGCCAGTCGACGACCACCTCGTCGGCGTCCGGGAAGCGGCTGACCGTGGCGAACACCGGCCGGGCGTCGCACACGGTGACGTGGTAGCCGAGGAAGGCGCCCACCCGCGCGACCGCGGCCGCGAAGTCGATGGCCCCGAACACGAGCAGCCGCGGCTTGGGGGCGAACGACCACACGAACACCCGCATCCCCTCGCCGCGGCGCTCGCCGTCGGGTCCATAGGTGAGCGTCGCGTTGTTGCCGGCCGCGAGCAGCCCCATCGCGTCGTCCCGTACCGCGTCGTCGGCACGTGGCGATCCGATGGTGCCTGTGGACGCCGAAGGGGTCCGCACGACCATCCGCCGACCGAGCCACGCCGGGTCGGGGTGCTCGATGACCGTGGCCAGCGCGACCGGCCGACCGGCCTCGACGTCCGCTGCGACCTCGGCGAGCTCGGGGAAGGTCGCCCTGCTGACCCTCTCGACCCACACGTCCAGGATGCCGCCGCAGGTCAGGCCGACGGCGAACGCGTCGTCGTCGGAGACGCCGTAGCGCTGGAGGACCGGGGCACCGTCGGCGACGACGGTCTCCGCGAGGTCATAGACGGCGCCCTCGACGCAGCCTCCCGATACCGAGCCGACCGCGACCCCGGTCGGACCGACCAGCATCGACGCGCCCGGCGGCCGGGGCGCCGACTGGAACGTCGCGACGACGGTGCCGACGCCGACGGTCTCGCCGGCGTCGTACCAGGCCATCAGCTCGGAGAGGACGTCACGCACGGCCGACCACCTCGAGCAGCTCGGCGAACGTCGCCAGCGAGTGGCCTGCCAGGAACTCGTCGCAGTGCGGCAGCGCGGCCACCACACCCTGCTGGACCGGCTCGTAGCCGGCCTTGCCGCGATGTGGGTTGACCCACACGACCCGGTGCGCGAGGCGATGGAGCGCGGCCATCTGCTCCGCGAGCAGCGAGGTGTCGCCTCGCTCCCAGCCATCACTGAACACCACGACGACCGCGCCCCGGGCCAGGCCGCGACGGCCCCAGCGCTCCAGGAAGATCTGCAGCGTCTCCCCGAGCCGCGTGCCTCCCGACCAGTCAGACACCGTCTCCCCCGCAGCGACAAGCGCGCGCTCGGCGTCGCGGCCGTGCAGCGCGCGGGTGACGTGGGTGAGCCGGGTGCCGATCGTGAACGTCTCGACCGGTCCGGCCTGGGTCATCCGGTGCGCCAGCCGCAGCAGTGCGTCCGCATAGGAGCTCATGGAGCCGGACACGTCGATCAGCAGCACGACACGTCGCGGCCTGTGACCACGCCGCCGCCACTGGATCTCGCCCGGCTCCCCCATCCGCCGCAGGCTGGTGCGCAGGGTGCGCGAGGCGTCGACACCACCGCGGCGCCAGCGCTCGTGCCGCGAGGTGCGGCGCACCGGGTGGCGAGGCCGCAACGAGGCGAACAAGGCCCACAACCGGTGCTTCTCGGCCGCGCTGAGCTCGCCGATGTCGCGGTGCCGCAGGATCTCCACGTCGCTGGCCATCGCCCGAGCGACCTCGGACTCCGGGGTGTCCGTGCTCGGCGCGAGCCCGTCCTCAGAGATCGGCAGCCCGGAGTACGAGGGCACGCCGGCCTGCGCCTGACGCGCTCGTGGCAGCCCGTCGCGGCCGTTGAAGTAGGCCTGGTGCACCTGGTCGTAGCGGGCCAGGTCGTCGGGCGAGGCGCAGAGCGTCGCCCGCCCTGCGGCGTACGTCGCCCCGGCGTCGTCGAGGCCGACCAGCGCCACCGCGGCCAGGTAGCCATGGGTCCGGTCCTGGGTCACCGGCACGCCGGAGGCCCGGAGCGCGCGCGCGAAGCCGAGCAGGATCTCGTCGGCGTCACGGACGGGTGTCTCGGTCACGACGGGGTCACGCACGGAGCATCTGGTCGAGGGCGTGCTGCACCTTGCTCGCGTCGTCGCGGTACTTCACGAGCGCACCCAGCGTCCGCGCAGACGACTCGAGGTCCAGCTCGACAGTGCCGAGATGGTGGAGCGCGCGAGCCCAGTCCAGGGTCTCCGCGACACCCGGGGGCTTGAGCAGGTCGGTCTCGCGCAGCCGCTGCACCACCCCGACCACCTGGCGAGCGAGCGCCTCGGAGACCTCGGGCGCCCGGGACCGCACGATCGCGATCTCGCGGTCGAGGCCGGGGTGGTCGATCCAGTGGTAGAGGCACCGCCGCTTGAGTGCGTCGTGGAGCTCCCGGGTCCGGTTGGACGTCAGGACCACGACGGGCGGGGTCGCGGCGGCGACGGTGCCGAGCTCGGGGATGGTGACCTGGTAGGTCGAGAGCACCTCGAGCAGGAAGGCCTCGAACTCGTCGTCGGCGCGGTCGACCTCGTCGACGAGCAGGACCGCCGGGCTCTGCTGGAGCGCCGCGAGCACCGGACGAGCCAGGAGGAACCGCTCGTCGTAGAGCGACTTCTCCGCCTCCTCGACGTCACCTCCGGCCCCCACGGCCTCGAGTGCCCGCAGGTGCAGGATCTGCCGCGGGAAGTCCCAGTCATAGAGGGCCTGCGTCGCATCGATGCCCTCGTAGCACTGGAGCCGGATCAGCGGCAGGTCGAGCGCCTCCGCGATCGCCTCGGCGAGCGCGGTCTTGCCGGTGCCCGGTTCGCCCTCCAGCAGCAGAGGTCGCTGCATCCTCAGGGCGAGGAAGGTGACGGTCGCGAGGGCGTCGTCGGTGAGGTAGCCGGTCCCGCTGAGCGCCTCGGCGATCGCTGCGGTCGACCCCGTCTCCATGCCTCCACGCTAGTCGTGGGCTGTTGGAGCAAGGTTGGTGTCGACATCGACACCCGTGGCCAGGTCCCCGCACTCGACGGCGAGCGGGGCGTGCGCGTCGAGGTAGTCACGCGCGCCGCGGTCGCCGGTCGTGATGGCCGCAACGGCCGCCCAGTGGGAGCGGCCCAGGAGGACCGGGTGGCCGGGCCTTCCGCCGTACGAGGCTCGCGTCAGCGCGTCGCGGCCGGACCCGTTGGCCAGGATCCGCTGCACGACGTCGGTCGTGACGTCCGGGAGGTCGACCAGGTGGACCAGTGCGGCATCCACGTCGCCCGGCATCGCGGCGAGTCCCGCGACCAGGGACGCGGACATCCCGTTCTCCCAGTCATGGGCGACGACGACGTCGACCCCGAGGCCGTCCAGGAACGAGACCGCCTCGGAGGACCTGGCGCCGAGCACGACCGTCACCCCGGCGCAACCGCCCTCGTCGAGAACCCGCACCCCCCGCGCCAACCAGGTCCCGTCCTCGTCGGAGACCAGCGCCTTCGGCTGCCCCATCCGCGTGCCGGCCCCGGCCGCGAGCAGGAGTCCCTGCGTCCTCACGTGCGGTGACCGCTCAGCGGAAGGCGAGGTCGTAGAGCTGCTGGAGCTGTGGCGTGGCCGCACCGCTGAAGCCGCAGGCGGAGACCTGTCCGTCGGTGGCCGAGACCAGATAGGTGCCGCCGACCACGAACTCCGGCTGGCCGCCGAGCGCGCGCAGGTCGGGGCGCAGGCCCACGACCTCGACCGAGTCGACGGAGGCGCCGACGAAGCTCTCGGTGGGCGTGATCGTGACGGTGTCGCCGTCGACGGCGGTCACGGTGCCGGCAAAGGCCACGTCGGAGGCGGCGATGAACCCGCTGGTCGCCGGGCTGGGCACCGCGCACTTGGCCGGCACCACGGACGGCAGCTCGAGGGAGAGGACCTCCGGAGTCTCCGGCGCGACGCTCGGGCCGGCCTGCTGAACGGTGCCGCTGTCCTGCATCGAGGACACCGCGGCGTACCCCCCACCGGCGACGACTGCGGCGGCCGCGGCCGCGACCAACCAGGTCACTGGACCTCGTCGGCGCGACCGGGTGCTCTGGCGGACGTCGGGGCGCGCGTCGAGGTCGTTGCGCACGGTGTCGTCCTGGACGTGACGGAGCAGTCCCGCGAGTTCATCTGGGTTGGCGGGGGCGAGGGTGCGTGCGGGGTCGGCAAGGCCGAGCAGCGCCCGCAGCTGCGGGTCCTCGTCGAAGTGTTGGTCGGCGCGCTGTCCATCACTCATGGCCACTCCTCTCGTCTGATCCTTCATGTCCGGCAGGCACTCGCGTCTTTCACGAGTCGTCGAACAACTCCTTGAACCTGCCACGGGCCCGGTGCAGCCGGATGCTGACCGCGTTGGGCGTCAGGTCGAGCACCGTCGCGATTTGCGTGGGCGTCAGCTGCTCCCACGCCCACAGCCGGAGCAGGTCCGCCTCGTCCGGCCGCATCCTGGCCAGGGTCGCGGTCACGCGCTCGTCCGGCTCGGGATCCAGCGGCGCGAACTCCGGGGGCGGGTCGACCACGGTGATCCGGTGCGCCAGCCGCCGTTGGCGACGCCCGCCACGCTCGGCGTTGGCGAGGGCGTTGCGGGCCACGGTGTAGGTCCACGGCAACGCCTCCTCCCCGGCAGGTACGTCGTCGAGTCGCCGCCACAGCACCAGCAGCGTGTCCGCGAGGACGTCGTCGGCGGTGTCCGGGTCGGCGCGTCGGGCCAGGTAGCGGCGCACCGGCTCGACCACGTCCCCCACGAGCGCCTCGAACCGCTCGCGCCGCGCTCCATCGGGGCCATCGGGGTCTTCGTCCACCACCCGGCCAGCCTCACACAGCCGAGCGCCCGGACCGGGCCAGCTCGACCGACGGCGGCACACCGAGCTCGCGGCAGGCCTCGAGGGCGTCGCGCAGCACGTCGTCTGCCTCGACGGTGCGCCCGAGGGCGCGGAGCACCTGCACGAGGCGGACGGCGCGCGGCTCGTCGTAGCGGTCCAGCCGCCGTGCGGTGGCCAGCCAGCGGGCCGCCTCGCCGAGCTCCCCGGTCGTGGCGGCGGAGTCGGATACGCGGTCGGCGAGCAGACCGACCGCGAGGGAGAGCTCGGCTCGCAGGTCGTCGAGCACCGGATCGGCACCGGGGTTGACCAACTCCCCCGAGACCAGCGCCAGGGCGCGACGGGCGGCCTCGACGCCGAGCTCGGGCACGGTGTGCCCGATCCGGGCGGCCTGGATGACCTGATGCACGTCGACAGTCACCTCCGGTGCGAGCGCCAGTCGGTCACCGCTGCGGACCAGGACGTCGCCGACCGAGCCGCGCAGGCGGTTGAGGGTGTTGCGGAGCCGGCGGCGGGCGACCGTGTCGTCCTCACCGGGCCACAGCAGGTCGAGCAGGTCGTCGACCTCGACGTCGTGCCGCGCCGCCACCGCCGCGAGCAGCGTGGTCTCGTCACCGCGGCGGGGCTCGCGGGCACCGACGGCACCGTCCACCCCCGGCGCGCCGAGCAACCGCACGCGGACCGACTGACCGCGCCTCGCACGGGTGGCGCGGGACGCGGTCGTCGCCCGCGCCCAGAGCGCAAGCTCCGGCTCGCTCGCCTCGACGATCTCGGGGTGGCCGAGGGCCTCGGCCGCGGCCAGTGACTCGGCTGCCAGCGCCCGCGCCGTCTCGGCCGCACCGGCCCGCTCGGCGGCCCAGGCCCGGAGCAGCAGGATCCGCCACGCGGTCAGCGGTGTGGCCTGGCAGCGCGCGGCCAGCTCCGGCACTCGCGCCGGGTCCCCCTCGCGAGCGGCCAGCACGAGCTCGGCCATGTCGAAGGCGTTGGCGAAGTCGGAGGCAGCAGGCAGCGCCCGGGCCACCTCGAGCTGGGCGCGCGCGTCGTCGTACTGACCGAGCGAGCCGAGCATCTCGGCCGCCTCAGCGTGGAACGCGACGCCGGCCGGGAGAGCGTGCCACTCACCGCGGTGCGTCTCGACGACGGCGAGCTGCTCCCGGGTTCCGGCCAGGTCACCGCGGCGACTCGCGACCAGAGCGGCCGACCAGGCGACGTACGCCGTGAGCGCCACGTCGTTGCGGACCGTGGCCAGGTCCGCGACCTCGCGCAGGGCGGCCTCGGCGTCGTCGGGGCGGCCGGCATGACTGAGTGCCTCGGCCAGGAAGGTGAGGACCCGGCCGCGCATCTGGGTGCCCGGTGAGCACAGTGCCAGCGCCCGCTCGATGTGCTCCACGGCCTGGCCGATGCGACCGGCCCGGAGGTCGGCGCCGAACCCGAGGCTGAGCCAGGCATCGGCCTCCCACTCACGCTCGCCGTTGACCCTGAGCAGCGCGGTCGCCTCGAGGAGCATCGTCTGGGCGGGGCCCTCGGCGGCCTCCTGCTGGTGCAGCAGGTCGACGAGCGACTCGGCCATCAGCAGACGGGCCCGGGAGATCTCGTCGGCGCGCTGTCGTGCGGCGCCGGCCCGCTCGTGGACCTGATCGCCCTTGCCCTGGCGAGCCAGCTCGCGGACCTGCTCGGCCTCGACCGCGATCCAGGCGGGTGAGTCATCGGCCACGAGGTCGTGCAGCCGGGCCAGCCACTCGGCCCTGAGCTGGGCGTGCATGCCGAACTCGACGGCCCGCACCAGGGCGAGCAGCGCCTCGGGGCGCCGGCTGACCAGCCCATCGGGCCAACGGCGGACCACCGCCTCGAGCTCTCCGGGCTCGAGGTCGGCCAGTTCTGCCCACCGGCGTGCCCGGTCGCCGGCGCCCAGGGTGTCGGCGAGGATCCCGACCAGGGTCTCGACCTCGTCGCTCGCATGCAGCCAGCGCACAGCCACCGCGAGCTGACCGTGCTCGGCGTACCACCGCGCCGCCACCACCCGCTGCTCGGCGGTCGCCCGGCCGGCGCCGGGGGCGGTCGAGGGGACGTGCCAGCCATCGCTGCGCGACTGCAGGGTGGCGCCCGACGCGTTCAGCCCGCGCCAGGCACCGGGGCCCAGGACCGCGTCCACCAGGCCCGGCGACAGCAGCGGCAGTCCCGCCAGCGCATCCGCCTCGACCGGGACCTCGGCCGGGACCTCGGCCGGGACCTCGACGCCGGCCGACCGGTCGGCGCCAGCCAGGCGGCGTACGTCCAGCACGACCTCGTCGGCCCACCCGCCGGTGCGCGTGAGGACCTCGTCGGCCATCCGCGCCGGAAGTCCGCGGGCAGCCAGCAGCGCCGCGACCTCGGTGCGCTCCAGCTGCAGCGGATCCCCCTCCACGCGTCTCACTGTGGCACGTCGGACGCCCGGCGTCCGACGCTCACCCGAGCTCTCGAGATCCGGCCTCGGAAATGACACTGACCCGCCCGTTCGCACGGGCGGGTCAGCGTGGGTTCAGCGGGCGGGGCCGATCAGAAGTCCATGCCGCCCATGCCACCCGACGGGTCACCCATGGGGGCGGCCTTCTCGGGCTTGTCGGCCACGACGGCCTCGGTGGTGAGGAAGAGCGCCGCGATGGAGGCGGCGTTCTGCAGCGCGCTGCGGGTCACCTTGGCCGGGTCGATGATGCCCTCGGCGATCATGTCGACGTACTCGCCGGTGGCCGCGTTGAGGCCGTGGCCGGCGGGCAGGTTGCGCACCTTCTCGGCCACGACGCCACCCTCGAGTCCGGCGTTGATGGCGATCTGCTTGAGCGGGGCCTCCATCGCGACCTTCACGATGTTGGCGCCAGTGGCCTCGTCACCCTCGAGCTCGAGCTTGGCGAAGGCCTCGACCGCCGCCTGCACCAGGGCGACGCCGCCGCCGGCGACGATGCCCTCCTCGACGGCCGCCTTGGCGTTGCGCACGGCGTCCTCGATGCGGTGCTTGCGCTCCTTGAGCTCGACCTCGGTGGCCGCGCCGACCTTGATCACCGCGACACCGCCGGCCAGCTTGGCCAGGCGCTCCTGCAGCTTCTCGCGGTCGTAGTCGGAGTCCGACTTCTCGATCTCGGCACGGATCTGGTTGACCCGACCGGCGATCTGGTCGGTGTCGCCCGCGCCCTCGACGATGGTGGTCTCGTCCTTGGTGATGACGACCTTGCGGGCCTGACCCAGCAGCTCGAGACCGGTCGTCTCGAGCTTGAGGCCGACCTCCTCGGAGATGACCTGGCCGCCGGTGAGGATCGCGATGTCCTGCAGCATGGCCTTGCGGCGGTCGCCGAAGCCCGGAGCCTTGACGGCGACGGACTTGAAGGTGCCGCGGATCTTGTTGACGACCAGGGTCGACAGCGCCTCGCCGTCGACGTCCTCGGAGAGGATCAGCAGCGGCTTGCCGGACTGCATGACCTTCTCGAGCAGCGGGAGCAGGTCCTTGACGCTCGAGACCTTCTGGTTGGCGATCAGGATGTAGGGGTCCTCGAGGACCGTCTCCATGCGCTCAGGGTCGGTCACGAAGTAGGCCGAGATGTAGCCCTTGTCGAACCGCATGCCCTCGGTCAGCTCGAGGTCGAGGCCGAAGGTGTTGGACTCCTCGACGGTGATGACGCCTTCCTTGCCGACCTTGTCCATCGCCTCGGCGATGATCTCGCCGACGGTGGTGTCGGCGGCGGAGATGCGTCGCGGTCGACGCGATCTGCTCCTTGGTCTCGACGTCCTTGGCCATGTTGAGCAGCTGCTCGGACACGGCGGCGACGGCGGCCTCGATGCCGCGCTTGAGACCCATCGGGTTGGCGCCGGCGGCCACGTTGCGCAGGCCCTCGCGGACCATCGCCTGGGCGAGGACGGTCGCGGTCGTCGTACCGTCACCGGCGACGTCGTCGGTCTTCTTCGCGACCTCCTTGACCAGCTCGGCGCCGATCTTCTCGTAGGGGTCCTCGAGCTCGATCTCCTTGGCGATGCTGACACCGTCGTTGGTGATCGTGGGGGCGCCCCACTTCTTCTCGAGCACGACGTTGCGGCCCTTGGGGCCGAGGGTCACCTTGACGGCGTCGGCGAGGGTGTTCATGCCCCGCTCGAGGCCGCGCCGGGCCTCCTCGTTGAAAGCAATCAGCTTCGGCATAGCTCCTGGGGTTCCTCACAGGTAGATGGGTACGTGCGGTGACTCGTGGCTGTCACTCTCGAAGGGAGAGTGCCAACGTCAAGTATTAGCACTCGACCTAGGCGAGTGCAAGGCGGGTCCCCACCCCAGGTCGCGCGGGGCAGCGGGCGTCGAGATACGGAAAGTGGTCGTACCCGAGGGTCGAAGACAGCCACAATCCGTATCTCGACGCCCCCCGGCCGCTCCCTACCGGTCCAGGTCGGCGAACGACGCCAGGAGGTCCTGGCCCTTGATGACCGATACCAGCGCGAAGTCGTCGGTGCCGACGCTCCAGGCGACGACCGCCGGGTTTGTCTGCTTGGACTCATAGACCAGGGTCTGGTCGTCCAGCCAGCCCGCGACCGGGCAGCACTGGAGGAAGCGGCCGCCGTGGCCCTCGTCGCGGATGTTCCACTGGATCGAGAGCACCCGGGGCACGCCACCGACCGAGGCGGCGATGAACTCCGGGTCCGAGAGGTAGCGCCCCGCGTCCGCGACCGGGACGGGCACGCCCATCCCCCAGCTCTGCGCCTGGCTGCCCCCGGACGAGAACCGCGTCACCCCGAACGCCTGAGCCTGGCCGGTGTCAAAGCCGGGCCGCAGCAGCGAGGCACCGACCAGCGGGCCGGAGGGGTTCGCCAGGTCGCCCGCCACGTCGAAGGCATCGCCGGCGCCGTGCTCGGTCTGCGGCAGGAAGACCGTGTCGTCATCGACCCACCGGACGAACCGGGTGACCCGGTCGCCGGTCCCGACGCGCCGCCAGGAGCCGGTCGCGATCGTGTAGACCTCGACGTGGCCGTCCTGCGGGAAGACGAGGTACTCGCCGCTCGGCGACAGCATCGAGTCGTGCGTGGGCCGGTAGCCATAGCCGTTGGCCTTCACGACGTCGTCGAGCCCGCTGATGTCCAACGTCATCTGAGCCCCGTTCGAGTCGACCAGCCGGATCGTGCCCGCCACGTCGAACGCCACCACCGCACGGTCCATCGTGCTGCTCCGGCCCGAGCCCAGGTCGATCACCCGCGGCAGCGGCGACGACTCGACGTAGGGCAGGTTGACCTCTTGTTCCTGGGCGAGGCTCCAGTAGACGGGCACGCCCTCGTACGTCGCATCCGGCTCGTCGGCGACCGACGTCGAGGATGTCTCGGTCGGTGCGGAGGGGGCCGGGTTCGGCCCCCTCTGACCCCCGTCGCCCGGCACCGCCAGGACCGTGGCGACGGCCGCGGTGGCCACAACCACGGCACCGACGGCGGCGAGCCGGTCGCGGCGACGGGACCGGCGGCCCGTCCGCCAGGCGGTCGAGGACAGGTCACGGGTCGACACATCGGCCACCCGCTCCTCGAGCAGGTCCCGCAGCATCTGGTCGGTCATGTTCGCTCCTCAACGGCACCCAGCAGGTCGGCGAGCTCGGGGGACGACGCGCGCATCCGCCGCAGCGCGTCGTGGGTCGTGCTCTTCACGGTGCCGACGCTGACGCCGAGGGTCTCGGCCGTCTCGCGTTCGGACAGGTCGTCGTAGTAGCGCAGCACCACCGTCGAGCGCTGCCTCGGCGTGAGCCGGGCCAACGCCCGGTCGAGCAGCAGCCGTCGGTCCACCGCGAGCTCGGCGCCAGGCACCGCGCGGTCGCCGGTCTCGGTCACCACCTCGCGACGCTGCTTGCGCCACCACGAGATGTTGGTGCGCACGATCACCTGGCGCGCGTACGCCTCCGGCGCCTCGTCGCGGAGCCGACCCCAACGGGCCGCGACCTTGGCCAGCGCGTCCTGGACGAGGTCCTCGGCTCGGTGGTGGTCGCCGGTCAGCAGCACAGCGGTGCGGAGCAGCGCGAGCTGGCGTTCACCCGCCCAGCGCGTGAACGACGCCTCCGCTTCGGACTCCACGACCGGGAAACGCCCCTCCCTGCCAAATGGTTGGGTCAGAGCAAGGATCGCACCAGGTCGGCGAACCGGTCCGCATTCGCCGGGTCCACGTCGAGATAGAGGCCGGGCTCGATCAGCTCCAGCTCACTGACCACCCAGCTGCCGTCCCAGACCATCATGTCCACGCGCGCGTAGGTCAGCTCGGCGTCCCAGCGTGCGGCGGCCGCCGAGACGGCCGCCTCCGCGAGGGCCCGCTGCTCCGGGCCCAGCTCGACGGCGCGACTGCTGCCGCCATAGAGCTCGTGGACCCGGATCTCGCTCCGTCCGTCTCCGGCCGCCACCACCTTGTCGACCTGCGACACCGCCCCGCCGGCGAAGACGTGCACCGATGTCTCCCCCGTCGTCCGCACGGACTCCACGAGCGGCTGCGCCACCCAGGGAGCAGCGGCCAGGCCCTCGAGGCGGTCGTCGCGAAGCGAGGTCGCCACGACGACGCCGACCCCTCCGGCACCGGTGCGCGGCTTGACGACGACCTCGCCCCAGCGGGCGATCGCCGCGGTGAGCCCCTCGACCAACGTCGTGTCGTCGAGCGGCATGGTCGGCACGCAGGGCACGTCGGCGGCCAGCTCGACCAGGTAGCCCTTGTCCGCGTTCCAGGCGAAGACCTCGGACCCGTTCAGCAACCTCGTCGCCGTCTCGACCGAGCGCGCCCAAGCCAGGAACTCCGCCGTTCGCCGGTGGTAGTCCCAGGTCGAACGCACCGCCACCACATCGGCGGCGGCCCAGTCGACGGAGGCGTCGTCCCAGACCACCCACCGCGCCTGGACACCGCGGGCCTCGAATGCCCTGACGAGGAGGGACCCGCCCACCTCGCCGTCCGGCAGCAGGGACGAGGTCGCGAGCAGCACCAGCACCACCTCAACCTAGCCAGGACATCCGGGCCGAACCGCAGATCCTCGGTCAGGCTGGCTACGACGTGAGGGTCCCTCGGGCGATGAGCTCGTTGCGCAGCTCCCGGACCCGCTTCTGGCGGCGCCGGAGCCGGCCCCGCAGGTCGTCGAGCTCAGCCTCGAGCTCCGCGATGCGTACGTCCCGGGTCGCCGCAGCCGTCGCCACCGCCACCGCCGACTCCTGCCGCACCAGGTCGAGCTCGCGACGCAGCTCGCCGAGCTGGGCGACCGGCGGACGCAGCGAGTCCGAGACGCGCAGCAGCGGCAGCCGGGCCGAGCGGGTCTCGGTGCCGCGCCACTCGTGCAGGTCCGACCGGTAGTTGTCGATCTCGACCAGCCGCGGAGGTGCCCCTCCCCTGGAGAGCGCGTGCACACAGGAGAGCTGGTCCCGGCGGGAGTACCTGACCACGTGCAGCAGCCACTCCTCCATGGCCCGGTCCACCATCGGCGTATGCCGGCGGGCCAGCAGCGCGGTCCACGGCACCGGTGCCTGCAAGAGGTCCGGGGCGATGACGCTGTAGTGCGTCAGCTGCTCGTAGAGCCGGCTCGACTCGTCCAGTCCCGTGAGGAGCACCTCCTCGAACTCGGTCACCACATCCTGACGGAACGAGTGCCGGGCAGTGGCCAGGTCCGTGCCGTCCAGCCAGGCGTCGAGGATGGTCGTCGGGTCGGCGGTGAGCAGCACGCGAGCGTCGATCCAGAGCGTCTCGTCGTACGCCGCGAGGTCGGCGTGACCGGTGATCTTGACGGCCCTCGCACTGCGCACCGGGTCGAGCTCGAGCAGCGGCGCGACCAGGTGGACGTCCCAGGTCTCGCTGCGCAGATCCGGGTCGTCGGTGAAGCAGACGAACGCCACCTCTGAGGTGGCGGCGACCGGTTGCTCGGTCAGTGCCTCGTAGCGGCCGAAGAGCCCCGTGTAGACAGCCCGTGCCGGCGGCACATCAGCCTCCGGCGACGGCCGGGATGACAGAGATCTGGGTGCCGTCGGGCGTGGGCGTGGCCAGGTTGTCCAGGAAGCGCACGTCGTCGTTGCCGACATAGACGTTGACGAACCGGCGCAGCTCGCCGTTGTCGTCCAGGATCCGAGCCTTGATCCCCGCATAGGTGCTGTCGAGGTCCTCGAGCACCTCTTGGAGGTTGGCGCCGCTGGCGCTCACCTCGGACTCGCCACCGGTGTAGGTGCGCAGGATGGTCGGGACGCGGACGGAGACGGACATGGGTTACGGCCCCTTTAGATGGCTAGTTCTGTCTGGGAGAAGGCGGCGTACGTCGGGTCGATGGTGACAGCAGCGCCGACCCGACCCGAGACCGCATCGAGCGTCTTGAGCCCGTGGCCGGTGTTGATGACGACCGTGTCCAGTGTCGGGTCCAGCTGCCCGGTCTCGACGAGCTTCTTGAGGACCCCGACCGTGGTGCCTCCGGCGGTCTCGGTGAAGATGCCCTCGGTGCGGGCCAGCAGCACGATGCCGTCGCGGACCTCGTCGTCGGTGACGTCCTCGACCGCGCCGCCGGTCTGGCGGCAGATGTCGAGGACATAGATGCCGTCCGCCGGGTTGCCGATCGCGAGGCTCTTGGCGATCGTGTCCGGCTTGACCGGGCGGATCGCGTCGACTCCGGCCTTGTAGGCGACCGAGACCGGCGAGCAGCCGGTCGCCTGAGCACCGAAGACCCGGTAGGGCTTGTCCTCGACCAGCCCGAGCTTGATGAGCTCCTGGAACGCCTTGTGCACCTTGGTCAGCTGGGACCCCGACGCGACGGGGATGACGATCTGGTCGGGCAGCCGCCAGCCGAGCTGCTCGGCGATCTCGTAGCCCAGCGTCTTGGAGCCCTCGGCGTAGTAGGGCCGGACGTTGACGTTGACGAACGCCCAGCCGTCCTCCTCGCCCGCGATCTCGGAGGCCAGCTTGTTGACGTCGTCGTAGTTGCCGTTCACGGCGACGAGGTTCTCGGTGTAGATCGCCGAGTTGACCTGCTTGGGCTGCTCGAGGTTGCTCGGGATGAACACCACGGTCTTGATACCGGCCCGGGCGCCCGCGGCGGCGACCGCGTTGGCGAGGTTGCCGGTGCTCGGACAGGCGAACACCTTGGCGTCGAGCTCGCGTGCGGCGCTGAGCGCGCATGCGACGACGCGGTCCTTGAAGGAGTTGGTCGGGTTGGTGGAGTCGTCCTTGACCCAGAGATTGGCGATGCCGAGTGCGCGGCCGAGGTTGTCGGCCTTGAGCAGCCGGGTGAATCCGGGCTCCATGTTGGGGCTCTGCTCGATGTCGTCGGGCACCGGGAGCAGCGCCTTGTAGCGCCAGATGTTGGCCGGTCCCGCCTCGATCTGCTCGCGGGTCACCTGCGGGAAGTCATAGGCGATCTCGAGCGGCCCGAAGCACTCCGGACACGCATAGAACGGGCCGAGGCCGACCTGGTGGCCACACTCGCGACAGGACAGGTTGGTCGCGTGACCGAACGCGCCCTCGCGCAGGACGTGCTTGGTGGACGTCTTCTCGGCGACGGCAGTGCTCATGTGGTCCTCCTTCTCATCTTCCCCAGCACGTACCTCGCACCAGGACGGAATTAGCACCGTTTCCGCGACCGACTCCGGTGTTGCTGGAGCTGTGCATGAGTCAGGGGACTCGCGGCGGTTGCCGGGACTTCACTGGGCCGTACCCTCAGTCCCTCTTGATGAGCTGACGCCCACCTTACGGGCTGCCGTCTCAGGATGCGTACTCGAGTCCCGAGATGTGGACCACACTCAGGCAGCCGGATGGCGGCTCGGTCCGTGGGTCACGCAGCGGTCACCGCCCCGGCCTCCCCGGCCCGGAGGAGGGCGCCGCGGACCACGTCGAGCACGTCGCCGACCACGTGGACCGACACCGCCTCCAGCACCTCGGCCGGGACGTCGTCCAGGTCCGGCTCGTTGCGCAGCGGGCACGAACACCTCGGTCAGGCCGGCTCGCTGGGCGGCGAGCAGCTTCTGCTTCAGACCGCCGATCGGGAGCACCCGGCCGTTGAGGGTGACCTCGCCGGTCATGCCGACCTCGGAGCGGACCGGACGGCCGGTCGCGAGCGAGGTCAGCGCGGTGACCATCGTGATGCCGGCCGACGGTCCGTCCTTGGGCGTCGCGCCCGCGGGCACGTGGACGTGGATCGCCTTGTCCTCGAAGAACGCCGGGTCGACGCCGAGGTCGGCTGCGTGGGACCTCACGAAGGAAAGCGCGATCTGCGCGGACTCCTTCATCACGTCACCGAGCTGGCCGGTCAGCGTCAGGCCGGCGGTCCCCTCGTGCGCCGATGCCTCGATGAAGAGGACATCGCCGCCGAGGCCGGTGACGGCCAGGCCGGTCGCGACACCGGGCACCGAGGTGCGCTCGGCGACTCTCGGGCGTGAACCGCGGCCGCCCGAGCAGGGACGTGAGGTCGGGCTCGTCGACGTCGATCCGCTCCTCCCCCAGCGCCAGCCGCGTCGCCGCCTTGCGCAGCGCCTTGGCCAGCAGCCGCTCCAGCTGCCGGACGCCGGCCTCGCGGGTGTAGTTGGCCGCGAGCTCGCGCAGCGCCGCGTCGGTGACCGTGACCTCCTCGGCGGTCAGCGCCGCCCGCTCGAGCTGGCGGGGCAGCAGGAAGTCGCGAGCGATGGCGACCTTGTCGTCCTCGGTGTAGCCGTCGAGGGTGACCAGCTCCATCCGGTCCAGCAGCGCGGACGGGATCTGCTCCACGACGTTGGCCGTGGCGATGAACAGCACGTCGGAGAGGTCCAGGTCGAGCTCGAGGTAGTGGTCGCGGAACGTGTGGTTCTGCGCCGGGTCGAGCACCTCGAGCAGCGCGGCGGCCGGGTCGCCCCGGTAGTCCGAGCCCACCTTGTCGACCTCGTCGAGCAGCACGACCGGGTTCATCGAGCCGGCCTCCTTGATGGCCCGCACGATGCGGCCCGGCAGCGCGCCGACGTACGTCCGCCGGTGGCCACGGATCTCGGCCTCGTCGCGGACGCCGCCGAGGGCGACGCGCACGAACGTCGCGACCCATCGCACGGGCGACGGACTCGCCGAGCGACGTCTTGCCGACACCGGGAGGGCCGGCGAGGAGCACGACAGCGCCGGAGCCACGGCCACCGACCACCTGGAGGCCGCGCTCGGCGCGGCGGGCGCGGACCGCGAGGTACTCGACGATCCGCTCCTTGACCTCCTCGAGGCCGTGGTGGTCGGCGTCGAGGACCTCCCGCGCGTGCGGTGACGTCGGTGCGGTCGTCGGTGCGTGGTGCCCCACGGCAGCTCCAGCACCGTGTCGAGCCAGGTGCGGATCCACTGAGCCTCGGGGTTCTGCTCGCTGGAGCGCTCGAGCTTGTCGACCTCCTTGAGAGCCGCTTCGCGGACGGCGTCGGGCAGCTCGGCCGCCTCGACGCGGCCGCGGTAGTCGTCGGCCCCCTCGGGCTCGCCCTCACCGAGCTCCTTGCGGATGGCGGCGAGCTGCTGGCGCAGCAGGTACTCGCGCTGGGTCTTCTCCATCCCCTCGCGCACGTCCTCACCGATCTTGTCGGCGATCTCGGCCTCGGCCAGGTGGTCGCGGGTCCAGGCGATGAGGGTCGTCAGCCGCTCCTCGACGTCGGGGGTCTCGAGCAGCTCGCGCTTCTGCTCGTCGGAGAGGTAGGGCGCGTAGCCGGCCGCGTCGGCGATCCCGCTCGGGTCGTTCATCCGGTTGACGGTGTCGATGATCTGCCAGGCTTCGCGGCGCTGGAGCACGGCGACGACCAGCCGCTTGTAGTCCTCGGCGAGCTCGCGGGCGCGGTCACTGACCACCTCGTCGACCGGCTCGACCTCGACCCACAGCGCGGCACCGGGGCCGGTCACCCCGGTGCCGATGCGGGCCCGGCGCCCGGCCTTGAGGACCGCCCCCGGACCACCGCCCATGAGTCGGCCGACCCGCTCGACCGTGGCGACCACGCCGTACGACGCATAGCGGTCGTCCAGCCGCGGGGCGATCAGCAACTCGTTCTCCCCGGTTGCCTGCGCTGCGTCGACGGCGGCCTGCGCGGCCTCGTCGAGCGCGATCGGGACGACCATGCCGGGCAGCACGACGACGTCGGAGAGGAACAGCACCGGCAGTGCCGAGCTCTGGGGAGAGGGTTGAGTCATGCGGGGTCAACTGACCGGCGCCACCCTCCTGTTCCGGCGTTCGCTGTGGGCGGACGTCACGCTGGAACTGGACTACGCCCGCAGGGCAGCCGCGTCCTCGGTGAGCTGGCGCAGGAACTCCATGACCCCGTTGGGGCCATGGACAACCACATCGGACAGCGGCACCAGGGCGCTCTGCTCGGACGACTCCGAGCACACCAGGAGGGTCGCCAGGCCCGCCTTGCCGAGCGCCGTCACGGCCTCGAAGGCCTCGAGGTCACCCAGGTCGTCGCCGACGAAGCAGAAGCCCCCGGCGTCGAGCTCGTCGTGCAGCAGGTCGACGACCAGGCCCTTGTGCATGCCCGGCGAGCGCACCTCGACCACGTTGCGACCGGGCTCGACCACGAGGTCGTGGCTCGCGGCCAGATCGCGGAGCAGGGGCAGCAGGACGTCCTTGGCGCGCTCGGGGTCGGCCATCCGGCGGGTGTGCACGGCGACCGCAAGCCCCTTCTCCTCCACGTGCGCGTCATGCGCGCCCGCCCGGCGCAGGAACCGGGGCAGCTCGCGCAGGAACGACGCCAGCCCGTGCGGCGGGCGGGGGGCGATCACTCGCCGGTTGGTCGAGCTCCAGCGCTCGTTGCCGTACTGCCCGAAGACGAACAGCTCCTTGCCCGAGTCGCCGATCGCGTTGCCCACGGACTCGAGCCCGCCGAGGTCCAGCGCCTGCCGGGCGGGACGTCCGGTGATGACGGCGACGGCCCGCACCTGCTGGGCCAGGCCGACCAGCACCTCGTCGGCGTCGGGGTGGATGTGAGCGGCCGCCGGGTCCTCGACGATCGGCGAGAGCGTGCCGTCGAAGTCGAGGCCGATCACGACGTCGGCGGCGGCGCGCACGAGGGCGGCGTACTTCTGCTCGCCCTCGATCGAGCCGAACTCCATAGGTGAAGCCCACCACACCGCGGCGCAATGGCCGCAAGCACCTCCCCGCCGAGGCGGTCCGCCAGTACGGTCGGCGGGTGGCCCGCCGACTCGTCCGCACGCTCATCGCGCTCGTCTGGCTGGGGGTGATGGCCCCGCCCCCCGCGCACGCCGCGGAGGCGCCGGTCGTCGGCACCCCGTCGATCACGCCCGACTCCGCGGCCTCGGCACAGGTGTCCGTGTCCGTCGACACCCGGGGCGCGGCGACGACCGTGCAGGTCGAGTACGTCACGGCCGGCGTGTACCGCAGCCACGCGGCCCCACGGGTCCCGGGCGCAGCCACGACGGTGACCCTCGCCGCGCTGCCCGCCTCGGACGCCGGGGCGACCCAGCTCACGGGTCAGGTCACGGGTCTCGAACCCGGCTCGACATACCGGATGCGGATCAAGGCGGCGAACGGCGTCGGCGAGGTCGTGTCGGCCGAGGTGACCGTGTCGACGCCGGGCGCCCCCAAGGTGACCTTCAAGGCCAAGGTCGGGAACAAGACGACGAGACTCACCCGCCTGACGGTCACGGGTGCCGCCGGGGGCGAGACGGCGAAGGTCACGTGCCGGACGTCGTCCAAGGGCTGTCCGCTCGCCTCGACGATGATCCCACTCGCAGCGGGCCGGACCTCGCTCTCGAGGCTGCTCAAGGGGTTCCCGCTGGCGCCGGGCGCCAGGGTCGTCGTGCAGGTCAGCGGGGCCGGCGCCGCGCTGTCCAGGCTGACGCTGACGATCCGCGACGACGAGCAGCCGAAGGTGAAGCGCGGCCAGTGACTGCTAAGAGAGCGGGCCGGTCAGGATCAGGGTCAGTCGGTCGAGGCGCATCGGCTCGACGGCCGGGGCGGTCCGCTCGACCCCCAGGTCGGTCGCGAGCTGCTTGGCGGCGGCCTTGAGCTTCTTGGGGTAGTAGACAGTGGTCGCATCGACGGTGCCGTACCAGTTGTCCGTGCCGACGACCTGCCAGCCGACCTTGTTGGCCTTGGCAGCCATCCGACCGGCCAGTCCTGTGACCCCGGAGTTGTTGTAGACCTCGACCGGGACCTTCCCACGCTCGACCACCGGCTTGGTCGGCGGCGCCTTGGTGGGTTCCGCCGTCGGAGTCGGCGTCGCGGTGGGCTCCTGCGAGATGGTGGTGATCTCCCGCTCGTCGGGGGGAGCCTCGCGGGTCGCGACGAAGGCGACCGCTGCCATCATCGTGGCCACGATGCTCAGCATCAGGACCGGGGACGGCAGGACCAGGCCGCGCTCGCCCGAGGCCAGGGGGCGCGACATGGTCAGACCTCGAAGCCGAGGCGTCGCGCCGAGCGCTGGCGCTGGCGGGCGGCCCGGAGCCGGCGGAGTCGACGGACCAGCAGCGGGTCGGCCTCGAGCGCCTCGGGGCGGTCGATCAGCGCGTTGAGCACCTGGTAGTAGCGCGTCGAGGACATGTCGAACTTGTCGCGGACCGCGGTCTCCTTGGCGCCGGCGTACTTCCACCAGTGCCGCTCGAACTCGAGGATCTCGCGGTCGCGGTCGCTGAGAGCCGTGGTCTGCGGGTGCGCAGCACTAGCGGCGACGTTCGCGGCGTCCATGGACCCACTGTATCCCGTCGAATCACAGCGTTGTCATTCATCGCTCCGGCGTGTACGCAGGACCCATGACTTCCACCCGCTGGGCCATCCTCGGCCCAGGACGCATCGCCCGCGGCTTCGCCTCCGACCTCGCACTGGTGCCCGACACCGAACTGGTCGCGGTGGGGTCGCGCTCGGCGGACCGGGCCCGCGCCTTCGCGCAGGAGTTCGGCGTCGGGTCGGCGTACGGCTCCTATGAGGAGCTGGTCGAGGACCCGCGGGTCGACGTGGTCTATATCGCCTCGCCCCACGCCCTGCACCTCGAGCACGCCCGCCTGGCGTTCGAGGCCGGCAAGCACGTGCTCTGCGAGAAGCCACTCACTCTGACGACCGCCGAGGCGGAGCAGATGATCGCGCTCGCCACCGCGCACGACCGCTTCCTCATGGAGGCGATGTGGACGGCCTGTCACCCGGTCATCCGCGCGCTGCGCGAGCGGCTGCAGGCCGGTGACCTCGGCACCCCCCGGCAGCTGCACGCCGAGCTCGGGTTCGTGGTGTCGCACGGCCCCGATGACCGCCTCCTCGACCCCGCGCTCGGGGCGAGCGCCCTGCTGGACATGGGCATCTACCCGCTCACCCTCGCCCACCTGATGCTGGGCGAGGCGGAGAGCATCGTTGCCACCGCCACCCTGTCCGCTGGGGGTATCGACCTCGATGTGGCGATGGCCGGTCGCTACCCGGGCGGGGCGCTCGCCACCATGACGGCCTCGATGACGTCGTGGTCCTCCAGACGCGCCGAGATCGCCACGGACCGGGGCCGCGTCGTGCTGGAGGACTTCCACCATCCCGAGCACGCGACGTTCCTCCCGGTCGACGGCGGCAGCAACGACGGCACGGCCGCGGGGATGCCGGAGCGGATCATCGGCGAGGTCCCGATCATCGGTCGCGGCTTCGGCCACGAGATCGCCGAGGTCAACCGGTGCGTCCAGAGCGGGTTGCGGGAGAGCCCGTGGGTCACCCATGCGCAGACGCTCACGATCCTGCGGCAGATGGACGATGTACGCCGCCAGGTCGGCGTCGATTTCCCGACCGCAGGGTGACCTCCTTTCGGGTGGTGCCAATGACCCGTTCGGGCCATGTCGGAACCTGGAGTCACCCGTCAGTGTGGAGGTCATGACCAGAACCAAGCTACGCATCCTCCCCACCCTGATCGTCGCCATGCTCGCCCTCGTGGTGGGTGTGATCGGCACCACCTCGGTCGGCAACGCCGCCGCGGCCGTCACCAAGTCCCAGGTCAAGAAGATCGCCAACAAGGCGATCGCCAAGGCCGCGCCGACCCTCGCGGTCGCCAGTGCCACGACGGCGACCACCGCTCTGGGCGTGCCCGACAACGCGATCAACAGCGCCGACATCGCCAACGGCAGCGTCGCTGCCGCGGACCTGGCGGCCGGAGTCGTCACGCCCGTCCTGTGGGCCCGCGTCAGCGGCGCCGGCGTCATCACGAGCCAGAACGGCAACCTGCTCAGCGCGGTGCGCAACAGCACCGGCAACTACACGCTGACCTTCAACCGCAACGTCAACACCTGCGCCGCGACCCTGACGGTTCTCGACGACCAGTACGTCTACTACGCCTTCGACGTCGCGGCGAACCAGGTCCTCGTCGACATCGAGAACACCACAGGCACCCAGACGGACGCCCGCTTCAACATCATCATCGCCTGCTGATCCGAAGATCCATCGAGACCCAGCGTCGGCCAGCACCCCTGTGGTGCTGGCCGTCGCTGCGTCCCGGCCTCGCCTAGGGTGAAGCGGTGCCCCACGACCTGGTGATCGTCGCCAACCGGCTGCCGGTAGACCGGGTCGTGCATCCCGACGGCTCCGTGGGGTGGACCCGCTCACCGGGCGGTCTGGTGAGCGCCATCGAGCCGGTCCTCCGCAGCTATGACGGGGTCTGGATGGGGTGGCCCGGCGGCACCGACCAGGACCTCGAGCCCTTCGAGGACGACGGGCTCGCCCTCGTCCCCCTGTCGATGAGCGCCGAGGACGTCGAGGGCCACTACGAGGGGTTCTCCAACGGAACTCTGTGGCCGCTCTACCACGACCTGGTCGCGAAGCCGGCGTTCCACCGGGAGTGGTGGGAGAGCTACGTCGCGGTCAACGAGCGGTTCGCGGCCGCGGCCGCCGAGCACGCGGCCGAGAACGCGACCGTCTGGGTGCACGACTACCAGCTCCAGCTGGTCCCCCGGATGCTGCGCGAGCTGCGTCCGGATCTGCGGATCGGTTTCTACCTGCACATCCCCTTCCCCCCGGCCGAGCTGTTCCAGCAGCTGCCGTGGCGCCGCCAGATCCTCGAGGGCCTCCTCGGCGCCGACCTCGTGGGCTTCCAGCTCCCCGGCGGCGCCGCCAACTTCGTCCGCCTGGTGCGACAGCGCGTAGGCCACAAGACGCACCGGGACCTCGTCTACCTGCCCGACGGCCGGACCGTGCGAGCCGCGGCGTTCCCCATCTCGATCGACGCCAAGGGCTTCGAGGCCCTCGCGACGACCGACCAGGCCGCGGCCAGGACCGACGAGATCCGCACCGCACTGGGCAACCCGCGCAAGGTGTTCCTCGGCGTGGACCGGCTCGACTACACCAAGGGCATCTATGCGCGGCTGCGGGCGTTCAGCGAGCTGATCGCCGACGGGCACTTCGACGTCGAGGACGCCGTGTTCGTGCAGGTGGCCGTGCCGTCGCGCGAGCAGGTCGAGCAGTACCAGCTCCTCCGCGACGAGATCGAGCGCCTCGTCGGTCGCATCAACGGCGAGCACGGCCAGATCGGGCGACCGGCCGTGCACTACCTGCACACGTCGCTCTCCCGCGAGGAGATGGCGGCGTTCTACCGGGTCGCCGACGTCATGGTCGTGACGCCCTATCGCGACGGGATGAACCTGATCGCCAAGGAGTACGTCGCCTGCCGGCACCGACGACGACGGCGCGCTCGTGCTCTCGGAGTTCGCCGGCGCCGCCGACGAGCTCCGCCAGGCCTGGCTGGTCAACCCCTATGACATCAACGGCATGAAGGCGGCACTGCTCGCGGCGTACGAGGCCGACGAGCCCGAGGTGACCCGCCGGATGAAGGCGATGCGCAAGCAGGTCACCCAGCACGACGTCGCTGCCTGGGCCGACAGCTTCATGGTCTCCCTCGGCGAGCAGGGTGGCGCCCACCACCACAAGACGGTCCGGCCTGCCAGCCGGACCTGAGCCCGACTCACGCGACCGGCGGCGTCTCCCGCACGGGCAGCTGGCCGCACATCAGGTCCACCAGGTCCCGCTGGCGCGCCGCGTCGAGGGCGCCCCAGCCGGGCTCGTAGCCGTAGACCTCGCGCAACGTCTCGGAGGTCTCGATGCCGCGGGCGATGTCGACGTCGTCGGCGGTGATCAGGACGGGGTGGACGACGCCGACCGCCTCGGAGACCTTCAGCAGGTCGCGCCGCAGCGAGACGATGTAGTTGGCGACCCGCACGGACTTCAGGTGCGGGTCGAGGCCGCGCTGGAGCCGCGCGTTCTGGGTGGCCACGCCGGTGGGGCACTTGTCGGTGTGGCACTTCTGCGCCTGGATGCACCCCAGCGCAAACATCGCCTCCCGCCCGACGTTGACCAGTCGGCACCCAGCGCGAAGGCCACGACGGCGTTCTCCGGCAGGCCGAGCTTGCCGGCGCCGATGAAGAACACGTCGTCGGTGAGGCCGGCTCGGGCGAACCGGCTGTAGACCTGGGCGAAGCCGAGGCGGAACGGGTAGGCGACCGAGTCGGCGAACACCAGCGGCGCCGCACCGGTGCCGCCCTCACCGCCGTCGACGTTGACGAAGTCGACCCCGCGACCACCCCCGGCCATCTCCAGGACGAGCCGGTCCCAGAAGTCCAGGTTGCCCACGGCCGACTTGATGCCGACCGGCAGCTCCCGTCGCATCGGCCACCAGCTCGACGAAGTCGAGCATCGAGTCGACGTCGTGGAAGACCTGGTGCCGACTGGGCGAGGCGCAGTCCTTGCCGACGGGAATGCCCCGGATCTCGGCGATCTCCTGGGTCACCTTGGCGCCCGGCAGCATGCCGCCGAGACCCGGCTTGGCGCCCTGGGAGAGCTTGATCTCGATCGCCTTGACCGGCGCCGACTGGACCAGGTCGACGAGCCGGGCCAGCTCGAAGACCCCGTCGTCGTCGCGGCAGCCGAAGTACGACGTCCCGATCTGGAAGATCACGTCACCGCCGTTGCGGTGGTACGGCGAGAGCGCGCCCTCGCCCGTGTTGTGCAGGCAGCCGGCCAGCGCGGCGCCCCTGTTGAGCGCCTCGATGGCGTTCTGGACAGCGAGCCGAAGCTCATCCCGGAGATGTTGACGACCGAGGCCGGCCGGAAGGCGTGCCGTCGTCCGCGCGCGGCGCCCATGACCTTGGCCGCCGGCAGCGGCACCTCCTCGTCGCGCGTGCCGGGCGCTGGGCGCGCCGGGCCCGGTGAACGTGCGGTGCTTGATGATCGGGTAGGCCTCCGCGTTCTCGACGTCGTTGTCGGTGCCGAAGCCGAAGTAGTAGTTCTCCAGCTTGGCCGAGGAGTAGATCCACCGGCGCTGGTCACGGCTGAACGGCCGCTCCTCGTCGTTGGACGTGACGATGTACTGCCGCAGCTCCGGGCCGAACCGCTCGAGCAGGAAGCGCAGGTGGCCCACGATCGGGAAGTTGCGCAGGATCGCGTGCTTGCGTCTGGATGACGTCGTGGGTCGCGACCGCCGCCGAGCGCGGCGACGGTCCCCGCCGCCGCCCGCGTCCACCTCATGGTCAGTGTGTAGTCCAGCGCACTTCCGCTGTCGAGCGGTGTCCGCACCGCGGCTACCGTTCGCCCCATGGACCTGATCCCCAAGCCCGACCAGGTGGTCGCAGCGACCGGCAACGTGGCGCACAAGGTGCTCTACGGCGGGCTGGCGGACCTGCGCCCCATGCCGCGCACACTCATCGACGAGGGCGAGCTGCGCGAGGTCTATCACTACCGACCGACGGCCGACGTCCGCATCGACGGCGACCCGGTTCTGATGGTCGACGCCGCTAGCGGCGCCGGCCCTCTGCTACGACCTGCGCCGCGGCTGCTCACTGGTCGAGCACTTCGTGACCGCCGGGCGGCCGACGTACCTCGTCGAGTACGGCGAGGTCTCGTTTCGCGACCGCCGCCTCGGCATGGAGCACTGGGTCGACGAGGTGCTGCCCGAGGCGATCGCCGCGGTGTCGGCGCACGCCGGCGGCAAGCCGGTGCATGTCATCGGCTGGAGCCTCGGCGGCATCTTCAGCCTGCTGACAGCAGCCGACCGCCCGGACCTGCCGATCGCGCTCGCTGAGCGTCGTCGGCTCCCCGTTCGACGTCTCACTGGTCCCGTTGGTGGCGCCCTTCCGTCCGCTGCTGAACCTCTCCGACGGTGGCGGCGTGATCACCCGGGCCTACCAGCTGATGGGCGGCGCCCCGAAGCCGCTGGTGAAGTGGGCCTTCCAGATGTCATCGGTCAACAAGGTCGTGACCAAGCCGATCGCGCTCGCGACCCATCTCGACGACAAGGAGTTCCTCGCGCAGATCGAGGCGGTCGACCGCTTCGCCGACAGCATGACCGCCTACCCGGGCCGGACGTTCGGGCAGCTCTACCACCGCTTCGTCAAGGGCAATGCGCTCGGCACCGGAGAGATCGAGCTCGCCGGACGGACCATCCGGATCGCCGACATCACCGTCCCTGTGATCGTCTTCGGCGGTGCCACCGACGGCATCGCGCCGGTCGCGGCGGTCAAGGCGGTAGTGCCGCTCCTCACCGGGTCGCGGGAGGTCCGGTTCGAGATCGTCCCCGGCGGCCATCTCGGCATGCTCACCGGCCGAGCCGCGCGCGGCTCGACGTGGCGAGTGATGGACGAGTGGATCGCGCAGTGGTCGACGGGGGCCCAGCCTGCCTCCCGCGAGGCGCCTAAGCGGCCGGCCAAGAAGGTGGCAGCCAAGAAGGTGGCAGCCAAGAAGGCACCGGCCAAGAAGGTGGCAGCCAAGAAGGCACCGGCGAAGAAGGTGGCAGCCAAGAAGGCACCGGCGAAGAAGGTGGCAGCCAAGAAGCCCCCCGCCGACATCGGCGTGAACCCGTCCCGGCGCTACGGGTCGGCGGGTTCGAGGTCGCTGGCTCGCTAGGCCTGTGGCCTCGTCTGCGGAGGTGTCCGCGCTCCGCCGCCTCGAGATGCTGGAGGTGCTGCACCGCCGCGGCCATCAGCTGCTCCGCGGGACACCGTCGATAGCCCCGAGCGGGCTCTACTGGCGGCTGACGGTGGCGACGGCCGGCTGCGAGGACGTCGACCGCTGGACCACCGGCAACCCGGACGACGGGCGGTCCACCGATGCACTCGCCGATCGTTTCCTGCTCGAGCATCCCGTCCTGGCCGAGGCGGGTCGCGGATCCGACCCGGCATACGCCTCCTGGTGGTCTTCGGCCGTCGACCTCGCCCGCCGTGGCTGGCTGATGTACTTCCACGCCGACTGGCCCACCGACGGCACCGACGGCGTGCCACTCTCCGGCCCCGAGCAGGGTCGGCCGGTGCTGCCCTGGCCACCGCACTCGGCGGCTGACCAAGTGGAATAAAGTTGAAGGTGCAACCATTATGAGAGACATGACGACCTCCCGCATGCCGGCTCTCTACCTCGGCCACGGCGCTCCCCCGCTCCTCGACGACCCGATCTGGTCGGGGCAGCTCGCCGCGTGGGCGCAGGACCTGCCGCGCCCGACCGCGATCCTCATCGTGAGTGCGCACTGGGAGTCGGCGCCGGTGAGCCTGTCAGCGGACAGCGTGGAGCTGGTCTACGACTTCGGCGGCTTCGACGCGAAGTACTACGCGATGACCTACCGCACTCCCCCCGCCACGGCGCTGGCCCAGCGGATCGCGGCCATGATGCCGGCAGGCGAACCGGTCCACCAGCACACCAGCCGCGGGCTCGACCACGGCGCGTGGGTGCCCCTGCGGATCATGTATCCGGCCGGCGACATCCCGGTCCTCCAGATGTCATTGCCCACCCATGACCCGCAGCGGCTGGTGGCGCTCGGCGAGCGGCTCCGGCCGCTGCGCGACGAGGGCGTGCTGATCATCGGCTCCGGGTTCCTCACCCACGGCCTCCCGTTCCTGACCGACTGGAGCATCGACGCGGCCGTGCCTGGCTGGTCGCGCGACTTCGACGCGTGGGCGGGCGAGGCCCTGGCCCGTGGCGATGTCGACGCGCTCGCCGACTACCGCCACCAGGCTCCCGGCATGCCGTACGCGCACCCGACCGTCGAGCACTACAGCCCGCTCTTCGTCACCCTCGGCGCGGCCACCGACTCCTCGGAGCCGGGCCTCCAGGTGGTCGACGGCTTCTGGATGGGGCTGTCCAAGCGGAGCCTCCAGGTCGCCTGAACCGCGAGCGGTCCGATGGCCGCGACGCGCTCAGCCGGCGCGACCGAGCACGATGCTCGCGCCCAGCTCGCCGATCATGATGGCCGGGGCGTTGGTGTTGCCGCCGGTGATGGACGGCATGATCGAGGCGTCGCAGACCCGGAGGCCCGCGACGCCGCGGACCTTGAGCTCGGGGTCGACAACCGCCATCTCGTCGATGCCCATCCGGCAGGTGCCCACGCCGTGGTAGACCGACGTGGCCCGGTTGAGGATCGCATCGCGCAGGACCTGGCCCCGCAGCTCCTTGCCCGGGTGCGTCTCGCCCTGGACCGAGCCACCGAACGCCGCACCGCCCATGATCTCGCGGACCATCTCGGTGCCCTCCGCGAGCACGTCGAGGTCCGCCGGGTCCGACAGGTACCCGAAGTCGATCAGCGGCGTCGCCGTGGGGTCGCCGGACGCGAGCCGCAGCGTGCCGCGGCTCCTCGGATAGATCAGCGTGGTCAGCACCGTCAACGAGGTCCGCTTGTCCACGTCGTGACGGATCGGCTCGTCCTGGTTGGGCGAGACGTACGCCCAGGGCAGCAGGTGCAGCTGCAGGTCCGGGACCCCGGTCGCCTGCGAGGTCTTGAGGAACGCGAGCACCTCGAAGACCGAGTGGGCCAGGAACGTCGAGCCGGGCCGCAGCACCTCCTTCATCACACCCTTGGCGAAGTACGGCGCCGTGCCCTTGTTGACGCTGGCGGTGCTGTGGAACGTGAGCGCGTGGAACAAGTGGTCGTGCAGGTTGTCGCCGACGGGGAGGTCCGCGACGACGTCGATGCCGTGGTCCTTGAGGTGCTGGGCGTGACCGACGCCGCTGAGCATCAGGAGCTGCGCCGAGCCCACGAAGCCGGCCGAGAGGATGACCTCCTTGCCGGCCCGGATGGTGCGGACCCGACCCTCGCCCTTCTTGCTGAGATCCTGGACCTCGACGCCCACCGCCCGGCCGTTCTCGACGACCACCTTGCGGGTCAGCGTCTCGGTCTGGAGCTGCAGGCTCCGCGGGGCAAGGTCGTGGAGGTAGCCGCGCGAGGCGCTGTAGCGCAGACCGTCTGCGGCGTTCTGCTGCATCCGGCCGACACCCTCCTGCGAGGCGCCGTTGTAGTCCTCGAGGATCGGGCAGCCGACGACGTCGGCCGTCGCCTGGAGGAACTGGAGGGAGCCTTCCTGCGGCGTCTTGTTGACCGTGACCCGGATTGGTCCGCCCGTGCCCCGGAACGCGTCCTCGCCGCCCTCGAAGTCCTCCATCCGCTTGTACGCCACGTTGACGCGCTCGGCGTCCCAGCCGGTGTTGCCCTCGGCCGCCCAGCCATCGAAGTTGGCGCGGTTGCCGCGCACATAGACCATGCCGTTGATCGAGCTCGATCCGCCCACGACCTTGCCCCGCGGGACCGGCATCCTGCGGTTGAGGAGATGCTTCTGCGGCACCGAGTAGTAGCCCCAGTCGACGGTCCTCTTGATCTGGGGCACCGAGTGCATCGGGCCGATCATCCCTGGCTTCCTGACCAGGAACTTCTCGTCCGACCTGCCCGCCTCGACCACGATCACGCTGGCTCCGGACTCGGCGAGACGACCGGCGATCGCGGCGCCGGAGGACCCGGATCCGACCACGACGTAGTCGGCCTCGTCGGCGTAGGGACCGCCTCGTGACCTGCTCCACGCCATGCGCGGAACTGTAACGCGTTCTAGTTTCTGCGGAAAGGACCGACTGGGAGGATGGCGCCGTGGAGGTGCTCTCGATCCAGTCGTCGGTGGCCTACGGACACGTCGGCAACTCGGCCGCGGTGTTCCCGCTGCAGCGCCTCGGTCACGAGGTCTGGGCGGTCAGCACGGTGCACTTCTCCAACCACACCGGCTACGGCGCCTGGCGCGGACAGCTCCTCGACGCGACCGATGTCCGCGAGGTCATCGCCGGCATCGACGACCGGGGTGCGCTCGCCGGCGTCGACGCGGTGCTGTCCGGCTACCAGGGGGACCCGGCGGTCGGCGCGGTGGTCCTCGAGGCGGTGGCTCGGGTGAAGTGGCTCAACCCGGCCGCCGTCTACTGCTGCGATCCCGTCATGGGCGACGTCGGCCGCGGCATGTTCGTCCGGCCGGGCATCCCCGAGTTCATGCGCGACGAGGTCGTCGCGTGTGCGGACGTCCTGACGCCCAACCACTTCGAGCTCGACTTCTTGGCGGGCACCAGGACGACGTCGATGTCCGAGGTGCTGGCCGCCGTCGACGTCGTGCGCGACCGCGGACCCCGCGACCTGCTGGTCACCAGCGTCCTCGTCGACGACACCCCGGCCGACTCGCTCGACGTGGTCGCCGTCTCGGACGACGGCGCCTGGGCGGTCACCACGCCCCTGCTCCCGATCTCGCCCAGCGGCTGCGGCGACGTCACGGCCGCGCTCTACCTTGCCCACCTCGCGACCACCGGCTCACCGGCCCGCGCGGTCTCGCTGACCACGTCCTCGGTCTTTGCGATCCTCGAGGCGACCCTCTCCGCCGGGACCCGCGAGATCCAGCTCGTGGCGGCCCAGGACGCCATCGCCGCACCGCCGGAGTCGTTCTTGGTCCGCCAGCTCCGGTGACGTCCCGTCGCCGACCCGTCGCTACTGCTCATCAGTAACGACGGGTCACGGTCCTGCGCCTCGCCCACCCGTCGTTACTGCTCATCAGTAGCGACGGGTCACGGTCCGAAGCACCCCGACCGATCAGATGACGTCCTGGATCGTGACCTCGTCGTACTCGGACGGGAGCGAGTCCCCGCTGGCGCAGGTGAGGGTCACGGTGCGCCCCTCGGGGATCCGGTTGCCGCTCGTGCAAGTCGACTCGGCGAGGACCTCGTCGCCCATCAGCACGCTGATGGTCACGAAGGCCTGGTCCGTCTTGCCGCGGTCGTTGGTCAGCTTGAGACCTTCGACGACCATCAGCCCCGACGCGTCGGCGCCGAGCGTCCAGCCGTCGGCATACTTGAATCCGTTGACCTCGAAACCCGCCCCCGGCGAGATTCCCAGCGGGTTGTTGGGTCCGCCGACCGAGTCATCGTTGAGTGTGCTGTCGACCGTGCTGTCGACGACCGCGACGATCGCCACGCAACCGCCGATGAACACCAGGAAGAGCACCCCGAAGACGATCAGCAGGTTGCGCGCGAGGTGGCTCTTCTGCGGCACCACGGGCTGGACGACGCCGTAGCCCTGCGGCATCCCGTACGCCGGCGCCCCCACCGGTGGTGGAACCACACCGGGCAGCGGCCGGGTGTGGGCGGACCAGGCGTTGCCGTCCCACCAGCGCTCCACGCCGCCTTCTGGATACCAACCGGCAGGGGTCTGCGGGGTCTGCGTCATGGCGGAACTGTCCCGCGCCGGACGGCTACCGGTCCAGCAACGCGCGGGCGAGAATCCTGGCCCGCTCGGAGATGACCACGTCCTCCAGCAGCAGCGGGGCGCCGTCGGGGCCGGCGAGCGGCACCCGCCAGTTGGGGTACTCGTTGACGGTGCCGGGCTGGTTCTGGGTACGCCGGTCGCCGACCGCGTCGGTCAGCGCGACGCAGAGCATCCGGGCCGGGGTGAGGGCCAGATAGCGGTGCAGCGCCAGGACCGTCTGGTCCACGTCGGCGTCCTCGGCGAGTCCGGTGCGGCGGCGTACCTCGGCGAGCCAGCTCTCCCGCTCGCCGGCCGCCGCAGCGAGCTCGGCGTCGAGGTCGCCGGTCAGCAGCCCCAGGCTGTGCTGGAGCCGCACGTGGTCGCCCGCGAGGTAGCCGGCCGACGGCGGCAGGTCGTGGGTGGTGACCGAGGCCAGGCACCACTCGCGCCAACGGTCGGCGGGCAGCGGCGCGTCACCATCGCGCTCGAACCAGAGGATCGAGGTCCCGAGCAGCCCGCGCGACGCCAGGTAGCCCCGGGCCTCCGGCGCCACCACGCCGAGGTCCTCGCCGACCACGACCGCGCCGGCGCGGTGCGCCTCCAGCGCCAGGACCCCGACCAGCGCGCGATGGTCGTAGTGCACGTAGGTGCCCCGGTCCGCGGTGGTGTCCTCCGGGATCCACCACAGCCGGAACAGACCGATGACGTGGTCGACCCGAACACCACCGGCGTGCCGGAGCACCGCGGCGATCAGCTCACGAAACGGCGCGTAGGCCAGCTCCTCGAGACGGTCGGGCCGCCACGGTGGCTGGCTCCAGTTCTGGCCGAGCTGGTTGTAGGGGTCCGGCGGCGCACCGACCCGCACGCCACCCGCATAGACGTCAGGCAGCCGCCAGGCGTCGGCCCCACCGGGGTGTACGCCGACCGCCAGGTCGTGCATCGTCCCGAGCCGCATCCCGGCCGCGACCGCGGTGGCCTGCGCCCCGGCGAGCTGCTCGTCGAGGACCCACTGCAGCCAGGTGGTGAACCCGATCCGCTCCGCGTTGCCCGAGGCGAACGCCGCCACTTCAGGGCCCTGAGCGTTCTGGAGCTCGGCCGGCCAGTCACGCGCGTCGTTGCCGTGGTCCTCGGCCAGCACGCTCCAGGTCGCGAACTGCTCCAGGGCCCGGCCCTCGCGGGCCCGGAACTCGTCGTAGGCGCGCTGCCGGTCGGCACTCAGCGGGACCTCGTGGACCAGGGCGAGGGCCGCCCGCTTCGCGGTCCACGACGCGTCCCGGTCGATGGTCGCGGTCGCGCCACGGGGGCCGGCGGCGGGCACGGTGACCTCGGCGTACTCGGGGATCGCCTCGACCCGCAGGTAGAGCGGGTTGAAGAAGCGCCGGGTCGAGGGGAGGTAGGGCGACGGCTCCAACGGCGGCAGCGGCTCGGCGGCGTGCAGCGGGTTGACCAGCACGTAGTCGGCGCCGAGACCCGCCGACCACTCGGCGAGCGCGCCGAGGTCGCTCAGGTCCCCGACCCCCCAGGAGCCGCGCGACCGGACGCTGTAGAGCTGCGCGGCGAACCCCCACGACCGGTCGGGCTCCGCGACGGGCGGCAGCCCCAGCCAGGCCGGCGTCACGATCAACGTGCCGGCGACGCGGCTGTCGTCGGAGGTCGCGTGCAGCGTGTGGTAGCCCAGGGGCAGGTCGGCGGGTACGGCGAACGTCGCCTCGCCGACGCGGACCCCGTCGACCTCGCGCGGCTCGACCCATCGGTCGGTCTGGTCGAGCCGGCGCCACGTCCCGTCCTCGAGCTCCACGTCGAGCTGTGCGGGATCACCGTCGACGACGTGCACCCAGCAGGTGCTGTCCTCGCCCTGGACCGTGACCAGGCACGGCGGGACCATCCGCCGCCAGTCGGCCAGCGCCCGCTCCTCGAGGGCCTGCGCGACGTCGACGAGGTTCACGTCCATCGCGCTCAGCACCGCCTCGATCGTCTCGGCGGGGACCTGAACGGCGCGGCCGCGCCAGTCGACGTACTCCGTCATCACGCCGTAGGCGTGGGCCAGTCGGACGAGCGGGTCCGAGGGGGAGGTCACGCCTCGATCCTGTCAGCGCCCGACAATGCCAAAGGAGCCGGTGACAGGAGTCGAACCTGCGACGTCCAATTTACAAGATTGGCGCTCTACCAACTGAGCTACACCGGCAGGTGCGCCGGTCATCGTAGTTGGCTCAGCCGGGTGAGCAACGCGACGCACTAGCGTGGCCGCATGGCGCTCAGGATCGTGGCGAGTCGACCCGATCCCGCGATCGTCACGCTGCCCTGGTCGACCCCGCTCGAGGAGTGGGGCGAGCCGTACGTCGTCCCACTGCCCCGTGGCCTGTCGCGGCACGTCGTGCGGATCGTGCGGCTCGGCGACGCGCACCTACGCCGTCAAGGAGACCGTCGAGGACATCGCGTTCCGCGAGTACCGCCTGCTCCGCGACCTCCAGCGCCTCGGCCTGCCTGCCGTGCTGCCCCAGGGCGTGGTGACCGGGCGCGTCGGCAAGGACGGGAGGGCGCTGCCCAGCGCGCTGCTGACCGAGCACCTGCGCTTCTCCTTGCCCTACCGCAGCCTGTTCTCGCACGGCCTGTCCGCCGACAACCTGCCGTCGCTGGTCGACGCGCTCGTGGTGCTGCTGGTTCGCCTGCATCTCGCTGGCTTCTTCTGGGGCGACGTGTCCTTGTCCAACGTCCTCTTCAGACGGTCCGCAGGCGGGTTCTCGGCCTACCTCGTCGACGCCGAGACCGGTGAGTTCAAGCCCGAGCTGTCCAGCCGGCTGCGGCAGTACGACGTCACCATCGCGACCGAGAACGTGTTCGGCGAGCTGCTCGACCTCCAGGCCAGCGAGGCGGTGAGCTACGAGGTGGAGGCCCACGACATCGTCGAGCTGCTCGAGGAGCGCTACCACGCACTGTGGGGCGAGCTCACCGCCGAGGAGGAGTTCGGGGCCGACGAGCTCTGGCGGATCGAGCAGCGCATCGAGCGGCTCAACGACCTCGGCTTCGACGTCGACGAGCTCGACATCGTCACCGACTTCGACGGCGACAAGATCATCATCCAGCCGAAGGTCGTGGAGCTCGGGCATCACCAGCGGGAGCTGCAGGCCCTCACCGGGCTGCACGTCGAGGACCTCCAGGCCCGCAGGTTGCTCAACGACATCGCCGCATTCACGGCGCACTACGACCTCGGCCGCGAGGACCGCACCCTGGTCGCCTACAAGTGGCTGACCGAGATCTACGAACCGCTCCAGGCGATGGTGCCGGCCGAGGCCCGTGGCAAGCTCGAGCCGGCCGAGGTCTTCCACGAGATCCTGCAGCACCGCTGGTTCCTCTCCGAGCAGCGAGGAGCCGCGGTCGAGACGTTCGACGCGGCGGCCGACTACATCGCCAACGTGCTCAGCACCAAGCCCGATGAGGCTCTCGCCCCTCCGGGCGGCGAGGCGGACGCCGAGGGCAGTCCCTAGGGTGCGAGCTCGTCCAGCGTCACGAACCCGCCGACCAAGAAGGCACCGTCGGTCTGGAGCAGCACCGACTGGAGGCCGATCGGCCGACCGTCGCGGTAGGTCACCAGGCTCATGTCTGCGTCACGCCGCGGCTTGCTGCCGAGCGCGATGGCGTACGCCGCGCCACCCGTCGTGCCACTCGTGAACGTGTAGCCGATCTCGCCGTTCTCGCCCTGCACGGCGGTGGGCCCGCGCCGGACGTGCAGGTGCCCGGCGAGCACCAGGTCCGCGCAGCCGCGCTCCAGGGTCGGGTCGCCGAGATGGGCGTCGTGCACCAGCAGGGTCGAGATCCGCTCGCCGTCCTCGGCGGCCGCGCACGCGGCGTCGGCGAGCCGGTCGGCGACCTCGGAGAACGTCAGGCCGGTCTCGTCGCGCCAGTTGCCGAGACCGCTGGACCGCGGATCCGCGACGCCGAGCATGCGGCCGCCGCCGGGCCCTTCGACCACCTCCCCGTCCAGGACTGTCCAGCCGTGGTCGGCCAGGTGGCCGCTGACGAACGTGCCGTTGTCGTGGTTGCCCGCGACCGCCCAGCGGCGGTCCTCGAAGGTGTCGTCGTCGAAGGCCGCGACCAGCGAGTCGAGGGAGAACGCCTCCCACGGCCGACCGGTCGAGGTGTCGTCGCCGGCGTCGATGACCGCGGTGGCGCCGCCCCGATCGGCCACGGCGCGCGCGACCGCGTCCATGCCGATGTTGTCGTGCCGGTCCGAGACCAGCAGCGCCACCGTCTCGCCGTCCTCGGGCTCGCGCAGCTCCAGCTCGCCGGCGTCCTGCGCCGCCTGGCGATAGAACGCTGCGGCTGGCCTCGTACGTCGAGATCGCGCTCTCGATGAGGCGCCGGGTCTGGCTCGTCGTGACGTCGCCGCGGACCTCGACGCGATCAAGATCCTCCGGTACGGCCACCTGGTCGCCGAGGAACTCCTGGAGCGGGATCCACTCCTCGCCGGAGGCGAGCGTCTCGGGGTCCTCCTGCCACGGCTGGGTCAGCGCCAGGTCACCGCGAGGGTGACGAGCGCGACCAGCAGGAGCCGCGGACGCCACAACCCGGACGTGACCCGGGTCGCGAGCTGGCGCCTCCGCACCCGTCCGACGAGCAGCCAGAGCAGGATCGGAACGACCGCGAGCCCGGCGCCGCGCCACATCGAGTCGCCGAGCAGCCCCGCCAGATCCTCCCGGATCCGGGTCTGCGGCCCCTCGGGGTCGCCGGCGATCAGCGCATACCGCTCCACGAGCTCCTCGGTGCTGTCGGCGTCGGTCTTGCCCAGCTGGACCTCGACACCGACCCGGCCACCCGCGTCGATCCGGAGGTCGGGCAGGACCGGCCCGGTGCGCAGGACCACGTCACCACTGAGATCCGGGGACAGGACCGCGTCGTGGCTCGCGAGCGTCGTGGTCGCGCTGCTGTGCAGGAACACCACCGCGGTGAGGACCGCGGCCATGACCAGCCACGCCGCGACGTACGCCGCCGCGGTGGCCGCCGACCTGGGACTCGACCTGCGACTCGGCCTCAGGCGCGGGCGCACGCCACCGCGTAGAGGGCGACGCTCGCGGCGACACCGGCGTTGAGGGACTCGACCTGGTTGACCATCGGGATGGAGACCAGCTGGTCGCAGGTCTCGGTCGACGAGCCGGGACAGGCCGTTGCCCTCGGAGCCGACGACGAGCACGAGCGGTCCGTCGGCGAGGTCGAAGTCGAGGTCAGGTCCACGTCGCCGTCGGCGGCCAGGCCGACGACCATGCAGCCCGGCGTCCTGGTAGGCCTTCAGCTGCGCGGACCAGGTTGACCGCCTGGGCGACCGGGATCCGGGCGGCGGCCCCGGCGCTGGTCTTCCACGCGGCTGCGGTCATGCCGGCGGCGCGCCGCTCGGGGACGACCACGCCGTGGGCGCCGAACGCCGCGGCGCTGCGGACAACGGCGCCGAGGTTGCGCGGGTCGGTGACCTGGTCGAGCGCGACGATCAGGCGGCTTCTCGCCCATCTCCTCGGCCCGGTCGAGCAGGTCGTCGGGGTGGGCGTACTCGTAGGCCGGGATCCGCGCGGCCAGGCCCTGGTGCACCGCGCCGCTGGTCATCCGGTCGAGCTCGTTGCGCGACACCTCGAGCAGGCTGATGCCGCCCTCGCTCGCCAGCTTGAACGCCTCGCGCAGCCGCGCGTCGCGCTCGGCGCCCTCGGCGACGTAGAGGCCGTTGACCGGGACGCCGCCGCGCAGCGCCTCGACGACCGAGTTGCGGCCGGCGACCCACTCGGCGTCGCCGGAGGCCGTGCGACGCTTCGGACGCGTGGCGGCGGCCTTGTTCGGCCTTCTTCGCCTTCTTGTGGGCCTGGTGGTAGGGCCGGTCCTTGGCCTTCGGTGTCGGTCCCCTGACCCTCGAGGCCGCGACGGACCTGGCCGCCCGACCCGGCGGTCGGGTTCCCTTGCCGGTCTTGCGGATCGCGCCCTTGCGGCTGCGAGTTACCCGGCATCAGTGCACGCTCGTCCACTTCGGTCCGTGAGGGGTGTCCTCGATCTCGATGCCGGCGGCCTTGATCTGGTCCCGGATCGCGTCGGCGGCCGCGAAGTCCTTGGCGGCCCGGGCCTCGGCCCGCTGCTCGAGCAGCCCGGCCACCAGTGCGTCGACAACGGCGGTCAACTTCACATCCTCGCCGCCGCCGGCGTCCGGCCACCCTGGGTCGGCCGGGTCGAGACCGAGCACGCCGAGCATCGCGCGGACCGCCGCCGCCTGCGCGGACGCCGCGTCGTCGCAGCGCGGTTGCCCTCCCGGACGGTGTCGTAGAGGACCGCGACCGCGGCCGGCGTGCCGAGGTCGTCGTCCATCGCCGCGACGAAGGCCTCCGGGAGCTGACCGACCGGCCCCTGGCCGGCCCGCTCGAGGAAGCTCTCGATCCGGCGGAACCCGGCCGCGGCCTCCTCCAGCGCCTCGAAGCTGAACTCGACGTGGCTGCGGTAGTGGGCGGCCACGAGGTAGTAGCGCAGCTCGATGCCGCGGACCCGCTCGAGCACGCTCGGGATCAGCAGGCAGTTGCCGAGCGACTTGCTCATCTTCTCGCCGGCGGTGGTGATCCAGGCGTTGTGCATCCAGTACGACGCGAACGGGTGCCCGGCCGCGCGGGACTGGGCCTGCTCGTTCTCGTGGTGCGGGAAGCGCAGGTCGACGCCGCCGCCGTGGATGTCGAAGGCCGCGCCGAGGTACTTGCCGGCCATCGCCGAGCACTCGATGTGCCAGCCGGGACGACCCGGACCCCACGGGCTCGGCCACGCGGCGGTCTCCGGCTCGGTCTCCTTCTTCCAGCCCTTCCAGAGCGCGAAGTCGCGGGGGTCGCGCTTGCCGCGCGGGTCGGCGTCCTCGGCGGCCTCCATGTCGTCGATGCCCTGGTGGGTCAGCTCGCCGTACGCCGGCCAGGACCGGACGTCGAAGTAGACGTCGCCCGAGCCGTCCTCGGCCGGCGTAGGCGTGGCCCCTCTCGATCAGCCGGCCGATCAGCTCGAGCATCTCCGGGACGTGGCCGGTGGCCATCGGCTCGTAGGTCGGCGGCGCGACGTTGAGCGCCTCGTAGGCGCGGTCGAGCTCGCGCTTCATCGCGTAGGCGAGGTTGTACCAGGGGCGGCCCTGGTCTGCGGCCTTGGTGAGGATCTTGTCGTCGATGTCGGTGACGTTGCGGATGAACGTGACCTCGTAGCCGCGGTGGCCCAGCCAGCGCTGGAGCACGTCGAAGTTGACCGCGGACCGGACGTGCCCGACGTGCGGCTCGGACTGCACGGTGAGCCCGCAGACGTAGATCCCCGCCTTGCCCTCCTCGAGGGGCACGAAGTCACGGACCTCGCGGGTCTGGGTGTCGTAGAGCCTCACGGGCCGAAGTCTAGTGAGGCACGCGGCCACATATCCGGGACTGATGGGACTGGTGTGATTACGGTGGCCGGGTGCGAGCACGTGTGGCGGCGCTGACCGTGTTCACCCTGGCGGTGTCAGGATCCTTCCTGGCTGTCGTCCAGGGCGGCGCGGCCGACGCCGCGCGGCCGCGACACGGTCCGTCTCATCTCCGACACCCGGTGGAACCTCGGTGCGGAGTGGCGGACCGGGGAGAAGGACGGCCTCCGGGTCCGCGATGGGGCGCTGGTGCTGGCCGAGTACGGCCTGTCGCGCCGCTACTCCGGCGCGCGGTACGACGTCGGCCAGTGGACCTCGGCCTGGACCTCGCCGGGCTTCGGTGTCACCGAGCTCATCACGTCGTGGAAGGCCGCGACGCCGCGCAACAGCTGGATCGAGGTGCGGGTCCGCGGGCGGGTCGGCGAGACGACCTCGAGCTGGGACGTCCTGGGCCGCTGGGCGGCCTCGGACCGGCGGCTGCGCCGCACCTCGGTCGCCGGTCAGGGCGACGACCTCGGCGACGTCGCAGTCGACACCTGGAAGGTCACGGACCCCGGTGGTGCGGCGTCCTACCAGGTCCAGGTCCGGCTGATGCGCCGGGCCGGGGCGACCTCGACCTCGCCGAAGGTCGACTTCCTGCACGTGGTGGCAAGCCGCCTCCCGACCGTGCCCCCGGCCGTGTCGGCCCCCGGCCCGGCGTCGGGGACCACGCTCGACGTGCCGCTCTACTCGCAGATGACGCACGTCGGCCACTACGCCGAGGTACGGCGGCGGCGGCGAGGCCTGGTGCTCACCGACCTCGACGTCGATGGTGCTCGGCTACTACCGCACCCTGCCTGCTCCGGCCACCTACACCTGGGTCGGCGCGGGCCACACCGACCCCTGGGTCGACCAGGCCGCCCGGGCGACGTACGACGCGGACTATGAGGGCACCGGCAACTGGGCGTTCAACACGGCCTACGCCGCGTCGCTCGCGGGCGACGCCTTCGTGACGCGGCTGGACAGCCTGCGCGAGGCCGAGGGCTACATCGTGGCCGGGATCCCGCTGGTCGTCTCCATCTCGTTCGCCAAGGGCCGGTTGACCGGTGCACCGGTCTCGTCGTCGGCCGGCCACCTGCTGGTGGTCGTCGGCTTCACCTCGTCCGGCGACGTCATCGTCAACGACCCCGCCTCGCGTAGCCGCAGCGGCGTCCGCCGCACCTACGACCGCGCCGAGCTCGAGGCGGCCTGGCTCATGGGTTCCGGGGGGACGACGTACGTGATCTCCGACGAGGCGCACCCGGTCCCCCGGTCGATCCTCTACTGAGCCGAGAAGTCCGAGACGTGCAGGCCGGTGGCCCCGTCCGGGAGCACGCCCTGCTCGACGCTGGTCTGCACCAGACCGTCGTTGTCGATGGCCCGGACCCGCACCAGATGGTCGCCGGCGTCGACCGACGCCGTGCCCGACCACTGCACCCACGTGTCCTCGCTGGGCACCACGCCGAGGTCCGCCTGGGTCCAGTCGCCGCCATCGATCGAGAACTCCACCGCGGAGATACCGGTGTGCTGCGACCAGGCGACGCCACCGAACGTGACCTCACCGGCGGGGACCTCCTCGCCCGAGCGGGGTACGTCGACGCGCGAGGACATCTTCACCGGGCCGAGCTCGCCCCAGCCGCGCTCGGTCCAGTACGACGTGATGTCGGCGAAGGTCGACACCTCCATGTCGACGACCCACTTGGTCGCCGACACGTAGCCGTAGAGGCCGGGAACGATGGTCCGGACCGGGAAGCCGTGGTCGATCGGGAGCGGCCGGCCGTTCATCGCGACCGCCAGCATCGCGTCGCGGTCGTCGGTCAGCGCGGCCAGCGGAGTCCCGCAGGTCCACCCGTCCTCCGAGGTCTGCAGCACGGCGTCCGCCCCGGCCAGCACACCGGCCTCCTCGAGGAGCGGCGCAAGGCGCACCCCGCTCCACCAGGCGTTGCCGATCAGGTCTCCGCCGACCTCGTTGCTGACGCAGTTGAGCGTCACCCACGCCTCGGTGAACTGGCGCTCGATCAGCTGCTCGTAGGTCAGCGTGATCTCGCGCTCGACCATCCCGTGGATCCGCAGCGACCAGTCCCTGGGCTCGATCGCGGGCTTCACGAACGCGGTGTCGATCAGATAGAACTCGTCGGCCGGAGTCATCCACCGGCTGACGCCTGCGACCCCGAGGCTCGCGCCCTCGGGCAGCTGCGGACGGGTCACCTGCGGCAGGCGGAGCAGGTTGCGCACCTCCTCGACGTGTCGTCTGCCCCGGCCGACGACCCGGCCTGCGACGCCCAGGACACCGGCGGCGACCACGAGGATGCCGGCACGCACCAGGAACGTCCGGCGGGTGGGCGCGTCGACGGCGGCCTCGCCCGGCGACTCGCCCGCCGGCTCGCCCGCCGCCTCGCCCATGGCCTCGCCCACGCGCAGCGGCTCGGTGAGCACCGACAGGGTCACCAGCCAGGTCACGAAGCCGACCGCGACCGGCACCACGTCCGTGATGGTGCTCCCGCGCTGCGTGCTGACCGCGAGCGCACCGAACGCCGACAGTGCGGCGTACACCACTGCGGGCGCCCACCAGGTGTGCCGGGCGAGGCGCCCGGCCCAGGCGAAGACGACGCCCAGGAACACCAGGATGCCGACCAGCAGCAACGGCTTGTCGAGTCTGCCGACCACGGAGATGAGGTACTCCGCGATCGGCCCGGGGGTCACCCGGATGATCAGCTCGGCCACGGCGACGACCGGCGACTCGCGGATGGTGAGGGCCATCGCCGCGAAGTAGCTCGTGACCAGACCCGCCAGACCCGCGACGAGGCCGGCGACCGACCACGCACCGCGGAACGTCCTCACGGGTCGATTGTGACGCAGTGCTTCCACCTCAGTGATTCGGAGTTGAGGCATGATGCGGCGGGTGGCGGGCGATGTGACGTGGAGAACTGGTGTGGGCACCGACGTCCACCGCCTCGTTCCCGGCGTACCGATGCACCTCGCCGGGCTCGCCTGGCCCGAGGAGACCTCGGGTCTCGAGGGCCATTCCGACGGGGACGTCGCCGCACACGCGGTCTGTGACGCGCTGCTGTCCGCGGCCGGCCTCGGGGACCTCGGCGACCAGTTCGGGACCGCCGACCCGGCCTGGGCCGGGGCCTCGGGGGCCGCCCTGCTCGAGGAGACGGCCCGCCGGGTGCGGGCCGCCGGCTACGAGATCGGCAACGCCGCCGTCCAGGTCATCGGCAACCGCCCGCGGCTCGGCCCGCGGCGCGCGGAGGCGCAGGCCACCCTGTCCGCGGCCCTCGGAGCACCGGTCACCGTCTCGGCGACCACCACCGACGGACTCGGGCTCACGGGCAGGGGCGAGGGCGTGGCCGCCTTGGCCACCGCGCTGCTGACGCAACGAGCCTGAGCCGGCTGATCGGCCGCCCGAGCCGGGGACCTCGCTAGGCCGCGGCGATCTTGCGATGGCCGATCAGCACGACGCCCTCGACCACCTTGACGTCGAAGGCCGCCACCGAGACGTGCGGGTCGTCGACGCACTGTCCGGTGCGCAGGTCGAAGGCGTGCTTGTGGACGGGCGAGGCCACGAAGGGCACTCCGTCGCGGCTGCCGACGATCCCGCGCGCCAGGACCGACTGGCGCGAGAACGGGTCGTGGTTGGCCAGGGCATAGACGGTGTCCTCGTCGTAGCGGAAGATCGCCACGGCCTGGCCGTGCACCAGCGCGGCGACCCCGCGCTCGACCTCGAGCTCCGCGATGCGGCACACGGGGTGCCAGTCGTCACCCCCCGATGGCCTGTCCGAGCGGGGCGTCACGCAGGCGAACGTAGGTTCCACACGTTTCGACACAACGCTCCTGTGTAACGAGCGTGTGAATCCGCCGCGGCCCCGATCACTAGGGTCGGAGGGTGAGCGCCGCCGTCGTCGTCCTTGCCGGCGGGTCCGGCAGCCGCGTCGGCGCGAGGACCAACAAGGTGCTCCTCCCGCTGGGCGACGTGGCCGTGCTGGCGTGGTCGGTCCGGACCGCGCTGGCCGTCCCGGGCGTCGGCCGGCTGCTGGTCGTCGTGCGGTTCGGCGACGAGGACGCCGTGGGGGAGGCGCTGGCTCCGGTGCTGGGCGAACGCGAGGTCGTCCTGGTCACCGGCGGCGACACCCGGCACGGGTCCGAGTGGCAGGCGCTCCAGGTCCTCGCGGCGGAGATCGACGCAGGCGGGATCGACGTGGTCGCCGTCCATGACGGGGCGCGCCCGCTCGCATCGACGCGAGCTGTTCGCGGCGGTACTGGCCGCAGCCCGTGAGCACGGTGGCGCGCTACCGGCGGCGCCGCTTCCGGGCCTGGTCAAGGCCGACCTCTCTCCCGTCGAGGGTGAGCTGGTCGGAGTCCAGACTCCCCAGGCCTTCGGGGCGGCGCCGCTGCTCGCGGCCTACCGCGCCGCGGCGGCCGACGGCTTCGAGGGCACCGATACGGCGGCGACCTTCGCGCGCTATGCGCAGGGACGCGTGGTCGCGGTGCCGAGCGGGCCCGGCAACCTGAAGGTCACGTTCCCCGAGGACCTGGCGGTGGCCGGGCGTCTGTGAACGCCTCGAGCAGCCGCAGATCGTCCACGGCGCCGACCCGGCGGGCGCTCGGTGGCGCCTCGACCGGTTCGACCTCGAACCGGGCGGCCAGCAGGGTGACCAGCGCGGCCAGGTCGGTCGTGGCCAGCCCGTCGAGCTCGGCCAGCACGGCGGCGGGCAGGACCACCGGCGACGCGACCTGGAGCAGCTCGTCCCGGTTGACCGTGGCGCCGACGTACCCGTCCTCGATCACCTTGACGGTGTCGGTCACCGGCCGGACGCCGACCACGACGCGGCCGGTCTCATCCGCGTGGCTCACGCAGGCGGCCAGGAAGCCGGGCGGGGTGAGCGGGCAGAGGGGATCGTGAAGCACGAGCGGCTCGTCCGCGGCGACCAGCGACGACCACGGCACGCCCGCGTCCACCAGGGTCACGGTCGCCTCGCCCAGCGCCCAGGCGGCGCAGGCGACGAGTGGTTCGCCGTGCACGAGTGCGAACGGCAGCGACCCGCGGTCCTGGTCGAGAACCAGTCCCAGAGACGGCACGAGACCCCCAGGATCCTCCCGGGGGTCTCGTGGCTCGATCTGGGTGACCACTCAGCACATCGCTGGGATCAGGAGGCGAGCACCTCGTCGAGGATGGCCTCGGCCTTGTCCTCGTTGGTGTGCTCGGCCAGGGCCAGCTCGGAGACGAGGATCTGCCGCGCCTTGGCCAGCATCCGCTTCTCGCCGGCCGACAGGCCACGGTCACGCTCGCGGCGCCACAGGTCGCGGACCACCTCGGCCACCTTCATGACGTCGCCGCTGTGCAGCTTCTCCAGGTTGGCCTTGTAGCGACGCGACCAGTTGGTGGGTTCCTCGACGTGCGCAGCGCGCAGGACGTCGAACACGCGGTCGAGGCCCGCCTTGTCGACCACGTCGCGGACGCCGACCAGGTCCAGGTTGCACGAGGGAACGCGCACGACCAGGTCCTGCTGAGCGACGATCCGGAGAACGAGGTACTCCCGGTCCTCTCCCTTGATGGTCCGCATCTCGATGTCCTCGATGATCGCGGCACCGTGGTTCGGGTAGACGACCGTTTCGCCGACTGTGAAAGTCATGTGTTGCGTGCCCCTTTGTTCGGTAGCCCGATCTTATCACGCTGCCGACCGGGCAAACTCAGCGTTTCCGCAGGTCAGAGCCACAATCCGTACTTGACAGATCATGTTGGCGTGTGGTGCGGCCCACGTTCAGGCGATGCTCGGCAGGGCATCGCAACCGGAGAAATCGCAGGTGAACGGGCCCGACGGGCCTCCGGGCTCGGACTGAGGCACCAGTCCCATTAGTCTGTGGCCATGCAGCTGCGACGCGCGCTCAGGTACCCCCTGGCCGGCGCTCTGGTCCTCTCGCTCGGCGCGCTGTCGTCGTGCGGCTTCGACCTCGCGACCGACCGGCCCTACACGCCCGGCCAGGGCACCAACGACCGGCAGGGCCAGGTCGACGTGCTCGCGGCGGTCGTGGTGGCCGCACAGCCCAATCAGGGCACCTTCGTGGTCACGCTGGTCAACAAGGACCCTGAGGAGGACGCGGCGCTCAACGGCGTCTCGTCCCCCGACATCGACGTGGACGAGTTCGACCCCATCGAGCTGGGGCCCCGCGAGGCGGTCAACCTGGCCGAGGTCGGCGGCATCCCGCTCGCCGGTGACTTCGACGCGGGGCAGGTGCTCCCGCTGACCCTGACCTACGCCAACGGCGACACCACCGAGATCAGCGTCCCGGTCGTGACGGCCTGCCTCGAGTACGAGGGCCTGGACCTCACCGCGGACTCGGAGTTCGTCCCCTACGACTGCGACTACGAACCCGAGCCGCCGGGCGAGGTCGACCCGGCCGGCGGCGAGGCCGAGGGGGCCGAGTGACCCTCACGCTGGTCCTGCTCCGGCACGGCGAGAGCGACTGGAACGCCAAGAACCTCTTCACGGGCTGGGTCGATGTCCCGCTCACCGACAAGGGCCGCACAGAGGCCGAGCACGGCGGTCGCCTGCTCGCCGAGGCCGGGCTCCTGCCCGACGTCGTCCACACCTCGCTGCTGCGCCGGGCGATCACCACCGCCGCGATCGCCCTCGACGCCTGCGACCGACACTGGATCCCGGTCCGCCGTGACTGGCGCCTCAACGAGCGCCACTACGGCGCGCTGCAGGGCAAGGACAAGAAGCAGACCCTCGAGGAGTACGGCGAGGAGCAGTTCATGCTCTGGCGCCGCTCGTTCGACGTACCTCCCCCACCCCTCGACGACGACTCCGAGTTCTCCCAGGCCGGCGAGCCGCAGTACGCCGGCCTGGGCCCGGACCTGCCGCGCACCGAGTGCCTCAAGGACGTCATCGACCGGTTCCTCCCGTACTGGGAGTCGGGGATCGTCCCGGACCTGCGTTCGGGTCAGACGGTGCTCGTCGCCGCCCACGGCAACTCGCTACGCGCCCTGGTCAAGCACCTCGACGGCATCAGCGACGAGCGACATCGCCGGCCTCAACATCCCGACCGGCATGCCGCTGCTCTACGAGCTGGACGACTCCCTCACCCCGACCGTGTCCGGTGGCCGCTACCTGGACCCCGAGGCCGCTGCCGCCGCGGCCGCCGCCGTGGCGAACCAGGGCCGCTGACCCCCACCTGTCGTTACTGATGAGTAGTAACGACGGGTCGGCGCCCACCTGCGCCTCCACCTGTCGTTACTGATGAGCAGTAACGACGGGTCGGCGTCAGGAGCTGGGCGTCAGGGACGAGGGGTTCTGACCGGTGACGACGAACACGACCCGGTTGGCGACTGAGACCGCGTGGTCGGCGATCCGCTCGTAGTAGCGGCCGAGCAGGGCGATGTCGACGGCCGCCTCGACGCCGTGGCTCCAGTCGTCGGAGAGCAGTTCGGTGAACGAGGTACGCCGCAGGCCGTCCATGACCTCGTCGTCGCGGCCCAGCTCGATGGCCGCGGCGACGTCACGCTCGGTGATGATCGCGTGCACCTTCTCGACCATGTGCTCGGCGACCTCGGCCATCCGGGACATGGTCGGCTGGACCTCGAGCGGCACCGCGACGTTGGGCACCCGGAGTCGGGCGATCTTGGCGACGTGCACGGAGAGGTCGCCCATCCGCTCGAGCTCGGTGACCATCCGCAGTGCCGCGACGACGGTCCGCAGGTCGCCGGCGACCGGCTGCTGGAGGGAGAGGAGCTGGAACGCCTGGTCCTCGACGCGCTCGCGGGCCAGGTCGATCGAGACGTCGGCACTGATCACCCGCTCGGCGATGTCGCTGTCACCGGTCACCAGTGCCTCAGTGGCCAGGTGTACGGCGTCCTTGACCTGGCCGCAGATGTCGGCGAGGTCGACGAAGATGGAGTCGAGCTGGTCGTGGAAGGCGTCACGCATGACGCCACCGTATTCGCGATACGTGACCACTCGGGGTGAAGACGTGAACGCGGGGTGAACGTTTCGAAGCCGGGTCCCGGCGCGTCAAGACCGTGTCTCAACAGGCAATACCATGAGGACGTGGATCCCACGTTCCAGGCGTTCCTCGCCGCGATCATCGGCGCCGTCGTCGCCGGCGGTGCCGTGCTCGCCTGGCACATCAGCGACCGGCAGCAGAGTGTCGCGCCGGCCAGCCGACCTCCCGTCGTACCCACCGAGGTGACCGCGCTCCTGTCCGTGCTGCGCAGCAGCTCGGTCGTCGTGGACGAGGCCGGCATCGTGGTCAAGGCCTCGGCGCCCGCGTACGCCTTCGGGCTGGTGCGTGGCTCGCAGCTGGTCAACCCGGAGCTGAACGACGTGGTCGCGCAGGTACGCCGGGACGGACAGATCCGCGAGGTCGAGCTGGTCATGGGCCGAGCCGGGGAGCCCAACCGGTTCGTGACCGCCCGCGTGGCGCCGCTCGGCGCGCACCTGGTGCTCTGCCTGGTCGAGGACCGCACCCGCGAGCGCCGCATCGAGGAGGTCCGCCGCGACTTCGTGGCCAACGTGAGCCACGAGCTCAAGACGCCCGTGGGTGCCATCCGGCTCCTGTCCGAGGCCGTCGCCGACGCGTCCGACGACCCGGAGGCGGTCAAGCGCTTCGCCGGGCGGATGCTCACCGAGACCGACCGACTGAGCCGCCTGGTCCAGCAGATCATCGAGCTGTCCCGGCTCCAGGCCGACGACCCGCTGGAGACCCCGACCCGGGTCTGCCTGGACGACGTCCTGGGCTTCGCGGTCGACTCCATCGCCATCGACGCGGCGTCCAAGCACATCGACGTGGTCACCGCGGGGGTCCTCGGGCTCGAGGTCCTGGGCAGCGAGAAGCAGGTGACCGCGGCGGTCGCCAACCTGGTGTCCAACGCCGTGTCGTACTCACCGGACGGCTCGAGCGTCGTGGTCACGACCAAGGCGATCGACGACACCGTCGAGATCTCGGTGGTCGACCAAGGCATCGGCATCCCCTCGGGGGACATCGACCGGATCTTCGAGCGCTTCTATCGCGTCGACCCGGCGCGTCACCGGTCCACCGGCGGCACCGGCCTCGGGCTCTCGATCGTCAAGCACGTCGCAGCGACCCACGGCGGCGAGGTCCGCGTCTGGTCCGTGGAGGGCCAGGGGTCTACGTTCACACTGACCCTGCCGCAGCACCTGTCGGTCGGTGATCTGGCTCTGGACGGGCTCGAGATCACCGAGGCGGCACCCGACAGACAAGGAGTGCGCTCGTGACCCGAGTGCTCGTGGTCGAGGACGAGGAGAGCTACAGCGAGGCGCTGGCCTACATGCTCCGCAAGGAGGGCTTCGAGGTCGCGCTGGCTGCGGACGGCAACGCCGCGCTGGTCGAGTTCGACCGCAACGGCGCCGACATCGTCCTGCTCGACCTGATGCTCCCGGGCATCCCCGGCACCGAGGTTTGCCGCACCATCCGGCAGACCTCCAACGTGCCGGTGATCATGGTGAGCGCCAAGGACGACGAGGTCGACAAGGTCGTGGGACTCGAGCTCGGGGCGGACGACTACGTCACCAAGCCCTACTCGCCGCGCGAGCTGGTCGCCCGCATCCGGGCCGTCCTGCGGCGTGGCAACGAGCCCGACCTGTCTCCCATGACGCTGGAGGCCGGTCCCGTCCGGATGGACGTCGAGCGGCACGTCGTCACCGTCGACGGGCACGAGCAGCGGCTCCCGCTCAAGGAGTTCGAGCTCCTCGAGATGTTCCTGCGCAACCCCGGTCGGGTGCTGACGCGCGGCCAGCTCATCGACCGGGTCTGGGGCTCGGACTACGTCGGTGACACCAAGACCCTGGACGTCCACGTCAAGCGGCTGCGCGCCAAGCTCGAGCCCGACCCCGCCGAACCCCACTACCTCGTCACCGTGCGCGGGCTGGGCTACAAGCTCGACCTCTAGCGGATTCGTCTGTGGTCCGCCGGGGGGTTCTTCGCTCCAGTGCGCAGACGAATCGCGTGGGGTGTCGGCGGCGGTCCCTAGGCTCGTTGTGTGACCGCCACTCCTGAGACCACCCCTCTGGAGACCGACCCGGCGCCCCGGGACTGGCTGCCGCTCGCGGCGGTGGCGGTCACCCTGGTCCTCTGGGCGAGCGCCTTCGTGGCCATCCGACACCTCGCCGGCTCGTTCTCGGCCGGCTCGCTGTCCCTCGGTCGACTGCTGGTCGGTGCCCTCTGCCTGGGTGTGGTCGCCCTCGGGCGCGGACTGCCCCGCCCGACCCGCCGACAGTGGGTCTCGATCGCGACCATCGGGGTCCTCTGGTTCGGCGTCTACAACGTCGCGCTCAACGCCGGCGAGCAGCGCGTCGACGCCGGCACCGCCGTGATGCTCATCCAGGTGTCGCCGGTGCTGGTGGCGTTGCTCGCGGCGGTCTTCCTCGACGAGCGGTTCACGACCTCCCTCGCGCTCGGGCTGGCGCTCGCCTTCGCCGGCGTCGCGCTCATCGCCACCGCCTCGGGAGACTCGCAGGGCCACAGCGTCACCGGCGTGGTGCTGTGCCTGCTCGCCGCGGTCGTCTACTCGGTCAGCCTGGTCCTGCAGAAGCCGCTGGTCGCCACGTTGCCGGCCATCCAGGTCACCTGGCTCGCCTGCACCGTCGGTGCCCTGGTGTGCCTGCCGTTCGCGGGTCAGCTGGTCAAGGACGTCGGCGCTGCGTCGCCCTCCGACATCTGGTGGGTCGTCTACCTCGGTGTCTTCCCGACCGCGATCGCGTTCACGACCTTCGCCTACGCGCTGCGCACGATGACCGCAAGCAGTCTGGGGGTGACGACCTACCTGGTTCCGCCGATCACCATCGTGATGGGCTGGCTGCTCCTCGACGAGGTGCCGCCCACCATGGCCTACGTCGGCGGCGCGCTGGCGCTGGTGGGCGTCGCGGTGGCCCGGAGGAAGCCGAGGACGGTCGCGGCCGAGGTGGCGACCACGGCATAGTCGCCTGCGTGTCTGTCGTCGCGAACGTCCTGGTCGGCCTGGTCGCCGCCCTCCACGCGTACTTCCTCGTCCTCGAGATGTTCCTCTGGACCAAGCCGCTCGGCATCAAGACCTTCGGCAACACCCCGGAGTTCGCCGAGGAGTCGAAGGTGCTGGCCGCCAACCAGGGCCTCTACAACGGGTTCCTGGTCGCCGGCCTGGTCTGGGGACTCGTCACTGACACCCAGGACGTGCAGGTGTTCTTCCTGGCCTGCGTGATCGTCGCGGGCGTGTACGGCGCGGCCACCGTGAGCAGCCGCATCCTCGTCGTGCAGGCGCTACCGGCCGTCCTCGCCCTGGTCGCCGTCCTCGTCGCCTGACTCCAGCCAGCCGCGGAAGGCCTCGAGGTTGTGCGTCGGCTCGCCCCGCGGCGTTGCGCCACTCCCACTCCTTGCGGATCGCCGAGGCGAAGCCCAGCTCGAGGATCGTGTTGAACGACTCGTCGGCAGCGCTCAGCACCGACCCGAGCAACCGGTCGAGCTCGTCGGGGTCGACGATACCCAGCGGCAGCCGAGCGTCGAGATAGATGTCGCCCAGCCGGTCGACGGCGAACGAGACGGCATAGAGGCGCAGGTTGCGCTGCAGCAGCCACGCATAGACCTGCTCGTGGTTCTCGTCGGGGCTCCGGCACACGAACGCGTGCACCCCCAGCGCATGGCCGCCGAGGTCGAGCCGGACGGCGGTCTGGAGCTTCTTCTCGCCCGGGAGGGAGAACGAGAAGAGACCCGAGTCCGACTCGTCGTACTCGAGGTCGTTGTCGGCCAGGTAGGCGCGGACGACCTCGCGCGGGTCGGTCATGCGGGTGCGCGGAGCGCCGCGGCGGCACGCTCGTAGACCTCGAGCGTCCGGTCGGCCGTCGCGTCCCAGGAGAAGAGGCGAGCCTGCTCGAGGGCGCCCTGCCTCGAGGTGCGTCCGCAAGGTCTGGTCGTCGAGGACCCGGGGCAGCGCGGCGGCCCAGTCCCCGGGGTCGTGCCCGTCGACAAGCAGGCCGCTGTGACCGTCGCGGACCACGGTGGTCAGGCCGCCCACCGCGGCCGCGACCACCGGGGTGCCCGGTCGCCTGGGCCTCGGCGGCGACCAGGCCGAAGGACTCGTTGTAGGAGGGGACGGCGACTGCCGTGGCCGCGGCGTACCACTGCGCGAGCACCGCCTGCGAGACCGGTGGGACGAAGCGCACGATGTCGGCGATGCCGAGGTCGGCGGCCAGGTCGGCCAGCGCCTGCGGCTTGTCGAGGCCGGATCCGGACGGCCCCCCGACGATGGGTACGACGAGCGACGAGCGCCGGCCGGGTTGGCGCTCCAGCAGCTCGGCGACGGCGTGGAGCAGGACGTCGGGGGCCTTCAGCGGCTGGATGCGTCCGGCGAACAGCAGCACGTCGGCGTCGACGGGGAGCCCCAACCCGGCCCGGGCCTCGACCTTGGACACCGGGACGAAGACGTCCAGGTCGACACCGGGGTGGACCACCTCGACCCGGCCGGGGTCGGCGTCGTAGAGCTCGATGAGCTGCTTGGCCTCGATGTCGGTGTTGGCGATCAGCATGTCTGCGGCCTCGACGACCTGCTCCTCACCGATGACCCGGGCCAGTGGCTCGGGGGTGTCGCCTGCGGCGAGCGCGGCGTTCTTGACCTTCGCCATCGTGTGCATGCTGTGCACGAGCGGCACTCCCCAGCGGTCCCGGGCGAGCGCGCCGACCTGGCCGGACAGCCAGTAGTGCGAGTGGACCGCGTCGTAGTGGCCGACCGGCTGGGCGGCCTCGGCGCGCAGCACCTCGCGCGCGAAGACGCACAGCTGGGCGGGCAGCTCCTCCTTGGTGAGCCCCTCGAACGGACCCGCGTGGATGTGCCGGACCGTGATCCCGTCCGATGGGGTCGACCGCGGGCTCGTGCGCGGAGCTGGTGGCGCGGGTGAAGACGTCGACCTCGAGGCCGCGGTCGACCAGCCGCTTGGCGAGCTCGATGACATAGACGTTCATCCCGCCGGCGTCACCGGTCCCCGGTTGGTCGAGCGGGGACGTGTGCAGGCTGATCATCGCCAGCCGCCTCAGCGCTGCACCCATGCGTGCCTCCGTCCCGTGGTCGCCCGAGGGCGCAACACCGGAGCCGCCGTCTCGATTCCCGGTGCTCCCGGCGAGGCTACTTGGCGTGCGCTCCACGGGGTCGCGTGTCCTCGTTGGCGGCCGTCCCGCCGAGCAGCGAGGCCGCACAGATCAGCGCGAGGGCCAGGCCGAACCCGCCGTCCACGACGTTGTCCGAGGTCTCGGCGTGCAGCATCGAGAGCACCGCCCAGACCAGGATCGGCACACACAGGCCGACGACCAGCCGCAGCCAGGGGGCACCGGAGACGAGCCCCGCGCCCAGTCCGACCAGGGCGACCAGGATCAGTGCGGCGCCGCCCCAGTAGAGCGCGTTGACGACGCCCGACGCGGCGTCGTACTGGTTCACCGCCGCCTGGCCGAGCCAGCACAGCCCGCCGAGCACGCCCGCGAGACGGACGAGGCTGCGCGTGGACACCGTGGGTGGGCTCCTCCCCAGGAGGGCATGGGCGAGTGATCGCCGGCCAGTGTGTCAGGCCCACCAGCCGGTCCACCGCAGAGAGCGCCAGAATGGTCCGGGTGACCAGCCCACCCGCGTCGCCGCCCCGCCCCACCGCCGTCGTCACGGGGGCGAGCAGCGGGATCGGGGCCGCGACCGCTCGCCGGCTCGCCGCCGAGGGGTTCCACGTCCTGTGCGCGGCGCGTCGGGCGGACCGGGTCGAGGCTCTCGCCGCCGAGATCGGGGGGACGCCGGTCGTCTGCGACGTGACGTCGGCAGAGTCGGTCGCCGCCCTGGCCGCACTCGTCGGGGGCCACCTCGACGTGCTGGTCAACAACGCCGGCGGCGCATTCGGTTCGACCCCGGTGGCCGAAGCGGTCTCCGAGGACTGGCGGGCGATGTTCGAGGTCAACGTCATCGGTCTGATGCAGGTGACCCGGGCACTGCTCCCCGCCCTGCTCGCCAGCGGCGCCGCCACGATCGTCAACGTCGGCTCGACCGCGGGACGGATCGCCTACGAGGGCGGCGCGGGATACACGGCCGCCAAGCACGGCACGAAGGTGGTCAGCGAGACGCTCCGCCTCGAGCTCTGGGACCAGCCCGTCCGGGTCTGCGAGGTGGCCCCGGGCATGGTGCGGACCGACGAGTTCGCGCTGGTGCGGTTCGAGGGAGACGCCGAGAGGGCGGCCGCCGTGTACGCCGGCGTGGCGGCACCGCTGGTGGCCGAGGACATCGCCGAAGCGATCGGCTGGGTCGTCACCAGACCGCCCCACGTCAACGTCGACGAGCTGGTGATCCGGCCCAGGGCCCAGGCCGCCCAGCACAAGGTGCACCGCGTGTTCGACGAACCGCTGTCAGTGGAAGAGTGACCCGCATGGCAGAGATGCAGACGATCGGTCTCGTCGGCGGGATGAGCTGGGAGAGCAGCGCGGCGTACTACCGGGACCTCAACCTCGGCGTACAACGACGGTTGGGCGGGCTGTCCTCCCCCAAGCTGGCGATGAGCACCGTGGACTTCGCGCGGCTGACCGAGCTCGAGGACGCGGAGAGGTGGGACCAGATCGGGGTCCTGCTCGCCGACGCCGGTCGCAGCGTCGAGCGCGCCGGGGCCGACTTCCTGCTGCTCTGCACCACGACGTTCCACAAGGTCGCCGACCAGGTCGAGGCCGCCGTCGACATCCCGCTGCTCCACCTGGCCGACGTCGTGGCCGACGCCTGCCAGGCCGCCGGCGTCTCGACGGTCGGCTTCATCGGCACCACGGTCTCGATGTCGGACGGCTTCTTCACCGACCGGATGGAGACCCACGGCCTGTCCGTGCTCGTCCCGGACGCCGGTCACCACGAGTTCCTCAACTCCGCGATCTACGACGAGCTGGTGCACGGCCACGTCGTGGACCGGACCCGGCGCAAGGTCGTCGAGATCATCGACGAGCTGTGGGACGCCGGCGCCGAGGGCGTGCTCCTGGGCTGCACCGAGCTCGAGCTGCTCATCCACCAGGCCGACTGCGATATCCCGGTCTTCCCGTGCACCACCCTGCACGTCGAGGCGGCGCTGGATCTGGCTCTGGGCGCGGCGTCGGGATAGTCCGTGACGACTGTGTAGGTCGCAGAGCCAACCCACCTACACAGTTGTCACGGACTATCCCAGCGTGGGGGCGCGGTCCGGCGGAAACCCACCGGTCGCAAGGGGCCCCCAGCGGGTCACGGTGATCCGGATCAGGGACTTGCCCTGCCTGCGCATCGCCTCGCGGTACTCGTCCCAGTCGGCGTGCTCGCCGGCGATGCAGCGGAAGTACGCGACGAGACCGTCCTCGGCCTCCGGGGACGGCATGTCCAGGACCTCGGCGGTGCCGTCGACCTGGACCCAGGCGTCGTCCCACTCGTCGGAGAGCACCAGGACCGAGGCACGTGGCTCGCGGCGCAGGTTGACCGCCTTCGCGCGGTCGGGGTACGTCGAGATCACCACCCGCCCCTGGTCGTCGACGCCACCGGTGACCGGCGACACCTGAGGTGAGCCGTCGCGTCGGCTGGTGACCAGCACGAGGTGGTGCCGGGTCCGGAGGAAGTCGAGCAGCTCCTCGCGCTCGACCCGGTGTGCAGTGGCGATCCGAGGCATGCGACCACCCTAGGCAGCAGGCGAGGCAGGTGCAGGGACTCCGACGATGCGGGCCCGGGGAGTCCCGAACCCTAGGATCGATCCTCGTGCCCGAGCTCCTTCACGCCCCGTTGCGCAACGTCGCGATCGTGGCCCACGTCGACCACGGCAAGACCACGCTGGTCGACGCCATGCTGCGCCAGGCCGGTGCGTTCACCGCGCACCAGGCCGAGAGCGTCGTCGACCGGGTCATGGACTCCGGTGACCTCGAGCGCGAGAAGGGCATCACCATCCTCGCGAAGAACACCGCGGTCCACTACGTGGGGCCCTCGGCACCCGAAGGCGGGATGACGATCAACATCATCGACACCCCCGGCCACGCCGACTTCGGCGGCGAGGTCGAGCGCGGGCTGTCGATGGTCGACGGCATCGTGCTGCTCGTCGACGCCAGCGAGGGTCCGCTGCCGCAGACCCGGTTCGTGCTGCGCAAGGCCCTGAACGCCGACATGCCGGTCGTCCTGGTCGTCAACAAGGTCGACCGCCCCGACGCCCGGATCACCGAGGTCGTCGACGAGACCTACGAGCTGTTCCTCGACCTGCTCGACGAGAGCCACAGCCAGGACGCTCTCGACTTCCCGGTCGTCTACGCCTCGGCCAAGGCGGGCCGCGCCTCCCTCGAGGCCCCGGACGACGGCGGCGATGCCGGACTCCCCCGACCTCGAGCCGCTGTTCCGCACGATCCTGGAGACGATCCCGGCCCCGACCTACGTCGAGGGCGCCCCGCTCCAGGCCCACGTCACCAACCTCGACGCGTCGCCGTTCCTCGGCCGGCTCGCGCTCCTGCGCATCCACCAGGGCGAGCTCCGCAAGGGCCAGAACGTCGCCTGGATCCGGCGCGACGGCGAGGTCAAGAACGTCCGCGTCACCGAGCTCCTCGTCACCGAGGGCCTCGAGCGCAAGCCGGGCGAGTCCGCCGGGCCGGGCGACATCGTCGCGGTCGCCGGGCATCCCCGAGATCACCATCGGCGAGACCCTCGCCGACCCCGAGAACCCGGTCGCCCTGCCGCTCATCCACGTCGACGAGCCGGCGATCTCGATGACGATCGGCACCAACACCTCTCCGCTGGTCGGCCAGGTCAAGGGTCACAAGGTCACCGCCCGGCTGGTGAAGGACCGCCTCGACAGCGAGCTGGTCGGCAACGTGTCGCTCAGGATCCTGCCGACCGAGCGCCCCGACGCCTGGGAGGTGCAGGGCCGCGGCGAGCTGGCGCTGGCGATCCTGGTCGAGCAGATGCGCCGCGAGGGCTACGAGCTCACCGTCGGCAAGCCCCAGGTCGTCACCCGGGAGGTCGACGGCAAGGTCCACGAGCCGATGGAGCGGCTCACCATCGACGCCCCCGAGGAGTACCTCGGCACGATCACCGAGCTGCTCGCGACCCGCAAGGGCCGCATGGAGCAGATGACCAACCACGGCACCGGCTGGGTGCGGATGGAGTTCCTCGTCCCCGCGCGCGGCCTGATCGGCTTCCGCACCGAGTTCCTCACCGAGACCCGCGGCACCGGCATCGCGCACCACATCTTCGAGGGCTACGAGCCCTGGGCCGGCGAGATCCGCTCGCGCAACAGCGGCTCGCTGGTGGCCGACCGCAAGGGCGCCGCCACGGCGTACGCCATGACCAACCTGCAGGAGCGCGGGGTCATGTTCGTCGAGCCGACGACCGAGGTCTACGAGGGCATGATCATCGGCGAGAACTCCCGCGCCGACGACATGGACGTCAACATCACCAAGGAGAAGCAGCAGACCAACATCCGGTCCGCCACCTCCGACAACTTCGAGAAGCTGATCCCGCCGCGCAGGCTGTCGCTGGAGCAGTGCCTGGAGTTCTGCCGCGAGGACGAGTGCGTCGAGGTCACCCCCGAGTCCGTCCGGATCCGCAAGGTCGTGCTCGACGCCAACGATCGGGCGAAGACTGCGAGCCGAGCGCGTAAAGGCGGAAAGTGACCCCCGTAGGCCACACCAGCATCTTCGGCGACTAGCCCGTCGGTCACAATGCGGGCGTGCTCCTCGACGTCCAGCTCGACGGCCGGCCCGACCAGGCCGCCGCACGCGCCCGTGAGCTGGTGGGCGCGGGCGTCACCGGTCTCTTCACCTTCGAGGGTGCCCACGACGTCTTCCTGCCGCTCGCGGCCGCCGCGTCGTCGGGGATCGCCGCGGACCTGATGACCAACGTCGCCATCGCGATGCCTCGCTCGCCCATGCACCTGGCTCACGCCGCGTGGGACCTGCAGCTGATGAGCGGAGGCCGGTTCCGGCTCGGGCTGGGCTCGCAGATCCGGCCGCACATCGAGAAGCGGTACGGCGCCACCTGGTCGCCCCCCGCCGCGCGGATGCGCGAGATCGTGCTGGCGGTCAAGGCGATCCTCTCGTCCTGGCAGGACGGCACCCGGCTGGACTTCCGCGGCGAGCACACCCAGCACACGCTGATGCCGCCGACGTTCGTGCCCGGACCGAACCCCTGGGGTCCGCCTCCCGTGCTGCTCGGCGCGCTGGGCCCGGTGATGACCCGGACCGCGGCCGAGGTCGCCGATGGCCTGCTGGTCATGCCGTTCCACTCGCACCGGCATGTCCGTGAGCGCACCCTGCCCGCCGTCGCCGAGGGGCTGTCTCGGTCCGGGCGCTCCCCCTCCTCGTTCGCTCTCTACCCGCAGGCGATCCTGGCCATGGGGCGTACGCCGGCCGAGCTCGAGGCCGCGGCACTCGGGGTTCGCGGGCTCCTGGCGTTCTATGGTTCCACCCCGGCGTACCGCCCGGTCCTGGAGATCGAGGGCTGGGGCGAGGTCCAGCCCGAGCTCAATGCGCTGTCCAAGACCGGCGACGTGCCGGCGATGATCGACCTGGTCTCGGACGAGATGGTAGCCACGCTGGCCGTCCGCGGGACGCCCGAAGAGTGCGCGACCGAGCTCACCCGCCGCTTCGGCGACCTCGCGGACCGGGTCTGCTGCTACTTCCCGGGCTACACCGCCCCGCTCGACCAGATCGGCGACCTGGCGGGCGCACTGGCGAGCCGCTAGCCGCGCTGGGATGTATCAGGGGGTGCCCCTCAGACCTCCTGGGGGCATGACCGACCTGCTGATGGGGGCGCCGGACGGTCTCGGGACCGCACCGCGCACCACCTCCAGACCCGTCCAGCCGACGCCCTACCTCGAGCTGGACGTGCCCTACGCCGTCGCCCGCTACCGCCGCCTGGCCGCCGCGCTGCCCGGCACCACGATGCACTTCGCGGTCAAGGCGAACCCCGACCCGACCCTTCTCGCGGCGCTCGCGGAGGCCGGGTGCCGGTTCGACGTGGCCAGCCCCGCCGAGATCACCGCGGCAATGCTCGCCGGCGCCCCGGCCGACGAGCTGGTCTACTCCAACCCGGTCAAGCGCCGCGAGGACGTCGCCTTCGCGGCCCGACTCGGGGTCGACCTGTTCGTCGTGGACTCCGCCTCGGAGGTCGACAAGGTTGCCGCCGCTGCGCCCGGTGCCGGGGTCCTGTGTCGCCTGGTCACCTCGGGCGCGGGCTCGGACTGGCCGCTGTCTCGCAAGTACGGCTGCTCGACCGCTGAGTCCGTCGCCGTCCTGCTGCACGCCGCCCGGCGTGGGCTCCGGGTCGACGGCGTCTCGTTCCACGTCGGCTCACAGCAGCGCGACCCGGACATGTGGGCCGCGCCGATCGCCTCGGCCGCCAGCATCTTCGCCGCGCTGCGCGACCACGGGCTCAAGCCGTGGCTGCTCGACATCGGCGGCGGCTTCCCCGCGTCGCTGGACGAGCACTGCCCGGCCCCCACGGCGTACGGCGCCGCCATCGACCGGCACCTGACCGCGGCGTTCGGCGCAGACCGCCCGACCACCATCGCCGAGCCCGGGCGGGGCATCGCCGCGGACGCCGGCGTCCTCGTCGCCACGGTGATCGGCGTCGTGCACCGCGCCGGGACCCGCTGGGTGTTCCTCGACGCCGGAGTCTTCACCGGACTGGTCGAGACGCTCGAGGAGGCGATCCGCTATCCCCTCACCACCGACAGGGACGGCGGCCCCGCCGGCCCGTGCGTGCTGGCCGGTCCGACCTGTGACAGCGCGGACGTGCTCTACGAGCACGACATGGTCGACCTGCCGCTCGACCTGGTCGAGGGCGACCTCGTGCGGTTCGGCTGCGCGGGTGTCTACACAGCGACCTACTCGAGCGTCGGCTTCAACGGCTTCGCCCCCCTCGCGACGCTCGTTCACTCATGAGCGCTGCGCACCGCGGCCGTCCGGGCCCCGTCGGCCGGCTGCTTAGTTCCTACACCTGCGCGGCGCTCGCCAGCGGCCTGCCCTGGCCGCTGCTGCTCGTGCTGGTCTGGGACGCGTACGGCGCCGGCCCGCACGGCGTGTGGATCGTCGGGCTCGCGGGGGCGGCCCGGATGGCGCCGTACGTCCTGCTGTCGTGGGCGGTCGGCTCCCTGGGCGACCACGTCCGGCGGGACTGGCTGGTCCGCACGACACTGCTGCTGCGGCTGGTCTGCCTGGGTGGTGCGGGCCTCGCCGTGGCCGGCGACCGGGTGGGTGCGGCGGTCCTCGCCGCGACCCTGGCGGTCGCGGTCGGGACGCCGACGTTCCCCGCGATCGCCGCGTCGCTGCCCACGGTCGCGCCGGCTCAGAAGGTGCGCGCCACCGAGGCGCTGGTGACGATCGAGGTGTCCTCGTGGGTCGTCGGCCCGGCCCTCGGCGGGCTGATGCTGGCCCCCGTCGCCCGGGCCTGGACGCTGCCCGTCGCGGTCGCGCTGACCGCCGTCGCGTGGCTGCTGCTGGCGGGCGTCGAGCTGCCCGGGCCCCTCGAGCGTGCCACCGACGCGGTGTCGGGGATGCTGCGCGCCGTCGCCTCCCGGCCCGCCGCCGTCGGCGCGCTGGTCGTCGCCGGTGCCTTGAACCTGGCCGTCACCGTCACCGGCGTCGCCCTCCTCCCACTGGCCCACCACTCCTGGGGCAGCGACGACGCGGCGTTCGGCCTGGCCACGGCGTTCCTCGGCTTCGGCGCGCTCGGCGGTCCGCTCATCGCCAGGCTGTGCACCCCGACGGTGCTCCGAGGTCTGGTCGCCCTGACGGCTTCGCTGCTCGTCGTCGCGCTCAGCCCGGTCCCGTGGGTGGCCCTCGTCCCGCTGGCCCTCGGCGGCGCCAGCGCGGTGGTCGTCGAGAGCGTGTTGACCGGCCGGCTCCAGGACGCGATGCCGGACCAGTACCGCTCCGGTGCCCTCGGGGTCGCCGACAGCGTCATGGTGAGCGCCTGCCTGGTCGGGTCCCTGGTCACGCCCGCCCTGGTCGAGCTCGTCGGGCCACGCTGGCTCATCGTGGCTGCCAGTGCGTTCGCCGTGCTCCCGATCGTGGGTGCCTCTGTCTACCGGCCCACGCCACCGCCGTCGCTCGAACCCGCGCGTGTTCCTACCATGCTGGGGTGACAGCGGAGCGGGACCCGATCCGGGAGGCCCACCGGCAGTGGGTCGCCCACGGCTGGGGCGCGGCAGCCGACGGCATGGCGATGGTGACCTCGGTCGTCCGGGTCCAGCAGCTGGTGTTGGAGCGGATCGATGCCGTCCTTCGGCCGCTCGGACTGACGTTCGCACGCTACGAGGTCCTGCGCCTCCTCTCGTTCTCATCGGCCGGCGCGATGCCGATGACCCGGATGGGCTCCCTGCTCCAGGTGCACCCGACCTCGGTGACCAGCGCGGTCGACCGGCTGGAGAAGCAGGGGTACGTCGAGAGGTCACGTCGCGAGGACGACCGCCGGGTCGTGCTGGCGACCGTCACCGACGCGGGGCGGGCCATCGTCGAGGAGGCCACGACCGGCCTCAACACCTCGGTCTTCGAGGCTCACGGCCTGCCGGCGTCCGAGCTGGCCGACCTCACCCGGCTCCTCGGCGTACTCCGTGCCGGCGCGGGCGACGCTGTGGACTGACCCGCCGGGCTGGGGGGATAGTCCGTGACGACTGTGTAGGCGCTTTGGTCCGATGACCTACACCGTCGTCACGGACTATCCCCTCGGGCGGACTCGGGCGTAACATTACTAGGACGTCCAACTATTCTCCGAGGTCCCTACGCATGAGCAAGCTCCACGTCCCGACCAACCCCGTACGCGTGGTGACCGCGTCGAGCCTGTTCGATGGCCACGACGCGGCGATCAACATCATGCGGCGGATCCTCATGGCGCAGGGGTGCGAGGTCATCCACCTCGGTCACAACCGGTCGGTCGCCGAGGTGGTCGAGGCGGCGCTCGAGGAGGACGCGCAGGGCGTCGCGGTGTCGTCCTACCAGGGCGGTCACGTGGAGTACTTCGAGTACCTCGTCGAGTCCCTACGCGCGCGCGGCGCCGGCCACGTCCAGGTCGTCGGCGGCGGGGGCGGGGTGATCGTCCACGACGAGATCCAGCGCCTGCGCGGCAGCGGCGTCAGGATCTTCTCGCCCGAGGACGGCCAGCGGATGGGGCTCCCCGGGATGATCAACTCGGTCGTCCGCGACCTCGACGTCGACCTCTGGGCCCAGCACCCGGTGGACGCCGACGCGGTCCTGACCGGCGACCGGGCCGCCGTGGCCCGGGCCATCACGGGCGTTCAGGCGGGCCGCCTCTCCGCGGAGGACCTGGCCGCGATCAGCGCTGCTGCAAAGCGCCGCCACGTGCCCGTCCTCGGCATCACCGGCACCGGCGGCTCGGGCAAGTCCAGCCTGACCGACGAGCTGGTACGCCGCTTCCGGGTCGACCAGCAGGACAAACTGCGCATCGCCGTGGTCGCCGTCGACCCGACCCGGCGCAAGGGCGGCGGGGCGCTGCTCGGCGACCGGATCCGGATGAACAGCCTCTCGCTGGGCCACACGAGCGCCCATGGTTTGGACAGCGACCGGGCCTACTTCCGCTCGCTCGCCACCCGCGGCGCCCACGAGCTGCCCGCGCATCTGGGCGAGGTGATCGACGTCCTCAAGGCGGGTGGCTTCGACCTGGTCGTGGTCGAGACACCGGGCATCGGCCAGGGCGACGCCGGCATCCTCCCGTTCGTCGACACGAGCCTCTATGTCATGACGCCGGAGTACGGCGCCGCCTCCCAGCTGGAGAAGATCGACATGCTCGACTTCGCCGACGTCGTGGCGATCAACAAGTTCGAGCGCCGCGGGCGCCGAGGACGCCCTGCGCGACGTCGGGCGGCAGCTGGTCCGCAACCGCGAGGCGTTCGGCCAGCAGCCGGACCAGATGCCGGTCTTCGGCACGAGCGCGGCGCGGTTCAACGACGACGGTGTCACCGCGCTCTATCAGCACCTGCGCGGCCTGCTGGCCGACGACGGCCTGGCCCTCGACGAGGGTGTGCTCGAGCGGGTGGACGTGCGCCACTCCAGCCGGATCCGTCAGGTGCTGCCCGGGCACCGGGTGCGCTACCTCGCCGAGATCGCCACGACGCTCCGCGACCACCACGCCGAGACCGACGGTCCTGGTCGAGCAGGCGCGCCGGCTCCAGCGGCTCGAGGCGGTCGCGGCCGAGCTCGCGGACGGCCAGCAAGGCGGCGTACCCGCCCTGCTGGAGCAGGCCCGCAAGGACCTCCCCCAGGACGTCGCCACCGCTCTCGAGCGGTGGCCCGCCACGGTCCGCGAGTACGACGAGCACCCCGGCCGCGAGTCGCTGTCCGGCCTCCGGGTCCCGCGCGTCGCCCTCCCCCGCTACGCCGACCACGGCGAGCTGGTTCGCTACTGGCGGCGCGAGAACCTCCCGGGCCGGTTCCCGTTCACCGCCGGCGTCTTCGCGCTCAAGCGCGACAACGAGGACCCGGCGCGGATGTTCGCCGGCGAGGGCGACCCGGCCCGGACCAACCGGCGGTTCAAGCGGCTGTCCGAGGGGCAGCCCGCGACCCGGCTGTCCACGGCGTTCGACTCGGTGACGCTCTATGGCCGCGACCCCGACCAACGCCCCGACATCTACGGCAAGGTCGGCACCTCCGGCGTCAGCGTCGCGACGCTCGACGACATGAAGGAGCTCTACGACGGGTTCGACCTGCTCGACCCGACGACCAGCGTGAGCATGACGATCAACGGCCCGGCGCCGACGGTTCTCGCGTTCTTCCTCAACACCGTGCTCGACCAGGCCGCCGCCCGCGGCGTGGATCCCGCGACGGCGCTGCAGACCGTCCGCGGCACGGTGCAGGCCGACATCCTCAAGGAGGACCAGGGCCAGAACACCTGCCTGTTCTCGACCGAGTTCTCGCTGCGGTGCATGGCCGACATCCAGGAGTGGTTCATCGAGCAGGGTGTCCGCAACTTCTACTCGGTCTCGATCTCCGGCTACCACATCGCCGAGGCCGGGGCGAACCCCATCAGCCAGCTCGCCTTCACCCTCGCCAACGGCTTCACCTACGTCGAGTCCTACCTCGCGCGCGGCATGGCCATCGACGACTTCGCGCCGAACCTGTCGTTCTTCTTCAGCAACGGCATGGACCCGGAGTACTCCGTCATCGGCCGCGTCGCGCGCCGGATCTGGGCGGTCGCGATGCGGGACAAGTACGCCGCCGACGAGCGCTCCCAGCGGCTGAAGTACCACGTGCAGACCAGCGGCCGGTCCCTGCACGCCCAGGAGATGGACTTCAACGACATCCGCACCACGCTGCAGGCGCTCATAGCGATCTATGACAACGCCAACTCACTGCACACCAACGCCTTCGACGAGGCCGTGACCACACCGGGTGAGGAGTCCGTACGCCGGGCGCTGGCCATCCAGCTGATCATCAACCGCGAGTGGGGCCTGGCCATGAACGAGAACCCGCTCCAGGGCGCGTTCGTCATCGACGAGCTGACCGACCTGGTCGAGGCCGCCGTACTGGCCGAGTTCGACCGGATCTCCGAGCGCGGCGGGGTGCTCGGGGCGATGGAGACCGGCTACCAGCGTGGCCGGATCCAGGACGAGTCAATGCTCTATGAGCACCGCAAGCACGACGGCTCGCTGCCGATCATCGGCGTCAACACGTTCCGGCGCCCGGACTCCGGTGACGGGACACCCCCAGAGATGACGCAGCCCGTCGAGCTGGCCCGGGCGACCCCGCAGGAGAAGGCGTCGCAGCTCAGGCGGGTCCGCGAGTTCAAGGCCGCGCACGCCTCCGAGGCGCCGGCGGCGCTGGAGCGCCTCAAGGCCGCGGCGAGCACCGACGACAACGTCTTCGCGGTCCTCATGGACGTCGCCCGGGTCTGCACGCTCGGCCAGGTCACCGAGGCGTTCTTCGAGGTCGGTGGACAGTACCGGCGCAACGTGTGAGCGTCGCCCGCGTCGTCAGCCTGGTCCCGAGCATCACCGAGGCACTGGCCTCGGTACGCCGGGAGGCGGTCGTGGGGGCCACCGACTGGTGCACGCACCCGGCGGACCTCGACGCGACCCTGGAGGCCCGCGTGCGGGGCACCAAGAACCCCGACCTGGCCGCGATCCGGGCGCTGCGGCCGGATCTGGTGATCGCCAACCGTGAGGAGAACCGCGAGCTCGACGTTCGCCGGCTCGAGGAGTCGGGCATCCGGGTCGAGGTCACCCGCATCGAGACGGTGCCCGAGGCGGTCGAGACGTTCGAGCGGCTCTTCGACGAGGTGCTCGGCTGGGAGCGGCCGGACTGGCTCGCCACGGTCCGCGACCTCTGGTGCGGCCCCACTCCTGCGGTCACCAGGAGGATCGCCATCGCGATCTGGCGCGACCCGTGGATGGTGGTCGGCCGCGAGACGTTCACCGGCGACCTGGTGCGCCGGCTCGGCTGGGACAACGTCTACGCGACCGCGGACGACCGCTACCCCCAGGTCCCGGTCGTGGAGCTCGACGCGACCGGCGCCGACGTCGTACTCCTCCCCGACGAGCCGTACGTCTTCACCGCCGACGACGGTCCCGAAGCGTTCACCCGCACCCCCACCGAGTTGGTCAGCGGACGCCTGCTGACCTGTTACGGCCCCTCCCTCGTGGAGGCGGCGCGGCTGGCGGGGGGATAGTCCGTCACCTTCGGGTGTTGCTGATGCGATTCAGTCCCACCCAAAGGTGACGGACTATCCCGGCCGGCCGGTCAGCCAACGACCCAGCAGCGTCCCGCGCTCCTCGAGCAGCAGCACCAGCGAGAGGGGTACGTCGACGGGCGGGCCGGCCAGGATCCGGGGGCCGTCGCCGCCGACCAGTCGGGGCACGACGGTCGCGTCGAGCTCGTCGACGAGGCCGGCGTGCAGCAGGTCGGCCAGGAGGCTGGGTCCGCCCTCGGAGAGCAACCGGGTCAGGCCGCGCTCGTGCAGGGCGGCGACGACACCCGCAAGGTCCACGGTGTCGGTCCCGGCCACGATCACGTGGTCCGCACCAAGGATCGTCCGGGCCTCGTCCAGGTCCGGCGCCGAGGCACAGGTCGCCATCAGCACCGACCCCGGATCAGCGGACCGCAGCCTCTCCGGCACCGAGCCGCGCCGGCTCACCGCGACCAGCGGCTTGTCCAGCGGCCGGTACCCCTCGGCCCGCAGCGTCCCGGCGCCCACGAGGACCGCATCGGAGAGTGAGCGCAGCAGGTCGAAGACGACCTTGTCGGCCTCGTTGTTGATCGATCCGCTCTTGCCCGAGTCGCCGGTGGCCGCGCCGTCCACGCTGCTGACCATGTTGACCCGCAGCCAGGGCACGCGCGGCACGGCGTACAACGCGCCCAGCGCCTCGGGGCTCCCGGACCCGACCAGCACCCTCACGGCAGCTCCCAACGCATGACCCAGTACTGCACACCGAACGGGTCCTCGTCGTAGTCGACCACCGGCTCGCCCCACGACCCGAGCCGCTCGCGCATCAGCGACAAGCCGTCCAGCGAGGCCAGCAACGCGGCTCCCAGCTCCAGGTCCAGGGCCGAGCCGTCCCCGCCGAGCCATGCCCGGACCGCGGAGTCGAAGGCCACCGAACGCGCATCGAGGTGTCCCGGCGCCTTCTCGGTCCGTCGGGCCGAACCGTTGCCGACCACGAGGTACGACGCCTCGTCACCCGACCGGGCCGTACCGGCCAGCAGATGAGCGGCCACCCGGGCCCCCTGGGCATCGGCCAACACCTCGACGTCCGAGCCCAGCCAGGACACCGCCGCCAGGCAGGCGGCACGCAGGGGAGCCACGGGATCGACGAGACCGGCGTACTCCGGCAGCAGCGCGAGCACGCCGGGCACCAGCACCACCCGGGTCGGACCCGAGCTCACTGGAGACCCCGGATCGCCCGCGTCGGCGGCCGTCGCCCCGCGATCGTCCAGACCATGTCGACGGTCTGCCGGGTCTCGACGACCTCGTGCACGCGATAGATCCGGGCACCGGCCAGCGCGCACACCGCGGTGGCCGCGAGGGTGCCCACCAGCCGGGAGCCCACGGGCAGGTCGAGCGTCTCCCCGACGAAGTCCTTGTTGGACAGCGAGACGAGCACCGGCCAGCCCGTCGAGACCATCTCGCCGAGCCGGCGGGTGATCTCCAGGGAGTGGAAGGTGTTCTTGCCGAAGTCGTGGGCCGGGTCGATGACGATCGACTCGCGGGCGACACCGGCATCGAGCGCTCGCGCCGCATAGCCGACGGTGTCTGCGATCGCGGAGGCGACGACGTCGTCGTACTCGATCCGGTAGGGCCGGGTCCGCGACCTGCACTCCACCGGTGTGCGTGCAGATGATCGCGGCCCCGTGCTCGGCGGCGACATCGACCAGCTCGGGGTCCGCACCGCCCCACGCGTCGTTGATGACGTCGGCGCCGGCCACGCACACGGCCGCAGGCCACCGAGGCCCGCCAGGTGTCCACGGAGATGACCAGGGACGGGTACGCCTCGCGGACCCGGGCCACGAAGTCCACCACCCGGTCCCGCTCCTCCGCCTCGCCGATCTCGACGCCCGGCGCGGCCTTGATCCCGCCGATGTCGACCATCTCGGCGCCCTGCTCGACCACCAGGGCGACCCGCTCGAACGCGGCGTCCTCGGCCCAGGTCGCGCCCTGGTCATAGAACGAGTCGGGCGTCCGGTTGACGATCGCCATCATCAGGGTCGCGTCGTCGGCGAAGGCGTGCCGCCCGAGCTGCAGGGTCATGACCGGGTCACCGCACGCTCACCACCGGCGGCCGCTCGTCGCTGCCGACCTTCAGGCCGGCTCGCGACAGCGCCGCAGACATGATCTGCGCCGACATCCCGCTCAGGTCGCGCAGCGACTGGTGCCGGTGCGCCCGGGTGCCGAGATCGACCTGCGCCAACGCGTCCTGCCCATAGAGGCGAACCGTGTCGACCAGCGACGCCAGCTCGACGGCGTACCCCGTCGGCACGTACAGGTTCTCGAACAGCGACCGGCGGATGGCCCACTCCCCCGCCAACGGCTGGTGCAGGCCGCCGAGCTCGGGGAACAGCAGCTTGATCAGGGGACGCGCGACCAGCTCGGTCACCCGACCGCCCTCAAAGGGCACCACGACGTCGCCGGAGACCATCGGCCGCTCATAGAACCCCTTGACGAGCCGCACCTCCGGCAGCGTCAGCAGCGGGCCGAGCAGCCCGGGCACGAAGTGGGTGTCCCAGTCGAGCAGGTCCGCGTCCATGAAGACCACGACCTGACCCGAGGTGACGAACATCGACTTCCACATCGCCTCGCCCTTGCCCGGGACGGTGCCCAGGTCGGGTCGGATCTCCGCGGAGCGGTGGACGACGGCGCCGGCGTCGGTCGCCACGTCGTAGGTCGCGTCGGTGCTGTCGCTGTCGATCACGATGATCTCGTCGAGCAGCGAGACGGTCTCGACCAGCGCCTCGCGGACCCGGGTCACCACGTCGCCCACCGTGGCGGCCTCGTTGCGCGCGGGCACCACGAGGCTGACGACGGTCGAGCCCTTGGCCTCGACCAGCCCGGGCAGGGTCCAGTCGTCCCAGAGGAACGACCTCATGCCAGGAACCGCTTCACCGCACGCGCCAGCGCGGCGGCGTACCTCGCCCGGCCCGCCGGCGTCGTCATCAGCGCCGCGTCGTCGGCGTTGCGCATGTTGCCGAGCTCGACCATCACGGTCGGGATGTCGGACAGGTTGAGCGTCGCGAGGTCGCTGCGGTAGTCCAGGCCGTCGCCGCCGGCGATGTAGTTGGCGGCCTCGATGCCCTGGGCGCGCAGCGCGGTGCGGGTCTGCAGGGCCAATCGCTCGGACTCCTCGAAGATGTCGTCGGTCCACGGCGCCCGGTCGGTCGGGGTGATGACGTGGAAGCCGTGGGCGCCGGCGGTGTAGGACCCGTCGCCGTGGACGCTGATCTTGAGGTCGGCACGGATCTTGTTGCCGGCCCGGCCGCGACGGTCGACGCACGGCCCCCATCGCTTCTGGCTGTTGGAGGTGCGCGTGAGCACGACCCGGGCGCCGAGCCTCTCGAGCCTGGCCTCGAGCCTGCGGGAGACGCCCCAGGCGAACGTCGCCTCCGGGAAGCCGCCGTCGGTCGAGGTGCCGGTGGTGTTGCACGGCTTGGAGAACCCCCCGGCCGGCACCGGCTGGTTGATCTGTGCGGGGAAGTTGTGGTTGCCGAGCTGGTGACCGGGATCGATCACGACGACCCGCCCTGCGAGCGGGCCGGACACCTTCGCTGGTCGAGGAGGTTGCGCAGCAGCCGTCTCGAGACCACCGCAGCCGGCCCCCGAACCCAGCCCGAGCACCAGCGCCAGGAGGGCCGCGACGCAGCTCACTCGTAGCCCAGGACGGCCTGGCGCCTTTCGCCCCAGGCCAGCGCGGACGCGATCGCGTCCGCGACGGTCAGCTCGGCCCGCCAGTCCAGCAGTGCTGCCGCGCGGTCCACGTTGGCGTAGGCGCCGGGTACGTCGCCGGGACGCGAGTCCGCCTCGCGGACCGGGACCGGCCTGCCGAAGACCTGCTCGAAGGCGGCGACGAGCTCGCGGACCGTCGTCCCGTCGCCGGTGCCGATGTTGATGACCACGCTCGGCTCACCCACGGTCGCGATGACCTCGTCGAACACCTCGATGGCCCGGACGTGCGCCCTGGCCAGGTCCCACACGTGGATGTAGTCACGCAGGCCGGTGCCGTCCCGGGTCGGGTTGTCGGTCCCGGTGATCGTGAACGCGTCCTTCTGGCCGCGCGCCGCCAGGACCAGCTGGCCGAGCACGTGGGACGGCTCCTTGGCATAGATGCCCGACTCGAGGTCGGGGTCCGAGCCGATCGGGTTGAAGTAGCGCAGGATGACTGCGCGCAGGCTGGTCGCGCGGGCCATGTCCTCGAGGACCTGCTCCATCATCTGCTTGGTCCGGGCGTACGGCGAGCCGGGCGCGAGGGGGTCGGCCTCGGTGACCTCGAAGTCGTCCTTGCCCAGCGGCACGGCGTACAGGCTGGCGGAGCTCGAGAACAGCACGCGCGGCCTGCCGAGCCGCTCGAGCTGGTCAAAGAGCTCGAGCGACTTGGCGACGTTGTCGCGGTAGTACTCATAGGGCTGCTCGACCGACTCGGGCACCACGATCCGGGCGGCCATGTGGATGGTCGCCTCGATCTCCGGGTGCTCCTCCACGATCCGGGTCACGAGATCACGGTCGGCGATGTCGCCCTCGTAGAAGATCCGGTCACGCACGAACACGCGCGGCCCCGTGAGCAGCGAGTCGAGGATCACCGGCGTGTGCCCGGCCTCCTCCAGCGCCTTGGCGGTGATCGAACCTATGTAGCCGGCGCCGCCGGTGACCAGAACCTTCATCGCCCGCAACTGTAGTGAGGGCGCTCCGCCGGCGCGGGACCCAGCCGGATCGAGCTCGACCGGGGCCGCGCGCACCCCCGACGTTTGTGCCCCAGACGCGGCGTGAACCTGCGGTCCAGACCAGCGGCGTGCCGGAGGTGATGCGGATCTTGCGGCCGGAACGTAGTGTCGGAGCCTGTTGTCCCTCGTCGCCGGAGCCCCATGGTCCGGCGTCTCGTCCGGGTGAGGGACGACGACCGCAGAAGGCGAAGATGTCGGTGTGGCAGAGCCCGGTGACGCAGGGAGCGGGGAACTCCGGATGACGGTCCTGGCTGAGATGCGCGCGCGGGTGAACACCGCGTCGCGGAGCCGGACCCTGCGCTTCCTCCCGGCCGCGACGGCACTGACCGACCTCGGCCTGGTCACGATCTCGATCGTGATCGCAGTGGCCGGCCGACGGCGTCTGGGGTTCTTCTCGTTCTCGGCCGATGTCGCCAGCGACCTGGTGCTGGTGGGGCCCTTGCTTGCCCTGAGTTGGCTGGTCTTCATCTACCTTCTCGGCGGCTACCGGCTGGACGTCTTCGGGGCCGGCACCGACGAATACAAGCGCGTGCTCAACGCGAGCCTGCTGGCCGCGGGACTGCTCGGGGTGGCCTGCTATCTGGCCAGGTTCCCACTGTCGCGCGGGTTCTTCCTGCTCGCCTTCGGCATCGGCATCCCGACCCTGTTGGCCGGGCGCTGGCTGTCCCGGCGCGCGCTCCACCGCGCGCGGGTCGCCGGCAAGCTGCAGCAGGCCGTGGTCATCGCGGGCACCGCCCCCCACATCGACGAGATCGCCGGCGTGCTGCGCCGCGAGGCCTGGCTCGGCTACGACGTGATCGGCGCGGTCACGCCGCCCGACGACGCCCGGCTCAAGACCCCCAGTGGCATCGTGGTGCTCGGCCACACGACCGACGTCACCGCGCTGGTCATCGAGACCGAGGCCGACGTCGTCTTCTTCGCCGGCGGGTCGGTCGGCAGCGGCGCCAAGATGCGTCAGGCGGTGTGGGACCTCGAGCAGCACCGCGTGCAGGTCGTGGTCGCGCCCAGCGTCACCGACATCTCCCACGAGCGGGTGAGGGTCCGGCCGGTCGGCGGCCTGCCGCTCATACACATCGACCCGCCGACCTGGGCCAATGCCGCCAAGTTCGGCAAGCGGATCTTTGACGTCGTCATCGCCTCACTGCTGCTCGTCGTGCTGTCGCCCGTCCTGCTCGCGTGCGTCCTGGCCGTCAAGCTGTCCGACCGCGGCCCGGTCCTGTTCCGGCAGCGGCGGATCGGCCGCCACGGCGCGGAGTTCTCCTGCCTGAAGTTCCGCAGCATGGTCGTCGACGCCGAGCAGCAGCTGGCCGACCTGCACGCCGAGCACGGCTACGAGCACGGCCTCTTCAAGGTCAAGGACGACCCGCGGGTGACCAGGCCGGGCCGAGCGCTGCGCCGCTTCTCGCTCGACGAGCTGCCGCAGCTGTTCAACGTCCTGGCCGGTGAGATGAGCCTCGTGGGCCCGCGTCCCCCGCTCCCCCACGAGGTCGAGCGGTACGCCCAGGACACCTCGCGCCGGCTGCACGTGCGCCCCGGAATGACCGGTCTCTGGCAGGTCTCGGGCCGCTCGGACCTCACCTGGGAGGAGGCCATCCGGCTGGATCTCTACTACGTCGACAACTGGTCGATGCTCCAGGACCTCAGCATCCTCAGCAAGACCGTCAGTGCCGTGTTGCGCCCGCACGGCGCCTACTGATCCTGCGTGTCCTCGTCGAGGACGTACGACGCCCTGAAGTGCGCGTCCGGCACCAGCCACTCCTCGGCCGTCTCCGCGTTGCGCAGCAGCCACTGGCCGGGCGTCGCCGTCACGGTGCCCTCGGGACTCACCGCCAGCTCACCAGGAACGGCGCGACGAGCCTCCACGACGCCGGTCCGGCGATAACGGTCGCCCTCGACCTGGACATGTGTACCGGGGAACGATTCGGCCGAGACCGAGCGGCTGCCGCGCCCGTCCACGACCTCCCAGTCGCCGGCGCGACCGCGCATCGCGTCGCCGTTCGAGCTCGTCCACTCCCAGTCCGCGTCGCGCTGTACCGCGGTCACCTCGCCGCGACGGAGGAACCGACGCCACCGCGCCTCCGGGTCGTCGAACGAGCAGTAGCCGAGCGTCGAGAGCAGGTCGAGGGCCTCGACGACCCCGTCCCGGTTCTTCGCGCGACCCTCGGGGCCGAGCAGGGCCCACGGGACCATGTCGGCGTGGCTGCGGCCGTGCTCGGACTGGTGTCGGCGCCATGACTCGTGCTCGATCTCGGCCATCCGCTCGAGCTGCTCCTCGGTCGGTGGCGTGGCGTGATCGGCGCCCGTCGTCGTCGTCCACGAGCGGCCGACCTCGACCGCGGCGCCGAGCGTCGTGATGACCTGCCGCACGTTGGATGCGCGGTAGTACTCGGCCAGGCCGCCGTCCCAGGGCAGACGCCCCGGTTTGCCGGGGTCGGGGTAGCGGCGCACATAGGCCTCGTGAGCCAGCCGGGCGATCCGCTCCCACCGGTCGATCGGGCGCCCCTCCCCCGCGTCGAGGGTGGTGCCGTAGGCGACGACCTGGGCCAGGAGCGGGGTGCCACCGACGCCGCTGACCTCGCTACGCCGGGAGTAGACGACCACCTCGGGGTGAACGACCCCCAGCCGCGAAGCGAGGCGCTGGTCCTCGGCCTCGACCTCTGCGGTGAAGACGACGGCGGTCCGCACGTCGCGGTCCAGCTCGTCGAGCACGTCCTCCACCGAGTCGCGCTCGCGCACGTCGGCGGCGTGCTGCGCGACCATGCCGAAGCCGCGCTGGGCGAGCAGGTGCTCGTCCCAGACCCGCTGCGCGAGCGGGTCCACCAGGACGACCCTGGGCTCGTCCGCGTCGCCGACCAGCGCCGACTCGCGGGTCTGCTGAGCAATCTCGGCCAACAGGGCGAAGGTGAGCCCCGACCGCCCGGCCACCACGATCGTGCGCACCCCGCGAGCGCGGACGTCGAGCGCCAGGAGTCGGGCGGTGACCTCGTTCTCGCTGATCGTGTCGACGACCCAGCGCCCCGGCCGCCCGAGGTAGCGGCGTCGCCAGTCCTCGGCCTGCCAGGCGTCGTCGATGCGGAGCAGGGCTCGCACCGACCCGGCGCCCTCGAGCTGGCGCAGGGCGCCGTCCAGCGCGTGCATGAGTCGCTGAGTCTCGACCGAGTCCGGTGAGAGGACGGCCACGCCGGTCAGGGCGTGCCGGTCGCCGGGGCGCCGGAGCAACGTGCGCAGGACGGCGGGGTCGTCCGGGTCCCCCGCGACGATCCGCCAGCCGGCCAGCCGCGCCGGGGAGAGCCAGACAGCGGCCGGGTCCTTGGTCACGATCGCCCGCGTCGAGCCCTGGGCGCCGGTCCCCAGGGCCGGCAGCAGCGCGGTCCCGGACGCATCCACGCCGACCACCAGGAACGTCTTGCGCGAGAAGCGCACGACCAGTCTGTCGAGCTGGCCGCGTAGCAGCGCGCGCACGGCACTGGTCGCCGCGACCAGCAGAACCATCAGCTGGGCCAGGTGCGCAACCTGCAGGGCCAGCGGCGGGGCGTTCAGCTCGCAGCTCTGCTGGGCGAAGTCGTCGATGTTGTAGTTGTTCAGCACCAGGCCGAGCACCCGGCTGACCACGCCCCACACGGAGCTCTGGTCGTCCTGCGGGCAGCGCGCGTACGACGCGACGCCGAGCACGAAGACGCAGGTGATACCCACCGCGAGCAGCACCACCGTGAACGCGCGGTCCTGCGAGCGGTTCACCCACCGCCAGGTCCCGAACGTGATCGTCCCCAGCGCGACCTGCAGCCAGACCGGCCACGACGCGCTCGGGTCGGAGTACGCCGACAGCGCGCCCGGGAGGTCGGCCCACACGCCCACCGCAAGGAGAACGATACCGGCGGTGAAGAGCGCGATGCCCAGCACGGTCACGACGCGGTGGCCGGGGAAGCCGCCCTCGGCCGGGTCGTGTGCCACGCGGCCAATCTAGGTGCTGACGCAGCCCTACACTGCGCTCAAGCGCTCGACCCGGGGAGGAATCATCGCGGACGTCTTCCTGAGCTACTCCTCCGTCGACCGCGACCTGACCCGGGCCATCGACGCCGAGCTCGTCGCGCAAGGCTTCACCGTCTACTGGGACGACATGCTCCGCGCCGGCGAGAAGTTCAACGAGGCGCTCGTCGGCCAGATCAACGACGCGGTCGCCGTCGTCGTTCTCTGGACCCCCACGTCCGTCGGCTCGGACTGGGTGTACTCCGAGGCCCGCCGCGGCGCCGACCGGCGCAAGCTGGTCCAGGCCCGCAGCCGCGAGCTGACGATCGACGACCTCCCGGCGCCGTTCGACGCCTTCCACTGCCCGTTCATCGACGACGTCGACGCGATCATCACCGCGGTCCGCGGCCTTCAGGATCCGGGCGCGGCACCCGAGCGGCACGCGCCCCTCGCCCCGCTGCCGACGGGCACCGTCACCCTCCTGGCCGCCGAGCTCGAGACCAAGGCGCAGACCGTGCACGACCTCGCCGGCGCGTGGGCCGAGATCCTGGAACAGAACCGCGACCTGTGCCGCGCGACCTGGCGCACGCACGCCGGCCGCGAGGTACCCACCGACAGCGACGCGTTCCTGGTCGGCTTCGCCACCGTCGACGAGGGCGTCGCCGCCGCTATGGACGTCCAGCGGGCGATGGCTGCGGCCGACTGGCCCTCCGGCGCCACCGTCCGCATGCGGGTCGGCCTGCACACCGGGTCGCCGCAGCGCCACGAGGATGGGTACGTCGGGCTCGACGTGCTGAAGGTGAAGCGGGTCGGCGGCGCGGCCCACGGTGGCCAGGTCCTCGTCTCCGAGCCCTGCGCGCGGCTGGTCGACCCGCAGCAGGGCGTCCAGCTCGTCGACCTCGGCGAGCACCGGTTCAAGGACGTCGCCGAGCGGCTGCGCGTGTTCCAGGCTGCGACCAGCGACCTCGCGGTGACATACCCGCCGATCCGCTCCCAGGGCACGCCCGGCAGCCTGCCCAAGCCACTGGGCCCCACGGTCGGACGCGACACCGAGATCGCCGAGCTCGCGGCCCTGGTGGTCGACGACGAGCGCCGGATCGTGACGCTGACCGGTCCCGGCGGCACCGGCAAGACCCGGCTCGCCACGGCCCTCGCCGGAGCGGTGGCCGCGCGGTTCACCGACGGCGTCTACCTCGTGCCGCTCCAGGCCGCGACCGCCGCCGACCACATGTGGACCTCGATGGCGCAGGTTCTGGAGATCCCTCCCGACGGCCACATCCCGCCCGGGTTCTTCGGCTACGTCGCCGACCGCCGCACCCTGGTGATCCTCGACAACCTCGAGCAGGTTCCGGACGCGGACGAGGTGGTCGACACGCTGCTCCGGGAGGCGCAGCACATCACCGTCGTCGCGACCTCGCGCCGTCCGCTGCACGTCTCCGGCGAGGTCGAGTACGCCGTCGCACCACTGCAGGACTCCGCCGCGGTCGAGTTGTTCGTCGAGCACGCCAGCCGGGTGCGCAAGGGCTTCAAGCTCGGCCCCGACAACGCCGACGACGTGGCCAAGCTCTGCGCGATGCTCGACGGCCTGCCCCTCGCGATCGAGCTCGCGGCCGCGCGAGCCAAGCTGCTCGCCCCCAAGGCGATCCTGGCCCGCATCGACCAGAGTCTCGACCTGGCGAGCGCCGAGCGCGGCCGCGACGAGCGGCAGCGCACCATCCGGGCGGCGATCACCTGGAGCTACGACCTGCTCGAGCCGCACCAGCGTGTCGTGCTCGACCGGCTCGGCATCTTCGAGACCGGCGCGTCCTTCGAGGCCGTCGAGGCCGTCGTACCGAGCGAGCTGATCGACGCCGCTGACGTGGCCGACGTCCTGTTCGAGCTCGTCGATGCCTCGCTGGTCACCGTCGCCGACACCCAGGACGGCGAGCCACGCTTCGGCCTGCTGCAGACCGTGAAGCGCTTCGCTCTCGACCGGCTCGCCGAGACCGGCGCGGTGAACGACGCGGTGGCCCGGCACAGCCAGTTCTTCTACGACCTCGCCCGCGGGTCCCTGGTCGAGCTCTTCAACGCCGACTACCGCGCCGGGCGCGACGTGTTCCTGCGCGAGCTGGACAACCTGCGGGCCGTCGTCCAGCGCGGCTCGACCGGGGTCCGGGACACCGACTCCTACGGCGACGAGCCGGTCCCGCCGCTGCACGTGGCCCGCATCATCGGGCTGCAGGCCCACCGCTTCCGCCGGTTCTCCGACGGGCACTCGTGGTGCGACACAGCGCTGGCCTCACCAGCCGCCACCCAGGACCACCTGGGCCGCGCCGCCGTCCTCGCCCTCCGAGCCCGCCTCGACCGGGGTCTCGGCGACACCGCCGCCACCCTCGCCGACATCGGCAGGGCCCGCGAGGTGCTGGCGGCCGTCCCTGCCGACCAGGACGGACCTGCCGCGGCCTGGGCCAAGCGCGAGCGCACGGCCCAGATGGCGGCCTACGACGCGGGGTACGCGCACAGCATCCAGGGCGAGAACGACGAGGCGCGGATGGAGGCCGAGCTCCTCCAGCAGCTGAGCGATGGCGACGACGACGCGATGACCCAGGCGTTCGACCTGGCCTTCTTGGTCGCCTACTACGACGAGGACTTCGACCGAGCCCGCGAGGTCGTCGCCGAGCTCGTGGCCCGCGGGGCCGCGCAGAGCCACGCCAACGACCTGGCCGACATGGACCTCCAGGAGGGCAAGCCCCGCGAGGCCCAGGCACGGCTGAGCGCCGCGGCCGAAGAGATTATCGACCAGGGCGACCCGGACTCGCTGATCATCGCGGCACTGACCTTCGGCGCCGCGATCGGTGACCTCGATCCGCTCCTCTGCGCGCGTGTCTACGGCTGCGCGCACCACACGCAGGTCGTCGAGGGGCTGCCCAACGACGAGTACGGCGAGGAGGAGGACCAGATGGTCCTGGACCGGGTCCGCGCCCTCACCGACGGGGAGGAGTTCGACCGCGCCTACGGGTCCGGCCAGGGCGAGACGCTGGTCGACCTGATGCGCAAGATGGCCGCGCTGCCGGTCGACGCCGGGTGAGGAGGCGCATCAGCGCCGTCTCAAAACCTCGCAAGGAGAGCCTGGAACTCAGCCGATCCCGATCGTGACCGTCCTGGTCGTCCCGTCGTCCAGGCGCACGGTGATCACGTAGGCCTTGCGCACCTTCGTCTTGCTCGTCTCCCAGCGGTACTCCCAGAAGGACCCCCGCTTGATCAGCACCGTGCCCTTGTCCGGCTTGAGCTTGCTGACGGGCTGGTTCGGCTTGCCCTTGGACTTGCCCTTGGCGACGGGCGTCACCCACACCGGCGCCTTGGCCGGGGTCACCGCGGCTCCGGCGGCGTTGAGCAGCTTGAGCCGGACGACGACCGTGGAGCCCTGCTTGAAGACCTTGAGGTCGGACCCGGCCGCGGGCGCGACCAGCCCGCCGGCCTTGTAGACGACCTCGTAGGAGATCGTCTTGGTCGCGGTGTTGCCCGCCCGGTCGGTCGCCTTGGCGGCCACGGTGATGGTCCCGACCCCGGTGCCACCGGTCACGGTGACGGCACAGGCCCCACCGTCCGGGACACCCGAGCCGCCGGGGTCCGACCCCGAGCACTGGCGGGACGGCACCGCGCCCAGCACGTACGTCGCCCCGCCGGCCGGTCCGGTGAGGCTCACGACGGGCTTGGTCTTGTCGATCTTGAGGTGCTCGAGCTTGCCCGTGGAGCAGTTCCCTCGGCGGTCACACACCGGGGCCGCCTTGGCAAGCACGTCGTCGCCCTCGGTCGAGACGACGGTGTTGGCGGGCGGGATGATGGTGTCCTTGTCGTCGGTCACGGTCCACTTCACCGTCACGTTCGACGAGTACCAGCCCTTGTCGTTCGGGTCCGTCATCGCACGCCCCACCACCACAGGGGTCTCGAGGTCGACCTTGGTGCCGCCACCGGGGTGCCGGATCCGGCCGTTCACCGCGCCGTCGACGTCGCCGATCCCGCCGTCGGTCAGCATCAGCTCGATCGACTTCGCCTTGATGGTCACCCGGTTCGACGGCAACTGCGACCAGCCTCCCGAAGGCCCGGGGTCGAAGGTCGAGAACGAGTTGAACTCCGAGGTCGTCTGGTAGTGGACGACGACCTTCTGGGTGGAGCCCGGGGGGATGTCCTTGACGGTGAAGTCCAGGAAGCCGCGCGGGAGCAGCGTGCCGTCGGGCGGTCCGACCACGACGCCGGCGGCCTTGCCGAGGGTGATCGCGTCGGTGACCACGGTGCTCAACGCGGAGGCCGGCGGCCCCTGGACGGTCAGGTAGTCCTCGGTCGACCCCAGGATGCCACCGTCCTCGGGCAGGGAGCTGACCTCCGCCTGCAGGTAGTCCGGCGTGCCGTCCGTGTTGCCGTCGCCGACATTCGGCGCGTACGCCTCCAGGGCGTCCGCCACACCATCGTCGTCGTTGGACGTGAACGGGTCGCTGAGGAGGGTGACGCCGTTCCTCAACAGCGTCATCTGGGTGTCGGCGCTGGGATCGAGGGTCACGGTGCGGTTGACGACGGTGCTGTCGGACCACTTCACCGTGAGCAGGCACGTCTGCGCATCCGCCGCGTAGCCCGGGATGCGGATCGTCCCGGTACCGCTCCGCGTGGTCGTGATCGAGGTGTAGCTGTTGACGTCGCCGGTGTGGCTGCCGCTGCACGTGAGGGTGGCCGTGCCGGTGCCGGGGTTGCCGGTGGGGTCGAGCAGGTACAGGTCGAGGAAATCCAGGTGCGGCGACAATGCCAGGTTCTCGCTCCCGGCGAGCGTGGCCGCGCGCTGGAAGTCGAGAGTGCCCCAGCCCAGCTTGTTGACATGGACGGAGATGATGCCGGGGCCGGCCGCCACCCCGGTGAACGTGAAGTTGCCGTTGGACGCCAGGTCGACGGTGGCGGACTCGTACCCGTTGGGTGCCCACGTGACCGTGGATCCGGTCAGGTTCGTGAGGAGAGGGTCGGGGACGGTCACCTGGCCCGTGACGGTGATCCCGGGGTCGACGACGACGGTGACCTCGTCGCCGCCGTTCGGCACGACGATGCTCCTCGCCTGGCGGACGCCGACGGTGGGGTCGACGTCGAGACTGCAGCTGCCGTTCGTCGTCGCGGTGGCCGGGAGCACGAAGTCCGTCCCGGTCTCGGGAGTCGTCGACGTGGTCTGCGAGTCGACGAGCGTCTGGCCGAGCGGGGTCCCGGAGCAGTCGAGGCGGACCGTCGCCGACAGCGGCGCGCCGCCCGGGGTCCTGAGGTGGACGGTGAGCGGGTCCGTCACCGGGGCGAGGTTGAGCACGGCGTTGGAGGCCACGTTCACGGGCGTCGTCCCGAGGCTGTACTGCAGTTTCGGCGAGGTCACGAACGAGACGCTGAGCCGGTGGGCACCCGTCCCCAGGAGGAGGTCGTACTGCCCGGCGGCGTTGGTGGTCGCCGTGCCACTCGACAGGTTCGCCGCGTTCCTGGCGTCTATCTGGACCCCGGCAGGAGCACTGTTGCCCAGGCCGTCGGACACGATGCCGCTGACGTGGGCACCCGGCTGCACGACGTAGTTGAAGCTCGACGCCGATCCCGGGACCGTCGCGTAGCCGACGGGACCCGACACCGGATGAACCGCCAGGTCGCAGTCGCCGCCGGTGCCGGGGTCGGCGATGAGGAAGGGGTAGACGCCGTTGACGTCCCTGCTCGACGACGTCGAGGCATACGTCCACCCGGTTGGCTCACCGTTCCGACAGTCGAGCGAGACGGCCGCGGGCGCGGGTGCACCGCCGGGGTAGGCCACGTCAAGAGCCAGGGTGTGCAGCGGAACGGCGATCGGGACGGTTGCGTTGGCGGTGTACGTCGCGACGGTGGTCCGACCGGAGAAGGTCCAGCTGCTGCCCTGCGGCCCGCCGTTCTCGTAGACGAGCACCTCCCAGGGGCCCTTGGGACCCGTGACCGAGAAGGTGTTGCCGGCGGTCTCGTCGAAGTCCTGGAAGCCGTCCGGGCTGAACACGCGCACCAAGCGGTCGGCGGCGCCGCTCACCGAGGACAGGTTGAACGTGAGCGTGATCTCGTCGGGGTTCGTCGTCACGACGTAGGTGAACGCCGTGGCGTTCCCCGGCACCTCTACGGTGGCGGTCAGGCCGACGACTGGGTCGACGGTCAGCGAGCACGGGGCGTCTGCGGCGGCGTGGTTGGTCACCAGGAAGGTCGACGGGCCGTTCACGTTACGCGCGGCGTAGGTCTGGGTGCTGGTCCAACCCGCCGGGTGCGCGTTCGGGCAGGCGAGGTTGACGGCGGCCTGGGCCGGGGACCCACCCGCGTTCTGGACGTCGAGCACCAGCGAGTGGAGCGGCACCGTGACCGGCACGGTCGCGTCGGCCGTGTAGGTCGTCGGCCCCTTGGTGCCGTGGAAGGTCCAGTCGCCCTGAGGTCCGCCGTACTCCGAGAAGTCCACGCTGTACGGGCCCTTCGCGCCCGTGACGGTGAGGGTGTTGCCACCGGTCTCGTCGAAGAAGTGCGAGCCGCCTGGTCCGGTCACGGTCACGTCGCGTGAGGTGGCGCCGCTGCTGGACGTCAGGTTGTAGGTGAGCGTGATCGCGTCCTGGACGACGTAGGTGAACGTCGACGCATTGCCCGGGACCAAGGCCGTGCCGGACGCTCCAGTGACCGGGTCCACCGTGAGGTCGCACGGATCATCGCCTGCGGCGTGGTTGACCACGAGAAGTGATGAGCTGCCATTGACGGTGCGGCTGGCCGATGTCTCCGCCGAGCGCCAGCCGTCGGGATGGGCGGAAGAGCACTGGAGCGAGACATCAGCCTGGGCGGGAGCCCCGACGGAGTTCTCGACCTGGAGAGCCAGGCTGTGCAGCGGGACCGTGACCGGGACCGTGGCGTTGACGGCGTACGTCGCCGCGTCCGTGTAGCCGTAGAAGCTCCAGTCACCCTGAGGGCCGCCTGACTCGTCGAGGGACACGCTGTACTCGCCAGGGGGCCCGGTCACGGTGAGCGTGGTGCCGTCGGTCTCGTCGAAGCTGTAGACGGCGTTGGGCCCGAACACGTCCACGAATCGCGTCGTGGCGCCGCTGGTGGATGAGATCGTGAAGGTCAGCGTGATGTCGCCGACGGCGACCGCGGGCGGCGTCGGCACGAGGACGACGAGGGCAGCACCGAGTGCCGCCGCGACGGCGCCACGCATCCAGCCGAAGCCGGCCATGAATCCCCCGATCCACTCTTGCCACCCCAACACGACCCGAGTGAGCATCCAGAGTGACACGGACAGGGCTAGGACGAATAGCCGGAATGGGGGATTTTCGGCCGTCGTGGGTCAGCGGGCGGCGGGGTCCTCGAGCAGCCCCAGCAGGTAGCCGCCGTACCCGCTCTTCATCAGCGGCTCGGCCGCCTTGGCCAACTCGTCGTCGGACAGGAACCCCATCCGCCAGGCGACCTCCTCGGGGCAGCCGATCTTGAGGCCCTGCCGGTGCTCGATCGCGCGCACGAAGTTGCCGGCCTCGTCGAGGTCCTCGAAGGTCCCGGTGTCGAGCCAGGCCGAGCCGCGCGGCAGCACCTCGACCTGCAGGCGCCCCTGCTCGAGATAGACCCGGTTGAGGTCGGTGATCTCGAGCTCGCCGCGGGCGGACGGCTTCAGCTCAGCGGCGATGTCGACGACGTCGGAGGAGTAGAAGTAGAGACCCGGCACCGCATAGTTGCTCTTGGGGTGCGCTGGCTTCTCCTCGAGCGAGAGGGCCATGCCGTTCTCGTCGAACTCCACGACGCCGTACGCCGACGCGTCGGCCACCCGGTAGCCGAAGACGGCCGCCCCGTCGATGTCGCTGAAGCGGTGCAGCCGCTCACCCAGACCGGCCCCATAGAAGATGTTGTCGCCCAGGACCAGCCCGGCCGGCTGGTCGCCCACGTGGTCGGCGCCGATGATGAACGCCTGCGCAAGCCCGTCAGGGCTGGGCTGCACGGCGTAGGTGATGCTCAGCCCGAACTGCGAGCCGTCGCCCAGCAGCCGACGGAAGGCCTCCGCCTCGTGGGGCGTAGTGATGATCAGCACGTCCTGGATGCCTGCGAGCATCAGCGTGGTGAGCGGGTAGTAGATCATCGGCTTGTCATAGACAGGCATCAGCTGCTTGCTCACGGCGAGCGTGATCGGGTGCAGGCGAGACCCGGTGCCCCCGGCCAAGATGATTCCGCGCATTCCAAGCACCCTAGACTGGACTCCCGTGACTCGCTTACTCGTGACCGGCGGAGCCGGATTCATCGGCTCCAACTTCGTGCACCACGTGATCGCGCACACCGACTCGTCGGTCACCGTGCTCGACAAGATGACCTACGCCGCCAGTGAGGAGTCGATCGCCGGGCTGCCCGACGGCCGGGTCACGCTGGTGGTCGGCGACATCGCGGACGCCGACACGGTGGACCCGCTGGTGGCCGACCACGACGCGGTCGTGCACTTCGCGGCGGAGTCCCACAACGACAACAGCCTCGACGACCCGAGCCCGTTCATCCGGACCAACATCATCGGGACGTTCACGATCCTCGAGGCGGTCCGCCGCTCAGGCACCCGACTGCACCATGTGAGCACCGACGAGGTCTATGGCGACCTCGACCTCGACGACCCGAAGCGGTTCACCGAGGACACGCCCTACAACCCGAGCAGCCCCTACTCGGCGTCCAAGGCCGGCTCGGACCACCTGGTCCGTGCCTGGGTCCGCAGCTTCGGCGTGCAGGCGACGCTGTCCAACTGCTCCAACAACTACGGGCCGTGGCAGCACATCGAGAAGTTCATCCCGCGGATGATCACCAACCTCATCGACGGGGTGCCACCCAAGGTCTATGGCGACGGGCTCAACGTCCGGGACTGGATCCACGCCGACGACCACTCCTCGGCCGTGCTGCGGATCCTCGAGCGGGGCCGGGTCGGCGAGACCTACCTGATCGGCGCCGACGGCGAGCGCAACAACCTCCAGGTCGTCACGGCGCTGCTGCGGCTCTTTGGTCGCTCCGAGGAGGACATCGAGTTCGTCACCGACCGGGCGGGTCACGACCGCCGCTATGCGATCGAGTCCGGCAAGCTCCGGGCCGAGCTCGACTGGCAGCCCCGCTTCCAGGACTTCGAGTCCGGGCTGGAGGACACCGTCGCCTGGTACCGCGGGCACGAGGACTGGTGGCGGCCCGCCAAGCAGGCCACCGAGGCGTCGTACGCCGCGAAGGGGCAGTGACGGTGGTTGAGCTCCAGTCGCAGCGTGCGGTGGTCGCCCATGTCTGACCTCAGCATCGAGACCACCCCGATCCCCGGACTCCTCGTCGTCCGGCTCCCGCTGCACGAGGACAGCCGCGGCTGGTTCAAGGAGAACTGGCAGCGCGCCAAGATGACCGCACTCGGGCTGCCGGACTTCGGCCCGGTCCAGCACAGCGTCGCGTTCAACGCCCGGCGCGGCGTGACCCGCGGCGTGCACACCGAGCCCTGGGACAAGTTCATCAGCGTCGCGCAGGGCCGGATCTTCGGCGCGTGGGTCGACATGCGCGAGGGCGACTCGTTCGGCGCGGTGTTCACCATCGAGGCGGACCCGACCGTCGCGGTCTTCGTGCCGCGTGGCGTCGGCAACTCCTACCAGGTCCTCGAGGACGGCACGACCTACTCCTACCTGGTCAACGACCACTGGCGAGCAGGCCTCGCCTACCCGGCACTCAACCTCGCCGACCCGACGGTGGCGATCCCGTGGCCGATCCCGCTCGAGGAGGCCGAGCTCAGCGACAAGGACCAGGCGACCCCCATGCTGGCCGACGTCGAGCCGATGAAGCCGAAGAAGACCCTGATCATCGGCAGCCTGGGTCAGGTGGGGCGCGCCTTCGCCGTCGACTTCCCCGACGCCGACCAGGTCGACCTCGACGAGCTGGACGTCACCGACCCCGGGCAGGTCGCGGCCTGGCCCTGGAGCGACTACGGGCTCGTGCTCAACGCGGCGGCCTACACCGCTGTCGACGCCGCCGAGACCCCCGACGGGCGCCGGAGCGCCTGGCAGGCCAATGCCGTGGCGCCGGCGACGCTCGCCCGGCTCGCCTCCGCCCACGGCTTCACACTGGTCCACCTCTCGACCGAGTACGTCTTCGACGGGACGGTGGAGCCGCACACCGAGGACGAGCCGCTGTCACCGCTGGGCGTCTATGCGCAGAGCAAGGCCGCAGGCGACATCGCGGTCGCCGCGGCGCCTCGTCACTTCGTCCTGCGGACGTCGTGGGTGATCGGCGACGGCAAGAACTTCGTCCGCACGATGCAGACCCTGGCCGGCAACGGAGTCAGCCCGACCGTCGTGGACGACCAGGTCGGCCGGCTGTCGTTCGCGAGCGAGCTGAGCCGAGCGGCCAAGCACCTGCTGACCAGCGGGGCGGCCTACGGCACCTACAACCTCAGCAACGGCGGCGAGCCCACGACGTGGGCCGGCGTCGCCAAGAGGGTCTTCGAGCTGTCCGGTCGCTCGGCGGACGACGTCACGGGGGTGACGACCGAGGAGTACTTCGCGGGCAAGGACCTCGCGCCGCGGCCGCTGCGCAGCGTCATGGACCTGTCCAAGATCGAGGCGACCGGCTTCGTCCCGGAGGACCAGCTCGACGCCTTGCGCCGCTACTTGAGCACCGGGAACGGGTTGCGGACCACGACGCCGCCGTAGCCCTGCCCGTCGTTGAGGTCCTCGGACAACACCACGGTGCGCCCGAGCTCCCGAGCCGCCTCGATGATCGCCGCGTCCCAGGAGGAGATGCCGAAGCGTTCGCGGACCCGCGGGGTCAGGCGTCGGTGCGGCCGAAGTCGTCCTCGAGGCGGACGATGTCGTCCTCGCCGGTGTATTCACCGCGCTGGATCTCGATGATCACCAGCGTCTCGTCCTGCTCGTTGCAGATCCGGTGGGCCTCGCCGATGGCGACGTCCACGCACTCCCCCGGACCGACGATCCGGGTGACGCCCTCGACGATGCAGGTGGCCTTGCCGGTCGCGATGACCCAGTGCTCGGAGCGGTGGTGGTGGTACTGGTAGGAGAGTCGGCTGTGCGGGTTGACGACGATCCGCTTGACCTTCCAGCCGTCACCCTCGTCGAGGACGTGCCAGGAACCCCACGGGCGGGCCTCCGACTCACCTGTCATCGTGCTACCACTCCCCGTGCCTAGGATTCGGTACGGGACCAGCCTAAGGCGTGACCCACGGCGTTCCCAATCAAGCAGCGACCTCAGCGGCGGGTGAGTCCCGCCAGCGCAGGGCGTACGTCGGCGAAGTAGACCAGCGCGGCGATCGTGAACGCCAGGTGCAGGAAGAGCACACCTGCGAAAAGCAGCTGGAGCACGACGGCCAGGCCCAGGATGATGGTCCAGGCGGGCTTGCTGAGCTTGCCGGCCGCCTCGTATGCCTCGGCCGAGAACGTCAACGAGCTGATGAAGGCATAGATCTTGATGGCGAGCAGGACGAAGAAGATCAGCAGCACGATGCCGCCCTGGATCTCGAAAACGCTCACGTTCCCAGCCTAGATGACCGACTCAGCCGGCCCAGACGGACTCGATGACGGCCGGGTTCTCGCCGGCGGCCGCCTCGCTGAGGCCCCAGGAGGCGAAGGGCCCGGCCAGCTGAGCGACCAGCGGCGACGCGGCCTGGGTGACCTCGCCGGCCGGGTCGAGCACATAGACGGTGTCCTCGGCCCGGGTCACCTGGAAGGAGACGCTCTCACCGCTGAACAGGTCGTACGTGCCGTCGGCCAACTGCGTCTCCTCACCGGATGCGTCCACGACGGAGAGCACCCAGGCGCCCGGGGTGGCGGTGAGCTTGAGACCGGTTGCGGGGAGCTCGGCTGGCTCGTCGCTGGCTTCGACTGCCTCAACCAGGGACGTCTGCCACGCGACCAGGACGACGGCTCCCGGGTTGTCGGCGGCGAACCTCACCCGGGCACCGAGGGAGCGGACGTCGGACTTGAGCCTCGTCTCGAGGTAGCCGGCGCCACCGTCCTCACCAGGGGCCCCGTGAGTGAGCCCGGCCTCGCCCAGCGCCATCCCGGTCTCGTTGTCGCCCACGTCCGCGAAGCGGCCGCCATCTGGGAGGTCGTCGCCGCGCGCGAAGTCGGCGCGCCTCTGGTCTCGCACCTGCGGCACGGCTTCCGGACTGCCGTCCTCGGTCGGAACGACCGGCACCTCACTCGACGGTGGGTCGCTCGCGATGCTGGGCACGTCCGTGGCCCCGGCGAATTCGTCCGTCTCGCCGCCCCAGGTCAGAGCCAGGAAGGCCAGCTCACCGAGGATGACCAGGACGAAGAACAGACCGACGAGGTGCCAGGCGGACGGCCTCTCTGCCCCTATGCGCACGCCGGAACCGTACGACGAAGACCCCCGCAGCTGATAGCTGCGGGGGCCTGCGACGTGTGACGAGACGTCAGCCGAGGGTCAGCTGGCGCTCTTCGCGGTCTTCTTGGCCGGAGCCTTCTTGGCCGGAGCCTTCTTGGCCGGAGCCTTGGAGGCGGTCGCCTTGGCGGCGGGCTTGGAGCGGAGGTTCTTGACCACGGACTCGCCCCGCTTGACCAGGTCACCGTAGGTGTCGGTGGCGGTCTCCACGTTGGTCGTGACGAACTTCTGAGCGTCGGCCTGGAGGGCCGCGACGCGCTTCTCGATCAGCTCGCGACGGGCAGCCGCCTCCTTGGTGGCCTGCTCGCGCAGCGCCTTGGGCTCGAGCTCGATGCCCTTGACGGACTTCTGCACGGCCTCGAAGCGCTCCTGCGCCTGGGTCTGAACCGCCCCGAAGCGCTCCTGCGCGTCCTTCTGCACGGACTCGAAGCGCTCCTGCGCCTGGGTCTGAACCGCCTCGAAGCGCTTCTGCGCGTCGCTGGCGAGCTCCTTGACGGTCTCGACGGCGAGGTCGACGACGCCGACGCTCGCGTGCAGGCTCTTGGTCGCCTCGGACTTGATGTCGAACTTGGCCTTGGCCATGTTCACTCCTTCGTTGTGTCTGGTTGGTTGGTTTCGTTCATCGCCTGGAATGAGGCATACACATCGAGCAGCGACTGCTTCTGACGCTCGTTCAACCCGGTGTCGCTCAGGATGGCGAGCTCGACCGAGCCCCCCAACCCGTCCGCCGGGTTGATGATCCCGGCGCGGACATAGAGCGACTCCGCGGAGATCCGCAACGCCTTGGCAATCTGAGCCAGCACCTCGGCAGAGGGCTTGCGCAGGCCGCGCTCGATCTGGCTGAGGTAGGGGTTGGACACCCCTGCCTGATCAGCCAACTGCCTCAGGGAGAGGCGCGAGTCGATGCGCTGCTCCTTGAGATAGTCACCGAGCGAACCGACAGCGCTGTTGACACGCTCCCCGACTCGCTCGCCGACGCTCACCTTGGCCATGTCCCCAATAGTGCTAACTAGAGTTAGCAAACGCAAGCTGAAAGCGTGTGCAACGTGTCACATGAGCGTCAGGACACGCCATTCGGCGCTTGCTGGACCGCTCGAACCTCGCCCACCTGCACGCCTCCGCCGAGCAGTCTGTGGACACCGCTCGAGCGGACCGCCCCCGTGTCGACACCCGGCTCGACGTCGACGCCGGATCGCGCCAGCGCCGCCGCCATGACGACCGGCCGGGCGCGCTGGCCGCCATCGTCGGTCTTCAGTGCGAACGCCCGACCGTCCGGCAGCGCCAGGGCGTAGCAGGACTCCGCGCCGGCCTTGCCGATCGCGCCGGGGATCGCCTCGAGGAGCGTGCGCTCGTCGCGCCGGCTCCCCGACACCATCGCCGGGTGGGCCCGGATCGCCTCGGCGACCACGCGGCCGCTGCCATCGGTCGCGGTCGCCATGGCGGCGAAGGCCCGGGCCAGGCCGACCAGTGACGTCGAGAAGAGCGGCGCACCGCAGCCGTCGACGGCGGTGGCGACGATCGGCTCACCGGTGAGATCGGCAAACCTCTGTGCGAGTCCCCGCTGGAGCGGGTGGTCGGGTGCGCGGTAGGTCGTCAGGTCCCAGCCGTTGACCACGCAGGTCGCCAGCATCGCTGCGTGCTTGCCCGAGCAGTTCATCGCGATCGGCTCACGGGCCCGCCCCTCGCGGAGCCACGCGTCGCGCTCGGTGTCGTCGAGAGGGACGTCGGGGGGTGTCTGGAGCGCGCCGGCGTCCAGCCCAGCGCCCTCGAGGATCCGTCGCACGCCCTCGAGGTGCATCGGCTCCCCCGAGTGCGAGGCGCAGGCGAGCGCGAGCAGCTCAGGCGGCAGGTCCAGGCCGAGGTCCACCATGCCGACGGCCTGGAGCGGCTTGTTGCACGAGCGCGGCAGCATGGGCGAGGTGGCGTCCCCGACGGCCCAGTCGACGGACCCGTCCGCCGCGAGCGCGACCACCGACCCGTAGTGGTGTCCCTCCACGAAGCCCGAACGGACCACTTCGGCCACGACCACCGGCGCTGACATGTGATCCCTTCGCTGGTGGAGGACGGACGACGGCCCCGTCTCGACACCTCGCGTACCGAGGCTGGAACACCACCGTAGCGACCACCCCTGGCAGGATGACCGGGTGCCCGAGCCCGTCCCGCAGCACTGCCCGACCCCGGTCGAGCTCGATGACCTCGAGCTGCTGCTCAGCGGCGCCCTACCGGGCGTGGCGGGGTTCAACCAGCCCGGTAGCCCGCTGACGCTGCGCCTGCCCGACGACGTCGCCGAGCAGGCCGACGCGGCCGGGCAGGTCGAGATCGTCGATCCCGAAGGACTCCCCCTCGCCCTGCTCGACTGGCCGGCCGGCACCGTCGCACCGCTCGCGCACGCGGCCTTCGGCCCGTTCCGGCACCTGCGCGTCTCCCCCGAGCAGTTCCGCACCTCGCACCCCGGACGCACGGTCGTCCCCGTGACCGACGCGCTCACCGCCTCACAGCTCGACGAGCTGGAGGCGCTGGGGCCGGTCGCGCTGCTCGCCCTGGTCGGCACCGGCACCCCCGACCTGTCCCCCGTGGCGCTGGTCAGAGCCACGCTGGCCGCCGCCGGGACGCTGACGGACGCGGTCGTCGTCACCGTCCCGCTCGCCTCGCACGGGGACGCCTCGGTCGACCACGACCTCGGCGTCCAGGTCGCCGCGGCGTACGCCGGTCCCGACCCGGTCCATGCGCTGACCGACGACGCGGACGACGCGGACGACGACCACCACGGCGACTACCCCGACGACATCGCGGCGATCATCGAACGTGACCAGCCGCCGCCCGACGAGCAGGGACTCGTCCTGTTCTTCACCGGTCTCTCGGGCAGCGGCAAGTCCACGCTCGCCCGCGCCCTGGTCGACCGGCTGCTCGAGCAGGGCCACCGCACGGTCACCAGCCTGGACGGCGACGTCGTCCGCCGGAACCTGTCGGCCGGGCTGACCTTCTCCAAGACCGACCGCGAGACCAACATCCGGCGGATCGGCTGGGTCGGCGCGGAGATCGCCCGGCACGGCGGGGTCGCGGTGGTCAGCCCCATCGCGCCGTTCGACGAGACCCGGCGGCAGGTCCGTGCCATGGTCGACGAGGCCGGGGGCGCGTTCTTCCTGGTCCATGTCGCCACCCCGCTGGAGGAGTGCGAACGCCGAGATCGCAAGGGCCTCTATGCCAAGGCGCGGGCGGGCGAGATCCCCGAGTTCACCGGGATCTCCTCGCCCTACGAGGAGCCGAAGGACGCCGATGTCCGCGTCGACACCACGGGTCGCACGATCGAGGACGCGCTCGGCGACGTCCTGGTCGCGCTGCGCGGCGCCGGCTATCTCGACCTGGTCGGGGACGCATAGGAGTCGCTGGCGGAAGTTGCTTGACTGGTGCGACCCGAGCGAGGCGTGGTCGTGCTGAGCCCGCAGGGAGCGACGAAGCCGGGCTCACAGTGTTCGATCAGGCCAATCGCCGAAACATCGTGGTCACAACCGGTTCCTACTCTGGCTGGGACCACCCACTCCCACCACGCGAAGCGGGTCCGATGCCTACCTCCTGGTGTGTCCCCCTGCGTCTCGCCGGTGCGGGCCTGGGCATCACCCTCGGCTGCCTCTCCATGGCCGCGTGCACCGACGAGTCGCCGGGTCAAGGAGCAGCACGGGAGCGAGCCCTGGTCTGGGCCGACGAGTTCGACGGCGCTGCCGGCGCGCTGCCGAACCCGGACAACTGGACCTTCGAGACCTTCGGCGACGGGTCGGGCAATGAGGAGCTCCAGTGCTACACGGCCGCGCCGGGCAACACCTCGACCGACGGCGCCGGGCACCTGGTCATCACCGCGATCCGGCAGCCGGGACACCGGTGCATCGACGACCGCACCAACGACTTCACGTCGGGCCGGATCACCACCCAGGGTCGGCACACGTGGACCTACGGGCGACTCGAGGTGCGGGCCAAGGTCCCGGCCGGGGTCGGCACCTGGCCAGCGTTCTGGGCGCTCGGCGCCAACAAGCCCGAGGTGGGGTGGCCGGCGGCCGGAGAGATCGACGTCATGGAGTACGTCGGCCAGGACCCGACCAGCGTCCTCGGCACGATCCATGGCCCGACGTCGACGGGGGAACGCTGGTACCTCAATGAGCGGACCGACCTGGCCGCGCCGCTGAGCGACGCCTTCCACGTCTTCGCCGTCGAGTGGACCGAGGGCGAGATGGTCTGGTCGGTCGACGACGAGGAGTACGGGCGGATCACTCGGGATGAGGCCGAGCAGCAGGGCACGTGGGTCTTCGACAAGCCCTTCTATCTACTGCTCAACCTCGCCATCGGCGGCACCCTGGGTGGCACCGTCCCCCCAGAGACCACCTTCCCCCAGACCTACGTGGTCGACTACGTGCGGGTCTATCAGTGACCCACCGACGCCACCCGGGCAGCCACGGCCATCCCACGTGGCCGCGCCAGCACGGTGACCCGTGACGCGGCACGCCTCTTGCCGCGACGACGTCGAGGCCGCTCGGTGAGGTTGGCGGTGAGCCAGAGTCCACCTAGCGTCACGGCATTGACGACCGCCCAGGCGGCGAGCACCGGCGACCACCGCTCGAGGAACGCCATGGCGACCAGGGAACCGAGACTGGTCATCGCCCAGGCGAGGTGTGGGCGGAACCGGTGTCGTGCCGAACCCTTGGCCTTCCCCACTCTCCCCTTGGGCGTGACCTGGAAGGTCAGGCTCTCCTGGCGCAGGACCTTGACCAGCGCGGCGAAGTAGATCGGCCACGCTGCGACGCTGATCAGTCCTCCCGCCCAGCGCAGACCACCCTCGACCTCGGGACGGACCGAGAACCGGTTGAGCCAGACCCGGATGACCTGGCGCACCGTGAACAGCGGCGCGCCGAAGACCAGGACCTCCTGCCAGTCCAGACGGCTGATGTCGAGGCCGCCGAGGAAGTAGAGGAGCAGCAGGACGCAGCCGACCGCGCCGGCCAGGCCGCTGAAGTATCCCTGCATGAGGCTGAGATAGAGGCCGCGCCACGACCAGCTCATGGGCTTGGTCAGCGGAAGGGCATGCTTCCCGAGCACGTCCATGCACCCGTAGGCCCAGCGCTCCTGCTGGTTGAAGTACGCCTTCCAGGTGTCCGGTCCCTCGCCCACGGCCAGCGGCAACGGGACGTACTCGCTGCGCCAGCCCCGGGCATGAAGCCGCATGCCGGTCAGCAGGTCCTCGGTGATGTGGCCGGCGTAGAGGCCGATCTCCTGCAGCGCGCTCACCCGGACCACGTGGTTGGCGCCCAGCATGTTCGCCATCCCGCGGCCGGCCAGACCGCGGAGCACGGGCCCGTAGAACGTGAACTGCTGCTGGGCCGCACCTCGGGTGACGAGGCTGTCGGTGTTGCCATAGATCTGCGGGGTGATCACCCAGCCGATCTGCGGGTCCCGGAAGTGCCCCAGGGTCTGGGTGAGGAAGTCGCGGCGCGGGATGAAGTCGGTGTCGATCTGCGCGACGACGTCGTAGTCCTCGGCGTAGTTGTCGTACCAGGAGTTGTGGTTGCCCCCCTTGGTACGCCGGGTGAAGGGACCGGCCACGAGTTGGTACTCGCGCTTGCCGTGCCGGGTGAAGTAGCGGACACCCAGCGACTCCGCGAGCTCGCGCGCGCCGGCGTGGTCGCCCTCGTCGAGGAGCCACACGTCGTGCGGGTAGTCCGCCTCCAGCATCGCGGGCAGCGTCCTCGTGAGCAGGTCCAGGCCCTCGACGCCCGGGACGAAGGTGGTGATGAACGCGACCCGCAGACCGGTCTGCGGGATCGGGGCCGGTCGGATCGGCCGGATCTTGCGGGCCACCACCCAGACGAAGACGTCCATGAAGACCCGGTGGCTGAGCACGAAGGTCAGCGCGAGATAGATGAGCATGTCGGTGATCTGCCAGACCGGACCATGCCCGTTGACCGGGAGGCGACCGGACTGGGTCCACCAGGCGTAGAACCACAGCAGGCTGGCCACACCCAGCGTCATGAGCAGCCAGTAGGCGACACGGTCTGATCTGGTCATGGACGATCTCCCACTGCTCGGTCGAGGTGGATCGCGACGATCGGCGCCAGGGCCCGACTCATCGCCTGGGTGATGTGGCTGCGGTCGCGGTAGGCCAGGACGTTGCCGATGATGGCGGGACAGGTCCCCCCTCGGCAGAGCCACCTGCCCGTCTTCACATAGCTCACCTCGTCCCCCGCCGCGCGGCGGACCGCGCGGGCCCGCGGGTCGAGGTAGGCGAGTGGGTCCGAAGCGGGCACGGCCGCTGGTGCCGCAAAGCTGCACTCGACCGGCGAGTCGAGGTGGTCGGTCAGGCACTGCGGGACATCGACGTCCGGGCGTGGCGTGTCGGCGAGGAACACGAGCTTGCTCGAGGTGGCTGCCAGACGCTCGATGCTCGCCCCGGTCGCGGCCGCCCAGTCCCCGTCGTCGTATCCGGGACCGGGCACCGTGTCCGATTGGCTCATGACGATGACGTCGGGACGCAGCTGTGCGACCGCCGCGAAGCGGGCGGCCCGCCACTCCCCGCACTCGGAGTAGTCCCGGTTGAGCTGCTCGTTCCACAGGGCCGTGTCCGCGACCGAGCAGGCGGCCTTGGTCCATGAGACGAGCCGGAAGTCGTGGGTGGAGGCATACTCGTCCAGCGCACCGAACCACTGCTCGGCGTGGCTGTCGCCGAGCAGGAGCATGGTCCGTGCGCCCTCGGAGCTGCCGTACACGCAGTCCGGCTGCGCGACGACGGTGACGGAGAGGTGGCACCCGTCCGCGGTGGTGCGGGGCACGTCGTCGGAGGCCGAGGCGAGTGCGGGTTCGAGGTTCGCCGGGACGACGTCGAGCACCCCACCCTCGTCGAGGGCCCTGGCGAGAGTGCGGGCGGACCGGTCGTGGAGGTCGAGCGTCTCCGCGCTTGCGCGGCCCTCGACACCTGGAGCGAGGGCGGTGGCGGCCACCGACATCCCCACCACGGCGGCGGACATCGCGGCCGCGGCGGCGACCCACGTGCCGAACCCGACGCGCAGCCGGACCGAGGGCCGCTCGACGAGGAGGAGGGTCAGCACCGCGAACCACAGGGCCAGCACGACGAGCATCAGCTCCTCGCCCCACCCGACATCGTGGCCGAAGACCGAGGGTCCGAGGACGAGCACCGGCCAGTGCCACAGGTACCAGCCGTACGACGCAGCGCCCAAGAACTGCAACGGCCGGCAACGCAGCAGCCGCTCCGCACCGCGGTCCGGGACTGCCCGCACTCCGGCCACCATGACCAGCGCGGCGCCGACGACGGGGACCGCGGCCAGCCAGCCGGGGAACGACGTGTGGTCGTCGAAGACGAACATCGGCACCATGACCAGCCCGAGGCCGGTCCAGCTGAGCGGAGCGACGAGCAGGGCGGGAAGTCTCTGGAGCAACGGCAAGGCCACCGCGACCAGGGCGCCGATGCCGATCTCCCAGGCGCGGGTGTGGATCGAGAAGTAGGCGAGCGGCGCATTGGTGTCCGTGGTCTCGATCGACCAGCGCAGGCTCACGAGAATCGCGACCAGGACGACCACCGCGAGCGTCGCCGTGCGGACGGCCCGCGGGGCTCGCCGCGTGAGCCCGGCGACGACCAGCACGACGAGCGGCCAGACCAGATAGAACTGCGCAACCACCGCGAGGGCCCAGAAGTGCAGGAACGGAGACGCCGCTGCATCGGTCGGCTGATAGTCCAACCCATCGGCCGCCAGGTGGTAGTTCATCGCATAGAACGCGGCGTACAGCCCGTCGCGGGCGGTGTCCTTGACCTCCAGCACGGGTCCCCAGAGAGCACTGACTCCGATGGTCGCCATCACCACGATCAGCGCCGCCGGCAGCAACCGCCGGATCCGCCGCGCATAGAAGCCGGGGAGGGAGACCCGGGCGGTGCGGTCGACCTCGCTCAGCAGGTGGCTGGTGACGAGGACCCCCGAGATCACGAAGAAGACGTCGACCCCGACGTAGCCACCCGTCACCAAGGGGGTGTGCGAGTGATACAGGACGACGGCGAGCACCGCGATCGCCCGCAGCCCCTGGATGTCGAACCGGAAGGCTCGATTGTCCGTGGGGGCCACGGGGTCGTACTCCGTGCGCGCGACTCCCTCACCCAGGTCGTCGAACCCGGCCCGGGGATCCGTGGCCGTCGTCATGTCAGTCCTGCCGGGGCGCGATCAGGCGGGACCACACCCGCGGCGTCGGGCGGAGCGTGAGCATCAGCGGCGCCAGCAGGTAGAGCTGAAGTCCCCACAGGGCCAGGAGCGGCCAGATCGACATGAGGTCACCACCGCTGGCGTGGTAGTGCCACAGCCCGCCCCAGATGACGCCCTGCGAGAGCACGAACCAGGTCCTCCCGATGAGGGCAACGCGCTGCGGCACGCCCAGCTTGCGCGTAGGCGCGGTGGCCGCCGCACCGGTCGGCACCCACGCCTGGACCTGGTTGCGCAGGGCGTCAGTGACCGCCAGGAGGTGACAGAACGTGTTGATCATGCAGACCCGGAAGATCGCCGGGCTCCAGCCCCTGGCCAGCAGCGGGAACACGAGCCACGTGGAGATCAGAGCAGGGACGACGGCGACGTAGTGCCCTGCGGTCAGCTCCTCGGGATAGAACCAGAGCATGATCGAGGTCGGCAGCACGGCGGTCAGGATCATGGCGGCGGACTGCATGTAGTAGAGGAACGCCGCCCAGAAGCAGAGGCGTTGGCGCCAGCCGAACGGCGCGTCGCGGAAGAACGAGCTGACCATGAGGAGCATCGAGCTGCGGCACCAGCGGTACTGCTGGTTGGTCAGCGCTCCCCAGGTGTCCGGGGCCAGTCCGGTGGCCAGCACGAGGGGCAGGTAGCGCGTGCGGTGCCCGGAGACCCAGATCTTCACCCCGGAGTGCACGTCCTCGCCCAGGGGCACCTTGGCGAAGCCACCGGCCGCGACCACCGCGGAGCGCTTGTAGAGCACGTTGGTGCCGGCACAGATCGCCGCCTCGTAGGTGTCACGAGCCGGCTGGATCCAACGGAAGAACAGCTCCTGCAAGGCGCCGGCGTAGCGCGCGAACTCGTTGACCCGCTCATCCACCTCGAAGTACTGCGCGGTCTGGACGACGCCGGCCCGGGGGTCTTCCATGTAGGGCACGGTCTCCCAGAGGAAGTCCGCACGCGGCGCGAAGTCCGCGTCGAACACCGCGACGAGCTCCCCGTCGGTGCGCTCGAAGGCGTGGATCATGTTGCCGGCCTTCTTCCACTCCCCCCGGTTCGGTCGGACGACGTACTCCAGCCCCCAGGCGAACGCGAGCTGGCGGGTGGTTGCGTCGTCGGCGTCGTCGAGCACGTGGACGCGGAGTCGCCCGGGCCAGTCCAGGGCGCACACGTGTCGGAAGGTGTTGTCGAGAACCGTCGGGTCCTCCCCGCAACACGGGATGAACACGTCGACAGAGGGGTGCTCGAGCCGACCCTTGCGCCAGGCCTCGACCAGGGTCACGTGCTGCTCCAGGGTGACCCGGCGGCGCCGGATCCGCAGCCAGAGGTTCACGACCAGTGGCGGGACCATGAAGGTCAGCAAGATGAGCCCGAGCGAGGTGGCGACGGTATGGGCCATCACCATGACGTAGGCATAGATCAACGTGCCTTGGGCGAAGAAGAGCCAGACGAACGGCCACCGTCGGTGTTTGCCGAGATAGCTGTACTTGGCGTTGTCGTCCGGTGGGCTGGGCAGATACGGCGTCCGGTGCGGCTGCGACGGTCGACGGGTCTCGTCCACTAGGGCAGGCGTCACCGGAGCCTCGAGGAGAGCGCTCACGGGGGCAACCTCACGAGGTCGTGCCGGGGTGTCCGGCGTACGGCTGGTCCGCGGCGGTTTGCCGCGATGGGTGGTGGCGGAACGACGAGGAGCAACGCCGCCAGCCTCACTGCTCGCGACAGGCACCACGCTAGGCAGGCACCGTTGCCGGCTGATGTCTTCGGCCTACCGCCGGCGGCGCAAAACAACGCGGGAACAGAAGAACGTGTGACGTCCGTGTGAATGGTCGAGCCGAGCCGGTGACCGTCGCCACGGGGCAGCCCCACCTGCACTGGTACAGACCACCCGGCCCAATTGCGTCATTCGTCTGCGGGCGGCAGCGGGTCGGCGTACACAGGTTCGTGGGAAAGGCGCCGGGGGGTGCCTTCAAGGGGGAAACATCATGTCTCAGCATGTCGAACAAATCACCGAGCGCCGGCCGAGCATGACTGCTCAGGAAGCGCTGACTCGCACGCGGGCCCAGGAAGTGGAGTGGTCCACCCGGCGCGCGACCCGGGTCCGTCAGTTCATCACGCCGCTCGGCGCCAGGCATCGGGCGAACTGACCGACGCGCTCCAGGATCTCCTGCGCTTGCGCGCGGGCTCCAGTGAGTAGGGTCGCGCCTGGAGGCGTACTTCAGGGTGCGGAGCGCAGCCTCGAGGACTAGTCGTGCGCGCCCGCCTGCCCTCGAGGAGCCTCCGGCGTGGACGACCTGATCACCACCGCGTTCTTCTCGATCCTGGCAGCGGGCTTCTTCGTCGGGATCGTGGTCGGGCTGACCGGGATGGGCGGCGGTGCGCTGATGACCCCGGCGCTCATCTTCCTCGGCGTCGGTGACACCGCCACGGTCGTGACCGCCGACCTCACGGCCGCCGCGGTCTACAAGACCGGCGGAGCGATCGTGCACTCCCAGGAGGGCTCGCCCAGCTTTGACCTCGCCAAGTGGCTGATCCTCGGCTCCGTGCCCATGGCGCTCATCGGACCGCACCTGGTCGCGGGCCTGACCAGCGACGCCGACGAGCTCGACTACGTCCTCAAGATGGCGATCGGCTTCGCGCTGCTGCTGGCGGCATCGACCTACGCGCTCCGCCTCTATATCAACCTGAGACGCGTGCGCGGCGGCGTGCCCGACGCGGACCCCAACCCACCGGTGCGGCCGCTGCCCACCGTCCTGGTCGGTGCGCTCGGTGGCCTGCTCGTCGGCGTGACCAGCGTCGGCTCCGGCTCGGTGATCATGGTGGCGCTGCTGATGCTCTACCCAGGTCTGGCCGCGGTCCGGCTGGTCGGCACCGACCTCGTGCAGGCGGTGCCGCTCGTGCTGGCCGCCGCGATCTCCAACATCGCGCTCAACGGCCTGGACTGGACGATCCTGATCCCGCTCGTCCTCGGCTCGGTGCCGGGCACCCTGATCGGGGCGCGGATCGCCCCGCGGGTCCCCCAGTCGTTCATCCGTCGGGCCATCGTCGTGGTGCTGACCATGAGCGGTGTCGCGCTGCTCGACAAGGCCGGCTGGGCACCGCTCGGTGAGGAGGAGACGCACCCGGTGCTGATCGCGGTCGTCGGCCTGGTGATGGTCGTCCTGGTGCCGCTGGTCTGGGGCCTGCTGCGGCGAACGCAGGGTCTGCCGATGTTCGGCACCCCGACGGTCGCTCAGCTGGAGGACCCGGACTACTTCTCGGGCCGGAGCACCTGAGGGGTCAGCGGGGCTCTATCCCGCCCAGACCGCCTCGATCGAGGCGGGTGTCTGCTCGGGACCGGTCTCGGTGAGACCCCATGACGCCCAGGGGCCGGCCAGCCGGGCCACCCGCTTGTCGTCGACGACGGTGACTGCACCGGCCGGGTCGAGGACATAGACCTGCTGCCCGTCGCGGCGGACCTCGAAGGAGACCGCACCGCTGCCGAGCTCGAACACACCGGTGGCGATCACGTGGACCTCGCCGTTGACCACGCTGAGCTCCCAGTGCCCGGGACCCGCCACGAGCCGGAGACCGGTGGCGGGTGTCCCCCGACCCTTGCGGTCCGCCTCGACCAGTGAGGACTGCCAGCCCACCAGGGCGACTGAGCCAGACGCCACACTGGTGAAGCGCACCCGGGCACCCAGCGACCGGACCTTGCCAGAGAGCTTGGTCTCGACGAAGCCGGCCGCGCCCGAAGACTCGGCCGGGCCGTGCCCGAGCAAGCCACCCGCCAAAGCCATGCCCGAGCTGCTGGACGCGGTGTTGAAGACGCGAGATCCCTGCGGAAGGTCGGCGCCCGCCGTGAAGTCGGCCTGGGCCTGCGGAGCCACATCCGGGATCGGCACCGTCGACGTCCTTGGCGCAACGCCGGCCGGTACGTCGGCGACCCCGTCGGCCACCCCGTCGGGCGCCAGACCGGCCGGCGCGGCCGACCCGTGCGCGTCCGGCTTCTCGATCGACGTGACCGCGGCGCCCGGTCCGAGCAGCACACCCAGGCCGGTCACCGCCGCGGTCGCGACCGCGGCGGCACTCAGGAGCCGCGTGGCGCGGCGACGGGCGGACACACTCGACGGTAGCGAGGATCGGGGTCCCCGATCCGGCAAACGGCGAAGACCGTCGGCATCAGACGAGCAGTGAGCGGAAGTAGTCGATCGTCCGACCGAGACCCTGAGTGAGATCGACGCTCGGCTGCCAGTCCAGCTCGGCCCTCGCCAGGGTGATGTCGGGCTGCCGCTGCTTGGGGTCATCGGCCGGCAGGTCCTTGAAGATCAGCTCCGAGTTCGACCCGGTGAGCTGGAGCACCTGCTCGGCCAACTCGAGCATCGTGAACTCGGTCGGGTTGCCGTTAGTTGTCGACGCAGAGCACGTCGTGACCGTCGGCGAGGAACCGCTCGCACAGGTGCGACCCGAGGAAGCCGGCTCCGCCGGTCACCAGCACCTTCACGGCGACGAGGCTACGCCAATGCCGGCAGCAAGGCCCTTTGTGGTTGAGGCCGTTTGGCCCCAGGTCAAGCGCAGTCGGTTGACCGGGTTGAGCGCGCCAGCACGGCCGCGGTCGCCCGTCAGCCGGGTCGCTTGCGGGCCTGCTTGCCTCGGGTCGGCCGGTAGACGTCAGCACGGCTCGCGACCTTGACAACGATCACCGCGGCGGCCTCGTCGTCGACCTCATAGAGGATGCGGAACGTGCCCCTTCGGGCGGACCAGAGGCCGGCCAGGTCGCCGATCAAAGGCTTGCCGACGCGCTGGGGCTCTTCGGACAGCGGACCGAAAATGAACGCCACGACAGCGGGCAAGACCCGCGGCGGCAGGTCGTCCAAGTCCCGCGCAGCCGGAGGCGCGACCTCGACGGTCCAGTCAGGCACGGCTCAGTCAGTGTCGTCGTCGGTCGGCGTCAGCTGGTCGGCCAGCAGGGCGCGAACATCGGCCTCTGTGAGGTTGCCACCAGCCTGGCGAGCCTCACGGGCCTCGCTGATCGCCTCCCTGACAGCGGGCTCAGAGAGCCAGAACAAGGTCTCCTCGAGCCCCTCCAGGTCATCCACACTCATCATCACCACAGCTGGCCGACCGCGCAGGGTGAGGGTGACGCGTTCGTGCGTCGAGACCGCCTCCTCGACCAGCGCGTTGAGTCGCGCCTTGGCGTCGGTGACAGGAATCGTGGTCATGCCAGCACTGTAGCAAACAGGTCCGAAAAAAGGTCCTGTGAGTCACGGGTGGCGCGGACGCGAGGTGGGCCCTCGGCGTCGTACTTCAGACAGGGACCAGTGCGCTGCCGTTCGGCGACCGTCTGCTGGCATTGCCGTACTCAGCGCGGTGGTCGTGAACGGGCTCGGGCACCCCGAGCAGGGGCTCCTTCCCACGACGCGGACAGCCCCGCTCGAGGTTCAGTCTCTCCCGTAGATGTCGCGCGTATAGACCTTGTCGGCGACATCCCCCAGATCCTCGGTGCGGCGGTTCGCCACGATCACGTCAGACCGACGCTTGAACTCCTCCACGTCCTGGACGACCTCGGAGTGGAAGAAGGTGTCGTCCTCGAGGGCCGGCTCGTGGACGATGACCTCCACCCCCTTGGCTTTGAGCCGCTTCATGACGCCCTGGACCGAGGACATTCGGAAGTTGTCGGACCCCGACTTCATCACGAGCCGATAGATGCCCACCGTGGCCGGACGGCGCCTGAGGATGTCGGTGGCGATGAAGTCCTTGCGCGTGGTGTTGGCCTCGACGATGGCGCTGATCAGGTTCTGGGGCACGTCCCTGTAGTTGGCCTGCAGTTGCTTGGTGTCCTTGGGCAGGCAGTAGCCGCCGTAGCCGAAGCTGGGGTTGTTGTAGTGGTCACCGATGCGCGGGTCGAGGCTCACGCCCTCGATCACCTGGGCCGTGTCGAGGCCGCGGATCAGGGCATAGGTGTCGAGCTCGTTGAAGTACGCCACCCGCAGCGCCAGGTAGGTGTTCGCGAAGAGCTTGATGGCCTCCGCCTCGGTCGGACCGGTGATGATCACGGGAACGTCCTGGTCGAGGGAACCCTCCCGGAGCAGGTCGGCGACGATCTTGCCGCGCTCCCCGCTGTCGCCGACCACGATCCGAGACGGGTGCAGGTTGTCGTGGAGGGCCCGGCCCTCACGGAGGAACTCCGGGCTGAACACGATCGCGGCACCAGGGTGCACCGCCCTCATCCGCTCGGTGAACCCGACGGGCACAGTGGACTTGACGACCAGCGTGGCCTCGGGGACCGCAGCGTGTGCCGCGGCCAGGACACCCTCGACCGAGCGCGTGTCGAAGAAGTCCGACCTGGTGTCGTAGTCCGTGGGCGTCGCCACGATGACGACATCAGCGCCGGCATACGCCGTATCCGCGTCCGTGGTCGCGGTCAGGGAGAGCTCGCGGTGCTCGAGGTAGGCCTCCAGTTCGTCGTCCTCGATCGGCGACTCGCGTCGTTGGAGCGAGGCGATCTTGTCAGCGTCGAGGTCGACCACCCAGACGTCGTGGCGCTGGGCGAGCAGCACGGCGTTGGACAGCCCGACATAACCGGCCCCGACCACGGCGATCTTCACCCACGGCAGTCTAGGAGGCTCGGTTTGCGGTGCGGTTTCAGTCACAAACCAACGTGTCTTACCCGACATTCGACACGTGTTCGTGACCGACGGCCGTCGCGGCTAGTGTGAGGGGTCGCAAACTCCCCGATCAGAGGTCCTTCACTTCCTATGACAGCCACCCATGTCGACTACCGGCTGAGCCAGCTCGACCAGCTCGAGGCTGAGTCGATCCACATCTTCCGCGAGGTCGCTGCCGAGTTCGAGAAGCCGGTCCTGATGTTCTCGGGCGGCAAGGACTCCATCGTGATGATGCGGCTCGCCGAGAAGGCCTTCTACCCGGCGAAGATCCCGTTCCCGGTGCTCCAGGTCGACACCGGCTACGACTTCCCCGAGGTGCTCGTCGTGCCGCGACAACTGGGTCAACCGACTGGGCGTGCGCCTGATCGTGGCCAGCGTCGAGGAGGCGATCGCGGACGGCATCGTGGTCGACGACGGCAAGACCCGCCGCAACCGGCACCAGATCGGCACCCTGCTCAACGCCCTCGAGGAGGACGGCTTCACCGCCGCCTTCGGCGGCGGCCGGCGCGACGAGGAGAAGGCCCGCGCCAAGGAGCGCGTCTACTCCCACCGCGACGAGTTCGGCCAGTGGGACCCCAAGAACCAGCGCCCCGAGCTGTGGAGCCTCTACAACGGCCGCATCCACGAGGGCGAGCACATGCGGATCTTCCCGATCTCGCAACTGGACCGAGCTCGACATCTGGGACTACATCGGCCGCGAGGGCATCGAGATCCCCACGATCTACTTCTCCCACCAGCGACGCGTCTTCGAGCGCGACGGCATGCTGCTCACCGAGAGCGACTTCAACCCGTGCCGCGAGGGCGAGACGGTCGAGGAGCGCACCGTCCGGTTCCGCACCGTCGGCGACCTGACCCTCACCGGCTGCGTGGAGTCCGAGGCCGCCACGATCCCCGAGATCATCGAGGAGATCGCCGTCGCCCGGGTCACCGAGCGCGGCGCCACCCGTGGCGACGACCGGTTCTCCGAGGCTGCCATGGAGGACCGCAAGAAGGAAGGCTACTTCTGATGGCCGAGCTCAACCCAGGCGAGATCCACGGACTGGCCGGCCGCGACGCCGACCTGCTCCGCTTCGCGACCGCCGGCTCCGTCGACGACGGCAAGTCGACCCTCATCGGTCGGCTGCTGCTCGACTCCAAGTCGATCTTCGAGGACCAGCTCGAGGCCGTCGAGGCGACCTCGGAGTCCAAGGGCTACGACTACACCGACCTCGCGCTGCTGACCGACGGCCTGCGCTCCGAGCGCGAGCAGGGCATCACCATCGACGTGGCCTACCGCTACTTCGCGACCCCGAGCCGCAAGTTCATCATCGCCGACACCCCGGGCCACGTGCAGTACACCCGCAACATGGTCACCGGCGCCTCGACCGCCGACCTCGGCCTGGTGCTCGTCGACGCCCGCCAGGGCCTGACCGAGCAGTCCCGCCGGCACGCGGTGATCCTGTCGCTGCTCCGGGTCCCGCACCTCGTGCTCGCCGTCAACAAGATGGACCTCGTCGACTTCTCCCAGGAGGTCTACGAGAGGATCCACAGCGAGTTCACCCAGTTCGCCACCAAGCTCAACATCCCCGACCTCGAGGTCATCCCGATCTCGGCGCTCAACGGCGACAACGTCGTCAACCGGTCCGAGAACATGCCCTGGTACTCCGGGCCGACCCTCATGCACCACCTCGAGCACGTCCACGTCGCCTCCGACCGCGACCTGGTCGACGTCCGCTTCCCGGTGCAGTACGTCGTGCGTCCCAAGTCCGACGAGTTCCACGACTACCGCGGCTACGCCGGTCAGGTCGCCGGCGGCGTCCTCAAGCCCGGCGACGAGGTCGTCGTGCTGCCCTCCGGCATGACGTCCAAGATCTCCAGGCATCGACCTCTTCGACCAGGAGGTCGCCGAGGCCTTCCCGCCGATGTCGGTGACCGTCCGCCTCGAGGACGACGTCGACGTCTCGCGCGGCGACATGATCGCCCGGGTCAACAACGCCCCGAAGCCGAGCCAGGACATCGACGCGATGGTCTGCTGGATGACCACCGACGCCGCTGCGCCCGCGCCAGAAGCTCGCGATCAAGCACACCACGCGGACCGCGCGGGCCCTGGTCAAGGACATCCAGTACCGCCTCGACGTCAACTCGCTGCACCGCGACCAGGAGACCAAGGAGCTCGGCCTCAACGAGATCGGCCGCATCCAGCTGCGCACCACCGCAGCCGCTGCTGTGCGACCCCTACTCGAAGAACCGGACCACCGGGTCGTTCATCCTCATCGACGAGGCCACCGGCGTCACCGTCGGCGCCGGGATGATCAACAGCGGTTCTTGATCGGTGAGTCTGCCGCCATACTTGGCTAGTCGAACACGTAGCCCTTGTGTCGAAGGTCGTCCATTCGCTCTCGTGGAACGAGTGCCGCATTGCCAAGTCCCGGGGCCGGATCCTGATGAACCACCAGCGTCGAAGCATCCCGGAAGCCGCACGCGACGTAGTCCAGGTCCGCGAACACTGCCCAGACATCGCGGAAGGATGTGCCCAGTCGCGGCATCAACTGATTATTGAACTCCCCGTAGACGACCGGGCGGAAACGCTGCACAGTGCTCGCCCCACCTCGGAACACGTGCGCCTCGAAACCTTCGACGTCGATCTTGATCGTGTCGAGCCTTCCCAGTTCCAACTGCTCGACGACGCGATCGAGCCGGGTCAACTCAACCTGTTCACCGACCTCACCCGCGGCCGCGACCACGGCGTTATCCGAGACGGAATCGCCTCCCTCCTTGACCAACTCGATCTGTCCTTCGTCCTGGCCCAGCGCAACGTTCAGCAGATCGCACCGAATGGGCGACCCCGTCATGTTCACGGCCGCTTGAAGTCGATCGAAATTGACTCGGATCGGCTCGATGGCGATGGCGCGCTCGAGTGAACTGGTGCTGATCAGCTGGATCAGGATCATGCCCACGTTGGCGCCGATGTCCATGAATACGCCGTTGTCAGGTGTCGCGCTCCTGAGGAACCGCACCTCGTCCGAGTCGTACGCGCCGTTCCAGAGCAGTTCGGCCTCGGTGCGGCTGCGGGAGTCCAGCAGAAACTCACCGGTGGTCAGGCGCACGTGGACAAGCGGCTGCCCTCCCACTGCAGTCCAAGCTCTGCCGGCAACGCGACCGGCGCGAACCTTCCATCGACTGTTGGGAAGCTCTCGTGCTAGAGCGCTGACACGCAGGAGGACCTTGGACTGGCCCGAGCGATCCGGCATGGTGGGAGCGTAGGTCGCTCACCACATCGGGCATCAGCGGTTTCGATAGAGACGGAGGGTCGCGATCACACCGGCGACCCAGAGACCCAGCACGAGCACCCCGCGTCGATTCATCCCGTAGTTGTCAGCGATGGCGTAGCGGGTGGCTTCGGATCCCGGTCCGACGCCGAGCACGAGCAGACCAAGCAAGGTCGTCAACGTGGCGACCACCGTCAACGCGGACGCGAGGCGAACGCTGACGCCCCGAACCAGCCTCCTGCGAGTCACGGAAGGCTGGCTGACCCGATGTCGGGATCATCAGTCAGGACGTCAGTACGGACTGCGATGACATCGCCCTTGTCCAACATCCACTGATATCCGTGATTGATCAGATCTGTACGGCAGCTCCACATGTCTGCTTGCGAGAGGTTCTCCCACTCGAACGCGAGGATGGGGGGGACAATGCCGGCGGCGAAGGCCATCTTGATGATCTCGTAGTCATACCCCTCCGTGTCGATCTGAAGTAGATCGATGCGGGGGACGCCGAACTCAGCGATGAGGGTTGCCAACCTGCGAACCGGAACGGTCGTAGTTCGCACACGGTCCTTCACGTCCGGGATCGCACGCCAGTGGTGCTCGATGACCTCGCGAGAGAAGGAGGTGTACTGGTCGTACCCTGGACCGCCGCTGTCGTTCGACGGCTCCAGGTAGTAGATCTCCGCCGAGCCGTCACTCTCGCCGACCGCGCAGTTGACGAAGTGGAATCTCGGTCCCTCACCGTAGTTGACCTTGAGCCGCTCAAAGACGGACGGCATCGGCTCGACGGCGTAGAGCGTCCAACCGCGGGCGAGCACGGCACCACGAATCGGATCCAAGGTTATCCCGTCGTTGGCGCCGATCTGCAGCACCACGAACTCGCCCTGAGCTCGCTCGATGGGCCGAGCGAGCAGCGACCGAAGGTCGATGCTGTGCTCTTCGTGGAATCGGGGCTTCGTCAAGACGCGCCCACGCTTGTCGAGCTCTTGAGCTGCGCGCTCGACCGCCCAGCTCCGCAGCCGCCGTGTGACGTCCATGCGTCGATCTTCGTCCATGGGCTGGAGAGGTCTCGACCAGGTGCGCTGGATGCCTCAGCGACGGAGATAGAGCACAGCTGTCGCAGCGATCCCCAACGTCCATACAGCGGCAACAGGCAGGTCGTTCCTGTTGACGCCGTGGCTTCCGGTCACCTTCAGGACAGTCCCACCGGATGCCGTACCGTCGCCCATCCCCAAGATGGCCGCGAGCACAGTCAGCACCAAGACAACAACGAGTGCCGAGGAAAGTCGCACGCGCCGACCGTAGGTCACGACTCCGGTCCCGGTCAGGGATCGGGCCTGGCACCCGAGCCAGTTACGATGAGTGGCGACATTGCGGGGTCGAGCAGTTCGCCCGGCGACTCTGAAGGGATCCGACTTGGACGCCGCCGCGTACTTCCGTGGACTTCTCCGGTCCTGGTGGCTCATCCTCCTCGTGTTGATTGCTGGCGGGGTCGGGGGTTTCATCGTCCACGAGCAGGCCACGCCGCAGTACTCCGCATCAGTGAGGCTCATCGTTGCCAACAAGACGCCGGGCATGGACGAGCAGTCGGCGCGCAGCCTGAGCGCTCTTCGCGCCTCGACCATTGCCCAGGTCGCGCCCACCAGCCCCGCGCTCACCGCGGCCGCCGAGTCCGCAGGGGAAAGCGATGCGCTGTCGGGCGTCACCGCATCCGCCGCCGCGTCCGAGTCCTTTGTCACCATCACCGTGCAGGGACCTAGCCCCACGGTCGTCACCGAACTCGCAGCCGCCTACCCCGCAGTGATCGACCAGCAGGTGGACGCACTGGCCGGCTCGACTGGCTCTGACTTCGCGCTGACCATCGTCTCCCCTGCCGTCCTGCCTACCGAACCCTTCTCACCTGTCCTCAGACGCGACCTCGGGTTCGGTCTGCTCGCGGGCCTGGTTCTAGGGCTGGCCCTGGCGATGTTGCGTGAGACGCTGAACGGGACCGTCCGCGACACCGATGAGCTGCGCCAGCTGACCGGGCTCCCCGTGCTGGGCATCGTCCCGGAGGACATGCCGCGGGTCCTCCTGCCCGCCGCAACCCATCCCCGGAGCGCCCGAGCCGAGGCCTATCGCCAAGTTCGGACAAACGTCCTCAACTCATCGGATCGCCGGCCGCTGACCATCGCCGTCACCAGCGCGACGCTCGGCGAGGGCAAGACGAGTGTCTCGACCAACCTCGCGGTGGCACTGAGCCGTGCCGGCCACCGCGTAGCACTGATCGACGCCGACCTTCGACGACCGCGGGTCGCAAAGTTCATGGGCCTCTCGGCAGGTCCCGGCCTCACGGATGTCCTCACAGGGGAGATCCCTTTGGAGCAGGCACTCGTGCTCCGCGACGAGAGCCGGTTCGCGATCCTCCCGGCTGGGAGCATCCCCACCAACCCGAGCGAGGCGCTGGGGAGCTCGACCATGAAGGAGGTCCTTGCGCGGCTGGCCGAGGAGTTCGAGTTCGTCATCGTCGACACACCCCCGGTCGTCCCCGTCACCGACGCGCTGGTGCTTGCTCCCTGGGTCGACGGGATGGTCCTCGTGGCCCGACTCGGTGAGACCACTCCGGACCGACTCGAACGGGCACAGGCCGCGGCGGAACGTGTGCACGCGAAGGTGTTCGGAATCGTGGCCAACCATGCGGGGAAGGGGACCGACTCGGACTACAGCTACACCTACAAGTCCAAACAGAAGTCCGACGCCCCTGTTGAGGACGTGCCGGTCGACGCCAACGCGACCCAACAGGAGACGAATCCACGCGGCGGCCGGCACGCCCACCGACCGACGGTGCCGGTCGTGGAAGGCGGCAGCCAGCCCCACGATGGCGGGGCCCGCTCGCATCGCGACTGACGTCGGGATCGTATGGATGTCGAAGTAGAGGCCGAGCGGCTGCGGCTGGACGTGCTGGCCGTCCAGCTCAGTGAATCGCTGACGCGCTCAGGCGTTCCACACGTCCTCCTCAAGGGACCCAGCACTGCGACGTGGCTCTACGACCCGCCGCGGCGCTACCAGGACGTCGACCTGCTGGTGCCGCTGAGCCAGGTCGAGCGTGCCGCGGACGTCCTCGCGCTCGCCGGCCTGGCCACCTCGAGGTCGGGAGAGCTCGGCGAGGAGGCTCCCCACTCGTGGCTATTGCACAGCCGCGAGGGGTTCGAGGTCGACCTGCACATCTCCCTTCCAGCAATGCCGGCTGACGGGGACCGGCTTTGGCGGGCCTTGGAGCCACACCACCAACTACTGACCCTCGACGTCGGGGACGTGCCTGCGCTCGACGAGGTCGGCCGATGCCTGGTGCTCAGCCTGCACTGCCTGATGACACCGATCGGGAAACCCCTGGAGGACCTGCGGCGAGCACACAGGGCGGTGGACGGCGAAACATGGGCCGAGGTCGACGCGCTCGCGGACGACCTCGGGGTTCGAGACCTGGTCCTCGCCGGACTCAGCCGGATCGGCGATGCGACACCGGCACTGTCACGTCGAGCCCGGCTCCACCTCGGGGACGCCCCTGAGGCGGCCTTCGGCCTAGAGCGGCTGGCGCGGGCGCGGCGTCGCGACCTGCCCCAACTGGTTTGGCAGGAGCTCATTCCGTCGCGTGGATTCATGGCGCACGACCTGCGGCTGTCGGACCTTCGGGGCCGGGCCCTTGCAGCGGCGCACCTGCGTCGCTGGCGTCGACTGGCCCGCCAGCTGCCGGCAGCCGTGCGTGCGTTCAGGTCTGCGAGCTGAGTGCAGGAGCAAGCACGCCAAGAGCTGTCTCGACGTCGAGGGCCATCTGGATGAAGTGCCGCTCCGAGAGGCGGTACGGGTCATCGAGATCGTCCTCCAAGTCACGGCCCCCATCCTCAGCGGTCGCCTGCCGGGCAGCGGCGAGGACTCCGTCCAGGCCGATGCCTCGCGGTTCGCCTTCGGCTCGGAGCACGCGTGCCAGCTCGAGCACCGTGTAGGTGCGGTCGGCGGCGGTCGGAACCAATCGGCTGATCTCGACACGGTGTCGTCGCGCTGCCGTCAAGATCAGTCGGGCGCCACGCACCTGCGCCCGATCGACCGATCGCGCCACCATGCCGTCCGTCGCGATCCCCTGCTCGGCGAGCAGAGCCTGCACCTCGACGACGGGCTGCTCACCAACCAGCGCGCCCGTGCCTGCCGACACGACCGTCAGATCCGGCAGTTCGACCGCCAGCCGAGCGGCGACGTACGGTGAACGGCAGACGTTGCCGGTGCACACGACCAGGACGTCACTCGGCACCGAGGCCCGCCATCGCACCCGTCCAGTATGTGGGTCACCATCGAGGGCGATGTGACACTGGTACTCAAAGGGAGGTGGCTGCGGTGAAGGTCGTGGTCGCGCACGACTACGTGACCCAGCGCGGTGGAGCCGAACGGGTCGTGCTCGAGCTCCTCGAGTGCTTCCCCGACACGAGGCTCGTCACCTCGGTGTTCGAACCGACGACGACCTACCCCGAGTTCGGCCACTACGAGGTCGAGACGCTGTGGCTCAATCGCTTCAAGTCCTTCCGCAAGGACCCGCGGCGCGCCTTCCCGCTCCTCGCCCGCGCGTTCAACCGGCACGTGATCCGCGATGCAGATCTTGTGATCGCCTCGAGCAGCGGCTGGGCCCATCGCGTCCACACCCAGGCTCCCAAGATCGTCTACTGCCACAACCCCGCACGCTGGCTCTACCAACCGCATGACTACCTGCACGGGCTGTCGCCACGGCTTCGCGAGCTGTTCGCGGCCAACACGCAGAGGCTGCGCCACAGCGACAACCTGGCCGCGACAACAGCGTCGGCGTACCTCGTGAACTCGCGCGTCGTCGGCGAACGGGTCCGCGATGCCTACGGCATCGACGCACGCGTCGTGCCTCCGGCACGTGGACTCTCTCCCGACGGTGAGCAACGGCCGATCAGTGGCATCGAGCCCGGCTACCTCCTGACGATCGGCCGTAGCCGCGGCTACAAGAACACCGAGGTGGTCTGCAACGCGATTGGCCGGATGGGGGAGGAACGACTCGTCGTGGTTGGCGGTCTCGGGGCTCACCGGCCCGAGCGGCCAGGGGTGACCGTGCTGCCGCGGGTCGGCGATGCGGAGCTCCGCTGGCTGTATGCGAACGCCGATGCGCTGGTGGCCGTGTCATACGAAGACTTCGGCCTCACGCCGGTGGAAGCCCAAGCCTTCGGTGTCCCGTCGGTCGTGCTCCGGGGAGGCGGCTATCTCGACTCGACCGCAGAGGGTGTCACCGGGATATTCGTGGACGAGGCCACAGCGGAGGCCGTCGTCAACGGTGTGCGCCTCCTGCGCGAGCGCAACTGGTCGCCGGAGGCGATCCGCGGGCACGGTGAGCGCTTCTCGCCCACCGCCTTCTGCGGTCGCATGCAAGACGTGGTCGACAAGGTGCTGGCCAACGCGTGATCAGCGTTCAGGTGAGCCGTATACGCGAATGCGGCCATGACATCGTGCTGACCGGGATCGGCTTGATTCTCGGCCTCACAGGCGGACTGATCGCCGGTCACGACAGGCAGTTGGCTCTGCTCTTCGTGGGAGGGTGCCTCCTCCTCGCCACGGTCATGACCCGCCCGGTGGTCATTGGCCTTTTCGCCGTGATGGGTCTGTTCGTGGTGCAGCGTCTGGGCGGCGCCATGGGCAGCAACGAGGGTATCTCGTACTCCGATCTCCTGATGGCCGGCGCGACCGCCTTGGCGATACCCAGTCTCGCTGTCGGGCCGGAGGTGAAGCGGCTTCGTCTCCCCCTGATCGGGTTGGGGATCTATCTGGTGTCTCTGCTTCCCGCGGTGCTCGCCGACGACAGCACCCGCGGCGTCCTCGAGTGGGGACACCGGCTCGTGTTGGTGGGCGGGGCACTCCTCGTCGGCGCCTGGTTGGTCCGGGAGGGGTACGGACGCTTCGCGCTGCGACTGCTGATTGCCATCGCGGCTGCGGTGGCCGCTCTGGCGGTCATCGACACTTTGACTCACGACCTGCGACCCGCCAGCCCTCTGCAGATGAACAAGAACTTCGTGGGAGCCCAGCTGAGCATCGTGTTCATCGTGCTGACGACGTCCCCACGAACGCTGCTGAGCCTGGCGCCGCCGACGCGTGTGCTGACTGCCGTTGTGATCGCAGCCGGTCTCGTTGCGTCGCAATCGCGAGGCGCGATGCTGGCGGCGGTGGCCGGGATTGTCTTCACGATCGCGTTCAGCCCGAGCGCGGACAACCGCCGAGGCCGTGGCATCGTCGCGCTCGTCTCCCTCGGTCTGGCCATCTTCGTGGCGTTCTCGGTCCATTCCGACCTGAGCGAACCCGAAGCCGATCGACAGAACAACAGCATCGGAGTGCGTCAGAAGGTGGAGCAGCGCACGCTCGAGATCTGGCGGACGTCACCAGTGACCGGCGTAGGGCTGAAGTACTTCAACAGCGGCGAGTGGGGTGAGCTGGCCCAGGCACCGAACATCGTGGTCGACAACGAGTTGGCTGAGTCGGGGATCGTGGGTCTCGGCGGCTTCGTCGTCATGCAGTCGCTCGCGATCACTGCGGGTGTTCTCCGGCGTCGAGAACCGTTCGTGATCGTGGGAACCGCGGTTGTGGTAGCCGCTCTTCTGCATGGCTTGGTCGACATCTATTGGACGGCAGCGACCGTTTCGCTGCCGTTCCTGATCCTCGGCATGGCCCTGGGTGGAGATGGAGCGGATCAGCCGCCGGCGCGAGCACGGAACATGAGGTCGTCAGCAGTCGCCAGGACCTGATCCCAAGTGAGGTGTGCGACTGCCTCGGTCGCCGCGCGGCCGAGAGAGGCCCGCACGTCGGCTGCCGTCAACATCCCGAGCGCGTCTGCCAGCGAGTCAACGTCGCGCGGGTCATCCAGCAGGATCCCGTCTCGTCGATCGCAGATCGATTCGGCAGCGCCGGCAAGCCTGGACACGACGACAGGCAGACCCATCGCCATCGCTTCCACGATCACGATGCCGAACGGCTCGTAGGTCGTGGGCAGGGCGAAGACGTCTGCCGCAGCGTAGAAGGGGGCAATCTCCTTCGCAGAACCGTGCCAGTGCGTCCGTTCGCTCAGACCCAGGTGTGAGGCCAGCTCGGTGTAGCCCGTCGGTGGCAGTCGGCCGACCAGGTCTATCCGGATCCGCGGGTCCGAGACTGCCGCAACGGCCTCCAACAGAGGTCCGAGTCCCTTGCGATGCCATTCGTTGGCCACAAGCAGTACGGAGATGTCTTCCTCGCGCATGCCCAACCGATGGCGTGCGGCTTGCCGCAGCTGATGACGACGGGCGGGATTGAAGACCAACGGATCAAACCCGTTCGGGACAACGTGCATCAGCTCTCGAGGAACCTTGTAGAAGTGGGCGAGGTCGTCGACCTCCTGCGTCGAGGTGCAGAGGACGACGCGCTCTGCGGTCGACGAGAAGTAGTCGCGCTCCAGGGCAAGCAGCACGCGGTGGCGCGGCAGCAGCGCGCGCGCCCATGCAGGAACAGAACGGCCCCGCACTATCGCGGGTGTGCCCCGATCGAGCCACGCTGCGTGCACCGAGTGCACCCACTGAACATCGCCCGGCGGGGCCTGGACCCCACACGAGACAGTGAGACTTGGCGGCATGGCCGACAGCACGCGATCGGCGGCACGCCGGAACGCGACGGGCCGCATCGATCTCGGACTCGGGAGCGGTCGCACCGGACGGTGGCGAACCGGGTGAGAGGGGTCGACGACTCCCTCGGCGATCGTCGTCCCGACGAACTGGGTCGGGCGTCGAGTGGATTGGAAGCGAAGCAGCTCAGCCACCACCCGCTCCACGCCACCGGCCGGGCCGGCCGCCGGGAAGATCACCGATACGGCGACCTCGCTCGGCGCCGCGCTCATGAATGACTCCCCTCGCCGCCGGCCAGGCGATGTCGGACGCTCGTTACCCTACGGTGGTGGATCTCCCGGCGCCGACCGTGGTCGTCGTCGCCTACCGGGCCAACGACCACTTGCGTGAGTGCCTCGCACACCTTGGAACCGGGCTTCAGGTCTGCGTGGTCGACAACGAGGCGTCCGAGTACACACGAGGGATTGTGGTCTCCGCGGGTGCCTCCTACCTGGCAACCAGCCACAACCTTGGCTTCGCGGCAGCAGTCAACATCGGGCTGACTGAAGCCCCAGGTCGCGACGTGCTGCTTCTCAACCCCGACGCGCGCATCACCGCAGCAGGGGTCCTGGCGCTCCAGCGGGCGCTGCACGACCCTGCGCACCGGCGTGCCGCCGTTGGGCCCGCCCTGGTCGATGGTGACGGACGTCCCGACCGTGCGGACTGGCCGATGCCTTCACCCGGCCAGGTGTGGGCGGACGCGTTCGGGTTTGGTGGGCGGTTGCGCGGCCGGCGGTTCGTCACCGGCGCCGTGCTGCTGCTTCGAGCCGATGCGATCGTGGCACTGGGTGGGTTCGACGAGCGCTACTTCCTGTATGCCGAGGAGTCGGACTGGCAACAGCGAGCGCAGCAGGCCGGTTGGGATGTGGCGGTGATCCCCGAAGTCTCCGCGGTGCACACCGGCGCGGGGAGCAGCAGCGACAACGACGCGCGCGCAGCGCAGTTCAACACCAGCGCGCGCGCGTTCTCACGACGTTGGTATGGCGCCAGCGGCGCCAGCCTCATGCGCGCTGGATCTGTCGTCGCTGCGTCCAGGCGCTCCGTCCTCGGAGGTGACAGGGCATCGGGACGCGGCCACCTGGGACGTCAACTCCGCAGTGGCGGCGACGCGTTCGCGTCTCGGCGTCCGTCCGTGGCTCATGTGGTCAGGTCGGACTCGTTCGCCGGCGTCGAGCAGTCGATCGTGGACGTCGCGACCGAGCAGCACCGCCGGGGCTGGCGGGTCGCTGTCGTCGGCGGTGAACCGGCCCGCATGCGCGCCGAGCTGCCGCCGGGTGTGCTCCATCTGCCAGGGCAGACTGTGGCGCGTGCCTACCGGTCGTTGCTGACACTCGGCACGGTTGAGGTCGTGCACGCGCACATGACCGCCGCCGAGATCGTTGCGGCGGCGGCGAAACCCAGACTTGGCGCCCGACTCGTCACCACCCGCCACTTCGCGGGCCCGCGCGGTTCGTCGCTGGCAGCACGAGCGTTGGGCGAGCGAGCCGCTCGGCGCATTGACGCTGAAGTAGCCATCAGCGAATTCGTCGCCACCTCGATCGAAGGCCCGAGCCTCGTCGTGCACAACGGCGTGCGGCAGTCCAACGGCCACGCCGCCCGCGACCAGACCGTGTTGGTGCTGCAGAGACTCGAGGACGAGAAACAGACCGACGTAGCGCTCCAGGCCTGGTCGGCCAGCGAACTGCCAGGCAAGGGCTGGCAGCTGCTGATCCATGGCCGAGGAAGCCAGTCAGATGACTTGGAGGCGCTGGCCGGCGAACTGGGCTGTGCGGCCTCCGTCACGTTCGCCGGGTTCACGGACAGGCCGCGCGCAGTCCTCGCATCGGCCTCGATCCTGTTGGCCACCGCACCCGCCGAGCCGTTCGGACTCACGCTGGCGGAGGCCATGGCCGAAGGCACGCCGGTAGTTGCGGCAGACGGAGGGGCGCACCGTGAGGTGGCAGGGCCCGAAGGGCGCTACTTCCCTCCGGGGGACGCCCAGGCAGCCGCCCGTGAGCTGGACCGCCTCGCAGCCCTGTCGGATGACGAGCGGGCGAGACTGGGCGAACGGCTTCGGTCACGCCAGCGGACCCGCTTCACCATTGCTCGGCAGGTGGATCAACTCCTTCCTCTTTACCGCGCACCGGGGCCCCGAGTCGCTCTCCTTAGCCTCGAGCCATGGGACGAGGTCTGGCGACGCAACCAGCACCTGGCCAGCAGGCTGGTGAGGAATGGTTCGGTGGCCTCGATCCTGTTCGTGAACCCACCCCGAGGCGGACTCGCGCTCCGTGCACTACGGCATCAGCCCGAGCCGGGGATCACCGTGGTCACCCCGCCGCTGCTAGTGCCGAGGCGATGCGGCGGCCACCGGTTGCTGGGTGCCTGGTTGCGCCGCGCGACCGCCGATTCTGATTTGTGGTGGGTCAATGACCCGGTCGCAGGCGACGCAGGCCGCAAGCCTGACGCGCCTGCCATCTATGACGTCACAGACGACTGGCGCGAGGTCGAGCAACCGGCGGCGGACCGGCGCCGCATCGTGCGGGCCGAGGACCGGCTCGCAGTGGTTGCGGAGACCGTGGTCTGTTCGCGCGCGCTCGCGCATCGGTGGCAGGAGCGATACGCCGTCGAGGCGACCCTGATCGGCAACGGGGTCGACGTGGCCGCGATCCGCGCGGCCAGCCCGCGCGACCTGGAGGGTCCCGGTCCACACCTCGTCTATGTCGGGACCGTTCACCCCAACCGCGTCGACGTGGATCTTCTTTGCCGCCTCGCCGAGGAGCTGTCCGGCACCCTGCATCTGGTTGGTCCAGAGTCGCTCGACCCGGCGACTCGCAACCTCCTGGACCGAGACGGGGTCCGGCGCCATGGCCCCGTGCCCAGCCGCGAGGTGCCCGGCTGGCTGGTCTCGGCCGATGTGCTCATCTGCCCACACCTCGTCGACGAATTCACGCTCAGCCTCGATGCCATCAAGGCCCACGAATACCTCTCGACCTCACGGCCGGTGGTGGCGACTCCGAGCAGCGGCTTCGAAGCGATCAACGAAGTCGGCGTGACGATCGTGTCGGCCGATGGGTTCTCAGCAGCGACGCGGGCCGCAGTCGGCAGCGGGCCCTTCGATCGCGACCCCCAGCCGGACTGGGACGAACGAGCGGCCGAGTTCGCTCTCGTGCTCGCCATGACTGTCAACCGTCCGGCCGTCCAGCGAGTCGCAGCACCTCGATACGACGAGGCCCTGTGAAGCCAATCACACGTCCAGTTGCTGACACGTTCGGGTGGTTGGGCGCGATTCGCTTGGAGGCGACAGCGGCCGCGGTTAGGGTTCGCTCAACCATTCTTTGCTTCTAAGGCCTAACGGGGGATCACCCAATGACTTCCAGCCGATCAAAGCCCTCGCGGGTGACTGGCGTGATCAGCCGCTCCGTCGGGAGCGGTTTCGTCCTCATTGAGCCGGTCACTCAGACAGCCCACGCCCTCGAGGGCCTGCACGCGGCGGTCTGGCGCTCCCTCGAGGACGGGACGACACCCGCCGCACCGACCCACGAGGTTGACCAGGTTCTCGCCGAGTTGGCCGAGCTCGGGCTCGTCACGGAGTCGACGCCGGGCTTCTCGCGTCGCTCGGTGCTCAAGAAGTCCGGTCTGGTTGTGGCTGGCGCGGGCGTCGTGACAATTGCGTTGCCGCCCTCGATCGCGGCCGCCAGCCCGGTATTCAACTTCGCCGCAGGCAAGACGACCCCCGGACCCATCTTCATCCAGGTCCCCGCCAACCCCGGAGCGTTGCGCGACTTGACCGTGACTCTCGTCGGCGGGTCCGGCGGTCCCGGCAACGGGGCGACAGGCACCAACGGCATCGGACGCGGAGGCGGGTCGATCTCGTTCACGATCCGCCAGCCAGCCGCAGGCGTGGCCTTCACCCTGCTCGGATACGTCGGCGGGGGCGGCAGGTCCTCTGGGAATGGCGCGACCGGTGGGGTCAGCGCGGCAGCGTCGCCAGGGACATTCTCGGCGGCCGGTGGAGTTGGTGGCACCTCCGGCAACCGTGACGCAGGCGGCGGCGGCGCAGCCACCTACATCACCGACAGTGCCGGTGCTCTCATCGCAGTCGCGGGCGGTGGCGGTGGCGGTGGCGGCGACTCGCTGAACGGCGGCGATGGTGGCGCCGGTGGCCTCGGCGCCAACAGCGTGGCCAACACAGCCAGCACCACCAGCACCGGTGGCCTCGGAGCCAACGGCACCGACAACACCGGCGGTGGCTCCACCTACTTCGGCAGCGCCGGAGCGGCGGCCACGACCGTGCGGAACGGCGGCAACAACGTGGCCCGCAACGTGGGCACCGGAGGCGCGGGCGGCCCCAACGGCACCGTCCTCGGCACGGCCGGCTCGAACGGCACGGCCACCGCCACGAGTGGTGCTGGCGGCGCCGGAGGAAACTATGGCATGAACAACGCCGGTAGCGGCGGCGGCGGCGGCGGCGGCTACGCCGGCGGCGGCGGCGGCGGCGCGGGGTCGGCCGCAGGCGGGGCAGACGGCAGCGGTGCCGGCGGCGGCGGCGGCTCTGACTTCTTGGCCACGGCCGCTTCGTTCACCGGCTTCAGCATCCTTGCCCAGACGGCCACCGGTGGGGTCGGCGCCAACTCAGGCGTGACCGGCAACGGCCCCGACGGCAGCATGAGCATCACGGGCTGACTCGACAGTCGCGAAGACCTATCGGCCGTCGTCCGGCGCTCCCAGGAGCGCCGGACGGCGGCCGAGGTCACTTCCCCCGAGGCCGCACCAGCTCCAGGATCAGCCCGGCCGTCGCCTCGGCGCCCCAGCGGGCACCGACGACTGACGTCGCGCTCTCGCTCGCCGTGGCCAGGAGCGACAGCGCTTCATCGGCGCGGGACTGGGCGGCCACCGTGTTGTCGAGCAGCCGCACCACCGACTGGCTGGCCGACAGCGGCCCCAGCTCGGGGACAGCGCCGGGCTCGAAGTGCAGGTGGGCCACCAGCGAGACCGGCCCCGGCTCTCCGACCTGCGCGGCGGCGATCCGAGTCCGCGTCCGCGAGCCGTCGTCCTCACGGGTGGTGAGCGGCCGGGGGTAGGGGTGCACCAGCCCGTCGCCCGAGATCACCGCGTACTCGTCCGAGCCGTAGAACGCCCCCTGGGCCACCAGCTCCGCCACCAGGGTGGACTTGCCTGCGAACGAGCGACCGGGGAACACCAGCGCACGGCCGTCGACGTAGACGACCCCCGCGTGCACGAAGATCACGTCGCGGGCGTACTCGGCGACCCAGAGCTCCATCTCACTGACCAAGGACTCGCAATCCGCAGCGTCGTCAGCGTGCCATACGAGCTCGGGGTGCACCTCCTCGTCATTCCACCACCACGGCAACCACGAGCGCGCCTGCTCAATCTCGTCCTCAGGGAGTGTGAGGCCGACCGCCAGTCCATACGCGGTCGAGGTCAGCAGTGGACGGTTCAGGTCGTCACCTCGTCTAGTAGCTGGGAGTGCTCCAAGTGCCCTCCCAGGAAGGCTATGCGAACGGCGGAAGCGCTCGACCATGACCTAGGCGCGCCGTCCATCACCCCCAGAAAGCCCGTTTAGGGTCCTGGTGTGAAGCCTCAGGCCCGCGCGCTGGCGTACTACCTGCCGCAGTTCTTCCCCATCCCCGAGAACGACTCGTGGTGGGAGCCGGGCTTCACCGAGTGGACCAACGTCACCAAGGCACGCCCGCTGTTCCCGGGTCACCGACAGCCGACACTCCCGTCCGAGCTCGGCTTCTACGACCTCCGGGTGCCAGAGGTACGCGCGGCTCAGGCCGACATGGCACGACAGTACGGAGTCGAAGGGTTCGTCTACTGGCACTACTGGTTCGGCGGCGGCGACCGGATTTTGGATCGACCGTTCAAAGAAGTCCTCGCGTCTGGTGAACCCGACTTCCCGTTCTGCCTCGCCTGGGCCAACCAGAGCTGGACGGGGATCTGGCACGGTGCCCATGACCAGATCCTCAAGGAGCAGCGCTACCTCGGCGAGGAGGACGACGCGCAACACTTCGCCGAACTGCTGCCGGCCTTCACTGAACCTCGCTACATCACCGTGGACGGCAAGCCGGTCTTCTACATCTTCCGGCCGGAGGAGATGCCCGACGCTCGCCAGTTCGTGGACCGCTGGCAAGGGATGGCGCAGCGAGCGGGACTCCCTGGGCTCTACCTGGTTGCTGAAGTGAGCGACCTGCTGGGCCGCCAACCCGTGTACAGGACTGCCGACGAGGACGGCTTCGACGCTTCTGTCTACGTGCGCATTCCTGCGGAGATCACCAAGTGGACGGTGTTGCGCATGAGGGCTCTCCGCTTTGCGTTTCGCGGTGGTCCCGAGACGTACCGCTACTCGGACACGATCTCCCAGGCCTGGATGACCGGTGAACGGGTGCAGCCCTGCGTCTATCCCAACTGGGACAACACGCCTCGCTCAGGCCGCGGTGGCCTGGCCATCACAGGTGCCACACCGGAGAAGTTCAGGCGCAACGTCCAGGATGCGGTGGAGCTTCTCTCGCCTCGCCCAGCTCAGGAACGGCTGCTCTGGGTGAAGTCCTGGAACGAGTGGGCAGAGGGCAACCACCTCGAGCCGGACCGCGTCCACGGCCGCGGCTGGCTCGAAGCACTGGCTGAGGGTCTGAGCCAGGAATGACCCGAGCTGACGGGGCTCCGCTCCACATCGCGATGATCTCGTACTACCTGCCCAGCGGAAGCAAGATCGGCGTCGGGTACCAGGTGCACGAGCTCGCGACGGAACTGGTCTGCCGAGGTCATCACGTGGACGTCTACAGCGAGTGCCCTCCCGTGGAGGGTGCGACGTACGGACACGTCCACGTACAGCTCACGGGCTCGCTGCGCACGTTCCGTTTCGCCACCCATCTGCGGAAGGTGGACTTCAGCCGGTACGACGTCCTCCACGCCCATGGCGACGACTACTGGATGTGGCGCCGTCGGGTGCCGGTGCACGTGCGGACTCTGCACGGTTCCTGCTTCGACGAAGCGCGCACGGTGAACGGCGTCAAGGAAAAGGTCAGGATGGTCGCCCTCGGCTTCTCCGAGGTGCTCGCCAGTCTGGTGGCCGACAGGACGGTCGTCGTGTCACCTGGCACCCGGCGATGGACCCCCTGGGTGCGCGGGGTCATCCCCAACGGTGTCGACACCCAGCGGTTCCGCCCCGAGGGCGCGCGATCGGCCCACCCGACCATCCTGTTCGTGGGGACCTGGACGGGCCGCAAGCGTGGCCAGGCGCTTGCGCACGCCTTCCAGAGGCACGTGCTGCCGGCCTACCCCGACGCGGAGCTCCGGATGGTCACCCGTGACGTGCCCGCAGACGCAGGGACCAACATCACCGGGCTCGGGAACGTCGACGACAGCGCTCTGGCCGAGGAGTACCGACGGGCCTGGGTCTTCTGCCTTCCCTCGTCCTACGAAGGTTTCGGCGTGCCGTACGCCGAGGCGATGGCCAGCGCGACTGCGGTGGTGGCCACTCCCAATGTCGGGGCCCGATATGTCACGAACGACGGCCGCGACGGCGCCCTGACCGATCTCTCTGATCTCGGTCCCACGCTCCGGAGGCTCCTCAGCGACAGCGCCGAGCGGCAGCGCCTGGCCGACCGAGGCTTCCGTCGCTCAGCGGACTTCTCCATCACTTCGGTGGTGGACCGCTACGAGGAGCTCTATCGCAGGTCCGGCTGACGAGTCGGCCCGCTCGACACCTACCTGCGCTCGGCGATCAGCTCGTACTCCGCGAACCGGCGGTCTGCCAGCCGGTCGCGATCGAGTGCCTGGGTGAGGGCTGCGCCGCCAGCTGCGTACCGGGCTCGGTGCTCCGTGACCTCGTGCGCCAACGGAGCAAGTGGCGAGCTGCCATCCCAGAGGACGCCGGCACCGTACTCCACGACGAGGGAGGCGGCGCCGACAGCGGGGCTGACGATCACCGGGACTCCCCTCGCCGCGGCCTCGACCACGACGAGGCCGAAGGGCTCGAACCGACTGGGGACGACCAGTGCATCGACGACGTCAAGCAGGTCCCGCACGTCCCTGAGGTAGCCCAGAGCAGCGGTCCGAGGGTGCGGCGGCACATCGAGTGAAGCACCGGCGACCACAGCGGACAGGTTGCCTTCCAGCTCCAACGCAGCAAGAAGTGTGTCCAAGCCCTTCCGCGGGTCGGTCCCGCCCAGGAAGCCGAGCACCGGCCCAGTAGCGCCAGGGAGGAGACGCGACCGACTGATCAGGTCGGGCGCCGCGAGCTGATCGACTCCGACCGGGGCTGGGTTGGGGACCACGATCTGGTTCGGCGGCGCGCCATACTCGCGCTCGAACGTGTCACGCATCAGGTCGCTGCAGAACATCACTCGCGTCGACGGCGGCAGCCGACGGACGTACCGATCCTCGAGGGCCACCACCCCTCGCCTCAGCCGCGCCTTGATCTTTGCCTTGGCTCCTCGGCTCACGTCGAGCCGATCCGCGTCGAGCGCCGATCGCTCGAGGTAGTGGACGTTCCACACATCGGAGATTGCGGCGCTCTGGGGCTGGTGGGTGACGACGACGTCGGGGCGTTGGTCTCGGAGCGCCCACCGAGTAGTCGCCCGCCCGGCCGCGTACTTCACCAAGTGAATGCGCGGCGGAACGAACAGCGGGACATGCAACACGCGGTGACTCAGCTCAGGGTCCAGTCGCTCGCAGACGGCGATCACGTTCCAGCCGCGCGCCAGCGCCTCATGTGCGTCCCAGGCCGCGATGGACCCGATGCTCGAGTCGTCGCCAATCTCGTTGGCGACGATCGCGATCGTCCGGTCTGACTGCGGCTGGTTCACCGTTGGTGGACGTGGGTAGCCGCCCGTGACCGGCGAGCGACGATCGCAAGCGAGCCCCTGAAGTGGATCGACGTCACCGCAACAGGCTATTCCGTTCGTGAGCCTGGCCCGAACAATCGCCGACGTAGGGTGCAGCGATGATCCGGTCCACGCTCAGACGTGTGCTCAGACACGAGCTTCCAGCAGTGCCAATCAACGGCGCGGAAGACGCCAGGTGGAGCGTGATCAGCAGCGCTCGTGACCTCTACACCGAGCCCAACGATGGGCTGGTCGACATAGCACTCCGCGCGGCAAACGTCGCGCGCACCCTGCGGCTTGATGACCTCGAGTCCCGCTGCGACGAGCCCGATCTGGCGTGGGTGAGGACGTGGCCGGGCGAGCACTACCGCCTCCTCGCGGCTCTGACCAAGACGGTCCAGGCCGAGAGGATCGTCGAGGTGGGCACGTTCAAGGGCCAAGGGGCGCTGGCCCTGCTTGCAGGGTCGGACGTGACCCGGGTGACGACCTACGACCTCATTCCTTGGGACGAGTTCAGCGACACCGCACTGAGACCGTCCGACTTCACGTCAGATCGTGTCGCGCAGCAGCTAGGCGACCTCGGGGACGCCGACTATCGGGCCACCCAGATCGAGACCCTTCGAGCCGCCGACCTGATCTTCATCGACGGACCAAAGGACGGTGCATGGGAAGACCACGCGATTCCCGACATCCTGGCTGACCTGACCGACCGTCGCCGCTTGGTCGTCCTGGACGACATTCGGTTGATGCCGATGGTCCAGCTCTGGCGGGACCTGCCATTCGCCAAGTTGGATACGACCAGCCTTGGGCACTGGTCTGGGACGGGCCTCCTCTGGACCGTCTGACGGCCGTGAGCGAGGTCCGGTCGCGACGCTTCTTGGGCGCCTTCACCACTTTCGCGGGTGCGGTCGACCGCACCGTCAGCCAGGACGCGCCGGACGCAGACGGCCCGTAGGATCATGCGGATGGAGCAGGCGCCGTACGACCGAGCATTCTTCGAGACAGTCAATGAAGCTGGAGCCACATCCGCCTCAGCGCTCCTGCCGTATGTCATCGAACTGATCAAGCCAGGTAGCGCCGTCGACATCGGCTGCGGAACCGGGATCTGGGCAGCGGAGCTGTTGGCCCAAGGTGTTCTGGACGTGATCGGCGTTGATGGACCTTACGTGCCGCAAGATCAGCGTCGACTACCCCCGGACGGTTCATAGAGCGGGACCTCGCCCTGCCGCTCGACCTCAACAGGACTTTTGATCTCGCGGTGTGTCTTGAGGTCGCAGAGCACCTTCCAAGCCGACATGCGGATCACCTGATCGAAGAGCTCGTTTCTGTGGCTCCAGCGATCCTGTTCTCGGCCGCCACACCGGCGCAGGGCGGCACCGACCATGTCAACGAGCAGTGGCCCGACTACTGGATTCGCCGCTTCGGGAGTCACGGTTTCACGGCGTGGGATCTAATCCGTCCCCAGATTCGATACGTCAGCCATGTCGCTTGGATCTATCGGCAGAACGCGATGCTCATCCTCGGCCCTGGGCACCCACTGCTGGAGACCCTCCCAACCTCCGCGCGCCTTGCCACACCCGAGGTCGGCGACACTTCGTTCGAATACGTTGCCAGGTACGTTCTCGAGCGTGAACTCGGTCCGCGGGAGACGGCTCGGCATGCACTCTCTCTAGTACGCAGACGGCTCGGTCGGTCACGTTCTTAGAACGGCGCGATCAGCCGGAGGAGCCGACCTGCGCCCGCCCGTGAGCGACGGGCCGTAGGCGACGCGACCAAGCCATGGCAGGCAGTTCGACAGAACGGTGAAGGACCTCGGCACACACGACTGAGCCGACACCGGCGACGACTGGTACTGCCAACTGGGCCGGTACGGTCCCGGGTGCGACCTTGCCACCGAGACCGCTGACGACGGCGATCACGGGAAGGTGCACAAGGTAGAGGGAGTAGCTCAGCCGACCGAGGTGCAGGAGCACTCGACCAGGTGAGGAACCCAATCGCCTAGCACGCACCAACGCGGCGATAACCACAGCCGTGCCCACCGCGAACCACTCACCACCGTATGGGTCGCCGCGTCCCGTGAGATCGAGGATGACGACCCACGAGGCGATACTCGCGATCGCGCAGAGAGCCGTTGGCCACGACAACCGTTCCGCAGCGAACCAGGCCAAGAACATTCCGAGCGCAAACATCCACCAAGTGCCGATGACCCAAGCACCCAACTGAAGGTTGGTGAAGGGCAGGGCGATCGAAAACGCCGTCAGCACAGCGGTGCCGAACATGACCACAGCAAGCTGACTCGCGGCTCCGAACAGACGCCCGGCAGCTAGCGACAAGAGAAGGACCACCAGGTAGAACTGCACTTCGAGACAGAGGGTCCACGCTACAGCCAACACCGACGGGCGATCTGTCACGCCCTGCAGGTAGAAGAAGTTCAGCACAACGTCACTCAGGGAGAATGTTCTCGACTCGAGGCCGGCGACGAAGCGCTGCGCGAACTCAATACCGAGTGCCGCGACGAGCGCTACGTAGTACGGAGGATCGAGGCGAACCTGGCGCCGAAGGATGAACCGACCACCCTGACTCGGAGAGCGCATATTGATGGTGGTCAACGCAATGACAAATCCGGAGATGACGAAGAAGATTGCCACGCCACTCCGCAGCAGACCCGTTGCGTCGTTGATGAATGTCGGCAACGCATCTCGCAGAAGGTCTCCTTCAGCGGCGTTCCAGAACAAGTGAAAGACCAGCACCGAGGTGGCTGCGACGCCACGCAAGCCATCCAGCGCGAGGTAGCGCGGCGCTGTGGGGACGACGCTCACCCGAGGAGCGTAGATGGCTGCAAGTCGACCGGTGCGGCGCTCATCTTCCAAGCAGGCTTGACCTGGGTGCGCCCACGCTCCTGGGCTGAACCTGACATCGGCTCGGCCCGGTGCTGCTGACCGGAGTCGTGAAGTTGCTGGGCGGCTTCTGGACTTTTCGAGACACCACGCGCAACGCTCGGAATCCGATTCTGGACAGAGCCCCGCGGGGTGGTGGGCTTTGAGGTGGTCCTCGGTGCCCTACTCGCCGGCCTCGATGGCGGCGTGATCACCAGTATCCACGGGGTCGTTGAGCAGCGCCATGGACTCTTCGGAGAGGTAGCGGCGGTCGCCGGCGAGCCATTCGTCGTGCATGTCGACCAGGACCGCGCCGACGAGCCGGATCACGGCGGCGGCGTTGGGGAAGATCCCCACGACGCGGGCGCGGCGCTTGATCTCCTTGTTGACCCGCTCGAGCGGGTTGGTGGACCAGATCTTGCGCCAGTGCGCCTTGCGGGAAGGCGGTGAACGCGAGGACCTCGGCCTTGGCGTCGTCCATCAGCGGCGCCGACCTTGGGGAACGGGCGGCGAGCTGGTCGCGGACCTCGTCCCACGGCTGCGTCGACGGCCTCGGGTCGGGTTGGGCGAAGATCGTGCGGAACACCGCGGCGACCATCTCGGCGTGGGCCTTGGGCACGTGGGCGAGCAGGTTGCGGGTGAAGTGGACCCGGCAGCGCTGATGCGCGGCGCCCTGGAAGGACCGCGTCGAGCGCGGCGACCAGGCCGGCGTGCTGGTCGGAGATGACCAGCTGCACCCCGGCCAGGCCGCGCTGCTTGAGGCTGAGCAGGAAGCCGCGCCAGAACGCCTCGTCCTCGCTGTCGCCGACGTCGAGGCCGAGGACCTCCCGGGAGCCGTCGGCGGTGATCCCGGTGGCGACCACGACGGCCATGGAGACGACCTGGCCGCCCTTGCCGGGCTTGTTGTGGCGCACGCGCTGAACTCCAGACCACGCAAGACCCTGGGATGGAAAGACACCCGCCGAAGCGATGGACGAACACCACTCTTCGCTCCAACAAACAGGTGTTGCGACCACTCGGTCGATTCCGCCTTGACTGCCGGCATCGTTGTGGCGCGACGAGGCCGTCGAAGGCGGTGATGCCTTCCTGGGCGCGGGTGAAGAAGGCGTGCTCGAGGGCATCGAGGACCAGCGCGGTGGTCATCGACCGTGCGCCGCGCGCCAGCCGACGATCCGGCGGCTGTAGGCGTCGATGACGAACGCGACGTAGACGAACCCCGTCCAGGTCGGCACATAGGTGAAGTCGGCCACCCACAAGCGATTTGGCGCCGGAGCGCAGAAGTCGCGGTCGACCAGATCCGGGTACCGGCGTGGGCTGTCATCGGCGATCGTGGTCTTGTGCTTGGACCCGTAGCGAGCACCCTCCCAGCCCTGCTCGCGCATGATCCGCTCCACCGTGCAGCGGGCCACGTCGTGGCCCTGGCCGCGCAGCCGGATCCACATCTTGCGCGACCCCAGGGTCTGCACGAACTTGCCGGTCTTCTTGTCCTCGCGCTGGGCGGTGATGATCTCGACCAGCTCGGCGTCACGCAGCTGCCGGCGCGTGGGGTCTTGTTGATCCACTCGTAGTAGGTCGACGGGCTGATCGGCACACCGTGCTCGGACAGCACGGCGCACATGGGCTCGACACCCCAGACGCAGCCCGGCCCCACCGTCGGGGCCGGGCACCTGGTGGTCCTTGTGTTCGGCGATGAACCGAATCACCGTCTCCCGGGCCGGTCGAGCTCGGCCCCGAAGAAAATCGCCGCTGAGAGGCTGTCGCACGAATCGGCCGGTGATCAGCGTTTCGTCCAGTGCGGCCTGGTGTCGGTCCGAGAAACTTGGGTGTGGCCTACAACTTCGTGGCCGGTCGATCGCGAGCAGCTGCTGCTGATGCCGCCGTCGGTGGCGGACTGGTTGCCGCGAGGATCACCTGGCGTGGTTCGTGCTGGATGTGGTCGCCGAGCTCGACCTGTCGGCGTTCTATGCCGCGTACCGGCTCGATGGCCGGGGCGGAGCGGCGTACGACCCGCAGATGATGCTCGCGGTGCTGGTCTACGCCTACTGCGTCGGTGAGCGGTCCAGCCGCCGGATCGAGCGGCGACTGGTCGAGGACGTGGCGTTCCGGGTGGTCGCGGCGAACCAGCAGCCCGACCACGCCACGATCGCCCGGTTCCGGGCCAACCACGAGACCGCGATCGCGGGCCTGTTCGGCCAGGTGCTGGCGGTGTGCGCCCGCGCTGGGCTGCTGCGCCCGGGCCTGGTCGCGATCGACGGCACCAAGCTGGCCGCCAACGCCTCCGAGGAGGCGAACCGGACCGCCGAGCAGATCGCCGAACGAGATTCTGGCCGAGGCCGCCGCCGCGGACGCCGCCGAGGACGCGAAGAGGACCGTACCGCGAGCGCACCGACGGCGACCGGACAGGGGCTGGTCGCGCCGGGGCGGGCGTCGGGCGCGGCTGCGGGCGCTGCTCGACGAGCTGGAGGCCGAGGCCGCGGAGAAGTCCTACGAGGCGCACCTGGCCCGGCGCGCCGAGAAGGAAGCGAGACCGGCAAGCCGATCCGTGGCCGGCGACCCGACGCCGGGATCGGCGACGCACAAGTCGCGCCAGCACGCCAACCTCACCGACCCGGACAGCCGGCTGCTGAAGACCAAGGACGGCTACCTGCAGGGCTACAACGCCCAGGCGGTCGCCACGACGGACCAGTTCGTGATCGCCGCCGAGGTCACCAACACGCCATCGACGCTCCCGCCTACGCGCCGATGGTCGCCGCGGCGAAGACGAACCTGAAGGCAGCCGGTGAGAAGCGCCGGGTCCGCCGAGTCGTGGCCGACGCCGGCTACTGGAGCGTGGAGAACGTCGACCTGACGCGGGGTGGAGTCGTTCATCGCCCCCGGCCGGGCCCGCCAGCTGAAGAAGATCGCCGAGACCGAGCAGGTCCGCGCAGCGATCCTCGACCGGGTCGAGGCCGGCGAGATCGACAACGCTGGAAGCCGCCGACGCAACTCGGCGTGACCCGAGCCAGGGTCAACCAGCTCCTACGCCGCCGCCGCGACCGGCGATCCCGACCCGCTGACCACGACCATGATCGCCAAGCTCGACACCCCGCGAGGACGCAGGACCTACAAGAAGGAGCCGCGACCATCGAGCCCGTCTTCGCCCAGATCAAACACAACCGCAGGATCCGCACCATCACCCGACGAGGCCTGAGCGCCGCAGACAGCGAGTGGAAGCTGATCTGCGCCACCCACAACCTGCTCAAGCTCTACCGACTGGCCTGAGGGCCAGGCCCCGGATGGCCGGTCCACGCGGAGAGGTGCGGAATCCGGCCCCGGTGACCATTCATGCGACAGCCTCCTGCCTTCAAGATCTCGTTCGCCCGCCGCAGCTCGGCGACCTCACGCTTGAGCCGCTTCAGCTCCTCGGCCTCCTCGGTGGTCACACCCGGGCCGCTTGCCAGCATCGACCTGAGCGCGACGAACCCACGTGCGCACGGTCTCCGGAGCGCCTACCCCGAGTTTGCCGGCCACCGCACACATCGCAGCCCACTGCGACCCATACTGCGGAGCCACCTCCTCGACCATCCGCACCGCGCGCTCCCGAAGCTCCTCGGGGTACTTGCTCGGTCTTCCCATGCTCCAGATCCTCCCAACGAAGGGAGCCTCCGGACTCGCCGGGAGGTGTCACGATCTGAGCGGCCCCTAATGACCGGGCCACGGTCACGAGTGCACTGCCAGATCGGCCCGAGATCAGCTCACCGGGCGTTGGGACGTGGACGTGCTCGCCGTCCGACACCACGAACTCACTCTACGTTGGGTGAGTCGGCGGCTTGGCACGAAGGCAGACCAGGATCTCTCCTGGCTGACACACGTGCCTCGAAGCGCCCTACCGCTTCGGCTCCCCTTAGCCTGCTCAAGTGCAGGCGTCCGTCACAGTCGTCGTTCCGACTTTCAACGGAGCACGTCATCTCCGGGAAACGCTCAACTCCTTGGGCGCGCAGACGGTGCGGCCAGATGTGTTGGTGATCGATGACGGGTCGCACGATGAGTCCCCAGAGATCGCAGAATCCCACCCCGCGGTCACTGCACTCGTGAAGCAGAACAACCGAGGCGTGGCAGCAGCGCGAAACCGCGGTCTGGCGCTCGCGGACACTGAGTTCGTCGCATTCGTCGACCAGGATGACCTGTGGCATGTCAGCCGTGTTGCGCTGATGCTCGATCTGGCCTCGAAGAGTGGCGCCGCCGCCGTTGCGACGGCCGAGCAGGTGTTCGCGAATGCAGGAGACCGGCAAGCACTGGTCGACGCCGGAGACCCTCGGGCGTCGTGGCCTTCGAACTGGATAGAGGACGGGGGCGAACTCGCTCTTGTGCAAGCACCTCTTGGCGGCTCGGACGAGGTCAGCAGCATCGACCTGACGTCCTTGTTGGCTGGCGCGGCGTTCGTGACGACGGCCGTCATGTACTCGCGAGAGGCGGCCATCACGGCCGGCGGTTGCGCACCCTTCGTCAAGGCTGCGGACGATCATGTGCTCAACGTCAACATCGCGAGAATCTTCGGGCCGATCATGAGGGTCGACCGTCCGGCGCTGTTCTACCGCATCCACCCCGGGGCAACGACCAACAGATCGCCCTTGGTCCTGCCGCTGCTGACGCTGCAACTCGCTCTCCGTCACGGACGCTCACTACCGACGACAGACGGCTTGGGCCCCAACCTCGAACATCTCATCTCACAGATTGGCGACCAGGAGGAACTCTCGCGAACCGAGCAGCTCTCCCTCCTGACACTCATCACTCCGAGGGCGGGCCGTCCTCGGCGCTACGCGCGGTGGGCCCGGTCTGTGGTTCGGGGCAATAAGTGAGCACGGCCCGGGCCTACGGCGATGTTCAGCGCTGTCGGGCAGACGGATGAGATCCGAACCGGGCCAGCCACACCCCACCGACGCAGATGACGTACCCATGGACACCGCCCTCAGCGGGCAACAGCTGCAGAGCATGGCAATTCGGGGGTCCATCTGGACCGCTGTCCACGCGGTCACCGCCGTGCCGCTCGCCTTCATCGCCAATGCGATCGTCGCTCGCAGCCTTGGTGTTGCGGACTACGGCTCGCTGGCCTTGCTGACGATCGCCTTCGCGATCGCCAATCAGGTCGCCAACGGCGGCTTCAGCGACAGCCTGATGCGCCATGGAGCAGCGTCCGAGGCCCGCGGCCAGCACGCTGTCACCGATCAACTCTTGCGCCGGAGCTTCGGCTTCCACGTCCTGATCGAGCTTCCCTTGCTGTGGTGTGTGGCGCTCGTGCTTGCACGCGACGAGCCGATCGGGGTGGTCGCGGCGCTTCTGGTGTCCAGCGCCATGTCGTGCGTCTTCGGAGGGGCCACACTGTTCTTGACGCTGGCCAATCGCAGTGCGGCTGGGGCCAAGCTGGCGATGGTCACGAACCTCCTCGTTCAAGTTGCAGTCGCCGTGACGGCCGTGACCACCCACTCGCCGGTAGCGGTGATCTCCGCTCGCTTAATGGCGGGTGCAGCACTCGTGCCGATCGCACTCCTCGCGGTCCCGCGTGCGCGGAGGCGAGCGCTGCTCAACCTGCGACTTCCTCGCCGGATGCCAACGGGCTTCTGGACCTTCGCGGGCCAGAGCTTCCTCGCCGGTCTCATCGGGCTTCTGGTCTTCTCTCGCAGCGAGATCCTGCTGCTCGGATGGCTCGCGTCGCCAGAGGCAGTCGGTCTGTTCGCACTCGCCTTCGGGCTCAGCATCCAGATCACGGCACCGGTCGACGCCATGCTGAACCCGATGGCTCCGGCGGTCACCGGGATCTTGGCCACCCGCCCGGACCTGGCCGAGCAAACCTTGTTCCGCGTCTCCAGGTTCTCCTCACTCTTGTGCGCACTGATCACCGGCGTCCTGCTTCCGACGGTCTACTTCGCGGTCCCATGGGTCTATGGCGACGAGTTTCGCGACGCTGCCGTACTGCTCCTCCCCTTGGCTGCCGTCTCCTGTGTCCAGTCCATGGGCCAGGCTGCGACTGCGTTCGCGTTCGCTCGGGCGCATGGCGGACGGATCCTGAAGGTCAACGTCGTTGCCCTAGTGGTGAACATTGCCGCTGGCATCCCTCTCGTTATCGCGTTCGGCGTGTGGGGAGCGGTCATCGCGAACATGGCGAGCCAGCTGACCTCTGTCCTGCTCCTCATTCACGGCGAGCTCAGGCTGCAGGCCATTACCTGGCGGGCCTACCTCGCCGTCATTCGGATCTGGCCCCTCGCACTCGGGACGGCGCTGGTGACGACAGGCACCGTGGCCTGGCTGCTGACCGACGTCCATGAAGCGCTGCAGTGTCTCGCAGCAGGTGGTCTGGGGCTCGCGTTGGTCGTGGGGATCGGTCGCGTCACACGTTCAGGACTGGACGCCGACGACCGCCGAGCGCTGGCCGGCGCGTCCCCGCGCCGCACGCGCGCAGTGACGTTGGCCATCACCGGCCTCTTTGTGCACCAGTCGCGGGAGGTGCGGACGTGAGCAGTCCGCGAATGCGCTTGAGTGTGGTGATCGTGCACTACAGCAGCGGCGGCATGCTGGTGGATCTTCTCCAAGACCTCACAGCGCAACAGGGCGTGGACCTGGACGTCCACATCGTCGAGGCCGGAGGAGACGGCTCGGTCGAGGAGGCCGTGCAGCGATTCCCGCTGGTCACCGTCCACCGGCCGGGTCGGAACGTGGGCTACGCGGCAGGCAACAACATCGGCTTCAGGATGGTCGAGCCGGATGACCCTGTCCTGGTCGTGAACCCTGACGTGCGGATAGAGAGCCCGACTGCAGTCCTGGCGCTCGCGTCAGCACTTCATAGGAGTCCCCAAGCGGCTGCGGTTGCCCCTGTGATCGTGGGCGAAGACGGTCGCCTGGAGTATCTCGACAGCGTCGTGGACCGACGTCGCGCACGAGCCGTGCACACCCACACACATGTGCCGTCACGGGCATCGGCCGAAAGCGCACGGTCCATATCGTGGCTGGACGGGGCGTGCCTACTCTTCCGCTCGGCTGCCCTGCACGACGTTGGCGGCTTCGACGAGCGCTACTTCCTCATCGTCGAGGAGGTCGACTGGTGCCTGCGGGCGACCGACCGCGGTTGGACCCTGCTACTCGTCAGGGACGCACAGATCTCGCACCAGCGATCGTCATCCTTCGGCGGTTCCGTGAAGAGTGCGTACTACTCGGCTCGCAACGAGTACCTGCTCTTCCGTACACACGGTCGGGGGCTGTGGCGCTGGCACTGGGCAATGAAGTGGCTCCGGATCTGCCTGGGCAGTGATCACCGGCGCTCCGGCAAGTCCCAAGCGGCGGCCCTGGGTGCGTGGCACGGTCTGACTGGACGATGGGGCCCAGGCCCTGAAGACAAGCCCGAGCGTGCCACCATCGGGCAATGACTCGCCGCTTCGGCGCCTATCTCCTCACGGGCGACCCAACTTGGCTGGCGTCAAGTCTCAGCCGGTACTACGACCTGCTCGACGACCTGGTCGTGCTCGTGCCCCGAGGGGGGCGGTCGTGGACAAACCGCACTCTTCCCGTGGAGGCGTGCCTCGAGGCGATCCGTACGGTCGACGTCGCGGGGAAGGCGCGCATCGTCACGGGTGAGTGGATCGACCTCGACAACCCCATGAGGGCGGAAACGGCACAGCGGCAATGTGGCCTCGAGAACCTTCGTGACTCTGACTGGGTCTTCCAGATCGACAACGACGAAGTGCTGCCTGACCCGGTGGCCATCGTCGAGATGCTGAACGTCGCTGACCGAGAGAAAGCCTCGGGTGTCGAATGGCCCATGCGCGTCCTGTATCGCCACCTGGGGAGCGGCGACTACCTCGAGGTGGTGTCCGACCACCTGGACCGTCGATACGAGTACCCGGGCCCCGTCCTGGTACGCCCTGACGCTCACCTCGTGGAGGGGCGGCGCATAGACGGCATCTTCGTTCGTCCTGTGATGGCGGGTGATGCTGATTCCACGCAGATCACCGCTTCTCCAGCGCCCAACGAGATCCGGATGTCGCTCGGCCCACAGAGCGCGGCGATCGTCCACAACAGTTGGGGTCGATCACCCAGCGTCGTGTGGCGCAAGATCCGTTCCTTCGGTCACCAATCTGGATGGCGCGGGGTCGCATACTTCGCGCTCATCTGGTGGCCGGCGCCAGTGAGGTGGCGTCGACTGCACAACTTCCACCCGTTTGCGAAAAGCCTGTGGCCGCGGCTGACACGAACGTCACTCCCGGATGGATTGCTCAGCGTGATGGACGAACCGCCTGAGCGTCGATCTTCACGTCAGACGAAGCGTTTGGCGTAGTTGAGCTCGTACCGGAGGCCGCGGCTTCGGTTCTTGATGTGCCGGGCAGGGTTCCCGCCCACCACCGTGTAGTCCGGCACGTCCTTCGTCACCACAGCGCCGGCGGCCACGACGGCGCCCTCACCGATGGAGACACCAGGCAGAACCACCGCGTGACTGGCCACCCAGGCGTAGTCCCCGATGTGCACGGCCGCTCCCGTCTCCTCGAAGGTCGGCGAGTCGACCTTGTGCTCACGCGTGTAGATCGAGACGTGCGACCCGACGTTCACGTTGTTGCCCAGCACCAGCCCCGACCGGCCGTCGAGGAACGCCGTGTCACCGACGATGCAGTTGTCCCCGATGACGATGTTCTCGACGGCGTAGAACTCCGCGCGCCAGTGAATCGAGGACGTCCGGGGCAGTGTGAGGCCGCTGCGACGATAGAAGTAGTTGCGCACGGTGTGACTCGGGAACGACCCGAGCGAGGCAAGGAGCCGCAATCTCAGGTCCGCCCATACGCCCGCGCGCCACAGGAGCATCCGCAGCACTGGCTGGGGAGCGTGACGCTTGAGCAGCTGCTTGAGGCGTTGCACGTGCGCATCGTATGCAGCGGTTCGCCGAATGGCTGATGCCTGCGGTGTGTCCTCGGCGTCGCGATTGTCTTGCGAATCGGCGGACGTCCTACGCTCCCCCGGTGAGAGCGCCCGCGTACCCACGGCCTCGGTCGACATGCAGGACGCGAGCCGCCGCCCGGTGAAGGTGTTGCGGGTCTACCACGGCGGCCGCGATCCATCTCACCGTGAACGGGAGCGGTCGCTCGTCCGCGCCGGTGTCGAACTCACGTTGGTCGTCCCTCATCAGTGGCCAGGGCCGGACGCCGTACGGGACGAGTCATTCCGGGTGGCCGAACTGCCTGTGCGCCGTTCAGGGGACGTCAACCGTCACCAGCTGGTTGACACCTCCGCGCTGGCCGCGCTCCTGGAGCAGCTGCGCCCGGATGTCGTGGATGTCCATGAGGAGCCGTTCAGCAGCGTCGTGCACCAGGTGCTGCGAGTCCTGCCGAGCACGACGCCGGTGGTCGGCTACACGGCCCAGAACCTCGACAAGCGATTCCCGCCCCCGTTCCACCAGTGGGAGCGATCGGCGCTGGCGAGGCTCGACGGTCTCTATCCGTGCAGCCGCCAGGCGGCGAGTGTCGCCGTCGGCAAGGGCTTTGCGGGTGAGGTCCGCGTGCTGCCTCTCGGTGTCGACCCGGCGATCCAGGTGGGCACCCAGGACATCGCGAACCTCTCACTCGAGCTGTTGCTCGTCGGTCGACTTGTCCCTGAGAAGGGTGTCCGCGACGCCGTCGAGGTCCTGGGCGCGCTCCACGCATCCGGCCATCGAGCTCGGCTGACCGTCGTGGGCTCCGGTCCGGAAGCCGCACCTGCGTTGGCCCGAGCATCCGAGCTCGGGGTCCGTGGTGCCGTGACCGTGCACGGGTGGTCGTCGGCCGTGGAGCTGGCGGGTCACTACGCCCGCGCGCACGTGCTGCTGGCGCCGAGCAAGGCGACCCGCACGTGGGTCGAGCAGTTCGGGCGCATGGTTGCCGAGGCACAGACGGCCGGGTCGGTGGTCGTGGCCTACGCCAGCGGATCGCTGCCCGAGGTGGTGGGGTCCGCGGGTGTGCTGGTGCCTGAGGGCGACGTCGCTGCTCTCACGCGAGCCGTGCTGCAGCTTGCGAACCGACCCGAGGACTGGCTGCGGCTGCGGACCGCCGGGCTCGAGCTGTCGCGAGAGCGCACCTGGGGATCCGTCGCCGCCGGTCAGCTGGCTCTGTACGAGGCGGTCCTGGAGGGCGGGCGAGGCCTTCGGAGGGTGACGCCTCGCCGTGCCGCAGCCATCACCGAGTACGGCGAGCCGGCCGTCGTTCCCGGGTCTGCGCGTCCCTTTGCGCTCCCCGTGCTCCGCGAGGACACCCGGCTGTCCAGAGCCCTGGAGAGCGCGACCGACCGGATCGGCTCGGAAGCCTCGGCTCCACCTGAGCTCCTACGGGTGCTGCACGTGGACCACACCGCGCAGCTGTCGGGAGGCGAGATCGCTCTGGAGCGGCTCATCGCCAGCGGTTCGAGTCACCAGGCACACGTGATCCTGGCCGAGGACGGGCCGCTGCGGGCACGCCTGGAGGGCGCCGGCGCAACCGTGGAGATCCTTCCCCTGTCATCAGGCGCCCGAGCAGTGACTCGACGTGACGCCGTCGGCATCGGTGGAGTCAGGGCCGCTCTCGCCACGGCGACCTACACGCTCCGGTTGGCACGCCGCATCAAAGCGATCCGTCCGGACGTCGTCCACACCAACACACTCAAGGCCAGCTACTACGGCGCGCCGGCGGCCCGGCTGGCCGGCGTGCCGGTCGTGTGGCACGTGCGTGACCGGATCGCCGACGACTACATGCCGCCGTCCGCCGTCCGCCTGACCCGGGCCCTCCTGCGTCGGGTCCCCGACGTCGTGCTCGCCAACTCACGAGCCACCGCGGAGACCACGGGCGTCCGGGCGCGCGTGGTTGCCGACCCCTACCGCCCGCAGCGGCGACCGACACCCCACCGCGGCGGCTCGTCGTACGAGATCGCCGTGGTCGGCCGGATCTCCCCGTGGAAGGGACAGGACGTCGCGCTGCGAGCGCTCGCGCTGACGCCGGACGTGAGGATGCGATTCATCGGCGACCCGATGTTCGGGGAGCACGCCTACGCGCGCTCCCTCCGCGAGCTCGCGGTCGAGCTCGGGGTCGACGACCGGGTGACCTGGGTCGGGTTCACCGTCGACGTGGAGGGGCACCTGGCGGACGTCGACGTGTTGGTGCACTGCTCGGTCACCCCTGAACCGTTCGGCCAGGTCGTCGTCGAGGGGATGGCCGCAGGACGGGCGGTCATCGCCAGCAACGCCGGAGGACCCGCCGAGATCATCACCGACGACGTGGACGGCCTGTTGACCACGCCTGGCGACCCCGAGGCGCTTGCGGAGGCACTCGAACGCCTCCGAGACCCGCAGGAGCGCGCACGGCTCGGAGCGGCGGGGGCGGCGCGAGCCCGTGACTTCGCACCAGAGCCCATTGCCGCTGCCATGGCTCAGGTCTGGCGGGATGCTGCCTCCTCGCGAGCCCGACGTGACGCTCGGAAGCCCCACCCGACGACTGATCCCGGTCACCGCGTGGTCTTCATCGATCACACCGCACAGCTCTCGGGCGGTGAGATCGCCCTGGAACGACTGATCGCGGCCCGGGTCCACGGGGTCTCCCATGTCATCCTCGGTGAGGACGGACCGCTGGCCGCACGCCTTCGTCACGCCGGCGCCGAGGTCGAGGTGCTCCCCCTCGCCGCCTATGCGCGTGAGGTCACGCGCTTCGACGTCACGGGGCCCGGTGGTGCGCGGTCCGCATGGGGGACGTTCACGTACGTCCTGCGGTTGCGTCGCCGCCTGCGCGAGCTCCGGCCCGACGTGGTCCACACCAACTCCCTCAAGGCCGGCTACTACGGCGTGGCGGCTGCGCGGCTGGCGCGGCTCCCTGTGGTGTGGCACGTCCGCGACCGGATCGCCGAGGACTACATGCCGCGGGGGACTGTCCGCCTGACGCGCATCCTGCTTCGGCGTCTTCCGCACGCCGTCGTGGCCAACTCGGCAGCGACGGCCGCGACCACCAACGTGGCGGCGCACGTGATCTCGAGCCCCTACGCCCCGACATGTTCGCCGACGGCGCCCCAGCCCAACGGCTCCTATGAGATCGCTGTCGTGGGCCGGATCTCGCCCTGGAAGGGCCAGGACGTCGTCCTGCGAGCGATGGCGCTCGTCCCCGACGTCACTGCGCGGTTCCTCGGGGACACCATGTTCGGGGAGCACGAGTTCGCGGGCTCTCTCAGAGCCCTGGCCACTGAGCTGGGTGTCGAGGACCGGGTCACCTGGGTCGGATTCGTCGAGGACGTCGAGCGCCACCTCGCGGAGGTCGACGTCATCGTGCACGCCTCGACCACGCCGGAACCGTTCGGCCAGGTGATCGTCGAGGGGCTGGCCGCCGGCCGACCAGTGATCGCCACGAACGCGGGCGGCCCGGCCGAGATCATCACCGACGGCGTGAACGGGCTTCTCACCTCGCCAGGCGACCCGGCAGACCTGGCCCGGGCACTCGAACGGTTGCGCGACGCCAGCGAACGAGCGCGCCTGGCGGACGCGGGGCGGGACCGAGCGGCCGACTTCGCCCCTGAGGCGGTCGTGCGCTCGATGGAGGCGGTGTGGGACGAGGCCATCCGGGCCTCGTCCGGGAAGTGATGGGACACTGACGCTCATGCGTCGCGCCTTCATCACCGGCATCACCGGCCAGGACGGCTCCTACCTGGCTGAGCTGCTGCTCTCCAAGGGCTACGAGGTGCACGGACTCGTGCGGCGCTCCTCCACGATGAACCGCGGTCGCATCGACCACATCCACAGCGATGCGCTGCACCTGCACTACGGCGACCTCAACGACGGTACGGGTCTGTCGCGCTTGGTCAACGAGATCCGGCCCACCGAGGTCTACAACCTCGGCGCCCAGAGCCACGTGCGCGTGTCCTTCGACATGCCCGAATACACCGCGTCGACCGACGGCATCGGGACCATGCGGCTGCTCGAGGCGGTGCGGGCCTCAGGTCTGGACTGCCGCTTCTACCAGGCATCCACCTCGGAGATGTTCGGTCACACTCCCCCGCCGCAGAGCGAGGGCAGCAAGTTCCACCCGCGCTCGCCGTACGGCGCGGCCAAGCTCTATGCGCACTGGGTGACCGTCAACTACCGCGAGGCCTACGACATGTTCGCGGTGTCGGGCATCTTGTTCAACCACGAGTCCCCGCGTCGCGGTGAGAACTTCGTGACCCGCAAGATCACCCTGGGGGCCGCGTCCGTGGCGCTGGGGATCGCTGACACGTTGACCCTCGGCAACCTGGACGCGGTCCGCGACTGGGGCTACGCACCGGAGTACGTCGAAGGTATGTGGCGGATGCTGCAGCAGGACGAGCCCGAGGACTTCGTGCTGGCCACCGGGACCGCGCGCACGGTCAAGGACTTCTGCCGTGAGGCGTTCACCCATGTCGGCCTCAACTGGGAGGACCACGTCACCCACGACGAGCAGTACGAGCGTCCCAGTGAGGTTCACTCACTCATCGGCGATGCGTCGAAGGCCTCGCAACGTCTCGGCTGGACCGCGCGCACCCACGCCGACGACCTGGCGCGGCTCATGGTCGAGGCGGATCTGGAGCAGCTCAAGCGCCTGATCGAGACCTGAGGCTCCCAGGCGGTCGGGCTTAGCAGGCGCTGGCGGTCACCGAGTCCGTGTCGATCGGCTCGATCCCGGGCGTCACCCCGACTTCGACGTCGCCGGTCTGACCCGCCCCGGTCTGCATGCTCCAGGTCACCTCGAGCTCGTCGGTGTCGGCAAGGTAGGGGCCCACGACCACCACCGGTCGGCCGCCGAGGGTCAGCTGCTCCACCTCGACGCGCTTGCCGGCCAGCCGCACGTCGCCGATCGACCCGCCCCAGGGACCCACGATCCGGACGATGAGGAGCTGGGTGCCGGCCGGGATACCGCGGTCCCCGCCCCCCGTGACGGTCTCAGGGAGGGCCTCGGCCTCGGTGGGGTCGATCACCTGACGCAACCGCAGCGACCCTGTCAGGTGCTGCCGCCCGTCGGTGCACGACTCGGCGGCCACGTCGCTGACGTAGCGGAGGTAGTAGGACATCTTCGAACCGGTGGCGTCGTTGATGCCGATGTCGACGTGCGGCGTCGAGTCGTCGTCGTCGTCGGAGAGTGCGCCCTCCACGGCCGTGCCTGCCAGCTCGCTCTGCTCAGCCGGGTCGAAGGACCTGAACAGCACGCGATCCTCGCTCGCACCGCGCGCCAGCGCCTCGAAGAAGTCGACGGGTTCGGCGATGTCCCGGGTCGTGGCGTCGAAGATCGCCTTGGCCGCGCGCGCGAAGTAGTCGTCCTGGGCCATCGGGTCCAGCTCGAGGTACGGCCGGTTGAGGAGAGCCTCCACCGCATTGGCGCTCGTGATGTCCAGGTCATCGACCCGGACCGGCCCGACCCCCTCGAGGAGGTAGGAGAGCGTCACCGGATCGACCGACAGCACCCCGTCGAGCTCGGTGCCGTCGTTCTGCTCCTCCCACCGTGCCGCCATCAGCTCGGCGGCGCGTGGGAAGTCCGGCGTGAAGCCCGCATCGAGGAAGAAGGTGCCCAGCAGGTCGCTGTAGACAGCCCTCTCCTCGTCGCTGAGGGGCAGGACGGGCGTGGCTCGCTTCCCGAACTCCCCGCCGGTCCCCTGCTTGCCGAGCGAGAGCCGCCCGTCGACGGCGTTCAGCACGGCCCAAGATCCCGGGAGGCCACCGGTCGCACGGATCTCAGCGTTGTTTTGAAACACGAGCAGATAGCGGCGTGGGCCGTCACCGCCCAGGAGGTGCGGCAGCAGCCTGGTGGCGGTCTCCGCGCTGGCCACTCCACGCGAGACCTGGCCGACCTGGGAGGCGTAGTCCTCGAAACGAGTCCTCAGCGGCCCGACGTATCCCGAGCTGTCCAGCTCGGACACCTCCGCATCGGCAGCGGCCAGCGCCAGCGCGGCCGTCTGCACGCGGGCATGGACGTCGCGTACGACGTCGACCCGGACCGCCCCGTCGACGCTGACCCCGTCGAGGTCGTCCTGCACCGTCATGAGCGGTGCGAGACCGTCGCTCGCCAGCGTGTCCACCGAGGAGCTGAGCGCCTGGACGCCACGGGCGTCGTCGCCGACCAAGGGGACATGGGTCGCCAGCGACCACCACCAGGTGTCCGTGCCGTCAACCGCCGATGCCGCGGCGGCCTGGAGGTCGTTCAGAGCCGCGTCCTGCCCGCCCCGGTCGCGCGCCTCGACAGCGTCCCGGAGCCGCTGCGCGGCCGCCTCAGCGTCGACCAGGTCGGCGCGGGTCTGCCAGGCCTGCCAGCCCACGTAGCCGACGGCCACGACGCCGAGCAGCAGGAACAGTGCAAGGAGGCGACGCATCACGTGTGCGAGGTCAGGTCATCGGCAACGGTCAGCCGAGCCACGCGCCGGGCGCTGGCCCCTCGTGACCACCCGCAGGTCAGCGAGCCAGGAACTTCTTGATGCCGCCGGACTTCAGGAACACCGAGTTGACGTCCGGCTTGTACTTGACCCGAAGCGCGTACTGGCCCGGGATGGTCAACTTGGGGCTCTTGATGCAGACCGTGCCGCCGCCGTAGGTGACGAACCTCTTGGCCACGATCTCCCCGAACTTGTGCCGTACGTTGAACTTGATCCGACCGACCGGCGTCGCGTTGCTGCCGATCGGCTTCACCTTGGCGCAGACCTTGACCTTCTTGCCCAGGGGGACGACCCTCTGGACCTTGGGCTTGGTCTTGGTGGGGATGCAGTTGGTGTAGGGGCAAGCGGCCTTCGCCGCTGTGTCCGCCTTGGCACCTGTGGCGGTTGTGGCGGTCGTCGCCACCAACCCGAACGTCATCATGAGAGCGGCGGCAAGTGCCGCGAACGTCTTCTTCATCGCGTGGTGCTCCCCGTGGCGTTTGGAGGGTGGGAATCAATGCGGCCATTGGACCACACGAGTATGACCGATGTATGTCTGGCAACCTCATTGCGGGCAGCCGACCTCGGCGGCTGCCCGCAACGCGGAGTGGCTCAGATGGAGACCGTCACCTCGGCGACCGAGCCGACCGCGGCGTGCACCGGGCTGTCGACCGGCTCGGCCTGCGGCGCCAGGGTGCGCAGCGTCCAGTCGCCGTCGCCGGCGAAGAACCGGAAGTGGCCGGTCGCCGAGGTCGGGACCTCGGCGGTGAACTCACCGGTGCGGTCGAGGAGCCGCACGTAGGCGTTGCCCACGGGCTGGCCGTCGCGGACGACCTGGCCCTGGATCACGGCCTCCTTGTTGACGTCGATGCCGTCGAGCGACAGGCCGCCCTCAGTCGCGCCGCACATCAGGCCTCCCCCGCCTCGTCGCCCAGGGCGACCGGGACGCCGACGAGCGAGCCGTACTCGGTCCAGGAGCCGTCGTAGTTCTTGACGTTCTGCTGGCCGAGGAGCTCCTTGAGCACGAACCAGGTGTGCGAGGAGCGCTCGCCGATCCGGCAGTAGGCGATGGTGTCCTTGCTCCAGTCGACGCCGGCCTCGGCGTAGAGCTCCTTGAGCTCGTCGTCGGACTGCTGAAGGTGCCGTCGTCGTTGGCCGCCTTGCTCCACGGCACGTTGGCCGCGGTCGGGATGTGGCCCGCGCGCTGCGCCTGCTCCTGCGGGAGGTGCGCCGGGGCGAGCAGCCGGCCGGCGTACTCGTCGGGGCTGCGGACGTCGACCAGGTTCTGGGTGCCGATCGCGGCGACGACCTCGTCGCGGAACGCGCGGATGCTGAGGGTCCTGCTCCTGGGCGGTGTACGACGTGGTCGCCCGGTCGGGCAGCTCGTCGGTCAGCTCGCGGGAGTCGAGCTCCCACTTCTTGCGGCCGCCGTCGAGCAGCTTGACGTCCTGGTGGCCGTAGAGCTTGAAGTACCAGTAGGCGTAGGCGGCGAACCAGTTGTTGTTGCCGCCGTAGAGCACGACGGTGTCGTCGTTGCCGACGCCGCGCGCGGACAGCAGCGCCTCGAACTGCGCCTTGTTGACGAAGTCGCGACGGACCTGGTCCTGCAGGTCGGTCGTCCAGTCGAGCTTGATGGCGCCCTTGATGTGGCCCTTGTCGTAGGCGGTGGTGTCCTCGTCGACCTCGACGAGCACGATGTCGGGGTTGTCGAGGTTGTCCTCGACCCACTGGGCGGAGACGAGAGAGCTCTCGCGGCTCATGTCTTGTCCTTTTTGTCGGGGTTGGGGGGTGTGGTGGTCAGGCGGGGGTGGGACCGAGGCGCTTGAGCAGGAGGTAGACCTCGCAGCCCAGGCAGAAGGCGAAGACCGCGTTGAGGGGGCCGCGGCCAGTGCGAAGCCGAGCGCGACCTGGGCGACCAGGTCCGCGCCGGTGGCGAAGCCGACGAGCCGCGACCAGCGCGAACACCAGGCCGACCGCCTGGGCGAAGCGCGGCGGGGCCGGGTCCTCCAGCTCGGCCGGCGGGCCGAGGCGCGGCCGGACCACGGTGCGGAACAGCCACGACTGCGGCGTGTGCTGGACGCCCCACGTCGCGCCGATGGCGAACAGCACGGCCTGGAGCACCGCGAGCGCGAGGTTGACCGGGCCCGGCACGAGCAGCGCGGCCGCGATCACCACGACGGTGAGCCCGGCGACGAAGCGCGGGCCGCGCGGGTCGAGGCCCGACGTGGCGGCCCTGGTGGCGGGCTGGCTGGTGGCGGTGGACATGCTGCTCCTGCTGGACTGAGACGGCACGGGAGCGTGCCAGGACGACGGGATCCTCAGCAGGGTCGACACAGCGACGAGTGCACGCGGCAGTGGTCCACTGCGCGGCGCTTGGTCAGCCAGGTCGTGTTCATCGAGGCCAACGGTGACAGGTGCTGAGCCGGATGCCGACCGTAGTGCTCACATCGTGGACACCGGTCTCATGATCCGGGATAGACGGGCGCGCTCCACTTCGAAACCTCGAGGTCACCCGCCGCTTGCCAGTGCGGACTCGACCTGCTCACGCCTCGGTACGCCGCTGGCTCGCATCCGCTCCCGGCCCCGCTCGTCGAGCACCAGCGTGGTCGGCGTCCGCAGGATCCCCAGCCGGCGCACCAGGTCGAGGTGGTGCTCGGCGTCGACCTCGACGTGCGCGACGCCGTCGTGGCGCCCGGCCACATCGGCGAGGACGTGGCGGGTCGTGCGGCACGGCGCGCAGAAGGCCGAGGAGAACTGCAGCAGCGTCGCCCGCTCCCCCAGCTCGGCCTGCCAGCGGGTGCCCGCGAGGAACGACTGCTCGTGGGCCTCGACGGCGCTCGCTGGCGGGCCAGGGTCGACCGTCTTGAGGGCGTGCGTGCCACGGAACCGCCCGTCTGTGGCGGCACGGTAGAGACCGAGGCCGATCGCCGCGACGAGTGCGGCGACCACGACCCACGCGCCCGTGCTCACGACGTCAGCCGCCGGCGAACGGCGGCAGGAACTCGACCGAAGAGCCCGGGTCGACCAGCACCTCGGTGTCGTCGCGGCTGCCGACCGGCCGGTCGCCGACGAGCACCGAGCAGACGGCCAGCACCTGCGGCAGGCCGGTCCCGGGGTGCAGGGCGGCCGCCCGGCGGCGTACCTCCGCGAGCGTGAGAGGCCCGTTCACCGCGACGAGATCCTCGGCCGTTCCAGCCGCAGCCTTTGCGGCAGCCCAGTAACGGACGCGGATGATGTTCGTCTCATCCACGGTTTGGATCCTTCCAATACGTCGTTCCGGTTACGTAGGGTGGAGTCTCGCACCGAGGCCCAACGCCGTGTTTCGGTCTGTCCCGATCCGGGAGGACCCCTTGAGCACACTCCTGCTCCTCACCAGCGCTCTGCAGCCCTCCGCCGAGGTGATCCCCGGTCTCGCGCTGCTCGGCCACCAGGTCAAGATTCTGCCCTCCGAGGGCAGCGCCCTCCTCGAGGCGCCGGACTCCGACCTCCTGCTCGTCGACGGCCGGCAGGACCTCGCGCACGCCCGCGACCTGTGCCGGCTCATCCGCACCACCGGCACCGACGTCCCGGTGCTCCTCATCGTCACCGAGGGCGGCCTGGCCGTCGTCACCCACGACTGGGGCATGGACGACGTCGTGCTCCACACCTGCGGACCGGCCGAGCTCGAGGCCCGGATCAAGCTGGCCATCGGCCGGCTCACCGCGGTGCGCGAGGCCGCGGACCCCGAGGCGCACGTCATCCGGTCCGGCGAGGTCGTCGTCGACGACGCGACCTACACCGCCAAGGTCGGCGGCCGGCACCTCGACCTGACCTTCAAGGAGTTCGAGCTCCTGAAGTTCCTCGCCCAGCACCCCGGCCGCGTGTTCAGCCGGCAGCAGCTGCTCCAGGAGGTCTGGGGCTACGACTACTTCGGGGGCACCCGCACCGTCGACGTCCACGTCCGGCGGCTGCGCGCCAAGCTCGGCCCCGACAACGAGACGCTGATCGGCACGGTCCGCAACGTCGGCTACCGGTTCGTCGTGCCGAGCAAGGAGCCCGCCCAGGCGTCTGCCCAAGTCTCGGCCCAGGACGAGTCAGTGTCGGCGGACTCCCTGCGCACGGTCTGACCACACGGGCCTTCGTTAGGCGCGACCCCGCACCCAGATGCGGGTCCGGGTGCTCGAGTCCTCATAGACCGACGCGCTCGGCGAGCGGTACGTCGCGGTGACGAAGTAGCGGCCACGCTTCTTGAACTTGCGGGTGACGACGCAGACCTTGCCCCCGACGTAGTCGAGCTCGCGGCGGACCACCCGGTTGCTCCGACGCCTCTGCATGGCGACCAGCACGGTGCCGAACGGACGAGCGTTGCTGCCCTGCACCGCCACGGTCACGCAGATGGTCGCGCGGGAGCGGACCGGGATGCGCGGGGCGGTCAGCACGCTGGTGGTGGTGGCGAAGCACCCGGCGTACTGCGAGGGCGAGCAGTCCGCGGCCGCCGGAGCGCTGGAGACCGTCACGAGGCCGGCCGTCATGACGACGGCGGCGACGAGGGTGGCGATCGCCTTGTTCATGCGGTTCTCCCGGGCGTGAGGACGGCTCAGGAAACCACAGGAACCGGCACTCGGCAGCATCGGGTTCGGTTCGCGGCGTGTCAACGGAGGGGACGGACGTGCAGGCCGACCTCGGGGTCGACGACGACCTCCTGAGTGGCCGGCATGCCGTCGGCGGTGAGCACGGCGCCGACGTCGACGTTGCGCTTGACCAGGGCCAGCGCGATCGGGCCGAGCTCGTGGTGGCGGGCGCTGGAGCCCACGAAACCGACCGTTCGCTCGCCGTGCTGCACGTCCGCGCCGGCGGTCGGCAGCCGGTTCTCGGTGCCGTCGAGGTGGAGCAGCGTGAGCCGGCGCGGCGGCCGGCCGAGGGTGTGGACCCGCGCGACCGTCTCCTGACCGCGGTAGCAGCCCTTGTCGAGGTGCACGGCGCTGCCGATCCAGCCGACCTCGTTGGGGATGGTGCGGTGGTCGGTGTCCAGGCCGAAGCGCGGCTCGCCGCGGGCGATGCGCAGCGCCTCGAACGCCCAGAGCCCCGCGGCCGGGCCGGCCGCCTCGGCGTACGCCGTGAGCCGGTCGCGCGGGACCAGCTCGTAGGGGTCGCCGTCGCCGTCGTCGCTGGTGCGCCCCGGACGCCACATCACCGCGAGCTCGTCGGTCACGTCCGTGACCTCGACGCGCATCATGAACTTCATCCGCTCGAGGAACTCGACGAGCGCCGCGGCTCGACCGGGCTCGGTGTGGAGGGTGAAGGCGGTGCCGTCGTCGGTGCCGCGGAACGCGTGCTCGACGTGGCCCTGCGGGCTGAGGATCAGCGCCTGCGTGCCCACCCCCGGCTGGAGGTCGGTGAGGTGCTGCGTGGTCAGGCTGTGCAGCCAGGTCAGGCGGTCGGGTCCCTCGAGTCGGACCACGTCGCGGTGGGACAGGTCGACGAAGCCGTCGCCGGCCTCGAGAGCGCGCTGCTCCGTGTTGAAGGAGCCGTAGTGCGCGGCGACCGGTGCGTCGATGCCGTCGCCGCCGACGGCGCCGGGGAGCTGGAGGAGCGGGCTGGTCACGGTGCTGCCTCGCTGCAGTCCTGGCAGGTGCCGAACACGGTCAGGTGACCGACGTCCGCGGTGAAGCCGTGGTCGGCGTTGAGCCGGTCGAGCAGGGGCTGAAGCACATCAGGTCCAACAGAGATGACCGTGTGGCATTCCCGGCAGACCAGGTGGAAGTGCTCGTGGTCGCGCACGGAGTGGTAGGTCGGCGCGCGGTCGGAGATGTGCGCGTGCCGGATGAGGCCGAGCTCCTCGAGCACCTCGAGGGTGCGATAGACGGTCGAGACGTTGACCGCGTCGCTCTGCTTGCGCACCTCGGCCAGCACCTCGTCAGGGGTCGCGTGACCGAGGGTGTCGACGGCGTTGAGGATCAGCTCACGCTGGGGCGTGAGCCGGTAGCCCTTCTCGCGAAGGGTCGTGCGCCAGTCCGGCCCGCTCATTGCCTCTGCAGCCTGGCCCACGTGTGCGGCTGCAGGTCCTGGCCCATCCCCGCCATGTCGTAGGCATAGAGGAGATCGCCCTCGACGTAGCCATAGAGACGCTTGCCCGCGGCGTAGTCCTTGGCCGACTCGGTGCGTACGACGGCGTCGGTGACCAGCTCGAACTTGGCGACCTCGGCCTGGCCGTAGTAGATCTCGACGAACCCGGTGTTGTGCGTGAGCAGCAGCTCGAGCTTGCCCTCGGGACGACAGCGGAGGAACCCGGTCTCGATCGCTGCGTCCCTGACCTTGTCGCCGGCCTCGTCGACGATCCAGGCACGCGCCAGGTAGTGGAGGAACGGCCTCCCGTCGTGGGTGAAGATCAGCTCCTGGCCGAACTGGTAGGGCTCGATCGTCGGGTAGTCGCCGTGCCCGTTGCCCTGCCAGGTCCCGAGCAGCCACGCCACGGGAGCGCAGTCGGGGTGCAGGTTGTCGGGGAACTCGAACGGCACGCTCTCCAGACTAGGGGCCGCGATCTACTTCGTGTGCCGCCACAGCACCCAGCAGCCGGCGACCGCCGCGGCCCACGCCGACAGCGGCAGGAGGTCACCCAGGTTGATGCCATGGGTGCCACTGACCGTGACCAGCTGCGGGCCGGTCAGTCGGCTGTGCCCGGCCAGCGCGATGAGCGTGGTGAAGGTGACGGCCACTAGGACGACCACGATCACGGCACGCTGAGTCATGGTCCCGAGGCTAGGTCGTCTCCGGGAGAACGGGTGCCGGGGCGCGGGGGTAGTCCGTCACCTTTGGGTGGGGACTTGAACGTGGGCACCCCACCCAAAGGTGACGGACTACCCCGGCGTGGCCTCAGGCAGCCCCGCGGTAGCCCAGCAGCCGGGTCCGGTCCTCGGCGGAGAGCGCACGCCGGAGGGCCACCGAGTGCGTCGGGATCCACCAGCTCGGAGGGTCGATCGTCCAGGACCGCGATGACTCGGCCTCGAAGAGTGCTCGCCTGCGGATGGTCTGCATACGACGGACCAGAGCCCAGGTGTCGTTGAGGTGCGGGGCGAGCACCCGCAGGTACTCGAGGCGGAGGCTGCGGTAGAGCTCCTCACGGCGGACGTCGCGGGCTCGCTGGCTGACGCGCAGGTGCGTCGGCCCGTCGTACTCGACCACGACCCCCGCCTCCAGATCCAGAAGATCCGGGGTCGCCAGGTGGCCTCCTCGTGAGTCGAAGAGCGGCCGGTTGCACAGCAGGCGCGGCAGCTCCGCGTCGACGCGCCACACCTTGTGCACCTGCACCTCCATGGGCGACCAGGCGTTCTCCTCGGAGAGGACCAGCCCGCCTCGGCACCGCGGTGCGCCGGTCCAACCGGGATGCAGCCAGGCGAACTCCGCCAGCTCGTCGACCGACACGAGGTCGTCGTACGCCGCCATGCTGAGCGCGATCGCCGCGGCGGTCTCGTCCAGGGCGTAGCGCATCTCGAACCATGTCGAGCGGACGGCGATCGTCACCGAGATGCCGCAGACGACCTCCAGGTCGTCGGGGTTCAGGCGCTCCTTGGACACCGAGATCCCGGGTTGCGCGCGGATGTGCGAGCCGGCGGTGACCAGGGGCACCGGCCGCTCCAGGCCGCTCGGACCGACGCCGTCGAACCAACGAGCCCCTCGCCACCGCAGGTCCGCCCACCCCGTCACCCCACCGAAGTCCGGGAGCGTCACGGCCGCCTCGAGGATCCGCTGATCGGTCGTGCGCACGACCCGGGCCGGGACGTGCCAACCGCGGCCCGACGCCCGCCAAGCCGGACCCCGAGCAGCCCACGGAGTCGGCCCGACCACACCGCGGGCATCGCGGCGTACCGGGACAACGAGCCCGCGCCGTGCGAGCTCCAGGTTCACCGCGTTCGCCTGGTCCATGGCGGTCGACGATGCCGCGATTCAGTCGGTTGTGCGCTGGCTCGTCCACAGTCCCGGGCGGGTGGGGTAGTCCGTCACCTTCGGGAGCGGACGTGAGCGTGACGACCCCACCCAAAGGTGACGGACTACCCCACCGACCCCGGGCGCTGGCACGATGCCGGAGTGTCCTCGCCCCTCCTGATCACCGTCGCACCGACCGGCGCCGAGACCACCAAGGCCGACTGCCCGCAGCTGCCGACCACGCTCGAGGAGCTGGTCGCGACCGCCAAGGAGTGCGAGGCTGCGGGCGCGGGGATGGTCCACGTCCACGTCCGCGACGACGAGCACCGGCCGACCCTGGACCTGACCCGGCTCACCGACACCGTGCAGGCGCTGCACGAGTCGACCTCGTTGGTCGTCCAGCTCTCGACCGGCGGCTCGGTGCACGACCCGCTCGACCAGCGACTCCGGGTGCTCGACGCCGAGCCGGACTCGTGCTCGCTGACGATGGGCACGACCAACTTCGGCGACGACGTGTTCTCCAATCCGTGGCCGTTCATCACCGAGCTCTATCAGCTCGCTCAGGAGCGCGGCGTCGTGCCTGAGTTCGAGCTGTTCGACCTCGGGCACGTGACGTCGCTGCAGCGGCTGCTCGGGAAGTACGGCCTGCCCGCGGGTGACCGCGTCCACGTCGACTTCGTGATGGGCGTCCCCGGCGGGATGCCGGGTACGGCGGCCGCGCTGGTGGCCGGGGTCGCCGCGCTGCCACCCGAGGTGACGTCGTGGTCGGCGACGGGCATCGGCCGCTCGACGCTGGACGTCATGTATGCCTCACTGGCCCAGGGCGGCCATCTCCGGGTGGGCATGGAGGACGTGCTGACGATCAGCCGCGGCGTACCCGTCGACTCCAACGCGCAGCTCGTCGAGCGCGCCGTCGAGGCCGGCCGGATCGCGCAGCGGGTGCCGATGAGCGGCACCGAGACCCGCGAGCTGCTGGGGTTGGTGTGACCCGGGCGCTCGTCGTCAAGGTCACCTGCGGCCAGGACGACGCCGAGCGGTGCAACCAGGCCTTCACCGTGGCGGCCACCGCGGTGGCCGCGGGAGCCGAGGTCTCGCTGTGGCTGACCGGTGAGGCCGCGTGGCTCGCCGTCCCGGGTCGGGCGCAGGCCTTCGAGCTCGACGGGGCCACCGCCCTGGCCGACCTTCTGGCGACGGTGCTGTCGGGCGGACGGGTCACCGTCTGCTCGCAGTGCGCGGCCCGCCGCGACCTCACCGAGGCGGACCTGGTGCCCGGCATCCGGATCGCCGGCGCCGCGGTCTTCACCGAGGAGGTCCTCCGGGACGGCGTGCAAGCCCTGGTCTACTGAGATGTCCCCCGATCTCGACGTCGTCGCCGACATCCGCCGCCGCCTGGTCGCGGCCGGCGAGCGGGACCCCCTCGACGAGGCGGCCTCGCTGCGGCTCAAGCACCACGGGCTCGAGGGGAGCCGGCTCTGGCTCGCCGGGACCGACGGCTTCGCGCTCGCCCACGGCACCGTGGTCGACCTGGCCGTGGCGCCCGAGGCCAGGGGTGCCGGGCTGGGACGATCACTGGCCGCCGACGCGTTCGCGGGCGACGAGGCGGTCGCGGCCTGGTCCCACGGCGACCACCCGGCCGCGGCCCGGCTCGCGGCGGCGTACGGCCTCGAGCGCGTGCGCGAGCTCTGGGTGATGCGGCGCCCGACAGCCGCTCCCGTCGACGAGGTACCGGTGCCGCAGGGGGTCACCGTGCGGGGATACCGACCCGACGACGCCGACGAGGTGGTGCGGGTCAACGCGGCGGCCTTCGCCCATCACCCGGAGCAGGGTGCGATGGACCGCGGCCAGCTCGACGAGCGGATGTCCGAGGACTGGTTCGACTCCGCCGGGCTGCTGGTGGCCGACGACGGCGCGGGGCTGCTCGGGTTCCACTGGACCAAGAAGCACAGCGCGAGGCTCGGCGAGGTCTACGTCGTCGCGATCGACCCCGCCGCCCAGGGTCGTGGTCTCGGTCGGGTCCTGACCGCCGCCGGGCTGGTCCACCTCGCCTCGGATGGTGTCGAGGAGGTCCTGCTCTATGTCGAGTCGGACAACGCGGCGGCACTGAGTTTGTACGGCGGACTGGGGTTCACCCATGACGTTGCTGACACGCATGTGCAGTACCGGCGACCGCATTAGACTCGACCGCGATGACCCCGGCCGGCCCGCCCGCACAGCCGACCGAGCCTCACGACGCACCAGCAGCCGACACCGCCGATGACGCCGGGACCGTCGACCTGGACGATCTCAGGGCCCGGACGGTCGACCACGCGCGGGCCGCTGACCGGGCAGCGGCGCTCCGGCGAGCCGCCGAGGAGGCCGCCGCCGAGCAGACCGCCAGCCGGTTGGCCGCCGAGGAGTCGGCCGAGCGCTCAGCCCTCAAGCGCGCCGCGGCCGAGGTGCTGGCCGCGCAGCACGCCAACGCCGCCGCCGCGGCGCACGAGGCGCGGCTGACCGCGGAGCAGGCGATCGCGGAGGTGACGCAGGCACGGCGTACGGCGGAGGAGGTCGCCCTCGCGCGGACCCGCGAGCGCGAGGAGGCCGAGACCGCAGCCGCGGCCCAAGCGGCCGAGACCGCATCGGCGATCCTCGGGCGCAAGGAGGCCGAGCAGGCCGCCACTGCGCAGGCGCACGCTCGGCACGCCGCCGAGCAGGTCGCGAGGCACCACGCCGACCAGGTCCTCCAGGCGGCCACGGCCCGGGAGGCTGCGGAGACCGGCGCACGGGAGCAGCACGACGCCGCGGCGGAGGCGTTCCGGGTCCGCCGGGAGGCCGAGACGCTCGCCGGACAGCACGCCTCGGGCGCCGCCGAGGCCCACCGGCGCCGGCAGCAGGCCGAGGCCCGGGCCGCCGACCTGGCGCTGGAGCTCGAAGGGGCCAGGCGGGAACTCGGCGAGCAGGTCCGCGCGGCGGTCCAGGCCCGCGAGCTCGCCGAGCAGTCCGCGGCCCAGCAGGCGTCCCTGCGCGCGGCGGCGGACTCCGCCGCGGTCGACCACGCCCAGGCTCGCGCGGTCGCCGACGACGCTGCCGCCCGGCACGCCGAGCTGGCCGCCGAGGCGCACGCGGCCCGGCTGGCCGCCGAGGAGAGCGCCCAGGACCTCGTGGCCTCCGCCGGGGAGACGTCCCGCGCCGTGGTCACCGAGGCCGAGCAGCGGGCCAGGGCGACCATCGCACGGGCCGAGCAGCGGGCCCGCGACGCGATCGTCCTGGCCGAGCAGGCGGCTCGCGACGCGCACGCGATCGCCGACCAGGCCCACACCGCGCGGCTCGCCGCCGAGCAGGCCGCGGCGCAGCAGGCCGAGGCGGCGCGCCTGGCCGCCGAGGGTCAGAGCGCCGCGCACGAGTCGGCCGCGATCCAGGCCGAGTCCGCCCGGGTCGCGCATGAGGCGCGCACGGCCGCAGAGACCGTCGCCGCCGAGACCGCGGCGTTGGTGCGCGAGGCCCACCAACGGCTCACCGAGGCACAGAGGACGGCGGCCGAGGCCCACGAGGCGCGCGCGGCCGCCGACGAGCAGGCGCGCACCCACGCCGCCGCGGCACAGGAGGCCTTCGCAGCGCGTACGTCGGCGGAGGACTCGGCCCGACTGGCCGGCGCGGCCGCGGACCGGGCTGCTCGGCTGCGGGTCGAGGCCGAGGCGGCAGCGGCCGAGCAGGCGAGCCTGGCCCGGGCGGCCGTCCTGTCCGAGCAGTCGGCCCACGAGGCCGCGGAGGAGAAGGCAGAGGCGAGCCGGCTCGCGCACGAGGCCCGCGAGGCGGCCGAGCAGGCCGCCGCCGAGCAGGCGTGGCTGGCCCGCACCGCCCACGAGGGCCGGGCGACCGCCGAGGACATCGCCGAGTCGGCCGCGGTCAAGCGGGCCGCCGCGGAGGAGGTCGCCCTGTCGCACGTGGAGGCCGCCACGGCCGCCCATGCGCAGCGGCTGGCCGCTGAGCGGGCTGCGGACGAGGCACTGTCGGCCGCGGAGACCGCCACCCTCGCCCGCCGCGAGGCCGAGGAGGCCGCCCGTTCGCAGGCCGTGCTCACCGGGGAGGCCGGAGCGGCCGAGCGGGCCGCCCGGGACTCGGCCGCCGAGGCGCATGCCGCGGCGGAGCAGGCCCATCAGGCTCGGCGGTCCGCCGATGAGACCGCCGCCGAGCAGGCCCGGCTCAGCGGAGCCGCGTATGCCGGCCGGACCGAGGCGGAGCGCGTGGCCACCGAGGCCCTCGAGGCCAGGACCGCGGCCGAGCACGAGCTCCAGCAGCACGCGGAGTCGGCGGCCACGGCCGTCCGGGCCCGGACCATCGCCGAGCAGTCCGGCCGTGCCGCTGCCGAGGCCGCGCAGTCCGCGCACCGGGGCCGCGAGGCCGCCGAGGAGGCAGCCCTGACGGCGACCAAGGCGGTCGCCGACGCCGCGCACGCCGAGGCCACCGCCCATCAGGCCGCCGCGGACGCGACCGAGGTGGCCCGGGTCGCCCACGAGTCCAGGGCCGTCGCGGACGCGGCCGCCGAGGCCCAGGCCAGGTCAGCGCACGAGGCCCACACGGCCCGTGAGGCCGCCGAGCAGAGCGCCGCCGCGGCGCACCGGGCCCGGCTCGCCGCCGAGCAGCGGGCCACCGACCAGACCGACCAGGCCAGCCTGGCCCTCGCGGACCGCGTGGCCGCCGAGCGGGCCGCGCGCGCGGCGGCCGCGGCCGCCGCGGCCGCGCTCGTCGGTCGGACCGAGGCCGAGGAGGCCACCCGCGCCGCCGAGCAGCGCACGGGCGAGGCCACCCGGGCGGAGACCGCCGCCCGGGAGCGCGCCGCGACCGCTGTGGACCAGGCCGCCGTGGCCGAGTCACGCCGCCGGGCCGCCGAGGAGGCGGGCGCCGCGCAGGCCGCAGCCGCCGCCGAGGCCCACGACGCTCGCACGATCGCCGAACGGGATGCGACCGCGGCGCGCGAGGCCGCTGCCGAGGCCGAACGCGCCGCGTCCGCGCTGGCCGAGGAGGCGTCGGCCGCACTGGCGGCGCGGACCGCCGCCGAGCGCTCCGCCGCGGCCCAGGGCGCGGCCGCCGAGGAGTCCGCGCGGCGGCGCGAGGAGGCCGAGCGGCGTACCTCCGAGCAGCTCGCCGTGACCGCCGCGGCCGCCGAGGCGCAGCAGGCCGCTCATGCGTCCGCCGCCGAGCAGGCCGAGCTCGCCCGACGCGCGCACCAGGCCCGGGTTGCCGCCGAAGAGGCGAGCGCCGCGCAGGCGCAGGCCGCGCGCCGGGCCGAGGCGGCCCGCATCGAGGCGGAGGAGCTCGCGACGAAAGCCCATCAGGCCCGAGCCCAGGCCGAGCAGGAGGCCGCGACCCAGACGCAAGCGGCCGTCCGGGCGGGGCGCGAGCGGGCCACGGCCGAGTGGCGCACGGCCGAGGCGCTGGGCAACCTCCAGGTCACCGCCGAGGAGTTCGAGCAGCGGCTGGAGGAGGCGGTCACGGGGCGGATCGAGGCCGAGCGCGCCGCCTCCCAGGCGATCGCGGCGCGGACCTCCGCCGAGCAGTCCGCGGCCCGGTTGGCCGAGGAGCTCGCCGAGGCGCGAGCCCGGCTGGTGGAGCTGGAGCGCTCGGACCGCTTAGGCCGCTAGGTCCGCCGGGGTAGTCCGTCACCTTTGGGTGGTGCTGAACCGATTCAGTGCCACCCAAAGGTGACGGACTAGCCCGCCCGTCGGGACCGTCAGGCGCCGAGCCGACGGAGCGCCTTGGCCAGCTTGCGGGACGCGATCCGGTGACCCTTGGGATAGGGATGCGAGCCGTCCGGTCCGATCAGGTCGTAGTGGCCGACCATCCAGCGGTTGGCGTTGATGAACCCGACGCCACGCTTGCGGGCGACCCGCTTGAGCACGCCGACGACCGGGGACGTCTCGGTGAAGTCGCCATCGGCGTCCATCGGCCCCATCAGCGCGATGGTGGCGCCGGGGAAGCGCCGCTGCGCGATCCGGACGATCTTGCCCGCGGCGCGCGCCACCTCGTCGAGTGGCTCATAGACGTCGTTGTTGCCGCCCTCGATGATCACCCACTGCCGCGCGCCGACGTCGAAGGCGCCGTGGTCGATCAGGCCGGCGTAGTTGGGCAGGTCGTACTCCGGCAGCGCGTGCACGAACCCGACCCCCGCCGCACCGGTCACCACGGAGCTCCAGCCCAGCCGGTTGCCGGCCAGGCGCGCCATCGAGGTGGACTCGTCGGTGTAGCCCGCGCCGACGAAGTATGAGTCGCCGAAGAACAACGCCCGGACCGCCTGCTTCGACTCGGGCGGCTTCGGTGCGGGACTCGCCGACGGCTTGGGTGCCTGGTTCGCGAGCGCCACGGCATCGTCGCGCACGCCGGTGTCAGGGACGTCGTGGGTGAGCACGGCGAGCACAGGTACGACGACGGCCAGTGCGCCGAGCGCCGGTGCCCAGAGCCAGGCTCGCCGGTGGCGTCTCCGCTCGTCCGGTTCGCTCATGGTGGTCCGAGGGTAGACACGCCAGGGGCATCAGCCCAAGGCAGCGCGCAGTGCCTGGGCGACCCGTCGGTTGGCGGCCACCGAGGTCCGGCCGACACCGACGATGTTGAAGAAGCCGTGGATCTGGTCCGGGAAGCGGGTCAGCTCAACCTGGACGCCGGCGTCAGCCAGCGTCGCGGCATACGCCTCGCCCTCGTCGCGCAGCGGGTCGAAGCCGGCGGTGAACACCAGCGCCGGGGCAAGGTCCTCGGGGAGCTCGGCGCGAGCCGGGGAGAAGCGCGGGTCGTCCAGGTCCGCATCGCTTGAGGCATAGCTCGCGTTGGCGAGATCCATGTAGGCCTGGCTGAGATAGAACCCGTCGGCAAACAGGGCGAGCGACGCGGTGGCCCGCCGGCCGTCGGTGGCCGGATAGACGAGCAGCTGCACCCGGCACGGCCAGCCGCGTCGGGCCGCCTCGATCGCGACGCCGGTCGCGAGCGTGCCGCCCGCGGAGTCGCCGCCGACTGCGAGCCGGTCCGGGTCGGCGCCGAGCTGGGCGGCGTGCTCGAGGGCCCACGCGTACGCCGCCACGGCGTCGTCGTACGCCGCCGGGAACCGGTGCTCCGGACCCAGCCGATAGTCGACGGCGAGCACCCGCACCTGCGCGTGCTCGGCATAGAAGCGGCAGGCCGCGTCGTGGGTCTCGAGGTCGCCGTGCATGAAGCCGCCGCCGTGGAAGAACACGAGGAGCGGCCCCGACGCGGCGGCACCGGCCGGCACATAGAGTCGGGCCGGGCGGTCGGCGGCCACGAGGTCCCGGACGCTGCCGATCGGCTGCTCTCCCCCGGTCAGCCGGCTGTCGTGCAGGATCGCCCCGCGCCCGGCGGCCATCGGCATGGTCTCGGCTCCGGCCTGCCGGGCGAGCCGCTTCATCCGCAGCTGCAGCTGAACGTCGGCGGCGAGGGTCTGGCCGTCGAGCACGACCGGCCGGCCGGCCAGCACCCGCTGGGCACGCTCGGGGAGGCTCATGGCACCGACGAGGGCCAGGCGTTCAGCGGAGTCGACCAGGCCCACGGCGTAGGAACCTAGTGCCCCGCAGGGGATACCGGCATCTGTCGCCTGCAATTCACCCAGCGGTGCCACACTGACGCCCATGCCTCAAGACACCCAGGTCGACGAGGGCTCGGACACCCCCGAGGATGTCTTCGACGTCGACCCGACCTCTGCGCCCGACGCCTCTGACGACGCCGAGGTGAGCGCCGCGCTCGAGACGATTCGCAAGCACGAGGACCGGTTCCTCGATCGGGAGCTCTCCTGGCTGCAGCTCAACCAGCGGGTGCTCGAGCTGGCCGAGGACCGCCAGCTGCCACTCCTGGAGCGGGTGCGGTTCGCGGCGATCTTCACCAGCAACCTCGACGAGTTCTTCATGGTCCGGGTGGCCGGGCTCAAGCGCCGGATCGCGGCCGGACTGGCCGTCCGGGCGGCGTCCGGCCTGCTGCCGCGCGAGGTCCTCGAGAAGCTCTGGGCGACGTCGCGCGAGCTGAGCGAGCGGCACGCAGCGCTGTTCCGCGACGACCTGGTCCCCGAGCTCTCGCAGAACGGCATCGAGCTGGTCCGCTGGGCCGACCTGGACCGCGACGAGCAGAAGTACTGCAAGAAGCTGTTCAGGGACCGGGTCTATCCCGGTCCTGACGCCGCTCGCGGTCGACCCGGCGCACCCGTTCCCCTACATCTCGGGGCTCTCGCTCAACCTCGCCGTGGTCGTGCGCAACCCCAAGATCGGACAAGCGAGCACTTCGCGCGGGTCAAGGTGCCGCCGATCTTCGCCAGGTTCGTGCCGCTGGGCAACCAGCGGTTCGTGCCGCTCGAGGACGTCATCGGCGAGCACCTCAAGCGGCTGTTCCCCGGCATGGAGGTCCTCGAGGTCCACACCTTCCGGGTCACCCGCAACGAGGACCTCGAGGTCGAGGAGGACGACGCCGAGAACCTGCTGGCCGCCCTGGAGAAGGAGCTGCTGCGCCGCAAGTTCGGACCGCCGGTGCGGCTCGAGGTCGAGGAGTCGATGCCGCCGACCGTGCTCGAGCTGCTCGTCTCCGAGCTCGACGTCACCGACGAGGAGGTGTTCCGGCTCCCCGGCCCGCTCGACCTCCGTGGGCTGCACGGCATCGCCGACCAGAACCGGCGAGGACCTCAAGTACCCGGCGTTCGTGCCGACCACGCACGCCCTGCTCGCCGAGGTGGAGTCGGCCGCGCCGGTCGACGTCTTCAAGGCGACCCGGCGCCACGACGTCCTGCTGCACCACCCCTACGACTCGTTCGCGACCTCCGTGCAGCGGTTCATCGAGCAGGCCGCGGCCGACCCGCACGTGCTGGCGATCAAGCAGACGCTCTACCGCACCTCGGGCGACTCGCCGATCATCGACGCCCTGATCGACGCGGCCGAGGCCGGCAAGCAGGTGCTGGTGCTCGTCGAGATCAAGGCGCGCTTCGACGAGGAGGCCAACATCCGCTGGGCCCGCAAGCTCGAGCAGGCGGGCTGCCACGTCGTCTACGGGCTGGTCGGGCTCAAGACGCACTGCAAGCTGGCGATGGTGGTGCGCGACGAGCCGGACGGCATCCGCCGCTACACCCACATCGGCACCGGCAACTACAACTCCAAGACCGCACGGCTCTACGAGGACCTCGGCCTGATCACGACCGACGAGCGGATCGGCGAGGACGTCGCGCACCTGTTCAACAACCTGAGCGGCTGGTCGCGCAACGCCAACTACGAGCAGCTGCTGGTCGCGCCCGACCACGTCCGCAGCGGGCTGCTCGAGCGGATCCACCGGGAGATCGAGCACCAGCGTGCCGGCCGCCCGGCGCGGATCCGGATGAAGGTGAACTCGCTGGTCGACGAGGCAGGTCATCGACGCGCTCTATCTCGCCTCGACCGAGGGCGTGACCGTGCAGCTGATCACCCGGGCGATCTGCGCGCTGCGACCCGGGGTGCCCGGGCTGTCGGAGATCGATCGAGGTGCGCTCGATCCTGGGCCGCTTCCTCGAGCACAGCCGGGTCTACTGGTTCGACAACGGCGGCGACGCCGAGGCCTGGATCGGCTCGGCGGACATGATGCACCGCAACCTCGACCGCCGCGTCGAGGTGCTGGTCCGACTTCCCGAGGTGGAGCTGGTCGAGGCGGTCGGTGAGATGCTCGACCTCGCCATGTGGCACGACACCGCCGCCTGGAACCTTCGTAGCGACGGCGACTGGGTCCGCAACGCCGGCACCGTCCAGTACCAGGAGACGCTGATCGAGCGGCAGCGGAAGCGACGCAACGCGGTCTGAGGTCCCTCGGGTTTGCGCCGCCACCGAAGGCTCCCCCTAGGCTGTCCGACGGTCCCGCACCGTCTCGCCAGGAGTACCCCGTGGCTTTCCGTCTCCGTCCGGTCGACACCGCGTTCTACGACCTGTTCACCGAGTCCGCCCAGCACCTCGTCGTCGGCTCCGGCCTGCTCGCCGAGATGCTCGCCGAGGGTGCGGACCACGCAGATGTTGCGCAGCGCATGCGCGAGGCCGAGCACAACGCGGACGAGACCACGCACGCGATCGTGCGCCGCGTGAACCAGACGTTCGTGACGCCGTTCGACCGCGAGGACATCTATCGTCTCGCCTCGGGGCTCGACGACGTGATGGACATGATGGACGAGGCCGTCGACCTGGTCCTCCTCTACGAGGTCAAGGTCCTGCCGCCGGAGCTCTCGCAGCAGGTGGCAGGTCATCCAGCAGTGCGCGGACCTCACCTCCGCCGCCATGCCGCGACTGCAGTCGATGCAGTCCTTGGAGGAGTACTGGATCGAGATCAACCGCCTGGAGAACGCCGGCGACAAGAACCACCGACGCACGCTGGCCAAGCTCTTCTCGCGGTGAGTTCAAGACCATCGAGGTCCTCAAGCTCAAGGACATCGTGGAGGCTCTGGAGCACGCGATCGACGCGTTCGAGACCGTGGCCAACATCGTCGAGCAGATCGCCGTCAAGGAGTCCTGAGCCCACATGGACCTCGCGATCATCATCGCGGTCGTGGTCGTGGCGCTCGCCTTCGACTACACCAACGGCTTCCACGACGCGGCCAACGCCATCGCCACCTCGGTCTCGACCCGGGCACTGACCCCGCGCGTGGCCCTGGCCCTGGCCGCCGTCATGAACTTCGTCGGCGCGTTCCTCGGGCAGAAGGTCGCCACCACGGTGTCGGACACCATCGACCCAGGAACGGGGGCGCACGGCCTGGTCATCGTGATGTCCGGGCTGCTCGGCGCGATCGCCTGGAACCTGATCACCTGGTACTTCGGCCTGCCGTCGTCGTCCTCGCACGCGCTGATCGGCGGACTCGTCGGTGCGGCGCTCGCCGCGGGAGTCACCGTCTCACTGGGACACCGTGATCGAGAAGGTCGTCATCCCGATGCTGGTGTCCCCGGTCGTCGCCTTCACGGCCGGGTTCGCGGTGATGCTCGCCATCATGTGGATCTTCCGCAGGGCCAACCCGCACAAGCTCAACCGCGGGTTCAAGCTGGCGCAGACCGCGTCGGCCGCGGCGATGGCGCTGGGCCACGGTCTCCAGGACGCCCAGAAGACGATGGGCGTCATCTTCCTCGCGCTGCTCACCGGCGGGTACGTCGCCGAAGGCGACCCGCTGCCGCTCTGGGTGATCTTCTCGGCGGCCGCGGCGATCTCGGCCGGCACCTGGGCCGGTGGCTGGCGCATCATGCGCACCCTCGGCCGCCGCATCATCCACCTCGACCCGCCACGCGGCTTCGCGGCGGAGTCCGTCGCCGCCAGTGTCCTGTACACGACGGCGTACGTCTTCGAGGCGCCGATCTCGACCACGCACACCATCACCTCGGCGGTCATGGGTGTCGGCGCCACCAAGCGCTTCTCGGCCGTCCGGTGGGGCGTTGCCCGCTCGATCGTGACCGCCTGGATCCTGACCTTCCCGATGGCCGGCTCGATGGCCGCAATCATCTATCTGACCTGCCGGTTCGTGTTCCAGCTGCCCTAGCTGGCGGTAGGTCGTGTCAACGATCGGTGGGCGCGGGTCTGGACGCTCCGGGTCGGTGAGCGCGCCGGAGTGCTTGGTTCGCGACGGGGCAAGCGACGGGTCGTGGCGGGCTGCCCGGGTGCGCTCACGCTGACGTATGCGACCTCGCCTCGCGGGTGGGTCATCTGGCGTCGTTCGAGCTGCGGATAGGGCGAAGGGCCGGGCGCCAAGCTAGATGCGGCGTAACACCTCGCGGTGTCCGCCATAGCCGATGCGGCGTCTGGTCCGGCCCTTCGTCACGACCCAGCCTGCACCCGATCGCGGTGGGCTGTGAAGAGGGGTCGTGGGTGCTCTTTAGGCCTCCTGCGCGGTCGGCAGGGTCCAGCAGGTCGGGTCGTAGACGCTCTGGTCGCGGACCAGTGCGTAGGCGATTCGGTTGGCTCGGTTGGCCAGTGCGCAGGCGATGATGCCGCCCTTCTTGCCGCGGGCTTTCAGGCCTGCGGCGTAGGCCTTCGCGGCGGGTTCGTTGAGCCACAGCCCGATGCCGAGGTCGATCAGGGCGCGGCGCAGCGCGACGTTGCCTTCGCGGCTGATCGCGCCGTCGCGGCGTCGACCGGCGGACTCGTACTGCATCGGGGACAGCCCTGCTGCGCGGTAGACCTGTCGTGGTCCGGGCCACCGGCCCGGGTCCCCGACCGCGGCGCCGTAGGCGCTGGCGCGGACCACTGCCCAGCCCGGGACGCTGGTCAAGATCGCGAACGGACTGGCCGGCAACAGCCCGGCGAGCTGGTCCTCGACCGCGGCGACCTGGTCGTCCAGGACGCCGAGCAGGGCCAGGTCCTCGGCGAGCATCTCGCGTGCCACCGCGGCGTCGCGGGTCACCAGCGCGTCCCGCGCGGCGGCCACCAGCCGAGCCGCGACCGGGCCACGAACCTGCACCCCACGAGTGGCGGCGTAGCGGATGAAGCGGGCCTCGCCCAGCGACACCAGCCGGGCCGGATCCGCGAAGTGCTCCGCAACCAGCCGCCCGACCCTGGTGCCCAACACATCAGGCAGCGCCAGTGTGAGCCCGGGAAAAGCCCGGTCCAGCTGGCCCAACAGCTGGTTCTTCAACGCGCTGCGGGCCTGGACCCGGCGAGTGCGGTGCGCGACTCGTGCGGCCAGCTCACCGATCACCAACGCCCGGTCGGTGACCACCTGTCCCCGCCCGGCGAGCATCAGCTCGGTGATCGCCTCGAGATCGATCGCGTCAGTCTTGACCCGACGCCGGCCCTGGACACGACGCTGCTCAGTGACATGAGCAGGGTTCAGCTCCCGCAGCTCCCACCCCGCTGGCCACGACGACGGAACCATCAACGGCTGGTGATAGTGCCCCGCGGCCTCGATCCCGACTCGCACCACCGCCCCCGACGACACCACCCCCGCGATCTTGGACACCGTGGCAGCCAACCCCGGACGGGTCATGGCGAAGTCCAACGGACCCAACAACCTGTGCCGCTGATCATCGGTGACCGACAACGCGACCGTGTTCTTCCCGACATCGACAGCCACCACGACCATCGACGATGCGCAATCATGAACAGACACAACCCACCTCCGGAGGGCAGCCAGGAGAGACCCGGCGCAGCCACGCCAGGCCACTCGAAGGAATCCGACAGATCCCTTCTGGCACCTCCGGAGGTGTCTTGTGAAGGACTACCGACCTATATCAGCCGAGCCGCAGATGACCACCCCTCGGGTCGGACACCTCCTGTTCACCTAGACCCACCAGGTTGCAGTGGTGGACCCACTGCGCCGCGGCGACCTCGCCCCACCGCCGCGCACGCTGGTCGACATCTTCCGGGCCACGGTCGAGCAGGCGGCCGACGAGTCCGCGGTCGATGCCGGCAACGGCGTGCTCACCTACGCCGAGCTCGCGGAGGCTGCCGACGAGCTTGCCCACGAGCTCAACGCCCGCGGGATGGGACGGGGCACGCGGATCGGCGTGCGGGTCAGCTCCGGCACGACCGACCTCTACGTCGCCATCCTCGGCATCCTCCTGTCGGGGGCTGCGTACGTCCCGGTCGACGTGGACGACCCGGACGAGCGGGCCCGGCTGGTCTTCGACGAGGCCGACGTCGCGGCGATCGTGGGCAACGACCAGACGGTGGTGGTCCGCCGGGAAGGGCCGAGCCAGGAGCCCGGGGAGCCGCACGTCACCGACGACGCGTGGGTGATCTTCACCTCCGGCTCGACCGGGACCCCCAAGGGTGTGGCGGTGAGCCATCGGAGCGCGGCCGCGTTCGTGGACGCCGAGTCCAGGTTGTTCCTGCTGGACTCGCCGCTCGGCGCGGGCGACCGGGTGATGGCCGGGTTGTCGGTGGCCTTCGACGCCAGCTGTGAGGAGATGTGGCTCGCCTGGAGGTACGGCGCGTGCCTGGTGCCGGCACCGCGCGCCCTGGTCAAGAGCGGGATCGACGTCGGCCCGTGGCTGGTCGCCAACGACGTCACCGTCGTCTCGACCGTCCCGACCCTGGTGGCGCTGTGGCCCCTGGACTCACTGGCCGACGTACGGCTCCTCATCATGGGCGGCGAGGCCGTGCCACCCGAGCTGGCCACGCGGCTGGTGGCCCCGGGTCGCGAGGTCTGGAACACCTACGGCCCGACCGAGGCCACCGTCGTCGCGTGCGGCGCCGAGCTGACCGCCGACGACCCGGTCCGGATCGGCCTCCCCCTCGACGGCTGGGACCTCGCCGTCGTCGACGCCGCGGGACAGCCGGTGGAGGAGGGCGCGACCGGCGAGCTGATCATCGGCGGGGTCGGGTTGGCCCGCTACCTCGACCCGGCCAAGGACGCCGAGAAGTACGCCGCGATGCCGTCCCTCGGGTGGGACCGCGCCTACCGCAGCGGCGACCTGGTCGTGAACGACCCGGCAGGCCTGCTCTTCGCCGGCCGGGCCGACGACCAGGTGAAGCTCGGCGGGCGACGGATCGAGCTCGGCGAGATCGACTCCGCGCTCCTCGGGCTCCCGGGGGTGGTGGGCGCGGCCGCCGCCGTACGCCGGAGCAGCGCCGGCAACCAGCTCCTGGTGGGCTACGTCGCCGTCGAACCCGCCTTCGACCCTGGGCAGGCCAAGGAGGTCCTGCGGCACTCGCTCCCGGCGGCGCTCGTTCCCCGGATCGCCGTGGTGGACGCGATTCCCACCCGGACATCCGGCAAGGTCGACCGCGATGCCCTGCCATGGCCGCTGCCGAAGGCCGACCCGAGCGAGGCGGCCCCCGCACTCGACGGGACGATGGCGTGGCTCGCCGAGCTGTGGCTGGAGATCCTCGGCGCCGACGTGCGCTCCCCCGCCGACGACTTCTTCGACCTCGGCGGCGGCAGCCTCTCGGCCGCGCAGCTGGTCTCACGGCTGCGGGCGCGGTTCCCGGAGGTCGTCGTCGGTGACGTCTATGAGCACCCGACGGTCGGGACGCTCGGCGCCTACCTCGACCGCCTCACCGGCGCGGATCCGGCCTCCGACCGCACCGTGCCACCCACCCCGCTCAAGACCCAGGTCGGCCAGGTCGTCGCCACGCTCGGAGTCCGCGCGTTCGCCGGCCCCCGCTGGGTGGTCTGGGTGGGGATCGGGTCGCGGCTGCTGGCCGACGGGCTGGGTTGGACGCTGCTCCCGACCCTCGACTGGTGGGTCCTCATCGTCGGCTGGCTCCTGTTCGTCGCCCCACCGGGGCGGATGCTGCTCGCGGCGGCCGGCGCCCGCACGCTGCTCCGCGGCATCGAGCCCGGTGACCACCCTCGAGGCGGCCAGGTGCACCTGCGGCTCTGGGTCGCTCAGCGGATGGTCGAGGAGCTCGGGGCTACCGGCATCGCGGGTGCCCCGTACATGACCTGGTTCGCCCGGATGCTCGGCGCCCAGGTCGGCCGGGACGTCGACCTCCACTCCGTCCCGCCGGTCACCGGCATGCTCCAGCTCGGCTCGGGCTGCGCCGTCGAGCCCGAGGTCGACCTCACCGGATTCTGGATCGACGGCGATGTCGTGCACCTCGGCGACGTCCGGGTCGGCGCCCGCGCCCGGATCGGTGCGCGCACCATGCTCTGCCCCGGGGCCGATGTCGGCAAGGACGCCGAGGTCGCGCCCGGTTCGTCGGTGTTCGGCGTCGTCCCCGATGGGGAGTACTGGTCGGGCTCCCCGGCCCAGCGCGTCCAGAAGCGGGCCCGCGGCCCGTGGTCGGACCGGCCGACCAGCAGCCGCGGGTGGATCGCGGCGTACGGCGCCGTCGCGGTGCTGCTCTCGACGCTCCCCGTCCTGGCCGTGCTGGCCGGTGCGGCGGCACCCGTGCTCCTCGCCCAGGAACCCAGCGGCTACGCCGACCTGCTCCGCCTGCTGCTGTGGCTGCCACTGTCGGCGGTGGTGGGCATGCTGTCCCTGGCGGTGCTGGTCTGGGTGGTGGTCCGAGTGGCCGGGCTCGGTGTGCGGACCGGCGTCCATCCGGTCCGCAGCGGCGCGGCGCTGGCGGTCTGGACGACGGTCCGGGTGCTCGACGACGCTCGGACCTGGCTGTTCCCGCTGTATGCCTCGAGCCTGACGCCCGCGTGGCTGCGGTTGCTCGGAGCAAAGATCGGCAAGAACGTCGAGGCCTCGACGGTCCTGATGATCCCGTCCCTCACCCAGGTCAACGACCAGTCGTTCCTGGCCGACGACACGCTGATCGGAGGTTATGAGCTCGGCGGTGGCTGGCTCCGTGTCGAGCGCGTCAAGATCGGCAAGCGCGCGTTCGTCGGCAACTCGGGGATGGCTGCGCCCGGACGCCGGGTGCCGAAGGCGTCCTTGGTCGCGGTGCTGTCAGCAGCGCCGCGACGCAAGTCGGTGAGCGCCGGTGTGTCCTACCTCGGCAGCCCGCCCGCGCCCCTGCGCAGGACCGCCCAGGACCACGACGCCGCACGGACGTACGCCCCACCGACCCGCCTCAAGGTGGCCCGCGCCGCGGTCGAGGCGTGCCGCATCATGCCGGTCGCGATCGGGGCCGGACTCGCCGCGGCCACGGCGATCAACCTCGCCTGGCTGCTCGACCACCCCTACGGCATCGCGGCTGCCCTCCTCCTGGCCGCGCCGCTCCTGGCCCTGGCCGGACTCGCCGCCGCCCTCGTCACGGTGGCCGCCAAATGGACCCTCGTCGGCCGCCACAAGCCGGGGACTCACCCGCTGTGGAGCTGGTTCGTCTGGCGCGACGAGCTGGCCGACACGTTCGTCGAGGTGGTCGCTGCGCCGTGGTTCGCGCGCGCCGTGGCGGGCACACCGCTCCTCAACGTGTGGTTCCGCCTGATGGGCGCCAAGATCGGCCGCGGCGTCTGGTGCGAGACCTACTGGCTGCCCGAGACCGACCTGGTCGAGCTGGGCGACGGCGCCACGGTCAACCAGGGCAGCGTGGTGCAGACCCACCTGTTCCACGACCGGATGCTCACGATGGACCGGGTGGTGCTGAGGAGGGGCGCCACACTGGGGCCCAACAGCGTGATCCTCCCCGCAGCCACGCTCGGACGGCACGCTACGGTCGGACCCGTGTCGCTGGTCATGAGGGGTGAGTCCGTGCCGGACAAGACCGTCTGGATCGGCAACCCCATCGGCCCCTGGGCGGTCGACGCGTGATCCTGGGCCGAGACCTGCCCACCGCCGACCCGTACCTGCCCGGCCATGGCGACCGCTCATGGAGCGCGGTGCACTACGCGCTCGACCTCGACTACGACCTGGCCGGCAACGGCCTGCGCGCCCAGGCGGTGATCGACGCGGTGGCCGAGGAGGATCTCGACCGCGTGGTGCTGGATCTCGCCGGCCTCGACGCGGCCAAGGTGACCGTCGACGGTCGCCCGCCCGCGAAGTACACCAGCCGGAGCGGGCGCCTCGTCGTCACGCTCAGGACACCCATCAGCGTCGGGACGGCGTTCCGGCTCACGGTGAAGTACGCCGGCAACCCCCAGCCGCTCATCGACAAGCACCATGGAGACGCCGGCTGGGAGGAGCTCGAGGACGGCGTGATCGTCGCCGGCCAGCCGCACGGGGCGCCCACCTGGTTCCCGTGCAACGACCGACCCGACGACAAGGCGTCGTACTCGATCACCGTCACGACCGCGGCCGGCTACACGGTGATCTCCAACGGGGAGCTCGCCCAGCGCACCCGCGGCTCTTCGACGACGACCTGGCGCTACGAGCAGGTCGAGCCGATGGCGACCTACCTGGCGACGGTGCAGATCGGACGCTACGAGATGCGCCCCTACGACGAGTCCGCGGTGCCCATGACCGCGGCGGTCCCCGGCGACGCCGGGGATGGCTTCGAGGCGGCGTTCGGTCGGCAGCCGGAGATGATGGCGGCCTTCGTCGAGTGGTTCGGGCCCTACCCGTTCGGGTCCTACACCGCCGTCGTGACCGCGGACGACCTGGAGATCCCGCTCGAGTCCCAGAGCCTGTCGACGTTCGGCCGCAACTTCCTCTCCGAGGAGTGGCACGCGGTGCGGCTGGTGGCACACGAGATGGCGCACCAGTGGTTCGGCAACGCCGTGACGCTCGCTCGCTGGCAGGACATCTGGCTCCACGAAGGCTTCGCCTGCTACAGCGAGTGGCTCTGGTCGGAGACGTCCGGCGGCGACAGCGCGGACACCTGGGCCAGGCACTACCACGAACGGCTGTCCGATCTCGACCAGGACCTGACGCTGGCCGACCCCGGCCCGGAGCTGATGTTCGACGACCGCGTCTACAAGCGGGGTGCTCTGACGCTGCACGCGCTGCGCACCACCGTCGGCGACGAGGCCTTCTTCGCACTGCTCCGCGACTGGGTGGCCGAGCACTCGGGGGGCTCGGTCACGACCGAGGACTTCCGAAGCTTCGCGCAGGGGCGGACCGGCGCCGACCTGGGCAGGCTGTTCGACCGGTGGCTCAACGAGCGCGAGCTGCCGGACCTGCCAGCCGCCAGCTGACATCTGCACCGGCGACGGCTCCGACGTAGCCCCGCGGCAGGTCTGCCAAGGGCACGGCCGGTGCACCGCCGGCCTTGAATGCGGCCTCGACCAGCGTCCACTCCTGCCGGTCGATCCTGTCGAGCGGTGGCCCGGCGAGCTCCACGTCGATGCCCACCGGACCGCCCCAGCTCCACGCCAAGGCGACGTACGGCGCCGCATAGGAGATGCTCACCGCAGGGACCGGCCCCGATGACACCGACGCCCGCGGTTGGCCGTGCCCGTCACTCCCGCAACGTGGACAGAGCCTGGCGACGGAGAGCGCTCCGGTCTCCCGGCACAGCAGCTCGTGGGCGAGCTCGCGAAGCCCGGCGCGACCGGTCAGCCGAACCGGCCGGAGATGTAGTCCTCGGTGCGTTGGTCGGCAGGGCTGCTGAAGATCTTCTGGGTCGGGTCGAACTCGACGAGGAGGCCGGCCGGTTGCCCGTCGTCTCGTCCGGTCGGGCGGTGAAGAACGCGGTCCTGTCCGACACCCGCGCGGCCTGCTGCATGTTGTGGGTGACGATGACGATCGTGTAGTCTCGCTTGCAGCTCGTGGATCAGGTCCTCGATCGCGCGAGGTCGAGATCGGGTCGAGCGCCGAGCAGGGCTCGTCCATCAGCAGATCACCTCGGGCTCGACGGCGATCGCGCGGGCGATGCAGAGCCGCTGCTGCTGGCCGCCGGACAGGCCCATGCCCGGCTTGCTTGAGCGGTCCTTGACCTCGTTCCACAGGTTGCGCGCCCCGCAGCGACTTCTCGACGAGGTCGTCGGCTTCGCGACTTCTTCATCCGCTTGGTGTTGAGCCTGCTGCCCGGCGAGCACGTTGTCGTAGATCGACATCGTCGGGAACGGGTTGGGCCGCTGGAAGACCATGCCGATCTGGCGGCGCACCGCGACCGGGTCGACGCCCGGGTCGTAGAGGTCGACTGCCGTCGATCAGGCACCTTGCCCTCGACGCGCGCGCCGGGGATCACCTCGTGCATCCGGTTGAGGCGAGCGCAGGAAGGTGGACTTGCCGCAGCCGGAGGGCCCGATGAACGCGGTGACCGAGCGTGGCTCGGATGGTCATGTTGACGCCCTCGACGGCGAGGAAGTCGCCGTAGTAGATGTTGAGGTCGTTGACGTCGATGCTCTTGGCCATGGTGATTCCTGCAGCGTCGCTCAGCGCCGGTCTTGGGCGCGAAGATCGCGCCGATGATGCGCGCGACGAGGTTGAGCACCATCACGATGACGATGAGGACGAGCGCGCCGCCCCAGGCGCCGGTCGAGGCCGCCTGCGGCGGGATGCCGGGCTGCGCGTACTGGGTGTAGATGAAGACCGGCAGCGTCATCATCCGCCCGTCGAACAGGTTGAAGTTGACCGAGTCGGTGACGCCGGCGATGACCAGCAGCGGCGCGGTCTCGCCGATGACGCGCGCGATCGCGAGCATCGACGCCGGTGACGATGCCGGCGAGCGACGGTCGGGAGCACGACCTTGACGATGGTGCGCCACTTCGGCACGCCCAGGGCGTACGACGCCTCGCGCAGGTCGTCGGGCACCAGCCGCAGCATCTCCTCGGTCGAGCGGACGACGATCGGGATCATCAGCAGCGACAGCGCGACCGAGCCGCCGAAGCCCGATGCGGATGCCGGGCCGAAGAACAGCACGAAGAGCGCGTAGCGCGAACAGGCCGGCGACGATCGACGGGATGCCGGTCATCACGTCGACGAGGAACGTGATCGACCGCGGCCAGCCGGTTGCCCTTGCCGTACTCGACCAGGTAGATGGCGGCGAAGAGCCCGATCGGGACCGAGATGACGGTCGCGGCCAGCGGTGATCAGCAGGGTGCCGATGATGCGCGTGGTAGATGCCGCCCGCCCGTCGCCGACGACGTTGCGCATCGAGTAGGTGAGGAACGTCCATGTTGATCGTCGGGCAGCCCGTTGTCGAGCACGACGTCACAGCAGCGAGACCAGCGGGCACCATGGCGATGGCGAAGGCCGTCCACGACCAGCGCCGTGACCAGGCGGTCGATCGCCGCGCGGCGGCCCTCGACGGCCGCGCGACCACAGCGGGCAGCGCCGACCAGGAACGACAGGCCGGCGACGAGCACCGCGGCGACCGACGCCCCAGCCGAAGCATCAGCGCGAGCAGCGCCGACGCCGACGACGACCACGCCGACGAGCGCAGGCGCCCAGCGCGGCAGCTGTGGCTGCACGAGCGGCAGCTCGGCGGACGAGCGGCGCGTCGGCTGCGGGCGGGTGGTCGAGGTGCGTCATCGGGCGAGCCTCCGCTCGCTGCGGCGCCGACGATCCAGCGGGCCAGCGAAGTTGACGGCGAAGGTGACGACGAACAGCACCAGGCCGGTGGCGATCAGCACGTTGACTGCTGTGCCGGGCGTCGCCTCCGTGAAGTTGAGCGCGATGTTGGCGGCGATCGTCGCGCGGGTTCGTCGCTGCAGATCAGGTTGAGCGTGATCACGCCGGCGCGCGGAGAGGACCATCGCGACGGCCATCGTCTCGCCGAGCGCCCGGCCGAGGCCGAGCATCGACCGCCGAGACCATGCCGGAGCGGCGCGTAGGGGAAGACCGCTATCCGGATCATCTCCCAGCGGGTGGCGCCGAGGGCCAGCGCGGCCTCCTCGTGCAGCCGCGGCGTCTGCGCGAAGACCTCGCGGCGAGATCGCGGTGATGATCGGCAGGATCATGACGGCGAGCACGATGCCGGCGGTGAGCATCGTGCGGCCGGTGACCGACGCCGGGCCCGGCGAAGAACGGGAGCAAGCCCAGGTTGTCGTCGAGCCACGCGTAGCGCCGGCTGGAGGCCGGCGCGAGGACGCGCGATGCCCCAGAGGCCGAAGACGACGACGGGGACGGCGGCGAGCAGGTCGATGACGTAGGCGACGGGCCGGCGAGCCGGCGCGGGCGCGTAGTGGGAGATGAACAGCGCGATGCCGATCGCGAACGGCACGGCGATGACCAGGGCGAGCACCGCGGCCAGGACGGTGCCGAAGACCAGCGGCCCGACGTAGCCCCAGAAGTCCGTCGCCGCCGAGCCGTAGGATGACCGGCTCGTCGACCGAGAGCGCGCGGGACGCCCTCGATGGCCAGGAAGATGGAGACGCCGCGCCAGGGCCACCAGGATCTGAGGCCCGGCGGCCAGGGCGATGCCCGGCGAAGATCCGGTCGCCGAGCCGCCGGCGGCGTCTTCGCCGGCGACTCGGTGGTGCGACGCTGGTGGTGGTCACCGTTGCTCCCTGCCTGCTCAGCTCGTGGTTCTGACGGTGCCGGACCGACAGGCGTGCGGCGGCCGCCGACTCGGGGTCGCCGCACGACTGCTTCACTGCTGTGCCGATCAGCCGGCGCTGATCGTGGCGACGATCTCGAGCGCCTCGTCCTGCAGACCGGAGTCGAGCGGCGCGGAGCCGGCCTCGCCGGCGGCCGCCTGCTGGCCCTCCGTCGTGAGACGACGTAGGTGAGGTAGCCCTTGACCAGGTCGGCCTCGGCCGGCGTCGTCGTAGGTCTGGCAGGCGATCAGGTAGGACAGCAGGACGACCGGGTAGGCGCCCGCCTCGGTCGTGGTGCGGTCGAGGTCGACGGCCATGTCGGTCGTCGGGGCGGCCCTCGGCGCGCGGCGAGATCGCCGACGACCTGGCGGCACCCTCGGCGGAGGGCTGCGATGAACTCCTCGCCGACCTGGACCGCGACGACACCGAGGTCGTCCGGCCTGCGCTGGCGTCGGCGTAGCCGATCGTGCCGTCGCCGCCCTCGACGGCGCCGACGACACCGGAGGTGCCCTCGGCGGCCTCACCGACCCTCGATCGGCCACACGCCGTCGGGCTCGTAGGTCCAGGCGCCACCGCCTGCGGCCTCGAGGTAGTCGGTGAAGTTCTCGGTGGTGCCCGAGTCGTCCGAGCGGTGCACCGGGGTGATCTGGTGTCGGGCAGGTCGGCGCCCGGGTTGTCGGCGGCGATCGCCGGCGTCGTTCCAGGTGGTGATCGTGCCGTCGAAGATGTTGGCGATCGTCTCGGCCGACAGGTTGAGCGCGTCGACGCCCTCGAGGTTGAAGATCACCGCGATCGGGCTGACGTAGGCCGGCACCTCGATCGACGTCGCCGCCGCCACAGCGCTCCTCGGCGGCGGTGAGCTCGCCCTCGTCGTCGTTGAGGCACGAGTCGGAGCCGGCGAACGAGAACGCCCCGCTGATGAAGTTCTCGCGGCCGGCGCCGGAGCCGATCGGGTCGTAGTTGACGGTGACGTCGGGGTTGGCCGTCTGGAAGCCGGCGCGCCAGGCGTCCTGCGCCTTCTCCTGCGCGGTGGCGCCGCCGCCGTTGAGGGTCGCCGGAGAGGCTGCTGGTCTCGCCATCGGTGCCGGTGTCATCATCGTCGCTGTGTCGTTGCTCGCGCCGCAGCCGGCGAGCGCCAGGGCAAGGACGGCGACGCCGGGCACGAGCACCCGGCGGAGGGACGTGCTCTTCACGAGTTCTCCTGAAGTGTTCTCGGATCCCAGATGAGCACGCCAGTGCGCACCCCGGCGTTCCGCTTCGGGCGGAACACCGGCGACGCTAGGGAGCGCAGGTGTACTGGACCTGTCGCGCTCGGTGAACGGGGAGTGAACACGATTGGCCAACTCATAGACGAGCACGTGACCCCAGTCACCCGGCTTGGTGTCGCTCGGTGGCGACCACTGTGCCGCGACGCAGGTGGACCACCAGCAGCTCGCCCTTGTCGAGCTTGGGGTCCTCCACCCCCAACGCGTCGAAGACGTACGGGAGGACCGGCCGGTGGGTGCACAGCACGACACCGCCCGTGCGGTGGGGGGACGCCTCCAGCCGGTCGACGAGCTCGGTGACGGCTCGGCGGACCGCCTTGGGAGTCGCGTCCTCCTCGCTGAAGACGTCGTCGAGCTCCAGCTTGAGGTCGGCCGCGACGGCATAGGGCTCGAGGGTCTGCGCGCACCGGGTGCTGCCCGAGCTGACCAGGCGGGTCGACGCCGAACGCCGTGAGGACCGGCACGAGGCGCTCGGCCTGCCGCTTCCCGGTGACGAGCAGCGGCCTGAGCCGGTCGTTGCGCGACCAGGTCCTGCGCGAGCGTGACACCGCGTGCCGGAGCACGACCAGGGTGCGGGTGCGCTTGCGGAGCTCGACGGCCTCCTCGAGCGTCTCGACGTCGTGGGTGTAGGTCAGCTGTCGCCGCGCCGCGTCGATCGTGACCCAGCGGACCGCGTCGATCTCGTCGTTGGGCTCGTAGGAGCTCACGTCGTCGGCTCCGACCGGGCGGCCGGTCCAGTAGCCGACGGTCTTCATGCCCTCGCGGATCGGGTAGCGCTGGCTGGTGAGCGGCGGCCCGAGGCGGACCCGGAGCCCGGTCTCCTCCTCGACCTCGCGCACCGCCGCGGCCGCCGCGTGTTCGCCCGGATCGAGCTTGCCCTTGGGGAACGACCAGTCGTCGTACCTGGGGCGGTGGACGAGCAGCACGGTCTGCTCGGGGCCGAACACGACGACCCCCGCTGAGACGACGTCACGCAGACCACGGCGGACCGAGCCGGGAGGCATGTTCGTACTCTCACACACCAGAGCGCCGAGCGCTTCGCGTTCGCGACCTGCTGACCCGAAGTCGGATCAGCAGAACCGGCGCAGCCGCAGGCTGTTGCTGACCACGAACACCGAGGAGAGCGCCATCGCACCCCCGGCGATCATCGGGGCGAGCAGGCCGGCCATGGCCAGCGGCAGGGCCGCCAGGTTGTAGGCGAACGCCCACGCCAGGTTGCCCTTGATCGTGCTCAGGGTCCGGCGCGCAAGCCGGACCGCGTCCGCGGCGCCACGCAGGTCGCCGCCGACCAGGGTCAGGTCGGCCGCGGCCATCGCCGCGTCGGTCCCGGTGCCCAGGGCGATGCCGAGGTCCGCGCGGGCCAGCGCGGCCGCGTCGTTGACCCCGTCACCGACCATCGCCACGACCCGGCCGTCGGACTGGAGCCGGGCGACCTCGGCCACCTTGTCCGCGGGGAGCACACCGGCGACGACCGTGTCGATGCCGACCTCCGCCGCGACCACCCGGGCTGCGGCCTCGTGGTCGCCGGTCAGCAGCACCGGCTCGAGACCCAGCGCCCGCAGCGCGCGCACCGCCTCGGCGGAGGTCGGCTTGACGACGTCCGAGATGACCAGCACGCCACGCGCCTGCCCGCCCCAGCCGGCGAGGACCGTCGTACGCCCCTCGGCGCGCGCCGCCTGGACCGCTGTGTCCAGCTCGGCGGGGATCCTCATCCCCCGTGACGCCAGCAGCTCCGGTCGACCGACCACGACCTCGCGATCCTCCACCGTGCCGCTCGTCCCCAGGCCGTCGTGACTGCGGAAGTCGGCGACCGGCGGGGATAGTCCGTCACCTTTGGGTGGGTTTGGCACGTTCAAGGACTCCCGTTGGTGACGGACTATCGCGGCGGCCACGGGATGGAGCGACCCAGACGAGACCGCGGCGGCGAGGCGGCGTACGTCGTGGGGATCCTCACCGGGGGCGGGGACCACCTCGACCAGGGTCATCTCCCCCGTGGTCACGGTCCCGGTCTTGTCGAGGACGACGGTGTCCACGCGGCGGGTGGACTCGAGGACCTCGGGCCCACGGATGAGGATGCCGAGCTGCGCGCCACGGCCGGTGCCGACGAGCAGCGCGGTCGGCGTCGCCAGTCCGAGCGCGCACGGGCAGGCGATGATCAGGACCGCCACTGCGGTGCTGAACGCGAAGGGTGCCCCGGCCCCGGCGCCCAGCCAGAAGCCGAGGGTCGCCACGGACAAGGCGATCACGACCGGGACGAAGACGCCGGAGATCCTGTCGGCGAGGCGCTGCGCCTGGGTCTTGCCGTGCTGCGCCTCCTCGACGAGCCTGGCCATCCGGGCAAGCCGGGTCTCGTCTCCGATCCTCGTCGCTCGGACGACGATCCGGCCGCCGGCATTCAGCGTCGCTCCGGTGACCTCGTCGCCCGGGCCGACCTCGACCGGCACCGGCTCCCCGGTGAGCATGGAGGTGTCCACCGCGGAGCTTCCGCGCTCGACCACACCGTCGGTCGCGACCCTCTCCCCCGGCCGGACGACGAACAGGTCGCCCACCGCCAGCCGGTCCAGGGGCACGCGCTGCTCGGCGGTGCGGTCCGGTCCGTCGCGCAGCACGGCGACGTCCTTGGCGCTGAGGTCCATCAACGCCCGCAGCGCCGACCCGGCGATTCGCTTCGAGCGACGCTCGAACCACCGCCCGGCGAGCAGGAACGTCGTGACGCCGGTGGCCGCTTCGAGATAGATCGAGTCAAGCCCGTTGGAGCGCTCGACGCTGAGCTCGAACGGGTGCGTCATCCCGATCTCACCGGCGGACCCCGCGAAGAGTGCCACCAGGGACCAGCCGTACGCCGCCAGCACCCCGACCGAGACCAGCGTGTCCATGGTCGTCGCGGCATGCCGCAGGTTGCGCCAGGCCGCTCGGTGGAACGGCCAGGCGCCCCACACCACGACCGGCGTGGCCAGGGTCAGCGACGCCCACTGCCAGGCGTCGAACTGCAGCGCGGGCACCATCGCCAGCACCATCACCGGCAAGGTCAAGACGGCGCTGACCACGAGCCGCTGGCGCAGGGCGGTCAGCTCCGGGTCGTCGTCACCGGGCTCGGTGTGGCCGGAGCCGGAGGGCAGCGCGGCCGCGTAGCCCGCGGCCGAGACCGTCGCCAGCAGATCGTCGGGCGTCACCGGCTCGCGGTAGGTCACGCGCGCCTTCTCGGTCGCGTAGTTGACGCTGGCGCTGACGCCCCCGAGCTTGTTGAGCCTGCGCTCGATCCGATGCGCGCACGACGCGCAGGTCATGCCCGTGATGTCGAGCTCCAGGGCGACCGGTTCAGTGCTCATGAGCGTCGCTCTCGTCGCCGTGGCTGTGGGTGTGGCCGTCCCCCGCCTCCACGCTCACCGTGAACGGGACCGTGTGCACGGCACCGTCGTGCTCGAACTCGAGGAACATCCGGTAGCGCCCGCCACTGGGGAAGGTCACCGCGAACGGGATCCTCGGACCGGTGCCGGGGACCGCCTCGGGGTGCCCGTGCGCGTAGGCCAGGTCGCCGTCGCGCAGCACGACGAGGTGGCCCAGCTCGCCGAGATACCGGCCGAGGTCGGTGACCGGGGCGCCATCACGCATCACCGTGGCCACCACGGAGGTCTCCTCGCCGGCCTGCGGCACGAGCTCCACGATGACGTCGTAGCCGTCGGTGGCACCGCCGAGCACGTCCCCACCCAGGGGCTCGGTCTCACCGGCGCCCTCGACGACCAGATCAGCACCGAGCACCAGCTGCTCACCCCCCGAGGGCACGAAGTCGGCGAGCACCCGCCAGCTCCCCGGCGCGAGATCGAGGTCGATCGACCAGTCCCCCGTCGACGCGTCGAGCGACGGGTGCAGGTGCTGGAACCCGGTGAGGTCACGGCGTACGACGATCAGGTGCAGGTCGCGCTCGTGCGCCTGGTCGTAGGACCTCAGCGGACCGTCGGGCCCGGCGACCGCGAACGTGAACGGCGTCGATCCCGCCCGGACCCGGTTCTCGACGAGGTCGAGCCGGTAGCCGCCCGACGCCTGCGCCAGCCCGGTGATCCTCGCGTCGGCGTCGGTCGCCTGGTCGTCATGAGCCGTGGTCTGGTCGGTGTGGGAGCCGTCCGAGGAGTGGGCCGGGGACGCCTCGGCCTCGACCGGGCCGACCAGGCGACCGACGCCGACGGCGGCAGCGGCCAAGACGGCCATCCCGGCGACGTACAACGCGGCGCGGGTGGGTGCGCTGGAGTCGGAGAGGTTCATGGGTCACGCCAGCGCATAGCCGGCCGCCTCCACCGCGGCGGCCATCTCGGCACGGTCGAGCGGCTTCGCGCTGGTGACCACAATGTGCCCGCTCTCGAGCTCGACCTGCACGTCGGCGACCCCGGGCAGCTCGGAGACCTCCTCGGTCACTGACGCCACGCAGTGGCCGCAGGTCATGCCGGTCACGGTCCAGGTGCTGGTCATGGCTTTCGGGGGGGTGTTCATGCGCGCACCAGCCGCGCGATCGCCTCGACGGCCTCGCTCACCTTGGCGCGCCCCTGGGCGTCCCCGGCCCGCGCGGCATCGGCCACGCAGTGGTTCATGTGGTCCTCGAGCAGGCTGATCGAGACCGCCTGGAGTGCCTTCGTCATCGCCGAGACCTGGGTCAGGATGTCGATGCAGTACTGCTCCTGGTCGACCATGCGCTGCAGACCGCGGGCCTGGCCCTCGATGCGCTTGAGCCGGGCGAGGACGTCGTCCTTGCGGTGCAGGTAGCCGTGGGTGGAGTCGGTCATGGCGCCTACCCTACCCCCCTAGGGTATCAACTCAAGCCGCGAAGAACCGTCCGGTCAGCCGGCCCATGAGAGGCCGACGTCAGCCGGCGCGGGGAGTGACACCGAGAATGGCGTCGATCTCGGCGCTGCTCAGGTGCTCGTCGGTCTCGCTCGCGGCGATGATGAGGTTGGTGGTGAGCTCCACCTCGCCGAGCAGGTCGGCGTCCTCGAGGGTCACATCGAACTGGTCGTGCACCCGAAACACCCCCTCTCAGCGGGCCTGGGGTCGGTTATGTCGACGGTACCCGCCGGGGGCCACTGACCTGAGATCCAGCGTAGACCTCGGCGCGTCCCACCCGCCCTGATCCGAACGGGTGGTTCGACCCCCGCCCGAGACCACCCGGACAGCACACCAGGCCCCACCCGAGCGGCTGGGGCCTGGTGTCGAAGACTCGGATTGAGTCAGAGAGCCCGAACGTTCTCCGCCTGCGGACCCTTCGGGCCCTGCGTGACGTCGAACTCGACCTTCTGGTTCTCGTCCAGGGACTTGTAGCCCTGGCTCTGAATCGCCGAGTAGTGCACGAAGACGTCGTCGCCGCCGTCCTCCTGCGCGATGAAGCCGAAACCCTTCTCGGCGTTGAACCACTTCACGGTGCCTTGAGCCATTGCTCTGTACTCCTATATCGGTGCGATGAGGCCCTCACTTCGAGGGAACCCCGCAATAGATGCGGTGACACGTCGCTCCGACAATGTGGAAAAAGCACCACACAAACGAAACGCCGTTGGATCACAAACTCCGCAGGCGTCAGACCAGCTGGAACCTTGCACCTCTTGCAGGCAAGACAGTACCAAGCCCAGCCGCACAACAAACCCTCTGACAGTGCCGAAATGTGGATGGTGGGTGACGGTCTGATGACACGTCTGTCACGGGACCGCGTCGGCGGTCCGGGATCATCGCCGGCACGAGCGCACTGTTACCCGTCCGTGGACCTCTCTCGAGCCGGCGTCACTCCCGGTCTAGACACAGGACCAGGACGCTTCGACCCTGCCGCCACACGAGTCACCTCTTGTCACAGCTTCGTGGTGCGAACGAACTAGTCCGTTGTGACTAGGCCAAGGGACTTCGCATGACTAGTCGCTCTGCGTGTTCCCATCCCGTTACCCAACCCTCAACCTTGTGAGCGTGGCTCCCCCGGGCCACGAGAACCCCACCACGGAACCGGCCCAGATCCCCTCGATCTGCGCTCTCCCAAGACCCACGTTGGATGGCTTCGATGCCCACGAACACCACCTTCGTCCTGGTCCCTACACCTCGGACCACGCCGGCCTCCAGCGCGCGCCCGGCCCGGCGCCCCTGAGTTCCCAGAGCCAGCCCGGGGACCCCGAGGGGTCAGGGTCCCCGGGCTCGGGAAGCCCACAAGGATGCTTCCCAGACGTAGTCCCTGAAGCCTGACGCCATCCCGGGGGTGGCAGGATTCAGGGGCTACGTGCCATGTCGGCACCTGCTGCCCAGGGCCCCTAGCTCAATTGGCAGAGCAGGAGACTTTTAATCTCTTGGTTGTGGGTTCGAGTCCCACGGGGCCCACCAAAGCCGCAGGCCAGGTCTTGGTCCTGGTCACCGGAGCCGTCGCTCGGCATCAAGAGGGCTAGTGGCCCGCGCGGGACGCTAGTGGTCACCGCTGGTTCGCTGCGCCGGCGGTCGCTGTGCGCCGGGACCGGAACTCCTGGCCTGCCCGGGTGCCGCCGTCGACGAGGATGTCGGTGCCGGTCAGGTAGCCAGCGTCTCGACCGGCGCAGAACGCGAGGACCGCGGCGATCTCCTCGGGCTTCCCGAACCGCTTGATCGCCGCGACCTTCAAGAATTCAGAGGCACCATGGTCCTTCTCCAGCTGGCCCATGGCGGTGTCGAAGCTTCCGGGTGAGACCGACACGACACGAGCTCCTCGTTCGCCGAACGCGACGGCGAGCGAGCGGGTGTACCAAATGACGAACGCTTTGCTGATCGCGTAGGCGATGCCGGAGTGGAGCTTGCGACCCGCCACCCGTGAGCGTCGGACAACCGCACGCTCGAACGCGGCGGCGTCGGTCTGCGCGAGCGGGAAGCTCCGGACCGGGATGAGCGGTCGGGGCAGTCCGTGGCCGGCGGTGGAGGCGACGTTGACGAGCACGTCGCCCTCGCCGGCGCGGGAGAGGTACGCCTGGGCGACGTTGACGGTGCCGATGCCGTTGCTGCGGGCGATCGTTGTGGGTGAGCCCATCTGCGGGCTGACCCCGGCGGTGTGCACGAGCGCGCGCACATGGTTGCCGTCCACGGCCGCACCGTCCAGGAGCTGGTCGACGGAGCGGCGGTCGGTGACGTCGCAGACGGTCCCGGCCGCGTCGATGCCGATCGAGACGAGCTCGCCCACTGCCCTGTCGAGTCGGTCTTGGTCGAGGTCGGCCAACACGATGCGATGGGTCAGTCCCATGATCCGAGCCGTGGCCAGGCCCATACCCCCGGTGCCGCCTGTGATGACTGCTGTCTGGGTCACTGCGTTCTCCTAGGGATGGGAGCGGATGCGCTCATGATTGGGGCTTGAAGTCCAGTCTCCTGCTGTCAGGAATGGCTGCGGGGGAGCCTGGACCCTCGTCGCGCGCACCTCAGAGGCGGGTAGCGCAGCCCCAGTCTGACGCCTGGCAGCGTCGCCATGGCCGCCTGCCTCGTCAGGCGCCCGGGCTGCGCATCTCGAAGGTCCTGGCGGTCGCCTGGTCCGCGGTCGACTTCGAACGGGAGCTCCTCGAAGTCGAGGCTGCGCTGCCGGTTCCGGAGGGTGGCGTGAAGCGGACGGTCAGGAAGCGGCGTAGGTGTCGACGTCGACCGGACCCAGGTTGGCGAGCCGCTGGCCGTTGGCGCCCCTGGTGCCGATCGTGCGAGTCACGAACGTGGTGTGGATGCCGGCCTGAGCCAGGGCCAAGGCCTCATCGAGGGAGAGCCGACGGTGCCGGCGCTCGGAGCCCGCCTTCATCAGGGCGGTGACCTCGACCGTGAGACCGCGACTGATCCGGACCGCGAGCACGTCGGATGGGAGCGGAGAGGTGCTGGAGACTCGAGGAGTCGCGGGCAGGGAGACCGTCAGTGCTGTGCCGTTGGAGTACTTGAGCTCCGCGACGGTGACCAGGTCCTGAACGTCGAGGGACTCCAGGTAGGCGAATCCGGGAGCGACTCGCCCCATCTCACTGAACGGCACGATCGTGTCCACCATGTCAGCACTCCTCTCGGGTGTGAGAATCGTATTCTCATTTTTGCAGATTGACAATGGTCGACCGCGCAGCCGCTCGAACCGGCGCGTCACTGCGCCGACCCCGATGTCACGATGTCTCCGTCGGCCCGACGGCACTACCACCGCGAAGGAACCCCTCATGCACGTGTCCCCGCTCATCGCAGTCCGCACCGCTTTGGTGGCACCGAGCGCCGCGGGGTGTGCGGCATGACCGCGACCGAAGGCGCGACGCTCGAGCAACGCCTGCAGCGGGTGGAGGACGAGCTGGCCATCCAGCGGCTCATCCTGGCCTACGGTCCGGCCGCGGACGCCGGCCTGGCCGAGCTGGCCGCGTCGCGGTGGACCTCCGACGGGCTCTATGACTGGGACGCCGCCAACCCGCCCAAGGAGGGCCGCGGCTCGGTCGCCGAGATGCTGAAGGGCCCGTTCCACCACCAGCTGATGGACGAGGGAGTCGCCCACTTCGCGGGTCCGTTGCTGGTCGAGGTCTCCGGCGACCAGGCCACGGCGGTCAACTACTCGTTGATCATGCGCAAGACCGATGACACGTTCTATCTCTGGCGGGTCAGCGCGGTGCGGTGGGACCTCCAGCGCGAGGACGCGTCGTGGCGCGTGAGCCGCCGGACCAATCGGCTGCTCGACGAGACCGGTGTGGGCCGCGGCCTGTTCGGCGAGGCACTTCACGACATCTTCAAGGAGGCAACAGCATGAGCGGACAGCTCGAGGGCAAGGTCGCGGTGATCACCGGAGCCAGCACCGGGCTGGGGCCGGTGATGGCCCAGACTTTTGTCCGTGAGGGCGCGCGGGTCCTGCTCGCCGCGCGGCGCGAGTCCCTGGTGAGCGAGGTCGCCGCCGGCATCGGGGACGCAGCGGTCGCGGTCCGCGCCGATGTGACCGACGAGGACGACGTCCGCGCGATGGTCGCCCGCGCGGTCGAGGAGTTCGGCCACGTCGACGTGCTCTGCAACAACGCCGCGGTCCCGGGCACGGACCTCCCGATCTGGGAGCAGACCCTCGACAACTGGAACGCCACGATCGCCGTCGACGTCACCGCCGCGATGCTGTGCACCCGCGAGGTCCTGCGCCAGAGCATGCTCGAACGCGGCTCGGGGGTCATCCTCAACTTCTCCTCCGCCTCGGCGTTCCGCGGCATGCCCAACAAGAGCCACTACGTCACCGCCAAGGCCGGCCTGCGCGCCCTGACCCAGACCATTGCCAACGAGGTCGGCCCCCAGGGCATCCGCTGCAACTGCATCGTGCCCGGTGGCATCGACACCGACCTGTGGCGCGGCTGGGTTCAGCGGACGGCAGACGAGCAGGGCGTCGACTTCGACGTACGTCGGACGCAGCTGCTGACCAACACCGCCCTGCGCGACATCTCCTCACCGCAGGACGTCGCCAACCTCGCGCTGTTCCTGGCCAGCGACCAGAGCCGCACCATCACCGGCCAGAGCATCCTGTGCGACGCCGGGTCCTACATGCTGGGCTGACCGGTCAGTCGCTCGAGGGCAGCGGCTTGCTCTCCTTGACGAACAGGGCGGTGCCGTCGACGGAGAGACCCGACGAAGCCCCGGCCTTGGTCACCAGCACCTCGAGGTCACCCGCATCGTTGGTGTAGCGCTTGCCGACCAGGACGGGCTCGTCGGCCGTCACCGGCTCCAGCCCCGCGGTCGGCTCGGCGGCCAGGTCGATCGCCGGGTGACCGCCGATCAGCAGCTCGACGTCGGCGGCCGAGGCCTTGACGATGATGACCTCGGTGATGTCGACCTGGCTGCGCAGGCGAGACCCGGTCTTGAGCGCGGGCATGGGCGATCCTCTCAGGACGTCGATCGGTGTTGGGTGAGCTCGTCGACCAGCTCGCGACGAAGCAGCTTGCCGGTGGGGGTCATCGGGAGCTCGGTGCGGAAGTAGACGTCGTCCGGGGTCCGACTGCCTCGGAGCCTGCTCCGGACGAATGATCGCAGCTCCTCGCCGTCCACGTCTGCGTGCCTGACGACGACCGCCACCAGCCGCTCACCCCACTCCTCGTCGGGCAGTCCGATCACGGCCACCTCGCGGACCGCGGGGTGGGCCGCGATGACGTCCTCGACCTCGGCGGGCGCGATATTCTCGCCGCCACGGATGATGGTGTCATCGGAGCGGCCCTCGATGAACAGGTAGCCCTCAGGGTCCAGGTGCGCGCGGTCCCGGGTGGGGAACCAGCCCTCGTCGTCGACCACGCTCCCGGTGCCGAGGTACTCGCCCGAGACCTGTGCTCCCCGGACCCACAGCTCGCCGACCGTGCCGGAGGGGACCGACACGCCATCGTCGTCACGGATCTGCCCCTCGATGCCGGGCACGAAGCGACCCGCGCTCGAGAGCCGAGCACGGGCGACGGGGTCGTCGCTGGTCAGGGCGCTCCGGTGGTCGTCGGGACCGAGCAGCGCGATCGTGGAGGACGTCTCTGTCAGGCCGTAGGCGTTGACGAAACCGACCTCCGGGAAGGCCTCCAATGCCTTGGCCAACACCGGTGCCGGAATGCGCGCCCCACCGTAGGCGATGGCGGAGAGAGTGGGCGTGTCCGCGACCTGGCCGTCGAGCCGCTCCACGATGCGCGAGAGCATCGTCGGCACGACCATCGCCGTGGAGACGCGCTCCGAGGCGACGGTCTCGAGCCAGCTGTCGGCGGTGAAGTCCGGCAGGTGCACGACGCGACGTCCGGCCGCGGTGTTGGTGAGCACCGTCCCGACACCGGCGACGTGATAGGGCGGGACGCACACGAGCGCGGCCTCCCCCGGATCTGCGCTGCCCGGGTCGACGGTCTGCAGCACGTAGGAGACCAGGTTGGCGTGCCGCAGGACGACACCCTTGGGCGCACTGGTGGTCCCGCTCGTGAACAGGACGACCGCCGGACTCTCGTCATCGACGATCGGCCACTCGGCCGAGGTCGGGGGAAGTGCGAGCAGCGCCTCGGTGGTGATGACCTCACCGCGGCTGGAGACCGTGCCGAGATAGGCCTCGTCGACGATGATGAACGGCGCCTCCAGCTGGTCGAGCAGGTCGAGCAGCTGGTCATCGGCCAACCGGTAGTTGAGCGGCGTGATGGCCACCCCGGCGCGCGCCGCGGCAAAGAGCGCCACGTGGAACGCCGGGCCGCTCTGGCCGAGGAAAGCGACCGAACGCGCTCCCGCGGCGAGCACGGCGCTCCCAGCCGCGTCCACACGCTCCGGGAGGTCGGCGAAGGTCAGTGTCTCCTCGCCGGTGCCGACCGCGACGCGGTCGCCCGCGAGCGCGACGCCGAGCTCCAACAGCAGACCTATCCCGGTGCTCATGCCGAGCGTTCCTTCCGTTTCACCACGAGAACCAGATTCTATCGTGACGAGATCCGTGTTTTGCCTGCCGTTCCGCCCGGGGCCGCATGACGTGTCGGTCAGGCCGCCGTGGGGATGCACATGCCGACGCGGCAGAACTCCCACAGTGCGTCGGCGTCCTGGGCGTGCTCGGGCGCTCCCGCTCCCAGTGAGTAGATCAGGGCGGACCCGACCAGGGTCTGCAGGAGGATGCGCCCCAGCTGGTCGGCGTCCAGGTCGGCGCGGAGCACGCCGTCCTCGAGCCCACGCTCGACAAGCTCACGGATGAGCTCACCCAGAGGCTCCAGCGCCCGCCGGTAGTCCTCTCCGTGAGTGACCGCGAGGCTGACGTGATAGCTCGACACCGTGCGGTTGACCGTGGAGCCGCCGTAGATCACGCGCACCACGTGTTCCAGGCTCGCGAGGGCGTCCAGGCCGTCGACCTGCCGCCTGGCCGTCGAGACCGACGACAGCACGGTCTCCTCCAGCAGCGCCAACAGCAGCTCGTCCTTGCCGGAGAAGTACTGGTAGAAGGACCGGAGCGAGGTCTGCGAGCGGTCGACGAGCTCCTGGACGGTGAAGTCGGTCCGGCCCGTCTCGCGCATGATCTCCATGGCCGTGGTCAAGAAGCGGTCGCTGCGGGAGATGGCCTTGGCGCGCGCCGTCTTCAGCGACCTCTCCAGGGCACGGTCGCGCCAGGTCCCCTCGAGCGTGTCGGAGGGCGCGATCTCATCGGTGGTATCAGCCATGCCCCTCGCCCTTGAAAACGACGCTCTTGTCGGCGGTCCGAGGCGAGCGCACTATCGAACACACGGTCCGTACGTGGATGCTACAGGTCACAGAGCGCCTTGGAGAACCTTCCATTCCGCTTCCGTCGAGCCAGGCATTCTCGAAGCCGAGAACCGACTTCTCGTGGTTCCCAACGGCCCCTCGGTGGCTATCCGAGCCGCTCGATCACCGCGGTGATGCCCTGTCCGCCACCGATGCACAACGTCTCCAGGCCGTAGCGGGCGTCACGACGCGCGAGCTCGTGCAGCAGAGTGGTGAGGATCCGCACCCCCGTCGCTCCCACGGGGTGGCCCAGAGAGATTCCGGACCCGTTGACGTTGAGCCGATCGTGGTCAGCGTCGGCGAAACCCCACTCACGCGTGCACGCCAGCACCTGAGCGGCGAAGGCCTCGTTGAGCTCGATCAGATCCATGTCGGCCATGGTCAGGCCCGCTCGTTCCAGGGCCAGCTTGCTGGCCGACACCGGTCCGATGCCCATCGTCCGCGGCGGGACTCCGGCGACCGCCGAGGACACGAGACGCGCCCAGGGGCGTAGGCCCAGCCGCTCAGCGTGATCACGAGTGGTGACCAGGCACATCGCAGCCCCGTCGTTCTGCCCGCTTGCGTTGCCTGCCGTCACGGTCGCTTCGGGGTCGTCTCGGCCCATCACTGCCCGCAGGGCCGACAACGACTCGACCGTGGTACCCGGTCGCGGGTGCTCGTCGTCCGACACCATGCCGCTCGGGGTCTCGACGGGGACGATCTCCTCGGCGAACCAACCGGCCTGCTGCGCGGCCACCGCTCGCTGGTGCGAGCGCGCCGACAGCGCGTCCTGCTCCTCACGCGGAATGGAGTATTCGCGACGCAGGTTCTCCGCGGTCTCGAGCATGCCGCCCGGCACCGGGTGGTTCTGCCCGCCGGCCGTCGACCTCCCCCGGGCGAGCGCGTCGTGGAAGGGCGTCTCGCCCGCTCGGGCTCCCCAGCGCATGGCGGTGGAGTAGTAGGGCACGTTGCTCATGCTCTCGACGCCGCCGGCGATGATCGTCTCGGCCAGCCCCGCCTCGACCATGGCCGAGGCATAGATCACGGCCTGGAGCCCAGACCCGCAGCGCCGGTCGAGCTGCAGTCCAGGCACGCTGATCGGCAGCCCGGCGTCGAGGGCCACGACCCGACCGACCGCCGGAGCCTCCGACGTCGGGTAGCAGTGGCCCAGCACGACGTCGTCGATCGCCTCAGGCGCCACGCCGGTGCGCTCGACCAGGGCCCGCACGACCGTCGCGCCGAGCTCCGGCGCGGAGACGGTCTTGAGGGCGCCGCCATAGCGTCCGACCGGGGTTCGCAGCGGTGCGCAGATCACTGCCTCGGGCATCTCAGTCTCCTTCGGGCACGATCGGCCACCCGATCACGTAACTGCGTTACCCTAGCCGACCCGGTGGTGGTCGGTCAGCCGCCGGTCGGGGCATCGCCGGCCTGGCCGGCGGCATACATCTCCGTGTACCTCTCCATGGCGCGGGCCATCGCGTCCATGCACTGTGTCAGGGCGTACGCCGGGTTGAACTCGATCGCCGTCGTCGCCTCCGGATAGATCAGGACGTGACCGGCCGGGAAGAAGTAGACCTCGCCGGCGGTGGCGGTCTCGTCGGGAGCGCCCGTGTCGGGGTACCTCGCCGTGAGGCTGCCGGTGAGCACGTAGCCGTAGTGCGGGCACGGGCACACGCCACCCGGCATGCCGCCGACCCGGTAGGAGTCGGTGCAGTCGAGGGGCTCGGTCACGGTCGTGAAGCCGACGTCCAGGTCACCCCACTGCTCGGAGCGGAAGAGGTCGCCGGCGAAGGGCCAGCGGCCGCCGCCGCCGGATGGCAGGTCCTGGGGACGTGAGTGCGGCATGGTGAAGTCCTTCTCGGTAGTGCGCCATTTTGTGGACGATCTGCACAATAACTGAGCCGAGATGGCCGCACAAGCCGCCTCGAGCGGTCACTCTCAGGTCGGTTCCGCTGCGTCGCGGCGAGGCGTCAGCCCGTGCAGCAGGACGTCGATGAGGCGCTCGGGAACGTCGACGCCGACGCGCGGGTCGCGGCTCAGCGCCTGCAGCAGCAGCACGCCGATCACAGCGTCCGTGGCCGCATCGAGATCGGCGTCGGGGCGCACCTGCCCGGCGGCGATCGCCGACCTGAGCCGACCGAGCACCTCCTGCCGCTGTGGCTCGGTCTGCTCGTTCCACAGTCGGCGCGGATCCGTGGACCCATCGGCCGCCGCAGCCGTCATCGCGCGTACGAGCGCCACCGCACCCGGGTCGCCGAGCATCGTCGTGCGTACGCGGACCCACTCGGTCAGATCGGCCGCGAGATCACCGGTGTCCCGGGGCGGGTCGACGGCCACGGTCGTGAGGTAGCCGGCGACCACCGCCTCGGAGACGACCGAGGCCTTGGACGGCCACCACTTGTAGACGGTCTGCTTGCTGACCCCGGCGCGGGTCGCGATCGCCTCCATCGTCAGCTGGTCGTAGGAGCCGGCCGCCAGGAGCTCGCGGGTGCTCTCGAGGATCGCGTGGTGCCGAGCCGCGCTCCGCGGGCGACCACGCTTCCGCTCGAGCTCCGGGAGTCTGTTGACCGGGTCGCTCACGTCAATTACTGTACCCGACGTCCATAAATCTCTGCCAGTGCCTCACCCCGAGCGAAGGATCCGCATGACCCAGCCAGACACCCAGGCCCCGCGACCGTCCCTGGACGAGATCAACGCCAGGTACGCCGCGGAGCGGGAGAAGAGGCTGCGCCCCGATGGGATGGCTCAGTACGCCGACATCCGCCAGCTCGACAGCAAGCTCGACGAAGACCCCTACGTCGAGACCCCGCTCGAGCGCGAGCCGCTCCAGGAGGAGGTCGACGCCCTGGTCGTGGGCGCCGGCATCGGCGGCCTGCAGGCCGCGGCACGGATGGTCGAGCAGGGCGTCACCGACCTCCGGATCGTCGACAAGGCCGGTGACTTCGGCGGCACCTGGTACTGGAACCGCTACCCCGGTGCGGCGTGCGACACCGAGTCCTACATCTACCTCCCGATGCTCGAGGAGACCGGCTACCTCCCCACGGAGAAGTACGCCAAGGCGCCGGAGATCTTCGAGCACTGCCAGCGGATCGCGCGACAGTACGACCTCTACCCCAAGGCCCTGTTCCAGACGAACGTGACCGAGCTGCGCTGGCACGACGAGGCGAGCCGCTGGGAGGTCACCACCGACCGCGGCGACCGGATCCTCGCTCGCTACGTGGTCGTGGCCGGCGGCATCCTGCACCGCGCCAAGCTGCCTCGCATCCCGGGGGTCGAGACCTTCACCGGCACGGCGTTCCACACCAGCCGCTGGGACTACGACTACACCGGCGGCAGCGCCTGGGAACCGATGACCGAGCTGGCCGACAAGCGGGTGGCCCTCATCGGCACAGGTGCGACGTCGGTGCAGGTGCTGCCGCGCTTGGCCGAGGACGCCCAGCACGTGTTCCTGCTCCAGCGCACACCGTCAGGAGTCGGCGTGCGCGACAACCGTCCCACCGACCCGGACTGGGCGGCGAGCCTGCAGCCCGGCTGGCAGCAGGAGCGCATCGACAACTTCACCCGCATCGTGTCCGGCGAGGCCGTTGACGTCGACCTGGTCGCCGACGGCTGGACCGAGATCTTCGCCCACAACCCCAACTGCTTCGCCCTGACGACCGAGGAGGAGCAGCTGCTCGACCTCGAGGAGACGACCAGGATCCGGGGCCGTGTCGCCGACGTCGTGGACGACCCGGAGACGGCCGCCGCCCTGATGCCGTGGTACCCCCGGATGTGCAAGCGGCCCGCGTTCCACGACGAGTACCTGCCGGCGTTCAACCGGCCCAACGTGACCCTCCTCGACACCGACGGCCAGGGCGTCGAGGCGATCACCGAGACCGGGGTGGTCGTCGCCGGGGTCGAGCACCACGTCGACTGCATCGTGTTCGGCTCGGGCTTCGGTGCCGACGCCTCACACACCTCACGCCTGGGGTTCGAGATCTACGGTCGCGACGGCGTCAGTATGTCCGAGGCCTGGGCCCGAGGCCCGGCGACCCTGCACGGGACCCTGTCGCGGGGCTTCCCCAACCTGATCCAGTTCCACATGCTCCAGGCCGGGATCGCTATCAACTTCTCCCACTTGTGGAGCGAGCACGCGGTCCACGCGGGCTGGCTGATCGGGCACTGCGTCCGCGAGGGCATCACCGAGATCGAGCCCACCACCGAGGCCCAGGACGCCTGGCTCGGCGTCCTCCACGCCAACCTCGGGCCCATGGCGATGTTCCTGGCCCAGTGCACCCCGGGGTACTTCAACGCCGAAGGCGGCGGCGGCATGGACATGAGCGCCGACCCCGAGCTGCGAGGGATCCCGTTCTTCGGACCGACGATGGACTACCTCAACATCCTGCGCGACTGGCGCAGCGCCGGAGAACTCGAGGGCCTGGAGATCCACCGCTCCGTCACTGACCAGCCATGACGCCGACCACCGTCCTGGTCACCGGCGCCTTCGGGCAGGTCGGCAGGCGGCTGACGACCCTGCTGCTCGACCGCGGCCGGACGGTGGTCGCGCTCGATGTTCGCAACGAGACGACCGAGGCGACCGCCGCGACGCTGGTTCCGGTCCACGGATCACCCGGCACGCTCGTCACGGCGTTCGTGGACCTGCTGGACGCCGAGTCCGTCCGGACGCTCGTCGCGGAGCATCGTCCTGAGGTGATCGTCCATCTGGCGGCGATCCTGGCGCCGACCTGCTACCGCAACCCGGCCATGGCCCGCCGGGTCAACGTCGAGGGCACCACCAACCTGGTCGAGGCGGCGAAGGCTCTTGCCGAGCCTCCGACATTCATCGAGTGCTCGAGCAGCGCCGTCTACGGGTCACGCAACCCCTTCCGGCACGCCGACCGCCTGACGGCCGACACCCCGGTCAACCCGATCGACTGCTACGGCGAGGACAAGGTCGCCTCGGAGCGCATCGTCACCGGCAGCGGGCTGCCCCACGCGACGCTGCGGCTCGGCGGCGTCATGTCACCGGACATGATCCAGGGGCCGAGCGACCCGATCGTCGCGCGTGCCGTGCCCAGGGACAACCGGATCCACATGGTCGATGCTCGCGACGTCGCGCTGGCCTTCGCCAACGCCGTCGACCGCACCGAATCGATCGCCGGCAAGACGCTGATGATCGCCGGGGACGAGAGCTGCGTGAAGCGCCAGCAGGAGATGATGGACGACCTCATGGAGGCCATGGGCATCGGCCGCCTGGGCCCGTCCGCATCCCTGCCCGGCGACCCGGACAACGATCAGGGTTGGTTCCTCACCGACTGGTTCGACACCTCGGAGGCTCAGGCCCTGCTGGACTTCCAGCAGCACACCTGGCAGGAGACCGCGGACGACCTCGCGGCGTCCATGGGACGGCGTCGGGTGGTCCTGCGAGCGATCGGGCCGGTGCTCCGGCCGGTGCTGCGCCTCTCGGCAGCCATCCACCGCCGGCGGGCGGGTCTCACGACCTACGTCAACCCATGGGCCGTGATCGCCGAGGCATACGGGCCGGGAGCCCTCGCCGGGAGAGACTGGCGCCCCAGCGACCTCGGCGGGTCTTCGGATTAAGCGGCGGCTCGCACGCTCGGCCGGTGCCAGCGCCGGCTGCGACCCGATGCACCGCCGTGCTCAGAGCGGGCCGATCCACGATCTCGCCTCCGACTACCTCAGGAGTCGCGCTCGCAGCCGAGCCCCGACGCCGGCGTCGAGCCCGAGCCCATCGACGAGGTAGTCCTCGATCGCGCCGTACGTCGTGTCCAGCTCGGCGAAGGCGGAGGCGAGGTACTCCGGCCGGGCTGAGATCACTGCGGCCAACACCTCCCGGTCCCCGCCCTTGCTCTCCCACTCGTCGAACGTGGCTGCGTGGGAGCGGACGTAGGCGTCGTTGGTCTCGAGGTAGTCCGCAAGAATAGCGTCCCGCGGCACCCCGAGCGACGAAAGCACCAGGGCCGCGGCCCAGCCGGTGCGGTCCTTCCCGGCGGTGCAGTGGAAAAGCACCGGCCCGGCGTCCGCGTCCAGCGCCCGCACCAGCCCGGCGTACGCGGTCCTGGCCTGGGGGCTGGAGACCAGGTCGCGGTAGGCGCGCACGAACACCTCCACGGCCTTCCCGCCGCCCAGCGCCTTGGACCCGTTGGCCGGGTCCCTCAGCGTGTGAGCCAGCGTGGCCGGGCCCGCCTCCCCGGTGTCTCCGATGACGTCGAGCCAGACATGCTCGGCGCCGGGGAGGGCCAGCCCGGCAGCCGCGAGGCGCTCCCGCTCCGAACGCAGGTCCAGCACGGTCCTGATGCCCAACCGGTGGATCAGCTCAACCTCGTCGTCCGGCAGGTCGACCAGCGCCGCGCACCGGAAGACCTGCCCGGTCGCAACGAGGCGACCGTCATCGGCACGAAGGCCGCCCAGGTCGCGCAGATTCAGCCGGGTCGTCGTCCGAGCCCCCTCGGAGCGCTCCACACCGTCACCTGTCTCCACAGGGCCAGCATGCCGCACCGGCACGAGGCCCGGAGCCGCGTGAGCAGCTCCGGGCCTCGTTCGGTTCACGCTGGGTGCAGTCAGATCAGGTGCAGGTCGCCACGATGAACTCGCTGATCTTGTTGCCGGCCGCGGTCATCTTGTCCCCGGCGGGTGCCAGGATCGCGATGTCCATCTGGCCCACGACCTGGGTCGAGGCAATCAGCGGGTCGCGCAACTCGGCGATCGCCTTCTTGATGTCAGCAGGCACGTCGGTCGCCTCGAGCGCCGACAACGACTCGACCAACGGCAGCGAAGTCTCATAGCCGATCGCCGGGTCACCGGTGCCAGCGCCGGCCTTGAACCCAGCGAGGTCGATCTCCACCTGCCTGGCGGCGTCGCAGATCGGGTCGCCGGCCTCCTCGGTCTCGGTCGGGGTCTCGCTCACCTCTGACGACGTCGTGGGGTCGGACGACGCGTCGCCGTCGTCGCCGTCGTCACTGCAGGCGGTCAGTGCCGCGCAGGCGGCGAGGATGGCGATGGTCGCTCGGAGCTTCATGTGGTGGTCCTTCGGTTGAAAGGGATGAACGGCGAACTGGTGGATCCTGGCCGCCGAGTGCCAGCCGCACTCTCGGCGATCATGGGGGCCGGCGCTTCCGGGCGGAAGCGCCGGCCCTCATCAGGAATGGCTCAATCTTGTGGTGTGAGCTGCGTGGGTCAGCGCACGACCACCGTCTTGCTCTCCGAGGCGAAGTACTCCGTGCCCTTCTTCTTGGTGAAGGCGCGGTACTTGCCCGCTTTGGTGATCTTGTCCGTGACGAACTTGCCGTTGGCCGCGGTCTTGACCTTGGCCACGAACTTCCACTTCTTGCCGTCCTTGACCTTCAGCGTGACCTTGGCCTTGGCAATCCCCGCACCAGCGGCCTTGACCGCACCCTTGAACTTGTCGTTCTTGTACTTCAGGGTCGTGGTGGTCTCGAGGGTGTCGGACTTCAAGGTGAACGCGGCCCGGCCCGGGTCGGCGGGGTTGGTCGCGACCCGGATGTAGCAGGTCGCACCCTTGTCGCAGGTGCCTGTGCCCGTCGCACCCAGCTTGACGGTGAAGCTGGTCGAGACCGTGCCGGTGGCCGACGTGGTGGTGGTCACCGAGCGGTCGGCCGCGCAGGTCGCCACGTTGAGTGGGTCGACGCACTGGAGCACGGTGGCACTCGCGTTGTTGGCGTACCCGGTGCCGGTCACGCTCACGACCTGCCCGTCGACGAGGTTGGCCGACGGGGCGACCACCACGGTGGGAGCGAAGTCGATCGGGATGCCCACAGCCGTGCTGGGGTCAGAGGTGCTGGCCACGATGTAGCACGGGCCGTCGTTCGCGACTGGACACACACCACCGTCGGTCCCGATCGGGCCGGCCTTGACCTTGAAGGGCGTCGTCACCGCGCCCGCCCCGTTGGTCTTCGGCAGGACGGCTCCGTCGAGGTTGCACTTCGGGGTGAGACCGGGAGCGCCTGTGGGAGCGGCCGTGCACTGCAGGATGAAGAGGTCGGTGTTGGCGGGGAACCCGGTCACGCTGACCTGGATGGTCTGGCCGTCGGCCAGGCCGGTGCTGGGGGTGGCCGTCACGGCGCCCGCTGCGTGGGCGGGCGCGGCCCCCAACATGGCCATGCCCATCGCCATGGCGGCGACGACCGAGGCCCTCTTGATGGTGAAAAGCATGTGTTGCTCCCTCGTGGTGGAGGCCTCAGCCTCGAGCCGAACCGTGGAGGTCTGGCCGATGTCGGATGAGCTGCTCTCGAGAACGTGCTCGACGTGCGGGCCCGCCTCGGCTGCCGATCGCGAGACCGGCAGCCGAGGCGGCAAGCGAGGTCGGTGACAAGCCCTAGCTGGTCACCGACCTCGGTGAATCACTTCGCGAAGACGATCTTCTTGATCTGGCCGGCCTTGCCGTCCGCCTGGGCCACGGCGAGGTAGCAGGTCGAGCCCTTGGAGCACTTGCCCGTGCTGACCTTGCCCGTGTAGAGCTTGTACTTGGCGGAGATGGTGCCCGTGGCGCTCGACTTGGTCGAGCGCAGCCGGGCCGAGCTGGTCTCGCACTTCTTGCCCTTGGCGTCGAGGCACTCGACCATGAAGACCACGGTGTTGGGCGCGAACCCGGAGCCCTTGACGCTGACGGTCTGGCCGTTCTTGAGGTTCACCGCCGGCGTGACGGTGACCTTGCCGGGGATGGCCTTCGCGGCGCCGGCCTCGGCCGGGCTGGAGATGGTGCCGGCCATCGCCGCAACGAGTGCAACGCTGCCGATGGCTGCGCCGACGGACTTGAGAGACAACTGCATGGTGGTTCTCCTTGTGGTGGTTGATGGTGATGTTCGCTGGGGACCTGACGGTCGCGGGCTGTAGCGTCCGTCACACGACGGACAGGTTGCAACATCGGTGACGACCTGTCAAAGACGGACGCCATCGACACTTGTGGCTAGCCGAACAGTTCCCAAGCAGTGGCCTTGCCGTCCTTGTCGAGAGCGGCGGTCAACCCCTGGGTGGTGCAGACCGCGGGCTGCTCGGGGATGAGGTCCGCGCCACACTGGATCTCGATGCCGCCGCCCATGACGCGAAGGACGGGCTCGGACATGTTGGCGAGGTAGTCCGAGACCGACTCCGCGGTGACGTCCCCCTCGAGGCCCTCCAGCATCCGCGCGAAGGTGGCCACCACCTGGAACCCGGTCGGCGCGGCCTCCTCGAACCCGTCGACGTCGTACTCGGAGCCGATGGCGTAGAAGAGCTTGACGTCCGGGTCCTCGGGGTCTCCCGTGGCCTGGATGATGTTGGTGATGCCCTCGAGGCCGCCTGGCACCGCAGCGACGAAGTCGTCGGGGATGACCGGGATGCCGATCTGAACCGGGCCGTCGAAGCCGTTCTGCTTGATGGCCTTGAGTGCCGAGGCGGTGAAGGCGTTGGTGCCGACCGGCACGATCATCCCAGCACCCTCATCGATCATCTGGACGATCTGCGGCGTCATGTCGGCCACCGACGGCGCGACGGGCGTGTAGACCAAGCCCAGACCGGCCGCATCCAGGCGGGGCTTGACGAGCTCGAGCACCGGCCCGGTGGCTGCGGGCACGTCGATGATCGGGATGCCGACGGTGTCGATGCCCTCGGCGAGCGCCACTGCGGTGATGGAGTCGAAGGCGTCGAGGGGGTTGGTCAGGATGAACGCGTTGGGGTCGTTGACGACATCGGGGATAGCGCTGCGGTTCTGGACATAGGGCACACCGGATCCCTGGAGCGCGGCGAACACCGCAACCTCCTGGGTGGAGGCCGCCGACAGCGCGGCGACAACGCCGTCCTCGATCATCTGGGCCCCGCAGGCCGTCGCGCCCGACGGCACGTTGCCCGTCTCGCAGTCGACCAACTCGATCACGTGGCCGTTGAGGCCGTTCTTGTACTCGTTGAGGTACTTGAACGTAGCCCGGGCCAGGTCCGCCACCGGGTCGCTGGTCGCACCCGAGAGACCCCCGTCGGAGATGTAGCCGACCTTGACCGGGCTGCCGGTCGCCTTCTGCGGCTCCCCGAGTGCGCCGAGGTCGACCTCGGGACCATCGCTGGAGTCGTCGGCGCTGGTGCAGGCGCTGGCCAAGAGAACCGTGGCAACCGCGGCCAGGGCGAGTGCGGAGCGGTGGGACCGCCGGACGGGAACACGCATCAGATACCTCTGCTCGGTGCGGCCGCGGTAGGCGGCGAACTGGTGGTGGTGTGGTGTTGCATCAGTCACACGGCGGCCAGATTGCAGCATCGGCTGACGCCCTGTCAACAAATTGACGAAATTATCAAAATCGTTATGCTGACGACTCGGGAAGGCTCGCCCATCCAGCGCGCGCCTGACCCGGCGGCAGAGGTGAGGTGAAGATGACGACAGCTGACCTGTCGGGCGATCCGGACCGGACGTCGTGGAAGGACCAGCAGCGGGCCTGGTTGATCAAGTCGACCGTCGAGCTGCTGTCCACGACCTCGATCAACGACCTGTCAGTTGCCCAGATCGCGCGCCACGCGGGGGTGAGCCGGCCCCTGTTCTACACCTACTTCGAGTCAAAGTACGACGTGCTCGCCGGTGCTCTCGCGGGCGTCTGGGAGGAGCTCGACGACGGCGCTCGGGAGATGACGCGCGCCCAGGCCGACGACGGCGACCTCGTCGCCATCGTGCGGTCCTACCTCACCGACAGCTTCGAGGTGTGGAACCGGCACCTGCCGTTGCTCCAGGCGCTCGTCCAAGCACGCGACGCCGACCCGGCGATCGGCGACCTCTGGGAGAAGATGATCCAGCGACGCAGTGACGGTGCCCTCCTGATGGCTGAACGCATGCGCGACGAGGGGCGGATAGCCCCGATCACTGACGACCTCCCCTCGCTGATGGAGGCCCTCCAGGGCATGGCCAACTGGGCGCTGATGGATCGCGCCCGCAACCAGACCCGGACCTCGCACGACCGACTGGTCGAGACCCACACGAGACTGTGGCTGCACGCGTTCTGGGGCCGGGACAGCGACCGGGTACCCGACCGCCTGGCTCAGTGATTCCGCATCTCACCCTGCGGCGCGTCATCAGGTTGATGGTGGCGTACATCACCTCGAACGCCTAAGTTCCTACCGTTGCGCCACGCGATGCCTCGGCGACTGCCGACCAACAGCCGCCATTTGTCCCGACCCAACCAGCTCCCGTCTGTCGAAGGTGTCCATGACTCCCTACTTCACATTCCTGCTGCTCGGGCTCGCCAACGGCGCGATCTATGCGGCGCTCGCGCTGACCCTGGTCGTCACGTTCCGGAGCAGCGGCGTGCTCAACTTCGCCTCCGGAGCGATGGCGCTGTTGGCGGCCTACCTCTACGTCAACCTGCGTCTGGGTGAGTTGGTCTTCCCGCTCCCGGGCCTGACCGGTATCGACCTCGGGGGGGAGCTGTCCTTCTTCCCTGCCGCCCTCATCACGGTCGTGCTCAACGCGCTGGTCGGGCTGCTGCTCTATGGCATCGTCTTCCGACCCCTGCGCGGGGCGACCCCCGTGGCGAAGGCCGTGGCCTCGGTCGGCGTCATGGTGATCATGATCGGTCTGCTGCGGGTCCGCTTCGAGGGCGAGCTCCTCAGCGCCGAGGCGATCTTCCCCACCGACTCCGTCCAGATCGGCGACTCCTTCGTGCCGGCCGACCGGCTCTACTTCGCCGGGACCATCCTGATCCTCACCTTCCTGCTGGCCGCGGTCTACCGCTTCACCAGGTTCGGACTGCTCACCCGAGCAGCCGCCGACAGCGAGCGCGGCGCCTACGTCACGGGCCTGCGTCCCGACCGGATCGCAGCGGCCAACTGGATGATCAGTGCTGGGGTCGCCGCGATCGCGGGGATCCTGATCACGCCCATCGTGTCGCTGACGCCCGACAACTACATCCTGCTCATCGTCCCGGCGCTCGGTGCAGCGGTGCTCGGCCAGTTCCGGTTCATGGTGCCCGCGGTGTTCGGCGGGCTTGCGATCGGCATGGTGCAGTCGGAGATGGACTACCTCGCCGGCAAGTACGACTGGTTGCCGGCTTCGGGTCGCTCCGAGCTCGTGGTGCTGCTGCTGATCCTCGTTGTTTTGGTGGTGCGCGCCAAGCCGCTGCCGAGCCGGGGTGGCCTGATCACCAAGGCCTCCCTCGGCCGGGCACCGCGACCCCAAGCGTTGGTGCCCACTGCGATCGCGAGCACCCTGCTCGGCGGCGCCGCGGTGCTGCTGCTCTCCGGTGACTGGCGGATCACGCTGATCCAGAGCTTCATCCTCGCGATCATCTCCTTGTCGCTCGTCGTCACGACGGGCTACGCCGGCCAGGTCTCACTGGCCCAGCTGACCCTGGCCGGGGTCGCGGGCTTCTCGCTGAGCACGATCACGATCGACTGGAACGTGCCGTTCCCGATCGCGCCCCTGCTCGCCTCGTTCTTCGCCCTGGTCGTCGGGGTCGTCGTCGGCCTCCCCGCGCTGCGGATCCGCGGTCTGCCCGTCGCAGTCGTGACCCTGGCCACTGCGGTGACCATCCAGGCGCTCTGGTTCACCAACTCCGACTACATCAGCGCCGGAGGCGCCGACATCGAGGGTCCAGAGTTGTTCGGTCTCGACCTCCGGGCCCGCGTCGGCACCGACTTCCCGCGTCCCGAGTTCGCGATGCTGGTCCTCGTGGTGCTCGTGATCGTCGCCATCAGCGTCGCCTTGCTGCGCCAGAGCCCGCTCGGCTCACAGATGCTGGCCGTGCGTGCCAACGAGCGATCCGCCGCCGGCGCCGGCATCGACGTGGTCCGGGTCAAGATCATCGCGTTCGCCATCGGCTCCTTCATCGCGGGCCTCGGTGGCTCGATGCTCGCCTACTACCAGGGCAACGTCACCTTCGTGGCCTTCGACGCGATCCTCGGTCTGTTCGTGTTCACCGGCGTCTACTTCGCCGGCGTCACCAGCGTCTCGGGCGGGGTCATGGCCGGTGTGCTCTCGACTGGTGGCATCGTCGCCTACGCCAGCAACGAGGCCTTCGGTGTCGACGCCCTCTACGCAGCCTTCACCGGACTGGGACTCGTGCTCGTCGTGATCTTCCAGCCCGACGGCCTCGTCGGTCCCGTGCACGCCAAGATCGAGCAGTGGCGCAAACGGCGGGTGCCGCAGATCGATGCCCCGGTGCCCCATGACGCTCACCTGGAGCCGCTACCGCCGGCCGAGGGCGGAGACGTGGTGCTCGAGGCCACCGACGTGTCGGTGCGCTACGGCGGTGTCGTGGCCGTCGACGGAGTCACCATCTCGGTGCGCCAGGGCACCATCGTCGGGCTGATCGGCCCCAACGGTGCCGGCAAGACGACCCTGCTGGACGCGTTGAGCGCGTTCGCGCCGTCGACCGGATCGGTGAGCCTGGTCGGTTCTGACATCACCAACCGGTCGCCGTTCCGCCGCGTGCGGGCCGGGCTCGGGCGCACCTTCCAGCACGCCGAGCTCTATGAGGACCTCTCGGTGACCGAGAACGTCGTGACCGGTCAGGCGGCCGCACAGGGTCGCTCGTCGCGCAGCGTCGAGGAGGTGCTCGAGCTGCTCGACCTCGCGGACGTCGCGCAGAGTCCGGTCCGCGAGCTCTCTCAGGGTCGGCGCCAGCTGGTCTCGATCGCGCGCGCACTGGTCGGCAACCCCGAGGTGCTGCTGCTCGACGAGCCCGCCGGTGGGCTCGACAGCCACGAGAGCCAATGGCTCGGGTTGAGACTGCGGGCGATTCGCGACAGTGGGGTGACCATCCTGCTCATCGACCACGACATGCACCTGGTGCTCAACCTCTGCGATGCGATCTACGTGCTCAACTTCGGCAAGGTGATTGCGCACGGCACGGCTGCTGAGATTCGGGCCGACCGCACCGTGGCCGAGGCCTACCTCGGCGCCACCCACGCCGAGCAGAGCGTGCAGCCATGACCGATCTCACGAAAGGCTCCCCCGTGGCCGCTCACGGTGCCCCGCTGTTCGAGTGCCAGGACGTTCAGGCGGGCTACGGCGACGTCAAGGTGGTGCGCGGCTTCCATCTCGACGCCAGCCCCGGCGTCGTGGTCGCCGTGCTCGGTCCCAACGGGGCGGGCAAGACCACCTTGCTGACCACGCTGGCAGGGCTGCTCCCGAGCCAGGGGGGCACGATCCGGGTCGGCGGCGAGGAGCTCAAGTCCGGTCGCCCGGCCCAGGCCTCGAGCGCCGGGGTCGTGCTGGTGCCTGACGACCGCGCGCTCTTCGGCTCGCTGACCGTCGAGGAGAACCTCAAGGCGGCCAAGGGCAAGCGGGCGACCACCGTGGACAGTGCCTTCGACCGCTTCCCCGCCCTCGCCAAGCGGCGCAAGGTCGATGCCGTCAACCTCTCGGGAGGTGAGCAGCAGATGCTGGCGGTGGCGCGAGCCCTGATGCAGGAGCCGCGGGTGCTGTTGATCGACGAGATGAGCATGGGACTGGCGCCGGTGATCGTCGAGGACCTGCTGCCCATGGTGCGCAGCATCGCCGACGAGACCGGCGCCGTGGTCGTGCTGGTCGAGCAGCACGTCTCGCTCGCGCTGGAGGTCGCCGACCGTGCTGTGGTGCTCGTGCACGGAGAGGTCGTGCTCGACAACGCGGCCAGCCACCTGGCGGCGAACCCCACCGTGCTCGAGGCTGCCTACCTCGGCGAGGCCGTCGCCAGCACCTGAGCCGGCGCGGAAGCGCCGCTCAGGCCGCGTTGGGCGTGCGCGTGGACTGCTGGTGCGCGCGCTGGGCGACGAGGTCTGTCCTGCTCGTGGGGCTGCAGGTCGCGAGCTCGTCCAGCAGCAGCTGGAACTCGTGCTCGCGCTGACGCCTGCGTGCACGGACGAACTCGTCGTGGATCCGTTGTCTGACGGTGGTCATCCCTGGCTCCTTCGTTTGATCCTGGTAGCGGCTCAGGTGGCATGGGATGGTCCGCCTGGCTGCCGTTCTTGATAGCAACACTACCTGGATTATTTGAGTGACTTGATGATTTGGGTCAGTTAGGCTCATCACGAGTTGCCAGTGTGTGCTCCGTCACTACCGCCCGACGTGCGGGCGAGGCCAGGGCGACGGGAGGGAGAGCGATGGGACTGCGCGAGGAGAAGAAGTTCGAGCTACGCCGTCAGATCCTCACCACGGGTGTCAGCCTCTTCGGTGAGCGCGGGCTCAGCGCGACCAGGGTCGCCGACATCGCCAAGATGCTGCGCATCAGCGAGGCCACCTTCTTCAACTACTTCCCGACCAAGCAGGCCGTCTGCGAGGAGGCGGTCGCCGACGTCGTCGAAGCCACGATCAGCGATGCCTTGGGCGCCGAGGTGCCCCTCCACGACCAGCTCGACCGACTGGCTTCCGGACTGGCTGTGGCGTTCACCGCCGACCGACCGCTCGTCGCCCTGGTGCAGCGTCACCCCGAGATCATGGCCGCGGGCTGGATGCGCATGCCTCGACCGCACGAGGTGCTGACGGCACGGATCGAGCAGGCTCAGGCCAGCGGCGTCGTGCGTCACGACGTCCCGGCGGGACTGCTCGGCGACATCCTGCTCGACTCCCTCCTGACGACCCTCACGCGCCGGCTGGCACCACCCCCACCCCGGCCGGAGCCGGCGGGCGAGCAGCTCGACGCAGCAGACGACGCAGCAGACGACGCGGCGGACGATGCCGCGGACGACGCGGCGGACGACGACCCAGTGGCCGAGGCTCGCGCCCGCCTGACCCTCCGCCTGCAGCAGACCCTGGCGATCTGGGTGGCAGGTGGTGCGCCCCAGGCGAGCCCACGTCGCCGCAGCCGGCTGACCGCCCGATCGCGACAGCAGCAGCCGGCCGAGCGACGAGGGTGAGGCTCAGAACAAGATCACGCCGCGCAGGTTCTTGCCGGCCAGCATGTCGGAGCGCGCCTGCTCGATCTCGTCGAGCGAGTACGTCGTCGTGACGAGGTCGTCGAGGTTGAGCGTGCCGTCGCGATACATGCGGATCTGACGAGGGATGTCTGCTGTCGGGTTGGAGGCGCCGAAGAGCGACCCCTGGACCCGCTTCTGGTAGAGCGTCAGCTCGGTCAAAGAGATCGGCAGCTCGGTGGACTCACCACCCATTCCGCTGACGACGACCACACCCGCCTTGCGCACGGCGGAGAAGGCCTGCGCCACATGCTCACCGGTGGTCACCCCGACCGTCACGATCGCACTGTCGGCGCCCTGGCCGTTGGTCGGCCCCTGCACGTAGTCGATGGCCTCGGCGATGTCCGCGAACGCCGCCGTCGCACCGAGCTTCAGTGCCATCTCCCGCTTGAACGGCACGGGGTCAACGGCGACGACGCGATCGGCCCCGGCGTGGGCGGCACCCTGCACGGCGTTGATCCCGACACCGCCCACCCCCATCACGATCACGGTGTCGCCGGCCGACACGTCCGCGGAGTAGACGGCGGACCCCCAGCCGGTGCCGACGCCACAGCCGAGGAGGCAGATCCGGTCGAGGGGCAGGTCGGAGTCCACCTTGATGGTCGAGTCCACGTGGACGACTGTGTGCTCGCTGAACGTACCGAGCCCACCGAGCTGACCCACCGGCGTGCCATCGGTGAGCCGAACCCGATAGCTGCCGTCTGCGCGGGTGCCGAGCATGGTGCGCGCCCCCTCGTCGCAGAGGTTCTGCATGCCCGTGGCGCACCACCGGCACCGGCCGCAGCTGGGCAGGAACGAGAACACGACATGGTCACCCGCGGCGAATCGCGTGACCCCCGGGCCGACCCGTTCGACAACTCCCGCGCCCTCGTGCCCCACACACATCGGGAGCAACATCGCCGAGGACTCGGAACTGGCGAGGTGGTCGTCGGATCGGCAGAGACCTGCCGCCACCATCCGAACAAGGAGCTCGTGCTCGCGCGGTTCCTCGAGCTCCAGGTCGAGCACCTCGAACCGCCCGGGTGACTGCGTCACGACTGCTCCGCGGGTTCGCATCGTTGGCCTCTCATCCGACTCATCCGGCACAGCGAGGTCCGGAGGCCAGGTGCGGACCCGGGACCCGGGACAGGCTAGCGTCTCCGCCCGGAGCGGCCGCGGCATCGCCGAGAGGCGACGACGTTTCAGGACTGTCAGATGATCTTCTCGCCAGGCGAACCACACGTTATGTTGCGACGTCGGCCAACGCGGTCGCGGGCAGCCGGTCGCGGCGGGACAAGGGAGCACCCATGAGCGGAGACATCGAGCCTGACGAGCGGCTCTCGTCGTACGACCAGATCGCGTACTCGTACGAGCTGCACAGCGAGTCGCGCACCTCCTACATGTCGATCGAGATCCTCGAGTCGGTCCCTGACTGGGCATCGCTCCGCGCGGACTTCGACCGGGCCTCACGTCTCGCACCGCGACTGCGCCAGCGGGTGGTCACCCCGACGGTCCCGGTGGCGTCCGGTCAGTGGGTGACCGACCCCGACTTCAACCTCGACTACCACCTGCGCCGGTTGAGCCTGCCGGCCCCCGGGCGGCTGCGCGACCTCCTGGACCTCGCGCAGACGCTCCACGCCGCACCGCTCGATCTCGCCCGGCCGCTGTGGGAGGCCACTTTGGTGGAGGGCTTCGGCGACGGGGCCGCGCTGGTCCTCAAGCTCGGCCAACCGGTCTATGACGGCGTCAGCGAGGTCCTCCTGGACCAGGCGCTCCACGCCGACACCGCGCAACCCGACCGAGGCGCCATGCCGCCGCTGCCGGTGCCGCACGACGTCTCCCGTGGCGACCTGACCCGGGGCGGCCTCCGTGGGCTCCCGGTCGGCCTCGCACGCGGTGTCGGGGCAGCGGTCCGTCGGGTCGGTGCCGCGACCCGGGACCCGGCGGCCGCGGTACGCGACATCTCGCAGCTCGCCGGCGCCGTGGGGAAGCTGGGGGGTCAGCCCGAGGACGACGGGTCACCCCTGCTGCGTCGCCGCTCGCTCCGATCACGTTTCGAGACCTTCGACGTCGACCTCGCCCCACTGCGGGTCGCCGCCCAGGCACAGCGCTGCGCGGTCCACGACGCCTGCGCCGCGGCCGTGATCGGTGGTCTCCGCCTGTACCACGAGCGTCTGGGGGTGCCCGTGGAGACGCTGCCGCTCGGCATGCCCCTCGACGTGCGCTTCGATGACCGGTCCGGGGGCAGTGACCTGTGGACCGGGATCCGGATGGCGGCACCCGTCGCGGTCACGGACCCGATGAAGCGGATGCGCCTCGTGAGGCAGGCCGGGGTCAACGCGGACCCGGAGCTCCCCGTTCAGATGCTCAGGACCGCGGCTCCGGTGCTCTCGTGGCTTCCGTCGCCGATGCTGGGCGCGCTCGGCCACCTGGGTCGCGACGTCGACGTCCACGTCGCGACGGTCCGCGGCCAACCGGGTCAGGTGTACGTCGGTGGCTCGAAGCTCGAGGGGATCGTGCCGATCGGCCCACTCCTGGGCGGTGCGATGACGGTGACCTTCGCCCTGGCCAACTCCACGTGCCACGTCGGACTCAACCTCGATGCGGAGGCGGTCGCGGATCCTGACGAGCTCCTCCGCTGTCTGCGCGAGGGCTTCGACGAGGTCGCCGTCGCCGGTGCGGCCGCGGCCAAGAGCAACGAGCGGCACGGTCGCTCGCGAAACACCCCGAGGAACAGCACGAAACCCACCGCAAAGACCACCGCAAAACCCACGTCCAAGACCACGTCCAAGACCACGTCCAAGACCACCGCAAAGACCACCGCAAAGACCAGCGCAAAGACCGGCTCGAGGACCAAGCCGTGACCGCGCGCCTGCGCCTGCCCGGCTCGATCGCCGAGGTCGAGGCGAGCCAGAAGGGGCCGGACATCGGGGCCTTCTTCGACATGGACGGCACCCTGGTCGCCGGCCACACGGGCAACTACATCTCCAAGGAGCGCATCCGGCGCGGGGAGCTCGGCTCCTCGGAGATCCTGCGGTCGGTCGCCCTCATGGCGATCAACGGGATGACCTACGACGTGTTCGTCGAGATGCTCGAGCTCGGTGGCGCCGCGTGGCGCGGCCGCGCCCATGAGGACCTGCTCGACATGGGCCGCAAGGTCTTCGAGCGCGACATCCGGTCGCTGGTCTATCCCGAGATGCGGGAGATCGTCGCGGCCCACCGCAACCGGGGGCACACCGTCGTGCTCAGCTCTGCAGCCTCCGACTACCAGGTGATGCCGACCGCGGAGCACCTCGGCATCGAGCACGTCCTGTGCAACACCTACCTCACCGAGGACGGCGTCCTCACCGGGCAGGTACGCCGCCCAGTCCTGTTCGGCCCCGGCAAGGCGCATGCGGTGCAGGAGTTCGCCACCGGCCACGGGATCGACCTGACCCGCAGCTACTTCTATGCCGACGGCGACGAGGACGTCGCGCTGATGTATCTCGTGGGGCACCCGAGGCCGACCAACCCCGGCAAAGCCCTCGCTCGGGTGGCCGAGAAGCGCGGCTGGCCGATCCTGGGCTTCGACAAGCCCGAGCCGGCCGATCCGCCTGAGCAGGCCGATCAGGGCAGCAACGGCCCCAAGGGGGGCCGTTTCGGACTGCCCGGCAAGGGGCTCTCTCGCGCGCAGCGAATCTTGGGTGGAGTTATGGGTTCGACACAGGAGACGAAGCAGCCACCGAGCGACTAACGTCACACCCCGACTCAACCATCGCCACGGAAAGGCTCGTCCGTGTACCACTACAAGCCCCTGCCGGTCCTCATCGCGGACCGGGCGAAGAACAGCCCCGACGACGTCGCCGTGGAGTCGCTCTCCACAGAGGAGTCCATCACCTGGGAGCAGCTCGACTCGCGGAGCCGGCTCTGGGCCGCTGCCTTCAAGCGCTTGAACGTCGAGCCGCACGAGTACGTCATCACGCTGATGCCCAACACCCCGGACGCGATGTACGCATGGATCGGTGTCAGTTGGACGCGCGCGGTCGAGGTCCCGGTCAACAACGACTACCGCGGCGACTGGTTGAGCCACGCCATCAACACCTCAAGGGCGCGCGTGGTCGTGACCTCGCGTCGGTTCCTGGGCAATCTGTCGGTCATCGCCGACCAGCTGCCCGAAGTGCGGATCGTGGTGATCTACGACGCGGAGCCAGGCGATGACACGGGTCGCCTGGAGGAGCACTTCCACGTGTTGAGCGGCGAGGAGTTCCTGGGTGGCCTCGAGCCGGCCGAGAACCTCCCCGAGCCCCAGCAGTGGGACCTGCTGAGCGTCATCTACACCTCGGGCACGACCGGCAAGGCCAAGGCCGTGCTGGTGCCCTGGGGGGCCCAGGAGAACGTCCGGCTGCTGTATGCCCCAGAGGAGTTCCACGGAGCGACGTTCTATGGCTTCTGGCCACCGTTCCACGTACTCGGCAAGTCGACGCTGTTCCTGCCGGCAGCTCTGGGGGGCAAGCTCGTCTTTCGCGAGCGGTTCAGCATCACCGACTTCTGGGACGACATCCGCGCCCACAACTGCACCGCGACCTACACGGTCAGCGTCATCGCCAGCTTCCTCATGGCCATGCCGGAGAAGCCCGACGACGCCGACAACCCACTCAAGGCCGTGCTCATGGGTCCAGTGCTCCCTGAGGTCGACGACTTCAAGCGGCGCTTCGGTGTCGAGCAGGTCTACACGACGTTCGGCAGCACGGAGCTGGGCTCGGTGCTGTACTCCCACGGTCGTGACGTCGACGGCACCAACTGGCGAAGCGTCGGCCGCATCCCCGAGGACGGACCGACCGACGTGGCCGTCGTCGACGAGCACGACCAGCCGGTGGGGCCCGGCGAGGTGGGCGAGCTCGTGGTGCGCCCGAAGGTCCCGTGGACCCTCAACCAGGGTTATCTCAACAACCCCGAGGCGACCGTGAAGGCGTGGCGCAACGGGTGGTTCCACACCGGCGACGCCTTCACCTACGACGAGGACGGCGAGCACTACTTCGTCGACCGGGCCAAGGACTACATCCGGCGGCGCGGCGAGAACATCTCGTCCTTCGAGGTCGAGCAGGCGGTCTCGGCGTACCCCGGTGTGTCGTCGGTCGCCGCGGTGGCGGTGCCCTCGGACGTGGGCGAGGACGAGGTCATGATCTTTGTCGTCGCGGCCGCGGAGGCGGTGGTCAAGGCGGCCGAGCTCTGCAAGTTCCTGGAGAACCGGATGCCCAAGTTCGCGCTCCCCCGCTACGTCGAGCTGCTGGAGAGCCTGCCCACCACGCAGGCGACGTTCCGCATCCAGAAGGTGCAGCTGCGCGAGCGTGGAGTGGGGCCGGACACCTTCGACCGACTCAGTCCGCAGGGCTGAGGCTTGAGGGCCAAAGTGAATCGGTGGCAGCTGCATCGGGCCGCGGTGGCCGAACGCAAGGCCGCCTTGTCCGAGATCGCCGGCGACGCGCGGTTCCTCGCGGGTCTGCAGGCGGTCGCGGCCGAGCGCGGGCAGCCCGTGGAGGCCCTGCTCGGCACGGCCGAGGACTACCTCGAGGAGATGGTCGCGACGCACGACGCGGCCGCCCCGGAGTTCCACTCGGTGCTCAGCCGGATCTTCGACCGGGAGAGCTTCCGCGACTCACTCGAGTATGACGAGTCCGCGCTGGCCCGCCTCAAGGACCGCGACGACCAGGACACGCTGGTCTTCGCCACCGCGCACCGCTCCTACATCGACTTCTTGGTGCGGGTGCCGTTCGCGGAGCACGGTTTCACCCGCGAGTACCGGTTCGCCGGCGCCAACATCAACTTCTGGCCGATGGGCCCGATCGGCCACGCCCTCGGGATCATCTACATCAGGCGAGGCGTCCGCGACCCGATCTACAACCTCTCGATGCGCCACTACGTCGGCTGGCTGGCCGAGCGACGGGCCAACTTCATGTGGGCCATCGAGGGTGGGCGCACCCGCACGGGCAAGCTGCTGCGCCCCAAGGTCGGGCTGCTCGCCTACGTCGCCGACGCGTTCGTCGACGACCGCTCCGCCGAGGTCCTCCTCGTGCCGACGACCATCGTCTACGAATGGCTCAACGAGGTCTACGAGTACGCCGGCTACGGCCGCGGAGCGGCCAAGACGAGCGAGAGCCTGGTCAGCATGTTCCGGCTCCTCGCCCGGCAGCGCAAGGTGCCGGCCGAGGCGAAGATCTATGTGGGGATCGGCGAGCCGGTCCGGCTCTCGTCGTTCCTCGAACGGGACGGAGGTGCCGACAAAGAGGCGTTCTCCGAAGGGATCACCCGGGCCGCCTTCGAGGTGTCGCGACGCATCGACGCGGTCACACCGATCAGCGCTGTCTCCATGGTCGTCCTGCCGTTGCTGGTGGCTGCCGACGTGGCGCTGACCACCGAGGAGGTCCTCGAGGCGCTCGCGCCGGCGCAGGCCTTCGTCCAGCGTCATGGCCTGCCGGCTCCCGCCGGCGGGGCACCCGACGCCCGGTCGGTCGAGCGTGCGCTCGGCCTCCTGCAGGCGCAGGGCATCGTGTCGGCCACCGACGACGGCGGGATCCCGCGCTGGCGCGTCACGGAGGGACGCGACTACGAGGCGGGCTACTACCGCAACGTCATCGCCCACCACTTCATGGTTCCCGCGGTGACCGAGCTGTGCCTCGTCCGGGCCGCTGCGTCGCCACCGGCACAGCGTGAGGCCGTGATCGACCACGAGTGTCGGGCGCTGCGCGAGCTGCTCACCGATGAGTTCTTCTTCCCCGACCAGGCGCAGCTGCAGGCCGAGGTGGAGGCGGAGCTGGCGGCGGTCGACCCACAGTGGTCGACGACTCTCGCTGCCCCGGAGGGAGCCGACGAGCTGCTACGTCGGATCCAGCCGTTCGCAGCTTCGCAGGCCCTCGCGCCGTTCCTGGAGGCCTGGGCGGCCGTCACCCGCGAGCTGCGCCGGCTCGGCGACGAGGCCGTGCTCGACGAGGGCGCCTTCCTCGCCGAGTGCCAGACCCGTGGCTCACTCGACCTCAGCGAGGGCAGGCTGAACCGTTCCGACGGCCTGTCCCTCACCATGTTCGACAACGCCCTGGTCTATGCCCGTCGACAGGGCCTGCTCGAGGCCGCGCGCGCCTCGGAGCGCACCGAGCTGGCCGAGCGGGTCCAGCTGCTGCTCGACGCCGTCTCCGCACTGGAGGCGCCGTCTCCGACCGTGAGTCCCGTCGGTGCCTGAGGCGGGCGGCTCAGCCGGCGACGACGCCGCAGGACCGGACGATCTCCTCGATGCGGGCCTCGAAGCCCGCGGCCCGGGTCATGGTGAGGTGGCCGCATGGGAACCAGTCGATGCTGGGCTCGTCCCAGTGCCGCCACAGCGTCACCGCTCCCTGCGCCGTGGCGAGTCGGTCGCCCTGCCCGGCGATGACGAAGCGGCGCTCGTGCGGGACCACGCACGGTCGTGCGAGCGGCGAGACCACCCCCTGCACCAGCGAGGCGCGCCAGTCGTGGAGCGCCCGGTGCTGGCGACGTCGGGCCGGCAGCAGGGGCTCGGTGGCCTTGAGCGGCGCGGCCAGGTCGCCGGACGGCACCACCGCGATCACACAGGCCAGCTCGTCGTCCAGGCCGGCCACCAGGCTCGTGACGTAGGAGCCGAGGGAGAAGCCGTAGAGGCCGACCGTGGTCGCCGCCTGCTCCTCCCGGAGCCAGCGCAGCAGGCGCCTGACGTCCCACACGCTCTGACCGAGCCCGAGGACGTTGTTGACGGGGTAGGCCTGGGACACGAACTGCGCGCCGGGGCGCAGTCCGGCTCGACGCCGTGCGTGCAAGGGCAGCGTCGGGAAGACGAGGTTCACCCCGAGGTTGCGGTGCAGGTGCAGCAGGTGCATCGCCTCGAGATCACCGAGCGTGCCCATGTTCTGGCCATGGAGGCACACCAGCCACGGGCGGGGTCGGTCGTCGTGGCGCAGCACCGTGGCGTACGCCGTCCGGTTCTTCTCGAACGACAGCCACCGCTCCGCCCCCGGCTCGCCCGGACGGGGCATCCACTGGCTCTCGAAGCGGGCCACCGTCACCTGGCCGCGGCGGTGGATCACCTGGGTGGTCTCCACCTCGGTCGCGGTGCCGGGCGCCTCGAAGTAGCCGGTCGGGTCGTCGAGCCACCCTTGGTTCTCGTAGTAGCGAACGGCCTCGTCGAGCTCGGCCGACGACACCTCGTAGTCGCTTCCCGAGACCGTGCTGGCATACGGTCCGGAGGGCATCAGGAACAGCTCGTCGAGAGCGACCCGGGCGGCGAGCCCGACGGTCGCGGCCGGCGCCGGCACCCCAGGGAAGAGCGGCTCGCCGCGGCGCGTCGCCTTGGCCGCGGCCATCGTGTATCGCGCCCCGCGGGCGCCGGCCTTGGCCAGCGGAACTGCCATCAGGGGCACGATGACCCGACGTGCCAAGGCGCGACCGCGCTTGGGTTTGCTGGTCGTCCGCGACCGGGTCGGGGAGGCAGTTGATGTCACAGATAGAGGATCCTAGGCGGTCCATGTCGGTCGACCTCAACGGAGTCCGCCTGACCGCGATGGCGACCACCGGCGTGCCGCACGCCAGCGCAGTGGCCCCGACACCCGACGACGACGGCACGGTCCGGGCGGCCCTGCCCGACTCCTACCGCGAGGTCGAGCACCTGCTGACCGGCGTGGCCCGCACCTACTCCGGCCAGGCGGTCGGCCCACCCGTGGCCGGAGCCGAGCTGACCCCGTACGCCACGCGGCTGCTCGTACGCCTCCCCGCCGAGGCCGACCGGTTCAGTGGCCGGGTCGTCATCGAGCCGTTCAACACCTCCAGCGGTGTCGACCGCGACGTCGTCTGGCAGCACGTCGACAGGCTGCTGGTGGCCAACGGTGATGCCTGGGTCGGGGTCACCGAGCGGACCTCGTCCGCACGAGCCCTCGTCGCGCGCGACCCCCAGCGCTACGCCGGTCTCGACGTGTCTTCGAACGACCTGGCGTGGGACATCCTGCGGCAGGTCGGCGCTCTGGTCCGCGCGGTCGACCACGAGGTGCTGGCGGGCCTGACGGCGACCCACGTCTATCTCGTGGGCTACTCCCAGAGCGGGTGCGAGACCGCGACGTTCGCCTCCGCGTTCCACGACCTCACCCGCGCCCCGAGCGGAGATCCGGTCTACGACGGCTACTTCCCTGCCGCCCGGGGGGCCAGCCTGACGGCCCTCGGGTCGGGGCGCGCCGTTCTGCCCGGTCTCGAGCGAGCCGCCCTGCGCCCCCTGGACGTCCCGGTCATCGATCTCGAGACCCAGACCGACGTTGAGGGGTTCACCGCAACGCTCTCCGGCGGGCGTACCTACGTCAACCCAGGCAGCGCGACGGTTCGGCGCGAGGACAGCGACGCACCTGGCGACCTGTTTCGGCTGTGGGAGGTCGCCGGCGCCCCCCACACCCCCGGCATGGCCGAGTGTGACGGTCCCCCGTCGTCCTTCCCCACCGCGGCATTCCTCCGCGCCGGTCTCGCAGCCCTGTTCGCCTGGGCCGAGCACGGGGTGGCGCCACCGCGCGCGCCCCGGCTCGACCTCGCCGTCGCGGACGTCGTCTCGGTGACCCGCGCTGATGAGGTAGGAAACGGGTGCGGTGGCGTGAGATCACCGCACCTCGACCTACCCCTGGTCACGTTCTTGGTTCATTCGACGCCCGGGGCGCTGTGCGCCCTGGCCGGACAGGAGGTCCCGTTGACACAGCAAGAGCTCATCAAGCGTCACGGAGCTGCCGAGGCCTACCTCGACAGCTTCGCGCAGCGGCTCGAGGCCACGATTGCGGCAGGCTTCCTGCTCAAGGACGACCGCGACGACCTGCTGTCCAACCACGAGGCCAAGGCCCGCACGGCCTTCGGCGAGGGCACGTCCGAAGGAGAGGTCATCCGGTGAAGATCGCCGTGTTAGGAGCCGGCTCGTTCGGCACCACGATCGCGTCGCTGATGTCGAAGCGCAACGAGACGGTCCTGTGGGCACGCAGCCACGATGTCGCCGCCGAGGTCAACGCCCTCCACACCAACTCCGCCTACCTCCGCGATGCGCGTCTGAACGTGAACCTGCGGGCCACGAACGACCTGGCCGAAGCGGTGTCTTCCGCCGAGGTGCTGATCATGGGTGTGCCCACCTCGGCCTTCCGCGACACCCTGCAGACCGTCGTCCCGCACCTGCGGCCCTGGACCCCGGTGGTCAGCCTGACCAAGGGACTCGAGCAGGGCTCTCTGCTCCGGATGACCCAGGTGATCGAGGAGCTCGTCCCGGGGCACCCGGCGGCCGCCCTCACCGGACCCAACATCGCGGGAGAGATCGTGGCCGGCCAGGCCTCCGCGAGTGTGATCGCGACCGAGGACGAGTCGGTCGGGACCGAGCTGCGCCGAGTGCTCCAGAGCGGGCTGTTCCGGGTCTACTACAACCACGACGTCGCCGGGTGCGAGATCGGCGGCGCGCTCAAGAACGTCATCGCGATCGCCGTCGGCATGGCCGAGGGGCTGGGCACCGGCGACAACACCCGCGCGGCGATGTTCACGCGCGGATTGGCTGAATTGACCAGGGTGGGGGTTGCCATGGGTGGAGAAGCCGCTACCTTTGCGGGATTGACCGGGCTCGGTGACCTGATGGTCACCTGCATGAGTCAGCGCAGCCGCAACCGTCACGTCGGGGAGCAGCTCGGCCTCGGCCGATCGCTGCCACAGATCTTGGAGGGCATGACGATGGTGGCCGAAGGGGTCCGCACCGCCAGCACGGTCGTGGAGATCGCGGAGCGGCACGGGGTCGCGATCCCGATCTGTGCCACGGTCAACAAGGTGCTGGAGGGCGAGCTGACCGCTCGCGAGGCCTTCGATGGCCTGAACCCGGAGGCTGGGCACGAGGCGGACCCCGCATGAGATCCCCACGAGACCACGCCGCCGTGGCGCTGCGCGCGAGCGGGGCACGCTCCCGAGGGGACGGCGAAGGATGAGCGCCGAACCCAACGGCCGGCCGGTCGACCATCTCCGGTCGGTGACGGAGACGGCGTCCAAGTCGCGTCGTTCGGGTGCGTCCGGCCAGCCGGAGTTCGGCGAGACCCTACGGCGCGGAGCCGCGGTCCTCTCCGCGGTGTCCCCTGCCCCGATCCTCGGCGCGGCCAAGGCGACCCACAGGTTCGCGACCCAGTCGGTCACCCGCGCGCTGTTCCCGCACCGTGCCGCGAGGCCCGAGATCCCGGCCTGCATCCCCACGCCTGGCGTCCTCGCGAAGGTCTTCGCCGAAGAGTTCGTGATGAACCTGGCCTCCAACATGGGCGACCAGAGCGTCAACCCGTTCCTCCTCGAGCGCACCGCCCGCGAGACCCGCCGCACGATCGAGCTCCTGGGCGCCCGCGGCATGCTCGACAACCCGGTGCTCTATCACCAGGCACCGCCGGCCCCACGTCGCGTCGTCGAGGTCCCCGACCGGGTCGGACGACTGCGCTCCGCGCAGCTGTCATTCGAGAGCGGCTACTCCCCGATGCCCGGGATGCCCGGCGGCGACCGGTGGCTGGCCAGGCGCGCCAACCGCGAGTGCCACGCCCGGGTGCTGCGCCACGACGGTCACGAGCCCCGGCCCTGGCTGATCTACCTGCACGGCTACAACATGGGTAGCAACTTCGATCTCAAGCTCATCGAGGCGGCGTACTACCACCACGAGCTCGGGTTCAACGTGCTCGCGCCCATGCTGCCACTCCACGGCCCGCGCCGTGAGACCACCAACGGCACCGGACTGTTCACGCTCGACTGGGTCGCCAACGTGCACGGACTCACCCAGTCCGTGTGGGACGTCCGCCGCTGGATGGCCTGGGTCCGCGAGCAGGAGCCCACTGCCATCGCCGTACACGGGATCTCGCTCGGCGCCTATACCGCAGCCCTGACCGCCGGCCTCGAGCCCGACCTCGACTGCGTGGTCGCCGGGTTGCCCGCCGGGACGATCTATCGTCCGTTGGTCAACGCCGCCACGAAGTTTCCCGTGCTGCGCGAGGCCATGCACGAGCACGAGCTGCTGGGCGCCAACGTCGAGGCGGTCCACCGGGTGGTCGCGCCGACGGCGATGCCCTGCGTGGTCCCCCGCGACCGACGCTTCATCTATGCCGGCCTCGCCGACCGGGTCGCGACGCCCAGTGAGCCCTACCAGCTCTGGATGCACTGGGAGGAGCCCACGATCTTCTGGCGGTCCAACACCCATCTCGGCTCCATCGTCTCCAAGGCCGTGCGTCACTTCGTACGCGAGGCCGTGACCGCCACCGTGGAGCCAGGACCTCCCTCACGACGACGCTGAGCTTCGGACGGAGAACGACATGAGCGCTGACGTGGTGATCCGCGGCGGAACAGTGATCGACGGCACCGGCGCAGCCGCCCGCACCGCCGACGTCGCCATCGAGGACGGTGTGATCACCGAGGTCGGCGCTGTCGCCGGCAAGGGGCGGCGCGAGATCGATGCCGACGGCGCCGTCGTGACCCCGGGCTTCGTCGATGTACACACGCACTACGACGGCCAGGCGACCTGGGACGCGCGGCTGCAGCCGTCGTCCCTGCACGGTGTCACCACGGTCGTCATGGGCAACTGCGGCATCGGGTTCGCACCGGCACGACCCTCGGACCGGGACAAGCTCATCGAGCTGATGGAGGGCGTCGAGGACATCCCTGGAACGGCGCTGCACGAGGGGCTGCCGTGGACCTGGGAGACCATCGAGGAGTACCTCGAGGCCCTGGACACTCCCCACGACATCGACTTCGCGACGCAGGTCATGCACGGACCCCTCCGGGTCTTCGCGATGGGCGAGCGGGGGGTGAACCGGGAGCCGGCGACCCCTGAGGACATCGCGGAGATGGGCCGGCTGGCCGCGGCCGGCGTGCGGGCGGGCGCACTCGGCTTCACCACCTCGCGCACCATGTTCCACAAGACCCGGACCGGTGACCTGACTCCCGACATGGGTGCCGCCCGGGCAGAGCTGGTCGGCATCGCCGAGGCGGTCGGCGAGACCGGCGCTGGGATTCTCCAGGTCGTCTCCGACTTCGACGACGTGGACGACGAGGTCGAGAGCCTCTACGCGATGATGCGAGCCTCGGGCCGGCCGCTGTCGATCTCGCTGCTCCAGTTCGACGCGGCCTTCGACTACCGCAGGCTACTGGCGGCGCTCGACACGGCCCGCGCGCAGGGACTCCAGATGAGCGCCGGCGTCGGAGCCCGGGCGATCGGCGTCCTGATGGCGCTGGACGGCACGGTCAACCCCTGGGTGTCCTCACCCACCTTCCGCGCCGGGGCCGACCTGCGCGACCCCGCGGTCAAGCACAAGGTCCTCGCCGAGGTGGAAGCCTCCGGGGGTCAGCCCTTCGCGAGCTGGCTCGACCACACTTACGAGTTCGACCTCGTCCCCGACTACGAGCCCGACCCGCGCAGCTCCGTCGGCGCCCGGGCCCACCGCGACGGCCGTCCGCCGTTCGACCTGCTCTACGACCTGTTGCTCGAGGGACCCGTCTATACGCCGTTCTTCAACTACTTCACCGGCGACCTCGAGCCCGCTCGCGAGATGCTCCAGCACCCCTACACGCACCCCAGCCTGAGCGACGGTGGTGCCCACGTGGGCACCATCTGCGACGGGAGCTTCCCGACCACCTTGCTCGCGCACTGGGCCAGGGACCGCACCCGTGGGCCCCAGCTCGAGCTCCCGTGGCTCGTCCAACAGCAGTGCCGTTCCACTGCGGAGCTGGTGGGCCTGCTCGACCGCGGGTTGCTGGCACCGGGATACAAGGCCGACGTCAACGTCATCGACTTCGACAACCTCAAAGCCCTGCGGCCCTACCTGGTCGCCGACCTCCCGGCCGGGGGACGACGGGTCATGCAGGAGGCGGAGGGCTACCTCCACACCTTCGTCAGCGGAGTCGAGACCTACACCGATGGCAAGGCCACCGAGGAGCTCCCCGGGCGCCTGGTCCGAGGAGCCCAGAGCGCCCTCACCGGTTAGAAGGTCGCGACGGGGTTGACCGGGCTTCCCGAGGTGCCGACGAAGCGGATCGGGCACACGGCGAGCTGGAAGTCCCACTGCTGCAGACGCTCGGCCACGGCGGCCACCTCGGTGAGGTCGCAGTTGTCGATGAGCCACAGCCCCATCGCGACGATCCCCAAGGAGTGCACCGGCATGAAGACCTCGGCGTACCCCGACGGGTTCACGTCAGTGGCCACATCGGAACCGATGTAGGCGACCGAACGCGCGTGCAGCCAGGGAAGACATGCCGCGTGCCAGCCCGGCTGGCTGAAGTCACCAGCCGCGACGGCACCCGGATGCTCTCGTCGCTGCCGGTCGGCTCCGGTCCTCAACAGGACTGCGTCTCCAGGCTCCGCACGCACCCCCTGCCGCTCCTCGGCCGCCTCGAGGTCGCGCGGCAGGACCGGCTCGCCGGGTTCGAGCCACGCGACCCCGCGGACCGCCGCGACGTCCAGGAGGACGCCGCGTGTCACCATCCGGTCGGCGGCCGGGGTGACTGAGCCCCATGTCGCGCCGGCCTCGGGGGTCACGAGTTCGGCTGGTCGGCCGTTGTACATCAGACCGTCCCAGAACATGTGGCACAGGGAGTCGAGGTGGGTGTGCTCGCGTCCGTGGAAGCCGAAGGACAGGGTCTCGGCAGACGTCCCCCAGTGGGCGTCGTCGCCTCCGGGAAGCCCGGGCATCAGCGCGGCTCCCTGTGGGAACGCCATCGTGGCTCGTTGCATGTCTCCGTCGCCGGGAGCGACCTCCCAGGCACACGAGACGCTGACTCCGTGCCGAACGGCCCCGGCTCCTCGTCGGCGCACCTGCGGCGTGATGAGGTTGAGGGTGCCGAGCTGGTCGTCCTCCCCCCAGCGTCCCCAGTTGGAGAGCGTGGTGGAGTACCCGAGCACCTCGTCCTGGGTGGGGATGTCCGGGGTGCTCACCGACGGAACCTCCGGCTCGCTCCGCGCCTGCGGCCCGCCACCTGGTCAGCCCGCTCGGCAGCGGAGAACGCCGGGGTGGGTCGCGGAAGGTGTTCGCGGACCCGGGACAGGGGGACCAGTCGCGCCGTGATCGTCGGCTGCTGAGCGGCCCCGACCCACCGGGCGGAGCAGAGGCCCTCGGCGAGCCCTGAGGTGTCGAGCCAGTTCGCCACGCCCGGGTCACGACCGGCGAGCACCAGGCGGACGAGGCCGTCGTCATCGACGCGGACCTGGGCGTCGTTGAGGCTGGTGACTCGGTTGACGAAGTCGAGCGGCTGCAGCCAGTGCAGGACATAGTTCTGGATCGACCAGTACGTCGCTCCCGCCGGCTCGATCTCGATCACGAGCGCCTGGTCCTCGTCCAGGTGCCAGAGGCAGCCGCCGTGAAGCATCCTCAACGCCCCGCCCTCGGCGGACCTCGGGGGACCGAAGCCGTTAACCGGGGTGTGGTCGCGCAGCGCGTCGGAGTAGGTGTTCCAGACCCGGACATTCGCCTCGACCCAGGTGGCGGCACGCTCGAGGCCGGCAGCGACCATCTCGGGGCCGACGTCGGTCGGCGGGCCGACCGGGTCGAGACGTTCGATGTGCAGCGTCGCGATCGGATCGTGCTCCCAGTCCTTCACGAACTGCCGGATGTTGAAGTAGGTCGCTCCCTGAGCCAACGGCATCCAGTTCGTGGGCCGCTCCTCACCCCCGAGAACCAGGTCGAGCCGGCCGTCGGTGGCCTCGAGGTCGACGAGAGCGGCCTCGGCGAGGACCGCCGGCCGGCCGAGGACGAACTCGCCCTCGTGCACGCTGAGGAGCAGGTCCCGGACTCCCGCCACATCGCCGGTCACCCGGTACACCCCAGCAGGATCGACCATGCAACGGCTGTAGTTGTTGTCGACGTTCGTGGCACCGTAGGCCGTGACGTCGCCGCCGCGCGCGAACAGTGTCGGGCGCGCGGTGTCACCGAACTCCACGAAGAGGTAGTGCGCCTGGGAGGCCAGGCGCGCGACATAGCGGTAGCCCTCGGCGCGGAGCCTGGGATCGTCTGGGAACCCCGGCCCGCGAATGAGTTCACCGGCCTCCCGGATCCTGTTCGCGTAGCGCTCCCAGGCCTCGTCCACGATCGCGGTGGGTGATGCCATCACGCCTCCTCGGGTACGCCGAAGCGCTCCAGGTAGCCGGTGAAGGCCCGACGGGTGTGGTCGAGGTCGAGACCCAGGTCGGTCAACGCGTACGAGCGTCCCCCGTGGCGGTCCTTCGGCCTGCGCGCCAGGTAGTCGCGCATCCGCCCGGCGGCCGCATCGCTGAGCGTCAGGCCCAGCTGGTCATAGACCGCGGTGATGGTCGCGAGGTGGTCGGCCATCAGGTCGGCGTAGCGAACATCCACGACGCGGTCGGCCGGAACCGCGCCGCCGTCGCGCTGACGGATCATCCGGTCGAGGGCGACCGGGTAGCCCGTCGAGATCCGCTGGACGATCTCTGCGTGGTCGACCCGGTCCGAACGTTGCCAGCGAAGGGTCGCGAACATGTCGGCCGCGGACGCGAGCACACGGCACGGGTCGCGGTGCATCATCACGACCGTGGCGTCAGGAAACTCCTCGAATACCGAGGGCAGTGCCGAGACGTAGGACGGGTTCTTGCCGACGACGCGGCCCGGCGTCGCCCACAGGAGATGCTGCAGGACGCGGCGGTGGAATCGCAGGGCCGTCGCGCTGCGATCGCGAGCGACCCACGCCTCCAGCGAGGGCAGGCGGTGAACCGCAGACCAGATGCCCGAGACGAAGGCGTGCATGTGTGCCATGGAGTCCTCGTCGGGTCCCTCGATCGCCGTCTCGTGGATCGCCCTCAACTCGGGGATCACCTGCTCCCACAGGTCGAGGTCGGCGTTGGCCATCGCGATCCGTCCTCGGTCGGGCCGGCCCGCGATCGGGGGCGGCGACGGGTAACGGAACTCCCAGCCGAGCCCGGGCCGCAGCCCCGGGTCCTGCCCCATGAGCTCCAGCAGGATGCTCGTCCCGGAGCGACCGAGGCCGGTGATGAAGATCGGCGCCACCACGGGCTGCTCGAGAATCTCCGGGTGCAGTGCCTCGACCTCGGTCATCTGCAGCCGAACCTCGAGCGACCGCACGATGTCGATACGCGCCAGCAGCCGGCCCGTCAGCGTCAGGTCAGCCTCGGCCAGGTCGCCGATCATCAACCCGAACGGCTCGCGCCAGTCGTCCTCACCGAAGTCGCCGAGTCCCACCCTGACCCGGGCCGCGTCGAGCAGCGACTCCTCGTCGAGCGGGACGATGGCCTCCGGCCCGACGTGGGCACCCACCGTGTTCAGGGTCGTGACCCAGCCCGGTCGCGGGAGGGGGCGCCAGTCGGTCATGCCTCTCCTCGCCCTCACGCATTTTCTCCACTAGTGTGGAGAAACTAGGGCCGATGGTGACGTGAGGTCAAGGCGTGCGGTCGACCCGGATCGCGCGAGCGAGAGGAGGCCGCTGGTGGTCGAGCAACCCGCGGTGCGGCGGGGTCGTGGGCGACCTCCGGCGGTGGACCAGCGCCAGATCGTGGCCACCGCGCGTTCGCTAGGCCCCGGACTGACGATGCACGCGCTGGCCCGTGAGCTCGGAGTCGATCGCAAGACGCTCAGCAACCACGTCACGAACCGTCGAGGACTTCTCGACCTGGTGGCATCCGACGTCTTCCACGAGGCCATGGCGCACATCGACCTCACCGGCGCCCAGGCGTGGCCCGAGGTGGTACGGGCCTTCGGGCACGGGCTGCGCCGCGGCTTCCTCGCCGCGGACACACCGTCCGAGCGCTTCCCCACGAGCTGGGTCTCCGGACCTGCCTCCCTGGCCACGACCGAGTCGCTGCTGCGCGCACTCGACCTCGCCGGGTTCGACGGGGACGACGGTGTCCGGGCCCTCGTGCTCATCACCGAGGTCGCCTACTCCTCGGCCCGCGACGCAACCCTCGCCCAGCGTGGCAACCACCGACTGTCCCAGGTGCAAGAGGCGCTGCGGCACGCTCCCCCGGAGCAGCTCGGAGCCGTGCGCCGGGCCGTGCGGCTCCGGGCCCGAGGCCCCGGAGACGAGCAGTTCGACTTCGACCTCGACGTGCTCATCGCCGGCCTGTGCAGCAGGCTCCGGTCGCCGACCGGACCCGATGCCCCGTGAGCCTGACCTCCGGCCGCGGGCCGCTGGGCTCGAACCCACAGGGCTGGTTCGTCCCGCAGCTGCCGCCCGCGCCCGTTCTGGTCGAGCCACACGGTCGCAGGGTCCAGGCGATCCGCGGCGGCGACCTCGTCATCGACACCGAACGCGCGCTGCTGGTGCATCGCGTCGGGCGACCGCTGACCTACGCCTTCCCCGCCGAGCTCGCGAGCGGTCTGCCCTGCGCCCCGGTGGCCGAGGCCCCGGGTTATGTCACCGTTCCCTGGGACGCTGTCGACAGCTGGTCCGAGGAAGGGCGACAGCTCATGTACTACCCGCCCAACCCCTATCACCGCGTCGACTGCCGTCCGACCCGCCGGCGCCTTCGCGTCACCGTCGGCGACGTCGTCCTGGTCGACACCGACTCGACGCTGATCCTGTTCGAGACCTCCCTGGCACCGGTCCTGTACGTCGACCCGGCCGAGGTGCGCACGGACCTGCTGGAGCGGTCCCGGTCGGGCCGGACGAGCTACTGCAACTACAAGGGCAGCGCGACCTACTGGTCAGCGCGCATCGGCCCATCGGTGGTTGAAGACGTCGCTTGGAGTTATGAGAATCCGCTCCCCGAGAGTGTCCCCCTCACGGCCATGCTGTCCTTCGACGGCGGCCGGACCCGGCTGTTGGCCGAGCTGCCGGCCCCCGAGGACCCCTAGGACGTCGCCCCGGATCAGGCCCGGGACGGGACGGTGACCCCTGAGTTCTTCCCGCCCAGGTCGAGCACCTCTTCGAAGCCCTGGCGCATGCAGTCCACCAGCTCGTCACCGTCAGGGAACGCGGCCGGGTCGTAGTTGATGCCGATGCAGCAGGTGCCCATCACCGAGATCAGTCCGGCGATCATCGCGCAGCCCAGCAGCGGGCCGAACCCATAGAGCCGCTCGACCTCGGCACCGGCCATGAAGAGCGGGATGGGCGGCCCGGCGATGTTGCTCGCATTGACGTCGCCGCCCGAACCGCCGAAGGCGCTTGCCAGCGCCTTGGCGGGCAGCTTGCTCACGATCGGCGCCACCGAGTCGAACGCCGTCAGTGCGGGCTCGGCGCGGGCCTCCAGCACGAGCTCGCGCAGTTTGCCCATCCGCTCGGCCGGGTCGCTGATGCCGACGGGAGCCGGGATGAGGACGTCGGTGAACTTGTTGCTCAGCAACGGGTCGTCCTCGCGTCGGGTGCTCACCGCGAACCCGAACGGCATGGTCTCGATGTCGGTCCCATGACGCTCGTGATAGCGGCGGACGCCGCCGGTGAGAGCACCCAGGAACGCGTCGTTGAGCGAACCGCCGACGGCCTTGCCGGCAGCCCGTAGGTCGGCGACGCTGACCTCGAGGACGTCGTACTGCTGAGACATGCTGCGCGGCTCGAGCAACGGCGACTTCGGAATGCCGAACGCGCCGGCCATCCGCGCGATCGAGGCGACGTAGTTGGCGGTGCCGGTCGCCGACTGACGCGGGTTGCGGACGACCTTGCCGACCAGGGCGCCAGCCCCTCGGACCCCCTGGACCGTCGACCGTGGCACGTCGCGGACCCGCTCGGCCAGCTCGGCCTTCAGCAGGTCGTTGGGCGTGACCTGCGGAGACTCGGGCAACGGCGGCATCTCGGTCTCGGGCGCGTCGCGCTCGAGGTCGCAGATCACCGTCATGAGCTCCATGCCGCCCTGGCCGTCGACGCTGGTGTGGTCACCCTTCTGGATCAGGGCCGCCTTGCCCCCCTCGAGGCCCTCGACGAGGATGACCTCCCACGGCGGGCGGGCCGGGTCGACGGGCAGCATGAGGATCGGTCGCGCCAGGTCGAGCAGCTGCCGGAGCGTGCCGGGCGCAGGCACACGCACGCGTCGGACGTGGAACTCGAGGTCGAAGTCGGGGTCGATCACCCAGGTGGGAGTGCCGAGGCCGAGCGCCGGGTCGACGATCTTCTGACGCATCCGCGGCACGATCCGGGTGGCGCGGTCCCACCGCTCGAGGAGCTTGTCCCAGTCGGGCTCCTGGTCGAGCATCCAGATCGACATGCCGGCATTGCGGAGCTTGGGGTCGACCGTCAGCTTGCGCATCAGGACCTCGAAGGACCCCAGTCGGTCGTCGCTCTCGTCGTTGACCGCGTCGGCGGCTGGGGTGGTGTCGTCGGACATCGTCATTCCTCATTCGCTCGGCTGCCGGCCTGGATGCTAGCAGCACGACAGTGTCCCGCCGGGTGCAAGTTCTGGGAAGGTCACGACGCCGTCGGCCGGCTCAACAGCGCAGCCGGTTGACACCCTGTCAAGACCTACCGATGATCACTGTTGGTCACTGAGGAGCCGAATCTGCGATCCTGTCCCGCGGTGCCGGATACGCTCCCCTTCCTCGTTGCGAAAGCAGGTCGTGAGTGCACGCTCCATCCGACTCTCCAGCGCTCACGTTCGTGGTGACCGGCCCGCTGCATCCGCAGCCGGTCGCCGAGTTCGCGGTGCACGACGCCGGCGACGTCACCAGCGCGGTCGAGCGGGCGTCGGCGGCCCGCGACTGGTGGGCGGGACTCGGTGCCGCGGAGCGCTCCCAGCGTCTGGTCGCGTGGGCTGGCTGGTGTGAGGAGAACGCCGACGAGTTCGTCGACCTGGCGCACCGCGAGAGCGGTCAAGCGCGGGCCGAGGTCGCCGCCGAGCTGCAGCACGCGGTGCAGTCCATCCGATCCGCGGCGGGGCCGAAAGTACGGCGCAGGCGAGGTTCGCGACGCCGCGCCGCCCCCGAGGCGACACCCGGCACCGTGTCCCAACACCGCGTGGTCGCGGTACTGACCGGTGACGCGGTCTCGACGCCCGGCCTGGTGCCGACCCTGGCTCAGACGCTCGCTGCCGGCAGTGCCGTCGTGGTCGACGTCGCCCGCAGCGGAGCAGTCATCGGGGTGTGGTGGGTGGAGTCGTTCCATCGCGCGACCTTCGACGCACCGCCCGGCCTGGCCGAATGGGTCACCGCCTCGCCAGCCACCCACTCCGAGCTGGCCCGGGCGACGACTCACATGATCACGACGACGGAAGGCCGCAAATGACTCGCCACGCAGACTATGTGGTCGTCGGATCCGGCAGCGCCGGAGCCGTGATCGCACGACGCCTGGCCGACGCCGGTGCCAGCGTGATCCTCGTCGAGGCCGGCAAGAAGAACAACATGGCGCTGGTCCGGATGCCCGGGATGATGGGTCCGATGCACGCCGTCGCGGGCCTGAAGAAGACCATCGACTGGGGCCACACGACGATCCCGCAGAAGCACGCTCTCGGTCGCAAGATCCACCAGACCCACGGCCGGGTGCTCGGCGGCTCGAGCTCGGTCAACGGCATGTTGTTCGTGCGGGGCAACCAGAAGAACTACGACGACTGGGCTGCGGCGGGCAACACCGGGTGGTCCTTCGATGACGTCCTGCCCTACTTCAAGAAGCTCGAGTCCTTCGAGGACGGCGCCAGCGACCTACGAGGCGGCAGCGGACCGGTCAAGGTGATCCGCGCCCGCGACCTCACCCACGCCTCCGAGAGCTTCATGGACGCGTTGAGCGCGACCGCCGGGGTGAAGCGCAACGACGACTACAACGGTGCCGAGCAGGAGGGCGTGGGGCCATTCCAGCAGAGCAACCACCGCGGAGTCCGCTACAACACGACGGTGGCGTACCTGCGAGACGCTCCGCCCAACCTGACCGTCCTGACCCGCACCCAAGTGCTACGCGTGGTGACCGCCCAGGGCCGGGCGACCGGGGTTGAGATCCTCACCAAGCAAGGTAGCGAGACCATCCGTGCCGACCGCGAGGTGATCGTCTCCGCCGGTGTCTTCGGGTCCCCCGTGCTGCTCAACCACTCGGGCATCGGCCACGCCCGGGACCTGCGCCGACTCGACATCGACGTCGTGGCCGACCTCCCGGTCGGGGACAACCTGCACGACCACCTGTTCGTGCCGATGACCTACTCGATGCCTTCGGCGGAGCACCTCGCCGTGCCGGCCTACTTCATGAAGAACCTGGCCCGCGAGAGGTTGAGGCCCGACTCGACCTTCATGGCCCGCAGCCCCTTCGAGGTGGTCGGCTTCTGCCGCACTCCCTACGCCGACGACATCCCGGACATGCAGCTGCACGCCCTGCCGATGTCCTATCCCGCGCCCAACCAGGACGACGGCCACATGGACCCGGTGGCGGCCTGTCAGGCACTGACGGTGCTGTCGACGCTGATCTATCCGAAGAGCCGCGGCACCGTCCGCCTTGCCTCGCGCGACCCACTCGCCGCACCCTTCATCGACCCCAACTACCTCGCGGAGCCGGCCGACATGGACGTGCTGGTGGCGGGCATGGAGCTGATCCGCGAGACCATGGGCAGCAGCGGCATCGCGCGCGAGGTCAACGTCGAACTGGCTCCGGGACGCGCATTCTCGGGACGTGACGCGCTCGCCCGGGAGGTGCTGAACCGCGCCTCCACCGTCTATCACCCGGTCGGCACCTGCCGCATGGGGGTCGACGACGACGCCGTCGTCGACCCGCAGCTGCGGGTGCGCGGTGTGGACAACCTGCGGGTGGCCGATGCCTCGATCATGCCGAGCGTGACCGGGGGCAACACCAACGCGCCGACCCTCATGATCGGCGAGCGGGCAGCCGACCTCATCCTGGCCGACATGTCGGCCTGAGTACCTCCTTCCGGCTCACCACCTCAACCACGTCACCCTTTGGAGAACACTGTGCTCGCAACGCTCGTCGCCCTGAGGGACATCGCTCTCAGCGCCTCGCCCGTCCTGCCCGGGGCCGGCCACTTCGCTCTCGACTCGGTGACCGCCGACGAGCTCACTACCGCCATCGCGGCCGACGTCCCGGGCGCCAAGGTCACCCACGTGCGAGCCGAGCACGACTCCAAGGGCACGACCGACCGGGCCCGCCTCCACCTGACCTGGAACGACAAGGGGGCCGCGGCCGGCCTGCCCGTCACGGCGTTCGTCAAGGGCACCCCCAGCACTGCCGGCAGCAGGGTCATCGCGGGCGCTTTCGGGCTTGCGGAGTACGAGTCCCGCTTCTACCAGCAGATCCATCCCGAGGTCGCAGACATCACGCTCAATCCCTATGTCGTGCGCCTGGGTCGCGGCGGTCGCTACGTCGTGGCGCTCGAGGACGCCGCGGCGGAGGTGCACTTCTATGGCGCCAGCGACGAGTTCCCGGCCTCGCACGCCGAGGGCATGATCGACACCCTGGCAGTGCTGCACGCGAAGTTCTGGCGATCCTCCCGCTTCTACAGCGACCTCAAGTGGGTCCAGCCCTACCACCGGCGGCCAGGCGCCATGTTCGGCCCCATGGTGCGCAAGAACTGCGAGAAGAAGTTCATGGCGCAGGACCGCGAGGTGCCCGACACCGTGCGGCGTCTGACCCGTCTCTACATCGGCGAGCAACCGAAGTTCGACGCCGCCTGGGAGAAGCTCCCCGCCACCTTGGTGCACGGTGACTGCCACCTCGGCAACACCTATACCGCTGCCGACGGCTCGGCCGGGATCTACGACTGGCAGAACCTGCACAAGACCCACGGGATCCGGGACTTCGCCTACTTCATGACCGCCTCGGTCCCGACCGAGCTGCGTCGTGCCGAGGAGCGCAACCTGATGACCCGCTACCTCGAGCGCCTCACCGAGAACGGCGTGGCCGAGGTGCCCGGGTTCGACGAGGCCTTCGACATCTATCGGGCGTTCGCCGTGATGGGGTGGATCGCCGCCCTCACCACTGCGGCCATCGGGGGCATGCAGGACGAGCACATCGAGGTCAACGTGGCGCGCGCCATCGCCGCGCTGGTCGAGCTCGAGACCGAGCAGGCCCTCGGGGCCTACATCTGACCGTCCGACCCACGACGAGATCGAGGCAACCCGTGACGACCGCAGCGACATCCGCACTTCCGCTCGGCAGCGACGACCTCGCCGCCACCACCATCCGTCGGCTCCGCTCCACCTTCGACTCCGGCGTCACGCGCAGCGCCGAGTGGCGCGTCGAGCAGCTCGACGGGCTGCTCCGGCTGGTGACCGAGTGCCGTGACGACCTCGCTGATGCCGTCATCTCTGACCTGCGCCGCGCCAAGGTCGACGCGATCCTGGGCGATCTCACCCTGCTCAAGGGTGACCTCAAGCACGCCCGCAAGAACCTGCGTGAGTGGATGGCGCCAGTCCCGGTCAAGACGCCGCTCACGCTGCGCCCGGCCGAGGCGTGGTACCAGTACGAACCGCTCGGGGTGACCGTGATCATCGCGCCGTGGAACTACCCGATCCTGCTCGCCCTGAGCCCACTCGTCGCCGCGCTGGCGGCCGGCAACTGTGCCGTGGTCAAACCCTCCGAGCTCACTCCCGCCTGCTCCTCGGTGCTGGCGTCGCTGCTTCCCCGCTACCTCGACCCCGACGCGGTGGCGGTGGTCGAGGGCGGCGCCGAGGCGAGCCTGGCCCTGCTCGACCAGGCCCCAGACCACTGCTTCTTCACCGGCAGCCCCAGGGTCGGCAAGGCGATCGCCACCGCGGCGGCCGCCCACCTCACCCCGGTGACCCTGGAGCTCGGCGGCAAGAGCCCTGTCGTCGTGACTGCGTCGGCCGCACTCGACGTCGCGGCGCGGCGGATCGCCAACGGCAAGCTGATGAACTCCGGCCAGGCCTGCGTCGCACCCGACTACGTGCTGGTCGAGCGCTCGGTCAAGGACCAGTTCGTCGCGCTGCTCACCGACACGATCCGTACCTTCTCCGAAGGCCGGCCCGTACCGCTGCTCAGCGAGGCCCATGCCGCGCGCCTGCGTGACCTGATCGCTTCCTCGGGGGCCGGTGCCGTCCACGGCGGGGCGGTCGACGTCGACAAGTGCCTGGTCGAACCGTGCGTCGTGGTCGACCCTGAGCCGGGCTCAGCGCTGATGCAGGAGGAGATCTTCGGCCCCGTGCTCCCCGTGGTGACCGTCGACTCGCTCGACGACGCGATCGCCCACATCCGCCGCGGAGAACGCCCCCTGGCGAGCTATCTGTTCTCCGAGGACCCCGACGAGGAGGAGCGCTTCCTGGCCGGCGTCATCAGCGGTGGCACCGTGATCAACCACGTCATGCTGCACCTCTCGGTGCCGGACCTGCCGTTCGGAGGCATCGGCCAGAGCGGCTCGGGCCGCTACCACGGCCAGTGGGGTTTCGACACCTTCAGCCACGCCCGCGCCGTCCTCCGCAAGAAGACCGACCCGGACCGGCAGGCGCAGTACCCGCCGCGTAGCCCCTTCGTCGAGAAGGTCATGCTCAAGCTGCTCTGACAATCTCAACGCTTTCTGTTGACCAGAACCCTACTTCATGCTTATCTAGAACGACGTTCTAGTTGACCGAAGGTGATGCATGTCGTCGAGCGTTGCAGAGCTGCGGTCCTACGTAGCCGGTGAGTGGGTCGAGGGTGAGGAGACCTTCCCGGTCGAGAACCCGGCCGACGAGTCGGTCGTGGTCCAGCTCGGCGAGACCCCGCTCGAGGCCGTGCGTACCGCGGTGTCGAGCGCTCGCACGAGCTTCGACTCCGGCGTCTGGTCAGAGCTGAGGCCCCGCGACCGCGCGAAGGCCGTGCGGGCCTTCCTCGGCCACCTCGGCACGCTGAAGGACGACCTGGTCGCGACCATGGTGGTCGAGTCCGGCCAGCCGCGCCGGTTCGCCGAGATGGGCCAGTTCTACGGCGGTCTGGCCGTCGCCAACCAGACCGTCGACCTCTATCTGGCGATGTCGCACGAGGAGGTCAACCAGGTCCCCGTCGACGAGCTCACCCGCGGAGGGCTCTCCCTGAGCGTCCGCAGGTACGAACCCTTCGGTGTCGTGGTCGCGATCACGCCCTACAACGCGGCCATCATCATGGCGCTGCAGAAGATCGTGCCCGCGCTCCTGGCCGGCAACTCGGTCGTCCTGCGACCCAGTCCGCTGACCCCGCTCTCGTCACTCCTGCTGGGGCGGGCCGCCGATGCTGCCCAGCTCCCCGCGGGAGTCCTGAGCGTCGTGGTGGAGGCCGGTTCCCGGGCTGCTGAGCTGCTCACCACCGACGAGGACGTCGACATGGTCTCGTTCACCGGCTCGACCGCCGTGGGGCGCGCGATCCTGGCCCAGGCCGCGCCGACCGTGAAGCAGGTCGCGCTCGAGCTGGGCGGCAAGTCGGCCCAGATCTACCTCCCCGATGCCCTCGACACCGTCGCCGCCGGCGCGGTCCGGGTGGTCCACGGCACTGCCGGCCAGGCGTGCGTCGCCGCCACCAGGATGCTCGTGCCCCAGGAGTCGGTCGACGACGTGCTCCAGACGGTCGGCGGTGCCTATCGCTCTCTCGTGGTGGGCCCGCCCGACGACCCCGCCGCCGCCTTCGGGCCGGTCATCAGTGCAGCCCAACGCGCGCGGTGCGAGGAGTACGTCGCGCTCGCCGAGGCACACGGGGGCAAGGTCGTCGCCGGTGGCGGCCGACCCGCGCATCTCTCGCAGGGCTACTACTTCGAGCCGACCGTGCTCTCTGTCCCGGACAACGACAACCCGGCCGCGCAGGAAGAGATCTTCGGTCCGATCCTGACCGTCATCGGCTACCAGGACGTCGACGACGCGGTGCGCATCGCCAACGACAGCGCCTACGGTCTCTCCGGCCAGGTCTACTCGCGCGACGTGGCCGCCGGGACCGCCATCGCCCGGCGGCTGCGCACCGGAGCGGTCAACGTGAACGCAGGCCTGTTCAGCGCCTACGCTCCGAGCGGCGGCTACAAGCAGAGCGGTCTGGGCCGCGAGCGCGGCACCGAGGGCATCCGAGCCTTTCAAGAGGTCAAGCACATCGCTGTCAGCGAGCTCGCCCGTTGAGCTCGTCCACCCGTATCAGCACTTCTCAACCCGCACAGGAGCGACCATGACCGAAGCACTCAACCTCGACTGGCTCATCTCGGTCGACGACCACATCCTCGAGCCGCCCACCCTGTGGACCGACCGGGTGGCCTCCAAGGACAAGGAGCGCGCCCCGCACATCGTGAAGTCCGAGAAGGGCGAGCGCTGGGTCTACGACGGCAAGAAGCTGCCGACGTCGGGCCTGTCCGCGGTCGTCGGCAAGTCCAAGGAGGAGTTCAGCCCCGAGCCGATCGGCTACGACGAGATGCGTCCGGGCTGCTACGACGCCGTCGCGCGCGTGGAGGACATGGACCGCGCCGGAGTCCTCGCCTCGCTCTGCTTCCCCTCGGTCACCCGCTTCTGCGGCCAGCTGTTCATGGAGGCCTCCGACCGCGAGTTCGGCCTCGAGTGCCTCAAGATCTACAACGACTGGCTCGTCGAGGACTGGTGCGGCGCGGCCCCCGGTCGCTACATCCCGCTGATGCTCATCCCGATGTGGGACCCGATCGCCGCGGCCGCCGAGATGGACCGGATGCACGCCCGCGGCGTGACGTCGTTCGCGTTCTCCGAGGAGCCCTCGTGCCTCGGCCTGCCGACGATCCACGACCCCAACCGCTACTGGGACCCGGTCCTGTCCAAGGCCAACGAGCTCGGCATGGTCGTCTCGATGCACGTCGGCTCGTCCTCGCGGCTGCCGAAGATCTCCGAGGACGCGCCGTTCATGGCCAACCTGGCCTGGGGCGCCACCCGCACCTCCGGTGCGATGCTGGCGTGGCTGTTCAGCGGCGTCTTCCAGCGCTTCCCCAACGTCAAGATCGCGCTCTCCGAGGGTGAGATCGGCTGGGTCCCCTACTTCCTCGAGCGGGCCGAGCAGGTCGTCGACAAGCAGCGTTACTGGGTCCAGCGCGGCGCCTCCTACGGCGACCACACCACCGGCGAAGCGCTCGACCTGGAGACCTTCGACGTCCGCCAGACGTTCCGCGACCACATCTACGGCTGCTTCATCGAGGACAACGCCGGTATCGCCACCCTCGACCTGATCGGTGAGGACAACGTGATGTGTGAGACCGACTACCCGCACTCCGACTCGACCTGGCCCAACTGCATCGAGGTCGTCCAGAAGCAGATCAGCGGTCTGCCCGAGGCCACCCAGTACAAGATCCTGCGTGGCAACGCCGAGCGCCTCTACCAGTTCACCCCGGCCGCTCCGCCGAGCGTGGTCGCCGGTGGCTGAGTCCGAGGCCGGTCTCACGGTCGTCATCGACCGTGAGACCTGCATGGGACTCGGCGTGTGCGTGCACCTGGCTCCGGCCACGTTCACGCAGGACGCCGACACCAAGGCGGTGCTGCTCGATCCCCCGGGCGACCCGGTCGACGACATCGAGAGCGCCGTCGAGGGCTGCCCGTCGGGCGCCCTGAGCCTGGTGCCCACCACAGCGACCACGACCCTGACGGAGCACGACTGATGAGCATGCTCGAGGACAAGGTCGCGATCGTCACCGGCGCCGGCAACGGCGTCGGTGAGGCGACCGCGATCCGCTTCGCCGCCGAGGGCGCGAAGGTGCTGGTCGCCGACATCGACCTCGAGGGCGCCAAGGCGACGGTGGCCCAGATCGAGGCCGCCGGCGGAGAGGCCGTCGCCGGCAGCTTCGACGTCTCCGACGAGGCGGCCGTGGCCGCGATGTTCGACGCGGCCGTGACGAGCTTCGGGCGGGTCGACATCCTCGTCAACAACGTCGGCATCGCCACGCCCCGGCCGATGATGCTCCTCGAGGAGCACACGGTTGAGGACTTCGAGCGACTCACCGCAGTCAACCTCCGCAGCGTCTTTCTCGGCACCAAGCAGGCGATGCTGCTGTTCAAAGAGCAGGGCGGCGGGGGCTCGATCGTCAACACCGGTTCGGTCGCGGGCCTGGTCGCCTGGGGTGGCTCCGTCTACGGCGCCACCAAGGGTGCGGTCCATCAGCTCACCAAGGCGGCGGCCATCGAGGGCGCCAAGTCCGGCATCCGGGTCAACGCCATCTGCCCGGCCGCCATGCCGCTGACCAAGTTCATGGCGGGCACCTTCACCGAGGAGCAGATGCAGCGCAGGTCGGCCGCGATCGGCGCCCAGCACCCGCTCGGCAACGCCATCACCGCTTTGGACTGCGCCGAGGCCATCGTGTTCCTGGCCTCGAACCGGGCCGCCAACCTGACCGGCGTCCTGCTGCCGGTCGACGGAGGATACGTCGCGCAATGACCACCACCAACCAGCTGGACATCAAGCGCGTCCGCGAGCTCTTCGACCTGCGCGAGTCCTACAACGCCCATGTGGGCGGCGGCTACGAGGGCGACCCCTACGTGAAGTGGAACGCCCTGCGCGAGGAGGCACCGGTCCACGCCGGCACGCCGCACGAGCTCCTGGGCATCGAGGACGACCTGTTCTTCCATGGCCTCCCCTATCCCGACCGGCCGCACTTCACGGCGTTCAGCTTCGAGGCCTGCGACGCGGCGTACCGCAATCCCGCGGTGTTCGCGTCGTCGACCGAGGGCGAGGACGACGCCCTGTCCTCGATGAACAGCATGCTGACGATGGAGGGACAGCAGCACCGTCGCTACCGCGCCCTGGTCCAGCCGTCCTTCGTGCCGGCCAAGGCCAAGTGGTGGGTCCAGAACTGGATCCAGAGCTGTGCCGAGTCGCTCGTCAACTCCCTGGCCGGCACCGGTCGCGCCGAGCTCAACACCGACTTCTGTGCCGCGATCCCGCTGCTGACCATCACCGGCAGTTTCGGCATCCCGGTCGAGCAGGCACTCGACGTGCGGTCGGCCCACCGTGACACCGGCCGGATCATCGAGATCATCGCGCCGATCCTCGCCGCGCGCCGGATCGAGCCGCGCGACGACCTGCTCAGCATCCTCGTCGAGGCCGAGATCACCGACGAGAACGGCGACACCCACCGGCTCAGCGACGCCGAGATCTTCTCCTTCACGCTGCTGCTGCTGTTCGCCGGATCGGGGACCACGTGGAAGCAGATGGGCATGACGCTCACCACGCTGCTGGAGCGACCCGAGCTGCTCGAGGCGGTGCGTGAGGACCGCTCGCTCCTGCGTCCGGTCGTCGAGGAGGTGCTCCGCTGGCAGCCGACCGACCCGGCGTTCGGCCGCTGGGTCACCGAGGACATCGACTTCTTCGGTGTGCATCTGCCCAAGGGGTCGGTGCTGCACCTGTGCCTCGGCGCCGCCAACCGCGATCCGGCCCGCTGGGACAACCCCGACGTGTTCGACCACGCGCGGCCGCAGCGCGCCTCGCTCGCCTTCGGGAGCGGCCCTCACATCTGCCTCGGGATGCACGTCGCTCGAGCCGAGATCCACGTCGGGGTCAGCGCGATCCTCGACCACCTGCCCAACGTGCGCCTCGACCCGGAGGCCGAGGCGCCCCGGTTCATCGGCGTGTACGAACGCGGGGCCACCACCATCCCCGTGCTCTTCGACTAGGAGACCCATGCCAGACACCGGATACACCCAGCCAGACCTCACCCTGCTCGGAGCCGAGCACGTCGAGCGCTACCGCGCGACCGACGGCGCCGAAGGCTACCTGTGGAACGGCGCGACCACGCTCCTGCTGACGGTGACCGGCCGCAGCTCGGGCCTGCCGCGGACGACGCCGTTGATCTTCGCGCGCGACGGCGAGGACTACCTCGTCGTCGCCTCCCAGGGCGGCGCACCCACCGACCCTCAGTGGTACAAGAATCTCCTCGTCGACCCGAGCGCGGAGATCCGGGTGCTCGCCGACGAGTTCGCGGTGACGGCCCGCACAGCGACCGACGACGAGAAGCCCCGGCTCTGGGGCATCGTCACCGACCAGTGGCCCAACTACGACCTCTACCAGTCGCGCACCGACCGGGCGATCCCGGTCGTCGTGCTGACCCCCTCAGCGACACCGCATGACGGCTGAGGCCACCTCACCCCTCGACGGCGCGTTCGAGGGCATCCGGGTCGTCGAGCTCGCCGAGTGGGTGTTCGTGCCGGTGGCAGGCGCACTGCTCGCCGACTGGGGTGCCGACGTCATCCACGTCGAGCGGCTGCGCGGCGACCCCTATCGCGGACTGATGACCCAGGGAGTCGGCGCCGACTCCAAGGTCAACCTCTCGATGGCTCTGGCCAACCGGGGCAAGCGGTCGATCGCGATCGACGTGCAGCACGAGACCGGGCTGGCGGTCCTGCACCGCCTGCTCGCCGAGGCCGACGTCTTCTTGACCAACCTCCGTCCCGGTGCGCTGGAACGGCTCGGCCTCGACACTGAGTCGCTGAGCGAGAAGTACCCGACGTTGGTCTATGCCCGCGGCCATGGGTACGGCGTACGCGGACCGGACGCCAACGTGGCGGGGTACGACTCCTCGGCCTACTGGGCCCGTGGCGGCATGGCCCACATCCTGACCCCCGCTGACCGCGACCACCCCATCGGTCAGCGGGGAGCGATGGGCGACCGCAGCGGTGCCATGGCGCTGGCGTTCGGGGTCGCCTCCGCCCTCTTCAAGCGCGAGCGCACCGGCAAGGGCTCCGTGGTCGACGTGTCGCTCCTCGCCACGGCGATGTGGACTCTGTCCTCGGACGTGCTGGCCGCCCTCGGCGGCAAGGAGCCGACGCCCCTGCCCGGCCGCGGGCCGATGCCCAACCCGGTGGTCGGTGCCTACCGGACCCGGGACGGTCGACACATCATGCTGGTCTTCCTCGAGGCCGACCGCTACTGGGCACCCTTCTGCACTCTGATCGGCCGACCCGACCTGGTCGACGACACCCGGTTCGTCGACCTCAAGGCCCGCTGGGTCAACGCCGAGGACTGCATCGCCGAGCTCGATGCCGAGTTCGCCAAGCGCGACTATGACGAGTGGAAGCAGCTGTTGGCCTCGCTCGACGCCCCGTGGGCGCCGGTGCAGACCGTGTCCGAGCTGCTCGACGACCCCCAGGTCCTGGCCAACGACTACCTCTGCGAGGTCGAGCTCGACTCCGGCACGACATACCGGCTCCCCAACGTGCCGGTCCAGCTCGACCAGCGCGCACCCGACCTCCGACGCTCACCCGAGCTCGGTGAGCACACCGAGCTCATCCTCAACGAGATCGGCTACGACTGGGACGACATCGGCGCGTTCCAGGCGGAGGGCGTGATCCCGTGACCGCCGCCTCCCGGCCGGTCCCGATCCCCGACGAGACCTCGGCGCCGTACTGGGAGGCCGCGGCGGAGGGCGTGCTGGCGATTCCACGCTGCTCGTCGTGTGGCATCCTCACGCTGCCACCAGACACCGTGTGCGTGCACTGCGGCAGCACCGACCCGCGCTACGCCTACACCCCGGTCAGCGGTCGGGGCACCATCAGGTCGTGGACGGTCATGCACCAGTCCTTCCTCCCGGGCTTCGAGGACCTCGTGCCCTTCGTGCTGGTCGACGTCGAGCTGGTCGAGCAGGCCGAGCTGCGCCTGATCGGCCGGCTCCTCGACGGCGCCGAAGCCGCCGGTCTGCGGCTCGGGGCCACGGTGGAGCTCGCCTTCGAGCAGCTCTCCCCCGAGGTCGCCGTTCCCGCCTTCGTGCTCGGCGGCCTCGTGTGAGTGCCGTCAACCCCGCGCGCGACAAGGTGTCCATCGTGGGCTACGCGCACTCCCCCGTCGTCCGCAACGCTGCTCAACCGCTCGGCGCGTTGACCGTCGACATCGCCCGCGCGGCCATCGCCGACGCCGGTCTCACCCCCCAACAGGTCGACGGGTTCGTCACCGCGGCCCTGCTGCCGACGGCCGGCAGCCACAGCTCCGTTGACGGCGTCAGCATCGTGACGGCCAACTGGCTCGCCGCACACCTCGGCGTCACGCCGCGCTACGCCGCCGGGTTCCAGGGATTCGGTCAGCTCTCGGGCGCGGTCTCGATGGCGGTCAACGCCCTGTCGAGCGGCGCCGCCGACTATGTCGTGGTGCACCGCGCCCTGCACAACCCTCCGCGCGGCCGCTACCACGGCAGCTCGATGAGCCGGGCGGCCGGCGACCAGCAGTGGGTCGCCCCCCAGGGCTACTTCGGACCCCTCGCCATGATCGCGCTGCCCTACAACGAATACCTCCAGCGCTTCGGCGCCACCCGGGAAGCCATGGCGGCCGTCGTGGTGGAGGCCCGCAAGAACGGCTCCCGCATCCCGTGGTCCGCCTGGTACGACAAGCCCCTGACCGAGGAGGCCTACCTGCGGGAGACCCCGCTGGTCGACCCGATCTGCCGGCTCGACTGCGACCTCCCGGTCGACGGGGTGGCGGCGTTCGTGCTCACCACTTCCGACCGGGCCCGCGACCTGCCCCACCGGCCGGTGCACGTCAGCGGCATCGCCAGCAGCCAGCCCCGCTCGGGCCGGCTGCCGATGCACTGGCCGCTCGACGACATCATCGACGTCGGCGCCGAGACCGTGGATCGACTCTGGCGCAGCTCCGGCCTGGGGCCCGCGGATGTCGACCTCCCGCAGGTCTACGACGGGTTCTCGCCCTTTGTGTGGTTCTGGCTCGAGGCACTGGGGCTCTGCGAGATCGGCGAGGCCCACCGGTTCGTCGCGGAGGGTGGCATCGACAGCGACCGGCCCGGATCGCTCCCCGCCCTCTCCGGCGGCGGCGCACTGGGCAACGGCCGGATGCACGGCGTCCCGCAGATGCTCGAGTGCTACCTCCAGCTCGCCGGGCGCGCGGGCGACCGTCAACGCGAGGGCATGAACGTCGCCGTCGCCTGCCAGTCCTCGCCCCATCTCGGTGGCGCCGTGGTCTACACCGCTGGTGACGCGACGTGACCGGACCCGCCGTCGAACCCGCTCCCGGGCCGGCGTGGGCGCGGCGTGCCGCCGAGCAGTCACCGGCGGTCCGACGCTCCCAGGTGCGGAGCGTGCAGCGGGCCGAGCAGATCGTCGAGGCCGCCCACCGGCTGATCCAGGACAAGGGGGCGACCTTCACGACCCAGGAGCTGGCCAAGGAGTCAGGGGTGGCGCTCCAGACGTTCTACACCCACTTCGGCGGCAAGGACGCCGTGCTCCTCGCCGTCATCGAGGACATCATCCTCAACGCCTGCCGCCGGCTGTCCACCGCCACCGACGACCTGCCGGACCCCCTGGCACGCCTGCGTCTCATCGTGACGACGTTGGTGACAGGACCGCCGGGCACCAACCGCAACGTGTGGACCAGCTTCGTCACCACCGAGCACTGGCGGCTGCACCGCCTCTATCCTGACGAGCTCGCCGGGGCGAGCCAGCCCGTGCTCGACCTGATGATCCCCGAGATCGCCGCCGCGACCGCGGCCGGCGACCTGGACAGCTGCGCGCCGGCCACCGACGCGTGGCTGATCCAGCAGCTGGTGTTGGCCGTCTTCCACTTCCACACGTGGGCCACGTCCGACGAGCCGATCGAGGTCATCGCCGACCAGGTCTGGGCCTTCTGCCTGCGCGCCTTGGGCGGCACGGACCGTCGCCCGCTCTGAGCGGTCGGGTCAGCTGGTGAGCCCAGCGTGTTGGCGCAGCACCGGCAGGACGTCGCCGAAAAGCCTGTCGAGCACCGGACCCGGATCCGCGCCAGCGGTGGCGGGCATGAAGATGAAGTGGCGCGCCCCGGCGTCGTAGAACTCGGTCAGCCGGGTCGCGACCTCGGTGGGGGTGCCCGCGGCGGCCACGCGGTCCACCATGGCCCGGAAGTCCTGGTCGTAGGTCCCGCCCATCGAGCGGGCGGCCTCCTCACGGGCGACGTCGCCGTCCGGGTTGATGTTGAGGAACACCCAGACGCACCAGTGGAAGCCCTCGAGGCTCCGCCCCGCCTCGTCGGCCGCGCTCCTGATCGCGGCCACGGAGGCGGTGTAGCGGCGCGGTGAGTAGAGGTAGGGGAACCACCCGTCCCCGAGCGTCGCCGCGCGCGTCATCGCCGCCTCCGCGCGCCCGGCGACGATGATCGGGGGACCGCCCGGCTGGACCGGGGCGGGGTGGATCCTGACATCGGTCATCGGGTAGTAGCGGCCGTCGTGGGTGATCTCGGTGGCCGACCACAGGCGGCGCAGCAGCGGGATGATCTCGTTGGTCCGTCGGCCCCGCTCCTCGATCGGGACGCCGACCGCGCGGAACTCTGCGGGGTACTCACCCCCGATGCCCACCCCCAGCATCACCCGCCCACCGGTGACGCGGTCGAGGTCGGCGACCTGCTTGGCGACAAGGGCCGGCGGATAGAGCGGGAGCAGGAGGATCGAGCTGCCGACCTTGACCCGCTCGGTGACGGTCGCCAGCCTGGTCAGGCCGACGAGCGCCTCCGGGCTCGGGTTGCGCGAGGCGATGTGCCCCCCGACCCACAGCGAGTCGATCGGACGCTCCTCGAGGCGCTGCGCGGCCTTCGCCCCTCCGGTGGAGACGATCCCGATGCTCAGCTGGGACTCGACCGCGCTCACCGGAGCACCTCGCCCAGCTCGGCCCGCTCGGCTGGGGTGAGACCGAGGATCGTCTCGAGCACGTGCTCGTTGTCCTGCCCCATCAGCGGACCGGGTCGCAGGTCGATCTCGAGGTCGGAGAGCAGCCAGGGCTGGCGCAGCACGCGGGTGCGCCCGATGGCGGGATGCTCGAGCTCGACGAAGACCCCCCGGCTCTCGAGGTGGGGGTCGGCCGCCAACATCTCGTTGGTCATCACCGGGATGGCTGCGACCCCGGCCGACTGCAGCGCCTCGGTCGCCTCACGTGCCGATCGCTGCTCGGTCCAGTATGTGACCGCCGCGTCGATCTCGGCCCCGGCGGCAGTGCGGTCCGCCGGCGTCGGCCAGCGGGTCGCCCACTCGTCGCGTCCGAGCAGTGCGCAGAGCGCGCGCCACTGCGCGTCGTCGTGGACCGCGACGGCGACCCAGGCGTCGTCGCCCACTGCCGGGTAGACGCCGTGGGGTGCGTGCTCGCGGTGCCGGTTGCCCTGCCGCGGTTGCCAGGTCACGCCCAGCTGGTCGGCGAGCAGGGCGTCCGGTGAGCTCGCGACCACCACCTCGCGGGACGCGAGGTCGACGTGCTGCCCCTCACCGGCGCCCGCTCGGTGCAGGAGCGCCGCAAGGATCCCGACGGCCAGGGCGGTGCCGCTGCGGTAGTCGGTCGACTCGCCGATCTCGGTCGGTGGCCCGTCGGCGTAGCCGGTCTGCTCGGACAGACCGCCCGTGGCCCCGAAGATGCTGGCCAGGCCGGCGGCCATCGCCTCCGGCCCGGTGGACCCGTTGGCCGACGACGATGCCACGACAAGCTCGGGCTTGGCGGCGAGCAGAGTGGTGGCGTCGAGACCGAAGCGCGCCATGACTCCGGGTCGGAAGTTGTCCACCACCACGTCGGCCCAGGTGACCAGACGGTGTGCCAGGTCGAGACCGGGCGCGGTGGAGAGATCGACCTGGAACGACCGCTTGCCGAGGTTGAGCTCGTTGAAGTTCGGCGAGTCGTCGACCCCCCCGTAGCGAGCGAGGAAGCCGCGGCGCGCGGGGTCGAGCCGCGTGGTCGACTCGACCTTGACCACGTCGGCGCCGAGCATGGCCAGCAGGCACGTGGCGTACGGGCCCGCCGCGGCCCAGGTGAAGTCGAGGATTCGCACGCCGTCGAGCGCGCGCCCGGCCGGGAGCTGGGGCTTGGACGGCCGGTGCGGCGAGAAGCCGGTGGCATTGCCGAGCTCCGGGGCCGGCCCGACGTGCACCGGGGTGGCGGACAGACGGTAGGGCGGGCCCGGCACCAGCACCCGACCGCCGGCGCCGTCGTCGACCTGCCTGAAGAACTCTCGGTGCGCCAGCTGCTCGGAGGTCAGGAGGTCGGCCGGCGTCGCGTAGGCGCCGACCGGTGCGCCGAGCGGCGCCAGGACGCGGACGACCTCCGCCTTGTCACGGGCCGCGCACCAGGCCTTGATGGCCGCGCCGGCGAGGTCGGGCAGCTCGGCCCTCCCCGCGGCCGTCGCGATGCGAGGATCGGCCAGCTCGCCCGCCTCGGACGACGCCGCCAGTGCGTCCCACTGTGCCGGCGTCATGCCGACCAGCTGCACCCAGCCGTCTCGGCAGCGGATCATCCCCATCAGGCCGTAGCGGCCCCCGTCGCGGCGCAGGGTGACGCCGTCGTTGGTGAAGCGGCTGAGGCGGGTGCGATTCAGCGTCAGCTGCGACTCCTGGACCGAGACGTCGATGCGCTGGCCACGTCCGGTCCGGAGCCGGTCGTACATCGCCGCCAGCGCCGCGACCGCAGCGTTCCAGCCCGCGTCGTACTCGGCGAGGTCGGCACCGACCTGCACCGGCGGCCGGTCCGGGAACTGCCTCCAGCCCGGCCCGCTCGGCAGCGTCGCCCCCTCTCCCCCGGCGTGGAAGCAGACGAGGTGGTTGGCGCGGTAGGCGGCGTAGGGACCCGTCATGCCGAACGGCGTGACGACGACGACCGTGGTCCCCGGGTCGAGGCCCTCGGCGGCGTACCAGGAGGGGTCGTCGGTGACGACCACGTCGCACCCGTCCACCAGCGGGCCGAGCCCCGCGTCGTCGACGACGACACTGAACTTGCCGGTGTTCAGATAGACGAACCGGCCACCGGGACTCTCTCCCTGGGCCTCGGGCCGCCTCGGGCCCCATCGGCGCTGCGGGTGACCCGTCGGCGGCTCCACCTTGAGGACCTCGGCCCCGAGGTCGGCCAGGATCTTGGCGCAGAACGACGCGGCCAACCCGCTGGCGAGATCGACGACCCGCCAGCCGGCAAGGGCCCCCACTGCCATCGCTCGTCCCCGCTCAGCCGGTCAGTACGGCAGGCGGTGGGAACCCAGCCGCCTCGCACAGGGAGCGGTAGCCCGCCAGCGCCCTGGCGCCGTCGTTGACGGCGATGACATTGCCGGCGTCGTCGAGGTCGAGGTTGACGCCGTACATCTGGAACCAGACCCTCGTGTCGTCCTCGATGCACTCCAAGGTGTGCACCGAGCCCGCCGGCTCGTGGAGGAACGACCCGGCCCGGTTGACGTAGTCGTACTCCTGGTACTTCCAGGCGCCACTGACGGTGTAGCCGAAGACCGGGCCGGTGTGACGGTGCTTCGGCAGCACATAGCCCTTCTGGAAGACGTTCTCGATGATCCAGAGGCCCTCTTCCTCGTGCACCAGCAGCACCTTGAGCAGGTTGCCGCCGCCGATGTCAACGAAGGGCAGCTCGTCGGCGCCGAGGTGGGAAGCGACCGGGAGTGGCAAGGCAGCAGTGGTCACAGGCATCTCCTCAGGCTCGGTCAGCCGTGTGATCATACACACCTTGTCTGCGTGTACGGTTACCCTGCTGTGCGTCGTCACACCCCCGAGGAGGCCCGATGCCGGCGCCCCCTGCACCCCGCGCGCGCCGGCCCGCCGAGACGAGGATGCCGCCGTGACCTCCCCTGCCAGCTTGAATGCGATCTACGACCCGGCGACGTACGCGATCGGGCCGCCACACGAGCTGTTCGCTGAGCTGCGCAGATCCGACCCCGTTCACTGGGTCGACCTTCCCGGGCAGCCGGGCTACTGGGCGGTACTCAAGCACGCCGACGTCGACCATGCCTCACGTCGACACGACCTGTTCTCCTCGGAGGTCGGCGGGATCATGGTGGAGGATCTCGACGCCGAGAAGATGGCGAAGCTGCGCGGCATGCTGCTCGGCATGGACCCGCCTCGGCACCGGGTGATGCGCAAGCCTCTGGCTCCCAGCTTCGCGCTGCGTGCGATCTCCGGCCTCGAGCCGCGCATCCGCGCCATCGCCCGAGAGGTCCTCGACACCGTGCCCGACGGCGAGCCGATCGACTTCGTCGCCGACGTCGCGGACCACCTACCGGCCCGGGTCGTGGGCGAGCTGCTGGGTCTGCCGCGCGAGGACTGGGAGCGCACCCACCGGATGGCCTCGGTGGCCGGCAACTCCGGGAGAGCGGGCAACGACGGCGGACGGGCCACCGAGGGGGTCACCGAGCTCGGCGCCTACGGCTACGAGCTGGCCTGCTCCCGTCGTGCGCTCGAGGAGATGCCGGCCGACCTCACCACGCTGATTCTTGAGTCCGACTTCGGCGGGGACCGGATCAGCGAGGTCGACTTCGCGATGCTCTTCATCCAGATCTTCACCGCGGCCAACGACACCACCGTCAGCATGTTCTCCCAGGGACTGGCCGCACTGCTCGACCACCCCGCCGAGCTGGCGGCGCTCCGGGACGACCGGTCGTTGGCGGGCTCGGCCATCGAGGAGATCCTGCGCTACTGCCCGCCGCTGCACTACTTCCGTCGGACCGCCACCCAGGACACCGAGCTGCGTGGCCGGCAGATCGCGGCCGGCGACAAGGTGGCGCTCTACTACACCTCCGCCAACCGCGACGAGGAGGTCTTCACCGACCCCCACCGCTTCGAGGTCCGGCGCTCGCCCAACAAGCACATCGCCTTCGGGATCGGCGAGCACTACTGCCTCGGCGTCCACCTGGCCCGGCTCGAGGGGCGGGTCTTCCTCGAGGAGCTGTTCGAGCGGTTCCCGCACGTCGAGTCCGCCGGCGTCCCCGTCCGCAAGGAGTCCAACTTCAACAACGGGCTCGAGAGCCTCCCGGTCGTCCTGTCCCGCTCGGCCTGGGTCGGGAACGGCGCCTGACCCGACCGTACTGTGAAGAGGTCGCTACCTGGCGCCCTGGACGCGGAAGATCGCCAGGCCAGCGACGGCGACCAGGGAGGTCGCCACGATCCAGAGGGCGCCGTAGCCACCCGTGACCGCCACAACCCCGGCCGCGAGCACCGGGGCCAGGACCTGACCCAGGTTGGTCGCCACGGTGGCTACCCCGAGGTCACGGCCCAGGCTCTTCTGGTCGGGCAGCACCTCGATGAACAGGGCCTGGTCGACCGGGAGGAAGACCCCGAACGCGAAGCCGGCGATGACCACCTGCACGAACAGGGCCGGCAGCGTCGGCGAGATCAACGGGATGAGGAACGACACTGCCATCAGCATCGACGCGGCGACCACGAAGATCTTGCGGCGACCCACGCGGTCCGACAGGTTGCCCACGATCACGACGGCGAGCAGCGTCGCGGGCGCGCTGGCCAGCGCGAGCAGCGGCGTCATCTCCGTCGCCTCCTCGACGCTCAGGGCCGGCTCGATATAGCTCTGGAGGATGAAGAAGGTCAGCACGGTGCTCACCGTGTAGCCGAAGACGAGGAGCACCCGAGCGATCCACACCCAGCGGAAGTCGGGGGCCTGGAGCGGAACCCGGAGACCTCGGAAGAAGGCGCCCCAGTCGAACGGCTCGACCTCGATGTCCGTGGAGGGTTTGTCGGGGCAACGCGTCATGAACGCGACAGCGCCCGCGACGACGATGACCCCGAACACGAGTGCGAGGTAGAACCCCAGGAACTTGAAGAGCAGCCCCGCGATCACCGCACCCCCGATGCCCCCGAGGAAGGTGCCAAACCCGGACATCGACGAAACCTTGCCGAGCCGCTCGGTGGGCACCCGCTCGGCCACCGTGGTCAGCAGCGGCCCCGTCGCAGCATGCGAGGTGATCGCGAAGACCGCGAAGACGAGGGCCAGCAGCCAGATCGATGGCGTGACCCCGATGAACAGCACGACGACGGCAGAGAGCACGGCGCCCCCGAGCACGAACGGGGCACGACGGCCCCGTTTGGACCGGGTCCGGTCGGAGGAGACCCCGATGATGACGCTCGAGATCATGATCCCGATGGCCGCCAGGGTGTTGGCCACGGCCAGGGCCGACGCGCGGGCCGAGTCGAAGTCGTCGTAGATCTCCAGCCGCCGCCGCTCGGTCTCGTCCTTGGGCTCGGCCTCACCGTCCTCGACCTTGGCGCTCAGGATCGCGAGGTCCTGGACGTCCACGCCTGCGTCCGGACCGGTGAAGTACTTGTCCTCCTGGATGTCCTGCACCTTGTTGGGAAGCAGGATGCTGCCGGTCGCCGTGATGGTCATGAAGACCGCGATGACCGCGACCGTCAACCAACGCGTGTAGCTGCGCAGCGCCTTCGGGTCGTCGTAGTGCACGGTGTCGGCGGAGATATGTCCGGACAGCGGAACGCCGTGGTCGGCCATGAGGCGAGATCCTCTCGAGCAGCGGATGGCTGTCGGCACACCCTAGAGGCAATGTGCCGTTGCTCACACCACCCGGTCTCAGGCTGAGGGATCCTGGTTCGCGAGCTCGCGCAGCTGGTTCTTGAGGATCTTGTCGAGTGTGCCCATGGGAAACTCCGTCACCACGTGCACCGCTCGCGGGACCTTGAAGTCGGCGAGCTTGCCGCGGCAGGCCTCGATGACCAGGTGCTCCAGGGCTTGGTCGTCCGGACCGCCCGGCGCCGCGATCACGAAGGCGACCGGCACCTCGTCGAGGAAGTCGTCCCGTCGCGCCACCACGGCCGCGGCCAGCACCTCGGGAAGCGCGCCGATGACGCGCTCGACCTCGACGGCTGACACGTTCTCCCCGCCGACCTTGAGCAGGTCCTTGTCGCGCTCGCGGTAGAACACGTTGCCCCCGACGCCCACGACGACCATGTCGCCGGTCTTGAACCACCCGTCCTGGAACGCCGCGGAATTTGCCTCCGGGTTGTTGTCGTACTCGAGGAAGAGCTGGATCCCACGCGTGCCGCGGATCCAGAGCTCGCCCGTGCGACCGGGCGGACACAGGTCGCCGGTCTCCTGGTCGACCACCGCGATCTCGTAGCCCGGCGTGGGGTGTCCCATGGTCGAGTCCGGCAGCCGCTCCTGCGGCTTGCCCGAGATGGCGTGGGTCACCGTCTCGGTCATGCCGAACGACGAGTAGATGGCGATGCCTGACTGGTCGGCGAGGCCGGGCTGCATCAGGCCGTAGACGCCCGCCCGGAGCTTGGTCTGCGGGCGATCAGGTGCCGCGAGGGTGCTGAAGGCGAAGGGCAGCAGCGAGATGTGGGTGACGTCGTGGCGGGCGACGACCTCCCAGAAGCGGCTGCTCGACCACTTCGGCATCAGGACCGCGGTCGCCCCCACGCCCAGCACCGACAGATAGGACCAGCTCTGGGCGTTGACGTGGAAGAGGGGTAGGTAGATCAGGTAGCAGTCGTCGGTGCCCAGGTCGATGGTGCGCGGACCGCTGCGACTGGCCCACACGGCGTTCCCGTGGGTGTGGACGACGGCCTTCGGCTTGCTCGTTGTGCCCGAGGTGAACATGATGCAGAACGGCGCCAGGGGATCGGGTTCGAGGTCGGCGAGCCCGCCCGGATCGACCCGCAGGTCGTCGAACCCGATGGCGTCGGCGCGGGCCAGGCCGAGCCCGATGGTCGCGACCCACTCGAGCGAGTCACCGGCGGCGGCGATCTGGTCGGCGTAGTCGGCGGAGGTGATCGCCGCTCGGCAGCGGGACTGCTCGACGAACCACGCCACCTCGTCGGGCGCCGACCTGGTGTTGGTGGTGACGCCGACGGCGCCCACCAGCGCGCACGCCAGCCACGAGAGGAGCATCTCCGGGCAGTTGTCCGTGTGGATGAGCACGCGGTCGCCCTGAGTCACCCCCTGCCCGGCCAGGCCGGCCGCGATCGAGCGGGTGTCGTCGAGCAGCTCGGCGTAGGTCCAGGTGCGGGACGACCCCGCCGGCGGGTCCCACACGAGTGCGGGGTGATCGGGCTTGCGGTCCGCCCAATGCCGGAGCAGCCACCCGATGTCCTGTCCGGACATCTGGAAGCGCTCGATCGCAGACTCGTCCATCGTGCCTCTCCAGTCGGGTCAGGATCAGTTGCCCGTGAACACGGGGTCGCGCTTCTCGAGGAACGCCCGGGGGCCCTCGGCTGCGTCCGCCGACCTCATCACGCTGGTGCCGTGCCGCATCTCGATCTCGAACGCGGCGGTCTCGGGCATGGCCTCGGTCTCCCGCAGGGTCGCCAGGATGCCCCTGACCGCCAGCGGGCCGTTGCGCGCGATCCGGTCGGCGATCTCGCGGGCCTTGGCGAGGGCCTGCCCGTCGGGGACGACGTGGTTGACCAGCCCCAGCTCACGGGCGCGGGCGGCGGAGATGTCCTCGCCGCCGAGGAGCATCTCGGCCGCCACGGCATAGCCGATCTGGCGGCGCAGCCGCACCGCCGAGCCAGCCATCGGGAACAGACCGCGCTGCACCTCGGTGACCCCGAACACCGCGCTCTCCCCGGCCACTCGGATGTCCGTGCCTTGGAGGATCTCCGTTCCCCCCGCGCGGGCGTACCCCTCGGCGGCCAGGATGACCGGCTTGGTGGGGCGGTAGGTCTTGAGCCAGCCGCCCATGATGACCTCCGGCTGGTCCTTGACCCGGGCCAGCCACTCGTTGTCGACGATGCCCGAGCGCAGGCGCTCGATCTCGGCCAGGTCCATCCCGGCGCAGAAGGTGTCGCCACGCCCCGTCAGGATGGCGACCCGCAGACTGTCGTCGCTGTCTAGACGGACCCACGCGTCGTAGAGACGGCAGAGCACCTCGGCGTTGGCGGCGTTCCTCTTCGCCGGCCGGTTGATCGTCACCACCAGCACCGGCCCGTCGGCCTCAGCGAGCACCAACGGTTCGGAGGTCTCGTCACTCACGGCGGTCATGCTCTCTGTGTGTCCCATCTGCGCGTGGTCGGCGGGCCGGCTTGCGTGCCGGCTCTCCTGGGGAATCCCTGTGCCCAGCCGCATTCTGCCGTCCCGCCCGCCGACCGCTGCAGCCGGTCAGCGACCATGGTCAGCCGGGACGTTCAGAGCGCCGCGGACTGGAGTTGGGTCGCGTGCCCCGCAGCGAACGTGTCGGGGACGTCGGACATCAGCTGTCGGTGCACCCCCTGCACGCCGACCTCGTTGCGACCCAGCACCACGTCGGTGTGCCCGGCGCCGAGACCGGCGCCGGCACGCCCGAGCACGATCGCGTCCTCGTCCCGGATGACCGCCTGCATCAAGGGGATGTAGCCCTCGAAGAAGAGCGCGACGTCGCCCTCGACCGGCCACCGGGAGGCGACGGTGTGACGGATCTTGGTGGTCGACGGGTTGGGTCCGGGTGAGAACTGGAACATCTCGCCACCCAGGGGCGAGGTCGCGATGACGGTGTTGGGATAGATGTAGTAGATGACCACGACCTGCTCGCCATCCGCCGGCTCCGGCTCGTGCCCGATCGTGGCGTGTGGGATGCCGAGGCGGTGGTGCCGGCCGATCTGGTCGAAGGTCACGATGTTGGGGACGGTGCCGTTGTTGGGCAGGGAGTTCGTGTGCACGTAGGGGAAGTGGTAGGTCTCCTGGAACGCCTCGACACATGACTTCCAGTTGGCCTGGATCTCGAGGTCGAGCACGGCGGCCTCGTGGTAGTCGGGCCAGGCTGCGAGCTCGGCATCGAACGGGCCGAGGTGGGCGTCGAGGTCGATCAACCCGTCGGGGTTGCGGACCGCCCAGATGAAGCCGTGCCGCTCCTCGGAGGGGAACTCCACGAGCCCGTGCGTGGTGACGTCGAGGTCCACGAACCCCTTGCGGCGATCGGGCACACCGACCAGGGAACCCTCGGTGTCATAGGTCCAGCCGTGGTAGGGGCAACTGAACCGTCGGGCGCAGCCGGCGTCCTGGACGACCGTGGCGCCGCGGTGCCGGCAGGCGTTGAGCAGCACCCGGGCCCGGCCGTCGTCACCACGGACGACGATCACCGGGTTGCCGAGGAAGTCGTGGGTGGCGTAGTCACCCGCGTGGGGGATCGTCGAGCCGAGCGTGACGACCACGGGGGCGGACAGCGAGGTGCGCAGCTCCTCCTGGAAGATCCTCGGATCGGAGTAGCGTTCCTTGGGGATGCGCATCGTCGAAGGCGCCAGGTCGCCGAAGCCCGCGAGCACCGCGGCATGGACCCGCGCCTTGAGCTCCTCCGCGGGAGCGGGCACGCTCCCGAACAGGTGGGCGGCGTCGTCCTTGGCCATGCGGACCCCGATCATCAAGTGGCAGGTGATCATACACAGCACATTGATCTGTATGATCAAACCCAACGATAGGTCAGAAGCCGCGCACACGCAACGGATCCGGCAGCGCACCGGCCGATCCCAGGGAGGCTCGATGGTGAGGCGTCACGGCTGGGCGGGCGACCCTCCGGCCGACGAGCACGAGGCCCGGGACCGCATCATCGCCGCCGCGATGCAGCGCATCGACGAGCACGGCCCCGACTCCTCGACCCTGGCCGACGTCGCCGTGACGCTGGGGGTCACCCGGCAGACCATCTACCGCTACTACCCCAGCACCGACGAGCTCTACGTCGCGGTGGCGCGGACGGCCGTCGACTCCTACCTCGAGGAGCTGGTCGTCCCCCTCCGCGAGGTCACCGATCCGGCGGAATGGGTGGTGGAGACGCTGGCGCTGGCGATCGAGCTGCTCCCGACCGAGCGCTACCTGACACTGCTCCTGGTCACCGGACGCGCGGAGCGGTTCACTGCGGCAACCACCTCGGCGTTCTCCCGGTCGATCGGCAGAGAGCTGCTCAAGCGGTCCTCGGTCGACTGGGTGGCGGAGGGATACGAGGACACCGAGCTGGACGAGCTGGTCGAGCTGATGCTCCGGATGCTGCAGTCGATGACCACCGACCCGCCGACCCCGCAGCGCACTGGGACCGACCTACGGCGCTACTTCCGCCGTTGGCTCTCGCCCGGCCCGACCTGAGGTTCCGCTGGTCGATGCTCAGAGTGCTTGGCGTGCCGTCCGAGCACCCATGCGCTCCATGAACGCAGGTGAGGTCCGGGCCAGGCGCCAGACGAGTCGCGCGTTGCCCGGTGTCACCACCATCGCCCGGTTGGCGCTCACTCCGGCCAACATGTCGTGGGCAAGGCGGTCCGCCGAATAGGCCCCCCGCTTGCTACGCGCCGCCGGGAAGAACGTGCGACCGTCGAAGCCGCCGACGCCGCCCTTGTCGAGCATCGGCGTCTCGATGACACCGGGACAGACCACCGTGACCCCGACGCCGTGGGCGAGAGCCTCGGACCGCAGCGCCAACGACAGACCGACAACGGCGTGCTTGGTCGCGCTGTAGCTCGTGACCAGGCCACCCGGCACGAGTCCCGCCAGGGAGGCGGTGTTCACGATCTGGCCGCGGCCGGCCGCGATCATGTGCGGGTAGGCCGCCGCGACACCGTGCACCACCCCACGCAGGTTGACGTCGATGATCAGGTTCCACTGGCCGAGCGTCAGCTGCTCGGTGGGACCGCCGAACAGGATGCCGGCGTTGTTGAACAGCAGGTCGATGCGGCCGGTGTCGTCGACGAGGTCGTCGACCGCCGCCTGGACCGCTGCGGCGTCGGTGACGTCGAGTGCAGCTCCCGACGCACTGCCGGGTCCCGCCGCGCGGGCAGCCACATCGCTCGCCGCCGCACCGTCGAGGTCGGTGCAGACCACCCGGCTCCCCGCCCCGACAAGAGCCTTCGTGAGCGCTGCCCCGATGCCCGAGGCCCCTCCGGTGACCAGCGCGGTGCGCCCCCGGAAGAAGTCCGCCAGGTCGGCGCTCACCGGGAGGCCATCGCGGCGACGTGCTTGGGCAGGTTGGGGTAGCGCATCAGCTGGGCGCCGCCACTGACGTCGAGAACCGTCCCGGTGATGAACGCGGACTCCTCGGAACAGAGGAAGACGGCTGCCGCGGCGATGTCCGACGGTGTCCCCTCACGTCCCAGTGGCGTGTTCTCCACGTAGTCCTCACGCAGGCCTGGAACGAGCAGCCCGCCGGCAGTCAGCGGTGTCTCGACGAAGCCCGGCGCGATGGCGTTGACCCGGATGCCACGGGTGCCGAGCTCGAGAGCCGCGACCCGGGTCAGCATCGACAGACCAGCCTTGGCTGAGCAGTAGGCGGTCATACCGACACCCGCCTGGTGTCCGTTCAAGGAGGTCAAGGACACGATGGCGCCTCCGTCGGCGAGCGCGCGGCCCGCGTGCTTGGCGACGATGAAGCCCCCCGTGAGACAGACGTCGACCACCTGGCGCCACTGGTCGACGTCGTGGTCGACGAGCATCGAGAAGGCACTGACCCCGGCACTGTTCACGACCGCGTGCACCGCTCCCTCGCGCGCGGCGACGTCGGCGAAGAGTGTCTCCACCGTCGACTCGTCGGTGACGTCGACGGTCGCGCCCGTCGCTCCATCGCCCAGGGCTGCGGCCACCGCGTCGGCGGCCTCACGATGACGGTCGGCGACGGTGACTCGCCAGCCACCACCGTGCAGCGCGCCGGCGATCTCCTTGCCGAGTCCTGAGGCCCCGCCGATGACGACGACCACTCGAGACCTGTCCATGGAACTCCTCCTCAGGGCGCCGCGGGACGCGGTGCGCACTTGGCTTGACGGGAACCTACTTCGCCTGGCCGGTCCCGTCACCTGGTACGGCTCCGATCAGGGTGCGCGTGACCTCGAAGAGCTGCCTGGCCGCTTCGTCGTCCTCCGCCATCGGCTTGGGCCGGGTGAGGGTGCCGACCTCGAAGTAGGCGCCAGTGGTGGAAGCCAGCTCCGGATCGAGGGCCACGCGCAGCACTCCGGCCGCCGCGTCCGAGGCCGTGATGAGGAGAGTGCGCCTCAGCAGCGCGTGGAGGAGACCCAGCACGGGACCCCGCAGCTGGGAGCGCATCATCGGCGTATCGACCGAACCGGGGTGCACCGCGTTGACGGTCACCCCACTGCCCACCCAGCGGCGGGCCAGCTCTTTGGTGTAGAGGATGTTGGCGAGCTTGGATCGGCCGTAGGCGAGCCCGCCTCGGTAGTCCGGGCCGGTCATCATCAGGTCGTCGAAGTCCAGGCCGTCCTTGGCCCGCCGGTGTGCCTCGGAGGCGACCACGACCACGCGGCTCGGGGAGCTGTCGCGCAGTCGCTGCTCGAGCCGGTCGATCAGCAGCGCGTGGGCGAGGTGGTTGACCCCGAAGAGCCGCTCGTGCCCATCCGTGGTGACCTCACGCCGGTTCCCCTCGGCCATGACGCCGGCGTTGCAGATCAGCAGGTCCAGGCGAGCCCACCTTTGCAGCACATCGGCGGCGGCAGAGCGGACCGAGTCGAGGCTGGACAGGTCGAGGGCGACCACGGCGACAGCGGTGTTGCCGGTCGTCGAGACGATCTCGCTGCGCACCCGCTCGCCCTTGGCCGCGTCACGGGCGGTGAGGACTGTGGTGGCGCCTGCTCTCGCCAGCTGCTCGGCCAGCGCACGTCCCACGCCGTCGGTCCCGCCGGTGACGAGGACGACGCGGCCCGTGAGGTCCGGTGGTTCGCGGAGAGCGTGGACCCGTTGAAGTCGCTTGCCCAGCAGCAGTGGTTCCGTCACGGCGTCAGCCTCTCATTCACCGAACGGCGCGAGCTCCGGGCCGAGGACCTCGACCCATGCGCGATAGCCCGCGCCGTTGAGGTGGATGTGGTCTCGGGTGAGCTCGGCACGCATCGCACCGTCTGGCTGGGCGAGCGCCGGCCAGAGGTCGACGAACGTCGCACCCACCTCGTCCGCGGCGGCGCGGTAGCACACGTTGAGTGCACGGACCCGAGGAGCGAACCACGCCGTGCGAGGCATGACGCTGTTGACCAGCAGAGCTGCTCCGGGGGCCTTCTCCGCGAGTCGTGTCACCAGCTCCCGGAACTGCGCCGCGATGTCCTCGACCTCGCGCGAGGACCCGTTGCCGGTCAGATCGTTGGTGCCGACGAGCAGGGAGACGGCACGCGGGGCGTTGACCGACCGGTCGAGCCGCTGGGTCACACCTGCCACGGTGTCGCCGCTGGCGCCGCGATTGAGGATCGGCAGCCCCGGGAACCACTCGTCCCACGCACCCTCCCTGGTGATGCTGTCGCCGAGGAACACCACCCGGCCTGGCGGCGGGTCCAGGACGTCGTACTGGGACCGCTGCCGCTCCAGCAGGTCGAGGGTGACGGAACGAAAGAGCGGTGCGAGGAAGAGCGCGACGCGATCGCTGTTCACCACGGCTCCGTCGTCACTCCCCTGTGGACTCCGCCACTCCCTTGGCCCAGGCATAGTCGCCCTTGCCGCTGGCGGTGCGCCCGATCGCGTCCACAAGCGTCAGGTGCCGCGGCACCTTGTAGCCCGCGACCATCGTGCGACAGTGCGTGCTGATGTCGTCGAGGCTGGGGGCGCGGCCCGGGCGTGCCTGCACGACGGCCGCGACCTTCTGGCCAAAACGCTCGTCCGGCAGTCCGACCACCAGGGCGTCGAAGACGTCCGGGTGCGACTTCACCGCGGCCTCAACCTCCTCCGGGTAGACCTTCTCGCCACCGGTGTTGATGCAGAACGAGCCCCGTCCGAGCATCGTGATCATGCCGTCCGCGTCGGAGGTGGCGTGGTCACCCGCGATGACCCAGCGCACGCCGTCGGGGTCTGTGACGAACGTCGCCGCGGTCTTGGCCTCGTCCTTGTGGTAGCCAAGGGGCAGGTTGCCCCGTCGTGCGAACTTGCCGACCACACCCGAACCCGGCTCCACCGGCCGCAGGTCGTCGCCGAGGACGTCGGTCAACGGGTCCCTCCGGAACCGGAGCCCGGCCTCGGGGTCGGGTTGGAGCGAGGTCGCGCCCATCTCCGAGGATCCGAAGGCGTCGATGATCATCAGGTTCGGGAGGTTCTTGCGGAACAGGTCCTTGACGACCTTGGAGAAGATCGCCCCGGCGGAATTGATCACCGTCAGCGACGACAGGTCGTAGGCACTGGGGTCACGGTCGATCAGCTCGGCGATGGGCCGTGCCATCGCGTCCCCGACGACCCCGACGTTGGTGCAGCGCTGCTCCTGGATCAGGCGGAGGATCGCGTCGGGGTCGAAGGTGCGCCCGGTGAAGGAGACGACCGTGTTGCCGCTGAGCAGGTGGAAGTAGACCGTCCAGTTGGCCGCGCCGTGCATGAGCGGCGCCATGGTGAGGCTGACCGAGACCCGCTCGTCGGGTGAGACGAAGTCGAGCAGCTCCTCGGGCTTCTCGACCCGCCCCTGCCCGAACCGGTCACCTCCCAGGGCGGCGTAGAAGAGATCCTCGTGACGCCAGATCACGCCCTTGGGCATGCCCGTCGTTCCGCCGGTGTAGAGGAAGTACAGGTCGTCGGCGGAGCGGGGCACCGGCGTGCGCTCGGGCGATGCAGCGGCGAGCGCCTCCTCGTAGGGCGTGGCGAAGTCGGCGACCTCGTCGCTGCCGTCCTCGAGCACCAGGAAGTTCCGCAGCAGGGGCGCCGACGTCGTGGCCTCGGCGACCGTCGGTGCGAAGGTCCGCTCGAAGACCAGCGCCTCCAGGTCGGCGTTCTCGAAGACGTAGGACAGCTCGGCGGCGACGTAGCGGTAGTTGACGTTGATCGGCACGAACCCGGCTTTGAGGGCCCCGAGCGAGGCCTCCAACCACTCGGCCCGGTTCCACGAGTACACACCGATCCGGGCGCCGGGCTCGAGACCGAGGCCCAGCAGGTGGTTGGCGACCCGGGTCGCACGGTCGTCGAGCTCGCGGTAGGTGCGCCGCTGGTCTCCCGCCACGAGCGCGAGCCGGTCGGGGACGTGGTCGGCCGTCGCCTCGAAAAGATCACCGATGTTGAAGGTGGTCATCAACTACGCCCCCACGGGTCAAGACTGCTACCGACTACCCACACGCTGTGGTACTGCGCCAGTGAACCGTAGGCGTTCGCCACGGCCACCTTGGCGCCATCGACCTGGTGCTCCCCCGCGGCGCCCCGCACCTGGTTGGCCGCCTCTGCGAAGCGCAGCAGACCCGAGGCACCGATCGGGTTGGAGGAGAGGACGCCGCCCGACATGTTCACCGGGAAGGATCCCCCGATCTCGGTCGCGCCCGACTCCACCAGCTTCCACCCGTCGCCGGGGTCGGCGAGGAGGTGTGCCTCCAACCACATGGGCTCGTACCACGAGAACGGGACGTAGAGCTCGGCGCAGTCGATCTGCTCCTGAGGTCGGGTGATCCCGGCATGCTCGAAGGCCTCGCTCGCGCAGAGCGCAGCTCCCTGCGGCGTCACCGGGTCCCGACCGGGGAACATGCCCGGTTCGGAGCGGACCGCCGAGCCGAGCACCCACGCCGGGGGCCGACCCGCGGCGGCGGCGGCCTCACCACCCTCGCGGTCGGTGAGGACCACGGCACAGGCACCGTCCGAGGACGGACACGACTCGAGGTAGTGAATGGGGTCCCACATCATCGTCGACGCCTTGACGCTCTCGATGCTGATGTCGGGCAGCTTCAGGTGGGCGTAGGGGTTCTTCAGCGCGTTGAGCCGGTCCTTGACCGCGACCATGGGTCCGACGTCGAGCGGCGCCCCGGAGCGCTGGATATAGGAGCGCATGTAGGGCGCGAACGAGCCGCCCGCTCCGAGGGCCGCGCCCTTGCCCTGACCGAGCGCGAACTGCGCGTTGCCCTCGGACTGCTTCTGGTAGGCGACGGCGAGGACACGGCGGTGCCGCCCAGTCTCGACGAGGTGGCTGGCGACGATGCCGGTCGTGCCCCCGACCGAACCCGCCGTGTGCACGCGGAACATGGGCTTGCCGTGCCCACCCAGCGCGTCGGTGAGATAGAGCTCGGGCTTCATGACGCCCTCGAAGAGGTCAGGTGCCTTGCCGATGACGATCGCGTCGATGTCGGCCCAGTCCATCTCCGCGTCCGCCAGCGCGCGGCTCGCGGCTTCTCGCACCAGGCCGGTGAGCGAGACATCCCAGCGCCGGGACTTGTGCTCGGTCTGACCGACGCCGACGACGGCGCAGGGTTGCGTGGACATCTAGCGGTCCCCCTCCATCACGCACACGAGGTTCTGCTGCAGGCACGGCCCCGACGTCGCGTGGCCCAGGGTGCGGTGGCGCCCCTCGTCGCGGATCTGCCGCGCCGCCTCGGCGATGCGGACCAGGCCGGTCGCCATGATCGGGTTGGCCGCCAGCGGACCACCCGAGGGGTTCACGCGCACCTCGGCGCCCAGCCCGAGCGCCTCGAGCAGCACCGGCTCCTCGTGGGTGAACGACGCCTGCAGCTCGGCGACCTCGATGGGGGCCTCGTCCACGTGCGACGCCTTGCCCGCCAGCCGGGTCGACTCCGAGACGAGGAGGTCGCGCATGCCCGGGTAGTGGAGCTCGGCGTAGTGCGCGAACCCGGTGATCCACACGGGCCGTTCGCACAGCTGCTTGGCGCGCTCGGCCCGCGCGATGACGACCGCGCAGGCCCCGTCGGTGATCGGGGGGAGGTCGTGGCGCCGAAGCGGCGCGCGCACGTAGTCGGCGGCCAACAGGGTGTCGACGTCGAACTCGCCGGTGACCTGGGCGTGCGGGTTGCCGATGGCGTCGCCCCGGGTGCGCGCCGCGATCTCGGCAAGCTGGCGCTCGGTGATCTTGCCGGCCGTGAGCAGCGCCCGGGCTTGGAGCGCGGCGAGGCTGAGGGCGTCGGCACCCAGCGGCGCCAGGTAGTAGGGATCCATCTCCATCGGGTAGATCAGCGTCGGGTCGCCGGTCGAGGACCGCCCGCAGCCCATCGCAAGCGCCACGTCGATGTCGCCGGCGAGCAGGCGCACGTAGGCCTCGTAGAGCGCCCAGGCGCCGTCCATCTCGACATGGGAGTCACGCTTCGGCGGCCACGCACCGATCACGTCGGTGTGGTTGACGAAGGAGAACGCCTCGCCCGCGACGTAGTCGACGCTCCCGGCGCAGGTGAAGTCGATGTCCGCCCTGGTGATGCCGAGCTCCTCGCACACGCTCGACACGACCCCGAGGAGCAGTCGCGCCTCGGTCTTGTCGGTGCGGCGGACCAACGGCGAGATGCTCCAGCCGACGATGGCGATGTCGTCGGGGTGGTCTCCGGGTCGGGTCATCAGCAGATCCTGTTCACGAGACTGGGGTCGTCGACGTCGGGCTCACCGGTCGGGCGCCAGCCCAGAAGGCCGGGCTCCCGCGTGTCGGCGTCGTCGTCACCCGCCCACTCGGCCGCGACGTGCATCCCGATCCGCACCTGCTCCCCGGGAGCCAGGAGGATCGCCTGGTAGCCCAGGATCACTTCCATTCCGTCGAGCAGGACGTGGACGCGGGCGAACGGCTCGGTCTCGGTCTGCCCGGGGTAGGGCGTCGGGGTGACGATCGTGTAGTTGGTGACCACCCCGCTCTGAGGCAGGTCGACGTCGTGCTCGGGAGTGAGCACCAACGAGTCGATCGGGCAGATCTCCCGGCCACCGGTGTAGGTCCGGCCGCAGGCCGGGCATTGCAGCCCGAGGAACCGGCCCTCGCGGGTGGCCTGGGCGGCGCGCGCCATGTTCGCCGGGACCGGCGTGACGTAAGTGATCGAGGCGGCGTAGTCCATCATCGTGACCGGCTCGACCGGCTCCACGAGCCCGGCGCCACCGTCGTCCAGCACCGGCTCCCCAGGGACGAACGCCTCGATATCGGTGATGTGGCCGATCCGCTCGCTGCGCCAGCGCGGCACGACCCGCAGGCCGACGCTCATCGCCTCCGCCGACCCCGTGTCGACGGCGTGGATGAGGCCGGTGGTCGCGCCGTCCAACCGGATCGTGGCGAAAGCGAAAGGACGGTCCAGGGGGTGCTGGACGCTCGGTGCGGAGACCCAGCACCAGCTCTCGACGGTGCCGGCCGGCCCGACCTCGACGAAGTCGTGAGCCAGCTCCGCGCCGGTGCGGGGGTCCCACTCCAGGGGCGGGCACAGCACATCATCGCCGCTGCGGATGCCGATGATCCGCCGCTGCCTCAGCGCCGTCATGAACGCCCCGAAGACAGGGCCGAGGGAGCGCTTATAGGGGAACGTGATGGTGCTGTCGACGAATGCGCTCACGGTTGCTGAAATCTCCTCGTGACGTCCGGTCGCTCTAGCGTCGCGGACGTTACATCAGAGTCACGTATTTGCCTAGAGAGTCTTGACGGCAACCTAGACCCTGTAGACACTCTGACGGTGGCCCGCACCGCGCTCAGCCTCGACACGGTGATCGCCGGAGCCGAGTCGATGATCGACGAGCACGGCTGGCGGCAGATGTCGGTCTCGGTCCTGGCTCGCCAGCTGGGCGTGCAGGGCCCGTCGCTCTACCACCATGTCGGAGGCCTCACCGACCTGCGAGCCGAGGTCCAGGTCCGCAGCGTCAACGATCTCGGCGCGCGGGTGCAGCGAGCGGCCGTCGGCAAGGTCGGCGCCGACTGCTTCCATGCCCTGGCCCGGGCGCTCGACGACTTCGCCTCGGAGCATCCCGGCCTGTGTGAGCTGGCGCTCAGTGAGCCGGTCGACCCGCCGCGGGTGCACGCAGCCAGCGAGGCGATGCGCACGGTCCTCTCGGCGACGATCGAGTCCTTCGGGGCCACTGCCACCATGGACCTTCAGGTGATGTGCCTCGCCCCGCTGCACGGAGTGCTGGGCCTGACCCGCAACGGCGCCATCACGCGCCCGGGCCAGCACGACAGGATCTACCGACGGATGACCGACCTGGTCATCCAGATGCTCGAATCGGAAGGGAACGATTGACGTGGAGAGTCGCATCGATCTGGTCAGCGGCGAGTTCTGGGGTCGCAACCCCCAGGAAGAGTTGACGTGGCTCCGCGCCAACGCACCCGTCTGGCGCGACGAGAAGAACGGGCTGTGGGGTGTCGCCACGCACCAGCTGATCAAGGACGTGGCGACGCAGCCGAAGCGCTTCTCCTCCGCCCAGGGCATCCGGCCGGAGTACAGCCCCGTCCCCAGCATGATCGACTCCGACGACCCGCTCCACCAACGGCGGCGCAAGCTGATCAACCGGGGCTTCACCCCCCGCCGGGTGGCTGAGCAGGAGGAGGCGGTCCGCCGGACGACCCGGATGCTGATCGACGCGGTCGCCGACAAGGAGGAGTTCGACCTCGTCGCCGACATCGCGGCGTGGGTCCCGCTGATCACGATCGGCGACATGCTGGGCGTCGCACCGCCTGACCGTGAGCAGCTGCTGCACTGGAGCGACGACCTCATGTGTGCGCTCGGATCGGACGACCCGAGCCTCAAGGAGGCGCAGTTCCTGGCGGCGGCCGGCTACTTCGAGTACGCCCAGGCCATCATCGACGCCCGCCGCGCCGAGCCGGGTGGCGAGGACCTCATGAGCGTGCTCGTCGAGGCCGAGGTCGACGGTGAACGACTCACCGACCGCGACCTGCAGTACGAGTCGATGCTCATCCTCATCGGCGGCGACGAGACCACCCGGCACGTGATCAGCGGTGGAGTCCACCAGCTCCTCCTCGAGCCCACGCGGTGGGAGGCCGTGCGCGAGGACCGCAGCCTCATCGGCTCCACCATCGAGGAGATGCTGCGCTGGGTCAGCCCCGTCAAGAACATGGCGCGCGCCGCCACGGCCGACGTCGAGCTCGCGGGTCAGCAGATCAGCGCCGGTGAGAAGCTGCTGCTCCTCTATCCCTCGGCCAACCGTGACGAGACGGTCTTCGAGGACCCGTTCACCTTCGACCTCCGACGCACCCCCAACGAGCACGTGGCCTTCGGCCACGGCTCACACTTCTGCCTGGGCGCCAACCTGGCCCGGCTCGAGCTGCGCGTGGTGCTCGAGGAGATGCTCGACAGCTTCCCCAAGCTCCAGCTGGTCGACAGCGCGGAGCCCGAGCTGCGCGGCGCCAACTTCGTGAGCGGCATCGAGAAGCTCCCGGTGAGGATCGGATGATCGCCTCGACGCATACCGACTCGCTCTTCCTCGGCGGGGAATGGCTCCCGGCGAGCACCGATCGCACCCTCACCGTGGTCTCCCCCCACACCGAGGAGGTGCTGGCGACGGTCCCCGAGGCCGCTGAGGCGGACATCTCGCTCGCGGTCGCCGCCGCGCGCCGCGCCTTCGACGAAGGTCCGTGGCCGCACACCACCCCGAACGAGCGGGCCGAGGTCCTACGAGCCCTGGCTGCCGGCATCCAGGGCCGGGCGCAGGATCTCGCTGCGACCCTGACCGCCGAGATGGGGACGCCGGCCAACTTCGCACTGGGCGGTCAGGTCTACACCCCTGCCGCGATGATCACGGGGTACGCCGACCTGCTCGGCACCTTCGAGTTCGAGAGAGAGAGCCGCGGGGTCGTGGGCCCCTGCCGGGTCGTGAAGCAGCCGGTCGGCGTCTGCGCCCTCATCATCCCGTGGAACGTCCCGCTGACCATCATCGCGATGAAGCTCGGCGCCGCGCTCGCCTCCGGGTCGACGGCCGTCGTCAAGCTGCCCCCGCAGACCCCGCTGGTCGGGTATGTCCTCGCCGAGGTCATCGAGGCACTCGGCCTCCCCGACGGTGTGGTCAGCGTCGTGGCCGCCGACCGTGAGATGAGTGAGCACCTGGTTCGGCACCCGGGCGTCGACAAGGTGTCCTTCACCGGCAGCACGGCCGCCGGCCGGCGCATCGGCGGCATCTGCGGCGAGGCGCTCAAGCGGTGCACGCTGGAGCTCGGCGGCAAGTCGGCGGCGGTCATCCTCGAGGACGTGGACCTGGCGGTCGCCGTCCCCCAGCTGCTCCCCGCCGCGTTCTTGAACAACGGGCAGGTCTGCGCAGCGCAGAGCAGGGTGCTCGCTCCGCGGAGCCGCTACACCGAGGTGGTCGAGGCGCTCGCCGCGGCCGTCGGCGCGGCGACGGTCGGCGATCCGTCCGACCCCACGACGTTCATCGGTCCGCTCGTCTCCGAGACCCAAAGAGACCGCGTCGAGGGCTATGTCAAGGCAGGTGTCGACGAGGGCGCTCGCCTCGTGAGCGGCGGCAGTCGTCCGGCGTCGCTGCCCACCGGGTGGTACGTCGAGCCCACCCTGTTCGCCGACGTCGACAATGGCATGACGATCGCCCGGGAGGAGATCTTCGGTCCCGTGCTGTCGGTCATCCCCTACGACAGCGAGGACGACGCCGTGCGGATCGCCAACGACTCCGACTACGGACTGTCGGGTTCGGTGTGGACCGCCGACGACGCCCACGGCCTCGAGGTCGGCAAGCGGCTGCGCACCGGGACCGTGGCGATCAACTCCGGGGTCGTCCTCGACCTCTACAACCCTTTCGGTGGGTTCAAGCAGTCGGGCATCGGCCGCGAGCTGGGTCCGGAGGGGCTCGACGCCTACCTGGAGACGCAGACGCTCGTCCAGAAGTGACCCGGCGTCCACCTGTCGCCCACCGGGCAGATGTGTGAGCATGCCGAGGGCTACAGCCCGACCACTGCCCGTTCTCGGCGCAGGCGACCATTCGACCGAAGCAGGCTCCCGTGAACCGTCTCCTCAAGCTCGGCGCGATCCCGGCCGTGGTCCTCGTGCTGGTCGTCGGCTGGCTCGCCGTCCGTGACGGAGACGAGGACTCACCCTCCACGAGCGACGACACCAGCCAGTCCCCGTCCAGCTCCCCGCCATCCTCCGATGCGCCCTCCGAGACGGCCAGCGGCTATCAGCCGCCGCCGCCGGTCACCTTGACCGAGGTGACCGACTTCGGCCCCAACCCGGGTGCCATGCGCCTGTTCGAGCACACACCCGAAGACCTGCCCGACAACCCCGCCCTCGTGGTCGTCCTGCACGGCTGCGGCAGCGACTCGGCGACGATGGCCAGCCTGTCCGGATGGGGGGTCCTGTCGGACCGGTACAAGTTCCGGATCCTGCTCCCGCAGTCCGACGACAACGGCAAGTGCTACGGATACGAGGACCTCGACGCACTGCGCGGCCGCGGCGACGCAGCCTCAGTCGCCCAGATGGTGGCCTGGGCCAAGGACACCTGGTCGATCGACCCCGACCGGGTCTTCGTCACCGGCTTCTCCAGTGGCGGCATGTTCACCAACGTCATGCTCGGCACCTATCCCGACCTGTTCGCGGCGGGCGGGTCGAACTCAGGGATCCCCTACCGCTGCGCCACGACCCCGGTGCGCCTGGTCGCCTGCGGCCTCGAGGGCGTGGACCTCTCGCCGGCCGAGTGGGCGAAGCGGGCCCGGGTGGCCAACCCCGGCGAGTGGACCTGGCCACGGATGGTCATCGTGCACGGCTCCGAGGACCCGGTGTCGGTGCCGATCAACGAGACCGAACAGATGGAGCAATGGACCACGCTCAACGGCGTCGACCAGGTCCCCGATGCCAGTGACTGCGTGAACGGCTACCCGCACACGGTCTACGCCGACGCGGACGGCACGTCCCGGGTCGAGACCTACTCGATCATCGGTGGCTACCACGGCACGTTCCTCAATGTGGTCGCACCACCCGGCGCGTGCACCGGACCGGTGAGCGCGGAGCCCCCGCTCGACGGTCCCTTCTGCGCGGCGTACCGGATCGGCATCTTCTTCGGCGTCGTGACGAGTGAGGACACCAGCCCCTCCTGCTGAGCCATCGTCGCCGACGACCCCTCACCGGAAGGAAGGACCCGTGAAGCGCGCCATCGTCCCGGGCATGGTCATGCTGCTCGTCAGCGGCCTGCACGGCGCCGTCAGCCTGGCGGCACCGCCCGCCACCGCGGCGACAACGCTGACCGAGGTCACCAGCTTCGGACCCAACCCCGGCGAGCTCCGGCTCTTCGAGTACGCACCGTCCGGGCTTCCGGCGAACCCCGCCCTGGTGGTGGTCCTGCACGGCTGCAACCAGAGCGCGGCGAAGGTTGCCCAGGGCTCAGGCTGGCCGAGCCTGGCCGACCGCTACAAGTTCCGTGTCCTGCTGCCGCAGTCCGACGACAACAACAAGTGCTTCGGCATCGACGACGCCGACACCCTCCGCGGCGGCGGAGGCGACGCCGACTCGGTCAGGCAGATGGTCACGTGGGCGAAGGCGCACCGGTCGGTCGACGCCTCGCGGGTCTATGTCGCCGGCTTCTCCAGCGGCGCCATGTTCACCAACGTCATGCTCGGGGCCTACCCGGACCTCTTCGCCGCCGGAGGCTCCTCATCGGGCATCCCCTACCGATGCGCGGACGACCAGCTCTCGCAGACCAAGTGCGGCCTGGTCGGCAGGGATCTGTCACCGCAGGCCTGGGGTCGCCGAGCGCGGGCGGCCAACCCCGGCTCGTGGAGCTGGCCTCGCATGGTCGTGGTGCACGGCTCCACGGACCCGGTCGTGAAGCCGATGAACCTGACCGAGCAGATGCAGCAGTGGACCGACCTGAACGGAATCGACCAGACCGCGGACGCCAGCGACTACGTCAACGGCTACCCGCACAAGGTCTACAAGAACGCGGCCGGTGAGTCCCGCGTCGAGACCTACTCCATCACCGGGAGTGGTCACAACATGTTCGCCGACCAGGGCCCTCGGGTCGGGCAGTGCGGCGACGCAGGCATCCTCAGGCTCACCTTCGACGTCAACTTCTGCGCGGCGTACTGGATGGGACGCTTCTTCGGTGTCGTGACCGGCGGGGCGACGAGCACCACCCTGCTCAACGTCGCGGCGACCGATGGTGCGGTCAAGGCGTGGCCGGGCGGCCTCGGCAGCACCGTCGTGGCCGACGAAGCGTCCGGTTTGCGGATAGGCCGGACCAACGACACGAGGTACGGCCGGGCGATCTTGTCGGTCGACACCTCCAGCATCCCCGACGACTCAACGATCACCCGGGCCTGGTTGTTCATCAGCAAGGAGAGCACGCAGGGCGACCCGTTCAGCGACCCGTTCGGCAACAAGATCCGGGTCGACGTCCAGTCCGGCTGTCTGGGCTCGTCGTGCACCACCCAGGCCGGGGACTGGGGCGCCGATGCCACAGCCGGAGACGTCGCCTCGATCGGGAGGCCGGGGTCCTCGGTCAGCTGGTCGGGCGACTTCAGTGCCGCTGGACGCTCGGCCATCAACAAGACCGGCCTGACCCAGATCCGGTTGCGCTTCCGGTGGAACCAGCTCTTCGCACAATCCATCGACATCGACAACGGCACGAAGGCCCGCCTGGTCGTCGAGTACTGAGGCGCGCCACAGCCGATGGACCGCGCCTCGAACCTCAGCCCAGCAGGGCGAAGGGGTCGAGGTCGGCGATCGCGGTCGCGCTCCGGTTGGCCATCGCAAGGAACATCTCGTCGATGGCGGGGGGCCTGTCCCCCGGCGAGTACATGCACCCGATCGTCGTGATCAGCGGCCCCTGGAACAGCCCGAGCCGGTAGTCGTCGAAGCAGCGGTCGAGGTCGTAGTCGGCCACGCCGTGGGACAGGAGAGCGGCGTGGTAGCCGGTCACGAGGTCACGCTCGTGTCCGCGGCGCAGCTCGACGTCGAGACAGGTGCCGAGGAAGTAGGCCACGTCGCGCAGAGGAGGCGCCAGCGACATCGTCTGCCAGTCGAGGGCGATCACCTCGCCGTCGGGCGCGAACATGAGGTTGTCGAGTCGGTAGTCGCCATGGACCACTGTGAACGGGGTCGTGCGGGTGCCCAGCCATCGCTGGGTCGCCCCAGCCGAGCGCCGCATGGTGTCGGCGACTCCCTTGTGCAGCCGGTCACCGAAGTACTCGATGAACTTCTCGGTGGCGTCGCCGTGGATCCCCGCGAGCTGCTCGGGGGTGGCCGCCGAGAAGTTGACCCCTGCTTCAGTCAGCGAGGCGTCGTTCCAGCAGGGTCCGTGCAGTCCGGCGACGTTGCTCAGCGCCGCGGCACCCTGCTCCACGGTGCAGCCCTCGGCCTGCACACCCGGCACGGCCGGGTCGAGGTCCTCCAGCAGCAATGTGAAGACGGTGCCGTCGTCGCTGATCTCGGCCAGGTGACATCGAGGTGCCCGGATCGTCGTCCGGCCGGCGATCTGCTGATAGAACGCGACCTCCTTGCGGTAGCCGTCGGCGACCATGGGCCGCACGGCCGGGTCGGCGGCGGTGAGCTTGGCGATCAATGACGTCGGGCCGCCACCACCGTCGGCGTACTGCAGCGTCAAGCGGTAGGTCGTGCCCATCTGCCCGGTGCCGAAGCGTTGCGCCGCGACGTCGGTGACAGTCACCTCAGGCCCAGACCGGCTCAGCGCCGCTGACAGCAGTTCGGTGCTGAGCTCCGCAACGCTCTCTGCGATCAACGGGGCACTCCTCACGGGTGTGGTCAGCGACCGGGGTTGGCGTGGAGATGGTCGAACCGGCCGGCGGGTCGCACGTTGCCGTAGGCCTTCAGGACCGGCGCCAGCTGGTCCGGTGTCGCCCCGTGCACGATCACGCCATCGACACCGAGGTCGAACTGGGCCAACACGCGCTCGGCGCAGTGCTGCGGCGAGCCGGTGGCGGACGCCGCGAGCCACTCCTCGGGCAGCAGGGTGTTGATGTGCTCCAGGGTGGCCGTGTCGGCGGTCTCGTCGATGGCGCTTCGGAACGCCGCGACCACCGGGTCCGCACGGAACCGCTCAAGGGGTGCGGGGTCCCACTCGTTGGTGCGCACCAGCAGGTCGCCGTAGCCCTGGAGGTAGGACGCGAGCCTGCCGACCGTCTTCTTCAGCTGCATGTCGTAGGACAGCTCGTCGTGGACGGTGGCGTAGCACGACCAGATCCGCACCGACGCGGGGTCGCGGCCTGCCTGCTCCGCCGCGGTGCGGACCGCAGCGACGCACCGCTGGGTCGTCTCGTCGGTGAAGAAGGTGTGCAGGACCACCATGTCCATCGTCCGCCCCGCGAAGGCCAGCGACTGCGGGCCGAACGCCACGAAACCGAGCGGGATCTCCTCGTGGTCGATGTCGGAGCCGAGGTAGAGGGCCGGGAACTTGCCGGCCGGACCGTCGTGTTCCAGAACCCGCTCGCCGCGCCAGAGTCGGCGCATCAGCCCCGCGAAGTCCTCGAGCTGCGCCGTGGTGATCTGGGGCACGCCCCAGGCGTTGAACTGGTTCTTGACCCCGCGCCCGAGCCCGAGCGTGAAACGGCCCGACGTGAGCCGGTGCATCGTGGTGGCATAGGCCGCGGTGATGATCGGGTGCCGGGTGTTGTGGTTGGTCGCGGCCGTCGCGATCCCCAGCGTCTGCGACGCCACGGCGGCCGCCCCGGACAGTGTCACCGCCTCCTTGACGTTGACACGCTCGGAGATGAAAGCGCTGCCGAGCCCGAGCTGCTCGGCAGCGGGAAGCTCGGTCAGCATCTCCACCGGCGACTTGGGTGCCCCGGCGAGGGTGTAGAAGCCGAGCTCGTTGAAGGACACGGCGGTGAATCAGCTCTCGGGCGACATAAGTCGCGACGGCACGAGCTCGTCGAGCTCCTCGAGGGTCCACAGTCCCCGGGGGTCGTCCTCCTTGACCAGCGAGGCGACCTGCGGCAGGTGCGACCATCGGTCGACCTTGCCTCCCGCGACGTTGAACACCTCGCCGGTGACGCCGGCACCGGCGTCTGTGCACAACCAGGTGACCATCGGCGCGATCCGGTCGGCGGGGGGCAGGTAGAAGTCGGCCCACTTGTCCTCGGGGATGCCCTGGGCCTTCAGCTGCTCGTCCATCTGGGTCTTGTAGAGGTCGAAGGTGCGGGTCGCCGCCCCGGGCGCATAGCAGTTGAACGTCACCCCGCTGTCGCGATACTGGTGGCCGAGGTCGTGCGCCATGCCGATGGACCCGCTGAAGACGGCGGCGCCGAGCGGGTTGGCCTGCTCGCCGCGGGCGATCTGCGACGAGGCGAACAGGACCCGGCCCCAGCCGCGCTCGAGCATGGCCGGCAGGGCCGCACGCATCAGCCAGAACTTCTGGCCGAGGTAGAGGTTGACCAGCATGTGCCAGGACTCGTCGTCGGCCTGGACCCCGGCCATCGTGCCCTTGAGCAGCGCGCCCGCGTTGGCGATGACGATGTCGCAGGACCCGAAGGAGTCGACCGCCGTCTGCACCGCACGCTCGCAGCCGGCCGGCTCGGCGATCGAGTCGTAGTTGGCGACCGCCGAACCACCGGCCGCAATGATCTCGGCCACCGTGCCGTCGGCCGCCTCGGAACTCATCCCCGTGCCCATCACGTCGCTGCCCAGGTCGTTGACCACGACCGAGGCGCCTTCGGCCGCGAGCCCGTGGGCGATGGCCTTGCCGATGCCGTTGCCCGAGCCAGTGACCAGCGCCACGCGACCCTTCAGTCGATCACCCATTTGGTTATCCTTGTTGGTGGAAGTGCGGATTCTGACGATTGCATCGGAGGTTATCCCATCCGCGCCCCGTCGTCGGGCGACCTTGAGGGTCGATCCATCGTTCGGGCACTGGCCTGTCGGATAGCGTGCGGCGGCCACGCCACGGAGCAACGTTTGGGGGACCAGTGAGCGCAATGACGACCATGGCTGATGCCGCGAGGAGAACCAGCGGCTTCGCCCTACGCTCGACCTCCCGGGCGCTGCTGCCGGCCCGATCGGCCCACCCCGAGATTCCGGCGCGCTACCCGCGGCCCCAGGTGCTGGCGTCGGTGTTCGCCGAGGAGATGCTGCTCTTGCTGGCCTCGAGCCGGGGGCCGTCGGTCGACCCCACCGAGCTGGCCCGCATCGCCGAGGACACCGAGCGCACCCTCGGGCTGCTCGACCGGCGCGGCTTCCTCGACGATCCTGCTGCCTACCACCAGACACCTCGCGTGCCACGCGTCGTCGACGAGGTGCCGGGCAAGCACGCGGGGCTCCCCTACTCGATGCTGTCCTTCGACAGCGGCTACGTGCCCCTCGCGGGCATGGCAGGCGGGGACCGCTGGAACGCCATGGTCGCCAACCGGCGGTGCTACGCCCACCTGCTGCGACACCCGGACGATCGCCCGCGTCCGTGGATCCTCTACCTCCACGCCTACAACATGGGCGGCACGTTCGACCTGCGCATGATCCAGGCGGCTTCCTACTACCAGGAGCTGGGCTTCAACGTGCTCGCGCCGGTGATGCCCCTGCACGGCGCGAGGCGTGACCCGTCGCTCGCGTCCGGTCTGCTCTCGGTCGACTGGGCGGCCAACGTCCACGGTCTGACTCAGGCGGTGTGGGACGTGCGCAGCTGGCTGGCCTGGGTGCGCAAGCAGGGGGCCCCCGCGGTCGCCCTGCACGGCATCTCGCTCGGCGGCTACCTGGCCGCCCTGACCTCCGCGCTGGAGCCGGATCTCGCCTGCGTGATCGCCGGTCTGCCCGCCGCGACGGTGCACGGCCCGCTGATGACGGTCGCCGCCAAGACGTCATCGATGCGGCAGGCCATGGAGCGGCTGGATCTGCTGGGCCCCAATGTCGAGGCCGTTCACCGCGTCGTCACGCCCACGGCGATGCCGTGCGTGGTTCCCCGGGAGCGCCGCTTCATCTACGCCGGCCTCGCTGACCGCATCGCCACCCCGCTCGAGCCCCACCGGCTCTGGAAGCACTGGGACGAGCCCCGGATCCACTGGAGCCAACACAGCCACGTCGGTTCGGTAGCTTCGCGCGGGGTACGCCGTTTTGTCCGCGAAGCGATCACCGAGGCGACCAGCGAGTCCGCCCTGGATCAGTCGGCGTTGAGGGTCGCGTTGTAGCGCGCCAGCATCGAGGCGAAGGCAGCAAGTTCGTCGGCCGACCAGTCCGCGAGCTTGTCGTCGAACCAGCTGCGTCGCTGCTCGGTGACCTCGGCCAGCCGGCTCCGCGCGTCGTCGGTGAGCGACAGCAAGAAGGCACGGGCATCAGCGGGATCGCGTTCGGCTCTGATCAGGCCGAGGTCGACCAGGTGCTTGACCTGGCGGCTGATCGCGCCCTTGTCGACGTCGAACTGGTCGGAGAGCGTGGAGGCGCGCACCGGCCCGGTCTGCTCGAGCCAGGAGATGAGCAGGTACGACCCGGTCTGGAGGCTCGGATGCAGCACCTGGGCCCGGTGTGAGGCCAGCCGACGGACACGTCGGATGATCACACCGACCTCGTGCTCGACGTCACGGACGGCATCGGCGCGGCTCGGGACGTCGTCCTTGCCGGTCACCAGCACGAGGGCAATGATCGCAGACGGCCCTCACGAGCGTGAGTCCGTCCGGCGTCGGATATAAAGGCGCGGGAGATCTCGACCGCGAGTGCGTCCAGGGCCCGCCCGGCCACGAGCCCGACCACGTTGGAGGACCAGTGAAGACGACGGCCGCGATCGTGCACGAGCAAGGCGGCGACTTCGTGCTCGAGGAGGTCGAGCTCGACGAGCCTCGTGCCGACGAGGTGCTCGTCAGGCTGGTGGCCACCGGGCTGTGCCACACCGACATCTCGTTGCGCGACACCCTGCCCGCCGCCATGTTCCCGCGCGTGTTCGGGCACGAGGGTGCGGGCGTCGTCGAGCAGGTCGGTGCGGACGTCGGTGGCATCGAGGTCGGCGACCACGTGGTCTTAAGCTTCCGGTCCTGCCGGGCCTGCGGTCCCTGCGGCGAGGGCGCCGTGGGGTACTGCGACAACTCGATGATGCTCAACTACATGGGATGCCGGATGGATGGTTCGGCCACCATCCATCACGACGGGTCCCCGATCGGCGGCTCCTTCTTCGGGCAGTCGAGCCTGGCTCAGCACGCGCTCGCCTATGCCGACAACTGCGTCGTCGTCGACAAGGCGCTCGACCTGACCCTGCTCGCGCCCTACGGGTGCGGCTTCCAGACCGGCGCCGGCACCGTGCTCAACATCCTGACCCCCTCCCCCGCCGAGAGCCTCGTCGTCTTCGGAGCCGGAGCTGTCGGTCTGGCCGCACTCGCCGCCGCCCAGGCCGTCGGCGTCACCAACCTGATCGCCGTCGACCTCGTGGACGCCCGTCTCGACGCCGCCGAGCGCTACGGCGCCACGCGGGTCAACCCGGCCACGCTCGGCGAGCAGTCCGTGCCCGACCGGGTCAAGGAGCTCACCGCGGGCGGGGCGTCGTACGCGATCGACACCACGGCCGTCTCGGCCGTCGTCAAGCAGGCCCAGCAGTCGTTGCGCAAGCGCGGGATGTTGGTCCCGCTGGGCCTCGGTGCCGAGGAGTACGCGATCGACGCGATCGACCTGCTGAACTCCGGCAAGGTCATCAGGTCCTCGATCGAGGGTGACTCCGTGCCCCAGACGACGGTCCCCCAACTGATCCAGCTGCGCGCCGAGGGTCGCTTCGACCTCGACGACCTGGTGACCACCTACCCCTTCGACCAGCTCGGCGCAGCTATCAGCGACGTCAACGCCGGCCTCGTGGTCAAGCCCGTGCTCGTCTGGTGACCCCGGACGAACCGATGCCGCCCCCGCGGCCGGGGGACGGTCGGGTGCGGCGGCACTTCCTACGGGACATCGACTGCACCCAGCTGCTGCTGAGCGCCGACCGGGCGGCACTGATCGCACCTCTCACGGACGCGGTCCGCTCGGTCCGCGGCGGCGGTGCGCCCGTCGGGCTCCTGACCACGCTCCTCGACGTGGGTGCCTCCGACCCGGCGATGGCGCAGTGCCCGGCGGACTGGGTCGCCACCCAAACGGTCTCCGTCCACGGCGTGAGCCCGCTGACCGCGGGGCCGATCATCGTCGAGAGCCGGCTCGAACGACTGGGCAAGAAGCTCGTCGTCCTCGCGGGCACGATCTGGGACGGACACGGGGTCGATGACCCCTGGGAGGTCGCCGAGCTCCTCGACCGGGCAGGTCGGGGCGAGACCGGGGTCCCCCTCACGCTCGCCGCCACCGGGACCATCAGCTTCGCCAGGATGACCCGCGAGGCGGCCCCGCACATGGCCGACTACCGGCCGGCCGACTGGATCGGACAGGTGCGCACCAGCCCGCTGGTCACCACCGGTCCGGACACCGTCCTCGAGCGGATGGGCATCCGGGTGGTGGACCCGGCCACGGGGGCGGTCGAGATCGACTCCACGCCCTACGTCGTCAACTCGATCGGCACCGTCAACGGCGGCTCTCAGGCGGCGGTGGTCGAGGTCGCCGCCGAGGCGCTCCGGCCGGGCAGCGTGGCGGTCGATCTGCAGATGCACTTCCTGTCCCAGGTCCGGGTGGGGCCGGCCCGCAGCTCCGCGTCCCTGGTCCGCGACGGCGGTGACCACAGCGTCGTCTCCGTGCGGCTCGTGGATGCCGGTCAGAGCGACCAGCTGGTCGCCCTGGCCACCGTCGTCCTGCAGCCGACCCCGTGAACCCGGTCAGCGCAGGCCTCTTCAGCTTCACGCCCGAGGTCGCCGACGACGACGGCTACCTACGCTGGCACCTGCTCGACCACATGCCCGAGCAGTACCAGCTCCCCGGCATCCGCCTCGGCCAGCGCTGGGTCGCCGACGAGGAGTGCCGGGCGCACCGCTTGGCGGGCGTCGGCCCCTGGTCGGACCTCGCCGGCGTGGTCAACTACCTGGTCGGCGACCCTGTCGAGACGACCCTGCGCGACTTCGTCGACCTCGGTCGACGTCTGGGGGAGGTCGGGCGAATGCCGGTGACGCGGCCCTCGATCGGGGTGGCCGCACTGGCGCTGCGTGAGTGGCGGGCCGCACCGGCCGCGGCCGTCTCGTCCGTGGTGGTGCCCTTCAGGCCCCACCGCGGGGTGCTGCTCCTCGTCGAGCCGCCCGGGGAGCCCTGCGCCGTGTCGTGGGCCGAGGACGATCTCGGCCCGCTGCTCGATGTCCCGGGGGTCGCCGGGCTGTGGTCCTACGACCCGCCGACCGCCTGGGAGCCACCGGCACGACTGCGCTCGGGCCCGTTCAGCATCAGCGTGGTCTACCTCGACGACGACCCGCTGACGTTCGCGACCGCCGCGGCGCCGCTGCTGTCGGCGCGGTGGCGGCGTCACCGCATCGAGCCGCTCTTCGCGGGCCCACTGCGCTCGGTCGTGCGGTACGACGCCTGGCCCTGACCGCCGACACCTGTCCCGGGAACGCTCTGCGCAAAATGTGAGAATGCCCCTCTTCACCTTTGCGTCGCTTCGGAGTAACCTAGTTACGGCGGGCGCGCCCGCCCGTGAGTCGCCCGGAAGCGGCGCGCGACCGGCAACGCAAGGTGGAACTGGTGTCCAAGCAGGTCAAGCAGCTTGATCGGGTGATCATCCGGTTCGCGGGTGATTCCGGTGATGGGATGCAGCTGACTGGTGACCGGTTCACCCAGGAGTCGGCGGCTTTTGGCAATGATCTGGTGACGTTGCCGAACTTCCCGGCTGAGATCCGGGCTCCGCAGGGGACGTTGCCGGGGGTCTCGTCGTTCCAGGTGCATTTCGCCGATCACGACATTCTGACCGCCGGTGATGCTCCGGATGTGTTGGTCGCGATGAACCCGGCGGCGTTGAAGGCCAATGTGGGTGACCTGCCCAAGGGTGCGGCGATCATCGTGGATACCGCGGACTTCACGACCCGCAACCTGGCCAAGGCCGGCTACGAGGTCAACCCGTTGGATCTGTTGGGGGATGCGAACGACCCGTTGGGGGAGTTCGCGGTCCATGCGGTGGACCTGACCGGGATGACGGTCGAGGCGGTCAAGGAGTTCGGGTTGTCCCGCAAGGACGCCTCGCGGGCCAAGAACATGTTCGCGTTGGGGTTGTTGTCGTGGATGTACGGGCGTCCGACCCAGACCACGATCGGGTTCTTGGAGAAGCGGTTCGCGAAGGTCCCTGATATCCGCGACGCGAACATCGCGGCGTTCCGGGCGGGCTGGAACTTCGGGGAGACCACCGAGACGTTCGTGGTCCAGTACGAGGTCAAACCGGCCCCGATGCCGGCCGGGACCTACCGCAACATCACCGGGAACCTGGCGTTGTCCTACGGGCTGGTCGCGGCCAGTGTGCAGTCCGGGCTGCCGATCCTGTTGGGGTCCTACCCGATCACCCCGGCCTCCGACATCCTCCACGAGCTGTCCAAGCACAAGTCCTTCGGTGTCTCCACGTTGCAGGCCGAGGACGAGATCGCCGGGATCGCGATGGCCATCGGGGCCTCGTTCGCCGGGCACCTGGGGGTGACCACCACCTCGGGTCCGGGGATCGCGTTGAAGTCCGAGGCGATCGGGCTGGCCGTGATGACCGAGCTGCCCCTGGTCGTGATCGATGTCCAACGCGGCGGCCCGTCCACGGGGCTGCCGACCAAGACCGAGCAGGCCGACCTCCTCCAGGCCATGTTCGGCCGCAACGGTGAGGCCCCCGTCCCGGTCGTGGCCCCGCAGTCACCCGGGGACTGCTTCGAGGCCGCCCTGGAAGCCGTCCGGATCGCGGTGACCTACCGCACCCCGGTCCTGCTCCTCTCCGACGGCTACCTCGCCAACGGGTCCGAACCCTGGCGCATCCCCTCCGTCGAGACCCTCCCGGCCATCGACCCGGACTTCGCGACCGCCCCCAACCACGAGCTCAAGACCCACGAAGACGGAACCGTCGAGCGGGACTTCTGGCCCTACCTGCGCGACGAGGACACCCTGGCCCGGCCCTGGGCGATCCCCGGCACCGCCGGGCTCGAGCACCGCATCGGCGGCCTGGAGAAGGGTCAGGGCCACGGCAACATCTCCTACGACCCCGCCAACCACGACCTCATGGTCCGCACCCGCCAGGCCAAGATCGACCGGATCGCGGAGTCCCTGCCACCCCTCGTGGTCGACGACCCCTCCGCCAAGAACGGGCAGGGCGCCAAGGTCCTGGTCATCGGCTGGGGCTCGACCTACGGCCCCATCGGTGCTGCGTGTCGCCGGATCCGCCGCCAGGGCGGTCACGTGGCGCAGGTGCACCTGCGGCACCTCAACCCGTTCCCCAAGGACCTCGGCGAGATCCTGGCGAGGTACGACAAGGTGCTCTGTCCCGAGATGAACCTCGGCCAGCTCTCCCTGCTGCTGCGTGCCAAGTACCTCGTCGACGTGCAGCCGGTGACCCAGGTCAACGGGCTGCCGTTCAAGGCAGCGCACCTCGAAGAGCTCATCTACGAGCAGCTGGACGCCCTCTCCGGACTGGAGCACTCATGACCGTCTCGACCAGCAACGTCGCACTGGGGATGCCCGAGCTGCGAACCGGCACCGAGTCGGTGCCCTCGGTCGAGGAGGGAGACGCGCTCCAGACGGCCAAGGAGTTCTCCTCCGACCAGGAGGTCCGCTGGTGCCCCGGCTGCGGCGACTACGCCGTCCTCAAGGCCGTCCAGGGATTCCTGCCCGAGCTCGGCCTACGCCGCGAGAACATCGTCTTCGTCTCCGGCATCGGCTGCTCCTCCCGCTTCCCCTACTACCTCGACACCTACGGCATGCACTCCATCCACGGCCGCGCCCCCGCCATCGCCACCGGCATCGCCACCGCCCGCGAAGACCTCTCCGTCTGGGTCGTCACCGGCGACGGCGACGCCCTCTCCATCGGCGGCAACCACCTCATCCACGCCCTACGCCGCAACGTCAACATGACCATCCTGCTCTTCAACAACCGCATCTACGGCCTCACCAAAGGCCAATACTCCCCCACCTCCGAGACCGGCAAAGTCACCAAATCCACCCCCATGGGCTCCATCGACGCCCCCTTCAACCCCGTCTCCCTGGCCCTCGGCGCCGAAGCGACCTTCGTGGCCCGCACCATCGACTCGGACCGCAAACACCTCACCACCGTGCTCTCCGCAGCCGCCGCCCACCGCGGCACCTCCCTGGTCGAGATCTACCAGAACTGCCCCATCTTCAACGACGGCGCCTTCGACGCCATCAAGGACAACGACACCAAAGCCGACGCCATCATCCCCCTGGTCCACGACCAACCCATCACCTACGGAACCCCCGGCCACGAGAAAGCCCTGATCCGCGACACCCACACCGGCGGCGTCAAGACCGCCCTCCTCGCCGACACCCACCCCGACGCCATCCTGGTCCACAACGCCCACAACCCCGACCCCACCCAAGCCTTCGCGATCTCCCGACTCACCGAGCTCGGCTACCTCAACCAATCCCCCATCGGCATCTTCCGACAAGTCCAACGCCCCACCTACGACGACCAAGCCCGCACCCAGATCACCACCGCCACCCAACAAGCCACCGACACCCCCACCCACCGCCTCGCCGCCCTCATCGGCGGCGGCGACACCTGGACCGTCTAGAACCTCGAGCAGCAGGGGCGCCCGGACGGGCGACTCAGCGAGGGAGTCCGAGGATCCGTTCGGCGGCCACGTTGCGCAGGATCTGGGTGGTGCCGCCGGCGATCGATAGACAGCGGGTGTTGAGCATCTCCCAGGTGTCGACCGCGGTGGTCGACGTCGGTGTGAGCAGGGCGCTCCGCTGGAGGACGATCACGAGCTCGGAGCTCTCCTGCCGGTTGCGCACGCCGAGCAGCTTGGCGACGCTGGCCTCGGGTCCGGCCGGCTGCCCCGCCAGCATGCGCTCGGTGGAGCGGGCCCCGAGGAGGCTGCAGACGGCGGCCAGCGCGATGCTGCGCCCGACCTGCACCCGCTCGGTGGGTGACAGGTCGAGGGTCGCGGCCAGCTCGACGGCCCGTTCGACGCTCTCGGAGAGCCGGCTGGAGGCGATGGCGACGCGCTCGCTGGCGAGCGTCGCGCGTGCCAGCCGCCAACCGTCCCCCGGTCGGCCCACCAGGCAGGTCTCGGGCACGAAGACGTCGTCGAGGAACACCTCGTTGAACAGGGACTCGCCGGTGAGCTCGCGCAGCGGGCGCACCTCGAGGCCGGGGCTTCTCATGTCGACGAGGAAGTAGGAGATGCCCTGGTGCTTGGGGACGTCGGGGTCGGTGCGGGCCAGGCAGATCGCCCAGTCGGCGCTCTGGGCGACCGAGGTCCACACCTTCTGACCCGTGAGCCGCCACCCGCCGTCGACGGGTACGGCCCGGGTGCGGAGCGAGGCCAGGTCGGACCCGGCCTCCGGCTCGGAGAACAGCTGGCACCACACGAGCTCGCCGAGGAGCGTCGGGCGGACGAACCGGTCGCGCTGCTCGTCGGTGCCGTGCTCGACGATCGTCGGGAGCGCCCAGCCGGCCACGACGATGTCGGGGCGCACGATCCCGGCGGCCGCCATCTCCTGGTCGATGACGATCTGGGCGACCGGGTCAGCGTCGCGTCCGTAGGGCGCCCGCCAGTGCGGCATGAGGTAGCCCCCGTCGACCAGCGCCGGGCGGCGGTCCTGCTCGGGGAGCGTGGCGACCGAGCCCAGCTCGGCGCGCACCTGGGCGCGCACCTGGGCGTCGCGGCCGCCGAGGTCGTGCTCGACCCGGCGGCGCACGCCGGCGGCGGCCCGGACCGTCAGCCTCTCGGCCGCGGCATCGGCGTCGGCGAGCCAGCCGCGCAGGGCCAGGGCCCGTCGGAGATAGAGGTGGAGGTCGTGCTCGAAGGTGAAGCCGATCCCCCCGAGCACCTGGATGCACGAGTGGGCGACCGTGACCGCGTTGTCGAACGCACTGCTCTCGGCCACGTCGACGGCCCAGGACCACTGCTCGTCGGTGCCGAAAGCCGCGGCGGCGTCCCAGGCGACGGCCGTCACCGTCTCCGCGCCCTCGAGCATCTCGGCGCACAGCTGCTTGACCGCTTGGAACGTCCCGATCTTGGCGCCGAACTGCTCGCGGACCTGGGCGTAGGCGGCAGCGGTCTCGACGCACCACCGGGCGATGCCGGCCGCCTCGGCTGCGGCGAGGGTGAGGGTCGTGCCTCGCACCAGGTCGGTGGACAGGCCCGGGACGGGCCACACCTCCGGACCACTCAGGTCCACCTCGACGCCACCCCAGCGGTGCGCGAAGTCGATCCCGCACGTCGGGGTGAGGGTGGCTGCGTCGACCGGCACGACGTACCAGCGGTCGTCGGCGTCGGGCAGCAGGAGGTGCGTCGCCGCGGACAGGTCGCCCACGGCGGTCAGGGAGGCATCGAGCGAGATGGCGAACGCCGCACCGTCGGCCAGCGCGCGTGCGGACTCGTCGTGGTCGGCGAGCAGTAGCGCCGCGGCCGCCGTCGTCAGGAGCGGCCCCGGGACCAGCTCGTGGGCGCAGGCCTCCAGCGCGACCGCGACGTCGAGCGCGCTGCCGCCCCCACCTCCGCGCGACTCGGGCAGACCGATCGTCGCCACGCCCATGGCGGCGACCGACGTCCAGAGACCGGCGAAGGGCGCATCGACCTCGGCCTCCTGCGTCCGCACCTGGGCGACCGGGTCCAGCGACCGCGCCCACTCCCGCAGGCTGGAGGCCAGCTCACGATGCTCGTCGAGAATGCCCAGCGACACCGGGACCCCTTTCAGTGGAACGAGCAGCGCATCCCAGCGCGGCGATGGTCAGTGGTGATCATCCATGAGTCAGCGGGTGACGTGCCGCCCTGCCTAGGAGGAGCGCCGGGCCAGCATCTTGGTCAGGTTGGCCTGGAACGCGGGCTCGTCGAACGAGGCGGTCTCGGCCGCGATCGCGTCGGAGAGCCTGGTCTCCACCATGGCGCGGACCGCACCGTTGAGCACGGCCTTGGTCTCCTGCACCGACTGCGGCGGGAGCTTGGCCAAGCGCTGAGCGAGCTCGAGCGCCGAGGAGAGGGACTCGCCCGTCGGGACGACCCGGTTGGCCAGTCCGAGGGCCACCGCCTGGTCGGCCGGGATCCGGTCGCCCAGCAGGAGATATTCCTTGGCCCGCATGAGGCTCGTCAGGAACGGCCAGGTGAGGGCGCCGCCGTCGGCCGCCACCAGCCCGAGCATCACGTGCGGGTCGGCGAAGTAGGCCTGCTCCTCGATCAGCACGAGGTCACTCATACCGGCCAGGCTGCAGCCGAGGCCGACCGCGGGTCCGTTGACCGCGGCGATGATGGGCACCCGGACCGCGGTCATCGTGCGCACCAGCTCGGCCGCCTCGCCCATGATCTCGGACCGGACCGCGAGGTCGCTCCGCATCGCCTCGAGCAGGTCCAGGTCGCCGCCTGCGGAGAACGCGGTGCCCGAGCCGGTGAGCACGATGGCCCGCAGGTCCGGGTCGGCGTCCAGCTCGGCCCAGACCCGGGCGATGGCGCCGTGCAGCTCGGCGTCGGCGGCGTTGAGCGCCTCGGGACGGTTCAAGGTCACCACGGCGACGGCTCCGTCGCGCTGGACCAGCAGGGCCGGCATCCGGATCCTCCTGGGGACGGGCTGATGGTTGGAATTGAAGTTGACGTCAACTATGGTAATCGTATCTCACCCGGACTGGCGCTCCTCGTGCCGTCCCTCGGATACTTCACTCGCCACCGGCACACGAAAGGGGCCCGCCGTGCACATCCCCATCTTCGACGCGGACAACCACTTCTACGAGACCCAGGACGCGCTCACCAAGTTCCTGCCCAAGGAGTACCGGTCCCTGGTCCAGTACGTCGAGGTCAACGGCCGCACCAAGCTGGCGCTCAAGGGCAAGATCACCGAATACATCCCCAACCCGACCTTCGAGCAGGTCGCGCGGCCGGGTGCCTGGGAGGAGTACTACCGCCTGGGCAACCCGGAGGGGAAGTCGATCCGTGAGCTCTCCGGCGAGCTCCTCGTCGCGCCGCCGTCCTTCCGCGAGCCCGCACCGCGCATCGAGCTGATGGACGAGCTCGGCATCGAGCAGACGCTGATGTTCCCGACCCTGGCCAGCCTGGTCGAGGAGCGGCTCTCGGACGACCCGGAGTCGACCCACGTGCTGATCCACGCGCTCAACGAGTGGATGCACGAGACCTGGAGCTTCAACTACCAGGACCGCATCTTCTCCACGCCCGTCATCACGCTGCCGATCGTCGAGAAGGCGATCGAGGAGCTGACGTGGGTCCTCGAGCGGGGCGCCAAGTGCATCCTGATCCGCCCGGCTCCGGTGCCGGGCTACAAGGGCCGCCGTTCCTTCGCGCTCCCGGAGTTCGACCCGTTCTGGGAGCTCGTGCAGGATGCCGACATCCTGGTCGGCCTGCACTCCTCCGACTCCGGCTACGAGCGCTACACCAACGACTGGAGCGGCCACGGCGGCGAGTTCCTGCCCTTCCAGCCGCAGGCCTTCCGGATGCTCTCGACGTGGCGGCCCATCGAGGACACCGTCGGCTCGCTCATCGCCCACGGCTGCCTGAGCCGCTTCCCCCGGCTCAAGGTCGCGGTCATCGAGAACGGCTCCTCGTGGGTCCACCCCGTGATGTCGGCCCTCAAGACCGTCTACAAGAAGAAGCCCCAGGAGTTCACCGAGGACCCGATCGAGGTCCTCAAGCGCCAGATCCACATCTCCGCGTTCTGGGAGGAGGACCTCGGCGACCTGTGCAAGGTCGTGGGCGAGGACCGCGTCCTGTTCGGGTCCGACTACCCCCACCCAGAGGGCCTGGGAGTGCCGCGGGACTACGTCGACAAGCTGTCCCACCTGCCCGAGCCGCTGGTCCGCAAGATCATGGGTGGCAACCTGTCCCGCCTGATGGGCACCCCGGTCCCCGCGCAGGTCTGAGCAGGCCCGCACGGCAGTCCAGCGATCCCCGACGGCGACGCCGTCCGGGGATCGCTGCGTTCACAGCAGGGCGGCCACCTGCAACGGATCGACCTCAGCGGTCGGCGGCACGAGCTGCAGCACGACGTGGTCGGCGCCGGCTGCGCACTGCTCGGCCACCCGCTCGGCCACGGCCGCCGGCTCGGCCGGCACCACCAGGGCGTCGAGCACCGCGTCGCTGGCCGAGTCGAGGTCGGCCTCGGTGAACCCGTGCCGCAGCAGACCGCTGCGATAGCTGGGCATCGGCAGGCAGAGGCCCAGGTAGTCGCGGGCCGCCTCGCGGTCAGCGGCGACCATGACCGTGGGCGCCGACCAGGTCCGCTCCCCGAGGGTCGCGGTGTGCACCACCGGCATGAAGTAGGTGTGCACGCCGTCGAACACCTCGACGCCGAGCTCGAGCATCTTGGGGCCGAGTGCCCCGAGCACCCGCGGCGGCAGCACCCGACGTCCGCGCGCCTCGTCCATGGCGGCCAGGTAGTCGCGCATCGTGCGCAGGGGTGAGACGAACTCATGACCGCGGGACTCGACCAGGTGCCGGTGGCTGGCGCCCAGGCCGAGCACGAACCGCCCGGGGAAGGCCTCGGCCAGGGTCGACGACACCGCGACCATCGCCTCGGCGTCGCGCGCGTGGATCGTGGCGACACCCGTGGCGACGACGAGCCGCTCGGTGGCGCTCAGATAGAGCGCCGCCCGGACGAACGGGTCGACGCCGCTGTACTCCGGCAGCCAGACGGTGGTGACACCCGCGGCCTCCAGCTGCTGCACGGTCTGCACCGCGCGCGCAGCCGGTAGGCGGTCGAGGAAGCCCGCCCACAGTCCGGTCCCTCCCGGGAGCCCGCTGGGGGGCTCGGGGGACTGGGCTTGCTGGTTCATGGCAGCGGCTCCAAGGGGTCGTAGGTCGGCGACCGGTCCTCCTGCCGGGCCCGCAGACTCTCCTGGGCGTCACCCGGGTGGTACATGCCCGCCTGCCATAGGGCGACCTGGTCGAGGCCGTCGGCGACCGGGTGGTCCTGGGCGTAGCGGATCGCGTGCTTGGCCCCCCACAGGGCCAGCGGGCTCTTGGCGGCGAGTCCGTCGGAGACCTCGTCGACGGCGGCCAGCAGGCTCTCGTGGTCGTCGTGGACTGCGTTGACGAAGCCGAGACCCTCGGCCCGGTCGGCCGGCAGTCGGGTCCCGCGATAGACCATCTCGCGCACCACGGCATCCGGGAGCACGCGGGGCAGCCGCTGCAGCTGGCCGACATCAGCGACGATGCCGAGGTCGGTCTCGGCGGCGAGGAAGAACGCGTCCCGGGTCGCGTAGCGCAGGTCGCAGGCCGCCACCAGGGCGACCGCGGCGCCGACGCACCCGCCCTGCACGGCCGCGACCACCGGCATCCGGGCCTGCTCGATCGCGGTGAAGGTGGCCTGGAGTGAGCGGATGCCCTGGTAGAGCAGCTCTCGGCCGCGACCACGCTCGGTGTCGGACGACCCTCGGAACATGCCGTCCCCCGAGATCACCGACAGGTCGAGACCTGCGCTGAAGTGCCGTCCGGTCGAGGAGATGACGACCGCGCGTGCCTGCGCACGCGCGTCGAGGTCGAGCATCAGGCCACGCAGCTCACCCCAGAACGCCGGCACCAGGGTGTTGCGCTCGTCGGGGCGGGACAGCCGCACGTGGGCGACCGAACCGCCGGGCCCGCGCATGTCGAGCTCGAAGCAGGTCAGCTCCATGACGCGTCCCCCGTCGCGAGCTGGCCGAACTGTCGCACGACGGGAGCCCAGGTGGCGGGGTCGTCGTCGTAGGGGACGTTGAGGCGCACCGCGTCGAGCAGACCGTGCCACCGCTGGTGGACGGCGGCGGCCAAGGTGGTCGCGTCGGCGACGACGACGAGCTCGGCGAGGATGCCGTCCTCGACCAGGGCGGTCATGTCGTCCCAGCGCTGGGACGTCGACAGGTGGTGCAGCTCGTCGTGGAGGTCACCCCACCCATGATGCTCGAGCACCCCGCGGTAGGCCGGTGTGGAGCCATAGAACGCCACGGTGCGGCGGGCCTTCTCGACCTCGGCGGACAGATCGGCTCCCGCCGGCCCGGTCGCCACCAGCACCGGCACACTGAGCTCGACCGGGCCTGTGCGGTCCGACCGTGCGCGTCCCCGCTGCACCGCCGGTCTGGTCACTTCGGCGACGTACGACGGACTGGTGAAGGTGTGGCACATGACCCCGTCGGCGACCTCGCCGGCCACCTCCGCCATCCGCGGGCCGACCGCCGCGAGGTGCAGGCGCGGGACTCCGTGCCCGGTCGGCCCCGGAGCGAACATCGGAACCGACAGCGTGTGCCGATAGAACTCGCCCTCGAAGGACACCCGCGTGCCAGCCTCCCAGCTCGACCAGATCGCGCGCACCGCCAGCACGAACTCGCGCATCCGGGCGACCGGGTTCGACCATGGCATCGAGAACCGGCGGGTCACGTGCGCCTTGACCTGGGTGCCGAGTCCGAGCACGAACCGCCCGCCGGTCAAGGCGTGCAGGTCGTGTGCGGTCATCGCGACGGTCATCGGGTTGCGCGCCAGCGCGACCGCGATCCCGGTGCCCAGCACCAGGTCGTGCTCCACAGCGGCCGAGGCCGCCAGAGCGACGGGTAGGAACGGGTCGTGGTCGGTCTCGGCGACGAAGAGCCGGTCGTAGCCGGCGTCCGCCGCCGCGCGCACGCTGCGCGCCTCCGAGCCGGGGTCGGCCGGAGAGTAGGCGAGCCCGCCGTCGACCAGCACCTCGCTCGACGCCGCGGTCAGCCGTCGACGGCCGCGAGGGTGCCGGAGCGCACCTGGTCGCGCAACACGAACTTCTGCACCTTGCCCGACGCGGTGCGCGGGAAGTCGGCCACGAGGTAGACCGACTCTGGCCACTTCTGCTTGGCGAGCCCGGCCTGCGCCAGGTGGGCCTGGATGTCGGCGAGGGTGGGTGTCTGCGCACCGGCCTGGAGTCGCAGCACCGCGGCGACGTGCTCCCCCAGCCGTTCGTCCGGGGCCGCGACGACGCCGACCTCAGCGACGGCGTCCAGCCGGGCGAGCTGCTCCTCGACCTCCTGGGCACTGATGTTCTCACCGCCGCGGATGATGATGTCGCTGATCCGGTCGGTGATCGAGAGGTAGCCGTCCTCGTCGACGACACCCACGTCTCCGGTGCGGTACCAGCCCTCGTCGTCGATCGCCGCCGCCGACAGCTCCGGGTCGGTGTAGCCCAGGAAGCGATCCGGGCCGCGCGACTGGATCTCCCCCTCGTCGTCGAGGCGGATCTCGACACCGGGCATGGGGTGACCGTCGGTGCGCAGCCGCTTCGTCTCGGGGTCCGTGGCGTACGAGCCGGTGATCGAGGGGTGCTCCGTGCTGCCGTAGGCGCGGTAGACCTGGATGCCCAGGGACCTCGCCCGCTCGGTGACGGCGACGGGCACCGGGGCGCCTCCGAGGCCGACATAGGGGATGAGCGCCTGGTGCGCGGGGGTGAAGTCGGGGTGGTCGAGCAGGCTGGTGAGGAAGACGGTCGACCCGCTGCCGGCGCAGAAGCCGTTGGCCGTCATCATGCCGAGCACCACCCCGGCGTCCCACACGTCGACCATGTGCACGGGCTTGCGACGCACCGTGGGCAGGAGGAACGCGTTGGACATGCCGATGAAGTGGCCGACCGGTGCGCCGATGATCGTGGGGCTCCGGTTGGCGATCAGGTCGAGCTGGCGGGTCTCGGCACCGATCGTGTTGTGGGAGTGCACGACCCCCTTGGGGTCGCTGGTCGTGCCGGAGGTGAACGCGATCAGGGCCGGTGCGTCCGGGTCCACCTGCAGCGGGGCCGCGAGGCCGGGACCGGCGCACAGGGCGTCGAACCGCTCGGCGCGCTCCGGCAGGTCGGCATCGCCCACGACGAGCCACTCGGCGTCGGGCAGATCGGCCATCAGAGTCTCGTAGAACGGGAGGTAGTCGTTGCGCCCGAAGGAGTCCGCGTGCACGACCACCCTGGGCTGGGTCGCGCGCAGGACGTAGCCGACCTCCTTGGCGCCGTAGAAGTGCACGATCGGGACCAGGACAGCGCCGAGATAGGACGCGGCGGCGAAGATGATCCCGGCCTCCACCCAGTTGGGCAGCTGGAACGCGACGACGTCACCGGGACCCACCCCGCGTTCCTGGAGGACAGCGGCGAGCGACCGGGCGGCCCGGTCGACGTCGCCGATGGTGCCGTCGTAGGGGCGTACCGCGGAGTGCACTGTGAACGGCTCGTCGGCATACCGGGCGTAGCCGCCGGCGACCATGTCGCCGAGTGACTCGTCGGTCCACCAGCCCTCGGCACGGTAGTGCGCGGCGAGCAGGGCGGGAACCGGGCGGAGCGACCCCAGATCGATCGGCACGCAGACCTCCTGCGGTGGGCTCGCTGGACGCGGGCCGAGGGAGTCGGAGATTATCAAAACTGACACCAATGTCGAAAACGGGCCCGGGCCCGCCCGGTGTCACCAGAGCTCGGCGAGCTCCTCGATGGCCGAGGTACGGGTCGGCTCGACGATCAGGGTGCCCAGCGGGCACTGCTTCCACAGGCTGAGCTGCTCGGCCACGTGGCCGCGCGGACCCACCAGAGCGAGGTCGTCGACGAGCCCGTCGCTGGTGGCCGCGATCGCTCCGGCCCGGTCGCCGGCCAGCCAGAGGTCCTGGATCCGGTCGGCCTCCTCCTCATAGCCGTAGCGTTTGACGAGCGAGGCGTAGAAGTTCTGGGTCTTGGACCCCATCCCGCCGATGTGCAGCGCGATCCGCGGGCGCACCTCGTCACGACAGGCCTGCAGGTCCTCGCCCAGCGCCGCGACGACCGTGGGGGCCACGTGGAAGCCGTCCTTGGCTCGGGCGAGGTCGTCACCCCACACCCGTTCCCAGTGCCGCGGACTCCACAGGTACGGCAGCAGCCCGTCCGCGACGTCGACCGCGAGGGAGACGTTCTTGGGGCCCAGTGCCGCGATCAGGATCTCGGTCTGCGGAGCAGGAGGCATCGTGGACCTCAGAGCCTTGCCCAGCCCGGTGGAGCCCTCGCCGGTGAACGGGACCGAGAGGATCTCGCCGGCGTGCTCGACGCGCTGCTCCGCGGCGAGTACCTGTCGCAGGATGGCAACGTAGTCGCGCGTCATGGCCAACGGCTTGCGGAACGGCACCCCGTGCCAGCCCTCGACGACCTGGGGACCGGACACGCCCAGGCCGAGGATCAGGCGCCCACCGGAGAGCTCCTGGATCGTGAGCGCGGTCATGCCGGTCGTCGCCGGGGTGCGGGCCGACATCTGGGCGATCGCCGTGCCGAGCTTGAGCGTCGTCGTGCGCGCGGCGACGTAGGCGAGACGGGTGAACGCATCGGAACCCCAGGCCTCCGCGGTCCAGATCGAGGCGTAGCCCGCGGACTCCGCCCTCGTGGCGACGTCCAGGAGCGACGCCCCGTCAGTGGGCATCCCGATCGTGCTCAGGCCCAGGTCCATGTCTGCTTCTCCTTGTGCTGGTACGTGGTGCTGGTGCGTGGTCAGGGTGCGAAGCTGCGGCCGCCGCACACGGGCAGGACCTGGCCGGTGACATAGCTCGCCTCGGTCGAGGTCAGCCACATCGCCACGTCGGCGATCTCGCTGGGCAGCCCGGGTCGGCCGAACGGGATCTTGGCCAGGATGCCCTCGCGCACGCCATCGGGAATGGCGTCGGTCATCTCGGTCGCGATGAAGGCGGGCGAGATGGCGTTCACACGCAGCCGCGGGGCGTGCTGGATCGCCAGGCTGCGGGTCAGTCCGAGCAGTCCGGCCTTGGACACGGCGTAGTTGTATTGACCGACGTTGCCGCTAGCCGACTTGGAGCTGACGTTGACGATGCTGCCGCCGTCGTCCATCAGTGGCGCAAGCGCCTCGATCAGACGCACCGGGCCACCGAGGTTGACCCGGACCGCCGCCCGGTGCTGGTCGGCGGTCATCTTGTGGAGCATGGCGTCCCGGGTGATGCCGGCGTTGTTGACCAGGGCACGCAGGCCGTCGCTCCGCACGGCGTCCGCGATCGCGCTCGCACCCTCGGCGCTGCTGAGGTCCGCCACGACCGGCACGGCTTCGCCGGCCAGGCCTGCCGCGGTCTGCTCGACCTCGGGAGCGATGTCGGCGGCAACCACCCGCCAGCCGGCCTCGGCATAGCGTCGGGCGATGGCTGCGCCGATGCCGCGCGCCGCGCCGGTGACGACGACCGTGCCGTGCTGTGCACTCATGCGGCCGGCCTTCCGAGGTGGCTGGTGCCGAGGGTGAGCACCTGCCCGGTCAGGTGCCCGTCCAGGAGGAAGCCCACGCAGAGCGCGACGCGCACCGGCTCGGCGGCGTCGCCCACGGCCACGGCGTTGGCGGCGAGACCCTTGCGGCTCAGCTCGACCGCAGCACTGCGCATGCCACCGAGGAGAGCAGTGGCCAGCGCTGATCGCAGCGGTGCGTCGTGCCCCCAGATGCCGGGTTCGCGGACGACGTAGACCAGTGGCACGCCCGCGAGGACCGCCTCCTGGGTGTGCCGGAACACCTCGTCCAGCTCGGCCTCGAGCGCCTCGTAGTCCGCGGGATCGCAACGGCTCGCGTCGTAGACGAGCCCGGGCCGCGCCAGCAGCCCCTGCTCACCCAACGGCGTCGCAAGGTCCTGGTCGCCGGCCAGGACCAGGGCCGTCGTGCTCGTCCCAGTCGGGCTGGTCGCGGAGTCAGGCATTCGCGCTCTTCTCGTTGGCGTCCTTCATGCCCCGGAGCCCGGCCAGGACGGGGTATCCGGACTCGTTCCAGGCATTGCCGTGGGTCAGGTGGTGGATGTCGAAGACGGCCTGCACCGCGGTGGTGAAGCCCTGCACGTCCAGGGTCTGGTTGACGGCGCGTTTGGCCATCCGCAGGCCGAACGGGTGCCGCTGGGCGATGACGGCGGCCAGCTCGGCCACGGCGTCGTCGAGCTCGGCGCGCGGGACGACCCGGTTGACCATGCCGATCGCCTTGGCCTCCTCGGCCAGGATCGGGCGGCCCGTGAAGAGGATCTCCTTGGCCAGCCGGGGCCCGAGCTCCCACGTGTGTGCGTGGTACTCCACGCCCGCGATGCCCATCGCAAGCACGGGGTCGGCGAACTTGGCGTCGTCCGCGGCCACGATGAGGTCGCACGGCCAGGCGAGCAGCAGGCCACCGGCGATGCAGGCCCCCTGCACCGCCGCGATCGTCGGCTTGGGGACGTTGCGCCAGCGCAGCGCGTAGCCGAGGTAGCGCTGGGTCTCGGCCTCGTAGAGGACCGGCACCGTCAGCTGGGTCGGCGCCGCTCCGCCCTCGGCGGAGGACTTGCCGGACTTGAGGTCGTGACCGGACGAGAAGTGCTTGCCGTTGCCGCGCAGCACGATGACCCGCACCGCGTCGTCGGCCGCGGCCCGCGAGAGGGCGCCGTCGAGCTCGTCGAGCAGCGCGAAGTTCAGCGCGTTGGCGACCTCGGGCCGGTTCAGCGAGATGGTGGCGATGCCCTCCGCGACGTCGTAGAGGACGAGGTCGTCGCTCACTGCTGCTCCTTAGGGGACTGGATCGGAAAAGGGCCGGATGGGATGGGCCGGGTCAGCCGCGCGGGAGGCCCAGCACGAACTGGGCGATGACGTTGCGCTGGATCTCGCTGGTGCCACCGTAGATGGTGGTGCCCTTGGCGTGCCGCACCATGTGCTCGATCGTCCCGCCCTCCACGGCGGTCGCGTCGCCCCAGGCCCGCAGGGCGTCGCGCCCGACCAGGGTCAGGGTCTCGTCGGCCTGCTGCTCGAGCCGCTCGCTGCTGAACAGCTTGGACATGTTGCCGCGCCCGGTCGTCGCCTCACCCTCCCGCTTGAGCCATGCAGCCCGGCGCTGCAGCAGGCGGGAGACCTCGATCTCGGCTCGCGAGCGACCCAGCCTCTCGGCGACGTCGGGCCGTGCGGCGGCACCGGTCTCGGTGGCCCAGGCGGTGAACGCGTCGAGCAACCGGCACTGCTCGCCGGCGAAGGATGCGGCGTGCTCGTTGGCCGTGGTGACACCCATGACCTTCCAGCCGCCGTTGACCTCACCCAGTCGCCACTCGTCGCTGACGTAGACGTCGTTGTAGAAGGTCACGTTGGTGCGCTCGCCCGAGATGGTGTGCACGGCTCGCACCTCGACGCCGTCCTGGTCCAGGGGCACGAGGAACACGGTCAGGCCGGCGTGCTTGGGTGCGTCCGGATCGGTGCGGGCCAGCATGAAGACGTAGTCGGCGATCTGAGCGTTGGTGGTGAACATCTTGGAGCCCGTGATCCGCCAGGCGTCGCCGTCGCGGACCGCCCGGGTGGCGGCGGCCGCCGCGTCGGAGCCGTTCTCGGGCTCGGTGAAGCCGAGGGCGATGACGATGTCGGCCGCGAACGCGCGCGGCAGGATCGCCGCCTTCTGCGCCTCGGTGCCCACCACGTTGATGACCTGGGCCACCATCATCGTCGTCGCGACGCCATAGACCGGGGCCGCGGCGCGCATCACCTCCTCGCTGTAGGCGAGCACCTCGAGCGGGTCGCGGCCCTGTCCGCCGTCCTCCACCGGCCAGCCGAGCGCCAGCCACTCGCGCTTGCTCAGGGCCGCCGAGAAGTCCGGGTCGTGGCTGACACCGCTGAGGTGCGTGCGCTCGCGCATCTCCGGCGTGTGCACCTCGGCCAGGAAGTCGCGCACCTCCTGGCGCAGCCGGTCGCTGCCCTCGCCCATGGAGAAGTCCATCAGTACGCCCCCGCCGCTCCCGAGAGGTGCTGGTCCGCGACCCGCCGGTAGCTCTCGACGGGACTCTCGAGAAGCAGGCTCCAGGCCCGCACCCGTCGGAAGTAGAGCTGGACCGGGTACTCGAGCATGAAGCCGTAGCCGCCGTGGAAGTGCAGCGCGTCGCGGGTGGTGGCGACAGCGGTCTCACCGGCGAAGGCCAGGGCCATCGCGGCCAAGGACGGGAATCGGGTGGGCTGCTCGGCCGCGGCCCAGGCCGCCTCGCGGGCGAGTAGTTCGGCGCCGTGCACCTCGGTGGCCCGGTCCGCGAGGGCGTGCGCCACGGACTGGAACTGCCCGACGGGCCGTCCGAAGGCCTTGCGCACCTTGACGTAGTCGACGGCGAGCTCGAGGGCCTTGGCGGCCGCTCCGACCAGTGCGGAGGCGGTCAGGGAGCGCCACTCGTCCACGGCCACGGCGTACGCCTCCACGGCCGCGGGTCCCTCGGCGACCACGGTGGCGTCGTCGACGACCACGACGTCGGCCAACGGGAGGAACCCGAGGTTGTCCACCGGGGTGGCCCGGTCGGCCAGCGGGGTGAGCACCAGGCGGTCACCGACCAGCACGAGGGCGTCGTCGGCGACCGAGCCGCCCGGCACCAAGGCGGCCGAGCCGTCCTGCGCAGGACGCAGCGCCAGCGTGACGATGCGGCTCCCGCTGGCCAAGGCGTCGACGTCGACCGTGTCGCCCAGAGCGCCCACACTGGCCAGCAGACGTGCCGCGACCCAGACCTCGAGCAGCGGCGCCGGGGTCAGGAAGCGTCCGTGCTGCTCGGCCAACAGGGCCAGGTCGAGCAGGCTGAGCGCGTCGTCGTCCTCGGCCAGTGCCATGTCGAGCGCACCGACCTCGACGATGCGGCGCCAGACGTCGGCGTCGTGCCCGGAGGTCGCGGCCGTGACGACATCGGCGCTCACGTGGTCGCCGAACAGGTCGGCGACGAGGTCGACCAGCTGCTGCTGCTCGATGGTGGGGTTGAGGTCCACGGCGTGCTCCGGTCGGTCAGTGGATCAGGGAGATGGCGCTCAGAGGGTGGCGTCGTCCTTCTTCACCGGCCGCCAGCCCAGCCCGAGAAGCAGCGCCGCGCCGGCCAGGCCGCCCAGGGCGGCGACCAGCGCACCGTCGCCACCGAGGAGCCCACCGTTCGGGTTCTCGTAGTCGACGACGCCCACCAGCGCGTCAAGCGACCACGTACCGGGCCCGACGGTCGCCAACACCACGGCCGCGACGGCGACCACCAGCACGTACTCGTAGCCGTCCTTGAAGATGAAGAAGCCGTTGGGTCGGTGGGCCGTCCAGCCGGCGACGACCATGATGCCGATCAGGGCCGCGCAGGCGAGGGGGGTCAGCAGCCCGACCACGAGCCCGAGGCCGACGGCGAGCTCGGTGTAGCCACTCATCAGTGCGTGCACCTTGGCCGGCCGGAAGCCCAGGCCGGCGAACCAGCGCGCTGTGCCCTCCACCCCGCCAGGGCCCCAGAGGTGGTTCTTGCCGTGCATGAAGATCATCACGCCGAGGGTGACGCGGAAGACGAGCAGGACGGCGTCGACGCCGTTGGTGACCAGGAGACCATTCATCGGACAGTCCTTGCGCAGAGATGGGAGTGAGTGGAGGCGTGGGTCATGATGGCTCGACATCGAGCACGACGGCGCTCCCCATGCCGCCGGCGGCACACATCGCCGCGACGCCGGTGCCGCCGCCACGACGGCCGAGCTCCTTGACGAGGCTGAGCACCATGCGTGCTCCGCTCGCGGAGATCGGGTGCCCCAGGCTGCAGCCACTGCCGACCGGGTTGACCGTGGCGGCGTCGAGCCCGAGCTGACGAACCGCCGCCAGCGGCACCGAGGCGAAGGCCTCGTTGATCTCCCACAGGTCGACGTCGCCCACCGTGCGGCCGATCCGCCCGAGAGCCTTCGGGATCGCCGTGATGGGCGCCATGCCGGTGCGGGCGGGCTCGACCCCGACGCTCGACCACGACCTCACCGTTGCGAGCACCCGGTGGCCGAGTGCCTCGGCCTGCTCGGCCGACATGAGCAGCAGCACGGCCGCCGCGTCGTTGAGTCCGGCGGAGTTGCCTGCCGTGATGCTGAACCCGTCGATGGCCGGACGCAGCGGGGGCAGGGACGACAGCTTCTCGATCGTGCTGCCGCGGCGCGGATGCTCGTCGGTGTCGAAGAGCGCCACGCCGGCCTCGCCCCGGTCGACCTTGACGGGCACGATCTCCTCGGCCAGCCGGCCGTCGTCGATGGCTGCGAGCGCCTTGCGGTGCGACTCCAGCGCCCACTCGTCGAGGTCCAGACGGGCGAGTCCGACCTCGACGGCGGTGTTCCACCCGACGGTGAGCGGCATGTCGAACGCCGGTGCGGTGGGGGTGTCCGGGTTGGGCGGCGGCAGCCAGGGGTCCTGCTTGTCCCCGGTCGCCGGGTCCCGCCAGGAACCTCGGGGGGACGTGGACTGGGAGTACACGCCGCCGGCGATGACGACGTCCTGCATGCCGGCGGCGATGTTGGCCGCGCCGGTGGTCAGGGCGGCCAGGCCACCGGCGCAGTGCCGGTTCAGGGCGAGACCGGGGACGCCCACCAGTCCGGCGGTGACCGCTGCGTGCCGGGCGATGACGCCCCCGCCGTACATGCTCTCGGCCAGGAGCAGGTCGTCCACCAGCGCCGGGTCGATGCCGGTGCGCTCGACCAGCTCGGTGACGACCGTGTGGGCCAGGTCGAACGCGCTCACGCCGACCAACGAGCCCTTGTAGGCCGTGCCGATCGGGGTGCGTACCCCCGCGACGATGACCGCTTCGCTCATGTACTCAGCCTCCTGTGGGCGTCGGGCCGCATGGCCCGGACGCTGCGCTGCCGCGCTCGACTCCGCTGGCCGGGTCGCGTCTCGCAGGGAGGCCCGGTTCAGCCTGCTCGCGATGGTAACGATGTTATCGGCAACTGCTCAATGCGGATCTCAACGTGGCGTACGACACGGTGCCGGTCGGAGGTCGGGTAGTCAGGACTCCCTCGGTGCTGTATCACTGCAGTCGCCCTGAAAAATCCCCGAGTGCCAGAAGCTGGAGATCCTCTTGACCGTCGACCAGACCGACGCAGCCTCCACCCATGGCGTCCCCACCGTCACCGTCGACACGGCTCACCCTGCGCACGAGGTCAGCCCGCACCTCTATGGCGTCTTCTTCGAGGAGATCAACTACGCAGGCGTCGGGGGCATCTATCAGGAGAAGATCCAGAACCGCGCCTTCATGGACCCCCGGACCCCCCCGGTATGGCCGGCTCGGCCGATCCCCCGGGTCGCGGGTCGGTCCGGGAACGGCATCGAGCTGAACGGCGACACGCGCACGGCCAAGGTCGCACTGCCGCACGGCATCGCCAAAGACCTCACCGACTTCACGATCGCCGCGTGGATCCGCCCCACCCTCATCGAGCCCTTCACCAAGGTGTTCGACTTCGGCAGCGACCTGACCGGGATCCTCTTCTACAACACCTCCGGCCAGCACATGTCCATCTCGCTGGCCAGCCCGTTCTACATCAGTCCCGAGGCCGGGGCCGGGCCGTCGTACGTGATCTCGCTGGACGGCAAGCGGGAGGAGCTGCACGCTCCGGAGGCCATCCCGGTCGACGAGTGGACCCACATCGCCGTGACGCAGTCGGGCAGCACGGTCAGGCTCTTCGTCAACGGCGCGGTCGCTGCGGAGAAGACCACCTTCACACTCCGGCCCACCGACCTGGGCCCGACCAAGAACAACTGGATCGGCGCCTCTCAGTTCACCTTCGACCCGCCGTTCCCGGGCACCATGGACGACTTCGTGATCCTCGACCACGCACTCGACGAGGCAGCCATCACCTCGCTCATGGGGGGCAACGCCGACCTGGGCGGAGGCGTGCTCGCCTTCTACCGGTTCGACGAGGAAGGCGGCTTCACGGTCCCGGACTCGTCCGGAGCCGGGAACGACGGCACCATCGTCGAGCACACATCGGCCTGGGACCTGGTCAGCGACGGCGGCTCGGTCACGGCGACCGTCGACCACGACGAGCCACTCAACGACGCCGTGAACCGCTCACTGCGGCTCGACGTCGCTCACGTCGGTCCCGGCCAACGAGTGGGCATGGCCAATGGCGGCTACTTCGGCGTTCCTGCCGTTGCCGGGGAGACCTACCGGATCTCGTTCTTCGCCAAGGCCGCCTCGAGTCTCGACGTCCCGGTCACGTTCGGCATCGAAGGGGCCGACGGCACCGCAACCGTGGTCGCGGCCACGGTCAGCGGCGTGAACGACCAGTGGCAGCGCTTCGAGTCGACCCTGACCGTCCCCGCAGCTGCGGGTGAGAGCACGGACAACCGCTTCTTCATCGGCCTGGACCTGCGCGAGGATCCGAGCACCAGCGTCCAGGACGCCACCGTGTGGCTCCAGGTCGTCTCCGTCTTCGCCTCGACCTACGCCGACCGCGACAACGGCTTGCGAGCCGAGCTCGTCGAGCGGCTCAAGGCGCTCAAGCCTCGGTTCTGCCGGTTCCCCGGTGGCACCTACATCCTCGGGAACACCCCTGAGACCCGCTTCGACTGGAAGGCCGCCCGCGGCCCGGTCTGGGAGCGTCCCGGCCACCCGAACGACGTCTGGCGCTACTGGAGCGACGACGGTCTCGGCATCCTGGAGTACCTCCAGCTGGCCGAGGATCTGGAGTCCACCCCGCTCATCGGCGTCTACCCGGGACTCAGCGGCGCCGTGCCCGTCCCCGAGGAGGACCTGGGGCCCTACGTGCAGGACGCCATCGACCTGCTCGAGTACGCCACGGGACCCGTCACCAGCACCTGGGGCGCAAAGCGCGCAGAGGACGGCCACCCGGAGCCGTTCGAGCTGCCCATCATCGAGATCGGCAACGAGGACTTCCTCGGCGCTGGCAACACCTACAACGACTACCGCTACCCGATGTTCTACGACGCCATCAAGGCGGCCTACCCCGAGGTCCGGACCATCGCCACCATGCCGGTCCAGAGCCGCCCGGTCGAGATCCTCGACGAGCACATGTACCGCTCGGTCGAGGAGATCACCGAGAAGTCCACCCGGTACGACGACTACGACCGGGCCGGCCACCAGGTCCTGGTCGGGGAGTACGCCGTCATCACCGGGGCCGGCAACAACGCCACGCACAACCTCGAGGCGGCCATTGCGGAAGCAGCCCTCATGACCGGGTTCGAAAGGAACTCCGACGTCGTGGCCCTGGCCTGCTACGCACCACTCTTCGCCTTCGACGGCGTGACCCAGTGGAACCCCAACCTGATCGGGTTCAACCACCTGACCAGCTATGTCTCGCCGTCCTACTGGATCCAGCAGCTGTTCGCGGCCAACATCGGTGACCGCTACCTGCCGACCGAGTCCTCCGACGGAGCGCTGCACTGCTCGGCGACCCTCGACTCGGCCACCGGTCGGACCTATCTCAAGGTCGTCAACACCACGGACGCGGCGCGCACCGTGACGCTGAGGTTCTCCGGCTCCGAGGCCACCGACGCGATGCTCACCGTGCTGACCGGCGACCCGGGGGCGCGCAACGACATCGAGAGTCCCGACGTTGTCTCCCCGACCTCGCGGTCGCTGACCGGCGACGCCGGTTCGTTCGACTACGAGGCGCCCGCCCATTCGGCCGCGGTCGTCGTCTTCTGAGCGGTCGACCGTGTCTGCCGTGATGTGGTCGGCGTCACCGTTTCGGCACGACATCACCTAGGCTCACGCCGGACCGTAGGCGGAGTCGTACTCAGCCCGGGGTCCCTTCGACTGGCGATGACCGAGACCGAGCGGAGAACTCATGCACATCGGCGATGTCGGATCGTCCGACGAGTCAGTGCCCGGGATGCACTACGAGGACGGCTCCTCCCAGCTGCGCCGCTACACCCGGTGGCTGGCCTTCGCGATCGCCGCGATCTACGGCGCCCAGACGGCCATCAGCGGCATCCTGCTGCCCAACCAGGTCCAAGATCTCCGGTTCGACTCGTACTTCGTCGGCGCGGACTCCGACGTGGATCTCCAGGAGCTCACCGACCTCGACCTCGACGTCGAGGACGACAAGGTCACACCCACGGCCGAGCAACGTCGGTTGCTCGACATCTATGACGACTTCGATGCCTCGCGAGCCTCGTCCCTGGCCCTGGCCGCGGCCCTGGCCGCCGTCGGGCTGACCATCAGCCAGCTGCTCATCGGATCGGCGTCCGACCGCACCCGGTCCCGATGGGGACGGCGCGGACCGTGGATCATCGGAGCCGGCATCATGGGGGCCGTCTTCATCGCCGCTCTGCGGTATGCGCCCTCGATCGCGGCCGTTGCCGGGATCTGGGCCGTGATCAACTTCGCCATCGGTCTAGCCGTGACTCCACTCCAGGCCTCGGTCGCCGACCGCGTCCCGGAGTCCAAACGAGGCGTGGTCTCGGCCATGTCCGGCCTCGGGACCTTCGCCGGGGGCATTCTGGGCGCCGTCATCGCCGGTGTCCTGTTCGGGGCCCTCGACCTCGATCTCTACTTCCTGATGGCCCTGCTCTTCCTGTTCGGCTCGGTCATGTTCGCCATCCGCGCCCCCGACACGAGCTCCCTGGACATCGCCAGGGCGACCTCGAAGATGCGAGACATCCTGCGCGGATTCCTCGTGCCGTTGCGCTCGAGCGACTTCCGATGGGTTTGGGTCGCGCGCGTGCTGCTCATCTTCGGCTTCGGCGTCTCCACCAACCTGCAGTTCTTCATCCTGCAGAGCTACATCGAGCCCGCCCTGAGCGCCAGCGAAGCCACCAAGATCGTGCCGCTCCTCGTCGTCTCGAGTCTGCCGGCGACCTTGATCGCGGTAGTCGTGGCCGGAAAGCTCTCCGATCGCATCGGGAGGCGCAAGCCCTTCGTCATCGCGGCCTCGGTGCTCATGTCACTGTCGTTCCTGATCCCGCTGGTCTCGCCCACCCTGCCGGCGCTCTTCGCGCAGATCATCATCGGCGGCATCGCGTTCGGGATGTTCCTCCCGGTCGACCAGGCGCTGTTCATCGACGTGCTGCCCCACCTGGAGGACGCCGGGCGCGATCTGGGTATCGCCGCGATCGCGACGAACCTGGGGCTGATCATCGCGCCGATCGCCGCCGCCGTCGTGGTGGAGGTCTCGGGCGGCTACCAGATGCTGTGGCCCGTCAGCTTGGTGCTCGTGGCGGGGGCGGGCCTGGCCATCCTGCCTGTCCGTGGCGCGCGCTGACGCTCACGTCCGGCCGAGGTCCCGGTACCGGTACCGGACCCTCCATGTTGGGATGACCCAGTGAAGCTCGCCATCGCCACCCCCGTCGTCACCATCCTCCCCGGCTCACATGCCCGATGGGAGGAGGACGCCACCGTCAACGACCTGGTCACCATCGCCCAGACCGCCGACCGGCTGGGCTACGACCACCTCACCTGCAGCGACCACATCGGCATCCCGGCCGCAGACGCTCCCCGTCGGGGCGCCCGCTACTACGAGCCACTGGCGACCTTCGGCTACCTGGCCGCCAGCACCAGCCGGATCCGGTTCGCCACCTTCGTCCTCGTGCTGGGCTACCACCACCCCCTCGAGATCGCCAAGCGCTACGGCACCCTCGACGTCCTCAGCGGCGGACGGGTCGTGCTCGGCGTCGGGGTGGGCACCCTCAAGGAGGAGTTCGACCTCATCGGCGCGCCGTACGAGGGCAGGGGCGCTCGCGCCGACGACGCCCTCAAGGCCCTGCGCGCGTCACTGTCCCAGCCACAGCCGGAGTACAACGGCGACCACTACTCCTTCGGCGGTCTGGTCATCGACCCGTGCGCGATCCAGGACCGGGTGCCGATCTGGGTCGGTGGCCGGACCCTGCGCTCGCTGCGCCGGGCGGCCGAGCTCGCGGACGGCTGGTGCCCGTTCAACGTGACCCCGGAGCAGGCGGGCGCATGGCTCGCCGAGCTCGACGCCCCCGCGGGTTTCGACGTCGTGCTGGGCACCGAGCGCCCGCTCGACCCCTCCGCTGAGCCGGCCGCCACCCAGGACGCCCTCGGACGGATGGCCGAGCACGGCACCACGATCCTCTCGGCCCGGGTCGTGCACCACTCGCTCGAGCACTACCTCGAGCAGCTCGAGGCGCTGGCGTCGCTCCACCAGGGCGCAGCCCAGCTGGGCTGACGATCCTGATCCCGACGTCGAATTCATAGACTGGTCCCCGTGCCCCACGCCTTGATCGACCGAGACGGCCGGCTCAGCGCCGACGAGCTGAGTGACCGCATCGCCCGGATGCGCGGTGCGCTGGCGACCCGCGGCATCGCTGCCGCGTCGCGAGTGCTGATCGTCGTTGCCAACGAGCGGGAGTCCGTCGCGGCCTACCACGCGGCCGTCGACCTCGGGGCGGTCGCGGTGCTGTCCCAGGCCTCGGCGGGCCTCGCGGAGCTGCGCGCGGCGTGCGAGGTGATCGGACCCGAGCTGATCGTGCTCTCGCCGCCGGCCGAGCACCTCGCCGACGAGGTCGACCCCAGCATCCCGACGGTCCGGTCCCTCGACCTCGACGGGAGTCCCGCCTCCGCCGTCGCTGGCCTCGACACCGAGGCGCCGCGAGTGGTCACGTTCACCTCGGGCACCACCTCCCAGCCCAAGGGCGTGGTGCACTCAGCCCGCTCGCTCCAGGCGGCCTCGGCCTGCTTCGCCGAGATGACCCGGCTGAGCGCCGACGACCGCCTGTTCCTCGTCAGTCCCCTGGGCTCCATCACGGGCGTGACCCAGGTCCTCGCCCTGACCCCCGCCATCGGTGCCACCGCGGTCCTGGAGTCGGCGTTCGAGGACGAGAGCACCCTGGACTTCCTGCTGGAGTCCGAAGGCACGTTCTACGGTGGGCCGGACGTCGTCGTCGACCGGGTCCTGGCCGCTGCGGCTCGCCGTGGGGTCGCGGTGCCCCTCCGTCTCGCCGCCCTCGGCGGCACGATGCTGCGCCGCGAGCTGCTCGACCGGGCCGAGCAGGCAGGCATCACGGTGATCCGGGTCTATGGCTCCTCCGAGGTTCCCTGGTCGACCGGCACCCGCCCGGACGACGACGTCGAGCAACGCCTCCACGACGAGGGCACCCCCGGGCCGGGCGTCGAGATGAGGCTGAGCGACGACGGCACCGGTGAGCTCCTCATCCGCGGTCCGCACCAGTTCGCCGGCTACCTGGGGGGTGACGAGGGCGACGACGGGGTCGGCCTCGACGGCTGGTTCCGCACGGGCGACGAGGCTCAGTTCGTCGACGGTCGGGTCAAGATCGTCGGTCGGCTCAAGGACATCGCGAGCCGCAACGGCAAGAAGATCTCGCTGGCCGAGGTCGACGAGGCCTTCCGCAAGGCCTCCGGCCTCGACGAGGTGGCGTCGTTCATCGTCCCGGACGACGCCACCGGCGATCGGGTCGCCGTGGCCGTCGGACTTCCGGAGGGCGGTGCTCTCGATGTTCCCACGGTGCTGACCGCGATGCAGGACGCCGGACTGGCTCGCTTCAAGCTGCCCGAGTCCGTGGTGCGCTGGCCGGGCGACCTTCCGGTCACGACCAGCGGCAAGATCCAGCGTCGACTGCTCGACGAGAGCCACGGGGTGCTCTGGCACGCCGACCGGCTGACCCCCGCGCCCGCCGGTGAGCGGGTCACTACTCCAGAACGGACCCAACCATGAGCACACCCACCACCTACGACAAGATCCTGGCCGAGCAGTACGGCGGTCCGGAGGTCCTCAAGGTCACGACCGAGCCGCTGCCGGAGCCCGGGCCAGGAGAAGCGCGGGTGCGGATCGAGGCAGCGGGGGTCGGCTACACCGACACCATCGTGCGACGCGGCCGCTACCGGGAGTACAAGGGCGGCCTCCCCGTGACGCCCGGCTACGACCTCGTCGGCACCGTCGACGCGGTGGGGCCTGGCGTGACGGGCGTCGTGCCCGGCCAGCGGGTGGCCGACATGCCGATCCACGGCTCCTACAGCCAGTACGCCGTGCGGCCGGCCCGCGACCTGCTGCCGGTGCCGGACGGCATCGAGCCGGGCGTGGCCGTGGAGGTCCCGCTCATGTGGATCACCGCCTGGCAGATGCTCACGCGTTGTGTGCACCTTGCCGAAGGCGACACGATCCTGGTGGTGGGCGCGTCGGGCAGCGTGGGCCGGGCGCTCACCGTGCTCGGGCGTCATCTCGGGCTGCGAGTGGTCGGCACCTGCTCGGCAGCCAACACCGAACTGGTCGAGTCATGGGGCGCCACCGCCGTCGACTATCGCAGCGCCGACCTTCCCGCTGCGCTGCGCACCGCGATCGGCGCCGAGGGCGCGGCCGCCGCGTTCGACGGCATCGGCGGCCAGAGCTGGCGGACCTGCCGCTCGGTGCTCGCCCGCGGCGGGACGCTGGTGGGCTACGGCATGCAGGACTTCCTCGACGGGCGGGGCGCCACGACCACGGCCGTGCTCAACATGCTGCAGATCCGCACGATCTGGCGGCTCACCGGCAGGCTCGACCGGACCCGCCGTGGCGCGGAGTGGTACGACATCAGCATCCGGCGCGGCGAGAAGCCGGACGAGTTCGCGGCCGACGCGGCCGAGCTGTTCGGGTTGATCGCCGAGGGTGCCGTCGCCCCGGCCCAGCCCGAGATCCTCCCCCTCGCTGCGGCGGCGGAGGCACACCGCCGGATCGCCCGCGGCGGCCTCGAGCGGAGGCTGGTCCTGGACCCGTGGGCGGCGACCGCCTGAGCGCTCAGGCCCGTCAGGTCGTCAGGATCGAGACACCTGCGGTGCCGGGAGCGCCGTACAGCTGGGCGTAGCCGACCTTGGGGCGGCCCGGCACCTGACGGTCGCCGGCGAGGCCGCGCAGCTGCAGGGTGAGCTCGTGCACCTGGCGCAGACCGGACGCTCCGATGGGCTCGCCGTTGGCGATGAGCCCGCCGTCGGTGTTGACCGGGAGACGACCGCCGATCTCGGTCTCTCCGTCGGCGACCAGTTGCTCCTGGTCCCCGTCGGCGCAGAACCCGTTCTCGGCCATGTGGATGATCTCGGCCCCCGCCTCGGTGTCCTGGAGCTGGATCACGTCGACGTCCTCCGGCCCGATACCAGCCAACTCGTAGGCGGCCCGCGAGGCATAGACGGTCGGGGCGTGGTCGTCCTCGACCGCGGCCCAGGTGCTGTGGACCTCATGGGCCCCGTAGCGACGCGTGCGCAGTGCCGACCCCGAGAGGTAGACCGGGTTGGACGTGAAGCGGTGCGCGATGTCGGCGCGGCAGAGGACGACGGCGGCGGCGCCCTCGTCGGGTGTGCAGAACATGTAGTGGCGCAGCGGGTAGTTGAGCATCGGGGAGGCGAGGATCTCCTCCTCACTGATGGCCTTGCGGCGGAAGGCCTTGGGGTTGAGCTCACCGTTGCGGTAGTTCTTGGCGGCCACCCGGGCCAGGGTCTCGTGCGAGATCCCGTGCTCGTGCATGTAGCGGTTGATCTTCATGGCGAAGAACTTGGTCGTGAGGAACAGACCCTGCTCGCCGTACCACCCCGGCGCACCGTAGTAGGCCGGGTCGGCCGTGAAAGCCCCCGGCAGGTGCTTGTCCATCCCCACCGCCACGCCGATGTCGTGCTTGCCGGAGCTGATCGAGTCGGCGGCCAGCTGCAGCGCCGTCGCGGCCGTGGCACACCCGTTGTAGACGTCCATGAACGGAATGCCAGTCAGCCCGAGCAGACCCACGACCGCGTCGGGGTTGTCGACCTCGTAGCTGCCGCCGAAGGCGAACTGGACGTCCTTCCAGGCCACACCCGCATCGGCGCACGCATCCCGGATCGCCTCGGCACCCATCTGGATCGCGTTCTTGCCGGGGAACCGTCCGAACGGGTGCAGGCCGACCCCGATGATCGCGACGTCGTTCATCAGACCTCGTCCCCCGGCACGACGGGCTCGAAGGCATAGGTCATGACCTGGCTGCCGTCCGGCTCGGTGCGGAACGGGACCGCCACCACACGCACCGGCATGCCGACGCTCAGCTTGGTGGGGTCGCTCTCGGTCAGCCGGCCCTCGACCCGCACCACGTCACCGAGGAGCACCAGTCCCACGCCGTAGGGCCGGAAGGTCTCCTTGGTCTCGCCGCTGGCATAGGGCTCCTTGGGGAGGAAGTCCTGGGTGGTGAACGTCCACAGGGTGCCCACCCGGGGCAGCAGCTCGGGAGAGACGGCCGTGCTGCCGCAGCGCCCGCACGACAGCGGCACCGGGAACATGACGGCCGAGCACTCCCCGCACCGGCCACCGATCAGCGACGGCGCGTCACTGGGCCACGTGAAGACGTCCTCTGCGAAGGCGACCTGCGTCACGACTCCCCCTCCTGTCGGCCCGTCGGCCGAGCCAGCGGTGCTTGCACCACCATGACAAAGTTTCTATATTGACGTCAATATTGACCTCGGCAAGGCCGTCACTGTTCTTCTACCCGAAGGGGTCCGCGTGCACGCCTCCACCTCCACGGTGCCGCTCGGTCCCGACATTGAGCTGGATCCCGCGTCCGACCTCACGGCGTACGTCGCCGGGCTCGAGGAGTGGCTGGCATCGGGGCCGGACGCCCTGGCCGCCGTTGCGCGACCCATCCGCTCCTATGCCGACCGTGTCGAGGCGATGCAGGCGCTGATGGCTGCCCTCCACGACCACGGCTGGGGACGGTTCGGCTGGCCGGAGGCGGCGGGTGGCCTGGGCGGCACCATGGCGCACCGCGCCGCGATGTGGGAGACCCTCGCGCGCTTCGGGGTGCCGAGCATGGCGCTGTTCGAGCACCTCGAGGTGCTCGGCCCGACCTTGGTCGAGCTCGGGCCGCCCGAGGTGGTCGCCGACCTGTTCCCCGCCTTCCTCCGCGGCGAGAAGCTCTGGTCACAGGGCTTCTCCGAACCCGAGGCGGGCTCCGACCTGGCCAGCCTCCGCACCCGCGCCGAGCGGACCGACGAAGGCTTCCGGCTCAACGGTCGCAAGATCTGGACGAGCTGGGCACGCTACGCCTCCACGTGTCTCGTCCTCGCCCGCACCGGCACCACGGAGTCACGGCACCGAGGTCTGACGGCGTTGGTCGTCGATCTCGACCAGCCGGGCGTCGAGGTCCGTCCGATCGCGCAGGCCAACGGCACCGACGAGCTGGCCGAGGTCACCTTCGACGACGTCCTGGTGCCCCTGGGCAACGTGGTCGGCGAGCTCGACGGCGGCTGGCGGGTGGCCATGCACATCCTCAGCCACGAGCGCGGCACGTTCGCCTGGTTCCGCCACCTGTTCCTCTACCAGCTCCTCGCCGAGATCGCGCCCGAGGCCCCCGCGTCCCTCGACGCCGCCCTGGGTGACGCACTCCTCGACCTCGCCGCCGTCACCGCGGCCGGTCAGGCGGCCGTCCAGGCCCACAGCGCCGGACAGCCGCTGGGCCCGATGGCCGCGTTCACCAAGCTGCTGCTGTGCAACGCCGAGCGCTCGGTCAACGACTGGGTGCTCGCGGCAGATCCCGACATCGCGATCGACCTGATCAGTGACGAGGCTGCTGTGCGACGCGAGGAATACCTCTTCTCACGCATCGTCACCGTCTATGGGGGCTCCCAGCAGATGCAGCTCGAGACCATCGCCAAGCAGATCCTGCGGCTGCCGTGAGCACCGCGACCCTGGGCGCTCCGGTCGACGGCGACGACTTCGTCGACGCCGCGCGCGACGTGCTGCGGGACAGCGGCGGGAGCGCGGCACTCGACTCCCTCGACTGGTGGGACCTCACCGACCAGCTGGACGACCTCACCTGCCGTCTGGCGGTCTTTGCGCTGTTCCGCGCCCAGGGGCACGAGCTCGTGAGCACCCCAGCACTCGGCGCCGTGCTGGCCCAGCCCTACCTGGCGCTCCTCGAGGCCGCGCCGGGTGACCTGCTGGGCACGATCCACCGCCGGTCGCGCCGTCGTGGCCCGACCACGCTCATCGTCGGCGACCCCGCCGACCTGGCCGGGCGGCGCGCACTCCTCGACGACGGCAGCGGCGTGGTGGTGTGCGAGGTGGACCGGCTCGACCTGCGGCCCGTCGCCACGCCCGGACGTCTGGCGGTCCACGAGGTCGTCGCCCCCGACGCCGACTCGTCGGTTCTCGATCCCGAGTCGCTCGCCGGGCCCCGGGCGGCCAGCCTGCGCCTGGGTCGCACCGCCGTGGCGGCCGAACTGCTCGGTGCCGCCGAGGGTGCGGTCCAGATGGCCGTGGAGTACGCCGCCGCGCGGCACCAGTTCGGCCACCCGATCGGCACCTTCCAGGCCGTGCGTCACCTCCTGGCGTGGGCCCGCACCGACACCGTCGCGATCGCCGCCGTCGTCCGTCAGGCCGAGCTGCTCGACCACGAGGCCGGCCCGCGTTTCGACGAGGTGGTCAAGGCCATCGCCGGCCGCAACGCCCTCCGCGCCTGCGAACGCAGCATGCAGGTGCTCGGGGGCGTCGCGTTCACCGCCGAGCTCGACCACCACGTCTTCCACAGCCGGGTCCTGCAGCTCGACGCTCTCCTCGGCACGTCCGCCGAGCTGACCCACGCGCTCGGCTCCTGGGTCCGCGAGGGTCATGCACCCGACTTCCCCCACCGGGCGCTGACCGCGCTTCGCGCGGACTGATGTGGCGATCGGGCCCTTGAGATAGCGTGCCGACGTGGACCCTCGCGTCACTGCCGACGAGCTCGCCATCCAACGGGTGCTGGCCCGCTATTGCCACACCTGCGACGACGGTGACTTCACCGCCCTGGTCGCCCTGTTCAGTCCCGACGGAGTCTTCACCTACGGGACCACGGAAGCCACCGGGTCCGAGGCCCTCTCCGCCTTCTTCACCGGTGCACAGACCCCCGAACGCCGCGGCAAGCATCTGACGGTCAACACCGACGTCCGGGTCGACGGCGACAGCGCCGAGGCCAGGTCGGACTTCCTCTTCCTGGCCTACGAAGGCGGCGTCCTCACACCTCGGATCACCGGTCGCTACGACGACCGTCTGGTGCGGGTCGGCGAACACTGGCTGATCGCGCGGCGCGACGCGACCCCCCTCGCGCCTCACCGCGGCTGAGCCCCACGCGGCGTCCGGCAACAGCAGGTCACGTCCCTAGCCAAGGAGCGTCATGTCGATCGAACCCGTCGTGGTCGGAGTGGACTACGGCACCCTGTCGGGCCGCGCCGTCGTCGTACGCGTGAGCGATGGCGCCGAGCTCGGCGTCGCCACTCTCGACTACCCGCACGCCGTGCTCGACCGCGCGCTTCCGGACGGCACCCCGCTGCCCCCGGAGTGGGCCCTCCAGGTGCCGGCCGACTACCTCGCGGTCCTGCGTCAGACGGTCCCCGAGGCATTGCGGGCCGCGCAGGTCGATCCCGCCGCCGTGATCGGCATCGGCACCGACTTCACCGCGTGCACCATGGTCGCGACGACCGCCGACGGGACCCCGCTGTGCGAGCTCCCGGGGCTGGAGGGTGAGCCCCACGCCTACGTCAAGCTGTGGAAGCACCATGCGGCGCAAGGTCAGGCCGACCGCATCAACGCGCTCGCCGCCGAGCGCGGTGAGCCGTGGCTGGCCCGCTACGGCGGACTGATCTCCTCGGAGTGGGAGTTCGCCAAGGGCCTCCAGCTCCTCGAGGAGGCGCCGGACCTCTACGCCCGGACCGTGCACTGGGTCGAGGCCGCGGACTGGATCGTGTGGCAGCTGTGCGGCGTCTATGTCCGCAACGCCTGCACGGCCGGCTACAAGGGGATCCGGCAGGACGGCCGCTACCCCACCCCCGAGTTCCTCGCCGCGCTGAACCCGGAGTTCGGCGACTTCGTCGCGCACAAGCTCGACCAGGCGATCGGTCAGCTGGGCGACGCCGCTGGCCGCCTGAGTGCCGCGGGCGCCGCGCTCACGGGGCTTCCCGAGGGCATCGCGGTCGCCGTCGGCAACGTCGACGCGCACGTCACCGTTCCCGCGGCGGACGCCACGGCACCGGGCAAGCTGGTCGCGATCATGGGCACCTCGACCTGCCACGTGCTCAACGGCGAGTCGCTCCACGAGGTGCCCGGGATGTGCGGGGTGGTCGACGGCGGCATCACCGCCGGCCTCTGGGGCTACGAGGCGGGCCAGAGCGGGGTCGGTGACATCTTCGGCTGGTTCGTCGAGCACGGCGTCCCGCGGGCCTACCACGACGAGGCCGCCGAGCGCGGCCTGTCGGTGCACCAACTGCTCACGGAGAAGGCGGCCACCCAGGCGATCGGCGAGCACGGTCTGGTCGCCCTCGACTGGCACAGCGGCAACCGCTCGGTCCTCGTCGACCACGACCTCTCGGGGCTGGTCCTCGGCCTCACCCTCGCGACCCGCGCGGAGGACGTCTACCGGGCCCTGCTCGAGGCCACCGCGTTCGGGACCCGGCGCATCGTCGAGGCCTTCCGCGACTCCGGTGTGCCGATCGACGAGGTCGTCGTCGCGGGTGGCTTGCTCAAGAACGCGTTGCTCATGCAGATCTATGCCGACGTGACCGGTCTCCCGCTGTCCACGATCGTCTCCGAGCAGGGACCGGCGCTGGGGTCCGCGATCCACGCCGCCGTGGCGGCCGGCGCCTACCCCAACGTGCCGACGGCTGCGGCCGCGATGGGCAAGCGCCGCGAAGGCGCCTACTCCCCGGAGCCGGCCGGAGTGGCGGCCTACGACGAGCTCTACCGCGAGTACCTCGCCCTCCACGACCACTTCGGCCGGGGCGCCAACGACGTGATGCACCGGCTCAAGGCCCTGCGCCGCCGGGTCACCGCGACCGACCGCACCGAGACCACCGAGGAGTCCGCGTGAGCCAGCAGTCGACCGAGCAGCAGATCTGGTTCCTCACCGGCAGCCAGAGCCTCTACGGCGAGGACGTCCTCGGCCAGGTGGCCGATCAGTCACGCCAGGTCAGCGACGCCCTCGACGCCGCGGACGCGGTGCCGGTGCGGGTCGTCGCCAAGCCCGTGCTCCTCGACACCGCGTCCATCAGGCGCACGATGCTCGAGGCGACCGCCGACGACCAGTGCGTCGGCGTGATCGCGTGGATGCACACGTTCAGCCCGGCCAAGATGTGGATCACCGGGCTCGACCTGCTCCGCAAGCCGCTGCTGCACCTGCACACCCAGGCCAACGTCGCACTGCCCTGGGGCGAGATCGACATGGACTTCATGAACCTCAACCAGGCCGCGCACGGCGACCGCGAGTTCGGGTTCGTGCAGACCCGGCTCGGCGTCCCGCGCACCACGGTGGCCGGGCACGTCTCCGACCCACGCGTCGTCGACCGCATCGGCACCTGGTCGCGCGCCTGTCTCGGACGCGCCGCCATGACCTCGATGAAGCTGGCCCGCTTCGGCGACAACATGCGCCAGGTCGCGGTCACCGAGGGCGACAAGGTCGAGGCCGAGCGCCGCTTCGGCGTCTCGGTCAACACCTACGGCGTCAACGACCTGGTGGCGGTGGTCGACGCGGCTGACCGGTCTGCCATCGACGACCTGGTGACCGACTACCTCGACAGCTACGACGTGGCCGAGGACCTGCGACCGGGTGGCGCGCGCCACGACAGCGTCCGCTACGCCGCTCGCATCGAGGTCGGACTGCGCACCTTCCTCGCCGAAGGCGGCTTCACGGCGTTCACCACCAACTTCGAGGATCTCGGCGGTCTGCGCCAGCTCCCCGGTCTCGCCGTCCAGCGGCTGATGGCCGACGGCTTCGGGTTCGGCGGCGAGGGCGACTGGAAGACCTCGGTGCTCCTGCGCACCCTCAAGGTGGCCGGGGCAGGCCTACCCGGCGGCACCTCGTTCATGGAGGACTACACCTACCACCTCACCCCCGGCCAGGAGCGGGTGCTGGGCGCCCACATGCTCGAGGTGTGCCCGAGCATCTCGGCCACTCGACCCAGCCTGGAGGTGCACCCGCTCGGCATCGGAGGGCGCGAGGACCCGGCCCGCCTGGTCTTCGACGCTGCGCCGGGCGCGGCCGTGGTGGTCGGCATGTGCGACCTCGGTGACCGGTTCCGTCTCGTGGCCAACGAGATCGACGTCGTCCCCCCCGACGAGCCGCTCCCCCACCTGCCGGTGGCTCGCGCGGTGTGGTCTCCCCACCCCGACCTCAGCACGTCGGCCGAGTGCTGGCTCACCGCCGGTGGCCCGCACCACACCGTGCTGTCGACCCAGCTCACCGCCGAGCACCTCGGAGACCTCGCCGAGATGACCGGCACCGAGCTCGCCCTGATCGACGCAGGATCGACGACCCGCCGCTTCACCCAAGAGCTGCGCTGGAGCCAGGCCTACCACCGGCTGGCCCTGGGGTTCTGACATGCCACTACCCCCATCCTTGTCGCGACCCCGGGCACCGCGGCGCTTCGCGCGGCGGGGTCGGGGCCCCGGCTCACGTCAGGTGCTGGTCTGCGCCGGCGACAGCATCACGCACGCGCTGGTGAGTGCCGACTACGTCAGCCTGCTCGAGCACGACCTCGCGCCCTCCGGCGTCGAGGTGGTCAACGCCGGCTTCAGCGGAGACCTCGCCTGGAACCTGCTCCAACGGCTCGGCGACGTCGTCGCCTGCCGACCGGACGTCGTGACCGTGCTCATCGGCACCAACGACGTGGCGGCGCACATCGACGACAGCTGGCGTGACAACTATCTGAAGGCGCAACGTCTCCCCCAGCACCCCACCCTCGACTGGTACGCCGACAACCTGCGCGCCATCGTCGACCGGCTGCACACCGAGACGTCGGCCCGCGTCGTGCTGATCGAGATCCCACCCCTCGGTGAGGACCTCACGTCGGCGGACAACGATCGCGTCCGCAGCTACAACGAGATCGTTCGGTCCGTGGGTGCCGAGACCGGCGTGACGGTCCTGGCGCTCTTCGACCACCTGGCCGCCGCGCTCGCCGAGCACCCGGGGAGCACACCCTTCGACGGCACCAAGAAGGCCATGGTCCGGGCCGCCTACCGACGGGTCCTGAGGCGGGCGTCGTACGACGAGATCGCCGACCGTGAGGGGCTGCACGTGCTCAGCGACCACGTCCACCTCGCCGAGCGCGGAGCTCGTGTCGTCGCCGACCTGGTCGGGGCGGCTCTGGTCCCGGAGGGCGAGGAGATCGCCGTCCGCGACGTCATCGTCGAGGCCTCGGGCCGGCCGGCACGGTGGTACGTCCCGGAGGCCGGCGCGGACGCTGCCCTGCTCTGGCTGCACGGCGGAGGCTTCTCCGGCGGATCCATTGACATGGCCGAGGGGGACGCGGTGGCCCGCGCCGTCGCCCGGGGCGGGGTCGCAGTCCTCAATGCCGACTACCGGCTGGTCGCGCCGTGGAGCCGGGCCCGCCGCTGGCGTGGCGCTCCTGCGGCCCGGTTCCCGGCGCCGCTCGAGGACACGACGGCGGCCTGGCACGAGCTCCAGGCCGAGGCCGACCGGCTGGGCATCCCTCCCGACCGCCGCTTCGTCGGGGGGGCGAGCGCCGGTGGCAACCTTGCCGCGATGACCGCGCTCGAGGCCGGTCCGGCGGCGGACGGCGTCGTGCTGCTCTATCCGCTGCTGCACCCGGACCTGGAGACGGCCAAGCCGCACACCCGCTTCTTCATGCGCTGGATGGGGCAGAACCTGGTCGGTCACGGGGTGAGAGCGGCCGACGGCTTCCCGAGCCACGAGCGCCTGGCTGGCTTCCCGAGGACGACGGTGATCGCCGCCGAGAAGGACCCGTTGCGCCCGTCCGCCGAGGCGTTCGTCGAGGATCTCAGGTCCCACGGGGTCCCGGTCGACCTGCACGTCGAGGTCGGCGCCGGCCACGGGTTCGCGAACCGACCTCTGCACCCGTCGTTCGGCAGCACGGTCCAGAGCATCCGCGCCTTCGTCCGAGGTGGGCGATGACGGCTCCGGTGTCCGACGACCTCGGGTTCGTGATCGAGCACGACGACCAGCGGATGGTCGTTGGGCGGCGCGGCGCGGCCCTGCAGCGCTACTCGGTCGGGGGCGTCGACGTGATCGACGGGGTGCTGCCCGACGAGGTGCCGGGCGCGTTCGACGGCGTCGTCCTCGCCCCCTGGCCCAACCGGGTGCGCGACGGTGCCTGGACCCTCGACGGCCTCGCTCAGCAGCTGCCCATCAACGAGCCGGAGCATGGCACCGCCCTGCACGGGCTGGTGCTGTGGGCGGACTGGTCCCCGGTGGCGGCAGGCGCGGACCGCGTGACGCTGGCCTATCGGTTGCACGCCCGCCCCGGCTACCCGTTCGAGCTGGACCTTTCCGTCGCCTACGAGCTCACCCCCGACGGGCTGCGGTGCACGATGTCGGCCACCAACCGGAGCGCGACCGCCGCACCCTACGGCTGCAGCGTGCACCCGTTCATCGGCAACGCCGGGACCCGGGTCGATGCGATGCGGCTGCGGCTACCGGCCGGCTCGTGGCTGGCCACCGACGAGCGACTGCTGCCCACCGAGGTCCGCACGGTCGAGGGCACCGAGGCCGACCTCACCGGCGGCCCGTCGCTCGACGGCATCGTGTTGGACACCGCATTCACCGATATCGCGCCGGGACCGGACGGCCTGCTCTGCGCGCACGTCGATCTCGGCGCGCTGGGCCACCAGGTCGAGATGTGGGCCGACCCCGACTTCGGGTGGTGGCAGGTCTACACCGGCGACGCGTTCGCGGTCGACGACTCCCGCCATCGTCGCTCGGTGGCCGTGGAGCCCATGACGTGCCCGCCGGACGCGTTCAACAGCGGTACCGATCTCATCTGGCTCGAGCCCGACCGGACCTGGAGCGCAGCCTGGGGCCTACGCGTCACCGTGACGCAGGACTGACCCGGGCGAGGGCAGTCCCAGCTCCTCGAGGATGCTTCGGGTGTGCTCACCCAGGTCGGGGATCGGTCGCAGCGGCAGGTCCCACTCGGCGCTCGCCGGCACGGCTGCCATCGACCGCACCAACCCGACGGGCGACCCGACGTCGACCCAGCGGTTGCGCTCGCTCAGCTGGGGGTGCTCGACCACCTCGGCGATGGAGTTGAGGGTGGCGCAGCCGATGCCCGCGGCATCCGCTGCGGCCAGGACGTCGACGAGGTCGCGCTCGGCGGTCCATCCGCCGATCACGCCGTCGAGCCGGGCTCGCGCCTCGCAGCGGAGCTCGTTGGTCGCGAAGGCCGGGTCGTCGGCGAGATCGGGGCGCTGGAGCAGCTGGAGCGCGAGCCGCTGCCACTCACGGTCATTGGTGGTGCCGAGCACCACGGTGCGGCCGTCGCGCGTGGGGTAGGCGCCGTAGGGCGACACCATGGGTGAGCTCATCCCGTTGGGCGCCCGCTCCACGCCGGTGTAGCGGGTGTAGTTGACCGCCCACCCGACCAGGTCGGCGACGACATCGAACATGCCGATCTCGATCGCGGCGCCGGTGTCGCGCTGGTCGCGGGCTCGCAGGGCGGCCAGGACCGCGATCACGGCGTAGAGCCCGGTGCCGGTGTCGGCGATGGGGATGCCGGGCTTGGCCGGCCGCCCCGGCTCGCCGGTGATGGCGCACGACCCCGCCTCGGCCTGGACCAGGAGGTCGTAGGCCCGGCGGGACGCCAGCGGGCCGCCCGTGCCGTAGCCGGAGATGTCGACAGCAACGGCCCGCGGGTTGGCGGCCGTCACGCTCGCCGCGTCGACGCCCAACCTGGCGGCGGCGCCCGGGGCGAGGTTCTGGACGACCACGTCCGCGCGCTGCACCAGCTCGGCGATCACGGCCTGCGACGAGGCCGCCTTGGCGTCCAGGGCGAGAGACTCCTTGTTGCGGTTGAGCCACGTGAAGTGCGCTGAGAGGCCCAGCACCGCGTCGTCGTAGGCACGGGTGAAGTCACCGGCACCGGGGACCTCGACCTTGATCACCCGGGCCCCGAGATCACCCAGCATGCGGGTCGCGAACGGCGCCGACACCGCCTGCTCGAACGCCACGACCAGGAGGCCGTCCAGGGGTGCGAGACCCACGCGGTCAGGCCTGCGCGTCGACGGCCGAGCCCAGCACCTGGCGGGCGATGATCACCTGCTGGATCTGGCTGGTCCCCTCATAGATGCGGAAGAGCCTGGCGTCGCGGTAGAAGCGCTCAACGGCAACCTCGCGCATGTAGCCCGCACCACCGTGGACCTGCACGGCGCGGTCGGCGACGCGGCCGACCATCTCGCTGCAGAAGTACTTGGCCGTGGCGGGTCCGGTGCGCAGGTCGGTGCGCTCGTCGAAGCGCCGAGCCACGTCGAGTACCAGGGCCCGACCGGCGTAGAGGTCGGTCACCGAGTCGGCGACCAGGCCCTGCACCAGCTGGTGGACCGCGATCGGACGACCGCCCTGCTCACGGGTGCGGGCGTAGTCGGCGGTCTCGTCCACCAGCCGGTCGGCCATCCCCACGCAGAGCGCCGCGATGTGGATGCGCCCGTGGGCCAGGCACTTCATCGCGATGGAGTAGCCACGACCGACGCCCTCGGCGCCGCCGACCACCATCTCGGGCCCGACGCGCACGTCGTCGAGGTAGACGTCGGCGGTCCAGGCTCCGAACTGGCCCATCTTGTGGTCGCGGGGACCCACGGTCAGGCCGGGGGTGTCGCGGGGGACCAGGAAGGCAGTGATGCCCCGCGAGCCGCGCTCCTCGGTCGAGGTGCGGGCAAAGACCATGAACATGTCGGCGACGGGCGCGTTGGTGATGTAGCGCTTGCTCCCGTTGAGCACCCAGTCGGCACCGTCGGGCCGGCCCAGCGTGGCGAGCCCCGACGGGTCCGAGCCGGCGTCCGGCTCGGTCAGCGCGAACGAGGCCACTACCTCACCGGAGGCCAGCTGCGGCAGCCACTTCTGCTTCTGCTCCTCCGTGCCGCCCTCGAGGAGCACGTGACCGGCGATCCCGTTGTTGGTGCCGAACATGGATCGCAGCGCCGGGGTGGTGTAGCCCAGCTCGAACATGAGGTGCGACTCCTCGACCATGGACAGGCCGAGTCCGCCGTAGGCCTCGGGGATGGCGAACCCGAAGAGACCCATCTCCTTGGCGGCGCTGCGGATCGAGTCCGGGACCTCGTCCTCGGCGTCGATCTGTGCCTCGGCCGGCACGACCTGCTCGCGCACGAAGGTGCGCACCGTCTTGAGCACCTGCTGAAGGTCCTCGTCGTCCATGATCGCCTCTCAACTGGGTGTCACCTCACCGCTCCGGTCAGATGACCGGAGCGGAGAGGACGGGTCGCCGCTCGTCCTGGGGACGGCCGGGTCAGAGGTTGAGGAGGCCGGCCATGTTGGTCCGCATGATCTTGTCCTTGGACTCCTCGTCCAGGAAGTCGATCTCCTTCTCATAGTGCACCGGCTCGAACAGGCCCTCCGCGTGCGGCCAGTCGGACCCGAAGAGCACCTTGTCCACCCCGATCAGCTCGATCAGCGCAGCGATGTCGTCCTCGTAGTAGGGGGCCACCCACACCTGGGCCTTGAACTGCGCCACCGGGTCCCCGTCATAGGAGTCCGGGGACTGGTTGAGGCTCTTCTTGAACGTCTTGAGCAGCGGCGCGACCCAGTCCGAGCCGTTCTCGATGCTGATCACCCGCAACCCGGGGTGACGCGCCAGCACACCGTCGACCACCAACGAGGCGAAGGTGTCGTAGATCGCCCGGTCCCCGACCAGGACCTTCGACAGCGCATTGGGCTTGAACGACTCCAGCGTGGCCGGGAGACCCCAGGCCGCCGCGAACTGGTGGTAGCCGCTGTCGCTCGCGTGGAACGTGACCGGCACGTCGGCCTCGGCCAACCGCGCCCAGACCGCGTCGTGCGCCGGGTCGCCCAGCGACCGCGGACCCTCCACGCCGGGCACCGGCGCGGGACGCACCAGCACCACCCGGGCACCCAGGGCCAGCACCCGGTTGAGCTCGACGAGTGCAGCGTCCGGGTCGGCCAGCGAGATCATCGGCGCGGCGTACAGGCGCCCCTCGTTGCCGTAGCCCCAGTCATCCTCCAGGAACCTGTTGAACGCGTGCACCGAGGCCATCAGGGCCGGGATGTCGTGCTTCAACGCCTCCTCGGCACCCACGCCGACCGTCGGGTACAGCACGGCCGCCGACAGCCCCTGCTCGTCCAGCCGCCGGACCCGCGCGTCCCGGTCCATGTACTCCGGCGACTCCGACAGCGGCACGATCTGCATCAGGCTGTTGCGCGACTCGCCCTCGGGGATCAACCCCCGGAAGTACGGGTCCAGGCACCCGGGCACGGTCACCGGGTCGAACGTCGGGTTCGGGATGAAGTTGTTGACCTTCTCCCCCATCAGCAGCACCGTGCGCCGGCCGACCGTCGCGATCTGGACCCCCCGCCGCTTGAACGCCGGGTCCAAGTGCCGCGTGAACGCATCCAACGGCTCGTAGTAGTGATTGTCCGCATCCAACGGACGCAAGTCATCCACGATCAGGGTTCCTCTCGACCAGCAGCGGGGAGCATCAAGACTCTCCCACGATGCAATGAATTGACATTGATGTCAATATTATGGTCTGGCACCCAGCGTCACACCCCAGGTGAGGAACGTGAACCCGATGAACCCCGCCCCGCTGGACGTGTCGCTGCTCGACATGGCCGTCGGCGACCGTCTCCGTGAGCAGTCCGCCCGCCTTCCCGAGCAGCCGGCACTGCGCTGGGCCGCCGACCCGAACGATCCCGGCAGCCTGGTCACGCTGACCTACCGCGAACTGCTGGTTCTGTCCGAGGACCTCGCCGTCGAGATCCTCCAGACCGCGGTGCCGGGCGACCGGGTGGCGGTGTGGGGGGCCAACACCGCGGCCTGGGTGCTGGTGGAGTGTGCGTGCGCACTCTCGGGCACGGTGCTCACGGGCTTCAACACCGCGTGGACCGACCACGAGGTCCAGCAGGCGCTCGAGCTCACCGCCCCCCGGCTGGTGTTCGCCGGCGCCGACAACCGCGGCATGGACCTGCGGGCCCGCGCGGCCGCCCTGGTCGAGACCCCCGGGTCCCGGGTCGTCGACCTGGAGGCCGTCGCCCTGGACCCGGCCGTGGTCAGCCGGGTGCTGGACGTCCGTCCCACGGTCGGGGCCGACGACCCGTTCCTGATCCAGTTCACCTCCGGCACGACCGGGCGCGCCAAGGGCGCGACCCTGAGCAACCGGGCCGCCCTCAACGCCGGCTGGCTGCGCGCGCAGACGTTCGGCGCCGACGAGTCGGACGTCTGGGTCAACCCGGTGCCCCTGCACCACATCGGCGGCTCGTGCATCATCCTGCTCGCCGCGCTCAGCTCGGGCGGCACCTACGTCGTGCAGGAGCGCTTCGACCCCGCGGCGATGGTCGGGCTGATGAGGGCGACCGGAGCGACCCGCACCGGCGGCGTACCGACCATGCTCTATGCCCTGCTCGAGGTACCCGGGGCCGACGAGGCCATCAGCTCCGTGCAGTCGGTCGGGCTGGGTGGCACCAGCGTGCCCCCGTCCCTGGTCGAGCGCATCCAGCGCGACCACGGGGCCACCGTGTCGGTCGCCTACGCCCAGTCCGAGTGCCCGATGATCACCAGCACCCTCCCGGATGCCAACCCGACGGCGGTGGCGACCACGGTCGGGGTGCCGGTGCCGCACACCGAGCTCCGGATCCTGCGCACCGACGGGACCGAGGCCGACGCGGACGAGGTCGGCGAGGTGGTGGTCCGCTCACCGATCACGATGAGCGGCTACTGGGAGATGCCGGAGGCCACCGCCGACGTCTTCGACGAGGCCGGCTTCCTCCACACCGGCGACCTGGGCACCGTCGACGGCGACGGCGTCGTCCGGATCCACGGTCGCGCCCGGGAGGTCATCATCCGCGGCGGCGAGAACATCTATCCCATCGAGGTCGAGGACGTCCTCCTGCGGCATCCCGCGGTCGACTCCGTCGCCGTGGTCGCCACGCCGAGCGAACGCTGGGGTGAGGAGGTCGGCGCGGTCGTCCGGCTCGTCCCCGGCCAGGGTGCGCACAGCGACGACCTCGAGGCCCACGCAACCTCGTCGCTCGCGCACTTCAAGGTGCCGCGGCACTGGCGCTTCGTCGACCAGATGCCCCTCACCGCGTCCGGCAAGATCCGCAAGGTCGAGCTGAGCGACCTCTTCTCCGAGCCCGGGGCCGGCACGTAGCCGCGGCAGCTCGAGGGACACCTAGGATCCGGGCATGACCCGGACGACCAGCAGCTTCAGCGGTGTGGGTGGCTACATCATCGAGTACGACGTCCACGAGCCCGAGGGCGCGCCCCGAGGCCTGATCCTGGTCGCGCACGGGCTGGGCGAGCACCGGGGCCGCTACCAGCACGTCGCGGACCGACTGCTCGCCCTCGGTCTCAGGGTCGTCGTACCGGACCACCGGGGTCACGGCAGGTCGGGCGGGCCCCGCTGCGACATCCGCGACGTCGGCGAGTTCACCGCCGACCTCGACACCCTGCGCCGGGCGACGCTGGTCGACGGCGCCCCGACGTACCTCCTCGGGCACAGCATGGGTGGTCTGATCGCCCTCGACTACGCCCTGGACCACCAGTCCGACCTGGAGGCGCTGATGCTGTCCGGTGCGCTGGTGCTGCCGGGTGAGGACCAACCGCCGTGGCTCGTCGCCATCGCCAAGGTCCTGGGCAAGGTCGTCCCCACGCTGGGCACGCTGGTGCTCGACCCCAACAGCGTCTCCCGCGATCCGAAGGTGGTCGCCGACTACATCGCCGACCCGCTGAACTACCACGGCAAGGTCAAGGCGGGCATGGGTGCGGCGCTGCTCAATCGGCTTCAGAGCTTCCCTGCCCGGCTCCCGTCGCTCACCCTCCCGGTGCTCGTCATGCACGGGGAGAAGGACAAGCTGACCAACCCCGAGGGCAGCCGACTCGTGCACGAGCTCGCCGGGTCGAGCGACAAGACCCTGACGATCTACCCCGGGCTCTTCCACGAGATCTTCAACGAGCCCGAGCAGGACCAGGTCCTCACCGACCTGACCACCTGGCTCGACAAGCACCTGGTCTGACTTCGGCCGCCGGGAGTTTCATCGGCCGGCCCATGAAACTCTCACGTCCGGCCATGAAACTCACACGTGGACGACGAGGTCTCATCGTCCCGGGGTGAGTTTTGTCGGCCGGCCCATGAAACTCACCGACCGGCGCTACCGCCCTCTCCAGACAGGGGCCCGCTTCTCGGCGAAGGCCGTCGCCCCTTCGGTGGCGTCCTCCGAGCCGAAGACCGGCCGCATCAGCTCGTTCTGCTTCTGCCAGCCCTCGGCGGTGGACCAGTCCCGCGACGACGTCGCGATCTGCTTGGTGACCGCCACGGCCAGCGGTCCGTTGGCGGCGATGGTCGCGGCGAGCTCGAGGGCGCCGTCCAGCGCGCCACCCTCCGGGGTCAGGCGGTTGACCAGGCCGAGAGCGGCCGCCCGGGCAGCGTCGATGGGCTCACCGGTGAGGAGCAGCTCGAGCGCGATGGTGCGCGGGATCCGCTGTGGCAGCAGCACGGCGGCTCCGGCCCCCGCGACCAGCGCGCGCTTGACCTCGGGTACCCCGAAGCGGGCGGTCTCGGCTGCGACCACGAGGTCGCAGGCCAGCATCATCTCGAAGCCGCCGGCCAGCGCCCACCCCTCGACCGCGGCGATCAGGGGCTTGCGCGGTGGCGCCTCGGTCAGGCCGCCCAGTCCGCGGCCCTCGATGGCCGGGAGCTCGCCCATGAGGAACGCCTTGAGGTCCATGCCGGCGGAGAACACTCCGCCGGCACCCGTGAGCACCCCGACGCGCAGGTCGTCGCTCTCGTCGAGGTCGTCGAGTGCCGCGGCCAGGCCGCTGGCGACCGCGCCGTTCACGGCGTTCTTGGCCTCGGGCCTGTTGAGGGTGATGACCAGGACACCGGCACGGCGCTCGGTCAGGACGGCGGGGTTGTCGCTCATGGGGTCAGCTCCTTCAGCCGGAAGGTGGGGTTGCGGTTCAGCTCATGGCGCCCGAGCGAGGCGAGGTGCACCTCGTCGGGACCGTCGAAGAGACGCATCGCGCGGTGCCAACCGTAGAGCTTGGACAGCGGCGTCGTGTCGGAGATGCCGGCCGCACCGTGGATCTGGATCGCTCGGTCGATCACCCCAGCCACTGTCCGCGGCACCATCACCTTGGCCGCGGCGATGAGATGCCGGGCCGCCTTGTTGCCCTCACTGTCGACGGCGTACGCCGCCCGGTGGCACAGGGCCCTGGCTGCCTCGAGCTCCACGCGGGACTCGGCGATCCGCTCGCGGGTCGCCGACTGCTCGGCGAGCGTCTTGCCGAACGCCGTCCGCGACTTCGATCGCTCGACCATCAGCTGCAGCGCGCGTTCGCCGGCACCGAGCGCCCGCATGACGTGGTGGATGCGTCCGGGGCCCAGGCGGGCCTGGGCGTTGCCGAACCCGCCGCCCTCCTCTCCGAGCAGGTTGGTCAGCGGGACCCGGACGTCGGTCAGGTCGATCAGGCAGTGCCCGTGGTGGTCGTGGCGGCCGAACACCGGCAGGTCACGCACGACCTGCACCCCCGGAGTGTCCATAGCGACGAGGACCATCGACTGCTGACGGTGGATCGGGGCCTCATGGTCGGTCTTGCCCATCACCACGAGCAGCTTGCAGCGCGGGTCGGCCGCACCGCTGATCCACCACTTCCGCCCGTTGATGACGTACTCGTCGCCGTCACGCGCGATCCGGGTCTCGATGTTGGTCGCGTCCGAGCTCGCGACCGCGGGCTCGGTCATTGCGAACGCGGACCGGAACTCGCCGTTCATCAGCGGTGCGAGCCACCGCGACTTCTGTGCGTCAGTACCGACGAGGTGGAGGAGCTCCATGTTGCCGGTGTCGGGCGCCGAGCAGTTGGTCGCCTCGGGTCCCAGCTCCAGGGACCAGCCCATCAGCTCGGCCATCGGTGCGTACTCGAGCTGGGAGAGCCCTGACTCGGAAGGGAGGAAGAGGTTCCAGAGGCCGCGCTCCTTGGCCTTGGTCTTGAGCTCCTCGAGCACCGGCGGCACGTCGCGGCCCGCGAGGCCTGCCGGGGTCACGTACCCCTCGAGTGAGGCCTCCGCGGGGAACACCTCGTCCTGCATGAACCGCTTCAGCGCGTCGTACAGCTCGATGGCCCGGGGGGAGGGAGCGGGGAACCCGGGATACATCGACGAACCGGTCACCAGCGCAGACTACGGTCAGCCCATGACCGCGCGTCGAGTGCTCCCGACCGAGGAGACGGCCGAGCTGCTCAGGCTCGTCCGGCGGATCGCGACCGAGGAGTTGGCCCCCCGGTCGGCCGCCGCGGAGGCCGACTCGACCTTCCCGCGCGACGTGTTCCTGATGCTCGGGCGGACCGGCCTGCTGGGGCTTCCCTACCCGGAGGAGTACGGCGGCGGGGCGGTGCCGTACGAGGTCTACCTCCAGGTGCTCGAGGAGATCGGCGCCGTCTGGGCCTCCGTGGGGGTGGGCGTCAGCGTGCACGCCCTGTCCTGCTTCGGGCTCGTCACGCACGGCACCGAGGAGCAGAAGCAGCGGTGGCTGCCCGACATGCTGGGCGGCGAGCTGCTCGGGGCGTACTGCCTCTCCGAGCCGCATGCGGGCTCGGACCCCACGGCGATGCGCACCACGGCGCGACGTGACGGCGACGACTGGGTCATCAAGGGCACCAAGGCCTGGACGACCCACGGCGGGTTCGCCGACTTCTACAAGGTCATGGCACGGACCGGCGAGGGCCGCAACGAGATCAGCTGCTTCCTGGTCCCCGCGGACGCCCCGGGCCTGTCCGCGAACCCGCCCGAGAAGAAGATGGGCCTGACCGGCTCGACCACGACCGCGATGAACTTCGACGACGTCCGGATCTCCGGCGACCGGCAGCTCGGCGCCGAGGGTGCGGGCCTGCGGATCGCCCTCGAGGGCCTCGACTCCGGCCGGCTCGGCATCGCGGCGGTCGCGACCGGGCTGGCGCAGGGCGCGCTCGACGCCGCCCTGGCCTACGCCCGGGAGCGCGAGACGTTCGGGAAGCGGATCATCGACCACCAGGGCCTCGCGTTCGTGCTCGCCGACATGGAGGCCAACACCCAGGCCGCCCGGGCGGTCACACTCCGAGCCGCGCGTCTCAAGGACGCCGGACTGCCGTTCCGGCGGGAGGCCTCGATCGCCAAGCTCGTGGCTACCGACAACGCGATGAAGGTGACCACCGACGCCGTCCAGGTCTTCGGCGGATACGGCTACACGCGAGACTTCCCGGTCGAGCGCTACATGCGCGAGGCCAAGGTGATGCAGATCTTCGAGGGCACCAACCAGATCCAGCGGATGGTCATCGGCCGTTTGCTCGACGTGGACGAGCCGGGCGGGATCTCCTCGGCCTGATGGCTGCGGGGAGGGGGTCGGGGTCCCCGCATATGCGGGGACCCCGACCGTTAACGGCCGACGCGTCGGTCAGGAAGGGTCGGAGTCCCCGCACCTGCGGTGACTCCGCCCGGGCTCAGCGGCGCCTCGACCTGCGCACCCGCCTCCGCGTACGAGTGCTGGCTGTTGCTCGAGAAGTAGTTGATCCCGATGAAGTTGAACCACAGGGTCGCGGTGCCGACCAGGGCCAGGATGGCGGCGTTGCGGCCCTTCCACCCGGCGGTCGTCCGGGCGTGCAGGTAGGCCGCGTAGACCACCCAGGTGATGAACGCCCAGACCTCCTTGGGGTCCCAGCTCCAGTACGACGACCACGCCTGGTGCGCCCAGATCGGGCCGGTGATGAGCACCGCGAAGGTCCAGACCGGGAAGGCGAAGGCGTGGATCCGGTACGCCGTCCGGTCGAGCACCTCAAGGGCGGGGACCCGCGACAGGATCGCGCCGTCGCCCCCGCGGCGGGCCTTGACGAGATAGACCGCCGACAGCAGGCCGCCGACGGTGAACGCGCCGGTGGCCAGGATCGCCGAGACCACGTGGATGACGAGCCACGGCGAGTCGAGCGCGTCGGGCAGCGGCCCGACCGGGTCGTAGAGCCAGATGACCGCGACCATGAGCAGCGCGACGACCGCGCCCACGACCAGGGGGCCCATCCAGGCCAGGCCGAAGCGGCGGTAGAGCACGAGGTAGATCACCGCGACCACGAACGTGCCGGAGATCGTGAACTCGTACATGTTGCCCCAGGGCACCCGGTTGGGCTCCGCACTCATGCCCCGGCCGACCAGGGCCGTGAGGTGGAGCGCGGCCGCGAGCACCGTCAGCAGCAGGCCGAGCCGCGCGAACAGCGCCACTCGGTGCTCGTCCACGTCGGCATCCCGGGGAGCCGTCGGAGTCAGCGTGTCGTCGGAGGTGCCTCCGGCACCCACGGCCACGGCGGCCTTCGGCGTCCGCGCACCGACGAACGAGGACCACTCGACCAGGTGCGCGAGCAGGGCGAGGAAGTAGACGATGCCGGCGGCCGCGATGGCCTGCTGGCTCAGGTCGCCCCACGAGGCGTCGGTCATGACCGCTCCTTCAGTTCGGCGACCAGGTCGTCGAGCACCGATCGTATGTCGCCGCCCCCGGAGCGCTCGAGGCCGGCCACCTCCACCAGCGTCCCCTCCGCGGTGGCGCTCGCGCGGAACCCAGACACGGCGCGACCTGATGAAGAGTGAGCCCATCAGCCCGATCAGCGCCAGGACGACGCCGGCCAGCGCGATCCGCTTGCCCGGGGTCTGGCTGATCTGCAGCCGCTGCCACGAGTACATGTCCTCGAACGTCACCGACCCGAGCCCGTCGGGGAGCTCGACCGTCTCGCCGATGCTGAGGTCGATCCGCAACGGCTGGTCCCCCTTGCCGGGGACCTCCACGGCCCGCGACTTGTCGAGGACATAGATCGACTGGGACTCGCCCGTGCCCATGTTGAGGTCGCCGGTCCAGACGTTGAGCGACAGGAGCGGGTTGTCCGCGGCGCCGTAGAGGTTGGTCGGGTTGCCGCCGGCCAGGATGAACGTCGGGTAGAGGAAGCCCTCCAGCCCGATCTGCCTGTCGTCCTGCCCGGGTTGGCGTCCGGCGCCTTGACCACGCCGAAGCTGAGCAGGTCGGCGCTCTGCGGGAGGAAGGGGACCGGACCGGAGCGGGCGATGTCCCCGTTGCCGTCACGGACCGTGATCACCGGCGCATAGCCGTGACCGATGAGGAACAGCTCGGTGCTGCCGATCGTGAGCGGGTGGTTGACCCGGAGGTCGTAGGTGTCCTCGGCATCGCCCGTCGGCGCTGTAGCGCAGCTCGGCGCTGAAGTCGCGGGCCATGCCGCGTCGTGGCCCGTCCTTGATCCACTCGAGGTCGAAGTCGTCGATGGTGAACGTGAAGTCGTCCAGCTGCTCGGACCGGAAGAGGCTGCCCGGCACGAAGTCGTCGTACTGGGTGGGGTTGTTGGCGAAGGGCGTGCCCGCCACGAGGATGACGCCGCCCTTGTAGCCGAACAGACCGCCGAGTGCGAACCCGACCAGGACCACCAGGACGGCCAGGTGGAAGAGCAGGTTGCCGACCTCGCGCAGGTAGCCGCGCTCCGCGCTGACCGGGCTCGTGTCGGCCTCGGTCGTGCGCAGCCGGTAGCCACGCCTCTTCAGCACCTCGGTCGCGCGGGCCAGCACCAGGGCCGGCTCGAGGTCGGTGGTGTACGTCGCGTGGTCGGGCAGCCGGGTGAGGTTGCGCGGCGCCGGGGGCGGTGGCTTCCGGATGGCCCGCACGTAGACGAAGGTCCGCGGGATGATGCAGCCGACCAGCGAGACCATGAGCAGCAGGTAGATCGCGGCGAACCACGGCGCAGCCGAAGACGCGAACAGGCCGAGCCTCTCGTAGATCGGCGTCAGCGTCTCGTGCCGCTCCTTCCACTGGTTGGCCTTGAGGGAGTCGATCTCCTGCTGCGGGATGAGCGAGCCGGGGACCGACGCCAGCGCCAGCAGGAGCAGCAGGACCAGCGCGGTCCGCATCGAGGTGAGCTGCCGCCAGGAGCAGCGCAGGAGCTCCCGGATGCCCAGCTCGCCGGATCGCCGCTGCGGTGGTCGGTGCTCGGTGTCGTCCAGCGTGCTCGTCACACCGCCACCTCGAAGTCGCTCACGAGGCGGATCTGGACCCACTGCACCGCATCGGCCCACGAGCCGGTCAGCAGCAGCACACCGACCACGACCAACAGGCCGCCGCCGGTCCGCGTCACCCAGACCTGGTGGCGACGCACCCACGCGAACGCGCCGAGCGCGCGGCGCTAGAACGAGGGCGGCCAGCACGAACGGGACGCCGAGGCCGAGCGAGTAGAACGCGAGCAGCACGCCGCCGCGCGCGCCGGTCTCGTTGGCGGCGAGCGTCAGGATCACGCCGAGGGTCGGGCCGATGCAGGGCGTCCAGCCGAGCGCCGAAGAGGAACCCGAGCAGCGGCGCGGCCGCCAGGCCCGACGGCGGGCACCCGGTGCATCCGGACGTCACGCTGCAGCCAGGGCAGGACGCCCATGAAGACCAGGCCCAGCACGATGGCGAGGACCCCGAGGACGACGTCGAAGACCCGGGCGTTGACGAAGAAGAACCGGCTCACGCTGGCCGAGAGCACCCCCAGCCCGACGAAGACGACCGTGAACCCGAGCACGAACAGCAGCGCGCCCGCGAGCATCCGCCCGCGGCGTACGTCACCCTCGGCGAGGTCCGCGCCGGACAGACCGGTGGCGTAGGAGAGGTAGCCGGGCAGCAGCGGGAGCACGCACGGGGAGAAGAAGGAGACCAGCCCGGCCAGGACCGCCACGGGGACGGCGAGGGCGAGCGATCCCGAGAGCGCGGTCTCCCTGAGCCAGTCGGTCACGGCTCGGTCACTGGTTCGGCGGCGACGTCCTCGACCACGTCGCGCAGCGTGACGACGCTGGTGACCTCGCCGGTGACGAGCGCGGCGAGCCTGCCTCGGCGGTCGAGGACCGCGGTGCTGGGGAGCGCACGCGGCGAGATGGCCGGGAAGGCCAGCAGGACCTCGCCGCCCGGGTCGTAGAACGAGGCGAACTGGACCTCGGTGCCGCGCATGAAGGCCTGGGCGGTCGTCCCGGCTCGAGTCCCGGATGTTGATGCCGAGCAGCACCGAGTCGATCCCACCTCCTCGACGACGTCCTCGAGCAACGGCATCTCCTGGCGGCACGGGCCGCAGCCGGACCACCACACGTTGACCACCACGACCTTGCCCCGGTAGTCCGCCAGGTCCAGCTCGCCGCCGTCCACTGCGGGGCCGCTGGCCTCGACGGGGTCGGCCCGGTCCTCGGGTGGGATGATGACGATCCCGTCGCCGCCGACGTACTGCTTGCCGTCGGTGCCCTGCAGGTCGCTGCAGCCCGCCAGCGCGGCCAGCGCGAGCAGGCCGGCCGCGAGCGAGGCAGCGAGGGGACGTCTCACGCCGGAGGCTGCTTCTCCTCGGGAGCGCCGCCGGCCGAGAACGGCGCGCTCTTGTCCTTGACCGGGATCAGGTCGCCGGCGGGCTCGCTGTAGGAGACCTGCGTGAGCCGGTCGCCGACGAAGTGGAAGGAGGTGAGCGAGCAGAGCGTGCACTGGCGACGGCGGGGGTCGTGGAGGAACGAACGCTTCTCCGCGGCGAGCCGGGTCGTCCAGATCGGCAGCTGGTGGGAGACGAGCACGGCCTCGTGACCGCTGGCCGCGACCCGGGCGTCGTGCGACGGCGGCCATCATCCGGGCCACGATCTCCTTGTAGGGCTCGCCCCACGAGGGCTTCAACGGGTTCCAGAGGTGCCGCCAGGCCGACGGCTTCTTGAGCACGCCGTCGCCGACCCCGAACCGCTCGCCCTCGAACACGTTGGTGGACTCGATGACCCGCTCGTCGGTGACGATCTCGAGCCCGCGGGCGGCCGCGAGCGGGGCCGCGGTCTCCTGGGCCCGCTCGAGCGGCGAGCAGCGGATGTGCACGATGTCGCGGTCGCCGATGGCGTCGGCGACGCGCTGGGCCATCGTGCGGCCGAGCTCGGAGAGGTGGAAGCCGTCGCGCCGGCCGTAGAGCACGCCCTCGGGGTTGTGCGACCTCGCCGTGCCGCAGCAGGTGGACGGTGGTGTCGGGGGTCATCGGACTCGCTCTCGGTGGCGGGATCAGGCCTGGGCGGCCGCGGCGGCGCGGGCGGCGGTCGGCAGCGCGTCGAGGACGGCGGAGACCGCCCGGTCGTCGTGGGCCGCGGACACGAACCACGCCTCGAACGCCGAGGGCGGGAGGTAGACGCCGGCCGGTCGAGCATGGCGTGGAAGAACGCGGCGTACGCCGCCGTGTCGGTGCGGGAGGCCTCGGCGAAGTCGCGGACCGGCCCCGCGGTGAAGAACACCGAGAACATCGTGCCGGCGCTCTGGACGACGTGCGCGACCCCCGCGACCGCCAGGGCCTCGGAGGCCGCGGCCTTGATCGTGTCGCCGACCCGGCGTCAGGTGGGCGTAGACCTCGTCGGTGGCGAGCCGCAGCGTGGCGAGGCCGGCGGTGGTGGCGATCGGGTTCCCCGACAGCGTGCCGGCCTGGTAGACGGGACCCTCCGGCGCGAGCATCGCCATCACGTCGGCGCGGCCGCCGAACGCCGCCGCGGGGAAGCCGCCGCCCATCACCTTGCCGAAGGTCATCAGGTCGGGCACCCAGCCCTCGACGGCGCCGTCGAGACCCCACTGGCCCTGGCTCGAGGCGCGGAAGCCGGTCATCACCTCGTCGCTGACGAACAGCGCGCCGTGGTCGGCGACAGGTCTCGGCGAGGAACGCGTTGAAGCCCGGCCGAGTCGGGCGGGACGACGCCCATGTTGCCGGGAGCCGCCTCGGTGATCAGGCAGGCGATCCGGTCGCCGTGCTCGGCGAACACCGCCTCGACCGCCGCGCCGGTCGTTGTAGGGCAGCACCAGCGTGAGCGCGGTCGACGACTCGGGAACCCCCGGCGTGCCGGGCACCGCGAACGTCGCCAGACCGGAGCCCGCCGAGGCGAGCAGCGCGTCGACGTGGCCGTGGTAGCAGCCGGCGAACTTCACGACGACGTCGCGGCCGGTGAAGCCACGGGCCAGCCGGATCGCCGACATGGTCGCCTCGGTGCCCGAGCGACACGAGCCGGACCTGCTCGACCGGGGTCCGCGCCACGATCTCCTCGGCGAGCTCGACCTCGGGCTCGGTCGGGGTGCCGTACGACGTCCCGCGGGTGACGGCCTCCAGCGACCGCCGCCTGGACCTCCGGGTGGGCGTGGCCGAGCAGCATCGGGCCCCACGAGCAGACCAGGTCGACGTACTCGTTGCCGTCGACGTCGGTGAGCCAGGCCCCGGCACCGGAGCGCGATGAACCGCGGGGTGCCGCCCGACCGCGTTGAACGCCCGGACCGGCGAGTTCACCCCACCCGGCGTGACGGCCCGCGCGCGGTCGAACAGGGCTCCGGAGACAGGGGCGGCGTCGACGGTGAGGTCAACGGGGGAGGGCACCGTCCCATCATCGCCGAGGCGATCAACCCTGACCCAACCGGGCCGGTTGAGCGCGTCCGCGGTCAGCGGCGCAGCAGCCGGGCGGCCTCGACGGCCCAGTAGGTCAGCACGACGTCGGCCCCGGCCCGGCGGATCGAGGTCAGCGACTCGAGGATCGCGGCCTCGCGGTCGATCCAGCCCTGGGCCGCAGCCGCCTCGACCATGGCGTACTCGCCAGAGACGTTGTAGGCCGCCACGGGGACGTCGACGGCGTCGCGGACCGCGGCGCACGACGTCGAGGTAGCCCAGAGCCGGCTTCACCATGACCATGTCGGCGCCCTGCTCGACATCGAGCAGCGCCTCGCGCACGCCCTCGCGACCGTTGCGGGGATCCTGCTGGTAGGTCCGGCGGTCGCCCTCGAGCGAAGAGTCGACGGCCTCGCGGAACGGGCCGAAGAACGCCGAGGCGTACTTGGCCGAGTAGGCCAGGACCGCGACCTCCGTGTGACCGGCTCCGTCGAGCGCGTCGCGGATGACCCGCACCTGGCCGTCCATCATGCCGCTGGGGCCGACCACGTCGACACCGGCCTCGGCCTGGGCCCGCGCCATCTCGGCGTACACCGCCAGGGTGGCGTCGTTGTCGACCTCGCCCGTCCGCGGCTGAGCACCCCGCAGTGGCCGTGGTCGGTGAACTCGTCGAGGCACAGGTCGCTCATCACGGTGAGCGCGTCGCCGACCTCGCCGACCACGTCGGTGATGGCGAGGTTGAGGATGCCGGCCGGGTCGACGGCGCCGGAGCCCGAGGCGTCCTTGGCGCGACGGGATGCCGAACAGCATCACTCCGCCCAGCCCGAGGTCGGCCGCCTCGGCGACCGCCTTGAGCAGCGTGCCGCGGGTGTGCTGGACGACGCCCGGCATCGAGGAGATCGGGACCGGCTCGTCGATGCCCTCGCGCACGAAGACCGGCAGCACGAGCTGCCGCGCCTCCAGCGACGTCTCGGCGACCAGCGGCCGCAGGCCGGGCGTACGACGCAGCCGGCGCGGCCGGACCAGCGGCCGCACCAGCTCGACGTCGTCCTCGCTCACCGTCGGCTCACCCAGGTCACTCCGCGCGCCGCCGCCGGGCCGAGGGCTTGCGCTCCGAGGGCCGGGTGACCGGCTGGCCGGCCTCGATCATCGCGAGGCGACGTGCGGCGCCGAAGTCGGCGAGCGCGTCGACGAGGACCTCGACGTCCGGCTTGGAGGCGAGGACGTCGACGCGGAGGCCGTGCTCCTCGGCGGTCTTGGCCGTGGCCGGGCCGATCACCGCGATGACCGTCGACGGGTGCGGCTTGCCGGCGATGCCGACCAGGTTGCGCACCGTCGAGGACGAGGTGAAGACGACCGCGTCGAACTGGCCGGTCTTGATCGCGTCGCGGGTCGTCGGCCGGCGGCGGGGCGGCGCGCACGGTCCGGTAGGCCGTGACGTCGTCGACACTCCCAGCCCAGGTCGATCAGGCCGGCGACCAGGTTCTCGGTGGCGATGTCGGCGCGCGGCAGGAACACCCGGTTGATCGGGTCGAGCAGGTCGTCGAACTCGGGCCACATCGCCAGCAGCCCGGCCGCCGACTGACTGGCCGGATCACTGGCCGACGGGCACCAGGTCGGCGCGCAGGCCCCAGGCCGCGATGGCCTCCGCGGTCTTGTCGCCGACCGCGGCGATCTTGAGGCCGGAGAAGGCGCGCGCGTCGAGGCCGTACTCCTCGAACTTCTCGCGCACGGCCTTGACCGCGTTGACCGAGGTGAAGGCGATCCACTCGTAGCGGCCCTCGACCAGACCGCGCACGGCCTTGTCCATCTGCAGCGGGTTGCGCGGCGGCTCGACCGAGATCGTCGGGACCTCCTCGGGCACCGCGCCGTAGCCGCGCAGGCGGGCGGCCAGCGGGCCGGCCTGCTCCTTGGTGCGCGGCACCAGGACGCGCCAGCCGAACAGCGGCTTGGTCTCGAACCAGGAGAGCGTCTGGCGCAGGTCGACGACGTCGCCGACCACGATGATCGCCGGCGGGGCCATCCGCGCGGCCCGCGCGTCGGCGGCGAGGTTCGTCCAGCGTGGAGATCACGGTCTCCTGCTCGGTGGTGGTGCCGACCCGGGTCATCGCGACCGGGGTCTGCGGCGAACGGCCTGCCTCGATCAGCGCCGCCGCGATCTCGCCGACACATGTTGACGCCGGAGAGCAGCACGAGCGTGCGGTCGTCGGCGTACTGCTTCCAGTCGACCGTGCTCGTGGCACGTCACGACCGAGATCTCGCGGTGGTCCTTGTTGGTCAGCGGGATGCCGGCGTAGGCCGGGACGGCCGACACCGAGGAGACCCCGGGGACGATCTCGAAGCGCGAGGCCCGCCTTGGCGCAGGCCTGCGCCTCCTCGGGACCCGAGGCGTAGAGGAACGGGTCGCCGGTCATCAGGCGGACCACGCGGCGGCCGCCCTTGGCCTGGCGGACCACGACCTTGGCGCGGGCCGCATGGGTGAGCGGCTGGCCGTCCTCACCGAAGCCGCCGTCGACGAACGTCGGGCCCTCGGTCGGGACGGGCCCGTCGGCCTCGTCCTCGTCGGCTGGCGCAGGCGGTTCGGCGATGCCGAGAAGCCCTGCGCACCATGGGCGCGTGCTCGGGGGCCTCGGTCACCACGACGTCGGCCTGCCTGAGCAGCTCGACGGCGCGCACCGTCAGCAGGTCGGGGTCGCCGGGACCGCTGCCCACGAACGACACCCACCCGCGGGTGGTGGCCGTCGCGTCGGATGGGGTGGTCTTGCCTCGCGTCATGCGTCGTGCACCCTGTCTATCTCTGTGGGTTGGACTGATCAGTGGGTCGCTGGGTCGTTGAGGTCGCCCGCGCCGTCGGCGAGCATCTCCTTGGCGAGCCGGGCGCCGACCTCGGCGGCGTCGGCGGGGCTTCCGGTCGAGGACATCCGTACGGACAGGCCGCCGTCGGTCGACAGGGCGACCGCGCGGAGCCAGAGCTCCTCGCCGTCATCGCCTTCGACGATCTCGGCGAGCGCCCCGACCGGAGCGGAGCAGCCGCCTTCGAGCGTGGCGAGCACGGCCCGCTCGGCATCGGTCGCCGCACGGGTGGCCGGGTCGTCGAGCGCCGCGAGCGATCCGCGCCAGGTCGTCGCCGGCACGGCACTCGACGGCCAGCGCACCCTGGCCGGGAGCAGGCAGCATCTGCAGCGGGTCGAGCACCTCGGTGACCTCCTCGAGCCGGCCGATCCGGGCCAGCCGGCGCGCGCGAGCACGACGGCGTCGAGCTCGCCCGAGCGGACCTTGCGCGACGCGGGTGTCGACGTTGCCACGGACTCCGACCACGTCCAAACCGAGGCCGAGGGCGTGCAGCTGCGCGACCCGGCGCGGCGAGCCGGTGCCGACGCGTGCTGCCGACGGGCAGCTCGCCGAGGGTGAGCCCGTCGCGGGCCACCACGACGTCGCGGGCGTCCTCGCGGGTCGGGACCGCGGCGAGGACGATCCCGTCGTGGGCGTAGGTCGGCAGGTCCTTGAGCGAGTGCACCGCGACGTCGACCTCACCGGCGCAGGAGTGCGTCGCGGAGGGCGCTGACGAAGACGCCGGTGCCACCCGATTCTCGAGGGTGTGTCGGCGGGCTGGCTGCGGTCGCCGTCGGTCGTGATCTCGACCAGCTCGGTCTCGCGGCCGAGGTGCTCACGGATCAGCGCCGCCACGTGCTCGGCCTGGGTCGTCGCGAGCAGCGAGGCGCGGGTGCCGACGCGCACCGCGGTCACCGGCGCGTTCACTGGGTGATCCCTTCGGCGCGGGTGACGGCGTCGACGGCCTCGGGGTCGAGCGCGAAGAGCTCGGCCAGCGCGGCGGCGTAGGACACCGCGCCGGTCTCGTTGGCGAGCTCCTTGACCCGGACGGTCGGCTCGTGGAGCAGCTTGTCGGCGACCCGGCGCACGCGTCTGGAGCACCTCGGCGCGGGTGGCCTCGTCGAGCTCGGGCAGACGTCCGGCCAGGCGCTGCATCTCGGCGTCGACGACACCGGTGGCCATCGAACGGAGGGCGACCACGGTCGGGGTCACGCTGGCCTGGCGGCGCGCGGACAGGAAGGCGGCGACCTCCTGGGTGACGATCCGGCGGACCTCCTCGACCTCGCGGCCCGCGTCGGAGGCATGCAATCGTCGGCGAGGTCGGCGAGGTCGAGCCGGGTCACACCGGGCAGGTCGACGACCGAGGGGTCGACGTCGTGCGGCAGGGCCAGGTCGATGACGTCAGCGGGCGGCCGCCCTCGCCCGGGCCTGCGCGCGTCCTCGACCATCGCCCTGCTCACCAGGACACCCGAGGCGCCGGTGCAGGCGATGACGACATCGACGCGGCGCAGGATGTCGGGCAGGTCGGCCAAGGCCGCGGGCGTGGCGGCGTACTCCTGGGCGAGGCGCTGGGCGCGGTCCGTCGTCCGGTTGGCCACGATGACCGAGGCAGCGCCCAGCCGCGAGACGGTGGCCGTCGCCAGGCCGGCCATCGCGCCGGCCCCGACGACGAGGACGCGGCGACCCGCAACTGTCTCGGCATGGTCGAGCGCCGCGCTGACCAGAGTCGGCGCCACGTGGTCGATGTCGGTCTCGGCGTGGGAGCGCTTGCCGACCCGGAGGGCCTGCTGGAAGAGCACGTTGAGAGCCGGGCCGACGGTGCCGAGCTCCTGGCCCAGGCGCAGGGCGTCGCGGGTCTGGCCGAGGATCTGGCCCTCGCCGACCGCCATCGAGTCGAGGCCGGCCGCGACGTGGAAGAGGTGGGAGACGGCGCCGTCGTCGTAGTGGACGTAGAGGTGCGGCAGCATCGCCTCGGTGGACGGCTCCGGCGCGCTCGACCAGCAGCGTCGAGAGCTCCTCGACCAGCCGTGGAAGCGGTCGACCTCGGCATAGATCTCGACCCGGTTGCAGGTCGCGATGACCGTCGCCTCGGTGACGTGCTCGGAGGCCGCCGCCTTCTGCGACCAGCTTGGGAACCGCGTCGGTGTCGAGCGCGAGCCGCTCGAGGACGTCCACCGGCGCGGAGTTGTGGGAGATGCCGACGACCAGGACGCTCATGCCGTCGCCTCCGTGCGGCCTTGCGCTGCTCGTGGTAGGCCAGGATCTGCAGCTCGATGGAGAGGTCGACCTTGCGCACGTCGACGCCGTCGGGGACAGCGAGCACGGTCGGGGCGAAGTTGAGGATGCTGCTGATGCCCGCGGCGACCATCCGGTCGGCGACGTCCTGCGCGGCGATGGCCGGGGTGGCGATGACGCCGATGGCGACGCCGTGCTCGGCCACGATCTCCTCGAGGTCGTCGAAGGGCCGGACGTCGATGCCGGCCGACCAGCTCCTGGTGGCGCTCGGGGTCGGCGTCGAGCAGGGCCACCACGCGGAACCCGCGGCTGCGGAAGCCGGAGTAGTTGGCCAGCGCGTGGCCGAGGTTGCCGATGCCGACGATGACCACAGGCCAGTCCTGGGTCACGCCGATCTCGCGGGCGATCTGGTAGCGCAGGTAGTCGACGTCGTAGCCGACTCCGCGGGTGCCGTAGGAGCCGAGGTAGGAGAGGTCCTTGCGCAGCTTGGCGCTGTTGACGCCGGCTGCGGCCGCGAGGTCCTCGCTGGAGCAGGTGGTGATGCCTGGTCCGCGAGCGCGACTCAGCGCGCGAAGGTAGACGGGCAGACGCGCGACGGTGGCCTCGGGGATGTCCCGGGCGCTCTGGGCGTGTGTCCGTGCGGTCACTGTTCTTCTCTCCAGCCACCGGAGGGGGGTCGAGGAGGCCCGTCCTGCTCCTGCGGCGCGCGTTTCACATTAGGAGCTTGTGAAGGGAGTAACAAAACCGAGCGGGTGAGGGCAATACCACAAAGCAGCGCGCTTGACGGGAGGGGGGCGCCCGTCGGGCGGCGTCTCGTGCCCTACGAGCCTCCGGTCGCCAGCGCCGACCGGAGTCGCTGCTCGTCGACCCGCCAGAAGTCGTGCTGGCGGCCGTCGACGAAGGTCACCGGGATCTCCTCGCCGAAGCGCTCCAGCAGGAGCGGGTCGTCGAGGATCGACGACCTCCTCGAAGGACTCCCCCAGGTCGGCGCAGACCTGCGCGACGATCGTGCGGGCGTCGTCGCAGAGGTGGCAGCCCGGCTTGCCGTAGAGGATGACGCGAGCAGCTCACTCGAGGAGACCGAGCGCCCGCCGCCGCTCCATGCCGCGGAGCCGGCCCTTCTGCACCTTGCCGGTCACGCCGACCGGCAGCTCCTCGACCACCTCGACGCGGCTGGGCTGCTTGAAGCGGGCCAGGCGGCGTCTCGCAGTGCTCGCGGACGGCCGCCTCGACGCCCGCGAGGTCACGACCCGGGGCCACGACGTAGGCCACGACCGCCTCGCCGGTCTCGTCGTCGGCGACGCCGATCACGGCCGCCTCGACTCACCCCGTCGACCTCGCGGATGACGTCCTCGACCTCGACCGGGTAGACGTTGAAGCCCGAGACGATGACCAGCTCCTTGAGCCGGTCGACCAGGAAGAGGTCGCCGCTCGGCGTCGAGGAAGCCGACGTCGCCGGTGGACCACCAGCCCTCGGCGTCGGGGCCGTCGGAGCCGTCGGGCCAGTAGCCGCTGAACAGGTTGGCGCCGCGGATCTAGATCTCGCCCGGGTCCTCGCCCTCGGCCTCCGTGCCGAACTCGTCGACCAGCCGGATCTCGACACCCGGGAGCGCCGCGCCGACCGAGCCCGTTCTGGAGCTCGTCGCTGCACCAGCGTGCTGACGTCACGACGGGCGAGGCCTCGGTCAGCCCGTAGCCCTGGTGGACCGGGATGCCGGTCAGACCGGTGAACTCGCTCGATCAGCTCAGCGGACAGCGGCGCCGACCCGGACAGCATCAGCCGCACCGGGCCGAGCCGCTCGCGCAGGCCCTCGATGTCTCGCCAGTAGGCGAACACCGGCGGGGCCACCGGGACGACGCTGCAGGCCTCGTCCTCGATCAGGTCGAGGGTGCCCTGCGGGTCGAACCGCTCGGCCAGCACCAGCTTGGCGCGGTGGCGCAGCACGCCGCCGAGCACCGCGTTGAGCCCGTAGACGTGGAACAGCGGCAGGACCGCCGAGCACCACGTCGTCGCCGTGGATCATCGGCGGCTCGACCGCGGCGACCTGGTCGATGTTGGCGAGCAGCGCGCGATGGGTGAGCATCGCCGCGCGCGGCCGGCCCGAGGTGCCGCTCGTGTAGAGGAGCGCGGCCAGCTTCTCCGGGTCCTGGAGCGGCGGGATGTGATGCGCCCGCTCGGCGCGCAGGTGGTCGTAGGAACGCTCGTCCGGTTCGGAGCGTGGCTCCCACGACGACCACGCGGGGGTGGATGAGCACGAGACAGCAGGTCGGCCTCGATGGAGCCGGGCGGGTGGTCGGTCCTGATGCGCCTCGTCGAGCGTGGCGACCGCCCCGCGGACCTCCGAGATCGAGTCGGCGTCGGCCACGACGATCCTGGAGCCGGAGTCGGCGATCATCCGGGCCAGCTCACCGGCGGTGGCCGTCGGGTTGACGGGTACGGCGACCGCCTGCGCGCGCAGGATGCCGAGGTAGGACGTCACGAACTCGAGCCGGTTGCCCAGCACGATCATCACCCGGTGCCCGGCGACGATCCCGGCGGCGCCGAGACCACGTGGCGAGCCGGCCCACCTCGTCCTCGAGCTCGGCCCACGTCATGCTCCGGCCGCCGGCCTCGACGACCGCCAGCTTGTCGGGGTTCTCGGCCGCGGCGCGGATCAGGAGGTCCGCGACGTCGGTGGCCCGCGGAGGAGCCGCGAACTCGTCGTCGGGAGCAGGCATGGACGGATACTTCCACACACCCGATCCCCACTAGCCTCGGCTTCGTGCCCCCAACTGAACGCCCGCGCCGACTGGACCTCCAGCAGCGGTCCACGCTGGCCGGGCGAGGCAGCGGCCGCCGCCGCGGAGGTCGAGGCGGCCCTCGACCACCCGGCGGACCCGGTCCGCGGCGGCGTTCTTCGACGTCGACAACACCGTCATGCAGGGCGCGAGCATCTTCCACCTCGCCCGGGGCCTGCACCGTCGCAAGTTCTTCACCACCAAGCGAGATCGCCGGGGCGGCCTGGAAGCAGGCCTACTTCCGCGTGGTCGGCGTCGAGGACCCCGAGCACGTCGCTGAGGCGCGCAGCTCCGCGCTCGCCTTCATCGCAGGTCACACGGTGGCCGAGCTGGAGGACCTGGGCGAGGAGATCTTCGACGAGGCGATGGCGCACCGGATCTGGCCAGGCACCCGCGCGCTGGCCCAGCTGCACCTCGACGAGGGCCAGCGGGTCTGGCTGGTGACCGCCGCACCGATCGAGATCGCCACGATCATCGCCCGACGGCTCGGGCTCACCGGCGCGATGGGCACCATCGCCGAGCACAAGGACGGCGTCTACACCGGGGCCGCTTGTCGGCGACATGCTGCACGGTCCCGCGAAGGCCGAGGCGATCAAGGCGCTCGCGGCCCGGGAGGGCCTGGACCTGGGCCAGCTGCTCGGCGTACTCCGACTCCTACAACGACCTGCCGATGCTCTCGCTGGTCGGCGACCCGTGCGCCATCAACCCGGACGCCAAGCTCCGGGCGCACGCCCGCGAGCAGGGGTGGCGGATCCGCGACTACCGCACCGGCCGCAAGGCTGCGCGGGCCGGCCTGGTGGCCGCCGCCGTGGCCGGCGGGGTGACGGGCGCGGTGGCTGCCGGCGTCTCCCTCAAGGGTCGCCGCCGCTGATCCAGACCTGGATCAGCGGAAGACGGACTCGCGCTGCATCAACAGCGAGTACAACGTCGACTGGATCGTCTCGCGCACCTGGTCGGTGACGTCGAAGACCAGCATCGGGTCGTCGGCAGCACCGGTGTCGAACTCGTCGGTGCGGATCGGCTCACCGAACTCCAGCAGCCACTTCGAGGGCAGCGGGACGAGGCCGAGCGGACCCAGCAGGGGGAAGAACGGCGTGATCGGGATGTAGGGCATCCCCAGCACCCGAGCCAGACCGGGGATGTTGCCGACGAGCGGGTAGATCTCCTCCGCGCCGACGACCGAGAGCGGGATGATCGGGACGCCGGTGCGCAGGGCGGCCGAGACGAACCCGCCGCGACCGAAGCGCTGGAGCTTGTAGCGCTCGGCGTACGGCTTCCCGATGCCCTTGAAGCCCTCCGGCCACACCCCGACGAGCTCGCCGCCACGCAGCATCCGCTCGGCGTCCTCGTTGCAGGCCAGCGTCGTGCCGACCTTGCGCGCGAACTGGCCGACCACCGGCATCTTGAACACGAGGTCGGCGCCGAGCGGGCGCAGGATCCGTCCGGTGTGATCGTGGATCGAGACCATCGTCATCAGGCCGTCGACCGGGATCGTGCCGGAGTGGTTGGAGACGACCAGGGCGCCGCCCTCGGCAGGAATGTTCTCCACGCCTCGGACCTCGATCCGGAACCACTTCTGGGCGACCGGCCGCAGCGCCGTCATGAAGAAGCGTTCGGTGATCTCCTCGTCGAAACCGTATTCGTCGACGACGTAGTCACCGCTCACCCGGCGCCGGAGGAACGCCAGGAACCGGGCCAGCTGGGGCTCCCACTCCTCGCCGAAGACCTCCTTGGCCGCGTGCTGGAAGGCCGCCAGCCAGTCGCTGGCGGGGATGCCGGCCAGCGGGCCGGGGTCGTGGGTGCTGGTCGCGGCTCGGGGACGGTCAGGAGCGACGTCGCGCACCAGCACCTCGACCGGCGGCTCCGGCAGCACCGCGGGATCCTCGAGGACCGGGGCCTCGGCGACCGGGGCCTCGGCGACCGAGGCCGGAGCGACCCGGTCCGGGACTGGCTTGGCGGGCCGCTTCACCGCACCAGCGAGCCCACGGCTGGCCGAGGACGGCTTGGCGGCACCGGCGGCGCTCCCCCGGCCAGGACGGCCGCGGGTGCCGATCGGGATGATCTCCGCGTCACCCATCGAGGGCTCCTGAGCCGTGTCGGAGGTCGACGCGTTGGAGCGTGGGCGCGGACGCGGACGGCAGCGAGTCGGCCACCGCGGCAAGCAGGCGCTCGGCCCGGCCGCCGGTCGGTGTGAGGGACTGGGCGAACTCCGCGAACGCCTCCGCGGTGGTCATCGAGGGCTCGAAGCCGAGCTCGTCACGCATCCGCGTGGTGTCGACCCCGCGGCCGTAGGTCAAGAAGCCGAGCTGCTCGGGGGAGAAGTCCGCGAGTCGCGCCTGCCGCAGGAGCGACCCCGCCCGGCCCACGGCGAACCCAGGCATCGGGACGGTCGGGCGCTGGAGGCGACGCATCGCCTGGCTGAGCATGAGGATGCCGTCCCCGGCGATGTTGAAGGTGCCCGGCACCTCGTGACAGACGGCGTGCCGCAGGGCAGCGAGCAGGTCGCGCTCGTGGAGGAACTGGAGGCGCGCATCATGACCGAGGACCTTCGGCACCACCGGGAGACGGAAGTACGACGTCAGCGGGCTCACGACGTGTGCGCCGATGACGTTGGCGCAGCGCAGCATCGTGACCCGGACGTCGGGACGTCGCCGGGCGAACCCCCGGACGTAGCTCTCGATCTCGGCGACGTCCTTGGCGTAGCCCGCACGCGCGGCAGTGCGCGGCTCCATGTCCTCGGTGAACATCGCCGGGTCACGGTTGCTGGCGCCGTAGACCGTGGTCGTCGACTTCACGACCAGGTGCTCGATGGTCGGCGCCTTCTGGCAGGCAGCGAGGAGCTGCATCGTGCCGATGACGTTGAGCTCCTTCATCACGTTGCGCCCGCCGGTGCTGCCCGGCGTCGCGATGACGCTCATGTGCACGACGGTGTCGACGCCTCTTTGGCGATCACCTTGGCGATCACCGGGTTGCGGATGTCGGCGCGCACGAACGAGACGTCACCGATGTCCCCGCGGGGCGGGATGACGTCGACGCCGATCACCCGTCCGACGGACGGGTCCTCGGCCATCGAGCGCGCGAAGTGACGACCGAGGTCTCGGGAGACCCCGGTGACGAGGACGACCCGGTCTTGGTTCGCCATGGGATGCGGCGGCGCCAGGCCTACTTGCCGAGCTTGCGACGCTGGACGCGCGTCTTCTTCAGCAGCTTGCGGTGCTTCTTCTTGGCCATGCGCTTGCGCCGCTTCTTGATGACCGAACCCACGTGGGACCTCTCAGACTGGACCAAAGAGCCCACGAGTCAGGTGCCGCGGACCGGCCCAGCCTAACGGTCGGGTGCGCAGGCGACGAAACGGACCGACGTGAGGTCCGTCTCGATGCAGGGTCGGTGCTCAGCCCGCGTTGTAGAAGCTCTTCCGGAGGTACTCGTTGACATCTTCCTCGACCACCCGGAACGAGCGACCAACCCGTACTGCGGGCAGGTCGCCGTTGTGCACGAGCCGGTAGACGGTCATCTTCGAGACGCGCATCATCGCCGCGACCTCGGCCACGGTGAGGAACTTGGCGTCAGCCATGTCTCCAGCCATCACGCACACCACTTTCTCTGCAGTCCGCCGCCGGCTTCCCCACCGGCGCGCTTCGGACCACGCATGGTGAGAATAGGGCCTCGTGTGACTCGTGGGGAATAGGATCACAAAAGTCGTACGGGTGGTCTACGGCGTGTCGGGTTGCGCTTGACATCGACAGCCCTCTGCGATCCCCGCTCAGGGGGCGGGGTCGAGTCCGTGCAGCGGGAAGGCCGCGCGCCGGGTCGCGTCGACCGCGCGGTCCAGCCACGTGTCGGGGTCGTAGCCCTCGCTCCACGGCCGGAACCCCGGCGTGCGGCCGTCTGTGAGCACCGTCGGCGGCTCGACCCGCCGTCGCTCCCGGACCAGGGCCCGCCAGGACTCCGGCGTCGGGGTCTCCGGTGCCAGCGGAGTGCCACCGATGATCGCGAGCAGGTGGGTCCAGGCGCGCGGGACGACCTCGACCACGGCGTAGCCGCCGCCCCCGGTGGCGACCCAGCGCCCGGCAGCGACCTCGTGCGCCAGCTCGTGGAGGGCGAGGTACGCCGCACGCTGGCCGTCCACGCTGAGCATCAGGTGCGCCAGCGGGTCGGCGGCGTGCGAGTCGCAGCCGTGCTGGGTGACGAGCACGTCCGGGGCGAACTCGCGGACCAGGTCCGGGACGACGGCGTGGAAGGCCCGCAGCCAGCCCGCGTCCGCTGTGCCGGGCGGCAGCGCGACGTTCACTGCACTCCCCTGGGCCCCCTCACCCCCGACGTCCTCCGGGAACCCGGTGCCGGGGAACAGCACCTGGCCCGTCTCGTGCAGGGAGATGGTCAACACCCGCGGGTCGTCCCAGAAGACCTGCTCGACGCCGTCCCCGTGGTGTACGTCGACGTCGACGTAGGCCACCCGCTGGGCGCCCTGGTCGAGGAGCCACTGGATCCCGATCGCGACGTCGTTGTAGATGCAGAAGCCGCTGGCCCGGTCGCGCATGGCGTGGTGCAGCCCGCCGGTGATATTGGCGGAGTGCAGCGACTCGCCACTCCACACCTGCCGGAAGGCCTCGAGGCTGGCTCCGACGATGTGCGCGGCCGCCTCGTGCATGCCCGAGAACACCGGGACGTCATCGGTGCCGAGACCGAGGAGCTCGTCAGGTCGGCCGGTGCTGCCGCAGCGCTCGACCGCCTCGATCAGGCGGAGGTCGTGGACCGTGGCGATCTGCTCGGTGCTGGCGTGCGGTGCCGCCACCAGGCGCAGCGCACCGTCGCCGGTGACGCCGAGGTCTGCGGCGAGCCGCATGGTCAGGTCGACCCGGATCGGGGCCATCGGGTGGGAGGGGCCGAAGTCGTAGTCGGTGAGCGACGGGTCGAAGACGACCGTCGCCGGCCCGGCGCACTCCACGTGGCGACCGTAGCGGGTCAGGGTGCTGCCGATACTCGAGGTCGTGGTCGACGGCCTCGCCAGGCCCTCAGCGGAGCCGGTGGGTTTCACCGGCTAGCCGGTGAAACTCATGCTTCGGCGCTGATCCTTGAGCGGCTGAGCACCAGTTTCACCGGCTGACCGGTGAAACTGGGCGCGCCGCTACGAGCCCTCGGCCAGCTCGCGTGAGCGGTCGCGCGCGGCCTCCATCGCTGCGAGGAAAGCAGCGCGCACCTTGTGGATCTCCAGCTCGCGCAGTGCCGACGCGGTCGTGCCGCCCGGCGACGTGACCTGCTCGCGGAGCACGGTCGGGTGGGTGCCGGTCTCGCGGAGCATCTTGGCGGAGCCGACGAGCGTCTGGATGACCAGCTCGGAGGCCGTGGTACGCGGCAGGCCGAGATGGACGCCCGCCTCGATCATGGACTCGACGACGAAGAAGATGTAGGCCGGCCCGGAACCGCTGATCGCGGTCACGGCGTCCTGCTGACGCTCCGGGATCCGGATGACCTTGCCGACCGAGGCGAGCAGCGCCTCCGCCTCGGCGAGGTGGGTGTCGTCGCAGTGCGAGCCGGGCGAGATCGCGGCCATCCCCTCGTCCACGAGGGCGGGCGTGTTGGGCATGACCCGCACCACGGCGACGCCACTGGGCACCCGGGACTCGATGAACGCGGTCGTGATGCCGGCCGCGAGGGAGACAAGCAGCTGGCCGGCGCGCAGCGACGGCGCGATCTCGTCGAGCAGGTCGCCCATGTCCTGGGGCTTGACCACGATGGCCACGGTGTCGGCCTTGGCGGCCGCCTCGATGTTGCTGACCACGCTGACGCCGTAGCGCTCCTCGAGCTCGCGAGCACGCTCGGGCCGCTTCTCCCCCACCAGCAGGTGGTCGACGCGGCGTCCGGCTCGAACCAGGCCCGACAGGAGGGTCTCGCCCATGACGCCGGCGCCGAGGATGGCGGTCTGGCGGGTCTCGTCCATGGCAGGCACCTACTTCTTGGAGATCAAGGACCGCAGGAAGAATGACAGGTTCTGCGGGCGCTCGGCGAGACGACGCATCAGGTAGCCGTACCACTCGGTGCCGTAGGGAATGTAGACGCGCACCGTCTCACCGGCCCCGACCAGGCGGCGCTGCTCCTCGGGACGGATCCCGTAGAGCATCTGGAACTCGTAGGTGCCGGGCGCCCGGCCGAACCGACTCGCCAGCGACGACGCGATCTCGATGAGCCGCGGGTCGTGCGTCGCGATCATCGGGTAGCCCTGTCCGGCGAGCAGGACCTTGAGACAGCGCACATAGGACTTGTCCACGTCGAGGTCGTCCTGCCAGGCGACCTCCTCGGGCTCGTTGTAGGCACCCTTGCAGAGCCGCACGCGCGAGCCCTCATAGGCCAGCGCGCGGCAGTCGTCCTCGGTCCGGTGGAGGTAGGCCTGGACCACCGCACCCGTCTCGGGGAAGTCCTTGCGCAGCTCGCGCAGGATGCCGAGCGTCGAGTCGGTCGTGGTGTGATCCTCCATGTCGAGGGTGACCGTGGTTCCGGCGTTGCGGGCCGCGCGGCAGATGGCGCGCGCGTTCTCCAGCGCGATCTTCTCGCCTCCCCCAGCATCGGAGTCGGGCAGCGCCTGGCCGATCGCGCTGAGCTTGACCGAGACCTCCGCGCTACGGGTCAGCCCTCGTGCCGCGAGCTGTTTGAGGACGTCGACGTACGCCGCCACGGTGGCCTCGGCCTGCTCGGCGTCGAGGGTGTCCTCGCCGAGGAAGTCCAGGGTGACCCGAATGCCGTCGGCGACCTGCGTCGCACTCGCGTCCACCACAGACGCGGTCGTCTCGCCGGGCACGTAGCCGCGGACGATCCCCGCCGAGACAGGCATGGTGCTGACGAGCGTCTTGACCTGGCTACTCCGTGCGAGCAGCAGCAACGACTGGCGGAGCAGGGCCATGACGACAAGGCTACGGCGCCGACTCCATGGGGCCGGGCCGCGAGGGTTCGGAGCTCGTCGTGCGGCGTTCGTTGTCGCGGACCCTGGGCTCGAAGTGGGTGTGGAACAAGACGCCGACCAGCTCGGCGCGACTGCGGACAGCGGTCTTGTCAAAGATGTTGCCGAGGTGCCGCTGAACCGTGTCCACGGCCACGCCGAGATCGCTCGCGACCTGCTGGTTGGACGCACCTCTCACCACGCGACCCGCGACCTCCCGCTCGCGGTCGGTCAGCCCGTACGCACGCACCATCAGCGCCTCCAGCTGAGCAGGACGGGCCGCGTCGAGCACGACGGACACGGTCGGCGCCCCGGCTTCGGACTCGAGAACCGCAGCGTGCACCGAGACCCATCGGCCCGAGGCGCCCGGTACGCGTGACGTCGCCGGACCGTGCCGGGCCTGACCGGCCGCAGCCAGCACGGAGGCGGGTAGGGCGTCGAGCTTGCCGTCGAGCTCGTCCAGCCAGGTCGCGGCAAGCGGCGACGCCGAGACCAGCGCGAGGTCGGCGTCCAGCACCAGCAGCCCCGGCGCGTCCGGCAGGTCGGGCTCGCGGGCCGCGGCGAGTCTGAGGCCGTGCCGGGCGCCCTCGGCGAGGTACGGCGCCGCAGCCAGTAGCAGGGCCTTGTCGGTGTCGTCAAAGAGCGGGCGGCCGACCTCGCGGTAGAGGCCCACCGCACCCCAGGCCTCGCCGTCCCGCGTGCGCAGCGCCAGCACCAGCTCCTGCTCGCAGCCGTAGGGCTGCATCTCCTCGTGGAACTTGCGGGCCAGCTGAGGCTGCCCGGCCGTCGCCTCGTGCAGGGTGCCGATGCCGACGGCACCGGTGAGCACCTCGGACATCGAGTTGTAGTCGCGTTCGACGTACTCACGTCCGAGCCACTCCGCAGGGATCTCCGGCAGACCTTCTTGGAAGTGGCTCGTGGTCAGCAGCGAGTCCGGGTCGACGGTGAAGAAGCACGGCGCCTCGAAGTGCGGGACGGCCTGCTGCAGCAAAGGCCCGACCTCGCGCCAGAGGGCGACCAGGTCCGAGCCCCGGGCGGATGCCGACGCCAGCCGCTCCAGCACCTGCTCGGTCGAGGTCATGGTCCCGTCTACCAGATTTCTGGAATGGTGGACACAGAGTGGCGAGCCGGACAGTCGTGCCATGACAGACGGGCAGATCATCCGCGCCGGGGAGGGTCTGGTCCTGGGCAGCCCCGCCGGCTGTCGCGACCGGTTCCTCATCGACTCCGAGCACACCGAGGGGCGCTTCGCGCTCGTCGAGCACCTCCTCGCGCCGCACTCGATCGCGGCGCCGGTCCACGTGCACCGTCGTGAGGACGAGTTCAGCTTCGTGCTCGAAGGACGGGTCCACGTGCGGCTCGGCGACCAGGAGCACGTCGCCGAGGTCGGTGACCTGGTGTTCAAGCCGCGCGGGCAGTGGCACACGTTCTGGAACGCCGGGGACGACTCGGCCCGGCTGCTCGAGCTGATCTCGCCCGGCGGCCTCGAGCACGTGTTCCGCGCCATGGGCTCCGGGAACGAGAACACCGACATCGGAGCCCTGATCGCAGCGAGCGGCTGCGAGGGCGACCCGGCCGCGACCGAGCCCATCGTCGAGACGTACGCCCTGACCTGGGGGTGAGCCGCCCGGCGGCGTACTCCTCGGGGCGTACGCCGCGACGTGGCTGGGTCCCGAAGGCACCGCAGCCACCGCGACCCGTCGCTACTGATCAGCAGTAACGACGGGTCGACACTCACAACCACCCCGAGCCGTCGATACTGATCAGCAGTAACGACGGGTCGGCGGACGGGTTAGTTGGGGCGGGCGGCCAGGAAGTGCTCGCGCGCGAAGTCCAGGGACTCGCGCAGGTCGGCCTCGCGCTCGCTCGCGGTCGCTGCACTTGCGGGTGTTGATCTCCAGCGACGATCTCGCCGCCGAAGCCGGTGCGCGCCAGGTGCTGCAGGAACCCCGCGGCCCCGATCGTCCCGCGGCCGGGCACGAGGTGCTCGTCCTTGGCCGAGCCGGTGCCGTCGGTGAGGTGGACGTGACGCAGCCGGTCGCCGAGCCGCTCGGCCATCGCGACCGGGTCGGAGTGCGGCGATCGCGGCGTGCGACAGGTCGATGGTGGTGTTGGCGTAGGGCTCCGCGGACGGGTCCCAGCCCGGGCAGGTACATCTCCATCACCGCGCTTGGAGGAGGCCCGCCACGGATACATGTTCTCCACCGCGAAGGCGATGCCGGTCGAGGCCTCGAGCGCCGCGATGCCGTCGACGAACCCGGCGGCGTAGTCCTTCTGCCACCGGAACGGCGGGTGCACGACGACCACCTCGGCGCCCACCGCCGCGGCCATCTCGGCCGAGCGCTCGAGCTTGCCCCACGGCTCGGTGCCCCAGACCCGCTGGGTGAAGAGCAGGCAGGGCGCGTGGATCGGCGCACACCGGCACGCTCGTGGTGCTCGGAGAGCTGCTTGACCGCGGAGATCTGCTGGCTCAGCGCGTCGATGCCGACCATGACCTCGACGGCGTCGTAGCCCAGCTTGGCGGCGTAGGCGAAGGCGTGCGCGGTCGACTCGGGGTAGACCGAGGCGGTGGAGAGGCCGATCAGCGGGGCATGCCGGATCACTCGTCGGGCTCACGCACTCGGATGCCCGAGATCTGGTCGAGGCGCTCGAGGATGACGCCCTCGCGCAGCGCCCACGGGCAGATCTCGAGCTCGGCGAGGTCGAAGATGTCCATGCAGCGCCTCGGCGACCAGCGCCCCGGGGACGATCTGGTGGGAGCGGCTCGGCGAGACGCCGGGCAGTGCCGCGAGCTCGTCGGTCGGCATCGCGACCAGCTTGGGGATCCACTCGCGCAGGTCCGCCAGCGGTCAGGGTCCGCGGCACCAGCGGCCCGTCGACCGACGGGGCGGCCCCGCAGATGCGGGCCAGCGAGCGGAACGTCTTCGAGGTGGCCGCGGCGCGGTCGGGGACACCGGCGCGCAGCAGGTGCCCGGCGTCGCGGGCGATGTCGGCGCGGATCTCGCGGCGCAGCGCGCGGACGTCGTCCTCGCCGGGCGCGCCGTCGCCGAAGTACGTCGCGGGCCAGCCGGGCCGCGCCCAGCGGCAGCGACCAGGCCACGTCGGGGGCCTCGTCGGCGCCGCCGGCGATCTCCAGCGAGCCGCCGCCGATGTCGAAGACCGCGAGCCGGCCGGCCGACCAGCCGAACCAGCGGCGTACGGCCAGGAAGGTCAGCCGCGCCTCGTCCTCACCGGAGAGCACCTCGATGCGCACGCCGGTGCGCTCTCGCACGTGCGTCGAGCACGGCGTCGGAGTTGACCGCGTCGCGGACCGCCGAGGTCGCGAACGCCGAGCATCTCCTCGCAGCCCTTGTCCTCGGCCACCAGGAGCGACTCGGCGACGAAGTCGGTGAGCGCGTCGATGCCCGCTGCGGTCGACGGCGCCGTCGTCGTCGAGGTGCTCGGCCAGCCGCAGCGGCTGCTTGTGGGAGTACGCCGGCAGCGGGGCCGCGCCGCCGTGGGCGTCGACCACGAGCAGGTGCCCGGTGTTGGACCCGATGTCGAGGACGCCCAGACGCATGGGGTCAACGGTACTGCCGAGGGTGATCGGACCTACGCTGATCCGGTGCCCGAAGTCGACCTGGTGTTCCCCCGCGCGTGGGTCGAGTTCGCGAACCCCGCCGACGAGTCGGCCAGGTGTTCCGCTGCGACCTGACCTGGCTGACGTCGCGCTACACGCTGCATCTTCGGCCAGGGCTGCCAGGGCATCTACGCCGACTCGCCCGACGTCGGCTGCTGCACGCTCGGCGCGCACTTCGCCGACAAGGACGACGAGAAGCGGGTGGCCGACTACGTCGGCCAGCTCGACGAGACCCTGTGGCAGTTCCGGCCCGACAAGGCGAAGGTCAAGAAGGCCGACTGGGTCGGACCGACGACGACGGCGAGCGCAAGACGCTGGTCGTCGAGTCGACGGCCAGGAGGCGTGCGTGTTCCACAACCGCGACCGACTTCGCTCCCCCGAACGGGTTCGGCGGCGCCGGCTGCGCCCTGCACGCGCTGGCCCTGCACCAGGGACGCAACCCGCTCGAGACCAAGCCCGACGTGTGCTGGCAGCTGCCGATCCGCCGGACGTTCCGCAACGTCGAGCGGCCGGACGGCACGACCTACACCGAGGTCTCGATCAGCGAGTACGACCGCCGCGGCTGGGGCCCGGGCGGCCACGACCTCGACTGGTACTGCTCGGGCAACACCGAGGCGCACGTCGCGCTCGAGCCGCGTCTACGTGACCAACGCGGCCGAGCTCACCGAGCTGATGGGCCCGGCGGCGTACGCCGAGCTGGTGACGCACTGCGAGGCGCACCTGCGGTCGCGGTCGGCGCTGGCGATCCATCCGGCCGACCCCCAGCACTGACCGCACCGCGGGCGACCGAGGTCACTCGACGTCAAGAGATCCGGACCCCGCTGTCCGGACGCCGCAGGTCCGTTGCTCAGAATCTTGGCATGCGCCTGGACCATCTCTCCTTCGCCGCCGGCCCCGACGGCCTGGCCAGCACCGCCCAGCGCATCGGGGCGCTGCTCGGCACGACGTTCACCGACGGCGGCGTCCACCCCCGCTTCGGCACCCGCAACATGATCCTGCCGCTGGCCGACGCGCACCTACCTCGAGATCGTCGAGGTGCTCGACCACCCCGCCTCCGACAAGGCGCCGTTCGGCCAGGCCGTGCGGGCCCGCTCCGCCCTCGGCGGCGGCTGGCTCGGCTGGGTCGTCGCGGTCGACGACATCTCCGTGGTCGAGCAGCGGCTCGGCCGTCAGGCCGTCCAGGGCAACCGGCACCGTCCCGACGGCACCGAGCTGCGCTGGAAGCAGATCGGCGTCAACGGCCTGATCTCCGACCCGCAGCTGCCCTTCTTCATCCAGTGGGAGGTGCCCGCGCGAGCTGCACCCCAGCAGCGGCGCCGACCGGCGACTACTCGCTGGCCTGCCTCGAGATCGCCGGCGACCCGCAGCGGGTCAGCGAGTGGCTCGGCGAGACCGTCGAGGCGCCGCTCGAGGACGTCAAGGTCGAGTGGGTCGCCCCCAACGGCACCCCCGGCATCATCGCCGTGCAGATCCAGACCCCGTCGGGCTCGTCCGGATCTGAGCGGCCCGCTCGAGGGCGCCCGGCCCAGCCCCAACATCTGGCACCACCCGGCGACCTACGAGGTCGAGAACCGGGCCGCCGACCCGGACGGCCGGCTCGGGGCGGCCATGCGAGGGGCTGGCGGACTGGCGCGACGGCGCCGTGCTCGACCTCGGCTGCGGCACCGGCTTCCACCTGCCCCGGTTCGCCGCGACCGCCGCGTCGGTCGTCGGCGTCGAGCCGCACCCGGACCTCGCGGCGCTGGCCCGCCGGCGTACTCGTCGGCTGCCGCAGGTCACGGTGCTCGAGGGCACGGCCGAGTCGCTGCCCGTCCCGGACGCCTCGGTCGACGTGGTCCACGCCCGATGGGCCTACTTCTTCGGCCCGGGCTGCGAGGCCGGGCTGGCCGAGCTCGACGCGCGTCGTACGCCGTGGCGGCACCGCCTTCGTCATCGACAACGACCCCACGCGGTCGACCTTCGGCGGCTGGTTCCGGCGCGGCTACCCGGAGGTCGACCCGGACGAGGTGGAGCGGTTCTGGTCACGGCACGGCTGGAGCCGGACCCCGGTCGACATGGGCTGGCGGTTCGCCTCGCGGGCCGACCTCGAGGCGGTGGTGCGCATCGAGTTCGCCCACCGCGGTCGCCGAGGCGGTGCTCGCCGAGCACGAGGGTACTCGAGGTCGACTACGCGGTCAACCTGTGGTCGAAGGACTTCTGAGAGGACTCAGCTGCTGCCGCGCACCACGAGGGTCGGGAGTCAGGAGCACACCCCGCGGCTCGGAGGTCGGAGGGCCGAGCAGGTCGGCCGAGCGCCTTGACGACCTCGACGGCCACCTCCTCGAGCGGCTGGCGCACGGAGGTCAGGCCGGGCGGGACGACCTGCGCCACCTGGGAGTCGTCGAAGCCGACGACCGCGATGTCGGCTCCGGCGCGCAGGCCGCGCTCGGCCAGGGTGTGCAGCACGCCCATGGCCAGGGTGTCGGAGGCGCAGACGAACGCCGTGGGGCCGGCCTCGTCGAGCAGGACCGCGCTCGCCTCGCGACCCGAGGCGACGGTGTCCTCGACCCGCGAGGCCAGGCCGGTGGTGGACAGGCCGCGCGCGCGCATGGCCCGCGACCAGCCGGAGCGGCGGTCCTCGCCGATGCAGGGAGTCCTTGCGCCAGCCGATCCAGGCGATCCGCTCGTGGCCCCGGTCGATCAGGTGCGTGGTCGCCAGGTCGCGTCCCGGCGGCGCCGTCGACGTCGACCCAGGGGTGCCGCGCCTCGGGTTCGTCCCACGGCCGGCCGAACGCCGACGAACGGCGCGCGCCGCGCGTTGAGCCAGGCGGCCTGCGGGTTGCCGAGGTAGGTGTCGGTGACGACGAAGGCGTCGACGGCGGTCGAGCGCAGCAGGTCGTCGTAGCCCGGGAGCTCGTCCTCGGGGTCGCCCGTCTCGGTGCCGCTGAACAGCAGCACGTGGTAGCCCGCGGCTCCGCGACGCCTCGACCAGCGAGTGCACGAACCGGTCCATCTGCGCGTTGGCGGTGCCCTCCTCGACGGGCTTGAACCGCAGGCCGATCAGGTGCGAGGAGCGGGTGCGCAGGTTGCGGGCCGCACGGTTGGGCGGGTAGCCCAGCTCGGCGATCGCCTCCTGCACCCGCTGCGAGGGTGTCGTCGCGCAGCAGGTCGGGGTTGTTGACGGCGTTGGAGACGGTCTGCCGGGAGACGCCCGCGCGCTCGGCGACGTCGGCGAGCGTCGGCGGGGTGACCGGCACCCGGCTGAGGATCCGGGACATGCCACCCCCTGTCGGTCCGGCGCCACGGTCTGGAACGATCCAATCGCCCCTGGACGAGGATAGCCGCAGCACTCCCTGCGAGGTGGCGGAGCGGCTCCGCAGCACCGTCGGTGGCCTCGCCTAGCCTCGGCGCCATGCCCAAGGCCGCCCGCGCACCACGACCAGCCTACCGCTGCACCGAGTGCGGCTGGGAGACCGCCAAGTGGGTCGGCCGGTGCGGCGAGTGCCAGGCCTGGGGGTCGGTCGCCGAGGCTGCCGCTCCGGCGGTCCGCACCGCGGCCGGCCCGGTCACCACCGCCGGCCGTGCCCGATCGGCCAGGTCTCCGTCGACCCGAGTCGGCGTTCCGCAGCAGCGGCGTGCCCGAGCTCGACCGGGTGCTCGGCGGCGGCCTGGTGCCCGGCGCGGCGATCCTGCTCGCGGGCGAGCCCGGCGTCGGCAAGAGCACCCTGCTGCTCGAGGTCGCTGCCCAGACCGCGCGCTACCAGCATCGCGCCCTCTACGTCACCGGCGAGGAGTCCGCCGCCCAGGTCCGGCTGCGGGCCGACCGCACCGGCGGCGTCCACGACGAGCTGTTCCTCGCCGCCGAGACCGACCTCGGAGCCGTGCTGACCCACATCGAGGAGGTCCGGCCGACGCTGCTCGTCGTCGACTCGGTGCAGACCATCGGCGCCTCCGGCGTCGACGGCGTCCCCGGCGGCGTCACCCAGGTCAAGGAGGTCGCGGCGGCCCTGATCCGGGTCGCCAAGACCCGCAACATCACCACGGTCCTGGTCGGCCACGTCACCAAGGACGGCTCGATCGCCGGTCCGCGGGTGCTCGAGCACCTCGTCGACGTGGTCCTCCACTTCGAGGGCGACCGCAACTCCCGGTTCCGGATGGTGCGTGCGATGAAGAACCGCTTCGGCCCCGTCGACGAGGTCGGCTGCTTCGACCTCGGCCCCGAGGGCATCACCGCGGTCACCGACCCGACCGGGCTGTTCGTCGAGCACCAGAGCAGCAGCGTGCCCGGCACCTGCGTCGCGGTGACGATGGAGGGCCGACGGCCGCTGCTCGCCGAGGTGCAGGCCCTGGTCACGCCCACGCCGCTCGAGCGCCCGCGGCGGACGACCTCGGGGCTCGACGGCTCGCGGGTCGCCATGGTGCTCGCGGTGCTGCCGCAGCACTGCGGGCTGCGGCTGCACTCCCACGACGTGTTCGCCTCGACGGTCGGGGGCGCCAAGCTGTCCGAGCCGGCCAGCGACCTCGCCGTCGCCGTCGCGCTCGCTTCCGCGAGCATCGGCACCGCTCCCCCGGCCGGCGTCGTGGCGATGGGCGAGATCGGCCTGGCCGGCGAGCTCCGGCGGGTCCGCGACCTGCCCCAGCGGCTCGCCGAGGCCGCGCGGCTCGGCTTCCGGGTGGCCGTGGTGCCTGCCGAGCGCTCCGTGGAGCCGCGGGGTCCGCGGGCGGCCCGGACCCGTGAGATCGACGGGATGAAGGTGATCGAGGTGCCCGACGTCTCCTCGGCGTTGCGGTTGCTGGGCCTCACCAGCCAGCAGCGTGGCCTGCGGGCCGTGGACGAGCCGGGTTCACCTGAGGATCAGGTGTGGCTGAACGAAGCGAGGAGCAGGTCAGACTGCGCGCCACCCTGGCGTCGATCGCGCCCGGGACCGCGCTGCGCGACGGTCTCGAGCGGATCCTGCGAGGCCGCACCGGCGCCCTGATCGTCGCTGGGCACCGACCGTCGGTCGACAGCGATCGCCACCGGCGGCTTCACCTTCGACGTCCCGTTCACGGCCACGGGCCTGCGCGAGCTGGCCAAGATGGACGGCGCGATCATCGTCGACCACGACATCACCCGGATCCTCAAGGCCGCGGTCCACCTGATGCCCGACCAGACGATCCCCTCGGAGGAGACCGGCACCCGGCACCGCACCGCCGACCGGGTCGCTCGGCAGACCGGCTTCCCGGTCATCTCGGTGTCGCAGTCGATGCAGATCATCGCGGCCTACGTCGGCGAGACCCGCCACGTCCTGGAGGGCTCAGGTCAGATCCTCTCCCGCGCCAACCAGGCACTGGCCACCCTCGAGCGCTACAAGCTCCGCCTCGACGAGGTCTCGAGCACCCTGTCGGCACTGGAGATCGAGGACCTCGTCACCGTGCGTGACGTCGCTGTGGTCGCCCAGCGTCTCGAGATGGTCATCCGGATCGCCGCCGAGATCGAGGACTACGTGCTCGAGCTCGGCACCGACGGTCGGCTGCTCTCGCTGCAGCTCGAGGAGCTCATCACCGGCGTCGACGTCGAGCGGCAGCTGGTCATCCGCGACTACGTCGCCGGCAGCCGGCGTGCCCGCGACCCCGAGCGCCTGCTGCAGAGACTCGAGTCTCTGTCCTCCACCGAGCTGGTCGACCCGGCCTCGGCCGCACAGATCCTGGGGCTGACCAGCGGTGAGCTGCTCGACGCCCCGGTCGCTCCCCGCGGCTACCGGCTGCTGGCCAAGGTCCCCCGACTCCCGCCCGCGGTCGTCGACCGGCTGGTCGAACACTTCGGCACCCTCCAGAAGCTGCTGTCGGCCGGCGTCGACGACCTCCAGGCAGTCGAGGGCGTCGGTGAGCTGCGGGCCCGCTGGGTCCGCGAGGGCCTGTCGCGACTGGCCGAGTCGACGATCCTCGAGAGATACGTCTGACCTCGCCGTCAGCTCGACACGTTCAGAGGTTCTGCGGGAACCCCAGCTCGAGACCGCCCTCCGGGCGGTGGTGCGGGTCGATCCAGCGGCTGGTGACCACCTTGCCGCGGGTGAAGAAGTGGACGCCCTCGGACCCGTGGGCGTGGGTGTCGCCGAACATCGAGCGCTTCCAGCCACCGAAGGAGTAGTACGCGACCGGCACCGGCACCGGCACGTTGACGCCGATCATCCCGACGTTCACGTCGGCCTCGTAGCGCCGGGCCGCACCGCCGTCGTTGGTGAAGACCGCGGTGCCGTTGCCGTAGGGATTGGCGTTGACCAGGGCCACCGCGTCGTCGTAGCTGTCCACTCGCACGACCGACAGCACCGGACCGAAGATCTCCTCGCGGTAGATCTCCATCCCGGGCTCGACGTTGTCGAAGAGGGTCGGGCCAAGCCAGAAGCCGGCCTCCTCCCCGCGCGCCTCCACGGCGCGGCCGTCGACGACGACGGTGGCCCCCTCGCGCTGGCCGGACTCGATGAACGCGGCGACCCGGTCGCGGTGCTCCCTGGTGACCAGCGGACCCATGTCCGCCTCGCGCTCGCCTTCGGGCGCGGCACCGCGAGCGCCGTCCCCGGTGACCAGCGTCCGGGTCCGGTCCGCGATCCGGCTCACCAACTCGTCGCCGATCGAACCCACCGCGACGAGGACGCTGATCGCCATGCACCGCTCCCCGGCGCTGCCGAAGCCGGCGTTGACCGCCGAGTCCGCCGCGAGGTCGAGGTCTGCGTCCGGCAGGACCACCATGTGGTTCTTGGCTCCACCCAGTGCCTGCACCCGCTTGCCATGCTGCGAGGCCTGCTCATAGACGTACCGGGCGACCGGAGTCGAGCCGACGAAGCTGATGGCCTCGACGACCGGGCTCTCGAGGAGCGCGTCCACCGCCTCCTTGTCACCCTGGAGGACGTTGAAGACGCCGTCCGGGAGTCCGGCCTGCTTCCAGAGCCCGGCCAGCCAGATCGAGGCCGACGGATCCTTCTCGCTGGGCTTGAGGACCACGGCGTTGCCGGTGGCGATCGCGATCGGGAAGAACCACATCGGCACCATGGCCGGGAAGTTGAAGGGCGAGACGATGCCGACCACCCCCAGCGGGTCGCGCTTGCTGTGCACGTCGACGCCCGTCGAGACGCTCTCGGAGTGCCCACCCTTGAGCAGGTGCGCGATGCCGCAGGCGAACTCCACGACCTCCTGGCCGCGGATGATCTCGCCGAGCGCGTCCGACAAGACCTTGCCGTGCTCCTGGTTGATGATTGCGGCGAGCTCGTCACGCCGGGCGTTGAGCAGCTCGCGGAACGCGAACATCACTTGGGTGCGCCGGGCCAGCGACGACTCGCGCCATTCTCTGGCGGCGACCTGCGCCCCCGCGATCACGTGGTCGGCGTCCTCGCGCGAGGCGAGGGCCACCCGACCGGTGACCCGGCCGCTGGCGGGGTTGGTCACCTCGCCCCAGCGGTCGCCGGTGCCGTCGAACGGCGCCCCCTGGGCCCAGTGCGAGATCGTGGCAAGACTCATGGCCCCATCCTCGCGCTTCGCCCACCACAGGGGGCCAGGGCACCGGGTCCGGGTCAGCCGTTGGGTGCGCTGAAGCTCTGGTCGGGCTGCTGGGTCGGCGCCGCGGTCTGGGTGATCACGACGGCCGCAGGTGTCGTCAGCTCGAAGGTGACATCGGTCGGCTCACCCTCGAATGCGGCGGCCGAGACACCATAGGTCCCCGGTAGCGCCCAGGCCGTTCGACCGGTGCAGTACTCGTCGGAGCGCTTCGAGCTCCAGACGATGCTCACCGGCGTCGCCAGCTCACGCCGCAGGACGACGTCCTGGGTCGGGACGGTCGCGGGGCACTCGCGGGTCGACCACACGTCGTCGGCGCCGGCATAGATCTTGACGGTCACGCTCTGCGAGGACACCCGCCAGGTGCAGGCCTCGGTCGTTCCCATCTGCATGTTGAGCACGATCGTCACGTCGCTCCCGGCCACCGGCTGCGGCACGGCCGGCGTGATGAGGACGTCGGCGTCGGGGCAGGGTCCGCTCGGCTCGGCCGGTGGGGTCGGTGTGGGAGTCGGCGTGGGAGTGGCCGTGGGCGTCTTGGTGCCCTGGTCGCCCTTGCCCTTGCCGTCCTTGTTCTTCTTGTTCTTCTTCTTGGTGGTTTGCGCCGAGGGCGTCGCGTTGGCGACGACCGGTGTCGCTTGGTCGGCCTCGGCCTCCGAGCCGTCGCTCGAGCCGCCGAGGAGCCGCCCGAACCCGAGCACGAGCAGCACGGCTACGGTGATGAGGACGAGGCGGCGGCGCTTGTAGATGTGCGCAGGCAGGGGTCCGCGCGTCGTCGACGGCATGGGTTCACGGTAGGCAGCGGAACCGCTGTCCTGACGGAACCACGCCGAGTCACATCAGTAACAGGCGACACAGATGGGGCCATGAGCGACCTGACCGGACGGCTGCTCGCGTGGTACGCCGACCACGCCCGCGAGCTCCCGTGGCGCGGGCCGTCCGCGAGCCCGTGGTCGGTGCTGGTCTCCGAGCTGATGCTGCAGCAGACTCCGGTCGCTCGGGTCCTGCCGGTCCACGAGGTGTGGCTGCGGCGCTGGCCGACCCCGGCATCCCTGGCCGCCGAGCCCGCAGGAGAGGCGGTCCGCGCGTGGGGCCGGCTCGGCTACCCCCGACGCGCCCTGCGGCTGCACGCGGCCGCGGCCGCGATCCTCAGCCGTCACGGCGGCGAGGTGCCCCGGTCGTACGACGACCTGCTGGCCCTGCCGGGCGTCGGGGACTACACCGCGGCGGCCGTGGCCACGTTCGCGTTCGGGCGCCGCCACGTCGTCCTCGACACCAACGTGCGACGGGTGCTGGCTCGGGTGCTGGTGGGCGTGGAGCTGCCCGCACCCTCGGTGACCCGCGTGGAGCGGGACCGCGCGTCCGCGGTGCTGCCCGAGGACGAATCGACCGCCGCCACCTGGTCGATCGCCCTCATGGAGCTCGGCGCCCTCGTCTGCACAGCCCGGCGCCCGAGCTGCGAGGTCTGCCCGGTCTCCGGCGACTGCGCCTGGCGTGCGGCCGGCTACCCGGCCTACGACGGACCCGCGCGGCGCACCCAGGGGTGGGCGGGCACCGACCGGCAGTGCCGCGGTCGGCTGATGGCGGTGGCGCGCGACGCCGAGGACCCGGTGCACCGCTCAGCGGTTCGAGGCGGTCTGGGTCGACGACACCCAGCGGACGCGTTGCCTGGCCGGGCTCCTGACTGACGGGCTGCTCGTACAGGTCGGCCCCGAGTCCTACGCGCTGCCATGACCGCGCCGACCTGACCTCATCCAGGTCCGCGACCTCAGCGCGACAGCGCGACCCCAGTGCGACCTGTCACTCGTGGTCGGTCGACTTGGGCACGTCGATCGGCCCCTCGGAATCGTCGGGACCTGGGCTCGCGGCTTCGCCCGCGCTGACGTCGGCGGTCTCGAACGGCGGCAGGTCGGGCAGCTCGCCCATCTTCTGACCGGCGAAGGTGAACGTCGCTGTCGGACCCTCGCCCTCCACGTCGACCAGCACGATCTGGCCAGGGCCGACCTCGCCGTAGAGCATCTTCTCGGCCAGGATGTCCTCGATCTCGCGCTGCACCGTGCGGCGCAGCGGCCGAGCTCCCAGAACCGGGTCGAAGCCCCGCTCGGCGAGCAGGTTCTTGGCGTTCTGGGTCAGCTCGATGCGCATGTCGCGGTCACGCATCCGCAGCTCGACCGAGGCGATCATGTTGTCGACCATGTGCACGATCTGCTCCTGCGACAGCGGCGGGAACACGATGATCTCGTCGACGCGGTTGAGGAACTCGGGTCGGAAGTGCTGCTTGAGCTCGTCCTGGACCTTGTTCTTCATCCGCTCGTAGGACCCCGCGGCGTCGCCGCCCTGGTTGAACCCGAGGTGGACGCCCTTGGCGATGTCCTTGGTGCCGAGGTTGGTCGTCATGATGATGACGGTGTTCTTGAAGTCGACGACCCGGCCCTGGGAGTCGGTCAGGCGACCCTCCTCCAGGATCTGCAGCAGGCTGTTGAAGATGTCCGGGTGGGCCTTCTCGACCTCGTCGAAGAGGACCACGGAGAACGGCTTGCGCCGCACCTTCTCGGTGAGCTGGCCGCCCTCCTCGTAGCCGACGTAGCCGGGAGGCGAGCCGAACAGCCGCGAGACGGTGTGCTTCTCGCTGAACTCCGACATGTCGAGCTGGATCAGCGCGTCCTCGTCGCCGAAGAGGAACTCGGCGAGCGTCTTGGACAGCCACGTCTTGCCGACGCCGGAGGGGCCGGCGAAGATGAACGAGCCGCCGGGGCGCTTGGGGTCCTTGAGACCGGCACGCGTACGCCGGATGGCCCGGGAGAGCGCCTTGACGGCCTCCTCCTGGCCGATGACGCGCTTGTGCAGCTCGTCCTCCATCTTGAGCAGCCGGGTGGACTCCTCCTCGGAGAGCTTGACGATCGGGATGCCGGTCGCGACCGCAAGCACCTCGGCGATGAGCTCCTCGTCGACCTCTGCGACCTCGTCCATGTCGCCGGCACGCCACTGCTTCTCGCGCTCGGACTTCTTGAGGATGAGCTGCTTCTCCTCGTCGCGGAGCCGCGCGGCGGCCTCGAAGTCCTGGCCGTCGATCGCGGCCTCCTTGCGCTGCCGGACCTCGCCGATCTTGTCGTCGTACTCGCGCAGGTCGGCGGGCTGCGGTCATCCGGCGGATCCGCAGGCGCGACCCGGCCTCGTCGATCAGGTCGATGGCCTTGTCGGGCAGGAACCGATCGGAGATGTAGCGGTCGGCAAGGGTCGCCGCCGAGACCAGCGCCTCGTCGGTGATGGTGACACGGTGGTGCGCCTCGTAGCGGTCGCGCAGGCCCTTGAGCATCTCGATGGTGTGGGCGATCGACGGCTCGGCGACCTGGATCGGCTGGAAGCGGCGCTCGAGCGCGGCGTCCTTCTCGAGGTACTTGCGGTACTCGTCGAGGGTGGTGGCACCGATGGTCTGCAGCTCGCCGCGGGCCAGCATCGGCTTGAGGATGCTGGCGGCGTCGATGGCGCCCTCGGCGGCACCGGCGCCGACGAGGGTGTGGATCTCGTCGATGAAGAGCACGATGTCGCCGCGGGTGCGGATCTCCTTGAGCACCTTCTTGAGGCGCTCCTCGAAGTCACCGCGGTAGCGCGAGCCGGCCACCAGAGCGCCCAGGTCGAGCGTGTAGATCTGCTTGTCCTTGAGCGTCTCGGGCACGTTGCCCTTGACGATGTCCTGGGCCAGGCCCTCGACGATCGTGGTCTTGCCGACGCCGGGCTCGCCGATCAGGACCGGGTTGTTCTTCGTGCGGCGCGAGAGGATCTGCATGACCCGCTCGATCTCCTGCTCCCGACCGATGACCGGGTCGAGCTTGCCCTCACGCGCGTCCTGGGTGAGGTTGCGGCCGAACTGGTCGAGCACGAGTGAGGAGGAGGGGGCGTCGCCACCACCGGCGGCCGCGGCCGCGGAGGCCGTCGACTCCTTGCCCTGGAAGCCCGAGAGCAGCTGGATGACCTGCTGGCGCACCCGGTTGAGGTCGGCGCCGAGCTTCTGCAGCACCTGGGCGGCCACGCCCTCGCCCTCGCGGATCAGGCCGAGCAGGATGTGCTCGGTGCCGATGTAGCAGTGGCCGAGCTGCAGCGCCTCGCGCAGGGACAGCTCGAGGACCTTCTTGGCGCGCGGTGTGAAGGGGATGTGACCGCTGGGCGCCTGCTGGCCCTGGCCGATGATCTCCTCGACCTGGGCGCGCACGGCCTCCAGCGAGATGTCGAGGCTCTCGAGCGCCTTGGCTGCGACGCCCTCGCCCTCGTGGATCAGGCCGAGCAGGATGTGCTCGGTCCCGATGTAGTTGTGGGAGAGCATGCGGGCCTCTTCCTGGGCCAGCACCACCACCCGGCGGGCTCGGTCGGTGAACCGCTCGAACATCGTCTCTCCTCGCAACCTCTGCAGAACACTGGATCTTGGGGTCACAAGACTCAACCCCTCAGTCAGCCTACGCGTTCCCGCCAGACGATCGAGGTGATCCGCTTAGAGCGAACACCGCACGAGGATTCGAGTCAGTGCGCCGCGTCGAAGGCTTCCTGCACCTCTCGGGCCACCCGGCCCCGGTCAGTCACTTTGAAGCCGTTGCCCCGGGCCCAGTCACGCACCTCACGCGGGCTGTGCTTGGCCATCGCGCCGGCCGAACGTCGCCCGCGACGGGAACCGGGGCTGACCTTGCGGCCATGGCCGATGTAGGTGGCCAGCGCCTCGCGCAGCCCAGCAGCGTTGGAGGTGTTGAGGTCGATCTCATATGACGCCCCGTCCAAGCCGAAGACGATCGTCTCGGCGGCCTCGCCACCGTCGATGTCGTCCTCCAGGACGATGTGGACCTTTTGCGCCATTGTGTCGAGTCCTTGTCTGAATCAGCCCAATTGTGCCGATATCAATCGATGTGAGGAGCCGGGCATTCGGAGGCTAGACCCCTGTATCGGTTTTCACAACCAATCGAACGAATCCCGCCATTGGTGAGTGACAATTGCCGGTCATCTCACAATCAGGCAAAGGGCCAAGACCTCAGGTGCCCTTGGCGGGCCATTTGCCACGCATGGTGGGAACCCCGCATCCGTCTCCACCCTCAGCGTCGACGGGCGAGCCGGATCTGCGCGAGCCGGGCTGCTGCGACTGCCCCCGTCGCCTCGGGGGAGTGGCGGGAGGCGATCGTGAGCCGCGCCCGCTCTCCCAGCCTGGCCACGAGTCCGGGGTCGGCGTGCAGCCGGCGCATCACCGCAGCGGCGTGCCGCAGCGACGGTCGCGCCCAGCGCGCAGTCGTCGGATAGGGCGGGTTCCCGGGTGGGACCGGCACCAGCGTGTGCCTGACCAGACGAGAGTTCGCATCGTCCATGAAAGCCAGGTTGCCCGAGTAGCCGGTGGCGATGACCGCCTTGCCCATCCCCATGGCCTCGGCCATGGTGAAGCCGAATCCCTCCGCACGGTGAAGGCTGACAAAGCAGTCCATCGCCCACATCAACGCGTCGAGCTCCGCACGGCTGAGATAGCGCTCGACCAAGACGACGTCGGGACTGTTCGCGACGGCGTAGCGCAATGCCTCGCGCTCGGCAGGCCGCTTGTCGCCATTGATCGACTTGATGACCAGGCGGGTGCCCAGAGGTTCTGGAAAGGCGCGCCGATAGGCATTCACAAGACCGAGGGGGTTCTTGCGCTCAAAAACACTGAGATGGTCGAAGACGAACCCGAAGGTGAAGGGCTGCTCGGCGGTCTTGAGCTCGGGCGGCACGACGCGGTCGAGGTCGAGCACGTCCCGGCTCTCGGCGACGTGGACCGGCAACGGCACCACGTGCACCGGCTTGTCGGTCAGGTCGGCCAGGACCGTCCGGTTGAACTCACTGGCCACCCAGACCTCGTCGACGAGGTCCAGGGACGGGCGCATGTCCTCGGGGAAGACATCGACCTCCCAGAACCACAGCCCGACGACGTAGCGGCCCTCCAGGAGCCGACCGGCCTCCTCCGCGGCGAACCTCGCCAGGGTGTCGGCGTTCAGGCAGACGATGACCACGTCCTCCGTCGCTCGCTCTCCCAGCCTCCGCTCGGTCCACGGTGTGCCCCGCCGGCTCTCGGTCCCCCCGTACGTCGTCGTCGAGACGGGCACGCCGGCAGCCTCCAGACCGTCCACGAGCATCCTGGCCGCCTGTCCGATCCCGAGATCGGCGGTGAAGAAGCCGACGAGGTGGACGCCGTCCCCGTCGGCAGGAAGATGTGTGGCGGTCTCCGGTGGCCCGGCCAGGCGCTCTCGGACCAGCTCCACAACCTTGAGGGTGAGGCCCTCCTCACGCTCGCCGTGCGCCGTGGCCCACGCCAGGAATCCCTCGACGTGCCCCTGCTCGACCTCCGGGAACGCGAGCCTGAGGTCGGGCCGGGTGGAGAGGACGTCGAGAAGCAGACGGCCCACCACGGGGAACCCCCTGGCTGACGGCGGCGCCTGGCTCAGCCAGCCGCTCAGGGACGCGGTGATCGGTCCGGGGTCCTGACCACGCGCCAGATGCGCTCTGACCAGTCCGCGGATGCGTCGGTCGACGGTCACGCCGTCGACCGAGGCATACGGCGCGGGCAGGCCGGCGACCTCGTCGTACCCCGCGCCCAGCAGCCTGCGGCGGTGGTCCTCGGTCAGCCCTCGGAGCTCGGACGACTCGCTCAGCAGCGTCCGGGGGTGCTCGCCGTCGGCCGTCGACAGGAGGTGGGGCCGGTCGGGGTCGTAGCCCTCGAGGTCGGCGAAAACCAGCGTGCGACCATCCACCTGCACCGCACCCTGCGGCCCCGGGGTGAGCTCCACGGCTGGGGCCGTCCAGCGGCTCAGGCCCCACGCCGGGTCGCGGAGGACGACGTGCTCGGAGAGCGCAACCAGGGCGAGGTCGAGCAGGTTGTCACCCGCCGGACCGGGCAGCGACTCGGCACGCTGCTGCCACCAGCCCAGGAAGCCCCTGGCCGCCTCGGTGTCCCCCACCGCGACGACCGCATGCGAGATAGCGCCGAAGCGCACCGCCTCGGCGTCCCTGGGCTGCCGGTCGTCGAGCGGGATCGGCGCGAGCAACCTCGGGAGCAGCACCACGGACCGCGACCGGGCGAGCTCGACGGCCCGGTCGAGCCTGGCCCGGACGACGACCGACGGCGCGAGCAGCACGGCGTGATCGGCGCCCTCGTCGAGCAGGGAGCCGAGCAGCCGGGGCTGCACGCTGCGAGCGACCTCGGTGGGCGAGCGGGTCAGGCCCAGGAGGAGCGCAGTGTCCCGGTCAAGCCCGATGTCGCAGAGCCCGAGCACCCGCGCCCCACCCACCTCGGGCAGTGGCTCCTCTCCCTGGTCCACCACGAGGACGGTGACCTCGGCCGGCTGCAGGGAGTGCACACGCTCGGCCAGGACGCGGGCGTGTGCCACCTGGCTCCTGGTGATGACCGAGCCGAGGTGAAGCCGACCTCGCGCCGAGCTGCCCTGGTCGGCGAACACTGGTCGCTCCGCTTCCGCGCCGCGCCGGGCGCTGTGTCACGCTTCGCCTGTCAAGAGGGCCGTCCCGGCCGGCCTGGGGTCCGCAGCGTCGAGAGGCAAGCCGAAGATGGATGAGCGCCGCCAACGCTACTGGCAGCTCCACGACTTCTCATCAGGTCATGGGCTCGAGGTCGGACCCCTGCACCGGACGATGGTGACGCGCGACGAGGGCGACGTGAGCTACGTCGACGTGATGGACCGCGACCGGCTCATCGCGCACTACGAGGGTGACCCCGCCGTGTCGGCCGACCTGATTCCCGAGATCGACTTCTGGCTGATCGACGAGGAGGGCGGCACCCGGACCCTGGTCGAGGCGACGAGGGCCGGAGCGCCCTTCGACTGGGTCATGGCCTCCCACGTCATCGAGCACGTCCCCGACGTGATCGGCTGGCTGGCCGAGGTCGCCGAGGTGGTCGTCGACAGCGGCCGCCTGGTCCTCGCGATCCCCGACCGTCGCTACGAGTTCGACGTCCACCGTCCGGCCACGACCGTCGGCCAGATGCTTCAGGCCCACCACAGCAAGGACCAGCGGCCGCCCGTGGCGCCGGTCTACGACCACTTCTCACACGCCGTCAGCTATGACGCCGCGGGGGTGTGGGTGGGTGAGCTGCCCACGTTCGCGGACCGGATACACACCCGGGTGGAGGCGTTCCAGATGGTCGAGCGGACCCTCGGGGGCCACTACGTCGACACCCACGTCTGGCTGTTCACACCGGAGAGCTTCGTGCATCAGATGCAGGAGCTCCGGCTGGGCGGGTTGTCGAGCTGGGTCGTGGAGAAGGTCGTCCCCACGCCCCGCCTGGACCACGAGTTCCAGGCGGTCCTGCGCCGCCTTCCGCGCGAGTCCGACACCACCGCGGAAGTCGAGGACGAGGTGCGGTCCGAAGCGGTGCGCCCCACCTGGGTCATCGACGGAGCCCACTCCGACGGGCGCACCGTCGAGCTCGAGCTGCGGGTCGCGGACCTCGAGGAGCGGGTGGCCGGCCTCCGCCAACGGCTGCGCAGGAAGAGCCGGAGGATGAGAAGGCTGCGTCGTCAGCTCGCCGCACTGACGCCCCCGCCGCCGTCCACGAGCATCGCTGGCCGCGCTCGCGCCCGCACCCGCGCCGTGCTGCGAGCCATCCGCTACGGCCGCTGAGAGCTGCTTCGGCGGAGTGCGGGGGCGCGGCTACGCGGCCGGCTTGGCCACGACGAACGCCTGGGCTCCCAGCACGCGCCAGGCCAGGGGCACCTTGAGATAGAGCCGGACCAGGCCGGGTCCGCTCGGGAGCCGGGACTTGGTCGTGTAGGGGAGGAATCGAGGCAGGCAGGTCTCGACGTCGTAGCCTGCGCTGGCCAGTGCCTCGCTCAGCGCGCGGTCGTCGACCGGGGTGATGTGGTCGAAGAACATCCAGTAGTCCCGGCCGCAGTAGCGCACGTTGGGCTGGAGGATCATCAGCCGGCCATCCGGCTTGAGCACCCGCCGGATCTCGGTCATCGTGCTGAGGATCACCTCGCGGGTGACGTGCTCGAAGAAGTTGCTGACGAAGGCCCTGTCCACCGAGCCATCAGCGATCTCTGCCATGTCGTCGGAGCGGCACACGTGCGTCTCGATACCCGGAGCGGCCCGGACCGCGACGTCGGGGTTGAGGTCGACGGCGATCCTGCGACCCGCACGGATGTTGTTGACGAACTCGCAGTGGCCGGCGGCGACATCGAGCACGGTGGCGTCGGTGGGCACCCACTTCTGGAAGAAGTCGGAACACAGCACCTCCCAGACGTCCTGCCGCTGCACCTCGCTGCTCTCGAACCTGCGAGCGTAGAGCCCCCTCAGGTCCTCGGACTCCGATGTCATGGTTCCTCGTGGGGTAGGCGCCTGGGCTCGAGGCAGCATAGTCGGGGTGGGCCGCCAGGAGGTTCTGGGGCTACCGGGGCGGCGGTCGCAGATGTGGGCCTCCAAGTCATCCGGGCTAGACTCCCGCGCGCCGGACCGGAGGGCCAGGTCTGGGGCGTTACGCCGTCGTCACGCGGTCGCGCCCACCTCCGGCCGCGGGTGTCGGGAGTCGGTGTCGAAGTCGGAGGAAGAGCAACATGACCGTGTCAGGAGCCCCGTTCGACCTCGATGTCGTCGTCGTCGGCGGCTGCGGCCACGTGGGCCTCCCACTCGCTATCGGTCTCGCCTCGCGAGGGCTCGACGTCGGCATCTACGACATCAACCAGGCGGCGGTCGACCTGGTCAACGGCGGCGACCTGCCCTTCCAGGAGGACGGTGCGCAGCCGGTTCTCGAGAAGGTGCTCGCCGAGGGCAGGCTCAGGGCCAGCACCGACCCGGAGTGCATCTCGCGGGCCGACGTCGTGGTGGTCGTGGTGGGCACTCCCGTCGACGAGCACCTCAACCCCAACCCCCACGCCGTCGGCCGGTCCCTCGAGGCGAACATCTCGCACTTCCGCGACGGGCAGCTCCTGGTGCTGCGCAGCACGGTCTACCCCGGCGTGACCCGCAACGTGGAGCGGCTCTTCGAGAGGGCAGGCGTCGCGCTCGACGTGGCGTTCTGCCCGGAGCGGATCGCCGAGGGCAAGGCGATGGTGGAGCTGTTCGAGCTGCCGCAGATCGTGTCGGGTCGCAACCAGGAGGTTCGCGACCGCGCTACGAAGCTCTTCAGCCACCTCACCGACACGATCGTCGAGCTGGAGCCCGAGGAGGCCGAGCTCGCCAAGCTCTTCACCAACACGTGGCGCTACATCAAGTTCGCGGCTGCCAACCAGTTCTATGTGATGGCCAACAACAACGGGCTGGACTTCGAGCGGATCCGCGGCGCGCTGAGCCAGGACTACCCCCGGGCCGCAGACATGCCGGGCGCCGGGTTCGCGGCCGGGCCGTGCCTGTTCAAGGACACGATGCAGCTGGCGGCGTTCAGCGACAATTCCTTCGCGCTCGGCCACGCCGCGATGCTGGTCAACGAGGGCCTGCCACTCTACGTCGTCTCGCAGCTGGAACAGAAGCACGATCTTGCCAACCTGCGCGTCGGCATCCTCGGCATGGCGTTCAAGGGCGAGAGCGACGACATCCGGTCGAGCCTGTCCTACAAGCTCAAGCGGATCCTGGAGTTCCGTGCGGCCTCGGTGTTGTGCACCGACCCCTACGTCACCGTCGACGAGAGCCTGAGTTCCCTCGACGAGGTCCTGGCCAACAGCGACCTCCTGATCCTGGGAGCGCCACACCGGGCGTATCGGGAGCTCGACGCGCCGGTACCGGTCGTGGACGTCTGGAACCTGCTCGGCAAGGGCACCACCGTATGACGTTCGCCGTCTCGGTCGTCATCCCCGCCTACAACGAGGGCGAGGACATCGTCCCGGTCCTCGACCGCATCTTCGACTCCGTGGAGACCGACTGCCAGGTGCTGGTCGTCGTCGACTTCCCCGAGGACACCACGGTGCCGGTGGTCGAGAAGTACGCCGCCGAGGAGCCCCGCCTGGGAGTCACCGTCAACGCCTACGGCCGAGGCCCGGCCAACGCCATCCGCTGGGGCATCGACACCGTCACGACGCCGGTCGTGGTCGTGACCATGGCCGACGGCAGCGACGACCCGCGCCAGATCGACCAGCTGGCCCGGCTCGTGGACCGCGGGGTCGTCGTGGCCGCCGCGTCGCGCTACTCGGCCGGCGGCCAGCAGGTGGGCGGCCCGCTGTTCAAGGGCATGCTCTCCCGAGGGGCCGGCCGCTCGCTGGGCACCTTCGGACGGGTCGGCACCCGCGACGCCACCAACAGCTTCAAGGCCTACTCGACCGAGTTCGTCCGCGAGGTCGGCATCCACAGCCGCAGCGGGTTCGAGATCGGCCTGGAGCTCACGGCCAAGGCCAGGCGGTTGCGGCGCCCGGTCGCCGAGCTCCCGACCATCTGGCTCGACCGCACCTTCGGCGAGTCCACCTTCGACCTCAAGGAGTGGCTGCCGAAGTACCTCCGGTGGTACCGCTTCGCCTTCGGTCCCCCGCTCACCCTCGAGCAGGTCGGCGCCGAAGCGGCTCGGATCTCCGCACTCAACTACCCCACCGACACCCCGACCCCGGACCACCAGGAGTAGCGCGCCCATGTCTGACCAGCAGAAGGTCCTCGTCTCCGGCTCGGCCGGCTTCATCGGCGGCTACGTCGTCGAGGAGCTCTTGAGCCGCGGCTACGCCGTGCGCGGCATCGACAACTACTCCAAGTACGGCAAGGTGGAGAAGTCCTACGACAACCACCCGGACTATGACTTCGTCGAGGACGACGTCCGCAACACCGACGTGATGAAGAAGCTGCTCTCCGACTGCGACCACTTCGTGGCCGGAGCGGCGCTGATCGGTGGCATCACCTACTTCCACGCCTACGCCTACGACCTGCTCGCGACCAACGAGCGCATCATGGCGTCCTCCTGCGACGCCGCCATCGAGGCGATGCAGCACGGCAGGCTGAAGAAGGTCACCTACCTGTCCAGCTCGATGGTCTTCGAGTCGACCGAGCACTGGCCCTCCAAGGAGGGCGACGAGCGCAAGATCCCGCCGCCGCTCTCGTCGTACGGCTTCCAGAAGCTGGCCGTCGAGTACTTCGCCAAGGCCGCCTGGGACCAGTACAAGCTCCCCTACACCGTCGTGCGCCCGTTCAACTGCGTGGGAATCGGCGAGGGTCGTGCGCTCGGTGACGTCGAGATCGACTCAGGCAACGTCAAGCTGGCGATGAGTCACGTCGTCCCGGACATCGTGCAGAAGATCGTCAAGGGCCAGGACCCACTGCACATCCTGGGCGAGGGCAACCAGATCCGGCACTACACCTACGGCGGCGACCTGGCCAAGGGCATCGTCGAGTGCATGAGCCAGGAAGCGGCCTACAACCAGGACTTCAACATCTCGACATCCGAGTCAACGAGTGTCAAAGCACTCGCCGACGTGATCTGGAAGAAGATCAAGGGTGACGTGCCGCTGAGGCTGGTCTCCGACCCGGCGTACGAGTACGACGTCCAGAAGCGCGTCCCAGACGTCTCGAAGGCCAAGGACGTGCTCGGCTTCGAATGCACCACCACACTCGACACGATGCTGGACGAGGTCATCCCCTGGGTGACGCAGGCCGTTGCCGACGGCCGGCTCTGACCCGACGCGGCGCCTGAGAGCACCCGGCCTGGTGCTCTCGGGGGCGCTCGTGCTGGCCGCGGGCGTCCTGGTCACACAGGCGCGCCGCCTGTACTTCTTCGGGGACGAGTGGGCCTTCCTCCTCGCGCGGGACCTGAGCTGGCCCGGCATCATGGAGCCACACAACGAGCACTGGTCGACGCTGCCGCTCATCGCCTACCGAGCGATGTTCAAGACGTTCGGGATCGACCATCACCTCGCCTACGCACTGATGCCGATCGCGTTGCACATCGGCTGCTGCATCCTGATATACCGGCTACTGCTCAAGCACGACATCCCGGCCTGGCCGGCGGTGGTCGCTGTCGTCCCGTTGGCCTTCCTCGCTGGTGACCTCGGAGAGAACCCCCTGTGGCCGTTCCAGATCGGTTTCCTGGGCTCGGCCGCCCTGGGCCTCCTCGCCCTGTTGGTCTCAGGGCCCGGCCGCCAGCGCCTGATCATGGTCTGGATCATCACCGTGCTGTCCCTCATGTGTTCGGGCATGGCACTGCCGATGATGATCTGGCTGGGTGCCTACCTCCTGCTCTCCCAGGGTCTGAGGCGCGCGCTGCTGGCGACCGTGCCTGCCGGGCTGGTCTACCTGTCGTGGTTCGCGTTGTTCGGCAGACAGACGAGCTCCCAGGCGCCGGATGCGTCGGCCGGGATGGTGATCGAGTTCGCCTGGAGCGGCGTCGCGCACGTGTGGGACGCGGTTCTCCTCATCCCGGCCACCGGAGGCGTGGTGTTCCTCGCGCTTCTCGGTGTCGCGCTCCTCGCGGCGATCCCTGAGACGACGCGACACCTGGCGCTCTCGGGGGTGCTGACACTCGCCGCGACCTACCTGCTCTTGGGCGTGACCCGGGCAGGGCTCGGCGTCGATGCGTCCGCCGCCAGCCGGTACGCCTACTTCGGCCTGGTCATGTCGCTGCCCGCGTTCGGCGCCGCTTTGGCGCTCATCGCCGAGCGACTGGCCGAGCGACTGGGCGATCGACCGGGCGATCGACGTGCTGAGCTCAGGGTCGCGGGTGTCGTGGTTGCCGCCGCCCTGGCGGCGACCGGGATCGCGCAGACCCTGGCCTTCGCCGATGTGAGAGCGGCCCTCACCGACGGGCTGAAGGGCCGCATCCTGGCAACTGAGGTGCTGATCGACCGGGATGAGCTGCTCCTCGGCGACGCGGTGTCACTCCCCTACAACCCCGATGTCTCGGTCAGCTCCCTGTCGAAGCCCGAGGTCCGTGACGCGCTGCCGAACCAGCCGGTCCGCAAGATCGACATGCTCAACGCCTCGGTGGTGCTGCAGGTGGCCGGCACACCCGACGACCTGCAGCTCCCGCCCGCGGACGACGTCGTGACGCACGGTCTTGAGGGCGACCTGGCGGCGCGGGGTTGCTCGTCATTGCGAGCCCGGTCCGGCGCCTTCATCGATCTCCCCCCAGAGCCGACCGGCTCGCAGGTGCGGGTCCGGTCGAGGGCTGCGGACTACCCGGTCCAGCTGATCTCTGGTGACCTGGTCAGCGACGCGGCCATCGTGCCGTCGACCCCGGACGAACCGACGTACGTCGGTTCCACCGCGACGAACGGAACGCTCCGGATCAACGTCCCGGCGGGAACCGTTCAGGTCTGCATCGGTGCCGACGTCTAGTCGGCCTGGTCGCTGGCGCCCCGCGCGCGACACTAGGATGCCGAAGCCGTCTGTCGAGGAATGGTGATCATGAGAACGGGCAGAGTCGTCGGAGGCACCAGGCCTCGATTCTCGATCATCACCGCCGTCTACAACCCACCCCTCGATGCCTTCGCGGACACGGTCGCCTCGGTCCTCGGACAGAAGCACGACGACTGGGAGTGGATCCTGGTCGACGACAGGTCTCCCAACGAGGCCGTGCGAGACCGCCTGCGTGACGTGGCTTCGGGTGACTCTCGCATCCAAACCCACGAGCGAGAGGTCAACGGCGGAATCGTCGCGGCGTCCGGTGACGCCCTGGCCAAGGCGCGCGGCGAGTTCATCGTGCTGCTCGACCATGACGACGTGCTCGAGCCGCACGCCCTGCGCGTGGTCTCGGACCTGATCGACAACGAGCCCGAGCTCGACTACTGCTACAGCGACCAGGACTACATGACGTCCAAGGGCCGCACCCACTCGCCGTACTTCAAGCCCGACTGGTCGCCCGAGCGGCTGCGCCATCACATGTTCTGTTCACACCTGTCCGTCCTACGCCGCAGCCTGGTCGTCGACGTGGGCGGCTTTCGTCCCGGCTTCGACGGGTCTCAGGACCACGACCTCGTGCTCCGGGTGACCGAGCGCGCTCGAGTCATCCGGCACGTCCCCGAGGTGCTCTATCACTGGCGCGAAGTCCCCGGATCTGCTGCGAACGATCCTGAAGCCAAGCCCTGGGCCTGGGAGGCGGGCGTCCGCGCGGTACAGAGCCATCTGGACCGAGTGGACATCGACGCGATCGCTTCCAAGGGTCGCCTGCCCGGCCTCTACAAGGTCACCAGGCAACCCGACGTCACGACGCCCATCAGCATCATCATCCCGACCATCGGCACCAGTGCGTTCGTGCGAGGCGAGCCCCGAGTCATGGTCACCGAGACGATCCGTTCGGTGCTCGACAACACCGATCACCAAGCACTTGAGTTCATCGTCGTCTACGACACCCCGACACCCAAGCCTGTCCTGGACGAACTGCGTGACATCGCCCGGACGGGAGTTCGGCTCCAGCTGGTCGAGTTCACTCGCCCGTTCAACTTCAGCGAGAAGTGCAACGTCGGGGCGATCCATTCGTCGGGCGAGATCCTCGTGTTCCTCAACGACGATATCGAGGTCATCAGTCCGGGTGCGCTCGAGAGCCTGATCGCTCCCCTGTCGGAGCCCGGGGTCGGCGCCACAGGTCCCAAGCTGTTGTTCGAGGGGTCACGGATCCAGCACGCGGGTGTCAGCTACGGAAGCGGCTCCATCGCCCATCAGTACTACCGAGAGGCACACCCCGCCTCCTCCGGCTACTACGGCGAGCTCTGGATCAACCGCGAGGTGAGCATCCTGACCGGCGCCTGCCTGGCGGTGCGTCGCGAGGTCTTCGACGACGTGGGCGGGTTCTACGAAGGACTGTCGGTCAACTTCAATGACGTCGACTTCTCGCAGAAGATCCGCAGTCTCGGTCTCCGCCTGATCTGGCTGCACGACATCTTGCTGTACCACTTCGAGTCGATCTCGAGGTCCACGCACGTGTACGCCTGGGAGAAGCAGCTCATCAACGAACGGTGGGGCGACTACGAGGTCGTGCGCGAGCGATACACGAACGGAGTCCGGTGAGGCCCGTCAGGCCTCACCGGACTGTTCATCCTCGGCGCCGCCCTCCGCGTTGTGAGAGGCGTGCTTGGAGCCCGTGCGGCGGGCTCGCTTGAGGCTTGCCTCCTCCGCCTTCCGCCGCGCCCGCCACTGCCCGAAGTGAGGCATGAACACGTCGACCTCCCGCAGCGGCCAGCGTTGACCCAGCAAGGCGTTCTCGCCCTCGGCGAGTGGCTCGGGCTCGATCGGCGGGAAGCTGCGCAGCCGAGCGTGTGCGACCCACACCGCGCTCAGACCGAGATGGCCGACCTTCTGCGCCAGGTCGACGTGGAAGCGCGTCCGGAGCCGCTCGTTCACACCACCGACCTCGTCGAAGGTCTCTCGAGTGAGCGCGAGGCAGGTCGGCAGCAGCGCCGATGTCTCCCGACTCACGGCCAACACTCCTGTGCGTATCGAGTCCTCGTCCGGACGCCCGACGAACATCGGGTCAGCGCGCAGCTCGTGGAGCGCGACACCCGCGCCGGTGTGGAGACCGTTGGACGCGAGGACGCGAGGACCCGTGAGCCCAGCGCCCCCCGGAGTGACCAACGGCGCGACCAGTTGACCCAGGAAGTCGTCGGACTCGACCTCAGAGCGCTCGTCCAGCAGCACGATCACATCGCCTCGTCCAAGGATCGCACCTCGGTTGACCATCCCGGCGAAGTCCATGGGACCAGTCCAGGGCTCGAGGTGGACGGCCTCACCCAGGTCGCGCAAGCCCGTCAGCACCCGATCCGGCGTCTCCATCGTGTGCACCACCACGACCTGAAGCTGACGCAGTCCGGAGCGAGCGAGGACCGAACGGGCGGCCTCGACCACGTAGGCACGCTTCTCCCCCCACACGAGCCCCTGGTCGCCTCGGGTCGGGATGACCAGGCACACGCTGGTGTCACGATCCAGGTCGCGGACCACCCGGGTGGTGCCGGGATGCCAGCTGCGTTCGACGACTCCGGCTATCCCCACTCGCTCCAAGTGCTGTTGGACCGCCCGGGTGTGCGCGTCCCAGGACTCATCGGACACGGGTGCGGGCGTGGGACCTCGGTACAGGGCGCCGGGCACCCGGATCACCGCGCCCGCGAGCTCGCCGACGCGGAGCATCAGGTCGTGCTCCGCGGCCCCGCCGAAGCCAGGTCGAACACCCCCCACCTGCTGGATCGCTCCGGAGCGGAATCCGCACAGTCGGCCCGGGTAGTGCTGGCCCCGGAGCCGCTCAGGCGACCACGGCGGCTTGTAGAGCGTCTCGTTGCCGACGCCGTCGGCCCCCAGCACGATCTCGTCGGTGCAGAACACATCGACGCAGCCCGTCGCTGCCTCCAGTGCCTCGGCGATCGACTCCACGGCAGCAGGCTCGAGTTGACCACCCGAGTCGATCACCGCGACATAGGCACCCGACGCCTGGCTGAAGGCACCCTCGGGTGCGGAAGAAGTCCCGTCGTGCCGAAGGAACCTGACCCGAGGATCCTGGAACACGGGATCGGCCGAGACGTCGAGGGCTGTGGCGCCGCTGACATGAACGATCAGCTCCCAGCGCGGATCAGTCTGCTCGCGCAGGGAACGCGCCGTCGCGCGCAACGCCTGGATCGGCTCGTTGGTGTGCTCGACGACGAGGGACAAGAGCCCTGGCGTCCCGATCATGCGCCGTGATCACGCTTGGGGCGCAGCCTTCGCGAGCGACCGCTGCCCTCGTCGGCGCTCAAGTCCGCCAGTCGCCGACGAAGCGAGGTGATCTCGCCGGTCTGCTTCTGGATCTTCTCGTTCTTGCGCTCCAGCCGTTTGGCCGTGCCGTTGAGCTTGTGCTCAGCGATCTCAGCGCGATACTGCGCGGTCGCGGCCGCGGCCTCGAGTCCGACGATGTGGTCGCGGATGTTGAGAACCCGTTGACGAGCCTCGACGTCGGCCACCATCCGCTCGGTGTGCACGTCGTTGAGTCGAACCGTCTCCTCGGGGACGGCCGGCCTCACCACGACGGCCTGCTGCTCGGACTCATCCCGCCCTGCGGCGACATGCGCGGCCACCACGAACTGGTAGACCATCGCGTCGGGTTGATGACGGGTCCACTCCACGACAGTGGGTGGCAGATTGTCGGGGACCACCTCGACCTCCACCCCCAGCGGGTCAGCCACCGTGCCGCGCAACTCGTCGAGGACCAACCCCGAGTCTCGGACCAGGTCAACGACGCCGGACCTCGAGAAGAACCGGATGTGCGTGGCGTCCAGCAGACCGGTCTCGGTGTAGTTCCAGTGACCCGCGAGCAGGGCCAGACGGACCGAGCCATGTGTCACGTTCGGAAGAGAAATGACCACACGACCCCCGGGGGCCAACACGTCGAGTGCGTCTTGAAGGACCCGCACCGGGTCGCGCAAGTGTTCGAGGACGTCGGCGAAGACAAGGACGTCGAACGAACCAGCGGGGAACAGCGAGGTGATCGGCGCCGTGTCGAGGTCCGCGACCACGACATCGTGCAGGTGGTCACGTGCCTTGTCGGCCGCCTCAGGATCGATCTCGACGCCGGAGACGGTGCACCCCTGCCCTGTGAGAGCGCGCCCGAGATCTCCGGTCCAGCAACCCACGTCCAGGACCCGCTTCGCCGGCCCGACGAGGTGAACCACCTGGCTGTGACTGGTGTTCGGGTTGTCAAGGTCGATCACGACCTCGTAGTGCGACTTGTCTCCGGTCACTCGTCTCCAGCCCTCGCGCGACAACGGGCTACTCACCCTACCTGAGCAAAGTCATGGTGCCGCAGTCAGGCGTTGCGGGCGAAGACCAGCTCCAGGCCCCGCAACGTCAGCCAGGGCGCATCGTGGGTGAAGCAGTTGCACTCCTCGCGGATCGAGGTCTGCCAGGTAGCCGGTGGAGATGACGTTGACCTCGGCCGGGTCGACGCCGAGCTCCGCGATCATCCGCCCCACGATCCCCTCGACCTGGCTGGCGACACCGAAGACCATACCGGACTGCAGGGCCTCGACCGTGTTCTTGGCGATCACGGAGGGCGGGCGTACCAGCTCGACCTTGCGCAGCTGGGCCCCACGGCGGCCGAGAGCGGCCAGGGAGATCTCGATGCCGGGACTGATCGCGCCGCCGACGTACTGGCCCTTGTCACTGACGACGTCGAACGTGGTCGCGGTGCCACCGAAGTCGACGACGATCGCCGGGCCACCGAAGTCGGTCGCGGCGGCCAGGGCGTTGAGGATCCGGTCCGAGCCCACCTCGCGCGGGTTGTCCATGAGCACCGGCACGCCGGTCCGCACCCCCGGCTCGACGACCACCGCGGTCACCTCGGGGAAGTGTCGGGCCAGCATGTCGCGCCACTCATGCAGCACCGAGGGGACGGTCGCGCAGACAGCGATGCCCTCGACCCGGTCCAGCGCGTCTCCGAGAAGCCCGCGAATCAGGACGGCCCACTCGTCGGCGGTTCGCCGCTCGTCGGTGGAGACCCGCCAGTCAGCGGCGACAACACCGTCGTCGACCAGCCCGAGCACCGTGTGGCTGTTGCCGATGTCGGCGCACAGCAGCGTCATGTCTCATCCAGGTCGAGACCCAGGTCGAACACCTTGACCGAGTGGGTCAGCGCGCCGACCGAGATGAAGTCGACGCCCGTCGCGGCGACCTCCCGAGCGCGTTCGAGGGTCAGCCCGCCGGAGGCCTCCAGGGTGGCCCGGCCGGCCGTGATGGAGACCGCCTCGGCCATCGTCGCCGACGTCCATGTTGTCCAGCAGGATCTCGGTGCAGCCCGCCTCGAGGAGCTCGCGGAGCTGGTCGAGGTCGGTCACCTCGACCTCGATGCGGAGACCCGGGTTGGCGGCGAGGACGGCCTGGTAGGCCGGCACGACGCCGCCGGCGGCGAGGACGTGGTTGTCCTTGACCATCGCCCGGTCGCTCAGGCTGAAGCGGTGGTTCACCCCGCCGCCGCAGCGGACGGCGTACTTCTGGAGCGCCCGCCAGTCCGGGCAGCGTCTTGCGGGTGTCGAGGACCTTGGCCCGCGTGCCCTCGAGCGCGGTCGACCCAGTGGGAGGTGGCCGTGGCGATCCCCGAGAGGTGACAGGCGAAGTTGAGGGCGGTCCGCTCGGCGGTCAGCAGGTCCTGGAGCAGACCGGCCACCCTCAGCACGGTGTCGCCGGCCTCGACGCGGGTCCCGTCCGGAACGCGGTCGGTCACCTCGACGCTCTCGCCCATCGCATAGACGAAGGCCAGCTCGGCCACCACCAGCCCGGCGACCACACCAGGCTCACGCGCCACGAGGCCGCCGGCACCCACCTGGACGCTCGGGATCGCCGCGCTGGTGACGTCGAGCGACCCGTGGGGCAGGTCCTCGTCGAACGCGTCGGCGACCATCGCGTGCACACGCTCGGGGTCCAAGCCCCCGGCGGCCAGCTCGGCGCTGAGCGTGACCGGCAGCTCGCCGTACGGGACCCGGGCGATCATGGGTGCAGCGCGTCGGTCGCGGGTGCCGGGACGAAGACGCAGGTGGTGGCGCCGTCACGCATCGTCACGTCGAAGTGGCCCGCCCAGCGCTGGTCGTCGCGCTCGGGGAAGTCCTCGCGCCAGTGCGAGCCACGGGTCTCCTCGCGCAGGAGAGCGGCATCGGCCAGGGCACCGGTGACGGTGAGCAGGTTGGTGGTCTCCCAGGAATCCAGGTCGACGGTCTCGGCCGAGGCTCCTGCGAGCTTGTCCAGCATGGTGTCGGCCTCCGTGAGTCCGGCGGCATTGCGCAGCACCCCGACGCGGGAGGTCATGACCTCCTGGAGGTCGCGGCGCACCGATCCCGCGACCAGTCCCGGGGCCCGGCTGTCGGGGACCGGCTCGGACCACGACCGCAGCTCGGCGGGCAGCACGGTCGGCGATCCGGCGCGAGAACACCAGACCCTCGAGCAGCGAGTTGGAGGCCAGCCGGTTGGCGCCGTGCACCCCGGAGCAGGCGACCTCGCCGGTGGCGTAGAGGCCGGGGACGTCGCTGCGTCCCGACAGGTCGGTACGCGACGCCACCGCGACGCGTAGTGGCACGCCGGCGCGACCGGGATCAGCTGGGTGACCGGGTCGACGCCGTGCGAGCGGGCGGTCGCCAGGATCGTCGGGAACCGGCGCTCCCAGAACGCCTGCACCGAGGTGCCTGGCGTCCAGCCACATGTGCGGACGACCGGTCTCGATCATCCGGCGCATGATCGCCTTGGCGACCACGTCGCGCGGCGCCAGGTCGGCGAGCTCGTGCTGGCCCTGCATGAAGCGGTTGCCCTCGACGTCGACGAGGAACGCACCCTCGCCGCGGACCGCCTCGGAGATCAGCGGCTGCTGGCCGCGGGAGTCGGGGCCGAGGTACATCACGGTCGGGTGGAACTGCACGAACTCGAGGTCGCGCAGCAGTCGCACCGGCCCGCAGCGCCAGGGCCATGCCGTCGCCGGTCGAGACGGCGGGGTTGGTGGTCTGCGAGAACACCTGCCCGAGGCCGCCCGTGGCCAGCACGACCGCGCGGCAGTGGACCGCGCCCACGCCGTCGCGCTGCCCCTCGCCGATCACGTGCAGGGTGAGGCCCGGCGACTCCGCCGGTCCGCGCCGAGGAGCAGGTCGACGGCCAGGGCGTGCTGGATGACCTCGATCTCCGGAGCCCGCTCCACCGCGGCGATGAGCGCGCGCTGGATCTCGGCCCCGGTCGCGTCGCCGCCGGCGTGCGCGATCCGGTCGCGGTGGTGGCCGCCCTCGCGGGTCAGCGAGAGCTCCCCGTCGGGGCTGTGGTCGAAGTTGGTGCCGAGGGCGATCAGCTCGCGGACCGCCTCGGGGCCCTCGTGTGACGAGGACCCGCACGGCCTCGAGGTCGCAGGCGCCCGCGCCGGCGACGAGCGTGTCCACGCTCGTGCTGGTCAGGGGTGTCGCCCGGACCCAGCGCCGCGGCGATACCGCCCTGCGCCCACTGGGTGGAGCCGGCGGCGAGCACGTCCTTGGTGACCACGAGGACCTTGTCCACGTGGCCGACGCAGGCGCAGCGCCGCCGTGAGCCCGGCGATGCCGGAACCGATCACGACGACGTCGGCGCGCGTCGTCCAGCCCGGCTCAGGAGCCGCCAGGCGCGCAGGCACCCGCCGGTTCGTCGTTGGCATTGACGCAGGCTAGTGGTTGCCAGTGAGGTCGCCGCGGACGAGCCCAGGACCGTCGAAGGTCTCGGCCGGGTCGAGGCCGGTCGCCAGGATCTTGTTGTCGGCGTCGACGAAGACGACGTGCGGCTGGAGCTCCTTGGCCTCGGCGGTGTCCATCTGGCCGTAGCCGATGAGGATCACGACGTCGCCGGGATGGACCAGCCGGGCCGCTGCGCCGTTGATGCCGAGGACACCGCTGCCGCGCTCGCCGGCGATCGTGTAGGTCTCGAGGCGGGCGCCGTTGGTGACGTCGACGATGTGGACCAGCTCGCCGGCCAGGAGGTCGGCGGCGTCGAGCAGGTCCTCGTCGACGGTCACCGAGCCCGACGTAGTGCAGGTCCGCCTGCGTGACCGTGGCGCGGTGGATCTTGCTCTTCATCATGGTGCGCAGCACAGGGATCAACCTCCGAGGATGAGTGGTGCGTTGTCGATCAGGCGGGTGGTGCCGACCCGGGCGGCGACGAGCATCCGTGCCTCGGTGCCGGCCGGCACCTCTGCGGACAGCTCACCCAGGCCCGGGGTGGTGACGGTGAGGTAGTCCAGGTCGACTGCGGTCGTGGTCCGCAGCTCCGCGCGGGCCGCACCGAGTGCGCGCTCCAGACCGTGCGCCGCGTCCTGCTGGGCGCGGCTGAGCGCGCGGTGCAGGACGGTCGCCTCGACCCGCTGGTCCTCGCTGAGGTAGCGGTTGCGGCTGGACAGCGCCAGGCCGTCGGGCTCACGCACGGTCTCGGCCCCCACCACCTCGACGGCCAGGCACAGGTCGGCGACCATCTGTCGGATCAGCACCAGCTGCTGGTAGTCCTTCTGACCGAACACCGCGACGTCGGGGCGGACCAGGCCGAACAGCTTGGCGACCACCGTGAGCACTCCGCGGAAGTGACCCGGCCGGATCCTGCCCTCCAGCACCGTGGCCAGCGGACCGGGCTCGACCGTCACCGACGGCTGGCCCGGCCAGCTCGGATAGACCTCCTCGAGCGCCGGCGCGAACACGACGTCGACGCCCTCGCTGCTCGCACACCTCAGGTCGAGCGTCGAGAGTGCGCGGGTAGCGGTCCAGGTCCTCCCCCGCGCCGAACTGCAGCGGGTTCACGAACACCGAGGCGACGACCGGGCCTCCGTCCACCTGCTCGCGCGCGACGCGCATCAGGCTGGCGTGACCCTCGTGCAGCGCACCCATGGTCGGCACCAGGCCGACCCGTCCTGCCCGTGAGCCGAGGAGGTCGGTCAGCTCCGTCGCGGGTGTGCGCGAGTGCCGGGGCGGTCATCGCAGGTCGCGCACCGGCTTCTTGGCGGCCGCCGCGTCGAGCAGCCGGAGGATCTTGGCGGCGCGGATCGGCAGGACCCGTCCGTCGGTGACGGCGCGGTCGAGAGTGGCGCGCGGCCAGCGCGACGTAGGACGCCAGCGTCTGCGGCGCGTCGGCCTGGAGGTCGGCGAGGTGCGCCCGCACGGTGTCGACGTCGCCTCGCACGATCGGGCCGGTCAGGGCGGCGTCGCCCTGCTCGAGCGCGTTGTCGAGGGCGGCGGTGAGCAGCGGGCGCAGCGTGCCGGCCGGGTCGCCGACACCCGAGGCAGAGAGGATCTCCATCGCCTCGGTGACCAGGGTGACCAGGTGGTTGGCCCCGTGCGCCAGACCGGCGTGGTAGAGCGTGCCGCATCCGCTCGGGCACCCAGGTGGCCGAGCCGCCGAGGTCGGCGACGAGGCGCTCGGCGATCTCGCGCTCGGCCGGGGCGGCGGTCAGGCCGAAGACCAGTCCCGGGGAGGCGCTCGAGGTCGACCTCGGTGCCGGTGAACGTCATGGCTGGGTGGATCGCGAGGACGCGAGCACCCACGAGGCGGGCCGGCTCGAGGACGGCGAGGCCGTGCCGACCGGAGGTGTGCGCGACGTACTGGCCCGCACGGATGGCGCCGCTCGCGGCCAGCATGGAGACCACGTTGTCGAGCATGTCGTCGGGCACGGTCAGGAGCAGCAGGTCTCCGGCGCGCGCCGACGTCGGTCGGCTTCAGCGTGGGGACGCCGGGCAGCAGCGCGGCGATCCGGGCCCGGGAGGCGTCGGACTCACCGGCGGCGGCGACGATGTCGTGGCCGGCGGCGCGCAGAGCGGCGGCAAGGACGGCGCCGACGCGTCCCGCACCGACAACCCCCACCTTCAGGTGAGTCATCAAGAACCCTTTCGTTCCCGTCCCTCCGACCACCTGGCCCTGGTGGGTCAGGCCGGTGTGGGTACCGGACTACTGGTTAGCTCAACACCAACCGTACGCAGATGTTCCGCCCCTGTAACCACATCGGCGTGGTGACGTACCCGACACGGCTCGCGCACGGCGGTTCCACCTCAGTCCAGGCCGACCTGGAGTGGCCGCGACGCGCGCGGCAGCCAGTCGCGGGTGACGTGGTCGACGATGTGCACCCCCGCCGGCGCCTCGATCTCGTGCACGCCCGGTAGCACCTCGCCGCTTTGGAGGGCGTTGTAGACCGTCCACTCGCGGCGCTTGCGCTTGTTGCGGTACGACGTGGCGAACGACTCCGGGTCGGTCCAGTGCGCGAACTCGTCGCTCTGCAGGTACTTCAGCTCGACGCACAGGCCGTGCGGGAGCCCGATCGAGCGGACCGGCTCGGGGGTCGTGCGGATCTCCCACTCGAAGGCCTTGGTGAACACGAAGTCCGGGCCCGATCGGGAAGCCCCACTCCTCCGCGTTGCGCAGCCCGAGGTCGAGGTAGCCCACGCTGTCGCTCTCGAGGTAGAGCCCGTGACGGGGCACGCGGATGATCGACTGGACACTGCCGACCTGCCAGCCGAGGTCCGAGAGCGACACCTCGCCCTCGGTGGTCAGCACCATGTCGCCGTCCCACTTCCAGGAGTAGCGGGTGCCGACCTGGGCGAAGCACCAGTTGTAGAAGTAGGCCAGCGAGTGCACGGACCGCTCGTGCACCGCCAGGTGCTCGGCGCCCGCGCGCGCGACGGAGAACGGGTACGTCGTCTGCGTCAGCTTGTGCGCCAACCCTGCCGCCGCGGCCGTGGCCGCCGTGACCTCGGGCGTGCCGTCGCTCGAGCCGTTGTCGACCACCAGCACGTGGTCGCAGGCCCGCAGCAGCGGCGGCAGCACGAAGGGCAGCGACGGCGCCTCGTCCTTGACCCGGAGCACCGCGGTGGTGCCGACCCGCAGGCCCTCTGGTCGCGCCCAGGGCCAGACGATGTCGTAGTCGACGTGCCCCTCGAGGTTGCTCAGCCCGGCGCCGGCGACGCTCACTGGTCCTCGGGGCGCTCGCGGCCCGTGGCCTTGCGCAGCCCCCGGCGTACCGATGGTGGCACCGCGGCCCGCACGCCATGGGGGATCCGGTCGGCACCGCGACGCTCACCTGCGGCAGGCGACCCGGCCTTGGCCTGCCGCTTGGTCCGCTGCTCGGCGGCCACGACCGAGGACCGCGAGATCGCCGCGGACTCCTCGTAGAGATCGACGTACGCCTCGCGCAGCTCGTCCAGCGTCGCGTGCACCTCGGGGGTGTCACCGCCCAGGTCGGCGAGCTTGTTCAGCCCCTCCCAGGTCGCACCGGTCAGGTCGTGCAGGCGTGCGGGCAGCCCCAGGTCGCCGAGGGTCTGCTGCATCCGCCGCAGGCCCGGGTCGACGAACCGGTGTCCGTCGCGGATCTGCTCGCTGTCGCAGTGCAGCACGTGCTGGAGCTGCAGCGTCTCGGCGACGTACATCGTCGTCCTCACCCAGTCGTCCAACAGGTCGGCGTAGCGGACGAAGACCCGGCCCCCGTCTGCCACGGACCCACGCGTGGCGCGCTCGGTGTGCAGCATCATGTTCAGCCACGAGGCGACCAGGTGGGCCGAGCCGAGCTTGTTGGCGTAGTAGGTCTGCTTGCTGCCGACCACCTCGGCGGGCGGCCGCAGCATCGTGGCGAACACGGGCGTCGCGCCGCTCCGGATCGCCGCCACCCGCCACAGGCCGATGAACCAGCTCAGCCGCGGGTCCTTGACGACCAGCTCGGGGCTGACCTCGAAGTGGCTCTCGAGCCACTCCGCGGTCTTGATCCGCTCGGGCTCCCGGGTGGAGACCCGCCCGGTCTCGAACCAAGCCTCCGGGCGCGCGTCGCTGACCTGGACCAGCGCCTCCTTGAGCAGCCGGTCGTGGTGGTCGACCACCCAGCGCGGCTCACCGAACCCCTTGGGGTTGGTCTCGTCGGCCAGGACCTCGGGCTGCGGGACGTGCAGGCCCATGATCCGCATCAGACCGGCCATCGTGCTGGTGCCGCTGCGCCCCGCGCCGGCCACAAACAGCACCTTGCGCGGGTAGGTCGCACTGTCCATCAGCGCTCCCTCGTCGGCTCCCTGCTTGACAGGTTCGGCGGCCGGGTTGCTCACGGGTGAGAACACTAGTGCCCGGGTCGCCACCCCTGGCCCGGGCACGAGCTGTCACTACGGTGGGGCCATGGTGTTCGGGCGGCGGCGCGGTCCCGCTCCCCTGCTCGGCATCGTCGTGCCGGTCTATGACGTGGCCGACTACCTCCCGGCCTGCCTGGACTCGATCCTTGCGCAGTCCCACGACCACCTCGACGTGGTGGTGGTCGACGACGGCTCCCCGGACGCGTCGGGTGACATCGCGGAGACCTACGCCGCCCGGGACCCCCGGGTCCGCGTCGTGCACGTCGACAACCGGGGCCTGGGCGCCGCGCGCAACGAGGGACTGCGGCACGTGCGCGGCGACTACGTGGGGTTCGCCGACTCCGACGACGTGGTCCCGCCCACGGCGTACGCGCGGCTCGTCGGGAGCCTGGAGCACAGCGGTGCGGACCTTGCCACCGGCTCGATCCTCCGCTGGGAGGGCGACGCGCTGGTCGAGCCCCCGTGGATGCGACGCCTGCACCACCCGCCGCGGACCGACCTCGACGTCCTCGACCACCCCGAGCTGCTCGGCGACGTTTTCGCCTGGAACAAGGTCTATCGGCGCTCGTTCTGGGAGGACTCGAACCTCTCGTGGCCCGAGGGCGTGCGCTACGAGGACCAGCCCACCACCACGCGTGCGTTCCTCACTGCCGACGGTATCGACGTGCTCGCGGACGTCGTCTACCACTGGCGGATCCGACACGACGGGAGCTCCATCACCCAGCAGCGGGCCTCACTGCGCGACCTGGAGGACCGGTTCACCACCAAACAGATGTCGCTCGCCGCGGTCGACGCGGCGGTCGCCGGGGCGGCGACCGACCCTCGCGCGACCAGGTTGCGCGAGGTGTTCGTGGACCGGGTGCTCGCGGGCGACCTGCACCGGTACTTCGCCGAGATCCCGACCGGTGACGACGCCTGGTGGTCCGTGCTGCGCCGCGGCATCGACGAGATCTGGGGTAGCCGGTCGCTGACCTACAGCGGCCTGAGGCCCGCACACCGGCTCACCGGCTGGCTCGTCGAGCAGGACCGCCGCGAGGACGCCGCCGCGGTGACGACCTACGTCGCCGCGCTGGGCCGGCCGCTGGACCGAGTTCAGGGACCGGGCGGCCCTCGGATCGACCTCCCCGCGGTCGACGTCACCACCGTGGACCCGGCCGCCCTCGCGCTGCGGGCCCACGAGCTGTAGTCCCCTCTCGGGGTACCGTCGCGGGCGTGAACGCCGGCTCGGGCCCCGCGGACGACGTGGCGCAGTGCTACGTCGACAACAGCTGGCTGTGCGCCCAGTACTGGTCGGACTACCGGCCCGAGCTGACCGACGCGACGCTCCAGCACCTCTGGATCACCGTGGTCTCGGTCCTGGTCGGCCTGCTGATCGCAGTCCCGCTGGCCCTGCTCGCCCGGCGCAGCCCGAGGATCGAGTCGCTCGTGGTCGGCGGCACCACGATCATCTACACGATCCCGTCGCTGGCGCTGTTCTCGCTGCTGCTGCCCGTCACCGGCCTGTCCGCGACCACGGTGATCATCGGGCTCGCGCTCTACTCGCTGACGATCCTGGTCCGCAATGTCCTCGCCGGACTGCGCGCCGTGCCCGGCGAGGTGGTCGAGTCCGCCCGTGGCGTGGGCTACTCGGACGTGAAGCTCCTGACCCGCGTCGAGCTGCCGCTGGCGCTGCCGGTGATCATGGCCGGTCTCCGGGTTGCCACGGTCTCCACCGTCGCACTGGTCACCGTCGGCTCCATCGTGTCCTACGGCGGGCTCGGCAACCTGATGCTCCGGGCGGTCAACACCCAGTTCAAGGCACAGATCCTGGCGGCCAGCGTCCTCTGCGTCGTGCTGGCGGTCGCCCTGGACCTCTTGCTGGTCGGCGCCCAGCGAGTCCTGACCCCCTGGACACGCCATGCTCGGTGATGTTGTTGGCTACCTGACCGACGGGTCCAACTGGTCCGGGGGCAACGGGATCGGAGCGTTCGCGACCCAGCAGCTGCTGCTGACCGTCACCGCGCTCCTCCTGGCCACAGCTCTCGGACTGCCGCTCGCGCTCTACCTCGGCCACCGCCGGCGGGGCGGCTTCCTCGCGGTCAACGTGTCCAATGTCGGGCGCGCCGTCCCCGTCTTCGCCGTGCTGCTGGTGCTCTCGCTCGGACCGATCGGCTCGGACGAGTTCGGGCCCTACGGCCGAGCCGGCCTCGCGACGCTGATCGCCCTGGTGCTCTTCGCGCTCCCACCGCTGATCACCAACGCCTACGTCGGCATCACCGAGGTCGACCGGGACATCGTGGAGGCAGCCCGCGGCGTGGGGATGAACGGGCGCCAGGTCTTCACCTCGGTGGAGCTGCCGCTCGCGATCCCGGTCGTGATGACCGGCGTACGGATCGCGCTGGTCCAGGTCTGGGCGACCGCGACGATCGCGGCACTGGTGGCGGGTCCCGGCCTGGGACGGATCATCACGCGCGGGTTCGCCAACCAGGCGACGTACGAGGTGGTAGCGGGAGCGATCCTGGTCGCGTTCGGTGCGCTGGTCCTCGAGGGGATCGCGGTCCTGGCCGAGCGCCTGGCCGACCCGATGAGACGGCCCAGGAGATTACGGTCCGAGGACATCACCACTGGGGGGAAAGAGTCGCTCGGTCGGTCGGGTTAGGTTTCGTCAGCGGGTGCCGACGGGTACCCATCGGACACGCGCGGGGACAGATCCGCGGGACACAGAAGGTGGTACCCATGCGGCTCAACCGCACGCTCTCGCTGGTCGCGGCAGGCATCCTGCTGGTCGGCGCTGCCGGCTGCGGCGGCGACTCGCTGGAGGACGACGGCTCCGGCTCAGGCGAGAGTGGCGGCAACCAGGGTTCGGTCGTCGTCGGCGGCCAGGACTTCACCGAGAGCCAGGTGCTGGCCTCGATCTACCAGAAGCTGCTCGAGAACGAGGGCTACGACGTCGAGACCAAGCTGGTCACGACTCGCGACATCTACCTGCCCGAGCTCGCCAACGGCAACATCGACATCGTCCCCGACTACCTCGCCGGCCTGACCGACTTCCTCAACACCGACGCCAACGGTCCAGACGCCGAGCTGGTCTCCAGCAACGACCCGGACGAGACCCTCGCGGCGCTCGAGCCGCTGGCCGAGGCCAAGGGGATCTCGATCCTGCCGCCGTCGTCGGCCACCGACCAGAACGCCTTCTTCGTCACGACCGCGTTCGCCGAGGACAACGACCTCGAGACCCTGTCCGACTTCGCCGCACTGGGCCGGCCGATCAAGCTCGGCGGTCCCGAGGACTGCGCCGGGCGCGCGGACTGCCAGGGGGGCCTCGAGAGCGTCTACGGCTTCGAGATCACCGAGCTGGTGCCGCTGGGCTTCGGCAGCCCGCAGGTCAAGGACGCGGTCCTCAAAGACGAGGTCCAGCTGGGCGAGACCGGCACCACCGACGGCACGCTGGAGGACCTCGGTCTGAGGCTGCTCGACGACGACCTGGGGATCCAGCCCGCCCAGAACCTCACCCCGGCCGTCAACGCGGACTTCCTCGCGGACAACCCGGCCCTCGCGGACGTGTTCAACGCACTCTCCGAAGCACTCACCACCGAGGACCTGGCCGAGATGAACCTCAAGGTCGACCTCGAGCGCCAGAAGCCCGAGGACGTCGCCCAGGCGTTCCTCGAGGACGCGGGCCTGCTCTGACGCGGGTCGCTCGATGACGGCGATGATCCGGCTCTCGGGAGTCGGCAAGACCTACGACAACGGCACGGTGGCCGTCCAGGAGCTGAGCCTGGACGTCCTGCGTGGCGAGATGACCGTCCTGGTGGGTCCGTCGGGGTGTGGCAAGTCCACGACGCTCAAGATGATCAACAGGTTGATCGAGCCGACCACCGGCACGATCGAGATCGACGGCACGGACGCGACCAGCGCCGACCCCGTCCAGCTGCGCCGCGGCATCGGCTACGTCATCCAGCAGATCGGGCTGTTCCCGCACCAGAGGATCCGCACCAACGTCATGACGGTGCCGCTGCTGCACGGGGAGTCCAAGGCCACCGCACGCAGGCGTGCCGACGAGCTCCTCGACCTGGTGGGTCTGGACCCGGCGACCTACGGCGACCGCTACCCACACCAGCTCTCGGGCGGCCAGCGGCAGCGGGTCGGCGTGGCACGTGCGCTGGCGGCGAACCCGCCGGTCCTGCTGATGGACGAGCCGTTCGGCGCGGTCGACCCGGTGGTGCGGGTGCGGCTGCAGGAGGAGTTCCTCAAGCTTCAGCGCGACCTCGGCAAGACCGTCGTCATGGTCACCCACGACATCGACGAGGCGGTCCGGATGGGCGACCGGGTGGCGATCTTCGAGGTCGGCGGCCGATTGGCCCAGTACGCCACGCCGGCCGAGCTGCTGGCCCGCCCGGCAGACGACTTCGTCGCGGACTTCGTGGGCGCCACCGCGGGCCTGCGCCGCCTGAGCGTCACCTCGATCGGGCGCCAGCACCTCGAGCCGCTCGAGGGGCGCACCGCAGGCGAGCTCGGCGCCACCGTCGCGCTCGGTGCGACCCTCGAGGAGGCGCTGGCGGTCCTGCTGCGCGACGACCGGGCGGTCATCGGTGTGACCGAGGGCTCTCAGTTCGTCGGCGTGCTCACGCCCAACGGGGTCCACCGCGCGCTCAGGGAGTCACTGGCACGTCCCGGTGCCACGACCGCGTGAGCGACGCCGTCGACCCGCCCGTCAGCGACGGGCGGGTCGAGGATCAGGCGTGTCTGCGGATGCTCTGCGCGGCGTGCCAGGCGGCGGTGACCGAGTCCAGCTCGGCGCGCAGCGTGACCAGCTCCTGCTCGAGCTCGTGGACCTTGACCATGGCGTCGGTCGCACGGTCCTCGGCCTGGACCAGCTGCACCTGCAGCCCGGCGGAGCGACGGCCCTCGACGTGCCTCTTGCGGGTGGCGGTCGCGGCACGGCGCTGGGCGGCTGAGAGAGCCATCTCGAGCTGGTCCAACGTCTCCTCGCGTTCGGAGATCCGGGTCTCGATCATGCCGACATAGGCGGCGTGCTCAACGGCACGCTGTGCGGTGAGGATCGAGTAGCCCTGGGCCAGCCTGGCCCGGTCGGCAGCCGCAACCCGCCGGGAGTCGAGGAGCTCGTTGTGGGTGATCCGGGTGGCCACTGCGCCGAGCAGCACCGCGAGAACCGCGGCGCCGGCGAGCAGCAGCCAGGAGGCGTCGGCCGAAACGACCGCCGCAGCCGCGCCGGAGACACCCAGCGCGGCGAGCAGGATCAGGCCCACGGCGATCGTCACGCGCGTGCTGCGCCGACGCCTCCGTGTGGCCTGTGTGACTGATGGGGAAGACATGGTTGGGAGACTAGGCCTCGGGAGGGCCCTTTCGGACGCGACACGCACGCTCGAGGAGCACCCCTGCGGCCACCAGCAGGAGCGCGAAGGAGGCCGCGACCGCGGACCGCAGCATCCGTTGCCCGGCCAGCTCGGCGTCCGATCCGATCCAGCTCAGGGCGTAGCCGGCATACCCGCCTGCCACGAGGGCACCGACCAGCGCCGCGGCCCGGCCCAGCACGAGCCGGTTGACCGCGCGGTGCGGCTCGAGCCGCTCGCGGCGTACGTGCACGGACCGCCAGGTGTGCCAGGCGGTCAGGCCGACTGCCGCGGCCAGCAGGAGCAGTGCGCCGGGTTGCACCCAGGAGACGACCGGTGCCGTCTCGCGGGTCGCCTCGGCGACCAGACGCAGGAGCCAGCCGCCGATCAGCCCGATCACCGCCCAGGCAGTGACGACCCCCGGCGGGGTGGTGTCGAGATGCCCCGAGGGTTCCTCGTCCTCCTCCGTCACTGGGTCACCCGATCGCGTCAGGACGCTGTTAGACCTCGAGGTAGAGGTCGTCTCGGCGCCGGACGCCTTGCTCGCCGACGCCGGCGAGCAGGTCGTCGACGCGACCGTGGTCCAGCAGGTCCGCGCCCGGGTCGACGTCGAGCCAAGGACGCAGCACGAAGGCCCGTTCGGCGGCCCGGGGGTGCGGCAGCCGCAGCGTCTCATCGTCGCTCCGACGGTCTCCGACCAGGATCAGGTCGACGTCGAGCGTGCGCGGGGCGTTGCGGACCTCGGAGCGCTGCCGGTCGAAGGCGTCCTCGATGGCCATCGCCCGGTCCAGGAGCCGGGTCGCCGCCAGCGTGGTGTCGGCCAGGACGACGGCGTTGAGGAAGCTGTCCGACCCCTCAGGAGCATCCACCGGCGTGGTCTCGTAGACCGGAGAGACGCTGGTGACCCACACGTCCGGGGTGTCGGCGAGGGCGCGGACCGCACCCTGCAGGTTCTCGAAGCGTTCCCCGAGGTTGGACCCCAGGGAGACGACGAGCTGACGGATCGGACGCATCTCACCGGTGAGGGTGTCGGCATCGACGATGTAGGGGTTGGGGGTCTCGGTCACGAGGAACCTGCCTTCCGGGTGATCGTGAGGGCGACATCGGTGAACGTCGCCTCGATGGGGGCATCCGGTTTGTGGACCGTGACCCGGCACCAGTCAACACGATCGTCGCTCAGACAGACACCCGCGATCCGTTCGGCCAGCGTCTCGATCAGGTCGACCGGGTCCCGCTCGACGGCGGACCTGACTCCCAGCGCGAGCCCGCCGTAGTCGACCGTGTCCGCCAGGTCGTCCGAGGTCGCGGCCGTGGTCGTGTCCAGACCCAGGACGAGGTCGATGACGAAGGTCTGACCGTCGCGGCGCTCGTGCTCGAAGACGCCGTGGTGGCCGTAGCACTCGAGGCCCAGCAGGCTCAGCTGACCTGATGACTCCCTCACTCCGACCCTCCTCCGTCGACCTGACCGAGCGCCTCCAGGACCCGCAACGCGTCGCGACAGGAGCGTACGTCGTGGACCCGGAGGCCCCAGACACCCGCCTGCGCGAGGACGACCGTCAGCGCCGTGGTGGCGTGCTCCCGCTCGCCCACCGGCCTGTCGAGGCCCTCTGGGGAGGCCAGGACCCTGCCCAGGAACGACTTGCGGCTCGCGCCGACGAGCAGCGGGTGACCGAGCGCCGCGATCCGGTCCAGGTGCCGCAGGAGCTCCCAGTTGTGCGCCGCGGCCTTGGCGAACCCCAGACCGGGGTCCAGGACGACCCGGTCCGCGGCCACCCCGGCGGCCAGGATCGCCTCGACCCGCTCGGCGAGCTCGTCGCGGACCGCGGTCACGACACCGCCGGGCCCGTCGTAGGTCGCGAAGGCGTTCATCCGGTCGCTGTGTCCGCGCCAGTGCATGGCGACGTAGCGCACGCCGGTCCCGGCCACCACTCGCAGCACCTCCGGGTCCGCCAGGCCTCCTGACACGTCGTTGACGATGCCGGCGCCTGCTGCGATCGCCGCCTCCGCGACCTCGGCCCGCATGGTGTCCACGCTCACCAGGGCCCCGGCGGAGGCCAGCTCGGCGATGACCGGCACGACTCGGGCCAGCTCCTCGGAGACCAGTGGGCGGTGGGCGCCCGGCCGCGTCGACTCGCCGCCGATGTCGAGGATGTCGGCGCCGTCGGCGAGCAGGGCCCGCCCGTGCTCGACCGCGGCCTCGACGGTGCCGTAGCGGCCGCCGTCGCTGAACGAGTCCGGGGTGACGTTGACGACCCCCATCACCCACGGACCCAGGCTCACCCCTGGAACCTATCGAGGGCCGTCGACGGCTTCGTCGAGGAACCGAGGGACTCCCCAGTCACGGCGCTAGAACTCGTAGCCGAACGCGCGCACGTCGGGCTCGTAGAGCTCGGCGACCCGCTGTCGCATGGTCGAGGTGTACTGCGAGCGCCAGTCGCCGCCGGGACCCGCATTGCGGCGCGGCGGTGCTTGGGGCGCCGCGATGTCGAGGTGCGCGCACACGGTGGCGAGGTCGGAGGCGAAGCTCTCCGTGCGGCCGATGAAGTCCGCGGCCCGCCCCTTGGCGTGCAGGTAGGTCACCTGCGGGACACGCAGCCGCGGGAACAGGTCGGGTCCCTTGAGGACGAACGCCTCGAAGTCGTCGATCTCGGCCAGCACACCAGACCAGAAGGCGTTGCGTTCGATCCGGGCGCCGATCCACTCGTTGCCGCCCTCGGCGGCCTCCCGGCGACGCTCGATCATCGAGTACCACGACCACATCCGAGCCCAGGGGTTGCGCACGAAGCCGAAGGTCCAGAAGGCCGCGAACTCCGGGTGCTGGCGCAGCGCCGCCCGCAACCTGGCGTGCTTGGCGCCCGGGAGGCCGGTGACCTTCTGGGCGTCCGGAAGACCCGCGCGCAGGACGTTCTCCACGGTCAGGCCGCCCGTCTTCTGCACGTGCACAAAGAGTGCTCGTCTAGACGGGGAGACCATCACCTGCGCGACTCTACGGCGTCGTAGCACTAGGTTCTGGGCGTGCCTGGAGAGTCGACGCGCGCCGAGCGGGAGACCCGCTGGCGCTCCATGGATCTCGGCGAGATCGGCCGGGAGACCGGCACCGACAAGGCCACCCACCACAGCTACACCCGGCACTACGAGCGGCACCTCGGCCACTTGCGCGACGAGGCCTTCACGTTGTTCGAGATCGGCGTCGGCGGCTCCTTCCGACCCGGGCGCGGTGGGGCCTCCCTGCGGATGTGGAAGCGGTTCTTCATCCGGGCACAGGTCGTCGGGCTGGACATCGTCGACAAGTCGTTCGTGGAGGCGCCGCGGATCCGCATCTACGTGGGTGACCAGACGGATCGGGCGCTGCTCGCCCGCATCGTGGAGGAGACCGGTCCCGTCCGGGTCGTGGTCGACGACGGCAGCCACCGTCCCGAGCACGTGCGCGAGTCGTTCCGGGTGCTCTTCCCGCTGCTCGCGGAGGGCGGCTTCTATGCGATCGAGGACACCCAGACCAGCTACTGGCCGACGTGGGGTGGCAACACCGACCGGCAGGATCGGCTGACCACGATGGCGCTGGTCAAGGAACTGGTCGACGGGCTCAACTGGGTCGAGTTCCTCGACGAGGGCTACGAGCCGACCTACGCCGACAGGTGGGTCGCCGCGGTGCACTGCTACCACAACCTCGTGATCATCGAGAAGGGCCTCAACGAGGAGTGGACCAACAAGGACCGGATCGCCTAGGACCATTGATCCCTACTCGCTGGTCGACCTCTTCGACCACCGTGGCTTGGCTGGCTCACTGGGTTCGCGACGCAACGCTTCCTCGGCCTGCTCGGCCCGACGCCGCTGGCGGCGTACCCGCGGTCGGAACTTCTCGGCCGAGTTGCGGGCACCGACCCGCTCACGGTGCTGGGCCTCGTCGAGGGTCAGCGCCACCCCCTCCGCGTAGCGCGCGTCGTACTCCGCTCTGATCTCGTCGAGGCGCGCCGCGGCAGCACTGTCCCCCGGGTCGTCCACGAGGCGGTTGAGTCGGGCCCACGCGTCGTCGGCGAGGTCACGCAGCCACGGCGGCAGCTCGATGTCGCCCCACGAGACCTGGGAGCGGCGCAGCGATGGGTCGAGCCACTCATCCAGCTCGTGCCCGGCCCCGGCCACATCCGTGTCCAGGCCCAGGGAGAGCTGGTCCGAGACCCGGCCCAGCGCCACGCGCCAGTCCTCGATGAGCTCGCTGTAGCGGATGAACGACCGCGGCAGGTCACGGCCGGTGCGCTCGGTGACCAACGCGACGTTGAGCCACGCGGCCGTGTTGGAGGTCTCCTTGACCCGACGCATCTCGTCGTCACGGCGGTGCCCCCAGGTCAGCTCCTGGGATCCGACGACCTCCGCCGGATGCCGAATCGCGGTCAGCAGCCGCAGGTCCCGCCCGACGGTGCGAGAGGCCGCCACCCACGAGTCGACCAGCCAGGCCGCATGCGGGTCCTTGACCACGATGCGCGGCTCGGTCTGCTCGCGCAGCCACTGTGCGAGCTCCTGCTCGAGACCACCCTCCGCCATCGCGGCGGAGACCCGCCCCAGGGCCTGCGGACTGCCGTCGCTCGGACGGGTGAGCGCCTGGCGGAGCACCTGCTTGTGGAACCGGATCACCCAGTGCGGCTCGAAGTGACCCTTGGGGTTGCGCGGAGAGGCCGGCACCTCCGGCTGCGGGACGTGGAGACCCAGGATCTTCAGGCTGCCGGCGAGCGAGCTGGTGCCGCTGCGCATGGAGCCTGTGACCAGGACCGCGAGGTTGTCGAGCATCCCGCTGCACGATACTCAGTGCGTGATCGTGTCCCACGCACACCGCTTCGTCTTCTTGAAGACGCGCAAGACCGCCGGGACCAGCGTGGAGATCGCGCTGTCGAGGATCTGCGGTCCCGACGACGTCATCACGCGGGTCACCGACGAGGACGAGCTGCTCCGAGCCGAGCTCGGGGGCCGACCGCCGCAGAACTACGAGTCGCCACCGTTGCCGCGCAGGGCGTTCAACCACATGCCGTCCTCGATGGTTCGCCCCCTCGTGGGGAGCGAGACCTGGGACGCGTACTTCACGTTCTCGATCGAGCGGAACCCCTGGGACGCAGTCGTCTCGCTCTATCACTGGCGACACCGCGATGACCGCAAGCCGCCGGCGTTCGCCGACTTCGTCCGCGAGCCGGTGGTGGCCGAGCTCGCCACCAAGAACGCGCGCGGCTATCGGATCGACGGCGAGCTGGCGGTCGACCGCGTGCTGCGCTACGAGAACCTCACGGTCGAGCTGGGCGAGGTCTGGTCGCACCTGGGTCTGCCGGGTGAGCCGGCGCTGACCCGCGCCAAGGGCGGGTCACGGCCACCTGGCCCGGGCTACGCGTCCTACTACGACGCCGAATCGAAGGCCAGGATCGCGGACCTCTTCGCCCCAGCCATCAATGACTTCGGCTACACCTTCGAGGTCTAGCCCGCACAGAGGTGAGCCAAGCATGCGAGCGCGGGAGCGCAGCGACAGAGGCGAGCGATGGCGAGCGCCAGCGAGCGCGCCTCGCGATCGGCCCCGGCGGCCATGGCGACGGCGAAGCCGGCGAGCGATGGCGAGCGCCAGCGAGCGCGCCTCGCGATCGGCCCCGGCGGCCATGGCGACGGCGAAGCCGGCGAGCGCAGCGAGCGTCGCCATGGTCTCGGGGCCGAAGCTCGCGAGGGTAGACAGACAGAGCGAGCGTCGCCATGGTCTCGGGGCCGAAGCTCGCGAGGGTAGACAGCACCGGGCCGAAGCTCGCGGGGGTAGGCAGCACCGGGCCGAAGCTCGCGGGGCTACCTAGCGTGGTGGACGGTTGATGAGCCCCATCGCCTCGGCCCGCGTGGTGGCGTTGGTGAGCATGGTGCCGCGCACAGCGGAGGTGATCGTGCGGGCTCCGGGCTTCTTCACCCCACGCATCGTCATGCACAGGTGCTCGGCCTCGATGACGACGATGACGCCGCGGGCCTCGAGGATCTCCATGAGCGAGTCGGCGATCTGCGTGGTCAGCCGCTCCTGGACCTGCGGCCGCTTGGCGTAGACGTCGACCAGCCGGGCCAGCTTGGAGAGCCCGGTGATCTTGCCGGTGTCGGCCGGGATGTAGCCGACGTGCGCCACCCCGGTGAACGGCACGAGGTGGTGCTCGCACATCGACCAGAACTCGATGTCGCGGACCAGGACCATCTCGTCGTGCCCGATGTCGAAGGTCGTGGTGAGCACGTCCTCGGCGGTCATCCGCAGTCCGGCGGTCAGCTCGGCGTAGGCCCGGGCCACGCGAGCCGGGGTGTCGAGCAGGCCCTCGCGGTCGGGGTCCTCCCCGATCGCGAACAGCAGCTCGCGGACCGCCGCCGCGGCCCGGTCGTGGTCGAAGGCCGGGATGCTCGTCGACTCGCCTGGTCGGATCCTGGCTGATCGGGTCGGTCACGTCGGGCCCGAGCCGCCCGGAGAGGTCGGGCCCACGGGCCCGGACGGAGGCTGGAGGGCCGAGTCACCGTGCAGGTCGCCGCCGGGACCGGGAGGCGTCACGACGACCCCGCCCTCGACGTGCCCGTTGGACGACCCGAGGGCGGCGCTCTGCGCGGCCGCGCGGGCCCGGATCTCCTGGGGGATCTCGACGGCGGGGATCTCGGACGGTCGGCGGTCCGGCGAGCCGGTCCAGGCCGGGCGCTCGGGGCGCATCCGCAGCGCTGCGAAGATCTGGGCGATCTGCGCCTTGTCGAGCGTCTCCTTGTCGAGCAGCTCGAGGACCAGCGTGTCGAGGACGTCGCGGTTCTCCTCGAGGATGTCGAAGGCCTCCTGGTGGGCGGTGGCGAGGAGCTTCTTGGTCTCCTCGTCGACGATCGCGGCGACGTCCTCGGAGTAGTTGCGCTGGTGGCCGAAGTCGCGGCCCAGGAACGGCTCGGAGTTGCCCTCGCCCAGCTTGATCGCGCCGAGACGCTCGGTCATGCCGTACTGGGTGACCATCGCGCGGGCCAGCGCCGGTGGCCTTCTCGATGTCGTTGCCGGCGCCGGTGGTCGGGTCGTGGAAGACCATCTCCTCCGCGGCGCGGCCGCCCAGCATGTAGGCGAGCTTGTCGAGCATCTCCGAGCGGGTCTGGGAGTACTTGTCCTCGTCGGGCAGCACCATCGTGTAGCCGAGGGCGCGACCGCGCGGGAGGATCGTCACCTTGTGCACCGGGTCGTTGCCCGGGCAGCGCCGCCGCGACCAGGGCGTGGCCGCCCTCGTGGTAGGCGGTGATGAGCTTCTCCTTCTCGCTCATCAGGCGCGTACGGCGCTGCGGTCCCGCGATGACGCGGTCGATCGCCTCGTCGAGTGACTCGTTGGTGATCATCTTCTGGTTGTTGCGCGCGGTGAGCAGCGCGGCCTCGTTGAGCACGTTGGCCAGGTCGGCGCCGGTGAAGCCCGGCGTACGCCGGGCGACGCCGATCAGGTCGATGTCCTGGGCCATCGGCTTGCCGCGCGAGTGGACCTGGAGGATCTTGTGGCGGCCGGACAGGTCGGGGGCGTCCACGGCGATCTGCCGGTCGAAGCGACCCGGGCGCAGCAGCGCGGGGTCGAGGACGTCGGGTCGGTTGGTGGCCGCGATCAGGATGACGCCGCCGCGGACGTCGAAGCCGTCCATCTCGACCAGCAGCTGGTTGAGGGTCTGCTCGCGCTCGTCGTGGCCGCCGCCCATGCCGGCGCCGCGGTGCCGGCCGACGGCGTCGATCTCGTCGATGAAGACGATCGCCGGGGCGTTCTCCTTGGCCTGCTCGAAGAGGTCACGGACGCGGCGAGGCGCCGACACCGACGAACATCTCGACGAAGTCGGAGCCGGAGATCGAGTAGAACGGCACGCCCGCCTCACCGGCGACCGCGCGGGCCAGCAGGGTCTTGCCGGTGCCGGGCGGGCCGTAGAGCAGGACGCCCTTGGGGATCTTGGCGCCGACGGCCTGGAACTTGGCCGGCTCCTGGAGGAACTCCTTGATCTCGCCGAGCTCCTCGATGGCCTCCTCGCAGCCGGCGACGTCGGCGAAGGTCGTCTTGGGCATGTCCTTGGAGATCAGCTTGGCCTTGGACTTGGCGAACTGCATGACGCCGCGGCCGCCGCCGCCCTGCATGGAGTTCATCAGCCACAGGAAGACCACGATCAGGATGATGATCGGGAGGAAGCGAGAACAGGAACGAGCTCGAGCAGCCCGGGCTCGCGAGACCTCGCTGGTGATCTCCTCGATGGTGCCCTTGTCGACCTGCGCCTGCGCGGCGGAGAAGATGTCGCGCTGGCTGCCCGACGATCCACTTGGTGCTGACCTCGCGGCCGCCGTCCCGGTCGACGTCGTCGTCGAGGGTCGCCTTGATCTGCTGGTCGCCGTCGACGAACGTGATCTCCTTGACCTGGCCCTTGGCGATGTATTCGTTCATCTTGGAGGCGGAGATCTCGTCGCCGCCGCCGGAGGGCGCGAGGAACTGCAGGGCGAGCAGCACGCCCACCACGGCGACGACGATCCAGAGCCAGGGACCCTTGAACAAACGCTTCACAGACTTCTCTCGATGCAGCCGGACCCCGCCACGTACGGGACCCGTGTGAACCTACGACGGTACCCAGTGTCCCTTACGGCGCTTCTCAGGAGTAGACGTGCGGCGAGAGGGTGCCGATGTCGCGCAGGTTGCGGTAGCGCTCGCGGTAGTCGAGGCCGTAGCCCACGACGAACTCGTTGGGGATGTCCCAGCCGACGTACTTGACGTCCACCGGCATCGTGAGGGCCTCGGGCTTGCGCAGCAGCGTGCAGATCTCGACGCTCGCCGGGTTGCGGGACGCCAGGTTGGAGGTCAGCCACGACAGCGTGAGGCCGGTGTCGATGATCTCGTCGACGATGAGCACGTCGCGCCCGGAGATGTCGGTGTCGAGGTCCTTGAGGATCCGGACGACGCCGCTGACGACTTGGTGCCCGAGCCGTAGGACGAGATCGCCATCCAGTCCATCTCGACGTGGCGGCTGAAGCTGCGGGCCAGGTCGGCCATCACCATGACCGCGCCCCGCAGGATGCCGACGATGAGGAGGTCGCTGGCCCTCGTAGTCGGTCTCGATCTGCCGGGCCAGCTCGCGGAGCCGGTCCTGGATCTGCTCCTCGGTGAAGAGCACGTCGACCAGGTCGTCCTCCACGTCGGCAGCGTCCATGGACTCACCCTTCCACAGCGGTCGGCCGGAACGTCAGGAGGTCCCGGTCCCGGACCGCGGTCACCAGTCCGGGGAGCTGCACCTCGCCGGGCCTGGGCTGCGCGCCGAGCTGTGCGGCCATCGCGAGGACGTGCACCGCGGAACAGCTCGGCGGGCCGGCGCACCCGCATCGAGCGCCGCCAGCCGAAGCACCCGGTGCACGATCGCTGTGGGATGGGCGGAGAGCCGGGCTGCGTCCACTCCCCCGACGACCCGCACCTCGTCGTACGCCGCCGCGGCGAGCTCGTCGAGCAGCTCGGTGTCCTCGCGGAGCTGGTCGGCCGTGCGGGCGAGCGTCGCGGCCACGCCGGGGCCGAGCTCGTCCTCGAGGAGTGGCAGCACGCGAGTGGCGGACCCGGACCCGGGTGAACGCTCGGGTCGAGGTTGTGCGGGTCCTCCCAGAACTCGAGCCCCTCGACCTGGCAGGCCGTGACGGTGTCGGTCGCGGCCGACGTCGAGCAGCGGCCGGCGGTACGCGTCGAAGGAACGGCGCATGCCGGCCAGCGACCGGCCGCCGGAGCCGCGGGTGAGCCCGAGCAGCACCGTCTCGGCCTGGTCGTCGCGGGTGTGGCCGAGCAGCACCAGCGCGGCCCCGAAGTGCTCGGCCATCTGGTCGAGGACCGCGTAGCGCGCCTCCCGGGCCGCGGCCTCCGTGCCGCGCCCACCCGACTCGACGCTCACCCGGGCCGACGCGGTCTCGTCGGCGCCGATCGCGGCCAGCTGTGCCACGACACGAGTGGCGTGCTCCGCCGAGCCCTCCTGCAGGCCGTGGTCGACGGTCACGCCGATCACCCGGACACCGAGCTTGTGGGCCTCGAACACCGCGGCGGACGCCAGCGCCAGCGAGTCCGCGCCCCCGGAGCAGGCCACCAGGACCGTGTGCGGCCGGGCAGGGTCCGGCTCGAGTTCCCCGAGCACCCGTCGTACGCCGAGGCGGACCGCGGCGACGGCAAGGGTGCAGGCTCATTGTTCGTCGGGGTGTTCAGGCCAGGACGCGGGTCATCCAGGCCTTCGGGTCGGCGATCTCGGCCTTGGACGGCAGGTTCTCGGCTCGCTCCCAGACCGCGTTGAACTGCTCCATCCCGGCCTTGTCGACGACGTGCCGGACGAACACCGCGCCGTCGCGGTACTGCGCCATCTTGGCGTCGAGGCCGAGCAGCCGGCGCAGGACCCGGTCGAGGGCCCCGACGCCCTTGCGGCGCTCGTTGAACTTGCCTCGGATCCTGGCGACCGTCGGGATGACACTCGGGCCCGACGCCGTCCATCACGACGTCGGCGTGGCCCTCGAGCAGCGACATCACGCCGGTCATCCGGTCGATGCAGCTCCTTCTGCTCCGGCGTGCTGATCGCGTCGAGCAGGCTGCCGCCACCCCCGGAGCCGGCACCGTCCTTGGCGCCCTTGATCGCCTCCACGATCCGACCAAACCCGTCGTCGACCAGGCTCGACGGCTCCATGGTGTCGGCGAGCTTGCTGATCTCGGCGAACAGGTGGTCGCGCATCCACGGCACGGCCGTGAACTGCACCCGGTGGGTCTCCTCGTGCAGGCAGACCCACAGCCGGAAGTCGGTGGGGTCGGCTCCGAGCTCGCGCTCGACGTGCACGATGTTGGGCGCGACCAGCAGCAGCCGCCCGGCCGGGTCGTAGAACGGGTCGAACTGGCCGAGCACCTTGCCGCCGAGGAAGCCGAGCAGCCCGCCCACCTCGGCTCCGGTGACCCGGGAGCCGATGGCTGTGGACAGTCCGCTCGGCGGCTTCTTGGCGTTGAGCTTGTCGATGATCGGGCCGAGCAGCATCGCGAACGCGTCGGCGTTGGCCTGCACCCACCCGGTGCGGTCGACGACCAGTACGGGGGCGGTGCGCTCGCCGGCGGCGAGGCCGGTGAACTCGCGAACCAGGGCGGTCGACCGGTCGGCCCCCGCGCGCAGCTCCTCGACCGCGGCGTCAGCCTCGGCACGGGTGACGGTCGGGCCGTCACCGGCGATCCGGGCCCCGATCCGCACCGCGAGGTCCCAGTCGACCATCGAGGGGGGCGGCTGTGTCATGGCACGACCGTATCCGGCGGGCCGTGGGGGCCCGGCTGGCGGGCTGCAGACCGATCGTTACAAGATCGCGCCGGGCGCGTACGCCGCGGCGTCGGGGTGTCGAGCGGTGACCTCGGCGACCCGGCGAACGACCTCCTGGACCTGCGCGACGGCTGCTCCGGTGAACGTGATCGGCTCGGCGACCAGCGTCGCGAGCTGGTCACCGGTGAGGCCGAGGCGTGCGTCGGCGGCCAGTCGCTCGAAGACGTCGTTGTCCGCCTGGCCCTGGCGCATATCGAGGGCCGTTCCGACCGCCGCCTCCTTGATCGCCTCGTGCGCCACCTCGCGTCCGACGCCGTTGCGGACCGCAGCCATCAGCACCTTGGTGGTCGAGAGGAACGGGAGGTAGCGGTCCAGCTCGCGCTGGATCACAGCCGGGAAGGCGCCGAACTCGTCGAGGATCGTCAGGAAGGTCTCGAACAACCCGTCGGCGGCGAAGAAGGCGTCGGGGAGCGCCACCCGGCGCACGACGGAGTCGGAGACGTCGCCCTCGTTCCACTGGTCGCCGGCCAGCTCGCTGACCATGGACAGGTGGCCGCGGAGCACCACGGCGAGCCCGTTGACCCGCTCCGCGGAGCGACTGTTCATCTTGTGGGGCATCGCCGAGGAGCCGACCTGGCCCTCCTGGAAGCCCTCGGTCACCAGCTCGTTGCCGGCCATCAGCCTGATGGTGGTCGCGAGGTTGGACGGGCCCGACACCAGCTGCACCAGGGCGCTGACGACGTCGAAGTCGAGCGACCGCGGGTAGACCTGGCCGACGCTGGTCAGCACCCGGTCGAACCCGAGGTGCGCGGCGACCCGCGCCTCGAGGTCGGCAAGCTTGGCCGCGTCACCGTCGAGCAGGTCGAGCATGTCCTGGGCGGTGCCCATCGGGCCCTTGATGCCTCTGAGCGGGTAGCGGGCCAGCAGCTCCTCGACGCGCTCGACCCCGACCAGCAGCTCCTCAGCCACGGTCGCGAACCGCTTGCCCAGGGTCGTGGCCTGCGCGGCGACGTTGTGGGAGCGGCCGGCCATCACTGTCGCCTCGTGCTCGGCCGCGAGCCGGGCCAGACGGGCGAGCGCGGCGACCGCGTGGTCGCGCACGAGCTCCAGCGACCGGCGGACCTGCAGCTGCTCGACGTTCTCGGTGAGGTCACGAGACGTCATGCCCTTGTGGATGTGCTCATGCCCCGCGAGTGCGGAGAACTCCTCGATGCGCGCCTTCACGTCGTGGCGGGTGACCCGCTCACGGGCAGCGATCGACTCGAGGTCCACCCCCTTCTCACCCAGGGCGAGGACGTCCTCGTAGGCCTCGAGCACGCCGTCCGGCACCTCGATGCCGAGATCGCGCTGCGCCTTGAGCACCGAGATCCACAGCTGTCGCTCGAGCACGATCTTGTGCTCGGGCGACCAGATGGCGGCCAGGGCGCCACTGGCATAGCGCGTCGCCAGCACGTTGGGGACGGTCACGGAGGTCATCGTCCCACGATCAGCTGGGCAGGATCCTGGTCAGGTCGAGTCGTACGACGCCGTGCTCACCGACGTGAACCTCGCCGGTCGGGTTGCTGTCGCTCAGACGCAGCCGAGCCCGCCAGAACCCGTCGACATTCTCGTCGACCTCAACGGTGCGGTCGTCAGGATCGACCGTCCAGTACTGCCCGATCCCTGCGCGTGCGTATTCCGTCGACTTGACCACCATGTCCTCCGACCAGCTGCTCCTCGACAACACCTCGACCACCAGGACTGGTATCTGCTCGACCCAGTCGCCGGAGTCCATGGTTCTCACCACGGTCACATCGGGCGTCCGCAGCCGGTTGCCCGGCAGCACCACTCCACATCGACTGAGGACTTGCAGGTCGGGCAGCGCTGTGGACAAAGCCACCAGGACTTCGGTCACGGCAATCCCGTGCGCCGCCGACTCGAAGGTGGGACTGATCACCGCGACGCCGTCGACCCACTCGGCCTTGGGTTTCTCGGGAAGAGCGAGGTACGCCTCCCAGGTCATCGGCACGTGCCGAACCGGCTGGCCGACGAGATCCGGTTTCATCCCCGGAAGACCCTGGTGAGCTCGATGGAGACTGTGCGGCCCCCGACAAGAACCTCCCCGATCGGGCTCTCGAGGTCGAGCCGCAGCGCGAGCCGCCAGCTGCCGCCGGCATTGTCGAAGCACTCGATGCGGCGGTCTCGCGGGTCGACCAGCCACAGGTGACCAACGCCGGCGGCGGCGTACTCAGGCGGTTTGACCCGGGTGTCTTCGGTGCGGGTGCTCGGTGACAACACCTCGACGACGAGTATCGGAGCGTCCTCGATCCAGGTCGTGTCAAGATCCCCCTCGACCACGATCAGGTCCGGGCCCCGAAGCCTGTTGCCAGGCAGCCTCAGCCCAGGCTCGACGTGAACGTCGAGATCTGGCAATGCCATGCCGAGGACGACTGCGAGCTTGCCGGCCACCCGGCTGTGCTCGCGATTGTTGGGCTGACTCACGACGACCTCGCCGTCGACCCACTCCGCCTTCCCCGCGACGTCGAACGCAAGGAACTCGTCCCAGGACATGTGCAGTCTCTGCAGGTGCTCTTCGACGACCGGCACAGTGACTCCCGTCCTCCACGACACATCGATGCTCCTTCCAGTGTGGACCCGAGAACGTGCGGGTTCCAGACTGGACGGACCAGCCGACAGCCGCCGTCAGCTCTCCACAGTGCTCCAGTCGTCCCACGACGCCCACCAGCGGTCGTCCTCGTCGAGACGACGTGCGACGTCGGGCGCCGCGTCGAGCACGGCGCGCAGCTCGTCGGCGGTCATCCGACCCGAGGCCACCGCCGGGCCGAGGTCCTCGACGTCCTTCCAGCGCCAGGCACCGTCCGGGTCGATGACGATGTCCAGCTGCAGATCGTTGATGTCGATCCCGTCCTCGCGGCGTGTCACCGGCTGCTCGAAGTTCACGTACCAGCCGAGGAAGCGGTCGCCCTCGAAGAACTTCCACACCGAGTACCAGTCGCCGTCGCGGCGCAGCTTGAGCACGGTGGTCCCGCTCCATGAGTCGAGGTGCGACCAGGGGTGCGGACCACACCGGTGACCGGGGTGATGGGTCATCGGCGAACCATCGAGCTGCATGGTCGCGAGCACGTCGCCGTCGGAGATCACCGTCTCGGGAAACTCGAGCCAGACCTCGCCGTGCAGCACCTCGCGCACGGAGATCACCGAGCCGATGCCGAAGGTCACGGCCCGGCGGCGATGTCGGTCCGGTGCTGAGCGCCGTCGAAGGAGATGCGGCCGACGCCGGCGTACGCCGCCGCGCGGGCCTCGGCCACGGACGGACCGGTGCCGATGACGGCCAGCACCCGCCCGCCGGCCGTGACCAGATCGCCGTCGCGCACAGCCGTACCGGCCTGGATGACGTGGACGCCGTCGAGCAGCTCAGCGTCGTCGATGCCCGTGATGACATCGCCGCTCGAGGACGACTCGGGGTAACCGCGGCTCGCCATCACCACGGCGACGGCAGCGCCGTCCGACCAGACCGGCGGCGCGACCTCCGCGAGGGTGCCCGTGGCCGAGCCCATGAAGAGCGCGGACAGCGGTGACTCGAGCAAGGCGAGGAGAGGCTGGGTCTCGGGGTCGCCCCACCGGGCGTTGAACTCGACCACCTTGGTGCCGCGCGAGGTGAGCGCGAGGCCGACATAGAGCAGGCCGGAGAACGGCGTCCCGCGCCGGGCCATCTCGTCGATGGTCGGCTGCGCGACGGTCGCCATGACCTCGTCGACGAGGCCGTCCGGCGCCCAGGCCAGCGGCGTGTAGGCCCCCATGCCGCCGGTGTTCGGGCCGGCGTCGCCGTCGAAGATCCGCTTGAAGTCTTGAGCCGGCTGCAACGGGTACGCCGTCACCCCGTCGGTGACCACGAACAGCGAGACCTCCGGCCCGTCGAGGTACTCCTCGATCAGCACTCGATCGCACGCAGCGGCGTGGTCCACGGCGAGCTGACGGTCCTCGGTGACGACCACGCCCTTGCCGGCGGCGAGCCCGTCCTCCTTGACGACGTACGGCGGCCCGAACTCGTCGAGGGCAGCCGCGACCTCGTCGAGAGTCGAGCACGAGTAGGCCCGGGCGGTCGGGACCCCAGCGGCGGCCATGACGTCCTTGGCGAACGCCTTGGACCCCTCGAGCTGCGCGGCCGCGCCGGACGGCCCGAAGACGGCGATGCCCCGCTCCCGCACGGCGTCCGAAACACCGGCGACGAGCGGGGCTTCGGGCCCGACGACGACGAGGTCGACCCCCAGGCGGACCGCCAGGTCGGCGACCTGGCCTCCGTCCAACGGGTCGACCTCGTGCAGCTCGGCCACCGCCGCGATCCCCGGGTTGCCCGGCGCGACGTGCACCGCACTGACTGCCGGATCCCTGGAGAGGGACCTGGCCAGTGCGTGCTCACGCCCGCCGGTTCCGATCACGAGCGCCTTCACGGCTGGCACGCTAAGGCATCCACCGTCACGAGGTGGTGCGCCGGGCCACCGACTCGGAGTAGGCACCCCGGCGGTACGTGAGGATGGGGTCGTCGGAGAGCTCGATGCCCTCGACGACGCGGGTCGGGTCGAAGACGACGGGGGTCGAGCTGCCGGGGCCGGCCTCAGGGTCGGCGAGCTCGCTGGTGACCTCGATCCGCCCGGCGAGGAGCTCACGGCACCCGTCCCACACGGACATGGCGCTGTGCGGGTCGTGACCGGCACCAGCGAGCTGCACCCACACCTCGTGGGTGACCGGCCCGCGCTCGAGGCGGGCCAGCATCTCCTGGGGGAGGCGGTCCGCACCCTCGAAGCTGCGCGGCAGGCGGTCCTTCTTGGTGGCCGTCGCGCGCAGGATGTAGCGCACCCACGTGCGGGTGCCGTCCGCGGCGAGCCAGCCGTAGGCATGGATCGGATAGAAGGTCACCTCCGCGAAGGTGACCGGGGAGCCGAGAGCCCTGGCACGCAGACCCGCTACCGACGAGGGGATGGCGGTGGGGTGCCGGGCGAGGAACACCGGGAGCATCCAGGGCTTCACCGATGCCTCGGTGAGCCGGACGAACACCTCGGGGTCGTCGGTGGGGAAGCGCGGCGAGGTCTGGCCGAGGAGGTCGGTCGCCGACCCGTCCGGTTGGTGGAACCTCACCGCCATCCCGCGAATGTCCGGTGACGTGTCAGAGATCTTGGGGTTGCCACCGGCGTTCGACCACCGCACTGTCACCGGATGGGCCTGCCCGTCCAGGTGCGCGGCCCGACACCGTGCGGTCGCCTCCGGGGTGGCGGTGAAGGTCCCGGCATAGAACCGGCCCTTCGCGTGCAGGGAGCGATACCCGGGCGGAGGCCCGAAGGCCTTCCGGATCCGGTCGATGGCCTCGACAGGACTCAGCACGGCCCGAGACTAGCTAGTGCCCCGCGCGCGCCGTCTAGCGTCGAGCTCTCGCCGCAGCCGATCGTGGTCGCAGGAGGTCAGAGGAGGTCGTGGACCACGATCGTCGCGTCCCGCTGTGGTCCGACGCCGACTGCTGAGATCCGTGCGCCGGAGAGCTCCTCGACCCGCTTCACGTACGCCTGCGCGTTGGCCGGAAGCTCCTCCATCGTGCGGCAGCCGGAGATGTCCTCCCACCAGCCGGGCAGCTCCTCATAGATCGGGACCGCGTGGTGGAAGTCCGACTGGTTGACGGGCATCTCGTCGTGACGGACCCCGTCGACGTCATAGGCCACGCACACCGGCACCTCGTCGAGGCCCGTCAGCACGTCCAGCTTGGTGAGCACGAAGTCGGTCACCCCGTTGACCCGCGCCGCGTAGCGCGCGATCACCGTGTCGTACCAGCCGCAGCGTCGCGGCCTTCCGGTCGTCGTGCCGTACTCGGCACCCACCTTGCGCAGGTGCTCCCCGAAGTCATCACCCAGCTCGGTCGGGAACGGCCCCTCCCCCACCCGGGTCGTGTAGGCCTTGACGATGCCGATCACCCGGTCGAGCCGCGTCGGCGGGATCCCGGAGCCGGTGCAGGCGCCGCCCGCGGTGGCAGAGGACGAGGTGACGAACGGGTAGGTGCCGTGGTCGACGTCGAGCAGGGTCGCCTGGCCGGCCTCGAGGAGGACCGTCTCGCCGCGGTCCAGCGCCTGGTTGAGCAGCAGGCCGCTGTCGATGACGTACGGCGCGAGCCGATCGGCGTAGGACGCGAGCTCCTCGACGACCTCCTCGACCGAGGGGGCCCGTCGGTTGTAGACCTTGGTCAGCAGCTGGCTCTTGAGCTCCAGCACGCCCTCGACCTTGGCCTCCAGGATCTTGTCGTCGAAGAGGTCCTGGATCCGGATGCCGATCCGGTTCATCTTGTCGGCGTACGTCGGGCCGATCCCGCGACCTGTGGTGCCCAGGCGCCGCGAGCCGAGGAACCGCTCGGTCACCTTGTCGAGCGTCTTGTTGTAGCTGGCGATGACGTGGGCGCTCGCCGAGATCTTGAGCAGCGAGGTATCGACCCCCCGCTTCTCGAGTCCGTCGATCTCCTCGAACAGGACACCCAGGTCGACCACCACTCCGTTGCCGATGACCGGGGTGCAGCCGGGGGTCAGGATGCCGCTGGGGAGCAGGTGCAGGGCGTACTTCTCCTCCGTCTGGTCATCGCTGGGGCCCGAGCGGATGACGACGGTGTGCCCGGCGTTGTTGCCGCCGTTGAACTTCACGACGTAGTCGACGCGGCTACCGAGGACGTCGGTCGCTTTGCCCTTGCCCTCGTCACCCCACTGGGCCCCGATGATCGCGATGGCTGGCACGTGTCGAAAGGATAGGCTCACCGGCGATGAAATCCCTCCTCGTGATCAGCAACGCGGAAGCCGGGACCGCCGACGAGGAGTCCCTCGGCGCGGCCCTGAGGGTCCTCCGTGCCCACACCGACGTCGAGGTCCAGGCGACCTCCGACCCCGGAGAGCTCAACGGCGCGCTGCACCGCGCCGGCTCCCGTCGCATCGTGGTGGCGGGCGGGGACGGGAGCCTGCACGCGGTGGTCTCCACGTTGTATCGGCGCAACGAGCTCAAGAGCGCGGTGCTCGGGATCCTCCCGTTGGGCACCGGCAACGACTTCGCCCGCGCCAACGACATCCCCCTCGACCTCGAGGAAGCGGCCCAGGTCCTGGTCGACGGCGAACCGCGCCAGATCGACCTCATCGTCGACGAGGTCGGCGAGATCGTGGTCAACAACGTGCACGCCGGCGCGGGTGCCCAGGCCAGCCGCAAGGGCGCCACGTGGAAGGACCGCCTCCACTCGGTCGGGGTCGGCAAGCTCGGCTACCCGATCGGCGCTGCGCTCACCGCGGTCAACCCGCCCTACATCCGAGTGGCCATCGAGGTCGACGGCCGGACCGTGGTCGACATGGACCAACCCATCCTGATGGTCGCGGTGGGCAACGGGTCCCAGGTCGGCGGAGGCACCGAGCTCACTCCGCACGCGGACCCGGGCAACGGCACCGTCGACGTCATGGTGGCACGGGCGGTCGGCCCGCTGGCGCGGTTCGGGTACGGCGTCAAGCTGATGACCGGACGCCACCCCGAGCGGGACGACGTGATCTATCTCCGCGGCTCGACGGTCTCGGTGTCCGGCGAGGAGTTCTGGTGCAGCGCGGACGGGGAGATCTACGGCCCCGAACGGCACCGCACCTGGCGGGTCGAGCCCGCGGCCTACTCCCTGGTCGTCCCCCGGTAGCGTTGCCGTCCGTGTCCAAGCAGGTCGGAGAACCGCACGACTGGGTGACCCGCGCCGCCGACGACGCCCTGAGACACTCGCGGCTCCACACCGGCGCGGATGCCTCCAGGGTGACGGTCTCGTCGGGCGCCAGCCCCTCGGGTCGAGTGCACCTCGGCAACCTGCGTGAGTTCCTGACGGTGCACTTCGTCGCCGAGGAGCTGCGCCGCCGTGGGCTCGAGACGCGCCACCTCCACGTCTGGGACGACTACGACCGCTTCCGCAAGGTGCCGGTCGGCGTCGACGCGTCCTGGAGCGAGCACATCGGGCGCCCGCTGACCGCGGTGCCGGACCCGGACGGCTGCCACGACTCCTGGGCCGAGCACTTCAAGGCACCGCTGCGCGACGCGCTGCACGCCATGGGCGTCGACATGGACGAGGTCTCGCAGACCGAGCGCTACCGGGCCGGCCACTACCGCGACCCCGTGCTCACCGCCGTCCGGGAACGCGACGCGATCGAGACGGTCCTCGAGCGCTACCGCACCAAGGCCGTCGAGCTGGAGTCCGCCGACGACGACGAGGGGTCGGGCAGCGGCGACCTGGCCCGGTTCCCCTACAAGCCCTACTGTCGCGACTGCGGTCGGGACACGGTCACTCTCACGTCGTACGACGACGAGACCACCGACCTGACCTACACCTGCGACACCACGGGCTACCAGGGTGTCACCAACCTGACCTCGGACTTCGAGGGCAAGCTGGTCTGGAAGGTCGACTGGCCGATGCGCTGGGCCTTCGAACACGTCGACTTCGAGCCCGCCGGGATGGACCACGCCACCCCCGGCTCGTCGTTCACCGTCGGCCACGAGCTGGTGGAGCGCGTCTACGGCATGCCAAGACCGGCCTGGTTCGGCTACGGCTTCGTCGGCTTCGCCGGGGTCCAGAAGATGTCGTCGTCCGCGGGTGGCGCACCGACGGCCGAGGACGCGCTGCGCATCCTGGAAGCGCCGATCCTGCGGTGGCTCTATGTCCGCCGCAACCCCAAGCAGACCTTCAACATCGACTTCGGCGCCGAGGTCGTGCGGCTGTACGACGAATGGGACTCGCTCGGACGCAAGGCTGCTGATCCGTCCAGGCGCGACGCACAGGTGCTGGCCTACGAGCGCGCCGTCTCGACCTCGACCTCCGGCGCACTGCCCGCCCCGCGGGCGCTCGAGTCGTTCCGGCTCCTGTCCTCGGTCGCCGACGTGACCAACGGGGACCCGGCACAGATCAGCCGCATCGTCGGCGCCACGGTCGAGGACCTCGAGCCCCGACTGTCTCGCGCGGCGACCTGGATCCGCGACTTCGTGCCGGAGGAGGACCGCACCACCGTGCGCGTTGAGCCCGACCTCGACCGGCTCGGCGGCCTCGACGAGGACGAGCAGCGGTGGCTGGCCCAGCTGTTGGACCGGCTCCCCGACGAGCTCGAGCTAGAAGCGACCACGACGCTGATCTACGGCATCCCCAAGCTCGACCGCGGCCTCGGCCTTGACGACCCGCCGACCGACGAGGTCAAGGCGGACCAGAAGGCCTTCTTCAGGCTGCTCTACAACCTGCTCGTGGCCGCGGACCGCGGTCCGCGGCTCCCGACCCTGTTCGTGGCGCTGGGCACGGAGAAGGTCCGCAGGCTGCTGGGCGGTTGAGTCCAGCCCACGCTGCCGGGGATTCCGACACGCTCAACATCCATCGAGGTAGTCCCTCCCCGTCCCTCGCCGGGCTACCTCAGCCCAGCAGCTCGTCGTAGGCCGTCGGGCTGGAGTCCCGCAGGAACTCCGAGCATCGCTCCCACTCGTCGGTCTCCCCGATCGCCCGCGCCGAGACCGCGAGGAGAGCGAGGCACCGCAGGAAACCCCGGTTGGGCTCGTGCTCCCACGGGACGGGGCCGTGGCCCTTCCAGCCGTTGCGGCGCAGCATGTCGAGGCTGCGGTGGTAGCCGACCCGCGAGTATGCGTAGACGGTCACGGCGTCGGCGTCCGACTCCTGCGCGGAGCCCGCCATCGCGGCCCAGGCAGCCGGAGAGGCCGGGTGAGCACGCACCACGTCGACAGGGGCGACTCCTCGGACGAGGTCGACGTCCGCGGGATCGGCGGGCAGCTTGGTCGGCGGGGGTCCTGCCATCAGGTCCGCGTGGGAGTGGGTCACGTCAGCCGAGGCTAGTCCCCCACACCTCCGACCACAGACGCTAGTAGTACTCCTGATTCCGTTTGCGCGGCCGCCACGGGAATCGCAGTCGCATCGCGAGCACACTGATCAGCAGCAGCGGACCCCAGACGAACGCGCCCCGGAGCGTGTACGGCGCGGTCGTGGTCAGCGGGCCGGCAGCGTTGGGGCGGCGGGGCGGGTCGGCCAGCGCAGCCCCGTCGTCGCTGCCGTCAGCCGGGTCGACCTCGTCCGGAGCCGGCTCCGGCGGCGACGGGGTGTCATCGGGCGAGGAGCTCGGGTCGTCGTTGGGGATCGACGGCGGCTCAACGTCGGGAGCCGTCGGGACGGGCGGGTCGGTGGGCCTGGTCGGCTCCTCCTGGACGGAGTCCGGCGGCGAGTTCGTGGTGGCGTCCGGGTCGGAGTCCGAGTCAGGCGTCGGATCGATCGTCGGGTTCGGGTCCGCATCGGCGTCCGGCTCGATCGGGGGCGCCTTGACCTGTTGCAGCCGGTTGGTGACCGAGAAGGTGCCGGACTCGCGCTTCACGATGGCGAGCTTCGAGGGGAAGATCTCTGGTTCGACCCACTGCCAGCCCTTGGGCGGGCGGTCGTCGAGCTCCTGGCCGATGAAGCACAGTGCCCCGACCGGGACCAGCCCGCTCAGCAGCTGAGGCGCCCCGGTGGCGCGCAGGCGCCACAGGCCGTCCCCCGGGGTCACGTCGACGCCGTCTTGGATGCAGCTGAACGTGCCCTGGAAGTAGGGGTCCTTGCGAATGACCTTCGCCGGATCCTCGAGGGTGAGGGTGAGGCTGAGGGGGCTGACATGGGTCAGTGCGGGACCGCAGTCGAGATCCGGGTCCAGGAGGAACGGATAGCTGTGCAGCTCTCCGCCCCGGTGCACCAGGTCTCCCGCGACGAAGGTGCGGCCGTTGGTGCCCGCGACGTCCAGGCTCGTCACGCTCCCGGGCGTGGCAACGAGCAGGCTGCCGGGGAGCTGGACCTCGCCGCCGATGTCAACCGACGTTGCCTCGGTGACGTTCCAGAGCAGGTGGCTCGCCAGCTGCGCGAAGTACGGGTCCGCGGTCGGGTCGACGGTCGCGCCGTCCGGGGCGAGCAGCGAGTCGAGGTCCAGGTCGACGGACGGTCCGCTCAGGTTCACGATCACCGCGGCGCCGTCAGGCACCCCGACGAGCTGGAGCGCGCGGCCCTCGGCGTCCTGTCCCGTGGCCAGGGCAGCACCGTCGATCGCGAAGGTCTGCGGGTCCGAGCTGCCGTCACCCGTCAACGTGAGCGTCGCGTCGGTGATCTCGACCGTGCCGGTGAGGGCCCGCGCGGCGTACGAGGCGGACTTGGCCGCCAGACCATCGATCAGGGCGTCGTACGGCGAGGTCGCACCGGCGATCTGCCCGTCCAGAGTGCCACCGTGGAGGTCGACGAGGGTGCCGTTGACCAGGGTGCCGCCGAGCACTGCGTCGGCGCCGAGGCCCTGTCCGATGTCGAGGACCGTCCCCGGGTCGCCCACGAGGTCGCCCCCGACCGACAGCATGTCGCTGCCGGCGTGTGGCGCGACCTGAGAGCCGCTGGCCGTGGTGCCGATCCGGTAGGTGCCCGGCACGTCGCGGATGAACGTCGCGTTGCCCCGAGCCACCACGATGCCCTCGGCACCGTCGGCGGCGCCTCCGACCGTGAGGTTGCCGCCCACCAGGACGGACGGAGCGCCGTCGAACTGGTCAACAGGCGGGCCGGAGCGCAGGACCGGCCAGGCGAGTGGGCAGGCGTCCGACGCGACGGGCGTGGGATCGCTCGTCGCGGTCTGTGCTGTCGCCGGCACCCACCCGAACGCTGCGGTCGCTCCAAGAAGGCAAGTCGCTACCACGGCCCCCGAGAAGGTGCGGCGGCCTGGGGTCGCCACGGACCTGATGCTTCCACTCCGGCCCGCCCTCCGCAGGCGAATGGCAGAACTCGCGGAGGTTTCTCTCCCAGACCCGATCGAGCGGCTCGTCAGCCGACGCTGTGACCCGCCGAGCGGAGGTTGTCGCAGGCCTGCCCGACCCGCGCGGCCATCCCCGTCTCGGCGGCCTTGCCCCATGCCCGCGGGTCGTAGGCCTTCTTGTTGCCGACCTCGCCGTCGACCTTGAGGACTCCGTCGTAGTTGGCGAAAATATGGTCCGCAACGGGGCGCGTGAAGGCGTACTGGGTGTCGGTGTCGACGTTCATCTTGATGACCCCGTAGTCGACGGCCGCACTGATCTCCTCCGCGGTCGAGCCCGACCCGCCGTGGAACACCAGGTCGAACGGCTTGGATCCGGCCGGCAGGCCGAGCTTCTCGACGACCGCATCCTGCGCGGCCCTGAGGATCTCCGGCCGCAGCTTGACGTTGCCGGGCTTGTAGACGCCGTGCACGTTGCCGAACGTCAGCGCGGCCATGTAGCGGCCGTTCTCGCCCACCCCGAGCGCGGCGACGGTGGCCAGCGCGTCCTCGGGCGTCGTGTAGAGCTGGTCGTTGATCTCGTTGGCGACACCGTCCTCCTCGCCGCCGACCACGCCGATCTCGACCTCGAGGATGATGTGGGCCTTCGCGCAGGCCGCGAGCAGCTCCTCGGCGATCTGGAGGTTCTCCTCCAGCGGCACGGCCGACCCGTCCCACATGTGCGACTGGAACAGCGGCGCCTCACCGCGCGCGACGCGCTCGGTCGAGATGGCGACCAGCGGCCGGACGAACTGCTCGAGCTTGTCCTTGGGGCAGTGGTCGGTGTGCAGGGCGACGTTGACCGGGTAGTTCTTGGCCACCTCGGCGGCGTACGCCGCGAAGGCGACGGAGCCGGTGACCATGTTCTTCACGGTGGGCCCGGAGAGGTAGTCGGCACCACCTGTCGACACCTGCAGGATGCCGTCGGAGCCGGCCTCCGCGAAGCCCTGGAGCGCGGCGTTGAGGGTCTGGGACGAGGACACGTTGATGGCCGGGAAGGCGAAGGCACCCGCCTTGGCGGCGTCCAACATCTCGGCGTACTTCTCAGGGGTAGCGATGGGCATGCCAGGGAGCCTAGTGGCTAGGACGGGTCGGTGTCCGGCCCCGTTTTCGGCACCGACCTACCGTGGGGACATGCTGCGCCGGACCCGTCTGCACAGCAGCTCCCGCTCCTCGGAGGTCCGGCTGCCGGTCACGCGGGTCCGGTCGGTCGTGGCCAATGGCCGCGATGTCCCACAGTGGTACGTCGACGCCCTGCCGTGGGCGCTGCGCGGCGGCGTGGATCGTGCCCTCGGCGGCGAGGGTCGCCGCTGGTCGCCGCCCGGGCGCGACCTGCTCGAGGCCGGCGACCACGTCGGCTTCTGGCGCGTGATCCGGTCGACCGGGCGCGAGCTGTTGCTCCGCGCCGAGGTTCGCGCGCCGGGCACCGTCGAGCTCCGCACGACGTTCGCGGCATCGGGCGACGACCACACGACCGTCGCGCAGACCGTGTCCCTGGACCCCTCGGGCCTGCCCGGCCAGCTCTACCTGCTCGCCGACCTCCCGGCTCGCGAAGCCGTCATCGAGCTCGCTCACCGTAGACTGTTGCGGGAGCTGCGTCGACCGGACTGACCCGGTCTCGGCTCACCCCCGCCATGCTGCACCACCGTCCGACAGGTCGGCGTACTCGCGGATCCACGCGTGCATCGCGATCGCGCCCGCCGCCGAGGCGTTGATCGACCGGGTGGAGCCGAACTGCGCGATCGAGAACGTGGCGTCGCAGGCCTCACGGGCCGACTCGGACAGGCCCGGCCCCTCCTGCCCGAAGAGGAAGCAGACCTGGCGAGGCAGGGAGGTCGTCTCGAGGTGCGCCGACCCGGGCAGGTTGTCGACGCCGTAGAGCAGCACCGCGCTCTCGCGGAGGTAGGCCGCCAGGTCGGCGACCGTCGCGTGGTGCCGGACGTGCTGGTAGCGGTCGGTCACCATCGCACCGCGTCGGTTCCAACGCCGGTTGCCGACGATGTGGACCTCGGCGGCCAGGAACGCGTTGGCGGTCCGCACGATCGTGCCGATGTTGAAGTCGTGCTGCCAGTTCTCGATCGCGACGTGGAAGTCATGTCGCCGGGTGTCGAGGTCGGCCACGATCGCCTCGAGCGACCAGTAGCGGTAGCGGTCGACCACGTTGCGGCGGTCGCCCTCGGCCAAGAGTGCCGCGTCGTACCGCTCCCCGTCCGGCCACGGACCCTCCCACGGGCCGACCCCGACCTCGGGCTGCCCATAGGGCATGGGGTCGTACGGCGCCCGCTCGTCCACGACGGGCAGGGTAGCCACCGGGTTGGGGGACCACCGATACGCTGTCGCCGTGAACCTGGCCGCGGAGCTGCAGCCGTTGCTGCACCCGCTCCTGCTGGGTATCGACTACCTCGACCCGGCGTGGCTGCTCGACCGGTTCGGAGGCACGTTCCTCTGGATCAGCGTGGCGATCGTCTTTGTCGAGTGCGGTCTGTTCTTCCCGTTCCTCCCCGGCGACACCCTGCTCTTCGCGCTCGGCCTGTTCATCGCCGGCGGCGACTACCAGGTCCTGGGCATCGACAACAAGGTGCTCGCCCTGACGGTCGCGATGTCGATGCTGATGGGCGCCGCATTCGTCGGCAACGTGGTGGGCTACGAGATCGGACGCAAGCTCGGGCCCCCGCTCTATGAGCGCGACGGCCGGATCATGAAGCGCAAGTACATCGACCAGACCAGCGCCTTCTTCGACAAGCACGGCAACAAGGCCCTGGTCATCGGGCGGTTCGTACCGTTCGTGCGCACCTACATCACGGTGGTCGCGGGCGTGACCATGATGGAGCGCCGACGCTTCTTCCTCTGGAGCGCGATCGGCGCCCTGCTCTGGGTCCTCTCGATCACCCTGCTCGGCTTCTTCCTCGGCCAGACCTTCCCGGCGCTGGGCAAGAACATCGACTACGCGGTCATCGCGATCCTCGCGTTCTCGGTCATCCCGGTCGCCTACGAGTGGTGGAAGCACCGGCGGCACAGCAAGCGCGAGCCGGTCGCCGAGGCGACCGACTAGAGGACTGGGCGGGCCGCGTCCAGGTCGGCCTTGCTGAGCACAGCACGGACCTCGAGGCCGACGTCGGCCAGTGGGTTCTCGCCCGCCGGGCTGCGGTCGATCGCACAGACGACCGTCTCGACCAGACCCCCGGCCTCGCGCAGGGCCCGGGTGGCGTCCCGGACCGCGCCACCGGTGGTGATGACGTCCTCGACCAGCGTGATCCGCCGGCCCTCGACCTGTGGACCCTCGGCGAGCTTGCAGGTGCCGTAGGTCTTGGCCTCCTTGCGGACGAACAGCGTGCGATGACCGGTGAGGGTCGAGAGCACGGTCGCGATCGGTACGCCGCCGAGCTCGAGTCCGCCGAGCAGCTCGGTGTCGCCGGGCACCAGGTCGACCATCTGCGCAGCCACTCGCGCGAGCAGGGCCGGCTCGGACTCGAAGAGGTACTTGTCGAAGTACTCCGAGCTCACCTGCCCCGACCGGAGGGTGAAGGTGCCGGACAACCGGCAGCAGGCGTCGACGTCACCAGCGAGGGAGGGATCTGCACTCACGTCGCAGACCCTACGGTGGTCGGGTGACCCGGCTTGCCACGAGGCTCCACGGCATCGCGCCGACGATCTTCACCGAGATGTCGGCGCTGGCGATGCGCACGCAGTCGGTCAACCTCGGCCAGGGCTTCCCGGACGTCGACGGTCCGCCCGAGGTGATCGCACGAGCCATCACTGCGCTCCAGCACGGTCACAACCAGTACGCGCCCGGACCGGGTGTCGCAGAGCTCCGCCAGGCCATCGCCCGGCACCAGCATCGGCACTACGGCATCGAGCTCGACCCGGACTCGCAGGTGCTGGTCACGACCGGCTGCACCGAGGCGATCGCCTCGGCTCTCCTCGGTCTGGTGGACCCGGGCGACGAGGTGGTCGTCCTCGAGCCCTACTACGACAGCTACGTCGCGATGATCCAGATGGCAGGCGGCGTACGACGCCCGGTGACGCTGAGAGCGCCCGACTTCCGTCTCGACGTCGACGAGCTCCGGGCCGCGGTGAGCCCGGCGACCCGGTTCGTCCTGCTCAACTCGCCTCACAACCCGACGGGCACGGTCCTCACCCGCGAGGAGCTGCGGTCGGTGGCCGAGCTCGCGATCGAGCACGACCTCGTCGTGATCACCGACGAGGTCTATGAGCACCTGGTCTATGACGCCGCCAAGCACGTGCCGATCGCGAGCCTGCCGGGGATGGCCGAGCGCACCCTGACCCTGAGCAGCGCCGGCAAGTCCTACTCGTTCACCGGGTGGAAGGTCGGCTGGGCCACCGGGCCCGCCGACCTCGTGGCGGCGACGATGGCCGCCAAACAGTGGCTGACCTTCACCTCGGGCGCTCCGCTTCAACCCGCCGTCGCGCTGGCCCTCGACGAGCTGCCGGACTGGCCGTCCGAGCTGGCCCTCGACCTGCAGGTCCGTCGCGACCTGTTGTGCTCGGGGTTGGCGGGGATCGACGGGATCGACGTGGCCGTCCCGGAGGGCACCTACTTCGTGACCACGGACGTCTCGGCCCTCGGCTGGGACGACGGGCTCGCGTTCTGCCAGGCGCTTCCCGAGCGCGCCGGGGTGGTGGCCATCCCCAGCCAGGTGTTCCACGACGACCAGCGCGGGACCGGACGCCACCTGGTCCGCTGGGCGTTCTGCAAGACCCCCGAGCTGATCGGCGAGGGCATCGCGCGGTTGGCTCGGTCCGACCTGACGGCCTGACCCACCTCTGGCCCTAGTGGTTGCCGTTGGAGGTTCTTCGGGGGTGGCCCGTGCCCCGGGTGCGTGCCTCGCAAGGCGCCGGAGCGACGCCGTACTTGCTCGTCCAGCGAGCGACGGCAACGCGGCGAGGTGCGTGCCCGGGGTGCGGGACACCCGAGGAGCTTCCAGCGGTGACCACTAGCCCCAGGGCTGGGTGGTGCCCATCGGCATCTGCGGCGGGGCGTTCTTGCGCGCGAACCAGTCCCGGGTGTTGCCACCGATCAGCATCACGACGACCGCGATCCCCGCGATCAGGGTCGCGGCGCTCACCGCCGAGAGGATCGCCAACAGGCTGAACACCGCGGTCATCGAGGCCGAGATGATCAGCAGGATTCGGGCGATGTTGGAGCGGCGCATGGTCAGGATCGCCAGGATGATCGCGAGGAACGACCAGACGAGGAACACGCCGAGCACGACGACCAGGACCGCGAAGAGGTCGTCGGGGTTCACGTCCTCGAGGCCCGACTCGTTGTCGAGCTCCTCGAGGAAGCTGTCGCGCTGCACGATCAGGCCGACCATCGCGAACACGAAGAGCGCGAACGTCAGGCCGGAGAAGATCAAGGTGAGCACCGCGGCGGCCGTGACCGTGGCGGGACGCTTGTCGGCGTCCGGGTCCGGCGGCACCTGCTCGGCGTAGTAGCCGGGCTGGGCGTACTGCTGCGGCGGTTGCCCGTACCCCGGCAGCGGCTGGCCGTACGCCGCGGGCGGCTGGCCATACTGCGGCGGCTGGCCGTAGGGGTTGGTGGGCTCGCCGGCCGGCGCGTTCGGATCACTCATGTCGTCAACTCAACCACAGCCGCCCACACCCGCCGGGCGACCCAGGAGCTCAACCGAAGCGGCCGTTGACGTAGTCGCTGGTCCGCTGGTCCTGGGGGTTCTGGAACATCGCGGAGGTGTCGCCGTGCTCGACGATCACCCCCGGCGTGCCGTGCGAGGCCAAGAAGAACGCGCACTGGTCCGAGACGCGTGCCGCCTGCTGCATATTGTGGGTCACGATCACGATCGTCACCTCCCGGGCAAGCTCGACCATGGTCTCCTCGATCACCCTCGTAGAGGTCGGATCCAGGGCCGAGCAGGGCTCGTCCATGAGCAGCACCCGCGGCTTGATCGCCAGCGAGCGCGCGATGCACAGGCGCTGCTGCTGGCCACCGGAGAGGCTGCCTCCCGGCGCGTCCAGCCGGTCCTTGACCTCCCTCCAGAGACCGCCCTTGACCAGGCAGGACTCGACCAGGTCGTCCTTGGCGGCCCTGTTGGCCTTGGTCCCGGTCAGGCGCAGCCCGGCGAGGACGTTCTCGCGGATCGACATGGCCGGGAACGGGTTGGGCTTCTGGAACACCATGCCGATCGACCGCCGGGCGTCCATGAGCCTCTTGCCGGGGTCATAGATGTCCTCACCGTCCAGCAGGACCTCACCGGCCAGCTGGGCCGACGGGACGAGCTCGTGCATCCGGTTGAGGATGCGCAGGAACGTCGACTTGCCGCAGCCGGACGGTCCGATGAGCGCGGTGATCCCTCCCGCAGCCATCGTCAGTGACACCCGGTCGAGCACCTTGTGGTCGCCGAACCAGGCAGTGATATCGACGGCGCGCAGCTCAGCGAGCTGGTCGCGCGTGGCCGCCTCGGCTTCGGGCGTCATGACGGCGTTCATGGTTGGTCCTCTGTCGTGTCTGGTGGAGCGGGTGGGGCGGGTCCCGGACGGCGCTCTGGCGCGCGCCGTCCGGGGCCCTCAGGGGAGGGTGGCTCTGGCTACTTCTTCGGCGCCTTGACCTTGATCTTGAACTTCAGGTTGCTACCGGTGCCGTTGGCGTCGCCAGCCCAGGTGATGACCAGGGTGTGCTTGCCGAGTGCCAGCTTGGGCAGCTTGAAGGTCACGGTGCCGTTGGCCAGCGTCTTGGTGACCAGCGTCTTGTTGCCCTCCTTGACCACGATCTGGCCCGAGGCCTTGGCCGCCGCGCCGGTCAGCGTGACCGTCACGGCTCCCTTGGCCTTCGTGCCCTTGTCGACCGTCTTGGCAAAGGTCTCCGCGATCTTGGAGGAGGCCTTCTGGACCGTGCCGGTGCCGGTGCCCTCGGAGCCGGCGAAGGCGGTGTTGGCCGCCGGCGTGAAGACCGCCCGATAGGTGTGCGCACCGGCGGTGGCCGGCTGGATGCGGGTGGCCTTGCCAGACACCAGGGGGACGCCCGCCTGGAGCAGGGTGGCGCCCTCATAGAACGCGACCGTGCCGTTGGGCGAGGTCGCCGCGGTGACGGTGGCCTCGATCCGGGCGGACGCCGCGGTGGCGCTGGTCACCGCGACGGTGGTCGTGGTCGGAACCGCGGCGACGGTGAAGTTGCTGGTCGCCACCTGGGTCGGCTGACCGCAGACACCGCCCTTGCTCGGGGTGAACAGCTGCTTGAAGCCGGCCGCCTCGATGAACGGCTTGGCAGCCGACGAGCAGAAGTACCCGGTGCTCCCGAACGCCGCAAGGACTCCAGGGTTACTGACGTCGGCGCCACGAACCACGTTGTACACGGCACGGTCGGCCTTGTAGCCGGCAAGGAAGCGCAACGTCGTGCCAAGGAGGCCCGCACGCCCGACCGAGAACGGTGCGATGGCGTTGGCGTTGTTCTTGATCTCGGTGTCGTCGTGCTCCTGAACCTCGACGACGCTGGCGCCCAAGACGACGGCGCTACCGCCGTTCAGTGGCTACGAGCTGCGCGTCGAAGAAGCTCCGAGTCCCGGAGCCGGCTTGCGGGATCTTCGGAGCGATCACCCCGGCGTTGCCGCCGACCTGGCTCCAGTTCGTGATGTCACCCTTGTAGATCGACACGATCTGCGCGTTGGTCAGCCCGACGGGCGCATTGGATGCCACCGCATTCGAGACCACCATCTGGAGCTGGTCGAGAGCGAAGGGGAACGACTGAAGTCCCGCGTTGGTCTCGGCGGTGTTCTGCGCCGAGGACGAGCGGGCGAAGTCGACCTCGGGGTTGTTGCCCGCGCCGTACAGCCGCTGCTTGCCGGCGCCGGAGCCGTTGGGGCGCGCGACGTCACCGGCGGGCATGGTGATCATGCCGCAGGTCGTGGGTGAAGCGCAGGCTGCGTAGGTGAAGATCGGCGCGGCCGGAGTCGTGGCGTTGTAGGCGTCGCCCACGAGCTTGACTGCGCGCTGGGTGGTGTCCGAACCGACGCCAATCAGCATGGCGTTCGTGGGCGTCCCCGCTGTGTCGTCAGGCTGGGGGTCCGTGGTGGCGACGGCCGAACCAGCGGTCAGGAAGATCGCCGAGAAAGCCACCATCATGGTGACAACGCTGGCGGTGAATCTGCGTGCGTGCATCTGTTGCTACTCCCTCAAAGAGGCCAAGGAGGCCATGGATGGTGCCCGAGATGGGTGGATCACATGACGTTCGGCAACAGCCGCATCACCACGTCCGTGGTCGACCACGCCAGGGCGAGGGCGACCGGTGCGGCGACGACCCAGACCAGAGGTGCGGACCATCGCTGTCGGGCCGCGACGACGCCGAGCGTCGCCACGAGGAGCAGGGCCAGATGGAGGGCGAGCAGCGGGAAGGCGCTCGTGTCCCGCTCCATCAGGAGCTCGGAATCAGGCACGGACCGGGGCAGCCCGCCGGGCGGGACGAACCCCTTCGGGGCGTCCGCGTCGACGTACAGCACGTCACGGGCGGTGAGCGCCGACAGCCGGCCCTGGCCCTCGGAGGTCTGCAGGGTGAGCCGGGCCGCTCCGGCCGGGAGCGGCTGGGAGTACGGGTCGCCGGCGCGACGGATGTTGACCACGTCGAAGGAGACCTCGCCCTGGGCCATGACGACCTTGATCTCGTCGCCGACGACGAGCTCGTGAAGGTCGCCGAACGGGCCGCCGTACGTCACGGCGCGGCCCATCACGACCGAGGTCCCCACCTGGCCGGGGATCACGGTCTTGCGCAGGTGCCCGGGTCCAGCCAGCGTGTCGCCCGAGGCGGTGCCCTCGACGACGACCTGTGAGATCCGCAGCCTCGGGATGCTCAGCAGCGCGACGGCCTCACCGGGTGGTGTGGTCGGACCGATCGAGGCGGTGGCGGAGGCGAGGTCCTCGCGGAACTGGGTGTAGAGCAGCCGCTGGTCCCGCTCCTGGCTGAACCCGCTGAGGAAGATCATCTGGGCGACGACCCAGAGACAGACCAGCGCGATCATCGTGCTGGCCGAGGAGATCACCGCGACCGAGCCCTGGGACTGGGGCCGCGGCGCTCGGAACGGGCGCGCCGCGGTACGACGCCGTCGCGACCTCACTGGCTCCTCCTGAGGTCGCTCGGGCGGTCCCCCGTCCACGATGTCCACGGGGCCGGAAGGGAGCGTCGTGGTCATGACCGTGGTCCCGTCGGGGGACGCACGAAGAACCGGGCACCGCTCGCGAGCGCCACGCCGAGCAGGCCGATGATCAGGAGACCCGGCAGCAGCCGGCCGCCCACCTCGGAGCTCACCGGCTCGGTCTTCGGCATCGCGATGACCTCAGGCGTCGGTGTCTCTGCGGGCGGCGCGGAGCTCGTTGTCTGCGTGGGCGCAGCCGGCAGCGGGTCAACGTTGTCCGGGGCGGGGGGGTCGGGCAGCACGGGCGGGTCCGTGCTGCCGCCCGGGTCCGGGGGCTGCGCCGGCTCCGCGCTGGGCGGCGGGGTCTGCTTCTCGACCGCCGTCGCGACCCGCTGTGCCTCGGCGTACAGCTTGCCGGTCACCCCGGACTTCTTGATCGCGAGGAAGCCGGCCGGCAGCTCACCGTTGCCCGTCCCGGGGTGCTGGCCCTCCGAGGTGGACACCCGGATGAACTGTGCGACCTTGGCGGCGTCGCCCGCGAGGAGGTTGGACGTCTTGGCCGCGGTGTAGACGATCATCGTGCCGGGGTAGGCGTTGCCGGACCTCCTCACCTCGCCCTGGTCGATCAGGAACGGCTCCAGGGCCTTCTTCTGCTCGGAGAGCGCGACCCCGGCGCTCAGCGAGGCGTCGCTGGGGGCGACGAACTTGCCCCTTGAGGTTTCGAGGGCCGCTGACCTGAGCCCGTAGCGCTCGACATCGCCCAGGCTGACGACCCCGAGCATGAACCGTGCTCCGAACGACTGCCGGTCGATCCGCCCGATCCGGTACCCACCGGTCCCCAGCTCCACATCGCAGCGGGTCTGGACGTTCGGCCAGCCATCGAGCAGCGCTTCAGCGATCTTGCGCATCGCGGTCACTGGCGCGGCGATCTGGGTGAAGTAGACCGCGGGGTTGTTCTGCCGGCAGGCGTTCTCGGTGGTGGGGATGAAGTCGTCGAGCAGTGGCCACTCGGCCCGCGGCAGCTCGATCCTCTTGTAGCTGGGGTTGACCTTCATCCCCCACTGGTCGGGGTTGCCGTCGATGAAGTCCATCGCCGACTTGTCGTGCGCGATGTAGTCGGTGAGCTGCTCGATCACGTCGCTGGAGTTGGACAGCGACAGGAGGGTGGCCCCCGCCTCCTGCGAGACCTGGCTGAGCCCTGGGTTGAGCGCGATGAACTCGGGGTCGTTCATGATCGCCAGCGGGTTGCCAGCCATGCCGGGGTGACCGCGCCCGAGGTCCGAGCCGAGATAGGACTGCGTCATGAGCTTGGCGATCAGCCGCGCGTTCAGGCGCAGGTTCGTGAGCTCGCCCTGGTTGTCCGGCTTGTCGATGACGTAGCCGACCGAGAAGCCCGACACCGCGGTCGGGGCGTAGCCGACCGGGTCGTCACCGCGGCGTTCGTGCTTGGAGGAGACGACGGCGGCAGCGCCACCGCCGCCCTCCATGAGGCTCCAGCCGGCCTCGTCGGACATCTGGTTGTGCTGGAACTTGAAGCGCTTCTTGTCCAGGCAGTACGCCGGGGACCACTGGAGGGAGGCCTGCGCCAGCAGCTCGGAGCCATAGAAGCCGGTCGGCGGCCGCGGGTCGAGGATGTCGCAGGTGTCCGGGGGGAGGCCGAAGGTGATCGGGATCGAGAATCGGTTGGCCCAGTTGGACGCCGACCACCACAGGGACGGCGACACTGCCAGGTCGACACCGTCGTTGGCGAAGTTGCTGGTCCCGGGTGCGAACCGTCCGCCCTTGCGGCAGGCATCGTCGGCGATCGTCGCCGGCTCCGAGGGCGGGTCGCAGGACAGCCCGTTGATCGGGATCACCACGATCGTGCACTCGACCACGTTGTTGCAGCCCAGGGACTCGTTCTCGACGTCGCTGCGGACCTCGAACTCGACCGACCCGGCCCCGTCGGCGTCGCTGAACGCCGCGAGCTCAGCCGGCGGGAAGGCTGCGTCGACCGCCGCCTCGGGCGCCATGGTGGCCGAGTCACAGGCCGCGAAGACCTTGTTGGACGCGCTCACGAACGGGGTCAGCCGGGTGAAGAACGGGTCCTGGTCCGCGGTCGGACAGACGTCCTTCGCGGGGAACGGCAGCAGCCCGGAGATCCGCTCCTTGTCGGCCGGCGCGGCCAGCCGGTCGTGGACCCAGATCGCCTCGCCGTCGGCCCGGGTGATCTGCGAGCGCTGCGCGACCGACGCGGTCCAGCAGGTCTCGGGACGCAGTTGCTGCTCGACAGGCAGGCTCGCGTCGTCGCGCCCCCGGCACTGGAGGATGACGACCGGGTACTCCTGCTGCAGCCCCTTCTCGCCGTACGGGTTGCTCGCGCGACCGCCACTGGGCTGCGCGCCGGTCCAGCTGATCGTGATCCGCTGGCGCCCGCGCAGGTTCTGGGTCTCCGAGGCGTTGACGGTCACCGTGTTGGTCGGGAACTCATAGGTCGTCCCGTCGACGTTGTCGAACACGCGGGTCAGCGGCTTGGTCTGGGTGAACGTGGCGGCCTGACGCCCGCTGACGTCGCGGACCAGGTCGGCGGTTCCGATCGTCTCGGCCGCAGAGGCAGGCATGATCGTCGACACCACGGCCGCGAGGAGCAGCGACCCGAGCGCGACCGCGAGCGGGCGGTGGCGGCGCCTCACCTGGTGCCCTCCTGAGGGCGTCGTCGCATGGACGAGGAGACGATGCCCGGGAGCAGGACGAGCGCGACGAGGAGCGCGGCGGCCACCCAGCCGAACATCTTGGTGTCCGCCGAACGGGAGGACGCGAGCTCGGTCGGCGCCGCGAAGTCGGCGGCCTGGGTCCCGGTCGTCGTCGCTGTCTCCGCGGTGACCACCTCACCCGTGTCCTGGTCGACCACCGGCGCTCCACCGTCCGGCACGGTGGCAGGGGCCTGCGTCCCCTGGCCCCCGCCGCCCGCGGCGGGCGCGGTCGGCGTCGGGGTGTCCCCGGTGGGGGCGGCCGGCTCGTCGGTCGACGGCTGGTTGGTGCCGGTCTCGGTGCCGCAGGGTCCGGCGCCCGCCTTGTCGCACTCCGCGGGCTGCGGGGCGATCTCGGCGAGCTTGTTCTTGGACAGGTTCTTGCCGTCGAAGGTCGGGTTGTTGCACTGCTTGACGTCGCGGTCGGTGAGGTCGACCGCGGGGTCCGCGACCTTCAGCTTGGCGATCTGCTCGAACCCGGCCTGCACCAGGTTGAGCGGCAGCGGTGAGTATCCGTAGGGACCGGCCTTGGTCTGGCCGGCGCACAGCGAGTAGTACATGAAGTCGCCGAGTGTCTGGCGCTTGGCCGTGGTCATCCGCTGGTCGCTCACACCCGTGGGGATGACCATGTAGCTGTAGGACGAGATCGGGTAGGCCCGGGGGTCGGAGTTGCGGTAGACGTCGTCGAGGATCTGCGTCAGGTAGAGCGGTGAGCTGGCGTCCTGGTTGATCTTCGCCTTGGTCAGCGCGACCGCGACGTTGTACTGGGTCGGCTCGACGTAGAAGCCGCCCTTGTTGAGGACCTTGACGACCGGGTAGTCCTTGTTGACCGGATAGGCGTACTCGACGTAGCCGATGGTGCCGTTGCCCGCGAAGCCGGCGATGGTGTTCATGACCTGGTCCGAGCCGGCCTGGCCGACCGCGCGGCCCTTGCGCGGGTAGTACGACGTGAGGCCGGACCTGCCATAGAAGGCCCGCCACTCAGACGGGTACTCCTTGTCCATCCACGTCGTGAACTGCGCCGTCGTGCCGGAGCCGTCGGACCGGACGACCGGCGTGATGGGCAGCGACGGGAACGCCCGCCCGTTGTTGTCGGCGGTGATCGCCGGGTCGTTCCAGTTGGTGATCGACGTTGGTGAAGATCTTGGTGATCGTCTCGCCGGACAGCCGCAGGTTGCGGACGAGCTTGCCGCCGACCTTGAGCTGGTAGGTGAACGCCGTGCCGCCGGCCACGATCGGCAGGTAGGCGTACTCACGTCCGTTGCTCGTGTCGGCGTTGCCCTGCTCGTCGACGCCCTGGTACGGAATCTCGGAGATCGCGAAGTCGGTGCTGCTCTGGGCGAAGTCCTTGCGGCCCTTCGAGGAGCCGCCGCCGGTGTAGACGACCTTCATGCCGTTGGCGTCGACGTCGGCGATCCACTGCTGGACGATGAGCTCGGACCAGGTCGAGCCGGTCCCTTCGATCTGCGCGTACGCCGCGCGCTCGGTGTCCTGCGCGAGCGCGGGAGAGCCGAGCAGCGCCAGGCCGGCGACGAACAGGGTGCTGAGGACCAGGCGCGGCGAGCGCGCCCGGGTCCTGCGGACGGAAGTCACATTCTCCCCTTGCGGAGCCGGGACTGCCCGGTGCGCTGGCGGGCCAGCAGGCGGGCGGTGATGAAGAGCAGCAGGACGAGGATCAGGAGCGCCGTGGCCGCGGCGAACGCGCGCGTGATCGCGGTCGGTTCGCCGCTGCGCACGGTGGAGTAGATGAAGAGCGGCAGCGAGTTCATGGCGCCGCCGGTCGGGTTGGCGACCATGAAGGCCGCCGCACCGGAGGTCAGCAGCACCGGGCTGGTCTCGCCGACTCCGCGGGCCACGCCGAGGATCACCGCGGTCGCCAGACCGGGGCGGGCGGTGGGCAGCACGACGTGCCAGACGGTCCGCCAGCGGCTCGCTCCGAGGGCCAGGCTCGCCTCACGGAGCCCGCCGGGGACGACCCGGAGCACCACGTCGGCGGCCCGGGCGATGATCGGCAGCATCATCACTGCGATCGCGAGCGCCGCGGCCAGGCCGGAGCGAGGCTGGCCGAGCGCCACGATGAAGACCGTGTAGATGAAGAGGCCGGCCACGATCGAGGGCAGCGCGGTCATCGCCTCGACGACGGTCCGCACCACGCGAGCGAAGCGCCCGCCGACCTCGGTCATGAACACCGCGGTGCCGATGCCGAGCGGCAGCGTGATCGCGAGAGCGATGCCCAGCTCGATGCCCGTTCCCAGGATCGCGTGCAGGATGCCGCCCTTGTCGAACCCGTCCTTGGGCCCCACGCCGCTCATGTCGTCGGTGAAGAAGTTGAGGTTGAGCAGTGGGCGCCAGCCCCGCGAGGCGACGAAGATGACCGCCGACAGCACCGCGGCGACCACCACGAGCGAGGTGCCGGTGATGACCGACTCGGCCACCCGGTCCTTCACCTCGATCGCGCCGCCGCTCATGGTCGCGGTCACGGCCGTGACCGCGGTGCCGAGCAGGAACCAGGCGATGAGGAACCAGGCGACGCCCTCCAGCGGAAGCAGCCGCTGAGTGACGACCCACGCGAGGCCGAGACCGGCGACCCAGCTGCCGATCCGGGCGAACCGCTCGTCAGGGGTCGGCTTGCCGAGGGCACTGCGGGGCACCGCCGGCGCGGCGTCGTCGTCGTACGAAGGTAGGTGCGTGGCTGGCGTCGCGCGACGTCACCATGGCGTGAGTGCTCATGCGTCGGTGCCCTCGCCGGAGCGGCTGCGGTTCACGATGATCGCCGCCAGCGTGTTGATGACCAGCGTGATCATGAACAGCACGAAGCCCGCGGCCAGCAGCGCGGACAGCTGGGAGGCGCTGGCCTCTCCGAAGCGGCCGGCGATCAGCGCGCTGACGGTGGAGGTGCCGACCTCGAGGATGTTGGGCTTGATCTCGAACGCCGGCGAGATGATGAGGACCACGGCGATCGTCTCGCCGAGCGCCCGGCCCAGGCCGAGCATGGTGCCTCCGATGATGCCGCCGCGGCCGAAGGGCAGCACGACCGCGGTGATCATGCCCCAGCGCGAGGCACCCAGCGCGAGGGCCGCCTCCTTCTCACCGGCCGGCGTCTGCGAGAACACCTGACGCATGACCGCGCAGGCCATCGGCATCACCATCATCGCGACCGCGATGCCCGCGCAGAACGCGCTCGCGACGTAGCGGGTCGTGTCCCACACGGCCGCGTCCGGGTCGCTCCCCCGAACCTCGAAGATCGGGATCCAGCCGAGGTTGCGGTGCAGCCACAGGGCGAGCTCGGCCGCGTGCGGCATGACCAGGAAGAAGCCCCAGAGCCCATAGACGATCGACGGCACGGCGGCCATGAGATCGATGAGTGAGACCAACGTCGGCTTGATCTTCACCGGGGCGTACTCGCTGATGTAGAGCGCCATCATCACCGAGGTGGGGAACGCGATGAACATCGCGACCATGGCCACCGAGATGGTGCCGACCAGGACCGCGGCGATGCCGATCACGTCCTGGTCGGGCTGCCATTCGGATTCGGTGAAGAAGCTCCAGCCGTAGCGCTGCAGGGTCGGGTAGGCCTGCCAGGCGAGGAAGACACCGACACCACCGGTGATCACCAGCACCGAGGCGCCGACCGCCCGCGCGCTGTGCGCGAACACCGCATCTGCCCCCGTCGCACGGCGCGAGAGCTTGCGGGGCCTGACGTCCAGCTCGGGCGCAGGCGTGATCGTGGTGGTGCTCAATGTCGGTACTTCTCCCCTGGTCGACGGCCCCGAGAGCGGGCGCAGACCCTCGGAGTGTCGAGAAGCGCTCGGAACGAGCAGCCGCGCGAAGGTGAACGCAGGTGGAACACGCCCCCCGTCGTGACCGAACGGGTCATGGGGACCAGTGCCGAGGTAGTCACATCGGGCTAGTGCCCCCGACGCTCGCCCTTGGGGCCACAACCCGACCGCGCCCCGACCGCGGCAGGTCACGTGCCCGCAGGTTGGCGTTCATCCGCGGCTGGTGCTCTTGGAGCATGACCTCACAGTTGCGAGTGGTGGCCGCGGTCGCCGTCGTCTCCGGGCTCACCGCCGCAGGCGCCGTCTTCGCCGAGGAGCGCTTCGGGCTCCTCGCGCTGCAGCAGGAGCTGCGTCGACGGCGCTGAACGGGCCTCGGTCCGTCACCTGTTCAACCTGCGTTCAGCGGGCAGCGCCGAACGTTCAACCGGTGGTGTCCCGCCGGACTCCTGTGCGTCCCGAGGCATGCCTAGCGTGCCCCCGAGGAGGCCACAGGTTGAGCAACAGACGCGCCCATCGCTGGGTCAACGACGCCTGTACGCGCTGCGGTCTCCGCCGCCGCGAGGCCTGGGTGGTCGACCGCGGCCGACCGGTGACTGCCCTGGTGTGGACCGACGCGTCGGGCGACCGACGCATCCAGCCACTGCCGCCGTTCAAAGGAATCGACCCGCCCGACCGTCCGATACTGACCGTCGAGCGGGCCTTCCCCGGTCTGCCGGTCGGGCCCGAGCCCGCCTGCGACCGGCGCGTCAGCCGGTGACCTTGACCCGCTGAGCGTCGGTGGCCCTGCCGCCGGCGCCGGTCACGGTCACGACGACGGTCACCTTGCCCGCGACCGGCTTGTTGGTCTTGAGCCTGACGACCCCACCCCAGTTGCCCACCGTCCTGCTGACCAGCGTGGTGCCGTCCTCGACGAGCGTGACGACGACACTGCTCGCACCCGAGGCCGCGACCGCGACCGCCAAGCCCTTGTTCTTCAGGTCGGCCGCAATGATCCTCTTCGCGGACGAGATCGCCGCTGCCGGAGCCAACGGCATCGGGGTGCCCGGACCGGGCAGTGTGCTCGGCGCCCTACCCAGGAGAGTCAGGTAGAGGTCGGTCTGGTCGATCACGCCGGTCACGTTCGCGGCCTGCGGCCCCGAGGCGGCCACCCGGATCTGCGTGCCCGTGTGGTCCGAGCCGACGTCCGAGGTCGAGTACGCCACCGTCAGCGGGTCGCCGTCGGCGGTCTGCAAGGTGGCGACCTGCTTGCCGTCGGTGTTGCCGGCCACGATCTGCGTCGAGTGCGCGTGGTCGCCAGTCACGACGATGAGCGTGTCGGGGTGCGTCTGCTGGTACGCCAGGGCGACCGCGATGGACTCGTCGAGCTCCTTGAGATCGCCGATCGCTCCGCAGATGTCCGAGGCGTGCTCCTGCTTGTCGATCATGGCGCTCTCGACCTGGAGGAAGAACCCGGCCGGGTTGTCCAGCAGGGCGATCGCCTTGGTCGTCATCGCCGACAGGTCGGGCTGGTCGCCCCGGGTGGCCGGTGTGCACTTGGTGCTGTCACTTCCTGCCCCCGGCGGGGCCGTGGCCACCAGCGGGTTGTACATCGGGGTCATGTTGACCGGCGCGAACAGGCCGAGCACGGGGCCGCCAGCGAGCGAGGTGACTGCGTCCAGCTGGGCGGCGTTCTCGACCAGGCGGTAGTTGTGAGCGCTCTGGGCGTAGGAAAGCACCGTCGGACCGGCGTCGGTGGCCTGGACGTACCGGTTCTTGCCGCCGCCCATCAGCACGTCGATCTTGTTGTCGACGAGCTGCTCGGAGATCGACCCCTTGCCCCCGGCCGCCTTCTTGGCGGTGAGGCAGGTGGCCATGTCGGCCGGGCCCTGACAGCCGCGGGCGTTGATGTGCGACGCCGCAGCCGCCGGGGTGGCGTCGGTGATCTCGGACGTGGTGATGTTGCCGGTCCGCTTGCCGGCCGCCCTGTACTGCTCGAGCACCGTCGGGTAGTCCTCACCCGGAACCGTGGCCGAAACGCTCGGACCCTGGCTGACCCGCCCGTCGACCGTCTTCTTGCCGGTCGACCAGCCGCTGGCGGTGGGCGCCGAGTCCGAGACGTAGGCCTTGGGGTAGTCCGGGCCGGGACCGACCTTGAGCCCGTGGGTCGTCATGGCGCCGGTGAAGGGCAGCCCGTCGTCGAGCGCCGGCCAGCGGCCGTCCGCGCCGAGCTCGTAGTCGCGCGCAGCCGTGATCATGGAGTCGTCCATGCCGTCGCCGATGAACAGGATGACGTTGCGGGGCTTGGCCGGGTTGATCTTCTGCGCCAGGGCGGCCGAGCGGTCGTTGGTGAAACCGGGGGCCACGTGGCCGCCGGGAGCGGCGGCGTAGGCCACGGCGCCGGCCGTCAGCAGGCCGAGGGTCAGGCCTGCGGCGGCAAGGGTGCGTTTGCGCGAGGGCACGAGGGAGGTCCTTTCGATAGATGTCGCGACGCAGGATCGCAACCGCCGACGTCAGGGAACCGTCGCCCGGACGACCGGCGCCCGACCATGGTGTGACGCGGAGGTGGCGCAGCTCAGGCGGCGTGGCTACCGAGGCCGGAGCGGGCCGCGATCACGTCGCGGTAGTGCCTCACCAGTGCGTGGTTGACCGAGGTCCACGAGCGGCGCTCGACACTCGCCCGGGCGTCGAGGCCCATCTGGGTCCGGAAGACCGGGTCGCGGACCAGCCGGTCCACGTAGCCGCCCAGGTCGTCCCCGTCGCCGGGCTCGTAGAGGAAGCCGGCGACGCCGTCGGCCACCACGTCGATCGGGCCGCCCGCTCGCGGTGCCACGACCGGCACCCCGGAGGCCAGTGCCTCCTGGGCGGACTGGCAGTAGGTCTCGTGCCGGCCGGTGTGCACGAACACGTCGAGCGAGGCGTACGCGCGGCTGAGCTCGGCCCCGTCGAGGACACCCAGGAAGGTCGCGTCAGGCAGCATCCGCCGCAGCCGCGGTTCCTCCGGACCGCCGCCGACGACCACCAGGGCGTAGCGCGGGTCGCGGGAGAGGTAGGTGAGGAGCTCAAGCTCCTTCTCGGCCGCCAGCCTGCCGACGAAGCCGACGAGGAGCCGACCATCCGGGGCGATCGAGTGCCGCAGACCCTCGTCGCGCCAGCTCGGGTGGAAAGCCTCGAGGTCGACGCCCCGTGGCCACAGGGCGGTGCGCGGGATCCCGAGAGCCTCGAGCTGGCGCAGGCTCGCCGACGACGGCGCCAGCGTCCGGTCCACTCCGTGGTGGATCCGGCGGGTGAGCCAGGTCATCGCCTGGGTGGCGCCCGCGACGCGATAGCGCTCGGCGAAGCCGACCAGGTCGGTCTGGTAGATCGCCACGCACGGGATGCCGAGCTCCTGCGCCGCCCGCACGGCCTGGTGGCCGAGCGTTGCGGGCGAGGCGACGTGGACCACGTCCGGGCCGAAGCGCAGCATCTCCGCGCGCAGCCGGGCCCGGGTCTCCACCCCGATCCGGAAGTCCCGGTAGAACGGCAGCGCCGTGCCTCGAGCGTGCCGCACCGGGAAGCCGGCGTACGCCGCGGGGCCTGTCGGGGCCACGAGCTCGGCCTCGTGGCCCTCGGCGGCGAGGTGCTCGAGGACCCGCCGCACCGAGTTGGTCACACCGTTGACCTGGGGCAGGAAGGATTCGGCCACCACCAGGACACGCAGCCTGGTCATCGTCACGTTCGTGACGCTAGGTGGCTCCCCTCAACGGGGAGCCACCCCGGCGACAATTCGCCGACAACGCCTCGTGAACGCCCCGGGTCGGGTCTTCCCGTGCGGGTTCCGCTACTTCTTGAGCGTGTACCTCTTGGTGGCCGTGGACACGTTGCCGGCGAGGTCGGTCGCCGTGGCCACCACCGTGAAGCTCCGCCTGCCCGTCCTGGTGACCCTCACCGTGCAGTCGGCCAAGCCGGAGAGCCCGTCCGACCCCTGGCAGCGCGGGTTCGGCCTGGACGAGTAGGTCTTGCCGTCCTTCACCCCCACCACGGACACCTGCGGCGCCTGCAGGTCGAGGTCGAGCCCGTCGACAGTGACGCTGGCTGAGCCGCCGTCCTCGGCGGTGATCGACCGGGTGACGGACTGGTTGGCCCCCGACGCACCCAGGACCACGGTCTGCGGGCAGCCGCCGACGATGATCGCGCCGCGCTGCTCACAGGTGAACACGATGCTCACCGCGCCTGCGTACCAGCCCGAGGCGCTGAGCGGTCCGGACGGCTGCACGGTCGCGGTGATCGTCGGGTCCCGACGGAAGGTCGTGCCCGACGAGCCGGTCAGATCACCGTTGCCCTGGTAGACCGCGGTGACCTCCCGGGTGGCCCCGCTGGGGACGACGTGGTCGAACGTGGCGATGCCCGCTGCCACCGGAGCCGAGCCGACCACCGTGCCGTCCACCAAGAAGTCCACGCTGCCCGTCAGAGCTGCCGCGCCGGGTGACCGGACGGACATGACCGCCACGATCCGGGTCGGGCGCACCGCCACCTGGGTCTCCGTCGAGGCCTTGATGACCGTCACGGTCTGCGAGGCGGTACCGGGGGCGAAGTCGTCGTTGCCGGCCTGGTCGGCCTGGACCACGCACGTGCCCGGGTCGGCGAAGGTGACCGTGGCGCCGGTCAGGGAGCAGACCGTCGCCGAGGCGGGACTCACCGAGAGGGCCACCGAGCTGCCGGACGCACCACCGGTCGTGGTCACGGCGTACGTCTGGCCGACGACCGCCGGGTTGGGTCGGGTCGAGGTGATGGCCACCGACTGCGCCACCCGCGGCGTGCAGGTCAGGGTGCCCGCGCGGAGCGCGTTGCCACCCGTGTTCGTGTCGTCGGACCAGAACACCGGCTTGACCCCGGACACGCACTCCGAGCGGGGCGTGGTCGTGAACCCCTCGTTGTTGAGGTTGGGCATGCCGGTGGGTCGCTCGTAGTAGTGCCTGGCGACGAAGGTGCCCTGCGTCGCGCCCACGGAGGTGTCCACGGTGAAGACCCCGGACCGGCCTGAGCACGTGTCGTCGCAGACCACCCAGAGCTGGTCCTTCTCCTCCTCCCAGTTGAGGGCCATGGCACCGGGGAGGCCGCTCCCGAACGACGCGACACGGGTGAACGCGTTGGTCGCGTGGTTCAGCGCGTAGGCGTAGATGCGGCCGTTCGCCTCGAGGGCGACCAGGAAGAGCCCGTTGCCGTGGTTGGGATAGCTCGCTGGGGCGTAGGCCGCGCCCGTGGTCTCGTCCTTGAAGCCGGCACCGACCAGATAGGTGTCCGGCACCCACACGACGTCCTCGATCCCGAGGTTGGGCGAGACCGCTGGAAGGTCCGGGGTCAGGACCCATTCGTGGGTGGCGGTCAGTGTGGTGGCCGCTCCACCGGCGTCGTAGCGCAGGACAGCGATCCGGCTGACGCCGTTGGCCTGGTTGTTGCGCTCGGTCGCGGTGTAGATGCCGGCGGCGGACGACGGTCCGCCGAGGGCGACGCCCTCGGTGTCGGGGGTACCGGTTCCGTCGGCGTACTTCAGGCTCTTGCCGGCGTTGGACCAGCCGTTGGTGGCGTCGCTGACCCAACCGGTCCCGTTCCACAGCAGCCGCAGCAGCGCACCGGCCCCGTTGTCGACGGCCCACAGCACCCCGGGAGCGGCGGAGCCGCTGCCGTCGTAGGCCAGACCGCTGACGTCGCCGCCGAGCGAGCCGGTGGTGTCGGCGATGGCGACGGTGGCGCCGCCGGGCCAGGGCTCGGTGACGAGGTCACCGGGGCAGTTGTTGACGGCACCCTTGGTCACGACCTGCGTCTGGGCGAAGGCACCACTGCCGTTGGGGCAGCGCCCGTAGGACGTGGCCGCGTGGGAGGCCCACGTGTAGGAGTCGTAGAGCGTCGTGCCGTTGCCTGCGAACAGGCGCAGCGCATCGGCCGCGTCGAGGTCGTAGCCGAGGGCGCCCTGCTCGAGGACGAGGTAGCCGCCGCCGGGGATCGTGGTGCCGGCCGGGACGGCGTAGCTGTTGGCGTCCTGGCTGTCCTTGACGACCAGCCCCGACACGTCGGCCCCCGCTGCGCCGTAGTTGTAGAGCTCGACCCAGTCGGCCGGCGACCCACCGTCCGCCTCGATCTCGTTGATCCGGACGAGCGGAGCGCAGTTGTTCGGTGCCGCCTTGGTCGACGAGCCTGTGGTCGCCCAGGCGCCGGTGCCGTCGGGGCACCGGCCGTACGAGGTCACGGCGTGCTCGGTCCAGGTATGGCTGTCGATCAGCGTGGTGCCGTCGGGCTGGAAGAGCCGCGCCGAGTCCGCGGCGCCGAGACCGAACCCGAACTCGGCCTCGTTGAGCGCGTAGAAGCCCCCACCGGGGATGGTGGTGCCGGCCGCGACGGCAAAGGTGCGAGTGTCGTCGCTGTCCTTGAAGCGCAGCCCGGAGATGTCGACCGGGTCGGTGCCGATGTTGACGACCTCGGCCCAGTCGCCGACCGGGTCACCGTTGCTCTCGACCTCGTTGACCCTGAGCGCGTTGTAGCCGGTGGGCGGGCAGTCGTTCGCCGTCCCCTTGGTGGCGGTCGGCCGGGCGCCGAAGGCGCCGGTCCCGTCCGGGCAGCGACCGTAGGTCACGGCCGCGTGGGTCGTCCAGGTGTAGGCGTCGACGGGTGTCGTGCCGTCGGGCATGAACAGCCTGGCCGAGTCGGCGGCGCCGAGACCGAAGCCGAAGGTGGCCTCATCGAGGACCAGGAACCCACCGGCCGGGATGGTCGTCCCGGCCGCGATCGCGAAGGTCCGCGTGTCGTCGTTGTCCTTGAACCGCAGCCCGCTGACGTCGGTGCTCGACGCGCTGGTGTTGCGGATCTCGACCCAGTCGCCCGGCGTTCCACCGTTGCTCTCGACCTCGTTGATCTTGACGTCGGTCAGCGGGTCACCGGCAGCAGCGGGTGAGCTCAGGCCCGCCACTGCGGCACCGGCGAGGAGCATCGGGACAAGGGCGAGCACGGCAGGACGACGCAGGGTCACAGAGGTTCCTCGATGATCGGCTTCCGAGTCAGCAGTGGACAGGCAGCGCAACCCTCGGGGCGCCGAACGACCCCGAGGTGAACTGGGGGCGACGGCCCGAGGTCGGCCCGGGGACCGCAGGTGGGCGCCTGTCAGCGCGAGTCGGCGGCGCGGCGCTGCACGTAGGCCCGAACCTCGGGCCGGAGCAACATCGGGATGGTGCCGCCGATGATGAGCAGCGGGACGATCATCAGTGGGCTGCTGAGGGCCGCCAGCACACACAGGACCGCTGCACTGGCTGCCGAGACGATGAGGGAGGTGACGGCCCATGGACGGCCGCGCCAGGCGAACCCCGCGATGACCGAGGCCACGACCGACCAGGCGATGACCAGGGTGCCGGCGAAGAGAACCGTCGAGCGCAGCGCCTCCCGGCCCAGGCCGTCGGACTCGAGGTCGGGGTTCTGGCGGTAGAGCTCGTCGAAGAGCATCTCCGGTGCGGTGAGCACCAGGACGACGCTTGCCAACATGGCCGCGAACACGATCGCGCACCCCGCCCAGGTCAAGGCGCAGGCCCACAGGAGCGCCGCGGGCCGCTCCGGTGGTCGGGGGGGTCCCGACCAGCCGGTGCGGCCCCTGGTGCACCGCGGGGGAGGCCGGAGCCTCTCCGAAGCCGGAGAAGGGTCGCGGCCTGCGCGGAGGGTGGAGGCCCCACGGGTGGTGTCGGCGGCCGAGCTGGCTGCCGCAGGACGGGCGCCGGGGACGGGGCCACCGGCCGCGGGGTCTTGCCGTCGATCCAGTCCCGGGCCGGCTGCAACCACATCATCACGATCGAGCCGGTGATCACCGCGGGCAGGAAGCCGCCGACCACCACGCCCGCCAGGAAGAGTGGGAGGGCGAGGACGGTGAGGACAAGCCGCGCCGAGCGGGAGCGGCGCAGCACCTGGAAGCCGAGGATCGCCGCGGCGGTCGCGCAGGCCGCGGTGACCATGGTCAGCACCCGCATCACGCTGAGCATCCCTTGGACGCCGAGCCCGAGACTCTCGCCGGGCGGCGTGCTCAGGAACTCCTCCACACTCTTGCGGGTCTCGAGTGAGTGCAGGGCCGCGATCTGGTCGAAGGCCGTCAGCACCACGAACACCGAGCACGCCATGACGAGCCCGGCGGCGATCGTCACCTGGGTCGGCCTGGCGGCGGTGGACTCGGGCATGCGGCCCATTGTCCCGGTGAGGTGGTGACGCTCAGACGGTGAGGGCGAGCCCGTCGCCCCCGCGGTCCACGGTGACGGCGCCGCCGTCAGCGACCTCGCCGGCGATCAGCAGCCTGGCCAGCGGGTCGCCGATGGCCGACTGGATCAGCCGGCGCAGCGGCCGGGCGCCGTACGCCGGGTCGTAGCCGGTGTCGGCGAGCCAGGTCGCGCGCCGCCGTCGGTGACGGTGATGGTGATCCGCCGGACCGCGAGCCGCTGCTCGAGCAGGGCGAGCTGGAGGTCGACGATGTGGGCCAGCTCGTCCTTGGTCAGCGCGTCGAACAGGACGATCTCGTCGAGCCGGTTGAGGAACTCCGGCTTGAACGAGCGCGCGCACCACGGCCAGCACCGACTCCTTCTTCTTCTCCGGCGTCCAGCGTCGGGTCGACCAGGTAGGTCGAGCCGAGGTTGCTGGTCAGGATCAGCAGCGTGTTGCGGAAGTCGACCGTGCGGCCCTGGCCGTCGGTGAGCCGGCCGTCGTCGAGCACCTGGAGCAGGATGTCGAAGACCTCCGGGTGCGCCTTCTCGCACCTCGTCGAGCAGCACGACGGAGTAGGGGCGGCGACGGACGGCCTCGGTGAGCTGGCCGCCCTCGTCGTAGCCGACGTAGCCGGGAGGGGCGCCGACCAGCCGCGAGACCGAGTGCTTCTCGGAGTACTCGCTCATGTCGATGCGGACGATCGCCCGCTCGTCGTCGAAGAGGAAGTCGGCCAGCGACTTGGCGAGCTCGGTCTTGCCGGTGCCGGTCGGGCCGAGGAAGAGGAACGAGCCGGTCGGGCGGTTGGGGTCGGAGATGCCCGGCCCGCGAGCGGCGTACGGCGTCGCTGACCGCGCGCCACGGCCTCGCGCTGCCCGATCAGCCGCTCGCCGATGACGTCCTCCATCCGCAGCAGCTTGGCGGTCTCGCCCTCGAGCAGCCGGCCGGTCGGGATGCCGGTCCAGGCCTCGACGACGTCGGCGATCTGCTCGGCGCCGACCTCCTCGCCGACCAGCGGCTCGAGTCGCTCGGACCGCCGTCGGCCTCCTCGACCGCCGCGATCTGCTTCTCCAGCGCGGGGATCCGGCCGTAGAGGATCTCGCTGGCCTCCTCGAGGTCGCCCTCGCGGGTCAGCTTGTCGGCCTCGATGCGCAGCTGGTCGAGCTGACGGCGCAGCTCGCCCTCGCCCTCGAGCGAGGCCTTCTCCCGCTCCCAGCGGGCCTCGAGGGCGCGCAGCTCCTCCTCGCGGTCGGCGAGGTCCTTGCGCAGCGTCGTCGAGCCGCTCCCTGACGCGTCGTCGGTCTCCTTCTCGAGGGCGAACTCCTCCATCTTGAGCCGGTCGACCTGGCGGCGGAGCTGGTCGATCTCCTCGGGCGAGGACTCGATCTCCATCCGCAGCCGGGAGGCGGCCTCGTCGATGAGGTCGATCGCCTTGTCGGGCAGCTGGCGGCCGGTGATGTAGCGGTCGGAGAGCGTGGCGGCCGCGACGAGGGCGGCGTCGGTGATCCGGACGCCGTGGTGCGCCTCGTACTTCTCCTGGATGCCGCGCAGGATCTGGATGGTGTCCTCGACGCTGGGCTCGCCGACGAAGACCTGCTGGAAGCGGCGCTCGAGCGCAGGGTCCTTCTCGATCCGCTCGCGGTACTCGTCGAGCGTCGTCGCGCCGATCATGTGCAGCTCGCCGCGGGCGAGCATCGGCTTGAGCATGTTGCCGGCGTCCATCGCGGAGTCGCCGCCGGCGCCCGCGCCGACGACGGTGTGCAGCTCGTCGATGAAGGTGATGACCTGGCCCGCCGGCGTCCTTGATCTCCTCGAGCACGGCCTTGAGCCGCTCCTCGAACTCGCCGCGGTACTTCGCGCCCGCGACCATCGCGGCCAGGTCGAGGCTGAGCACCCGGCGGCCCTTGAGGGAGTCGGGGACGTCGCCGGCGACCACCCGCTGGGCGAGGCCCTCGACGACGGCGGTCTTGCCGACGCCGGGCTCGCCGATCAGCACCGGGTTGTTCTTGGTACGCCGCGAGCAGCACCTGGACGACGCGGCGGATCTCGGCGTCCCGGCCGATGACCGGGTCGAGCCTGCCGTCCTCGGCCGCCTTGGTGAGGTCGACGCAGTACTTCTCGAGCGCCTCGTACGTCGACTCGGCCTCTGGCTGGTCACCCGGCGGTTGCCGCGAACCGCGGTGAGTCCCTCGCGCAGCCCGGACTCGGTCAGTCCCGCGTCGGTCAGGACCTTCTGAGCAGCGCTGCTCGACGGCGGCCACGGCGATCAGCAGGTGCTCGGTGGCGACGTAGTCGTCCTTCATCGCCGCTGCGCGAGGTCGAGGGCCTTGGCCAGCACGCGGGTGAGCGCGGTCGAGGCACCCGGCTGCTGGACGGTCGTGCCGCTGGCGCGGGGCAGCGCCGCCTGCACCGCCTCCGCCTGCGCGGTGAGGATGCGCAGGTCGAGGCCCGCCTTGGTGACCAGGGTCCCGGCGGTGCCATCGGGGTCCTTGAGCAGTGCGACGAGGAGGTGGACGGGCTCGGTGGCGTTGTTGCCGGCGGTCGTCGCGGCGAGCTGGGCGGCCTCGATCGCCTCGCGGCTGCGGGTGGTGAACTTCTCGGCGCCGAACTGGCTCATGGGTGGAGTCTCCTGTGCGGAACTGGTGGGAAGAAGGGTGCCAACTGTCGCAACGCCGCAAGAGTTGAGTCCATTCCACTCAACTCTGAGCGGTCCGCCCGCCCAGCTCGGCTACCGGTTGCGGCGCCACACCACGACCGACTGCCCGGTGGTGGGCTGCTGGGGGACGGCCGGGAGCCGCGACCCGGCGGGCCGCAGGCCGGTGGCCGCCTGGCGCAACGCCTCCCGGGTGGCCTCAAGCTCGATGACGAGCTCCTGGTGGCGGGCGGCAGCGCGGCCAGCCGGTTCTCGAGCTCGAGGATCCGCCGGACGCCCTCGATGCCGATGCCCGAGGACGTGAGGTCGGCGATCTCGCGGAGCAGCTCGATGTCGCGGTGCGAGTAGCGACGGCCGCCGCCGCCGGTGCGGCCGGGGGTGATCAGGCCCAGCCGCTCGTAGGTCCGCAGCGTCTGCGGGTGCAGGCCGGTGAGCTCGGCGGCGACGCTGATCACGTAGACGGCAGCGTCCGGTGAGGCCGGGTCGGGGAAGCGGTCGTTCATGACTCGAAGAGCTTCTCGCGCAGGGGCCGCCCGGCCGAAGCGGCGCGGTAGGCCTCGACGGCCTCCCTGGTCGTGGCATCGAGGACCGCGGGCACCTGGACCTCGACGGTCGCGAGCAGGTCGCCGTAGGTGCCGTCGGACTTGCGGGCGCCCTTGCCGCGCACCCGGAACGTCCGGCCGTTGGGCGTCCCGGCAGGGACCTTGAGGGTGACCGGTGCGCCGCCGAGCGTCGGGATCTTGATGTCAGCACCCAGCGCGGCCTCGTCGAAGGAGACCGGGACCTCGAGGGTGAGGTTGTCGCCCTTGCGGCCGAAGACCCGGTGCGGCGTGACCTTGACCGTGACGTAGAGGTCTCCGGGCGGGCCGCCGCTCTCGCCGGCCGACCCCTTGCCCCGCAGCCGGATCCGCTGGCCGTCCTTGACCCCGGCGGGGATGCGCGCCTGGATCGCCCGCGACGACAGGCCACGGCCACTGCCGTGGCAGGTCGGGCAGGCCTCGTCGTAGACGAGCTGTCGCCCGCCGCAGCTGGGGCAGGTCTCGTTCAGGGAGAAGCCGCCGCCCGCGGTGTTGACCACGAAGCCGGCGCCCTCGCACTCCGGGCAGATCCTGGGCTTGGTGCCCGGCTTGCCGCCGGTGCCCGAGCAGTCCGGGCACGGCGCGTCCGAGCTGAGCCGCAGCGAGATCGTGACGCCGTCGAGGGCGTCGGCGAACCCGACCGTGGTCGTCGTCTCCGCGTCCGCGCCCTTGCGTGGCCGGGTGGCCTGCTGGGCACGGCCGCGCCCGAAGCCACCACCGAAGAGGTCGCCGAACATGTCGCCGATGCCCGCCGCCGGCGCCGGCACGGTCCCGCAGCAGGTCGTCGAGGTTGAACCCACCACCGCCGCCGCCCTGCCGGAACGCGCCGCCGAAGCCGCCTCCCCCGAATCCAGCAGTGCCGTAGAGCGAGCGCATCTCGTCGTACTTCTTGCGCTTCTCGGCGTCGCCGACGACGTCGTAGGCCTCGGCGACCGCCTTGAACTTCTCGTGCTTCTTGTCATCGCCGGGGTTGGAGTCGGGGTGGTTGTCGCGCGCGAGCTTGCGGTAGGCCTTCTTGATGTCGGCGATCGGGGCGTCCTTCTTGACGCCGAGCACGGCGTAGAAGTCCTTGTGCGCCCAGTCGGCGCGGAAGCCCTGGTCCTTGGCGTCGCTCACGTGTCCCCCCTTCCTACTCCTCGGCGGTGACGTGCTCGGCTTGGTCTGCAGCGGGGACCGGCCCAGCCACGGGGTCGACCACCAGGACCTGCGCGGCCCGGACGACCCGGTCGCCGATCCGGTAGCCGGCCTTGGCGACCAGCTTGCAGGTGGTCACCTCGACGTCCGGGTCCTCGCCGATGTGGCTCAGCGCCTCGTGGATCGTCGGGTCGAACGGGTCGCCGGGCGCACCGAACTTGGTCAGGCCCAGCCCGGTCACGACCCGCTCGAGCTGGTCGGCGACGGCCTTGAAGCCCTCCGTCGAGCTCGCCGTGCTCACGGCCCGGTCGATCGTGTCGAGCACCTCGGTGATCGGTGCGAGGACGGCGTACGTCGCGTTCTCGCGGGTCAGGTCGCGGTCGCGGTCGACGCGGCGCTTGTAGTTGAGGTACTCCGCCTGGAGCCGCTGCAGGTCGGCGGTCCGCTCGACGAGCTCGGCGCGGACGACGGCCAGCTCGCCACCGCCCTCCCCCGGATGACCAGGGCCCGCCTGGTCAGCGGGGAGGACGGCGACCGGTGGTTCCTCCGGAGCCGAGGAGCGAGGCGTCCCGAAGGGCTCCTCCTCGACCTCGGTCTCGTTGGCCATCTCGGCCGCGGAGTCCGGGAAGGAACCGTGCTGGTCGGTCACTTGGTCTCGTCGTCGGACGACTCGCCGGCCGCGTCGGCCGGCTCCTCGTCGATGACCTCGTCGACGATCTCGGCGTCGACCACGTCGTCGTCGGCCTCACCGGTGGCGCCGGTGCTACCGCCCGCGGCCGACGCGTCGGCCTCGGCCGCGGCGTACATCGCGGCGCCCATCTTCTGGCTGGACTCGCTGAGCTTGGAGATGGCGGCACCGATCTCCTCGGCGCTTGCCTCGGCGTTCTCGAGCGTCGCCTTGAGCGCGTCGACGTCGGCCTGGACCTCGGTCTTGACGTCCTCGGGCAGCTTGTCGGCGTTGTCGGCGAGGAACTTCTCGGTCGTGTAGACGAGCTGGTCGGCCTGGTTGCGGGTCTCGACGCTCTCGCGACGCGCCGCGTCCTCCTCGGCGTACTGCTCGGCCTCCTTGACCATCCGGTCGATGTCGTCCTTGCCGAGCGCCGAGCCGCCGGAGATCGTCATCGACTGCTCCTTGCCGGAGGCCTGGTCCTTGGCGGAGACGTGCACGATGCCGTTGGCGTCGATGTCGAAGGTGACCTCGATCTTCGGGCACGCCACGGGGGGCCGGCGGCAGGCCGGTCAGCTCGAAGTTGCCGAGCGGCTGGTTCTGCGCCCACATCTGGCGCTCGCCCTGGGCGACCTTGATCTCGACCGACGGCTGGTTGTCGTCGGCGGTCGTGAAGATCTCCGAGCGCTTGGTCGGGATCGTGGTGTTGCGCTCGATGAGGTTGGTCATCACGCCGCCCTTGGTCTCGATGCCGAGGGACAGCGGGGTGACGTCGAGCAGCAGCACGTCCTTGACCTCGCCCTTGAGCACGCCGGCCTGCAGGGCGGCGCCGACGGCGACGACCTCGTCGGGGTTGACGCCCTTGTTGGGCTCCTTGCCGCCGAGCAGCTCCTTGACCACGTCGGTGACCGCGGGCATCCGGGTCGAGCCACCGACGAGGACCACGTGGTCGATGTCGGCGATCGCGACGCCGCCGTCCTTGAGGACGGCCTTGAACGGCTCCCTGGTGCGGTCGAGCAGGTCGGAGGTCAGCTTCTGGAACTCCGCGCGGGTCAGCTTCTCCTCGAAGTGCAGCGGGCCGGACTCACCGTGGGTGATGTAGGGCAGGTGGACCGTGGTCTCGCTCGAGGACGACAGCTCGATCTTCGCCTTCTCAGCGGCCTCCTGGAGGCGCTGCTTGGCGATCTTGTCCGCGGCGAGGTCGACGCCGTTGTTGTCCTTGAACTTCTTGACCATCCAGTCGACGACGCGAGAGTCCCAGTCGTCACCACCGAGGTGGTTGTCACCGGAGGTGGCCTTGACCTCGATCGCGAGAAACCGTCTTCGTCCTCGCCGATCTCGAGCAGGGAGACGTCGAACGTGCCGCCGCCGAGGTCGAAGACCAGGATGGTCTGGTCGCCGTCGCCCTTGTCGAGGCCATAGGCCAGCGCCGCCGCGGTCGGCTCGTTGACGATGCGGCTGACGTTGAGGCCCGCGATCTCGCCGGCCTCCTTGGTCGCCTGGCGCTGCGCGTCGGAGAAGTACGCCGGGACGGTGATCACCGCGTCGGTGACCGTCTCGCCGAGGTAGGCCTCCGCGTCACGCTTGAGCTTCTGGAGCACGAACGCACTGATCTGCTGGGGCGTGAACGACTTGTCGTCGATCGCGACCTTCCAGTCCGTGCCCATGTGGCGCTTGACCGACCGGATCGTCCGGTCGACGTTGGTGACCGCCTGACGCTTGGCGACCTCGCCGACGAGCACCTCGCCGTTCTTGGCGAAGGCGACGACCGACGGGGTCGTGCGGGCGCCCTCGGCGTTCGCGATGACGGTGGGTTCGCCACCCTCGAGGACGGCGACGACGCTGTTGGTCGTGCCGAGGTCGATGCCGACCGCTCGTGCCATGGTTGAGTGCCTCTTTCGAATCGGGGAATGTGTCAATTGAGTCCAATCGACTCAACTTTGCTCACTGGACTCAACGCTACTCCGTGCGGTCCGTGTTCCCGAACCCGGCCCATTTCTTTGGTGACCTACGGTCGGGTCATGCGCAGCCTGGCAGCGACGACCGCCTGGCTGGTGCTGCTCGCGGGCTGCACCTCCGAGGGGGTCGATCCCGCCACCCCTGCCACGCCCACGTCCACCCTGCCGACCCTGCCGACCCTGTCGACCATGCCGACCGTGCCGACCGTGCCGACCGTGACCTCCTCGCCGACGAGTCCTGAGTCCGTCCCGTCGTCCTCGCAGTCTGCCGAGCCCGAGCGGGCCGACCCGAACGACGTCCGGACCGCCACGGCGATGCGCGCCGTCCGACACCTCGCCGAGGACATCGGACCCCGTCCGGGCACGTCGGCGGCATACCTCGAAGCCGCGGACTGGGTCGAGAAGCAGCTGGTGGCCCTCGGCTGGCGGGTCGAGCAGCGCTCGTTCCAGGTGCCCGGTGGCACGTCGGTCGCGGGCCCCACTGCGGGTCTGCCGGTCGAGGCGGGACGCTCGGTCAACGTCATCGCGACCCGCGGCGACGTCGTCGTGGGCGAGCCGTGGCTGCTCGTCGGCGCCCACCTCGACACGGTGCCGACCTCGCCGGGCGCGGAGGACAACGCGTCGGGCGTCGGTGCGGTCCTGGCGATCGCGGAGGCCGTCGCGGCCCGCAGCACGCGCCTGCCGGTCGTGCTGGTCGCGTTCGGCTCCGAGGAGCCGCGGGGACCTTCGGACGACGAGCACCACTACGGCTCACGTGAGTACGTCGCCACGCTGACGCCGTCGCAGCGCCGGGCGCTGCGCGGCATGGTGTCGCTGGACCGGGTCGGTGTCGGTGCGGTCGTCCCGGTCGGCAGCGCCGAGGACGGTGACCCGCTCCGCGACGAGCTGGTGAGCGCGGCCTCGCGGCTGGGCATCCCTGTCGCCGTCGAGTCCGGCCAGCGCTCCAGCGACCACTGGTCGTTCGTCCGAGAGGGGCTGCTCGGAGTCCGGCTCGGCAGCACGCCCTACGCCGGCTACCACTCCCCCGGCGACGTCGCCGCGGTCGTCGAACCGGACCAGGTCACGCGCGTCGCGCGGATCGTCGTGGCCTGGCTCAGGTGAACCCGGCGCAGGAGCGCAGCGCCTTGAGGTCCTGTCGGAACCCGTCGACGTCGGCGAGCGGCGCCGGTAGCCCGCCGGCCCCGACGCGCGCTGGGTGCCACACCGCCTCGGTCACCCTGGCCCGAGCCGCTCCCAGCACGGGAGGCGTCACCGTGAGGGTGAGGACGCCGGTCGGGTCTGCCGAGGGCTGGTACCAGACGTAGTTGCCGAGTCCGTAGGCCACGTAGCCGCCGTCCAGGAGGCCGTCGCCCTGGAGCACGTGAGCGTGGCTGCCGACGACGACGTCGGCCCCCCGCTGGACGAGCCGGGCGGCCAGGTCACGCTGGTCGTGGCTGGGGCAGGAGTCGCCCTGGACCCCCCAGTGCATGTAGACGACCACGACGTCCGCAGACCCATCGGCCGACTCGACCGCGCGAAGGAGCCGGGCCGGGCGCACGGCGTCCGCGGTCCCCGGTGACGTTCGCGTCGCCGCCCACTGACCTGTCGGGTCCGCAGTGGGATCCAGGTCGGCGGTCGTCGCGCCGATCGTGGCGACCACGGTGCCGCGAACGTCCGTGACGGCCGGCGCGAACGCCTCCCGGGCATTCCGGCCGATCCCGACGACCCGCAGCGACGCTGACTCGATGGCTGCGAACGTGCTGGGGAGCGCCTCGCGGCCGAAGTCGAGGGCGTGGTTGTTCGCCATCGTCGCGACGTCGACGCCCGCTGCCGAGAGGGCATCGAGCGCGGAGGCCGGCGCCTGGAACGTGAACCGTTTGGTCGGATCGGGGCTCCCTCCCGAACCGATCGAGGTCTCGAGGTTGACGACCGCGACGTCGGCGGCCGCCAGTGCCGGGCCCACCCCCGACAGGGCCGTGGCGGGGTCGTCGAGCCGCGGCCGCAGCACGCCCTCGAAGTGGATGTCGCCCGCGACCGCGATCGTGACCGGGCTTGGGGGAGCAGTCGGCACCTCGGTCGACGAGGGAGACGCGGGCGTCGGTGCGGTCGTCGACGGGCGCGGTCACCGACGGCTCCGCGTCCGGACGTTCGGGCTCCGGACGGTCCGGCGCGGGGTCGCCGCACGCCGCCAGAAGCACGCCGGTCGCCAGCACGGTCGCCCAGCGGGTCAAGCCGGGATCCGCATCCCGATCGCGAGGTCGACCAGCGGGACCCGGGGCAGGTCGGCGACCTCGGCCAGCTCGAACCACCGTGCCTCATCGGTCGTGCCATCGACCTCGGGCCGCAGCTCGCCGCCGACGATGCGGGCCTCGAACACCACACGGACGCCCTGGTAGGGCCGGCTGGTCTCGCGAGTGCGGGCTTCGACCGGCACCACGTGGGTGTCGATACCGAGGATCCCCGCCGGTACGACGTCGTAGCCGGTCTCCTCGAGCACCTCACGCACGACGGCCTCCGCGACGCCCTCGCCGAACTCGACCCCGCCCCCGGGCATGGTCCAGAGCGGCTGGGACGCCTCGTTCCACAGGGCCAGCAGGATCCGGTCCCGCTCGTCGACGATCACGGCGTACGCCGCCAGGCGGGTGTCGTACTCGGTCCAGTGCACCGTCAGCCGATCTGCACTCGGACCTCGTTGGACACCTCGTCGGTGGCCAGGTCGCGAACCCGCCAGGTGTTCAGGCCCGGGCGTTCGGTGATGACGTAGGTCGCGAAGGTCTCGTTGCTGACCGTCGCGGTCACCTCCCCGTCGGCGAAGTCCACCCAGGCGCCCTCCTCGAGTCGCTGCACCACGAGCACGGCGCCCTCGCCTCCCGGGTAGGCGCCCGACAGGTCGATCGGCGCACCGGGCCGGACCTCGGTCACCGCCGCGGACAGCGAGATCGCGTCCTCGGGCTCCGGTTCTGCCACGGTCTCCTCGTCGGTGGTGTCGCTCGACGGCTTCGGCTCCAGGGTGATCAGCGGGCCGGTCGGATCCTCGGTCGGCTCGGGCTCCGGCACGTTGACCGTCTGGTCGCTCGTGGCCTGCGTCGAGCTGTTGCTCTCGCCCAGACCGAGGACCGAGGTGGCCGCGAGCGCGGCGCCGCTGACCAGGAGGCCGATGGCGAGGCCGACCCCGAGCAGCGCGAGGAGCCCGGCCACGACAGGGTGGCCTCCGGACTCCTCAGGGCGATCGGCCATGCCTGCATTGTGGGTCAGGAACCCCTACCCCACCAATCCGTCAGACCGGCGACGGCGGCCGGGGTTCGAGGACGAGGACCGGGATGGTCCGCTGGGTCCGCGCCTGGTAGGCGGTGAAGTCGTCGTACAACTCGACCAGGAGCGGCCACAACCGCTCGCGCTCGTCGGGCGTCGCCGTCCGAGCGCGGACCGGTCGGTCCGCCTCACCCTTGAGGTGGATGCGGGTGTCCGGGGCCGCGGTCAGGTTGGCGAACCACTGCGGGTTCGTCGGCAGCCCGCCCTGCGAGGCGACCACGACCACGTCGGGGCCGTCCTTCAGATAGAGGAGGGGCGTGGTGTAGGTCGTGCCGGATCGTCGGCCGACGTGCTCGAGGAGCAGCACCGGCACCGGCTTCTTCCAGCCGGCACCGATCCGCCAGGTGCTGCCGAGTCGGCCGTTGGTCGCCTTGAAGATCCGGACCTGGATCTTCGACATGTACTTGATCACGGTGATCGCGCGCGCCGAGCTCGTGCTGTCGGGCCGCTGGTCGGATGGGCCGGCCATCTCAGATCCGCCGCTCATAGGTTCGACTTCCACACGACCTCTTCGCGAAGCGTGCGGCTGCGCCAGCCATCCGCCGTCCGGGTCATCGTGTGATGGTAGTAGCCGCCGATCTCGACGATCACGGTGACGCCCTGGCCGTCGTCTCCGGGCCGTTCCAGTGGCATCGGGTTGTGGAAGTACGCCGTCACGTCGGCCTCGTCGCCGCGCAGGTCGATGTCGACCTGGCCGATGGTGTGCATCCGCCGGGGGAAGAACGCCGGCAGCACCTCGGCCAGCCACGGCTTGATCGTCTCGAAGGTTCCCGCGATGCCGCCGGACCCGGTGTAGTCGATGTCCGCGTCCGCGGTGAAGACGGTGTCGAGCTTGTCCCAGTCGCCCGTGTCGATGGCCCGTGTGTAGCGCGTGAGGACGTCGGTGATCTCTGCGCGGTCGCTCAGCTCCTGCAGGTCCACCAGCGCACTCTGGCACAAAACTGGAACACGTTCTAGCCTGTCGCCGGTGAGGTTCAGCTACGCCGAGGCGATGACCCAGGCCACGTTCTATGCCCCTCTGGCTCAGGCCGCCGAGGCCGCCGGCTACACGTCGATGACGGTGGCCGACAGCCTGATCTATCCCAAGGAATCGGACTCGACCTACCCCTACACCGACACCGGGGACCGCGAGTTCCTCGAGGGCAAGGAGTTCATCGAGACGATGGTGCTGTGCGCGCACCTGTTCGCGGTGACCACGACGCTACGGCTGACGCCGTTCGTCCTCAAGCTCCCCGTGCGCCCACCGGTGCTGGTCGCCAAGCAGGCGTCATCCCTCGCGTTCCTCTCCGACAACCGCCTCGGCCTCGGCGTGGGCATCTCGCCGTGGCCCGAGGACTTCGCCAACCTCCAGGTCGACTGGGCCAGGCGCGGCAAGCGGATGGACGAGTGCATGGACATCCTCAAGGGGCTGACCACCGCCGGCCAACAGGCCGGCTACTTCGGCTACGACGGCGAGTTCTATCAGGTCGACGAGCTCAAGCAGTGCCCTGCGCCGACCGAGCCGATCCCGTTGCTCGTCGGCGGTCACGTCGACAACGCGCTGCGCCGCGCCGTCCTCAAGGGCGATGGCTGGATGCATGCCGGCAGCGACGGGCAGGAGCTCGACCGGCTGCTGACCCGTCTCGCGGAGATCCGCAGGGAGGAGGGCGACACCCGCGACGACTTCGAGGTCCACGTGATCTCCTACGACGCCTACACCCTCGACGGCATCAAGCGCCTCGAGGACAAGGGCGTGACCGACTGCATCGTCGGCTTCCGGGTGCCGTACATCAAGGGCCCGGACACCGAGCCGCTGGAGACGAAGATCAAGAACCTCGAGCGGTACGCCGAGAGCATCATCCCCAAGGTGACTCCGTGATCCGCAGCAGGTCTGCAGCACCCTCGCGGCACCCCGCCGACCCGGCAGAAACTGCCGGAGGAGCGCAGCGGGGGAGGACGTTTCTGCCGGGTCGGCGCACTTGGGGCGCGACCGCAGCAGGGCCAGGTACGCAACCGAGGCGGAGCGTCGTACGTGTCGGCCAGTCTGAACCTGAGCGCCCCGCTTCAAGCGGCGATCGCGGAGGCCGAGGAGCTGATCGCGAACGCGCCGTTCATCCGCACTGAGCAGGACCGCCTCGAGGGCTACGACTATCTGTCGGGGCGGATCCGGATGGCCATGCAGATGGCCTTCGACTACGACCTCGACCGGCCGCTGTTCGTGAACCCCACGCACCAGTTCTCGCGCCAGGGACTCGACAACCCGGACGCCATCTACTTCAACGCGTTCCTGCGCGAGGGCGTCGAGTACGTCATCCGCGGTCGCCGCGGCAGCAGCGCCGACCTGTCGTTCCAGGTCATGGGCGGCGCCTACTCGGCCGACTCCGCCGCGACGTCCCTGATGGCCTTCGACGACCGTGAGCTCGACAAGGACGCCGACGGCCGCTTCGAGTTCACCTACCTCGCCGAGCCCGGCGCCACGTCGCTCATCGTCCGCGAGGTCTTCAACGACTGGGACACCGAGGAGCGCGGCACGCTCACCATCGAACGGCCCGACACGCTCGGTCAGCCGGCCAAGCCGTTGACCGAGGCCACGCTGCGCAAGAAGTACGAGGTGGCCGCCCGCTCCCTCACCGGCTCCATCCAGACCTGGTTCGCGTTCCCCCAGTTCTTCGAGCGCAAGGAGCCGGCCAACACCCTGACCCCGCCGCGGTCGACCCCCGGCGGCCTCTCCTCGCAGCGCTCGAGCATCGGCCACTACGAGCTCGCCGACGACGAGGCGCTGGTCATCAGCGTCCAGGAGTGCACCGACTGCTCCTACCAAGGCGCCCAGATCGGCTCCGACTGGTACGTCTCCACCGACTACGAGACCCACCAGACCTCACTGACCAAGGCGCAGGCCGAGGTCGACCCCGACGGGATCATCAGGTTCGTGGTCTCGGAGCGCTCGCCCGCCGGCGAGGGGCAGATGGTCGCGAACTGGCTGGAGACCACCGGCCACCGCACGGGCTCGATGATGCTGCGCTGGCAGCGGCTCGAGCGGGACCTCAGCCCGGAGGACGGGCCCGACCGTCGAGCTGGTCAAGCTCGCCGACGTCCCGTCCCTGCTCCCGCACTTCACACCCATCACCACCGAGGAGTACGCCGCGCGCATCGCCGCCCGGCAACGCTCCGTTGCGCGAAGGATGATCAGTTGAGCGAGCAGACCCCGACGCTGGGCTACGCGAAGTCCCACGACACCTCGATCGAGGACCGCTACCAGGCCGTCCCGCTGCTCCAGGGCAAGGTGATCCTCGTGTCCGGCATCGGGCCGGGCCTGGGCCGGTCGCTGGCCTTCGAGGCCGCCAAGATGGGCGCCGACCTGGTGGTGGCCAGCCGGACCGAGGCCCGGCTCCTCGAGCTGCAGGCCGACCTGGTGCCGTACGGCGTGACCGTGGTGCCCGTCGTCACCGACGTCACCGACGAGGACTCGCGCGTGAACCTGCGCGACCGGACCCTCGAGGCGTTCGGTCGCCTCGACTGCGTCATCAACAACGCGTTCGCGATCCCGCCGATGGACCCGATCACCCAGATCGACCCACGCAGGCTGGCCAGGGTCAACGAGACCAACGTGTTCGCCCCGCTGCGCCTCGCGGCCCTCTTCGCCGACGCGCTGTCGGCGAGCAGGGGCTCGATCATCATGCTCAACAGCTGCGTCATGTTCAGCTCACAGCCCGAGTACGCCGGCTACAAGCTGTCCAAGGGCACCCTCGAGCACCTGGCCTCGTCGCTCGCGACCGAGCTCGGCCCGCGCGGGCATCCGAGTCAACAGCGTCGCGCCGTCCTACATCTACGAGGACGTCAACCGCGGCTACTTCGACTTCCTGGCCGCGGTCGGGGAGAAGACCCACGACCAGGTCTACGCCGACAAGGCCGGCCCGACCGACCTCCAGCGGCTGGCGTCGTCGGAGGAGGTCGCCCGCGCGACGCTGTTCCTCGCCTCCGACCTGGCCTCCGCGGTCACCGGTCAGATGCTGACCGTCGACTGCGGCGAGTTCCACAGCTGACCCATGGCGGACAACATCATGACCCGGGAGCGGCCGGACGTCGGCTCCTACGAGGACATCTCGCCGCCGCCGAGCGCACCACCGGGCCTGTCCGACATGGGCGGCACCGCGCACGAGGAGGGGCTGCGGATCCTCGTCGAGGACCTCGCCTCGCCGGAGGCCGGGCTGACGCCGCGCGGCAACTACTTCCACCGCTCGGAGGTCAAGGCCGCGCTGGTCGGCCGGCTGCTGACCCAGGCCGCCCTCGACCGCCCAGCCGGAGTGCGCCGACGTCCCGATCGAGCGGCCGATCTTCGTGATGGGTCTGCCGCGCACCGGGACGACGGCCCTGCACCGGCTCCTGCACGCGGATCCGAAGGCGCAGGGGCTCGAGCTCTGGCTGACCCAGGTCCCGCAGCCGCGGCCGCCCCGCGAGACCTGGGCGGACGACCCGATCTTCGCGGCCATGCAGGCCGGGTTCGCCGCCCATCACGTGGAGAGCCCGGAGTACATGGGCATCCACTACATGGATGCGACCTCGGTCGAGGAGTGCTGGCGGCTGCTGCGGCAGACCGGCAAGTCCACTGGCCTACGAGTCGCTGGCCAACCTGCCTCGCTACTCGCAGTGGCTCCAAAGCCAGGAGTGGACCGACGCCTACGCCCGGCACAAGGAGAACCTCCAGCTCGTCGGCCTCAACGACCAGGAGAAGCGCTGGGTGCTCAAGAACCCGTCGCACATCGCCTCACTCGACGCGCTGATGACCGTCTACCCGGACGCGCTGGTCGTCTACACGCACCGCGAGCCGGTCGTCTGCATCGCCTCGTCGTGCTCGCTGTCGGCCGAGACGACGATCGGCCAGTCCGACACGTTCACCGGCGGGGTCATCGGCCACACCCAGCTCGACCTGTGGTCTCGCGGGTTCCACGCGTTCTGGGACGCCCGACCCGACGTACGACCAGTCGCAGTTCGTCGACGTCGCGTTCACCGATCTGCGCGACGACCCGATCGGCGTCACTCGCGCGATCTATGACCAGTGGGACCTCGAATGGAGCCCCGAAGCGCGGGCCGCGATCGAGGAGATCGACCGCGAGGCCAGGAGCGGGCACGCGGCACCCCGGCACAGGTACGACCTCAAGGACTACGGATTGAACGCGCAGCAGGTGCTCGCCGCCTTCGACCGGTAGCCGACGTGGGTGCGGTGCAGCCGAGTCGGAGGCCGTCCTGCACCGCGGCGGGCACTCAGTCGCCGACGGCGTCGATCCCGCGCTGCACGATCAGGGGGTCTGGCTCCCCGACGACGGCCGGGTCCTTGCCCGCATAGTCGAAGCGCGACAGGAAGTGCCGCATGGCGTTGACCCGTGCGCGCTTCTTGTCGTTGCTCTTGATGGTCGTCCACGGCGCCCACTCGGTGTCGGTGCGCCGGATCATGGTTTCCTTCGCCTGCGTGTACTCGTCCCACTTGTCCAGCGACTCGAGGTCGATCGGCGACAGCTTCCACTGCCGGACCGGGTCCACCTGACGGATGATGAATCTCGTGCGCTGCTCCGCGCGAGTGACCGAGAACCAGAACTTCGTGAGCGAGATGCCGCTGTCGACGAGCATCCGCTCGAACAACGGGGCCTGCGTGATGAACCGGTCGTACTCGGGCTGGGAGGCGAAGCCCATCACCCTCTCGACGCCGGCCCGGTTGTACCAGGATCGGTCGAACAGGACCATCTCGCCCGCCGTGGGTAGATGGGACACGTAACGCTGGAAGTACCACTGGTTCTGCTCGCGGTCGCTCGGCTTGCTCAGGGCGACGGTCCGGGCATAACGCGGGTTGAGGTGCTCCATGAAGCGCTTGATCGTGCCGCCCTTGCCCGCGGCGTCGCGACCCTCGAACAGCAGCACGTGCTTGGTCTCCGTGTCGACCGCCCAGGTCTGGAACTTCAGCAGCTCGACCTGGAGCAGGTACTTCAGCTCGTCGTACTCGTCACGGGGCATGCGATGGTCGTAGGGGTACGTCTCCCGCCAGGTGTCCACGGCCCGACCCTGCGGGTCGATGAGCACCGGGTCGTCGTCGTGGTCCTCGCCGACGCTGTGGCCCTCGATCTCGAGGCGGTCGATGTACTCACGCACGTCTTGTAGCACGAGGAGAACCTAGGCCTGCAGGGTGAACATCAGGTGACGCGATCTCGGCGGGTGACGTGGATCCGGGCGCCCCGGTGCGGGACCGAGGTGATGTTGCGGACCCGCGGCTTGTCGTCGTGCACGGTGTGCACGCTCCACGCCCGGAACACCTCACGCAGCACGGCGGCGCCCTCCATCAGCGCGAAGCCCGCGCCGACGCAACGCCGGACGCCGCCGCCGAACGGGATCCACGTGTTGGCCGGCGGGTTCTGGCCGAGGAACCGGGTCGGGTCGAACTCGTCGGCGCGCTCGTAGTTCGCGTCGCCGTGCGCGACCACGATCGACGGACCGACGGTGACGCCGGCCGGGAGGTCGAGGCCCGCGATCGTGGTCGGCTCCTGGAGGGTCCGCAGCACGATGGGGATGACCGGGTGCAGCCGCATCGACTCCTTGACCACGGCGTCGAGCCAGGCATCGCCGTCGGCATCGCCCGCGTCAGCGGCCTGCTGGGTGCGGCGCATCAGCGCGGGGTCGCGCCCGAGCTCGTAGAGCGCCCAAGCCAGCGTGGTCGCGGTCGTCTCGTGCCCGGCGAGCAGCAGCGTGACCAGCTGGTCGCGGAGCTCGGTGTCGTCGAGTCGGTCACTGTGCAGATCATGGGGATCGGCCGAGTCCTGACCCTCGCGGACCAGCCGGGACAGCACGTCGGTGCGCTCGGCCAGGTCGGGCGCCGCACGACGCTCGCGGATCTCGGCGTACATGAGCCGGTCGAGCGCCTTCTGGTTCTCGACCACCGATCGGAAGGCGCGGAGCCGCTGCAGGACCGGATAGGTCCCGACCAGCAGCACCCCCGGGTTCACGTCGACGGTGGCGTTGACGCATGGGCGCAGCGCGGCGAGCCGCCGCTCGTCGGTGACGCCGAACACCACCCGGAGGATGACCTCGAGGGTGAGCGTGTTCATCCGGTCGAGCGAAGCGAAGGTGCGCGACGGGGGCCAGTGCGCAACCTCGTCCCGCGCCAGGTCGGTCACCAGGGAGTGGTAGCCACGCAGGGCCTGGCCGTTGAACGCCGGCATCAGCAGCTTGCGGGCCCGCCTGTGCTCGCCGCCGTCCTGCAGCAGCAGCGAGTGCTCGCCCATGACCGGTCCCAGGATCGAGTTGCCCTTGCCTGCGTGGAAGACCTCGGGGTCGCCGGCGAACAGCTCCCTGATGTCCTCGGGACGGGTGAAGAGCACGAACGGCCGACCGCCCGGCAGCATCCGCACCGTGAACGTCGGGCCGTACGTCTTGCGCAGCCACGGGTGGAACCAGTGCCGGAGCCGGAACAGCGCGACGGTCTGCAGCCAGGCCGGCCACGACGGCCCGGGCGGCAGGCCGGTGGTGTCCACCGGCCTGAGCCTGCCGACGCCGGCGAGGCCCATCCGCTCGAACCGCTGCGCCGTCAGCGCCTCGGTGTCGGGGAGGTCGGGGTCGTCCTCGAGCTGCGTCACCCGGTGGCCCGGTTGGGCGGTGGACGACGTGCGTCGCGAGCGGCGGGCGGCAACCGGTCCGGATCGCCGGCGCGCTCGTGGCGCGGGTCCTCCGGCAGAGCCCTGACCTGCTCGAGGCACCACTGGCTGATCTCGCGGCTGCCGTCGAGGACGCCCCGGCGGAAGGACGGCCAGTCGACCCACTCGTGCGACTCGACCTCCTCGGGGTCGGTCCGGACCGGGTCCTTGCTGGTCGCGACGAACACCGGGCACATCTCGTTCTCGGTGACGCCGTTGCCCATGACGGCCCGATAGCGGAACCCGGGCAGCACCAGGACCAGGTCGTCGAGCGTGAGGCCGAGCTCCTGGCCGACCCGCCGCCGTACGGCGTCCTCGATCGGCTCACCCGGTGCCGGGTGGCCGCAGCACGAGTTCGTCCAGACACCACCGAACGTCGCCTTGTGCACGGCCCGCTGGGTCATCAGGAACCGGCCTGCCTCGTCGAAGACATAGCAGGAGAACGCGAGGTGGAGCGGGGTCTCCTCGTGGTGGACCTCCGCCTTCGGCGCGGTGCCTGTCGCGTTGCCATGCTCGTCGAGCAGCACGACCTCCTCGACACTCATGCCGGCCTCGCGAGCTGGTCGACCGCGGCGCCGAAGAGTCGCGGCAGCCGGGTCGCCGCGGGGACGATCGAGGGCCGGACCAGCGGCAGCGCGGCTCGCGGTCAACAGCGCCTTGGTGAGCAGGTCGTGGCGACGGCCGAGCCGGACGTAGGCCGTCTCGTAGTCCTCCGGTCGGCCGAGCCGGATCGCGTCGACGGCCGCCCGGGCCTGGGCCAGGCCGAGCGCGACACCCTCGCCGGTGAGGGCGTCGACGTATCCGGCCGCGTCGCCGACCAGCAGCACGCGGCCCTCGGTGCGGCGCTTGGACCGCTGGCGCAGGGGTCCGGCACCACGCACCCGCTGCCACTCGACGCCGGCCAGCCGCTGGGCCAGGCGCGGGTGCTCGGCCAGGAGCCGCGGGAACGGCCGGCTGCGGTCCGTGAGGACCGCGACACCGACCAGGTCATCCCCGACGGGGGTCACATAGGCCTCCGAGTCCCTCGCCCAGTGCACCTCGACGTACGACGTCCACGGCGCGACGGCGACGTGGCTGCGGAGCCCGAACCGACGGTGCTTCCCCTCGGGCAGGTCGAGCCCGAGGCGACGACGAACCGGCGAGTGCAGGCCGTCCGCCGCGACGAGGTAGGCCGCGCGGCTCGCCGTCGACCAGGACATGGTCACCGCGGTTCTCGACCTTGTCGACCGGGCGGGTCTCGATCTTCACCCCGGCCATGACCACCGCGTCGTGGAGTGCCGAGTGGAGGACGGTGCGCCGCACACCCCGCCCCTCGCCGTGCTTGAAGTCGGTCTCGACCCGGCGCCGCGCGTCGAGGTAGGCGATGCCGGAGATCCGGTGTCCGACGGGATCGACGCCGAGGGCGGCGAGGTCGGCCACGGCTGCCGGGCATCAGGCCCTCACCGCAGGCCTTGTCGACCGGTCCCGGCCGGGGCTCGCGCACCACGACCTCGAGTCCGGCGCGCGCCGCATAGAGCGCGGTCGCGAGCCCCACCGGTCCGCCACCGGCCACGCACAGGTCGATCACCACGAGACCCGTCTGTCGGTGGGGGCGGGCAGCGTGGCCAGGGCGACGTCCTCGGCCCGGATGCGCACCGTCAGGAGGACCGCGTTGAGCGCGGTGAAGACCAGCGGCGGTGATCCATGCCGCGTGGACCAGCGGGAGCGCGATGCCCTCGACCACCACCGCGACGTAGTTGGGGTGGCTGGAGCCACCGGTAGGGCCCGGCCGCGACGGGCGCCAGGCCCGGGACGACGATGACGCGGGTGTTCCAGCGGCGGCCGAGGGTGCCGATGCACCACCACCGCAGAGCCTGGGTGAGCAGGACGACGACCAGCATCGACCACGCCAGCACGCTCGGCACGTCGGGCCGGCGCACCCAGGCCTCGACGAGCGCGCCGACCAGCAGTCCGGTGTGCAGCACGACCATGAACGGGTAGTGGCCCAGGCCGGTCTCGACCCCGCCCTGTGCCTTGCTCCACGCCGCGTTGCGCGTGGAGACGACCAGCTCGGCGATCCGCTCGAGGCCGACCAGCCCGACCAGGACGGTGAAGGCGACCAGCGTCGTCACGAGCCCTCCGGGTGGTCGGTGGGTGCGCGGAGCAGCACGAGCTCGGAGCAGAAGCCGGGACCCATGGCCAGCAGCAGGCCGTAGCTGCCGGGAGCCGGCGGCCGCTCGCGCAGGGTGTCCTGGAGGACGTGCAGCACCGAGGCCGAGGACAGGTTGCCGATCGCGGCCAGCGACTGCCAGGTGAGCTCAACAGCCTCGCGGTGCCAGGTCCAGGGCGCTCTCGAGCGCCTCGATGACCTTGGGTCCGCCGGGATGGCAGACCCACCAGCCGATGTCGTCGATGGTGAGCCCGTGGTCGCCGAGGAAGCCCTCGACGTCCTCGCGGACGTAGCGGCCGATGACCTCGGGAACCGCCGACGTCGAGGACGATCCGCAGGCCGGTGCTGCCCACGTCGAAGCCCATGGTGCGCTCGGAGTCCGGGTAGAGCCGGCTGCGGGAGTCGAGCACGTGGGCCTCGGACGGTGCCCCTGCGCGGGCCGCACCGGACGCGACGACCGCGGACGCACCGTCGCCGAAGAGGCCGCTGGCGACCAGGTTGGGCAGCGAGACGTCGTCGCGCTGCACGGTGAGCGAGCAGAGCTCGACGGCAACCAGAGCCGCGACCTGGTCGGGGTGCCCGGCGAGGTAGTCGGCGAGCCGCGCGATGCCGGCGGCGCCGGCGACGCAGCCCAGCCCGACGAGCGGCATCCGCTTCACGTCCGGCCGCAGCCCGACGACGGCCGCGATCCGGGCCTCGAGCGAGGGCACCGCCAGCCCGGTGACCGTCGTCGAGATCACGAGGTCGACGTCGGTCGGTGTCAGGTCCGCGGCCTTGAGGGCGTCCTGCAGAGCGCGCGCACCGAGCTCGACGGCGTGCTCGATGAACAGGTCGTTGGACCTGGGTGAACGACTCGATGCCGGCGTACTCCTCGAGCGGGAGCACGGTGTGCCGGAACTCGACCCCGGCGTTGCCGTGGAACCGGCGCAGCAGCCGCTCGTCGAGGCCGCGCTCCGCGATGAACGCCGCGAACGCATCGGTGATCTCGGCCTGCGGGTGACGATGCGGCGGCAGCGCTCCGCGGACGCTCAGGATCTGCACTCAGCTCTCCTTCGCCAGGCGGGCGAGTGGGGTCCTCTGAACGGTACGCCGGGCCACCCCACCGACCAGATGGCCGACGAGGTGCGGGGAGATGCGACCGTCGCCGAGTCCCAGCTCGACGAGCTCGTCGAAGACCCGTCGGTCCCGCTGAGCCGCGCGGATGCCGCCCTCGACGAGCGTCGAGCTCTCGCTGAGCCGGGCCGCGGCCCAGGTGTGCTTGAGGTGCCGACCGAGGAGCGCGTGCACCGCGCGCCGGTGCAGGAGACCGGCGGTGGTCGGGTCCGAGGCACGGTAGGCCTGCGCCACCGCGCGACCGGCGGCGATCCCGGTGGCCACGGCGTAGTAGATGCCCTCGCCCGTCATCGGGTTGATCAGCCCGGCGGCGTCCCCGACGAGCAGGACCGGGCCGTCGGGCTGCTCCCAGCGCCAGGTCGAGAGCGGGAGGTGGTGCGCCCTCCAGCGCTCACCGGAGTCGACGCTGCCCGGCAGCAGCCGGTCCAGCTGGTCGAGCAGCAGCGCGCGGGTGGGCGACTCGGCGCGGTCGCCCGGCAGCAGCTCGCCGTAGCCGAGGTTGGACCAGCCGTCTCCCCGGTCGAAGGCCCAGGCATACGACGGTTGACGGCGGTCGCCGTAGCGGATGACCTGTCGCCCGATCCGGTCGGGAGCAGTGGGCGCGTAGCCGCGGATGGCGATCGCCCGACGTCCGGCGGGCAGTCCGAGGTGCTGGCGCAGGACGCTGTGGGCGCCGTCCGCGCCAACGACCACCGGCGCCCGGAACCGCCCGTCCAGCACCACACCACGTGCCGTGACCTCCACGTCGGACACCTTGTGCCGGACCAGGTCCGCCCCGGCCGCGACCGCGCGCTCGACCAGACGGGCGTCGAAGACCTCCCGGGGGATGACATAGACCGGCCGTGCCATCACGCGCGCGACCGACGACGACCCGCGCGCCAGCTCGAGCCGGGTGATCGGTGTCCAGCCGTCCTCGACACCGGTCACACCGATCCGGCCGAGCCGGTCGAAGACGTGGGGCGCGACCCCGTCACCGCAGGACTTGTCACGCGGGAAGTCGACGCGATCGAGCAGCAACACCCGCAGCCGCGAGTCGGTGTAGAGCGCGCTCAGGGCGGTCGCCGAACCCGCCGGGCCGGCGCCGACCACGATGAGGTCCCAGTCCTCGAGCGAGTCGCCCATCAGCGGGCCCAGACCAGCATCGCCACGTCGACGAGGGCCATCGCGATCGCGGCCCGAAACGGCGTGCGCCCGGCCGCGACGAGCACGACGACGGCCAGGGCACCCACCCCCGTCAGGGCGATCGCGGCCACCACGGGCTCCACCTCGGCTCCGATCACGGTCACGATGGTGGCACCCAGCAGAACCACCGCGGCGAGCGCGGCCGCACCGCGTGCCCCGAGTCGGTGCGGAAGCCCACGGACCCCGGTGGCCGCGTCGTCGGCGAGGTCCGGCAGCACGTTGACCAAGTGGGCACCGACGCCGAGGAGTGCGCCGGCGGAGACCAGCCACCACGGTGGCAGGTCTCCGGGGTCGGCCACGAGCGACACGAATGCGGGGAGGGCGCCGAAGGCGACGGCATAGGGCAACCAGGACCAGGCCGTCGCCTTGAGGCCGAGGTTGTAGGCCCAGCCGGACGCGACCGTCAGCAGGTGCATGAGACCCGCCACCAGCCCGCAGGCCAGCGAGAGGGGAACGGTGGCCGCCAGAGCGAGCGCACACGCGACCCGGACGAGACGCTCCTCGAGCGCACCGGTCGCGATCGGCTTGTCGGCCCGGCCCACGGACCGGTCGCGCTCGGCGTCGACGAGGTCGTTGGACCAGCCGATCGAGAGCTGCCCGCTCAGCACGGCGGCGCCGACCAGCACGACGTCGGCGGGCCCGAGCCCCACGGCGATGCCGAGCAGCCCGGCCAGAGCCGTGACCGCGAACGCCGGTCCGGGATGGGCAGCGCCGAGCAGGTGTCTCACGGCGACGGCTCGAGCGCTCCGTCGACGATGTCGAGCACCTCGTGCTGCACGACCACGTCGTCGCGGGTCGCCGAGCAGGTCAACCGTCGGAGCTCGGTGGACCTGGTCGAGCGGAGGCGGACGACGTGGTGACCGCGCTGGGTCGCGAAGGCTGCCGACACGACGTCCCCCTCGGTGGACCGTCCGAGGAAGCTCACGGCGTCCAGGCGCGGCTCGGCCAGGTGCTTGCGGAGCGCGATCTCGGCGACCTGCAGCGTGGTCGCGAGCCCGGAGCGACCACGCAGCCGGTCGAGCACGAGCCGACCCTCGAGGAGGTGCGCGGCGACATCGACGACCGTCTCGGGGTCGAGGCGGCCGTAGTAGAGACCATGCGGTAGCACCAGCCCGTTGGCCGCGAACCGGTCCCCGCCGATGTGCGAGACCTCCCAGGCCAGCGCTGGGTGGGCGACGGCCAGGGCCGCGGCCGCGGGGCGACCCCGTTCGGCGCAGCACGTGTCGTGGCGCCCGTGCGTGCAGATGGCGAACACCGGTCCGGTGTGGGGGGTCAGCCCGGGCGACCGGCCGGCTCCGAGCGCCTCGACGTCGATGTCGTGGACCCCGTGGATGTCGGGAAGGACGGTCGTCTCCATCCAAGGTGAGCGGTGGTGGGCGTAGGCCGCGAACACCCTGTGCCCGGCAGAAGCCTGCTCGGACCCCCGCGGCCGCAGGGGCCGTCGGATGAGCAGCACCCGCACGCCCGCTGCGAGGGTTCGGGCGGCCAGCTCCTCGCCCAGCCCGTCGGGCAGCCGGGCGTCGCGCAGTGCGTCCTCGCCCCACGGTCCGGCGTTCTCGATGAGCAGGAAGGCGCGGACCGTGGAGGCGGTCCCGGCGATCGGCTCGTCCTGGAGCAGGCTCGCGCCGGCGCACCGGAACGGCTCGTTCAACTCGCGCTCGGGTCGAGGACCTCGAGCAGCCCCTCCCGGACCAGGCGTCGGCACAGCACCAGCCTGCTCTGGTCATCCAACGGGAGGTCCGCCGGGCTGAGCTCAACGCGGCTCCGGATCACTTCGAGCGCCGGCCGGACCCACGACGGCATCGTGAGTGACCGGTCGCCGAGCAGAACCTCGACCGTGTCGCGGCGGTCGAGCAGCACGCACGGGTGGCCGGCGCGACGCCGCAGCCGGGAGGCGTCGGCGAGCTCGCCGACCGAGATGACGTCGCTGAGCGCGCCAGGCAGGCGCGGTGGTCGCTGGGTCAGGAAGCGGCGCACCTCGTCCTCGATCGCGACCGCGGGCTCGACGCCGCGCAGCCTGTCGGCGATGTCGTGGAGGTGTCGACCGAGCTGGTGGGCCAGGACCTGGGGGTCATCGAGGTAGCCCGCCGGAAGGTGCTCGTCGGGCACCTGCGAGGCGAGCGCGCTGATGGCCCGGGTCACCAGGCCGCGCCAGGTCAGCTGGTGGATCCCGATGGTGACGTGCAGTGAGACGGTGCCCTGGGTCCGCGCGGCGTGCGGCGTGCCGGTGGGTAGGTACATGACGTGTCCGGGCTCGGACAGCGACTCCTCGATCCCCTCCTGTGAGTGGATCTCCCACTGCTTGCGGCCGGCAGTCTGGAGGACGAACACGTCGTGGGTGTCCTCGTGCACCGCGAAGCCCTGCGCGCCGACCGGGGTCAGGTAGGCGTTGGCCTGGCAGGGGTGACCGAGAGCGAGCTCGAGCTCGGCGATCAGCCTGGTCAGTGGCGGGTGGTAGCGGTGCAGTCCCTGGAACACGACCGTCGCGCCGTCGTCAAAGAGGGCCAGCGCCTTGCGGGCGTCGACCAGCCCGGTCAGGGTGCGCCCGGCGAGCGTCGCGGGCCGGGTGTAGGCAGACTCCGGGAGCACCTCTCCGTCACGCACGAGCCGCACCGACGGGGTGCGGATCGCCGATGAGGTCAGCAGGCGATCGACGTCCTCCAAGGAGAGGTACGCCGTCAGCTCGGCCGGATCGACCGCGTGATGGTGGACCTGGGACGCCCAGACCTTCTCGACGAAGGTCTGCGCGTCACCGGTCAGCTGGTCGAGGACACTCAGGACGCGTCGCCGTCCGTGCCGTCAGCGTCGGTGCCGTCCGCGTCGGTGCCGTCCGCGTCGGTGCCGTCCGCGTCGGTGCCGTCCGCGTCGGTGCCGTCCGCGTCGGTGCCGTCCGCATCGGTGCCGTCCGCATCGGTGCCGTCCGCGTCACCACCGGCGAGTCCGTCGCCCGGGGCGAGGGTGGTCGTGATGTCTTCGTCGCTGAGCGGCTCTTCGGTACTCATGTGGTGCCTTCCTGGTCGGTGATGGGTGCGCTCCTGCAGGTACCCCTCGTGACCATGGCACACGCGCTCGCGGACTCAGACGAGCAGCCCCCGGCGACGGGCGATCGCCGCGGCCTCGGTGCGACCAGCAGCGCCGAGCTTGCCGAGGATGTGGGACACGTGGACCGAGACGGTCTTGGCGCTGATGAACAGCTGCTTGGCGATCTCGCCGTTGGACCGGCCCTCGGCGACCAGCGCGAGGATCTCGGCCTCGCGCGGGGTGAGCGCGTCCGACGGCCCCTCGGACCGGCTCGGCGTGGATCCGACCGTCTTGAGCGCATCGAGCAGCGGCTCGGCCCGGAGCCGGCGCGCGGTCTCACGCGCGAGGTCGCCGGCCTCGCGGGCCCCGGACGCGTCGCCGGTCGCACGGAGGATGCCCGCCAAGGTGACCCGCACCGCGGCGAGCTCGTGGACGTGACCGAACTCGACGAACATCTCCTCGGTCTCGCGCCAGGTCTCGACCAGCACCTGCTGCGACGGCGCGTCGATGCCCGCGAGCCACCGGACCCGCAGCGTCTGGGCATCCAGACGCTTCATCCAGGCCCGGCCCTCGGGCCCCCAGTGGCCGGAGGGGTCGGTGTACTTCTGCAGCACGGTGTGCCCGTCTTCGTGGAGGCGTTCCACCTCCTCGAGGTAGGCCGCGCGCTCGGCCGTGCTCAGCTTGGGCATCTGGTCCGCCACGGCGCCCGCCGTGAGGGCAGCCAGCCGGATCCGCGCGCTGAACCACTCGTGCCAGATCCTTGCGAGCAGCGCGACCACGTCGCGATAGACCCCCAGCACCGCGCTCGGGTCACCGGCAGTCGCCGCCTCGCCCAGCTCGGCGACGACCGAGTGGATGGCGACCGAGCCCTCCTTCTCCCAGTAGCGGCGCAGTGCCCGGGCGGGCTCCGCGACCTCCTCGCCTCGGGCGCCGAGCACCAACAGCCGGACGCTCTCGAGCATCGCGGCCGCGATGTGCGGAGCGTGCTCTCCGGTCACGTCGGTGAGCTCGAGGACCTCGTCCCACTGTCCGCCGACGAACTTCACCCACGCGAGCTGCCAACGGCCCTCGAAGCCGTAGGGGGCCCAGGGGATGCCTGCGGCGACGGCGGTGTCCATCGCACCGCGGAACCAGCGCTCGGCGTCGGAGTACTCCGCCCAGTCCTGGTAGGAGCGGCCCATGAAGAACCGGGCCCGCATCTCGGCGTGCACCGCGCCGGTGGCGACGGCCCGTTCGACCGCCTCGGCGAGGGCGCTGCGCAGGCCCTCCTTGGGGCCGGCCTTCTTGAGACCGGAGAGCGTGGTGACGATGTCGGAGACGAGCTCGTGCAGATCGAGCCGCTCGGCGACCGCGAGGGCGTCGAGGCCGACCGACTGGGCCGCGTCGTACCTGCCGTAGCCGGACAGGATCCGCGCGTGCACCGAGAGGACCTTGGCGCGCAGCCCGCCCAGGTCGTCCGGCAGGAGGTCGACGGCCTGCTGGGAGACCGCCAGTGGGTCCTCGTCGGGCTCGATGACGAACAGCGCGTCGGCCCGTGCGGAGAGCAGCCGGACCCGCGAGGTCACCGGGTCGGCGTCGGTGAGCTGGGCGAGCTGCTCGGCGAGGAGCTTGGCCGCGCGCTGCGGCTGCCCCGAGTTGGTGACCGCGGAGGCCGCCGCCACGGCCAGCTTGGAGACGTCGCCGGTGAACCGTCGACGGCGGCCGTCGTCGGCGAGCAGCTCGAGGGCCTGCTGGTAGTGCTGGGCGGCCTCGTCGGGTCCACCGACTGCGGCGGCCTCGTCACCGGCGCGAATCGCCGCGGACAGAGCCGCCTCGAGGTCGTTGGCGAGACGAGCGTGCCGGGCCAGCTCCGCGGCCGTCCCGGCTGCCCGGCCGTCGGCCAGCGCGGCGGCGTAGTCGGCGTGCAGCCGCACTCGCTCGCCGGGTAGCAGGTCGTCGTAGACGGCTTCGCCGAGCAGGGCGTGGCGGAACGAGTAGCGCCCGTCGCCGGCGACCAGGACATTCATCTCGACGGCCTTGCGCAGTGCCTCCTCGAGATGGCGAGGGTCGAGGCCGGAGGTGGCGGCGAGCAGGTCGTGGGCGACCTTGCGACCGGCGACGCTGGCGACCCGGACCGCTTGGCGGGCGTGGTCGTCGAGCCGGTCGAGCCGGACGAGCAGCAGGTCTGCGAGGTCGGAGCTCCGAGACGCCAGCGGCGCCCACGAGCTCCTCGACGAAGAACGCGTTGCCCTCCGCGCGCCGGACGATGGTCTCGAGGTCTCCGTCGGTGAAGCCGACGGGCGCCAGCAGGGCGACCAGCGTGCGCACGTCGTCGTCGGGCAGCGGGCTGAGCTCGACTCGCTCGACACCACGCATCCGGGTCCACTCGGCGACCTGGGGGCGGAGCGGGTGGCGCCGGTGCAGGTCGTCGGACCGGTAGGACGCCACGACCGAGACCTGGCCCTCGAACGGCCGGGAGAACAGGAAGCTGAGCAGGTCGCGCGTCGACTGGTCGGCCCAGTGGCAGTCCTCGACCACCAGGAGCAGCGGGCCGAGCTCGGCGACCTGGTCGAGCAGTGAGTGCACGGCCGTGAAGAGGTCGGCCCGGTCGACGGAGGCCTCGCCGGAGTCGGAGACGTCGGCGATCTCGGAGCGGGCGCCCATCACCCGTCGACCGGGCCGGAGCCGGGACAGGGCCGGGTGCTCGTAGGCGACCTTGGCGACGAGGTCCGGCAGGTCGGCCTCGATCCGGCCGAGGAGCTCGGAGAACGGGAGGTAGGGCAGGGCACTGTCACCGAAGTCGAGGCAGTGACCGGCGACGACCCGCCACTCGGCGGCGAGGGCGAGGTCGCGGAGCTCCATGAGGAGCCGGGTCTTGCCGACGCCGGCATCGCCGGAGAGGACGACGTGGCTGGGTCCACCGCCACCAGCGGACGACGAGACACCGAGCGACGAACAGAGCTCCGTCAGCTCGGCGTCTCGACCCACGAGGGTCCGGCTGGGCTGTGCCACGCCATCCATGATGGCGGTCGGGTCCGACGTCGCGGCCGCGACAGCCGGCACCTCAGCGGGCGTCGGACACGGTGTCGGCCGGGCGGCGGACGAGTGGGCGGCGGATCAGCTTGCCGCGACGCGTGTCGCGGACGCTCTGCTTGGCCCGGTTGCTGCGGTAGTCGAGCTCGGCGGCGAGGTACTGGGGGTTGTCCATGAGGGTGGCCTCTCGGTCTGGGACTCGGGGTGCCCGCCGGGTCTCGGCGGTCACCCGAGGTTCGCTCTCTGAGGTAGGCCCGCGCATCAGGCAGGTGCCCTAGTTGACTGCCCGACCACCGATCCAGGTCGCCGCGACGAGCGGCACGCCGGGCCGGTAGGCAAGGTGGACGTGGCCGGGGGCGTCCAGGAACGTGAGGTCGGCCCGTCTTGCCAGGGGCCAGGACGCCGACGTCGTCCCGGTCCAGCGCCCGCGCACCGACATAGGTCGCGGCGTGGACGCGCCTCGGCGGGGGTCATCCCCATCTCGCGGACCGCCAGGGCGATGCAGAGCGGCATCGAGCTGGTGTAGCTCGACCCGGGGTTGCAGTCGCTGGCCAGCGCGACCTGGACGCCGGCGTCGAGGAGCCGCCGCGCGTCCGGGTAGGGCTGGCGGGTCGAGAACTCGACGCCGGGCAGCAGGGTCGCGATGGTGCCGGAGTCGCGCAGTGCCTCGACGTCCGCGTCCTCCAGGTAGGTGCAGTGGTCGACCGCGGCGAGGCCGAGCTCGGCGGCGAGCCGGACGCCGGGACCCGGCCCGAGCTGGTTGGCGTGCAGCCGGCCGCGCAGCCCGCGCGGCCTCACCCGCGGCGAGGACGGCGCGGGCCTGGTCGGCGTCGAAGGCACCGGTCTCGCAGAACACGTCGACCCAGCGGGCGTGCGGCGCCGCGGCCTCGAGCATCGGGCCGGTGACGAGCTCGACGTAGCCGGCCGGGTCCTCGGCGTACTCGGTCGGGACCACGTGGGCGCCGAGGAACGTGGTCTCGTCGGTGAACTGGCGGGCCACCGCGAGGCTGCGCGCCTCGTCGAGGACGCTCAGCCCGTAGCCGCTCTTGATCTCGACGGTCGTCGTGCCCTGGCGCCGCATCTCGGCGACGAGCCGGGCGACGTGCGCGGTCAGCTGCTCGTCGGTGGCCGCGCGGGTGGCCGCGACGGTCGTGCGGATCCCGCCCGCGGCGTACGGCGTCCCCGGCCATCCGGGCGGCGAACTCCGGCGCCCGGTCGCCCGCGAAGACCAGGTGGCTGTGGCTGTCGACGAAGCCGGGCAGGACCGCGCGGCCGCCGGCGTCGACGGCGACGTCCGCGTCCGGCGCCTCGGTCGACGGGCCGACCCAGGCGACCCTCGCGCCGTCCACGACCAGTGCCGCGTCGACGAGGAGTCCCAGAAGTCCTCCCCGATCGCGGCGCTCGGGGTCGTTGGTGACGAGCTCGCCGATGTTGGTGATCAGGGTCGAGGCCACAGCGCTCCGATCGCCACGTCGAGCTCGCGCCCGATCTCCTCGTCGTCCGCAGAGGTGTAGACGACCTCGCCACCCACGACGACCCGCGTGACGTCGGCCGCCGTCGCCGCGAAGACCGCGGTGTGCTCGTCGGTCCCGGTGCCGGCGGTCCGCGGGCTGGCGGTGTCGAGGGTGACCAGGTCGGCGGGCTCACCCGACCGCGATGGCCCGGCCGAGCGCTGCCGATGTCCAACAGGTCGGCAGCGGTCCAGTGGCCCCGCTCGCGGGTCGCGAGTCGCTCGTCGAGCTCGAGGCCACGCATCTCCTCGAACGGGTCGACGACCGCGTGGCTGTCGCTACCGAGGGTGAGCCGGCAGCCGGCGTCGGACAGGCGCCGCGCCGGCCCGATGCCGTCGCCAGGTCACGCTCGGTGGTGGGCGTGAGGCAGACGTTCGTGCGCGTCCCGCCGAGCAGCGCGACGTCCTGGTCGGTCAGGTGCGTGGCGTGCACGACGGTCGTGCCGGGGCCGAGCAGCCCCTCGTCGTGCAGCAGGCGCGTGGGCGTGACGCCGTACGCCGCCAGGCAGGCCGTCGTTCTCGGCGGCTGCTCGGACAGGTGGACGTGCAGGGGGTCGCGGCCGCGGAACACGTGCAGCTCGGCGCGCGGCACCGCGCGGACCGAGTGGATCGCCGCAGGACCGGCGCCCACCCGCTCGACCCATGCTGCGGCGGTGCCGTCGCTGTAGCGGACCTGGACGCCCGCGGGTGGCCTGCCGAACCCGCTGCTGAGATAGCAGGTGTCGAGCAGCGTGAGCCGGATCCCGGCTGTCCGCCGCACTCTGCCGCAGCGCGTCACCCATCGCATCGGGCTCGTCGTACGGCGTCCCGTCAGGCCGGTGGTGCAGGTAGTGGAACTCCGCCACCGAGGTGTAGCCGGCCGCGACCATCTCCCGGTAGGTCGCCCGCGCCAGCGCGAAGTAGGAGTCCGGGTCGAGCCGCTCCGCGACGGCGTACATCTGCTCGCGCCAGGTCCAGAACGTGCCCTCGCTCACGCTGGGTCCGCCCGCGCAGCGCCCGGTGGAACGCGTGGCTGTGGTCGTTGGCCATCCCCGGCAGCGTGAGGCCGGGGACCCGGGCGGGAGTTTCACCGGGTAGCCGGTGAAACTCACGCTCCCCCGCTGATGCTTGAGCGGGTGAGCGTGAGTTCCAGCGGGGCAGGACCGCCGTGAACCGCCCGTCGGCCACCTCGACGAGCACGTCGTCGCGGACCGCGCCGTCGACCCACGCCCGCTCGAGGACGTACGACGCCCTCCGGCCGCCGGTCACGTGGCGAGCCGTTCGAGGGTGTCGGCCAGCGCGTGGACGCCGGCCAGGCAGTCCGGCATCTCCGCGTGCTCGGCCGGCGAGTGGCGAGACCCCGGTCGGGTTGCGGACGAAGAGCATCGCGGTCGGGATGCCGGCCGCGGACAGGATGCCGGCGTCGTGCCCGGCCGCGGTCGGGATGACCGGCCAGTCGCCGGCCCGGCGAGCCGAGCGGCCAGGCCCGGATCGAAGGTCACCGCACCCGACACCGACTCGGCGGTCACCTCGACCGAGGTGCCGTCACGCTCCGCCCGCTCAGCGGCCTGCCGGGTGACGATCGCGACCAGCTCGGCCAGCGACTGCGTCCGATGAGGCCCGGGCGTCGAGCCAGGCGGACACCTTCGAGGGGACCGCGTTGGTGCCGTTGGGCTGCACCTCGAGCCGGCCGAACGTGGCCCGCTCGTCGGCCAGCCGGGCCTGCTTGTTGGCCGCCAGCGCCGTCATCGCATAGGTCAGCATCGGGTCGCGACGGTCCTCCATCCGGGTCGTGCCCGGCGTGGTTGGCCTCGCCGACGAAGTCGAACCGGTAGCGCCCGTGCGGCCAGATCTCGCTGGCCACCCCGACCGCCGCATCGCCGGTCGACCAGGTCCCGGCCCTGCTCGACGTGCAGCTCGACGAAGGCCGCCGACGCCCTCCAGCAGACCCGGCCCGACCGCCCGCGGCGACGTCACCGAGCCGGGTGCCGTCCCGGTCGCGTCAGCTCGCGGGCGACGTCCCAGGAGATCGCGCCGGTGGCGAGCCGGGAGCCGAGGCAGGCGAGGCCGAAGCGCGAGCCCTCCTCCTCGACGAAGACCGCCGACCCCGATCGGCCGGCCGGGCACGAAGCCGCGGTCCCGCAGCACGTCGAGCGCGGCCAGCGCCGAGACGACGCCGAGCGGGCCGTCGTAGGCGCCGCCGTCGAGGACCGAGTCGAGGTGCGAGCCGGTGAGCACCGCGTCGCCCGTGCCCGAGTCCCACCACGCCGACCGGGTTGCCGAACGCGTCGCTCTCGACCCGCAGCCCGCGTGCCGCGCAGGCCTCGACGAACCAGGAGTGCAGCTCGCGCTCGGCGCTGAGGAAGGGCTGACGGAAGTAGCCGCCGGAGGACGCGGACCGGCCGACGGGCGCGAGGCCCGCCCACATCTGCTCGAAGTCGTCCGGCACAGTGACCATCATGGAGTTCCAGGAGGTCGTACGTCGCCGCCGGATGGTGCGGAGCTACTCCGCCGAGCCCGTGGACCCCGCGGTCGTCGACCGGGCACTGGCCCACGCCGTCCGCGCTCCGAGCGCCGGGTTCAGCCAGGGCTGGGGGTTCCTGGTGCTCGACACCCCGGACGACGTGAGCCGGTTCTGGGTCGCCACGACCGACGTCGACGGCGCACCCGACCGCTGGCTGCGCGGCATGAGCTCGGCGCCGGTGGTGGTCCTCCCGTGCAGCAGCAAGGCGGCGTACCTGGACCGCTACGCGGAACCCGACAAGGGCTGGGCCGACCGCGACGAGAGCCGCTGGCCGGTGCCGTACTGGGACATCGACACCGGGATGGCGAGCCTGCTGATCCTGCAGACCGCGGTCGACGAGGGGCTCGGCGCCTGCTTCTTCGGAATCCCGCCCGACCGGCTGGGCCGGGTGCGGGAGGACTTCGGGATCCCCCCTGAGTTCGGCCCCATCGGCGCGATCACCCTCGGCCACGCAGCACAGGACACAGCACAGGGCGCAGCACAGGTCGGGGCGCAGGGCTCACCGAGGACGCGGGCGCGCCGACCCGTCGACGACGTGGTCCACCGCGGCCGCTGGGGTCACGGCCCATCCCGGTGAGTGTCCGCACGGTCCTCAGTTCGCGCAGCCGCTCGCTGGGCCAGCCTGGCTAACCTGGGCCCGTGACGGAGCAGCACTCCGACTCCCACGACGAGGAGACCCGCACCCGGATGGCGATCCGGGCGGCGGCCCGGGCCCGGATGGAGCAACAGCAGACCTGGGTGGACCTCCAGGTACGCCAGGCCATGGAACGCGGCGACTTCGACAACCTCCCCGGCGCCGGCAAGCCGATCGCCGACCTCGGCGACAGCCACGACCCGGACTGGTGGGTCAAGAATCTCGTCGAGCGGGAGAACATCGCGGTCCTGCCGCCGAGTCTGCAGCTGCGCAAGGAGGACAGCGCACTCGACGCGAGGCTCGACCGGATCCACCGCGAGAACGAGGTGCGCCGCGAGATCGAGGAGTTCAACCAGCGAGTGATCGCAGCCCGCTACCGGCTCCCCGCCGGCCCGCCCCTGATCACCATGCCGCGCGACGTCGAGGCCACCGTCGCGAGCTGGGCCGAACGGCGCGACGCACGACGTCTTCGGACTCGTGCGCAGGCAGCCGCAACCCCGACCCCCGCGCCCGGGCGCAGCTGGTGGCGGAGAGTTTTGTTGGCCGGCCGATAAAAGTCCCGCCTGGACGATGAAGTTTTGTCGTCCAGGCGCGAGACTCGCCGGCCGGCCGATGAAACTCCCGCCGGTCGGTCCAGCCGAGAGATCCGTCATACCGCCGCGCGGCCCCGCCGTGAAACCCTTCGCCCTATGTCACGCCCCGCCAAGGACTTCTTCCGGCCGCTCGCGGTCGGCGCCCCCGAGCCCCTCCGCGAGATCCCGGCGCGGCCGAGCCGGGCGATCCACTTCTTCGATCCCAGCAACGAGAAGATGGCAGCCAAGGTCCCCGGCATGGTCGGCACCGTCGACGTGCTGCTCGGCAACCTCGAGGACGCGATCAAGGCCGACAACAAGGTGGCCGCCCGCGAGGGCCTGGTCCGGATCGCCCAGGACACGGACTTCGGCCCGACCCAGCTCTGGACCCGGATCAACTCGCTCGACAGCCCATGGGTGCTCGACGACCTCACCACGCTGGTCCCGGCGATCGGCGACAAGCTCGACGTGGTCATGGTGCCCAAGGTGCAGGGCGCCGAGGACATCCACTACGTCGACCGGCTGCTGGCCCAGCTCGAGGCCAAGGCCGGCCTGACCAGGCCGATCCTGGTGCACGCGATCCTGGAGACGGCCCGCGGCGTCGCCAACGTCGAGGAGATCTGCGGCGCCAGCCCACGCATGCAGGGCCTCTCGCTCGGACCGGCCGACCTGGCCGCGGACCGGCGGATGAAGACGACCCGCGTCGGTGGCGGCCACCCGGGCTACCTGGTCCGCCAGGACCCGCCAACAAGCGACGGCGTGGCCGACATCGGGGCCGACCGCGCGACGTACCAGCAGGACCTCTGGCACTACACGATCGCGCGGATGGTCGACGCCTGCGCGATGCACGGCATCTATCCCTACTACGGGCCGTTCGGCGACATCGCCGACGTCGTCGCGTGCGAGGACCAGTTCCGCAACGCGTTCCTGCTCGGCTGCGTCGGCACCTGGTCGCCTGCACCCCCAGCAGATCGCGATCGCCAACCGGGTCTTCAGCCCCAGCGTCGAGGACGTCGCGCACGCGCGCCGGGTCGTGGCCGCCATGTCCGCACTGGGGGCGACGGCACCGGGGCGGTGATGCTCGACGGCAAGATGGAGGACGACGCCTCCCTCAAGCAGTGCCTGGTGATGGTCGAGCTCGCCGAGCAGCTGGCCGCGATCGACCCGGAGCTCAAGGCGGCCGTACGACGCCATCGAGGTCGTCTGATGAGCTCCGACACCGCGTTCACCCCGCTGCGCTGCGTCCTCTACATGCCCAGCTCCAACGCGCAAGGCGCTGGAGAAGGCCAAGACGCTCGCCGGCCGACGGCGCTCATCTTCGACCTCGAGGACGCGGTGGCACCCGACGCGAAGCCGGCCGCCCGCGAGGCAGCGGCTGCCGCCGTGGCCAGCGGCGAGTACGGCCGACGCACCCTGACGATCCGCGTCAACGGCATCGGCACCGAGTGGCACGACGCGGACATCGCCGCGGCGGCCGCGGCAGGCCCGCACGCCGTCGTGGTCCCCAAGGTCAACAGCGCCGCCGAGGTCGGCCGGCTCGTCGACGCGCTCGAGAAGGCCGGCGCTCCGGACCACACGACGCTCTGGGCGATGGTCGAGACGCCGGTCGCGATCCTCGACGTGCTCAGCATCGCCCGGTCCTCAGAGCGACTCACCTGCCTGGTGATGGGCACCAACGACCTGGTCAAGGAGCTCTACGCCGAGCACGTGCCCGGCCGCGCGCCGATCCTGCCCAGCCTGCACCTGGCGCTGCTCGCCGCCCGGGCAGCCGGCATCGCCATCCTCGACGGCGTCTACAACGACGTGCAGGACCCGAGGGCTTCCTCGCCGAGTGCGACCAGGGACGGCAGATGGGCTTCGACGGCAAGACGCTGATCCACCCGGGCCAGGTCGAGGGCGCCAACGCGGCGTTCGCCCCGTCCGAGCAGGCCGTCACGGACGCGCGCGGCCTGATCGAGGCCTTCGGGGCCGGCGACGGCGCGGGCGTCGTCACCTACAACGGCACGCATGGTCGAGGCCCTGCACGTCGAGTCGGCGCGGCGCACGCTGAGCATCCACGACGCCATCGCGGCGCTCTCCTGAGAGCGGTCGGTCCGCAAGGTTCCCACCGCTTCCGCCGCTTCCGCTATGAGGGGTCGCGTCCGATGAAGGCCAGCAGCCGCGTCTGCGCGTCGGCGTCTGCCGGGACCGCGACCTTGGGGCCGTACTGGCCGCTGGCCCGCAGCACCTCGTCGAGCGGCTCCATGCCTGCCAGCATGACCGCGCAGCGCTCCGGCGTCGAGGGTCTCGTCCTGCCCGGTCGCGCGGGCCAGGTCCCAGGTGTGCATGAAGACATCCGCGGTGAAGAACTGCGAGACCGCCCGGTCCAACGGCACGTCACCGATGTGCGGGTTGCTCAGCACCCGGTCCGCGGTGGTCAGGTCCGCGAGCAGGGCGCGGACGCCGCGCTCCAGCTCGTGCCACGCCGCGACCGGGTCGTCGTCGACCGAGGTCGAGACCTCGAGCCGGACTCCCGACCCGGACTCGAGGAACGACGGGAACCACTCGACCAGGTGCCGGACCACGTCCCGGGCGGTCCAGCCCTCGACGGGCGCCGGGGCGTCCCACGACTCGGCGCGCACGCCGTCGACCCGGGCGGTGAAGCCCCCGGCGATCTCGTCCCACTCGTCAGCGGGTGACTGGTCCTCGCTCATGCCGGGGTGGACTGCTCGGCGGTCGCGGACCCATCGGGTGGAGGGTTCTCGGTCATGAACCGCCATGCGATCGCGTGGCCCATCGCGACGAGCAGGATCAGCAGCAATGCCTCGGCCTCGATCGGCTTGATGTCGAGCGGCTTCACCACCTCCGGCGCGACGCCGATGACCGCGATGACGACGTACAGCACGATCGTGCCGACCTTGCTGAGCACCGCCGACGTGCCGAGGTCGGTGCTGCGCGCGAGGAGTGACATCGTCGACAGGGCGCCGATGACCGCGATGACCGCGAAGGACGCCCGCCAGATGGCAGGTGTCTCGGTGCCGCCCACCTGCGCGAACAGGCCCATCATCGCGGGCAGCAAGAACGCCAGGTAGACACCACCCACCGCGCGCCGCATCTCAGGGTCGCGCATCCAGGCGGGGCGGCTCTGGACCACGTTCCACCAGAGGCCGACCAGCGTGAAGCAGGTCGCGGAGAACAATGCATAGAACGTCGAGAGATCCATCGGTGCTCCGGTTCGAGGGGTCGGGTCGTCCCGTGTGCGCGCCCGAGGCTAGTGCCCCGCACTAGTGTCCCGCGTCCCCCTCGGCCATCGGGATCCGCACGCCCGCGCTCGGTCGGCGACCTCGACCGCGCGGTCGTAGCCGGCGTCGACGTGCCGGATGACGCCCATGCCCGGGTCGTTGGTGAGCACCCGCTCGATCTTCTGCGCGGCCAGCTCGGTGCCGTCGGCGACGCACGACCTGGCCGGCGTGGATGCGACGGCCCGATGCCGACACCGCCGCCGTGGTGGATGGAGACCCAGGTCGCGCCGGACGCGGTGTTGACCAGCGCGTTGAGCAGCGCCCAGTCGGCGATCGCGTCGGAGCCGTCGAGCATCGCCTCGGTCTCGCGGTAGGGCGAGGCGACCGAGCCGCAGTCGAGGTGGTCGCGGCCGATCACGATCGGCGCCTTGAGCTCGCCGGAGGCCACCATCTCGTTGAACTTCAGACCGGCGAGGTGACGCTCGCCGTAGCCCAGCCAGCAGATCCGCGCCGGCAGGCCCTGGAACGCGACCCGCTCGCCGGCCATGCGTGATCCACTTGTGCAGCCGCGCGTACTCCGCCTTCTCTTCGGACGGGAACAGCTCCAGGATCGCCCGGTCGGTCGCGGCGATGTCGGCCGGGTCGCCGGAGAGCGCCGCCCAGCGGAACGGGCCCTTGCCCTCGCAGAACAGCGGCCGGATGTAGGCCGGCACGAAGCCCGGGAACTCGAAGGCCCGGTCGTAGCCGCCCTTGCGCGCCTCGTCGCGGATCGAGTTGCCGTAGTCGAAGACCTCGGCGCCGGCGTCCTGGAACTCGACCATCGCGCGCACGTGCGCGGCCATCGACTCCTGCGCGCGCTTGGTGAAGCCGACCGGGTCCTCGGTCCGCTCGCTGCGTCCCAGTCCTCGAACGCGGTGCCGACGGGCAGGTAGAACAGCGGGTCGTGCGCCGAGGTCTGGTCGGTGACGATGTCGATCGGCGCGTCCGACTCGAGCAGCTCGGGCAGCATCGTCGGCGGCGTTGCCGAGCACCCCGATCGACAGCGGCGCGCCGCTCGTCGCGCGCCTCGACCGCCATCCGCACGGCATCGGCCGAGCGAGTCGGCCTGCACGTCGAGGTAGCGGTGCTCGATCCGGCGCTGGATCCGGGACTGGTCGCACTCGATGCAGATCGCGACGCCGTCGTTCATGGTCACCGCCAGCGGCTGGGCGCCGCCCATCCCGCCGAGCCCGGCGGTCACGGTGATGGTGCCGGCCAGCGTCCCGCCGAACCTCTTGTCGGCGACCGCGGCGAACGTCTCGAAGGTGCCCTGGAGGATGCCCTGGGTGCCGATGTAGATCCACGAGCCGGCCGTCATCTGGCCGTACATCGTCAGCCCGAGGTCCTCGAGCCGCCGGAACTCCTCCCAGTTGGCCCAGTCGCCGACCAGGTTGGAGTTGGCGATCAGCACCCGCGGCGCCCACTCGTGGGTGCGCATGACGCCGACCGGCTTGCCGGACTGCACGAGCATCGTCTCGTCGTCCTCGCAGGTCGCGCAGGGTGCGGACGAGCGCGTCGTACGACGCCCAGTTGCGCGCCGCCTTGCCGGTGCCGCCGTAGACGACGAGGTCCTCGGGGCGCTCGGCGTTGTCGGGGTCGAGGTTGTTCATCAGCATCCGCAGCGGCGCCTCGGTCTGCCACGAGCGCGCGGTCAGCTCGGTGCCGGTGGCGGCGTGGATGGGCAGCCTCGGGTTCGAGTCGTTCACTGCAGTTCTCCGATCACGGACTTCGACGGCGGACAGGACGGCGCCCGAGCGCACCAGCTCGACGGCGGTCTCGATCTCGGGTGACGAGGTGGCGGTCGGGGCCGGGGCCCTCGATGCCCGCCGAGCGCAGCAGCGCGACGACGGCGCCGGTGGCCGGCGACGGCTCCAGCGGAGCGCGCAGGTCGAGGGCCCGGGCCGCGGTGAGCACCTCGACGGCGACGACCCGGGTCAGCCCGTCGACGGACCGACGCAGCTTGCGGGCGGCCGACCAGCCCATCGAGACGTGGTCCTCCTGCATCGCGCTGGAGGGGATCGAGTCGACCGACGCCGGGACCGCGAGCCGCTTCATCTCCGAGACGATCGCGGCCTGGGTGTACTGCGCGATCATGTGGCCGCTGTCGACGCCCGGGTCGCCGGCCAGGAACGGCGGCAGCCCGTGGTTGCGGGCCTTGTCGAGGAACCGGTCGGTACGCCGCTCGCTGATCGAGGCGACGTCGGCGGCGACGATGGCGAGGAAGTCGAGGACGTAGGCGACCGGGGCACCGTGGAAGTTGCCGTTGGACTCCACGCGCCCACTCCGCCCTTCACCGGCCGCGAGGACGACCGGGTTGTCGACGGCCGAGGCCAGCTCGCGGCCGGCGATGGTCGCCGCGTGCTCGACGGTGTCGCGCGCGGCCCCGTGCACCTGCGGCGAGCAGCGCAGCGAGTAGGCGTCCTGAACCCGGTTGCAGTCGAGGTCGTCACGGTGCGCTGGCGACGATCAGCCCGGAGCCCGCGAGCACGGCGACCAGGTTGGCCGCCGACAGCGCCTGACCGACCTGCGGGCGGAGCGCCTGCAGGTCGGCGGCGAACACCCGGTCGGTGCCCAGCTGCGCCTCGACCGACATGGCCGCCGCGATGTCCGCCGTGCGCAGCAGCATCCGCAGGTCGGTGATGGCGAGCACCAGCATCCCGAGCATGCCGTCGGTGCCGTTGATCAGCGCCAGGCCCTCCTTGGCGACCAGCTCGACCGGGGTGAGTCCGGCGGCGGCCAGGGCGTCGGCGGCGGGCATGAGCGTTCCGGTCGTGTCCCGCACCGGTCCCTCACCCATCAGCGCCAGCGCGCAGTGGGCCAGAGGCGCCAGGTCGCCCGAGCAGCCGAGCGAGCCGTACTCGTGCACGACCGGCGTGATGCCGTGCGAGATCAGTGCGCCCAGGAGCTCAGCGGTCTCGCGGCGTACGCCGGTGTGACCGGTGGCCAGCGTCGACAGCCGCAGCAGCATCAGTCCGCGGGTGACCTCGCGCTCCACCTCCGGACCGGAGCCGGCGGCGTGCGAACGCACCAGCGAGCGCTGCAGCTGGGCGCGCTGCTCGACCGGGATGTGCCGGGTGGCGAGCGCACCGAACCCGGTCGAGATGCCGTAGGCCGGCGTGGGCGCGGCGGCCAGCTCGTCGACGACCGTCCTGGCCCGGTCGACCGCGGCGAGCGCCTCCTCGGTGAGCCGGACGGACGCTCCGTGCCTGGCTACCGCGACGACGTCCTCGATGCTCAGTGGACCCACGTCGACGGCGACGTCCTTCTGCTCAGGTGGCACGTCTCGGATCCTCGCACCATCGACACGCGCAGCGCGATCGGCCTCTGACGGAAACCTCACAGGTCACCCTGCGAGAACCCGATCGGTTCGGCGCCCCCCGGGGCGTTGAATCGGCGAGGTGACCGCGGGGACGGAGGGAGGTGACGTCGGGACGACCCGACGCTGGTCGATGCTCGGGGCAGGCACCTTCGCCCAGGCCGCGTCGACAGTGATGAACACCGGACCGTCGTTCCTCATCCCGTCGCTGGTCGCCGACGAGCGGCTGACCCTGGCGCAGGCCGGGCTGGTCGCCGCGGCCCCGATCGCCGGCGGCGCCTGCACCCTGGTGGCCTGGGGTCTCCTCTGCGACCGCCGCGGCGAGCGGGTCACGCTGCTCGCCGGCCTCGTGGCCGCCGCGGTCCTCGGCGTCCTGGCGGCGTACAGCGGCGGGCCGGTGCTGCTCGCAGGCGCCCTGTTCCTCGCCGGGGCGGCCAGCACGAGCACCAGTGCCGCCAGCGGGCGGGTGGTCATCGGCTGGTTCCCACCCCAGCGCCGCGGCCTGGCCATGGGCATCAGACAGACCTCGACCCCGGTCGGCGTCGGCATCGCCGCCGCCACCATGGCCGTGACCGCCGACCGGTTCGGGCCGTACACGGCCCTCTGGATCCCCGTCGTTGCCTGCGCAGTGGCCGCGCTCGTCGTCGCGCTGGTCGTCATCGACCCGCCGCGACCGCCAGCAGGGCCGTCTGCGGCGCCCAACCCGTACCGGGGGGACCGCTTCCTGCACCGGGTCCACGGGGTCTCGGTGCTGCTCGTCGTCCCGCAGTTCGCCGTATGGACCTACGCCCTGGTCTGGCTGGTCCAGGACCGGGACTGGTCCCCGGCCGCGGCCGGCGCCCTGGTGGCGGTGGCCCAGGTCTTCGGCGCACTCGGCCGGATCGGGGTCGGGCAGCTCTCGGACGTCGTCGCCAGCCGGATGCGACCGCTGCGCTGGGTCACCTGGGCCGCGGCGGGGACGATGGCCGCCCTCGGCGCCGCGGCCGGCCTCGACTGGTCCGTGGCCGTCCCGCTCGTCGTCGTCGCCACGGTCGTGACCGTCGCGGACAACGGTCTCGCCTTCACAGCCGTCGCCGAGCGCGCCGGACCGTTCTGGTCCGGGCGCGCGCTCGGCCTGCAGAACACCACGCAGTTCCTCGCCGGCTCGGCCGTCCCGCCGCTGGCGGGACTGGCCGCGACCCACGCGGGCTACGGCGCGATGTTCGCGCTGACCGCGCTCTTCCCCCTGGCCGCTGTCGCGCTGGTGCCGGTGCGTGACGAGGCCGCCCTGGACTGATGCCGGCGGCAGTCCGAGCGGTGGGAAGGTACGGCGCTGCTGCCCCGGTGAGGGCAGACTCGACCGGCGATGGCCGCCACATCCAGCTCCCGACTCGGTCTGGTCCAGGTCAGCCTCGCCGGGATCCTCTGGGGCACCGGTGGTCTCGGCGTCCAGGTCATCCGCGAGCACGAGCCGATGTCGGTGCTGACCATCAGCGCGTGGCGGATGGGCCTCGCCGCGGTGGTGCTCGTTGCCGGAGTCGTGCTGCTCCGCCAGGCCGGAGACGTCACCCGGTTGCTGCGCGAGCGACCTGCTCCGGCAGTCCTCGCGGGCGTGGCGACCGGCGCCTACCAGGCGCTGTACTTCGGGTCGGTCGTCTCGGTCGGGGTCACCGTCGCGACCGTGGTCAGCCTGGGCCTCGCCCCGGTGCTGGTCACCGCCGTCGAATCCGCCCGTGCGCGCCGGCTACCGGATCGCAGGTCGGTCGGCGTGCTCATGCTGGCCCTCACGGGGCTCATCCTGGTGAGCTCGACCGCAGGTGTCGGAGAGACCGGTCCCCGGCCGGTGCTCGGCGTCGTCCTGGCCGTGCTGAGCGGCACGACCTATGCCCTCACCACGATGCTCGCCGAGTCGATCGCGGGTACGACGACGCCCCTCGCCCTCACCAGCGTCGCCACCGCGTCCGGGGCGCTGGCCCTCCTGCCCCTGGGCCTGCTCGGTGCCCGCGGCGGCGCTCCTGTGGTGACGACCGATCCCGTCGCGCTGGCGATGCTCGCCTACCTGGGTGTCGTCACGATGGCCCTGGCCTACGGCCTGTTGTACGCCGGGCTGCGCACGACGAGCGGGAGTGCGGCAGTCGTCGCCTCACTGCTGGAACCCGTCACAGCCGCGCTGGCTGCTGCACTCGTCCTCGATGAGCGGCTCGGAGCCGTCGGAATCGCCGGCACGCTGCTGATCCTCGCCGCCGTCGCCGGCCTCGGGACGCGTGCGGCACCGGCGCGTCACAGGACCTGCTGCGAGGTGAAGGCCTGCGCGATCTGTCCCTGAACGTCCGCGACCAGGACCCCGATGTCGAACGCCGTGCCCACGGGCAGCTTGGTGAACGCCACCTCGAGCGCGTCCGAGACCGCGATCGACTGGGTCGACAGCGTCTTGGCCAGGCTGCCGGACTGGGGCACGAAGAGGTAGGGCGTCAGCCGGCCGCCGTTCACGAGCTCGGTGCCGCCGGCGGCACCGTCCGAGACGTCCACGATCGAGACGCTCTGGATCTGACCCTCGCTGCTCAGCAGGACGCGCACGCCAACGTCCGACGTGTCGCCCTCGGGCGAGGTGTACTGCGCCAGGAACGACCCGATGAACCCACCTGACTGCGCCTGATAGCTGGTCGTGACCGGGATGCTCTTGCCGCCGTCGCTCAGCGTCGTGAGGGCGTAGTTCCAGACACCCTGGACCTGTCCTTCCCCGCCCGCGTTCAGATAGGCCGGCAGCGCGACCGCGAGGGCGCTTTGCTGCCCCCCGATGGCGGCGAAGACCTGCGTCTCGGACCCGGTGACACGCTCGGCAGCGCCGGAGACCAGCTGCGCGGCGATCTTGATGCCGGTCGGGTCGGCGACCAGGACCTCTGCCTCGTCGGACACGAAGCCGATGGCCGTCCCGGTCGACGTGCCGCCCACTCCCTCCTCGAGGAACGCGCGGACGAACGCTCCCCAGCCCTGCGGGGCGGTGCCGTCCTCCAGGTAGGGACCGACCTTGCGCGGGTTGGTCGGCAGGAACACGTTCAGGCCAGTGGCCTGCTCGGTGGCGCGGCCCAGCACCTGGGCGCTGACCGAGGCCTCGAGCGCGGCGAAGGCCGCGTCCCGGGCGACCTCCACCTCGGGCGGGAGGTTGTCCAGGTTGCGTAGGAAGTCACCGAGGTCGATGAGGTCCGCCGAGCCGACGTCGTACCCGACCACGAACTCCAGTGACTTGCCCCGGGCGCGGGCCACCTCGGTCGCGATCTGGTCCATGTGGGCCACCGCCACCTGGGCGAACGACTCGATCGCGGTGTCGAGCCGCTGGATCTCGTCGCCACCGACGATCGACATCGCGGCCATGTCGCGATAGCTCTGGCCACCCTGGGTGGCGATGTCGTCCAACAGCTGTCGGTAGCCGTCGATGAGGGCCTCGCCGACGTCCTGGGCGGAGCCGTTCTGCGCCAGCACCGGGAAGCCCTGGGCCGAGAGCGGGTACTGGATCATGAGCTCCTCGGAGCCGGCCATCGTCTTGGCGAGCGGCGCGAGCGCGGACGCCGTCTCGTAGGACGACATGAGGCAGGCCGCGTGGTAGAGCAGGTCGAAGCTCTTGAGCCCGGCCCTGGCCAGGCCCGCCGCCATGCCCGCCCGGATGTCGGGGATGGTCATCGCGGTGGTGTTGGGCGGACCGGTGTCGACGTAGCCACCGGTGTTGCCACCACCGTGGTCGAACAGCGTCAGCGCGTACTTGTCGGCCGGGAACCGATCCGCGGCCTCCTCGATGAACGAGGCCAGGGTGTCTGGACGTCCCATCGAGATCTCACCGAGGTCGCGGACCTCGTTGAAGCGGTTGTCGTCCAGCACCAGCAGCTTGGCGGTCGTGAACTGGTCGAGTCCGGGCAGCGTGCTGACCGGAGCGCCGGGGTCGGTGCGCTCCGGCAGGTCGACGAGGACCACGACATTGACGTTGTCCGCGTCCGGGAGCTCGGCGAGCTGGGTGAGGTTCTGCACCATCAGCTCGGAGACGTTGGAGGTGTCGCCCACGGCGTAGACCATCATCGTCCAGTCCTTGCCGCCCTGCGGCGCGGCTGCGGGCGCGGCCGCCGAGCTGGCGCCCGCGACGCCGGCCACCAGGGTCAGCACGGCCGCGCCCGCGGTGAGGCGGGCGCGGCCAGCGCGCTTGGTCACAGGCTTCCGACCAGCTCGTTCATCATCTGGTTGTAGCCGTCCACCAGGTCCTGGTTGGTCGCGGGCGACCCGGCCTCATAGAGGCCGAACGCGGTGATGCCTGCGCCCTCCTGCGTGATGAAGTAGTAGCCGAAGCCCTCCACGGAGAACGTGCCGCCCTGTTGACTGGCCATCAGACCGCGGTAGAGCAGGGTCGAGGCGTCGACGATCGCGGAGGTCGGGAGCGCAATCGACTCCGGCTCGGTGTACTCGAGCTCCTGGACGCCGAAGTCGCCCAGACCGTTGAGGTGGTTGGTGATCAGCGTCTCCAGGTCGGTCGGGGGCGGGTCGACCAAGGCGATGAAGTAGCCCCCCGGGCCCCACAGCTGGGCGAAGCCGTCCTCGGCGAACTCGACCTCCCAGCCCTCGGGGACGGTGAAGCCGATGCCACCGAGATCGACGACCTGGCCCGACGAGGTGCCGGTGATCGGGTCGTCAGGCGTCTCGACGTCGTCGGGCTGCGGGCCCCCGCCGATGCCGCCGCCGGGCTCGGTGGTCGCCTCGTCGCTCGCCCGCACCGCGTTGAACGACGCGAGCTGCGCAGTCCTCTGGGCGCTCGAGGGTGCTGCCTTGGACTGGGTCGACTCCTCGACCGGGTCGGGGGTGGGACCCGGCGGGTCCGCGGGTGCCGGCGGGTCCTCGGTCGTGGGGCCGGCGCCGAGGTCGGGCACCAGCACGACCGGGTTGTCCGATGTCTCGGGCGCCTCGGTGGTGCCTGCCGCCGCGACACCCTGGCCGATCGCGCCGGCCAGGATGATCGTGGCGGCAACCGCGCCGACGACGATGGCGGTCTTGCTGTTGTCACGTGGCGGAGCACCCGCCGCAGCCGTCGACCTGACCGCGGCCGGAGCCTCGACGTCCTCGTTGCGGTTGCGGACCCGGGTGACCTTGTTGCCGGCGCGGGTGGCGGTGCCGCAGACGACGCAGAAGCTCGCGCCCTCGAGCAGCGGCATCTCGCACGAGGGGCAGTACGCGGTGCCCTTGGCCGCGTCCTTCTGCTCGGCGCCAGCGTTGGCACCTTCCAGGGCGGCCTCGAGCACCCCGAAGTGCAGCAGGTAGCGCAGCCGGACGATCAGCGCGCCCGCGATCAGTGCGCCCCAGACGAGTCCGATGACAGCGCCCGCCGTGCCCTCGACGCGAGAGGCGAGGTAGAGGCCGGCCTGGAACAGGACGTTGGCGAGCAGTGCTTCACCGAGTCCGCGCAGGTAGGCCGGCTTGAAGCCGTCGAAGCCGCGACCGAGACCGGACCAGGCTGCGACCGCGATCCCGGTCGCGGCCCCGTAGACGATCGGCTTGACGATGGCGGCCGAGAGAATCAGCGAGACCCAGAAGCCGGCGTCGGGGCTGTCGATCGAGCCGAAGCTGCTGAACAGCGAGCGGTTGACCACGATGGTCTCGGCGGCCGCGAAGCTCGCCCCGGCGGCGACACCGAAGGTGAGGCCGTCGATCATGTCGTCGAACTGCGGACGCGAGGCCAGCAACAGTGGGCCGACCTGCTTGAGCAGCTCGCCCGCGATCGGCACGAGGAGCACGAGCACGAGCAGGGTGCTCCACCGCACGCCGGCAGCGCCCTGGCCGAAGTCGATGGGGGCGACCTCGTCACCGAGCAGACCCTTGTGCCAGAGGAAGGTGAACCCGGCCCCGAGGGCCGCTGCCACTACCACCGTGCCCAGCACGACCGGGACCGGCTGGTCCTCCCACTCGTTGACGTCGTACATGTAGACGATGTAGATCGCCGGCACCACGACCGCGGCCGCCACGAAGGCGAAGGCGAGGAAGCCCAGCGCGCCCGCGATGACCGGGATGAGCAGGCCGAGACCCAGCGCCCACCGGTAGGTCTGCGGGGCGGTGCCGCTGGCGAGCGGCATCAGCGAGGTCACCATGTTGAAGGAGGCGACCGGCTCCCCCGGCTGGAGCGCGAAGGACTCCCGGCGCTCGGAGCCACCGGCGCCGAGCTCGGCCCCGGTGAGGGGGTCGAACCGGGCTCCGGGCGGGGCGACCGGCGTCGCGCCCGATCCCTGGCCGCCCTCGGTGTTGTCTGGGGTGCTGGTCATCGCTGATCTCCTGCTCGATCACTGGGTTGGGTGGAGCGGGTCATCGGACCGTCTCGTTGACGAAGGCCGTGCTGAAGTTCCCGGCGAGGTCGGCCACGCCCACGCCCATCTCGAAGGCCGTGCCCTCGGGGAGCTTGGGATAGGCGACCTCGGTCTTGTCGTTGACCGGGACCGACGCGCTGGACAGCTCGAACTGGAAGCCCCCGCTGGATGGGATGAGCAGGTACGGCGTCAGGGTGCCGCCGTTCTCGAGCTCGATCCCGGCCTGGGCGCCGTTGCCGAGGCTGATGTCGGAGACCGACACGCTCTCGATCTCCCCCTCGCTGGACAGGAGGACCTGGATCTCGACGTCGGTCTGGCTGCCGTCCGGTGCCGTGTAGAGCGCCTGGAACCAGCCCAGCAGACCACCGGACTGAGCCTGATAGACCGCCGAGGCCGGTGCCCGCTTCTTGCCGGCCTTGAGCGTCGTGACCGAGAAGTTCCACACGCCCTGGACCTGGCCGACGCCGCCGCTGTTGAGGTACGCCGGGAGGACCACCGCGAGTGCGTCGCGACCGTCGAGCTGGGTGTAGACCTGGGTCTCTGAGCTGGCCACGTTGGCCTCGGCGCCCGACTGGAGCTGCCCCGCGATCCGGATGCCACCGGGGCCGATCTCGACCACGTCGGCGGTGTCGCTGGTGAACTCCGCGGACCCGTCGGCGCCGCCGTTGTCGGCGGCGAAGTCGGCGTAGGCCTGGACCAGCCGCTCCCAACCCGGAGGGGCGATGTCCTGGGCGAGGTAACCGCGGGCGTCCTGCGGGGTCTTGGGGAAGAACACGTTGAGGCCCGTCGCCTGCTCGGTGGCCAGGCGGGTCACCTGGTGCAGCACCGCGTTGTCGAGCGCCGCATAGACGGCGTCGCGCGCGACCTCCACCTCGGCCGGGACGTTATCCAGCTGACGCAGGAAGTCGCCGAGGTCGACGACGCTGAAGCCGCCGTCCTCCCCGAGCAGCGCCGTGACGAACTCCAGCGAGCGGCCTCGTGCCTGGGCCAGCTGGGGGGCGATCTCGGCCATGTTGTCGATCGCCACGTCCGCGAAGGACTCGATCGCGTCGTCGAGGCGCTTCATGGCGTCACCGTCGACCACCGAGAGTGCCGAGAAGTCGCCGATGCCGTCGTAGCCGTCGGCGGTCTCGGCATAGCCCTCGATGTTGGCCAGCCCCCAGTCCTCGCCCGAGACGCCCTCCCCGAGGCTGGCGAAGGCGTCGAGGTCGAGCGTGCTGTCGCCGAAGGTCACCTCTTCGGAGGCCACCAGGACGTCGGTCAGCGGACCGAGTGCGGACGCGGCCTCGTAGGACGCCATCAGGCAGGAGTCGTGGTCGATGAACGCGAACTCCTCGACCCCTCCGCGCTGCATGCCGGTGATGATCCCGGCGCGCATGTCCGCGATCGTCAGCTGGGAGGTCGAGGGCGGGCCGGTGTCGACGTAGCCGCCTGACCAGGCGCCGCCATGGTCGGACAGCACCAGGCCGTACTTGGAAGCCGGGAACTGCGTGCCGACGCGCTCGATGAAGCTCGCCAGCGTGTCCGGACGGCCCATCGAGACCTCGCCCAGGTCGGCGATCTCGTTCCAGCGACCGCCGTCCAGGACGACAAGCTTGGTGGTGGAGAACGGCGCGATGCCGGGCAGCGTGGCCTGTGGGTAGCCGGGGTCGGTCTGCTCCGGCAGGTCCACCAGGGCGACGACGTTCACGTTGTCCATGGGAGGCAATTCGGCGAACGCCGCCAGGTTGGCGATCATGTCGTTGGCGATGTTGGAGGTGTCCGCGACGTCGTAGATCATCAGCGTCCAGTCCTCGTCGCCCTCACCCACCGCCGGAGCCTTGACGCCGGCGCGTGGCCCCGGGGCCCCCGATGCGGCGCCGTTGGTGAGGGTGACCAGGCCCGTCAGGGCCAGCAGTCCGGCCAGCACGAGGGCGCCGAAGCGAGTCGTCGAGCTCACGGCGATCGTCCTTTCGTGGCGCTCGTGCGAGATGCACGCGCCCCCGGGTCGAGCCGGCCACGATCCGGCGCGGGCCAAGTCTGCCCACAGGTGATGCTGAGGTAAAGCACCTGTTCGGGCTATCTATCGGCTCAATCGACGTTCCGGGCACCCAGGGGGTTCCCGGGAGGGGCCGCGAGGTTACCCACAAGTAGACTCAGGGGTCGGCCAGGGGCGGTCGTGGGCACAACTAGGCTCACGCTGCCTGTCCGAGATTTCGAGAGCTGGGCCGTCGCGAGGAGTGACCGTGGACCTGTGGGTGCTGATCGTCGGGCTGGCCGCGACGGCCCTGGGTCTCGGGCTCGCCGGCAAGCGCGTGGTCTTCCTCTTCCAGATGATCACCCACGGCCAGCCCGCACCGGACCGTATCGCCGGTGTCACCGGCAAGATCGGGCTGGCGCTCAAGACCCAGCTCGTGGAGGTCTTCGGCCAGAAGAAGCTGCTGAAGTGGAGCATCCCGGGCGCTGCGCACTTCTTCGTCTTCTGGGCGTTCCTCATCCTCGGGACCGTCTATATCGAGGCCTACGGCGCCCTGCTGACCCGCTCCGAGACCTTCCACTTCCTGTTCCTCGGCACGTTCAAGCCGCTCGGCTTCCTGCAGGACTTCATCGCGGTGATGTGCCTGCTCGGCCTCCTTGCGTTCTGGCAGATCCGCCTGAAGAACTCGCCTGCCAAGCTCGGTCGCCAGTCGCGGTTCTCCGGGTCGCACCTCGGCGGCGCCTACCTCGTGCTGTTCATGATCTTCAACGTCATCTGGACACTGTTCCTCTTCCGCGGCGCGGTGATGGCGCACGAGCTGGCGCAGGGGGAGGAGGGCTACGGCAAAGCGGCTTTCGTCTCCTATGCGCTGGGTCAGGTGCTGCCCGACAACTCGACGCTGATCGGCATCGGCCTGCTGATGCACATCGGGATCATGCTGGTGTTCCTGGTGGAGGTCGTGAACTCCAAGCACCTGCACATCTTCCTGGCGCCCCTCAACGTCCTCTTCTCGCGGCGCCCGGTCGCGCTCGGTGCGGTCAAGCCGCTGATGAACGACGGCAAGCCGCTGACGCTCGACGACGTGGACGACCTCGACGAGAACGCCACGCTCGGGGTCGGCGCGATCGAGGACTTCAGCTGGAAGGGCCTGCTCGACTTCTCGACCTGCACGGAGTGCGGCCGCTGCCAGTCTCAGTGCCCGGCCTGGAACACCGAGAAGCCGCTGTCGCCCAAGATGCTGATCATGAACCTGCGCGACCACGCGCTGGCGAAGACCCCTTACCTCCTGGCCGACGAGGCCGCGCGCGCGAACCTCCCGGCCGCCGTCCTGACCGAGGCCGAGCGCCCGCTGGTCGGGGCGACCGAGGGCCTGGCCTGGGAGCCGGAGGGTGGCGCCATCATCGACACCGACGTGCTGTGGTCGTGCGTGACCTGCGGCGCGTGCGTCAACCAGTGCCCGGTCGACATCGAGCACGTCGACCACATCATCGACATGCGCCGCTACCAGGTGCTCGTCGAGTCGAACTTCCCCGCTGAGCTCAACCAGCTCTTCAAGGGCATGGAGAACAAGGGCAACCCCTGGAACATGTCGCTCCACGGCCCGTCTCGACTGGGCCAAGGACCTGACGTTCGAGGTCAAGGTGGTCGTCCGGCCGACGAGGGCGTCGAGTCCCTCGACGAGGTCGAATGGCTGTTCTGGGTCGGCTGCGCCGGCGCCTACGAGGACCGGCAGAAGAAGACGACCCGTGCGGTGGCCGAGCTGCTCGACATGGCCGGTGTCTCGTTCGCGGTGCTCGGCAACGGTGAGACCTGCTCCGGGGACCAGGCCCGCCGCGCCGGCAACGAGTTCTTGTTCCAGCAGCTCGCGACCGCAGAACGCCGAGACGTTCAAGGAGTTCAAGGTCAAGAAGGTCGTCTCGACCTGCGCCCACTGCTTCAACACCCTCAAGAACGAGTACTCCGACTTCGGCGTCGAGCTCGAGGTCACCCACCACACCCAGCTGCTCAACCGCCTGGTCCGCGAGGGCAAGCTCACCCCGGTCGCTGAGGGTGCGGGGGCCGCCAAGCGCTCGATCACCTACCACGACCCGTGCTACATCGGCCGCCACAACGGCGTCTACTCGCCGCCGCGCGAGCTGCTCCAGGTGCTGCCCGGGGCCGAGTACGTCGAGATGGAGCGCAACTCCGAGAAGTCCTTCTGCTGCGGCGCCGGCGGCGCGCGCATGTGGATGGAGGAGAACATCGGCGAGCGGATCAACGTCAACCGCACCAACGAGGCGGTCGGCACCGGTGCCGACCAGATCGCGGTCGGCTGCCCGTTCTGCCGGGTGATGCTCTCCGACGGCCTCACCTCCGCGCAGGCCACGGGCACCGCCCGCGAGGAGGTCGAGGTCCTCGACGTCGCGCAGATGCTGCTGGCCTCGGTCAAGGGTGAGTCGGCGACCCGGGCCAAGGTCGCCTCCCACGGCGCCGCCGCTCCGAGCAGCGAGACCCGGGCCGAGCCCGTGGTCGGTAGCGTCACCGTGACCCAGACGAGCGTGGCGGAGACCGCCGACGTCAGGACGGCCACCGAGGCCGGCGTCGGGTCGTCGCTGTTCGACGTCGCCGGCGACGCGCCGGCCGAGGAGAAGCCCGCGGCCACGGCGGAGACCAGGGCAGAGCCCTCAGGTGGTGGGTCGCTGTTCGACCTGGGTGGCGACGACGCTCCTGCCGAGCTCAAGGCCGAGCCCGAGGCCGAGGCGAAGGACGAGCCAGCGCCGGCTGAGAAGAAGCCAGCGCCCGCCGAGGACCTCGGCTCCGGGGGCTCACTCTTCGACCTCGAGCCCCCCGCGAAGCCCGAGCCGGCCGCCCAGGCCGAGCCTCAGGTCCAGGAGAAGCCGAAGGTCGCGGAGAAGCCCAAGGCCGCGGCCAAGCCCGCCCCCGACCTATCTTCGGGCGAGTCCCTCTTCGACATCGCCGCACCCGAGGTCGAGCAGGCCCCTCAGCCGAAGCAGGTTGAGGAGCCCAAGCCCAAGCCCAACACCGACGCCGACATCTCCGGCAGCAGCTCCCTGTTCGACCTCTGAACCCACCACCAATCGGTGGACTGGCCGAGCCCGGAGCGCGTTGGCCACGGATGCCTACCGTGGACCCCGAATGAACGTCGATGAGTACGTCGCTGCGCGGTACGGCCGACTGATCGAGCGGGCCGTCGCCCTCGGCGTGCCCGAGGGCCAGGCGAGCGAGTACGTCGACCTGGTGCTGCTCGAGCAGCAGAAGCGGATCCGCAGGGCCGAGGACCCGGACCCCCTCGTCTACGAGGCACTGGAGCGGGCCGTCCTCAAGATCCCCGAGCCGACACTGAGCCCCTGGCCGTTCGTCGCCCTCGGGTTGGCCGGGGTCGCCGTGATCGTCGGCGTGCTCCTCACCCAGGACCCCGAGACCGACCCGATGCCGTCGCTGTTCGGCTACGACGGCGCTGGAGCCGAGGCGTTGCTCGAGGCGGAGGGCTACGACGTCCGGCTCCGGCCGATCCGAGAGTGCGAGCCGCTGGGGCAGGTCCTGACCTCCGAGCCGAAGGCGGGCGACCCGGTCGAGCGGGGAGCGCAGGTCTACGTCTACACGGCCTCACCGTCCGGGTCGGGGTGCGAGGCCCAGTTCGTCCGCCGTTCGGACGCCTGGCAGTTCCTGTCGTTCGCCATCACCGGCCAGACGCAGCCCGCGTTCGCCCGAACGGTGACGGTGGTCGTCGACGGCGTCGAGGGCGACCCACGGTCGGGGGTTGGCGCGGCGGCCTCACCACGGTGGGAGTCGCTGCGCGCGCTCGTGGCCCGCCAGTCGCACGCGCCCAGCGGCCTGCCGACGGGCCAACCCATGCTCACGGTGACCCAGGGCGTCCCGCCGCCGACAACCTGTGGGATCCCCCGCCCACCCGGCGCCGCGGATCGCCAGTCGCTCCGACTCGTGGTCGACACTCGCATGATCGGTCAGGACCTCGGCTGTCCGCTGACCGTCGACCTCTACCGCGACTCGGAGCGGGTCATCGACGGCGTGGTCATCTACTCGGCCGTCCCGCCACCCTGATCCTCGCCATGTGATGTCACATTGACACCCCCGTCGATCTCGCGGTCGAGATCGGCAGGGGCACCGTCCACGTGACCTGCACCGACACCACCGAGACGCGTATCGTCGTCGAGGGTCGGGACGCGGACGAGGTCAGCGTGGAGCAGCACGGGTCGCGCCTCGAGGTCATCGCTCCGCGGCACCGCGGCGGCTTCTTCGGCGACTCCGAGCTGCACGTGACCGCGGTGGTGCCCACTGAGTCGAACGTTGCGGCCAAGACCGGCAGCGCCGACGTGACGATCGATGACGACGCCGGCGCGACCGCCGTCAAGAGCGGCTCCGGCGAGGTCCAGATCGCCACCTCGCGCGGGCCGTCTCTCGTCGAGGCCGGCTACGGCGACGTCCGGGGGTCGTGCACGCCCGGGCCGAGCTGCGCGCCAAGATCGTCTCCGGGGACATCGTCCTCACCCAGATCTGACCAACGCTCAGCTCGCCATCGAGACTCCGACGCGCCAGTAGCCCATGAATGCCACCTGCCGCCGGTCGAGCCCGAGGTCCTTGACCAGCACCCGACGCAGCCCGGTGACGACCTTGGACTCCCCGGCGATCCACACGTACAGGTCGTCGCCATGGGACTCCTCATCGATGGCCTCGCCCGATGACGAGTACGCCGGCGTCTCCCACAGGTCGGGGTCGACCTCGTCGTCGCTGACCTCGACCGACACCGGCGCTACGCCCAGACGCTCCAGCGCCGCGGCGTGGACCAGTGAGCCCAGCGGCGCGCCGTCACGCGGTAGCCAGACCACCTCGACCCCGACCGGCGCGACAAGGTCCTGAACGTCGTCGCTCACCGGCACCTCCACCACCGCCGCACCGACGGCGTCGGCCGGCAGGTCGCGCAGGATGCCCGCGATCGCCGGCAGCGCGGTCTCGTCCCCGACGAGCAGGAGCCGACCGGCCTGGCCCGGCGCGAACTCGATGCCGCCGTACTCGTAGCCCTTGCGGGGCGCCAGCGCCACGATCCGGTCGCCGACCGTGGCCCGCGCCGCCCACGTGCTGCCGGGCCCACCAGCATCATGGCCGTCGTCCTCGTGCAGCACGATGTCGACGACGAGCCGGGTGTCTGATCCGCTGCCGACGACGTCGCGGATCGTGTAGGTGCGCATGTGCCCGCGCTCCTCGACGGGCCGCTCCAACCAGGTCGTGTACCAGGACTCGTCGGCGCCGCTGAACGACGGAACCGGTCCGTCCTCGTGAGGGAAGACCAGCTTGATCCGCTGGTCGAAGTAGGCACCGGTGCCACCCAGCTCGGCGAAGGCCGCGCTCCCCAGCTCGAGGCGCACGAAGCTCGGCGAGAGCCGATCGAGGCGAAGCACCTCGACCTCCTCGATGAGCATGTCCAGATCAGGGAAGGAGACCGTCATAGTTAGGCAACCCTAACTACGATTGTCTAGCCTCTCTGGATCGGGGTGCGATGGAAGTTCTGGAAGGACCGGGAGGGCGTCGGACCCCGCTGGCCCTGGTAGCGGGACCCGTACTTCGCCGAGCCGTAGGGGTTCTCCGAGGGCGAGGACAGCCGGAAGAAGCAGAACTGCCCGATCTTCATGCCCGGATAGAGCTTGATCGGCAGCGTCGCGACGTTGGCCAGCTCGAGGGTCACGTGCCCGGAGAACCCAGGGTCCACGAAGCCTGCGGTCGCGTGCGTGAGCAGCCCGAGGCGACCGAGCGACGACTTGCCCTCCACCCGGGAGGCGATGTCGTCGGGGAGCGTCACCACCTCGTAGGTCGAGCCGAGCGCGAACTCGCCCGGGTGCAGGATGAATGGCTCGTCGCCGTCCGGCTCCACCAACCGGGTCAGGTCGGCCTGGTCGGCCGCGGGGTCGATGTGCGGGTACCTGTGGTTCTCGAAGACCCGGAAGAAGCGGTCGAGCCGCACGTCGATCGAGCTCGGCTGGAGCATCGACTGCTCCCAGGGCTCCATCACGATCCGGCCGTTGTCGATCTCCGCGAGGATGTCGCGGTCGGAGAGCAGCACGGCGACAACCTACCGCCGGCCCTGGGATAGCATCGGCGCGCCGGAACGGCCCGCGCGGACACCCGGCATGCGGATGTAGCTCAGTTGGTAGAGCGCGACCTTCCCAAGGTCGATGTCGCGAGTTCGAGTCTCGTCATCCGCTCCCCATGGATTTCACCGGCTTCCCCGTCGCGGCCCTCGACTTCTACGACGACCTCGAGATGGACAACACCAAGTCGTTCTGGGAGCAGCACAAGCACGTCTACAACGAGTCGGTGAAGGCGCCGATGCAGGCCCTGATGGCCGCACTGGCCCCCGAGTTCGCCCCGGATGGGCGGACCGTCAAGATCTTCCGGCCCTACCGCGACGTGCGGTTCGCCAAGGACAAGACGCCCTACAAGGACCATCAGGGTGCCTACGTCGCGGTGGCACCGTCGACGGGCTGGTACGTCGAGGTCTCGGCCGCCGGTGTCCGCACCGGCGCCGGGTTCTACGAGGCCAGCGGCGAGCGGCTCTCGGCCTTCCGCGACGCGATCGCGCACGACCGTTTCGGCCCCGAGCTGGCGAAGCTGGTGACCAGGCTCGAGCGCGCAGGCGTCGCCATCGGCGGCGACCGGCTCAAGACGACCCCGCGCGGCTACGACGCCGATCACCCGCGGATCGAGCTGCTGCGGCACAAGACGCTGACGGTCGGCCGCGAGCTCGGCTTCGGACCGGAGATCTCGACGCCCGAGCTCCTGGACCTGGTCCGCAAGGACTGGCGCGCCTACCGGCCGCTCGTCGACTGGGTGGTGCGCCACTCCGCCTGACTAGATGGTTGATTCCAAGGTTTCGCACGCTCCGCGACGCCCAGCATCCGCGCTGGCGGCGTTGCCGTCGCTCGTTGGACGACCAAGTACGACATCGCTCCGGCGCCTTGCCAGCGCGGCGCTGAGCGCCGCTCGCTCGCACGCCCCCTGGAATCAATCATCTAGGTCGCAGGCGTGAACGACGCCATCGTCCTGTCCGGCTCCCAGTAGGCCTTCATCGACGCGACCGTCCCGTCGTCGTGGATCACATAGACCATGATCAGGTCGGTGACGGCGTAGCTGCCATCGGGGAACGAGGTCTTGATGTGGCCGAGGTTGGCGCACGTCTTGCCGTGGGCGAAGGACTCGGTGATCGTGAACTCGAACCTCTCGACCGGTTCGATGGCCTGCTTCCAGAACGCCGTGATGCCCTCGTGCCCGTGGTGACCCTTGCCCTCAGGGTCGAACATCGACGGTCCGACCGGGTCCTCGATCACCGCATCCGGGGCATACACCGTGAGCCACTCGGCGAGGTCGCCCTTGGCGACGGCCGAGTAGGAGCGCTGCGAGGCCGAGCGCGCCGGGTGCTCCTCCATCGAGGCCTGCCAGATGAGGTCGTCCGAGGAGATCATGCGGGCATCGTAGGCCCAGAACTGGAACACGTTCTAGTGGGCGGGCTCACTCGTCCCGGCCCACTCACGGTCATGTCGGGTTCACCGTGCGGTCGCCGGCGGCGCGCACCCTGGAGACATGGCCAAGCAGCGAGCGTTCATCCACATCAGCCTGCCGGGCAGCGGCGGGGACCAGGTCGACGCCGCCCTGCGGCGTCACGACGGCGCGATGACCGACGCGCGCGGGCGCACCGTGCGCCTCCCCGCCCGATCCGAGGACGAGATGCTCCGCGCGGCCGTCGAGCTGCGTCGCTCGCACCGACTCTGGGGTCTGCGACGCCAGGACGTCGAGGGGTCGTGGGCCACCCTGTGTCGTCGCGCGATCAAGAACAAGGACACCGTGGTGTTCAGCCATCCCCAGCTGGCCGGTTGCCGGACCGAGGCCATCGCGCTGATGGTCGACCAGCTCCCCGGCTGCGCGGTGCACGTCGTGGTCACCGTTGCCGCCCCCGACCGCCGGGTGGCGGTCCACTCCGACGACTACGACCTGACCGTCCTGCTCGAGCGCTGGTCCTCGGTGATCCGGCGGCCCGACCGCGTGCACGTGATCGCCGCCGACCCGGTGCGGCCCGAGGAGGCGTGGCACGCGTTCGGAGACCTGACCGGCATCGACACCCGGTCGCTGGACCTCAGTGAGGCTGCCAGGCGTCCTCGTCTGACGTCCGCGTCGTGACGGCCTTCGGCAGCTTGCCGTCCGATAGCTGCTGGATCGAGACGTGCTCGAAGACGTCGCGCAGCGAGTGCCGAGCGGCGATCCACACGTGCTGGAGCACCCCGGCGGTCTCGTTGTAGGACACCGCCTCCGGGCGCAGCCCATAGACCGAGACGAGCGGGCCGTCGACGGCGCGGATGACGTCGGCGACCGAGACGTCGGTCGCGGCGCGGCCCATCCGCCAGCCGCCGGACTGACCGCGCTGCGACATCACGATGCCTGCTCGCCGCAGGTCGGCCAGGATCGCCTGGAGGAACCCGTGCGGGATCTCCTGGAGTCGGCCGAGCTCCTCGGCGCTGACGGGGCGACCGTCCACGCGCGAGGCCATCTCGATCAGCGCCCGCAACGCGTAGTCGGACTTGGCAGAGACCCGCATGAGGCGAGTGTGTCAGATGTGTTGATTCAAACCGGTGACTTACTACGTGTTGGCGACCTAGGCGTGCGTGGCAAGCAGCTGGCGACACCCACCGGGTTCCGGCGTTGAGGTTGCGAGGCGCCCGCCCGGCGCCTAACCTTGAAGTTACTGACTAGTAGAACCCGTTGGTAACCCCAGCAGGTCACCCGGAGGGGGCGCGACAGTGAGCCACTACAAGACCAACCTGCGCGACATCGAGTTCAACCTGTTCGAGGTGCTCGGTCGTGACGAGGTGCTCGGCACCGGCCCGTTCGGCGAGATCGACGGCGAGACCGCGCGCGTGATCCTGGCCGAGGTCGAGCGGCTGTCCCGCGACGAGCTCGCGGCGTCCTACGAGGACAGCGACCGCAACCCGCCGGTCTTCGACCCGGCCACGAGCACCGCGCCTCTTCCGGAGTCCTTCAAGAAGAGCTACCGCGCCTGGATGGACGCCGAGTACTGGCGGACCCAGATCAAGGAGGAGCTCGGCGGCACCTACGCGCCGTCCACCCTCAACTGGGCGATCGGCGAGATGGTGCTCGGCGCCAACGCCCCGATCTGGATGTACGGCTGCGGTCCCGCCTTCGCGGGCGTCGTGCACCGCAACGGCAACGACCGCGACAAGCGGATCGCCCAGCTCATCGTCGAGCGCGAGTGGGGCACCACGATGGTGCTCACCGAGCCCGACGCCGGCTCCGACGTGGGCGCCGGCCGCACCAAGGCCACCGCCAACGACGACGGCATCGTGGAACATCGAGGGCGTCAAGCGCTTCATCACCTCGGCCGAGTCCGACCTGCAGCGAGAACATCATCCACCTCGTGCTGGCCCGTCCGGCCGGCGTCGAGGGCGTGGGCGGCCCGGGCACCAAGGGCCTCTCGCTCTTCATCGTGCCGAAGTTCCACTTCGACCACGAGACCGGCGAGCTGACCGGCGAGCGCAACGGCGCCTACGTCACCAACGTCGAGCACAAGATGGGCATCAAGGTCTCCAACACCTGCGAGGTCACCTTCGGCGACCCGGGTGTCGGTGGCGGCGAGCCCGCTCAGGGCTGGCTGCTCGGCGAGGTGCACGACGGCATCGCCCAGATGTTCCAGGTCATCGAGAACGCCCGGATGATGGTCGGCACCAAGGCCATCGCGACCCTGTCGACCGGCTACCTCAACGCGCTCGACTACGCCAAGACCCGCGTCCAGGGCGCCGACCTGACCCAGGCCGCCGACAAGACCGCCCCGCGGGTGACGATCACCCACCACCCCGACGTACGCCGCTCGCTGATGACGCAGAAGTCGTTCGCCGAGGCGATGCGCGCGCTCGTGCTCTACACCGCTTCCTGGCAGGACGCGGTGCAGGTCGCCGAGCACGAGGGGACCACTGACACCGACGACGTCAAGCTCGCGATAGCGGTCAACGACCTGCTGCTCCCGATCGTCAAGGGCTACGGCTCGGAGCGCTCGTGGGTGCTGCTCGGCACCGAGTCGCTGCAGACGTTCGGCGGCTCCGGGCTTCCTGCAGGAGTACCCGATCGAGCAGTACGTCCGCGACGCCAAGATCGACACCCTCTACGAGGGCACGACTGCGATCCAGGGCCAGGACTTCTTCTTCCGCAAGATCGTCAAGGACCAGGGCCGCGCCCTGGGTCACCTGGCCAAGCGAGATCGAGACCTTCATCGCGAGCGAGGCCGGCAACGGGCGCCTCAAGGTGGAGCGCGGGCTGCTGGCCACGGCCCTCGAGGACGCCAACGCGATCGTCGGCCACATGATCAACGACCTGATGTCCGCGGACCCGTCCTCCAGAGCGCCGAGGAGCGGCGAGATCCGCAACATCTACAAGGTGGGTCTCAACACCACCCGCCTGCTGATGGTGCTCGGCGACGTCGTCTGCGGCTGGCTGCTGCTGCGCCAGGCCGAGGTCGCGCTGGAGAAGCTCGGCGGCGACGCCGGGTCACTCGGCGCGAAGGACAAGGCCTTCTACGAGGGCAAGGTCGCGGCCGCACAGTTCTTCGCGCAGTACAACCTGCCCAAGATCAGCGCCGAGCGCGCGATCGCCGAGGCCATCGACCTGTCGGTGATGGATCTCGACGAGGCCGCGTTCTGATCCCCTAGCCAGCGCACGGCGTGCGTGCCAGCGTTGGACGCCGCGTTCGAGCCCGTCGCCCGACCGCTCTAGCGTGGCGGCGTGCTCGACTCCGCCGCCGCCGGTCTCGCGACCGGGCTGACGCTGATCATCGCGATCGGCGCCCAGAACGCCTTCGTCCTGCGGCAAGGGCTGGCCCGGGAGCACGTGGCCGTGGTCGTGGCGATCTGCGCCGTCTCCGACCTGGTGCTGATCGTGGCCGGGGTCGCCGGTATCGGCACGCTCGTCGAGCAGGCCGGGTGGCTGGTGGACGCGGTCCGCTGGTTCGGCGTCGGGTTCCTCACCTGGTACGGCGTGCGTTCGCTGCTCAAGGCACGGGGCAGCGCTGCGCTGGCCGCTGCAGGGCCCGAGCCGCTCAGCCTGCGCACCGCGGTGCTGACCGCCACCGCGCTGACGTGGCTCAACCCCCACGTCTATCTCGACACCGTGCTCCTGCTCGGCTCGATCGCCAACACGCACGGCGACGAACGCTGGTGGTTCGGGGCGGGTGCGGGCTTGGCGTCCCTGCTGTGGTTCTCGGGCCTCGGCTTCGGCGCGCGGCTGCTCTCGCCGCTCCTGGCGCGCCCCAGCGCCTGGCAGGTCCTCGACGTGCTCATCGCGATCACGATGATCGGGATCGCGCTGATGCTCGCGCTCGGCGCCTGACACTAGGGTGCGGCCGTGGATGATCGCGAGGAGCTGTCGGGGTACGTCGAGATCTGGTGGCAGGCCGTCAACGACTTCCTCGGACTCCTCGAGGCGGTGCCACAGGACCAGTGGGACACCCCGACCGACCTGGCCGGCTGGGACGTCCGCGCCGTCGCCAGCCACACCGCCCACCTCGAGGGGATCCTCGCGGGCGCGCCCGAGGAGACCGCGCAGGTCAATGACGCGCCCCACCTCACCGGGTTCCTGAGCCGCTACACCGAGATCGGTGTCGTCAACCGCCGGGACTCCAGCGCCGACTCGATCATCAACGAGATCCGGGCGGCCGTGACCAGCCGCCACACGGCCCTGCTCGAGGACCCGCCGACCGACGGGTCGGCGCTGCCCGCACCGATCTTCGGTGGCGTGCCGTGGAACTGGCGCACGCTACTGCGCAACCGGCCCCTCGACGTCTGGATGCACGAGCAGGACGTGCGTCGCGCTGTCGACCGCCCCGGCGCGATGAACACCGCGCCCGCCCGCCACACCGCCGAGTACCTCGCCGAGAGCATGGGCTTCGTGCTGGGCAAGAAGGTCGGGGCTTCGGCCGGCACGTCCTTGGTCCTGGACATGGCCGGCAGTGAGCCGTTCTCGTTCATCGTCAACGACCGAGGCCGCGGCGAGCGGCTCTCCGTCGCGCCCGACCACCCGAGCGTCACGCTGCGCATGGACCGCGAGAGCTTCATCCGGCTCGCCGGCGGACGGTGCGCTGCCGAGCCTGGCGCCGTCACGGTCGAGGGCGACCCGGCACTGGGCGAGCGGGTCCTCGCAGCCATGGCCACCACTCCGTGACCCCTACCCCACCTCAGGTGGCAGCCCTGCCGGGGACCTCGGCCAGGACCTCGGCCAGGACGTCGGTGAGGCGCTCGAGCACGCGACGCGCCGCCTCGTAGTCCTCACCGAACTCGGCGGTGAGCCGGTCCTCGATCGCTCGCAGGTGCAGGTAGCCGGCACTGGCGAAGCGCTTGCCGTCGGCGGTGAAGGTCACCAGCTTGGCGCGGCCGTCGCTGGGGTCGGGGACCATCTCCAGCACCCCTAGTGCCACCAGCTCGCGGATCAGCTCGCCCATCGACTGCCTGGTCATGCCCGCCCGGCTGGCCAGGTCCGCGGCCCGGGACGGCACGTCCCCGAGGTGCGCGAACACGTTGTTGTGCGACGGCTTGATCGCCGCCCAGCCACGCGCGTGCGCGCCCTCGACCATGTGCACCTGGAAGGCGCGGTCGGCGTGGTGGACCAGCGCGATCATCGGCGTGCGCTGCGGCCTGGCCGGGTCATGGGGCATTCGCAAGGCATCCTTAGCCTATTCGACAGGTAGCCTTACTTTATCAGGCGCCCAGGAATCAGTCCCCGTCGCGCACGCGGACCATCCCGGCCAGCGTCGGCACATAGAGCGACCCGTCGGGGGAGAGGGTCACCGGTGCGCCGTGGTTGTTGAACATGGTCCCGGTCCCGGTCCGCACCGAGAACGCCGTCTCGCCGGTCTCGGCGTCGATAGCGGTGACGTACCAGGCCTGGACACCCCACCGGTTCGGCTTCACCGTGTAGGTGTAGACGAGTCCGTTGGCCAGCGACACCTTGGGCACCGTGCTCGGCCCGATCTCGTCGGAGGTCCAGGCGACCTGACAGTCACGATCGGTGCCGGTGTCGACCGCATCGACGCGCGCGAATCCGCCAGGGAACCCGCGTCCGAGCGCGGCGCTCAGCGGGCTGTCGTTGCCGAAGTTGTTCTCCACCACGACGCCGGCCTCGCCGACCATCGTGAGCGAGTTGTCCGAGGAGCTCTCGCCCTCCTCGAACACCGGTGCCTCGCAGACCAGCGCGCCGTCCGCGGCGTCGTAGAACTGCACGTTCATGCGTGGCTCGGCGTTGTCGGTGATCGCGACCAGGCCACTGGGGAGCACCGTCGGCGTCGTGCCGCTGCCCGGACTCAGCTGGCCGGACTTGTCGGTGCCGCTGTTGGTGTACTCCGTGCGCCACAGGACCTCGGGCTCACCGGTCGTGCCGAGGCCGAGCTTGTGGAGCGCGCCGTCCGTGACGACGTACAAGCCGCCGAGGTCGACCGACACGGAGTTGGAGATCCCTTCGCCGAGGTCCAACACGGTCGTCGGTTCGTCGGCGGTGACGTGCCCGACTCGACCGTTGCGGCTCACCCACCAGGTGCCGAGCCCCTCCCAGTCCGGCATCAGCGCGATGACGCAGTCGTCGTCGGGTATCACGCCGGACAGGTCGAGAGTCCGCTGCAGCTCCAGCTCCGGTTCGCCGTCCTCGTCTGCGGTGCTGACCACCGCGATCGAGCGGACCGTCGTGCCGACGTACGCCACGTCCTCGGCGTCGAGATAGAAGTAGGCGCCCCCACAGAGGTCCTCCCACGGACGCTTGCCCGACGTGCCGGTCCGCTCCGGCAGCTCGAGGGTCGCGACGGGGTCCATCGAGTCGAGGTCGACCACATGCATCACGGGTCCGCGCAAGCCCCCGCACAGCGCGACCATCCGGCCGCGGGTGTCGAAGGCGAGCGTCGCGCACTCCTTGACGCCGTACCAGGCGGTGTCGACCTCGGGATCCTCGCCGAGGGGACCCGACCCCGGGTAGGCGTCGGTCGCCCAGCCGTCGCCGTGCATGGAGCTGGTGCCGTTGGCGGCGAGCTGGGGGTGCTGCGGGACCGTCAGGTCGATCGGCTTCGGCGTGGCCGCGGCGCCCTCGTAGGACGGGGTGACGAGCAGTCCCCCGCCGGGCGGGATCGGGAGCCGCCCGTCCGGGATGAGGACCACGGCGCCGATCGCGACCGCTAGCACTGCGGCGCAGACGAGCAGGTGCCGTCCCCGGGGCCGCAGGACGCGACGCACCGGGGGTAGCAGCAGGAGCAGCAACGCCGCCGGCAGCGCCCACGGCCCGATCGCGAGATACGCCGCCGCGACGAGGACCAGGAAGAGCGTGCGCCTCACTCCTCGACCCGCTCGGTCGACCCGAACAGACCGCTGTAGGCGTTGAGGGCCGGCTGTCCGCCGAGGTGGGCATAGAGCACGCGGGAGTCCTTCTCGATCCGGCCGTCGCGGACCAGACCGATCAGACCGGCCATCGACTTGCCTTCATAGACCGGGTCCAGGATCACGCCCTCGAGCTGGCCCGTCAGCCGGATCGCGTCCATCGTCGACTGGACCGGCAGCCCGTAGAGGTCGCCGGCCCAGCCCTCGAGGACGATGGTCTCGTCGTCGCGCAGGTCCCGGCCGAGGCCGATGAGCTCGGCGGTGTTGCGGGCGATCCGGGCGACCTGTGCCCGGGTCTCCTCGAGCTTCGCGCTCGCGTCGATGCCGAGGACCCGACGCGGCCGTCCACCGGCCGCCTCGAGAGCGGCGAAGCCGGCGATCATCCCGGCCTGGGTGGAGCCGGTGACCGCGCAGACCACGATGGTGTCGAAGAAGACTCCGAGCGCCTGCTCCTGCTGCGCGACCTCCTCGGCCCAGCCGGCGAACCCGAGGCCGCCGAGTCGGTGGTCCGAGGCACCGGCAGGGATGGCGTATGGCTTCCCGCCGCGGGCCTCGACATCCTCCAGCGCCTGCCTCCACGAGTCCTTGAAGCCGATGCCGAAGCCGGACGGGTCGAGCCGCACCTCGGCGCCCATGATCCGGCTGAGCATGATGTTGCCCGTCTGCTCATCCAGGTGGCCGTTGACCGGGTCGTCCCACGGCACCCACTTCTCCTGCACCAGGACGCAGCGCAGACCGAGGTGCGCCGCGATCGCCGCGACCTGCCGGGTGTGGTTGGACTGGAAGCCGCCGATCGAGACCAGGGTGTCCGCGCCCTGGGCCAGCGCGTCTGGCACGAGGTACTCCAGCTTGCGGGTCTTGTTGCCGCCGAAGGCCAACCCGGCGTTGCAGTCGTCGCGCTTGGCCCAGATCTCCGCGCCGCCCAGGTGCTGGGTCAGCCGGCGCAGGGGGTGGACCGGGCTAGGTCCGAAGGTGAGCGGGTGGCGCGGGAAGTCGGCAAGAGCCATGGCCGCAGTATCGCGGGCCGAGGGTGGCTGGCCCGCGAGTCGCTGGTGGCCGCATGATGGCCCCATGGTCGACACCGGGTCAGATCCCCGCGCGGGGCAGCGCGCCGAGCCGCACGACCTGGTGGACCTCTCGCACCTCGTGACGACGTACTTCACGGGGGTGCCCGACCCCGAGGACGTCGACCAGCAGGTCGCGTTCGGCACGAGCGGGCACCGCGGTTCGTCGCTGCGGACCTCGTTCAACGAGACCCACATCCTGGCGACGACCCAGGCGATCTGCGACTACCGGCGCGAGCAGGGCTACGACGGGCCGCTGTTCCTGGGCCGGGACACCCACGCGCTGTCGGAGCCGGCGTGGGTGAGCGCGCTCGAGGTGCTGGCCGCCAACGACGTGACGGTGCTCGTCGACTCGCGCGACGGCTACACCCCGACCCCTGGGGTCTCGCACGCGATCCTGGCCGCCAACGGCGGCCGTACGTCTGGCCGGGGGCTGGCCGACGGCATTGTCGTGACCCCGTCCCACAACCCACCCTCCGACGGCGGCTTCAAGTACAACCCGCCGCACGGTGGGCCCGCCGACACCGACGCCACCAGAGTCATCGCGGCCCGTGCCAACGACCTGATCCGGGCCGGTCTGGGAGAGGTGCAGCGGATCCCTTTCGCCCGGGCGCGAGCGGCCGCCGGGTCCTACGACTTCCTCGCGAGCTACGTCGACGACCTGGCCTCGGTCGTGGACCTCGAGGCCATCAAGGAGGCAGGGGTGCGGATCGGCGCCGACCCGCTGGGCGGCGCCTCCGTGCACTACTGGGGCGAGATCGCCGAGCGGCACGGCCTCGACCTGACCGTGGTCAACCCGCTCGTGGACGCGACGTGGCGCTTCATGACCCTCGACTGGGACGGCAAGATCCGGATGGACTGCTCGTCGCCGGCTGCGATGGCGAGCCTGGTCGCGCAGAAGGACCAGTACGACATTGCGACCGGCAACGACGCCGACGCCGACCGGCACGGCATCGTCACCCCGGACGCCGGGCTGATGAACCCGAACCACTACCTCGCCGTGGCGATCCAGTACCTCTTCGGTGGTGCGCGCTCCGGGTGGCCGGCGAGCGCGCAGATCGGCAAGACGCTGGTGTCGAGCTCGATGATCGACCGGGTCGCATCCGGGCTGGGCAAGCCGATGGTCGAGGTGCCGGTCGGATTCAAATGGTTCGTACCCGGCCTGATCGACGGCTCCTTCGGCTTCGGAGGCGAGGAGTCCGCCGGTGCGTCCTTCCTGCGTCGCGACGGGCGGACCTGGACCACCGACAAGGACGGCCTGATCCTCTGCCTGCTCGCCGCGGAGATCCTCGCGACGACCGGCGAGACGCCGAGCCGGCACTACGCGGACCTCGTCGCCCAGCACGGCGACCCGGCGTACGCACGCATCGATGCACCGGCCACCCGTGAGGAGAAGGCGGCGCTCGCGGCGCTGACCCCCGACGCCGTGAGGGCCACGACGCTGGCGGGTGAGGAGATCACCGCCCGGCTGACCTCGGCGCCGGGCAACGGCGCGCCGATCGGCGGCCTGAAGGTGACGACCGGGTCCGCCTGGTTCGCGGCCCGGCCCTCGGGCACCGAGGACGTCTACAAGATCTATGCCGAGTCGTTCCGCGGGCCCGAGCACCTGACGCAGGTGCAGCAGGAGGCGCGTGAGGTGGTCTCGGCGGCGCTGGGAGCCTGACCGTGGGCGTCGAGGTCCGTCAGGACGAGGGCCGTCCACGGCTGCCACGACCCGATGCCGGACTCGCCTTGTTGATCTCGGTCGTCGTCGCCTTGTTCATCACCCTCGGCGAGGTCGACCACCTGCTCTCGCAGGTGCTCGACGACGGCCGCACCTGGTCGGCCACCCGGCTGTCCGGCATCACCGCGGTCCTCAGCCCCAGCGAGACCCTGGACGGCTGGCGGTTCTTCGCCGACCGCGCGCAGGGCGTCAACGGGCAGGTGGACGGTTGGCTGCGGATCTACGCGGTCGCGGACGTCGGGCTCGCTGTGGCGTACGCGCTGCTCGGCGTGGTGTGGTTCCGACGGTTCGCGACCTCGCGCCTGGGGCGATACGGCACCATCCTGGTGCTGGTCGGCGCCGGAGCCGACGTGGTCGAGAACCTGCTGATCGGCCTCGGCGCCCCTCTGGTGTGGCTGATCCTGACGGCGACCGTCGTCAAGTGGGTGGCCCTCCTCCCGGCCGCTGGTGCGGGCCTCTGGACGTTGCGGGCGTCACTGGCCCGGCTGCCGAAGGCGTTCTACACCCACCGCTACTCCGCGGCGATCGTCCTGCCGCTGGCGCTGCTGAGCCTGGGCCGCGGTCCGGACCTGCTCGAGCAGGTACCCGACATCCAGCGCGCGTGGGCGGACCCCGGCCAACACTGGGACTTCGTCTGGGCGGGCGTCGTCATGAGCGGGCTGGTGGTCGCCACGCTGTTCATCGGTCGCCAGCGCACCGGGCACCTCTGGCTGCGCACCTGTCCGCTGTGGACCGGCGACGAGCATCCCTGTGCCGATGGCGCGTGCCCGGTGGACCTGCGGCGCGATCAGCACGCCCCGAAACCCCTCCTGCGCCTGTGGTTCCTGGGCCCGGTGCTGCTCGCACTGGCCGCGGCAGGCCTGGGCCTGGCCGGTGCCGAGATCGGACTCATCCGGCTGGCCGCGTTCTGCGCCGTGCCGCTCGTCGTCGGCGGGCTCTCACTGTGGCTCCGGGACCACTGGGGGTCGCGCGGCGAGGCGAGGCGGCCGACCCGTCCCGCCATCGGGCTCCGGCGCTTCCACACGACCGCCCTGGTCGGCGACCTGCTCGTCGGGCTCCTACCGGTCGTCGCCGGCCTCGGGGTGATCCGCGCGTTCGCCGGTCCCCTCGCCCTGTCCGGGGCGACCGCGTGGTCCGGCACGCTGTTCGTCGCCGGCTGGGTGGCCCTGCTGACCGCGTGGCCGGCCCTTGCACTCACGCACCACCTGCTGGAGGAGTGGAGCCACGACCTGCCGCGTGACTTCACCGCGGACGGACCGGTGGACCGGCTGCTCGTCCAGCTCACTCCCGGGATCTCGATGGACCGGGGCATCCCGCCCACCGACGACCCGGAGGCCGCGATGGAGGACCGGGTCCGCTCGTTCTTCGCCGGCTTCGCCGCGCAGCGGACCGCGTGGACCGTGCTGCTGGTCGCGGGCACGGCCATGGTGCTGGTGGGCCTGCTCCCGGTCGTGCTGGCCGAGCACGTCGGCGTGATCGCGACCTTCCAGCTGGCTCTCGGCAGCCTCAGCGTCGTCGTCGCCTCGAGCGTCATCCTGTTCCAGCCGGGCGGTGCCCCCGAGGCGCTCTGGCCGCTGCGGATCCCCTTCGCCCCGGTCACCAGCCTGATCGTGCTGGCCTGCCTGTTCGCCGCGACCGTGGGCGGCGACGAGGTCCACCGGATCCGCCCCTACACCGGCCCGAGTGCGACCTTCACGGCCTCCGACCGCCCTGAGCTCGAGTCGGTGTTCACGACCTGGCTCCGGACCGGCCGCTCCTGCGCCGAACCCCTCCCGGTCCAGACCCAGTCGGGGTCGACCGAGCTCAAGGTCCGGCCGCTGCTGATGTATGCCGCGGAGGGCGGCGGCATCCGGGCGGCGTACTGGACCGCGGCGGCCATCGACCGGCTCGCCACCGCGCCCACCTCGACCGGCGACGTCGTGAAGCCGGTGTGTCGTAGCGCTCTGGTCTCCTCCGGCGCCAGTGGCGGCTCGGTCGGGCTCTCGATCGCCTCGGTCCGCGAGCCCGGCGGCGCCGCCGAGTCCGTGACTGCGATCACCGGGCCCGAGGCACTGGCCGCCGCGTCCGACGGCCTGGTCCTGCGGGACACGATCTATGCCGCCACCGGTGTCCCCGTCCCCTCGCTCCTCGACGACCGGTCCGGGCGGGCCACCTGGTCCGACCGCGCAACGCTGATCGAGCACGCGTGGGAGGAGGGCATCGACACCTTTGACCAGCCGTTCCTCCGGCCGCGACCTGTCCTGCGCTGGGACTGGGGGCCGACCGGCGCACTCGTCGTCAACTCGACCTCCCCGACGACCTCCTGCCGCACGCTGATCAGCCAGGTGCAGCTGCCCGGCGACGGCACCTCCGAGTGTGGGCCGGGCCAGCCGGCGGCCGCCAGCACGGACCTGATCCAGTGCACGGGTCAGCTCCGCACCGTGAGCGCGGCACTGCTCACCGCGCGGTTCCCCTACGTCACCCCGTCCGGCGTCGTCGACTGCCCCGGACCCGACGGCAGGCTCCCGAGCGGGGACGACGTCACGCTGCAGGTCGTCGACGGCGGCTATGCCGAGAACACCGGCGTCGGCACCCTCATCGACCTGATGCCGCGGGTCCTGGCCGACGTGCGCCACCACAACAGCTGTGTCCTCGCCGCCGACCCGCGGGACGGCTCCTGCCGCGGCGAGCCCGCCGTCGACACCCTGGTCGTGCCGCAGCTCGTCTACTTCGACAACGGCACCGGCTCCGACCTGGTCAGCACGCCCAGCGGCCTCACCCTCGAGGCTCTGATCCCGCCGATCACGCTGCTCCAGGCCCAGGGCGCGCTCTACTCGGCTCGCGCGCAACTCGAGCGGGCGCACGCGCTGCTGGCCACCGATCAGCTGTGGTCATCCTCCACAGCCCTGGCCACCGCGTCCGGCCCGGTGGTCGACGCGTGGCGCGGCAACCAGGTCGCTGTTGTCTACCAGGCCACCAAGCCGGGGATCGCGGCCCCGCTGGGCTGGGTGCTGTCGGCCGCCAGCATCGCGGCGATGGACGACGCGCTGTGCGACCAGGACCCGGTCGAGGACCTCGAGTTCGGCTCCGCGCGTGACATCCCGGTCCCCGGTGAGACGCTCACCCCTGAGGTCAGCGAGGTCGAGCCGCCGACGACGTTCGGCACGATCGACGACGTGCTGGACCTCCTGCCGGGCGGGTCAGCGCGTTGCAACCGCTGAGGGGTCGACGTCCGGCGAGGGAGCAGTCGCTAGCTCGATCACATCGAGGTCCCTGGTGGCGTAGCGCAGGTGCTCCCACTCCTCCTCGAGGATGGTGTGCAGGCAGGACCGAACGGTCTCCGGATGCTGCGGCGCCCAGGGATTCTTCCTCGACTCGGCCAGGTCCGCCTTCGTGACCTGGGTCAGGAACTCGCCCACCATGGCGACCCGGTGGGCGCGGGCCTCGAGCACCTCGCCGTACGTCGGCTGCTGGGTCCTGAAGAGCGACATGTCGAGCCCGTTCTCCTCAGCCTCTGCATGGGCGACCCCGAGCGGATGAAACGGCTGCTCGACCTCCTGGATCGCGCGGCGCAGCCACACATCGGTGGCGAGCACCAGGTGGCGCAGCGTCTGCGCGAAGGACCACTCCCCTGCCACCGAGATGTCGACTGCGTCGGGGGGCATGGTCGCCGCTCGGTCAAGGGCCGTCGTCCATGCCTCCTGTAGGCGCTGCCACGCGCGCTGGAGACCCTCGGGGTCCTCCGCACGTCGGTCGCTGCGACCCGGGAACCTACGGTCGAGCTCCGCGTCCACGCAGGGGCGCACGTCGACTCCGTTGACCAGCAGCGGCTCATCGCCGTCGAACAGCCACGGCGCCTCGATCTCGAGACTCTGCACCTGGACGCCGCGCATCACGGCGCCGGACAGGTCGACGCCGACGAAGCGGGCACCACGAAGGTCGTCGGCGGGTCCAAAGGTCGCCACGACATCACCCTGCCACAGCTCACCCCCGGTCTAGGTCCGTCGGTGGACGGTGAGGTCGCCGTTGGGGTGGGTGGTGGTCTGGTAGCGGGGGTCGTGGGCTGTGTGGTGGTGGTAGGAGCACAGGAGGGTGCCGTGGTCGAGGTTGGTGGTGCCGCCTTGGGCCCAGGGTTGTTGGAGGTGGTGGGCTTCGCACCAGGTGGCTTTGACTCGGCAGCCGGTGGCTCGGCATCGGTGGTGTTGTAGGGCGAGGGCTTTGCGTTGGGCGCGGGAGAACAGGCGTCGGGAGCGGCCGAGGTCGAGGACCTCGGAGTGGGCGCCGAGGACGGCGGGGATGATCTGGGCGGTGCACGCGAGCCGGCGGGCCGCGGCCGCGGAGAGGGGCTGGTCGTGGATGGTCGCGACCCCGGTTCCCAGGGCGGTGGACCTGACCCGTTGGGCGAGTGTGTCGAGGTCGATGGTGACCATCACGGTGGTGGCGTCGCCGCCGTGCAGGGGGAGCCGCTGGGGGTCGAGGTGTTCGAGGAACGAGACGAAGCCGGCACCGAAGCGCATCTCGTAGGGCCGCCGGTCCTCCGGGTTGTCGGGTGTTCCACCGAGCTGGGGGTGGGGTTGGCGGCTGGGTTGGCGGGGTGAGAGGTAGGGCTCGACGTAGGTGAGGACCCGGTCCCAGGCTGCGTCGGGGAGGTCGCCGAGGATTGGGGTTCGGCCGTCTCCGCGGCGGCGTCCGGTGAGCCAGATCCGGTCGGCGGCGGCCGCCTCTTCGGCCTCGAGGGCTTTGCGTTCGGCCTCCTCGCCGAGCTCGGGGGCCACGACGTCGAGGATCCGGCGGCCCATGACCCGCAGCTCCTTGGGGCCGAAGTGGGCGGCCTCGGCGACCAGCCGCTGCTCCGCGAGCAGCTTGATCGCAGGGTCGAGGTGGTCGGGGAGCTGGTCGAGGGCCCGGGTGATCACCTGGGCCTGGGCTGCGGACACGACCCCGTCCCGCATCCCGGCCTGCACCAGCCGCCACCGCACGTCCAGGGCTTCGGCGAGGTGGTCCTCGGCGCGGGCGGTGGGCCGGTCGACCCGGTGGTGGTGGTCCACCCACGACGCGAGGTCGCGGGCCCCGTCCTCGGCGGCCACGTCCTGGGCGCAGGCCTGGACCCGCAGCCGCAGCTCGTCGAGCCGGGCCCGGACCCGGGCCGCCCGGATGATCGCGGCACGCTTGTCACCGGTGGACATGAACGTGGGTTCGATATCGGCCACGTCCTTCAGGGCGCCCTCGATCACCTCGAGGGCCTCCAGCACCGGATGCTGATTCACGGGCGTACTCCTGCTCGACCGGGCTGCTCGACGGGGCTGCCCGGGGAGTAGAACCACCGGGACTTACCAGACAACATCCGACGAACCAGGGGGCCACTGACGGGCCAACTGCCGCAGCACCACCGGCGAGATTCCTGAGATCGGGGCCAAGCTCAACGTGCTACCTATATTAGAACACGTGTTCGAGCAAGTGTCAAGCAGCAGTGGCCTGCTCCTGGCGACGCGCCTGCTGCTGCAGCCGGGCGGCAGCGGCCCGACGGATCTTCGGACCCTTGGTGCTCATCGCCCACAGAAGCTTGGCCTGCTCGACCAAGTTCTTGCGGTTCGTCGTGGCCAACCAGCCGTTGGGCAGCGAGAGCCGCACGACCTTGTGCCAGGCCGAATAGACCTGCTTCGGCATCGAGGCGGTGTGGTAGTTCAGGTCGTACTTCTCGAACAGTGCGCGCACCTTCGGCGCCACCTCGGCGTACCGGTTCGACGGCAGGTCCGGGAACAGGTGGTGCTCGATCTGGTGCGACAGGTTGCCGCTCATCAGGTGGATGGCCTTGCCGCCGGAGATGTTGGCGGAGCCGAGCATCTGGCGTACGTACCAGTCACCGCGCGACTCGTCGTCCGGGATCGACTTCCGCTCGAAGGTCTCGACGCCCTCGGGGAAGTGCCCGCACATGATCACCGAGTGCGACCAGATGTTGCGCACGATGTTGGCCGTGAAGTTCGCTGCCAGCGTGGGCAGGAACGCGCCGAACGGCAGCGCGATCAGCGGGTGCACAGCGTAGTCCTTGGTCGCCTGGCGACGGATCTTGGTGAGCACCTTGGAGACGTTGCGCTGGTACTGAGCCGGTCGCTTGTCCTTCGGGATCCGAAGGTTGCGGCCGAGCTCGAGGTCGTACGCGGCGATGCCGTACTCGAAGAAGCACGCGTTGATGAAGTTCCAGACCGGCTGGGCGAGATAGATCGGGTGCCAGCGCTGGTCCTCGTCCACGCGCATGATGCCGTAGCCGAGGTCGTTGTCCTTGCCGACGATGTTGGTGTGGGTGTGGTGCACCTGGTTGTGCGAGTGCTTCCACTGCTCGGACGGCGTCGCCATGTCCCACTCCCACGTCGTGGAGTGGATCTTGGGGTCGCGCATCCAGTCCCACTGACCGTGCAGAACGTTGTGCCCGATCTCCATGTTCTCCAGGATCTTGGCGACGGACAGACCGACCGTGCCGAGGATCCACAGCGGCGGCAGCGCCGAGCCGAGCAGCACCGCACGGGACCCGAGCTCGAGACGGCGCTGGACGTTGATGACCCGGCGGATGTAGGCCGCGTCGTTCTCGCCACGCGAGTCGAGGACGTCCTGACGGATGGCGTCGAGCTCGATGCCGATCGCCTCGATGTCCTCGGGCGTGAGATGCGCGGTGGGGTTCACCGGCTGCTTGGTGATGACGGTCATGAGGTCACTCCTGCGTGGTCGAGGTGGCACTCGCCGGCGGCGGCGCTGATGCAGGTCTGGATCGGGACGCCGGCGGGGCCGGTCTCCCCGGGGACGGCGACCGTGAGGGCACCGTTGCGAAGGTCGCGGACCGCGCCCGACCTGAGTGGCAGGACGCAGTTCATGCAGATGCCCATCCGACAGCCGCTGGGCATCAGCACACCGGCGTCCTCGGCGACGTCGAGGATCGGCTTGGTGCCGTCCGCCTCGAGCGAGGTGCCGTCGGCGAACGTGACGGTCCCGCCGCTCTGCCCGTCTCCGGCGGCATCCACGAAGCTCGCCCGGAAGCGCTCGGTCGTGAGCACGAGACCCCGCTCGCTGTGGTGCTGCTCGAGTGCGTCGAGCAGGCCGGCCGGCCCGCAGGCGTAGGCGAGGCGTTGGTCGAGGTCCGGCACCAGCGACTCGAGACTGTTGACGTCAAGCACCCCGTGGCGCTCGTCGTACCTCTCGACCAGGGTGATCCGACCGGCGTCGTGCAGGGCGCGGAGCTCGTCGCGGAAGATCGCCGAGGACTCGTTGATGTTGACGTGCACGAGCACGACATCAAGGGGGCCCATCGCATTCGGCGTACGACGGGAGAACAGGCTGCGCAACATGCCGATGACCGGGGTGATGCCGGATCCGGCGGTGACGAGCAGCAGCTTGGCGGGCAGGGGCTGCGGCAGGACGAACTCGCCCTCGGCCTGCTCGAGCTGAAGCATCTCGCCGACCTGAGCGCGGCGGACGAGGTGGTGGGAGACGACGCCACCCGGGATCGCCTTGACGGTGAAGCTGAGGCACCGATCGGCGCGGGGACCGTGCGTCAGTGAGTAGGTGCGCCAGAGGCGGATGCCGTCGACGGTGACGCCGACGCGGACGTACTGCCCCGGGACGTGGCCGGCCCAGTCGCGGCCGGGCTTGACCAGGATGGTCGCTGAGTCCGCGGTCTCCGGGGTCACCGAGACGATCCGTCCCTGCAGACCGGCACGGCCGGCGCGCAGCGGGCTGAAGACGTCGAGCACGTCGTCGAGGTCGAGAGGTGTGACCGCGGAGTCGGCGAGACGACGGAGCAGCGTGGGCATGACTCCATGGTCCTACGCCATGGGCGTAAACTCCTGTCCCAAAGACGTGAACGAGCACGTCACATTTGTTCGCAGAGGACAATTTATGCCCGGTGGAATCGCTCGCGAGCGTCTCACCCTGCCGTCCGAGGCGGTCGCGGAGATGCGAGCCCAGCTGACCGACCTGGCCGACGACGTGGTTGCCGCCATCGTCGACGAGGTGCCCGACTACCGCGACGCGTTCTCCGGACCGATGGGCCAGACCATCAGCAACGCCGTGCGGCTCGCGTTGGGCGGCTTCCTCACGCTGGCCAGGAACCGTACCGGCGACGTGCGGACGACCGCACTCGCCACCGAAGGCTCCTACTCGCTGGGGCGCGGCGAGGCGCGCAGCGGGCGGTCGACCGACGCCCTGCTTGCCGCCTACCGGATCGGGGCGCGGGTCGCCTGGCGCGAGCTGTCGTCGACGGCGGTCCGCCACGGCCTGGCCGCCGACGTGCTGGCCGGGTTCGCCGAGCTCGTCTTCGCCTACATCGACGAGCAGTCGGCGGCCGCGGTCGCCGGCCACACCGATGAGACCGAGACGACCGGCCGGGTCCGGCAGCGGCTGCTCGACCGTCTCGCCGAGCTGATGCTGGAGGGCGCACCGCGCGAGGAGGTCATCGACGCGGCAGAGCGGGCCGACTGGCCCCCGCCCCGCACGCTCACCGCGGCCCTGGTCCCGACCGCAGCGGTGCGCCAGGTGCTCGGCGCGCTCGAGGGCTCCACCACCCTGCAGGTCTCCGAGGCCGAGGACCACGTGCTGCTGCTGGTCCCGGACGCCCGGCGTCGCAGCCTGCTGCGGGCACTGCGCGACCACGAGGCCGTCGCCGGCCCGGCCGTGCCCTGGCTGGAGGTGCGGCGCTCGGTCGACCGCGCCGTGCGGGCCCGTGAGCTGGGCATCGTGCAGGACACCGAGGCCCAGCTCCCTCGGCTCGTCCTGCACGCGGACGAGTCCGCACTCGCCGACCTGCGGGCCCGCGCCCTCAAACCGCTCGACGGACTCCGACCGGCGTCCGCCGAGAAGCTCGCGGACACCCTCCGGGCCTGGCTACTGCTCCAGGGCCGCCGCGACGACGTGGCCGCCGCGCTGTTCGTGCATCCCCAGACCGTGCGCTACCGGATGGGCCAGCTGCGCGAGATCTTCGGTGACCGGCTCGACGACCCGGATGCCGTGCTGGAGCTGGTCATCGCCCTGGCCTGAGTGATTCTTGGGCGCGGATGCAACCGATCCGGCCCGTCTCACCGAACTAGGTGCATGGAGGCAAGCCAGGCGATCAGCGTGCGGTTCGCGCGTCGCGACGAGTCTGCCCTCGAGGAGGCCTACGAGGTCTACGCCCCCAGCATCCTGGCGTTCCTTCGGCGCTACGTCGGGCCGGACGACGCCGAGGACGTCCTCCAGCGCACCTTCCTCGATGCGTGGCGTGGGGCACACAGCTATGACCCGACCCACCGGCTCGGCGCCTGGCTGTTCACGATCGCGCACCGCCGGGCGATCGACACGCTGCGCTCGCGCAAGCACAACGTCGTCTCGGTCGACACGGTGCGCGACCTGGTGGGCGAGGACGGGCGCGAGCTCGTCCAGCGGTACGCCGACGCGGCCGAGGTCCGCAGCGCGCTGGCCGAGCTCAACGACGGCGAGCGCGAGGTCCTCACGCTGGCCTACTTCGGCGACCTGACCCAACGCGAGATCGCCGACCGCCTGGGCGTCCCACTCGGCACCGTGAAGGCGCGCGCCGCGCGCGGCACCCGGCACCTCGCCGCCCGGATCCGACTCAAGGAGGACGCGCGATGAGCCACGAGCACACCGACCACCCGGACCTCGTCGGGCTGCTGCGCGGAGAGGTCGGCACCGCGGACATCCTGTCCGCCGAAGACCACCTCCGCGACTGTGCCGGCTGTCGTGACGACCTCCTGGTCACCGTGACCGGTCACGCGCTCCTCGGCCGCGCGGCCAGCGCGCTCGGTGACGTCGACCTCCTTCCAGCGCCGCCCCTGCGCCGCCGTCTCCCGCTCCGGCGCCCGCGGCTCCCCCTGATCGCCGCCGCCGCGGCGATCCTGGTCGCGGGCGTCGGAATCGGGGTTTCCGGAGTCTTCCTGGCTGGGAGCGAGGAACCCGGTCCCCAGCCTCCCAGCGCCGGTGGGCTGACCGCAGTGCTCACCCCGGTCGACGAGGTCGGCGCCGGTGAAGTGCAGATGGCTGACGCCGGCGACCACAGCACCCAGATGACTGTGCGGACGACCGGGCTGCCTGCCGCACCTGCGGGGGGCTTCTACTACGCGTGGCTGCTCGACCCGGACACCGACAAGATGCTGCCGCTCGGCCTGGTGGGTCCGACCGGGTCCGCGACGTTCCGCATCGACGGGTCGCTGGTCGCGTCGTACTCGGCGATCGACATCAGCCTCGAGACCGACGACGGGGACCCCGGCCACAGCGTCACCTCGGTCCTGCGCGGGACCTATGGCGCGTGACCAACCGGAACGGCCTGACCCAACGAAGTCCCCTGCCAACCCAAGTGGCACCCAACAGAAGGAGAGAACCGCATGAGGCACCCTTTGACCCGACGACTCGGCGCGACGTGCGTGGGGATCGGCCTGGTGGCCGCGGCCACCGGAGGGGTCGCTCCGGCGACCGCCGGCCCCAGCACCGACAGGGCGGGCACCACCAGCCTGGCCGAGGTGCTCGATGCCGACGGCCAGAAGTTCGACAAGAACGCCGCGGACTTCGACATCGTCGAGGCCGCCGCACTGGCCGTCATCACCGCGAAGCCGAGTAGCCCGGTGGCCCTGATCACCAACGGCAAGCAGCGGCTGACCGTGTTCGTCCCGACGGACGCGGCCTTCCGTGAGTTCGTCAAGGACCTCACCGGCAAGGCGCCCAAGAGCGAGGCCGACGTGCTCGCGCAGGTCGTCAAGATCGCCGGCAGCATCGACGTGGTGGAGACGATCCTGCTCTACCACGTCGTGGCCGGGAAGACGCTCACGTCTCCCAAGGTCCTCGCGGCCGAGGGCGACAAGGTCACGACCGCGATGGGCAAGTCCCTCCGCGTGCATGTCACCGACGACGGGGTCGTGCTCAACGACAAGGACAAGGACGACGACAACCCGACCGTCGTCGCCCTCGACATCAACCGGGGCAACAAGCAGGTCGCTCACGGGATCGACCGGGTCCTGCGTCCGCTGGACCTCTGAGCTCCCTCTAGGCCACGGGGTCACTCCCGGGCTAGGTCGGCGCCGCGCAACGAACCGGAAGTCGCTCGCGGCGTCGACTTGGAGCTCGCTCTATGGCCACGTCCGTACCGTGAACGCGTGCGAATCCCTCGCTGCTGCCTGCGTGCTGACCATGCTGGTGTTGACCGGTTGCAGCGCGGACGGGGCGCCCCCGACGCAGACCGAGGCACCCTCGACCGAGGCTTCACCGGACGACGCCGAGCCTGCGGCGTACGTTGCCCTCGGTGACTCGTTCACCGCGGCTCCCGGCGTTCCCGAACCGGCCGAGGACGCTGCGGGCTGTGGTCGCTCCAGCAGCAACTACCCCTCACTGGTGGCCGCCGAGCTGGGACTCACCCTCGAGGACGTCAGCTGCAGCGGCGCCGACACGCTCGCGCTGGTGGGGTCCCAGGAGACGTCCGCAGGGCCGGTGCCTCCCCAGTTCCTCGCCGTCACCGCGCAGACCCGGCTCGTCACGTTGGGGATGGGTGGCAACGACGAGGGTCTGTTCCGCTCGCTCGTGGAGGACTGTCTCGGCCTGGCGAGCCCGGACGTCACGGGCGCCCCGTGCCGCGCGTCGATGACCGTGGGCGGCATCGACACCGCGCTGGCGCGGATTGAGGTCATCGGTGCCCGGTTGACCTCGGCCCTGGTCGGCCTCCAGGACCGGGCGCCGAACGCGGACGTGGTGCTGGTCGGCTACCCGCAGCTCGTCCCGGCCGTGGGTCAGTGCGACATCCTGCCGCTGGCCGAGGGTGACTACGCCTACGTCCGCGAGCTCACCGTGGCGCTGGGAGCCGCAACCGCGAAGGCGGCTGCGGACGCCGGCGTGCTCTACGTCGACGTGCTGGCCGCCAGCGATGGCCACGACGTGTGCGCGGGCGAGGCTGCCTGGGTCAACGGCATCGCCAACGACACCGGGCGGTCCGCCGCGCCCCTGCACCCGTTCGCCGAGGAGCAGACTGCCGTGGCCGACCTGGTGCTCGAGGCGCTCGCCGCCACGGCTTGACGGCCTTGACGGACCTGACGGGACTGACGGACCTGGCGGGGCTAGAGCCGGGTGTGCGCGACCCGGCCGCCGACCACGGTGAGCGCGACCGAGGTGCGGCGCAGCGCCGCCGCGGTCTCGGCGGTCGTGTCGGCGACCGCCTGCGGGTCGCGGTCGAGCAGCACCAGGTCGCCGCGGGAGCCGACGCCGACGGTGGGCTGGCCGTCCACCGAGGCCCGGAGCGCCTCAGCCGGCGTCAGCGACTGCTCGGCGTGCCAAGGCTCCCGCTCGTCCGCGCTGCGGTGCACCGAGGCCGCGATCGCCAGCCACGGGTCGAGGGGTGAGACGGGGGCGTCCGAGCCGAGAGCGAGCTCCACCCCCTCGTCGAGCATCCACCTGAAGGCGAAGCACCGGCCACCGCGACCGGGCCAGACCTTCTCAGTGAGATCGCGGTCGTCGAGGAGGTGGGCCGGTTGGACGCTGGCGCGCAGCCCCAGCGCGGCGATCCGGGCGACGTCCCCGCGCCGCACGAGCTGGGCGTGCTCGATCGAGCCGGTGGCCCCCGTCTCCTCGAAGGCGCTCAGTGCGTCGCTGACCGCCGCGTCGCCGATCGCGTGGGTCGCGACCTGGAGGCCGGCCCGGGTGGCGCGGCCGAGCATCGAGCGGAGCTCGGCGCCCGACTGGTTCGGCAGTCCCGCCGGGTGCTCGAGCTGGGCGGCGTCGGCGTACGGGTCGCAGCACCAAGCCGTCCGGGTGTTGAGCGAGCCGTCGCTGATGATCTTGAGCGGCCCCATGGTCAGCCGTGGATCGGCACCGGCGCCGGGCTCGCCCGAGAGAGAGTCGCCGGTCCGCAGCCCGGCCGAGATCACCTCGTCCAGCCCCGCGGCATAGGTCGCCCAGCGCACGCGCAGCAGGTCGGCACCGTCGTGCCACCGGTCGACCCAGAGCTCGCGGCGACCGTTGAACTCGAAGTCGACCAACCCGACCAGACCCTGCGAGGCAGCGACCCGGAGCGCGTCGAGATATGCCTCCGCGGTGTCGGCGGATCCCCCGGCGACGACGCCGATCCGCGGGAAGGCGTCGAACCACTCGTTCTCGCGCACCACGTCGGGGCGCACCGGCAGGCCGAGCATGGCCAGGGCCAGGGAGTTGCCCCACGCATGGTGGCCGTCACCGCTGATCAGCAGGATCGGGACCTCGGTGGTGACCGCGTCCAGCTCGGCGGTGGTGCCGTCGCGGCCCATGAACGCGGAGCGATGCCCCCAGCCGATGACCGGTTGCCCCGGCCGTTGGGCCAGTCGGTGGCCCACCATCGCCGCGGCCTCCTCGACCGACCCGGCTGGGGCCAGGTCCAGCCGATCGCGGCCCTGGACCCACTGGGTGAAGTGCACGTGCTGGTCCCACAGCCCCGGCACCAACCAGCGCCCGGCGGCGTCGACCTCCTCGACCCCGGCCGGCCGAGTCACCCCCGGCGCCGCCTGCGTCACCCGACCGTCCTGGACCAGCACGTCGACCAGCGCCTGGATCATCAGCTCGCCGTTCACCGGCACCAGCCGAGTGTTGCGGACCAGCAGATCACTCACTCGCGTGAGGGTAGCGAGCGACCGGGTCTCATCGCCGTGCCCGCTCTGCCTACCCTCGTGTCCATGAACCGGCGGGGCATCGGGGTGTTCCAGGTGCTGGCTACGGTCGCCCTGCTCGCGGTCCTCACCGGCTGCCAGCCACCACGCGACGACTCGGCCAAGAGCGCAGGCGGCGTCCTCCCGGAGCAACCGGTCGCCAGCGGTGAGGCCGTCTCTCCGTCCGAACAGCCCTACGACCCGGCGTACGACCCGGCCTACGACATCGCGCTGAGCGAGCCGGTCGAGGACTCCTACTACCCCGCCATGGGCGACCCTGGCGTGGACGCACTGCACTACGACCTGCAGCTGACGTGGTCCCCGCCCCGACGCACGCTCGACGGCGTCGCCACCGTGGTGTTCCGGGCGACCCGCGCGGCCGGCTTCTTCCAGCTCGACCTGGGTCCGGCGCTCGCCGTCGGCTCGGTCCTGGTCGACGGTGTCGAGGTCGAGGCCGAGCACGAGGGCAAGGACCTGCAGGTCCTGTCACCGGTGCTCGCCGACGAGCGCCACGTCGTGGAGATCCGCTACTCCGGGACACCTCAGCCGGTGGAGGCGCCGACCACGCGCGGCGACTTCAGCACCAGCGGCTTCACGATCACGCCGTCGGGCGAGACGTGGACGATGCAGGAGCCCTACGGCGCGCACACGTGGTACCCGGTCAACGACCAGCCCTCCGACAAGGCGCTCTATGACTTCACCCTGACCGTGCCGACGCCGTGGACCGGGGTGGCCAACGGCGAGCTCACTTCGACGACCGAGCAGGGCGGACGGACCACGACCGAGTGGCACTTGGCCGAGCCCGCGGCGTCGTACCTCACCACCGTGGCGTTCGGCGACTACACGTCGACGACCAACAAGTCTGCGAGCGGCGTCGAGATCAGCTATTGGGTGCCCCGGGGCCGTCCCGGGCTCGCCGACCGCCTGATGCGCGCCGCCGCCGGGCTCGACTGGCTGGAGGAGCGGCTCGGGCCCTACCCGTTCGACACGCTCGGCTTCCTCCTGGTCGACTCGCAGAGCGGCATGGAGACCCAGACGATGATCACGCTGGGCCAGACCGACTACACGCTGTCGGAGGCGGTGCTGGTCCATGAGATGGCTCACCAGTGGTACGGCGACCAGGTCTCGCCCGATGACTGGCGTGACGTCTGGATGAACGAGGGCATGGCGATGTACCTCCAGGCCATGTGGGAGGCCGAGCAGTCCGGCATCGGGATCGACGAGCAGCTGGATCAGTACGCCAGCGTCGAGCGCTTCTCCCGCCAGGAGTCCGGTCCGCCCGCGGCCTACGACTCCGGCGAGTTCGGCGAGGGCAACATCTACTACGGCCCGGCTTTGATGTGGCACGAGCTGCGCGAGCGGATCGGCGACGACCGGTTCTTCGACGTAGTGCGCGGCTGGCCGGTCGCCCGGGACAACCGAAGCACCGGTCGCGACGACTACTGGGCGTGGCTGGAGCAGTCGACCGGTGAGGAGCTGACCTCGTTCTTCGACGCGTGGCTGCTCGGTGAGACGACGCCACGGAGCGGCTGATCGGCGAGCTCAGGTCAGATCAGGTCAGATCAGGTCGCGGAGGCGGTCGGTCAGCGATGCCTTGACCGCTTCGGTCACCGCCGCCTCGACCTGCTGGTTGAGAGTGGCCTGGTCCCCCAGGTTGGCCAGGACGTTGCGCAGGTCGAGGTCCTCGATCGCGCGGGTCAAGACGTCATCGGTCTTCAGGGCAGCGTTGATGACCGAGTCGGGCAGCGCCTTGATGGCCGCCTCTAGCAGTCCGTTGAGGTCTGCGTTCTCGAGCGCCTCGTCGACGAGATCGGAAGCCGGCGGCAGCGTTCCGTCGCTCTCCATCCGGCGTACGGCGACGAGGAGCCCCTCGCGCAGCGCCTCGACCTGCTCATCGGTGGGCTCGGTGGACTGGGCGAGCTGCAGCGTGAGCGCCTCGCGGCTGACCTCGAGGCGACAAGCAGCGCCGTCGATGCCAAGCAGCACCAACCGCTCGGTGAGGCCCTCGATGCCCTCGGACCGCGAGCTGACGTCGCGGGCCACGCACGGGTCGGCCGGCTTGAGCGGCTCGAAGCGGCCGCCACCGTTGGCGACCTGCACCCCGAGGACTCCACCGACCAGGACCAGCGCGAGCGCCGGCAGCGCTGCCCGCATCGGCCCGGTCATGGGCCCGGTCATGGACCCCGTCATGGACCCCGTCATGCGTCCTCCTCCCGCCGGTGTGGCACGAGGACCGCGAACAGCGCGACCAGCGCGAGACCGGCGCCGATCAGGAAGGAGTTCCGGAAGGCGAAGGTCGCGGCACGCTCGAGCTGCTGGTCCAGGTCCCGCTCGAGCTGCGCGGCCGCCGGCCGTTCCTCGGGCTCGACGTCCAGCGACGCGAACGCGCTGTCCAGGTCGGGTACCTGACCCTGCTGGTCGCGCAGCGCACCACCGAGCGCCTCGGCGACTGCGATCTTGTCCTGCGCCTTCAGCGGCGCGTCGAGCACCAGCGACGCGATCGCCTCCTGCGCCGGCTCCTGGGCGTCCTGGAGGTCGGCGGTGAACACGGGCGTGAGGATCGCCAGGCCCACGACGACGCCCAGGTGACGGGCACTGATGGTCCACCCCGCATGCCGGACCCGGGGCAGGCGCAGCTCCAACGCCTGGGACGTGAGGCGGTCGACGGTCAACCCGAGCCCGAGCCCCACCAGCGCCTGTGGTGCGACCGTCCAGGCCAGGTCGGCGGACGGCAGGAGCCCCAGTCCCGCCAGTCCCCCCGCGATCAAGAAGCATCCAGTCGCGACCTCGACCTCGTGCGTTGCTTGGAGGAGTCGAGCGATCGGTGCCGCGGCGAGCGCTGCGAGGGGCACCACGGACACGGTGATCGCCGCGGTCGCGGGCGAGTGCCGCCAGCCCTCGACCAGCAGCAGCACGAGCAGGAAGAGCGCCGCCGTGAGCGCGGCGGACAGGAGGGCGAGGGTGAGGTTGGGGCGGATCGCCGGCCGGTGTCGGTCCGGCGCGCGCTCGGGCGCCGCCATCACCGTGAGCGCGGCCGGGACCGCCAGCACCGCGAAGGGGACCTGCACGACGAAGATCGCCTGCCAGGAGATCGCCTGGGTCAGCAGTCCTCCCGCGACGGGCCCGGCCGCCGTTCCGACCACGCCCGCGGTCACCCACGCCGCGACTCCACGCCGCTCGCCGTACTCCTCGACCAGGAGCTCCAGGCAGCCCACGAGCGCCAGGGCACCGCCGATCGCCTGGACGCACCGGGCCACGATCAGCACCTCGATCGAGTCCGCAGCCGCGCACCACGCGGACGACCCCGCGAACACCGCGATCCCGACGGCGCTGAAGATCCGCGGCTGCGCCCGGGTGCACAGCAGTGCCGTCGGCACGGCACCGAGCCCGAGGACGAGGTTGAAGGCGATCAGCACCCACGCGACCTGCGTGACCGTCGCGTCCAGCTCGCGCAGGATGTCGGGCAGGGCCAGGGTCACTACCGCGGAGTCAGCGAGCACCAGCGCCACGGTCACTGCCAGGAGGGGACCGACAGCGCGACGCACCGGGTCATCTTGGCAGGAGTACCCACGCTTCTGCTCTCGGCTGAATCCCTTGTCCGCACCGCTGCGGTTCGTGTTGCGTGAGCGGCATGAGGCTCCTCGTGCTCGGCGGCACTCTTTTCCTGTCCAAGGCGGTGGCGCAGGAGGCGGTGCGCCGCGGCCATGACGTGACCTGCGCGTGCCGCGGTGAGTCCGGTCCGGTGCCCGCGGGTGCGCGCCATGTCCGTTGGGACCGCGACGAGCCCGCACCGCCCGAGGTCGCCGAGGAGTCGTTCGACGCGGTGGTCGATGTCGCCCGCCATCCTTCGCGGGTCCGGTCTGCCGTCGCCGCGCTCCCGGACGCGCACTGGGTGTTCGTCTCCACGATCAGCGTCTACTCCGAGAACGCGACACCCGGGGGCTCACCCGGGGTCACCCCCGAGCACGAGCCGATCACTCGCGACGTCGACCTGTCGGAGGACATGGAGGCCTACGGTCCGATGAAGGTGGCCTGCGAGCAGATCGTCCTCGAGGGCACCGCCTCCGCGATGGTCGTCCGGCCGGGCCTGATCGTGGGGCCGGGCGACCCGAGTGGCCGCTTCACCTACTGGCCGCTGCGGGTGCGCGACGCGGGCGAGGGCGGCGAGGTCCTGGCGCCTGGCACTCCCCACGACACGATCCAGGTCATCGACGTCCGCGACCTCGCGGCGTGGATCGTCGACTCCGCGCAGGTGCAGCGAACCGGTGTGCTCGACGGGATCGGCCCGATCCACTGCTTCGCCGACGTCCTCGACCAGATCGCCACCGGTGTCGGCGCCAGGCCGAGCTGGACCTGGGTCGACCAGGAGCTCCTGCACGAGCAGGGCGTCGACCACTGGGCCGGCCCGGACTCGCTCCCGCTGTGGCTCCCGCGCCCCGCGTACGACGGCATGCTGGCGCACGACGCCGCGCTGCCCCGGGCCGCCGGGCTGACGACCCGCCCAGTGGCCGAGTCTGCGGCCGACACCCTCGCCTGGGCTGACGCGACTCCCGACGCGGTGCAGACCGGAATCAGCCGCGAGCGCGAGGCCGAGCTGCTGGCTCGGGCGTAATCCGGTTCGGCTGGGCGAAGGCGAGCATCGCCTCGCGGTCCTCGGGGAGCACGAATCCCGCTGCGACAGCGGCATCGGCAGAGGCCTCGAAGGCGGCGAGGTAGTCCCCCCGGTCCGCGTAGCGCTCGGCCAGCCGGTCCTGCGAGAGAGGGGTCGTGGTCCCTAGCAGCAGACACAGCAGCGGACCGTCCGGAGCGGGGTCACCGGACAGGACGTCGACCGGTGCGTCGACCAGCGGCGTGCGGATGCCCCCGCGGACGATGCCGTCCCGGTCCCGCACGTAGGCACCATCGGCGACCGCGAGCCGATCCGCCGTCACCGGGGCGTCCGCCCCGCGCACCCAGGTGTCCAGGGCACGGAGCGCGGCCTTGGCGACCAGGTGCTGAGGCCCGTCGTTGACGGGCGCCGGGCACCCGAGCGAGTCGGCGAAGGGCCCGAGCAGGTAGCGGTCCGCATGCGCGGTGCCGGCCACCTCCCACAGCCGGAAGGTGTCGGAGTCGGCCTGCCGGGCCGGCAGGTAGTTGAGGATGCCGACCACGTCCGTCTCGCTCTCGAGCGTGAGCACCGGGACGTCGAGGTCGGCCCTGATCTGCGTCGGAGGACCGAGCACCGTGCCGGCGATGTCGATCCCGCTGCCGAAGGCCCCCAACGGCGCGGTCGCTCCGCCGCGGCTGTGGATCAGGAACCCGTCGAACGCCGCCGTCAGCGGCTGGACACCGTTCGCGTAGGTCGTGAGGGCGAAGCCGGACTGGGACTCGCCCACGGCCAGCACGCGCTCCGGCTCAAGGTCACCCAGGAGCCCCCCGGACCGGGCCGCGGCTGCCGCCTGTGTGTAGATGTCGTAGGAGAACGCGTCTCCCGGGTGGTGCAGGTCGTCGTACCGCTCCGGGTCGAGGGCGCGCAGACCCCGGCCCGCGCCGGCGGCCGCACCTGCGGGTGTCGACACCGCCACCGGACCGCCCTCGATCCCGACGAACTGCGCCGAGACCCCCACCCACGCGTAGCCGCCGCGGAGGATCTCGTCTGCGAGGTAGGCGTAGTCAGGACTCGCGTCGAACCCACCGCTGACGTTGAGCCACTCGACCACCACCGTGCCGTTGAAGTCGTCGGGCGGCGGTCGGCGCACGACGAGCCGGGTCGTGTACGGCTCCTCGAACGCGGTGCCCAAGTCGAACCGTCCGTCCCCGGGCAGCTCGTCGGCCTCGCTGGTGTACGTCATGGCGGAACCGGACAGCGCGACCTCCTCCTCGACCCAGCCGTCCGGCAGGACGGCCGGACCGCTCGAGCCGGCGAGGAACACCCCGCCGCCACCGGAGAGCGGACGCAGCTGTGGGCCCTCTGGCGTCTCATCCTCCGGCTCCTCCGAAGTGCAGGCCACCACGCTCGAGCACAGCATCGCGACGAGGATCAGCACCTGGAGTGGACGGGACACCTCCCCAACGTAGAGCCGACCTGGCCGAATCGCCCACGCGACTCCAGCCCGGCGACTACCGTCGATGGGTGCTCCGGAGACCCCTCGTAGCCCTGCTCGTGCCTGCGCTCATCGCAGTGGCGCCTCTCCCGGGCCACGGCTCGGAGGTGTCCGACCGCAGCCATGACCCCGTTCTGCGCCATGACCCCGTTCTGCGCCATGACCCCGCTGTGCCCGGTGACCCCCGGCTGCAGCACCCGTTGTACGTCAGCAAGGAGTCCCAGGCCTACCGCTACGCCCAGAAGGACCACCGGTTCGACCCCATCGGCCTCACGCCGATGGCGCACTGGGTGACCCGGGAGTGGTTCCCGATGCCGAGGACCAAGCGGCTGGTCCGCAAGTACGCCAACCGGGCCAACCGGGCCGGCAAGACGCCGGTCGTGACGATCTATGCCATCCCCGCTCGCGACTGCGGAGGCTACGCAGGCGGGGGCTGGGGCCACGACGACTACAAGACATGGATCAAGCGCGTGGCAGCGGGTCTGCGCAACAGGCACGCGATGGCCGTCCTCGAACCCGACGCACTCGGTCACCTCGGCACCTGCCCCGGCCAGGGCAACCGAACGGGATTGCTCAAGTTCGCGACCCGCAAGCTCACCAAGGCCGGGGTCTGGGTCTATATCGACGCGGCCCACAACGCCTGGATCAAGCCCAGCGTCATGGCCCAGCGGCTCATCCGATCCGGCATCAAGCAGGCCCGCGGCTTCAGCGTCAACGTCGCCAGCTTCGTGCGGACCGACGTCGAGACCCGCTACGCCAAACAGGTCATCAGGGCTCTGCGCGCACGAGGCGTGGGTAGGAAGCACTACGTCATGGACACCTCGCGCAACGGCGGTGGGCAGACCAACGGCAACAACTGGTGCAACCCGCTCGACGCGCGCCTGGGCCAGAAGCCGCGGATTGTGGCCGAACGCCAACTCGACGCGTACCTCTGGGTCAAGGCGCCCGGCGAGTCCGACGGTCCCTGCAACGGCGGGCCCTACGGCGGCGCGTTCTGGCCCGAGTACGCCCTACGTCTCATGGGCAAGCTCTACACGTCAAGCTAGCCGCAGGTGGCCGGGGGTGGTGGCTGCTGGAGTGGACTCATGCCTCGCAGACCAGAATCCCTCGACCACGGCGATCTCCTGACCGACGCCGTCATGGCCCTCCTCGTCGAGTCCGGCGCGACCGGCGTGACCTTGCGTCGTCTTGCGGACCGACGAGGCATCAGCGTGGGGGCCCTGACAACACGGTGGGGCAACCGCGCGCGGATGATGCACGTCGCCATCAACTACTTCCGTCAGCGGTGCACTGAGGACATGGCGGACCGCGGCATCAGCGAGGGCGTACTGGCGATGCTGCCCGCGAGCGAGAGCGAGGTCGAGGACTGCCAGATCTGGTTGGCGTTCTGCGACCTCGCACGCACCGACGCCACACTGGCGCTTTGTGTGACAGACCAACGCGCGCAGGAGCGCGAGCTCCTGTGTGCGCTGCTCGCCCGTCAGGGCGGCGCCAGCGGGGTGGACGAGTCCACTGTCGACCTGTTGCTCGCCGTCGTCGACGGACTGCGGACGGCTCTGTGCGCACCCGAGCCGATGCTCCCCGAGCGAGCACGCGAGCTCCTCGACTCCCACCTCACCACCCTCGGACCCAGCTGTCTCATCGCAGTGGGTTGAGCCCGAGGCCCCATGAGAAAAGAACGTACGTACGTTTTTTTCTGCTCAGGCCATGGGACCAGGGCGCCTTGGTCTCAGAACATGAGCGCAGATGCCGGGTCCTCAAGGATCCCGGCCACGTCCGCCAGGAAGCGCGACCCTTTCTCACCATCGATGTGGCGGTGGTCGAAGGACAGGGCCAATGTGGTCACCTGTCGCACGACGATCCGATCCTCCACCACCCACGGCTGCTTCTTGATCGCACCGAAGCAGAGGATGGCTGACTCGCCGGGGTTGATGATCGGTGTGCCAGCGTCGATGCCGAAGACCCCGACGTTGGTGATCGTGAACGAGCCGCCACTCATCTCGGCAGGCTGAGTCCTCCCGTCGCGCGCCACCGTGGTCAGGTCGTTGATGGCGGTCGCCAGCTGCACCAGCGACAGATCCTGCGCGTCCTTCACGTTGGGCACGACCAGGCCACGCGGCGTCGCGGCCGCGATACCGAGGTTGACGTAGTGCTTGAGCACAACCTCGTCCGAGTCCGCGTCCCAGAACGAGTTGATCTCCGGTGTGTGCCGCATCGCAAGGACACAGGCCCGGGCCAGCACCAGCAGCGGGGACACCTTGACGTCGCGGAACTCGCGGCGCTTCTTGAGCCGGCCGACGAACTCCATGGTGCTGGTCGCGTCGAAGGTGACCCACTCAGTGACATGCGGCGCGGTGAACGCCGACTGCGTCATCGCGCCCGCCATCATCTTGCGTACGCCCTTGACCGGCTCGCGCGTCTCCCTGACCCCTGCTGCTTGAGCCGCGAGCGTCAGCGACCGACCTGCTGAACCTTCGAGGTCGGCCCGGGTCACCGAGCCGTTCGGCCCGCTCCCGGCAACAGCCGCCAGGTCGATGCCCAGCTCCTTGGCAAGCTTGCGCACCGGTGGCTTGGCCAGCGCGCGGGACTCGGCCGGTTCCAGCTCTCGGGCCGAGACCGCGGGCACGGCAGGCTCCAGCTCGGCCGCCTCGACCAGCGGGGATGCCAGCCCGGTAGCGAACGAGGCCTGTGCCTGGATATGCGTCGCGAGCGTGCCGCTCGCGACCTTGCGCGGACGACGGGTGGGGCCCCGGTCGGCCTTGTTGCGCCCGACCAGGCTCTCGCCCTCGCCGCCGCCGGACGCGGCGGGGTTGGACAGGTCGATCTCCATCTCGGCGCCGGCTTCGAGAGCAGCCCCGTCGACCACCCCGATGATCGGCGTGCCGACCGCGACGGTCGTGCCCTCCTCGACCAGGATCGCGGTCACGGTGCCGGCGTACGGCGACGGCAACTCGACGATCGACTTCGCGGTCTCGATCTCGACGACGATGTCGTTGACCTTGATGACGTCGCCGACCTTGACCTTCCAGTTCACGATCTCGGCCTCGGTCAGGCCCTCGCCGACGTCCGGCAGCAGGTATTCAGCCATGTCAGACGAGCCTCCCTCAGAATCCGAGCGATCGGTCGACGGCATCGAGCAGCCGGTCGAGGTCGGGGAGATAGTCCTCCTCGATCCGCGACGCAGGGTAGGGGGTGTCGAACCCACCGACCCGCAGCACCGGCGCCTCGAGCGAGTAGAAGCACTCCTCGGTGATCCGTGCCGAGAGCTCGGCACCCATGCCCAGGTTGACGTGCGCCTCGTGCACGACGACGGCCCGGCCGGTGCGCCGCACCGACGCGTAGACCGGAGCGAGGTCGAGCGGGGACAACGTGCGCAGGTCGATGACCTCGATGGACCGATCCTCGCCGGAGGCCGCCTCCGCCGCCTTCAGCGCGGTCTTCACCGTCGGACCGTAGGCCAGCACCGTGACGTCGCTGCCCTGGCGAACCAGGCGCGAGGTGAACAGCGGGTCGGGGGTGATCGAGTCGTCCAGGTCAGCCTTGTCGGCGTGGTACTGCCGCTTGGGCTCAAGGAAGATCACCGGGTCGTCGCAGGCGATGGCCTGCTGGATCATCCAGTAGCCGTCGACCGGGTTGGAGCATGCGACGACCTTGAGCCCCGGCGTGTGAGCGAACTGTGCCTCCGGAGACTCGCTGTGATGCTCGACCGCCCCGATGCCGCCCCCGAAAGGGATCCGGATGACCATCGGCATCGGCACGCGACCCTTGCTGCGGTAGCGGATCTTGGCGACCTGGCAGACGATCTGGTCGTAGGCCGGGTAGACGAACCCGTCGAACTGGATCTCCACGACGGGACGGTAGCCACGCATCGCCATGCCGACCGCCGTACCGACGATCCCGGACTCCGCGAGCGGGCTGTCGATGACGCGGTCCTCGCCGAAGTCCTTCTGCAGGCCGTCGGTGATCCGGAAGACGCCGCCCAGCTTGCCGACGTCCTCGCCCATGATCAGGACCTTGTCGTCGGCCTCCATGGCCTTGCGCAGTCCCATGTTGAGGCCCTTGGCGAGGGTGATCTTGTCGCCGGCCATCAGCGCGCTCCCTCGAACGCTGTGCCCAACCCTGGGCCCTCAAAGCTGGAGAGGTACTGCTCGAAGCCGTCGCGCTGGGCGGCCAGCTCGTCAGTCATCTCGGCGTAGACGTGGTCGAACATGCTCATCGGCGACGGGTCCGGCAGCGCCCGGCAGCCTTCCCGGAGCCGGGCACCAAGCTCGTCGGCCTCGACCGCGACCTCCTCGAAGAACGCCGTGTCCGCCAGTCCGTTGCGCTTCACGTAGGCCTCGACCCGCGCGATCGGGTCCTTGAGCTTCCAGCTCTCGACGTCGCCCGAGAGCCGATAGCGGGTCGGGTCGTCGGTGGTCGTGTGCGCACCCATCCGGTAGGTGTAGGCCTCGACGAAGGTCGGGCCCTGGCCGTCGCGGGCGCGTTGGAGCGCGGCCTGCGTCACGGCATACGTGGCGAGCACGTCGTTGCCGTCGACCCTGACGCCCGGGAAGCCGAACCCGAGGGCGCGCTGGTAGAGCGGGATCCGGCTCTGCCGCTCGATCGGCTCGGAGATCGCCCACTGGTTGTTCTGGCAGAAGAACACGACCGGAGCGTTGTAGGACGCCGCGAAGATGAAGGCCTCGTTGACATCGCCCTGACTGGAGGCGCCGTCACCGAAGTGGGCGACCACCGCCGCGTCGCGGTCCGGGTCACCGGTGCCGATGACACCGTCGCGCTGCATGCCCATCGCGTAGCCGGTGGCGTGGAGGCATTGGGCGCCGATGACGATCGTGTAGAGGCCGAAGTTGAACTCAGCGGGGTCCCAGTTGCCGTGGTCGACGCCGCGGAAGAGGCCAAGCAGCTTGAGCGGGTCGAGCCCGCGACACCACGCCACCCCGTGCTCGCGGTAGGTCGGGAAGACGAAATCCTGCGCACGGAGCGCGCGGCCGGCGCCGACCTGGGCCGCCTCCTGACCGAGGAGCTGGGCCCAGATGCCGAGCTCGCCATGGCGCTGGAGCGCGGTGGCCTCGGTGTCGAGGCGGCGGACGAGGACCATGTCGCGGTAGAACCCGCGCAGCTGCTCGGGGGTGAAGTCGAGGTCGAACTCGCGGTGGTGGAGGCGTTCTCCCTCGGGCGTCAGGAGCTGCACGAGCTCGGGGCCACCGTCGCTCTGGGACGGCCCGAAGACCTCGGCCAGATCGGGGCCGAACGGGTTCACGGCTGGGTTCACGGCTGGGTTCACGGCTGGGCTCACGGCTGGGTTCATCGGATCGGGCTCCTTCGCCGTCACGGCGGTGCGGGGTCTCCGCGGGCCGGGCTACGTCAGTATTCGAGTGAACGACGTGGCCCCCTCGCTGCTCCGCTGGGGTGGCGCGGGGCTGTGAGGCGGGCCACATCCGTCCCGCCAATGTATCGGTGCGGCGCGCGCCCCGCGACTCTGGTCAGTCAGACTCTGGTCACTCAGCAGGGACCGGGTCGCGCGAGATCGGGCACGACATGCAGCGCGGCCCTCCTCGACCCGAGCCGAGCTCGGACCCCGCGATCCGCACGACCTCGATGCCGGCGTCCTCGAGCCGGGAGTTGGTCTCGTCGTTGCGCTCGTAGGCCACGGCCACCCGCGGCGCCAGGGCCAGGGTGTTGTTGCCGTCGTCCCACTGCTCCCGCTCGGCGGTCACCGGGTCCAGTCCGGTGTCGATCTTGTGGAGGGTGTCGATGCCCATCGCCTTGGCCGCAGCCACCAGGAAGGGCTCAGGCGACGCCACATCCAGGAGGAGGTCACCGTCAGGCTCCGCGTCTCCGTTGGAGGTGACCGCGAACGCCACCAGCGTGTCGGCGACGTTGGGGTAGACGACCATCTTGTCGGTGTCCACGAGGGTGCAGATCGTGTCGAGGTGCATGGTCGCCCGCTCCTGGGCGATCGGCACCGCCAGCACCGTGTGGGCCAGGCCGGCAGTGAAGCACTGACGGGCCAGCCGCTCGACGCCGGCCGGCGTGGTCCGCTCGCCCACGCCGACGGCGAGGACGCCCGGCGCGAGGAGCAGGACGTCGCCACCCTCCACGTGCTCGAGGTGCGCGCCGTGCATCGTCGGGGTGCCCACGAACCGCGGGTGGCGGGTATAGATCAGCTCGGTCAGCTCGGTCTCGCGCTTGCGGGCCGGCATCGCCAGCGAGGTGATGGCCACCCGGTCACGGACCCACACCGAGGAGTCCCGCGTGAAGAGCAGGTTGGGCAGGGGGTCGATCAGGAAGTCGTCGAAGGCCAGCATCGAGGTGACCAAGCCGAAGCCACCGCGCACCTCATCGTTGCGGATGCCAGCGGTGAGGTGGCCGGTGAGCTCCTCGGGCGACGCATCGCCGAGCAGCCCCTCGAGGTAGCCGCGCATCGTGTCGCCGATGTCGAGGTCGCCGAGCGCCTCGTCGATCGCGTGCGCCCGGGCGTCGGCCTGCTCGAGGGTCTCGGTGAGGAGCTCGGTGAGATAGACGACCTCGACGTCCCGGTTGCGCAGCTCAGCGGCAAAGGCGTCGTGCTCGTCCTGCGCGCGGGCGACCCACGGAATGCCGTCGAAGAGCAGCTTGTCGTTGTTGCGGGGCGTGAGCCGCTTCAGCTCCGGACCGGGACGGTGCAACATCACCGTGCGCAGCCGGCCGACCTCGCTGTCCGCGCCGTGCTTCGCCCGTTCACCCATGGCCGGCACTCTAGTCAGCGGACGAGCTCGACGAACGTGAGGACGGCGAGCACCAGGCAGACCGCGGCGCCGATGTAGTGCAGGACGTGCAGCGCGACGTAGCGGAGCAGCGCCTTGCCCACGATCACCGCCAGGCCGCTCACCACGAGCAACGCCCCGAGCGCCCCGATGAAGACGCTGAGCGGCGCCTCGTACCTGGCGACCAGCGAGATCGTCAGCAGCTGCGAGAGGTCTCCCCACTCGGCGGCGAACAGGACGAGGAACGAGGCGAGGACCGCGCGGAACCCCGTCACGTCCTTGGCCCCTTGGACGTACTCCTCCCCCGACTCCTGCTGGTGGCTGCGGCCCTGGCGGACCAAGATCACCGCTCCGAGGACAAACATGAGCATGGCGACGGTTCGGACCGCGTCGTCCGGGAGGAACGAGGCCGCGTGCCCGAGCAGGACCGCGACCATGGTCTGGACGGCGAACGCGGCACCCACGCCGATCCAGACGAGGAGCGGCCGATACTTCGTAGCCAGGACGAGAGTGGCGAGGAAGGTCTTGTCCGGCAACTCGACCACGAAGATCGCGCCGAAGGTCAAGAGCAGGGCAGCGACGTCGAGACTCACCGCTCGAGTCTCGCCTCCAGGGCGACGACCTGGGCCTTGAGGTCCGCGATCGAGTCGAGGATGGCCGCGGTCGAGGCGTCCATGGCACCCTCCACGTCCTCGATGAGCTCCTCGAGGTCCTCGTCCTGCTCCTTCTCGAGGGCCTCGACGGCGACCGCGATGAACAGGTTCAGGACGATGTAGGTGGCCAGCACGATGAACACCACGAAGAACAGGTAGGCCCATGGGTGGACGGCGGTCGTCGGCGCGATCACGTTGGCCCAGTCGTCGCCGGTCGTGACCTGGAACATCGACCGCAAGGACGCCGTGAGGCTGCCGAAGTGCTCCTCGTCAACGTCGCCGAAAAGCTGCGTCGCGACGACCGCGCCGATGTAGATCAGCATCCCGAGCAACGCTGCGATCGAGGCCATCCCCGGCACGGTGGCGACCATGGCGGCCACCACCCGACGCATCGAGCGGACCGTCGACAACAGCCGCAGGACACGGAGCACCCGCAGCACCCGCAGGACCGAGTAGGACCCGGCGCCGGGGACGATCGCGATCGCGACCACGAAGAAGTCGAACAGGTTCCAGCTGTCGCGGAAGAACGAGCGTCCGTAGGCGAACAGCCGCAGCGCGATCTCGACGACGAAGATGCCGACCGTGACCCACCCGACGAACGTCGTCTCCGCCTCGTAGCGGGCCATCCAGCCGGGCGAGACCTCAAGTCCCAGGATCGCGGCGTTGAGGACGATGACCGCGATGATCGTCCATTGGAACGGGCTGGACTCGACAAGATTTCGGACGCGTTCCCTCATCGGCTCCCACCCAGCAGGCTGCGGCTGGCGGTCGCTGCTTCCGCCAGCACCTCGACGACGGGAAGACCGAGGACGGCCGCGGCCCGCAGGACGTCGTCGTACTCGGGCTGGGCGTTGATGACCTGCCCGTCGAGGCGGGCGAGCTTGACCGAGATGTCGAGGCCGCCGACCCGGACCGAGGTGGTCTCGCGGGGCAGGGCGTGGCGCTCGACGGCCAGCGTGCGAATGCCGATCGTCGAGGTCTCGCGGAAGATCGTGCGGCGCACCTCGGCGGCGACCGCCGGGTCCACGAGTGCCCGGAAGGTGTGCGCCGGGCGACCCTTCTTCATCAGGATCGGCGTGAGCCAGGCGTCGAGCGCACCGGCCGCCAGCACTGCGGTGATGACCTCGGGCCACAGGCGCGGGTCGAGGTCGTCGACATTGGTCTCGAGGATCAGGAGGTGGTCGGCGCCCGGCTCCTGGTCCGTAGTCACCGACGAGCCGACGAGCAGCCGCAGAACGTTGGCATGCCCCTCGGGGTCGCGACCCCCCGCGCCGACGCCGACCTCGGAGGTGACCATCGCCGGCTGCGACCCCCACCCGGTGGCGACCGTGGTGAGCACCGCGGCACCGGTCGGCGTGCACAGCTCCAGCGCGGGCGCGCCGGGCGGCCCGGCGTACGACGGGACGCCGCGGAGCAGCTGCGCGACCGCCGGCGGTGGCACCGGCAACGTGCCGTGGGCGCCCTGCACCGATCCGGACCCGACCGCGACCGGGCTCACGACGACCTGCGCGGCATCGAGGTGCACCAGGCCGGCACACACCCCCACCACGTCGGCGATGGCGTCGAGCGCGCCGACCTCGTGGAAGTGGACGGCCATCGGCTCGCTGCCGTGCACGGCCGCTTCGGCGACGGCCAGCCGCTCGAAGACGCGCAGGGCGAGGTCGCGCACCGGCGCACTGAACCCTTCGCTGGGGCGAGCCTCCAGCAGGAGGGTGCGGATGTCGCGCCAGGTGCGGCGGTGCTGGGAGTCGGCGACCTCGACGAGACAGCGGGTGGCGGCGAAGCCACCACGCATGACGGTCTCGGTCCGCAGCGACACCGGCTCGGGACTGACGGCGTCGACGGCCTCCTGCACAACCCGGAGCGGGACCCCGGCACCGAGCAGAGCGCCGAGCAGCATGTCGCCGCTAGCACCGGCGGACGCGTCGACCCAGACGATCGCGCTCATCCGCGCTCCGTCAGGCGGGCGGCCGTCTGCCTGGCGACCCTCGCCGCGAAGACTCCGGCGCCGTAGCCGTTGTCGATGTTGACGACCGTGACCCCCGGAGCGCAGGAGTTGAGCATCGCCAGCAGGGCCGCGATCCCGCCGAACGAGGCGCCGTAGCCGACGCTGGTCGGCACCGCGACGAGCGGGACGCCGACGAGCCCGCCGACCACCGACGGCAGCGCGCCCTCCATCCCCGCCACCACCACGAGGCAGTCGGCCCGGTCAAGGCGCTCTCGGACCGCCATCAGCCGGTGCAGCCCCGCGACACCGACGTCCTCGATCAGGTCGACGCCGGCCCCGTGAACCCTCACGGTCAGGGCCGCCTCGGCAGCGACCGGAGCGTCCGAGGTGCCGGCCGAGACGACCGCGACGGTGCCGCGCGACGGCGGCATCGGCCCCAGGGTCACCGCGCGCGCGACCGGGTGCAGCTCGGCCTCCGGAAGTGACGTCGCCACCTGGGCGAGCGCCTCGTCGTCGAGCCGGGTGGCGAGCACCGCACGGTCGGGCTGGTTCGCGTGCAGCGTGCGCAGGATCGCGACGACCTGCTCGGGCGTCTTGCCGGCGCCGTACACGACCTCGGCGTCGCCGGTGCGCCGCGCGCGGTCGACGTCGACGCGCGCGAAGCCCAGGTCGTGGACCAGGTCCCGGTCAGCGCCCTGGTCAGCCATGGGACTCGGAGCGGAACGCGTCGGCCGGGTACACGCCCAGGATCTTGACGTCGGTGGTGAAGAACGCGAGCTCCTCGAGGGCCCGCGCGAGGCCGACATCGGAGGGGTGCCCGTCGACCTCGGCGAGGAACTGGGTCGCGGTGAACCACCCGTCGACCATGTAGCTCTCGAGCTTGGTCATGTTGACACCGTTGGTGGCGAAGCCCCCGAGGGCCTTGTAGAGCGCGGCCGGGAGGTTGCGCACGTTGAAGATGAACGAGGTGACCACCGGACCGTCGCCGACCGGGGCCTCCACGAGCTCCCGGCTGAGCACCACGAACCTGGTGGTGTTGTGCTCCTCGTCCTCGACATCCTCCGCCAGCACGTCGAGTCCATAGATCTCCGCGGCGAGGGGCGGTGAGATGGCTGCTTGCGTCGGGTCGGCTGCCTCGACGACCTCGCGCGCTGCACCTGCGGTGTCGCCGGAGATGACCGGGGTCAGGTCGTGCGCGCGGATGATCTTGCGGCACTGGCCGAGCGCGTGGACGTGGCTGTGCACGGTCGTGATGTCCTCGAGGCGGGCCCCCGGGATGCCGAGCAGGTGGAACCTGATCCGCAGGAAGTGCTCGGCGACGATGTGCAGGTCCGAGCGCGGCAGGAAGTGGTGGATGTCGGCCACCCGACCCGCGATCGAGTTGTCGATGGGGATCAGCGCAAGGTCCGCGCTGGGTTCGATTCCCTCGGCGCCCTCGACTGCGGCGAACACGTCCTCGAACGACGCGCAAGGCACCGCCTCGGCCTCGGGGTAGTGCTGCAGACACACCTGGTGGCTGTTGGCGCCCGGCTCGCCCTGGTAGGCGATGCGTCGCGGTGCGGTCACCGGCGCATTCTAGGCTCGCGGGCATGGGCATCCTGACCGTTCTCGCTCTCGTGGTCGCGGTGGCCGCGCTCGCCCTCGCTGCAGCGGGGTGGCGGCGCGCGCCGTCCTACCCCGGCGATCCGGACGCCCTTCCCGAGGACGTGGTTGGACTGCGGCAGGAGGTCGCCGCACTACGCGCCGAGGCCGAGGGCGCCATCCGGCACCTGGGGGTGGTCAGGTACGACGCGTTCAACGACGTGGGCGGCCGGCTGTCGTGGTCGGTGGCACTGCTCGACGACTCGGGCGGCGGTGTGGTCCTCACCGCGATCCACGGCCGGAGCGAGGCCCGCAGCTATGCGAAGAGCATCACCGGCTGGACCTCCGAACAGCCGCTCTCTCCCGAGGAGGAGCAGGCCGTGGGCACCGCGCGGCCGTGACCCGGGGTCGGTCGGACCGGGGCGTCAGCGGGGCACGCGGACGAGCAGCCGCCCGTGGACGCACTCATCCGCAGCTCCCGGCCGGAGCCGATCGAGTCGCCGTCGAGCTGGCGCGGAGTGTCGCCGGGGGCGCGCAAGGTGACGGTCCGGGCGGTCATCCGGTCGATCGTGTCGTCGGTCCGTGCGCTCTTGGCGAGCACCCGGTAGGCCAGCGGGATCCAGGACAGGAACTTCCGCGGGTGCAGGATCACGACGTCGAGGAGACCGTCGTCGATGGACGCGTCGGGAAGCAACGGCATGCCGGCCTGCAGGTAGCCGACGTTGCCGACGACCACGGTGCGGGCCCGGTGCTTGGTGAACTCGCCGCCGTCGACGGAGATCTCGATGCGCACGGCCGGGAACATCAGCGACTTGAGGCGCGGAGAACACGTAGGCGATCCAGCCGACCTTCTTCTTGATGTCCTCGTTGACGCCCTCCATGATCGCGGCGTCGAAGCCCATGCCGGCCATCACCATGAAGTGGGTGTCCTCGAACCCGTCGCCACTCACCTCGACCATGTCGATGGCCCGGTCCTGGCCCGTCAGCGCGACGTCGATGGCCGCGCGGATGTACAGCGGGATGTCGAGGTTGCGCGCCAGCAGGTTGCCGGTGCCGGCCGGGACGATGCCGACCGGGATGCCGGTGCCGGCGAGCTCGGCGCAGACCTCGCGCACGGTGCCGTCGCCGCCGCAGACCAGCACCAGGTCGGCCCCGTCGATGGACGGCCTTCTCGGCCATGCCGGTGCCGGGGTCCTCGACGGTCGTGTAGATGCCAGCGCGGAGGCAGACCAGCCCGCGTCGGCCGCCATCGCGGTGACGATCGCCTTGAACGCCTCGACGTCCTCGACCTTGATCGGGTTGAGGATGACCGCCAGGTTGCGGTTGCTCGGCGTCGGTGTGGGCAGCAGTGGGTCGGAACGGATCGAGTGGCTGACCGGGAGGGGCGAGTACGCCGCCAGGCCGAGCATGACGAACCCGGCGCCGAGCAGAGCGCCGCCGACCACGTCACTCGGGAAGTGCCGTCCCAGGAGGACCCGGTCCAGGCACACCACGACGACCATCACCACCAGGCCGGCGTAGGCGAGCCGGCGCAGGTTGCCCCGTCGGACGAGCATCGCGACCAGCACGGCGAGCAGGCACGCGAACGCGGTCGTCGCCGAGGCGTGGCCTGAGGGGAACGACCCGGTCGAGAGCAGCGACTCGCTCAGCTGCCACTCTGGCCGGTCGCGGCCGACCAGGATCTTCAGCAGGGTCGTGGCCCCCCATGTCACGAGCATCACGACCGACTGTGAAGACAGCAGCGCGCCGGTGTCCCTTGACCCACATGGCGACGCTCACGACGCTCGTCATGATGGTCATGCCAAGCGTCTCGAAGATCGTCTCGACGACCAGCAGCGTCTCTCGCAGCGGCCCAGAGCCCACCGCCCAGTCCCGAGCAGGCCTCCCCCGGTCGTCGAACTGTGCCAGTGGACCCCAGCCCTGCAGCACCGCGAGCGTCACCAGACCAAAGAGCGCGAAGCAGAGGGTGGCCCAGCCCAGCTGCACGGAGCGGGGTCGGTCGAGCACGGGCGCCAGTATGACTGTGCACCCCGGATAGCCTTGACCGGTGATCGACCCCCGCGTCCTCCGTGACGACCCCGACCGCGTCCGAGCCGCCCAGGCCAAGCGCGGACTGTCCGCGGACGTCGTGGACCGTCGCACTCGCCGCGGACGCCGCCCGGCGCGCAGGCGATCGCGGAGTTCGAGGCCAGGCGTGGCGAGCAGAAGGCGCTCGGCAAGCAGGTCGCCCAGGCCCAGGGCGAGGAGAAGCAGGAGCTGCTGGCCCGGACCAAGGCGCTGGCCGCCGAGGTCAAGGCGCCGAGGCGGCCCAGGAGCCGCCGAGGAGGCCTGGCCGCCGCCCTGCTGTCGCTCCCCAACCTCGCGGCCGACGAGGCGCCGGCCGGGGGCGAGGACGACTTCGTCGTCCTCGAGACGGTCGGCACACCGCGCGACTTCGCCGCCGAGGGATTCGAGCCGCGCGACCACATCGAGCTCGGCCGCATCCTCGGCGCCATCGACATCGAGCGCGGCGCCAAGGTGTCGGGCTCGCGCTTCTACTTCCTCACCGGCGTCGGCGCCCAGCTCGAGCTGGCGCTGATCAACCTGGCCATGGACCAGGCCCGCGACGCCGGCTTCACCCAGGTGATCGCCGCCGTCGCTGGTCAAGCCCGGGCGATGGACGGCACCGGCTTCCTCGGCCAGGCCGCCGACGACGTCTACCGGATCGAGGGCGAGGACCTCTACCTGGTCGGCACCTCGGAGGTGCCGATGGCGGCCTACCACTCCGACGAGATCCTCGACGCCGTCGACGCTGCCGCTGCGCTACGCGGCGTTCAGCCCGTGCTTCCGCAAGGAGGCGGGCTCGCACGGCAAGGACACCAAGGGCATCATCCGGGTGCACTGGTTCGACAAGGTCGAGATGTTCGTCTACACGACGATCGAGGAGTCCTACGCCGAGCACCAGCGGCTGCTGGAGTGGGAGAAGGAGTTCCTCGACAAGCTCGAGCTGGCCTACCGCGTGATCGACGTGGCCGCCGGGCGACCTCGGGACTGTCGGCGCATCGCAAGTTCGACTGCGAGGCCTGGATCCCGACCCAGGGCAAGTACCGCGAGCTCACCTCGACCTCCAACTGCACCGAGTTCCAGACCCGCCGCCTCGACACCCGCGGCCGCTTCCCGACGCGACTCGGGCCCGGGCGGCACCAGGCCGATCGCCACCCTCAACGGCACGCTGTGCGCGATGACGCGCACGATCGTCGCCATCCTCGAGACCCACCAGCAGGCCGACGGGTCGGTGACGGTGCCCCAGGCGCTGCGCCCCTACCTGGGTGGCCAACAGGTGCTGAAGCCACTCTCGTGACACTGGATCCATCGAGGGTCGACTGGCGACCACGGGTGGTGGCGCTCGACATCGACGGCACGCTGCTGAAGTGGGTCGAGGGCGCCGGCACGACGCACGAGCGAGGTGACACCTGCGGTCCACGACGCGGTCCAGCGCGTGCTCGACGCCGGCGCGCACGTCGTCCTGGCCAGCGGTCGCTCACCGCACGGCATGACTCCGGTCGCCGACCTGCTCGACCTCCACACGCAGGAGGCCGACCGGCTGTGGATCGTCGCCAGTCCAACGGTGCGGTGGTCTTCCGCTACCCGCCGATGGAGGTCGTCCTGCGAGGAGACCTTCGACGCGAGGCCGGCAGTGCGCGCGGTGCTGGAGCGCCACCCCGCGGCGCTGGTCGCGGTGGAGGAGCGTGGGGTCGGCTACCGGGTGAGCAAGGAGTTCCCCGACCGGCGAGCTGTCCGGCGAGATGATCCTCACCGACGTCGAGGACCTCGTCGCGGGCCCGGTGAGCCGGGTGATCATCCGCGACCCACAGGCAACCGCCGAGGACTTCGTCGAGCTGGCCGCCGAGCTGGGGCTGCACGGCACCGACTACGTCGTCGGCTGGACCGCCTGGCTCGACCTGGCGCCCGTCGGGGTGACCAAGGCCAGCGGACTCCAGTACGTCGTCGACCAGCTCGGCCTGGGCGCGCGCCGACGTCCTCGCCATCGGCGACGGCCGCAACGACATCGAGATGCTCCAGTGGGCCGGTCGGGGGGTCGCGATGGGTCAGGCCGTGGAGTCGGTCATCGACGCCGCGGACGCAGTGACCGACGTCGTCGGCGAGGACGGCGCGGCCACCGAGATCGGGCGCTGGTTCTGAGCACCCGGGTTCTGAGCACCCCGGGTCTGCCCAGGCTGGTCGCCACCGACCTGGACGGCACGCTGGTCCGCTCCGACGGGTCCGTCTCGGACTACACGCGCGACGTCCTCGCCGCCCTGGAGGACCTCGGGGTCCCGGTCGTGTTCGTGACCGGCCGGCCGCTGCGCTGGGCCGAGGACGTGTTCGAGCATGTCGGCGGCCACGGGCTCGCGGTCGTGTCCAACGGGGCGCTGGTGTGGGACGTCGCCCGGTCGCAGGCCCATCTCGAGCGTCCGGTGCCTGCCGAGACCGCCCGTGATGCCTGTCGAGTCCTGCGCGAGGCGGTCCCCGGCTCGGCGTTCGCTGCGGAGACGCTGGACGGCATCGGGCTCGAGCCGCAGTTCATGGAGCGTCATCCGGTCCCGCGGGGTGCACGCCGGGCTCCGATCGACGACCTGCTGAGCAGGCCGCTTCTCAAGCTCCTGGCCAGGCACGAGCAGCTGGGGCCACAGGAGTACTGGGACGCCGCCGAGGCGGCGATCGGCCACCTGCTGACGATCACCTGGTCGTCGAGCACCACACTCCTGGAGATGAGTGCTGTCGGAGTCACGAAGGCCTCGACGCTCGCCCTGCTGGCCGCCGAGCTCGGGGTCGACGCGCAGGACGTCATCGCGTTCGGCGACATGCCCAACGACCTGCCGATGCTCACCTGGGCCGGCGCGTCGTACGCCATGGCCGACGCGCACCCGAGCGTGCACGAGGCGGCCGATCACCGCGCCCCCGGCCACGACGAGGACGGCGTCGCCCAGGTCCTGGCTAAGGTGTTCGGGCTGTGAGACGAGCCCTCCGAACTCTTGCCGTCGCCCTGGTGGCGACGGCGTCGTTGACGCTCGGCGCCGCGCCGGGATCGGCGGACGAGCCCGTGGTCGAGTGTCCCTTCATCTCGGTCGCGGACAGCAGCAAGCAGGCTCGCGCGGTCTTCACCGGCCAGGTCACCGCGGTGACCAAGGAGGAGAAGCCGGCCGACGAGACGGGCGCGTACTACCTGCAGGACGTGACGGTCACCCGGGTCTACCAGGGCGACATCGAGACCGAGTCGGTGCAGGTGCGCTCCGAACGAGTCCCCAAGGCCTGCAGCCTCGGCGAGCTCGCGGTCGGCACCGAGTACGTCTTCTTCGCCGTGTCCTCCGGCGACCCGTGGATCGCCGAGAGCGGCGGTGGGACGGTGCCGGTCGACCCGGTCATCCTCGAGAAGGTCGTCCGGCTCCTGGGCGAGGGCCGAGACCCGGTCCCGCCCGCGCCGGAGTCCGCTGAGTTCACACCGGTCTCCACGGCCGACCCGACCACGCTGTCCCGGGCGGCCGCGCCGGGCGGCGCGCTGGTTCTGATCGGGCTGCTGGGGCTCGTCGTCGTGCGCGGCCTGGGACGACGCGGCTGACCGACCGACGCACAGGGCCCCTAGAGATACATTCCGCTCGAGTCCCCCGGCTTCGGCGGCTGTTTCGGGTCCTGGGACTGCTGGGCCTCGGGCATGCCCATGCCGGGCGGCAGCCCTCGGCGGATCTGCTCGAACTGCATCTTGGCGGCCATCTGCTGGGCATAGATCGCGGTCTGGATGCCGTGGAACAGGCCCTCGAGCCAGCCCACCAGCTGGGCCTGGGCGATGCGCAGCTCACCATCGGACGGCGTCACGTCCTCCGTGAAGGGCAGCGTCAGCCGGTCGAGCTCCTCGACCAGCTCGGGTGCCAGACCCTCCTCGAGCTCCTTGATGGAGGCCTGGTGGATCTCCTTGAGTCGGTTGCGGCTGGCCTCGTCGAGCGGGGCCGACTTCACCTCCTCGAGCAGCTGCCGGATCATGCTGCCGATCCGCATCACCTTGGCGGGCTGCTCCACCAGGTCGGTGATCATGCGCTCCGCTCCCTCGGCGTCACTGTCCGCCGACTGCAGCACCTCGAGTGCAGACGCCGGAACCTGGCCGATCGGATGGCCGTCCGGGCCGACGACCACCACGGTCTGCTCCTGCTCGGACTCGTCCGTGGGTACGTCGTGCTCCCCGTGCTCCTCGGTCATGGCGCCCAACCTAGTAGCCGCTCGATGGGGCACCTTGGTGAGTCCCCTCACCCATTTGTCAGCAGGATCTTGCCGCTGTGCTCACCCGACTCCATCATCGCGTGCGCATCGCCCGCACGGTCCAGAGGCATCCTCGCGTGCACCAGCGGCCGCACCGACCCGTCGGCCACCAGCGGCCAGACGTGCTCGACGACCGCCGCGCAAATGGCCGCCTTCTCCGCGGCCGGCCTGGACCTCAGCGCGGTGGCGATGACCGCGCCGCGCTTGCGGAGGAGCGCGTTGATGTCGAGCTCCGCCCTGGTCCCGCCCTGCATGCCGATGATGACCAGGCGTCCCTTGTCGGCCAGCACGTCGACGTTGCGGGCGAGGTAGGACGCACCCATGTTGTCGAGGATCACGTCGGCGCCCACGCCATCGGTCGCGTCCTTCACGACCTGGACGAAGTCCTCCTCGCGGTAGTCGATCGCGACCTCCGCCCCGAGTGAACGCACCAGGTCACGCTTCTCGGCCGAGCCCGCGGTGGTGAACACCCGGGCGCCGTACGCCGCCGCCGAGCTGGATCGCGAACGTGCCGATGCCGCCCGCGCCGCCGTGCACCAGCAGGACTTCCTCCGGTCTGAGCCGCGCCACCATGAACACGTTGGACCAGACCGTGCACGCCACCTCGGGAAGCGCGGCCGCGGTGACCAGGTCGACGCCCTCGGGCACCGGCATGAGCTGGCCGACGGGTACCACGACCTGGGTGGCGTAGGCGCCGGCCGACAGCAGCGCGCAGCCGGTGTCGCCCACCTGCCAGTCGCTCACGCCCTCCCCGACCGAAGCGACCGTGCCGCTGCACTCCATGCCGAGGACGTCGGTGGCCCCGGGCGGCGGCGGGTAGAAGCCCTGGCGCTGCAGCAGGTCGGCGCGGTTGAGGCCCGCTGCCGCGACCTCGAGCACCACCTCTCCCGGGGCCGGCTCTGGGTCCGGTCGCTCGACGACGGTCAGGACCTCGGGACCACCGGCCGGCTCGGCCACCACCACACGCATGGCCCGAGCCTAGGAGGACGAGGCCTCCGGGTGGCGCCGTGCCGGGCAGAGGAGCATCCTCGGACCCGCGGGCAACCCTTTGACGCGGCCAGCGCGTCTTGGTGGGGATGCCGGCGCGACGTGGTCGGCACGACGCCGGAGGGGTCGTGATCGAATGGCAAAGCTTGAAGCCTTCGACGAGTTCGTCCTGAGCCGCTCCCCGGCGCTGTTGCGCACCTCGTTCCTGCTGATCCGCGATGAAGGCCGTGCCGAGGATCTGCTGCAGACCGCGCTGACCAAGGCCTGGTTCGCCTGGGGACAGATCGAGGACCCGGAGGCCTACGTGCGCCGAATCATGGTCACGACCTCTGCCTCATGGTGGCGGCGCCGGTGGACACGTGAGAGTCCCTCGGACCAGATCCCCGATCGCACCGCCGGAGCCGCACCCGACGAGAACCACGACCTGTGGGTCGCGATCGGCCATCTCCCGCCGCGCCAACGAGCGGTCGTGGTCCTGCGCTACCTCGAGGACCGCACCGAGGCCGACACCGCAGACCTGCTGGGGTGCTCGGTCGGGACCGTCAAGAGCCAGTGCTCGAAGGCGCTCACCAAGCTGCGCCTCGACGCCAGGCTGGCGCCGCTCACAGACCAGAGGAGCCTGAGGTGAACAACGCAGAGCTGAGTCGCCTGGCGGAGCGGGCCGACGGCATCACCGGGCGGCAGGACGAGCGTCTGGGCGAGGTCCACGAACGGATCCGGCGAGCGCGGCGCCGGCGGAGGACGGGGGTGCTCGCCGCGGTTGGTGCGCTGGTCCTGGCCATGGCGATCGGCGTCGTCGCCCTGGTGGCCTCGCCCGGCCCCGCGCCCGAGCCTGCCCCCGAGCCGCCGCAGCCTGACCTGGTGGCGCCGGCCACGGCACCGGTTCGACCGCTCACCTGGACCGACGAGTGGTGGCCGAGCCGACGGATCCACTACGGCGATCGGCTGATCGACACGGGCCTGGACCTCACGAAGTACGACTTCAGCCAGATGGACCTCACCGACGACGGCGTCGTGGTCACCACGCTGGACGGACGGATCTGGCTTGTGGACGCCTCGTCGGTGGTCCAGATGGGGGACAGTCGGACCACCCACCGGTTCCTGTCCGTCTTCGAGGTGACGACCGGCGACGTCGGGTCGCTCGCCACCTGGGCAGAGACGCCTCCTCAGGGCCCGAGCCACCTGGTGGTCTATGACACTGCGCTGCGGCGGGAGGTCGCGCGGGTGAGGTACGCCGCGTCGTACTCGCAGGTGCTCTGGGTCGGCTCCGCCGTCGTGTACTTCGAGAACCGACGGCCCGGCAGGGGACTCCGGCGGCTCGAGGTCGCCACCGGCGAGGTGACAGAGGCCTCGAGACGCCAGTACGCCGCGGACCTGCTGGGCGAGTCACGGGCCCTGGTCCTGGGCAAGACCTTCCGGGGCGGGGTGGCGGTCAGCGGGGTGGACACGGTGCTCCACCGCCAGGGCTCCCTCCTCCAGCCCTCGGAACCCGGCTCCGACGGCAGCCCTCTGGTCTCGGCGTTCGACTCGACGGGTGCGCCCGTGCGGTTCCGGGTGCCCCGGGGCTACGACGGGGCCCGGTCATTCACCGTCTTCCAGTGGCTCGACGACGACCGGCTGGCGATGATGGCCGGGGCCGGCGGCATGGGTTTCGTGCCCGGTCCGGGCCCTGACCTCCCTGTGGACAACGACGGCTACGGCGACATCCTCGTGTGCCGTGTCTCCACCGGCGCCTGCAAGCTCGCCGTCCCCGGACCGCGGACCGACGGCGTGACCCGGATCGTGCCGCACTTCGGCACACCCGGCACGAACTAGCCAGCAGGGCTCAGACCTCGTAGAGGTCGCCCGTGTGGTCGACGGTGCTGTCGTCGGGCACGTCGTCGTCGAACTCATCGGGGTCGCGAGCCGCCGCTGGACGGTCCCAGCCCTCGGCCAGCCCCTGCGCCTTGGCCGCGAGCCGCTCGACCTGCTCGGGGTCCGCAGCGTGGCTTGCTGCGGCGAAGCCGAGGAGGAACGCGGTCACAGGTGCCGCCATGTGCTCGACGTTGCGGGCCGCGACCTTGGTGAGGTCTGCGAGCAGACCTTCGTCGACCTCGGCCTCGACGTCGAGTACGTCGCTGAGCTCGTCGATCCAGTCGTGAAGGTTCACGGGTCCACGGTGACCCCAGACCCGGGCTCGTTTCAAGACCCTTCCGCTCTCTCACGAGAGATCGCGCAGGTCCGCCCAGGTGTCGACGTCGCGATGCTCGTCCCCGACGGCGGCCACGTCGACCAGGTCGAGGCGGGCCATCAGGGGTTGCAGCGGCGCCCCACGCTGAGACGCGTGGTCGGGTCGCACCCCGTCGAGGGCGGCCGTGTCGATGACGTAGGCGAGCTGCCGTCGTCCGTCCGGGCCGAGCAGCGCGGCACCGTCGCGACCCCGGCTCGCGGCACGCAGCCGCCCGAACGTCGCGTTGGTCAGATACGGCATGTCGCAGGCGAGCACCGCCAGCCACCTGACCTCACCGAGCAGGGCGTCACGGCCGGTCAGCATGGCGGCGACCGGTCCACCGTGCGGGGGGTCCTCGCGGACGAAGGCGACGGGACGCTCGGTGGGCACCGGGTCCCCGACCACCACGACCTCGCTGGCGTCGATGACCGCGTCCAGCGCCCGTGACAGGAGGGTGCGCCCCTGGAGCACGAGGGTGGCCTTGTCGACACCGTCCAGCCGGGCCGCTGTGCCCCCCGCGAGCACCACCGCGTTGAACGGTTCGGCCATACCCGTCAGTCTGGACCGGTGACAGCGGACACAGGACTGCGGGTGGCGGTCGTGCAGGAGGTCTCCGGGCTGGACCCCGCGACCAACCGCGCCCGGCTCCGCGACCTGGTGCCGGGCGACACCGACCTCGTCGTCCTTCCCGAAGCGTTCGCCCGCGACTTCGGCGAGTCCGGCTCGGACCTCAGCCAGTTCGCCGAGCCGCTGGACGGGCCGTTCGCCACCGAGGTCGAGAAGGTCGCCAGGGAGCGGGGTACAACGGTGGTGGCGGGCATGTTCGAGACCTCGACCGACCCGACACGGCCGAGCAACACCCTGGTCGCCCGGGGGGCCGCCTCCGCGACCTACCGCAAGATCCACCTCTACGACTCCTTCGGCTACCGCGAGTCCGACGCATTGACGGCTGGTCCGCTCGAGCCGGTGACCGTCGACCTCGGGGGCCTCCGGCTCGGGCTGATGACCTGCTACGACCTGCGCTTCCCCGAGCTGGCCCGGGCGCTCGTCGACGCGGGGGCCGAGGTCCTGGTCGTCCCGGCCGCCTGGGTCGCCGGACCACGCAAGGTCGACCACTGGCGCACGCTCATCCGCGCCCGGGCTATCGAGAACACGGTCTATGTCGTCGCGGCAGGCCAGCCGGGCCCCAGGTACGCCGGCCACTCACTGGTCGTCGACCCGCTCGGCGACGTGCTGGCAGAGGCGCTGGACGGCCCGTCAGTGCTGCACGCCACCCTCTCCCGAGCCCGACTGGTCGAGGCACGCACCACGAACCCGTCCCTGGCCAACCGGCGCCTTCGGGGCACGTCACCGACCAGCCACTAGCCTCTTCCCTCGTGTCTCGTACCGTCCCCCGCCGTCGCGCCTCGCGCGGCGACCGGACGCACGAACGCCCGGTGGGCTGCGAGGTTCCCGCGGCGCCGCCCGCCTTCGTCGAGGACGAGGAGCCGGTGCGTGCGGAGGTCGTCCCCGGACCGACGGACGCGCAGACCGTGGTCACGCTCGCCACGGTCGACGACGGCCGGTACCCGTGGTGGGCGACCGCGGCCTGGGTCGCGGTCGTGACCGTCGGCGCGGCGCTCCTGGTCTCCGCGCTCGTCCCGGTCGGCCCGTCCTGGCTCGACAGGGCCGGCGCGACGGCCGTGGCGGCGGCGTACGCATGGGGTCTCGCGGCCCGGACGGGCGGACGGCCGGTGGTGTTCGGCGGCCTGGCCCTGGCCCTCAGCGTCGCAGTGCTCGCCGTCGACGAGGCCTACCTGCGGACCGGCGCCGCGGTGATGACCTGCGTGCTCTCCGCGGTGCTCGCGGTCATGTTGACGGTGCCCGGGGAGCACTTCGCCAGGGTGGCCCGCGAGTGCTTCCTGGCGGTCCTGGTCGCGGCCATCGGGGCGCTGGCCACGGTCGGCTTCGACCCGGTCATCTCCCTCGTGCGCTTCGAGTACGTGACTCTCGGCCTCTCGCTGGTCGGTGTGCTCGTGCTCGTCCACCGCCTCGGCGCAGGGTGGCACGGCCTCGGCCGCCGCGGCCTGGTCGGCGTGCTGATCGGCGGCGGCATCCTGGCTGTCCTGCTCCTGTACGCCGAGATGCTGCGCCGCTACGGGCCCCCCGAGGTCGTGACCTCCCTGCTCGACGGCGTGCGGTGGAGCCGCGAACACCTCGGCGCCTTCCCGCGGCCGATCGAAGCCGTGCTCGGTGTCCCGGCGCTGGCCTGGGGCATCCATATGCGCGCCCGACGCCGGCAGGGCTGGTGGCTCTGCGCGTTCGGGGTCGCCGGCACGACGGCCGTGGCCAACTCGCTGGCCAATCCGGCCATCTCCCTGCGCGAGTGCGGCCTGTCCGTGGCCTACGGGCTCGTCGTCGGACTCCTGATCGCCTACGCCGTCATCCGCGCGGAGATCCGCCTCACCGGTGGTTCCGTCACCTCGGCCAAGCGCGGCCGTCGCGCTGAGGACCAGCCGGGCCTCCGACCAGAACCACCCCGCTCCGCAGCCCTCCTCTAACGGCGGGTGCTCGCGCTTGACCGTTACGCGCTGGTAGCGACTACGTTCACGCCATGGCCCGCGAGCGCACGTCCGAGATCATCGCCGAGATGGTTGCGAACGTCTTGACCGTCTCGGTCGCCCAGGGCGACAACATCGAGGTGGGCGACACCGTCGTGGTTCTCGAGTCGATGAAGATGGAGATCCCCGTCATCGCCGATGTGGCCGGCACGGTGCGAGGCGTCAAGGTCGCCTCGGCCGACGTCGTCCAGGAGGGCGATGTGCTGATCGAGATCCTGCTGGCGGACTGAGCCGGCGGACTGGCTTCGGCGGACTGAGCTCTGGCAGAGGGGGCGGGATTCGAACCCGCGGCTGACATCTCTGCCAGCGACCGCTTTCAAGGCGGTTCCGATCGGCCACTCCGGCACCCCTCCTCGGAGTGGCCAGCCTAAACGGGTCGGCCTGACTACTCGGAGCCGCCGATCTCCATCTCGACCTCGTCGTAGGCGATGTCGTTGAGCCGCTGCATGTGCCGGTTGACGTCGACCAGGAGGCGCTTCAGCTCGATCCGGGTCGCCTCGACGTCCGGCGTCTCGAGCACCTGCGTGGACAGCTCGGACAGCCGAGACAGCAGTGCGTTGCGCTCCCGGAACGCCGCGCCGCCGCGGGCCGCCAGCCAGCCGTCCTTGGACCCGGCCTTCTCCCCCAGCAGCTCGTCGCGCACCACGCCCATCCGCTGCCGGACGACCCAACGCCAGTTGCCGAGGGGAATGCCCGGTTTGCGCGGCGCGTCGAGGCACTGGTCGAGCGCTTGCAGTGCCATGGGCAGACCGGCCATCGTCATGTCACCGCCTCGTGGGTGTCGGGTTGGATGAGTGTGACCCAGGTCACTGGGTGCCCACAACCCGCCGTCGACCTCTGCCCCGCGCCTGTGTTGAATTCAGTCGTGAGCACGATCGAGGCGACGCTGTACCCGCTGGCGCCGACGGTCGTGGCGCGGTTCGTCGGCCTGGGTCTGGTCCTCCTGGCGATCGTCATGTTCGCTGGCACCGCCTTGGTGGCCGGCCTCGACCTCCCTCCCGACCTGCTGGTGGCGCTGCTCGCCCTCGGTGTCGGTGGGGTCGGCGTGCTGGCCTGGTGGCTGCGCTCGCGGGCCTGGGTCGTGCGCCTCACGCCTGAGGGGTACGCCGTGCGGCTGGTGCGCGGCGCCGGGGTCAGTGAGGCGCGCTGGACGGCTGTGGAGGACGCCGTGACCGTCACTCGCCACGATGTGCCCTGCATCGTCCTCCGACTCCGCGACGGCCGCACCACCACGATCCCGGTGGGCGTGCTGGCCACCGACAAGGAGGAGTTCGTCCGCGAGCTCCAGGAGCATCTTCAGGTGGCCCGCGGGCTGAAGCCGTTCCAACCCGGCGACTGACCTGCCCGAGCAATTGGCTGCACACCGAGGGACCCTTGTAACCTGTGCTCCGCTGTCTTGGAGGCGTCGCCTAGTCCGGTCTATGGCGCCCGCCTGCTAAGCGGGTTTGGGGCTACAACCCCATCGAGGGTTCAAATCCCTCCGCCTCCGCCAGCCTCCGACCTCCGTCCCGGTCCTCCGGGCGGGGGTCGGCCCGATTTCGGGACGAACGCGTGCCCAGTCGAGGCACGACGCAACGGACGGGGCGGGCGGCTACCAGTGGGGCAGATGAAGCGCCATACCCCGGGGGCATGGTGGTTCTGACCCAGCCCTGAGAGAGTGCGTCAAGAGTCACTCAACTGCACATTCTTGCAATGCAATTTTGTGAGGCACCCGCGGACTCCCACCTGAGATGCCCGCGACAACAGACTACTACTCGCAGGCCAAAACCAGGGCTTTCGACAGACCAAAGGTAGGGAACCATGAAGACGCTCGCTCGCCGCGCAACGATCGTCATCTCTGCCACCGCGCTGTCCATTGGCCTGATGGGCGCGACGTCGCCGGCCGAGGCCAAGAAGGACTCCAGCTGGGGTTACAAGGTCTCCGCGAAGAAGGACTCGAGCTGGGGCTACAAGGTTGCCTCCCACGGAATGAAGGGCAGGGACTCCAGCTGGGGCTACTGAGCCCCCCACAGGTTTGAGACGAGGACCCGACTTTCCCCCCACTTGTCCGGTCCCAGCGCCTACCCCCCCCAGGCCCGTCTCAACAGCACGAGGGCAGTGACCACCCGGTCGCTGCCCTCGTGCATATTTCCTAGGCCGGAACCGAACCAGCGATACCGCCGGGAGAACGACGGACTCAGTCCTCGTCCATCTCCACTTCCTGCCCGGAGATGCCCATCCGGCCCATCGTGTAGCCGAGCTGGAAGCGCGTCTCCGCCTCATACTCGGTCTTGAGGTCAGCCACGTAGCCGGCGTAGGTGCGCGGGCTGACACCGAGCCGCTTGGCGCTCACGGGGTCGGAGTGCCCCTCGATGAGCATCCGCATGGTCATCGCCCGCTGCTCTGCGGCGATGTCCTTCATCAGGCCCGTCTCCTTGTTGGTGAACGGGCGGGCCCGCTCCCAGGCCCGCTCGAAGACATCGACCAGGTAGGCGATGACCGACGACTCTCGGATCGCGACCGCGACACTGAGGTCCTCGTGGTTCGGGATCACCGCAACCCGGCGGTCCACGATGATCATCCGGTTGAAGAACTCGTCGAGGGTGCGCACCTCGGCCCCCCGGGCGCTCACCGCGGCGACGTACTTGTGCGTGACTGAGCTACGGCGTGCGCTGTGCTGGTAGAGCGTGTGCATGGTCGCTCCGCGCTCCAGGAGGACGATGTCGCGCAGCGCGGCCATGGCGAGCCGTCGTGAGTCGCGCCCCGTCTGCGGCTGGGCGGTGAGCATCTCCTCCTCGCACTCGCTCACCATGTTGGCCAGGAACGGCTCGATCGCGTCCTGGCGCAGGTAGGTGAATGGACCGCGGGAGGAAGAGCGCGGCGAGCGCCGCCAGCTCTGGGCGAGGTTGCCGAAGGCTGAGGCCCACTGGGAGCACTCGGAGAGCAGCTTGGCCGCCTCCTGGCTCAGCGGGGAGACGATGCGCGACTGGACACTGCTGGGGTCCTCCGGAGTCCAGGTGTCCGACTCTGCGTCGAAGATCAGCAGGCCCATCTCGACTAGCAGGTCGAAGGCCTGCCGCACCGCGCCGTCGTCGCTGATGCGATGGTCCGAGGCGAGGATCCCGCCGGACTGGGCGATGTCCTCATAGAGCTTGGAGGCGTCGTCCTCGAACAGGGCGCGCTCGTCAGCTCCGTAGCTCGACACGTCACCACCTCGCCCTGGTCGTCAGAGACCTCCAGTCTCAGCAGCCCCAATCGTTCCACAGTCTGGGCCTCCGCGTCCCAGGACGGCACGAGGGCCGCGCCCCCATGCCGGCGCGGCCCTCGTGGCTGTGGGAGCGGTGCTCCCGGGGCTCAGAGGCCCAGCCGGGCCTTCAGCCCGTCGAGCTCGGTCCACAGGACCGTGGGGAGCTGGTCGCCGAACTTCTCGAACCACTCCTGGATCTGCGGGATCTCGGCCTTCCACTCCTCGTCGTCGACGGCGAGGGCGGCGGCCAGCGCCTCCTGGGTCATGTCGAGACCCTCGATGTCCAGCGAGCCTGGCGCGGGCACGTGGCCGATCGGCGTCTCCTCGGCGGCCGCCTGGCCGTCGAGGCGCTCGACGACCCACTTGAGGACGCGGCTGTTCTCGCCGAACCCCGGCCACAGGAAGCCGCCCTCGTCGTCCCTGCGGAACCAGTTGACGTAGAAGATCCTCGGGCAGCTTGGCCTCGTCGTTGTCCTTGCCTATCGAGATCCAGTGGTTGAAGTAGTCGCCGGCGTGGTAGCCGATGAACGGCAGCATCGCCATCGGGTCGCGGCGGACGACGCCGACCTGGCCGATCGCAGCGGCGGTGGTCTCGCTGGACAGGGTGGCGCCCATGAAGGTGCCGTGGGTCCAGTCGCGGGCCTCGAAGACCAGCGGGACGGTCGTCTTGCGACGACCGCCGAAGAGGATCGCGTCGATCGGGACGCCGCGCGGGTCGTCGTACTCCGGCGCGAGGATGTCGCACTGCTTGATCGGCGTGCAGTAGCGGCAGTTGGCGTGGCTCGACAGCTCCTCGCTGTCGGGCGTCCAGGGCTCGCCCTTCCACGAGGTGGCGTGGGCGGGCATGTTCTCCAGGCCCTCCCACCAGATGTCGCCGTCCTCGGTCAGCGCGACGTTGGTGAAGACCGAGTTGCCCTTGTTGATGGTCTTCATCGCGTTGGGGTTGGTGTGCTCGTTGGTGCCAGGCGCGACGCCGAAGAAGCCGTACTCCGGGTTCACCGCCCACAGGCGACCGTCCTCGCCGATCCGCATCCAGGCGATGTCGTCGCCGAGCGTCTCGACCTTCCAGCCCGGGATGGTCGGCGCGAGCATCGCGAGGTTGGTCTTGCCGCAGGCGCTCGGGAACGCGGCGGCGATGTACTTGACCGTGCCCTCGGGGCTGGTGAGCTTGAGGATGAGCATGTGCTCGGCAAGCCAGCCCTCGTCGCGGGCCATCACGCTGGCGATGCGAAGCGCGTAGCACTTCTTGCCGAGCAGCGCGTTGCCGCCGTAGCCGGAGCCGTAGGACCAGATCGTCCGCTCCTCGGGGAACTGGACGATGTACTTGGTGTCGTTGCACGGCCACTTGACGTCGGCCTGACCCTCGGCGAGCGGGTGACCGACGGAGTGCACAGCCTGGACGAACGCCGCGTCCAGCTCCTCCATGCGCTCCAGCACGTTGGTGCCCATCCGCGCCATGACCCGCATCGAGGCGGTGACGTACGCCGAGTCGGTGAGCTCGATGCCGAACATCGGGTGCTCGGCCTCGAGGTGGCCCATCACGAACGGGATGACGTACATCGTGCGGCCGGCCATGCAGCCCTCATAGAGGCCCCGCATGAGCGTCTTCATCTCGTGGGGGTCCATCCAGTTGTTGGTGGGCCCGCAGTCCTTCTCGTCGACCGAGCAGATGTAGGTCCGGTCCTCCACGCGCGCGACGTCGATCGGGTCGCTGGCTGCATAGAACGAGTTGGGCTTGATCGCCGGGTTGAGCCGTGTGAAGGTGCCCGTCGCGACGAGCGCGTCGGTCAACTCGGTCCACTCCTCGTCGGAGCCGGTGCACCAGTGGATGCGGTCAGGCTTGGTCATCGCCGCGACCTCGTGGACGAAGTCGAGGATGCCCTGATGGGTCGTCGGTCGGCCCGACGTCGTGGAAGGAGCGTCCTGGGTAGCGGTCATGCCTGGGTCCTCTCGCGCAATTCGCGGGACTGCTGTTCGCTGAACTCGCGCGGCGTCGTTGTCGGCGCGGGATTTGGCCGAGGCTACCTGCGGTCAAACCCTGGTCATATTGGAACGTTCAACGGGGCATGAGCCAGATCACACCGGTCGCCGCGTGGCGCCTGACCGCGACGCTGACTTTTGCTGGTTGCGGCACCGGGACGCGGACGCTGGTGCGTCAGCCTGTGCTGTCTGCGCGCCCGTAGGGATTCGAACCCCAAACCTTCTGATCCGTAGTCAGATGCTCTATCCGTTGAGCTACGGGCGCCTTCCTGCGGCGGGCCACAGGACTGGTCGAGGATAGCCGACCCTCAGGGGTGGACCGAATCGTTCACGTCGCCGCCCGGGTCTTCGCGACGAGTGTCAGGACGTCGTACGTCGCCACCTGCTCGCCCGCATCGTTGGTCACCACGGCGTCCCAGCGGACCTCGCCGTAGTCGGCGGCGGCCCGCGGAGTGATCTGTTTGACGGTCAGCGTCACCGCAATCGAGTCGCCGGCCTTGACCGGCGTGAGGAAGCGCAGGGCGTCCACGCCGAAGTTGGCCAGCACCGGACCGGGGTCGGGATCGACGAAGAGGCCGGCGGCGAGCGAGACCACCAGGTAGCCATGCGCGACGATCCCGCCGAACAGCGGGTTCTGCCGCGCAGCCTCCTCGTCGGTGTGCGCATAGAACGTGTCGCCGGTGAACTCGGCGAAGTGCTCGATGTCGGCGAGCGTCACCTGCCGCGCGGGCGTCGCGATGGTGTCGCCCACCCTCAGCTCGGCGAGGCTCTTGCGGAACGGGTGGATCCCGTCGTCGTTTCTGGTGGCGCCCTTGGTCCACCGGCCGGTGACCGACGTGAGCATGTCTGGTGACCCCTGGAGAGCGGTGCGCTGCATCAGGTGCAGCACTCCGCGCAACCCGCCCATCTCCTCGCCGCCACCGGCCCGGCCCGGCCCGCCGTGGACCAGGGTCGGCAGGGGGACGCCGTGGCCCGTCGACTCCTCCGCGTCGTCGCGGTCGAGCACCAGGATCCGACCGTGCCACGGGGCGAGGCCGAGCACCACGTGCCGGGCGACCTCCGGGTCATGGGTGACGACCGAGCCGGCCAGGCTCCCGCGGCCGCGTGCGGCGAGCGCGACCGCCTCGTCGAGGTCGGCGTAGCCGATGACGGTGCTGACCGGCCCGAACGCCTCGACCTCGTGCGGCTCGACGGCCGAGGCGGGCGCGCGTAGCAGCACCGGCCCGAGGAATGCTCCTCGCTCGGCGTCGGCTCCGACCACGTCGACCCGGTCGGGGTCGCCGTGCACCAGCTCGGCCGAGGCACGGAGGGACTGGATCGCCTTCCGCACCTCCTCGCGCTGCTCGAGGCTCACCAGGGCGCCCATCCGGACGCCCTCGGCGGCCGGGTGTCCGACCGTGGTTCGGGACAGCCGGGCCTTGAGTGCCTCGATGACCGTGTCGACCATGCCCTCGGGGACCAGCGCGCGGCGGATCGCGGTGCACTTCTGCCCGGCCTTGTAGGTGATCTCCGTGACCACGCCTTTGACGAAAAGGTCGAGCTCGGGGTCCTCGACCGTCACGTCGGGACCGAGGATCGAGCAGTTCAGCGAGTCCGCCTCGACGCCGAGCGTCACCCCGCTGTGCACCACGTTGGTGTGGGTGCGCAGCACTCCCGCCGTGTGGGCCGAGCCGGTGAAGGCCACGTGGTCCTGGACCCGGAGCTCGTCCAGGAGGCCGGCCGGGCTGCCCATCAGCAGCTGGAGCGAACCCTCGGGGAGGAGGCCGGACTCGACGATCCGGCGTACGACGGCCTCGGTGACGTACGACGTCTGGGCCGCCGGCTTCACGATCGTCGGCATCCCGGCCAGGAACGCCGGCCCGAGCTTCTCGAGCATCCCCCAGACCGGGAAGTTGAACGCGTTGATCTGCACACAGACACCGGGCCGACTCGTGTAGACGTGCTGCCCGACGAACGTGCCGCCCTTGCCGAGCGGGATCGGGTCGCCGTCGAGGAACACGGTGTCGTGGGGCAGCTGCCGGGTCCCGACGCTCCCCGACGCGAAGAGCGTCGCGATGCCTCCCTCGATGTCGCCCACCCCGTCGCCTCTGGTGGCACCGGTGCGCAGGGAGAGGTCGTGGAACTCCGCGATCTGCCCCATCAGGTGCCTGCCGAGCTCCTTGAGCAGCCCCGCCCGCTGGTGGAAGCTCAGCGCCCGCAGCGCCGGCCCGCCGATCTGGCGCGCGTGCGTCGTCATGGCGCCGAGGTCGAGCCCGGTGGCCGAGAAGCGGGCGACCGCCTCACCGGTGCTGGCGTCGAGGAGTGCGCGCCCCTCGTCGCCGGCGGTGAACCAGCGTCCGGCGGCATAGCTCTGGAGCAGTGGAACGGACTCGGCCATGTGTGGCAGACTAATACCAGACCGATCGGTCAGTAAATCTTGTCGGACCGCCAGCCGGAGGGGCAGTGACGACCACCCAGGACGAGGCAGAGCTGCAGGCCCAGCTCGAGTCACAGTTCGAGGCGACCATCGCCCGCAACGACAGGATCGAGCCGCGCGACTGGATGCCCGAGGGCTACCGCAGGACGCTGATCCGCCAGATCGCCCAGCACGCGCACTCCGAGATCATCGGCATGCAGCCCGAGGGCAACTGGATCACCCGCGCGCCGTCGCTGCGGCGCAAGGCGATCCTGCTGGCCAAGGTGCAGGACGAGGCCGGGCACGGGCTCTACCTCTACTCCGCGGCCGAGACCCTCGGCGTCTCCCGGGCCGAGCTCACCGAGATGCTTGTCGATGGCCGGCAGAAGTACTCCTCGATCTTCAACTACCCGACGCTGTCGTACGCCGACGTCGGCACGATCGGCTGGCTGGTCGACGGCGCGGCGATCTGCAACCAGGTGCCGCTGTGCCGCACGTCGTACGGCCCCTACGGCCGGGCGATGATCCGGATCTGCAAGGAGGAGTCCTTCCACCAGCGACAGGGGTTCGAGCTGCTGATGACGATGATGCGCGGCACCGACGAGCAGCGCGCCATGGTGCAGGAGTCGGTCGACCGCTTCTGGTGGCCGGCGCTGATGATGTTCGGGCCGCCCGACGCGGACTCCCCCAACACCGCCCAGTCGATGGCGTGGGGGATCAAGCGCAACACCAACGACGACCTGCGCCAGCGCTTCGTCGACATGACCGTGCCGCAGGCCAAGGTCCTGGGCGTGACGCTGCCCGACCCCGATCTGGTCTGGAACGAGGAGCGCGGCGCGCACGACTTCGGCCAGCCGGACTGGGACGAGTTCATGCAGGTGGTCAAGGGCAACGGCCCCTGCAACCGCAACGGATCGCGCACCGCCGGCGCGCGCACGAGGACGGCGCGTGGGTCAGGGACGCTGCTGTCGCCTTCGCGGAGAGGAGCTGCGCCGTGACCGACACCAGAGAGTGGCCCCTCTACGAGGTGTTCGTGCGCGGCAAGCGCGGGCTCAACCACGTGCACGTCGGTTCGCTGCACGCCGCCGACGACGCGATGGCGCTGCAGCAACGCCCGCGACGTCTACACCCGCCGCAACGAGGGCGTCTCGATCTGGGTGGTCCGCGCCGACGACATCACCGCGTCGAGCCCCGACGAGAAGGACCCGCTCTTCGCGCCGGCCGGCGACAAGGTCTACCGGCACCCACGTTCTATGTGATCCCCGACGACGTCCCGCATATGTGATGGCCGATCAATGACCGCAGAGAAGACACACCACGACAACGCGTACGCCGAGCTGCTGGGATCCGACTCCTCGCAGTGGGCGTTCGGCCACGGCCAAGAGTTCAATGCCGGGGAGGACCCGCTGGCGGGGGTCGACACGACGGTGCCGGACGGGCTCGACGCAGGTGAGCTGGCGGCGTACTGCCTGTCCCTCGGCGACGACGCGCTCGTCCTCTCGCACCGGCTCGCGGAGTGGTGCAGCAACGCGCCCGACCTCGAGGACGACATCGCGCTGGCCAACATCGCGCTCGACCTGCTCGGCCAGGCGCGACTGCTGCTCGCCCGGGCAGCGGCGGCGGACCCGTCCCTGGTCCCGGTGCTGCCAGGAGGGTCACCGGTTCCGGCCGAGGACGCACTGGCGTACTTCCGGGAGGCTGACCAGTTCCGCAACGTCCGACTGGTCGAGATGGCCAACGGTGACTTCGGCCAGACGATCGCTCGGCTGCTGGTGTTCGCCACCGGGAGGCTCGCCGCCTTCGAGCGACTCTCCAGTCACGCGGACCCGGTGCTGGCGGCGATCGCCGCCAAGGGCGTGAAGGAGCTGGCCTACCACCGGGACTACGCGGCCCGCTGGTTCGTCACCCTCGCGCAGGGAACCGACGAGTCGAGGCGGCGGGTGGTCGCCGGGCTCACCGAGATCTGGCCGCTGCGGGCCGAGCTGCTCGCGGCCTACGAGGTGGGTGCCGAGGTCGACGTCGTCCTCGATCAGGTCCTCGCCGTCGCCCGAGTCGAGCGGCCCGAGGCCGGTCCGATGTCCGGGAACGGGCACACCGAGGCCCTGTCGCGGATGCTCGCCGAGATGCAGGTCGTGGCGCGCGCCCACCCAAGGGGTGTGTGGTGAACGCCTACGCGGTCGCGGCCTCGGTGACCGACCCCGAGATGCCGATGGTGACGCTGGAGGACCTCGGCGTGCTGCGCGAGGTGCGCGAGCTGGGCACCGAGGTGGTCGTGACCATCACGCCGACCTACTCCGGGTGCCCGGCGATGGCCACCATGCGCGACGACCTGATGCACCGCCTCTCCGACGCGGGCTACACGGCCCGGATCGACGTGTCACTCAGCCCGGCCTGGACGACCGACTGGATCACCGAGCGGGGCCGCAACGCCCTGCGTGCCCACGGCCTCTCGGTCCCGGGGCCGGCGCCCCGCATCTCAGGTCCCGTGGCGCTGAACCTGATGCCGACCTGGCGAGACATCACCTGCCCGCGCTGCGGGTCGGCGACCGTCGACCTCACCTCCGAGTTCGGCGCCACCGCCTGCAAGGCGCTCTATCGCTGCGCGGACTGCCTCGAGCCCTTCGAGCACGTGAAGGAGATCTAGAGGTGGCGAGCGCCTTCCACGCGCTCACGGTCGCCGAGGTCGAGGAGCTGACCGACGACGCCGTCTCCGTGACCTTCGACGTGCCCCCGGACCTCGTGCACGACTTCGCCTTCGTCCCGGGTCAGTCCCTGACGCTCCGGCGTCACGTCGGCGGGCGCGAGGAGCGACGGCAGTACTCCATCAGCGTCCCGACGGGCGCCCGGCCGCGGGTCGGCGTGCGGGAGATCCCCGACGGCCTGTTCTCCCGGTGGCTCGTGCACGACGTGCGACCTGGCGACCGGATCGAGGTGCAGACCCCGAGCGGGCGGTTCTGTCCCGACCCCGCGCTGCTCGCGGGTGGCCGTCACCTGTGCATCGCGGCCGGCTCCGGCATCACGCCGACGCTCTCGGTCGCGAGCAGCGTCCTGGGCAACGGCGGCGAGGTGACCTTGCTCTATGGCAATCGCACGTCCGGCTCGGTGATGTTCGCCGAAGAGCTGTCGGACCTCAAGAACCGCTACGGCCCCGAGCTGCAGCTGATCCACGTGCTCTCCCGTGAGCCCCGCGACGTCGAGCTGTTCTCGGGGCGGCTCGACGCCGGTCGGCTGCGGCGGCTGCTGACCGTGCTCGCGCCGGCGGCGTCGTTCGACCACGTGTGGATCTGCGGCCCGCACGCGATGCTCGAGGACGCCCGGTCGGTCCTCGCCGAGCTCGGGGTCCCGGCCGCGCGGGTGCACTTCGAGCTCTTCTACGTCGACGCCCCGCCGCCCGAGCTGCACCGGGCCGGGGCCACGCTCATCGGCGCGACGACCGAGGTGACCATCGTCCTCGATGGGCTGACGACCACCGCGCCGCTGCCTCGCGACAAGCCTGTCCTCGACGGCGCGCAGGCGACCCGTTCGGACCTCCCGTTCGCGTGCAAGGGTGGGGTGTGCGGCACCTGTCGGGCCCGGGTCACCGAGGGTGAGGTCGACATGCGCCGCAACTATGCGTTGGAGCCGGCCGAGATCGAGGCCGGCTTCGTGCTGACCTGTCAGTCCTACCCGCTCGCCGACCGGGCCACCGTGGACTTCGACGCCTGACGGCGGCTCAGGTGCGTTGGGGTACGAAGGAACCATGCAGCAGCGACGAATCGGCAACCTGACCGTCAGCGCGATCGGCCTCGGCGGCATGCCGATGTCCGTGCGATCCGCCAACGACGAGGCGCTGGCCCTCGCCACGATCCGCACCGCCGTGGACCACGGCGTGACGCTGATCGACACCGCGGACGCCTACTCCCAGAGCGAGAGCGACTTCGGCCACAACGAGGTGCTGATCGCCAAGGCCCTCGAAGGTCTGGATGCCGACGTCCTGGTCGCGACCAAGGGCGGCCACACCCGGGTCGGCAGCGCCTGGCACCAGAACGGCCGCCCCGACTACCTCCTGGAGGCGGCGCGCGCCTCGGCCGAGCGGCTGGGGGTGGACCAAATCGGGCTCTACCAGTTCCACCGGCCGGATCCGAAGGTCGCCTACGAGGACAGCATCGGCGCCCTGAAGACCCTCCTCGAGGACGGACTCATCGCCCGGGCCGGCATCTCCAACGCCAACCCCGACCAGATCCGACAGGCACATCAGATCCTCGGCGACGGACTGGTCTCGGTGCAGAACCAGTACTCCCCGGCGTTCCGCTCCTCGGAGCCGGAGATCGACGTGTGCGACGAGCTCGGCCTGGCGTTCCTCCCGTGGAGCCCGCTTGGCGGCATGGGCGGCGCGGCCGGGCTCGGTGACGACTACACGGCGTTCGGCGAGGTGGCCGCCAAGCACGGCGTCAGCCCGCAGCAGGTCGCCCTCGCCTGGGAGCTGGCCCGCTCCGAGCGCGTCATCCCGATCCCGGGCGCGAGCAAGCCTCATTCGGTGACGGACTCGACCGCCGCCGTGCACCTGAAGCTCGACGACGAGGACCTCGCCAAGCTGGGTTAGGCATCACGGCGAGGCGTGCAGGCCGTCGAAGGCCAGCGTCGCGATCGTCTCGGCGAGCTCGGCGCGGCCCACGCCCCGACCCGGTCGGTGCCACTCGACCAGCGAGTTGACCATGCCGAACAGCAGGCGGCTGACCAGCGCGGGCGGCAGATCCCCGCGCAGCGAGCCCTCCTCGACCGCGGCCTGGACCAGCGCAGCGAGGCGACGATCGATCCGGCGCCGGCGGGCCAGCGCCTTGAGCTCGACCTCGCTGTTGCCGTGCACGCGCAGGAGCAGCGTCACCGCGGGCTGGTGGGCGACCAGGACCTCGACGCTCTCCCGGACCACCGAGCGGAGCCGGTCGTACGCCGTGCGGTCGGTCAGCTGCTCCGCGACCGTGATCGCGGCCTCGAGCCCCTCCAGGGCCTCGTCCAGCGCCTCGGAGAGCAGGTGCTCCTTGCTCGGCACGTGGTGATAGATCGCCGACTTGGTGACACCGAGCTCGGCGGCGAGGTCACCCATGCTGGTGCCGTCGTACCCCTGGCGGTTGAACAGGTCGATCGCGGTCCGCAGCACCGCCTGCTGGTCATAGCCGGGCCGGCCGCGACGCGGAGCTGGCGAATCGGTCACGCCGCCCAGTCCACCACGGTGACGAGGTGGTCGCCGCTCAGTCCCTTGAGCCGCACCTCGCGCTGATCGGCCAGCACGATGTCGTCGAGCTCCTCCACGACCTCGGCGACGCTCTCGCTCACCAGGATCTCGCCGCCGCTCGCCAGCGCAGCCACCCGCGCCGCCTGGGCGACGTTGCGGCCGAAGATGTCGTTGTCGCGGTGCACCACGTCGCCGTGGTGGATGCCGATCCGGATCAGCACGGCCGCCTTGCCGCGCCGGTGCCCCGTGTCGAAGGCCTGCTGGATCGCGATGGCGCAGCGCACGGCGGCCTCAGGCGTTGAGAACGCCACCATGAACCCGTCGCCCTGGGTCTTCACCACACGTCCCCCGTGCCGCTCGACGGCCAGGCGGACCTCGGAGTCGTGGCGCGCCAGCAGCTTGACCCACTCGCGATCACCGAGCCGTTCGTTGAGCTCGGTCGAGCCCTCGATATCGGAGAACAGGATCGCCACGCTGCCGTCCGGACCCGCCATGGTCACCAACGCCGGCCGCTCGACCTGGGCCCAGCCCGCCAGGTCCTCGATCGAGGTGCGGATGGCCCCGCCGAAGCCCTTCTCCCGCACCAGGTTGGCCGTGTCCCACATGCCCTTGACGAACTCGTCGGGCGTAGGCACCAGCCGCCTCGGTGGACGACGTCTGTCGGTGGGGTCCGTGGACGCTGCGGACTCCGCGAGGGCCGCGGCGGTGGTGGCGGCCGCCAGCTGGTCGCGCAGCAGGTGCTGGGTGCGGCGACCCTTGAGGTGCAGGGCCGCCAGCAGCGCCAGCAGCACCCCCTGGAAGCACAGGGCCACGATCAGCAGCACCGTCCCCGTTCCCACGGCCGCATCGTGACAGATGTCGGGTTGGTCAGCCGGGGTAGAGGTCGAGGCCGGGTGGGGCGTCGAGGATCAGCAGGGCTTCGTGTGTGCTGAGGCGTCGGGTGCCTTGGTGGTCGACGAGGAACCCGAGGCCGTGGGGGGTGAGCCAGACGTAGCTGCCTTGGCCGCATTGTCGGGCGCGGTAGCCGGCGTGGGTCTTCCAGCGGTGGTGTCGGCGGCTCAGGGGCCCGGAGTTGTGGGTCCCGGTCTGGCCCGGTGCACCGGTGGCCCGGTGTCGTCGTAGGGGGTCGGGTGGTCGTAGTCGACCGTGCGTGATGTGAGGTGGCGAAGGGCCAGTAGTCGCCACCGGCGACCAGGTGGATGCGTTCCTTGAGGGACTCGGGGTGCTCGTATGCGGTGGTTCGGACCCGGTCGGCGAGGTCGATCACGGGCTTGATCAGCAGGTCGGTGCGGGCCAGGAGCTCGGCCAGGTTGGCGTAGGTGACCGGTCCGATCCCTTCGACCCGGGCGACCCGGTCACAGCGTCGGTCGCGACCCCGTCGATGGCGGCCTGGTGGGTGTGCACGTAGAGCACGGCCTTGGGTGCCAACGGGGTCAGGTCGATCTGCTTGAGGGCGTCGAGGAGGTCCGCGGGGAACGCGGTGGCCCGGGACGGCTGACCCTCCACCTCCACTCGACCTCGAGCGTCTTCTTGGGGTTCGCGGTGCTCCAGGAGCAGGACCAGGAGCTCGGCGGGGCGGGCGAGCCACCCGAACGCGATCGCCCGGACCTCGTCCGCACGGCTTCGGGATGGAGCGGGGCGATGATCTCCGCCACCCGGGACACGGTGGCCTCGACCCAGGCGGCGTCCCCGGCCTCACAGCGGGCGATCACGGTCCGCAACCCGAACTCGTCGGTCCGCCCCGAGGTCACGTAGCGGCGGCGGCGCTCAGCCTGCACCCGCTCGGCGTGCAGGGCGGGGTCGGCCTCGATGATCTTGGCCTCCGCGACCGCCAGCACCCGGCCACCGGACTCGGTGGGAATGACCCTCGCGACCGCCCGGTCGACCACGGCATCGCGGCCACAGGGAGGTGCCGCGAGAGCTCGCGACCCGGCGGGCGATCCCGACCTCAGCGGCACCCCCACGCACCACCTGCCAGGTCAGCGGCATCCGGAACTCCAGGTCGAGCCGGTCGGCCAACGCGTTGCTCGTGGCCCCCAGCCCGGTGCCCCGAGCCACCGCGATCTCACCCAGACAGAACTCCTGGACCAACGGGGTGCCCTCCCCGCCGACCCGGACCAGCACGTCACCGTCAGCAGCGACGCGCTCCGTCGCTCCAGGCCCTCGGTCGGGTCCGCCGAGTGCAGCACCGCCCACACCGCCAGCACATCGAGGTCCTCGACCTCCAACAACCGACGCCGACACACCACCTCCGACGCCGCAGCCAACACCTGCGCCGGATCGAGATCGGTCACGTCCTCATCCATGAGAACCACGATAGGGATGACCACCGACACCGCCCCGACGCCCAAACAACCCCTCCCCACAAGGGATTGGCGTCCTCAGATCGGGAGACGGTCACGCCGAGAATCAAGCAGGCGCTGCGGCGCCTGAGCCGCCACGCCTCGAAGGTGAGCTCGGCCAGCTCGTCCCGCTCGACACCCTGGACCGAGACGACGACCCAGCCGAAACCGTAGGCCGTGAACTGGACCTCGAACACGTCCGGCCGCTCTGAGACCAGCGCGTGCTGCTCGGCGATGGTCTGCTTCAGGCCGACGGTGCGGGTGGGCTCCCACACGTAGCCGAACGTCGCGCCATCCACCGAGAACTTGAGGTAGCGACCGTGGTCGGTCTCCTCGACCTCGTCGAGCTGGCGGACCAGGTCGAGGAAGTCGTCGAGCCCGCTCACGGCGACATCATCGCGGGTGGGACCGACCGACCGGCCTTGAGCTGAGCCGCGGTTGAACTCCTACTCTCGACGCGTGTCCGCGACCGCCGCTCCCACGACGACGTCGCTGCTCGCGGCGCCGTACCGCTGGGCAACGGTCGGCATGGTCAGCCTGATCTTCCTCTTCGCGTTCGAGGCGATGGCCGTCACCACGATCATGCCGACGGTCAGTGCCGACCTCGACGGCCGCGCGTGGTACTCCGCAACGTTCTCGGCGACGCTCGCCGCCAGCATCGTCGGGATGGTCGCGGCCGGTATCTGGTCGGACCGCCGCGGACCGCGAGCGCCGATGCTTGCGTCGGCCGTGGTGTTCGGTGCGGGACTTCTCATGGCGGGCCTCGCGACCGACATCGAGGTCTTCGTGACCGCCCGCTTCCTGCAGGGACTGGGCGGCGGGGCGATCACCGTGACGCTCTATGTCCTCGTGGCGCGGATCTTCGCGCCGGTCGACCACCCGCGCATCTTCGGCGCGTTCGCGGCCTCTTGGGTGATCCCGTCGATGATCGGCCCCACCATCGCCGGCGTCGTGGCCGAGACCGTCGGCTGGCGCTGGGTGTTCCTCGGGGTGGTGGGGCTGGCCGCGCTGGCGACGGCGATGCTGCGACCGGCGCTGCGCGACGTCGCCGACCGACCCGAGCCGTCGCCGGTCGCGTCGGTCCGACGGCTGCTCCTCGCGAGCGTCCTCGCGACCGGTGTCATCGGCGTCGACCTCGCCGGGCGGCTCGACGACGCGACGGCGTACGTCGGGACCGCCGTCGCCGTCGTCGTGGTCGTCCTCTCGGCGCGACCACTCCTGCCGACCGGCACCCTGCGCTCCGCGCGGGGCCTGCCGTCGGTCGTCGGCCTGCGCGGCGTCATCTCGGCGGCCTTCTTCGCGACCGAGATCTATGTGCCCTACCTGCTCCAGGAGCACTACGACCTGCCGCTGTGGCTGAGCGGCGCCTCGCTCACGGTCGGCGCGCTCGGGTGGGCCAGCGCGTCGCAGGTGCAGGCGCGGCTGGGGGCTCGACTCCACCACACGGCCGCGCTGCGCACCGGCGCACTCCTGCTCGTCGCGGGTGTCGGACTGGTGCTCGCGACCGCGGCGCTCGAGCTCACCCCGTGGCTCATCGGGTTCGCCTGGGTCGTCGCCGGAAGCGGGATGGGCCTGATGTACCCGCGGATCGGCATCACCGTCCTCGAGGCGTCGAGCCAGGACGAGCAGGGCGCCAACACGGCAGCCATGTCGATCTCCGACGCCGCCGGCGGCGCGACCGCGATCTCGATCAGCGGCCTGCTCTTCACCAGCATCGGGACCTCGGCCGAGCTGGCAGCGTTCGTCGCGGTTTTCGTGATGACCGCGGTGCTCGCCCTAGTCGCGGTACTCGTCTCGCGGCGTACCTCTGCTGATGTGATGTGCTCGTGACCGGACAGTTCAGTGCGGAAGAGATCACCGAGGCGCACCAAGCCATGCACGGGCGGGTTCAGGAGTGTGTGGCGTCGGGCAACTGGGACGACTTCTGCCTCAACTTCACCGAGGACGCGGAGTACGTCGAGCACGCCTTCGGCACCTTCCGTGGCCGCGACGAGATCCGCGAGTGGTCGGTCAAGACGATGACGACGTTCCCCGGCGGGGTGATGACCGGCTTCCCGCTCGCCTGGCAGGTCGTCGACGTCGAGACGTCGCGGCTGATCTGCGAGGTGCGCAACCTGATGCCCGACCCGGGCGACGGCTCGCACCACGAGGAGTCGAACCTGACGATCATGACCTACGCAGGCGACGGTCTCTTCGCATGCGAGGAGGACATCTACAACCCGCTGCGGTTCCTGAGGATGTCGCTGCGCTGGGCCGAGATCGCGGACGCGCACGGCAACCTGTCCGACCAGGGCAAGGCCTACCTCGCGCAGTTCGGCGGTTGACCCGCTGCGGTTGATCCCGTCTGACAGGCTCCTCACATGAGGGGAGCCGCCAAGCGCGTGTTGCTCGAGGTCGTCGGCTGGGCGCTCGTCCTGGCCGGCATCGCGGCGCTCATCCTCCCCGGGCCGGGCCTGCTGCTGCTCGCGGCCGGACTGTTCGTCCTGAGCCAGCAGTATGAATGGGCCGAGCGTCGCGTCGACCCGATCCTCGACCGCGCTCTGCTCGGCGCAGCCCAGGGCGTGGACGCGCTCTGGAAGGTCGCCCTGTCCGTGCTGTTCGCGCTCGGACTCGTCGCCTGCGGTGTCCTCTGGATCCAGTCTCCGCCCGCACCGGACTGGTGGGGCTTCAGGGAGAGCTGGTGGCTGCCCGGCGGCATCGCGACCGGCATCACCCAGATCGCCTCCGGCGTGGTCGCCATCGGGCTCATCGTCTGGAGCTACCGCCGCTACCACGGCCACCCGGAGCTGGTCGCCGAGATCCGCGAGCGGGCCGCCACCCGCTGATTCGGTCGCGATGCCGTCGGAGCCCGGCCATAGGGTCGGGAACCGATGGCCCTCCACCTCCACCGCGCCCCGCGGACCGACCTGCTCGCCGACGCACTCGGCGACCTGCTGGCGACCCCGCTGGACGACCCGTTCGCCACCGAGCTCGTGCTCGTTCCGGCTCGCGGGGTGGAGCGCTGGCTGAGCCAGCGCCTCTCACACCGGCTCGGGACCTCGGGGGCGCGCGGTGACGGGGTCTGCGCGGGCGTCGAGTTCCGGTTCCTGCGGTCCCTGGTCGCCGAGCTGACCGGCACTCGTGAGGAGGACCCGTGGGCGCCGGACGCCCTGACCTGGCCGCTGCTGACGGTGCTGGATGCATCTCTGGACGAGCCGTGGGCGGCCACTCTTGCCAGACACCTCGGGCACCGGGACACCGGCGACGAGGCGGAATTCCGGCGCGGCCGTCGCTACGCCGTCGCCCGGAGGCTTGCCGGCCTGTTCGCGTCGTACGCCGCGCAGCGGCCGCGGCTCCTGACCGACTGGTCGGCCGGTGACCTGACCGACGGGATGGGCGGTGCGCTGGACCAAGACCTGGCCTGGCAGCCGCCGCTGTGGCGCGCGCTGACGGCCACCGTCGACGCGCCACTGCCGGCCGCCCGGCACGCCGCGACGAAGGCCCGGCTCGAGGCCGGACCCAGCGACCTGCCACCGCGTCTGTCCATGTTCGGCCACACGCGCATGCCCTCCACCGAGATCGAGCTGCTGCGAGCACTGTCTCGGCACCACGACCTGCACCTGTGGCTGCCGCACCCGAGCGACGACCTCTGGCAACGGCTCAGCGACCTGACCGCGCCGGTGACGCGCGTCGAGGACGTCAGCCACCGCCGCGTGCGGCACCCACTGCTTGCCTCGCTCGGCCGCGACCAGCGCGAGCTGCAGCGCAGCCTCGGTCCCGCCGACCACGATGCCGAGGTCGTCCCCGATGCGCTCCCCGAGTCGCTGCTCGGGCGACTCCAGGCCGACCTGCGCGCCGATGCCGTGCAGCCCGCAGGCCGCAGCCACCACAGCACTGACCGGTCCGTCCAGGTGCACCGCTGCCACGGGCCCGCCCGCCAGGTGCAGGTGCTTCGCGAGGTGCTGCTCGGGCTGCTCCAGGACGACTCCGGCCTCGAGCCCCGCGACATCTTGGTGATGTGCCCCGACATCGAGAGCTACGCACCACTGATCACCGCGGCGTTCGGCCTCGGTGACGTCGTCGAGGGTGGGCACCCGGCGCACCGGCTCCGGGTCCAGCTCGCCGACCGCGCGTTGTCCAGCACCAACCCGCTCCTCCGGGTGGCCGCTGAGCTCCTCGACATCGCCGGCAGCCGCGCGAGCGCCAGCGCGGTGCTCGACCTGGCACAGAGCCCGACGGTGCGGCGGCGGTTCAGCTTCGTCGATGACGACCTCGACGCGCTGGCCGACTGGGTGCGCGAGTCCGGTATCCGTTGGGGATTCGACTCCGTTCACCGTGAGCCGTTCGGCGTTCGCTATCTCCAGAACACGTGGCGTTTCGGCCTCGACCGGGTCCTGACCGGTGTGGCGATGTCTGACGACTCCCAGTCGTGGCTGGGCACGGCGCTCCCGCTGGACGATGTCGGCAGCAACCGCGTCGAGCTCGCCGGACGGTTCGCCGAGTACGTCGACCGGCTCGTCACCGCGACCGACCGGCTCACCGGCATCCGCCCGTTGGCTGAGTGGCTGGAGGGCCTGGTCGACGGCGTCCTGGCGCTGACCCGAGTCGAGCGGACCGACCAGTGGCAGGTCGCCCAGATGCGGCGCGAGCTGGCCCGCATCGAGGCCGACGCCGGGGAGCGCGGCGCGGGCCCGCTGCGGCTCAGCGACGTCCGCGCGATGCTCGGCGACCACCTGGCGGGACGCCCCACCCGCGCCAACTTCCGGGCGGGCAGCCTCACCGTCTGCACGATGGTGCCGATGCGTTCGGTCCCGCACCGGATCGTGTGCCTGCTCGGGCTCGACGACGGGATCTTCCCACGGCAGCGCACCGTCGACGGTGACGACGTGCTCGCACGCACCCCCGTCACCGGCGAGCGCGACCTCCGGTCCGAGGACCGTCAGCTGTTGCTCGATGCGATCGGGGCGGCAACCGAGACGCTCGTGGTGACCTACACCGGGGCCGACCCGCACACCGGCCGGGACCGGCCCCCCGCCGTACCCCTCGGCGAGCTGCTCGACGCGCTCGACCGCACCACCGAGACGCCGGTTCGAGACGCGATCGTGGTCATGCACCCACTGCAGGCCTACGACGTCCGCAACGTCGAGCCCGGTCGCCTCGGGACGCCTACGCCGTTCACGTTCGACGCCCAGATGCTCGCGGCGGCGACCGCGGCGACCGGGCCCCGCACCGCGCCGCCGCCGTTCCTGGCCGCGCCGCCCCCGACGCCGGTGACCCGCACGCCCCAGGATGGCGACCTCGCGCTGAGCGACCTGGTCACCTTCTTCAGGCACCCCGTCAAAGGGTTCTTCCGCGCCCTGGACCTCACCCTGCCCTGGGACGTCGCCGCGGTGAGCGACGCGATGCCCGTCGAGATCGACCAGCTTGAGACGTGGGGGGTCGGGGACCGCATGCTCGCCGACATGCTGCGCGGCATCCACCCGGACACCGCGCGCGAGATCGAGTGGCGCCGTGGGTCCCTGCCACCGGGCAAGCTCGGGTGGCGCAAGGCGACGGAGGTCCGAGAGACCGCGATGAACCTCGCCATCGCCGCGCTGACGCACCGACAGGTCGAGCCCCAGGCCTACGACGTCGACATCGCCCTCGGTGACGGCCGCCGCCTCACCGGCACCCTCACGCCGGTCTATGGCGATCGTCTGGTGGCGGTCGGCTACTCCAAGCTCGACGGCAAGCACCTACTGGAGTCCTGGGTGCGTCTGCTCGGCCTGGCGGCCGGCCACCCCGACCACAACTGGACCGCGCTCACCATCGGCCGCGCACCACACGGCACCCAGCCCGCCCAACGGCTGCTGGGGCCCCCCACCTCCGAGCCGCTGGGTCTGCTGTCGGACCTGGTCGCCCTCTACGACGAGGGTCGCCGGGCACCCCTGCACCTCCCGCTCAAGGCCTCGTTCGCCTGGGCGTCCGCCGAGCGACAAGCCCGCCCGCCGCAGCCCGAGGCCCTCAAGAAGTGGAGGTCCGGCCGCTACCCCGGCGAGGACGCCGACCCTGCCCACGTCCGGGTCTGGGGCGAGCACGCCGACCTCGACACGCTCACCGCGCTCCCGTCCCTGGCGCAGCGGCTCTGGTTCCCCCTCTTCGACAGCGAGCGGGGGCCGGTGTGACCACGACCCACAAGGCCACCCAGCCCTTCGACCTGCTGGCGCCACTGCCCACCGGTCCCACCACCACGGTGCTGGAGGCCAGTGCCGGGACCGGCAAGACCTATGCGCTCGCCGCCCTGGTCACCCGCTACGTCGCCGAGGGCACGGCGCTGCTCGACGACATGCTGCTGATCACCTTCAGTCGCGCGGCCAGCCAGGAGCTGCGTCAGCGGGTGCGCGACCAGCTCGTCCGGGCCGCCGAAGCCCTCGATCACCCGGCAACCGCCGACGACGACCTGCTCCGCCATCTGGTCACCGGCTCGACCGACGAGCTCGCGGAGCGCCGGCTCCGGCTCCGGGACGCGCTCGCCGGGTTCGACGCTGCGACGATCGCGACCACGCACCAGTTCTGCCAGCTCGTGCTCCGCTCGCTCGGCGTCGCGGGCGACACCGACGCCGGTGTGACCCTGGTCGAGAGTCTCGACGAGCTGGTCACCGAGATCCTCGACGATCTCTATCTGCAGCGCTTCGGCGACACGTTGGACACGCCGCCACTCACCCGTTCCCAGGCCATGTCGCTGGCCCACGAGGTGGTCCGCCACCCGCGGACCCGCCTCACTCCGCTCGACCCGCCTGCCGAGACGACGGCCGGCGTACGCCGGGCCCTGGCCGACGACATCCTGCGTGAGCTCGAGCGGCGCAAGCGGCTGCTCGGCATCCTCGGCTACGACGACCTGCTGGCCCGGCTCGCCCTCGCACTCGAGGCCGACGACGCCCCCGCCCGTGACCGGATGAGCCGCCGGTGGTCGATCGTGATGGTCGACGAGTTCCAAGACACCGACCCGATCCAGTGGGAGGTCATCGAGCGCGCCTTCGTCGGCCGGGTGACCCTCGTGCTGATCGGCGACCCCAAGCAGGCGATCTATGCCTTCCGCGGAGGTGACGTCGTCACCTATCTCCGGGCGCGCGAACGCGCCGACGCGCTGTTGACCCTCGACACCAACTACCGCAGCGACGCTCCCCTGGTGACGCGGCTCCTCAAGGTGCTCAGTGGCGCCGCCCTCGGCCACGACGACATCGTGGTCCGAGAGGTCACCGCCGACCGGCAGACGCACCGACTGGCGGGTGCTCCTGCCAACGACCCGTTCCGGCTGCGGGTCGTGCCGCGCGAGGTGTTCGGCATCAGGGGCACCGGCACGATCCGGATGGACGACCTGCGCCCCTTCATCGCCACCGACCTGGCGGCCGACGTCAAGGCACTGCTTGCCTCCGATGCGACGTACGCCGATGCCGAGGGGGTCCGCCCGGTCCGCGCGCGCGACGTGGCGGTCATCGTCGAGAGCCACCGCGACGCGCGAGCCTGCCGGGACGCGCTCGCGGCCGCCGGCGTGCCGGCCGTCTACACCGGTGACACCGACGTGTTCGCCTCGCAGTCCGCCGCCGACTGGCAGTGCCTCCTCGAGGCGTTCGAGCAGCCCGGTCGAGCCGGACTCGTGCGTGCCGCCGCGACCACCATGTTCTTCGGACGCACCGCCGCCGAGCTGGCGACCGACGCTGGGCGCGGAGACCTCACCGACGAGGTCTCCGAGACCGTACGCCGGTGGGCCGACCACGCCAGGGCCCGCGGCATCGCGGCCGTGCTCGAGGCCGCCTACGTCGCCGGCATGGCCGAGCGGGTCCTCGCCTGGCGCGGGGGCGAGCGCCACCTGACCGACCTGGAGCACCTCACCCAGCTGCTGCACGAGGTCGCCCACCGCGAGGGATTCGGGCTGCCCGCGCTGCTTCAGTGGCTGCGCAACCAGCGCGAGGAGCGGGGCGGCGCCGCAGAGCGCAACCGCCGACTCGACAGCGATGCCGCAGCGGTCCAGATCATGACCGTCTGGGTCAGCAAAGGTCTGCAGTATCCGCTCGTCTACCTGCCGTTCGGGTTCAACCGCAACGTCCGGATGGGCGAGGCCGTGCTCTATCACGAGTCCGACGGCACCCGCTGTCTCGACATCGGCGGCTCCCGTGCGCCCGGCTACACCCAGGTCGCGGCCAAGGGCCGCGCCGAGATGGCCGGCGACGACATCCGGCTCACCTATGTCGCACTGACCCGCGCCCAGTCCCAGGTCGTCGCGTGGTGGGCACCGTCCTGGGACGAGCCAAACGGCGGGCTCTCCCGGCTCCTGCGCGGCCGGGTCCCGCAGCAGGCCGAGGTGCCCGACTCGCTCCCGCCCAAGATCGACGACGCCGCCGCGGTGGCCCACCTGCACAAGTGGGAGCACGCCGGTGGGCCGTCGGTGGAGATCGCCGAACCCACCACCGGTGTGCCCGAACCCGACCCCGCCGCCGCCCCGACCGACCTCGGCGTGCGCCGCTTCGACCGCTCGATCGACGTCGCGTGGCGCCGCACGTCCTACTCCGGCCTGGTCCGCGCGGCGGAGGAGCGCCGGCGGTGTCCACTCCGAGCCGGAGCTGTCGGCGCGCGAGGACGAGATGGCCGACGAGAGGGGCGACGAGCCGCCTGTCCTCGCCGCGACCGCCGCCTCGACGAGCGTCGCGTCACCCATGGCAGACCTCCCCTCGGGCGCCGCCTTCGGCTCCCTGGTGCATGCCGTGCTGGAGGAGACGGACCCGTTCGCGCCCGACCTCGAGGCGGAGCTGCGCCGGCACGTCGAGGAGCAACGCGGGCAGTGGGGGGTCTCGACACCGGCCGCGGAGCTCGCGGCGGCGCTGGTGCCCCTTCATCACACCTCCCTGGGCCCACTCGCCGGTGGCCTCACCCTCGGTGAGATCGGGCTCGCCGACCGGCTGTGCGAGCTCGACTTCGAGATCCCGCTCGCCGGTGGCGACGTCGACCCCGGCGTCGAGGTGTCCTTGGCCGACGTCGGTGCGCTGCTGGAGGCACACCTGTCCGGGGGGGACGCCCTCGCGCCCTACGCCGCGCGGCTGCGGTCGCCCGGACTCGGCGGCCAGTCGCTGCGTGGCTACCTGTCGGGGTCGATCGACGTCGTGCTCCGCGTGCCGGGCGTTGACGGCGGTCATCGCTATCTGATCGTCGACTACAAGACCAACTGGCTCGGGTCAGCCGACGTGCCGCTCACCGCCGCGGCCTACTCCCGAGACCGGCTCGTCGAGGCGATGCTGCACTCCGACTACCCGCTCCAGGCACTGCTCTATGTCGTCGTGGTGCACCGCTACCTGCGGTGGCGCCAGCCCGGCTACGACCCGGCGGTCCACCTCGGCGGGGTCCAGTACCTCTACGTGCGCGGCATGTGCGGGCCCCAGACCCCTGAGGACGACGGCCACCCCGCGGGCGTCTTCTCGTGGCGACCGCCGACCGCTCTGGTCGTCGCGCTCTCCGATCTCCTGGACGGCGCCCGGTGACGGTGCTGAACCTCGAGCCCGAGGACGCTCACGACCCGCGGCTGGCCCGCGGCGCGGTCGGTCTGCTCCGCGCCTTCAACGAGGCCGGGGTGCTCGACGCCTCCGACGTGCACGTGGCGCAGCGGCTCTGCGCCCTGGCCGACGAGGAGGCGCCCCTGGTGGCACTCGCAGTCGCGTTCGTGGTCCGGGCGGTCCGAGCCGGTTCGGTGTGCGTCGACCTGGCCGGTGTCGCCGACGAGGATCTCGACGTGCCCTGGCCTGATGTCCATGAGTGGCACGCGGCGGTGGCCCTCAGCCCACTCGTGACCTCCCCGACCCCAGTGCTGCGACTGCTGTCCCAGGACGACGCCCACCTGCTCTACCTCGACCGCTACTGGCGTGAGGAGGAGCAGGTGCACGCGGACCTGGTCGGGCGGCCGGCCGCGTCCCATGCTCCCGACGAGGCCTGGCTCACCCCGGCCCTGGACCGCGTCTTCCCCGGGACCGGCTACGACGAGCAGCGAGCTGCTGCCCGAGTGGCCCTCAGCCGCGCCACCACCGTCCTCACCGGCGGGCCCGGCACGGGCAAGACCACCACGGTCGCCGCACTGCTCGCGCTGTGCGCCGAGCGTGCCGAACTCGCCGGGGACCCGGCGGTGCGCATCGCGCTGGCCGCACCCACCGGCAAGGCGGCCGCGCGCCTGCAGCAGGCGGTGGAGCAGGAGGTTGGCAGGCTGCCGACCCAGGACCAGGCGCGCCTCTCCGGTGTCCGAGCCGTCACCCTGCACCGGCTGCTCGGCGCTCGGCCCGACACGTCGTCGCGGTTCCGGCACCACCGCGGCAACAGGCTGCCGCATGACGTCGTGGTCGTCGACGAGACCTCGATGGTGTCGCTGACCATGATGGCGCGCCTGCTCGAGGCGGTCCGACCAGGCAGCCTTCTCATCCTGGTCGGCGACCCCTTCCAGCTCGCCTCCGTCGAGGCCGGGGCCGTGCTCGCCGACCTGGTCGACGCCGTCGAGCAAGCGACCAGCGTCGGCGTCGCCGCGCTCGTCACCTCCCACAGGTTCGGCAGGTCCATCGGCGCCCTGGCCGAGGCGGTGCGTCGTGGAGATGCGGACCAGGCCCTCCGCCTGCTCGAGGCGGGCGGCCAGCACGTCTCACTGCTGCGCGCCGAAGACCCCTCATCAGGAGTTCGCGCCTTGGTCGCGCCACACGCCCTCGAGGTCCTCCGGGCCGCTGAGGCAGGTGACGCCGAGCGGGCGCTGCAGCTCCTCGATCGGCAGCGTCTGCTGTGCGCGCACCGCGAGGGTCCCTACGGCGTCCGCCACTGGAACTCCCAGGTCGAGCGCTGGCTCGGCGAGGAGACCGGCGAACCCATCTGGGCGACCTGGTACGCCGGGCGGCCGCTGCTCGTCACCGCCAACGACTACGGCCTGCGCCTCTACAACGGCGACGTCGGCGTCGCGGTGCGGCCGTCGCCGAGCAGCCCCGTCCGCGCGTTGCGGGCCGCCATCGACACCAGCGCCGGCCGCCTGGACCTGGCCACCAGCCGCATCGCCCAGGTGGAGACCATGCACGCGCTGACCATCCACAAGAGCCAGGGCAGCCAGGCCGAGCAGGTCGTGGTGATCCTGCCCCCGCCGGAGTCACGGCTGCTCACCCGCGAGCTGTTCTACACGGCGATCACCCGCGCCAAGGAGCGCGTCGTGGTGGTCGGGTCACCCGACGACGTCCGGGCGGCGATCGGACGCCGGGCCGTCAGGGCGACCGGGCTGCGGCAGCGCCTCATGGCCACCCACTGAACCCCGAAACAAGCCCGTCATCGCGATCCCCTAGCGTGAGCCGGTGCCGTTCCTGCTCCGCGTGGAGCTCCCCGACGTTCCCGGTTCGCTGGGGCGGCTGGCGACCGCGATCGGTGAGGCCGGCGGTGACATCGGGGCGATCGAGATCGTCGAGAAGCGCTTCGAGACCCAGACCGCCATCGACGACGTGCTGCTCGAGATGCACGGCGGGGCCATGCCTGACTCGATCGTGTCGGCGTGCAACGCCCTCGACGGGGTCACCGTCATCTGGATCAACAGGTACGCCGCGGGCGGCAACCTGTTCCTTGACCTCGAGGCTGTCGAGGAGCTGACCATCGACCCTGAGAAGGCCCTGGACCGGGTCGTCGACCTGCTCCCCGACGTGTTCCGTGCCGACTGGGCGGTGCGCGTCCACCGGCTGCACGGGGTCACCCAGGGCACCGGCGCCGCCCCCGCGGACCTCGCGTTCATCGAGCTCGAGACGGCGTCCCGGATCGAGGTCGACGGCGACGAGGTCAACCTCTATGCCGGCGCGCGCATCGACGGCAACGAGGTCATCGTGCTCGGGCGCCGTGGCGGCCCTGAGTTCGTGGACTCCGAGGTGGCCCGGCTCGGCCACCTGGTGTCGCTGGCCGCGTCGCTCGCGCGGCCCTGACCTGCGAGCCGGCTACCTGTCGATGTGCAGGCCGTACGTCGTGTCGAACCAGTCCCCCGTCGAGTTGGCCGGCGACCCCTCGTCCCAGTGTCCGCGTGTGTACTTGCGCGCCGACGCATAGCTGTCGATGTAGCCCACCGTCGTGAGATACCGCGCACACCGGTTCGGGAGCCTGTAGACGAGCTTGTCCTTGTCATAGTCGGCCTTGACCTTGATGCCGCGGCACCTCTGCGGGGTGTAGTCGTCGAAGGTCGGATTGACGACCCAGTTCACGACCCTCTGCTTGCGCTTGGCGTTGATGCGGAACTCGATGAAGTTGCCGTAGTACGGATAGAAGGTGTCGTGCACCTCCTGGTTCTGGAACGACACCAAGATGCGGAGCCGCTTCTGCTTCCTCAGGTCCTTCATCCGCAGGGTCGCCCGGGCGCCGCGGCCGTCATAGGTGACGGTGAGGCGCGCCACGTCGATGTCTCTGGTCGCGACGTCGAAGTCGCCGTTGTCCACGAGCGAATCCGTGCCTGCACCGGCGGGCGCCGGGACCAGGGCAGCCACCAGCGCCGCGATCAACAGGGCGGCGGCACGGGGGGTGCGCATGGGCCAATGTAGCGCCCGGGCGACGTGCGACAGCCGGCCAACGCACGCGCCGAGCGCCGAGGCCCTGGGGTCGTGCACGGGGCGTTTCACTACTGTCCCTACACGTGAGCGCACTTCAGGGAGTGTCGGAGACCTTCGACCCGCAGGCCTGGGACCCGGTCCCCGGCTTCGAGGACCTGACCGACCTCACCTACCACCGGGCCCGCGCTCACGGCACGGTCCGGATCGCCTTCGACCGCCCCGACGTGCTCAACGCGTTCCGCCCGCACACCGTCGACGAGCTGCTCCGGGTGCTCGAGCACGCGCGGATCTCCAGCGACGTCGGCTGCGTGCTGCTCACGGGCAACGGACCGAGCGACAAGAGCGGCAAGCGATCGTTCTGCACCGGCGGTGACCAGCGGATCCGCGGCCGCACCGGCTACCAGTACGCCCAGGGCGACACGACCGAGACCGTCGACAAGGCCAAGCTGGGACGCCTCCACATCCTCGAGTGTCAGCGCCTGATCCGGTTCATGCCCAAGATCGTCATCTGCGTCGTGCCCGGCTGGACGGCCGGCGGCGGGCACAGCCTGCACGTGGTCTGCGACCTCACGATCGCCAGCACCGAGCACGCGCGCTTCAAGCAGACCGACGCGGACGTCGGCTCGTTCGACGGCGGCTTCGGCTCGGCGTACCTCGCCCGCCAGGTCGGCCAGAAGGTCGCCCGCGAGATCTTCTTCCTCGGCCAGGAGTACGCCGCCGAGGACGGCGTCCGGATGGGCGCGGTCAACCGTGCCGTCGCGCACGCAGAGCTCGAGGCCACGGCGCTGGAGTGGGGGCGGCTGGTCAACGGCAAGTCGCCGACCGCCCAGCGGATGCTGAAGTACTCCTTCAACCTCATCGACGACGGCCTGGTCGGGCAGCAGCTGTTCGCCGGCGAGACGACGAGGCTGGCCTACATGACCGACGAAGCCGTCGAGGGTCGCGACCAGTTCCTGGAGAAGCGCGATCCCGATTGGTCGCCGTTCCCCTGGTACTACTAGGCAACTACTGAATCGCGTATAACTGCAGGTCAGGTGGCCTGTCTGTGTGGCACATGCGTGGCAGGAGACGACCAACGACGCTACGCGGAGCCTCGCCAACGCTGGCACAACCTCACACGCTACGAAAGTCTGCTGGCAGTGCGTGTCGCCGACGCGATCCTCGATTGCCGAGGTCGGATCGAGCGGGGACGCTTGGTGCACGCCGTTGCAGAGGCGCGACAGCAGGGCCTCCTGACCACGGCTGAGGTACGCCGAGTGTGGAAGTTACTCGCGCCGTAGCGTGTGCCCGCTGGTCGATTTGACCCGCTCGGCTACGGAAGTGCTCGTCGGATCTCGCCGATGAGAGTGGGGTAGGGGTCTGTGAGCGGGGCTCTCTCGGAGCGGATCTGCTCCTGGATCCGCCGCAGGGGCACGCCGGCAACGTAGTTTCGGCCGCGTCGCTCGCCGCGCGCCTCCAGCAAGCCGACCTCGGCAGCGCTCACCAGATCGCGGGTGGCGGTCCGTTCGTCGAGCTCGGTGAGTTTCACATAGGAAGGCCGGGTGACGCGGAGTCCGATGAGGGCATCGAAGAGAGCCGCTCCGATCCTGTCGTTGAGCTTGGAGTCGGCAAGGAGTTCGTCGAGTTTGCGCCACTGGATCTCGGCTTCGTCAAAACGGCGCCGCATGGTCTGGGCCTGCATGTGGTGAGCGCGCAGGTTGAATTTCACCCACAGCGTGGCGTCGTTGCCACGCTTCCAGGACCCGCGTCCCGTGGCCGCGAGCACGTCGTAGTAGTCCTGCGTGTTATTGCCAAGCCACTCCTCGATGCTGGAGAAGGTCGGCTCGACCACCTGGTCCTGTGCGAGCACCATCGTCTGCAGGGCACGGGCCATGCGGCCGTTGCCATCGCGGAACGGGTGGATCATCACGAGGTTGAGATGCGCCATGGCCCCGCGAACCAGTGGATCATCCGAGGTGGGGCTGGAGAGGGACGCGGAGAGTTCACGCATCAGATCGGGAACAAGGTCTCCGTCCGGGCCCTCGTAGGCGTTGACGCCGCGCTTGTCGTCGCGGACGAAGATCTCCTGGGTGCGATACCGGCCAGGCGTCTTCGAGAGGTCGTGGTCGAGCAACATGAAATGCATCGAGCGGATGACTGCCTCGTCGATCACGAAGCCCGGTTCGGTCGCCACATTAAGGACGTAGGTAAGGACTCGGCGATAGGCGAGGATCTCCAACCAGGTCGCTTCGTCCGCGCTCAGCGGGGGCTCCTCGTCGACGGCGGCGACCGCGTCCTCCTCACTGACCGTGTAGCCCTCGATGGTGTTCGAGCCCTGGATCGCTCGTGCTGTCGAGGTGCGGCGAAGGAGTCCGTTCCAGCGTTTGGGCGCGCGTAGGAAGTCCGCGAGGGAAGCACGGATGCTGTGGATCTCGCTGATGACCTGCTGGTCCTCAAGATCCGGATCTGGAGTGGCGAAGAGTTCAGTCATGTCCGCATGTCCTTTATTAAGTGCCAAGGATACGGGGAGCGTCGCCTGCCTGTCACTTATTAAGAGACATAGCGACAGTCTGACCCTTCAACCGGGGCAGCGTTCCTCGTACGACCCGGGTTACGGTGGCATCGTGACGATGAGCGCAGAGGAGTTCCTCGAGGGCGCGATGGCACTACCGGCGGAGGCGCGCTGGCGCCTAGGCATGCGTTTGCTGGAGTCGCTCGAGGTCGTGCCGGATACACGAAAGGGTGTCGGTCCGAGCCCAACACCGAGCCGCTGACGTAGGCGCTGCTCGGCGCCGTGATGCGTGGCAATAACGTGGCAGGAGAGTCGTCAGCGACCGATCGTGACCAACGCTCCCAAACACGTTTGCGCAGGTCAGCCGCACAATGCCGTCAATGACCGTCAATGACCGCTGAGCGTGCCGCGCTTCCCCTGGTACTACTGATCGGGCATCAGAACTGGACTGCTGAGGGGTTGCGGCTGGCGGATGGGTGAGGAGATCGCAATGAAGGAGGCCCGAAGCAGCACCGAGCTGCTGCACGCGAGCGACGAAGCGATCGACGACGCGGTCGCGCACGGCGACCCGTTGACCTTGCGCGGGTTGATCCACCAGCTGACCGGCGATCAGGACCTGCTCGACATCGAGGTCGGTCGGATGGTGATCGGCGGCCAGCGCGACGTGTATTACGTCCAGGACCCGGACAGCCTCGCCCGGATCAGGACGGCGGCGGCGGCGTTCCTGCGCACGCACCGCGATTCCGGCGGCGGGGGGGTCCCGATCGGTCCAGCCGAGCGGCTGCACCGCAGCCTCAGCCTGGCCGCAGGGACCGAGGTCGACCCGGCCGAGCTGGAGCAATGGCTCGAGGAGCTCGGCCTCGACCCGTGGGCGCGCGGGATCAGCTGGGCCGGTGGCGCCGCGCCGGCCGACGCGAGCGCGTTCTCCGTCGTCATCATCGGGGCGGGCATGGGCGGGTTGAACGCGGCGATCCACCTCAAGCGCGCCGGCATCCCGTTCACCGTGCTGGAGAAGAACCCGGGCGTCGGTGGCACGTGGTTCGAGAACCGCTACCCCGGCGCGCGCGTCGACTCGCCGAGCCGCACCTACTCCCACATCTACGGGGTCGACTTCGTCTATCGCCACCCCTACAGCCCGCAGGCGGAGAACGAGGAGTACTTCAACTGGATCGCCGACACCTTCGGGGTGCGCGGCGACATCGAGCTCGGCACCGAGGTCGGCTCGGTCATCTGGGACGAGGCCGCGCAGCTGTGGGAGATCACCGCCGACCAGTCGGGAGAGCCGCGGGTCTGGCGGGCCAACGCGGTGATCAGCGCGGTCGGGTTCCTGTCGCGGCCGAGCATCCCGACGCTGCCAGGGATCGAGGACTTCCGCGGCACCTGGTTCCACACCTCCCGCTGGCCGGAGGGCACGGACCTGACCGGCCAACGGGTCGCGGTCATCGGCACGGGATCGACGGGATATCAGACGATCCCGGAGATCGCCCGGCACACCGAGCACCTCTACATCTTCCAGCGCACGCCCAACTGGCTGTTCGACGCGCCCGGCTACCTGTCGCCGTTCCCGGAACAGGTGACCTGGCTCGACCGCAACCTGCCCTACTACAGCCACTTCGCGCGCTTCCAGCTCGCCTTCGGGCATCGCCCGCAGAACTCGCTGAGCGCGCTGCAGGTCGACCCCGACTTCCACGACGAGCACGCGGTGAGCCGGGCGAACAGGATCCTGCGGGACGAGCGGCTCTCCTTCCTCGCCTCCAAGCTCGGCGGGCGGCCCGACCTGCTCGAGAAGATGACGCCGGCGGCGCCGCCGATGTCGGCCCGCCCGGTCCTGGTCGACCGCGCCTACAGCGTCCTCGACGTCCTGCTGCGCGACGACGTCACCCTGGTGTCCGACGGCGTGGGCCGGGTGACCGAGGCTGGCATCGAGCTGAGCGACGGCACCCGGCACGACGTCGACCTCATCGTGCTCGCCACCGGGTTCCGGGCCAACGACTTCCTGTGGCCCATGCAGGTGCAGGGCAGGGACGGGTTGAGGGCGGAGGACCTGTGGGCCAAGGACGGGGCCCGGGCCTACCTCGGCTCGATGCTCCCGGGCTTCCCCAACTTCTTCATGGTCTACGGCCCCAACACCAACCAGCTCGCTGGTCTGCAGATCGCTGCCATGGAGGAGGTCATCACGCGGTTCGCGCTCGAGAGCATCACCGCACTGATCGAGCAGCGGCGACGGACCGTGGAAGTCACCGCGGACGGGTACTGGCGCTACAACGCCGTGCTCGACGAGGCGGAGAGACTGATGACCTACGTCGACCCCCGCGCGCACAACTACTACCAGAATGTGTTCGGCCGATCGTCGGCGAACTTCCCGCTCGACACCCGGCTGCTCTGGCACTGGACCCGCGACCCGGGGCGCCGACATGCGGGCGAGGGCGGCATCGCCGACGACCTGCTACCGCAGTACCACCAGATCGACCCGCACTTCGGCGCCGACCTGGTCGTCGAGTGACCCGCACCAGTCAAGGCACCCGCGGCAGATCTCCCCAATCCTAGGATCGGATCAGTTGGCCTCTACCTCCGAAGACCCTCATGCCCAGTACGAGCCCTAGCGCCTGCCCGCTCCGCGCCCAGGTCGACCCGCGCCTGGTGCGATTCAGCGCCGGGGCGACGGCCAGCATTCTCGCCATCGTGCTGCTCATCGTTGACGTCGCCCGACCGCTGGGCCTCGGCCTGCTCGCCTCCCAGGCCGCCGTGTTTGCGTTCACCGCGTTCGTCAGCTTTCAGTGGTCGCTGTGGGCGCAGGTCTATGCCCGTCTCATCTGGCCGCGGATCGGAGCACCGGCCGAGCTGGAGGATGCTCGCCCACCGAGGTTCGCCCAGTTCCTCGGTTTCGCGTTCACGGCTCTGGCGCTGTCCTTCTTCGCCGTCGACGTCGACGTCGCCGGCTACGGTCTGACGGCACTCGCCTTCGGCGTAGCAGCCCTCAACGCCTCCACCGGCCTGTGTCTGGGCTGCAAGGCCTACCTGCTGATTCGTCGACCGCGACCGGCCTGACCACAGCTGGATGAGACATCGAGGCTAGAAGCTTCCGATCCCCTTGCCGACCATGGTCACTCCGATCACCAAGAGCAGCACGGCCATCACGGTGCCGTTCTCCTTGACCAGCCACTGGTGCATGGACTCCAGTGGCCCGGCCATCGCATTCGACGCGACCAGGTAGGCGATCACAGGGACGGCGACGGAGGCGGCCGCGACCACCGTGAAGACCGTGATGGCGACGACCTCGGAACTGGCCTCGGAACCTGCTCCTGCCCCACCGATGATGACGCCGGCGCCGGCAGCCAGGATCAGGTTCTTGGGGTTGACCGCGGAGAGCAGGAACCCGAGTCCGGCGCCCTTCACCGGAGTCATCGTGTCGATGGCCTTCATCCAGCCCGGGAGTGCCGGTTCTACGCCGGGGGCGGGGCGGCCGCGCCACTGCTTGGCGGCTATCAGGAGGAGCAGCCCCCCGAGGCCGATCTTGATCCACCCTGCCGTCGGGTTCGCGGCATCGGGATCGTTCTCGGGCAGGACCGAGGAGAGCAGCGTGAAAGCGGTGACGGCCACCACGATGCCCGCGATCCAGCCCAGCATCAACCCGACGCTGGTGCCCTTCGCTCGCGGGGAGAGCAGCATCAGGATCGCGGCGATGATCGGCATCGGGCTGATCGCGATGCCGAGCGCCAGCGGAAGGATCTCGCCGACCACCCCACCCGTTGCTGAATCCATGACTGCTCCTGTCGTCTGCGTCGCCACGGCCTAGCGCTGCCTGTTGGACGGAGTTTGACACTGTCGAATTGATGACACTGACGCCCCCAAGTCGACGGGCGAGCAGGGCCCTCGCGGGTCTAGGTTTGTGCCCGTGGCCATCCCCGCACAGCGCGACCTCGAGCAGTCGTCCACGCAGCTGGCCGCCTGGCTCTCGACCAAGGTGGGCGCCGAGGCCGAGTTGGGTGAGTTCACCGGCACCGGCGCCACCGGGTTCTCCAACGAGACGATCATCGTGGACGCGACGTACCGAGGCACGGTCGACCGGCTGGTGGTGCGGGTCGCGCCCACCGGCTACACCCTCTTCCCGGATGCCGCGTTCGACGAGCAGCGCGACCTCCTCATCGCCCTGGCTGCCCACACGTCGATCCCCGTCCCCGAGGTCCGTTGGCACGAGTCGGACCCGTCGATCCTGGGGGCCCCGTTCTTCGTCATGGGCTTCGTGAACGGCATCACGCCGCCGGACAACCCGCCGTACTCGGTCCAAGGGTGGTTGAAGGAAGCCACCGCGGAGATCCAAGAACGGGTGTGGTGGTCCACGATCGACTCCATCGCTGAGATCGCGGCGATCGACCACACCTCGCTCGACCTGCCCCCGCTGCTGGACGGGCTCGACGCTCAGCTGGCCTACTACGAGGCGTTCCTCGAGTCGGTCGAGAAGGACGAGGAGCTCGCGGTCGCCCGACGGGCCCTCGAGTGGCTGGTCGCCCACAAGCCCGCGGACGACGAGAAGGTGCTCTGCTGGGGGGATGCGCGCCTCGGCAATGTCCTGGTCACGCAAACCGGGGAGCGGCTGTCGGTCCTTGACTGGGAGATGGCCTGTCTCGGCTCACCCAGCCAGGATCTCGGGTGGGCATGGTTCCTCGATCGCAAGCAGTACGCCCCCGGCGCCGAGCGGCTGCCCGGCTTCCCGTCGAAGGAGGCCACCATCGCCCGCTTCGAGGAACGGAGCGGTCTCCGGGTCACGGCGTTCGACTACTACGAGCTCTTCGCCGGCTTCCGGCACTGCGTGATCATCGGTCGGGTTGCGGTGATGTTCAAGGACCACGGCGTGATCCCCGCCGACAGCGCTCTCGCGACCGAGAACGCCGTCACCCGCCTGACCGCGAGCCTCCTCGACGAGAAAGCCGGTTCCTGATGCTCTCCCCACTGGACGACCTCTCCATCCACCAGGTCGCCGAGACGATGGCGAGCGTCGGCACGACCGACAAGAACTTCTACGACCGCTACTACTTCTCGCTGCACGGGTCGACCGACGAGTTCTTCGTGATCGTGGGGCTGGGCCAGTACCCCAACCTCGACGTGACCGACGCCTTCCTCACCGCGTCGTACGGCGACAAGCAGACCGTCATCCGGGCCTCTCGACCGCTCGGGCTCGACCGGCTGGACACCCGCGTGGGTCCCCTGCGGGTCGAGGTGCTCGAAGGGCTCCAACGGCTCCGGGTGGTGTGCGAGGAGACCGAGGGGTTCGCGCTCGATGCCGTGTGGCAGGGAGTGGTCCCGGCGTTCGAGGAACCCAGGATGATCCAGGAGTCGACCTTCGGCCGGCAGACGCTGAACACCATGCGCTTCCTGCAAACCGGCACGTGGAGCGGAACGCTGGTGCTCGACGGCCGCACCATTGAGGTGACCCCCGACCGCTTCGGTGGCAACCGGGACCGGTCATGGGGGGTGCGACCCGTGGGTGAGCCCGAGGCCGGCGGCAAGCCGGTCGCGATCGTCAATGGGATGTTCTGGAACTACTTCATGGTGCGGTTCGCCGACAGCACGATCGCCTACATGGTCCAGGAGGACGGCGTCGGCCGCAGGACGCTGGAGGAGGCGGTCCGCCTGTTCCCCGACGGCCGGGTCGAGTACCTCGGGCGGCCCGAGCACGACGTGCGCTTCAAGGCCGGCACCCGGCTCGCGACCACAGCGACGATCCGGTTCCGCGACGGCCTCGTCCTCGAAGGGGAGGCCGTGCGACCGGTCCAGCTCTCGCGCGGCAGCGGCTACGGGCGCGACCCGGACTGGAAGCACGGCAAGTACCACGGCGAAGAGGTCGTCGTGCAACGCAGGGACTTCGACCTGCACGACCCGAACATCGCGGCCATGCCCGGCTCTCTGGTCGACAACCTCGGCCGGTTCAGCACCAACCAGGGCGACGGGGAGGGCTGGGGTCTCCTCGAGGTGATCGCCATGGGCCCCCACCCCCAGTACTTCAAGGCGTGGGACGACCTGGCCCCATGATCGGCATCGCCGTCCAGAACCTTGCAGGCGCCACGCTCCGCTGCTATCACTGAGCCGATGCGCCGAGATGTCGCGCGCTGGAATCTGGCCGGGAGGTCCACCGGATGCGCCGTTCGTCGTTTGACCAGGACTGGTTCGTGCAGAGAGAAGGCGACCGTCCGGGCCCGCTGACGGGTCCGGTGACGCTGCCCTACGACGCGATGCTGACCGAGGAGCGTGACCCGAACACACCCAACGTCGGACACACCGGCTACTACCCGGGTGGGGTCTATCGGTACTCCAAATCATTCCTTGCTCCGCAGGAGTGGCGCGACCGGGTCGTGATCGTGGAGTTCGAGGGTGTCTACCACCGGTCGCAGGTGTGGGTGAACGGCCGCTTGGCCGGTGGTCGGCCTTCGGGCTACGTCGCATTCCAGGTCCGGCTCGACGACTTCCTCGTGTACGGCGAGCAGAACCGCATCGAGGTCGTGGCCAACAACGACGACATGCCCAACGCTCGTTGGTACACCGGCAGCGGCATCTACCGCCCGGTCCACCTGCTGGCGGGAGATCGCACCCACATCGCGGCCGACGGTGTCCGGGTGTCGACGACCTCGATCGACGGCACCACGGCCGTCGTCAAGGTGGAGACGACCATCGCGAACGACGCAACCGACTCGCGGTCGCTGACCGTCCTGGCCGCGCTCACTGCCCCCGACGGTCGTCAGCTCGCAACGGCGAGCAGCGAGACGACGGTGGCAGCGGGCGAGCGGACGACCCTCGAGCAAGAGATCACCGTGCCGGACGCATTGCTGTGGTCTCCCGAGACGCCCCTGCTGCACGTTGCCCGGGTGAGCATCGCGACGGGCGGGGTGGAGATCGACGCCTCCGACACAGAGTTCGGCATCCGGGTGGTCACCGCGGACTCCCGCAAGGGTCTCCAGATCAACCGCAGGACCGTGAAGCTGCGCGGCGCCTGCATCCATCACGACAACGGGGTGATCGGGGCCAACACCCTCGACGCCGCCGAGGACCGCCGGGTCCGGATCCTGAAGGAGAGCGGCTACAACGCCATCCGCAGCGCGCACAACCCAGCCTCTCGGGCACTGTTGCGTGCCTGCGACCGGCACGGGGTGCTGGTGATGGACGAGCTCACCGATGCCTGGACGCGGCCCAAGGTCAGCTTCGACTACAGCCTGGACTTCCTCGAGTGGTGGGAGCGAGATCTCGAGGCGCTCGTCGCGAATGTCCACAACCACCCCTCGGTCGTCATGTACTCGATCGGCAACGAGATCGCCGAGACGGCCACACCGGGCGGCATCGCTTTGAACCGCGCGATGGCCAAGAAGACCCGCGAGCTCGACCCGTCCCGACTGGTGACCAACGGCATCAACGGCTTCCTCAACCTCATCTCCCCCCAGGACGAGGAGAAGCTCGCCGCCAAGGCCGCCGCCGCGCGGGAGAGCGGGGAGGACCCCAACAAGAACCTCATCGGGATCCTGAATCTGGTCATCGGCATCCTCGATCGTCACCTGGACCGTCTGGTGCGACTCAAGACGGTGGACAAACGGACCAGCGAGGCCTTCGCCGACCTCGATGTCGCCGGCTACAACTACTTGACCGGCCGCTACGAGCTCGACGCGAAGCTCCACCCCGAGCGTGTCATCGTCGGCAGCGAGACCCGCTCGGCCAACTCGGTCAAGATCTGGAAGCAGATCAAGTCGATGCCACACGTCATCGGTGACTTCACCTGGACCGGGTGGGACTACATCGGCGAGGCCGGCCTGGCCACCAAGCAGTACGGCACCACCAAGCGCTCCATCTACCACCCCTACCCGGCGCTGCTGGCTGGTGAGCCTCTCATCGACATCACCGGCTTCCTGCAGACCCAGGCCCACGTCAACCGGATCGCCTGGGGTCTCACGAAGGGACCGCACATCGCCGTCGAGCCCGTGAATCACTCCGGTGAGAAGGTGGTGCAGACCGGCTGGCGGGCCACCAACTCCCTCGACAGCTGGAGCTGGGAGGGCTGCGAGGGTCGCGAGGCCACCGTCGAGGTCTATGCCGACGCCGACCGGGTCGAGCTGGTGCTCAACGGACGCAGCGTCGGCACCGCCCCGGCCGAGCGAGACGGCGACTACCTCGCAACGTTCACCCTGCCCTACGAGCCCGGCGAGCTCACCGCCATCGCCTACGACGCCACCGGCGCCGAGATCGGTCGGCGCACCCTCGTCAGCGCCGGACCCGGGCTCAGGCTCGACGTCGCGCCTGAGGCCACCGAGCTGGTCGCCGACGGCCAGGACCTCGCCTTCCTCCCGATCGTCCTGACCGACGACGCCGGCGTTGTCCGGCCCCTGGCCGACCGGAGCGTGACGGTCACCGTGCAGGGCCCGGCCACTCTCCAAGGGCTCGGCAGCGCCGAGGCCATCACCAGAGAGGGCTTCGTCGAGCCCTCCCACCGCACCTTCAACGGGCGGGCACTCGCCGTCATCCGCTCGGGACACGACACCGGGGACGTGACCGTCACGATCTCCGCGAACGGGGTGGCGCCCGTCCAGGTGCCGCTCCGCATCACCGCACCAACCCTGCTCGGCACAGAACTGAAGGAGATCGCACGTGACTGACAGCACGTTGCCCTACCAGGACCCCGCCGTGGGCATCGACCAGCGCGTCGAGGACCTGCTCGGCCGAATGACGGTCGAGGACAAGGCTGCGCAGATGTTCCATCCGATCCTGCCGTTCGGCGACTTCGACGCCCCGGGGATCTTTGGGCTGCCGTCGGCGCGCGTCCTCCTCGACCGGCAGATGACGCACTTCAACATCCTTCAGGCCCCCTCCGCGCGCGAGATCGCGGCGTGGACCAACTCGGTGCAGGAGGCGGCGCGCCGCACCCCTTTGGGCATCCCGGTGACCTTCTCCACCGACCCCCGTCACTCGTTCAGCGACAACCCGGCGACCTCTCTCCTCGCCGGACCGTTCTCGCAGTGGCCGGAGATGCTCGGCTTCGGTGCGCTGGACGACCCCGAGCTCGTCGAGCGGTTCGCGGACACCATCCGTCGCGAGTACCTGGCGGTCGGCATCCGGACGGCTCTGCATCCGCAGGTCGACCTGGCGACCGAGCCGCGCTGGTCACGAGCGAGCACGACCTTCGGAGCCACCCAGGAGGTTGCCGGTCGTCTGGGGGCGGCCTATGTGCGTGGTCTCCAAGGCGCAGAGATCGGAGCCGACTCGGTCTCCGCCATGGCCAAGCACTTCCCCGGTGGTGGTCCCCAGAAGGACGGCGAGGACCCCCACTTCTCCTACGGGCGCGAGCAGGTCTATCCGGCCGGGATGTTCGACTACCACGTCGAGCCGTTCAAGGAGCTCATCGCCGCCGGCGTCTCGCAGATGATGCCGTACTACGGGATGCCGGTCGGCACCGAGCTCGAGGAGGTCGGCTTCAACTTCAACAAGGTGGTCCTCACCGACATCCTTCGCGGACAGCTCGGGTTCGAGGGCATCATCTGCACCGACTGGGGGGTCGTCTCGCGTCAGTTCTGGGGTGTGGAGGACCTCACCGAGGACGAACGGATGCTCAAGTCGCTGGACGCCGGTGTCGACCAGTTCGGCGGCGAGACCGAGCCGAGCCAGCTCGTCAACCTGGTCCGCGGCGGTCACGTCACCGAGGCGCGTCTCGACGATTCCGTGCGTCGGCTGCTCCGGGAGAAGTTCCGACTTGGCCTGTTCGACAACCCCTTCGTCGACGTCGAGGCTGCCCCCAGCCTCGTCGGCACGCCGGAGGCCCGTCGCGAGGGCATCGAGACCCAGGCGCACGCCCAGACCCTGCTGAAGAACGGCGCGGGGCCGGCGCACCTGCCGCTCAGCACCGGCCTCCGCGTCTATGCCGAGGGGATCGATACCAAGATCCTTCGACGCTGGGTGAGCGTCGCTGCCACTCCCGAGGAGGCGGACGTCGCCGTGCTTCGCCTGGTCGCACCCTGGGAGCCCCGCGGCAACCCGGGCGAGCTGCAGAACTTCTTCCACGCCGGCTCCCTGGACTTCCACGCGCCCGAGCTGGAGCACGTGCTCAGCGTCGCTGCGACAGTCCCCACCGTCGTGGACGTCTACCTCGACCGACCGGCGATCGTCGCGCCCTTCCTCGCCGCGGTCGGCTCGCTGATCGTGAACTTCGGGTCGACCGACGAGGCCTTCGTCAAGATCCTGTTCGGTGAGCTCGAGCCCCTGGGCAGGCTCCCGTTCGAGCTGCCCTCGTCCATGGCAGCCGTGGAGGCGAGCAGCTCCGACTCGCCCAACGACACGGTCGACCCGACGTTCGCGTTCAACTTCGGGCTGCGCTACGAGGGCTGGACGCCGGCCACGCAACCAGACCGCCCGGATGTGGACGACGACGACACGGGCACCGGACGCTGGGACCTCGACCACACTCCCGTCGGCGAGATCCTCGACGACCCGGAGAGCAGCGACATCATCGCGCGCCACATCCCCGATCTCGTCAACAACCCGATGGTCGCGATGGCCCGCAGCCTCTCGCTCAACGCGCTCCTGTCCATGGCGGCCTCCAGCGTCGACGAGTCCGTGATCACCGCGCTGCAGGCCGAGCTCGCCGAGCTGCCCGCACAACCTTGACCGGGCTACCGTCACAGCCATGAAGCGGCTGGTCGGCGTACTGGTGGTTCTCGTGCTGGCCCTCAGCGCAACACCACCGGTCGGGGCGGTGTCGGCCAAGCCCGGAGTCCCCACGCGGGAGCAGTGGATCAAGGACGTCAACAAGGCGCTGAGGGGTTCGAGGGCCTACCTGCGCGACCGGACCGCGACCGTGGAGGCCGGTGCGCGCCTGGCCATCAACTTCGACATCGACAACTCGGCGGTCTCGACCTACTACGACGGGCCGAAGGCCACCGCGATCCCGCGGGTCCTCGCGTTCGCCAGCCTGGCTCGAAGCCTCGGCGTGGACCTGGTGTTCAACACGGGTCGGATCAACACCCAGCGCCAGCGGACCCTCACCCAGCTGAGCGCTCTCGGCTACGAGGTCGCCCAGCTCTGCCTGCGCAAGAAGGGTGAGGCGATCCCGGCCAGCAAGCAGCGCTGCCGCGACTCGTTCGCCGCCCAGGGGTGGACCCTGATCGCCAACCTCGGCAACAACCCGACCGACTTCGTGGGTGACGGCTACGAGCGGGCCTACCGGCTGCCCAACTACGGCGGCGAGCTCGGCTGAGGTTCAGGTCGCGCGCGCGAACCGTGCGCGGATCAGGGCGACCAGCCGGTCGGCGTCATCCTCGAGACCGAGCTTGGGGGCGAACGCCACGATCGACTCGACGAACATCTCACCGGACTCGATCACCCGCGGGTCCATGTGTCCGAAGACCTCGAGGGCGACGACACCGTAGAGCACCGTCCAGCCCTGCATGTAGATCCAGGCGAGGCCCTTGTGCTCGAGCGGGAGGTCGTCGACCTTCGCCGGGATCAGCGGGTCGATGATCGCCTCGCGCACGTTCTCGGGAAGGTCCTCCAGCCGTGGGACAGGGTGGTGGTTGTGCTCCCACAGGGCGCGCATCTGGCCGAGCATCAGCTGTCCCGAGGCAACCTGGGTGAGCATCTCGCGACGGATGCACGCGGCGTCTGCCACCGGGTTGGCGAAGACCAGCCCGAACTCGCGCGGATTGGCCAGCGCCCACATCCGGAACTCGGTCGCGGACGCGACCAGCCGACCGGCGTAGTCGTCCTCGGGGAGGGCATCGGCCGCGGCCGCGAAGCCGACCGTCGCGGCCCGGTCGATCTCGAAGGCGACCAGGTCGATGAGCTCCTGGTAGCCGGCGACATAGCGGTAGAGCGCCGGGGCGGTCATCCCCATCCGGCCGGCGACCGCTCTCAGCGACAGCTCCGGCCCCTCCGCGAGCAGGTCGCGGGCGGCGCGCACGATCTCGTCGTACGTCGCCTCGCGCTGCTTCTCGCGCCGCGTCTGGACCTGGGTCATCGCTCTCCTTGAACCGGTTGACAGCCAAAGTTAACGCCGTTTACTGTTTACGCCGTTCACTAACTTTACACATGTCACTCAGGTTTCAGGGAGTCACGATGATCGATCGTTGGGGAAGGTTCGTCGCACGGCGGTCCCTTGCCGTGCTGCTCGCCGGTCTCGCGGTGGCCTTCGCGGCCGGGGTCTACGGGTTCGGCGTCTTCGACTCCCTCTCCCAGGGTGGCTTCGACGACCCCAGTTCGGAGTCCGCGCGCGAGCTGGCGTTGGAGCAGGACACGTTCGGCAACCAGGGCATCGACGTCGTGGCGATCTATTCCAGCAAGGACCTGACCGCCGACGACCCCGCCTTCCAGGCCGAGGTCCAGCGCGTCGTCGAGGGGTATGCCGACGGCACGACCACCCGGGTCATTCCCTACTACGCAGTGCCCGACCAGACCGGGCCCAACACCATGGTGAGCAAGGACGGCCACGCCGCCCAGGTGCTGATCTCCATGGCCGGCACGAGCCAGGACGACTACCTGTCCAACTACGACCAGCTCGCACCCACGCTGCGGGCCGACGCGGAGGCCGGCGGTGACACCGTCCTCACGACCGACGTCGCCGGCGCGTTCGCCGTCTTCGACGACGTCAACGAGATCACCAGCGAGGATCTCGAGCGTGCCGAGCTCATCTCGATGCCGATCGTGGTTCTGCTCGCACTGCTCATCTTCGGCAGCGTCGTCGCGGCCTCGATGCCAGCGCTGGTCGGCCTGCTCGCGATGGTGGGCGCGCTCGCGCTGGTGCGGGTGATCACGAACTTCACCGAGGTCTCGATCTTCTCGGTCAACGTCATCTCGCTGCTGGGCATCGGCCTCGCGATCGACTACGCCCTGTTCGTGATCAGCAGGTTCCGCGAGGAGCTCGCCCTGCTGCCGGAGAACGACCCCGACGCCCCGGCCAAGGCCGTCCGGCGCACGATGTCGACCGCCGGCCGGACCGTCCTGTTCTCCGGGTTGACCGTGGCCGCCGCGATGTCGAGCCTGCTGATCTTCCCGCAGGCGTTCCTCAAGAGCATGGGCTACGGCGGCATGGCCGCTGTGCTGGTCGCGATGCTCGCGGCGCTCACCGTGCTGCCCGCGACGCTGCGTCTGCTCGGCCGTCGCGTCGACGGTGGTCGCCTGCCGTGGCGCCGGCACCGTCCGGTCGTCGTCGATGACAGTCACGGTCGCTGGGCCGCCCTGGCCCGGGGCGTGATGCGCCGGCCGTGGCTGGTCATCGGGGTCACGGTCACCGGGCTGCTGCTCATCGCCTCGCCGTTCCTCGGCGCCACCTGGGGCAGCGTCGACTACCGGGTGCTGCCGCCCGATGCGCCCGCGCACGTCGCGGCCGACAAGCTCTCCGAGTTCGGCCCCGAGACCTCCACTGCCGAGCTCCTGCTCAGCGGGACCTCCGCCGACGACGTCGCGACGTACGCCAAGGCTGTCGGCTCCGTCGACGGCGTCCTCGGGGTCCAGCCGGTCGCCGCCGAGGGGGACGCCACGCTGCTGCGCGCCACCTGGGCGGGCAACTCCCAGACCGAGGACAGCCAGGCGCTGGTCGAGGCCATCCGGGACGTGGTGCCCGCCTCCGGTGAGGTCCTGGTCGGCGGACAGTCCGCCGCGACGGTCGACCTGATCGACTCGGTCGGCTCGCATCTGCCGCTGATGGGGCTCATCGTCGCCGGCGTGATGCTGGTGCTGCTGTTCATCGCCTTCGGCTCGCTGGTCCTGCCGGTCAAGGCGGTGGTCATGAACCTGTTCTCGATCACCGCCTCGTTCGGTGTCGTCACCTGGATCTTCTCCGACGGCCACCTCGCGGACCTGCTGGGCTTCGAGCCCCAGGGCTTCCTCGATGCCACCAACCCGATCCTGATGCTGGCGATCCTGTTCGGCCTGTCGATGGACTACGAGGTCTTCCTGCTCTCGCGGGTTCGCGAGGAGTGGGACCGGACCGGGGACAACGACCTCGCGGTCGCGACGGGGGTGCAGAAGACCGGCCGGATCATCACGAGCGCCGCGGTCCTGCTAGCCGTGGTCATCGGCGCCTTCGCCACCAGCGGCATCGTGTTCATGAAGATGCTCGGCATCGGCATGCTGGTCGCCCTGCTCATCGACGCGACCATCGTCCGGGCCCTCCTGGTGCCCGCCACGATGGCGCTGCTCGGCCGCTGGAACTGGTGGGCCCCCGCTCCCATGGCCCGCTGGTGGGACCACCACGGCTTCCGCGAATCCGGTGAGGTCCCGCCGTCCGCCGAACCTGACCGTGAGCTGGCAGGGGTCTAGGTCGGCCGGCGGGCTCAGGTACGGACCAGGGTCCTGGCCGCTCGGGGGCAGTACGACGCCACCTAGTCTGTGCGGATGCGTTCACGAGCACGGGGTTCACTGACGGCGACGGCCCTGCTCACCGCGGTGCTGGTGACCGGCTGCAGCGGCGACGATGACGGCGACTTCACCGAGCGGTCGGCCGCGGACATCGCCGAGGTCGCCAAGGACGCGATGGGAGACCTCGACGCGGTGACGATCACTGGCGTGCTCTCCTCCGAGGGCCAGGAGATCGAGATCGACATGGCGATCGGCTCGGACCTCAACTGCTCGGGACGCTTCACCACCCAGGGCGCCACCGCCGAGATCCTCGGCGTGGACGGCACGGTGTGGTTCAAGCCCGACGAGGCGTTCTGGGAGCTCTTCGCCGGTCCCGAGCTCGCCCCGCAGGTCATCGCGACCGCCGGCGACCGCTGGGTCACGCTGCCCGAGGACGACACGTCGTTCAAGCCGTTCTGCGACATCGAGGAGTTCATCGGCGAGCTCGTCGACAACGAGGACGCCGACTACACCAAGGGCGAGACCACCGAGGTGGACGGCGAGGACACGATCGAGATCATCTCCGAGCGGGCTGACAAGGGGAGCTCGAGCGGCTACGTGCTGGTCGACGGCGACCACTACCTCGTCAAGATCGAGAAGACCGAGGGCGAGGACCCGGGCACCGTCACGTTCTCGGGCTTCAACGAGCAGCCCGAAGTGGAGGCCCCCGCCGAGGACGACCAGGTCCTGCTCGACGACCTGGAGCCGACCGGCTAAGCCGGCGGCCGGCCCAGCAGCGCGCCGGCATGCGCGGGCAGCACGACGCTGCCCGTAGCCAGATCGACCCCCGACTCGGTCTCGAACAGCACCTCGGTCGCCTCGACCGGGAGTGACCGTTCGACGTCGCCGAAGTTCACGACGACGGTCAGTGCCCCGCGGCGCATGGTGAACACCCGGGTGGTCTCGTCGGCGGTGCACTCGGCGTACGCCGGCGCGGTCAGGTCGGCGTGCTCGCGCCGTAGCTCGGCCAGCCGGCGATAGACGCCGAGCATCCGGGCGCCCCGCGGGGAGGCGAGCTCGGACCAGTCGAGCTTGGACCGGGCGTACGTCGCCGGGTCCTGAGGGTCGGGCACGGTCGCCGGATCCCAGCCATGCTCGGCGAACTCGGCGATCCGGCCCTCGGCCGTCGCCCGGCCGAGCTCGGGCTCGGTGTGGCTGGTGAAGAACTGGAAGGGCGAGGACGCGGCCCACTCCTCGCCCTGGAAGAGCATCGGGCGTGAACGGCCGAGCACAACGTGAGCAGCGCGGCGCACGCGAGCTGGTCGTCGTCGAGGTGCGTCGGTGAGTCCGGTCGCCAGCCGCCCGGTTGCCGACCTGGTCGTGGTTCTGGCTGCACACGACCAGTCGCCAGGGAGGCAGCGCATCGAGTGTCGATGGGGGCGCCGTGGTCGCGCCCGCGGAACGACGACCAGGTGCCGTCGTGGAAGAACCCGCGTTCGCACACCTTGGCCAGCGCGGCGAGCGGCGCGAAGTCGGCGTAGTAGCCGTGCGTCTCGCCGGTCAGCGCGACATGCAGCGCGTGGTGGAAGTCGTCGCTCCACTGGGCGTCCAGGCCGTAGCCGCCGGCCTCGCGCGGAGTGACGAGTGCGGGGTCGTTGAGGTCGGACTCGGCGATCAGCGTGAGCGGTCGGCCAACGTGAGCGGACAGCGCCTGCGACCTCGATCGCCATCTCCTCGAGCAGGTGCACGGCCGAGGAGTCCTGGAGCGCGTGCACGGCGTCGAGCCGCAGCCCGTCGACGTGGTAGTCCGCGAACCACATCCGCACGTTGTCGAGGATGAGCCGGCGCACCTCGCGCCGAGCCCTCGCCGTCGAGGTTGACCAGGTCGCCCCAGGTGTTGCGCCCCTGCTTGAGGTAGGGCCCGAACAGCGGCAGGTAGTTGCCGGACGGGCCGAGGTGGTTGTGCACGACGTCCTGGACGACGCCGAGGCCCGCGCCGTGGCAGGCGTCGACGAAGCGCTGGTAGGCCGCCGGGCCGCCGTACGTCTCGTCGACCGCGAACCAGCCGACGCCGTCGTAGCCCCAGTTGTGCGTGCCGTTGAAGGCGTTGACCGGCATCAGCTCGACGAGGTCGATGCCCGAGCGCGCAGCAGGTGGTCGAGCCTCCCGATGGCGGCGTCGAGAGTGCCCTCGGGCGTGAACGTCCCGACGTGCAGCTCGTAGATCGCGGACCCGGCGAGCTGGCGTCCGGTCCAGCCACCGTCGCTCCACCCGTACGCCGCGAGGTCGACGGTCCGTGAGCGGCCGTGCGGTCCGTCGGGCTGCCGACGCGAACGGGGGTCGGGGCGCGCGTCGAGGTCGTCGTCGAGCAGGTAGCCGTAGTCCACGTCACCGGACGGCGTCGGCTCGGCCGGCTGTCCACCAGCCGCCGTCGGTCCGGCTCATCTCGACGGTGGAGTCGCCGACCAGGAGTCGCACCCGGGCACGGGCCGGCGCCCAGACGTCGAAGGGCGGTCATCGGGTCGTCCGCACCAGCAGGGCGACCGGGTAGGTGTCGAGCAAGGCCTCGACGCGACCGGTGGCGGGCCGTCCGGTGAGCACGTCGGTCCAGGAGCCGGCAGGCAGGCCGAGGGTCGTCCCCGCCAGCCCCGCTCGGCCAGGCCGACCGGCAGCCGGGTGGCGACCGCGACCACCCCGCCTCGGTCGAAGGCCAGGACGTGGCCCGCCGCCGGTCCGGTCGCTACGACCGGCGCGTAGGACGAGAAGAGGTCGGGTCGCTCGCGCCGCAGACCCAGGGTGGACAGCACCACTGCCAGCTTGAGCCAGGCCGGGTCCTCGGCCCCGGCGAGCACAGCGGCACGATGCGTCGAAGTCGACGGGCCGCCGGTTGTCGGGGTCGACGAGGCTCTGGTCCCAGAGCTCGGTGCCCTGGTAGACGTCCGGCACACCCGGCATCGTCAGCGCCAACAGCTTGGCGGACAGCGCGTTGCTGCACGCGGCCGCGTCGATGCGGTCGCACAACCGGGCGAGCACGGCCTCGACGCGGGGGTCGTCGAACGCCGCGTCGACCGCGGCGTGCACTGCCGACTCGTAGTCCTCGTCCGGTCGAGATCCACGTGGTGCGCTCGCCCGCCTCGCGCATCGCCTTCTCGGCGTAGGCGTGCAGCCGCTCCCGCGTGGCGGGCCAGGCATCCGAGGACCGCCTGCCAGAGCAGGGAGCCGAAGGCGGGATCGGGCAGCGGCGCCAGCGCGAGCAGCTCGTCGAGAGCGGCCTCCCACTCGTCCGGGATCTCGGCCAGCACCGAGATCCGGGCCCGGACGTCCTCGCTGCGCTTGGTGTCGTGGGTCGTGAGCGCCGTCATCGCGTGCGGCCACTCGGCCTGGCGGACGGCCATGGCCTCGTGGAACTCCGCGACCGATGCGGCGAAGACGCTCGGGTCGCCGCCGACCTCGTTGAGCGAGGTCAGCCGGGAGTAGCGGTAGAACGCGCAGTCCTCCACGCCCTTGGCCATGACCATCCCGCTGGTCTGCTGGAAGCGGAGCGCCGCGGGATTGCGCGGGTCGCGCAGCATCGGCTGCGACCCGGTCGAAGGCCGCGTCGAGGTCCGGGCGACGCCGTCGGGCGGCGGCGAACCCGTGGTCGAGGTGGGCGCGGCCCTCGGGCAGGTAGGAGCGGTAGACGGGGAAGCAGGCCAGCAGCTCGGCGACGGCGTCGACGAGCGACGCCGGCTCGGGACGGGTGCTCTCACCAGCCGGCCCGGACAGGTCGCGGACGATCCGCCTGACCTCCGAGTGCAGCGCGTCGTCGGCGATCGCCCGCTTGGTGTCGTGGATCAGCTCGTGCCAGTCGGACCGCGCACCGAGTCGCTCGGCCAGCGCGGTCAGCGGCTCCTCGCCGGCCGGATCGGTGAGCACCCGGTCGACGAGACCGAGCGCGTCGTAACCCGTCGTGCCCGCGGTCGCCCACGTCGGCAGCAGCCGCTCGCCCGGCTCCAGGATCTTCTCCACCAGGACGTAGGCGCCGCCGGTCAGGGCGGCCAGGTCCTCGAGGTAGCCGCCCGGGTCGCGCAGCCCGTCCGGGTGGTCGACCCGCAGCCCGTCGACCAGGCCCTCGTCGAACCAGCGCTTGATCTCGACGTGCGAGGCCTCGAACACCTCGCGGCTCCTCGACCCGCATGGCGGCCAGGGTGTTGACGGTGAAGAACCGGCGGTAGTTCAGTCGCGTCGGCGCGCGCCAGTGACAGCCGTAGTGCTCTCCTATTCGTGCCGGCCACGGGAAGCGGGTCGTGGTACCGACCGCCTCACGACCGATCGACCTCGTCACGTCGACCGGGACCGGCGCCGTACGCCGACTCCCAGTCGACGTCGAACGCTCGACGCACGTCGACGCCGACCAGGCGTAGCAGGTCCCACCACCAGTGTCCGCCGAGGCGACACCCGACGTGGTTGGGCACGATGTCGACCAGGACGCCCAGGCCGAGCCGCCGGGCCTCCGCCGACAGCGCGGCCAGTCCCTCGGCACCGCCGCGGGACTCGTCGACCCGGTCGTGGGCAACCACGTCGTAGCCGTGGCTCGTGCCCGACTCGGCCTCGAGGATCGGCGAGAGGTAGACCCAGTCGACGCCGAGGTCGTGCAGATAGGGCAGCACCCGCGCCGCCTCGTGCAGGTCGAACGACTGGGAGATCTGCAGGCGGTAGGTACTGGTGGGAACGCGCATGTCGGGGCTCAGGTGGCCCTCTTGGCCTGCGCCGCCACGCTCGCGGCCACGGAGAGGTCCGGCTCGGCCTCGGGCTCGGAGTGCTCCTGGAGCACGAGCAGGCTGCGGTGCGCGAGGTGGAACGTGCTTCCCGCCGCGAGCCCGGTGGGAGACGCGTCAGCGCTGCCGCCGGTGTTGATGACGACGTCCCAGGCGGCGGCGTACTCCTCCGGCGGGAGCGTCAGGTCGACCCGCACCGTCGGCGTTGAAGTAGAGCAGGAAGTGGTCGTCGTGGATGTCCTCGCCGCGGGCGTCCTTGCCGGCGATGCCGTCGCCGTTGAGGTACATCCCGATGACCTGCGCGCCCGACCCCGAGTCCGAGCCGGCCCAGTCGTCCTCCTCCATGGGATGGCCCTCCGGGTGCAGCCAGACGATGTCGTTGAGCCGCTCCTGGCCCGTGGGACCGGTGCGCACGGTCGAACCGGTGAAGAAGCGCTTGCGGCGGAACGTCGGGTGGTCCTGCCGGAGCTTGACCACGGCCGCGGTGAAGTCGAGCAGCGGCTTGTCGACGTCGTCCCAGTGCACCCAGCTGAGCTCGTTGTCCTGGGCGTAGGTGTTGTTGTTGCCCTGCTGGGTCCGGCCCAGCTCGTCGCCGTGCAGGATCATCGGCACGCCCTGGCTCAGCAGCAGGGTGGCCAGCAGGTTGCGCTGCTCGCGGGAACGGTAGGCCAGGATCTCCGGATCGTCGGTCGGACCTTCGACGCCGTGGTTCCAGGACCGGTTGTGGCTCTCGCCGTCGTTGTTGTCCTCGCCGTTGGCGTCGTTGTGCTTCTTGTCGTAGGACACCAGGTCGCGCAGCGTGAACCCGTCGTGGGCGGTGACGAAGTTGATGCTGGCGAACGGCCGTCGACCCGAGTGCTCGTAGAGGTCCGAGGAGCCGGCGACCCGGGAGGCGAACTCGCCCAAGCGACGGCTCACCGCGCCAGAAGTCGCGCACCGTGTCGCGGTAGTCGCCGTTCCACTCCGTCCACTGCGGCGGGAAGCCACCGACCTGGTAGCCGCCGGGGCCGATGTCCCACGGCTCGGCGATCAGCTTGACCTGGCTGACCACCGGATCCTGCTGCACGAGCTCGAAGAACGTCGCCAGCCGGTCGACGTCGTAGAACTCGCGGGCCAGGGTCGAGGCGAGGTCGAACCGGAAACCGTCGACGTGCATCTCGGTGACCCAGTAGCGCAGCGAGTCCATGATCAGCTGCAACGAGTGCGGGTTGCGGACGTTGAGGCTGTTGCCGGTGCCCGTGTAGTCCATGTAGTAGCGCTGGTCGTCCTCGACCAGTGCGGTAGTAGGCCTGGTTGTCGATGCCCTTCATCGAGAGCGTCGGGCCCAGGTGGTTGCCCTCGGCGGTGTGGTTGTAGACCACGTCGAGGATCACCTCGATGCCCGCGACGTGCAGCGCCTTGACCATCCGCTTGAACTCCTGCACCTGCTGTCCCAGCTCGCCGGTCGCGGCGTAGTCGGCGTGCGGTGCGAAGAACGCGAGGGTGTTGTAGCCCCAGTAGTTGCGCAACCCCTGGTCGAGCAGCGTGCTGTCCTGGATGAACTGGTGCACGGGCATCAGCTCGATCGCGGTGATGCCGAGCTTGGTCAGGTGAGCGATCACCGAGGGGTGCGCGAGCGCGGCGTACGTCCCGCGCATGTCCTCGGGCAGGTCCGGGTGCAGGTGGGTCAGGCCCTTGACGTGCGCCTCATAGATGACGGTCTCGGTTGTAGGGGACGGTCGGGCGCCGGTCGCCCTCCCAGTCGAAGAAGGGGTTGATCACCACGCCATAGGTCATGTGCGGACGCGGAGTCGTCGTCGTTGCGAGAGTCCGGGTCGCCGAAGTCGTAGCCGAACAGCGCCTGGTCCCAGTCGATCTCGCCGGTGGTGGCCTTGGCGTAGGGGTCGAGCAGCAGCTTGTGGGGGTTGCACCGCAGGCCCTGGGCGGGCTCCCACGGGCCGTGCACGCGGTAGCCGTAGCGCTGCCCGGGCTGGACGGAGGGAAGGTAGGCGTGCCAGACATAGGCGTCGACCTCGCTGAGCTCCACCCGGGTCTCGGTGACCTCACCCCGGGCTCCGACATCGAACAGGCACAGCTCGACCTGCTCGGCGACCTCGCTGAACAGCGCGAAGTTCGTTCCGCTGCCGTCAAACGTCGCCCCGAGGGGGTAGGCGCTGCCAGGCCAGGTCTCCATTGGAACGATCAAACCACACGCGCGATCAGCGGCTCGCCGTGCGTTGGTAGCGCACGATCGAGAGCGGGGCGAAGACCGCGACGATCACCCCTGCCCAGATCAGCGTGTAGATCTCAGGGTGCTGGAGGGCCCAGACGTCAGGCACCGACGCGTCCGGCCCGAGGTTGCCGAACCTCACCCGGGCGACCTGGGCGACCGCGGAGACCGGGTTCCAGTTGGCAAAGGTGGCCAGCCCCCCGGGCATGGCGCTCGTCGAGACGAAGGTGTTGGCGATGAAGGTGACGGGGAAGATCACCACGAACGACGCGTTGTTGACGACCTCTGGCGAGCGGACCACCAGGGCCACGAACGCCATCACCCAGGAGATCGCATAGGCGAACAGCAGGATGAACGCGAAGCCGATGAGCGCGTCGAGCACCGAGGTCCGGATCCGCCAGCCGATCAGCAGACCGGTCATCGACATGACCAGCAGGCTCAGGACGTTGATCCCGATGTCAGCGGCGGTGCGACCGGAGACCACGGCCGTGGGCGACATGGGCAGCGACCGGAACCGGTCGAGGATGCCCTTCTGGAGGTCCTCGGCGAGGCTGTAGCCGGTGAAGGTCGCGCCGAAGACGACCGTCTGCACGAAGATGCCGGGAGTCAGGAACTCCCGGTAGTTGACGCCGGTGTCCTGAGTGCCGATGGCGCCGCCGAACACGAAGGCGAAGAGCAGCACGAACATGATCGGCGAGATCAGCGTGAAGACCAGCAGGTCCGGCACCCGCAGGATCTTCTTCAGGTTGCGGCGGGTGATGGTGACGGTGTCACCGAACGCCTCACTCACGCTCACGACTGCTCCTCCTCGGTCTCCTCGGTCTCTCGGGCGACGTGGCCCGTGAGGTGCAGGAACACGTCGTCGAGCGTGGGTCGTCGCAGACCCACCTCGTCGAGCCGGACGCCCCGCTCGTCGAGCCTGCGGAGCAGGTCGACGAGGTCCTGGGAACCTCCGTCGACCGGCAGCGTCAGCCTGCGGTTGCGCTGATCGGGACGGGCTTCGCCGACCCCGAGGCCACGGGTCGCCTCGATCGCCCGGTCGAGGTCCGCTGGGTCGCTGAGCGTTGCCTCGATGCTCTCGCCGCCGACCTGAGCCTTGAGCTCGTCAGCGGTGCCGAGGGCAATCACCCGGCCGTGGTCGATGACCGCGATCTGGTCGGCGAGGCGGTCGGCCTCCTCGAGGTACTGGGTCGTGAGGAGCAGGGTGGTGCCGGCCTCGACGAGGTCGGCGATCACGTCCCACATGCCGGCCCGCCCTCGTGGGTCGAGTCCGGTGGTCGGCTCGTCCAGGAACAGCACGGGTGGCCGGGCGACCAGCGCGCCCGCCAGGTCGAGCCTGCGGCGCATGCCACCCGACCAGCCCTTGACCACGCGTCCGGCCGCTTCGGTCAGGTCGAACTGCTCAAGCAGCTCCTCGGCGCGGGCCCGGCTGGCCCGGGCGCCGAGGTGATAGAGCCGCCCGACCATGTCGAGGTTCTCGAAGCCGGTGAGGTGCTCGTCGACCGCGGCGTACTGACCGGAGACGCCGATCCGTCGTCGCAGCTCCTGGGCGTCGCGCACCGCATCGAGGCCGAGCACCGTCGCTTCGCCGGCGTCCGGTCGGAGCAGAGTGGTGAGCACCCGAACCGTGGTCGTCTTGCCTGCCCCGTTGGGGCCGAGGAGGCCCATGATCGTGCCCTCCTCGACCTCGAGGTCGAGTCCGTCCAGCGCCGTCACGTCGCCGTAGTGCTTCTGCAGGCCCGCTGCCCGGATCACCGTTGCCACGCCGGTCATGCAACCACGCAGCCCCGACACTGACCGTCCGTGGGGGGCGAAAGCTCCAGGAATGCACTGCGCTGGCGGCGGGTTACGGTCACTCGTGACCACGACGCCCCCGATCAGCCGTGCGGACGTCGGTCTGCGCAGCGAGCGAGGACCCGTCCTGTTGGCGGTGATGCTGAGCGTCGGCCTGGTCGCCATCGATGCCACCGTGCTGGCGACCGCGGTCCCGGCCGTCGTGGACGACCTCGGCGGCTTCACCCAGTTCCCGTGGCTGTTCTCGGTCTATCTGCTCACCCAGGCCGTGACGGTGCCGTTGTACTCCAAGCTCGCCGACCAGTACGGCCGCAAGCCGATGATGCTCTTCGGTGTCGGCGTCTTCCTGCTCGGCTCCCTGCTGTGCGGGCTGGCCTGGAACATGGGCTCCCTCATCGCCTTCCGTGCGATCCAGGGCATCGGCGGCGGTGCCGTCCAACCGATCGGCATGACCATCGTCGGCGACATCTACACCGTCGCCGAGCGCGCCAAGGTTCAGGGCTACCTGGCCTCGGTCTGGGCGATGTCGTCGGTCGTCGGCCCGACCCTCGGCGGGCTCTTCTCCGACTACGTGTCGTGGCGCTGGATCTTCTGGGTCAACCTCCCCATCGGCGCAGCCGTCCTCTGGATGTTCGTGCGTCACTTCGACGAGCACGTCGAGAGGGCGCCGCACCGGATCGATGTGCCCGGTGCCCTGCTGCTCTCCGGCGGCGGGCTCGCGTTGCTCATCGGCCTGCTCGAGGGCGGGGTGCGCTGGGCCTGGACCTCGCCGCTGAGCATCGGGCTGTTCGGCGCCGCTCTCGTCATGATCGTCGGCTTCGTCCTGGTCGAGGCGCGCGCGCAGGAGCCGGTGCTGCCGCTGTGGGTGTTCCGGCACCGGGTGATCCTCCCGGCGGTCCTCACCGCGCTCGTCGTGGGCGTTCTGCTCATCGGCCTGACGTCGTACATCCCTCTGTACGGACAGTCCGTGCTCGGCCACAGCGCCCTGATGGCCGGGTTCGCGCTCGCCGCGCTCACGCTCGGTTGGCCGCTGTCGGCAGCCAACGCCGGGCGTCTCTATCTCTCGATCGGCTTCCGCTCGACGATGGTCCTCGGCTCGGTGCTGGGCCTGATCGGGTCATTGCTCCTGCTCACGTTGGACGCTGGCAGCTCGCTGCTCCACCTCGCGGTGCCCTGCTTCGTGATGGGCCTCGGCTTCGGCCTCGCCGTCTCGCCCTCGATCATCGCCGCGCAGTCGGCGGTCCCCTGGCACTCACGCGCCGTCGCGACCGGCGCCACCATGTTTGCCCGTACGGTCGGCAGCGCTGTGGGGGTCGCGATCTTCGGTGCCCTGGTCAACGCCAGGGTGACCGACTCCGTCGGGGGAGGCAGCGTCAACCTGGAGGGGCTGTCGCCGGACGTCCTCGAGCCGGCCATCCACACGGTGTTCGTCGGCTCGGCCGTGGTCGCCGTGGCCCTGGTCGCCGTCAGCCTGCTGATGCCGAGGAGCGTCACTGAGGACGCTTCTGGCCTGGAGCGTGTCCCATGAGCGACCCCGAGGACCTGCACGCAGACCAGCACGCGGACGAGCCCCATCGCGAGGGCTATCGCAGCCGGCTCAACTGGCTCCGAGCCGGCGTGCTCGGCGCCAACGACGGGATCGTCTCGACCGCCGGAATCGTGGTCGGAGTCGCGGGCGCGACCACCCACCGCTCCTCGATCCTCATCGCCGGCGTCGCCGGTCTCGCCGCCGGAGCCCTGAGCATGGCGGCCGGTGAGTACGTCTCGGTGAGCACCCAGCGTGACTCCGAGGTGGCGTTGCTCGACAAGGAGCGGCGAGAGCTGCGTGACGACCCGGTCGACGAGCTGGAGGAGCTGGCCGGCATCTACGTCGAGAAGGGTCTGACCGAGGACCTCGCGCTCCAGGTCGCCCAGCAACTGACCGGACACGACGCGCTGGCAGCACATGCGGAGGCGGAGCTCGGCATCGACCCGGAGGACATCTCCAGCCCGTGGTCCGCGGCGTTCGCCTCCATGATCGCCTTCACCCTCGGCGCGGTGCTGCCGCTGCTTACGATCATCCTGGTCAGCGCCGAGGCGCGCGTCGCGGTCACGGTCGTCACGGTCGCGGTCGCCCTGGCCTTGACCGGCTGGACCAGTGCCAAGCTGTCCTCCGGACCACCCGGCAGGGCGGTCGTACGCAACGTCGCCGGCGGTCTCGTCGCCATGGCCGCGACCTTCGCCATCGGTTCGCTCCTGGGCACGAAGATCTGACAGCCTGCCTCCATGTTGAGCCTCGAGCAGGCGGCCACCTTCGGACTCGCGTCCGTCCTGCTGACCGTGATCCCCGGCCCGACGGTGTTGTTCGTGGTCGGCCGCTCCCTGTCGCTCGGACGCCGGGCCGGGCTGCTCAGCGTCCTCGGCAACACCCTGGGCCTGCTCCCGATCGTGCTTGCCGTCGCGCTCGGCGTCGGCACGCTCGTCTCGGAGTCCGTCCTGGTCTTCACCGCGGTCAAGCTCGTCGGCGCCGCCTATCTGGTCTACCTCGGCGTCCGAGCGATCCAGACCCGGGGCGGCGCGGTCGGCGCGGTCGCGACCACGGCGCCGCGCAGCAACCTGCGCATCGTTCGGGACGGGTTCATGGTCGGCGTGACCAACCCCAAGTCACTGGTGTTCCTGGCCGCAGTGCTGCCCCAGTTCGTCGACCACTCGAGCGGACGCATTCCGGTCCAGCTGTTCCTGCTGGGAACCATCTTCATGACCGTCGCCCTGGTGTCCGACAGCACCTACGCCTGGGCGGCCGGCACCGCCCGCAACTGGTTCGGCGGCTCGCCGCACCGGCTCTCGCGTATGCAGGGCACCGGCGGCCTGATGATGATCGGACTGGGCGGGTCGCTCGCGCTCACCGGGCGGAAGTGACGCTCACCGCGCGGCGAGATTGAGGGCGACGTCTCGACATTCGCCGGTCCGGCATCTGTAAGGTCCGCTGAGTGAAGATCGCCGTGGTCAAGGAGACCCGAGAGGGTGAGACCCGGGTCGCGATGGTGCCTGAGCTGGTCGGCAAGTTGACCACGCTCGGCTACGAGGTCATGGTCGAGCCGAACGCCGGGGCGCACGCACTCATGCCGGACGACGAGTTCGTCGAGGCCGGTGCGACAGTGGCGGACGACGCGATCACCACTGCGGACGTCGTGCTCTCCGTGCAGCCACTCCCGGCGGACGCGATCCGCCGGCTGCGCCGCGGGGCCGCCACCATCTCGTTCCTGCCGGTCAACCAGGAGCCCGGCCTCGTCGCCGACCTACGCGACGTCGGCGCGACGTCGTTCGCGATGGAGCTGGTGCCCCGCATCTCCCGCGCCCAGTCCATGGACGCGCTGTCCTCGCAAGCACTGGTGTCCGGCTATCGCTGCGCCATCGTCGCCGCCGGGATGCTGCGCCGCTTCTTCCCCCTCAACATGACCGCGGCCGGCACGGTCCAGCCCGCCCAGGTCGTCGTGCTCGGCGCCGGGGTCGCGGGCCTGCAGACGATCGCGACTGCCAAGCGACTCGGCGCGGTCGTGAAGGCCTACGACGTGCGCGCCGCGGCCGCCGAGGAGATCCGGTCGATGGGCGCCAAGGCCATCGAGCTCGAGCTGGAGACACTCGAAGGCTCCGGCGGCTACGCCCGGGAGATGACCGAGGACCGCGCGGCCCGTCAGATGGAGCTGCTGGCGCCCTACATCGCCGACGCCGACGCCCTGATCACGACCGCTGCCGTCCCGGGCCGCCAAGCCCCGCTGCTGGTCACCACGGCCATGGTCGAGCAGATGAAGCCCGGCTCGGTTGTCGTCGACCTCGCCGCCGAGACCGGCGGCAACGTGGAGGGTGCGGTCGCGGGCGAGGTCGTCCGGATCGGCAACGCCCAGGTCTGGGGCGGCAAGAACGTCCCGTCGCAGATGCCCGCACCGGCCTCGCGGCTCTATGCACAGAACGTCGTCAACATCCTCAGCCTGATGACGACGACCGATGAGAGCGGCACCGGCAACTTCACTCCTGACTTCGAGGACGAGATCGTCACCGGCTCCTGCGTCACCCACGACGGCAAGGTCCACCACGAGCCGACCCGCCTGGCCCTCGAAGGAGGCCCCCGGTGAACGAGGGCATCGTCTGGCTGACGATCTTCATCCTGAGCGTCTTCGTCGGCATCGAGGTGATCTCCAAGGTCTCCTCGACCCTGCACACCCCGCTGATGTCGGGTGCCAACGCGATCCACGGCGTGATCCTGCTGGGCGCGATCATCGTGACCGGTCAGACCGACAACGATGTCGCGCTGGTGGTGGGCCTGGTCGCGATCGTGCTCGCCGCCATCAACATGGTCGGCGGGTTCGTGGTCACCGACCGGATGCTTCAGATGTTCGTCCGCAAGAAGCCGAAGAAGGCCGTGGCGGACTCCGAGACCGGAGGGGCCTCCGCGTGAACATCCCCACCTGGGCCCAGCTGCTCTACCTCGTCGGCGCAGTCGCGTTCATCCTTGCGCTGAAGGGGCTGTCCGGACCCAAGACCGCTCGAACCGGCAACCTCATCGGGGCCGGCGCCGCGGTGCTCGCCTGCGCCCTGCCGTTCTTCTACCTCGACGACATGGAGCACGTGCCGCTGATCCTCGGTGCCATCGCGATCGGCTCGGCCGGCGGCTTCTACGGCGCCCGCGTCGTCCAGATGACCCAGATGCCCCAGATGGTGGCGCTGTTCAACGGCGTCGGCGGCGGCGCGGCCGCCCTGGTCGCACTCGTCGAGCTCCACGAGATCGTCGAGGCCGACCACGCCGGCGCCGACATCGAGCTCTTCGTCCTGGTGGCCACCGCCTTCACGGTCCTGGTCGGCGCGGTCTCCTTCTCCGGCTCGGTCGTCACCTTCGCCAAGCTCCAGGAGCTGATGACCTCACGGCCGGTGGTCTTCCCCGGCCTGCCCGTGGTCTTCGGTGGCAGCTTCATCGGCGGCCGTGGTGCTCTCGGTGCTGCTCGTCCGTGAGCCGTCGATGGCTCTCGGGATCGGGCTCGCCCTCCTCGGCCTGCTGGTCGGCGTGCTGCTCGTGCTGCCGGTCGGCGGCGCCGACGTCCCCATCGTGATCTCGCTGCTCAACGCGTTCACCGGCCTCACGGTCGCCGCGGGCGGCTACGTGCTGTCCAACACGCTCCTGCTGGTGGCCGGCACGCTCGTCGGAGCGTCCGGCACCTTCCTCACCCTGCTCATGGCGGGCGCCATGGGTCGCTCGGTCGCCAACATCCTGTTCGGCGCCCTCAAGGGCGGCTCGACGCTCGGGGCCGGCGAGGCCTCGGACCGCCCGGTGAAGTCGGCCGGACCCGAGGACGTCGCGATCCTGCTCGCCTACGCCGAGCGCGTGATCATCATTCCCGGCTACGGCCTTGCCGTCGCCCAGGCCCAGCACACGCTGCGCGAGCTCGTCGACGTGCTGAGCGCTCGGGGCGTGGAGGTCGACTACGCGATCCACCCGGTCGCGGGCCGGATGCCCGGCCACATGAACGTGCTGCTCGCCGAGGCGCAGGTGCCCTACGAGCAGCTCATCGAGATGGACGAGATCAACGACGAGTTCAAGAACACCGACGTCGTCCTGGTCGTCGGCGCCAACGACGTGGTCAACCCGGCCGCGCGGACCACGCCGAGCGCGCCGATCTACGGCATGCCGATCCTCAACGCCGACCACGCCAAGCAGGTGGTGTTCATGAAGCGGTCGATGCGTCCCGGCTTCGCCGGCATCGAGAACGAGCTGCTCTTCGAGCCCTCGACCACACTGCTCTTCGGCGACGCCAAGGACACCCTCGGCAAGCTGCTGACCGCGGTCAAGGCACTCTGAGGCACCTGGTCGCCCGGCGGCGTCAGCCCACGACGCCGTAGAGCCGGTCCCCCGCGTCACCGAGACCCGGGACGATGTAGCCCTTCTCGTTGAGGCACTCGTCCATGGCCGCGGTGACCACCGTGACCGGGATGTCCATGCCGGTGAGCTCCTGCTCCAGGCGGGCACAGCCCTCGGGCGAGACCAGGAGGCAGACCGCCGTGATGTGGTCCGCCCCCCGCTGGGTGAGGAACCGGATGGCCGCGGCCAGCGTGCCGCCGGTCGCGAGCATCGGGTCCAGCACGTAGCACTGTCGGCCCTCGAGGCTCTCGGGCAGCCGCTCGGCGTAGGTCACCGCCTCCAGCGTCTCCTCGTCCCGCGCCATGCCGAGGAACCCGACCTCGGCGGTGGGCAACAGCCGCATCATCCCGTCGAGCATGCCGAGGCCGGCGCGCAGGATCGGCACGACCAGCGGTTTGGGGGCCGCGAGCCGCACACCGGTGGTCGGCGCGACCGGGGTGACGATCTCGTGTGGCTCGACCCGGACCTCGCGCGTGGCCTCGTAGGCGAGCAGGGTGACCAGCTCGTCCGCGAGGCTCCGGAAGGTGGGTGAGCCGGTGGTCTCGTCGCGCAGGGCCGTCAGCTTGTGGGAGACGAGCGGGTGGTCGACGACCAGGGTGGTGAGGGCCATCGCCGGCGCCTACCGTGGGCCCATGCGGCGCGTGGAGTCGGGTGGACAGGCCAACGTGTAGTCCTTGAGCTCTGTGAGCGGGGCCTTGGTCGACTTCTCGTTCTTGGCCTTCAGCGACCAGTAGCGAAGCCAGTCCATCTGCATCCGAGCCCTCCGCATCTGCTTGCCCTTGACCGCCAGCATGGTGAACCGGACCTGGTACTTCACGCCGGAGAGCGCGTCCTTGCGGGTCTCGCTCCGGATCACCTTGGAGTCGACGAACCACGAGATCCGCTTCGGTGTCACCTCGACCGCGAAGGTGTGCCACTGGTCCTGCCCGAAGCCGCGCCGGATGGTCGCCTGGTAAAGGTTGTCGGGCCGGGTCCGGATGTAGAACCCGAGCTTGCTGGCACCGGGGCGGTAGCGGTTGAGACCGATGTTGAGCTCGCCGCAGCGCTCCTTGGAGTCCGCCGCCGGGACCAGCTCGGTGAGGACGCGGTACGACGCGCCCTTCTTGCCATAGACCCGCGACCGCAGGCGGGTCTCCCAGCGACCGTAGGCCTGGCCGGCCCGGTTGAGCGTCGCGGACACCGTCCCCCGGCTGGCGGTGTTGAGGGTCAGCATGCCGTGCTGGTTGCGCACGACGCCTGGCCCCTTGCGCTTCCACCGTTTGGCCAGCGGACCCACGAACGTCTCGTCGTAGACGAGTCCGCCGCTGCCGTACCAGCCGAACGTGTTGCCGGCGTGGATCGGTCCCGGGGCCTCGCGGGCCTCCGAGGTGGACGGCACACCGAGCAGTGCACCGACCAGCACCACCCATCCGGCGAGGACGACGGCGCGAGTTCCGAGGGTCGGGGAGGTCGACGGAGAGGTCATGGATCGCGACCGTAGCGTGGACCGCCGTCGAGGTCACTTCTGTCGTCCGGCGCTGACCCGCACCACAACGTCGTGGACCCACCGCGCCCTCCCGTGTCACGCTGGGGTCCGGGGACCCGGCGAGACGTTGAGGAGGTGCGCGATGCTCGACGACGACGTGGACCTCGCCGTCACTGCGTTCCGGACCCACGACGGTGAGTGGCGGGTCGAGGACCTCACTCACGACCACCTCTCCGACATCGCGACGCTGGCCGCCGCGCTGCGCAGGTTCCCCGGCGACGGCGGCGCCCTGGCCATGGTGTCGATCGACGAGGACTTCTTCATGATGGTGCGGGTCGTGGGCGCCGAGACGCGGGTCCTGCTCTCCGACATCACCGCCGCCGACGAGTGGGAGCTGGCCGGCTCGGCCGTCGAGCACCTCGGCCTGCCCCTACCCGAGGACGACGACGACGCGGTGCCGGCCGGGCACCTCGACCTGCTGAGCGACCTCGGCATGCCGGCCATGGACCTCGGCGAGCTGATGGACGACTCCGACCTCTACCCGGAGGAGATCCTCTCCGACGTCGCCCGCCGGCTGGGGTTCGGCGAGCTGTTCGACGACCTCGTCGGCCTCACCTCTGCCTAGGCCCGTGCCCGCCCAGGACTGGTCGGCGCCCATGCGCGAAGCGCTCGACGAGGCGCGCGCGGCACTGGCGACCGGAGACGTGCCGATCGGGGCGGTCGTGGTCGACCCCGACGGGACCGTCATCGCGCGGGGGCGCAACGTCCGGGAGGCCCTGGCCGACCCGACGGGGCACGCCGAGGTCGTCGCGCTCCGCGCGGCGGCCGCGACCCGGGGCACGTGGCGGCTCGACGGCTGCACGCTCGTGGTGACACTCGAGCCCTGCACCATGTGCGCCGGCGCGGCCGTCCTGAGCCGCGTCGACCGGGTCGTCTTCGCGGCGTTCGACCCGAAGGCCGGGGCGGTCGGGAGTCTCTGGGACGTGGTCCGCGACCGGCGGCTCAACCACCGGCCCGAGGTGGTCTCGAGGGTCCTGGAGGACGAGGCCAGCACCCTCCTGGGTGGCTACTTCAGGCAGAGGCGCACGACACTGTGTGAGTAGCCCGCGTCGGCCAGACCGCGGTCAGTCATCCATCGAGATCGCGGCCTGTTGGAGGATCTCCTGGATCTCAGCGACGGTGAGCCCGTTGCGGAGCGCGGCGCGCAGGTGCTGGGCCAGCTCCTCCCCGTGACCGCGGGTGATCTGGTCGGACTCCTCCCCCAGTACGTGTCGTCGGATGAGGCGGGCGACCTCGTCGGGTCTCTCGGCCGGTGCGAGGTGCGAGGTGCCGGCGAGCTCGTGCAGGACACCGCGTCGTACGCCCATCGCGACCGTCCTGAGATGCTCGGCGGTCGTCACCGGGTCGTCGGCCCCGGCGACGGCCAGCACCGGCGCGCCGATCTCGCCGAGCCGGTCGCAGACGTCGAAGCCGGCCAGTGCCTCGCACACTCGGACATAGCCGAGGTCGTCGGTGACCCGGAGCGCGTGCAGGAGCGCCGACACGACCCCTGGCGCGCGGTCGGTGAAGCCCGGCGCGAACCAGCGACCTGTCGCACCCTCGACGAGGCCGGCGGTGCCCGACTCCTGCACCCGGCGGATCCGCTCCCACCACATCGACTCCTCACCGATCCTGGCGCCGGTGCACAGCAGCACCGCCGACCCGACCCGGTGCGGCGCGTCGAGGAGCAGCTGCAGCCCGACCGCGCCGCCGACCGAGTCACCGGCGTAGGCGAAGGTCTCCTCCGGCCGGATCTCGTCGATGACAGCCAGGACGCCGGCCGCGAGGTCGGCCATGGTCACCGGCCCGTCGGGGACCGAGCGGTTGTGTCCGTGGCCGGGGAGGTCCCAGGCAAGCACGTCGAACCGGTTCCGGAGACCGGAGGCCGCGGCGGTCCACAGGGTTGCTGCCGACGTGCCGAGCGAGGGACCGAGCACGAGGAGCGGGAGCTCGGCGCGGTCGGCCGAGCCCGTCATCCGGAGCACGGTGATGGCCGGAGTCACGTGGTCGCCTCGACCGGTGTCTCGGTGAGGGTGACCCGGGCGCGCTCGAGGACGGATTCGACCAGCTCGGTGGCGATGCCGAGGTAGGCGAAGGACGGAGGCTTGCCGGCGAGCTCGGCCATCGACCACTGCTCGGCACCCACCTGCTCACGGGCACCGTGCAGCGTTGCCGCCATCCGGCCGCGGTCGACCTCGAGGTCGGCGACCAGGTCGAAGGTCTGGGAGGCGGCGACCAGGGTTCTGCGCACCAGGTCGCGCAGCGCGGCCCACTCCGCGTGCCACGCTCCGGCCGCGCGTTCGTCGACCTGCTGAGCCGCGGCGAGGTGCAGCGTCGCGCCGAGCATGGGGGTGGTCATCGCGGCCCGACGGACCAGGACCGACAGCACCGGGTTGTGGTTCTGCGGCATCGTCGACGAGCCGACGCCGGTGCCCTCGCAGAGCTCGGCGATCTCCGGGCGACTCAGGGTGAGCACGTCCTCGGCGATCCGCCCCCAGGCATCGGTGCAGCGCACCAGAGCGTCCCCCAGCCGGGTGATCGCGGTGCGCCGCGTGTGCCACGGCGCCGCCGGCGCGAGGCCGAGCCGCTGGGCGATCTGGACGACCATCTCCTGTGGCTGGCCGCCGAGCTCGACGACCGCTGCGTGAGTGCCGGCCGCGCCGCCGAGCTGGACCGGGAACGTGAGTCGAGACAGGTCGTCGTAGGCGTCGAGGACACCGGCCAGCCACTGCGCAGCCTTGAGGCCGAACGTGGTGGGCACCGCGTGCTGCGTGAGTGCGCGCGCGACCATCGGCGTCCCCTTGTGGGTGCTCGCCAGGACGGCGAGACGCTCGGCCTGGCCGCGGATCTCGACCTGGAGCTGGGCGACGGCATCCTGCGCCATCAGCATCAGGGCAGTGTCGACGACGTCCTGGCTGGTGAGGCCGCGGTGCAGCCAAGCCGCCGCGGTCGGCTGCTCGTCCTCCAGCGCATTGCGGAACAGGGCGACCAGGGCCACCGCCGGGTTGCCTCCCGACTCGGTCTCCTCAGCGAGCCACTCCTCGTAGTCCGCCTCGACCAGCTCGGGGAGCGAGATGCGGGCGTCGGGCGGGGCGATGCCGACCTCGACGAGGACGTCGAGCCACACGGACTCGACGGCGGTCATCGCGTCGATGAACGTGGACTCGGTGAAGTGCTCGTCGGCGCGGTGCTCGCCGGGCCAGAAGGGGTCGGTCACCGCGCCAGTGTCGCGGATAGCTGAAGGACCCGGTCCCGACCCGCTCAGCCCTCGCGCCGGCGCAGTGACTCGAGGGCGTCGAGCACCAGCTCACGCCCGATCTCGAACTCGTCACCGAAGTCGTAGCCCGGCCGCATCACGTGCTCGGTGGCGATCTCGGTCAGGTAGGGGTAGGCGCTCTCGAACCTCGCCATCATCTGCTGCGCCAGCTCGCCCGCGTCCTCGGCCGCGCCGAGCGGCAGCGTCGTCTCCTGCACCGCGAAGCCGTACACGTAGCTGTCGATCAGCGCATAGGCGTGCGCTGCGGCCGCGACCGAGAAGCCGTTCCGGCGCAGCGTGGCCAATGTCGCCTCGTGCCGGCTCAGCGACGCCGGCCCGGGCGTGGTCCGCGACTCCATCAGCGAGATCGCCCACGGGTGCCGGCGCAGCGCCGCACGAGCCGAGCCCATCCGCTTGGCGATCTCGGCACGCCAGGGACCCTCGGGCGCGGGCGGCTCGATCTCGGCGAAGACCAGGTCGACGAGACCGTCGAGGATCTCGTCCTTGGTGGCGACGTAGTGGTAGATCGCCATCGGAGACGTCCCGAGCCGTTGGGCAACGGCACGGATGGTCAGCCCCGTGGTTCCGCCCTCGTCGGCGACGGCGAGCGCGGCCTGCAGCACCTCGGCTCGGCTGGTCTGTGAGCGTCGGGCCATCAGCACATCCTTGCTCTCTGGCGTTTCCGTACAATGTACGTTAACATCCGTACTAAGTACGACTACTATCGCCGCCACGCCCACCACCACGACCTGCGAAGGAAGACCGATGCGCGCCATCACCCAGGAGACCTACGGCGGGGCCGAGGCTCTCGTGCTCGCCGAACTGCCGCGCCCGGTCGCGGAGAAGGGCCTGGTGCTCGTCCGGGTCGCCGCAGCCGGGATGGATCGTGGCACCTGGCACATCATGCTCGGCAAGCCATACGTCGCCCGACTCGCCCTCGGTCTACGGAGACCGCGCCGGCGCGTCCCCGGGCTCGACCTGGCCGGCACTGTCGTCGAGGTCGGCGCCGAGGTCACGCAATGGGCGATCGGCGACGAGGTCTACGGAGTCGGCATCGGCAGCTTCGCCGAGTACGCCGCCGCGAAGCCGGCCAAGCTCTCCCGGCGCCCGGCCGGGCTCACGGACGAGGAGGCGGCGGTCGTCCCGATCTCCGGCCTCACGGCATGGCAGGCGGTCAGCAAGGCCGGACGGGTGTCGCCCGGTCAGCGGGTGCTCGTCACCGGCGCCTCGGGCGGGGTCGGGACCTATGCCGTTCAGGTCGCGGTCGCCCTCGGCGCGGAGGTCACCGCCGTCTGCAGCGCCGCCAAGGCCGACCTGGTCCGCTCGCTCGGGGCGACCCGGGTCCTCGACTATGCCGCCGATGCGATCGACGCCGAGCCCGCGGCGTACGACGTGGTCGTGGACATCGCAGGGAATGCACCGCTGCGCACGCTGCGCGGCGCGCTCACCCCGCGCGGCCGGGTGGTCGTGGTCGGCGGGGAGTCCGGCAGCGCGTTCGGCGGTGGGCTCGGACGCCCGATATGGGGCGCTCTGACCTCGGCCTTCCGGCGGCAGAAGGTCGTCATGTTCCTCGCGGCGGAGAGGGGTGCCGACCTCACCGAGATCACCAAGATGATCGAGGACGGCCGCGTGCGGCCGGCGCTCGACCGGACGTTCCCGCTTGAGGATGCGGCGGACGCGATGCGCTACCTGGACTCGGGCGCGGTGCGCGGCAAGATCGCGGTGAAGGTGTCCTAGTCTCGCTCAGGCGAGGACGAGCTCGCGCGGTCGGGGCACGAGCAGTCCTTCCTTCTTCGCCACGAACACCGCGGCAGCGATCGTCACGGCCGTGGCCAGGATGTTGAGGCTCACGACCGAGACTCCCTGCACGAGGACGAACGTCTCCATCGACTGCGAGTGCAAGAGCCACAGCACGAACAACGCCTTGGATAGACACAGCGTCGCCCACATCACGGTCAGGCTCTTGAACAGACGCTGGATCCGCGGACGGAGCGAGAGCTCGTGGTCCATCGGATAGAAGTCGCCGGCGAGCCGGGCCACCATCGGCCGCGCCGAGGCGAGGGACAGCAGGAACGTCGCGCCGACCACGGCGTCACTGATCACCGGCTGGATGAAGTAGAGGAAGGTGCTGTCCGCGACCAGCGCGATCACAGTGCGACCCGTGAGCACGGTGGCGGTCAGGATCAGCAGCCCTGAGGCACGGCGACCGGTCAGCGCGCGGAAGGCGATGGCGCCGTACGCCCAGCCCAGCGCCGCGACCATGGCGGTCCAGACGCCGGCCGCCGCGAAGAACACATAGAAGATCGCGATCGGGATGATGCAGGCGACGAGCAGGCTCTGCGCGACCCGGCCGGTGACCGCGCCCAGGTGCGGACGGTGGGCAGGCTCGGCGCCAACCCTGGTGGGCGTAGCGGTGCCGGAGGGAGCCATACGGGAGACTCTCGCCGGGCGCTCAGTGCTGGATGACCGGATTGGGTGAACCCCGGTCGACTGGTCCTGACCTGACCGTCGGCCGCTCGTACAGATCTCGACGGTTCCCGAGCGCGCGGCCACCATGGCACCTACCCTGCGCGCCCGGCTCGAGGCGTGGGTCACTATGGCTCCAAAATCTGTTGATTCACTCGCATTTATGCTGTTCCGACCCTACGTCGCTGGAGTCCACTTGTCACAAGCGCGCAGGGCTCCGAACACGAAGGGACGCGCCTCCCGACCCGTCGGTGTCGACACCTAGGGTCGGGTGCGTGAGGACTCGATGAGCAAGGAAGCCGCGCTGAGAGCGATGAGGGAGGCGCGATACGCCGAGCGCAACGCCAGTGCGAGCAGTGTCCGCAGGGCGCCTGCGGCGGTGGCACCAGCGACGCGGCCGAAGGCGGTTACCAAGGCGACCGACTCGTCGATCGACGAGCTGTGCGGCCACCGCTCGATGAACAACCGCAGCTGCACCCGCAAGCACGGGCACGCGGAGAAGAGCCACCGCTACTCCTAGCTCGGACAGGTCCCGGTCGGCTGCTCGTCGCCCGGTCGAGCCTCCCGCTGGAGCAGCGTTGTCCGATTCGGCTGGCTGAGCGCGCTCCGGTACATTCTCCGGCGGTGGCGTGTCCGAGCGGCCTAAGGAGCACGCCTCGAAAGCGTGTGTGGGCGCAAGCCCACCGTGGGTTCAAATCCCACCGCCACCGCCAACCAACCAGCCAGCGAAACAGCCTCTGACCTGCCTACCCGCAGATCAGGGGCGTTTCCGATCGGTTCCGTGCCAGGTGCGTCTGACCCAGGGTCGCTCTTGACCTACCGCGCCTGGCAGGGAACCATCCGGGGCGTTCGACAATCGGCCGCGGCAGTGGCGGCATAGGTTCCGTTCCCCGGGGGTGCGCGTGAATCGACGTGAGATGCTGCGGGCCACGCTGATGGGCGCGGGGGTGCTCGCCCTGCCGTTCAGGACCTGGTCGCAGGCCTACGGTGCTCCGGCGCAGTACGCCCCGAACCCGTACGGGCCGCTTCAGCCGGCGGACGCAAACGGTGTGCGGCTTCCAGCCGGCTTCACCAGTCAGGTCGTCGCTCGGTCCGGTCGGGTCGTGCGCGGCACCTCCTACAGGTGGCACTCGGCGCCGGACGGCGGTGCGGTCTTCGCCGACGGGAGTGGCTGGATCTACGTCTCCAACTCGGAGATGCTCGCCGGTGAGGGCGGCGGCGCGTCCCGCATCCGTTTCGACGCCACCGGACAGGTGATCTCGGCCGAGCGGATCCTCAGCGGATCGAACAGGAACTGCGCCGGGGGTGCGACGCCGTGGGGAACCTGGCTGTCGGGCGAGGAGGTCGACCGCGGGCGGGTCTGGGAGACCTACCCGCTCACAGGAGCCAAAGCCGTCAAGCGCCCGGCGATGGGTCGGTTCAGCCACGAGGCGGCCGCAGCCGACCCGGTCCGCCAGGTCGTCTACCTGACAGAGGACGACCCGAAGGGCCGCTTCTACCGGTTCGTCCCCACGACCTGGGGCGACTTGAGCCGTGGGCGTCTCGAGGTCTTCAGAGCCGGCAAGGGCACTTCGGGCACCTTCGACTGGGTCAACGTGCCCGATCCGGACGGTTCGCCGACGGCGACCCGCCACCAGGTGGCCGGGGCGAAGGTGTTCGACGGCGGTGAGGGCTGCTGGTACGCCGACGACACGGTGTGGTTCACCACGAAGGGCGACGGCCGCGTGTGGCAGGTCAACCTGACCTCGAACACCTTCGAGCTTGCCTACGACGACGGGTTGGTCAAGCCGGGTCCGGTGCGGCTGACCGGCGTCGACAACATCACCGGCGGTCCCAACGGCGAGCTGTTCGTCGCCGAGGACGGCGGCAACATGGAGATCTGCGTGGTCACGCCGGACGACAAGGTGTTCACGTTCCTGCGCCTGGTCGGGCACTCCGGCTCGGAGATCACTGGGCCAGCGTTCAACCCGGCCGGAGACCGGCTCTACTTCTCCTCCCAGCGCGGCACCAAGGGGTTCCCGGAGACTGGGGTCACCTTCTGCGTCACGGGGCCATTCCGCCGCGCTACGTAGGCAGGGTTGAGCGGTCCCCGGTCTCCTGCTCGTCGCCCGGCCGAGCCTCCCGCCGGAGCACCGTCGTCCGATCGGATTCGGCTGCCTGTACGCGCTCCGGTACATTCTCCGGCGGTGGCGTGTCCGAGCGGCCTAAGGAGCACGCCTCGAAAGTGTGTGGGTGCAAGCCCACCGTGGGTTCAAATCCGACCGCCACCGCCAACCAGTCGTCGGCGGCATCCACGCAGGTCAGCGACTTGTGAGGGTGCTGCCGACCGCCGATCAGACGTGGGCCCTGAGCCGATTCAGATTCTCGGGGTACATGTTCTTGATCGGGGTATCAACAATGAGTGAAGAGGCCATGGATGACCAGGATCTGCCTGGCACCTGTTTCGTCGAAGCTTCGGGCCTGCAAGGCATGGAGCGTGGCATGAACGTCCGGGGCATTCTTTCCATCCTCAGTGCAGTCGTGCTGGCTGTGACGGTCCAGGTCGTGCTGACACCGACCGCGGTCGGTCGGGCCGCACCGTCAGGTCTGTGGCCGAACGACTTCGCAGCCCACCAAGTGGAGGCTGACTGCGGGAAGTATCGGCTGGACGAGAACGACTTCTGCGTGGCCAACGATTCGCGCAACGGGCTCGAGGTCGGCGTGAAGTTCCAGACCGCACGCGAGGTCTCGATCACTGGGGTCCGGATCTATCGCACCGACCCGGCCACGGTGCGGGGGTCGCTGTGGAGATCCGACGGGACCCTGCTCGCCAGGGGTGACTTCGCTCCCCGCAGCAAGAATGGGTGGCAGGACATGAGTTTCGCCGCTCCCGTGGCGATCGTGCCCGGGGAGACCTACGTGGCGTCGTACTTCACACCCGGGACAAAATACGCTTTCAGCTACCGCTACTTCGCGACGTCCGGGCGCACGGTGGGGCCGATCACGGCGCTCCAATCGGCGGTCGACAGCCCCAACGGTGTCCACTGCTATGACGACGCCCCCTGCGGCTCCTTCCCGGTGCGCGGCTATCGGGACACCTCGTACTGGGTGACGCCCCTGTGGCAGGAGCTCGGCGAGGCGCCGAGCGCCGACCAGCTGGCGCCCGTCGTCGCCAACACCGCACCGTCCGACGGTGCGAAGCGGGTCAAGGTCGGGGCCGCCATCAAGGCGAAGTTCTCCGAGGCGGTGCGCGCCTCAGGGCTCAAGGACTCCACGGTCCGGCTGCTGCCCAAGGGCAGCACCAAGCCCGTGCGGGTCAGGATCAGGTTTGATGCAAAGCGGAACCGGCTCGTGCTGCGTCCCCTCTCCCCGCTGCGTCGCGACACGAGGTATCGCGTCGTGATCAGCAGCAAGGTCCGTGACCTCGCCGGCAACCGGCTCGACCAGAACCCGGTCAAGCCCGGCCGGCAGCCCGCGGAGTGGACCTTCCGCACTCGTTGATCAGGCTGAGTGCTGTTCATCGCCGTACTGCCCGTGAGCGAAGGCGCCTCTCCTCCCAAACCCTGTCAACTGAAGGGCTTCGCACCTCCGACGACGACATGCCACTGGGGTCTGGCTGTTCAGTCCTGTCAGGATGGGAGACATGACGTGGTTCTCCTCACCCGACGACGCCGGCGCGCGCCTGGGCGAGGTGGGCTACCTCGCCGACCCGGCGACCGCGACGACCGCCTACCTCGCCGGCGCGCTCGAGAAGCCGCTGCTCGTCGAGGGTCCCGCGGGCGTCGGCAAGACCGAGCTGGCCAAGGCGATCGGCCGGGCCACCGGCGCCGACCTGGTCCGGCTCCAGTGCTACGAGGGCCTCGACGAGGCGCGGGCGCTGTACGAGTGGAACTACAAGAAGCAGCTGCTCCGCATCCAGGCGACGCAGGGTGACGACACCTCCTGGTCCGAGACCCACGACGACATCTTCACCGACGAGTTCCTGCTGACCCGCCCGCTGCTGACCGCGATCCGGCGCGAGGAGCCGACCGTGCTGCTCATCGACGAGGTCGACAAGACCGACGTCGAGGTCGAGGGGCTGCTGCTCGAGGTGCTCTCCGACTTCCAGGTGACGATCCCCGAGCTCGGCACCGTCGTCGCCGTCCGCCGCCCGCTGGTCGTGCTCACCTCGAACGCGAGCCGCGAGCTCTCCGAGGCCCTCAAGCGGCGCTGCCTCTATCTGCACCTCGACTACCCGGACGCCGACCGAGAGCGCGAGATCGTGCTGTCGCAGGTGCCCGAGCTGGACGACCAAGGTGGCCGAGCAGCTGGTCGCGACCATCGGCCGACTGCGCGAGCTCGAGCTCAAGAAGGCGCCCTCGATCGCGGAGTCGGTCGACTGGGCCCGCACCCTGATCGCCCTGGAGATCGAGGACCTGGACGACAAGGCCGTCGACGACACCCTCGGGGTCGTGCTCAAGCACGCCTCCGACCAGGAGCGCGCGATCCGAGAGCTGCGGCTCCGCAGCGTCAAGCGGGACTCGATTGCCAGGTGAGGTGAGAGTGTCGCTCTTGGAATCTCACATCGCCTTCCTCGAGGCGCTGCGCGGCGCGGGCCTGTCGGTCTCCCTGGCCGAGGACCTCGACGCGGTCGCCGCGCTGTCCGCGCTCCCCTGGGACCGAGCGGAGCACCGTCCGCGACGCGTACGCCGCCACCCTGGTCAAGAAGCAGACCCAGCGGCCGACCTTCGACGCGCTGTTCGACATCTACTTCCCCGCCCTGGTCGGTGAGGGTGTCCAAGGCCGCTCGGGCGCCGACGGGTCGCGGGACAACCAGGTCCGGGACAACGGGGCGGCGCTCAGTGCGTTCCGTGAGGAGCTGCTCGAGGCGCTTGGTCGACGGGGACGAGGAGCGGCTGGCCCGGCTGGCGGTCGAGATGGTCGGCAGGTTCGGCGCGATGCCCGGCCGCGGTCCGGGGCTGTCCAGCTGGTCGGCCTACACCGCCCTCCAACGGGTCGCACCCGCGCACCTGATCGAGCGGATCGTCCAGGCGCTGCTGGCCGAGGGACCGCACCGCGGAGGAGGCCGCGCGCGCCGCGGGGCGCCGGGTCGGCGACTTCACGCAGCTTGTCGAGGGCGAGGCCCGGCGTCGGATCGCGGAGGAGAAGGGCCCCGACCACGTCGCCACGATCGCGCGTGCGGCCGAGCATCGACCGCCTCGACTTCACCGCCGCCCGCAAGTCGGACCTGGAGGAGATGCGCCGCGAGATCTACCCGCTCGCGCGCCGGCTGGCCACGCGGCTGACCAAGGAGCGGCACGCCCGGCAGCGCGGTCCGCTGGACTTCCGGCGTACGGTCCGCGCCTCGATGTCCACCGGCGGTGTCCCGCTCGCCACCCACCACAAGCCGAAGCGCCCGCACCGCACCGAGCTCGTGGTGCTCTGCGACGTGAGCGGATCGGTGGCCAACTTCGCCTCAGTTCACGCTGCTGCTCGTCTTCGCCCTGCGCGACCAGTTCCAGAAGGTGCGGGCCTTCACCTTCATCGACCACGTGCACGAGGTGACCGACCACTTCCGTCCGGGTGCCGACGTGGTGGACGTGATGAACGACCTGGCGGCCTCGACCGCGCACGCGGCGCTGTGGGGGCGCACGAACTACGGGCGGGCGTTCACCAAGTTCGCCGACGAGCACGCGGACGCGCTCGGCCCGAAGTCGTCGCTGCTCATCCTCGGCGACGCGCGGTCCAACTACAGCGACCTCGCGATCGACCGGCTGCAGGCCATGGCCGGTGCCGCCCGGCACTCGTGGTGGCTCAACCCCGAGCACCACCGGCACTGGGACACCGGCGACTCGGCGGCCGGGAGGTACGGCGAGGTCGTGCCGATGGTCGAGTGCCGCAACCTGACCCAGCTCGGGGAGTTCGTGCACGACCTGGTGTGAGGGCTAGTGGTTGCCGTTGGAGGTTCGTCGGGGGTGGCCCGGGGTGCGGGAGACCCGAAGAACTTCCAGCGGTGACCACTAGCTTCGCCAGGGGCTGCGGACGATCTGGAAGACCTGGCTGGTCACCTGCCCGCCAACCCCGAGGAAGCCGTGCTCGTGCAGGCTCTCGACGCTGCTCACCACCGAGGGATGCGTGGACTGGTCGATCGCGGCTGCCCCCTCGACGTAGGTGCCGTAGGCGTGGTGAGCGACGATCCCGGACCCCGGGTCCGCGTCGAGGAGCACCGTGGTCTGCTGCACCGAGGGCGGGTTGGGTTCGCCGTCCAGCAGCGGCACCAGGTCTCCGTGCTGCTCGATCGACAGCACGTTGAGCCCGTCGGGGAGACCTCCGACCTGGGCCGTCGGCGACCCGGCCGTCACGACGTCGGTGACGGTGAAGTCGTGGTCGCTCGCAGCGATCGCCACCGCCTCCATACCGCCTTGCGAGTGCCCCACCATCAGCACCGGTTCGTCCGGCTGGATCCCGGCCTGGTGCATCGCCTCGACGATGCCCTGCTGGTAGTCGTCGAGCTCGCCGGCCACGAGGTCGAGGTTGGTGCCCAGGTCGCGCACGTCCTCATCGGCGGTCCACGGAAGGGTGGACAGGTCGTCAGTGCCGGGCAGGTTGACGAGGTGCACGACCTGGCCGTCCTGGGTCGTCACCGTTTGGATCTCGATGGTGCCGTTGGTCGGTGCGTCGGATCCCATGGACAGGGCGGCGACCTGGGCGAGGTGCTCGAGCAGGTCCTCGACGCTGTGGGGCTGGTCGCCCGGGACGTGGATCCCGGTGGGGGTCACGAGCGGGTCGCCCTCCGGATAGAAGCCGCCCAGCACCTCGGCGGCGTCGTTGGTGGTGAACGTCGTCAGCGAGCCACCGCTCACACCGGCGAGGAGACCGCCACCACCGTTGACGAGGTGCTCGACGAGCAGGGGGTGGTCGGTCACCAGCTCCTCGGATCCGTCGAGGAGCCCATCGCCGCATACCGCCACGGCGAGCGGCAGCCCTGCGGCGATGAGCGGGCTGCCCAGTGCCAGCACGGTGCCGATCTGCCGGCCGAGCAGGTGGTCGATCGCCTCGAACGCGTGGTGGCGGGACGCGTCGGCCGCCTCCAGGAACGCGACCGAGCACCGGATCGCGACCGCGTCGAGCTCCCAGCCGGCCGACTCGACGAGGATCCCGTCCGGCCCGGTCGTCGCCGCCAGCACAGCGGCCTCGGCGCGAACGGCCGTGCCGGGCGAGAGCACCGTCGACTCGAGCAGGTCCGCGTCGACCACGGCCCGGCCCCCGACCCGCGCCATGTCACGCATCCGGTCGCCGGCGGCGTCATAGGTCTCGGCGAGCGACCGCATCGCGTCGTACGCCGCCTCGAGGCCGTGCGAGCCGCCGCTGACCTGGAGGATCGTGGCGTCGTCGCTCACGCAGCAAGGCCGCTGAGATCGAGGCCGGGGAGGTCGACCGCGAGCCAGTCCCGGTGCCCCGAGGGCGGTGGCACGAACCGGTCGAGCAGGTCGTCGAGCGGGTCGACCAGGCCACCCACCAGTCCGTGCAGCACACCCGCGATCCGGTCCCTGGCCGCGGCGACCAGCGACCGAACCCGATCCTCGATCGCAGCGATCAGCCGCTTGACCCGGTCGACCGCCTCGGCGTGCTCGCGCAGCGCGTCCGCCGCGTCGTGGTGCAGGCGCGCGGTGCGACGCAGCTCGGCGACCCGGTAGCGCGCGACGGCGCGCATCGTGTCGGCGGCGATCCCCTGCCACGGGACCCCCTCGGCCCGGTCGAGCAGGACGTCGGCTTCCCAACCGATGTCGTCGGCCAAGCGGCCCAGGCCGCGAGCGAGCCCGCGGATCATGTCGGTGTCCCCGTACACGTCGTCCTCCCCCAGAAGTGAGCACCGGTCCATGCCTGTGTGCCTCGGACTCGGGATGCCCGACCCGCGAGGTGCTCAAACAGACCCGTCAGAGGACTGTGGAGATCCGGGCCAGGCCCTCCTCGATGTCCGACTCGGGGCCGGCGAAGCTGAAGCGGACGAACCGGCGCCCGTGATCGGTGTCGAAGTCCACGCCCGGCGCGACGGCCACCCCGGTGCGCGCCAGCAGGTCGTGGGCGAACGGCATCGTGTCGTCGGTCAGGTGCCCGAGGTCGGCGTAGACATAGAACGCGCCGTCCGCAGGGGCGAGGCCGGAGATGCCGAGCCTGGGCAGACCGTCGAGGAGGAGGCGCCGGTTGCCGGCGTACCTCTGCACGTGCCCGTCGAGCTCGTCATAGGACGCCGGCTCGAACGCCGCGAGGCAGGCCCGCTGGGCGAGCACCGGTGGGCAGATCGTGAAGTTGCCGGTGAGCACGTCGACGGCCCGGCGAAGCCGCTGCGGCACCAGCATCCAGCCGATCCGCCAACCCGTCATGGAGAAGTACTTGCTGAAGCTGGCGAACACGACGACCTCGCGGCTGGTCTCCCACGCACTGCGCGCCATCCGGCTCTGCGCCCGGTCGGCGCCCTCGAGCGGCGCGTACTCGATGCCGTGGTAGATCTCGTCCGACACCAGCTGGACGTGGTGCTCCTCGCACCACGTCGCCAGGGCTGCGAGCTCGCTGGGCAGCAGCATCGTCCCGGTCGGGTTGGCCGGGCTCGCCACGACGAGGCCGGTGATCGGTGACGACTCGTGCAGGGCCGCCACCTGCTCGACCGTCGGCTGGAACCGCGTCTCCGGACCGGTCGGGACCTCGACCACGCTGATCCCGAGGGCGGTGAGCACGTTGCGGTAGCAGGGGTAGCCGGGTCGGGCCATCGCGACCCGGTCGCCGACCTCGAACGCCGCCAGGAACGCCAGCAGGAACCCTCCGCTGCTGCCCGTGGTGACCACGACGTCGTCCGCGGCCACCTCGATGCCGTGCGTGCGTCGGTGGTGGCGCGCGATCGCCTCGCGCAGCTCCCGGATGCCGGTGGCAGGGGTGTAGCCAAGCGGGTCACCGCTCTGCAGCAGCCGGATGGCTTCGGTGTTGACCGGTCCCGGAGCGCCTGTCATCGGCTGCCCGGCCAGCAGGTTGATCAGGTCGCCGTGGGTCCGCTGCCGCTCGGCCGATGCCGCCAGCAGGTCCATGACGTGGAACGGCGGCACGTTGGCGCGGCTCGCCACCTGCCACCGGTCGTTCATGTCGACGACCCTAGGGGGCCACCCGGCGTTGAGACCGTGACGCCCGTGAGCCTGGACCTCTCCACCTGGGTGACCGAGATCGGGCCCGTGGTCCTCGCCGTCGCTGTGCTCGTCGCCTTCGCCGAGAGCGCCCTCGGGCTCGGCGTCGTGCTGCCGGGAGAGGCCCTCTTGGCCGCGATGGGCGCCGTCGCCACGGGGGTCCTCGAGGGCGGCGCGGTCGTGGGGGCGATCGTGCTCGGCGCGATGGTCGGCGACCAGGTCGGCTACCGGATCGGGCGCCGGTGGGGTCCGGGCCTGCGCTCGTCGCGCGTGGTACGACGCCTCGGCCAGCAGCGCTGGGACCACCTGCACGAGCGGCTGCTCGTGCACGGGATCTCGACCTTGGTGGTGGGTCGCTGGATCCCGGGCGTGCGGACGGCCGTGCCCCTCATGGCCGGATCGGCGGTCCTGCCCATGGCGAGGTTCCTCGCCGGCTCTCTGCTCGGCGCTGCGCTCTGGGCGGTCTGGTGGGTGGGCACGGGCGGTGTCGCCGCGCTGGCCGCCGACGCCCTCGGGGTGCCACCGGTCCTGCTGGTGCTCACCGTCTGCCTGGCGTTCGGGTCGGTCGGCTGGCTGGTCCGGCGCTGGCGCGCCCCGCGGTGAGTTTCACCGGGTACCCGGTGAAACTCCCGCCGCGTGCCGACCCGCCCGGCGGCCGAAGAACGATCCCTCGCCGAGCTGGGTGCCGGAGCAGTAGCCCTTGCCGTCCTGGGCGAGGTTGGACGCGCACGCGCCCGCGGCGTAGAGGCCCGCGATGACCGAGCCGTCGGGCCGCTGGGCCTCGCCGTCGACGGACACCCGGATGCCACCGAGCGTGAAGCCGGCGTACATCGCCTTGCCCAGCCGGAGGTCGAACGCCGCCCAGGGACCCTGGTCCTGGGGGGCGAGGAAGTTCGGGGCCTTGTGGAAGTCCGGGTCCTGGCCGTTGGCCGCGTGCTCGTTGTAGCGGTCCAGGGACGCCTGGACCGACCCGCTGGGCAGGTTGAGGGCGGTCTCGAGATCGGCAATGGTGTCGTAGGTGTCGATCAGGGGGACGAGCATCCCGTAGGTGGTGAGCTCGCCGTGCTCGCTGTCGATGACCAGGTAGGCCTCGCTGTTCGGCTGCTCCATCACGAACTGCGCGGTGCGGGAGTGATAGCTGTCCTCCGCGACGAACCTCCTGCCCTCCCCGTTGACGATGATGCCGGTCAGCAGGACCGCCGGCGGATAGATCGGCGCGGTGATGAAGGGCTCGTCCATGTGCTTGAGCTCGGCGCCGACCGACTGGCCGAGCCGGATGCCGAGCCCGTCGTCGTAGGTCGAGCCGAGGGTGAAGAGCTTCGACCCCAACGCTGGGGTGTGGGCCGCCACCATGTCCGGGTTCATCACGAACCCGCCGGCCGCGAGGACCACCGCGCCCGCTCTCACGTAGCCGGTGTCCTCGAAGCTGCGCCACGCGACGCCGACGACCTCGCCGTCCGGCGAGGTCACCAGGTTGGTCACCCCCGTCTCGTAGCGCACCTCGACCCGCTCGTCCTCCAGCCGGTCGCGGATGAGGTCCATCACGATCCGGGTCCCTTCGGTGTCCCCGGGCACCGGCACCTTGTGGCCGCGTGGAGCCGGCACAGCCTGGTCGCGGAACGGCCACACCCTCTCGTTGCCGGTGTACATCAGGCCCTCGGTCCCGGGCTGGATGACTGCCTTCTCCGGATAGTAGGAGCGCTCGAACTCGAACCCCAGCGCCTCGAGCCAGTCGAAGTGCTCGACCGAGCCCTCCGCGTAGGCGCGGATCTTGTCGGGCTCCGGCTCCTTGGAGACCGCCGTGAGGTACTTGATCATCTCCTCGGCGTCGTCCTCCTGGCCGGTCGTCCGTTGCACGGCCGTCCCGCCGCCGAGGTAGAAGTGGCCGCCGGACATGGAGGACGTGCCGCCGTGGACGGCCGCCCGCTCGAGCAGCAGCACCTGCGCGCCGGCTCGCGCCGCTTCGAGCGCCGCGCAGCCACCGGCGATCCCGAAGCCGACGACCACCACGTCGTACGCCGCAACCTCGGCGGGCAGGTCCGCGGCGGGACGGACGTCGGGGAGATCGGTGCCTGCGGACATGGACGAAATGTAGAACACGTTCCAGTTCTAGGAAATCGAACTTCCCTCGAGACCGGACCGGTCCTAGCGTGCCCACATGGCCACTCACACCATGACGATGAACAAGGTCATCCACTGTGCTGTGCGCAGGGACCTCGCCCGCTTCACCACCTCCCTGGCGTCGTTCCCCACGGAGGACAAGGCACGCGCTGCGGACCTGCACCGCGCGTGGGCCAACTTCCACGCCCAGCTCACCGAGCACCACGAGGGCGAGCATGAGGTGGCCTGGCCCGCACTCCAGGCCCTGGGCGTTCCGATGACCTCGATCACGACCCTCGACGACGAGCACCGCGCGATGGCGGCGGCACTCGACCAGGCCACGGTCGCGATGGAGAGGCTGTCGCGGACCGGCACCCGAGCCGACGCCGAGACCGCGTCGAGCGCCATGGGTGAGCTCGTGCGCGCGACGACCACGCACCTCGACCACGAGGAGCAGGAGATCGAGGAGATGCTCCTGAGCAGGATGGACGACCCGATCGTCCAGGACATGGGCAAGAAGTTCTCCAGACGCTCCGGCCTCGGCGCCGCCGGCACCTTCTTCGCGTGGATGGAGGACGGCGCCACGCCGACGGAGAAGGCCGCCCTCCGCGAGAGCGTGCCCGGCCCGGTCATCGCGATCATCAGCGGACTCTTCGGGCGGCGCTACCGCAAGGAGGTCGGCCCGGTCTGGGCGACCAGCGGCTCGTTCTGACCGGCGGGCGACCCGCCCGGTGCGCTCGATAGGCTGGTGACTCGCCACCCGACGAGCTGAGGTGACTGTTGAGCATCGACGTCCACCAGCTCGACCAGTTCGTGTTGTGGGGTGCGGCGGTCACCCTCCTGGCCATCCTCGCGGTGCGCGTCAGCTCGCGCGCGGGGCTGCCGAGCCTGCTGCTCTACCTCCTCATCGGTGTCGGCCTGGGCGAGGAGGGCCTCGGCATCGCCTTCGACGACGCCCAGCTCGCACACGCACTGGGGTTCGCGGCCCTGATCGTGATCCTGTCCGAGGGCGGTCTCACCACGCCGTGGCCGGACGTCAAGCCGTCGATGCGGCTCGGCGCCGCCCTGGCGACCCTCGGCGTCGCGGTGTCGGTGGGGGTGATGACCCTCGCGGGCCACTACCTGCTCGGGCTCTCCTGGGAGCTGGCCGTCCTCCTCGGCGCCGTCACCTCCCCGACAGACGCGGCGGCCGTCTTCTCGGTGCTCCGCGTCGTACCCCTGCCCAAACGCCTGCGGGGAGCCCTCGAGGCCGAATCGGGACTCAACGACGCCCCGACCGTCGTCCTGGTGACGCTGGTGTCGACCGGGGCCTACGCAGACAACGGCGTGCTCGGCACCACCGGGCTCATCGTCTTCGAGCTCGTCGCGGGCGTGGCGATCGGCCTGGCCGTAGGTTTCGGTGGCGCCTGGCTGATCCGCAGGTCCGCGCTCCCAGCATCCGGCCTCTATCCACTGACCGTCCTCACGCTCTGCTTCTTCGCCTACGGCAGCGCGGCCGGTGTGCATGCGTCCGGCTTCGCGGCGGTCTACGTCGGCGCGCTGGTGCTCGGCAACCAGGAGCTGCCGCACCGCGCGGCCACGCGGTCGTTCGCCGAGGGCGTCGCGGGTCTCTCGCAGATCGGTCTGTTCGTGATGCTCGGTCTGCTGCTCTCGCCCGGGCGGATCACCCTGGGCAATGTCGGCACCGCGATCGTCGCCGGCCTCGTGCTGACCTTCGTCGCGAGACCCCTGTCCGTGTTCGCCAGCTCGGTCGTCGACCGGATGGCCTGGCGTGAGCTCTCGTTCATCTCCTGGGCAGGACTGCGCGGCGCTGTCCCGATCGTCTTGGCGACGATCCCCCTCAGTGAGGGCGTCGACGGGTCCGAGCGGCTCTTCGACATCGTCTTCGTCCTCGTGGTCGTCTACACGTTGCTCACGGGCCCGACTCTGCCGAGAGTCGCACAGCTCCTCAAGGTCACCCGCAGCTCCGAGCCTCGCGGCCTCGACATCGAGGCCGCGCCGCTCGAGAGGGCCGCGGCCGACCTGCTCCAGATCGCGATCAGCCCCGTCTCCAAGATGCACGGCGTCGAGGTCGGCGAGCTGCGTCTTCCGACGGGCTCGTCGGTGTCGATGGTGATCCGGGACGGGCAGACCCTCGTTCCCGAGCAGCGCACCGTGCTCAAGCACGGCGACGACCTGCTGGTCGTCACCCCGCGCCGGCTGCGGGAGGCCACCGAGGAGCGGCTGCGCCAGGTCAGCGCCCACGGGCGGCTGGCGCAGTGGCTGGGCAAGGCGGACAGCGAGTAGCCCTGGCTAGAGCTGAGGGCCGCAGACCTCGACGTCTCTGTCGGTCACGATCGACCGACGGCCCTCAACGGCCTCGGTGTAGGCGTCGCCCACCACCACCACGATCCCGGCCGCGAGCGGGTCGGCCATCTCGATGATCTCGGCCTGGCCGAGCCGCGAGCGGACCAGCAGCACTGCGGGGTTGTCCGCGTCCTTCGTCCAGATCTCGACCCGGGCGACCGGCGCGTCCGCCGGGGCGTTGCGGGTCTGACCTTCGTCGAAGCCGTCCTCGACGAGCTCGGCCATGGTCCGTCCGGCCAGGCCCTCGCGCTTGCTGGCGTTGAGCACGCTCACGGTCACGTCCTGCGGATAGATCCGCTCACCGGCCGGCACCAGGGTGTCCACACAGACCGGCGGATCGACCTTGCCCGGGAACGGCTCGGTGACCTGGGCGAACCCCCAGCTCACCCCGGCGACCACCAGCAGAGCGAGGACGCCGAGCGTCAACGCCGACTTCAGGCTGCGGACCAGTCTCATGGAAGTGATGACCTCAGACCTGGTGGACCCGGGCGTGCAGCACGTTGCGCTGGTGGAGCGCAGCGCGCAGGGCACGGTGCAGTCCGTCCTCGAGGTAGTACTCGCCCTGCCATTCCACGACGTGCGCGAAGAGGTCGCCATAGAACGTCGAGTCCTCGTCCAGCAACGCGGCGAGCTGGAGCGTGTCCTTGGTGGTGACCAGGTCGTCGAGCCGCACCTGACGCGGTGGCACCGCCGCCCACGCCTTCGAGCTGAGGCCGTGGTCCGGATAGGGACGGCCCTCCCCGATGCGCTTGAAGATCACGCCCGCGACTATAACTACGCCTCAGTCGGACGCCCTGCCCCGCCGATGGGCGGCCCGAATAGGCTCGCGGACATGACGGAGACTCCCGGGCCCGAGGCCGCCGTACCCCCTGCCGAATCCCCCGCCGGACCCGCGGCTCCGCTCGGTCCGGAGGCGCACGCCGACAGCGCGATCGTGCAGGCGGTGGCACCGGGCTACGCCTTCGAGGAGACCGCCCTCGAGCTGGGCGGGCTGATGATCGACGCCGACACGCTCACCGACACCCACGTCCGGATCCCGTTGGCCATGCTCAACCGGCACGGTCTGGTGGCCGGCGCCACCGGTACCGGCAAGACCAAGACCCTCCAGCTCCTCGCCGAGCAGCTCAGCGCCAACGGGGTCCCCGTCTTCGCCGCCGACATCAAGGGTGACCTCTCCGGGCTGGCGACCCCCGGTGTTGCGAACGACAAGCTCGCGGCGCGGACGGCCTCGGTCGGCCAGCAGTGGACGGCGACCGGCTTCCCCGTCGAGTACTACGCGCTCGGCGGCCAGGGGATCGGCATCCCACTGCGGGTCACCATGTCGTCGTTCGGTCCGGTGCTGCTCTCCAAGGTTCTCGGGCTCAACGAGACCCAGGAGTCCAGCCTCGGCCTGGTCTTCCACTACGCCGACCAGGCCGGCCTGCCGCTGCTCGACCTGGCCGACCTGCGCGCGGTCGTCAGCTACCTCACCTCCGAGGAGGGCAAGCCCGAGCTCAAGGAGCTGGGCGGACTCTCGGCCGCGACGGCAGGCGTGATCCTGCGCGAGCTGATCGGGTTCTCCGACCAGGGTGCCGACGCGTTCTTCGGTGAGCCCGAGTTCGAGTCCGCCGACCTCCTGCAGGTCACCGCCGACGGCAAGGGCCTCATCTCCCTGGTCGAGCTGCCCAGCCTGCAGAACCAGCCAGCCGTGTTCTCGACGTTCCTCATGTGGCTGCTCGCCGATCTGTTCCACGACCTCCCCGAGGTCGGCGACGTCGACAAGCCCAAGCTCGTCTTCTTCTTCGACGAGGCGCACCTGCTCTTCTCCGACGCGTCCAAGGAGTTCCGGTCGCAGATCGCCCAGACCGTCCGGCTGATCCGGTCCAAGGGCGTCGGCGTCTTCTTCGTGACCCAGAGCCCGACCGACGTCCCGGACGAGGTGCTCGCCCAGCTCGGCTCGCGCGTCCAGCACGCCCTGCGCGCACACACCCCCAACGACGCCAAGGCGCTGAAGGCCACCGTCAACACCTACCCCAACTCCGCCTACGACGACCTCGGCGAGGTCATCACGACGCTGGGCATCGGCGAGGCGATCATCACCGTGATGGGCGAGCGCGGCGCCCCGACACCCGTGGCCTGGACCCGGCTACGCGCCCCGGAGTCGCTGATGGCGCCGACCGCGACCGAGGCGATGCAGGCCACCGTGACCGCCTCGCCCCGGTCGACGAAGTATGCCGCCGTCGTCGACCGTGAGTCCGCCCGGGAGATCCTGGCCACCAAGCTCGAGGCCGGGGCCGCGAAGGCCGCCGCGGAGAAGGCGGCCGCCGAGCAGGCCAAGGTGGGGGCGAAGGAGGCCAAGGATCCGGCACGCAAGACGTCGACCACGAGCGCTCGCCGGCCGGCCAAGGAGGAGGACGGCATGGTCGAGCAGGTGGTGAAGTCCGGCGCGTTCAGGCAGTTCATGCGCACCGCCGCCGCCGAGATCGCCCGGGGGCTGTTCGGGACCGGCCGCCGCTAGAGGACCTGACAGTCAGGTCAGGCAGACCAGCGCAGAGACTCCGAGATCTGGTCGGCCAGGGCATGCACCCCGCGCAGGTCCTCGCGTTCGGACATCAGCTCGTGCAACGCGAGTGCGTGGCGCAAGCGGATGCTGGTCTGGCGCGTCTGCATCCGCTCGAACGCCAACATCGCCTCGGCGTCGATCGAGTCGAGGTCTGTGGCCCGGTTGACCGAAGCATCGATCGAGGTGGGATCGACCATCTCTGTGCCTCCTGAGATCGGGCGAACGGCACGGGTGGTCCGCTCGCGTGACTTTGTGGTGGGACCAGCGTGCAGGCGCTACGTGGCCCGAAGGTTGACAGCGCGTTACAGCGAGGTTTTGCTTAATCAACAACTTTAATAAAGATTGTGGATCACTTCGTCCTCGGACCGGACCGGCCGCGATCAGCGCACCTGCTTGTACGGTGCGTCCGTGACCGACGACTGGCCCACGATCTCCCGTGACATCCACGAGATCACCCAGCTGAAGTACCGGTACCTACGGGCCCTCGACACCAAGGACTGGGCGGAGTTCGCCACCTGTTTCGTCGCCGAGTCGACCGCCGACTACCACGGCCTGGTCTTCGACGACGCCGCCTCGCTCGTGGACTACATGCGCACCAACCTGACCGAGGGCATGTTGTCCCTCCACCAGGCGCACCATCCGGAGATCACCGTCGAGGGGGACACTGCGACCGGTCACTGGTACCTCCAGGACAAGGTGATCATCGCGGCGATGAGGTTCGTGCTCGAGGGGGCAGCGCTCTACGAGGACCGCTACGTGCGCACGTCGGACGGGTGGAGGATCGCCCACACCGGGTACCGCAGGACCTTCGAGCAGCGCTACAGCCTCGACGACCTGCCGAGCATGAGGATCATCGGGCCCAGCGACGCGGCGGTCCGTCTGACCGGTCAGGGTCAGGAAGTCGGGCATGCCCAAGCCACCTGAACCACCTCGACTCCCCGGTCGCGGGTGACCAGGCGACCTCGACCAGGGAGTGACGGGGCCGGCCACAGGTGGCCGAGCAGTGGGCCCTCGTCGGGGTTGCCCGACAGCATCAGCCCGGGCATCGCCAGGTCGCGCAGCGACTGGATGACCGGCTCGTGGAGCGCGCGGGCCGCGCCGCCTGAGCGGCGGGCGATGGTCAGGTGGAGCCCCACGTCCCGCGCCTGCGCCAGCAGCGGGTGAAGTGCCACGATCGGGGAGCTCTGCTGGGTCGCCACCAGGTCGTAGTCGTCGACGAGCACGAAGAGCTCGGCACCGCTCCACCAGGTCCGTTCGCGCAGCTGCTCGGGCGTGACGTCGGGACCGGGGATGCGGCCCTCGAGGAAGGTCGCGACCTCGCGCAGCGCCTGGGTTGCCTGGGTGGGCGAGGTGACGTAGTGGAGGAGGTAGTCCCCCGGAACCTCACCGAGGTGGGTGCGGCGATAGTCGACGAGCAGGATCTGGGCCTGCGCGGGCGTGCGCGTGCGCATGATCTCCTGCGCCAGCAGGCGGAGCACGCCGCTCTTGCCCGAGCCACGGTCACCCAGGACGAGCAGGTGTGGCTCGGAGACCGGGTCGAGCACGACCGGGGCGAGGTCCTTGTCGTCGATGCCGAGCACGAACCGGTCGGCAGGCGGGCCTGCCTGCACCCGGACCTCGTCGAGGCCGACCCGCGCCGGGAGCAGCCGTAGCTTGGGCCCGGACGGGCCGGACCAGGCGGCGCGTACCCGGGCGACCAGGTCGTCGACCCCGGCGCCGAGGTCGGCCGCCGAGGTGACGCCGTCCACTCGGGGCAGCACACCGAGGAAGTGCAGCTTGCTGCCCACCAGACCTCGGCCCGGGCGGTCCGTCGGGACGAGCGCTGCGACCCGACGGTCGATCTCCGAGTCGACCGGGTCGCCGAGTCGCAGCTCCAACCGGGTGCCGAACAGGTCGCGCATCGCGGCCCGGAAGTCCGACCAGCGCGACGCCGCGGCCAGGATGTGGAGCCCGAAGGTCAGGCCTCGCGTGGACAGCTGCTGGATCGCGACCTCGAGGTCGTCGTACTCCGAACGCAGGGTGCTCCACCCGTCGACGACCAGGAACACGTCGCCGTAGCCGTCGTCGACCCGACCCTGGTCCTCTGCCCGGGCGCGGAACGAGCGATAGCTCTCGATGGAGTCGACCCCGAGCCGCCGGAAGTACGCCTCGCGGCGCTCGACGATGCCCTGCACCTCGGCGACGATGCGGGTCACGACGTCCTTCTCGGTCCGAGTCGCCACCCCCGCGACGTGCGGCAGGTGCGCCAGTGGTGAGAAGGTGCCGCCGCCGAAGTCCAGCACATAGAACTGCGTCTCCAGCGGTGTCGTCGTCAGCGCCATGCTGGTGACGACCGAGCGCAGCAGAGTGCTCTTGCCGCTGCGCGGACCGCCGACCACCGCGACGTGCCCGGTCGAACCGGACAGGTCGACCCGCAGAGTGTCGCGACGCTGCTCGCGGGGCCGGTCGACCATGCCGAGCGGCGCGGTGAGGGCACCCCGGCGGCGCCACTCGTGCGAGACGAGACCCAGGCGAGGGTCGACGGCGAGGTCGGGCATCAGCTGGTCGAGCGTGTCGGGTGCGTCGAGCGGTGGCAGCCAGATCTGGTGCGCAGCGGGTCCCTTGCCCAGCATCCGTGCGACGGCGATGTCGAGGAGCGAGTCCTGCGCGCGGTGCTGGACGGGCGACGGTGCCACCCCCGCCGCTGCAGCCAGGTCGACGTCGAGACTCGGCACCTCCGCGATCGTGAACGGGAGGATGCCCGGCACCGGGTGGCCGTCAACCCGGCGTTCCCGCACCCGATGGGTCGGCGGGCCCGAGACGTACGCCGCCTTGAACCGCGCCATGTGGGTCGGGTCCGGCTTGAGGTAGCCGAGGCCCGGGACAGCCGGGAGCTCGTAGGCGTCCGGAACGCCCAGGACCGTGCGGGACTCCTGGGCGCTGAAGGTGCGCAGGCCGACCCGGTAGGACAGGTGCGACTCCAGCCCCCGCAGCCGTCCCTCATCGAGCCGCTGGGACGCGAGCAGGAGGTGCAGACCGAGCGAGCGTCCCAGTCGGCCGATGGCGACGAACAGGTCGATGAACTCGGGCCTGGCCGACAGCAGCTCGGAGAACTCGTCCACGACGATGAGCAAGGACGGCAGCGGCCCGAGGTCTTCGCCGGCCACCCGGACCCTCTCGTAGTCGTGGATCGAGGCGAAGTTGCCGGCCGCGCGCAGCAGCTCCTGGCGTCGCACCATCTCACCGGAGAGCGCGTCCTGCATCCGGTCGACGAGGCTGAGCTCCTCGGAGAGGTTGGTGATCAGCGCCGAGACGTGCGGCAGACCGGACATGCCGGCGAAGGTCGCGCCGCCCTTGAAGTCGACGAGCACGAGGTTGAGCTGCTCGGGCGAGTGCGTCATCGTGAGGCCGAGCACCAGCGTGCGAAGGAACTCCGACTTGCCGGACCCGGTCGCCCCGATGACCAGGCCGTGTGGACCCATCCCCTGCTGCGCGGACTCCTTGAGGTCGATGCTGACCAGTGAGCCGGTCTCCGAGGTCCCGATCGGCAAGCACAGCCGGTCCCGCGGGGGCCGCGGCCTCCAGGCCTTGTCGGGGTCGAAGGCGCGTACGTCGCCCAGCGCGAGCAGCTCCATCAGGTCGACGTCTCCCTGGCTCTCGGGACCCGCCGCCGGTGCTCCGTCCGCGGACGTCGTGTGGAGGGGCGTCAGCCGGCGCGCGAACGCCTCGGCCAGGGCGATCGGGCACTGGTCGGCCTTGGCCCGCACCCCCGCCTCCCGCAGGCTCTGTGCCTCCACGGCGTACCGCCCGTCGCACAGGGGTTCGCCCTCGAGGAGGAGCCGCAGGCGGGTCGAGTCCTGGAGCTCGTCCCAGCGCAGCGGCAGGTCGAGGACCGTGACGCCGTGCCCGCCGCCGTCCTCGGGCACGACGGGGTTGCCGGCCGGCAGCACCACACCGTCCAGCACCAGCAGGAGGTGGGGCGAGGCGGGTCGCTCGCCCGCACTGACCCGCGGCCGCTCACCGAGATCGGCGGGCAGCATGCTCGCCAGCTCTGCGAGGGAGGTGGAGACCATTCGCATCGGCCCGACCGCGTCGGAGCGCCAGGCGCTCTGGCCGTGCGGGAGCCACTTGAGCCAGTCCCAGTGCGCCAGGCTCCGGTCTGCGGTGAGCACCGCGACGACGAGGTGGTCCGGCGAGTGGAACGCCGCTGCCGAGCAGATCATCGAGCGGACGAGCGAACGGGCCGGCTGCTCGGGACCGCACACCTCGACCCGGTCGAACGCGCGGAGGTCGAGGGACGTCGGGAGGTCGGGCTGTAGGCGGTGCACGACGGCCATCCGGTGCGCCGCCGCAGCACCGACCGGGTCGACCTGATCCAACGGCGAGCTCTTCGGTGGGACCAGCTCGAGGGCGAGCGGCTGGTGGCATAGGCCGTAGCGGGTGTGCAGGAAGGCCGGATCGGCACTCCCGCGCTCCCAGAGCCGCGACCCCTCCGCGGCCAAGGCGGGCAGGGACGTCGGGTCCGGGTGGTGCCAGCTCAATGCCCGCCGTTGCTGGTCGGCGGCCTGGCGGATGGCCTGGCGGACCTCGCCGAGGTAGCGCAGGTACGCCGTACGTGTGCCCGTCACCTGACGCACGCGCTGCGCGCGCTGTCGGTCGATCTGCACCCCGACGAAGCCGAGCGTGGCGACGAGGAGCATGCCCGCCGCGAGATACTGACGGCCGCCGGTGTCCGGCCCGGCCATCGTCGCCAGCAGCGCGATCGAGCCCAGGCTGCCGAGCATCGGGATCGCATTCATGAGGGTCCCGCTGGCGCCCTCGGACCGCTCGATGCGCGGCGGCGGCTGGAGCTCGAGCCGACCGACCGGCATCTCCGGTTCGTCGACCCGGCGCACTGACGTCACGGCCGCCTCCATCCCTCCCCGAGCAGGCTCGACCGAACGATAGGACCAGCCGGGACGGAGCGGACTCCGGGTGCGAGGCCCCTGTGGATACGGGTTTGGCGGCGGACGCGCCGGGTAGGTCTGGTCTGCCGGCGAGACGCCGGGAGGACAAGCCGAAGGGATCGACCATGAGCACGGCACCCCACCAGATCGCCGCAGCCGAGCAGGCCCTCACTCGGGCGGCGGGCTTGGTCTGCGCGGCCAGGGTCGACGTCGACCGCCGGGCCATCACACTCGACGACCAGATCGGCGGCATGGCGCTGCGCTGGACGGGCTCCGGAGGTCTGGCCTTCCAGAACCTCCAGCGCGCCTGGCAGGACAAGCAGCGCACGATCACCCGGGCCCTCATCGACTTCGAGCGCTCCCTCACCAGCACGGAGCGTGACTTCACGGCCACCGACGAGGCTCAGGAGCGGGCCTCCGTCGTCAACCTGGGCCGCCTCGACAGCGTCCCGAACCTCTGACCCGCCCACGTCCCCAACCCAGAGCAGGAGACAGACATGCCCAGCGACGGACTACTCGTCGACCATGGAGCCCTCGACCAGGCCGCCCAGGACCTTCTGGCTGCGGTGCGCGACATCGACGGCCGGATCAATCAGCTCGAGGACGAGCTACGGCCACTGCAGAGCGACTGGACCGGCCGGGCCAAGGACCAGTACGACATCTCCAAGCAGCGCTGGGACGCCGCGATCTGCGAGATGCTCCAGCTGCTCGGTCGGACCAGCACGAGCGTGACCCAGTCCAACGCGGACTACCTCGCTGCGGATCAACGCGGTGCCAGCTCGTTCCAGTACTGACGCCCCGGCAGGGCCCCTCGGCACGCCCGGCGTGGTCCGCGTCTCGGTGTCCTCCGGCGCGCGACGCGTCGACCTCGTCCTCCCCAGCACCGTCCCGGTCGCGGAGCTCGTCCCCGAGCTGGCCCGCAGCGTCGGGCTCCTGGACGCGGCGTCGGTCTACGCCGGCTACCAGGTCCTCACCGCGGCCGGTCGGGCGCTGTCCGGCGACCGCGGTCTGGTCGTCCAGGGCGTGATGGACGGCGGCCTCCTGACCGTCACCGCTGGGGTCGACGCACCGCCGCCCCGGGTCTACGACGACCTCGTTGAGGCGATGGCCGATGTCGTCGAGCGCGACCTCGAGCCGTGGTCGGCCGAGTCGGGCCGGCGCACGGCGCTCATCGCGGCCGGGCTCCTGATGGCCTTCGACGGCGGTGCTCTGTTCATCCAGCACGACTCCCTGGTCGCCGGGGTGAGCGCGGGGGTGGTGTCGGCGCTCCTGGTCGCCGCGGCAATCGTGTTCTCCCGCGTGCGACAGCAGCCCGAGATCGCCGTCGCGGTCGCCTGGATGGGCTCCTGCTACGCCGCGCTCGGCGCGCTGATGGTCGCGATACGTGACGGGCAGCCGTTCCTCGGCGGCCCACTGGCCTGTGCGGGTGCCGGGGCGCTGGTCGCCGGCCTGGTCTGCGTGGTCGGGCTCGGCGACGGTCGCGTCCTGACGATGCCTCCCGCGGTGGTCGGCGCCATGGCCCTCGCCACGGGCCTGGTGCTGCGCAGCACCGACGTCGACGCGGCTGTCCTCCTTGCGCCCGCGCTCGTCCTCGTCGTGCTGGCCGGCAGTGCCTTCCCCGCGCTCGCTCTCGGCGTCACCCAGGTAGGCATCGCCACGGACCGAGCCGAGATCGACGCAGCCCGGGTCGCTGCCGATGCCCGGATCGCCCACCAGATCCTGGCGGCGACCTCGGCGTCCGTCGGCATCCTGCTGGTGCTGGTCGCACCGGCCGCGGTCAGCCTCGGCCTGTCGGGGGCCCTGCTCGCCGCCGACGCGTGCGTCGTCGTGATGTTGCGGACCCGGCGGCACTACGCGAGCGCCGAGGTCCTCGTGGGCCTCGCCTCCGGCATCCTCGGCCTCGCCTCGGTCGCGATGTCCCTGCTCTGGATGCACCCCGGGTGGCGGTCGACCGCCGCGGTCACTCTCGCGGCCACGGGCGCCGTCCTGCTGACCGTCAGCATGCTGCCCGGGGTCCACTCGCTCCGGCTTCGACGACTCGGCGACCTCGCCGAGAGCCTCTGCCTGGTCGGGCTGCTGCCGCTGCTCGTCCTGGCGTCCGGTCTCCTCTCCGTCGTCCGTCCCTGATGACGACGAACAAGGACCTCGTCGAGGCCCACGCCTTCAGCCGGCGCCGGCTGGTGACCGCATTCGTCTCCGGGGCACCAAGCGGCCTCGAGGTCGAGGCCGCCCGTCCCGGCCGGACCATCGTGGGTGGCCTTGCGCTGGCGGTCCTGCTCATCGCCGGGACCGCTGTCACCTCGGTCCTCGCCCCGGACCGAGGTGGCCTGGAACCAGATCGGACTGGTCGTCAGCCGCCCGGCGGAGCCGCGAGCGTTGGCGCAGCCGTGCCACTGAGCTGGATCCAGCACCGCGTCCACGATCGTGGACTTGACCGTCGGCACGGGGATTCGACGTATCCGAAGGTCTACTCAGGGCGCCTGCGGACATGCTCCTCCGGCTGGCCGTCGGGCACGGGTGAGACCCTGCCGACAGCGCCAAGCGGGCGCCATCTTGGGACTCAGTTGAGACTAAAGCTGAGACCAATGAACCGACCGAGCCCCACGACACCGGCCGGACCGGATCGGGGCTGGTCGGCGTTCTCGCAGGTCAGGTAGCGAAAATCTGGCGGAGGATAGGGGATTCGAACCCCTGAGGGCTGTTAACCCAACCCGCTTTCCAAGCGAGCGCCATAGGCCACTAGGCGAATCCTCCGCGCAGGAGATTACCGGCCACCTCGCCGGTCGTCCCAATCGCCTAGAGTTGGTGCCAACCCCCCGCGTGGCGGCACCTCACCGAATCCCCCAGGGCCGGAAGGCAGCAAGGGCAAGTGGGCTCTGCCGGGTGCGCGGGGGGCCTCTGTCCTCTCGGGTTCCTGAGGAGCCCAAACCGACGCTGTGCGGTGTCGGGACCGCCAACTAGGGTGGCGAGGACATGGACGCCCCGCTCGCGCTCTACCGCCGCTACCGGCCGGAGACCTTTGCCGAGGTCATCGGGCAGGATCACGTCACCGAGCCGCTGCGCGCCGCCCTGGCCAACAACCGGGTCAACCACGCCTACCTGTTCTCCGGCCCGCGCGGCTGCGGCAAGACGACCAGTGCGCGGATCCTGGCACGGGCGCTCAACTGCGAGCGGGCACCGATCGCCGACCCGTGCGGCGAGTGCGAGAGCTGCCTCGACCTGGCCCGCGGCGGACGCGGTTCGATCGACGTGATCGAGATCGACGCCGCCTCGCACGGCGGCGTCGACGACGCACGCGACCTGCGGGAGAAGGCGTTCTTCGCGCCGGTCAGGAGCCGCTACAAGGTCTACATCATCGACGAGGCCCACATGGTCTCCACCCAGGGCTTCAACGCCCTGCTCAAGCTGGTCGAGGAGCCGCCGGAGCACCTGCGCTTCATCTTCGCCACGACCGAGCCGGACAAGGTCATCGCCGACCATCCGTTCGCGCACCCACCACTACCCGTTCCGGCTGATCCCGCCGCGGCTGCTGTCGTCCTACCTCACCGAGCTGTGCGAGCAGGAGGGGGTGGCGATCGAGCCGGCAGCCCTGCCGCTGGTCGTCCGCGCGGGCGCCGGTTCTGCCCGCGACACCCTCTCCGTGCTCGACCAGCTCATCGGAGGCGCCGGCCCGGCCGGGGTCACCCACCTGCTGGCCTCCGACCTGCTCGGCTACACGCCCGACACCCTGCTCGACGAGGTGGTCGACGCGTTCGCCGCGGGTGACGGCGCCACCGTCTTCGGGGTGGTCGACAAGGTGATCGAGACCGGACAGGACCCCCGACGCTTCACCGAGGACCTGCTCCGCCGGCTGCGCGACCTGGTCATCGTCGCTGCGGTCCCCGAGGCCACCGCGAGCGGTCTGATCGACGTCTCCGAGGACCAGGGCGAGCGGCTGGTCGCCCAGGCTGCGCGGTTCGGCAGCGCCGACCTCAGCCGTGCGGCCGACCTCGTCGCCACCGGTCTCACCGAGATGCGCGGGGCCACCGCGCCGCGGCTGCTGCTCGAGCTGATCTGCGCGCGCGTCCTGCTGCCCGGCGCCGACCACGGCACCTCCGGCCTCGCTGCCCGGCTCGACCGGCTCGAGCGTCGGCTCGACATCACGGGCGGCCCTGCCCCGGTCGCGCCTGCGTCGGCAGCGGTGGCACCCGCGCCGCCCCCGGTCCGCGAACCCGCCGCGGCACCCGCCGCCGCCCCCCGTGCCGCGGAGCCGGAGCCCGAGCCGGCCGCTCCCGAGCCCCTAGCGACGCCGACTCCCGCCGCCCCAGCGCCACCGGCGGGCGCCCTCAGCCTTGTCGACGTACGCCGGCTGTGGCCCGACATCGTGGAGGCGACCAAGCTCCGCCGACGGATGGCTGGATCCACCTCACCCAGAACTGCCAGGTCCTGCGGCTTCGAGGCCACGACCTTGACCCTGGGGTTCACCAACGCCGGTGCGCGCGGACAGCTTCGTGAGCAGCGGCTGCCCCGACGTGGTCCGCGAGGCCGCGATCGACGTGGTCGGCGCGGACTGGAACATCGAGACCATCGTCGATCCCGGTGCCCAGCCCGGCACCGCCGAGGCACCCGTGATCGTCAAGAGTGCGGTCCAACCGCCCGCCCCAACCGAGCCCGCGCCCGCGCCCTCCGCCGCCCGCCACGCCGCGCGCGAGGCGATCCAGGACACGCGCGAAGCGGGCGCCGACGTCGCCAGGTCCGAGGACCTGTCGGCCGCCGATGCCGACGCCGACCGCGACGACCTGGTCGTCGACGAGGCGTCGCTCGGCTCAGAGGACCTGCTGGCCCGTGAGCTCGGAGCCCAGATGATCGAGGAGATCCCCCACCAGTGACGGCCCACGAGAGGACCCAGTCATGACCCAGAACCCGTTCGAGGCCCTCGGCGCCGGCGGCTTCGACATGAACGCCCTGCTCCAGCAGGCCCAGCAGATGCAGGAGCAGCTGGCCTCGGCCCAGGCAGCAGCTCGCCGAAGCGACCGTCGACGGCACCGTCGCCGGCGGCGCCGTCACCGTGACCGTCAACGGCGTCGGCGAGCTGGTGGCGGTGTCGATCAAGAGCGGTCAGTTCGACGGCGGCAACGCTGACGACCTGTCCGACCTCGGCGACATGATCGTCGCCGCCTACCGGGACGCGAAGGCCCAGGCCGATGCCCTGGCCTCCCAGGCCCTGGGCCCGCTGGCCGGCGGACTGGGCGGCGGACTGGGCGGCGGCCCCGACACGGGCCCAGCGCAGCTCGGATTCTAGGACTCTGCCTTGTACGAAGGCGTGGTCCAGGACCTGATCGACGAGCTCGGCCGGCTGCCGGGGGTGGGGCCCAAGGGCGCCCAGCGGATCGCGTTCCACCTGCTTCAGGCCGACGCCGTCGACGTACGCCGTCTCGCGGACGTGCTGGTCGAGGTCAAGGCCAAGGTGCGGTTCTGCTCGATCTGCTTCAACGTCTCCGAGGACGAGCAGTGCCGGATCTGCCGCGATCCCCGTCGCGACCCGGCGCTGCTGTGCGTGGTCGAGGAGTACAAGGACGTCGTCGCCATCGAGCGCACCCGCGAGTTCAAGGGCCGCTACCACGTGCTCGGCGGTGCGATCTCGCCGATCGACGGCATCGGTCCGGACCAGCTCCGGATCCGAGAGCTGCTGACCCGACTGGCCGACGGCACCGTCACCGAGGTGATCCTGGCGACCGATCCCAACCTCGAGGGTGAGGCGACGGCCACCTTCTGACCCGTATGTTGAAGGACCTCGACCTCGCGGTCACCCGGCTGGCCAGTGGACTGCCCGTGGGTGGCGACCTGGAGTACGCCGACGAGGTCACGCTCGGGAGGGCATTCGTGGGAAGGCGGAGTGCGAGATGACGGACGGCACCAAGGATCTCGAGGGCGACGCCACCGTCGGGGCTCTGCTGGACTCGGCGACCGAGGACTTCGCCCAGCAGATCGCCGACTCGGTGGAGAGCTTCCTGCTCGCGCTGCGGGCGATCGCCGAGGAGAACGACGCCGGCAGCGCGATCTCGCTGCTGCTGCTGGAGATCAGCCAGATGCTCGCTGGCCGGTGCCCGGCTCGGCGTCCAGACCGACTTCGTCCCACGCGCCGAAGTACCAGCCCGACGTGGGTCCCGAGGCTGATCTCGACGGCCCTCCGGCTCCGGCTGGCCGCCATGCTCGACTGCGTCGACACCTACACCTACGTCTTCGACCCCTATGTCCCGGAGCTGGTCGAGAGCCAGCTCTCCGACGACCTCACCGCCATCGCCAGCGACCTCGAGAACGGCCTGCGCCACTACCGTGCCGGCGACGTCGACGAGGCGCTGTGGTGGTGGCAGTTCTCCTACGTCTCGTCCTGGGGCAACCTCGCGGGGGTGTCGCTCAACGCGTTGCTCTCGGTCGTGTCCCACAACCGTCTCGACGAGGACTTCGCCGTCGAGGTCGAGGACGTCGCGGTGGCCGATGAGATGCTCGACGAGAGCGACTCACCAGCCCTCTAAACTTCTCCGACGTGGGGATCGTCGTGCAGAAGTACGGCGGCTCGTCGGTCGCCGACGCCGTCGGCGATCAAACGCGTCGCCAAGCGCATCGTGGAGACCAAGCGCGCCGGTCACGACGTCGTGGTCGCCGTCTCGGCCATGGGCGACACCACCGACGAGCTCCTCGACCTCGCCGCGCAGGTGTCACCCCTTCCGCCGGCCCGTGAGCTGGACATGCTCCTCACCGCGGGTGAGCGCATCTCGATGGCGCTGGTCGCGATGGCGATCTCCGACCTCGGCTTCACCGCCCGGTCGTTCACCGGCTCCCAGGCCGGCGTGATCACCGACTCGGTGCACGGCAAGGCCAAGATCATCGACGTCACTCCGGGCCGCATCTCGGCGGCGATCGACGAGGGCCACATCGTCGATCGTGGCCGGGTTCCAGGGCGTCAGCCAGGACACCAAGGAGATCACCACCCTCGGCCGGGGCGGCACCGACACCACCGCCGTCGCGCTCGCGGCGGCCCTCGAAGCCGACGTCTGCGAGATCTACACCGACGTCGACGGCGTCTTCACCGCCGACCCGCGGATCGTCCCGACCGCCCGCAAGCTCGACCGCGTCACCTACGAGGAGATGCTCGAGATGGCGGCGTGCGGCGCCAAGATCCTCCACCTGCGGTGCGTCGAGTACGCCCGCCGCTACAACATCCCGATCCACGTCCGCTCCTCGTTCAGCGAGCTCGAGGGCACCGTGGTGACGGGCAGCATCCACGACGACCCCAACGACGGCCAGGAGCCCGGCATGGAAGCAGCGATCATCACCGGCGTCGCCCACGACCGGAGCGAGGCCAAGATCACCGTCGTCGGCGTCCCCGACAAGGTCGGCGAGGCTGCGCGGATCTTCGAGGCGCTCGCCGCCGCTCAGATCAACCTGGACATGATCGTCCAGAACATCTCCGCCGCCGCCACCAACCTGACCGACATCTCGTTCACGCTGCCGCGCACCGACGGCAAGACCGCGATGGAGGCCCTCGACAAGCTCAAGGGCGAGGTCGGCTACGAGAACCTCATCTACGACGACCAGATCGGCAAGGTCTCGCTGATCGGCGCCGGCATGCGCACCCACCCCGGCATCACCGCCAAGTTCTTCTCCGCGCTCGCCGACGCCGGGGTCAACATCGAGATGATCTCCACCTCGGAGATCCGGATCTCGGTCATCGTCAACGAGGCGGACGTCGACGACGCCGTCGCGGCGACGCACACCGCGTTCGACCTGGACACCGACGAGGTCCAGGCAGTCGTCTACGGCGGGTCCGGCCGATGAACCATCCCCCGAGCGGCCTCAACATCGGCATCGTCGGCGCCACCGGCCAGGTCGGCGTCGCGATGCGCCAGATCCTGCGAGCAGCGCGACTTCCCGGTCGACCAGATCCGGTTCTTCGCCTCTCGCCCGCTCGGCCGGCACCGTCCTGCCGTATGCCGGTCGCGAGGTCGTCGTCGAGGACGCCGCCACCGCCGACCCAGCGGGGCTCGACATCGCGCTCTTCTCGGCGGGGGCGACCACGTCACGAGCCCTCGCCCCGGCGTTCGCCGAGGCGGGCGTCATCGTGGTCGACAACTCCAGCGCGTTCCGCAAGGACCCGGCGATCCCGCTGGTGGTCTCCGAGGTCAACCCGTACGACGCCGCCGAGGTCATCGCCGCCGGACGGGGCATCATCGCCAACCCCAACTGCACGACGATGGCCGTTCGATGCCGGTCCTCAAGCCGCTGCACGACGCGGCCGGTCTCGCAACGCCTGATCGTCTCGACCTACCAGGCGGTGTCGGGCTCCGGAGTGGCCGGGGTCGAGGAGCTCGCCACCCAGGTCGAGGCCGCGGGCGACAAGGCCCGCGAGCTCGCCTACGACGGTGAGGCCGTGCACTTCCCCGAGCCGGGCACCTACGCGCGCACCATCGCCTACAACGTGCTGCCGCTGGCCGGGTCGATCGTCGACGACGGGCTCGAGGAGACCGACGAGGAGCAGAAGCTCCGCAACGAGTCACGCAAGATCCTCGGCCTCCCCGACCTCCAGGTCTCCGGCCTCTGCGTCCGGGTGCCGGTGTTCACCGGCCACTCCCTGGCCATCAACGCGGAGTTCGAGCGGGCCCTCACCCCGAACCGGGCCCGCGAGATCCTGGCGAACGCGCCCGGCGTCGAGCTGTCCGAGATCCCGACCCCGCTCCAGGCGGCGGGCAAGGACCCGTCCTACGTCGGCCGGATCCGTCAGGACCCGGGCGTCGACGGCAACCGCGGGCTGGCGATGTTCGTCTCGGGCGACAACCTGCGCAAGGGCGCGGCGCTGAACACGATCCAGATCGCCGAGCTGGTCGCCGCGTCCCGCTAGCGGGCCCGTCTCCCGACGCCGGCGGCGCGCACCGAATCACGGACCGGGCTCCCGGCCGCACGGGTGCGACCGGGAGCTCTGCGAATCTGTCGGGCTGACAGGATTTGAACCTGCGGCCTCTTCGTCCCGAACGAAGCGCGCTACCAAGCTGCGCCACAGCCCGATGGGGTCCTACCGGAGCAGGTCCACCAGCCGGGGAGCCTACCTGAACGGGGTGGGTGCTCCCCAATCGGTCAGGGTGACTTGGCCACCAGCGTCAGCAGCGTGGCCTCGGGGCGGCACGCGACCCGGATCCGGGTGAACGGCGAGGTGCCGAGGCCGGCGGAGACGTGCAGCCACGACGACCCCGGGTCACCGGGCCGGGAGTCGGCGGGATGGCGATGCAGACCCTTGGCACGGGCCGGTTCGAGGTCACAGTTGGTCGTGAGGGCGCCAACGCCGGGTACGCAGACCTGGCCGCCGTGGGTGTGACCGGCCAGGACGGCGTCGTAGCCGTCCGAGGCGAACTGGTCGAGCACCCGCAGGTACGGCGCGTGCGCGACGCCCAGCCGCAGGTCGGCGTGGGCGTCGGCCGGCCCGGCCACGTCGGCCAGCCGGTCGTAGCCGAGGTGCGGGTCGTCCACGCCGGCGAAGGCGAAGGTCAGGTCGCCGACCTTGACCGAGGCCCGCTGGTTGGTGAGGTCGGTCCAACCGGCGGCGGCGAAGGAGGTCCTCAGCTCGGGCCACGGCAGCTGGGGCTTGTGGGTCGCGCGTCGCCCGTTGTCGGGCAGGAGATAGCTGATCGGGTTGCGCAGGCTCGGCTCGAAGTAGTCGTTGGAGCCGAAGACGAACACCCCGGGGACTTCGAGCAGGGGCCCGAGGCTCGAGGCGACGACGGGGACCGCGTCGCGGTGCGCGAGGTTGTCGCCGGTGTTGACCACCAGGTCCGGCCGCAGCAGCGCCAACCCGTCCAACCACTCCTGCTTGCGTGTTTGACCAGGCGTCATGTGAATGTCGCTGAGGTGCAGAACGCGTAGCGGCTTGGCCCCCTCCGGAAGCAGCGGCACCTCGACTCGCCTCAGCGTGTACTGCCGCGCCTCCCAGGCGGCATAGGTCGTCAACGCGGCTCCGGCGACGACGCCGGAGCCGGCGACGCCACCGAGAATGCGGGAGAGGAGCACCGGACCAGACTGACACAATCGGCCACATGACCACGCTCAAGGACCGGCTTCGCAGTGACCTCACCGCCTCCATCAAGGCGCGCGACGAGGTGCGCTCCTCGACCATCCGGATGGTGCTGACCGCGATCACCAACGCGGAAGTGGCCGGCAAGGTGGCGCGCGAGCTCACCGACGACGACGTGATCGGTGTCCTCTCGACCGAGGCCAAGAAGCGGCGCGAGGCCGCCACCGCGTTCGACGACGCCGATCGGGCCGCGATGGCCGACAAGGAGCGCGCCGAGGCCGCGGTGATCGCCGACTACCTCCCCGAGGGCCTCAGCGACGAGGACGTCGTCGCGATCGTGGCCGCGGCCATCGAGCAGACCGGGTCAGCGGGCGAGGGCATGAGGGCCATGGGCAAGGTCATGGGCGTCGTGCAGCCCCAGGTCAAGGGCCGCGCCGATGGTGGTGCCGTGGCCGCGGAGGTACGTCGCCAGCTGGGCGCGTAGCCGGTCAGCACCTGCGCCGGCAGAACGAGTAGGCGCTCGTCTGTCCGGCACCGGGCACGGTCGCGGGGAACACGAAGTCCTGGAACTCCAGGACGTCGTCGAAGACCTTCATCGCGTCGCCCCAGATGGGTCCGGCGAAGCCGGAGCCCGAGGCGGAGGAGACGTAGGTGCCGCCGATGGTCTGGCCGGTGAGGCCGATCGGAGTGCCGAACTCGTTGGCGCCTCCGATCATCGCCGCGGCGGCCAGCTGGGGCGTGTAGCCGACAAACCAGACGGAGTTGCCGCCGTCGGTCGTACCGGTCTTGCCCGCGGCCGGCTGGTCGAGCGCCTGAGCCTCTGCGAAGCCACCCTCGATCACACCACGCAGCACGTCGTTGATCGCGTCGGCGGTGGACTGCTCCATCACCTGCGTGCAGGTGGAGGGATAGTCACGGATCTGGTTGCCCGCCGAGTCGAGGATCTCGGTCACCGGCCGTGAGTCGCAGTGCAGGCCACGCGCCGCCGCCGTGGCATAGGCCTCGGCCATCTCCAGCGGGCTGGCGCTCGGGGTGCCCAGGGTGAAGTTGGGGATGAGCTCGGCGCCGTTGCCCTGCCGGTCGCCACGCGGGTTCGTCAGGTCGACACCCATGGCCTGGGCCATCTCGAAGGGCGCGCAGACGCCCGTCTCCTGCTCGAGGGCCATGTAGAACGTGTTGACCGAGAGCCGCGTGCCTGTGTACATGTTCATCGTGCCGCTGCTGGTCGAGTTGGGCACCACGAACGTGCCGTAGCCGAACTCCGGCTCTCCAGGGCACGTTGCGAAGTCCTCGAAGTTGAAGGTCTTGACCGCCGGCGAGTAGATGGACTCGTTGAGCGGGATCCCCATCTCGAGGGCGGCCGCCAGCGTGAAGATCTTGAACGTCGAGCCCGCCTGGCAGCACTGCGAGTCACCGAACTTCTGCGGCACCACGTAGTTGATGTAGGTCTCGCCGGCCTTCTTCTTGGTGCCCATCGGCCGCGACTGGGCCAAGGCCTTGACGTTGCCGGTGCCGGGCTCGATCACCGCGAGCGCACCGATCGCCTGGTCCTGCTGGAACACGTGGGCGCGAACCGCGTTGTCGGAGGTGGCCTGCATCCCCACGTCGACGGTGGTCTTGATGGTCAAGCCACCGGTCTGCAGGAGCAGCAGACGCTCCGCGGGCGTCGCGCCCAGACGCTTGTCCTTGGACAGCCAGTCCAGGACGTAGTCGCAGAAGAACGGTGCCTTGGTCGACACACATCCGTTCTGCGACTCCTGCACGTCGAGGCCGAGCGCCTGCTCCTTGAGCTTGTCGGCCTTCTCACGACTGATGACGTTGAGCTCGGCCATCCGGTCGAGGACGACGTTGCGACGGGCGATCGCCTTGTCCTCGTTGTTGGTCGGGTCGTACTCGGTCGGGTTCTTGACCATCCCGGCCAGGAGCGCCGCCTGCTTGACCTTCAGCCCGGAGGCATCGACGCCGAAGTAGTGCTTGGCGGCCATCTGGATGCCGTAGACGCCGTCGCCGAAGTAGGCGGTGTTGAGGTAGCGCTCGAGGATCCAGTCCTTGGTGTGGTTCTCCTCCAGCGCTGCGGCGTAGCGGAGCTCGTTGAACTTGCGTGCGTAGGTGTCGTCGGAGGCGGCTGCGAGCTCCTCGGCGGTGCCGGCCTGCTGCTGCAGCGTGAGCTTGACCAGCTGCTGGGTGATGGTGGAGCCACCCTGGACCACCCCGTCGCTCGCCTGGTTGGTGACCATGGCGCGCAAGGTGCCCCGGAGGTCCAGGGGGCCGTGGTCGTAGAAGCGGTAGTCCTCGATCGCCACGATCGCCTTGGTCATGTCGCGGTCGATGTCGCGCAGTGGAACGTAGACCCGGTTGCCGCCGTCGACGTAGATGGTGGCCAGCAGGTCGCCGTTGGCGTCGAGGATGAGGCTGCGCTGGCGCAGGTCCTGGGTGTCGAGCTCCTGCGGGAGGTCGTCCATCGTGTCCGCGAGGTTCTGGGTGCCCACCCCGGCCAACCCGGCGAACGGGATCACGAGCCCCGCGGTGACGACTCCGAGGACCACCGCCACGGCTGCCATCACGACCAGATGGGACAGCACGCGGTGCGCGGGGAGGCGCTCGCTGCGGGGCATCGACACGCCGCCAGAGTAATCGAGGAGACCCAAGGGACCGTTTCGACAAAAGTCAGGGGTGTACCCCCTGGGGTACGCCGTCAGCCCTGGCCACCCGCCCCGAGGGGCCGATGGCCGGGAGGCACTAGTCATTTCGGACTATGCAGGTCGAATCGATCGCCCGCTGCCCCGGTGCCTGATTCCTTCGTAACTTTTGACCCACGGGGAGGGGATCACCCCGGGACAACCCCCAAGCCTCACTGCTGAGGCAAAAGCAGCATTCCGAAGATCAGGTGGGACGAGCAATGTGGATCGAAGACTGGACCCCCAAGGCCATGTGTCGCGACACGACGCCTGACGAGCTCTTCGTCCGCGGGGCCGAGCAGAACAAGGCCAAGCAGATGTGCACCGGGTGCCCCGTGCGTACCGAGTGCCTCGCCGAGGCGTTGGACAACCAGATCGAGTGGGGCGTCTGGGGCGGAATGACCGAGCGCGAGCGCCGAGCTCTCCTCCGTCGCCGCCCGAACGCCTCGTGGCGCTCCGTGCTCGAGGCCGCCCGCACCAAGGCGACCGAGACCGTCGTCAACGCCTGACCCACAGCGCTGCACCGCACCACACAACTCCACAGACCCGTCCTGGCGAGGGAAACTGCACTCGCGTCGGGGCGTTGAGCTCGCGGCCGGTTGACGTCACCAATCTGGTGACCTTCAGCCGGCCGCCAGCATATTTCCGACCTTCCGCAGACCCGTCAAGTCGTGAACGTCGCCCGCCAGCGCAGCGACGACCACCGTCGGCACCTGCGGGTGCGCCGCGGCGAAGCGCGAGCGGAGGGTCGCTTCCCGCTCGACCATCCGAGTCCGGTCGGCGTGAAGGCGCAAGAGCCCCGCGGTGAGCGAGCCCCGGTCCACCTTCTGGAGACGTCCCGCGGCCGCCATCGCCTCATCGGCCGACAGCGAGCTCGCCGGAGCGGGCGTCGCCCGGTTGACGACCAGCCCGGCCAGGGGCATCCGCTCCTCGCCGAGGCGCTCGACGAAGTACGCCGCCTCGCGCAGCGCGTCGGGCTCCGGGGCTGCCACCACCAGGAACGCCGTGCCGTCGGCCTGGAGCAACGCATAGGTCTGCTGCGCTCTGGCCCGGAATCCGCCGAAGACGCGTGTCGAGGGCGGAGACGAAGGTCTGCAGGTCGAGGAGGAACTGCCCGCCGAGGATCTTGGAGAGCGCGCCGGTGACCAGCCCCAGGCCCGCCGTCATGATCCTGGCCGGTCCCCGGGCGGGCGCGAACAGCATCCGCGACGAACCGGCCGTCGAGGAACGAGGACAGCCGCTCGGGCGCGTCGAGGAAGTCCAGCGCCGAGCGCGACGGCGGGGTGTCCACCACGATCAGGTCGTAGTCGCCGGCCCCCTGCGCGTCTCGCTGGAGCTGCCCGAGCTTCTCCATCGCCATGTACTCCTGCGTCCCGGCGAACGAGCTCGACAGCGCGATGTAGAAGGGGTTCTCGAGGATCTGCTGGGCCTTCTCCGGGGTCGCCTGGCTCTCCACGACCTCGTCGAAGGTCCGCTTCATGTCCAGCATCATCGCGTCGAGGGAGCCGCCGTGGACGTCCGAGCCGACCACACCGAGCACCGGCCTGGGGGTGTTGTCGAGGGCCTCGATCCCCATCGACTGCGCCAGCCGGCGCGCCGGGTCGATGGTCAGCACGACGACCTTGCGGCCCCGCTCGGCGGCGCGCAGCGCCAGGGCCGCGGAGGTGGTGGTCTTGCCGACGCCGCCCGATCCGCAGCACACGATGATCCCGGTCGCGGGGTCGTCGATCAGGGCGTCGACGTCCAGGGTCCGGGTGGCGGAGGAGTGCGCGGCGAGCGGTCCGACGCGGGGGTGGGACCTCGTCATGTTCCTGGGATCCTCATGCCAGTCCCTGGTCCTTGAGTCCGGCCGCGAGCTCGTAGAGGCCGCCGAGGTCGACCCCGCCGGCGAGCCGCGGCAGCTCGTAGGCCGGCACGTCGAGCGCCTGCGACGATCGTGCGCTGCGAGTCCTCGAGCGCGCGGCGTTCGGCGTGGTCGCGGGCCTCGGAGAGCAGGCCGTCCACGAGCGCGACCTCCACGTCGACCCCCGCCGTCGCCAGGTCGCTCTCGACCGTCTGCCGGTCCAGCGTGCCCCTGCGAGCGGCCGCGAGGTCCTTGACCTTCAGGTCGCGCGGACGGACCAGGTTGACCACCACCCCTCCGACCGGCAGGCCGGCGGTCCTGCAGCTGGTCGATCCCGTCGCAGGTCTCCTGGACGGGCATCTCCTCCAGCAGGGTGACCAGGTGCACCGCGGTCCGCGGTGAGCGGAACAGCGTCATCATCGTGTCGGCCTGATTCTTGATCGGGCCGACCTTCGCCAGCCCCGCGAGCTCGTCGCTGACGTTGAGGAACTGCGCGATCCGGCCGGTCGGCGGCGCGTCGAGCACGACGGCGTCGTACTGCCGGGCGCCCTTGTTGCGGCTGTTGCGCTCCACAGCCTCGAAGACCTTGCCGGTCAGGAGCACGTCGCGTACACCGGGAGCGATCGTGGTGGCGAACTCGACGACCCCGAACCGGTCGAGCGCCCGTCCGGCCCGACCGAGCTTGTAGTACATGGCGAGGTACTCGAGCAGCGCGGCCTCCGGGTCGATGCTCAGCGCGTGCACGGTGCCGGCCGACTGACCCTTCGAGGCCAGCCCGGTCGCCAGCCTGCGCTCCTCGTAGGGCAGCGGCTCGACGTCGAACATCCTCGCGATGCCCTGGCGTCCCTCGACCTCGCAGAGCAGCACGTGCTTGCCGTGCGAGGCCAGCGCGAGGGCGAGCGAAGCCGCGACGGTGGACTTGCCGGTGCCGCCCTTCCCAGTCACCACGTGCAGACGCACGCGAGGGAAGTCGCTGCTCACGCCGACGAGCGTAGGGCTACGGTGCTGAGCCATGGACAAGGTGGTGTCGTCGGCGGCCGATGCGGTCGCCGACATCCCGAACGGTGCGACGCTCGCGGTCGGTGGGTTCGGGCTGTGCGGCATCCCGTCGGTCCTCATCAAGGCACTGCTGGACGCGGGCACCCACGACCTCGAGGCGGTCTCGAACAACTGCCGGGGTCGACGAGTGGGGGCTGGGCCTGCTGCTGGCCGCGGGTCGGCTGCGCCGGATGGTGGCGTCGTACGTCGGGGAGAACAAGGAGTTCGCGCGGCAGTACCTCTCCGGAGAGCTGGAGGTGGAGCTGACCCCGCAGGGCACCCTGGCCGAGCGGATGCGGGCCGGTGGCTCGGGCATCGCGGCGTTCTTCACCGCCACCGGCGGTGGCACCCAGGTGGCCGAGGGCGGGCTGCCGTGGAGGTACGACGCGGAGGGCAACGTGATCGTCGCGTCGCCGCCGAAGGAGACCAGGATCTTCGCCAAGACGCGCCGAGCAGGCCGTGACAGGGAGTTCGTGCTCGAGGAGGCGATCGTCGCGGACTTCGGGCTGGTGCGGGCCTGGAAGGGCGACCGGCACGGCAACCTCGTCTACCGGGACTCCGCGCGGAACTTCAACCCGCTGGCCGCGATGTGCGGGCGGGTCACGATCGCGGAGGTCGAGGAGCTGGTCGAGCCCGGCGAGCTGGACCCCAACGACATCCACACCCCCGGGGTCTACGTGCAGCGCGTGGTGGCGCTGACCCCGGAGCAGGCCGCCGACAAGCGGATCGAGAAGCGCACGGTGCGGAGTCGTCAGGAGAGGACACCGTGAGCTGGACGCGTGAGGAGATGGCGGCGCGGGCGGCCTCGGAGCTGACCGACGGGTCCTACGTCAACCTCGGGATCGGGCTGCCGACCCTGGTGCCCAACTACGTCGCCGACGACGTCGAGCTGGTGCTGCAGTCGGAGAACGGCATCCTCGGCGTCGGCGCCTACCCCTTCGAGGGCGACGAGGACCCCGACCTGATCAACGCCGGCAAGGAGACCGTGACCCTGCGCCGTGGTGCGTCCTTCTTCGACTCCGCGACGTCGTTCGGGATGATCCGCGGCGGCAAGATCGACGCCGCGATCCTCGGCGCCATGCAGGTCTCCAGCGACCGGCGACATCGCCAACTGGATGATCCCCGGCAAGATGGTCAAGGGCATGGGCGGCGCGATGGACCTGGTCCACGGCGCCAAGCGGGTCATCGTGCTGATGGAGCACACCGCCAAGGACGGCGCCTACAAGATCGTCAACGAGTGCTCGCTGCCCTACACCGGCCGCGGCGTCGTCCAGCGGATCATCACCGACCTCTGCGTCCTCGACGTCACGACCGCCGGGCTGGCGCTCGTCGAGCTCGCCCCGGGCGTGACCGAGGACGAGGTGCGCGAGAAGACCGAGCCCGAGCTGGCCTGATGACGATCGCCGAGCGCTGATGGCGGCCGAGCTGCCCGAGCTCCTGGTGCCGGACCCGGCCGCGCTGCGTGCCTGGCTCAAGGACAACCACGCGAGGTCCGACGGAATCCGGCTCGTGCTGGGCAAGAAGGGCGGCACCGTCACGACGGTGACGTGGGACACCGCGGTCGAGGAGCTGCTCTGCTACGGCTGGATCGACGGGCAGGCCGGGAAGCGGGATGACGAGTCCTACACCGTCCGGATCACCCCGCGCCGTGCGCGGAGCATGTGGTCCCAGCGCAACGTCCAGCTGGTCGCGCAACTGGAGCGGCAGCGACGGATGCGTGCCCCGGGCCGGGCCGCTGTCGAGGCCGCCAAGGCGGACGGCCGGTGGGCGGCGGCGTACTCCGCATCCTCGGTCGCCGAGATGCCCACGGACCTGCTGGCCGCGATCGCCCGCCAGCCCGAGGCCCAGCGGATGTTCGACGTGTTGACCAGGACCAACCGGTTCGCGCTCTACCACCGGCTCAACGCCGTCAAGAAGGCCGAGACCCGCGAGCGCAAGATCCGCGGGTTCGTCGCGATGCTGGCCCGGCACGAAGCCCCGTACCCCCAGAAGGCGCGGCCCGAGTAGGTTCGCCTGCATGACCAAGTGGCAGTACCAGGTGGCGCCGATCCCGCTCCACAACGAGGCTCTGATGCTCAACAACTTCGGCAGCGACGGCTGGGAGCTGGTGGCGATCCACACCAACGCCCAGGGTGGCCTGGTCGCCTTCCTCAAGCGCCCGGCCGAGGACTGAGGCGTGAGCACTCCTGACGAGCGGCTCGCCGAGCTCGGCCTGGAGGTCCCCGAGGTCGCCCCTCCCGTCGCGGTCTACATCCCGGCGGTCCGGTCCGGCAACCAGGTCTTCACCTCCGGCCAGCTGCCGATGCGCGGAGGCGTGCTGATGGCCACCGGCACCGTCGGCAAGGACGTGACCCCCGAGGAGGCGTACGCCTGCGCACAGCAGTGCGCGCTGAACGCGATCGCCGCGGTGAAGTCGGTCGTCGGCGACCTCTCGAACGTGAAGCGCGTGGTCAAGGTCGTCGGCTTCGTCGCCAGCGCCCCGGACTTCACGGGTCAACCCGGGGTGGTCAACGGCGCCTCGGAGCTGCTCGGCGAGGTCTTCGGCGACGCCGGCGTGCACGCGCGGTCGGCGGTCGGGGTGGCGGCTCTGCCCCTGGGCGCCCCGGTCGAGGTCGAGATCCTGGTCGAGGTCTGAGTTGCACATCCCGATCCCGCCGGTCCCGCTGGACGACGACGTGGTCGAGGCGGCCAGGGAGTACGACGCCGGGCGGCGGACACCCGTCGAGCCGCGCGACGCGGCCACGGTGATCCTGCTGCGGCCCTCGGGGAGCGGGTCGGAGGTCTACTACCTGCGTCGCCAGGTCTCCATGGACTTCGCGGCCGGGATGTGCGTCTTCCCCGGTGGTGGCGTCGACCCGCGGGACTTCGCCCAGGACCTCGCCCAGGACGTCGCCTGGTCCGGTCCCTCACCCAGGGAGTGGGGCGCACGCCTGGGCTGTGACGAGGAGACCGCCCGGGCACTGCTGTGCTCGGCGGTGCGGGAGACCTTCGAAGAGTCGGGGGTGCTCCTGGCCGGACCCTCCGACCTCGAGGTCGTGGCCGACACGACCGGCGAGGACTGGGAGGCCGACCGTGCGGCCCTGGAGTCGCACGAGCTGGCCATGACCGACCTCCTGACCCGGCGTGGGCTGGTGCTCCGCACCGACCTGCTGGGCGTCTGGGCGGCCTGGCTCACACCCAACTTCGAGCCCAAGCGCTACCGGACCTGGTTCTTCGTCGCCCTCCTGCCCGAGGGTCAGCGCACCCGCGACGTGTCGACCGAGTCCTCCGAGGTGGCGTGGCTGCTCGCGGCGGACGCCGTCGCCAGGGCCGAGGCGGGCGAGATCGTCATGCTGCCCCCGACGTACCTCACCTCGCTCGAGGTGAGCCAGTTCGCCGGGCCGCACGAGGTGATGTCGGCCGCCCACAGCCGCACCACGCAGATGCACACGCCCCACGTCGAGCCCCTCGGGGCCGGCTGGACGTTGTCCATCCCCACCCACCTGCGGGCTGTGCTGGCGACGAGGCACCCGGCATGAGCAACGCCTGGTCCGGCGGGACAATCGGGGAGCGGGCGACGTGCCTGCTCGCCCCCAACCCCGGTCTGATGACCCTGGACGGCACCAACACCTGGGTGTTGCGCGAGCCCGGTGCCGCGCGGTCGGTCGTGGTCGACCCGGGGCCGATCGAGGACGGCCACCTCGACCAGGTCGATGAGCTGACCGGCGACGTCGGGCTGGTCCTGGTCACCCACCACCACGTCGACCACTCCGAGGTCGCCGAGGAGCTCGGGCGCCGCAAGGGGTGCCCCGTGCGGTCGAGGGGCACCGACTTCACCTTCGGCGCGGACCCGCTCGCCGACGACGAGGTCATCGACGTCGATGGCCTGCAGCTCAAGGTCGTGTTCACCCCGGGGCACACCGAGGACTCGATCTCGCTGCTGCTTCCGGCCGAGCGGACGCTGCTGACCGGCGACATGGTCCTGGGGCGCGGTACGACGGTCATCGCCTGGCCCGACGGCGACCTCGGCGCCTACTTCGAGTCGATCGAGCGGATGCGCGACCTCTCGCTCTCCGGTGCGGTCCGGTCCCTGTGGCCGGCCCACGGTCCGGTGCTCGACGACGCTCAAGCCGTGCTGGAGCACTACCTGGTCCACCGGCGCCAGCGGCTCGCCCAGGTCGAAGGAGCCCTGTCCCGGCTGGGCGTGGGCGTCCCCGACCTCGACGACGAGGACCTGCCACGTCAGATCGTCGAGATCGTCTACCAGGACGTCGACGAGTCCCTCTGGGGCGCGGCCGAGTGGTCGGTCCGCGCCCAGCTGGCCTATCTCGCCGCGCGCTGAGCCGGTCGAGGACCCGTCAGCGGGCGCGGCGGGCGAGGCGCTCGACGTCCATGATCACGACCGAGCGGGGCTCGAGGCGGAGCCAGCCGCGGGAGGCGAAGTCGGCGAGCGCCTTGTTGACCGTCTCGCGGGAGGCGCCGACCAGCTGGGCGAGCTCCTCCTGGGTGAGGTCGTGGTGCACGTGCACGCCGTCGTCGGCGGTGCGGCCGAACCGGTCGGCGAGGTCGAGCAGCGCCTTGGCGACCCGGCCGGGGACGTCGGAGAACACCAGGTCGGCGACGACGTCGTTGGCCTTGCGCAGCCGTCCGGCGAGCTGGGCGAGCAGGCCGCGGGCGACGACGGGGCGGCCCTCGAGCCAGCGCAGCAGGTCTTCGTGGGAGAGCGAGGCGAAGGTGGCGTCGGTGACCGCGGTGACCGTGGCCGAGCGCGGGCCGGGGTCGAAGAGCGAGAGCTCGCCGAACATCTGGCCGGGGCCGAGGATCGCCAGGAGGTTCTCGCGGCCGTCGGCCGAGGTGCGGCCGAGCTTGACCTTGCCCTCGAGGACGACGTAGAGCTTGTCGCCGGAGTCGCCCTCGTGGAACAGCACGTCGCCGCGGCGCAGCCGGGTCTCGGCCATGGAGGACCGCAGCGCGGTGGCGGCCTCGTCGTCGAGGGCGCTGAAGAGCGGCGCCTGACGGAGTACGTCGTTGTCCACGAGGAGTCCTTCCGGGGGCGGACGGGCATGCGCGACGGGGGCGACCTAGTCGTCGCCGGAATCCTATAGCCAGTGTGCTGAATCACAGTCATCAACCGTCAGGCGCGACCTCCTATCCTTCTGGCGTGCCCCGCGCTGCTTCCGTGCCTGACTACCCACACGGGGTTGGTGCGCCGGGCGCGCAGGATCGACCGGGTCCTCGCCGAGACCTACCCCGACGCCACGTGCGAGCTCGACTTCGACAACCCCTTCGAGCTGCTCGTCGTGACGGTGCTGAGCGCGCAGACGACCGACAAGCGGGTCAACGCGGTCCGGCCGACGCTGTTCGCCGCCTACCCCGACGCCCCGGCGATGGCCGCCGCCGACCGCGCGAGAACCTCGAGCAGATCATCGGCCCGCTCGGCTTCTTCCGCGCCAAGACCGAGTCGCTGCTCAAGCTCAGCGCGGCGCTCGTCGAGCGTTACGACGGCGAGGTGCCCGCCGCGGCTCGACGACCTCGTCACGCTGCCGGGCGTCGGGCGCAAGACCGCCAACGTCGTGCTCGGCAACGCCTTCGGCATCCCCGGCATCACCGTCGACACCCACTTCGGCCGGCTCGCGCGCCGCTTCGGCTGGACCGAGGAGACCGACCCGGTCAAGGTCGAGCACGCAGTCGGCGCGCTGTTCCCCAAGCGCGACTGGACGATGCTCAGCCACCACCTGATCTGGCACGGCCGCCGCTGCTGCCACGCCCAGAAGCCCGCCTGCGGCGCCTGCCCGGTCGCGCAGGCTGTGCCCGTCGTACGGCGACGGGCCGACCGACCCGGAGACCGCCGCCAGGCTGGTGAGGACCGAGGGGCGGGCGTGACCCGACTCCTGCTCGCCACCGTGGCCTGGGCGCTGCTGCTGGCCGGCTGCTCCGGCGAGGCCGAGGCACCGTTGCTCGTCCCCGACGACCACCGGCCGCCGCCGTCACGGTCGAGGTCGACACCCCCGAGCTGCGCGACCTCAAGGCGCAGGCCGGCATCGCCGACTGCGCACCGGGTCCCGGCGGCGGTGGGCTGCCGGCCGTGACGGTCTCCTGTCTCGGCGGCGGCACCGACCTGGACCTGGCGAGCCTGCGCGGTCCGATGATCATCAACTTCTGGCAGACCCAGTGCGTCCCGTGTGAGCAGGAGATGCCGATCCTCCAGGCGTTCCACGAGCGGTACGGCGACGCGGTGGCCGTCCTCGGCATCGACTCGGCGGACCGCTATCCGGGGACCGCCCTGGAGCTGGCTCGAGGACCGTGGCGTGACCTATCCGCAGCTCGCCGACCCGGGTGGCGACCTCCAGGACACCGAGGCCTTCGCCAAGATCCGCTGCTACCCCTACCTCGCGTTCGTCGACGACGACGGGAGCGATCACCTACGAGGAGTTCGGTGCGGTCGAGTCCGCCGACGAGCTGCGCGCACTCGTCGAGGAGCACCTCGCGGTGACCCTGTGACGACCCAGGTGAGCGTCCTCCCGGAGTGGCTGCGCCCGGTCGAAGAGGCGCGCGCTCGATCACGGTGCACGACCTCACCCGGTTCATGCCGCCCGAGGACGCCGAGACCCGCCAGGCTGCGGTGCTGATGCTCTTCGGCGAGCACCCCGACCACGGGCCCGACCTGCTGCTCACCGAGCGCGCCCACACATGCGCTCCCATCCCGGTCAGGTCTCGTTCCCGGGGGGCTCGGTCGACCAGGGCGAGTCTGCGGGCGAGGCCGCGCTGCGCGAGGCGCTTGAGGAGACCGGCCTCGACCCGGCCGGGGTCGAGGTCTTCGCCGAGCTGCCGCCAGCTGTGGCTGCCGCCGAGCAACTTCGCGGTGACGCCGGTCCTCGGCTGGTGGCGCGAGCCCAGCGCGGTCACAGCGTCGTCGACCCCGACGAGGTGCACGCCGATCTACCGCGTGCCGCTCTCGCGAGCTGCTCGACCCGGCGCACCGGATCATCGTCCGGCACCCGATCCGGCTGGGGCGGCCCGGGCTTCCTGATCGGCGAGGACCACGACGTCATCCTGCTGGGGCTTCACCGCCGGCATCATCGCCCGGCTCTTCGAGTACCTCGGCTGGATCGAGGACCTGCGGACGCGCCCGGTGCGTGACCTGCCGGACTACATGCTGTCAGGCCGGGTCATCGCGCCCGAGGACCTCGAGACCTGCCGCTCCCGGATCTTCCGAGGCCCAACACCGACTTCCTGCGGCGAGTGGGAGCGCCCGGTGAACGTGCTCGACTGGCTGCTCGTCGTCCTGGTGCTCGCCTACGCCCTGTCCGGCTACTGGCAGGGCTTCGTCACCGGCGCCTTCGCCACCGCCGGCCTGCTGCTCGGCGGGCTGCTCGGCGTCTGGCTGGCGCCGATCGCCCTCGGCGACGCCGACCCGTCGCTTGCTGGTCTCGCTGGGTGCGCTGTTCATCGTGATCCTGGCGGCCTCGCTCGGGCAGGCGACTTCTTCCAGTACGTCGGCGCGCGGATCCGCGACCGGATCACCTGGCAGCCGGTGCGAGCCATCGACGCGATCGGCGGTGCGGCCCTGAGCGCGGTCGGCGGTGCTGCTCGTCGCCTGGGCGCTCGGCGTCGCGATCTCCGGCGTCGCGGATCGGCGGCGTCACCCGGTCCGGTGCGCAGCTCGGCCGTGCTCGCCAAGGTCGACGAGGTCTGCCCTCCGCCGCGGGTCAGTTCCTCAACGCGTTCAACGACGTGGTCGGCACCACCTTCTTCCCGCGCTACCTCGAGCCGTTCGCACCGGAGCGGATCGTGGAGGTCAGCCCGGGCGACCAGCGGGTGCTAAGCGCGACCCCGACGTCGTCGCGCGCCGGCGACTCGCGTGCTCAAGATCCGCGGCACCAACGACTGCGGTCGCGGCGTCGAGGGCTCCGGCTTCCTCTACTCCCAGGACCGGCTGATGACCAACGCCCACGTGGTGGCCGGCGTGGACGACCCCGAGGTCGAGCTCGGTGACGACACCGTCTCGGCGACCGTCGTCGACTACGACCCCCAGCTCGACATCGCCGTCCTGGCCTTCGACAGCGGCTCGACCCCGATCCTGCCCTTCAACGACCCGGAGGTCCCGGCCAGGTCGAAGGACGCGATCGCGATCCTCGGCTACCCCGAGGACGGCCCGTACGACGTCCAGCGCCGGCCGGATCCGCGCCCAGCAGCGGCTCCGCTCGCCGGACATCTACGGCGAGGGCAAGGTCATGCGCGAGGTCTACTCCCTGCGCGGCCTGGTCCGCCCCGGCAACTCCGGCGGTCCGATCGTGAACTCGGGCGGCGAGACCGTCGGCGTCGTGTTCGCGGCCTCGGTCACCGACGAGGACACCGGCTACGCGCTCACCGCGGCCCAGGTCGCCCAGGCCGCCGCCCTCGGCGTCACCTCCAACGACGAGGTGTCGACCCAGAACTGCGCCGGCTGACGCGACCCGGCGCTACTGCTCATCAGTAACGACAGGTCGGCGCGCACAGGCACCGCGACCCGGCGCTACTGCTCATCAGTAACGACGGGTCAGGCTTGACCCTTGAGTGCGCGGGAGATCTCCCGGCCCTGCTCGATGGCCATCTCGGGCGGCTTGACCTGCTTGACCTTGCGGTAGCCGATGAACCCGAGGAGACCGGCGATGAGGAGGTAGAGGGCGAAGACCAGCAGGAACGACCAGTGCAGGCCGAGCCCGGTCAGGTGGATGAAGTAGGCGATGGCGACCGAGAGCATGATCACGCCGAGCAACGAGATGAAGGCCGCTCCCGCGAAGAAGGCGATGCCGATGCCACCCGCGGTGGCGCTGACCTTGAGCTCGGACTTTGCGAGCTCGATCTCCTTGGACAACAGCGTGGAGATGTCCCGGCTGGCGTCGGCGACCAGCCGACCGATGGTCGGGTCGTCTGGAGTGGGACGCTGAGCACTCATCGGAGCCGAGCCTACCGATCCTCGCGCCGGTAGACGTCCGGGACCCCGTCGCCGTCGAGATCCTGCTCATCGGTCTCCGAGATCCGGCGGTACGTCCGGTTGCGCAACCGCAGGACCACCGCAGCGAGCACCGAGGCCATCAGCGACCCGACCAGCACCGCGACCACGGCGTGCTCGTGCTGCTCGCTGCCTCCGAAGGCGAGCTCGCCGATGAGCAGCGAGACCGTGAAGCCGACTCCGGCCAGCATGGCCAGCCCGATCACGTCGACCCAGGCCAGGTCGTCGTCGAGCTCGGCCCGCGTGAAGGTGGCGAGCAGGTACGTCGAACCGGCCACGCCGACCGTCTTGCCGACCACCAGACCCAGGACGACGCCGAGCGCGACCGGGTCGGCGAGGGAGTCCGTGAGCCCGGACACCCCGCCGATCGCCACCCCGGAGGCGAAGAACGCGAAGACCGGGACCGCGACGCCCGCGGAGATCGGCCGGACGAGGTGCTCCAGCGTCTCGGCCAGTCCTGGGGCCTCGGGGTCGCCGTCGCGACGCAGGACGGGGACGCAGAACGCCAGCAGGACCCCCGCGACCGTTGCGTGGACGCCGGACTCGTGGACCAGCACCCAGGTCGCGATCGCCGGGGGCAGGAGCAGCAGCGCCGAGCGCACCCGCAGCCGCACCATGACGGCGTACCCGGCAAGCGGGATCACCGCGAGTCCGAGGTAGGTCAGGTCGAGGTCCTCGGTGTAGAAGACCGCGATCACGCTGATGGCCAGCAGGTCGTCGACGACGGCGAGCGTCAGCAAGAAGGTGCGGAGCGCGACCGGGAGGTGGGTGCTGATCACGGCCAGGATGGCCAACGCGAAGGCGATATCGGTGGCGGTGGGGATGGCCCACCCGCGCAGCGAGGCGTCAGCAGACGACGCGACAGCCACATAGACCAGCGCCGGGACCAGCATCCCGCCGACCGCCGCGGCCACGGGGAGCGCGGCGCGCCGCGGGTCGCGCAGGTCTCCGGCGACGAACTCGCGCTTGAGCTCCAGCCCGGCGACGAAGAAGAACACCGCGAGCAGTCCGTCGGCGGCCCAAACGCCGAGGCTCAGGTCGAGGTGGAGGAGCTGCGGCCCCACCACCAGGTCGCGCAGGTCGAGGTATGTCGCGGACCACGGACTGTTGGCCCAGACCAGCGCGGCGACGGCCGCCGCGATGAGCACCAGTCCGCCGGTGGTCTCGGCACGCAGGATCTCCGCCACCCGGGACGCCTCGGGGAACGTGCCCCGCGCGAACAACCGCCGGGGCGAGGAGCCGGTGGGCCCTTGCTGGTCCACGTGCGGCTCCCCGGGTCGGCGACATCATGCCGACCAGACTTCCCGGCGCACCGCTGCCGACCCTACCCAACCGGGACGTAGCCAGGACCGTGGCGAGGGCTGAGCCCTGCAGCGGTCTCAGTCCTCGCCTGTGCCGGTCTCGATGCCCTGCGAGATCAGCTCCATCACCGAGCTGTCGGCCAACGTGGTCACGTCGCCGACCTCGCGGTGCTCGGCAACGTCCTTGAGCAGCCGGCGCATGATCTTGCCCGAGCGGGTCTTGGGCAGCTCGGCGACGATCATGATCTGCCGCGGTGTCGCGATCGGCGCCGATCTGGTTGCGCACGTGCTTGCGCAGCTCCTCGACGATGTCCGGGCCGCCGTCGCCGGCTGCCCGGGTGGCGGAGTCGCGCAGGATCACGAACGCGACGACCGCCTGGCCGGTGTCCTCGTCCTTGGCGCCGACGACCGCCGCCTCGGCGACCTTCGGGTGCGACACCAGGGCGGACTCGATCTCGGTCGTCGAGAGCCGGTGGCCCGAGACGTTCATGACGTCGTCGACACGGCCCAGGACCCACAGGTCGCCGTCCTCGTCCTTCTTGGCGCCGTCGCCGGCGAAGTACCAGCCCTTGCCCTCAGGTCCAAAGCCAGCGTACTTGGACCAGTACGTGTCCTTGAACCGCTCGTCGTCGCCCCACAGCGTGCGCAGCATCGAGGGCCACGGCCTGGTCAGCACGAGGTAGCCGCCCGAACCATGAGGCACCGACTCGCCCTCCTCGGTGACCACGTCCGCGGCGACACCCGGGATCGGGACCATCGCCGAGCCGGGCTTGCCGGCCGTGACGCCCGGCAGCGGGCTGATCATGATCGCGCCGGTCTCGGTCTGCCACCAGGTGTCGACCACCGGCGCCCGGTCACCGCCGATGACCTGCCGGTACCAGACATAGGCCTCCGGGTTGATCGGCTCGCCGACCGAGCCGAGCAGCCGGATGCGAGGACAGGTCGTAGTTGTCCGGGATCTCGCGGCCCTGCTTCATGAACGAGCGAATCGCGGTCGGCGCGGTGTAGAAGATCGTGACGCCGTACTCCTCGATGATCTTCCACCAGCGGCCCTTGTCCGGACTGTCGGGCGTGCCCTCGTAGAGCACCTGCGTGGTGCCGTTGGCCAGGGGCCCGTAGACCAGGTAGCTGTGGCCGGTCACCCAGCCCACGTCCGCGGTGCACCAGTAGACGTCGGTCTCGGCCTTGAGGTCGAAGACCGCCCAGTGCGTGTACGGCAGCACCGGTCAGGTAGCCGCCGGTGGTGTGCAGGATGCCCTTGGGCTTGCCGGTCGAGCCGGACGTGTACATGACGTAGAGCGGGTGCTCGGCGTCGAAGAACTCGCACTGGTGCTCGGTCGAGGCCTGGTCGACGGTCTCGTGCCACCACACGTCGGGACCCCCGGTCTCCCCGCCGTCCCACGCGACGTCCTGGCCGGTGCGCCTGACCACCACGACCTTGTCGACCCTGCCGCCTTGCTCCTCGACCTTGCCGCGGGCCTCGTCGACCGCAGGCTTGAGCGCGGACGCGGAGCCGCGGCGGTAGCCACCGTCGGAGGTGATGACCACCTTGACGCCAGCAGTCGACGATCCGGGACGCGAGCGCGTCGGAGGAGAACCCCCCGAAGACCACCGTGTGCGGCGCGCCGATCCGGGCGCAGGCCAGCATCGCGACAACCGTCTCGAGGATCATCGGCATGTAGATCGCGACCCGGTCGCCCTTGCGCACACCGAGGTCGGTCAGCGCGTTCGCCGCCTTGCAGACCTCGTCCTTGAGCTCGGCGTACGTCACGGTGCGGGTGTCGTCCTCCGGCTCACCCACCCAGTTGATAGCGATCCGGTCACCCAGCCCGTTGGCCACGTGCCGGTCCACGCAGTTGTACGCCGCGTTGAGGCGGCCCCCCACGAACCACTTCGCGAACGGCGGGTCGTCCCAGTCGAGCACGCGGTCCCACTTCTGGTCCCAGTCGAGGCGCTCGGCCTGCTCGGCCCAGAACGCCTCGGGGTCGGCCTCGGCCCGGGCGTACGCCTCCTCCTTGAGGTTGGCGTTCCCGGCCAGATCGGCCGGCGGCGCGAACCGGCGCTCCTCTCGCGACAGGTTCGACAGGGTCTCTTCGCTCACGAGCTACTCCTCGATCTCAGACCGGAACCCGGCCAGCATGCCTCGACCATCCCCAGACAGGGTTGCCGGGGGGTTGCCCACCGACAACCCACCGCCATGCACCCATGGTGACACTGGTCACGCAGTGAGGTCGTGAGCCGTGTGAGGCCGTGAGGACAAGTTGACGGGACGGAGACTGCGAGCGGCCGAGGTGGACACATCGGTCTTCCACAGTCGTGACATGACGCTCACCGCTCCTCAGCCGACGGCCGCCGACGCGGCCCCCACGCGACGCACCGGCCGCTGGATCGACGACTGGCGTCCCGAGGACGCCGAGTTCTGGGAGTCCACCGGTCGGTCAGTCGCGCGCCGCAACCTCGCCTGGTCAATCTTCGCTGAGCACCTCGGCTTCTCCGTCTGGCTGATCTGGAGCGTCAGCTCGGCGTTCCTGGTCTCGATGGGCTTCGCCTTCAGCCCACAACAGCTGTTCGTCCTCGTGGCCCTGCCCAACCTGGTCGGTTCCCTGCTCCGCCTGCCCTACACGTTCGCGGTGCCGAAGTTCGGCGGCCGCAACTGGACGATGGTCAGCGCCGCGATGCTGCTGTTGCCGACCCTCGGGTTCGCCGTCGCGGTGCAGAACCCGGACACGCCGTACTGGGCCTTCTGCCTGATCGCCGCCACCGCGGGTGTCGGGGGCGGCAACTTCGCGAGCTCGATGGCGAACATCAACTTCTTCTATCCGGCGGCCAAGAAGGGCGCGGCGCTCGGGCTGAACGCCGCCGGGGGCAACCTGGGGGTCGCACTGATCCAGCTGCTGCTGCCGGTGATCGTGGGAGGCGCGGGCATCTTCGGGATGGTCAAGGCCAGCGACGGCGGCCTCCACCTCGAGCGTGCGGCCTACGTGTACGCCGGGCTCGCGGTCATCGCCACGCTCGCGGCGTACCTCTTCATGGACAACCTCGGCACCGCATCGTCGAGCCCGCGCGAGCAGGCGGTCGTGGTGCGCAACAAGCAGACCTGGATCATGGCGTTCCTCTACATCGGCACGTTCGGCTCGTTCATCGGCTACTCCGCTGCGATGCCGCTGCTGATCAAGCTCAACTTCTGGGTCCCGGAGCCGGCGCCGCTGGGCACCGGCATCTACTTCGCCTACTTCGCGTTCCTCGGTGCCTTCGTGGGCTCGGTCACCCGCCCGTTCGGGGGCTGGCTGGCCGACCGGTTCGGTGGCGCCAGGGTCACGCTCGGGGCCTTCGCCGCGATGGTCGTCTTCACCCTCGCCGTGCTCTGGACGGTCACGCAGCTCACGCCGAACCCGGGGGCGGACCCGACCGTCGCGACGGCCAACGAGTCCTGGTTCCCGTGGTTCCTCGGCTTCTTCCTCTGTGTGTTCGCGGCGTGCGGGATCGGCAACGGTTCGACGTACAAGATGATCCCGGCGATCTTCCGCACGACCGCCGAGCGCGACACCGAGGCCGGCACCCCGGCCCGGGCAGCGGCCCTCCTGACCGCGACCAAGCAGGCCTCGGCGGCCATCGGCATCATCGGCGCCGTCGGCGCGATCGGTGGCTTCCTGATCCCGATCGCGTTCAGCTCGCCGTGGGTCGACGACCCGCGAGCGGCCACCCAGGGCGCGTTCACGCTGTTCGCCGGCTTCTACGTCGTGTGCGCGCTGGTCACCTGGTTCGTCTACCTCCGCGCGCCGGGTCGGGCCCGTGCGACGAGCCTCGCCGGGGCCGGCATCTAGATCGCTGTGACCCAGACCCACTGTCCGTACTGCAGCCTCCAGTGCGGGATGACCCTCCTCTCGAGGGGTCCCGCGCTGGAGGTCACCGCGTGGCCGGAGTTCCCGGTCAACGACGGCGCGCTGTGCCGCAAGGGCTGGTCGGCGGCCGGGCTGCACCGGCATCGCGAGCGGCTGACCTCGCCGCTGGTCCGCGACCGGGCGACCGGTGAGCTCCGTGCGGCATCGTGGGACGAGGCGCTCGACCTGGTCGCCTCGCGGCTGGTCGCGCTGCGCTCCGAGCACGGGCCGGACTCGGTCGCGGTCTTCGGCGGCGGTGGGCTGACCAACGAGAAGGCCTACCAGCTGGGCAAGCTGGCGCGGGTGGCGCTGGGCACCAGCCAGATCGACTACAACGGCCGCTGGTGCATGAGCTCGGCCGCCTCGGCCGGCAACCAGGCCTTCGGCATCGACCGCGGCCTGCCGTTCCCGCTCGCGGACCTCGAGCAGACCGACGTGCTGGTCCTGGTCGGCTCCAACCTCGCCGAGACCATGCCGCCCGGCGGCCCGGCATCTCGACCGACTCCGCGAGCGTGGCGGGCGCGTCGTCGTGATCGACCCTCGGCGGACCCCCACCGCCGAGCGGTGCCGACCTGTTCCTGCAGCCGGTGCCCGGCGGCGACCTCGCCCTCGGCGCTCGGTCTGCTCCACCTCCTTGACGCCGCGGGCGCGGTCGACGAGGACTACGTCGCCGCGCGCACGACCGGCTTCGACGCCGTCCGGCGCAGCGCCGCCGCCTGGTGGCCCGAACGCGTCGAGCGGGTCACCGGTGTCCCGGCCGACGAGCTCAAGGCGCTGGCCGCGATGGTCACCGCCGCGGCGCGCGTGACGGTGCTGACCGCCCGCGGCGCCGAGCAGCACGCGCAGGGCACCGACGACCGTGCTCGCCTGGATCAACGTGACGCTCGCGCTGGGGATGTGCGGCAAGCCGTACGCCGGCTACGGCTGCCTGACCGGCCAGGGCAACGGGCAGGGCGGCCGCGAGCACGGGCAGAAGGCCGACCAGCTGCCCGGCTACCGGATGATCGACGACCCCGCAGCCCGGTCCCACGTCGCCGCCGTCTGGGGCGTCGACCCCGACTCGCTCCCCGGACCCGGGCCGCTCGGCGTACGAGCTGCTCGACTGCGCTCGGCACCGAAGGCGGAGCCCGAGCCCTGCTGGTCTTCGGCAGCAACATCGTCGTCTCCGCGCCGCGGCGCCACCCACGTCACCGGCCGGCTCGCCGCGCTCGACCTGCTCGTCGTCGCCGACCTCGTCATGTCCGAGACCGCAGCGCTCGCCGACGTCGTGCTGCCGGTGACGCAGTGGGCCGAGGAGACCGGCACCATGACCAACCTCGAGGGCCGGGTGCTGCTCCGCCAGCAGGCGGTCCGGCCGCCCGCGGGCGTCCGCCACGACCTCGAGGTGATCGCCGCGCTGGCCGAGCGGGTCGGGTCGCCGGTCGCGTTCAGCACCGACGCCGAGGAGGTCTTCGCCGAGCTCGGGCGGGCCTCCGCGGGCGGTCGCGCCGACTACGCCGGCATCACCTACGACCGGATCCGGGCCGAGCACGGCGTCTTCTGGCCCTGTCCCGACGCTGACCACCCGGGCACACCGCGCCTGTTTGCCGACGCGTTCGCCCACCCAGACGGACTGGCCAGGTTCGTCGACGTCGACCACTCCGGCCCCGCCGAGCCGCCGGACGCGGACTACCCCCTCCACCTGACGACCGGTCGGGTGCTCGCGCAGTACCAGTCCGGGGCGCAGACCCGGCGGGTCCGCGACCTGCCCGACACCGGCCCCTTCGTCGAGCTGCACCCCATGCTGGCCGACCGGATCGGTGCGCGCGACGGCGAGACCGTCGTGGTCACGACCCGACGTGGTGAGCTCAAGGCGCCGGCCCGGGTGGTCAGCACCATCCGCCCGGACACGGTGTTCGTGCCGTTCCACTGGGTCGGCGCCAACCGGCTCACCAACGACGCCCTCGACCCGTCGAGCCGGATGCCCGAGTTCAAGGTCTGTGCCGCGGCGGTGCGCACATGATCCTGATGCGTGCCAAGACCCCTTCGGGGGGCGGTGGGTCTTCCACCGTTTCGTGTCGGCATTCGGTGGCTGGTCCACCGCTCCATCCAGGCGCTCACCAGCGGTGTCTCAGCCACCTCCTGACGCGCGGATTCGGTGGCCTGGCCACCGCCCAGGCAGGGGGACTGCCATGAGCCGCATCATCGTGGTCGGCGCGGGCATGGCCGCCGCGCGTCTCGCCGACGGTCTGGGCGGCCACGAGGTCACGCTCCTCGGCGAGGAGCAGCACGCGCCGTACAACCGGATCCTGCTGTCGGCCGTCCTCGAGGGCACCCACGACACCTCGGCCCTCACGCTGCGTCTCGCCGATCACGTCGACCTGCGGCTCGGCACCCGCGCGGTCGAGATCCACCGCGACGAGCGTGAGCTCGAGCTGGCGGACCGATCGCGCGTGCCGTACGACGCCCTGGTGCTCGCGACCGGGAGCATCCCGACCCTCCCGCCGATCCGCGGGCTGGTGCGGATCGACGGGCGTCTGGATGAGCGCGTGCACGCGTTCCGGAGTCTGGACGACTGCCTGCGTCTCGACGCCGCGGTCCCCGGAGCCCGTCGCGCCGTCGTGGTCGGTGGTGGGCTGCTCGGGCTTCAGGTGGCCCGGGCGCTGGGGGTGCGCGGACTGGCCACCGAGGTCGTCGAGGGCGGCGACCACCTGTTGCGGACCCAGGTCGACGCGACGGCCGGGCGGATCCTCGCCCGCGAACTGGCCCGGCTCGGCACCGCCGTCTACACCGGCTCGCGCGCCATCCGGCTCACCGACGACGGGCTGGTGCTCGACAACGGCTACCTGCTCGAGTGCCGACCTGGTGGTGCTCACCGCCGGCGGCCGTCCCTCGACCGCCCTGGCTCGCCGCGCCGACCTGGAGGTCCGACGCGGCGTCGTCGTTGACGACGAGCTCCGCACCAGTGACCCGCACATCCACGCGATCGGCGACTGCGCGCAGCACGGCGGCCGCGTGACCGGGTTCGTGCCCCCGGCCTGGGAGCAGGCCGGGGTCCTCGCCCGGGTCCTCGACGGTCAGTCCGCTGCCTACGACGGCAGCCGGAGCGTCGCGCGGCTCCGTGCCACGGGCCTCGACGTCGCCGTGCTGGGCGACCCGCTGCACGCCGAGGGCGACGTCGTCGAGGTCTCCAACCCCGTCGTCGGGTCGCACCGGCGGCTGGTCGTCCGCGACGGCGTGGTCATCGCCGCGACGCTGGTCGGCGACCTGTCCCGTATCGGACTGATCACCCAGCACTACGACCGCCGGACGGTGCTCGGCCCGCACGAGCCCGGTGAGCTCCTCATGCCTGAACGCGCCGCCGTCCAGCCCGTCCTGCCTGACGACGCCGAGGTGTGCGCGTGCGCCGGCGTCAACGCCGGCGCCATCCGCGCCTGCTCGTCGGTCGAGGACGCCCGCGAACGCACCCGCGCCACCACGGGCTGCGGAGGCTGCGCACCCACCGTCCGCCAGCTGCTCACCACCCGGCCCGCTCCCACCCTGGAAGGAACCAGAGCATGAGTCCCCAATACCGCCGCCGCCTCGTCGTCGTCGGCCACGGCATGGTCGGCCACCGCTTCGTGCAGGCCGCGATCGAGCGCGGCCTCACCGAGACCCACGACGTCGTCGTGGTCGGCGAGGAGCCGCGTCCGGCCTACGACCGGGTCGCGCTCACGTCCTTCTTCGAGATCGGCGCCGACGCGCTCTCGCTGCTGCCCGACGGGGCCTACGAGGATCCGCGGGTCGAGCTCGTGCTCGGCACCAAGGTCGAGGGGCTCGACCCCGACACCCAGACCGTGCTGCTCACGAACGGCCGCGTGCTCGAGTACGACGAGCTCGTCCTCGCGACCGGCGCGGCACCCTTCGTGCCTCCGATCCCCGGCCACGAGCTGCCCGGCTGCTTCGTCTACCGGACCATCGAGGACCTCGAGGCGATCCGGGAGGCCGCGGCCTCCGCGACGGTCGGCGCAGTCGTCGGTGGCGGCCTGCTGGGTCTCGAGGCCGCCAACGCGCTGGCGCAGCTGGGTCTCCAGACCCACGTCGTCGAGATGGCCCCGCGGCTGATGGCCGTGCAGATCGACGACGCCGGTGGGGCGACCCTGCGCCGCCACGTCGAGGGTCTCGGTCTCACGGTGCACACCGGGGCCATGACCACCGAGGTGCTGGAGGCCGACGGTCGCGCGTCGGGCCTCGGGCTCAAGGACGCCGAGCCGATCCCGGCCGAGATCGTCGTGTTCTCCGCCGGCATCCGGCCTCGTGATGCCCTGGCCCGCGCGGCCGGACTGGACATCGCCGAACGCGGCGGGGTGCTCGTCGACGAGCAGTGCCGCACCTCGGACGAGCGCGTCTGGGCGATCGGTGAGTGCGCGGCGCCCGCAGGTCGGATGTACGGGCTCGTCGCCCCCGGGTACGCGATGGCCGAGGTGGTCGTCGATGCGCTGCTCGGCGGGCCGGGCTCGTTCACCGGCGCGGACATGTCGACCAAGCTCAAGCTGCTCGGGGTGGACGTGGCGTCCTTCGGCGACGCCTTCGCGAGCACGGACGGCGCCCTCGAGCTCGTCTTCTCCGACGCCGTGGCCGGCGTCTACAAGAAGCTCGTGGTCAGCGAGGACGGAACCCGGTTGCTCGGCGGCGTCCTGGTCGGGGACGCGACGGCGTACGGCGTGCTGCGGCCGATGGTCTCCAGCGGCATCGCCCTGCCGGACAACCCCGAGGAGCTCATCCTTCCGATCGGTCGCGGCGGCACCGAGATCGGACTGCCCGACGAGGCGCAGGTCTGCTCGTGCAACGACGTCACCAAGGGCGAGATCTGCGCGGTCGCGAGGGCGCGCGAGCGACCGACGCCAAGCGTGCACCCGCGCCGGCTCGACCTGCGGCTCCTGCAAGTCGCTGGTCAAGAAGATCGTCGAGGACTACTTCGAGTCGGTCGGCAAGGTCGTGGACCGCAGCATCTGCGAGCACTTCTCGCTCACCCGACAGGAGCTGTTCGACGTCGTGGCGGTGCACGGCTACACGAGGTTCGACCAGGTCGTCGAGGCGCACGGCCGCGGGCGCGGCTGCGACATCTGCAAGCCGGCGTCGCCTCCGATCCTGGCCTCGCTGGTCGGCGGGCACGTGCTCGAGGGCGCCACCCGGGTCCTCCAGGACACCAACGACGCCTTCCTCGCCAACATCCAGCGCAACGGCACCTACTCGGTCGTGCCGCGGATCCCGGGCGGCGAGATCACGCCGGAGAAGCTCATCGTGATCGGCGAGGTCGCCCGCGACTTCGGCCTCTACACCAAGATCACCGGCGGGCAGCGCATCGACCTGTTCGGCGCCCGGGTCGAAGAGCTGCCGGCGATCTGGCGGCGGCTGGTCGACGCCGGCTTCGAGTCCGGTCACGCGTACGGCAAGTCGCTGCGCACCGTGAAGTCGTGCGTCGGCTCGACCTGGTGCCGCTACGGCGTGCAGGACTCAGTGCAGCTCGCGATCGACCTCGAGCTGCGCTACCGCGGGCTGCGCTCGCCCGCACAAGCTGAAGGGCGGGGTCAGCGGCTGTGCCCGCGAGTGCGCCGAGGCGCGCGGCAAGGACTTCGGGGTGATCGCCACGGAGAAGGGCTGGAACCTCTACGTCGGCGGCAACGGCGGCGCCACCCCGGTGCACGCGCGGCTGCTCGCCGGCGACCTCGACACCGAGACGCTGGTCCGCTACCTCGACCGGTTCCTCATGTACTACATCCGCACCGCCGACCGGCTGCAGCGCACGGCTCCCTGGGTCGACTCGCTCGAGGGCGGCCTCGACCGGGTCCGCGAGGTCGTGGTCGACGACGCCCTCGGGCTCGGAAGCGAGCTGGAGGCGGCGATGACCAAGCACGTCGACGGCTACACCGACGAGTGGGCGCGCAACGCTCGACGACCCGGAGAAGCTGCGCACGGTTCGTCTCGTTCGTCAACGCGCCCGACGTCCCGGACCCGCACATCACCTTCCGGACCGAGCGTGACCAGATCCGTGCCCGGTGACATCGACGGCCCGGTCTCGCTCGGCACGAGCATCCCGGTGGGCGCCCCGTGACCACGGACGCCGGAATCGACCCGGGCACCTCGACCTACACGCTGGTCTGCCGGATCGACGACATCGAGGTCGAGGGAGGTGTCGCAGGTCTCATCGACGGGGAGGCGGTCGCCATCTTCCGGACACACGATGGAAACCTCTTCGCAATCGGCAACTACGACCCTTTCGCCCAGGCATCGGTGCTCGCGCGCGGCATCGTCGGCACCCGCTCCACGGCGGAGGGCGACGTTCCGTTCGTGGCCTCGCCGATGCACAAGCAGGCCTTCGACCTGCGTACCGGCCAATGCCTCGACGACGCGGACGTCCGGATCCCGACGTACGACGTGCGCGTGGTCGACGGTTGCGTGCTCGTCGGTCCCCGCTTGGAGACCTAGTGACCCTGCCGCTCACCGGCTACCGGATCGGCGTCACCGCAGCCCGGAAGGTCGACGAGCAGGTGACCCTCCTGGAGCGTCGGGGCGCGGAGGTCGAGTGGGCGACCCGCGCTCTCGCTCGACCCGAACCGGGTCGACGACGCCTCGCTCCGGTCGGCCACCGACGACGTGCTGGCCCGGCCGATCGACCTGTTCCTGGCCACCACGGGGATCGGGATGCGGACCTGGTTCGACGCGGCCGACGGGTGGGGGGTCCTGCCGGACCTGCTTGCGGCCCTGGACGACGCCGAGATCCTGGCCCGCGGACCCAAGAGCGTCGGCGCCCTCCGTCGCCGCGGCCTGCGCGAGATGTGGGCGCCGGACTCCGAGTGCTTCGACGACGTCCTGGAGCACCTGCGCGGACGCGACCTGACCGGGAAGCGGATCGTGGTCCAGGAGCACGGCCAGTCGCTGTCGATGGTCGCTCACGCGCTGCGGCGTCAGGGCGCCGACGTCACCACGGTCACCGTCTATCGCGTCGCCTCGGCCGACGACCCCGGCCCGATGTTCCAGCTGATCGACCTGATCGCCGACCGGGCCCTCCAGGCGGTCACCTTCACCTCGGCCCCAGCGGTCGCAGCGATGATGGAGGCCGCAGGCTCGACCGGACGCCGCGACGAGATCGTCGTCGCCTTCCAGGCCGACGTGGTCGCCTCGTGCGTCGGGCCGGTCACCGCGGCCGCGTTCGAGATGTGGGGCGTGCCGACGATCTTCCCGGACCGCTCACGGCTCGCAGCGATGGTCAAGCAGCTCGAGACCGAGCTGCCCTCCCGCTCGGCAGGGACCACGCTCGAGGTGGCCGGCCACGTCCTGCTCGTGCACGGGGAGACGGTCCTCGTCGACGGCGTGGAGGTGAGACTGTCTCCGGCGCCGTACGCCGTCCTGCAGGCCCTCATGGTCAACCCCGGCCATGTCGTCTCCCGCTCCGAGCTGCTGGCGTCCCTGCCGTCGGGCACCGCCGGCACCGAGCATGCGGTGGAGATGGCCGTCGCCCGGCTCCGCGCAGCACTCGGCACCCGAGTCGTGCAGACCGTGGTCAAACGCGGCTACCGCTTGGCGGTGTCGTCATGACCAGGCTGGTGACGGTCGCTCACGGCACCCGACTGATCTCGGGCAACCTGGTGGCCGCAGAGCTGACGGCCGCCGCCGGTCTCGAGCTCGGCATGACAGCGACCGCGGCGTACGTCGAGCTCTGCGAGCCGTCCTTGACCGAGGTCCTCGCAGACTCGGACGAACCCACCGTGGTCGTCCCACTGCTGCTCTCGACCGGCCACCACGTCGGCCACGACATTCCGGCGTCCCTCGCGGCGGCCCGCGGTCCGGTGCGGCTGGGGTCACCGCTGGGTCCGGACCAGCTCGTTGCCCGCGCCCAGGTTGATCGACTGCTCCGCGGAGGTGCGGTTCCGGGTGAACCCGTGGTGATGGCGGCCGCGGGGTCGCGCGACCCCCTGGCCCTGCGGGACCTGCACGGCGCGGCCGAGGCGCTGCGTCAGGAGTGGGCCGGGCCGGTGACGCTGGCGACCCTCGGCGGCCTGGGCCTTCGCCCGTCCGAGGTGGTCACGCCCGAGTGCGCGGTCTCGCCGTATCTGCTGGCCGACGGCTTCTTCGCCGACCGGTTGCGCGAGTCCTGCTCCGCCGCGTACGCCGTGGCCGACGTGCTCGGGCCGCACCGGGACCTCGTGCGGCTCGTCGTCGAGCGGGCCCGGCTCCTGGCCGGGGGACGGGTTCCCCGCCACCCCGCCCAGCTCGCCAGCTAGCGGAAGTCGATCAGCAGCATGTCGGCAGCCGCGGCGACCTCAGCGGAGATCCGCATCATCGGCTGCGTCTCGTCGGGCGTGCCGGTCTCGGCCGTCCCCGAGAAGGACGCCGGACGGTCGAGCACCCTGGTGCGGAAGCAGCGCGCGGCGTACGGCAGCTGCATGCCGTCCATTCCGCGGCCGTACTCGTCATAGAACGCGGCGACCTCCGCGAGCTTGGCGTCGCGCTCGGCCGTCGGCAGCGTCGCCACGTTGGAACGCGACAGCGCCAGGTCCTGGATCGAGACCTTGTCGATGCTCTGGCGGAACCGGAACTCCGCCTCCTCGACCTCGTCGAAGAGCTGTGCGCGCTGCAACGACCCGGCGGGCTCGCGGAGCTGGTCCTGGGTGCCGATGATCGCGCCCAGCCTGCGGACCCACGGCACCCGCTCGTCACGCTGGTTCCAGACCAGGGACAGTCCGCCGCCGACCTTGAGGACGCGGGCGATCTCTGGGAGCGCGCGGTCGAGGTCGAACCAGTGGAACGCCTGCGCGCTGATCACGACGTCGTAGGAGCCGTCTCCCGCCGGGATCTCCTCGGCGCAGGCCTGCGAGGTCCGCACCTCCGGCAGCCGAGCCTGGAGCTTGGCCAACATCGCGGCGTCAGGGTCGGTCGCGTGGACGTCGTGCCCGAGCGCCACGAGCTGCTCGGTGAGCTTGCCGGTGCCGGCACCCAGCTCCAGCACGGACAGCGGCTGCTCGTCGGTCAGCCACACCGCCGCTTCGCGCGGGTAGGTCGGGCGACCTCGGTCGTAGGCGTCGACCACTCCACCGAAGGAGCGGGCCGGGTCGGGTGCGTCGTGGCTCATCGGAGTCGAAATTACCCCGTGGCCTAGCGTCTGGGCGTGACCTCGGTGGTGGTGTCCTCACTGAACTCGCTCGCGACCCTGGAGGGTGTGCCGTCCGCGTACGCCGCGGCGCGCGACGGGATCGACGCGATGCTCCGCGACCGCGGGCTCCGCAGGACCGCGCCGGAGACGACCGGCGAGTCCCTGCTCCGCGGAGCGCACGCCTCGGGCGTGCTGGAGGGCTCGGCGTCGTCCCTGGAGTCGGTGCGGGACGGGTCGGGCGACGAGGTCTCGCAGGACGCCCTGCGGGTCTCCACCGAGCTCCTGTCCTGGGCGCCGACCCTGTCGAGGTCCCCGCTGCAGGTGCTGGCGAGGGTGCACACCGTCGCCGGAGCGGCTTCGCTGCGCGACGACCTGCTGGGGCGACCGCGGGACGCCGAGTCCGCCGGGAGGCTCCGGGCGGTGGCCGAGGTGCTCTCCGCCTCGGGAGACCTACCGGCCATGCTGGTCGCCGCGGTCGCCCACGCGGAGCTGGCTGACGCGGCGCCGTTCGCCTCCCACAACGGGCTCGTCGCCCGAGCGGTCGAGCGGCTGGTCCTGGTCTCGCGCGGCGTCGACGAGAAGTCGCTGACCGTGCCCGAGGCCGGCCATCTGGCCAACCGTGCGGCCTACGAGTCCAACCTCGCGGCGTACCGATCCGGCGGACCGGCGGGTGTGCACGCCTGGCTGCTCTACACCGCTGAGGCCTACGCCGCGGGCGCCGAAGCGAGTCCCCTCAAGGACGCCTGACCACCATCCCGCTTCGCGTGGGTGCGCCCTCAAGGCCGCACCCACCCCCCAAGATCCTCTCTACACCAGCCGATTTCAAGGCCTTGTCTGACCGCCCGATGCGGCGTACACATGAGGGCACAACTACACGAGCAACACGCGAGTCAGGTACCCACGCGGCGATCTACCTCTCGAAGAGGTCGCTGGCACACCGGAAACTGTCCGGGGCAGCAGTTAGATGTTGCACGCCTGGTAGCCCACGACTCACGTGTCAGCGGTGGCACTCGAGGTCCTGGAGAACTCGGGTGCCACCTGCATGTCCGAGCCCTTTCACCGCGAGCCTGCGAGGGACGTGAGCGAGCCGTCTCGAACCAGGAGAGGGTCGACGCGGCCTGTCAAGCCCCGAGCCGCTTCTTGCGGGCGTTGGCCCACATCACCCCGCCAACCGCGAGCACCCCGCCGACCGCGAGCACCGCGATGGTCTGCTTGGCCGGCGGGAGCGGGACCCGGGTGCGCAGGGCGACGGGCTTGGTGAAGACCAGCACCGGCCACCCGTGCCCGGCGGCGGCCTTGCGCAGCTCCTTGTCGGGGTTGACCGCGAACGGGTGCCCCACCACCTCCAGCATCGGTACGTCGGTCACCGAGTCGCTGTAGGCGAAGCACTCCTCGAGGTCGTAGCCGCGCAGCTCGGCGAGCTCGAGGACCGCACGGGCCTTCTCCTCGGCGAACGCGTAGTACTCGATCTCACCGGTGTACTTGCCGTCGACGACCTCGAGCCGTGTGGCCACGACGATGTCCGCGCCGAGCATGGCGCCGATCGGCTCGACCACTTCGGTGCCGCTGGTCGAGACGATCACGACGTCGCGGCCGGCGGCCTTGTGCTCCTCGATCAGTCCGACCGCCTCGTCGTAGACCAACGGGTCGACGACGTTGTGCAGGGTGTCGGCCACGATCTCGCGCACGGTGGCGACGTCCCAGCCGGCGACCAGCGTCGACATGAACGCGCGCATCTTCTCCATCTGGTCGTGGTCGGCGCCGCCGAGCACATAGACGAACTGGGCGTACGTCGAACGCAGCACCGCCCGCCGCGAGATCAGCCCCCCGGCCTGGAACGGCTTGCTGAAGGCCATCGCGCTCGACCTGGCGATGATCGTCTTGTCGAGGTCGAAGAACGCCGCGGTGCGCCTCGGTGGCCGCGATGTGTCCAACGTCGCGGCCATGCCTCCATCGTAGGCGTCGCCCCGGCTCGGCCGTGGACGTCCACCTCGTGCGCACAGATGGTGCGATCAGTACGCCGTCCACAGCCTCGGTCCAGTCGGGCCGTCGACGTCACCGACGGCGGGCAGTGTCGCCGGCATGCGCCCACCGCTCGTCGTCTCTCGCGACCGCTCCCTTGTCGATGCGCTGGGCCGGCTAGCGGCAGCCGCGGGGGTGACCCCCGAGGAGCGTCCAGCCGGGGTCGCGCTGCTCCACAGCTGGTCCCTCGCCCCGCTCGTGGTGATCGGCACCGACGTGGCGGCGGAGGTGCAGGCGTTGAGCCCACCGCGGCGAGCCCAGGTGCTCCTGCTGTCCACGGCGGCTGGCGACACCGACACCTACCGCGCGGCGCTCGAGCTCGGCGCGGAGCGGCTGGTCGTGCTGCCCGACGACGCCGCTTGGCTGACCGAGCGGCTCCTCGACGCGGCCGACGACGGTCTGGGTCCGGGGGCGGTCGTGGGTGTGGTCGGGGGCTCAGGCGGCGCGGGTGCGACGACCTTCGCCTGTGCCCTCGGACAGGTGGCGGCCCGGTCCGGCTCAGCGGTGGTCATGGACACCGACCACCTCGGCCCAGGGATCGACCGTGTCCTCGGGCTCGAGGCGGCTGGCGGCGTGCGCTGGACGGACCTGGAGACCACGACCGGGCGTCTGGGCGGCCGTTCGCTGAGGGAGGCCCTACCCAGGCGCGACACCTTGGGCGTCCTGACGTGGCCGCCCGGCCGGTCTTCCCCGCTCTCGGACGACGTCGTGCGGGAGTGCCTGTTCGCCGCGCGGCGCGGTCACGACGTCGTCGTGGTCGACCTGCCCCGGGTCCTCGGTCCGCTGGTTGCCGACGTGGTGTCCAGGTGCGATCTGCTCGCCGTCGTGGCGACTCCGTCCGTGTGTGGCATCGCTGCCGCGACCCGGCTGGTCCGCGGTCTTGACGCCCCCGAGCGCAGCGGCCTGGTGCTCCGCGGCCGCGGACTCGACCCGGTCGAGATCGCCGAGGTGACCGGTCTGCGTGTGCTGGGCGAGATGGGTGCGCAGCGCCGGCTGACCGAGTCCGTCGACCTCGGGCTCGGACCGGTGCGGTCGCGCCGCGGTCCCTTGGCTCGGGCGGCTGGCCAGGTGCTGGCTCAGATGGCGTCGCCGGCCATGACATGAGCACTGCCCTGCTGGACCCGCTCATCGAGACGGTCCGCGAGCGCCTGGCGCGCAGCCCCGGCGAGCTCACCCCGCATCGGGTGGCCGAGGCCCTGCGGGAGGCGGGACGACCCGTGGGTGACGCCACCGTGCTCGCCGTCTACGAGACGCTGCGTCACGACGTGGTCGGTGCCGGTGTGCTCGAGCCCCTGCTGCGACAGGACGGGGTCACCGACGTCCTGGTCAATGGACCGACCCAGGTCTACCTCGACCGTGGCGTCGGGCTTGAAGCTGTGGCAGTGCGCTTCCCGGACGACGCCTCGGTCAGGCGGCTCGCGCAGCGCCTGGCTGCCCTGGGTGGACGCCGCCTGGATGATGCGGCACCGCATGTCGACGTCCGATTGCCGGACGGCAGCAGGCTCCACGCCGTCCTCGCCCCGGTCGCGCGGCCCGGCACCCTGATCTCCCTGCGGGTGCCGCGGGCTCGGGTGTTCAGCCTCGGCGAGCTGGTCGAGGCGGGCACGGTCTCGCGCGTGGGAGCCGAACTCCTCCGGGCCCTGGTCGCGAGCCGCGCCGCGTTCCTGGTCACCGGGGGCACCGGGTCAGGCAAGACGACTCTCCTCTCCTCGGTGTTGTCGCTGGTCGATCCGGCCGAGCGCGTGGTCCTGGTGGAGGACGCCGCCGAGCTCCGACCCGAGCATCCGCACGTCGTCGGGCTCGAGTCACGCACAGCAAACCTCGAAGGTGTCGGCGTCATCGACCTGCGCACCCTTCTGCGCCAGGCCTTGCGGATGCGGCCGGATCGCCTCGTGGTCGGTGAGGTGCGAGGAGGCGAGGTGGTGGACCTGTTGGCCGCTCTCAACACCGGGCACGAGGGCGGGTGCGGCACCCTGCACGCCAACTCCGCCGGCGACGTACCGGCCCGCGTCGAGGCACTTGCCCTGGCCGCCGGTCTCGACCGTGCGGCGGCGCACAGCCAGCTCGCGTCGGGAGTGTCGGTCGCGGTCCACCTGCACCGGGGCCGCGACGGCGTTCGCCGGCTGGCCGAGATCGCTGTGCCCGTGCGGGACACCTCCGGTCTCGTGACGATGGCGCCAGCAGTCACCTTCTCGGCCGGCGGTGCCGCCCGAGAAGGCAGCGGAGCCGCACGGCTCGCCGCGCTCCTGGACAGCGGTCGGCCGTGATCGAGCCCGGTGCCTGGCTGGTGGTCGTCCTCGCGAGTGCTGGGGCGGCCGCCCTGGTCACGCCCACACCCGCCGTGGCTCGTGGCCCTCGGCGGCCTTCGACGCCGCCGGTCCTGGTCGCCCTCGTGACCGGCCCGGCCGTGCTCGTGCTGCTCGCTCCGGATCGGGCCGTCCCGGTCGTTGTCGCCGCCCTCGGCGCCTGGGTGGGCTGGTCGCTGTGGCGCCGACGTCGAGATCGGTACGAGGAGCAGCGGGTCGGCGAGCGGGTCCGCGAGGCCTGTGAGCACCTCGCCGCCGAGCTCGGTGCCGGACAGCCGTCCGGTGCCGCCCTGGACCGCGCGGCAGTCTCGTGGCCCGGCCTGGCTCCGGTGGCCGAGGCGATGCGCGTCGGTTCGGACATCCCCTCGGCCCTGCGGCTCGCGGGGCAGCGACCGGGCGCGGGCGACCTGCGGCTGTTGGCGGCGGCGTGGGAGGTCGCGCACCGCACCGGTCAGGGGTTGTCCGCCGCGGTCGACCGGGTCGCCCTTGACCTCGTCAGCGCTCGACGCACCCGGCGGCTGGTCGACGGGGAGCTGTCGTCCGCGCGGGCGACGGCCCGGCTGGTGGCGGGGCTGCCCCTGCTGGCCTGGGCGATGGGGTCGGGCGCGGGGGGTGACCCACTGGGCTTCCTGCTAGGCACACCCGTCGGGTGGGGATGCCTGGGGCTGGGTGCGGCCTTCGGACTGGTTGGCCTGTGGTGGATCGAGGCCCTCGCCCGAGACGTCGACCGGTCGACGTGACGGTGTGGCTGATCGCGGCCGGCGCCGCCGCAGCGATGGCCCTGCTCACGCCGGTAGCCACCGGTCCACGACCACCGCACGCGCCGGCCCGTCCGAGCGGGCCGGTCGACGATGGGTGGATGCGGCGATGGCGACCGCTGTGCTCGCTGCTGGCCGCGGCGGGCGCCGCGGCGTTCCTCGCCGCACCCCTGGCCGTGGCCGGTGCTCCCGTCGCCGCCGCCGTGGTCTGGGTCGTCATCGGACGGACCGAATCGCCGCGGGTCCGGCGCGAGCGCGAGACCGCGCGCCGCGACCTGCCACACGTCGTGGGTCTCCTGGCCGACGCCCTGCGTGCCGGACAGGCGCCGACCGATGCTCTCGCCGTGGTCTCAGCCGCCCTGCCCGGGCCCGCGAGCGATCGGTTGGCCGCCGCAGTGCTCCGCCTCCGACTAGGCGTGGACCCGTCGGCGGTGTGGTCGGGACTCGCCGCGGATCCGGCGCTCGCGCCGCTCGGGCGCGTGCTGGCTCGCGCCGAGACGACGGGAGCCCCCGTCGTCGTGGCGGTCGAGCGGCTGGCGAGCACCCTGGCGCAGGACGCTCGTGGCGATGTCGAGGACCGAGCACGATCGGTGGGCGTCCGGGCGGCCGTGCCCCTGGGGCTGTGCCTGCTGCCGTCCTTCGTCCTGCTCGGCATCGTCCCGGTGGTCGCAGGGATGCTCGGGACCCTGGGTCTCTGACCAGTCCGCGTCCCCAGGTGCGCACTGCGCGACGTGATCCACAGGCGGCGGTCGAGCCACCGACAGTCGGGACCCCGTTCGCGCAGAGTCACCATGACCGGCCGCGCCGCGGCCACATCCTGAGGAGGACACGCATGCACCGCATCCACCCCGCGCACCGCAGCGAGGACGGGATCACGACAGCGGAGTACGCCGTCGGCACGGCCGCCGGGGCAGGCTTCGCCGGACTGCTCTACACGCTGCTCAGCGGCGGCTTCGGCGATCGGCTGCTCAAGACCCTCTTCGACCACGTGCTCGGGCTGCTGGGCCTCGGGTGAGGCGGGGGCAGCGTGAGCGCGGCGCGGTCACCGCCGAGCTCGCGCTCGTTCTGCCGGTGCTCGTGGCCGTCACCATGGGTCTGGTCTGGTTCCTGGCGGTCGGTGCGGCGCAGGTGCGCGCCGTGGACGCCGCCCGCGAGACCGCCCGGGCGCTGGCTCGCGGTGAGGTCGAGGCCGCCGCGGTGGACCGAGGACTCGAGATCGCCCCGCAGGGCAGCACGGTGTCGGTGACGCGAGCCAGCGGCGAGGTGCGGGTGACGGTGATCGGCGAGGTGGACGGCCCTGGTGGGTTGTGGGCACACCTGCCGTCTCCGGCCGTCCGCGCCGAGGCGGTCGCCGTGGAGGAGTCGTCATCACCGCCCTGAGGCCCCGGTGTCCCGAGCGCGGCGCCGCGACGCTGTTGGCCGTGGCGTTCCTGGGAATGCTCCTCCAGATCGGCCTCGCACTGAGTGTGGTGGCCGGGATGGTGATCGCGCACAGCACCGCGCAGGGTGCCGCCGACCTGGCCGCCCTGGCCGGCGCGGGGGCGCTCGCGCACGGTGGGGACGCCTGCTCGGCGGGGCGGCGCGTGGCCGACACCAACGGTGGGCGCCTCGACTCCTGCACCATCGTCGGCCGCGAGGTGACCGTGATCGTGACGGTCAGCGGGCCGCGATGGCTCGGTCAGTCGATCGACCTGTCGGCGCGGGCCCGGGCCGGGCCGGGTTGATCGGGATCAGAAGGGACCGCGGTCCTCGTCGGCGGCGTACTCGCTCTCCGAGCGGCGCTCGGCATCGGCCCGGCCGAGCTTGTCGTTGAGCTCGTTGAGCTTCTTCTGCTCCCGGCGCCGAGCCAGCCCCCTCTTGGTCCCCCACTTGAGGATCCCGAAGCCCCAGAGGATCGCGACTCCCGCTCCCACACCCAGCAGGAACAGCGCCAGGGGCGTGAGCTCGACGGAGTCGAGCAACTCGATCTCGCCACCGACGAGCTCGACGGTGAACACCGCCGCGACGATGACCAAGGCACCCAACGCGATGAGGACCAGTCCCAGGAGCAGCATGGCTGGACAGTACCGCTGGGGCGCCTCATCTGGCCGCAACCGCGGCGGGGTGAGGATCGCCCAACCTTTTCACGCGTCCCATCGCAGCGCGGTTACAGTGGTCCGCGCACGGCACCCTCGGGGCGACCGAGCAGTCCGACAAGGGGAGCACACGTGGACCTGACTCTGTTGACCCGAGAGGTCGATGGCACCACCATCGTCGCGGTCGGTGGCGAGATCGACGTCTACACGGCTCCCAAGCTGCGGGACAAGATCACCGAGCTGGTCGCAGACGGCACCTACACGATCGTCGTCGACATGGAGGCGGTCGAGTTCCTCGACTCGACGGGTCTCGGCGTCCTGGTCGGCGGCCTGAAGAAGGTGCGCGCCCACGACGGTTCGCTCGAGCTGATCTGCACCCAGGACCGGCTGCTCAAGATCTTCCGGATCACCGGTCTGGCCAAGGTCTTCGTCATCCACGACTCGGCCGACGGGGCGCTGGCCACCCGCTGATCGAGCAGCCCGACCCAGGCGTGCTCCAAGTCACACCGGGTGCTGAAGCGCGCCCGCCCATGCGTAGACTCCGGCTCGTTCCGCGCTCTGGTTCACCCCGTCTGGCGGTGTCGGCGCGGCGTTCTTGTTCACCCTTATCTGCATGGAGGAAAACGCATGACCGGGATCATTCCCGCTCTAGCAGCTCCCCTCGCCGTCGAGCTCGAGGGCACCAACCTCGTCCTGGTCGTCGTCGTCGCCCTGATCGCGCTCGGCGCGCTCGGCGATGGCCGCGATGTTCCGCAAGGAGGTCCTGGCCGCCGGCGAGGGCACCGACAACATGAAGAACATCGCCCTCGCCGTGCAGGAGGGCGCCAACGCCTACCTCACAGCGACAGTTCCGCACGCTGGCGATCTTCGCGGCGATCGCGTTCTTCGCGCTGCTCGCACTGCCCGCCGACGACACGACCGTCCGGATCTTCCGCTCGGTCTTCTTCCTCGTCGGCGCCGGCTTCTCCGCCGCCGTGGGCTACCTCGGCATGTCGCTGGCGGTGCGCGCCAACCTGCGCGTCGCCGCGGCCGCCAACGAGCCACGGGCCGCGAGCCGGCCATGAGGATCGGCCTGCGCACCGGCGCGATGGTCGGCATGCTCACCGTCGGCCTCGGCCTGCTCGGCGCCAGCCTCGTGGTCCTGTTCTTCCAGGACAAGGCCCCCGACGTGCTCGAGGGCTTCGGCTTCGGCGCCGCACTGCTCGCGATGTTCATGCGGGTCGGCGGCGGCATCTTCACCAAGGCCGCCGACGTCGGCGCCGACCTGGTCGGCAAGGTCGAGCAGAACATCCCCGAGGACGACCCGCGCAACGCCGCGACCATCGCCGACAACGTCGGCGACAACGTCGGCGACTGCGCCGGCATGGCCGCCGACCTCTTCGAGTCGTACGCCGTGACCCTGGTCGCCGCGCTGATCCTCGGCTCGCAGGCCTTCGGCGACAAGGGCCTCGTCTACCCGCTGCTGATCCCCGCCATCGGCGCGCTCACCGCGGTCGCCGGCGTCTACCTGACCAAGCCCAGGTCGGGCGAGAACGGCCTGACGACGATCAACCGGGCGTTCTACCTGTCCGCGGGCATCGCTGCGGTCGCGTGCGTCATCCTCTCGTTCGTCTACCTGCCGAGCAGCTTCGCGGACTTCACCGAGATCATCGCCGAGTGCGCTCGACACCATCTCCAGCGGCGCTCCGACGGCGACCCCGCGCTGATCGCCTCGATCGCCGTGGTCATCGGCATCGTGATGGCCGCCGGCATCCTGGCCCTGACCGGCTACTACACCGGCACCGAGTACCGCCCGGTCAAGGACGTCGGCAAGACCTCGCTGACCGGCGCGGCGACCGTGATCCTGTCCGGCCTCTCGGTCGGCTTCGAGTCCGCGGTCTACACCACGCTGGTCATCGGCGCCGCGGTCTTCGGCGCGTTCCTGCTCGGCGGCGCGTCGCTGACGGTGTCGCTGTTCGCGGTGGCGCTGGCCGGTTGTGGCCTGCTCACCACCGTCGGCGTGATCGTGGCCATGGACACCTTCGGCCCGGTCTCCGACAACGCCCAGGGCATCGCGGAGATGTCGGGCGACGTCAGCCCCGAGGGCGCGCAGATCCTCACCGAGCTCGACGCGGTCGGCAACACCACCAAGGCGATCACCAAGGGCATCGCGATCGCGACCGCCGTGCTGGCCGCGACCGCGCTGTTCGGCTCGTACGCCACCTCGGTGCTCGAGGCGCTCGAGGAGGCCAACGTCCGACCGCCGACGAGTTCTACGCTGCTCGACTTCTTCGTCTTCAACCCGGCCGTGCTCGTCGGCGTGCTGCTCGGTGCCGCCGTGGTGTTCCTCTTCTCCGGCCTGGCCATCAACGCCGTCGCCCGCGCCGCCGGTGCGGTGGTCTACGAGGTCCGCCGCCAGTTCCGCGAGATCCCCGGGATCATGGAGGGCACCGGTCGTCCGGAGTACGGCAAGGTCGTCGACATCGTCACCAAGGACTCGCTGCGTGAGCTGATCACGCCGGGCATCCTGGCGGTGCTCGCCCCGATCGCGGTGGGCTTCGGCCTCGGCGTGACCGCGCTGGCCGGCTTCCTGGCCGGCGCGATCGGCACCGGCACCCTGATGGCCGTCTTCCTGGCCAACTCCGGTGGCGCCTGGGACAACGCCAAGAAGCTCGTCGAGGACGGCCACCACGGCGGCAAGGGCTCGCCCGCCCACGAGGCCACGATCATCGGCGACACCGTCGGTGACCCGTTCAAGGACACCGCCGGCCCGGCCATCAACCCGCTGATCAAGGTGATGAACCTGGTCTCGCTGCTCATCGCGAGCGCCGTCGTGTCGATGAGCGTCGGCGACGACCAGAACGACGCCCTGCGGATCATCATCGCGCTGGTGGCGGTCGCGATCATCGTGGCTGCGATCTACATCTCCAAGCAGCGCGAGGTCGTGCTCGGCGACGATGCACCCGTCGACCCGGCGCCGACCAGGGAGTCTGCGGTCTAGGCAGCGCACGCACCACCACGCTGGCCCGGCAGAGTCCTCTGCCGGGCCAGTGTCATCTCGGGAGCAGGACGACGAACCTGGCCCCACCCTCGGCCGCTGACCCGGCCGAGATGGTGCCCCCGAGCCTGGTGACGAGGCGGTGTGCGATGGCCAGCCCGAGGCCCGCCTGACCAGCGCGACCAGGGTGCCGATCGTGCAGAACCCCCGGCCGGAACGCGGTCACCCGCTCCTCGGCCGTGAGCCCCGGCCCGCTGTCTCGGACCTCGACGCGGACACCGCCCTCGGCTGACGCCACCTCAAGGACCACCCGGTCACCCTGCGCGCAGACCCGGACGGCGTTGTCGACCAGGACGTCGAGCACCTGACGCACCCGCACGGCATCGGTCAACGCGGACACGGGCGCGACCACCGCGTCGAGCGTGACCCCGTTCCGGGTCGCCTGGTTCTGCCAGGCCTCGGCCGTGGACCCGACGAGTGCGGCGAGGTCGACCTCGGTGAGCTCCAGCGTGAAGTCGTCGGCGTCCAGCCGGGAGAGGGCGAGCAGATCGGCGACGTAGCGCTCCATCCGCTCCGCCTCCGCGACCAGCGTCGCGGCCACGGCGGCCGCCTCGTCGGGGCCGATGACGCCGTCTCGCAGGCCCTCGGCGTAGCCGCGGATGGTGGTGAGTGGCGTCCGCAGCTCGTGGGAGACCGACTGGAGGAACTCACGCTGGCGTCCTTCGCTCGTCGCGAGCGCCGCGTCGAGGTGACCGAGCGCCGCCGCGACGTCGGCGACCTCGCGGGTGGTCGACACCGGTAGCGGTACTCCGCGCTCCCCGTCAGCCAGCCGGCGGGCCGCCGCCGCCGTGTCCGCGAGCGGCCGGGTGAGCCGGCGCGCGACCAGCGACGCGACGACCACGGCGACCACGAGGCCGACGCTGATCGCCAGGAGCACGCGGCGCGCGAGCAGCCCCCGCACGGCGTCGGCGACCCGCACGTCCTTGGCCACGACCACCGCCCCGCCGTCCCTCGTCGGGCGTGCCTCGATCAGCAGCCGCTCACCGTCGTACGTCCTCGCCGTCGAGACAGGTCGACCGTCGGCGAGGGCGGCGCGCTGGTCCGCGGTCAGCGCGTCGGCCACGCCCTGTGAGCCGCCGTCGGCCCCGACGAGACCCAGCACGACGTCGCTGTCTGCGGTCAGCCGGTCCAGCCGTTCGGAGCGGAGCGCGAGCGGTGGCAGCCGGGCGAGCAGGTCCGCCTGCTGCGCGAGCGGCTCACGCACCGCGTCCCGCGCCGCGCTGGCGATGAGGGGTGCCGTCAGCAGGGCGGCGAGCAGCGAGCCGAGGACGGCGACCCCGGTCATGGCCAGGACGAGACGAGAGGAGACCGAGCGCATCGGGTCAGCCGCGGACCCGGTAGCCGACACCGCGCACGGTCTCGATCGGCGAGCTGGCGCCGAGCTTCGAGCGGAGCTGGGCGACGTGCACGTCGACGGTCCGGCTGGCGGCGTAGTCGGCCTGGCCCCAGGCCGAGGACATCAGCTCGGCGCGCTCCACGACCCGACCGCCCGCGGACATCAGCGCCACGAGCAGGTTGAACTCGGTGGCCGTCAGTGCGATCTCGTCCTTGCCGGCCCATGCACGACGGGTCTGCGGGTCCACCCGCACCGAGCCGGACTCGAGTGGCCGCGGTTCCGGGCGCCCCTCGCTGCGACGCAGGATCGCCTTGATCCGAGCAACCAGCTCGCGCGGCGAGAACGGCTTGGTCAGGTAGTCGTCCGCGCCGATCTCGAGACCGAGCACCCGGTCGACCTCGTCGTCACGTGCGGTCACGAACAGGACGGGAGTCCAGTCACCGCGCTCACGCAGTGCCCTACAGACCGATACCCCGTCCCGGCCGGGCAGCCCGACGTCGAGCACCACCGCGACGGGCTGCAACCTGGCGACCGCCGCGAGGGCCGCGTTCCCGTCGGACTCGACGTGGACGCCGTATCCCTCGCTGACCAGGTAGCGGCGCTGGAGCTCGGCGATCTGGGGCTCGTCCTCGACGATCAGGACGAGACCGCGCTCGGTCTCGGCGCCGCTCATGCCGATCACGCTAGTGGCCGGACTGCTCGCCGGACCTGGCATCGACGCACCCTTACCGAACCCGAACATCGGCCTGACGTCGCGGTCACCGGGCGAGGGCACCGTGGTCGACGTCCCAGCTCATCACCGAAGGAGCCCGTCATGTCCCGTCCCGTCCTGGTCACCGTGAGCGCCGTCCTCGCCGGCGCCATGCTCGCCACGGCCACCGTCGTCGGCATCACCAGCGCCGCGGCCGCCCCGTCCGCCGACCCGACCGCGGTCGACGAGCTAGTGGTGCCGTGCGGCGCTATCTGGGAGCGGCTGCCCCAGGAGCTGCGAGCGGACCTGAGGGCCGTGCAGGAACTGCCGGACGCCGAGAAGCCCGCCGCGATCCGCGAGATCCGCGCCGATGCCCTCGACGGTGCCTACGGCAAGCGGGTCGCCGCCGCGGCCGACCGGATCAAGGAGCGTCGGGCCCGGCTCTTCAAGCGCCTGCCGGAGGAGCTGCAGGCTGACCTGACGGCACTGCGGGCTCGCCCCGATGCCGAGAAGGTGGTCTACGCGCAGCAGATCAGGGCCGACGCCTTGGCCGGCGAGTACGGCGAGCGCGTCCAGACGTTCTCCGAGCGGATGCAGGACCGCCGCGAGAAGTGCGGCGCCTGACCGTTGGTGCATGTCAGTCCCTGGCCGAGGTCACATCCGTACGCGTGAAGTCGTCGCCCTTGAAGAGCAGCGGCTCACCGGTGACCTTGGCCAGGGCGTACGCGAAGCAGTCGCCGAAGGTCAACCGCGCTCGCGAACCTGACCGCCGTCCGTAGGTCAGGTAGGCACGCCGCGCCTCACGCGCCTGAGATCCGAGCGCCCGGACGAGCTCGCGAGGACCGATCAGCGAGGGGATGGACGAGGCTCAGCAGGACGTCTCGAAACCCCTCAGGCCGCGCTCGCACGCTGAGCCTCCAGCGCCCGGTCCCGCGCGCGGCACAGGATGCGCCGCGTCGAGCAGACCAGCAGCTCGGGACGGCCCAGAAGCAACAGTTCTGGCATCCCGGCGATCCGCCCGGTGCGCTCGGAGTCGAAGTCGCGGTAGCCGACCAGCGCGCGCTGGACGACCTTGCCGTACGTCGACGGCGTGGGGTGCAGTGCGAGGGACTCCTTGAGCCTGGTCACCGTGATCCGGCCCTGCGCACCCAGGAGGCCGTTGGCCTTGGCCACCACCCAGGCGATACCGCCGGCCACCAGAGCGGCCGAGGCGCCCTCCAGGACGACGTCCGGTTCCCGCTCCCACACCTGCATCAGGCAGGCCCGCAGGGCGAGCGACATCTCCGGGTCGAAGCAGCCCGCCGCCACCGCGTCGAGCAGCTCGGCCACAGCCGTGAGCCGCCCCCGGGCCCGCGGGGTGTCCACCTCGGGGAGGTCGTGGTCGTCCTCGAGCGGATCCGGTCCCAGGCCCAGCACGGCCTCCCGGTCGCCGCACACGTCGTCGAGCCAGGCCAGCACCCGCGCGTACGTCGGGACCGGTGGTGAGGGTGGCGGCAGGACCTGGGGCCGATGCTCGCAGTCGAACCGGCGGGCGATCCCGGCCCACCGGGATTCCTCGACCCGCTCGGTCCAGGTGCCGACGAGGCGACCGTCGACGAAGGCCACCAGCCGAAGCCGCTGAGGTTCCGCCTCGTCGTACCGGCCCTCGTCCTCATGGGCGGAGTAGAGGTCGTAGTCGTACACGTGCGCTCCTTCCGAGCAAGGTCGTCAAAGCCCACGCTGACACCTCCGGCCGGTCCGTGCCGATGCTCATCCACAGGCTCCGCGGCTGGAGACCGGCGCACCACGCGCTACCGTGAGCGGCCGTGACCCCGGATCCGGGGCGCAGACACGGGAACGGACAGGCAGCAGTGGCACACAAGTTGGTGATCGTCGAGTCCCCGGCGAAGGCTCGCACCATCGGCGGGTACCTCGGCCAGGGCTACGTCGTCGAGTCCTCCATCGGCCACATCCGCGACCTCCCGCAGAGCGCCGCTGAGACCCCGGCCAAGATCAAGGACAAGCCGTGGGGCCGCTTGGCGGTCGACGTCGACAACGGCTTCGAGCCCTACTACGTCGTGCCGCGCGACAAGAAGCAGCACATCTCCAAGCTGAAGTCGCTGCTCAAGGACGCCGACGAGCTCTTCCTCGCCACGGACGAGGACCGCGAGGGCGAGGCGATCGCCTGGCACCTCCTCGACGAGCTGAAGCCGAAGGCCGGTATCCCGGTCAAGCGGATGGTGTTCCACGAGATCACCAAGGCCGCGATCCTGGAGGCCGCGGACAACCCACGCGAGCTGGACATGGACCTGGTCGAGGCCCAGGAGGCGCGGCGCATCCTCGACCGGCTCTACGGCTACGAGGTCAGCCCGGTCCTGTGGAAGAAGGTCATGTCCGGCCTGTCGGCCGGACGCGTCCAGTCAGTGGCGACCCGGCTGGTCGTCGACCGCGAGCGCGAGCGGATCGCGTTCAAGGTCGCGTCGTACTGGGACCTCGAGGGCACCTTCGACGCCGGTGCCAGCGAAGGACCCGCGGATGTTCCCGGGCAAGCTGCACGCCATCGACGACGTGCGGGTCGCCAGCGGCTCCGACTTCGGGGACGACGGCCAGCTCAAGGACAAGAAGGGCGGACGCGTCCACCTCGACCGCACCTCTGCCGAGGGGCTCGTCGGCGGCGCTGTCCGACACGACGTTCGACGGTCCGCTCGGTCGAGGCCAAGCCCTACCGACGCTCGCCCTACGCGCCGTTCCGCACCACGACGCTGCAGCAGGAGGCGAGCCGCAAGCTCGGGATGTCAGCCTCGGTGACGATGTCGGTGGCCCAGCGGCTGTACGAGAACGGCTTCATCACCTACATGCGCACCGACTCCACGACGCTGTCCGGAGGCGCAGTCCAGGCCGCACGGAGCCAGGTCCGCGAGCTCTACGGCGCGGAGTACCTTCCCGACTCGCCCCGCACCTACGCCAGCAAGGTCAAGAACGCCCAGGAGGCGCACGAGGCGATCCGCCCGGCTGGCGAGTCGTTCCGCACCCCGGCCCAGACCGGCCTGACCGGCGAGCAGTTCCGGCTCTACGAGCTGATCTGGATGCGCACCGTCGCCTCGCAGATGAAGGACGCCGTCGGCCAGTCGGTCTCGGTCCGGATCGGCGGGGCCGCCTCGGACGGCCGCGACGTCGATCTTCTCCGCATCTGGTCGGGTCATCACCTTCCACGGGTTCCTCAAGGCCTACGTCGAGGGCACCGACGGTGGCAAGCGCAGCGACGACGACCAGGTGCCGCTGCCGGACCTCGCCGAGGGCGACCCGGTGACCGCCGCGACCGCTCAACGCGAGCGGCCACGAGACCAAGCCGCCGGCCCGCTACACCGAGGCCACCCTGATCAAGGAGCTCGAGGAGCGCGAGATCGGCCGCCCGTCGACGTACGCCTCGATCATCGGCACGATCCTCAACCGCGGCTACGTCTACAAGAAGGGCACGGCCCTGGTGCCCGCCTGGCTGGCGTTCTCGGTGATCCGGCTGCTCGAGGAGCACTTCCCGCGGCAGATCTCCTACGAGTTCACCGCCGGCATGGAGGACGTCCTCGACGAGATCGCCGGCGGTCGCAAGGAGCGCGACGACCGAGCTCGGCGGAGTTCTACTTCGGCTCCGACAAGGTCAAGGGCCTCAAGCCCCTGGTCGACGGGCTCGGCGAGATCGACGCCCGCGAGCTGGCGACGTTCCCGATCGGCGACCCCGAGCTGGGGATCAACCTGCGAGTGGGGCGCTACGGGCCCTACCTCGAGGGCCCTGACGACGAGGGCAACCCGGTCGGCAAGCGCGCCAACGTCCCCGACGACCTGCCGCCCGACGAGCTCACCCTGGAGAAGGCCAAGGAGCTCTTCGCCAACCCGGCCGGCGAGGAGATCCAGCTGGGTGTCCACCCGGAGAGCGGCCTCCAGGTCGTCGCCAAGAACGGCCGCTACGGGCCCTACGTCACCGAGCTGCTGCCCGAGGACGCAAAGAAGAACGACAAGCCGCGCACCGGCTCGCTCTTCAAGTCGATGTCACTGGACACGATCACCCTCGAGGACGCCCTGAAGCTGCTGTCCCTGCCCCGCGTGGTGGGCGCCGACCCCGAGTCCGGCGAGGAGATCACCGCGCAGAACGGCCGCTACGGCCCCTACCTCAAGAAGGGCACCGACTCCCGGTCGCTCACCGCCGAGGAGCAGCTGCTGACGATCGGTCTGGACGAGGCGCTGCGGATCTACGCCCAGCCCAAGCAGCGCGGCCGCGCGGCCGCCGCGCCGCCGCTCAAGGAGCTCGGCGCCGACCCGGTCTCCGGCCAGCCGGTGGTCGTCAAGTCCGGGCGCTTCGGCGAGTACGTCACCGACGGCGAGTTCAACGCGACCCTGCGCAAGGACGACACGGTCGAGGCGATCACCCTCGAGCGTGCGGCCGAGCTGCTGGCCGAGCGTCGTGAACGCGGCCCGGCCAAGAAGGCCGCGAAGAAGACAGCGAAGAAGGCGACGGCCAAGAAGTCTGCCAAGAAGACCACGAAGAAGGCTGCTGCCAAGAAGGCTTGACCGGGTTCCAGCCTGGGCGTGCGGGTTTCGGCATGCTCCGTCGCCGCTCAACCATCACCACACCCAGGAGAACCCGACCAGTCCGGCGCGCGCGACGGTCCAGGTCGCGCGGGCGGTGTGGTTGCGGTCGAGCGTGGCGGTGGCGGAGGTCAGCGTCTCGGCGTCCGACATCACCGCCCAGGTGCTCTGGTGCACCGCGGTCGGCAGCCGGTCCGGGTGGAACGACACGCTCATCTCGATGTCCGCCTCATCGGTCGACGCGGCCCGCCGCAGCTGGGGCAGCGGCATCTCGGCGTAGGCGAAGGTGGTGTCGTAGGTCAGCTCGCACGACTCGCCCGGGGAGAGCGGTCGGTCGAGGGTGATCACCACTCCCCAGATGCCGTCACCGACACGCTGCATCGACCCAGCGGCGCCGCCCTTGACCACCTCGACGCTGACCGTGTCGGCGTCGAAGAGATAGAGGTACTGGTTCACCTCGATCGACAAGGCGCGGACCGTCTGCGTGGTTCGGTGGTGGGTGGGCAGTCCGGCAGCGCCCACGAAATGATGGTCGAGGACCCGGTCGACGGCGTACGCACTCCGATCAGGCAGGCCCTCGAGCCGGATCCCGCCGGGGACGACCCCCGGTGTGTCCGTCTCGAGCAGGTGCCGCAGCCGGTCGCGGTCGCGCTCCTCCAGGTTGAAGGCATCCATGAAGAGCTCGAGCTCGAGGTGCGTGAGGATGTCGCCCGACAGCCGCGCGCGGACCCAGTCCCGGCGGGCTCGCGGCCACTGGGTCTCCTCGAAATCAGCGAGCACACCCTTGTCGACGAGGAAGGCCGCGACGACCTTGTTGATGGCCGTCTGGTTGAGCGCCCGGCCGCGGTAGGCGGACCCGCGACGCTCCCAGAGCTGACGGTACGGGCGCGCGGGATCAGCGAGCAGGCGGCACAGCTCACGCCCCGCGTCGACCCCCGACATCTGACAAGTGTGACCCACCGGTCCAGTCCGCACAGAGAGTCGACAAGTTTCGACATCAGCACTTCTACCGTCGGTGCAGCAACCACTCCGCGAGACTGGCCATGCATAGGGGCACTTCGTTGGGCCTAGGGCCTGGGGGGACCTCTCTCGTGGGGTGGTTCGCTATATGTTCGGGAAGATGGACTTCCACGGGACCTATCTGCCACACGGGGTCTTCGTGTGCTTCGAGGGCGGCGAGGGTTCGGGCAAGTCCACCCAGTCCCGGTTGCTGGCCGACCGACTCGAGTCGCTGGGCCATCTCGTCCGGCTGACCTTCGAGCCCGGTGACACCCCGGTGGGCGCCGGGCTGCGGCAGATCGTCCTCTCCCCCGAGACCGGGCAGCTCTCGGACCGCACCGAGGTCCTGCTCTACGCCGCCGACAAGGCCGAGCACGTGGACACCGTCGTGGTCCCGGCCCTGGAGCGCGGCGAAGTCGTGGTCACCGACCGCTACGTCGACTCGACGCTGGCCTACCAGGGCGCCGGCCGGGCCCTGGATGTCCACGAGGTCGAGCACGTCGCCCGCTGGGCCACCGGTGACCTCCGGCCGCACCTGACCGTCGTCCTCGACGTGGACCCCCGCGAGGGGCTGCGCCGCTTCGCGGGTCGCGACCGCATCGAGGCGGAGGGCCTGGAGTTCCACGATCGAGCCAGGAGGTCCTTCCTCGAGCTGGCTGAGGTCGACCCCGACCACTACGTCGTGCTGGACGCGCGTGCCGACCGTGAGGTCATCGCGGCGGCGGTCCTCATGCGGGTCGATCCTCTGCTCTCCCAGGCGACGGCCCGCGCGCCAGGGGCGCTATGACGGTCTGGGCCGACCTGGTCGGCCAGCACCGCACCGTCGAGGTGCTGCGCACCGCCGCCGGCGGTCACGGCATGAGCCACGCGTGGCTCTTCACCGGTCCGCCGGGTTCGGGGCGCTCCAACGCGGCGATCGCGTTCGCGGCCGCGCTCGAGTGCCAGGAGGGCGACCGCGGCTGCGGCACCTGCCAGCAGTGCCGCACGGTGCTCGCCGGGTCGCACGCCAGACGTGACCCTGGTCCGCACCGCCCTGCTGTCGATCGGGGTCAAGGACGTCCGCGAGCTGGTGAAGCGCTCGGCGATGCGACCAGTCGGTACGGGCTGGCAGATCATCATCGTCGAGGACGCCGACCGCCTCACCGAGCAGGCGTGCAACGCGTTGCTCAAGGCGATCGAGGAGCCGACGGTCCGCACGGTCTGGATGCTCTGCACCCCCACCATCGAGGACGTCCTGCCGACCATCCGGTCCCGATGCCGGCTGGTCACCCTGACCACCCCCACACCCGACGACGTCGCCGGCTTCCTGGTCCGGGCAGACGGAGTCGATCCCGGCCTCGCGGCCTACGCGGCGCGCGCCAGCCAGGGACACATCGGCCGCGCCCGGGCGCTGGCCCGGGACGAGGGCACGCGCAACCGCCGGCGCGAGATCGTCGGCTACCCGGCACGGCTGACCACGCTGGGTGCCTGCATGACCGCCGCCACCAACCTGGCCGAAGTCTCCAAGGAGGAGGCCGACCTGAGGACGGGTGAGCTCGACGCCCGCGAGAAGGCCGACCTCGACACCGCCTACGGAGTGGTCGAGCGAGGCCGGAGACCGCGCGAGTACGCGCCAGCACTCTCCGAACTCGAGAAGGGCCAGCGGACCCGGGCCAAGCGACGCGTGCTCGACGTGGTCGACCGGAGCCTGATGGACCTCGTCTCTGTCTATCGGGACGCGATCGCGGTCGGCACCGGTGCCGACGGCACGCTGGTCAACGAGGAGATCCGCGGCGACGTCGAGACCGTCGCGCGCACCTCCGACCCCGAGCTCAACCTGCGCCGGATCGGGTGGATCTTCGAGGCGCGCGAGCAGATGCTCGAGTTCAACGTCCCGGTGCCGCTGGCCCTGGAGTCGATGATGGTCGCTCTCAAAGTGCCCGAGAGCCGTGGATAGACCAGCAATGATAGGCGCGTGAAGGACTCGACGACGCGCGCGGTCGCTGCTCTGGTCGTGGTGGCCATGCTCCTCGCCGGTGCCGGACTGGCCATCTCCTTCATCGGCGAGGACAGCCCGGACGAGGCCGGTGCGCAGTCCGGGTCCCCGAGCAGCTCGCAGCCCACCGAGGTTCCCACCCCCGAACCCGGCTCGACGACCGCGCCGACCCCGGATCTGGCCGCCTTCTACTCCCAGCGCCTCACCTGGGAGTCCTGCCGCGGCGACTTCCAATGCTCCCGGCTGACCGTGCCCGTCGACTACGCCGACCCCGGCGGGGCCACCATCGAGCTGGCGGTCCTCAAGGTCTCGGCCGACCGGCCCGACGAGCGGGTCGGCTCGCTCGTGGTCAACCCCGGGGGGCCCGGTGCCCCCGGAACCTCCTACGCCGAGCAGGCCAGCGGTGTGTTCCGATCGGCCCTGACCGACCGCTTCGACATCGTCGGCTTCGACCCGCGTGGGACCGGCGAGTCCGCGCCCGTCGACTGCCTGAGCGACGACGAGGTCGACACGTTCCTCCAGACCGACCCGATCCCCGACGATGACGCCGAGATCGCCGAGGTGACCGGCCTCTACGACGAGCTCTGGTCGGGATGCGTGTCAGGCACGCCGGGCGGTGCTACCGGGATCATCGCGCACGTCACCACGATCGAGGCTGCCCGCGACATGGATGTGCTGCGCGCGGCGCTGGGTGAGGGTCAGCTCAACTACTTCGGCGCCTCCTACGGCACCAAGCTGGGCGCGACGTACGCCGACCTGTTCCCCGACAAGGTCGGACGGCTCGTGCTCGACGGTGCCGTCGACGTGTCGCTGGACTCGGTGTCGCTCAGCGCCGGCCAGGCCGCCGGCTTCGAGCGGGCGTTGACGGCCTACGTCGGCGACTGCGTCGAGCAGGGTGACTGCTTCCTCGGTGACTCGACGCAGGAGGGACTCTCCACCATCCAGGACCTGCTGGCCGACCTGGATACCGAGCCCCTGCCCACCATGGACGGCCGGGAGCTCACTGTCGGGACCGGGTTCTACGGGCTCATCACACCGCTCTACAACCGCGACTACTGGACGCTGCTCGACCGCGGCCTCGGGACGGCGCTCGATGGCGACGGGACCACGTTGCAGCTGCTTGCCGACGCCTACGCCTCCCGCGACCGCGACGGTGCCTACCTGGACAACTCCGTCGAGGCGATCTATGCGATCAACTGCCTCGATGACCCCTTCTCCATCACCCCCGACGACGTGCCCGACTACACCGCGCAGATGCTGGAGGCGTCCCCGACGTTCGGGGAGGTGTTTGCCTGGGGACTGATCACCTGCGGCGGCATCGAGGTCCGGTCCTCCGAGCCCCGTCGCGACGTCAAGGCCGCCGGTGCCGCGCCGATCGTGGTGGTCGGCACGACGCGCGACCCGGCGACCCCCTACGAGTGGGCCGTCGCGCTGGCGGACCAGCTCGAGTCCGGGGTGCTCGTCAGCCGCGACGGCGACGGCCACACGGCCTACAACTCCGGCAACGCCTGCATCGACGAGGCGCTCGAGTCCTATCTCGTCGACGGCACGGTGCCCGAGGATGGGCTGGAGTGCTGAGCTAGGGGTCCGATGGGAGTGGCGATCTCCTGGATCCGCTTGGTGGCCAGCTCGATCATCAGCTGTGCAGCGGGCGACAGCGTTGCCCCGGCCCGGTGCACGATCGCGAACTGGTCATAGAGCTTGGGTCGCATCGACACCCAGCCGGCGTTCGGCGCGAGCCTGGGGAGAAGCTGCACGGCAGCGCCCCGAGGGATGACTGAGTCGGCGAGCCCGAAACCGACGAGCTCGACCGCGATCTCGACGTCCTCGACCTCGATCCGGGTCGGTGGGTTGCTCCCGGTCTCGTGTAGCAGCTGACGGAGCAGGATCCGGATCGAGTCGGTCGAGCGCCAGGTCGTCTCCGGCATCACGAGCTGGGCCTGGGCAAGCTTCTTGGCGGTCATCGGACTCGCCAACGTCTCGTGGTTGGCGCTGATATAGACGATCTCGTCCTGTGCGACGGGGATGACCTGCATGCCTTCGCTCTCCACCTGCGGCATCGCGATAATCGCGGCCTCCAGACGGCCCCGCCGCAGCTCCTCCTGGACCTCGGTGGAGTTCTGGCCCACCAGCTCCACGCGGACGCCCGGGTGCCTCTCCAGCACGTCGGCGACGAGGCGCGCGCCGGCGTACAGCCGGGCGGTACCGAACATTCCGAACCGGATCGTGCCGGTCTCGAACCGCTTGACGCGCTGCGCCGCCAGCTGGGTCTCCTCCGCAGCGGCCAGGGTCCGCTCGGCATGCGGCCGCAAGGTGTCCGCGACCGTCGTGGGTACGACGCCGCGACCGACCCGACGGAACAGCGTGACACCCAGGGTCTTCTCGAGGCCGCGCACCTGCTCGGAGACAGATGGCTGCGCGTAGCCGAGATCCTCGGCAGCGCGGGTGAGCGACCCGTGCTCATAGACAGCCAGGAAGACGGTCAGCTGGTGCAGTGAGAGCATGGTCGCATGCTATAGGCAAAGCCTTTGGTTCACATCGGAAAGTGAGGCTACCCCTATGCTTGCCCATCGGTCAGAATGGACCTGTCGATCCCATAGCCGCCACTCCGGCCGGCACCGACACCCGACGAGGAGGACCGTCCATGTTCGACCACACCTGCACCGAGTGCGAGCGCCGCCAGCTGATCTTCTCGAGCCAGGTCACCTCGCTCGTCAACACCGACCACGGCATCATCGTCGCCTTCACCTGCTGGTGCGGCGCCGAGCAGACGATGGCCACCGGCCGCCTGCTGGCCGCCCAGGTCGCTGCCTGAACCCCTGAGCTGTCGCTGTGTGGGCACAGCGCGTGGGAACACCCCGGCCATCCCCCTGACGGGCCGGGGTGTTCTGCATTTCCGGAGGGCGGCAGAGCCTCCGTATACTTCCGCGGGTTGCCCGGACGACGATCTGTCGGCGCCCGGGCAGCGCGCCGCCTTAGCTCAGTCGGTAGAGCGAATCACTCGTAATGATTAGGTCGTCGGTTCGATTCCGACAGGCGGCTCCATGCGGGGGGGCAAGATCCCGGCCCGTGGGCACCTCCGGCACAAGAAGACTGGCCCGCCGTCGGACGTCGGTCCGGTCGCAAGGTGCCGGTGACGGACCGGTTGCCTAACCGAAGTCGCGGGTCCGGAACCCGAACGCGCCAGCACCCAGCAGAACGACCGCGACGGCCGTCAACACCGCCGTCGCCACCGGCTCGCCGTCCTCCACCGGTAGAGCCGGCACGTGCGTGTACGGCGACAGACCGAGAAGCCAACCCGGCACGTCCAGGAGACCCCCGACCGCCTCCAGCACCAGACAGGCGACCACGAGCCCCCAGCCGGCCGCAGCCCAGGTCACCCGCAAGGCCCACAACCCCGCCGCCGCGGCGAGGACGACGGCAGCAGCGGGCACCTGCACGAGGGCCGCTGGCACGAGCGCGGTCGGTCCGCGTCCGGCACCAAGGCCCATGGTCACGCCGGTGACGAGGAGGAGCCAGAAGATCCCGGCCAGCGCGGGCAGGGTCGCGGCGAGGAACGCGGCCCAACGGGACGCCGGTGCGGCCAGCACCAGGTCCGCACGACCGTCCCGCTCGTCGTTGGCGGCCCGGACCAGGACCGCCAGCCCGAAGCAGGTGATGGTCACCGCCGAGACCGCGATCACCGCCGCCAGCATGGTGTCCTCGAGGTTGCCGGTCCCGCCGATCTGATCGATGACCTGCCGGCCGGCATCGGTGTCGAGTATGTCCTCCACCCCGGGCGCGATCAGGCCGAAAAGCGTCCCCATGACCGCGATGCCCAGCGTCCACCACCCGACCGCCGAGCGGTCGAGGCGCCAGGCGAGACCGACCGGGCCGGCCAGCCAGGACGGGCCGCGGGCGGGTCCCGGGCGAGCCGGCCACAGGCCGGAGCCCAGGTCACGATGGGCACGTAGGGTGTACGCCGCCGCCGCGAGGACCGCGCCGGACCCGACGTACAGGCCCAACACCCACCAGCGCGGGTCGTGCCAGGCCTGGAGCCGGGTCCCCCACCCGAACGGCGTCAACCATCCCAGCCACGAGGTGCTGACGTCGGCGACCGCGCGGACCAGGTAGAGCGCGGCGAGGGCGGCTGCGGCGATACCGGCGCACGCCCGGCTGCTGGCCGAGAGCTGGCAAGCGACCGCCGTCAGCCCGGTAGCGACCAGACCTATGCCCGCCCAGCTGGCGCCGAACAGCACCGAACCGGTGACCGGGAGGCCGGCCCCGGCGTCCACCACCGCCGCGACGAGTCCTGTCGCTAAGGACACGACCACGCCAAGGAGCAGAGCCGCCGTCAGTGGGGCGTCGCGACCGACGGCGGTCGCCGCGAGCAGATCCGTGCGGCCGGACTCCTCTTCGCCGCGGGTGTGCCTACGGACGACCACCAGGAGCAGCAGCGCCACGATGACGGCATACAGCACAGTCAGCTTGGTCATCGCCAGCTCGCCGACGCTGCTCTCGTCGAGGATCGGGCCGTAGAGCGCGACGGTGGCGGGGCTGTCGTTCAGCGCGGCCGCGGCCTGGACGCGGTCCCGGGCGTCGGGGTAGAGGCTCTCGATGCTGGCCGCCGAGGCCAGGACCAAGAGGGAGAGTGCGCCCACCCAGGCGGTGAGCAGTCTCAGGTCCGTCCGCAGGTCACGGCGCAGCAAGAGCGCGGCACCGCGATGCCGGTGGGTCACGAGCCCTCCCCTGCCGGGCTCCGGTAGGCGTCGAGGAAGAGGTCCTCGAGCGACGGGGGCGTGCAGGTCAACGCGAGCGTTCCCGCCTCGGCGAGCCGGCCGAGCAGCGAGCTCAACGTCGTCGCGTCGACGGTGCAGCGCAGCGTGTCCGCCACGACCTCCAGGTCGTGCACGCCGTCCACACCGACCAGCGACACGGGTCGAGTGGTCGTCGCCTCGACCCGAGTGCGGTGCAGGTGCCGGAGCTCGGCCAGTGACCCGGTCTCCACCACCCGACCGCCGTTGATGATGGTGACCCGGTCCGCGAGGCTCTCGACCTCGCTGAGGACGTGGCTCGACAGGAGCACCGTCGCACCGCGCTCCACGCGTTCGCGGACGCACTCGCGGAACACCTGCTCCATGAGGGGGTCCAGGCCCGCCGTCGGCTCGTCGAGCAGCAGCAGGTCCACATCGGCGGCCATCGCGGCGACAAGCACCACCTTCTGGCGGTTGCCCCGCGAGTAGGCACGACCCTTCTTCGTGGGGTCCAGCTCGAAGCGCTCGACGAGCGCGTCGCGCCCGACCCCAGTCGGGTCGACGCCGCGCATCCTGAGCAGCAGGTCGACCATCTCGCCGCCGGAGAGGTCCGGCCACAGGGACACGTCCCCCGGCACGTACGCCAGACGCCGGTGGACCTCGACCGAGTCCCGCCAGGGATCGAGACCCAGGACGGTGGCCGAACCGGCGTCGAGGTGCAGCAGCCCGAGCAGGGCCCGCAGGGTCGTCGACTTGCCGGCTCCGTTGGGACCCAGGAACCCGTGGACCTCGCCGGCCTGCACCGTCAGATCAAGGCCCCGGAGCGCCTCGTGAGCGCCGTACCGCTTGACCAGACCACGCGCCACGATGACACCCGGGGGACGGGACAGCTCGTCGCGGCCGTGGTCGACCCGACCTCGGGCGTCGGTCGGCAACTTCATCCTGAGGCCCTCCTGCCGTTGGCCCCAGCACAGTCGAGGAGTCTGCGGCGGCCCGGGGCCGAAGGTCACCAAGGCCCGGACCGAGCGACCGTGCCACCCGGCGCAGGTCGGCACACAGCCTGACCTCCATGCGCCTGCAGCATCTCGTCAACGATCCCCGCGGGTCGCATCCGGACCGTGGATCTGCTGCGGGAGGCCGCGGCGTCCTGAACGGCATTCACGTGGGGAGAGCGCCCCTTGTCTCCAGGACGGGATCGGGGCCCTCGACGTGAGCGTGGGCGGAGGGGACGACCAGCACCGGGACGTCGCTCAAGCGGAGCACGGCGTGGGCGACCCCGCCGAGGCGTTCGTGGGGCGGCAGCGTGGCGTGCCGTCGTGTCACGACAAGCAGATCGCAGTCCTTGGCGGCAGCCAGTAGCACAGCGGCCGGGCGTCCGTGTATGACCCGGAGGTCGATGTCGAGGTCGGGGTGGATGAGGCCCAGCGGCGCCACCAGGTGCTCCAGAACGACCAGGCCGTTGCGCTCCCACTCCTCCGCATGGGTCCGCACCTCGATCCGGTCGAGGTTCAGGTCGGGCACGTGCCAGGCCATGACAGCGGTCAGGGGGCAGTGCCGCCAGGCCGCCTCTGCCGCGGCACGGCGCACCACCTCGCCGGCTTCGCCCACGGACCGGACGCCGACGACCACTCGGCGTGGAGCCGACCGGGAGGTCCAGAACGACGGGACCATCACGACGTCGCACCTGGCGTGGGCCGCCGCGGCCGCCGTCGTCGTCCCCGTCAGCATGCGCTCGACGCCGGTGCGGGTCTCGCGACCAATCACCAGCAACGCCGCCTCCCGGGCCGCGTCGATCAGTGCGTCGCTGCGCCGGCCGACCTTGAGGACACCGGTGACGTCGAGGTCGGGTGCCAGCTCGCGGGCCGCGACGAGCGCCTCGTCGAGCAGAACCCGGCCGGCGTCGGTGAAGACGACGGGGGAGACGGCCGGCACGACGTTCAGCCCGTCGGCGAGCACATGGACCAGGACCAGTGGGGCGCCCCGTCTGCCTGCCTCGACCGCTGCGTAGCGCAGGGCGCCCTCGCCGCCGGGCGTGCCGTCGACGCCCACGACGATGGCGCGGCGGTCCAAGTGCTCGGTCATGACGGTCTCTCGGAGGTCTCGGGGACACCTCGAGCCTCACAGGGCGCGAACTACGCCGGCAGGGCCTGCTGTCGCCGTCGTCCGGGACCAAGGTCCTGCTGCACGACACACCGCCGGTCGTCAGCCGCTCGTCGGGTCAGGCGTGTCACTCTGCCAGGACGCCGCCCGGCTGAGCCGGAAGCGCCGACCGGTCACCACGCTCGGGACGAGTTCGACGACGTCGTACTTGAGCGTGGGCACCCACGACCGCAGAGGCAGTGCGTCGGCACGACCCTCCTCACCCTCGGGCACCTGGCGCAGCTGACCCCGCACGACCACGGACCAGGCACTGGTGTCGTCGTGCCAGTCGATCTCGAAGGCAACGTCCGAGTTGAGGGCTGCTGCCAGCAGCTTGTTGCCGGACTGGGTCCGAAACAGCAACGACATCGCGTCGGCGACGTAGTTGACCGGCACGAGGTGGACCTCGTCGACGAGCCGGAACGCCAGCCGTCCGAACTCCTCGCGGCCTAGCAACGTCCAACACTCCTCGACACTCAGCTCCTCGACCGGGTCGTCGTCCACGGCGGTCGTCATGTGCTCGCCGCCTTCCTGTCCGCGCATCGCCGGTCACCGGGTCGCCCGGTGCTCGGGGTCGCCAGCGCCGCCAGAGTGGCTCCGAGACTCCGCCCGGAAAGCTGCCGCCAGGCGAGCCGCACCTCCGTGCCGCGGTCGCCATCGGCCCAGGGCTTGGGACGCAGCCCGGCCGGCGGCAGGACGGTGAGGTCCACGTCACGGACCTCACCCGGCCCTCGGGCGATGACGCTCCAACCGGACCAGCGGGTCGCGTCGACGGCGTCGACCTCGAACACCAGGTGGTTGCCGTGGCCGTACCTCGCCAGGACGCTGCCTGACGAGGTGCGGATGACGATGGCCCGGTCCTGCACCACGTAGTTGACTGGGACGACATCGACGCCGTGCGGGGTCAGCATGGACACCCGTCCGAACCGCTCCGAGCGCAGGAGCAGCTCGCAGTGATCGGGACCCAGTTCACGCAGTGACGTCATGGGACCACGGTCGCTCGCGGGCGCGCGCCGGTGCAGGGTCCTTGGTCCCGGGCGCAGGGGTCCCACGGCCATGGGGGCAACCCGGCGGTGCGAGCAGGCTGGCGCCATGACGACGAAGGACGTGGCGGTCGGCAGCATCGTGGTCGGTCTGGACGGGTCCGAGCACGCGGAGCGCGCACTGACCTGGGCCGTCGGACAGGCCCGCGTCACCCGGCGGCCACTGGCCCTGGTGCACTGCGCTCAACACTCCGAGCCCCCCGGGCTCCTGACCGACGCGGCCCGCACCGCGGCGTACCTCGACGAAGATCTCGACATCTCGGTGCACCGCATCGAGGACGACCCTCGCGACGTCCTCGTGGAGCTCAGCCTCGATGCCGCCCTGCTCGTCCTCGGTTCCCGAGGTCGAGGCGTGGTCCGCTCCGCGCTGCTGGGCTCGGTGAGCGCCTCGGTCGCGGGTCAGGCCGTCTGCCCCGTCGTGGTCTGCCGGCCCGCGCACGAGGCGGAGACCGACCGGGTTGTGGTGGGTGCCGACGGCAATCCGTGCTCGCGACCCGTCCTGGAGTTCGCCTTCGCGCAGGCGTCCTTGCGCGGCTGGCCCCTCACGGTCATGCACTGCTTCTGGGACGTCACCGCCGCCACGGCGGGCCCCGGGCCCGTCGTCGCCAAGGCGGACGACGGACTGGACGACCTGCGACTGCTGCTGGCCGAGTCCGTGGCCGGGCTCACGGAGAGGTACCCGGACGTCGAGGTCACCCGGGAGCTGGCCCGCGGGCTGGTCGACGCGTGCCTGACCGGCACCTCAACCGGCGCGTCGCTGCTCGTCGTCGGACGCTGCGAGCCGACTCTGCTGGACCGCTTCCTGCACAGCTCGTGCGCGCTCGCCGTTCTGGAGCGAGCAGACACCACGGTGGCCGTGGTGCCGGAATCCCACTCCGAGAGGAGTGAACGATGAACCCATGCAACGATGCCGTGGTCCTCGCGGTCGGCGCCGACGGGGTCGAGTCCGCACTGACCTTCGCCATCGCCGAGGCTCGCCGCACCGCGCGCCCCCTGCACCTCGTGCACGTCCTCCAGCTGCCAGCCGGGGAGGCCTACGTGGGGATCCACGGCGGCCTGCTCGAGAGCGCCAGAGCGACCCTGGACGCGGCCACCACCCAGGCCAGGGCGTTGGCCGATGACGACGTCCCGGTCACGGCCCAGCTCGTGGACCAGGGCCGGGTCGTGGACGCCCTGGTGCGCCACTCGTACGGCGCTTCCCTGCTGGTGCTCCAGCACCGCGCGCTGAGCCGGGTGAGGCGCGTCTTCGTCGGGTCCGTCGCACAGTCCGTCGCGGGGCGCGCCCACATCCCCGTGGTCTCGGTGCCCGAGGGGTGGGAGCCGAGGGTCGGGACAACCAACGTCGTGACCACCGCAACCCAAGACCCGGTCGAGGCACCCGCTCTGCTGCGGGCGGGATTCGAGGAATCCCGGGCCCGGGGGGCCGACCTGGTCGTCCTGCACGCCTGGTGGCTGGCCACGGGCTACGACGTTGTGGTCGTGGACGACACCTTCCGGGCCACCTGGACCGAGCGCAGCGAGGACGAGCTGGCCCCGTTCCTGGCGCCCCTGCACGCGGAGTACCCGGAGGTGAAGGTGACCGTGCTCATCCGGCACGCCTCACCGATCGAGGCGGTCCTCGACGCCGGGGAAGTCTCCGACCTCCTCGTCCTCGGGCGCCGGCACCACCTGCTGCCGCTCGGCAGCCACCTGGGTCCGATCACCAGGGCTGCCCTGGACCATTCCGCGTGCCCCGTCCTGATCACCCCTGAGCTCGCCCTCATCGCACCGGTCCGCGCCGACCATCCGGTCCGGCCCCCCGCAACCGCTCGGAGCGTCCTCGCATGAACACGGGAGAGCCGCAGGTCCGCGACGCGATCGTCGTCGGTGTCGACACCTCACCGGCTGCGCGCCTGGCGGCCGCTTGGGCCGCCCATCAGGCCGACCTGGAGGGCCGTCGGCTGGTGCTGGTCCGCACCACCGGGAGCCTCAGCAACGCCGGGTCGGTCTTCCTGGACTCACGCGAACCCAGCACGTCCTCGGTCCTGCAGGCGATGCACGGCGATGGCGTGCGCGTCGTCGCCGAAATCAGCGACCAGCTCCGACACGTGCACCCCGAGTTGCGCATCGACGACCTCGTCGTCGATGGCGACGCGGTCCACGAACTGCGCCGGATGTCCGAGGAAGCCCACCTGGTCGTCGTTGGCTCCGACGGCCACGGCCTCGCACCGCACGGCACCCCGTGGCAGGTCGGCGCCCGGGTGGTACGCCGCGCCGCCTGCCCCGTCGTCGTGGTCCCGCGTCATCCGAGCACCGTCGGACGAGGTGTCCTGGTGGGCGACGACCTCACGGCTCGCTCGGGTCCCGTCCTGCGCTTCGCCTACCGAATCGCCTCGCTCCGCGGCCTGCCACTCACGGTCATGCACGCCGCACGCGAGACCGCGCCGGACCGCGTCCAGGACGCGGAGCGTGCCCTGGCCGAGACTGTGAGCGGTCTCGGTGAGGAGTTCCCCGACGTGCCGGTCCGCCTGAACGTGACCCACGGCTGGCCGACCGGGCGGCTGCTGGAGGAGTCGCCACGGATGCACCTCTTGGTGATCGGCCAGCACCACGACCCGGGCGCCTTCGAGTCACCGCTGGGTCACGTGCGCGCCGGCCTGGTCGCGCGCGCGGAGTGTCCAGTGGCCGTGGTCCCGTTCGGCTCCGGGGACGCCAGCGACGCGTGACAACGCCGCGGCCCGCACGCGGCCGGGTGCCGGGGGTGACTCAGCGGATCGTGACCTGTCGATTGGCCAGGCCGGACCGGGCGGCCCGCTGCTCGCCGGTGAGTGGTGAGTCGTCGGCCAGCGCCTCGGCCAGGGCCGTAGCGAACTCCGCGCTCGGGTCCTCGAGTGCCTCCGGACCCGTGCCCGGCGGCAGGTCCCACACCGGTGTGAGCAGGCCGTGGGCACGGAACATGCCGACCAGACGCCCACCCTCGACGAGCGAGTCGCGGCCGGCCGCGTGCAGCCTGGACAACGCGTTCAGCAGGTCGTCCTCCGGCTCGGGCATCACCCAGCGCAGGTGCTCCTTGGTCGAGACGTCGGTCCAGTACGCCGCCTCGACCTGCGTCAGCTTCACCGTCGGGGAGGCCGCGCCGTTCGCCGCCTCGAGGGCCGAAGCGAAGGATCCGTCGTCCTCAAGGTCGGCGACCCAGTAGTCGAACCCTGCATGAACGGTGACCGCGAGGCGCTCGTCCTCGACAAGGTCCTGAAGTCGCGGTCCGTCGCCGGGTGGCGAAGTCAGGCCGACCACTCCGGCATCGGCCTCGAGTGCTGCGGTGAGGACGGCACCCAGGTCGCGCGCCGGGTCGCCGTAGTTGTGCTGCACCTGCAGGCCGAGCCAGACGTCACCGCTGTCGCGCACCATCGCCGGCGCGGCCATCGGGAGCAGGGAGGCCAGCAGCACCGTGCGGTCCGAGCCCGTCAGCGTCAGGGGAGCGGTCGCCGCGGGCACCAGCTCGCGGAGCGCGACCACGTCGCACTCCGACGCAAGCCCCCGGAACGGCCGCGCGACGTATGCCGCAGCGCCGCCGTCACCTGCGCCGTGACAGGCCTTGTAGCGCTTGCCCGAGCCGCACGGACACGGCTGGCGGGGACCCACCACACCGTCGACGGGCCCGACATCCGAGGTGTCGCGGGTCTTGCTGCGGGACTTCTTCGCCATGGGCGGGAACGCTACTTGTCGAGGAGCTCCAGCATGTATGCCGGGCGGTCGCTGATCACGGCCTTGACCCCGAGGGAGAGGCAGAGCCGCAGATCCTCCTCACTGTTGACCGTCCACACATGGAGGTCGTGACCGTGCTTGTGGATCCTGGCGGCCAGCGAGGGATCCTCGCGGAGCAGCGCGATGCCCGGGCCGAGGATCCAGTCCTTGCCGACCATCCGGCGCAGGACCGGCCACATCGTTGACTTGTCCAGGAGCATCACCAGCGGGATCTCCGGCGCCACCTGGTCGACCCGGGTCAACGCAGTGAAGCTGAAGCTCATCACCCGCACCGGAGTGCCGCGCTCGTGCCAGCCGAAGTCCCTGAGCATCTCGACCAGCCGCTTCTCCACCAGGCCGCCGAAGCGCGTCGGGTGCTTGGTCTCGATGGCCAGCTCGACGCGTCGGTCGTAGTCGGCGGCGGTCTCGAGCAGCTTGCGCAGGGTGAGCACCCGGTCCAGCGACTCGTCGCGGATCGGGGCCTCGTCATCCAGGTCGGCCCACGGGTTCTTCCAGGACGCGACGTCGAGCTGCTCCAGCTCGGCGAGCTCCATCGTCGAGATGGCGTCCCGGCGGCCGGCGGTCCTGCGCAGGTCACGGTCGTGCACGCAGACCAGGTGTCCGTCGGCGGTCAGCCGCACGTCGCACTCGAGCCCCTCGGCACCGGCGTCCAGCGCGGCGACGTAGGCGCCCAGCGTGTGCTCGGCGTTCTCATAGCTGGCACCCCGGTGTGCCACCACCTGGGGACGTGCGCCGGTCATGGACAAATCATGGCGGAACCGAGGCCGGTTCGGGCGGACCATCCGCGACCTGCATCACCCCTGTTGGCGCAGGTACCGTCCGAAGTGCGGCACCGTGAAGGCGATCCGGCCGCGCTCTCCGGAATAGATCAGCCCCTTCTTCAGCAGCGCATCGCGCGCGGGCGAGAGAGACTGCGGCTTCTTGCCGAGCGCCGAGGCGACCTCGGAGGTGGCGACCGAGCCCACGGCGTCCTGCTCGTCGGCGGGAACGAGCGTCGCCGCGTCGGCCATCGCGCGAAGGTAGTCGCGCTCCCCCGGCGTCGCGCGCTCGAAGCGGCTGCCGAAGAACCCGACCGCCAGCTCGCGCTCCGCCTCCGGTGCCGCGACCGCGACGTCGGCCGCGGTGATGGGTGAGCGTGGCGCGAGGTCCCAGACGGCCTTCCCATAGGCCTGCACGAAGTAGGGGTAGCCGCCGGTCGCGTCATACATCGCCGCGAGCGCCTCCTCGTCGTACTCCGCCTCCTCGCTGGCCGCCGGCGCGGTCAGCGCCCGGTCGGCCTCCTCGCGGGTGAGCCGGTCGATGCGCTGGTAGGAGAACAGCCGCTCGGAGTACGACTTGCTCGCGCTGAGGACCGCGGGCAGGTGTGGCAGACCGGCGCCGACCACGATCACGGGCAGCCCCGCCTGGCCGATCTCGTGGCAGGCCGCACAGAGTGCCGAGACGTCGTCTGGGCCGAGATCCTGCATCTCGTCGATGAACACCGCCACGCCCTTGCCGGTGTCCGCGGCGAGCCCGCCGAGGTCGGAGAGCAGCTCGACGAGGTCGATCTCGATGTCCCCGGAGTCGGCGCGGCCGCGGAGCGGAGCGACGTCGATCCCCGAGCTCCAGCGGTCGCGCAGCTTGCCGTCGGCCGCGTCTCGCTCCGCGAACGCCCGCAGCACGCCGAGGGTGTGGTCGGTCCCCTCCTGCTGAGGGTGCCCGAGCTCGCGAACCGCCTGGTGCAGGGCACCCGAGAGGGGTTTGCGGAGCCGTTGGTCGGGTCGTGCCTCGAGCTTGCCGGTCCCCCAGCCCCTCCGGACCGCCTGGCTGCGCAGCGCGTTGAGGAGCACGGTCTTGCCGACGCCTCGCAGACCGGTCAGAACGAGCGATCGCTCCGGCCGGTTCTTGGCGACCCGCTCCAGGACGACATCGAACGCGCGCAGTTGGTCGTCACGTCCGGCCAGCTCGGGCGGTCGCTGGCCGGCACCTGGCGCGTACGGGTTCCTGATCGGGTCCACTATCGGACCGTATCCAGATGTCTAGCCCAATCCTTAGACTCCGCGCCGACCCGGCGCTACTGCTCATCAGTAACGACGGGTGGGCGCAGTCACACACCGCGACCCGTCGCTACTGCCCATCAGTAACGACGGGTGGGCGGGGTCATGGGTTCGTAGACTCGCGGGCGTGCCCGAGCTGCCGGAGGTCGAAGCCCTGGCCCTCGACCTCGGGGGGCGACTCGTCGGGCATGCGATCAAGACGATCCACGTGGCGCAGTTCAGCGCGCTCAAGACGTTCGACCCGCCACTGCGGGCGCTCGAGGGAGGGCTGGTCGAGAGCGTGACCAGGCACGGCAAGTTCCTCGACGTCACCGTGACTCACGACGGCTCGGACCTGCACCTGGTCATGCACCTGGCGCGCGGCGGCTGGGTGCGCTGGAAGGACGAGCTGCCGACGCTGCCGCCCAGGCCGAGCGGCCGCAACCCGCTGGCGGTGCGCGTGGTGCTCGAGGACCAGTCGGGCCTCGACGTCACCGAGGCGGGCACCAAGAAGCGGCTCGCTGTGTACGTCGTCAGGGAGCCGCAGGACGTCCCGGGCATCGCGAGCCTTGGACCGGACCCGCTGACCGACGACTTCACCCTCGAGCGCCTGCGCGACATCCTCGCCACGGAGGGTCGCAAGCAGATCAAGGGCGTGCTGCGCCACCAGGGCACGATCGCCGGCATCGGCAACGCCTACTCCGACGAGATCCTGCACGCCGCGAGGATGTCGCCGTTCAAGCCCGCGGCCACCCTGATCGACGGGGACGACGACCGCGACCTGGTGGTCCTGTACGACGCCATCCGGGTCACCCTCGGCGAGGCCGTCGACCGGTCCCGCGGCCTGGCCGCCAGCGAGCTCAAGGGCGAGAAGAAGTCGAACCTCGCGGTCCACGGCCGCAGGGGCGAGCTCTGCCCGGTGTGCGGAGACGTCGTTCGCGAGGTGTCGTTCGCCGACTCGAGCCTGCAGTACTGCGCCACCTGCCAGACCGGCGGGAAGCCCCTCGCGGACCGCCGCACGAGCAAGTTCCTGAAGTAGTCGGCGTCAGGACTTCTTCGCCGGCGCCTTCCTCGCCGTCTTCTTGGCCGGCCGGCCCGTCCGCATCCGCACGCGCGGCGGTGCGTCGGCCACCTCGAGGTAGTCCTGGCCGCGCGCGAGGGTGATGAGCTTGCCGAACCCGTAGTTGCGCGGGTCGAACGACGCCTGGGTGGCGATGAGGTAGTTGCCGACCGAGCCCAGGTGGGCCCAGCCGTCGTCCGACGAGGTCGCGTCGACCGCGGCCGTCACCAGCTTGCGGAGGTCCGGCAGCGCCGGCGTCTCGGGGTCGGACTGCTCGGTCGGCACGCTGTCGCCACTGAGCACCTCGAGGTAGATGAAGCGCGTGCACGCCTGGCGGAGCGACTCAGGGGTCTTGCGTTGGCCGAGCCCGTAGACCACCTTGCCGGCCTCCCGTAGGCGCGTGGCGAGGCTGGTGAAGTCGCTGTCGCTGGTGACGATGGCGAAGCCGTCGAGATTGGCGGTGTAGAGCAGGTCCATCGCATGGATGATCAACAGGGAGTCGGTGGAGTTCTTGCCCGTCGTGTAGGCGAACTGCTGGACCGGCACGATCGCGTTGCGGTTGAGCTCCTGCTTCCAGCCCTTCAGGTTGTCCGAGGACCAGTCGCCGTAGGCGCGCTTGACGGTCGGGACCCCGAATTTGGCGATCTCGTCCATCAGCGGCTCGACGTACTTCCTGGACGTGTTGTCGGCGTCGATCAGGACGGCGAGACGCACGGTCTCTGGTGCGGGCACACCTTGACGCTAGGGCACGATGGGTGGCGTGACCGGCATCCCCACCGTCTCCATGGACGGCGTCCCCGACCCACTGCCCGACGGCCTCGCGATCCTGGACGTCCGCGAGCCCGTCGAGTGGTCCCACGGCCACATCGAGGGCGCCCTGCACATCCCGATGAACGAGATCCCGGACCGACTCGGCGAGGTCCCAGAAGGCCAGCTGCTCGTCGTCTGCAAGGTGGGCGCCAGATCGGCCCGGGTCACCGGCTGGCTGCTGCGGCAGGGCCGGGACGCGGTCAACCTCGACGGCGGCATGCTCGACTGGGAGGCCGCCGGCCGTGGCATGGTCACCGACACGGGTCAGCGACCGCTGGTGTTCTGAGGCCAGGCGAGCGGCGGCGCGTCCAGCGCGACGTCGAGCCGGTCGAGGTACTCCTCGCGCGTGATCTCGACGGCGCCGAGGGTCTCCAGGTGCGGGGTGACCCACTGGACGTCGAGCAGCCGGCGGTCCGCGTGCGCGTCGCTCATCAGCGAGACCAGCCCGACCAGCGCGACCTTGGACGCGTCGCGCTCGCGGTGGAACATCGACTCCCCGGCGAACAGGCCACCGATCGCGATGCCGTAGAGCCCGCCGACCAGCCGGTCGTCGCGCCAGGTCTCGACCGAGTGCGCCCAGCCGAGGCGGTGCAGCTCGAGGTACGCCTCGGCGATGTCGCGGGTGATCCAGCCCTGTGGACGGCGCGGGTCGGCGCAGGCGGTCGATGACCTCATCGAACGCCGTGTCCACCCGGATCTCGGATGAGCGCACCGAGCGTCGCAGCGACCGGGACACCACCAGGCCGGCCGAGGGGGAGGATTCCGCGTTGGACGGGCGAGAACCAGCACATCGGCGGCCGGACCCCGCCGTCGGGCATCGGGAAGAGCCCGCGCCGGTACGCCGCGAGCAGGGTGCCAGGCGTCAGGTCGGCCCCGATGCCCACCAGGTCCTCGTCCGGGGCGGCCGCACGGGGGTCGCTGAACCACCACGCAGACAGCGGCGGCTCGATGGGCACCAGCCGACCGTATGACCTCTCCGTAGGATCGAGCCATGAGCAAGAGCAGTCGGATGGCGATGCGGGCCACCAGCCAGCTCGCGCCGAAGATCACCGAGCTGGCCCCCGGCCTGACGACCACCTTCGTCCGCGAGGCCCTGCACCGCGCCATCGCCGGCGTCGGTCCGCTGCCCCCGGCGGCCGATGCGGCGGAGGCGCAGCTCAAGGAGCAGAAGGGCCACCGCGGGCGAGCCGTGCACGAGGTGATCGAGAACCACGTGCGCCTACGCCGGCGTCCAGGGGTTCGTCACCAACCTGGGCGGCATCGTGACCCTGGTCGTCGACGGTGCCGGCCAACGTCGCCGGCCTGGCGCTGATCCAGTGCCGGATGATCGCGGGCATCGCGCACCTGCGCGGCTACGACCTCGAGGACCCCCGGGTCCGCAACGCGATCCTCACCTGTCTGCTGGGCGAGGACGACCGTGAACACGATGATCAAGAAGAGGACGTTGCCGGCGCCGCCGATGGCGCTGGCCACCGCGCCGGTGCACGACCCGGACCTCGACCGGATCCTGTCCGCCGAGGTCGCCTCGGAGCTGATCAGCCAAGGTCGCCGGCAAGCGCGCTGGCGATCACCGTCGGGCGGCGGGTGCCGATCGTCGGTGGCTTGGTCGGGCTGAGCGCGGACGCCTACGCCACCTGGCGGGTCGGGCGCTACGCCGACAGGCGAGCTCCTGCCCCGCACCGCGCGATAGACCTTGAGCATCCCCTTGCCGGGCGGCGCTGGTCTCGAGGCGGCGCACGATCTTCTCGCGCAGCCGGTAGGTCGGCCGGAGGTAGGCGCGCTCCAGCGCGAGGTGCGCCTCGTGGAGCTCCCCGTGCAGCCGCTCCTCGATCGCGCCGCAGCTGGGCGTTGTCGAGCAGCAGGGCCTTGATCGCGTCCACGCCGGCGTCGGCGACCTGCCGCTCGGCGGGCCGGTCGGGGTCGGCGTAGTCGCTGCACCGCGGGCGCGCCGATCAGGTCGCCGAGGTCGCCGACGACGTCGTAGCCGCGCCGCCGGATCTCCTCGACCCACGACCCTGACAGCTCCTGGACCCACGCGTGCGCGTCCGGCGGGAGGGCCAGCCGGGGCGACGACGTACGCCGCGACAGGGTCTGGTGGGCGAGCAGCTCGCGGACCAGCGGCCGGTAGTCGGCCGGGGGCGAGCTCGCGGTTGGCCCGGCGGTTGATACGGCGGATCAGCGCGGTCTCGGGGACGCCCAGCGAGGGGTTGACCCGCTCCGCCTCGAGGTCCAGGTCGATGCCGGTCAAGGCCGAACGTCGAGCTGAACCGACTCCACAGCAGGTCGGGCTCGCCCGGCGGCGGCACCGTCACCAGGTGCACGTGCTCGGGTGGCAGGTCGTGGCCCCACCGGTTCGAGGATGTCGGGGATCTCCTGGACGCCCCAGAACCAGCTGCCGATCCGGCTGGCCCGCTCCGGGTCCTGGATCCGTGTCGAGGAAGTCGCCGATAGCTCAGGGCCGCGCGGTGCTTGACGTTCTCCTGCCACTCGGCGGGGATCTGTCGGACCAGGTCGCGGACCGACAGGACCACGTGCACCTCGGTACCGGCTCCGTAGCCGAGCGACTCGAGCGCCCGCTCGACCTGGGTGCGGGAGGCGGTCGCGAGGATCTCGTGGCTGATGATCGCGGTGCCGGGCGCCCGGCGGACCGCGGCGGCCAGCTCGTCCCAGGCGCCGATCGCCTCGGTCTGGAGCCCGCCCCAAGGCATCTTCATGAGGTCGAGCGCGGCCAGGAAGTGCGCGTCGAAGCGGTCCGCCGGGTAGGTGATGCCGTGCGTCAGCAGCTTGACCCGGTTCCTGAACAAGCACGTCCTGGAGATACGACGTCCCGGTCTTCGGGGTGCCGACGTGGAGCAGGACCCGCTCGCTCATGCGGCACCGCTGCCCGTCGCCGGCGCGAGCAGCAGGGTCAGCGCCAGGCTCAGCACGCGGTCGGACTGCCGAGCAGCCGCCTCGTCGGACCCGACGGCCGGGGGGTCAGGCCAGCGCGGCCACAGCGCGTCCAGGTCACCCACGACAGGGTAGTCACCGGTCCCGAGTCGTTGCTGGAGTCGCTGGGCCTGCTGCTGGAGCCAGCCGCGGTGTGCCTGCGGCACCTCCGGTCGTGGTCCGGGCACCTCGCTGAGCCTGGGTCGCAGCACCGAGCGCAGCAGGTCGGTACGTCGCGGCGGGGTCACCAGGAGGCCCAGAGCGCCGGAGGTGCGCCGGGCCAGTTCGGCGGCGTGGGCGGCCACCTCGGGCGGCATCGCGAGACGGCGTACGCCGACGACCTGGGCGACCCGGCCCGGGTCGAGGACCACGCGGACCTGGTCGACGCTCCCCAGCTCGGTGGCCCATCGCTGCGCGACGGCGGCCAGCTCGACGCGACGCGGAAGGCGATCGCGGCGCCGCAGGTCGGCACAGAATCCGGGCCAGTCGACGCCACCGTCGCCGAAGCAGGAGGCCGTCCAGGCGTGCGCGACCATGCTCGCCACGTCGGTGCCCACGACCGCCACCACCGCGCCTCGGCCACCCGGCGGTCGTCCTTGCGCCACCAGCTCCGCGCGCATCCCGTCGGCCAGCCAGGGGTCGCCCACCACGCGGTAGCGACTCCGCCATCGTCGGACCCTGACCGGCTCGGGAGTCGGGACACCGGCGCGGACCACATCCTCGGCGATGAGCCCTACCGCGACCCGGACCAGGTCATCGGCCCCCAGCGTGGCCGGATCGATCGGCCGCGGCCCGAAGGTCAGCGGCACGACCGCACCGATCAGCTCGAGGTCCTGGCGTCCGCGGCCGGGCGCACTCGCCACCAGCACCCGCTCGACCAGCTGCGGGTCGGGCCGACCCGCCTCGTTGAGGCGTCGCACGAGCTCGAGCTGTTGAGCACCGGGCAGCAGCCGGTCGCCACTGCGAGGGTCCTCGAGGTCCGGGATCGTGGCCAACCAGGCCGCCCACGGTGTCGTGCCCCCATCCCGCAGGTGGTCGACCCACCGCCACGCCGCGGCCGTGCCCATGAAGGTGCTCATCACTCGCGGAGCCGGCGCGCGGTCATCCGCACCTTGTTGACCAGGGCCCGGTCGGGGTCGGGGCGGCGGCCCGCCTCCCTGGTCATGGCCGCGAGGGCATCCAAGGCTGCGGCCAGCTGCTTGGCGGCGGAGACCCGGTCCGGATCATGCCACGGCAGCTCGGTGGGTTGGGGTCGGAGATCGTCGAGGTCGCCGACCACGTGCACGCCACTCGACTCGAGCCACTCGATCCAGCGCTCGGTGCGCTCGAGTGCCCACGGGTAGGAGGTCGGTGGCAACCGGACCGGCGGCGATGGACGCCCCACGAACTCGCTCTCGGCCAACCGCTCCCGGACCAACCGGTCATAGACCGCACCCCGGCGTGCGGTGGTGCCCAACCGCTGGTTCAGACGGCGAAGGACCTGCGTCTCGGCGATGCCGAGGGAGGCGTTGTGTCGCGTGGAGTCCCTGGGCGCCCAGGCCGGGTCGATGCCGAAGGCCTCGCAGAAGCGCTGCCACAGCAGATCCGGTTGCGCGATCGCCTGCTCGCGTCGCGGCACCGTCACGACGTGGACGTGGTCCGGCTCGAGCCCGGCTCCCCAGCTGGTCAGGACCGTCGGGAGGTCGAAGGCCCGCGCGAACCAGGCCTTGCCGCTCTCGACCCGGCGGAGGAACCGCCGCGTAGGACCAGCCCGCGACCCTGCTTGATGCTCTCCTGCCAGGCCGCCGGCACCTGGCGGCCCAGGTCGCGGGCGCGAGTAGACGACGTGCACCTCGCTGACCTGCCAGGTCGCTCTTGCCCGGGCCACCTTCTCGGGCTTGGCCGGCGGCCAGGATCTCGTGGCTGACCAGCACGGTGCCGCCATGACGCCGGATCTTGCGCACGAGCGCCGGCCACATGCCCTCGGCGTGGCCGGGATCGCCACCCCAGTCCTGGCCGAGCAGGTCGAGGGCCGCGCGGAACTGGAACAGGGGCCGCGCTGACCCGCGGCAGCTGGGAGGGGAAGTGGACGTCGTGCCGGGCGAGCGAGCGGTGGTTGCGGTCCAGCCGGTCCTGGAGGTAGGTGGTGCCGCGTCTTGGGTGCACCGATGTGGAGGTAGACGCGCTGGCTCACGGTGGCGATTGTGCCAGCGCTCGCACCACCGCCGACGGGCTGGGACGGCCCAGCATGCCCGGCCATCCACGCGCTGGTGGCCACCAGGGCGTCGAGGTCGACACCGTGCTCGATGCCCAGCCCGGTGAGCATCCAGACCAGGTCCTCGGTGGCCAGGTTGCCGGTGGCGCTCTTGCGTAGGGGCAGCCGCCGAGCCCGCCCGCGCTGGCGTCGAAGGTCGTGATGCCGGCCTGCGAGGCCGGCGTAGGCGTTGGCCAGCGCCTGGCCGTAGGTGTCGTGGAAGTGCAGGGCCAGCTGGTCGGTGGCCATCCCGGCGGCGACGAAGGCCTCGACCAGCGCGGTGACGTGGCCGGCGGTGCCGACGCCGATGGTGTCGCCGAGGCTGAGCTGGCTGGCGCCGAGGTCGAAGAGCCGCTTGCCGACCGCGACGACCTGCTCGACGGGCACCTCGCCCTCCCACGGGTCGCCGAAGCACATCGAGACGTAGGCGCGGACGTCGAGCCCGGCGTCCCGCGCGCGCGGCGCACGGTCGGCTCGAACATCGCGAACTGCTCATCGAGGCTGCGGTTGAGGTTCTGCTGGGCGAAGGTCTCGGTGGCGCAGCCGAAGATCGCGATGTGCCGGACACCGAGCTCGAGGGCGCGGTCGAGGCCGCGCTCGTTGGGCACCAGCACCGGGCAGGTCCCGGCCGACCTCGCCGAGCATGGTCATCAGGTCGGCGGCGTCGGCGAGCTGGGGCACCCACGTCGGGTGCACGAAGCGACGTCGCCTCGACGATCGGCAGACCCGCCGCGAGCAGCCGGCGCACGAACTCCGCCTTGACCTCGGTCGGGACCAGCGCCGACTCGTTCTGCAGCCCGTCGCGCGGGCCGACCTCGTAGATCGTGACCGCTCGGGCAGGCCATCAGCTGCACCTCGGACGTCTCGCTCCACCGACGAACAGCAGGTCGCCCAGTCCGACCTGGTCGACCGGTCGTCGGCGTCCGACCGTCGTGACGGTGCCGGCGAACGGCGCCTTGAGGCGAGCTCCATCTTCATCGCCTCCAGCACGCCGAGCACCTGGCCCTCCTCGACCGCGTCGCCCACGGCGACCCGGACCTCGAGGACGGTGCCCGGCATCGGCGCCAGCAGCGTGCCGTCGCCGACCGGGCCGGCGTGGTCGCCGAACACGTCCGGGCGCTCGAAGACGAAGCGCTGGCCGCGGTGGGCCACCTCGACGACGTGCGGCTGCCGTCGACCGACGGCCGGTCGCGGCTGCCGTCGACCGGCGAGCACCGACGTGGTCGTCACCGGCTCGTCGACGCGTCGACCTCGACGATCCGCGGCGCGGTCGACTGCGACGGTCCGTCGAGCTCGACAGCCGTCGGAGGCGGAGTCGGCCCGCGCCGCCAGCCGTCGGCCCGAACGGGTGCCCCGTCCCGACGGCCGCGAGCATCGCCGCGGCCAGGCGCGAGATCCGGGCAGTCGCGGCGGCCGGGACCGTCGCGGTGGTCGAGCCAGGCGGTGTCGATCGTGGCGTCGCGGAACTCGTCGCTGGCGACCAGCGCGCGCAGGAAGCCGGCGTTGGTGGTCAGCCCGAGGATCGCGGTGTCGTCGAGGGCCGCGACCAGCGCCCGGCGGGCGGTCTCGCGGTCGCGGCCGTGGGCGATCACCTTGCCCAGCATCGGGTCGTACGACGTGCTGACGACCTGGCCGCTCTCCAGCGCGTGGTCGACTCGCACGCCGCTCGGGCCAGCGGACGACGCTGGCCCGTGCCGGCCTGGGGCAGGAAGCCGCCGAACGAGTCCTCGGCGTAGACCCGCGCCTCGATCGCGTGGCCGGTGACGGCGACGTCGTCCTGGCTGAACGGCAGCGGCTCCCCGGCCGCGACGCGCAGCTGGAGCTCGACCAGGTCGAGTCCGGTGATCGCCTCGGTGACCGGGTGCTCGACCTGGAGCCGGGTGTTCATCTCCAGGAAGTAGGCCTCGTCGGTGTCCGTGTCGAGCAGGAACTCCACGGTGCCGGCGTTCGTGTAGCCGACGTGCCCGAGCCAGCGCCACCGCGGACGTCGGTGACCAGGTCGCGCACCTCGTCGCTGATCGTCGGGGCCGGCGCCTCCTCGAGCACCTTCTGGTGCCGGCGCTGGGTCGAGCAGTCGCGCTCGAAGAGGTGCACGCACCGTGCCGTGCGCGTCGGCGAGGACCTGCACCTCGATGTGGCGGCCGTGCTCGACGTACTTCTCGACCAGGATCGTGTCGTCGCCGAAGGCCGAGAAGCGCCTCGCGCTTGGCCGACGCGACCGCCTCGTCGAGCTCGTCCGCGGATCGCACGATGCGCATGCCCTTGCCGCCGCCGCCGGCCGCGGCCTTGACCAGCACGGGGAACGCGCTGTGTCGTCGCCACGCGGCACGACGGGGACCCCGGCGGCGACCGCGATCTCGCGGGCCGCGTCCTTGCGCCCATCTCCTCCATCACCTCGGCGGCGGGCCGACCCAGACCAGGCCGGCGGCCGTCGACCGCCCGCGGCGAAGGCGGGCGTCTCGGACAGGAAGCCGTAGCCGGGGTGGACGGCGTCGGCGCCGGCCGCGACGCGCCGCGGCGACGACCGCGTCGATGTCGAGGTAGCTGTCGACCCGGACGGCCTCGTCGGCCGCGCGGACGTGCGGCGCGTCGCGGTCGAGCGTCGGTGTAGATCGCGACGGTGCGCACCCGAGCGCGCGGCAGGTGCGGATGACGCGCAGCGCGATCTCGCCGCGGTTGGCGATCGAGGACGTGTCGGTCGATCACGGGTCGCGCTCACATCCGGAAGACGCCGTAGGACGGCTCGGGGATCGGCGCGTGCGCCGCGGCCGCGAGGCCCATGCCGAGCACCCGCCGGGTGTCGGCCGGGTCGATGATGCCGTCGTCCCAGAGCCGGGCGGTGGAGTAGTACGGCGAGCCCTGCGTGCTCGTACTGCTCGCGGATCGGTGCCTTGAACGCCTCGCTCGTCCTCGGCGTCGTCGGGTCGCCGCGCACCGTCGGCGCAGCACCGACGCGGCCTGCTCGCCGCCCATCACCGAGATCCGGGCGTTGGGCCACATCCAGAGGAAGCGCGGGTCGTAGGCGCGGCCGCACATGCCGTAGTTGCCGGCGCCGAACGAGCCGCCGATGACGACGGTGAACTTGGGGACGACCGAGCACGCGACCGCGGTGACGAGCTTGGCGCCGTCGCGGGCGATGCCGCTGTTCTCGTACTCGCGGCCGACCATGAAGCCGGTGATGTTCTGCAGGAACACCAGCGGGATGCCGCGCTGGTTGCACAGCTCGATGAAGTGCGCGCCCTTGAGCGCCGACTCGCTGAACAGGATCCCGTTGTTGGCCACGATGCCGACCTCGTAGCCCCAGATGCGCGCGAACCCGCAGACCAGGGTCTCGCCGTAGAGCTGCTTGAACTCGTGGAACCGGCTGCCGTCGACGACCCGGCGGATCACCTCGCGCACGTCGTACGGCGTGCGGGTGTCGGCGGGCACGACGTCGTAGAGCGCCGTCCGGGTCCTCGGCCGGCTCCTCGACGTCGTACGGCGTGAGGCTGGACGACCCGCGCGACAACGTGTCGACGATGGAGCGAACGATGGCGAGGGCGTGCGCGTCGTCCTCGGCGAGGTGGTCGACGACGCCGGACGTGCGCGCGTGCACGTCGCCGCCGCCGAGCTCCTCGGCGGTGACGACCTCGCCGGTCGCGGCCTTCACCAGCGGCGGTCCGCCGAGGAAGATCGTGCCCTGGTTGCGCACGATCACCGTCTCGTCCGACATCGCTGGCACGTAGGCGCCGCCGGCCGTGCACGAGCCCATGACCGAGGCGATCTGCGGGATCCGCTGCGCCGACAGGTTGGCCTGGTTGAAGAAGATCCGGCCGAAGTGCTCGCGGTCGGGGAACACCTCGTCCTGCATCGGCAGGAACGCCCCGCCGGAGTCGACGAGGTAGACGCACGGCAGCCGGTTGTCGGCCGCGACCGTCTGCGCCCGCAGGTGCTTCTTGACCGTGATCGGGTAGTAGGTGCCGCCCTTGACGGTCGCGTCGTTGGCGACCACGACGCACTCGCGGCCGCTGACCCGGCCGATGCCGGTGACGACGCCCGCGCTGGGCACGCCCCCGCCGTACATGTCGTAGGCCGCCAGCGGGCTGAGCTCCAGGAACGGGCTGCCCGGGTCGAGCAGCCGGTCGACCCGGTCGCGGACCAGCAGCTTGCCGCGCGACGTGTGCTTGTCCCGGGCCTCGTCGCTGCCGCCTCGCCGGACCACCGCGAGCCGGTCGCGGAGGTCCTCGGTGAGATCGCGCAGGGTCATCGGATCAGGTTAACGTTCATTAACCTGCTGCGCCACCGAGTCCGCGCTCCACGATCTCGAAGAACCGCGCGATCGACGCCTCACGCTCCTCGGCCGGCGTCTCCTGGAGCGGACCGTCGAGGTGCAGAACGGCGAACCCGTGGACGCCGGCCCAGCAGACCACGTCGGCGTTCGGGCGGCGGTCGGGGACCAGGTAGCCGACCGCGACCAGCTCGTCGAGGATCGCGTTGAGGATGGCGTACGGCCCCCCGTCACCCTCGCCGTCAGCACCGCCGACGTGGCTCGTGAAGGCCGTCCGGAACAAGCCCGGCTCGTCCAGTGCGAAGCCGACGTACGCCCGTCCGACCTCGCGGAGCCGGGCCTGCGCGCGCAGCACCGGGTCCAGATCCTCGGAGACCAGGGCGAGCCGGGTGTCCATGGCCTCGGTCAGGAGGTCCATGCCGCGGACCGCGATCTCTGCGAGCAGCTGGTCACGGTCGGCGAAGTGCCGGTACGCCGCATTGTGCGAGACCCCGACCCGCCGGGCCACCTCCCGCAACGCGACACCGTCCGGCCCCGACTCCCGGGCCATCGTGAACCCCGTCTCGACCAGGGCGGCCCGCAGGTTGCCGTGGTGGTAGGCGGTCGTCACGCCAGCAGGGTATCCCAGTGTTGACAGTGTCCACATTGCCGTGCATCCTGATGTTGACAGCGCCCACATCGAAGCCACCTCAAGGACCGACATGCGAACGAACAAGTCCGCCATCCTCGCCACCGTCTGCGTCGCGGTGCTCGCCATCAACCTGAACACCACGGTCGTCAACATCGCGCTGCCGACGCTGTCGACCGAGCTGGACGCCGGCACGCGTGAGCTGCTGTGGTTCGTCGACGGCTACAACCTGGCCTTCGCCGCACTGGTCCTCGCGGCCGGCAGCCTGTCCGACCGGTTCGGCCGGCGCCCGGCCCTCGTGCTCGGCCTGCTCGGCTTCGGCCTCGCGAGCGCAGCCTCGGCCATGGTCGACTCGGCCGGCGCCCTGGTGGCGACCCGGTTCGCCGCTGGGGTCTGCGCCGCGGTGATCTTCCCGGCGACGCTGTCGATCATCGCCAACGCGTTCACCGAGCGCCGCGAGCGGGCCACGGCCCTCGGCATCTGGGGTGCCGCCACCGGCATCGGGGTCGCCACCGGACCGGTCGTCGGCGGCTGGCTGCTCGAGCACTTCTCCTGGCAGAGCGTGTTCTGGGCGATGGTGCCGGTGGCGGTCGTCGCGATCGCCATGGCTCTCGCCTTCGTGCCCGAGTCCCGCGACCCCGGTGTCCCCGCGCTGGACCTGCCCGGCGTGGGTGTCTCCGTCGCCCTCCTCGGTCTGCTGACGTGGACGATCATCGAGGCACCCGAGGCCGGCTGGACCAGCGCCCAGACGATGCTCAGCTTCGGCGCCACGCTCCTGCTGCTCACGGTGTTCCTGCGGATCGAGTACGTCGCCGATCACCCGATGCTGGACATCTCGCTGTTCCGAGACCGCCGGTTCTCCGCGGCCGCGGGCGCGGTCACGATCAGCTTCTTCGCGCTGTTCGGGTTCATCTTCTTGATCACGCAGTACTTCCAGTTCGTCCGCGACGAGACCGCGCTCGGGACCGGTCTGAAGATCCTGCCGGTCGCTGCCGCGATCGCCGTCTCCTCCATCCTCGGGGGGATCCTGGCCCCGCGGCTCGGCGTCAAGGCGGTCGTGACCCTCGGCATGGCCCTGCTCGGCTCGGCGTTCGTGTGGATCTCGACGATGCCGATCGACGCGCCGTACGCGACGCAGATCGTGCCGCAGATGCTGCTGATGGGCTTCGGCCTGGGCTTCGTCTCGACACCCGCCACCGAGTCCATCCTCCAGGTTCTGCCTCCTGCGCGAGCCGGGGTGGGCTCGGCGGTCAACGACGCCACCCGCGAGCTGGGTGGCACCCTCGGGGTCGCGGTCGTCGGCTCACTGTTCTCCTCGCTCTACGGCGCGCGCCTGGTCGAGCAGCTCGACCGGCTTCCGGCCGCGCAGCTCTCCCCCGACCAGATCCGGGCGGCCCAGGAGTCCGTCGGCGCGGCGGACGCGATCGGCGCTCAGGTCGCCGGTGTCACTGCGGCCATGGAGGAGGCGTTCATGGCCGGCCTGGGCGCCGCCAGCCTGATGATCGGCCTGCTCTGCCTCGCCGGCGCCCTGTTCGCGGCGGTGGCCCTGCCCGGCAACAGGTTCGTCCCGCCGGCCGAACGGAACACGGAGCGCCAGCTCGCCGGGGTGAGTGATCGCTAACCTTGATGCGTGACCATGCGGATCGCCGAGCCCACGCGTCGCGAGCAGATCCTGGCCACCGCGGCCGACCTGTTCGCGGCCCGTGGGTTCCACGGGGTCTCGGTGGTCGACATCGGCGCGGCCTGCGGCATCTCGGGACCCGCTCTCTACAAGCACTTCGCGTCCAAGGACGCGGTGTTGGCCGAGATGCTGGTCTCGATCAGCGAGCGACTGCTCGAGATCGGCCGCACCAGGTCGGACGAGGCCGGTGACGCGAGCGGAGCGGTCCGCGCACTCGTCGACTGGCACGTCGACTTCGCGTTGCGGCACCGCTCGCTGATCGTGGTGCAGGACCGCGACTGGGAGTCCCTCCCGACCCGAGCGCGCGAGCAGGTGCGGTCGCTGCAGCGCGAGTACGTCGACCTGTGGGCAGCGCGGCTGCGCGAGGTCCACGACGGTCTGGGTCAGGACGAGGCCCGGGCGATGGCGCACGCGGCCTTCGGCCTCATCAACTCCACACCCCACAGCGGGCTGATCGCCGACGAGCGGATGCGCCAGGTGCTCACCGACATGGCCTGCGCCGCCTTGGGGGTCGATGACGGCCCGCGGGGTCGCGCGTCACAGCAGATGCCCAAGGGTCGCGGCCGGGTCGTCCTGCAGCAGGGAGAGAGCGCGCGCGGCGCGTAGCGCGGCGTCCTCGGCGATCTCGAGGTCCGGGTCGTCCTCGTCGGCCACCGGCGCCTGTCGCCGGTGCAGCAACGCCAGGACCTCGTCGCGCGGCAGGCCGCGCAGGTGCAGCAGCACGAAGGGGTCCGACTCCAGGAGCCAGGTCACCTGGTAGAGCACCGCGAGCGCGTGCGGGCAGGGCTGGGTCCAGCTCCGACACGTGCAGTCGGCACCGAGCTCAGCGCCGAACGGCAGCAGCTCGACTCCGGCCTCCTCGGCGTGCTCGACCATCGGGTGCGGCAGATCGCCGGTGAGGAGCGAGCCGATCCGGCCGGACTCCGCGGCGATCGTCTCCAGGAGCGCCGCGCGGGCCTCCTCGTCCAGGACCGGAAGCACCACGGCCGCGGTCCAGAGCCCGCGCGCGTCCTCCACCGACGCCACGAGGCGGCCCGGCTCGACCATGATCTGTCCGACCTGACCCGACCGCGAGACCCGGCGGGCGCCCATCAGGTCGGTGGAGGAGTAGGCCGCTTCCTCGATGGCTCGCACCCACGCCTTGCCCCACCAGGTCGAGGCCCGGGTCGAGCTGGATCGCGGGCCGAACCGCGGATGGACCACGGCGTTCAGCATCGCCGCCCGGATCCCGTCACCGGTCCCAGCCGTGCTTGCGGTCCTCGTCGCGACGCAGCGTGACCAGGTCGCGCAGCTCGGCGTCGCCGAGCTCGGTGAGCGCGGCCTCGCCGGACCCGAGCACCGCGTCGGCGAGCGCCCGCTTGCGAGACAGCAGCTCGGCGATCTTCTCCTCGATCGTCCCCCTCGTGATGAGCCGATGCACCTGGACCGGCTTGGTCTGGCCGATCCGGTAGGCACGGTCGGTGGCCTGCTCCTCGACGGCCGGGTTCCACCAGCGGTCGAGGTGGATGACGTGGTCGGCCGCGGTGAGGTTGAGGCCGGTGCCGCCCGCCTTGAGCGACAGCAGGAACACCGGGAACCTCTGGTCGTCACTGCCGGCCTGGAAGGCCGCGACCATCGCGTCGCGCTCGCGGACCGGAGTGCCCCCGTGCAGGAACCGGTGGTCGACACCGCTCCGCGTCAGGTGCGCGGAGAGGAGTCGGGCCATCGCGACGTACTGGGTGAACACCAGCACCGCGCCGTCCTCGGCGAGGACCGTGCCGACCAGCTCGTCGACCAGGTCGAGCTTCTCCGAGCGTCCCGTCAGGCGCACCGCACCGGACTGCTTGAGGAAGTGCGCGGGGTGGTTGCAGATCTGCTTGAGGCCGGTGAGCAGCGCGAGCACCAGGCCGCGGCGGGTGACCTGGTCGGCGGGGTCGGCCCGCTCGATGCGCTCCATCGTGTCGCTTGACGAACGCCTCGTAGAGGACGACCTGCTCGCGGGTCAGGCCCAGGGGGTGGTCGGTCTCGGTCTTGGGCGGCAGCTCCGGCGCGATGCCCGGGTCGGACTTGCGCCGGCGCAGGAGGAACGGCCCGATCAGCTCGGCGAACTGTCGGGTGACCGCCGGGTCGACACCGGACTCGACCTGGGCCGCCCACCGCTTGCGGAACGCGAGTCGGCTGCCCAGCAGCCCCGGCGTCGCCCAGTCCAGGATCGCCCAGAGCTCGGTGAGGTTGTTCTCGACGGGGGTGCCGGTCATCGCGATCCGGGAGCCGTGGGGGATGGCGCGCAGCGCACGGGCCGTCGAGGACCTGGCGTTCTTGACGTGCTGGGCCTCGTCGGCGACCACGAGGCCCCACGGGACGCCGGCCAGCTCGTCGGCGGAGACCCGCATGGTGCCGTAGGTCGTCAGCACGAACCCGTCGGGGACCTCGTCGAGGGAGCGGCCGCCGCCGTGGAAGCGGCGGGCCGTGACCCCCGGCGCGAAGCGGGCGATCTCGGCCTCCCAGTTGCCGAGCAGGCTGGCCGGGCACACGACCAGCGTCGGACCACCCGGTCCCTCCTCCGCGCGGTGCAGGTGCAGCGCGATCAGCGTGATCGTCTTGCCGAGTCCCATGTCGTCGGCGAGACACGCACCGAGCCCGAGCGAGGTCATCTCGGCCAGCCAGGTCAGTCCGTGACGCTGGTAGTCGCGCAGCGTCCCGGCCAGGGCCCCGGGCGGCTCGACGGGGTCGCGGGTCGCCGCGGCGAGCAGCCTGGCCCGCACGTCGAGGAGCGAGGCGCCCACGACCACCTGCGCGTCGACGGCATCATCGCCCTGGCCGATCTCGACGGTCCCGGTCAGGGCTGCGGCCACCGCGGGTCCCGGTGCGACGGTGCGGATCAGGCGCTTGCGGGCCTTGCGGGCGACGGCCGGGTCGATGACCGTCCAGTTGCCGCGCAGCCGAAGGATGGGTGAGGCCGCGCGAGCGAGCCTGGCCAGCTCCTGCTCGGTGAGGACGTCGCCGTGCAGGGCGACCTGCCACTGGAAGCTGAACATCTGATCCGGCCCGAAGAGGCCGGTCTGCAGCGCGCCGTCGGACGGCGCAACCGAGGCGCGCTCGAGGACGGCCGTCGTCGTGAGGTCGCGGCCCAGACTGCGCGGCCAGAGCACGTCGACGCCGCGCGCGGCGAGGGCGCCGACGCCCGTGGTCAGCAGGCTGACCAGCTCGTCGGTGTCGAGCGTGATCTGGTCGGGGACCCGCAGCCCGGCCAGCCGGTCGAGCACCGGCCATGCCTCGGCCGCGGAGCGCAGGGCGATCGAGGCGTGGGTGCGAGCCCGGTCGCCGAACCCGTGGTCGCTCCCGGTCCACAGGTCCACGGCGTCGCAGAGGTGCAGCGGGTCCTGCTCGTCGTGGACCTGGAGCACCAGCCGCACCGTGTCGGCGAGGAGCTCCTCCTCGTCGGCCTCGACCCGGAGCGAGATTCGGACGAGCTGCGGCCGGTCGTCGATGCCGGGACGGGGCGCCAGCCGACGGGCCAGCCGGTCGTGGAAGGCCGACGAGGACGGCGTACCACGCCGCGCGGCCGGGTGGGGCGCGGCCCGTGGCATCGCATCCGCGATGGCGTCGAGCATCGCCCGGACGGTCTCCTCCTCGCCGTGCTCGAAGGCCAGGGCCCGCACCCGCTCCTCGTCCTGCGCGGACAGGGACGCGATCTGCCAGTGCCCGTCGCCCGGCTCGAGCCGGCCGGCGGCGACCAGCCGCAGCCCGAGCAGCGCCGAACCGGTCAGGAGGCGGACGCTCGGGTGCAGGTCGTCGCGGACGTGGGCCTTGGTGAGCACCGGTAGCGCGGCCCGGATGGGCAGGGCGACGGTCCGCCGGTCGTCGGTGAACTCCACCACCCCCTCGCGGGGCGGGTCGCCGACGCGCAGCAGTGCCGTCCCGGTCACCGGCACGAAGCTCACGACCGGAACGGTAGCCAGGGGCACCGACCCCGCCGCCCATCTAGTCTGAGCTGGTGCCCCGGCGTCCGCTCGTTCCCGCCGCGGTGCTCGTGCTGGTCACCGCACTGGTGGGCGGGTGCGCGACGACGACGAAGCCGTCTCCGGGCCCGGCGCCGGCGCCCAGAACGGCGCCGAGCGCCGCACCCGCCGAGGCGGTCGCCCCCGTCCTGAGTGGCTGCCAGAGCGAGGCGGCGTACGAGGTCTGCTTCTCCTCACCGGGCCAGAAGAAGGGGCCGGACCCGGCAGTCGTGCGGCGGTTCATCGAGATCTTCAACGCGGCGGGCGCGGGCGACTCGCTCCGGATCGCGATGTTCCGCTGGGACATCCCCGCCACCACCACGGCCCTGGTCGCTGCGCAGCAGCGCGGCGCGCACGTCGAGATCGTCGCGGACGCGGACCTGCGCACCAAGGCGGCCGGGAGGGCCGTGATGAAGCAGATCGAGGCCGGCGACCCGAGCATGCGCAACGTCGTGGTCTGCCGCGGTGCCTGTCTGCCGTGGAGCGGCCGGGGTCCCGCCCCGCCGTCGCAGGACGTCAACCACCTCAAGTTCCTGCTCGCCGAGGTCGAGGGCCGCAGGTCCGTGGTCACCTCGTCGTCGAACTTCGAGGGTCGCCAGTACACGCAGTACAACAGCCTGGCCCGGGTCTACGACGACGCGTTCTACGCCTACGGCGTCCAGTACTTCAAGCGGCTCAAGGCCCAGAGCTGGACCGTGGGCGGCACGAGGTGGACCGACAAGCAGAAGACGTACACCGGCTCGCCGCGGGCCATGGTCTATCCGCGCAGGAGCGACCTGCTGGTCAAGACCCTGCGGTCGGTGCGCTGCGTGCCGGGTGCGCGCACCATCGACATCATGATCGCGGTCATCCAGAGGGCCGACGTCCGCGCCCAGATCGGCCGCCTGGCCCAGCAGGGCTGCAAGCTGCGGATCGTCACGACCCGCGACCTCATCGAGAACTGGCTTCAGAAGCCGTTCAAGCTCCGCGACGGCAGCACCGTCGACCTCCCCGACGACCGCGTCCGCACCCTGATCACCCACGACAAGGTCTATGCCATCCACGCCCGGGTCGCCGGCAAGGTGCAGCACGTCGTGGTCACCGGCACCAGCAACACCACCTGCGGCGGGTTCTACTACAACGACGAGATGATGCTGCGGCTCGAGGGCCGGTGGGCCTTCGAGGTCTATTCCGCCCACGTCGGCGACGCCTTCCGGCACGCGCACCAGGCCAAGGTGTCGACGGTGCCGGCACAGGCCGCGTGCAGCTGATCCCTCAGGCTCACCTAACGTGGGAGCGTGAGCCTTCTCGATGCGCCCGTCGCCCGACTCGACGGAACCTCCACCACCTTCGGTGAGATCACTGCCGGCCGCGCCGCCCTGGTCGTCAACGTCGCCAGCCGCTGCGGCCTGACCCCGCAGTACTCCGGTCTCGAGCAGCTCCAGGAGACCTACGGCGGCGAGCGTTTCACCGTCCTGGGCGTTCCGTGCAACCAGTTCAGGGGTCAGGAGCCGGGCTCCGCCGAGGAGATCGCGGAGTTCTGCTCCGCGACGTACGGCGTCACGTTCCCGATGACCGAGAAGGTCGACGTCAACGGCGAGAGCCGGCACCCGGTCTATGCCGAGCTGACCAAGGCACCCAACGAGAAGGGCGTGGCCGGCGACGTGATCTGGAACTTCGAGAAGTTCCTGGTGGCGGCGGACGGCACCGTGATCGCCAGGTTCAGCCCGGTGGTCACCCCCGACGACCCCGATCTGGTCGACGCGGTCCGCGCGGCGAGTGCCTGAGCCCAGCGTCGGCAGCCTCCTCCGCACGTCGCTGCGACGGCGCCGCGGCGACGTCGTGCCGTCCTCGGTGCTGGTGTCCGGCCACCAGCTCTGCGAGGCGGCGGTGCCGGTGGTCGTGGGCTTCGCCATCGACCGGGCGATCGGCACGGGTGACGGTGCGCTGCTGGCCCTGTGGCTGGCCGTCGTCGCAGCCACGTTCGTCGCCCTGGCCTCCTGCGGCTTCCTCGGCTACTGGCTGATGTCCCGTGCCGAGTTCGGCATCCGGCGCGACCTGCGCCTCGACCTCGTGGACCGCGCGGTCGACCGACGCGGAGGACTCGGGCGTCGGTCCGGGCAGCAAGGCGCCGACCTGGTCGGGATCGCTGGGACCGACGCCGCGCGCGCGGCGTGGGTCGTCGACGTGGTCGGGTACGGCGCCGGTGCCAGCGCGGCGCTGGTCGCGGGCTCCGTGGTGCTGTTCTCGGCCTCACCTGTCTTGGCAGCCGTGGTCCTGGTCGGCGCCGTCGCCGTCCTTGGCCTCTCCCAGCTCTTGGCCCGACCCCTGGTCGGTCGGGCCGAGCGAGAGCAGGAGACCCTGGCGGCAGCGACCGCCCGCGCCACGGACCTGGTCGTCGGTCTCCGTGTGCTCAAGGGCATCGGCGCCGAGGACGCGGCCTCCGCGGCCTACACGCGCATGAGCGAGGCTGCGCTCAGCGCGCGACTGCACGCGGCCCGGTTCGAGGGCGTCTACCAAGGGGCCACCGGTGTGCTGACCGGCCTCTTCCTGCTCCTGGTGGTCTGGGTCGGCAGCAGCCTCGCGCTGTCGGGACGGATCAGTATCGGCGAGCTGGTGGCCGCCATCGGCCTGGCGCAGTTCCTGGTGGAGCCGCTGCGTGGGCTCGCCGAGCTGGCCGCTGTCGTCGCCGGAGTTCGCGGAGCGGCCGGGCGCGTCGTGGACGTGCTCGCCACCCCCGCCGCGGTGGCCGACGGCGACGGTGCGCTGAGCTCGCCGGTCACCGGAGCCATCGACGTCGCCCGTGGGCAGCTCGGGTTGAGCGCCGCACCGGGCGAGACGCTGGGCATCGTGGCCGCGGATCCTGCCGAGCTCGAGCCCCTGCTCCGCACCCTGGGCCGCGAGGACGACGACGGCACCCTGGCGCTGGACGGCACCGATCTGTCGACAGCGGACCTGGACGCCGTCCGGGCGGCAGTGGTCGTCGCCCGCCACGACGCCGTCCTCTTCGAGGGCACCGTCACCGACAACGTGGACCCCTGCAACGGGCGTGCCCTGGACTGGCCGGCCCTGCTCGCGGGCACCGCGGCCGACGACGTCGTGGCAGGCCTGCCAGCAGGCGCCGACTCCGAGATCGGCGAACGGGGACGGCAGCTCTCCGGCGGCCAGCGTCAGCGCCTGGTGCTGGCCAGGGCCCTGGCGACCCAGGCGCCGGTCCTGGTCCTCCACGACCCCACGACGGCGATCGACGCGGCCACCGAGGACCGCATCGCCGACGGCGTACGACGCCTGCGAGCCGGTCTCACCACGCTGGTCCTGAGCTCGTCCCCGGCCCTGCTGGCCCGGTGTGACCGGGTGCTGCTGGTCGAGGGTGGGCGCGTGGTCGGCGAGGGCACGCACGACCGTCTCCTCGAGGACGCCCGGTACCGGGACGCGGTGCTCTCGTGAAGGAGCTCCTCCCCGTCGCCACGGCTGCCCGCACCCGACAGGCCGTCCTTGAGCAGCTCGAGGGACGCCGTCGGCTGCTGGGCGGCACCGTGGTAGTCCTGCTGCTCAGCGGCATCGCCACGGTCCTCGTCCCGCCACTCCTCGGACGAGCCGTGGACGTCGTGGTCTCCGACGGCGACAGGTCCGAGCTCACGATGCTGAGCGGGGCCCTCCTCGCGGCGCTGGTGGGGGCCGCGGTGTTCGCCGGCTGGGGCCACGTCCTGGTCGCGAGGCTCGGTGAGGGTGTCCTGGCGCGACTCCGCGAGCAGGTCGTGCGGCGCGCCCTCGAGACGCCGCTGCCGGTGGTCGAGCGCGCCGGCTCCGGGGACCTGGTGCAGCGGACCGGCGGCGACGTCGCGGTGATCTCCGAGGCGGTGCGCAGCGCGCTGCCCGCGTTGGTGGTGGCGCTCCTGGATGTCGTGCTGACCATGGTCGGTCTGGCCGTGCTCGACTGGCGACTCGCCCTGGCCGGCCTGGCACCGCTGCCGATCTGGGTGTTCGGCACCCGCTGGTACCTCCGCGAGTCCGGACCGCGCTACGCCGCGGAACGGATCGCCGACGGCGAGGCGACCGGCTCGCTGGTCGACACCCTCGGCGGATCCAGCACGGTGCGCGCCCTGCGCCTGCAGTCGCGTCACCTCGAGCGCGTCCGACACACCGCCGACCGAGCCCTCGACCAGACGATGCGCACCCGCACGCTCCAGTCGCAGTACGGCGCCATGTTGAACGCCGCCGAGGGTCTGGGGGTCATCTCCCTGCTGCTCGCCGGGTTCCTGCTGGTGCGCGACGACGCCATCACGGTCGGCGCCGCGACCGCGGCCGCTCTCTACTTCTTGCGGCTCTTCAGCCCGCTGATGCGGATGCTCTATCTCCTCGACGAAGCCCAATCGGCAGGCGCCGCCCTGGCCCGACTGGTCGGTGTGACCGACCTGCCCGAGCCGGAGCGTCCCGCCGGCCCCGGCACTCCCCGGGACGCGGGCGTCTCGATCCGCGACCTCCGACACTCCTACGACAGCGGGCCGGAGGTCCTCCACGGTCTCGACCTCGACCTGGCGCCTGCCGAACGGGTCGCCGTGGTCGGCGCGTCCGGTGCCGGCAAGACCACCCTCGGCACGCTCGTCGCCGGCGTCCGACGACCGGCCGTCGGCGAGGTCAGGATCGGCGGGGTGCTCCTCGACGACCTGGCCGACCTCAGGCGACACGTCGTCCTGGTCACTCAGGAGGTGCACGTGTTCGCCGGCACGGTCGCCGACAACCTACGGCTGGCCCGGCCGGCGGCGACCGACGCGGAGCTCAGCGAGGTGCTGGAGCGGATCGGGCTGCGCGCGGGTCTCGAGGACCGGCTCGGCGAGGGCGTCGACGAGGCCAGCGCCACCCAGGCACAGCTGTTGGCGCTCGCCCGGCTCCTGCTCGCCGACCCGGATGTCGCCGTGCTCGACGAGGCCACCGCCGAGGCGGGCAGCGCCGGTGCGCGGACCCTCGAGAAGGCCGCTGAGGTCGCCCTGGCCGGCCGGACCTCCCTGGTCATCGCGCACCGGCTGACGCAGGCCGTCTCGGCCGACCGGGTCGTGGTCGTCGACCAGGGCCGCATCGTCGAGTCCGGGAGCCACGAGGAGCTGGTGGCCGCGGGCGGCACCTACGCCGGGCTGTGGTCGGCCTGGTCCGAGCCGCGTTCGTAGCCTCGCCTACACCGGCGCCGGGGAGTGGTGCCGTCCGATGGGCAGCACCATCGGTGTGCCGCTGACCTCGTCGACCACGACCCGGTTGGCCAGGCCGAAGACGTCGCGCACGATCTCCTCGGTGATGACCTCGGCGGGTGGGCCGCTGGCCACGACCGCGCCGCCCTTCATCGCCACCAGGTGATGGCTGTAGCGGGCCGCCTGGTTGAGGTCGTGCAGCACCAGCACGATCGTCCGGGTCTGCGCACGGTTGAGGTCGACGAGCAGGTCGAGCACGTCGATCTGATGGGCCAGGTCGAGGTAGGTCGTCGGCTCGTCGAGCAACATCAGGTCGGTGTCCTGGGCGAGAGCCATGGCGATCCAGGCCCGCTGCCGCTGACCACCCGAGAGCTCGTCGACGGGTCGCTCGGCCAGGGCGAGGGTGCCGGTCACCTGCATCGCCTCGAGGACGACCGCCTCGTCTCGCTCGGACCACTGCCGCAGCCAGGTCTGGTGCGGGTGCCGCCCGCGCGAGACCAGGTCGGCCACCGTGATGCCCTCGGGCGCGACGGGCGCCTGCGGGAGGATCCCCAGCTTGGTCGCGACCACCTTGGTGGGCAGCGAGTGGATGCGCTGGCCGTCCAGGAGCACGGCGCCGGACACCGGCTTGAGCAGCCGGGCGAGAGCCCGGAGGAACGTCGACTTGCCGCAGGCGTTGGCACCCACGATGCAGGTCACCTTGCCGGTGGGAATCACGAGGCTGAGGTCGCGGGCCACTTCGACCTTGTCGTAGGCGAGGGTCAGGCCCTCGGCACTCAGCGTGTGTTGACCCACGGGTCAGCCTCCACTTCCGACGCGGTTGGAGCGGGCGAGCAGCCAGAGCAGATAGGGGGCGCCGATGATCCCGGTGACCACGCCGACCGGCAGCGCGGTGGACGGCAGGGCCTCGCGAGCCAGGATGTCGGCGCCGAGCACGAGCACCGCGCCCACCAGTGCGGACGGCACGAGTGCCAGCGGTGAGCCGACCATGCGGCGGGCGATCGGGGCCGCGAGCAGCGCCACGAACTCGACGGGGCCAGCCGCCGCGGTCGCCATCGCCGTGAGCGTCACGGCGACCAGGATGAGCAGCAGCCGGGAGCGCTCGACCCGGAGCCCGAGGCCGGCGGCGGTCTCATCGCCGAGCATGAGCATCCGCAGTGCCGGCCCGAGGGCGAGCGTTGCCGGGATCAGGACCAGCATCGCGATCGCCAGCGGCCTGATATCGGACCAGGTGCGGCCGTTGAGCGACCCGGTGAGCCAGACGACGGCCGACTGCACGTCATAGATCCGGGCCTTGGTCAGCAGGTAGGCCGTGCCGGCGTCGACGGCCGCGGCCACACCGATGCCGACCAGGACCAGGCGATACGACGAGAGGCCGCGCTTCCAGGCCAGCACATAGATGAGCGACGCGGAGCCCAGCGCACCGAGGAACGCGGCCGCCACGATCGCGTTGCCGCTGGCGTTCAGGACGACGATGCAGAAGACCGCCGCCAGGGAGGCGCCCGAGGTGATGCCGATGAAGTCCGGGGACGCCAACGGGTTGCGGGCCATGGTCTGGAACATCGCGCCGGAAAGGCCGAACGCGGACCCGACCAGCACGGCGGCGAGGGCCCGCGGCAGCCGCAGTTCGCCGACGATGAACTGCGACGCGGGGTCACCCGCACCGAAGATCGCCGGCACCACGTCGGTGAGGGGGATCCTGAGGTCACCCAGGGAGACCGAGAGGCAGAACAGCACGAAGCCGACCGAGGTCAGGGCGATGGTGACCGAGAACCATCGGGCCCGGCTGCCGAGCCGTGCCGTGCGCAGGACCTCGACGTCGAGCCTCGGGTCGCCAGGCGCCTCGATGAGCACGGTCACAGCTCGGCCAGCCTGCGTCGGCGGACGAGCAGCACGAAGAACGGGGCACCGATGACCGCGGTGACGATGCCGACCTGGAGCTCGCCCGGACGGGCCACGACCCGGCCGATCACGTCCGAGCCGAGCAACAGGATCGGTGCGAGGACCATCGAGTAGCCCAGCACCCAACGGTAGTCGGGACCCGTGATCGCGCGCGCGACGTGCGGGATGGTCAGCCCGACGAAGGCGATCGGGCCGGCGAGCGCGGTGGCGGAGCCGACCAGAAGGACCACCGACGCAGCGGCGAAGAGCCGGGCCAGACCGACCCGGCTGCCCAGCGACCTCGCCACGTCGTCACCGAGCGCGAGCGAGTTGAGCATCGGGCCCGCGGCCAGCGCCATCACCGCACCGACCACGATGAACGGCGTCAGCTGGGCGATCACGTCGGGGTCCCGGCCGGCGATCGATCCGACCGCCCAGAACCGGTACTCGTCGAGCGTGCTCTGGTCCATCAGCAGCATCGCGGTCGTCATCGACAGCAGGAAGGAGGTGACCGCCGCACCCGCCAGCGCGAGCTTGACCGGGGTCGCGCCGCCGCGACCGATGGCCCCGAGCGTATAGACGACGACCGAGGCCAGCGCGGCGCCGGCGAAGGCGAACCACACGTAGCCGAGCACGCTGCCGACACTCAGCATCGAGATGCCGAAGACCACCGCGAACGACGCGCCGGCGCTGACGCCGAGGAGCCCGGGATCGGCGAGCGGGTTGCGGGTGACGCCCTGCATCACGGCCCCGGCCAGCCCGAGCCCGACGCCGACGAGGATCCCGGCAATCGTCCGGGGCACCCGCAGCGACCGGATCACGAGGTGCTCGTCGTCGGACGCGGACGGGTCGAGGAGCGCATCCAGCACCGTCCCGATCGGGATCTGCCGGGAGCCGATGGCGATGGACGCGAGCACGATGAGCACCAGGACACCGCACAGGACCAGCAGGCAGAGGAACCGCCAGGAACCTCGGCGTACGGCGCCTCGGGCCTCGAGCCCGGCCAGCCCTCCCTCCCCCTCGGTCGCCCGAGGGGAGGCAGCGAGGACCGACGACATGCCCCGCAGCGTAGACCGGAAAGGTTAGGCTCGCCTAACCAGGTCTCGGTTCGCCGGCCGGTTCGGGAGCAGTGCGACCACCGCCTCCGCGTCCTTGCCGACACCGCCGACGGTGTGGGAGTTGAACATGTACTGGAACTCCTGGCCGAGGACGAAGAGCCCGGGCTGCCCGGTGACCGCGCCCCGCTCGCAGGCGAGGCGACCCGAGGAGTCCAGGCCGGGCAGGTCGATCCACCCGAACCCCTTCTCGAAGCCGGTGCACCACACGACGTTGGCCACCTCGAGCACCCCACCGTCCTCGGTCTGCGGCCGTCCGTCCACACTCCCGACGATCCGGGAGACCCGACGCACGCCCGCCTTCTCGAGGTCCTTCTCCTTCTGCCGGATCCACGGCTCACCGTGCCCGAGGACTGCCTCGGCCTGGACCTTGCGGCCCGGCCTCGACCGCTCGGTGAGCACGTGCTCCCAGACCCACCAGATCAGCGGGAACATGATCCGACCCTGCCGACCACGGGTGTCGATGGGGATCTCGCCCACCTTCCGGCCGGCCATCAGCACCTGGTGGGTCGATGCGATGTCCATGGCGATCTCGGCGCCCGAGTTGCCGGCGCCGACCAGCAGCACGCGCCCGGGGGCGAGCTGTCGCGGATTGCGGTAGTCGGCGGAGTGCAGCTGCGTGATCCCGTTCGACAGGTCCGCGGCGAACGCGGGAGTCCTGGGCACCCGGTGCGCCCCGGTCGCGAGGATCACGTGGTCCGCGTCGAAGGCCTGGGCACCCGCGGTGACCCGGTAGCCGGTCTCTTCACGGAATAGCCCGTCGACCGCGACGCCGAGCCGCACCGGCAGGTCGAACGTCGCGACGTACCTCTCGAAGTACTCGACCATCGCGTCCTTGGTCGGGAAGTGGTACTCACCGCCCAGCGGCAGGCCCGGCAGGTTGTCGCGGATCGAGGGCGTGAAGAGCGTCAGGGAGTCCCACCGGTTCAGCCACGACCCCCCGACGCGGTCCGCGGCGTCGAGGATGACGAACGGCTTGCCCCTCTGGCGCAGGTGGTAGCCGGCGGCGAGACCGGCCTGGCCGCCTCCGATGACGATGGTGTCGAGTCGTTCGGACATGACGGCCTCCTCGGGCGTGGGTCGACGGCGAATGCGTCAACGCTAGGAGTGCCGAGGGGGTCGGCGCGTCGGTGAAACCACCCATCCCGCGAAGCGCGAGGTATGGGTACTCAGACCAGCTGCCGCTCGAAGGCGTACGCGGTGGCCGCCGCGCGCGAGGAGACGCCGAGCTTGCCGAGGATGTTGCTGACATGTCGGTCGACCGTGCGCTCGCTCAGCACGAGCTGCTCGGCGATGGTGCGGTTGGTGGCACCGGTGGCGACCAGCCGCAGCACCTCGAGCTCGCGAGCACTGAGAAGGTCGTCACTTCCGGTGAGTCCGGCCAGGTCGGGCATCGCGCCGAGGCGCTCGAAGATCGCCCGTGCTGAGTCCCACTCCCGATCGGCGGACTCGCGGTCGCCCAGGGCTCGACAGGCCTCGGCCAGCAGGACCCGCGTGCGCGCCTCCTCATAGGGCGCACGCATCCGGACCCAGGTGCCGAGTGCCGCCCGGAGCAGGGGCAACGCCTCCGCCGGGGCGCCTCGGGCGAGGTCGACCGACGCCTGTGCGTGCTGAGCGACCGCGACGAGAACCGGACTGCGGTTGATCGTGGCCACCTCGCGCAGCTCGTCGGCAGCGGCCGCGGCTGCGTCGGGCTCACCGACCTTGAGCAGGATCTCGGTCGCCGCCGCGAGGACCTGGACCCGCTTGAGGGTCGGGAGCGTCTCCGCGAGCGAGCGCCGGACCATGGCGGCGGCGGCCTGGACGCTGCCGCGGGCGAGTCGGAGCAGCGCGAGCCCCGGCTGCGGATCCTCGCCGAACGTGGACGCGTGCCTCAGGTGCTCCTCCGCGGAGTCGAACCTGCCGCACAGGCGGTCCAGGTTGCCGCGCACGACCGCGGCCCGACCGACTGCCCAGGCATCCGGCTCGGCCGAGCCCACGGAGTCGAGCTCGTCGAGCGCCTCCGGCCAGCTGCCGTTGAACTGCTTCAGCTCGGCCCGACGGACCTTGCACTCGCCGGTGAAGTTGGCCAGGTCCGGCTGGGCGGCAACCCACCGCGACATCGCGCTCGTCCACTCCTGCGCACGGCCGAGCTCATAGACCGACCAGCAGCCCTCGATGACGCCGCAGTAGATGATTCCCTCGACCATCGCCGAGCACTCCCCGGACGCCACACCCAGCATCGCCTCGTCGAGACACGCGAGACCGGCGTCGGTTCGGCCAGCCTTCAGCAGGAACAAGCCCTGCTGGTGCAGCGACAGGGCGGTGTACTGCTCGGACCCGTGCCGGCGTGCCGCCTCCACGCACTCGCCCGCGGTCCGGGCCGCCTCCTCCAGGTCGCCGACGCCGGCAGCTTCGAAAGCGCCCGCCACCTTGAGGAATCCTGCCGCCATCGAGTCGGTGCCGTCCTCGGCGACGAGCCGCGCGGCGCGCGCGACCCACCCGCCACCTTCGGCCACCTCGCCGATCACCATCTTCTGGATGCCCAGCCACAGCGCTGCCTCGGCCGCCGCTGGGCGGTCTCCGGCGTCGATGAGGGTCCGGTAGGCACGCTCCCTGATCGAGAAGTAGTCCGGCAGCCGCGCCAGCAGGTGGGCCGCCACCGCGAACCGGTCGTAGTCCTCAGCCCCCAGGGACGCCCCGGACTCAGCCTGCGAGAAGGCGTCGAAAGCACGCTGCCAGGCACGCTCGGTGTAGGCAGTCCGCGCCTCGGCGAGGGTCACGGGCCCAGTATTCGTGCTCGGGCCCGACGTGGCGACCTGTCAGGTCTGCGAGGCCAGCGCGAGCGGCAGGACGGCCGCCGCGCCTGCCCTGCGGATCGCCTGCGTGGCGAGCGTCATCGTCCAGCCGGTGTCGATCCGGTCGTCCACGAGCAGGACCCGGGACCCGGGCGTGATCTCGGCCTGCAGATCGCTGCGGCGGCCGACCGCGGCGATCCGCTGCGCGGAGTTGGCCTGGCCCCGACCCGGGGCGACGTCCGGGTCGACGATGGCCCAGCGCCCGACCACCGGGACCTGGAGGAACCGAGACAGCCCGGTCGCGAGGTCGACGGTGAGCTCTGGCCGCGACGCCGACTCGACCACCACGATCGCCTCGACCCTCGGCCGCCAGTCCTGGAGGAGCGCCACGACGGCGCGGGCCAGTGGGTCGGGGACTGGGCCGTCCGCGGTGTCCGACCGGAACAGCGCGCGCAGCTGCTCGCCGTAGCCGAGGTCGGTCAGCCGGGCGACGACCCGGCCCTCCTCTGCGCCCTCGGCGATCTTGCCCTTGAGCTGGATGCCCAGTGTGGGCAGCGCGGTGGGCCACATCCGCCGCGGCGCGACGGGGACACCTGGACGCGACAGCCGTTCGCCGGCCTGCTCGACCGCGGCGTCGGAGACCGTCACCGAGAGCGACAGCCCACCGCAGTTGTCGCAGCGGCCGCAGTCGGTTCGGCTCCGGGGTCGTCGAGCTGGTCGCGGAGGTACTGCATCCGGCAACCGGACGGTGGCCGAGGTAGTCGAGCATCGCCTGCTGCTCGCGCTCGCGGGCCTCGCGGACCCGGTCGTAGCGCTCGGTGTCGTAGACCCACTCCTGGCCGGTCGCGACCCAGCCTCCCTGGACCCGACGCACGGCCCCGTCGACATCGAGCACCTTGAGCATCGTCTCCAGGCGGCCGCGACTGAGCTCGACCCGGGTCTCGATGGCCGCCAGGCCGACGGTCCCGCCCTCCTCCGCGAGCACCTCGAGGGTCTCGCGGACCTGCTGCTCACGCGGGAAGGACAGCGAGGCGAAGTAGGCCCAGATGTCGCGGTCCTCGAGCGCCGGCAGCAGCACGACGGTCGCGTTGGCCCCGGCCTCGAGACCACGCCCGGCGCGCCCGACCTGCTGGTAGTAGGCGACCGGGGACTGCGGTGCGCCCATGTTGACCACGAAGCCGAGGGTCGCGTCGAAGCCCATGCCCAGCGCGCTCGTGGCGATCAGCGCCTTGACCCGGCCGTCGATGAGGTCCTGCTCCAGCGCCTGGCGCTCGGTGGTCTCGGTCTGGCCGGAGTAGGCCGCGACCTCGTGCCCCCGCGACCGCAGGTAGTCGGCGATCTCCTGCGTGGCGGCCACGGTGAGGCAGTAGACGATGCCGGAGCCCGGCTGCTCCTCGAGGTGGTCGGCGAGCCAGGCCAGCCGCTGCTGGGCGGTCTTGAGCCTGACCACGCCGAGGCGCAGGGACTCGCGGTCGAGGCTGCCGCGCAGGACCACGACGTCGCGGCCCAGCTGCTCGGCCACGTCGTCGGTGACCCGCGCGTTGGCGGTCGCCGTCGTGGCCAGCACCGGGATGCCCTCGGGCAGGTCGTCGAGCAGCGTGCGGATCCGCCGGTAGTCGGGCCGGAAGTCGTGGCCCCAGTCGGAGATGCAGTGCGCCTCGTCGACGACCAGCAGGCCGCAGGTAGCCGCCAGCCTGGGCAGCACCTCGTCGCGGAAGCCCGGGTTGTTGAGCCGCTCCGGGCTCACCAGCAGGACGTCGACCTCCCCCGCACGGATCTGGTCCTGGATCGGCTCCCAGGCCTCGATGTTGGTGGAGTTGATGGTGACCGCCCGGATGCCGGCACGCTCGGCCGCGGCGATCTGGTTGCGCATGAGGGCGAGCAGCGGGCTGACGATCACCGTCGGCCCCGCCCCCTCGGCCCGCAGCAGGAGGGTGGCCACGAAGTAGACGGCCGACTTGCCCCAGCCCGGTGCGCTGCACCACCAGCGCGCGACGTCGGTCCGACGGCGAGCGCCTCGATCGCGGTCCACTGGTCCTCGCGCAGCTCCGCATCGACCTTGCCGACGAGCGCGCGCAGGTGTCGCTCGGCCTCGCGGCGTACCTCGGCACTCGGAGTGGTCGTCACGACGTTGTGTCTACCAGCGCCGCACGACACCGCCGCGTCCTTGGTCCACAGGCCGAGGAAGACCTACCGTGACGCGCAAGGCCACGACAGCAAGCCGCGGCCACGGGTGGAGGAGACACACATGCAGTCCTACGGCGCTCGCCGCTTCCTGCCCGTGCTCGCACTCGTCGGAGCGGTCTTCGTCGCGGGGTCCGCCGGTGGCAGTGTCGCGGTCGGGCTGATCACGGGCACCGACATCGAGAACGCCTCGATCACCGGCAGGGACATCAAGGACAGGTCGGTCAAGACCCGTGACCTCTCGACCGCGACCGTGGCCGGCCTCAGGGGGACATCCGGTCCAGTGGGTCCGGCAGGTCCTGCGGGGCCGCGCGGATCCGCAGGGGCCGCGGGCGCGTCCGGACCCGCGGGCGTGAACGACTTCGAGATGCTCGTCGACAGCATCTCGGTGACGGGGGGCGACCCAGCGACACTGGAGCTCGAGTGCCCGGACGGCAAGACCATGATCGACGTCACCGGATGGTGGTTCACCTCGAGCGCCGCCGTGCAGACGCTGCCGCTGGATGCCCCACCCACCGCCGGAGCCATCTTCACCGACGGCGTACCGGATGACGACGAGCTGTTCATCGCCATCAGCTGCGCCGTGGTCGACCTGGCAGCGGCGCCGAAGGGCGCAGGCTCTCGGCCCCTCAAGGCCGATTAGCCATCCTCGATCGGTCAGGCGTCCGGGCCCTTGGCCCGGACGTCCGCGACGGCGGTCATCGCCTCACGCAGCTCGGCGAGCCAGTCGTCCTCGTGCTGGCCGACCAGCTTGACGCACCAGGAGAGCGCATCGGCGCGGGAGCGGGCGACGCCCGCGTCCACGAGGGTGTCGAGCACCCTCCGCTGCGGCTGCCGGAGCCGGGTCATCACCGGAGCGGCCACGTGGGTCCAGAGCTCCGCGTGGTCACCGACGCTCACTCCCCAGGAGACCTTGGCGTCGTAGCGGTGCTCAGCCTCGCGGGCGATCTCCATCCGCGCTCCGCGGGTCTCCTCGCGGAAGGCCTTGGCCCGACCGGCCCTCGCCTCGGCCCGGGCCGCATCGCTCGCATCCCCCCCGAGCTCGACGTCCGGCACCGTCAGGCGCACGGTGATCTCCTCGCGGTCCACGGTGATCTCCGGGGCAGTGGTCCGCCACTCCTCCGTGAGCCGCCCGGCGAACCAGCCCTCGATGCGCTCTCTGTCCTCCACAGTAATCATAGCTTACATGATTACATCATAGAGCGGCTCGTTCAAGGGGCGTCGGGCAGCGGCAGCCGACCTGCAGCACGCAGATCCCGAGCGCTCAGTGGCGGGTGACGATGCCGCGTGGGTCGACGGTGAACCTGTTGTCGTGGGGGTCGGTCCAGGTGTGGCTGCCGTCGGTGTTGCGGACATAGGCCCAGCCGTGGAACGTCTTGGCTCGGTGATGGCTGCGGCACAGCGGCGCGAGGTTGTCGGGCCGGGTCTGGCCGGGTGGTCCGCGGTCGTCGATCTCGACGTAGGCCTCGATGTGGTCCAGGTCGCAGTGACGTGAATCCTGGTCGCAGCCGGGGAAGACGCACGTGGGGTCGCGGAGCATCACCACCTCGCGCATCCACTCCGGTGGGTCGTGCTGGTTGACCGCGTCGTCGCGGTGCAGGTGGAGGACCGGCACGATCGTGCACACGGTCGAGGAGCCCAGCAGGTCCTTGATCCGGGCCACCGTGAGCGGCCCGAGCCGCTCGACCGTGCCGAGCCTGACCAGCTCGTCGGTGAGGTCGGTCAGCTCCAGGTGTGCGTAGAGCCGCGTGGTCGAGGTCGCGCCCGCACCGTCGGCGATCGCGCCGAGCGCTGCGACCTTGCGGTGCTCGAGCGAGGCTCTCTCCTCGGTCGGCGTGGACGAGTCGAGGTCGGCATGTGCCTTGGCACTCAACAGGTCGCTGAACCGGGTCAGGGTCGGGGTGTCACCGATGATCTCGAGCCGGCTGGTGCCCGACCACACCGGGCCCGTGTAGTGGTCCAACCTCACACCCCACGCCGCCTGCGCCTGGTCCTCGAGGACCTGCTGCTGCACGGCATCGAACATGGCGATGGCCTCGCCGACCAGCCGGTCGATCCGGGCGACCCCGCACGAGTCGGCCACCGGGGCGAGCTGCTCGTCGACGTAGCGGGCGGCCTCGGCGCAGAGGTGGTGGGTCAGCTTGGCGATCCGGCGGGCGCGCCACGGCGCCACCGCCAGCGTGTCCATGCGACGGCCGATCCTCGGCAGCCGGTGCTTGAGGTCCAAGGCGTCCGAGAGCAGCTGCATCGCCGACCCGGTGCTGATCCCCAGCGCCGTCGCGAACGAGGGCACGCACGCCGCGGCCACCATCGGCGTGCCCTCCCCACCGATCCTTTCCTCGACATCACGCAGCCCTCGGTCCCGCGACGCATCCGACCAGTGCGCCGCGCGAAGCACGTCGGCGGCGACGTGCCGCTCGGCCCACACCACCGCGAACCGGATCTTGCGGCGCCCGGCCTGCCGCTCCTGGACCTCGCTGTCCCGGATCAGGTCCAACACGAACTCGTCCGAGAGGGGATCCACCAGGATCCCCTCACCACTGAGCCGCGTCTCGATCAACATGATGAGACGACGCTAGACGCGACCACCGACACCGAGCCCCATGGAGAGGACGGCGTCGGCGAAACACGGATCACGCAACCCATGCCCTACCCTTGGTGCTGTTGAAGGGATGGCTCCGCAAGCAGTCGTCCTGGCCGCACAAGATGTCGCGGCTTGTATCTCGTACTCCTGGTTTTCGGTTCGCTGGACATCAGCACAGTGGATGTCTTCAGCGGCTTGAGGGCACCTTGCCCTCGGCACGAACAAAGGAAACGATCATGGCTCAGGGAACCGTCAAGTGGTTCAACGCCGACAAGGGCTTCGGCTTCATCGCGCAGGACGGCGGCGGGGAGGACGTATTCGTCCACTTCTCCGCGATCCAGACCAGCGGGTTCAAGTCGCTCGACGAGAACCAGAAGGTCGAGTTCGACCTCGCCGCGGGCCCCAAGGGTCCGCAGGCCGAGAACGTCCGCGTCTCCTGACTCCACCACAAAGAGCCCCGACCGCTTCTGCGGCCGGGGCTCTTCGTGCGTTCAGGGGGGCTCACCAGATCCGGACGCGCTCACCCGGGTCGAGCCAGAGCCCGTCGCCCTCGGCAGTGCCGAACGCGTCGTGGAACTCGTCGAGGTTGCGCACGATGTTGGCGCGGAACTCCGGCGGGGCTGTGCGGGTCGATGGTGAGGTACTGGCGCTCCTGCTCCGTGCGGCGCTTGGTGCGCCAGCAGTAGGCCCAGTTCATGAACAGCGCCTGCCGCTCGGCGATCGAGGCCGAGCCGTCGCTGGAGATGACGTACGCCGTGTGGCCGATGGTCAGGCCGCCGAGGTCGCCGATGTTCTCGCCGACGGTGAGCTGCCCGTTGACGTGCTCGCCGGGAAGGTTGCGCGGCTCGAAGGCGTCGTACTGCTCGACGAGAGCCTGCGACTTCACCTCGAAGGCGGCCTTGTCATCGGCGGTCCACCAGTCGTTGAGGTTGCCGTGCGCCGTCGTACTGCGCACCCTGGTCGTCGAAGCCGTGGCCGATCTCGTGGCCGATCACCGCCCCGATGCCGCCGTAGTTCTCGGCCGGATCGGCGTCGGGCGAGAAGAACGGCTTCTGCAGGATGCCCGCCGGGAAGCAGATCTCGTTGGTGCCCGGGTTGTAGTAGGCGTTGACGGTCTGCGGGAGCATGAACCACTCGTCGCGGTCGACCGGCGAGCCGATCTTGCCGAGCTGGCGGTCGGTCTCGAAGGACGAGGCCGCGGCGACGTTGCCCATCAGGTCGTCGGGTCGCACCCGGAGCTCGGAGTAGTCGCGGAACGTCTCGGGGTAGCCGATCTTGGGCCGGAAGGTCTCGAGCTTGTCGTAGGCCCGCTGCTTGGTCTCGTCGGTCATCCAGTCCAGCCGCGAGATCGACTGGCGGTACGCCGCGAGCAGGTTGGCGACCAGGTCGTCCATCAGCGCCTTGGAGGTCGGCGGGAAGTGCCGCGCGACGTACTCCTTGCCGACCGCCTCGCCGAGGGCACCCTCGACGAGCGCGACGCCGCGCTTCCAGCGGGCGCGCAGCTCCGGGGTGCCGTTGAGGGTGCGCCCGTAGAAGTCGAAGTTGGCCTCGACGAACTCCGTCGGACAGGTACGGCGCCGCGGACCGGAGGACGTGGGTGAGCAGCCACTCGCGCCAGTCGTCGATCGGGACCTCGCGCAGGACCTCGGACAGGTGCGCGAAGTACGACGGCTGTCGCACGCAGCTCTCGAACAGCAGCTCGTCGGCTTCCATCGAGGAGGCACTCAGGTTGCGGACGTAGGCGTCCCAGTCGAAGGCCGGGCACAGCTCGCGCAGCTCGGCGACCGTGTGCAGGTTGTAGGTCTTCTGGACGTCGCGGGTCTCGGCACGCTCCCAGTGGCCCTGGGCCAGCCGGGTGTCGATGCGCCACGACCGTCGCGGCCGCACCCTCGGGATCGTCGTGGCCGGCCAGCGCCAGGAGGGTCGCTAGGTAGGCGACGTACTTCTCGCGGATCTCGGCGAACTTCTCGTCGCGGTAGTACGACTCGTCCGGGCAGGCCGAGACCGCCCTGGGCGAAGTGGAAGAGGTAGCGGTCGGCGTCCCGGTCGTCGTTGTTGACGTAGGACCCGAACAGTCCGTGACCGCCGATCCGCTCGAACTCGCCGAGGAACGCCGCCAGGTCACGCACGTCGCGCAGGCCGTTGACCGCCTCGACCAGCGGCCGCACCGGCCGGATGCCGAGCTTCTCGATCCGCTCCTCGTCCATGAAGGACGCGAACAGGTCACCGATCTTCTGCGCGTCCGTCGTCGATCGGAGTCGGTGCCCGACGCAGGTCCTCGATGATCCGGGCGACCTGCTCCTCGGCGATGTCGGCAAGCTGGACGAACGGACCCCAGCTGGAGCGGTCACCGGGGATCTCGGTCTCGGCCAGCCACCGGCCGTTGACATGGCCGAAAAGGTCGTCCTGGGGGCGGATGTCGGGGTCCATCCCCTCGCGGGCGTCGTCCAGGATGCTCACGCGCCCGAATGTATACGGCGCGCGCACGCGACGATTCGTCTGCGCCGCCCAGCGGCATTCTGGAGGTCAGGTCGCAGACGAATCGAGGCGCACCCGTACGACGGACTTGCCAAGGGTCTTGCGCCGGTCCATGTCGAGCAGGGCCTGCCCGAAGTCCTCGAACGCGTACGTCTTCCCGATCGGCGGCTTGACCACGCCCGAGTCGATCATCGGGACCAGCGCCTGCCACTGCTCCTGCAGGTAGCCGGGTCTGACCATGGCGTAGGCGCCCCACCCGACACCCCTGACGTCGAGGTTGTTGAGCAGCAGGCGGTTGACCTTGACCTCGGGGATCCCCTGACCGGCCGCGAACCCGACGACCAGGAGCCGGCCCTGCGGGGCGAGGAGCCGCAGTGAATCGGTGAAGGCCGTGCCGCCGACGACGTCGACCACGACGTCGACCCCGCGCCCGCCGGTGCGCGCACCGACCGCGTCCTTGAAGCCGTCGAGCATCACCACGTCGTCGGCCCCGGCGGCCGCGGCCACCTCTGCCTTCACCTCGCTGCTCACCACGCCGATCGTCCGGGCCCCCAGGGCCTTGGCGACCTGGATAGTGGCCGTCCCGACGCCCCCGGCCGCGCCGTGCACGAGCACCGTCTCCCCGGCCCGCACTCCGCCACGCTCGACGAGGGCGAAGTGCGCGGTCAGGTAGTTCATCGGCAGCGCGGCACCCTCGTCGTACGACAACTGATCGGGGAGCGCGAACGTGAAGGCGGCCGGACTGGCGACCAGCTCCGCCGCGCCGCCCCAGCCACCGACGCCGGCCACCCGCTGGCCGGGCTCGAACCCGGGGCCAGAGACGACGGTCCCGGCGAAGTCGACGCCCAGTGTGAACGGGACCTCGGGCTTGAGCTGGTACTCACCCCTGGAGAGCAGCAGGTCCGGGAACGAGATGCCGACGCTGTGCACCTCGACCAGCACCTGGTCCGGAGCGGGCGTCGGCTCAGCGACGTCGCGGACCACGACGTCCATGGGCCCGGTGGTGGTCAAGACCTGAGCAGCGCGCACCTGTCCGAACCTAGCGGCGTGTCCGCACATGCTCTCGTGAGGCGACGAGCGCGGTCAGGTAGTAGCAGCCGACCGGAGGCGTCCCGCCGTAGCCCTGAGGCAGGTACGGCGCCGGACCGCTGACGTCCGCCGACGTCCAGGTGCCGTCGTCCTGGAGACGGTCGACGACATCCTGGCACCCGCGGGTCCCCCACAGGTCCTCGCGCTGGGTCGCGACGACGAGGCCTCCCGGCCGGGCCACCCTCGCGAACTCGCGCCACACCGCCTCCACCTCCGGGAGGTAGGTCATCACGCCGACACAGAGGACCGCGTCGGCGACGTCGTCCTCGAGGTGGAGCCGCTGTTGCAGGTCCGCCGACGCGAGCGAGTCGTAGACTCCGCCCTCGCTGGCGAGGTCGAGTGATGCCTGCGAGATGTCGAGACCGGCGATGCGTCCCGTGAAGCCACGGACGCGAAGCGCTCGGCCGACGAGGCCGGTGCCGCAGCCCACGTCGAGCACCGAGTCCACCGCGGGCAGGCGGGCGAGCACGATCTCGGCGACCCGCTCAGGCGCCTGGTAAGACCACGAGCCCAGGTCGTCGTCATAGGTCCGCGCCCAGTCGTCGTAGCGGCTCGCCACCTCGCGCGGGTCATCAGAGCTCTGGTCGAGCCAGTCACCGATCGGGCTGTCGCCGGGTGCCACGTCAGCAGTCTCCCAGTGCGTCGGATCTCGGGGACGCACGGTGGGTCACCCTCGTCGGCGCTTGATCTCCTCGTTGATCGCGGGCACGCACCTCATGCATGTCCCCGATGACGGCGTACGTCGCCTTCGTCACCATCGGCGCTTCGGCATCGGTGTTGATCGCCAGGATGCTCTTGGCCGACGCGCAGCCCGCCCAGTGCTGGATGGCGCCGCTGATGCCACAGGCGACATAGAGGTCGGGTGAGATCCGGCTGCCGGTCTGACCGACCTGCTCGTGGTGGGGGCGCCAGCCGGCGGAGGTCACCACCCTGGAGACGCCGATCGCCGCGCTGAGCAGGTCGGCACAGCTCCTCGACGTCCCCGAACCCGTCGGCGCCCCCCGCCCCGCGGCCGGCGCCGACGACGACCTTGGCGGACTTCAAGCCGCCGGAGTGGTCGGCCTCCGGCTGCTCGGTCGACACCACCCGCGCGATCAGGTCGACCGCCTCGATCTCCGGGGTCGTCTCGACGAGGTCCGCCGCACCCGGCGTCTGCGCCGGCACGGCCTCGACCGCGTGGCCCGCGACGGTGAACACGGCGGGGCGCTGGTCCAGGACCATCTCCTCGAGGGCCGCTCCGCCGACGACCTGACGGGTCACCGTGAACGGCGAGAGGCCCTGGAAGGTCAGCACGTTGGCGGCCATCGCCACGCCGGCGCGCGCCGCCACGTGCGCCATCAGCTCGTTGCCGCGGTCGGTGCCGGCCGCCATCACGACCACCGAGCCGGCCGCCGCCCGGGCGCTGCCGATCGCCGAGGCCCAGCCCGCACCGGAGTAGGCCGCGAGGTCGTCGCCCCCGACGACATGGACGTTGCGGACGCCGTACGCCGCCAGCTCCTTGCGCAGGTCGTCGCTGATCTCACCGACGACCACGGCGTCGACCGGCACACCGCCGCCGGTCGCGGACAGGTCGCGCGCGAAGGTCAGCGCCTCGAGCGACACCTCGACGGCGCCCCCGTCCAGGTCCTTCTCGACCAGGGTCAGGATCATCGGGACAACACCCCCAGGTTCTCCAGCACGTCGACGACGGCGGGCGCGGCCGCGGGACCATGGCCCAGGATCTGCACCTGGGAGAGGTGAGGCGGGGGCAGCGACAGCTTCGTGCGCTTGGCGCCCACGGGCTCACCCGCCGCGATGCGCTGCTCGATCTCGACCTTCTTGGCCTTCATCCGTCCGGGCACGCTCGGGTAGCGCGGCTCGACACCGCCCTCCCGGATCGTGACGACCGCCGGCAGCGGCACCCGGTAGGTCTCGACCCCGTCCGGTCCCTCGACCCGCGCGGTCACGGTGCCGTCGGCGACCGAGACCACCTTGGCGCCGTTGACGACGGGTCTGCCGAGCTCGTAGGCGAGCCGGATGCCGACCTGGAAGTCGCCGCTGTCGGCGGCATCGTTGCCGAGCAGGATCAGGTCGTGGGACGTGCCCGCGGCTTCGTGGTCCTTGACGACCGCGGCGATCTCGCGCGCCACGTCGGCCGGGCCCAACCTCGACGGCTCGGCCTGCACCAGCGTCGCCGCCGTGGCGCCGACGGCCAGCGCCGACCGGAGCTGCTCGACCGCGTCGGGGTCACCGAGGCTCAGCACCGCGGCCCGGCCGCCGGTCGCCGCGGTCACCTGGACGGCGAGCTCGACCGCACACTCCTCGTGCGGGCTCATCGTGAAGCCGGCGAACCGGCCGTCGACGGCCTGGGCGTCCTCGGTGAGCACGACCTCGCTCGAGGAGTCCGGCACCCGCTTGACGCAGACCAGGACGTTGCTGCCGGCGGACATGGTCAGCGCATCCGGTCGTTGGCCGGGTCCAGGAGCGGCGTGCTGTCGACCGAGCCGACGACGACCGGATAGAGCTCCTCCATGTAGGACACGGCGAGCTCGTTGCCGATCGTGGCGGCCTCGACCGGCAGGTAGGCCATCAGCACGTGCTTGCCCAGCGACGGGGCGGACCCGGCGGTGGTGACGTAGGGGTGGTGGCCGTGCCCGTCGGTCAGCGTGCCCCCCTCGCGGGTCAGGATCGGCTCCCCGCCGAGCATGTATCGCTGCCCGCCGGACGCCGAGGTGTGGTCCTCGACGGTCATCGTGCAGAGCACCGTCCGGGCAGGGGTCTCGCGCTGGGCGAGGTACTTCTCCTTGCCCGTGAAGTCGGCCGCCTTGACCTTGGGCCGCTGCATCGCGGCCTCGACGATGGTGCGCTCGGCGTCGAGCTCGTAGCCGTAGGCCCGGTAGCCCTTCTCGATGCGGCCGGTGGTGCCGTAGACCCCGATGCCGACGGGCACGGCTCCGTGCGACGCACTGGTGTCCAGGAGCGCCTCCCAGAGAGTGGCGGCGTCGTCGAAGGAGACGTAGAGCTCCCAGCCGAGCTCGCCGACGTAGGAGATCCGCGAGGCGAGCACCGGCACGCCGGCCGCGGTGATCTCGCGGCAGGTGAGGAAGCCGAAGCCCTCGTCGGACACGTCGTGGTCGGTGAGCAGGGCGAGGATGTCGCGTGCCCGCGGTCCCCAGAGACCGATGGTCGAGACCTCGTCGGTCCTGTCGGTGAGCGTCGCCCCGCCGACCAGGTGGTCCGAGAACCACTTGCGGTCGGCCAGGCCGTGCGCCCCGCCGGTGACCACGCGGAAGTGGTCTCCCCCGAGTCGGCAGAGCCGAGTCGCATCACGGTGAGGTCGGAGCGGAAGCCGCCGTTGGCGTCGAGGACCGGGGTGTAGATCACCTTGCCGACGGCGACGTCGCACTGCGCGACGCAGGTGCGCTGCACGCTGTCGAGCGCGCTCCCCGAGCCGGCAGGGGCCTCGATGTCGAAGATCTGGAACGCCGTCAGGTCGACGACGCCGGCCGCCTCGCGCATCCTGAGGTGCTCGGCGTTGATGATCGGGCTCCACCAACGCGAGTCCCACTCATGCTCGCGCGGCAACACGGCGTCGCCGTACTGCTCCACGAGGTCGGCGTTCGACTCGTACCAGTGCGGTCGCTCCCAGCCGGCGGTCTCGAAGAAGAACGCCCCGAGCTTCTGCTGGCTGTCGTGCATCGGCGAGAGGCGCTGGTTGCGGTCCGACTCGTACTGCTCTGCCGGGTGGACGATGCCGTAGGTCTTGATGAACGACTCGGTGGTGCGCAGCCGGGTGTGCTCGCGGCGCTTCTGGTGCTCGTGGAACCGGGCGATGTCGCTGTGGCTGACGTCGATCTCGCTGTAGCCATGGGTCATCCACTCGGCCACCGCGCGGCCGACGCCCGGCCCTTCCTTGATCCAGACCGCGGCGGCGGTCCAGAGTCCCGCGACGTCGCTCTCGCCCAGGATCGGCAGCCCGTCGCAGGTCAGCGAGAGCAGTCCGTTGATGGCGTAGCGCATCTCGGCACCCTCGGCGCCGAGCAGCTCGGGCATCAGCTCGTAGGCCTGCTCCAGCTGCGGGTCGAAGTCGTCGGAGGTGAACGGCAGCTCGGTCGGGCTGAGCTTGGACTGCTCGATCGAGGGGATGTCCTCGGGCTCCATGAGGATCGCGCGGTGCGCGTAGGAGCCGACCTCCATGTCGGCGCCGTGCTGCCGCTCGTAGCAGAAGGTGTCCATGTCGCGGACGATCGGGAAGGTGATCTCACCGTCGGTCCCGGCCAGCTGTGGGCATGGGCCGACGCTGATCATCTGGTGCACCGCGGGCGCCAGCGGGAGGCTGACGCCGGCCATGTCGCCGATCTTGGGGCTCCACACCCCGCACGCGATCACGACCGTCTCGGCCTCGATGTCGCCGCCGTTGGTGCAGACCTTGGTGATGCGACCCTCGGTCACCTCGAGGTCGGTCACCTCGACGTTGGGGACGACGGTCAGCACGCCCTTCTCCAGCGCGCGCTCGCGCATGATCGTGCCGGCGCGCAGCGAGTCGACGACGCCCACACCCGGCTGCCAGAACGCGCCGATGATCTGGTCCTTGTCGAGGAACGGCACCTTCTCCTGCACGAACTCCGGGCTCGACGAGCTCGCCCTCGATCCCCCACGCCTTCGCCGACGACATCCGCCGCCGGAGCTCCTCCATCCGCTCCTCGGTGCGCGCCACCTCGAAGCCGCCCGGACTCGATGAGGACGCCCATCTCCTGGTACTGCTCGACCGAGTCGAGCGTGAGGTCGGTGATCTCCCGCGAGTGGTCGGTCAGGAAGATGAAGTTGGAGGCGTGGCCGGTCGAGCCGCCCGGGTTGGGCAGCGGCCCCTTGTCGATCTGGACGATGTCGGTCCAGCCGAGCTCGGCCAGGTGGTGCACGAGGCTGTTGCCGACGATGCCGGCGCCGATGACGACGCAGCGGGCCGAGGTGGGGACGTCTGCCACGAGCTTGCTCCTTGTTGCTGTTGCTTGTTGCGTATCACGCACCATTGTGCGTTATATGAAACACCACAAGTGTGCGCCCGGCTACCGGTGCCGGTCAACCCGTCGTCATGGGCGGACCGGCACCGGTCCTGCGTCGTTGGTCAGCGCAGGCTCAGCCGAGCCAGGCCTCGACCTTGTCGGGGTTCTCCTCGATCCACTTCGCGGCGGCTTCCTCCGGCGTCATGCCATCGGCGGCGATGTAGCCCGCGACGACGTTCTGGTCCTCGTTGGTCCAGGTGAAGTTCTCGACCAGACCGACCGAGCTGGAGTCGGACGCGGCCCAGTCCGTGCTGACGATCTTCTTCAGCTCGGTCTCCGGGTAGTCGCAGGCGACGGTCTGCGGGTCGTCCTGGCAGCCGTCCTCGTACGGCGGCAGCTCGACCCTCTTCATCGCCACCTCGGCGTTGAAGTACTGGGGCTCGTACCAGTAGCCGATGACCCACTCCTTGTTCTCCTCGGCCGTGCGGAACGCCTCGATGCTGGCGGCCTCGGACGCCGGAGAAGACGACCTGGAAGTCCAGGTCGAGGTTGTTCACGATCGCCTCGTCGAACTGCACGTAGGACGGGTCGGCACCCAGGAACTGGCCCTTGCCGCCCGACTCCGACGTGGCGAACTCCTGCGCGTACTGGTTGAGGTTGTTGTAGTCGAGGATGTCGGGGTGCTCCTCGGCGAGCCACGGCGGGACGAACCAGCCGATGATGCCGACGTTGCCTTGCGGACCCATGTCCATCGCGGTGCCGTCGCCCTCGCCCTCGAAGAACTTCTTCTCCAGGTCGGGGTGACCCCAGTCCTCGATCACGACGTCGACCTCGCCGGTGCCGAAGCCCTGCCAGGAGACGTCCTCCTTGAGCTCCTTGTAGTTGACGGTGCACCCGAGCTCCTGCTGGGCGACCGTTCCGACGACGTAGGCGCTGGCCTCGTAGCCGACCCACGGGTTGACCGCCATGTTGAGCTCACCACAGTCACCGCCCTCGCCCGCTGCGTCCTCGTTGGCCTTGGTCTCGTCGTCGATCGACCCTCCGCCACAGGCGGAGAGGACGAGTGTGGCGATGGCGGCGACGGCTCCCAGTCGCGCACCCTTGCTCGGGGCAAATCTCATGGTGCGGTTCTCCTCATCTCGGGTGGTGCACTTCTGGTTGGTCCGGTGGGTCAGGTGGGCGGGCCGATCGGCAGCCGGATGTTGAACGCACGGCGGGGTCCGGGTCCGTCGTCACGGCGTGCGTCCGCGGCGGCGCGGGTGATCCGGTCGAGCATCACGCCGAGCAGGACGATAGTGATGCCCGCGGCGAGGCCCTTGCCCCAGGCCTCGCTCCGGGCGAACCCGTAGACGACGTCGTAGCCGAGGGCGCCGGCGCCGACCAGGCCGCCGATGACGGTCATCGCGAGGACGTAGAGCAGTCCCTGGTTGGTGGCCAGCACCAGTGAGCCCTTGGCCATCGGCAGCTGGACCTTGGTGATCTCCTGCCACGTCGGTCTGACCGGTGGAGCGACCCGCCTCGATCGTGGTCGGCGAGACGGCCTTGACGCCGTCGGCCACCAGCTTGATGGCCGCCGGGGCGGCGTAGACGATTCCGGCGACGATCGCGGTGAAGCGTGACGGGCCCGAACAGCGCGAGCACCGGGATCAGGTAGACGAACGGCGGGATCGTCTGGCCGGCGTCCAGCAGCGGCCGGATGCCGATGTCCACCCGACGGTCGCGGGCCATCCAGACGCCGAAGACCAGCGCCAGGATCATCACCAGCACCGTCGCGACCAGGGTCATGTTGAGCGTGATCATCGCGTCGTGCCACAGGTCGAAGTACCAGATGCCGGCCAGACAGACGACCGTGCTGACCAGGGCGCGGAGACCGCCGAAGACGAAGGCCAGTGCGGAGATCCCCGCGAACGCGAGCCACCACGGCGAGTCTGCGAGCAGTGACTGCATCGGGTTGAGGACGCCGTTGGTGATCGCGTCCTTGATGCCGCCGGTCACGTCGCCGAAGGTGTCGGTGAACCAGTCGACGCCGTCGCTGACCCAGGTCGCGACCTTGTCGCCGATGGAGTACGTCGGGAACTCGGCCAGGCCCACGTAGGTGCGCGAGAGGTAGATCGCGACCAGGGTCCCCAACCCGCCTCCGGCCAGGAGGATGCGGCGAAGCCGGGGGTTGCCCCCGAGGCCGCGCGCCACCTTCTCGGTCCGCTCACTGGCCGCTGTCGTGGTGCGGTCGAGCATCACGGCCATCACCACGATGAGCACGCCGGGCACGAACGCCGTGCCGACGTCGTTGATCCGCAGGCCGGCGAGCACCGGCTTGCCGAGGCCGGGGCCGTTGACGAAAGCCGCCAGCGTAGCCATCGAGAGCGCCGCCAGGGTCGTCTGGTTGAGCCCGACGATGATCGTCTTGCGGGCCATCGGGAGCTGCACCTTGAACAGCCGCTGCCAGTAGGTCTGGCCGGCCGAGTCGGTGGCCTCGATGGTCGTCGTCGGCACCTCGCGGATCCCGAACCCGGCGATCCGGATGATCGGCGGGAGCGCATAGATGAGGGTCGAGACGACCGCGGCGCTGGGGCCGATGCCGAAGAACAACACGATCGGCAGGAGGTAGACGAACGTGGGCATCGTCTGCATGAAGTCCAGGAACACGGTGATGATCCGGTTGGCCCGGGCGCTGGTGCCGATGAGCACGGCCAGTGGCATCCCGATGAGCACCGCGAGCGCCACGGAGATGCCGGTGACGATGAGCAGGTCGAGCGAGTCCTCCCAGTAGCCGAAGACGCCGAAGGACAGGAACGAGCCCAGCACGAGCAGCGCGATCCGCCAGTTCGCGACCACGAGGCCGACGTAGGTCGCGATGGCCGTGACCCCCAGCCAGCCGACCTCCGGCACCGGGCGCGGGAGGTTGGGCCGCACGAACATCCGCTGCAACCAGTCGACGGCGCTGCGCAGCGCCTCGGCGATCGAGTTGGTGAACTGCATGACGGGGTTCGTGTCACGTCCGGCCAGGAGGTCGTTCTGGAACTCGGTGAGCCGGTCGTGCAGGTCGGTGCGCGCGACGCCGGGAAGGGCCAGGGTGTCGTTGCCCTTGGTGAAGAACCAGATCACGATCCAGACCGCGACCACCGCGGCGGCCGGGATCCAGCGGCTGATGCGTTCGCGCTCGGCGGGCGGCGGTCCGGCTCCGGGCTCGACCGGCTTCGGGGCAGGTGCGGGGGGCGCCGCGGTGAGGGTCACACCTCCTCCTCGGCCACGACGACCCGCATGATGTCGTCCTCGTCCACGACACCGAGCAGCGTGTCCCCGTCCATCACCCGGACCGGGTGGTCCGACGCGATCGCCGCTCGCGCGGCCTGACGCACGATGGTGGTGACCGGCAGGGCCGGGCCCTCGAGCGACTCTCCCGGCCGTGGCTCCCGCATCACCCACTTCAGGGTCAGCACGTGCGACTTGGGCACCTCGGAGACGAAGTCCTTGACGTAGTCGTCCGCCGGACGGGCCACCACCTCGTCCGGTGTGCCGATCTGGACGATCGCGCCGTCGCGCATGATCAGGATCCGGTCGCCGAGCTTGAGCGCCTCCTGCGAGGTCGTGGGTGATGAAGACCATCGTCTTGCCGAGCTCGTGGTGCAGGCGGATGACCTCGTTCTGCATGTCCCGCCGGATCAGCGGGTCCAGCGCGGAGAACGGCTCGTCGAAGAGCAGCATCGCCGGGTCGTTGGCCAGGGCCCGGGCCAGGCCGACCCGCTGCTGCATGCCGCCCGAGAGCTGGTCCGGGTAGGACTTCTCGTAGCCCTTCAGGCCGACGAGCTCGATGATCTCGTTGGCCTTGGCCCGGCGTTCCCGCTTGCCGATGCCGCGCACCTCCAGTCCGTAGGCGACGTTGTCGAGGACCTGCCGGTGCGGCAACAGACCGAAGTGCTGGAAGACCATCGAGGTGTGCGTGCGCCGCAGCTGCCGGAGCTCGGAGTCGCTGGCCGTGACGATGTCCTGGCCGCCCATGACGACCTCGCCCGAGGTCGGCTCGATGAGCCGGGTCAGGCAGGCGGACCAGCGTCGACTTGCCCGACCCCGAGAGACCCATCACGACGAAGACCTCGCCGGGCGCCACGTCGAACGAGACGTCCTTGACGCCGACGACGCAGCCGGTCTTCTCCTTGAGGGCCGCGCGGGACAGGTCGGCCTCCGGTGTCCCGATGATCCGGTCGGACCCTTTGCCGAAGATCTTCCAGAGGTTGCGGACCGACAGGGCGCTGTCGACGGTAGTGGCTGTCATGTGGACTCCTGGTTGCGCGGATCGCCGGGCGGGTGGAGGGGGCTGGTCGCCATGCCGGTACCAGGGGGCGTCTGCCGCAGGCAACGGCGTGTTGCCCGCGATCAGGTCAGCGGCCTTCTCGGCGACCATCATCACCGGAGCGTAGATGTTGCCGTTGGTGACGAACGGGAAGACCGAGGCGTCGACGACGCACAGGCCCTCGATGCCGTGCACCGTCATCGTGGCCGGGTCGACGACCGACAGCTCCTCGACGCCCATCGCGGCCGTGCACGACGGGTGCAGCGCGGTCTCGGCGTCCGCGCGCACCCAGTCGAGGATCTCCTGGTCGGTCTCGACCTGCTTGCCGGGCGAGAGCTCGCCGTCGTTGAACGGCGCGAAGGCGGGCTGGCTGAGGATGTCGCGCGCCACCCGGACCGCCTCGACCCACTCCCGCTTGTCGTTGTCGGTCGACAGGTAGTTGAACAGCATCGAGGGGTGGGCCTTCGGGTCCGTGCTCCTGATCCGCACGTGACCGCGGGTGTCGGCATACATCGGACCGACGTGCACCTGATAGCCGTGGCCCTCGGTCGGGGACGAGCCGTCGTACCTGATCGCGATCGGCAGGAAGTGGAACATCAGGTTGGGGTAGTCGACGTCCTCGTTGCTGCGCGCGAACCCGCCGCCCTCGAAGTGGTTGGTGGCACCGAGGCCACGGCGGTGGAACAGCCACTGGTAGGCGATCCCGGGCCGTTTGCGCCACTTGAGACCGGGCGCGATCGAGACCGGCTGCTTCGAGGCGTACTGGACATAGACCTCGAGGTGGTCCTGCAGGTTCTCCCCCACCCCGGGCGAGTGGTGGACCACGTCGATGCCGAGTCCACGGAGCAGCGACTCGTCGCCGACACCGGACAGCTGGAGCAGCTGCGGGGTGTTGATCGCGCCGCCGCACAGGATCACCGTCGCCGGCGTCCACCGTGCGGTGGCGGCCGGCCTTGCGATAGTCGACGCCGACCGCGCGCCTGCCCTCGAACCGCACCTTGGTGGCCAGCGCCAGGGTCTCGACATCGAGGTTCTTGCGGTGCCGGACCGGGTGCAGATAGGCCCGCGCCGCCGAGAGCCGCCGGCCGCGGTGCAGGTTGCGGTCGAACCGCGCAAAGCCCTCCTGCCGGTAGCCGTTGACGTCGTCGGTCAGGGGGTAGCCGGCCTCCTGCGCGGCCTCGAAGAACGCGCCGAACAACGGGTTCTCGGCAGGTCCGCGCTCCAGCACGAGTGGACCGTCGCCGCCGCGCCAGTCGTCAGCGCCCGCGAGGCAGGTCTCCATCCGCTTGAAGTAGGGCAGGCAGTGGGCGTAGTCCCACTCCTTCATCCCCGGCTCACCAGCCCAGCGCTCGTAGTCCATCGGGTTGCCCCGCTGGAAGATCATCCCGTTGATGCTGGACGAGCCGCCGAGGACCTTGCCGCGCGCGTGCTCGACCCGGCGGCCACCCAGAGCCGGCTCGGGCTCGGTCTCGTAGCGCCAGTCGTAGAAGCGGCTGCCGATCGGGAACGGAAGCGCGGCTGGCATGTGGATGAACGGGTCGAGCTTCCAGTCCGAGTGACCGGCCTCCAGGACCAGGATGCTGGTCGCTCCGGGTCTGCCGACAGCCGGTTCGCCAGAGCACAACCGGCCGAGCCGCCGCCCACGATCACGACGTCGTACCGCGTCACGCAGAACCATCCCTGGACCGTCGGGTCGGATGTTATGCCACACGTGCTTGGTCTCGCGGTACTCCTCGAGCCCGGCCAGGCCCAGCTCGCGGCCGATGCCGGACTGCTTGTAGCCGCCCCACTCGGCCTGCGGCACGTAGGGGTGGTAGTCGTTGATCCAGACCGTGCCCATCCGCAGCCGGGCCGCGACCCGCTCCGCCTTGCCGCCGTCGCTGGGTCCACACCGCGCCGGCCAGGCCGTAGACGCTGTCGTTGGCGATCCGCACCGCCTCGTCCTCGCTGGTGAAGGTCTCCACGGTCAGCACGGGACCGAAGGACTCCTCCTGGGTCACCGTCATGTCGGACGTGCAGGCATCGAGCACGGTCGGCAGGAAGTAGAAGCCGTCGGCGAGGTGTGGGTGATCCGCGTCCTCCGGTGCCGACCCGCCGCAGCGCAGCACCGCGCCCTCGGCGACCCCGGCCGCGACGTACGCCGCCACCTTGTCGCGGTGCGCGGCGCTGATCAGCGGCCCGGTCTCGGCCTTCTCGTCGTGCGGACCACCGAGCCGGATGAGCCTGGCCCGGTCGACGAGCGCGTCGACGAACGAGTCGTGGACGGTCTCCTCGACGAGTAGCCGCGCACCGGCCGAGCAGACCTGTCCGGAGTGCAGGAAGACGGCGGTCAGCGCGTAGTCGAGGGCGACCTCGAGGTCGGCGTCCGCGAAGACGATGTTGGGGTTCTTGCCGCCGAGCTCGAGAGCGACCTTCTTGACCGTCGCCGCGGCGGCGGCCATCACCCGGCGTCCGGTGAGCAGGCCACCGGTGAACGAGACGAGGTCCACGCGCGGGTCCTCCGCCAGCAGTGCCCCTGCCTCAGGGCCGGAGCCCAGCACCAGGTTGCCGACACCGGCGGGGAGACCGGCCTCCTCGAGGAGCCGCATCAGGTGGATGCTCGTGTGCGGCGTGAGCTCGCTCGGCTTGAGCACGAAGGTGTTGCCCGCGGCCAGGCAGGGCGCGACCTTCCAGCTCGCCTGGAGGAGGGGGTAGTTCCACGGGGCGATCAGGCCGCAGACGCCGATCGGCTCGTGGACCACCCGGCTGACGACGTCCGGATTGCCCGTGTCGACGGTGCGGCCGGCGTCCTCGGCGGCGATCCGGCCGTAGTGGCGGAAGACCGACACGACGTCGGCCACGTCGAACTCGCTCTCGACCAACCGCTTGCCGGTGTCGCGGGACTCGGCCTCGGCCACCAGCGCCGCGTCGCGCTCCAGCAGGTCGGCGACCCGCAACAGGAGGTCGCCTCGCTCGCGCGCGGAGGTGTGCGGCCAGGTGCCGTCGTGGAACGCGCGGTCGGCCGCGCCGATGGCGGCGGCGGTGTCGTCGGGACCTGCCTCGTCGATCTCGGCGACGAGGCTGCCGTCAGCGGGACACCGGATGGTGCGCCGACCGCCCGCGAGCGCGCTCACCCACGTTCCGTCGACGTACAGCTCCGGCACCCGACCCGTCCCTTCCGCAACCCGCTACCAATGTTGCGTGCTGCGCAACAGGATGCAGAGTCCGCAACTGTTGCTGCTCCGGACAATGGTGCGATCGGGCTCGCGCGTCAAGGGTCGGACCCGGTCCGTGACCCATCTGTGTCAGGTTCGCTGACCCCAGCCGAGCCGGTGCGAGACCTCGGTGGCGGCCGCGACCAGCATCGGGACCGTCTCGGCGAGCTTGGCCTCGGTCAGCCGGAAGGTGGGTCCGGAGATGCTCATGGAGGCGATGATGTCGCCGTGCGCAGACCGGATCGGCGCCGCGGCGGCGGTCAGTCCGACCTCGAGCTCGTCGACCACCAGGGCGTAGCCGGTCTCGCGCACCTCGGCCAGCTCGGCGCGCAGCTTGGGTCGGCTGGTCACGGTCCGGTCGGTCACCCGCGGCAGCGCCCGCACCGCGTCCTTGAGCTCGGCCTCGCTCAGCTCGCTGAGCAGCACCTTGCCGTTGCTGGTCGCGTGCAGCGGGATGTGCTGCCCGACCCAGTTGTGCGAGTGGACCGCCGACGAGCCCGCGACGACCTGGTCGAGATAGAGCGCGCTGGTCTCGCTGCGCACGGTGATGTTGACGGTCTCCCCGGTGTCGGTCGCGAGCTGCCGGCAGACCGGCCGTGCCTCGGTGACCAGGTCGAGCCGGGCCGTCGTCGCGCCCGCCAGCCGCAGGTTGCCGACACCTAGCCGGTAGCGGCCGCGTTCCCCGTCCTGCTCGACCATCCGGTGCACCTCGAGCGTCGCGAGCAGCCGGAAGGCTGTGGACTTGTGCACATCGAGCTCGGCTGCGATCTCGGTGACACCTGCGTCGCCCTCGCGCGCGAGCATCTCGAGGATCGTCAGCGCCCGGTCGACGGACTGGACCGAGGTGGTCACCTCGCTGCTCGCCCCTGTGCTCGGCATGGGCGCATGCTATTCCACCGCGGTTGCGTCTGACGCAACGCTCAGACGTGCACCACCGTGACGCCCATGGCGCCACTCAGCGCATCGAAGTCTTCGTCCTGGGTGATCACGGGCACGTGGTTCGCCGCCGCCGTGGCCGCGATCCAGAGGTCGTTGACGTTGACGCAGCGACCCGCCTGGGCGAGACGGACCCTCAGCCGGGCCCACTCGGCCGCAACCTCGCCATCGATCGGGAGGAGTTCGATGTCGGTCGTCGTCTCCAGCGTGGCCAGTCTGCGCGCGCGCGTCGACGTCAACGGCAATCAGGACTCCGGCCTGCAGCTCTGCGAGCGTCACCGCGCGTAGGTCTCCACGGAGCTCGGGGTCGGCCTGCGCGGTGGCGAGACGTCGGACCAGCTCTGCGCGAGCGATCGGTGTCGACGCCTCAGCCGTACGGGCCGGAGCTCGGCGACCGGGCGGCCGCGCGAGGTGATCGTCACCTGCTCGCCGGCCTCGACCCGCCGCAGCACGCCGGCGGTGTTGTTGCGCAGCTCACGCGCGGCGATCTCGGTCATGCTCCAAACGCAGCACTGACGTAGCCCTGACTCAGCGGAAGACGACCGTCCGGTTGCCGTTGAGGAGGACGCGCGTCTGCGAGTGCCAGCGGACGGCGCGGGAGAGCACGGCGGCCTCCACGTCCCGGCCGGCGGCGACCAGCTGCTCGGGACTGTGGGTGTGGTCGACCCGGGTGACGTCCTGCTCGATGATCGGGCCCTCGTCCAGGTCGGCGGTCACATAGTGAGCCGTGGCACCGACCCGCTTGACGCCCCTGTCGAATGCGGCGTGGTAGGGCTTGGCGCCTTTGAACGACGGCAGGAACGAGTGGTGGATGTTGATGGCTCGGCCGCTCAGCCGTCGGCAGAGCGGATCGGAGAGGATCTGCATGTAGCGGGCCAGCACGACCAGGTGGATGTCGAGCTCCTCGACCAGGCCCATCAGCTCCTGCTCGGCTGCCTGCTTGGTGTCCGGGGTGACCGGGACATGGCGGAAGTCGATGCCGTAGGACCTCACGAGCGGCTCGGCCTCAAGGTGGTTGGACACCACGACCGGCACCTCGATCTGGAGGTCGCCGGTGCTGGCGCGGAAGAGCAGGTCGTTGAGGCAGTGCAGGTGCTTGGAGACCATGATCAGGGTGCGGTACGGCGCGGTGGCCGACCACAGCTCGAACTCCATCCCGAACTCCGCCGCCGTGGACGCGAAGTCGGTGCGCAGGTCGCCGGTCCCGACCTCGTCCGGCACCTCGAACTGGATCCGCATGAAGAAGCGGTTCTGGCGCTGGTCGCCAAACTGCTGGCTCTCCATGATGTTGCCGTCGTGGCGCATCAGGAAGGTCGTCACGGCGTGCACGATGCCGGGGCGGTCCGGGCAGGCCAGGGTCAAGATGAGCTCCACGTTCAGTCGCCCAGCTCCGCGCGGCGGCGGACGACGTACTCCTCGAGCTCCTGGCGGACCGCGTCGTCGAGCGGCGGCGGTTCGTACTCCTCGAGCCTCTTCTTCGCGATCTCGCCGGCCCGGGTCGCGGTGTCCTTGGCACCGTTGCGCATCCACCGCTCGTAGTTGTCCGACGAGTTGAGGAACGGCCGGTAGAAGCAGGTGCGGAAGCGCTCCATCGTGTGCATGGCTCCGAGGAAGTGGCCACCGTGGCCGACCTCCTCGTGCGCGCCGAAGGCCATCGAGTCCTCGTCGATCTCCAGCGGGCGTGAACTCGGCCTGGAGCATCTCCACGATCTGGCAGTCGATGACGAACTTCTCGAAGCCGGCGACCAGGCCCCCCTCGAGCCAACCGGCGGAGTGCATGACCCAGTTGGCGCCGGCGAGGAACGTCGGCATCATCGTCATGAGCGCCTCGTAGCCGGCCTGCGCGTCCGGCACCTGCGAGGACGTGAGGCCGCCGCCGGTGCGGAACGGCAGGTTGAAGTGGCGGGCGATCTGGCCGGTGCAGAGCAGGCCGATGCCAGACTCCGGCGTCCCGAAGGTCGGCGAGCCGGACTGCATGTCGATGTTGGAGAGGAACGACCCGAAGACCACGGGCGCACCCGGCCGGATGAGCTGCGAGAGCGCGATGCCGGACAGCGCCTCCACGATCTGCTGCACCAGGGCGGCCGGGATGGTCACCGGCGACATCGCGCCCATCAGGATGAACGGCGTCAGGACCACCGGCTGCGCGGCCGCGGAGTACTCGAACTGCGACTCGAGCATCCGGTCGTCCCAGCGCAGCGGGCTGTTGCAGTTGATCAGCGAGATGATCGCCGGCGTCTCCTCGATAGCCTCCCGGGAGCCGAAGAGGATCTCGGTCATCGCGATGGTGTCCGCGGCGTTGACACCCGAGACGACGTTGCCCATGTAGAGCTTGTCGGTCAGCGTCTGCAGGGCGTAGGTCATGTCGAGGTGCCGGCTGTCGAGCGGGGTGTCGTTGGGCTCGTTGACCACGCCGCCCGCCGAGTCGAGCACCGCGAAGGACTGCGCGAGCCGCGCGAAGTTGCGGAAGTCCTCCATGGTCCCGTCGCGGCGGACCTCGCCCTCGCGGACGAACGGCGGGCCGTAGACGGCGCCGAAGGCCATCGAGTCGCCGCCGATGTGCACCGAGTTGGCCGGGTTGCGGGCCTGCAGGTCGAACTCCCGCGGCGCCTTGGCCGACCTGCTCGAGCACGAAGTCGGGGTCGAGGAAGACCGTGTTGCCCTCCACCTTCTGCCCCGCCTGGCGGAACAGGTCCAGCGCGCGGTCGTCCATGAACTCGACGCCGATCTCGGTCATCAGCCGTCGCCACCCGACGTCCAGGGTCGCCATCGCGTCCTCGGAGAGGATCTCGTAGCGCGGCATGCGGTTGACGAACATGGACTCTCCTCAAACAGAAGCGCTTGACCGACTCGGCGTGGGGATCCTAGCCTCATCATGTGGGACCGGGGTTCCATCATGTGGAACCCAGCCAACGAGGTCAAGGGAGGGACTGTGACGACAAGCGGGTCGACGACCGGCACGCAGGCGCTCGACCGGGCCGCCCTGCTCGTCTCCACCGTCGTTCAGGCCGGCGAGCCGCTCAGCTTCGCGGACCTCCAGGAGGCCTGCGACCTGCCCAAGTCGACGACCTCTCGGATGCTCACCGCGCTCGAGCGCTCCGAGCTCCTCGAGCGCGACCGAGGACGGCAGCTACGTCGCCGGCGGCCTGTTCTGGCTCTACGCCGCGCGGCACGACCCGGGCGAGGACCTGGTTCGGCTGGCCGGCCCGATGCTGGAGGGGATCGGCGAGTCGACCCACGAGACGGTCAACCTGAGCCTGGCCCGCGGTGAGCGCGTCGTCCAGGTCGCCCAGGTCGACTCGCAGTACCTCCTCGGCACCCGCGACTGGACCCAGGTCGACGTCCCCGCGCACTGCTCCTCGCTGGGCAAGGTGTTCCTCGCCTGGGGCGCCGTCGAGCTGCCGCGTGGTCCGCTGGAGAGGCCGACCGAGGCGAGCCTCTCCGACGCCGCGGCGCTGCGCGATGACTTCGAGCGCACCCGAGCCCGGGGCTGGGCCATCACCATGGACGAGCTCGAGGTCGGCCTCGCCGGTGTCGCCGTACCCGTCAGGGGCCCCCGCGACCAGGTGGTCGCGGCACTGGGCGTCTCGGGCCCCACGCAACGACTCGAGGCCCGCTTCGAGGAGCTGGGTCTGCTGTTGACACACCACGCTGCGGGGCTGTCCGAGCTGCTCCGCGGCAAGACGCCACAGGAGGGCGCGGCATGACCAGTCCGGAGGAAATCCTGAAGGGCCTCTACGACGAGACGTTGGTCGGCAACGCGCCCCGGGTGCTGGAGCTGACCGAGGAGGGCCTGAGCATCGGCATGGAGCCGCAGACGCTGCTCTTCGACGCGCTCATCCCCTCGCTCGAGGAGGTCGGCGCCCGATTCGAGCGCGGCGACTTCTTCGTGCCGGAGATGCTGATCGCCGGCCGTGCCATGGCCGGCGCGATGGAGCGGCTGCGTCCGCTGCTGGCCGAGACCGGTGTCGAGACGATCGGCAAGTTCCTGATGGGCACGGTCAAGGGCGACGTGCACGACATCGGCAAGAACCTCGTCAACATCATGCTCGAGGGTGCCGGCTTCGAGGTGATCGACCTCGGCGTCCAGGTGGCCCCCGAGAAGTTCGTCGCCGCGATCGAGGAGCACCAGCCCGACATCGTCGGCTTCTCGGCGTTCCTCACCACCACGATGCCGATGTTCAAGGCCAACATGAACGCCCTCGAGAAGGCCGGCCTGCGCGACAAGGTCGTCGTGATGGTCGGCGGTGCGCCCGTCACCCAGGAGTACGCCGACGCGGTCGGCGCCGACGGCTACGCCGCGGACGCCTCGCCGATGCGTCAAGCGGGCCAAGGACCTCATGAAGCAGCGCCGCGCCAAGGTCCCTGCATGACGGGCGATGCTGGAGACCGTGCTGCGAGGCACGGGGACCGAGAGTCGTGATCGGGCACGGCCACCGCTTCTGCCTGATCGGAGAGCGGATCAACCCCACCGGTCGCCGGATCTTCCAGGAGCAGCTCCGGGCCGGGGACTTCTCGGCGATCGAGCGCGACGTGAAGGCCCAGGTCGAGGGCGGCGCCGACGTGCTCGACATCAACATGGGCGTGCCGCTCACCGACGAGCCGGAGCTGCTGGCCAAGGCCATCCAGCTGGTGCAGACGCTGACCGACCTGCCGATCTGCATCGACTCCTCGGTGGTCGAGGCGCTCGAGGCCGGCCTGTCGGTCTACCAGGGCCGCGCGCTGGTCAACTCCATCACCGCCGAGGACGACCGGATGGCCGCGATCCTCCCGCTGGTCAAGAAGTACGACGCCGCGGTGATCGCGCTGCCCAACGACCACGACGAGATCCCGATGGAGTGCGGAGAAGCGGCTCGACCTGGTCGCCAAGATCGTGCGGGTCGCCACCGAGGAGTACGGCATCGCCAAGGCCGACATCGTCATCGACCCGCTGGCCATGCCGATCGGCGCCGATACCGGCAACTCGCTGGTGACCCTGGAGGCGATGCGACAGATCCGCGACCAGCACGGCCTCAACATGACCTGCGGCGCCTCCAACGTCTCCTTCGGTATGCCCGACCGACACACGCTCGGCGCGGCCTGGCTGCCGATGGCGATGACGGCCGGCCTGACCAGCGCGATCATGGACACCCGGACCCCGCAGATCGTCGAGGCGGTCAAGGCGGCCGATGTCTTCCTCGACCACGACGAGTGGGGCATGGCCTGGATCGCGGCGCACCGCGCGAAGGCAGCTGCCACAGCGTGATCACCCCACAGGCATGAGCGACTCCCTGGAGGAGTTCGACCCGGACGCCCTGCGTCGCGAGGGGCTGATCGCCAGCTCCGGCGCCGGTGTCGTCGAGCACGACGGCACCGGGCGGGTCGACCTGTCCTTCACCGTCGAGGACAAGGAGGCACCGCCGGCCCGGCGCAAGGTCCGGGTGCCTCCCGGGGTCACGGTCTTCGACTCCGCGTCGTGGAACGGCATCGCGATCGACTCCACCTGCGGCGGCCACGGCACCTGCCACAAGTGCAAGGTGCGGCTCGCCCCGGCCACGCCCGCCACCCGTCACGACGAGCGGACCTTCAGCCGCGACCAGCTCGACGACGGCTGGCGGCTGGCCTGCCTGGTCCCGCGCCACCCGCGACCACGACGGTCGTCGTCCCCCCGCTCACCACCCGGCCCAAGGCCGCGACCGTCGGCGTCGGCCGCCAGGTCATCCTGCGTCCGGCCGTCCAGAAGCGGTACGTCGAGCTGGCCGAGCCGACCCTCGAGGACCAGCGCACCGACCTGGCTCGCGCTGCTGGCCGCGATCGAGGACCTCGAGCCGCGCGCCGACCTGCACGTGCTCCGGCGGCTGCCCAAGGTGCTGCGGGAGGCCGACTTCAAGGTCACCGCCGTCATCGTGGACGAGGAGCTGATCGACGTCGAGCCGGGCGACACGACGGCGGTGCGGCACGCGATCGCCTTCGACCTCGGCACCACCACGGTCGTGGCGACCCTGCTCGACCTGGTCACGGGCACGCCGGTCGCGGTGGCCTCGATGCTCAACAAGCAGCAGCCCTTCGGCGGCGACGTGATCACCCGGATCAGCGCCACCATGATGGACCCGGATGCCGCGGAGCGGCTGCGGGTCGCGGCCTGCGAGACCCTCGACGAGCTCGCCGCACAGGTCTGCCGCGAGGGCGGCGTCGACCCGGAGCACGTCTACGAGGTGGCCATCGCCGGCAACGCCACCATGACCGCGCTGGCCCTGGGCATCGATCCCGAGCCGCTCGGCGTCGCGCCGTTCATCATGACCACGGCCCAGCCGCCCACCGTGCTGGCCGCCGACCTCGGCCTGGCCCTGCACCCGCGGGCCCGGGCCCTGCTGTTCCCCGCCCTCGGCGCCTACGTCGGCGGCGACATCGTCGCGGGCATGCTCGCCTCCGGCATGGACCGCGACAAGCGCACCCGGCTGTTCATCGACGTCGGCACCAACTGCGAGATCGTGCTCAGCGACGGCGACCGGATCGTCGCCACCGCGGCGCCCGCCGGCCCTGCCTTCGAGGGCGGTGCCATCCGGTGCGGGATGCGTGCCGACGACGGCGCCATCGAGGTCGTCGGCCTGGACCCCGAGGGTGGAGTCATGCTGGGGGTCATCGGGGACGTCGAGCCGCGCGGGCTCTGCGGCTCCGGCCTGGTCGACATCGTCGCCGAGCTGGTGCGAGTCGGGTCTGCTGGACGCGACGGGTCGCTTCGCCACCGACGAGGTCGCCCACGAGATCGCGCCCGGACTGGCCGCCCGGCTCACGACGCTGGATCCGACAGGGGCAGGAGCGGGTCTTCGTCCTGCACCGACCGACCCCGGACGCCGACCCCGCCGAATGCGTCGTGCTCAGCCAGCGCGACGTCCGCGAGCTGCAGTTCGCCAAGGCCGCCATCTCCACCGGCTGGACGCTGCTGCTCGAGGAGCTGGACCTGGAGCGCGCGCGACGTGCAGCAGGTCCTGCTCGCCGGTTCGTTCGGGAGCTATCTCTCCGCCGCCTCGGCCGTCCGGATCGGCCTGGTCCCCCAGCTCCCGGTGCTGCGCATCGTCGCGGCCGGCAACGTGGCCGGTGAGGGCGCAAAGATGGCCCTGCTGTCGGTGCGCGAGCGCGCCGGCGCCGCAGCCCTGCTGGAGGAGGTGACCTATGTCGAGCTCTCCGACCGCCCCGAGTTCAACGACCGGTTCGTCGACCAGCTGGGGTTCTAGGTCTGAGGCCTCCACGGCGCTCGTCGCGTGCGGCGCGCTGGCCCAGCCGGCCGCCGAGATCGTCGAGCGGCGCGGGTGGCCGGTCGCCGTGCACCCGCTCCCACCGTTGCTGCACAACCAGCCGCAGCTGATCGCGGGCGAGGTCCGCACCCTGGCTGTCCAGCTGGCCGAGCACTACGACGAGGTTGCGGTCGCCTACGCCGACTGCGGGACCTACGGCGCCCTGGACGAGGTGTGCACCGAGCTGGGGCTGCGCCGGCTTCCGGGCCTGCACTGCTACGACCTGTTCGCGGGCGAGTCCCGGCTGGCGGCGTTCCTCGACGACCAGCCGGGCACCTACCTCTTCACCGACTTCCTGGTGCGCTCCTTCGACCGGACCGTGGCCCAGGAGCTCGGCCTGGACCGCCACCCCGAGCTGCCGAGGACTACTTCCGCCACTACACCCGGGTGGTCTGGCTGGCCCAGGAGCCGACCCCGACCTGCGCGCCCGCGCCGAGGTCGCCGCGGCCCGGATGGGCCTGCCCCTGACCGTCGTCGAGACCGGCGACGCCCGCCTCGAGGCTGCCCTGGAGGACCTGCTCAGACCCGAGCGCTGAGCTGGGCCAACAGGCGCTGCCGCCACTCCTCGGTGGCCGCGACCTGGTTGAACGTGAAGACGTGTAGGCCTTCGACCAGCATCTCCGGAGGTGACAGCGCCGGCGCGACCCTCTCGAGGAAGCGCTCGCCGGTGAAGCCGCCTGGGGCGGCGAGTCGCGCGAAGGTGCCCTTGTTCTTGGCCAGGAACCGGGTCGACTCGCCGACCCCGATCTTGGTGGCCATCGTCAGCAGCTTGGTCCGGTCCACCGGGCCCGGGATGCCGAGCAGGAGCGGCATGACGATGCCGCGCTTGCGCATGCGCCCGACCCAGGTCGCGATCACCTCCGGGTCGAAGGTCAGGTTGCTGACGACGTGGGTCGCGTAGCGGCGCTTGTCCCACATGGCCTGGATCGTGAGGTCATCGCTGATGGTCGGGTGCGACTCCGGGTATCCGGTGATGCCGACGTGCGAGAACGGAGCCCCGAACTCCTTGATCGCCTCGAGCAGCGAGAGTGCGTCGGGGAAGTCTCCGGGCGGGTTCGCGTCGCCTCCGGGGACGAAGACCTGGTCGATACCCTGCGAGGTCAGCCGCTCGCAGATCTCGCCCAGCTCGGTCCGGTCCCTCACCATCCGGGCCGCCAGGTGCGGGACGACGGTGTAGCCGTGGCCGGTGAGCCGCTCGGCCGTCGCCAGCGTCGGCTCGAGCCCCTTGCTCGGCGAGGCGGTGACCGTCAGCGTGGTCGTGGTGGCGAGGTTCGCCAGCACCTGCTCCTCGACCGAGACGGTGGGCAGCACCTCGTAGCGCGCGTTCTCGAGCAGTCTGACCATGGTGGCGGTGGCCGCGGACTTGTTGCGCATGATGAACCCTGTTTCGTGATGCGCACTGACGAGCCGTCAGACTACTCGCCCGCCTCGGGCCCGTCGAGAGTCGGTGTCCGAGCATCGCGGCGGGGGCGACTGAGCGACCGGTCACAGTTCCCATCCGAACGGCTTCGGCGCTCGAATACCTGGCGTCCCGAAAGGTAACCTTCGCTGATCATGTCCATCGGATACGCCCTCTCCCCAGCCCAGCGGCGGCTCGTCGAGCACGTCGACCGGCTGGCACTGGAGCATCCCCCGATCGACCTGGAGTCGGTGGACTACACCGTCAATGACCCCGCCGCTTTCGAGGCGCGCTTCGGGCACGTCCTGGACTACATGGCCCGGGTGGAGCTCGAGGTCGACCGCAACGTGCTCGAGCTGACCACCATGCTGCCGGACCCCCCGGAGATCGACCGGGTCTTCTATGCCGATGTGTGGCAACCCCAGGAGATCCGGCACGGACTGATCCTCGACGCGCTCCAGGTTCAGCTCGGTCGCAAGCCGGCCGACGCCGATCTCGACTCGCTCGGCACCAAGCTCAAGGTGCTCGGCGCACTGGCACACCTCAACGCGTTCCAGGACGTCTGCCGAATGCTCTACTACCTGACCGGCATGGCCACCGAGCGCTCGGCCGTGCTGGCCTACAACTTCTTCCACGACGGCATCATGGAGATGGGCGAGCTCGGGGTGGCCAAGACCGTGGTCGGACCGATCCGCCGCCAGGAGCCCGGGCACTACGCGTTCTACCAGCTCTCGGCACGCGCCCTGTGGGGTGAGCTCGCCATCTGGCAGAGGTGGATGGTGCGCCTGATGCGCCGGCTCTCCTTCGCCCCGGTCGGCGCCAACAACGAGCAGCAGAAGGCCGACTTCGGCGACGTGATGGCCACCCTCGGCATCACCGACCGCTTCGACGACTTCGCCGAGCAGATCACCCGCGTCGAGCGCGAGCTCCTCTGGGCCCGCAGCCGCGGCCTCAAGATCCCCGACTACGTCGCCGCGGCGTTCCGCGAGGCGGTCGACCTGGCGCACGCCCGCAACCTCGGCCAAGAGTCCGCGGCCTAGACCTCCCGACTCCTCGAAGTCGATACCGTGCGTCCATGGAGCTCCCGATCGGCATCGACTTCGGCGGGTCCGGGATCAAGGCCGCCCCGGTCGACCTCGGCGACGGCGTCTTCGCCGCGGAGCGTCACCGGGTCGCGACCCCCCAGCCGTCCACACCGCGAGCGGTCGCCGGCGTCCTGGTCGACCTGCTCGCGGTCTTCCCCGGCTCGACCGGCGCCGTGGGGATCACGGTGCCGGGCGTCGTGCGCCACGGGGTGGTGAGCTCGGCCGCCAATATCGACGACTCCTGGATCGGCACGGACGCGGACACGCTCTTCACCGAGGCGACCGGACGTGAGGTGCACGTGGTCAACGACGCGGATGCCGCCGGGCTGGCCGAGGTGCAGTACGGCGCGGCGCGCGGGCGCCGGGGGCTGGTCATCGTCACCACGCTCGGCACCGGCATCGGCTCCGCCCTCGTCCACGACGGGGTGCTCGTCCCGAACTCCGAGCTGGGGCACCTCGAGATCGACGGTCACAACGCCGAGGCGCGGGCCGCCAACAGCGCCCGCGAGCGCGAGGACCTGACGATGGAGGAGTGGGCCGGACGGCTGCGGACCTACTACCGGACGCTGGAGAGGCTGTTCTCCCCCGACCTGTTCGTCGTCGGTGGCGGCGTCAGCAAGCGATCGAACGAGTTCCTGCCACTCCTCGGCCTCGACACCGAGATCGTCCCCGCACAGCTCCGCAACGCGGCCGGGATCGTGGGCGCGGCCTACTACGCCTCGACCTCGGCCTAGCCTGCGCGGACCGCCGCGGCGACCGCCTTGGGCACGTCGGGGTGAAAGACGGTCGGGATGATGAACGAGGGGTTGAGCTCCTCGTCGCGCACGACGTGGGCGATCGCCGCCGCGGCCCGCAGCAGCATGTCGACGGTGACGTCGCGGGCCCGGGAGTCGAGGAGCCCCCGGAAGACCCCGGGGAACGCGAGGACGTTGTTGATCTGGTTGGGGTAGTCCGACCTGCCGCTGGCCACGATCGCGGCGTACTTCTCCGCCTCGACCGGGTCGACCTCGGGGTCCGGGTTGGCAAGGGCGAAGACCACCGCCTGCTCGGCCATGTCCTTGATCCACTCCGGCTTCAGGACGCCGGGTGCGCTGACGCCGATGAACACGTCCACGCCGTGGAGCGCCGTCGTGCAGGTCGCCCCGGACCCCGCGCGGGTTGGTGACGTCGGCCAGCTGCTGGTGAGCGGTGGAGAGCGTCTCGTCGCCGGCGCAGATCGCGCCGTCCCGGTCGCACACGACCACGTCCGTGACCCCCGCGGCGAGGAGGAGCGTGACGATCGCGGTGCCCGCCGCGCCACCGCCCGAGACGACGACCCGGATCGTGGCGATGTCCTTCTTCACCACGCGCAGTGCGTTGGTCAGCGCCGCGAGCACCACGATCGCGGTGCCGTGCTGGTCGTCGTGGAAGACCGGGATGTCGAGGGAGGCACGCAGCCGTCGCTCGATCTCGAAGCATCGTGGCGCCGCGATGTCCTCCAGGTTGATGCCGCCGAACCCCGGCGCGATCATCTCGACGGCGCGGACGATCTCGTCGGTGTCTTGGCTGGCCAGGCAGATCGGCCAGGCGTCGATGTCGGCGAACCGCTTGAACAGCGCCGCCTTGCCCTCCATCACCGGCAGCGCGGCGCCCGGCCCGATGTTGCCGAGTCCGAGGACGGCCGAACCGTCGGTCACCACGGCGACCGAGTTGCCTTTGATGGTGAGGGTGCGGACGTCCTCGGGGTTCTTGGCCAGGGCCATGCTGACCCGGCCGACTCCGGGGGTGTAGGCCATCGACAGGTCGTCGCGGTTCTTGAGCGGGACCTTGGAGGTGACCTCGATCTTGCCGCCGATGTGAAGCAGGAACGTCCGGTCGCTGACCTTGTGGACCTCGACGCCGTCGACGGCGTCGACGGCCTCCTCGAGACGGGCCGCGTGCTCGGCGTCCGCCGCTGAGCAGGTGACGTCCACGACGAGTCGGTCGCGCGCCGACTCGGCGACGTCGATCGCGGTCACGACGCCGCCGGCCGACGCGATCGCGGTGGCCACCTGGCCGACCACCCCATGGTCGGGCAGCGTGTGGAGTCGCATGGTGATCGAGTACGACGACGTGGTGACCGACACCTCGTCACCATGGCACGGTTCAGCGCTGCGTCGTACCCAGGTGCTCGAGCAGGTTGGCACTGAACCCGGCGCCCATCGAGTCGAGCACGGTGCGCATCACCCGCCGGACGGCTGGAGCGGCCATCTTGGGCAGAGGTGCCTCGAGGCAGATCGACAGCTCGGTCATCAGGACCGTGCCCTCGCCGTCGTCGACCGGCCGCAGGTCGTACCAGCCGTTCACCCCGGCCAGCTCGCCCTTGACGGACGGGTCGTGCTGGAACTCGATCCGGTCCGGCTCCTTGAAGATCATCCGCTCCGTGAACGACGGGGCGATGCTCCTGCCCAGCAAGTCGAGCCCGCTGAGCTCCCAGCGCCAGTGGTCACGGTCAGCCTCGATGCGCTTGACGTACCTGGTCAGCCGGGCCATCAGGTCGGGGTCGGTCAGGCAGTCCCAGATGTCCTGCTGGGAGGCGAGGACAGTGGCCTCGGCACTGGTGGTGGCGCTGAAGGTGGTCACCGCGCATCAGTACCCGATCAGCCCGCGAGCGCCTTCTCGATGTCGCCACTGATCTTGTCCGGCGCCGTAGTCGGCGAGTAGCGGCCGATGACCTTGCCGTCCTTGGCCACCAGGAACTTGGTGAAGTTCCAGCGGATCTTGTCGCCGAGCAGCCCGCCCTGCTGGGTGCGCAGCCACTGGAACACCGGGTGCGCGTCGGAGCCGTTCACGTCGACCTTGGCGAACATCGGGAACGTCACGCCGAAGTTCCTCTCGCAGAAGGTGGCGATCTCCGCGTCCTCGCTGAACTCCTGGTTGCCGAACTGGTCGCACGGGAAGCCCAGCACCGCGAAGCCCTGGTCCGAGAACTCGTCGTGGAGGCTCTGCAGACCCTCGTACTGGGGGGTCAAGCCGCACTGGGACGCCGTGTTGACCACGAGCACGACCTGGCCGTCGTAGGTCGAGAGGTCGATGTCCTGGCCGTCGAGTGAGCGGGCCGTGAAGTCTCCGAGGGATGCCATGGTGACAAGTATCCGGACCCGTCCTGACGGCCGGATCGGTGCGGTGTGGTGTGGTGACCTAGCCCACCATGTGGCCGATGGCGCGGACCGGCTGCTCGAAGTCTGCCGGGTTGGTGTGACCGTCGAGCAACACCCGGACCGTGCGGTCGCCCAGGTCCAGCACGACCTCGTCGTCGTGGATCTCGACCACGTCGCCGCTCACGAGGTAGCGCAGCCCCTCGAGCCGGTCCAACCGCGAGCCGGGTGGGCAGCGCTCGAGGTCCTGGGTGGCGCGGAGGACCAGCTGGACCCTCATGACCGAGCGGAACCGCAGCATCAGGAGCACCATGGCGACGAGGAGGACATCGGCGAGGATGGTGATCACCAGGCCCAGCCGACCGGTGACCTGGCCGTCCACGACGAATGCGTCCCCGCCGTCCGGCAGCACCCGGACCTCGAGCTGCCCGGTCCGCTTCGCCTCGTCGTACGTCGCCTCGTCGACCTCGGCGACCGCGTTCTCGACGGCCTGGCGGCGATCGTCACCGGGGATGTCGAACACCACGAGGTGCCCGTCACCGACCGGGCGGGCATCCGTGACCTCGGCGACCACGTCGACGCCCGAGCGCTCGACCTGCCAGCGTTGGTAGGTCCCGTGCAGCAGCGGGACGTTGACCACGAACGCGATGAACACCACGAGCGCCACGTTGAGCCACGTGCGTGCGGTGCTCACGGGAGAGCCCCCGGCCAGGGCTCGCCCCAGCGGTCGCCGTGCGCGCGGTCGGCCAGGCGCACACGGCGGCGTACCCGTCCGTCCCGCTCGGCGTCGCGCTCCGGCACCTCGGCCGGGTCGCCGCGCACCCCGATGGCGATGCCCGACAGCAGCCGCACGTGGTCGGGAACCCCGAGCTCGGCGGCCACCGCGTCCCTGTCGAAGCCGGCGAACTGGTGCGCCTCCAGGTCCATCGCGCGCGCCTGGAGGGTGACGTGCGCGGCCGCCTGGCCGGTGTCGTACTCGGCGTGCTTCGGCTTGTAGCCGCCCTCACCACGCTCGTCCGGGCCGAGCTGAGCGCCCACGACGAGCACCAGCGAGGCGCGCGGGACCCAGCCGGAGTTGCCCCTGGAGAGGTGGCGCACGAGCACACCGTGGCTGACACCTCCTCGTTCGGCGACCACGAAGTGGGCGGGCTGGGCGTTGCCGCTGCTGGGAGCCCAGCGGGCCGCTGTCAGCAGCCGGACGATCTCGTCGCGCCCCAGCACGTGGGAGTCGTCGAAGACGCTGGCGCTCCAGCGTGAGCGCATCGGCTCGGCGAGGGTCTCCTGCGCCCCCGGCGCTCCCCGTTCGGGCTGTTCGGGCACGGCGGTCAGTGTGTCATCGGTGGGCTACCAGGGGATGGTGGCCGTGACCTCCGTGACATAGGCGAGGAAGCGGCGCACCTGCGCCGGGTCCGGCTCGCGTTGCCTGCCGTACGTCGTGGGGCGCTGCGCCCGGTCGTGCCAGAAGTGCGGCGGGTGGGAGTCAGGCCGGGTCGCGACCAGCCAGACCGCCGTGTCCGCGCCGTCCTCGCAGTCGCGCAGGACCGGCCGGCTGATCATGTTGAACGTCGGCAGGTGGGTCGCCACGCCGGGCGTCTCGACCCAGCCCGGGTGCATGGACTCGACCTTGACGTCGCGGGCGGCCAACCGACTCGCCCAGGAGTCGGCCAGGACGACCTGCATCCGCTTGGTCCGGGCGTAGGCCTGGACGCCCTTGTAGTCGCCCCGCCTGTACTCGATGTCGTCGGGCCACGACTGGAGCTTGGCGCCGTACATCCCGCCACTGCTCATCCACACGATGCTCGAGCCGCCTCCCGCGGCGAGCCGGTCCTGGAGCAGCTCGGTCATCAGGTGCGGGCCGAGGACGTGCACGGCCAGCGCGAGCTCGTGGCCCTGCGGGCTCTCCTCGCGTTGCTCGGTCATCGTCCCGGCGTTGTGCACCAGGCCGTGCAGCGCGGGGACCCGGTCCGCGAACTCCGCGGCCCAGGCGCGGACCGCGTCGAGATCTCCGACGTCGCAGACCTCCTCGACGAACTCGGTGTCCGGCGACCGGAGCCTCAGCTCGCGCGTCACGACCGCCAGCTTGTCGGCGTTGCGGCCGAGCAGGTGCACGGTCGCTCCCAGCCCGCCCAGCGAGCGCGCCGTCGCCTCACCGATGCCCGACGTCGCACCGGTGACGAGCACCCGCCGGCCTGCCAGCGACCCGCGCTCCGGATCGGGCGGCCACCATCGTTTCCTCAGCGCCGACCCGACCTTGCTGTAGCCCAGCACCACCGAGCGGTCCATGACCGTGTCGACCACTTTGCTCATGCCCATGGGACAACCGTGGCGGATCGCTCCAAGCGATGACCCCCACAATGGACGACGTGGAGGCACCCCCGAAGCGCGCGAAACACCTGATGGACCCCAACAACCCGGTCCGGCAGGTCAACGACCGCGCGTTGACGCGCGTCCAGCGGACCGTCGCCTCGGTGCTGGCCACCACGACCATCCTGCATCTCTCAGCGGGCCTGATCATCGCGGCGGTCTTCGTCGACGACGACGCGACCCCCGCCCGGATCGGGCTCAACCTGATCGCCGGCGGGTTCGCCGTCATCGCGATCGGGGTCGGCCTCGCCATCCACGGCCGCAACCCGATCTCGCCCTGGCTGCTGCTCGGAACGGTCGTCGCCGGCATCGGGCTCGTCCTCACGTTCAGCCTCTGAGCCGTCAGCGCCCAGGAATCAGCCGAACACCTCGCGACTCCCGTCGACCCAGACGACGACGCCGCGACGTCCCTGGCGGGTGCACAGCCACCGCAGCGCGTCCGGACCCTGCGCGAACGCCGCGGTCGCGTCGAGGTCGGCCCAGATGAGATCGTCCGAGACGACGGTGACCGAGGCGACCCCGGTCGGCACCAGACCGGTGCGGGCATCGGTCAGGTGGGCTCCCCGATGGGCCAGGCCCGAGGTGGCCACGCCGCCGTTGCGGACGGGCACGACGGCGACCACCCGGGCCCGGTCGTGCGGGTCCTCGACGCCGATCCGCCAGTCCGGCGAGTCCCGGCCGGCCACGTGACAGACCACGTCACCTCCCACCGAGAGGCAGGCATCGGTGTCGGAGAGGAGTCGCAGCGGGTGCGCGGCCCGCTCGGCGGCCCACCCCTTGACCACGCCGGACGGGTCGAGCACGACCCGGCCGTCGGCCTCGCGGCGGACGTCGAAGGCGCCGTCCGAGGCCACCCGGGCCTCCTCGCCCAGCGCCAGCACCGCGGCGACCTCGGGCGGACAGTCGGCGAGCATGATCTCGCCGCGCCCCAAGCGGCTGACCGCCGAGTCGGCGCGGTAGGTGCTGAACACCTTGTCGACGTCGTGCAACGTCGCCATCGCCTCGGCCCAGGCACCCCGGGCGACCTCGTCGCCGGCGTGCCGACCGCGCAGGGCCAGGCTGACCGGCATCCCCATCACGTGCTCGACGTAGCGGCGGACCGGCATCTCGACCGCCGCGCTCACAGGCCCGCCTGGTCCAGCGCCGACTGGAGGGAGTCGAGGTAGCCGACGCTGGTCACCGTCGCTCCGCTGACCATGTCGATCTCTGCGCTCTGCGCCGACATCGTCTCCTCGACGAGGATCGGCAGCGCGTGGCTGTTGATCTCGACGTCCCGCCCGTTCTCCGCCGGGTACCGGACGACCTGCACCCCGGTGACGGCTTGGCCGTCGGTCGTGATCTCGACCTGGACCGGTCCCCAGCGCGTCTGGACGAGGTCGCCGGGGACGGTCCGGACCGACGACGTACCCGCGGTGCCGGTGTCCGGTCCGGTCCCGGAGGTGCTGGCGGGCGTCGAGGTCGTGAGGCTCGTGCCGATCGGCTGCTGCGCGAGCGCGGCCACGCCCGAGGTGGACGTGTGGTAGCCGAACACCAGGACCAGGGCGGCCACCGTGCTCGAGGCCCACAGAACGATGCGTCTCATCGCCTCACCACCGGAAGCTCTCCACGTGCAGGTGCGCGGGCGGCAGACCGGCCGCGATGGCGACCCGCTTGACCTCCGCCACCCAGGCCTCAGGGCCGCACACGAACACGTCACGATCGGCGAGGTCGGGCACGTGCCGCAGCAGGTCCTCGGGTGCGGTGCTCGGTGCACCCCGGTGACCGGGCACGTCCACGAGATCGAGTCCGCGCTCGGCTGCGAGCACCGAGAGCTCGCGCGCGAACAGCGGCTCCTCGCCGTACCTCTGGACGAGGACGGCCTCACCGGGGCGGTAGTCCAGGCCCTCGGCCAGGGCCCGCAACGGGGTGATGCCCACGCCCGCGCCGATGAGTGCGACCCGGCGGCGCGACCGGACGCGCGGGCTGAGCCGCCCGTACGGCCCCTCGAACACCACACGGGTCCCAGGCGCCAACCGGGCCACGGACCGGCTGCCGTCGCCGAGGTCCTTCACCGTGATCCGCAGGCTCCGGCCGTCGGGTGCCGCCGACAGGGAGTAGGGGTGCGCCCGCGACCAGCCGGTCCCGGCGAGGAACCGCCAGGTCAGGAACTGGCCCGCCTGCACCCGGAGGCGGTGCAGGTCCCGGCCCGTCACGTAGACCGAGGCCACCCCGTGCCCCTCGCGCACGACCGAGGTCACCCGGAGGTCGTGGCGCCAGGAGCGGTACGCCGGCACGCCGAGCCGCCACACCAGGATCGCGACGACCGATGAGCCCCAGGCGGCCCACCAGAACAGCGTGCGGTTCGGGTGCGTCGTGAACTGCTCGCCGGTCCACAGCTGGTGCGGCAGGGCGAGTCCGACGCCGAGGTAGGCATAGAGGTGAAGCAGGTGCCACGACTCGTAGCGGAGCCGGCCCCGGGCGGCCTTGATGCTGGTGACGACCACCATGACCAGGCACAGCGTGCCTGCCAGCGCCAAGAGCATCCCCGGGTAGTCGACGGTGAGGTGCCAGAGCATCCCGGGGCTCCCGGTCAGCGATCCAGCGGCGTAGCCGACGGTGACCAGCCCGATGTGGGCGAGCATCAGGTTGAACGACGTGAAGCCGACGAGACGGTGCACGCGCGCCAGCCGGTCCTGGCCGTACGCCTGCTCGAGCACGGGCACCCGGGCCATCAGCACCACCTGCGCCAACAGCAGGACGCTGGCGACCAGGCCGGTCAACTGGCCCGCGGAGGTGAGGGCGGCCCCGCCGCCCAGGGAGACGGTGAGACCACCGTCGGCGATCCACCAGGCGGTGACCAACCCGACCGCACCTGCGAGTGCCAACGTGGCACCTGCGCGGACAGCCGCGTCGAGGCCCGTCCGGTCGAGCCGGGGACGCGTCGGGAGGACAGCTGTCGGAGTGTCCTCGCTCATGGTGGCGACCCTGCGTGAGCGACCTGGGCACCCGTAGTGCAGAACCTGTTGATCTGCTGTGAGCCGTGGGCTCAGAGCGCCGAGCACGTGCACGAGGCCCCAGGCCAGGCCTGGGGCCTCGGTCGTGCGCGAGGGGGGATTTGAACCCCCACGCCCTTTCGGACACTGGCACCTGAAGCCAGCGCGTCTGCCGTTCCGCCACTCGCGCGTGAAGCCCCGACAGGTTAGCCCAGCGCCGCGACCGGCAACAAAAGAACGCGGACGGCGGTCTCCGTCACAGGTGCCGGGCCGCAGGGGTCTCCCCCGATACAGTCGAGATGGCCCCGCGGGACAGCGCGGTGCTGCTGCCTGCCATCACTGACGACGGGAAGGAGGCGGACATGGGCGGACTCCAGCGCTTCGAGCAGCGGCTCGAGAGCATGATCTCCGGCGCCTTCGCGCGCGCCTTCCGCATCCGCCGTGCAGCCCGTCGAGATCGCCGCGGCTCTCCAGCGCGAGTGCGACAACAACGCCCAGATCCTGTCCCGCGAGCGGCGGATGGTGCCCAACGACTTCCACGTCGAGCTGAGCCCGACCGACCTGGAGCGGCTGGCGCCCTACGACACGGCGCTGGCTGACGAGCTCACCCACCAGCTCCAGGACCACGCCGACGGGCAGGGCTACGTCTTCCCCGGCCCGATCGCCATCGACTTCGAGCCGGCACGACGGACCTGACCACCGGGCGGTTCCGGATCCGGAGCCGCGCCCAGGCCCGGGTGCACGAGCAACGCCACCCACACGCAGGTACGCCGCGCGCGGGCCGTCCTGGAGATCAACGGCACCTCGCACCCGCTCCAGCCGCCCGGCCTCGTCGTGGGTCGCGGCACCGAGGCCGACGTCCGTATCAACGACCCGGGCGTGAGCCGGCGGCACGTCGAGTTCGAGGTCAACAGCGTCACGACGGCCGGCGGCACCCGGACCTGCGCATCGAGGTCAAGGACCTCGGCTCGACCAACGGCATGCTGGTCGACGGCCACAAGGTGCAGCCGCGCCGGCTGTCCGCGACGGCAGCCAGGTCCGGATCGGCAACACGACCATGACCGTCCGCGTCGGCGAGGACGTGGACGACGGGCTGGGCGCTGCCTGGGACGAGGGCGATGTCTGAGCTGACGCTGTTCCTCATCCGGATCGCCTACCTCGCGATCCTCTGGATCTTCGTGCTGTCCGCGATCTCGGTGATCCGCTCCGACATGTTCGGTGCCCGCGTCCCCGAGACCGCGCGCGCCGCCGAGCCGCGCGGCCGAGACAAGAGCGGCCAAGGCGCCGGCCAAGCGACGCGGCGTCTCCGACCCACGTGCTGGTGGTCGAGGGCAGCAACGCCGGCGCAGCGCGCCGAGCTCGACGCCGCACCGATCCTGATCGGCCGCGGCACCGACGCGGCGATCCGCCTCGACGACGACTACGTCTCGACCCGGCACGCCCGGATCGCGGCCAGCGGCGACCAGTGGTTCGTCGAGGACCTCGGCTCCACCAACGGCACCTACATCGGCACCGTCCGGATCACCCAGCCGACCACGATCACCCTCGGCACCCAGGTCCGCATCGGCAAGACGATCCTCGAGCTGAGGAAGTAGATCGTTGAAGCTCGACTTCTCGGCGATCTCCGACGTCGGCCGGGTCCGCAAGGACAACCAGGACTCCGGGCTACGCCGGCCCGTAGCTGCTCGCGGTCTGCGACGGCGTCGGCGGCGCGGCCCGCGGTGACATCGCCTCGGCACGGCGATCCAGCAGCTCCGGTCCCTCGACGTGCCGCCCGGACCCGACCCGGCGCAGGACGGCGACCCGCTGCTGATCCGCGTCGCACGGCGCACTGCACCGGGCCCACGACCGGATCGCCGCGCTCGTCGACGACGACCCGTCCCTCGACGGCACCAGCACCACCGCGACGCGTCGCGCTCTTCGACGGCTCCCGCATCGGCATGGGCCACGTCGGCGACAGCCGCGCCTACCTGTTCCGCGACGGCGAGATCAGCCAGCTCACCAGCGACCACACGTTCGTCCAGAGCCTGATCGACGAGGGCCGGATCACCGAGGAGGAGGCGCGAGTCCACCCGCACCGCAACCTCATCCTCCGCGCCGTCGACGGCGTGCACGACACTCGAGCCCGACCTGTTCGTCCTCGAGCTCGTGGTCGGCGACCGGCTCCTGCTGTGCAGCGACGGCGCCTCGGGCGTGCTCGACGACGGCCGGCTGGCCGACATCCTCTCCAGCGGCACCCCCGACTACGCCGCCGTCGAGCTGGTCCGCGCCAGCCTCGAGGCCGGCAGCTCCGACAACGTCACGTGCCTGGTCGCCGACGTCGAAGGACGACGACGCACAGGTCGAGCACGACGCACCGCTCCTCGTGGGGGCGGCCGCCGAGCTGCGCCGACGACGCAGCCCCAAGACCGGCAACGTCAAGACGGCAAGCATCTTCCGCGGCCACCGGGCCGGCGACACCGGCGAGCTCGAACCGATCGCCGCGGAGATCCTCGACGAGGTGCCCTTCGCGACCCGCACCGATCCGCGAGCCGACCCCGAGGCGCGCGCTACGCGCCGCGGCCGCCACGCGGTTCCGCGTGGCTGAGCCGCATCCTGGCCGCGCTCGTGGTCCTCGGGCTGGTCTGGGTCGGACTTGCCGTCGCGCTGGTCCTGGACCCAGGACCAGTACTACGTCGGCGAGGAGGACGGCCGCGTCGTGATCTATCCGCGGCGTCGACGCCTCCCTCCCCGGCCTCGACCTCTCCGAGCCCTACGAGACGCAGCAACGTCGACCTCGACCGACTCTCGCGACTTCGACGCCGCGCCAGGTGCGCGAGGGCATCGACGCCGGCAGTCTCGACGAGGCCCGCAGCACCGTCGAGAGCCTCGCGGCCAAGATGAGCCCCGTCGACGCCGCCGCCGCCGAAGGTGCGGCCCCATGAACCAGCAGAGTGCCCTGATGGGGTTCGTGCACCGGCGTCGCCGGGGCGCCGAGCTCTTCCTGCTCGTCCTCGCGCTCGCGGTCGGCATCGGCGCCTACGCCGCGGTCGGCATCGGCGTCGAGGGCGAGGTGCCGGCCGACATCATCGGCTACGGCGGCTGGCTGGCCGGCCTGATCGGTCGCCGCGCACGTCGCGGTGCGGATCGTGGCGCCGTACGCCGACCCGGTGCTGCTGCCCGTCGTCGCCGCCCTCAACGGGCTCGGCCTCGCGGTGATCCACCGGCTCGACCTCGCCTACGCCGACATGGCCAACAAACCCGACGACCTGCGCCGCCAAGCAGCTGACCTGGATGACGCTCGGCGTCGTCCTGTTCGTCCTGACCCTGGTCCTGCTGCGCGACCACCGCGTGCTGACCCGGTTCACCTACACCTGCGGCCTGGCGGCGATCGTGCTGCTCCTGCTGCCGATGGTCCCGGGCCTCGGCACCGACGATCAACGGCGCGCGGATCTGGATCGACGTCGGCCCGTTCAGCTTCCAGCCCGGCGAGGTCGCCAAGGTGCTGCTGGTCGTCGCGTTCGCCGGCTACCTCGTGCTGCACCGCGACGCCCTCGCGCTCGCCGGGCCGCCGGGTCGCTGTTCATCGACCTGCCGCGCGGCCGCGACCTCGGCCCGATCCTGGTGATGTGGCTGGTCAGCCTCGGCGATCCTGGTCTTCCAGAGCGACCTCGGCTCCAGCCTGCTGTTCTTCGGCCTCTTCCTGATCATGCTCTACGTCGCCACCGAGCGACCCGGCTGGCTGGTCGTCGGCGCGGCTGCTGTTCGTCGGCGGCGCGCTGCGCTGGCCTACCAGCTCTTCGGCCACGTCCAGAACCGCGTCAACATCTGGCTCGACCCGATGCCCTACTTCGACAAGTCGCCGGGCAGCGGCCAGATCGTCGAGGCGATGTTCGGCATGGCGCTGGGGCGGCCTGATCGGCCGCGGCTTCGGCGGCGGCAGCCCCGAGCGGGTGCCGTTCGCCGAGTCCGACTTCATCATCGCCGCGATCGGCGAGGAGCTCGGCCTGACCGCCGTGATCGCGGTGATCCTGCTCTACGGCCTGATCGTCGAGCGCGCGCTGCGCACGGCCCTGATCTGCCGCGACGGCTTCGGCAAGCTCGTCGCCGTCGGCCTCGGCGGGCGTCCTCGCGCTCCAGGTCTTCGTCGTCATCGGCGGCGTCACCCGGCTGATCCCGCTCACCGGCCTCACCACGCCGTTCCTGTCCTACGGCGGTTCCTCGCTGGTCGCCAACTGGGTGATCGTCGCGCTGCTGCTGCGGATCTCCGACCAGGCCCGGCGGCCGGTCCCCGACCTCTCCGACGACGACGCGGACGAGATGTCCACCCAGGTGATCCGGGTCGGCGGTGCCGGGTGAACAAGCCGATCCGCACCATCTCGCTCTTCTGCCTGCTGCTGTTCCTGGCGCTGCATGGTCAACGCGACCTACCTGCAGTACTGCCAGGTCGCAGGACTACGCCGAGGACCCGCTCAACCGCCGGGTCATCGAGGCGCGCCTACTCCGCGCGAGCGCGGCGCGATCCTGGTCGGCCGCGACCCGGTCGCCGAGAGCGAGCCGAGTCGACGACAAGTACGAGTTCCAGCGCGCCTACGCCGAGCCCGTGCAAGTACGCCCACGTCACCGGCTACTTCTCCTTCTTCAGCCAGACCGGCATCGAGCAGAGCCAGAACGACGTGCTCTCCGGCGACGACGACGCTGCTCTTCGTGACCAAGCTGGTCGACCTGCTCCGGCAACGGCCGGCCCAAGGGCGGCAACGTCCAGCTGACCATCGACCCGAGCCGCGCAGGACGCGGCCTTCGACGGCGCTCGAGGGCCTGCCGGGCGACGTCCAGGGCGCCGTCGTCGCGCTCGAGCCCGACACCGGCAAGATCCTGGCGATGGTCTCGCTGCCGACCTTCGACCCCAACACGCTGGCCTCCCACGACTTCGGCGCGGTCGAGCGAGACCTACGACGAGCTCGCAGGCCGACCACGACCGAGCCGCTGCTCAACCGGGCGATCCAGACGACGCTGCCGCCCGGCTCGACCTTCAAGCTGGTCACCGCGGCCGCGGCGATCGAGAACGGCAACTACCACGCCGACCGACGAGGTGCCGGGCGGCGTGACCTACCAGCTGCCCGCAGACCACCGACGACAGCGGGCTGATCGACAACGACGGTCGCGACTGCGGCGTCGACACCGATCCCCTTCGAGCAGGCGATGGCCAACTCGTGCAACACCACGTTCGCCCAGCTCGGGCGTCGAGGTCGGCGCCGACGAGATGCTCGAGCAGGCCGAGGCGTTCGGCTTCAACCAGCGCTACCTCGAGGACCTCGCCCCGCCAGGCCGATCTCGATCTACCCCGACGAGGCCAACGAGCCCCAGACCGGCCAGTCGGCGATCGGCCAGTTCGAGGTGCACGGCCACCCCGCTGCAGATGGCGATGGTCGCGGCCGGGATCGCCAACCAGCGGCACGGTGATGCGGCCCTACCTCGTCGACGAGGTCCAGTCGCCCGACCTTCGAGGTGCTGCGACAGACCCAGCCCGAGGAGTTCTCCGACGCGGTGTCCGCCTCGACGGCCGACGAGCTGACCGAGCTGATGGTCGACACCGTCGACGACGGCACCGCGAGCCCGGCGGCCATCCCGGCGTCGAGGTGGCCGGCAAGACCGGCACCGCGCAGAGCGGCCAGGCCGACGTGCCGCCGTACGCCTGGTTCGTGTCCTTCGCACCCGCCGACAGACCCGCAGGTCGCGGTCGCCGTGCATGATCCAGAAGGCCGACATCGAGCGCGGCGAGATCGCCGGCGGCCAGCTCGGCGGCCCGATCGCCAAGGCGGTCATGGAGGCGGTGATCCAATGAGCGAGACACCCGAGGACGCGCGCTTCGCCGACGACGCGCGGCGCTACCGGCTCGAGCGCCGGATCGCCACCGGCGGCATGGGCGAGGTCTGGCGCGGCACCGACACCGTGCTGGGCCGCGCGGTCGCGGTCAAGGTGCTCAAGCACGAGTACGCCGACGACGCGACGTTCCGCTCCCGGTTCGAGACCGAGGCCCGGCACGCCGCGGCCCTGCACCACCCCGGCATCGCCGTCGGTCTACGACTTCGGCGAGTCGTGCCAGCGGCGTCGCCGACGGCTCCGGCATCCCCGGCCCTACCTCGTGATGGAGCTCGTCGACGGGCAGCCGCTGTCCGCGCTGCTGCGGGTGGGCGAGGCGCCTCGACCCCGCGGCCGTGCGCGACCTGCTCGCCCAGGCCGCCGACGCGATCGGCGCCGCCCACGCGGCCGGCATCGTGCACCGCGACATCAAGCCGGCCAACCTGCTGGTCACCGCCCGACCGGCGGATGAAGATCACCGACTTCGGCATCGCCCGCGCCGCCGAGGGCCTCGGCGCTCACCGGCACCGGCCAGGTCATGGGCACCCCGCAGTACCTCTCGCCCGAGCAGGCCCGAGGGCGAGACCGCCACCTCGGCCTCCGACGTCTACTCCCTCGGCGTGGTCGCCTTCGAGTGCCTCGCCGGACGCGCCCGTTCGAGGCCGACGTCCCCGGTCGCGACGGCGCTGGCCCATCTCCAGCGAGCCGGTGCCGGACCTGCCCGCCTCGGTGCCCGCCGACCTGGCGACGGTCGTGCGCCGGGCGCTGGCCAAGGACCCCGCAGGAGCGCTTCGCCGACGGCGCCGCGTTCGCCGCGGCGCTGCGCGACCCCGCGACCGCGGCGACCGCAGGTCGTCCGGCGCCGCGCCCCGGTCGCCGGTCGCCGACGCCCGTCCAGCCCGGTCGTGCTCGACGGACGACTCCGCGACGCCGTACCGACGGAGCCGGGAGCCGCAGCAGCCCCTGGCCGTTCGTGCTGCTGTTCGTGGCGCTCGTCGCGGCCGGCGTGATCGTGTCTCCTGGTGCTGACCAACGGCGCCGACGACTCGGACAGCATCGGCGACGACCTGCTCCCCTCACAGAGCTCCAGCAGCGAGCCGACGCCGTCTGAGACGCCCTCGCCGACGCCGAGCGACACCCTGGAGCCGATCAACCTCGACCCCGACGCCTATCTCGGGCGCGACGTCGACGAGGTGATCGACGACCTGCGCCAGCTCGGGCTCAGGGTCGACACCCAGCCGATCGACAACCCGGGCGACAAGCAGACCGACACCGTGGCCTCGATCTCGCCGACCACCGGACTGACAGCAGGTGACACCGTCATCGTCGAGTACTACGCGGCTCCGGAGCCGAGCCCAGAGCCCACGCCGTCGGAATCGACGCCGAGCGAGCCCACGCCCTCGCCGCCGACCGGGTCCGCGAGCGCCAGCGCCGCCTCCACGACGCCTGACCCCACGGACACCACGAGCCCGGAGGCCGCGCCATGAGCACCCCCACGCCACCACCACCGCCCAACGGCCCCCCACTGATCGGCGGGCGCTACGAGCTCGGCGAGCTGCTCGGCCGCGGCGGCATGGCCGAGGTCCGCAAGGGCACCGACATCGCGGCTCGGCCGGGTCGTCGCGGTCAAGCGGCTGCGCACCGACCTGGCCAGCGACGCGACCTTCCAGGCCCGGTTCCGCCGCGAGGCGCAGTCCGCGGCCTCGCTCAACCACCCCGCGATCGTCGTCGGTCTACGACACCGGCGAGGAGCTGGCCACCGACGGCTCGGGCGTCCCGCAGCCCTACATCGTCATGGAGTTCGTCGCCGGGCGCACGCTGCGCGACATCCTGCGCGAGGGCCGCAAGATCCTGCCCGAGCGCGCCCTCGAGATCACCTCGCGGCGTGCTGTCGGCGCTCGACTACAGCCACCGCGCCGGGATCATCCACCGCGACATCAAGCCCGGCAACGTCATGCTCACCCCGAGCGGCGACGTCAAGGTGATGGACTTCGGCATCGCCCGCGCGATCAGCGACGCCTCCATCACGATGACCCAGACCGCCGCCGTGGTCGGCACCGCGCAGTACCTCTCCCCCGAGCAGGCCCGCGGCGAGACCGTCGACTCCCGCTCGCGACGTCTACTCGGCCGGCTGCCTGCTCTACGAGCTGCTCACCGGCCGCCCGCCGTTCGTCGGCGACAGCCCGGTGGCGGTCGCCTACCAGCACGTCCGCGAGCAGGCGCCGCCCCGCCGTCGGACCACGACACCGACCTGCCGCCCGAGGTCGACGCGATCGTGATGAAGGCGCTGGCCAAGCGGCGTCGAGGACCGCTACCAGTCGCGCGGCCGCGATGCGCAGCGACATCGAGCGCTACCTCGTCGGGTCGCCCGGTGCAGGCGCCGACACCGGTGGCCGCACCCGACCCCGAGTACCCGACCCGGGTCACCGGCATCGCACCGCCGCCCACCGAGAGCACCTCGGTCCGGCCGGGCCAGCCGTTGCCACCGCCCGAGGAGGAGCGTCGGACTCCACGCACCGGGTTGCTCGTGCTGCTCGGCCTGCTGGTGATCGCGCTGATCGCCGGTGCCGTGCTGGCCTTCGGCAGCGACCTGTTCGAGTCCGCTCCCGAGCAGGAGCAGATCCCCAATCTGATCGGACTCACCGAGGACGTAGGCCCGGATCGCGATCGGCGAGGCGGGCCTCGAGGTCGGCGAGGTGGACTACGAGCCCAGCGAGTCGGTCGGCAAGGACTTCGTGATCGAGCAGGCCCCCAACCGGGACCAGTACGTCGACCCGGGATCGCTGGTCGACATCGTGGTCTCGACGGGCAAGCCGATGGTGCAGGTGCCGTTCGTTGTCGGGCAGACCAGGGTCGAGGCCCGCAACCAGATGCGCAACGCCAAGCTCGAGGTCCGGTTCGAGACCGAGGAGTCCGACCAGCCCAAGGGCGAGGTCGTGCGCACCAAACCAGCCGGCGGCGAGGCTGTCCAGCAGGGCAACACGATCACGGTCTTCGTCTCCGACGGCCAGGAGCAGGTCCCCAATGTCGTCGGCCTCCCACAGGGCCGGGCCGAGGAGCAGGTGCGCGACGCCGGCTTCGAGCCGCAGATCCGCGCCGACAACACCTCGACCCAGCCCGCCGGCACGGTGACCGACCAGTTCCCCGTCGACGGCACCCTCGCGGAGGGGTCGACGGTCATCATCTTCGTCTCGGTCTTCGTGGAGCCGCCCCCGCCGACCCAGACGCCGAGCCCGACCGACATCCCGACCGACATCCCGACCGATCCCACGGTGCCGCCGACGCCCAGGTCCGGCCTCAGCGCAGGGGCCGCGCGTAGGACAGGATCAGCAGGCCGTCGTACGCCGGCGCGCTGAGGTCGTCCATGAGCTCGAGGTCCCACCCGACGGCGATCTCGGGGTCGTCGGCCTGCTCGCGGTAGGTCTGCAGGTACGCGTCGTCCGCGATCGCGCGGCTCAGGTCGCTGATGTCACCGACCGCCTCGATGACGTACGGCTGCGGGTAGGGGATCCCCTGCAGCAGGACCTGGTTGCCCTCGCACTTGATGCCGGTCGTCGTGATGATGCGCTGACCCTGGACGGTCACCGCCTCGGCGCCGCCGGCCCAGAGCGCGTTGACCACGGCCTGGATGTCCTGCTGGTGCACGACGAGCAGGTTCTGGTTGACCGTTGGGGTGTCAAGGACCGCATCGGGGGCGTCGGAGAGCGTGATCTGGACGCCCGGGCCGTCGCGCCGCACCAGTCCGGCCGGGTCGCGCAGCCGGTCCACCTCGGCCTGGAGCCGCTGCACGGCGTCGTCCTCGACCTGCGAGCTCAGCTCGGCGACCTCCTCGGTGAGGGCGGTGACCTGGCCGGTCAGCCCCTCGTACCGGTCGGCCTCAGCATCCACCAGGCTGGCCAGGTCGTCGTAGCGACCCGGTCGCAGGTCGGTGCCGTCGCTGGACTGGGCGCTCACCACGAAGAGTGAGCCGCAGACCAGGACGACCACGGGCGTGCCGAGGCGCCACACCGCGCGTCGTCCGCCCTCGGCCACGCCGACTAAGGTAGCCCGCGTGGTGAATCTGAGACCGCGTCTGGGACGAGGCAGCAAGTCGGAGATGGACCGTCTGGGCGAGCCGCCCCTCGAGCCGGTGCTGACCCCCCGCTCGATCATCTCCCTGGTGCTCGTCGTCCTCGGGATCGCGCTGATCGTGTACTACTACCTCGTGGTCCGGGTGGACCCCACGGTGCTGCCGCCGGAGAAGGCCGGGGGGCCCGCGTTCCTGGGCGACCTCGCGGGCTGGAACTACGTGATCGGCTTCGGGGCGTTCTTCCTCGGCCTGATGATCTCCGCGCACCCCTCGACGCCCCTGGGGCGCGGCCGTGGCGTGGTGGTCGGCATGCTCGGCTGCTTCCTGATCGGCCTGCTCTGGATCTGCACCTACTACGTCATCAGCGACGACATCACCCGGGTCCCGATCTTCAACGACCTGCCAGATACAGCCTCGTCGTCGGGATCGCCTTCATGGCAGTCGGCTTCACCTTCGCGACTCGCTGGGAATGAGCCCCAACCCACGCCGACCCGTCGTTACTGCTCATCAGTAACGACGGGTCGCGGGGAGATCTGAGTTACAGAGGTGTAGTTCTCCACATGTTTGTCCCCAGGTGTGGAGGAGCCGACGTGTACGTCAGGCCAGCATGACGACACGAGCCACGATGGCCACCGCGATGAGGATGCCGATGCCGGCCAGGCCGGCAAGCTGGAATGGGTGCGCTGCGGCCCGCGGGGCGCATAGACGATCACCGCCGCGCACGCGAGACCGCCCAGGAAGCCGCCGAGGTGGCCCTGCCACGAGATGTTGTTGACGAAGAACAGCGTGATCACGAGCGTTGATGCCGACCCAGGTGAGCACGCCACGCACATCACCCCCGACCTTGTAGGCCAGCACCAGCAACGCACCCATCAGGCCGAAGATGGCCCCGGACGCCCCGTGGGTGCCGCCGTACTGCGGGGCCGGCCCACAGGACCAGCGCGGAGCCGGCCAGCCCGGAGAGGAAGTAGAGCGCCAGGAACCGGACCCGGCCGACCGCGAGCTCGAGCTGGGGGCCGAGCACCCACAGGGCCATCATGTTGAAGGCGATGTGCCAGACCGCGACGTGGGTGAACATCGAGGTGACGACCTGCCAGTAGGCGCCGTCGGCCACGCCAGGCAACAGCTGGCCACCGAGATCGCAGCTGAGCGAGCTCGGGTCGTAGGCCTGGGTGCCGAGCAGGCACAGCCCGTCGGGGCGCAGCGCCAGCCAGTCGAACAGCGTGCCGTCGAAGCCACCGCTCGCGAGGATCGCGATCCACACCGCCACGTTGATCGCGATGAGGGCGATCGACGTCGTCGACGCGTCGGTCGGTCGGAGACCGCCGTACGCCGTACGGCCGCTGCGGGTCTCCTTGCTGCCCGCCTTGATGCACTCCAGGCACTGGAAGCCGACGGCCGCGTCCCGCATGCAGTCCGGGCAGATCGGCCGGTCGCAGCGTTGGCAGCGGATGTGCGACTCCCGGCCCTGGTGCCGATAGCAGGTCGGCACCGCGGCTTCGGGTCCCGGAGTGTCCGGGATCGGCGGCTGGGTCACGAGAGGGTCAGGCGTTGACGATCTCGACGCTCGAGAACTGACCGGCTCGACGGGACGGTCGCCTCCGGCCGGTCGGGGTGGCGGCGATCGCGTCGACCACGTCGCGGGAGGCCTGGTCGGCCACCTCGCCGAAGATCGTGTGCTTGAAGTTCAGCCACGGTGTCGCGCCGACGGTGACGAAGAACTGCGAGCCGTTGGTGCCCGGCCCGGCGTTGGCCATCGCGAGCAGGTAGGGCTTGTCGAAGACGAGCTCAGGGTGCGGCTCGTCCTTGAAGGTGTAGCCCGGGCCACCGGTGCCGGTGCCGAGCGGGCAGCCGCCCTGGATCATGAAGCCGGCGATGACCCGGTGGAAGCCGAGGCCGTCGTAGAACGGACCGCTGCGCCCGTTGCCCGAGTCGTAGGCCTTGTCCCCGGTCGCGAGTCCGATGAAGTTCGCCACCGTCTCGGGAGCGTGGTCGGGGAACAGGTTGACGGCGATGTCGCCCTGGTTGGTCTTGAGGATGGCCTGCTGCGCCATGGGTGTGCCCTTTGCGATCGGAGGTGTCGTGGTTCCTGGGACGGAGCGATGGGTACCGCTGCTGCGACGAACGCTCGCCGCCGCCCGGACGATCCTCGCACGGGCCCCAAGATCGGCCCTGGTGGGTGGCTTGGGCGACGTGGTGAGATGGACTACACCCTTCGGAAGGACCCGCAGTCATGGCTCTGCGCAAGAAGAAGACCCTCCTCGACCAGGCCCAGGCCTACGTCGAGGCGGTCCGCCCGCATGTCGAGTCGGCGGTCGTGACGACCCGCGAGGCGGTGGAGGACTTCGTGGAGAACACGGCATGGCCCGCCCTCAGCGACGCCCGCGACAAGGCCGTCCCAGCGGTCAAGGAGGCGGCCGACACCGGCGTGGCCGCCCTACGTGGCGAAGAGCCGGCCAAGAAGGGCGGCAAGCTCAAGAAGTTCGCCCTGTTCGCCGTGCTCGCCGGGGCTGTCGGCCTGGTGGCCAAGAAGCTCCAGGGCGGCAAGCAGGCCGAGACCTGGCAGTCGTCGTACGTCCCGAAGCCAGCGCCCGCGGCGGCTCCCGTCCCGGCCTCTGTGCAAGACACCGGCGGCTCGGCGCCCGACGAGGCGATCTCCGATGCCGCCGAGGACCCGCACCCGGTGACCACGCCTGACGAGCCGGCCGAGGTCGTCGACATCGAAACCTCCGAAAGGCGCGCGCCGACGAAGGCCACCAAGCAGTCCTAGTTAGCGGCGGCTGTCGGAGCGGTTCTCCTCGATCCACAGGTCGATCCGCTCCCACCAGCCGTAGAGCCAGTCGATCCGCGCGTCGCGATCCTCGGGGATCTCGGCGCGCGGGACCTTCCACCAGCGCATGACGATGCGCTTGTCCATCGGCAGCTCGCGCCAGATGTCGCCGACGGTCAGCACGTGGTCGAGACCGGTGTGGGCGACCATCACGACGTCGGCGTCGGGCGCCGCGTCGAGGGCGGCGATGAAGCCGCCCGGCTGCGGCGCCAGCACGTTGGTCATCGCCTCAGCGCGCTCGGCCATCCGGTCGAGCCCCAGCTTGCGCAGCCGCTCGATGCCTCGGGTCCGACGCTTCGCGCGTGAAGTTGCCGCCCTCGGGGAAGATCACGAACGCGTCGTTCGCGTCCAGGTCACTGGCCAGGTCGGCGATCTGCTCCTCGAGGCCGAGCCCCCCGGCCGGAGTGACGAACCGCGCCGGAATCCGGTGGAGCAGCACGTCGATGGCGGGATCCCACGCCAGCGTGTTCTTGAGGACCACGCGGGGCTCGCGGCCGTACCAGTGCATCAGGGCATGGATCAGGACGAACGAGTCGCCCGGTCCCGCGTGCCGGCAGCAGACCAGGATCGGCACGCCAGGATGGGCATCGGGGGCGGGTCCGTCGGTGGCGATCTCGAGGTCCAGAACGCGCTTGGCCTCGCGGAAGAAGACCCACATCACGCCCTGCGACCAGGTCGTAGTGGATCCCTTGCCAGTACGCAGTGCGCACCCGCCGTCCGAAGCCGGTGGCGAACCAGAGCCCGAACAGCACCACGAGCAGCAGCGCCTCGATCACCGCATACATGACAAAGATCCAGAGCAGGCGCAGAGCCCGCCAGCGGCCGGGCAGCAGTGGCGACAGTGCGGCCGCACCGATCAGCCACAGCGGCAGGAGGAGGAACAGGCCCGCCACGAGCGCCACGACGGCCGGTGCCAGGACCACCCGCCGCAGCACAGATGTCACGGCACGTGCTCCTCCAGATAGGCCTTCGTGGCGTCGTACGTCGCGTCGATCCGCTCCTGGACGCTGCCGAAGTCGCGGCGCGCCGGCCCAGGTGTCGTCACGGCTCGAGGTGCCCGCGGGCCGGGAGCACGTGGCACTCGACCGACTCCGGCAGCTCGGCGAGCTCGCGTTGGAAGCGGTGCCGGCGAGCGATCTCGAACGAGACCCGCGCGACCTCCCACGGTCGCTTCGGCACCGTGAGCGGCCGGTCGAAGCGACCGACCTGGAGCACGAAGACCCGATCGGCTCCCCGCGCGACCGCGCGGCCGAGCGGGATCGAGTTCACGATGCCGCCGTCGAGGATAGTGCTCGTCGCCGACCTTCGCGGGTGGCAGCAGGCCGGGGACGGCGGCGCTGGCCACGACGGCGTCGACGACCCGGCCGGTGGTGAACCAGTGCTCGGCCGCGCGCTCGATGCTGGCGGCGCACACCTCGAACGGGACCGGCAGCTCCTCGAAGGTGAGGTCGCCGAGCTCGTCGTCGAGCCGCTGTCGTAGCGGCTTGGCAGAGAAGACATGGGTCCCGGTCGACACCGCTCGGCGCACCGTCCGCAGCGGGTTGTCGCCATAGACCTCCTTGCCGCCCTGGCTGACGCCCTGCCAGAGCTCGACCAGCCGGTCGACGACCGACGCGTCCGGCTGTCGGGCGACCAGCGCGCCGTTGAGCGCACCGACGCTGGTGCCGAGCACGAGGTCCGGGGTGAGGTCGCGCTCGAGGAGTGCCTGGAGCATGCCGACCTCGACGGCGCCGAGCACGCCACCGCCACCGAGGACGAACGCGGTCGTCACGTCGTGGACGGCTCGAGCTCGTCGGCGTTCTCGGTCGTCACCTTCTGGGTGACGACCCGCTCGACGCAGAAGATCAGCAGCGGGATGAGGCCGGCGGCCAGCACGACCGCCGTGAAGGTCCACGACCAGTCGGCCCGCCGTGAGAGCAGGAAGGCGACGACGACGTAGACCATGAAGATCCAGCCGTGGAAGAGCCACATGATGCTGGCGTCCTCACCGAACCGCTGGAGGTCGGAGCCGTCGGCGGCGAGGTACTTCAGCGGCAGCGCGACGAGCGAGCAGAAGGCGAGCAGCACCCCCACGATGAAGGCCAGGACGCGGTAGGTGGAGAAGAGTCGCCTCACGGTGACACGGTATCGGCGGGGCGGTCGGCGACCTCGGGAGGACGTGTCTCGTCGCGGACCCAGCGCCACCACACGAAGATCGCGAAGCCGCCGAAGATCCACCACTCGATGCCATAGAGCAGGTTGCGCAGCGCGGTGAACCGCCCGGCTTCAGGGAGCTCCGCGAGGTCGGCGGCCGGCAGGCCGGCCAGACCGTCGCGCGCGACCGCGTAGGCGCCGTAGAGGTCTTGGTCGACGAGCTGGACCAGGTCGGCGGTGCGCAGCTGCGGCACCACGTCGTCGGTGGGGTCGTCGTCGCGGGTGCCGGTGCCGTCCGGTGGTTGGAGCCACCCGACGAACTCGGACTCCCCGGTGGGTGCCGGCGGGGAGCTGTCGAGGTCGGCGACCCAACCGAGGACCACCGGGATCGCGGCGTCGTCGGGGAGGCCCAGGGGGGTCACCATCCAGAACCCGTCGACGTCGTCGCGCTCCCGGCCCGACACGAAGACGGTGCCGGTGTCCAGCCAGGTGCCCCTCAGCGTCACCGGCTGCCCCACCTTGTCCCCCGGGAACGGGTCATCCCGGCCGAGCACGTCGGTCAGCGGGACCGGTCGCGCCTGGGTGAGGTCGCGGGCCTCGGCGTCCCGGCGCTCCTGCCATGCCTCGACCTGCCAGAAGCCGAGTAGCACCGCGGCCACCGTCAGCACCAGGACCAGCGCGTGTCCCCACCACAGGCGTGGAGCAAGGGCGGGAGGCACGGGTGCCAGGGTACGACCGGGCGGCGAGGCGGTCGTCCGGCCCGGTGCAGAAGGCTGGGCAAGCCACCGCCGCTGCGCTTCCGCCCGGGCACAGGTTCCGCGACGATGCGGGAACCAACACCACCTCTCGCGACTCGTCCTATCGGAGCCATGACGGCGGAACGAGGTGAGGCATGGCCGGCACGCTGGACCTGGACGCGCTGTACGCCGCGTCCTACCGGCGACTCGTCGTCCAGATGTACGCCATCTGCGGCGACCTGGCCGAAGCCGAGGATGCCGTCCAGGAGGCGTTCGTCACCGCCATCCGCAAGCAGCGCTCGCTCTCGGCGGTCGACAATCCGGAGGCCTGGCTCCGGACCGTCGCGCTGAACCGGATCCGTGGAGGCTGGCGGCACGCGCTCGTGGTCCGCCGCCACGAGGTGAGGGTGCCTGGTCCACAGGCGACCGTCGAGGTGGGTCCCGAGCACGTCGCGATCGTCCGCGCCCTGGCCGCCCTGGATGACCAGCTGCGCCACGTCGTGGTGCTGCACCACCTCGCCGACCTCAGCGTCGGCCAGGTCGCGGCCGAGCTCGGCATCCCCACCGGGACCGTGAAGTCCCGGCTGTCCCGCGCCCGGGGCCGTCTCGCCGGGTTGCTCGACGACCGGGAGGAGCCCCGTCATGTCTGACCTCGACCAGCTTCGCTCGCTCGGCGAGCGCCTGCTGCCCCCACCCATGGCACTCCTGGCGAGGACCGCCTCCCGCCGCGACCGCCGCCAAGCGCGGATCGCCGTGGCCGGCGGTCTGACCGCGATGCTGGTCGTGGCCGGCGGCGCCGTCGCCCTGAGCACGCAGGACCGGGACGGGACCCTCCCTGAGGTCACCACGCCGACGCCCACACCAGCACCGACACCGGAGGTGGTCCCCACGCCGACACCGGACGTCGAGACCACGCACCAGTCGGACACCTCGATGACGCCGGCGGAGGTGGTCGGCGCCGCCAACGCCCGCCTCGCCTACGCCGGTGTCTCTGCCGATGACCCCGACTTCCGCCTCGCGGTGTGGACCGCCGAGTGCACGTGGTGCCCGAGGCTCCCGGACTCGCAGCTCGGACCGACGTTCAAGGCCATCGCGGTCACCACCAACGGGTTCGAGACAGCGACGTACGCGCGTCCACCGCGGGACGCCAACGGGATCTTCTACGTCCACAGCCCGGCCCCCGGAGTGCTGCTCATCGTGGACCCCGCCAACGGCGGCGAGTGGCTCGTCCACGAGGACGGCTCGACGACCGCCGTCGAGCGGTCGGTCGCGGACCGCCCTGCCGACGAGCCGCGGCAGTGGTTCGCGTGCCTGTCGACCGAGGTCGAGCCGCCCGACTACCTGGCCACCTGGTGCGCGCTGGACCCGGACACGGCGACGGCGTACGAGTGGCGCGAGCCGTGGTCGCAGGACCCACCGTTGGTCGCCTCGGCGGTGGACCCGGGCGTCGGGGTCGAGCCCTGGGGGCGCGCGCTCATGTCGGCGGACGGGGACCGCGAGCTCATGGCGTGGTTCTATCGCGACGGCGAGCGCCAGACCCGGCTGCTCGCGTCGGGTCCCGTGGGCTCGGGCTGGGACGGCTTCACCGCCGACATGGTGCTGGGCGCCTCCGAGGACCTCATCTACTGGTCCCACGTGGCCAGGACCGACACCCTGACGTTCCACGTCGGAGACGACGGCGGCGCCAGCTGGCGCGACATCGACCAGACTCTCCCGGCGTCTGAGGTCTCGACCGAGGAGCTGATGGCCACCCCGCAGGGTGCCGTCCTCCTGAGGCACGTGACCTCCCAGAGGGACACCATCCGGGCGCGCATCTGGCGCCTGGACTCCCTCGAGGGCGGGACCTGGGACCTGGTCCACGACACCGGCCTGCTGCCGTCCGCCTACGACCTGGGTCAGATGCGCCAGCTGACCGTGGTCGGCTCCCGGATCATGATGGGCGCGCTCTACTCCGACGACGACGGTCGCAGCTGGAGCGGCGTCGAACGCTGGCGGTGAACCACCACCCCCGCATACTGGTGAAGTGAGGAGGATCCTGGCCGTCGCGGTCGTCGCAGCCGCCGTCGCAGCCGTCGTCGGCGCCTTCCTCTTCGAGCCCTGGAGACTCTTCACCGACAGCACCATCGACGAGAGCGTCCCGAGCAGCAGCGCGGCCTCCGGTCTCACCACCGAAGCCGCGAGCGAGTCCCCGACCACGGCCGAGGTGAGCCCCGCGGCGGCGAAGGACGAGGTCCTCGCCGAGGGAACCTTCGAGGACGCAGAGCACGGTACGGACGGCACCGCCAGGATCCTGCAGCTCGCCGACGGTCGTCGGTTTGTCAGGCTCGTGGGCCTGGCGACCTCCGACGGCCCGGACCTGCACGTCTGGCTCTCCGACCGGCCCAGCGGGGGCGAGTGGGGCTCCTACGACGACGGTCGCTACGTCCGCCTCGGCGAGCTCAAGGCCAACAACGGCAACCAGAACTACGAGATTCCTGCCGCGGCGGCGATCGACGGCATGACGTCGGTCGTCATCTGGTGTGACCGGTTCAACGTCGCGTTCGGGACGGCGCCGGTCCGGCTCTGATCACCCCATCGCGGTGATGCGGTCGAGACCCTCGAGGCCCGGTCCAGCCAGTGCTGCGACCCGGGCGATCGCGGCCCGCAGCTCGTCCGACCGCTCGCCCTCGGGCGGCAGCCGAGCCGGGTTGATCGAGACGCTCTGCGCCCAGGCAGCGACATCCGGGTTCGACATGTACGACGCGACCGCCCGGCTCCCCATCGCCTGGAACAGCGCCCAGCTCGCCAACGAGTTCGAGTACGGCGTCGGCGGGCACAGCCGGTTCTTCTCGTCGTCGGCGTCGTCGCCCTCGACGGTTGCCTCGACGAACCCCACCAGGGCGGCGTTGAACGTCGGCACACCAGCGCGGACGACCTGCAGCCGGATCGCGTCCCGGCCCCAGATCGGCACCAGCGGCGGGTTCTGCAGACCCGAGGCGGCGCAGTGCACGACCACCGCGTCCGGGGCGACCTGGACCTCGCCCCGGTCGAGCATGAGCCTGCCCACCTCGACCCGGCGTAGGTGACCGAGCCGCACGACGTCCTCGATGCTGCGCACCGCGTCGAGCTCGTGCTGGGCCAGCGTTGGTGCCTTCGCCATCGTGGGCATCACCGAGCGATCGATGCGGAGCATGATCCTGGCGGCCTCCAGGCGCAGGAAGAGGTCCTCCGGCGAGGTCGCCCCGCCGCTGGCCTCCAGCAGGTCGCCGACCATCCGCTGCCACACGAGCGGGTCCGGCTGCACGACCGCCCGGTTGATCATCCAGGGGTCGCGCGGGCGCACCCAGCAGATCGCGTCAGGGTCCACGCCGTTCTCCAGCAGCCAGAAGCACGCGTCGGTCGAGGTCTTGCCCGAGCCGACGACGACGTACTGGGACGGCGCCCCCTGCAGGTTGACCAGGTCGTTGACCGCGAGGGTGTGCGCGCCCTCCCCCACCTCGAACGGCGGTGGTGTCGTCGCCGGGATCGTCGGCGCGAGGTACGTCGCGTCGACCACACGCGCGTCGGCCCGCACCTCGTAGTGTCGGCCGGAGACACGCGAGACGAACTGCCGTTCGCCGACGTACTCGCAGCCACCGAAGAACTCGACCCGCCCCGGCTCGACCATCCGCTCGCGCAGCACCCGGTCGAAGTAGCTGACGATCTCGGGCGCGGTCGCCCGCTCGTGCAGCCCGGCCTCCGGACCGGTCACCTGGGTGCGGCCACCACCGAGCAGCGTCGACGCGACGCCGTAGAAGGCCGACGCCTGGTGCAGCCGGACGAACGGGTACGCGTCGAGCCAGTGCCCACCGGGCCCGTGGCGCCGGTCGACCAGGACCACCCGCGCGTCGCAGTGGTCGATCAGCGAGTCGGTGAACGCCATGCCCATCGCTCCGGCACCGACAACGAGGTAGTCGGCGTCGAGGAGCTCGGTCATGGCCTCATGCTGGCATCAGCGGGTGGTGAGGCCTAGTCCGATTCCAAGGGCACGCAGGTCAGAGGTGGTTGCGCAAGGCTGCGCGGATCACCGGCCGACGACGCCGACGTCGATCTGCCGACCGACCCTCGAGTCCACGACGATTCGGAGGCCGTCCGGGATCTGTCCGTCCAGTTCCGCCAACAGCTCGGTGAGCGGCGGAAGCTCTCCGGCCGTCCTGACCTGCACGTAGAACGTTCTCGACTGGTTGTCCACGCTGGTGACCGACGCGTCCGGCACGGCGGAGATCCACTCCGCCGCAACAGTCTCGACACGGGCGGTCCACACACTGATCAGATAGGTGGAGACCGTGTTGGCGACCAGGGGCAGCACGACGACGCAGAAGAGGACGCTCACCGTGACTCGGGCGCGTCGGCGCGCCCTGTCCGAGCCGGTCAGGACCACGCCGTACCCCAGGGCTGCGTACACCACCGTGCCCGCCAGGACGAGTGCGAGAAGGTTGGAGAGGAACAACAGCAGGGCCCCGGCGGCCAACCAGCCAGCACCCTGGCCAAGACACACGCCGACAACTGCGAGGGGCGGCACCAACGAGATCGCGATCGCGACCCCCGGCAAGACAGCGGCAACGTCTCGACGGGCGAGCGCCAAGGCACCAGCGAAGCCGGTTGCCACCGCGGCGATGACGTCGAGCAACCCGGGCGAGGTTCGGGAGGCGATCTGGCCATTGCCCAACAAGTCGTACGACCCGGGCAGCGCAGCGGAGAAGACCACGCCAATCCCGATGACCAGCAGACCGCCGAAGAGCACGAACCGCGTCGCGCCCTTCCGCTGTCGATTCACGATGCCCAGGGCGATCCCCATGATCGGGGTCGACAGCGGGGCAATGATCATCGCGCCGATCACGGTGGCCGTTGAGTCAGCCAGGACGCCGGCACTGGCGATCACTGCCGACAACGTCAGCATCGTCCAGAACGCAGAGATCTTGGACGACGAATCACCGGAGGTCAGATCCAGGTCCTCGGCGAGCTCCGACAGGGTTCGACGTTGGGACTCCGGCAGCACACGAAGCCTCAAGCCGTCGAGCATGGCCCGAGTATCACGACACGTCGTGTGGATCTTTGGGATGACACGCACCGCCCTCTCCGAGGCGACGCCACGCTCGACCGCGACAAGGCACTTGCCGAGCGGCCCACTGTGACGCGCGTCCGATTCGTCTGCGGAATGGCGTGTCATCCCGGCGGGTGGCCCCAGACGAATCGGCACCGGGTGCCGACTTGGCCCTCGGTGTCCGCCAGATCCGATCGTCGGGCCGCTCGCAGTGCGATAGGAGCCCTAGAACGAGCACAAACCTCAGGGCTGACACGAAGATTCACTCCAGCGGGGTGGGTCTTCGTGTCAGGGCGTTTCAGGATGCGTGGTCGAGGGTGACGCGGTAGCCCATGGCTTCGAGTTGTCCGATCGCTCGTTTCTTGGCGCGGTCGGGGTGGAGCCGGGTGAAGAAGTCGCCGCCGGGGTCCTCGTAGAGGGTGCCGGTGGTGCCCATGTGCCAGATCGCGATCAGCATGGCGTGCTGAACCGCGACGTTGGCCTTCATCGGTCCGCGTCGTGCAGCGATGCGGCGGTACTTGGCGTTGAGGTACGTGCCGGGGTGCTGCCCGCAGACCATCGCGGCCGCACCCAAGGCCCCTTGCAGGTAAGGGTTTCCGGGTCGGGTGCGGCTGGACTTGACCTTCCCGGCCGATTCGTTGCTCCCCGGCGTTGTCCCGGCCCACGACGCAAGATGGTTGGCGGTGGGGAACCGGGTCATGTCCGCGCCGGTCTCGGCCACGATCACATCGGCGGTCAGGACACTGACCCCCGGGATCGTGCAGATCAGGTGATGGAACCCCTGAAAGGGCTCCATCATCACCTCGATCCGTGCGGTGAGCTGGCTGATCGCGTCGGTGTGCCGGTCGATCAGGTCCAGATGAACCCGCGCGAGGAAACCGTGATGCTCGGTGAACCGCCCGTTCAACGCCTCGGTCAGTTCGGGGATCTTGCGCCGGAGTCGTCGCTTGGCCAGATCCGCTAGCGCTTCGGGATCGTGGTCGCCGGTGATCAACGCTTCCAGCATCGCCCGACCCGAGACCCCCATGATGTCGGAGGCAACACTGGACAGTTTGATCCCGGCGTCCTCGAGCAGCTTCTCCATCCGCTGGACCTCACGTCCGCGTTCACGGGTGATCGCAGTCCGCGCCCGGGTCAGATCCCGCAGCTGCCGGATCGGTTCAGGTGGCACGAAGGATCCACGGACCAGCCCGTGAGCGCCGAGCTGGGCCAGCCAAGTCGCATCAGCAACGTCGGTTTTGCGGCCCGGCAGCGTCTTGACGTGCCGGGCGTTGACCAGCATTACCTCCACATCGGGCAGGTCTTCGAGGAGGTAGTAGAACGGCTTCCAGTAGTCCCCGGTTGCTTCCATCACCACACACGTGACCTGCTCACCGGCCAAGTGCTCACGTAGCGCGAGGATCTGACTGGTCATCGAGGACCACGTCGTGACCGTCTCGACCGTCTTGCGGCGACCCACCCCAGCAACCCTGACGCAAACCTTGGCGTCCCTCTTCGAGACATCCATCCCCGCACAGCGGGGGTGCACCACTTCCATCAGCTCTACCTCCTCGTGACCGGACAACGGGTGTCCGTCGCGGGAAGGGCAGGGAGAAATCGGAAGTCTGACACTCGGGCTCGATGGCACCAATCCACGGTTCCCGTGGAAGCCCTCCACCACCATGCTGACCTACAGGCTCACAGGCACCACAGATGAAACGGGGTCGACCACGACGGACCCAACAAGAATCCGCCCGACCCACCGCGGACCGCAAGCAGAACGCGGCGCCGAATCTTCGCACCCCATGGTGCGCCTCGGCGCCGCGTTGCTGACCTGCGGTTTCTCGTGGTGGAGCCTAGGGGACTCGAACCCCTAACCCCCTGCTTGCAAAGCAGGTGCGCTACCAATTGCGCCAAGGCCCCCGGGTGCTGCGGCGGGGCTGTGATTCAGCTGCGCTTGACCGCGTCGGTCGCCTCGGCCCAGAGTGCCTGTTCGGCCTTGCCCTCGTCGATCTTCTTCTTCGCGAGCAGGGCGCCCGCAGCGGCTGCGGCCAGCAGCAGGATCTTCTTCACGTGGGCCTAAGAGGACTTGAACCTCTGACCTCTTCCTTATCAGGGAAGCGCTCTAACCGTCTGAGCTATAGGCCCGCCGCGCGCCGGCCTGCGGCCGAGCACGCGAGGGGGAACGTTACCGGAGGGAGCGAGCCCTCACGAAACTGAGCCGACGCCTGCTCACTTGTCCTCGGCGAGCGTCACCTCGACGCCCCCGAGGAGCGAGGCGGACATGTTGTAGAGGAAGGCGCCGAGGGTGGCCATCGCGGTCAGCAGCACCACGTCGACAGCCGCGACGATCATGGAGAAGCCGACGACCCGGCGGGTGCCGAGGTAGTCCTCGATGTCGAAGGTCTTGGCGCTCTCGCCACCGAGGACGTCGCGCACGGTCTGGTTGATCGAGGACCAGACGTCGGCCGCGTCGAGGACCGACCAGACCATAAAGACCGAGACCACGATGACGATGCCGAGGGCGATGGACAGCAGGAACGCCGTCTTCATGACCGACCAGGGGTCGATCCGGGTCATCCGCAGGCGGGCCCGCCGGCTGGGCTTCGGCTCGGGCCTGGTCTCGGCGACCTGGGTCCGTGCCGGCGCCTTGACCTGCTTGACCGAACTGGCCTGCTTCGCCCGACGAGCGGCCTCCTTGGCGGCCGCTCGCTCGGCCCGCTTGTCGACCTCGGGTACGACGGGCATCGGGCTGACCGCGGGGGGGTCGGGCACCGCGGTCTTCGCGACCGGGGTGCCGGCCGCCGGGGTCGACGGTGGAGCGGGGGCCGACGGTGGAGCGGGGGCCGGCGTCTTCGCGACCACAGGTGGCGGCGGCGGCGGAGTGGCGGTGCGACCAGCGGGTGCCGCGGGCGGAGGATCCTGGGGCATCGGCGGCATGACCTTGCCGTTGCTGTTGGCCGACGAGGTCGCGGGGGTGGGACGGCTCACCGGGATGGCGACCGTGTCCTCACGCTGCGTCGTCGGCTGCGACGACGGCGGCGCCTGGGGAGGGCGACGCTCCACCATTCAGTCGTCACGCTCCCAACGGTCTCTGGGGACGCCCTAGGACGTCTCGTCGGTCTCGATTGTTGCATCCCCGGGGTCATCGGACGATTCCGAGCCGGGCTCCGCCTCCTCGACCTTGGCCTCGACCGAGCGGGTCACGACCGCGACCGAGTCGTCGCCCTTGGGCGTCACGAACTTGACTCCCATGGTGGGCCGCCCGGTCGGCCTGAAGTCCTCGTTGATCGGGCTGCGCACGACCTGACCGGCGGCGGTGATCGAGAGGACCTCGTCACCGTCCTCCACGATGAACGCCCCCACGAGCACACCGCGCGCCTCGTTGGCCAGCGTCATCGCCTTGACGCCCTTGGTGCCTCGGTTGGTGAGGCGGTACTCACTGGTCCGGGTCCGCTTGGCGAAGCCGCCATCGGTCATCGTGAAGACGTACTGGACCGTCACGTCGTCGGCACCCTCGACGCCTTCCATGCCCTCGGTCTCCTCCGCCGCGACGACCGCGGCCCGGATGACCGACATCGAGAGGACCGAGTCGCCGCGGGCGTACTTCATGCCCGAGACCCCGGACGTCGCCCGCCCCATCGGGCGCAGCTGCGAGTCGTCGGCCTTGAACCGCACCGCCTGGCCCTTGCGGGAGACGAGCAGGATCTCGTCCTCGGCGAAGACCAGCTCAGCACCGATCAGCTGGTCGTCGTCCTCACGGAAGTTGATGGCGATGACACCGGCCTGGCGGGGGCTGTTGTAGTCGCCGAGCCGCGTCTTCTTGACCAGGCCGTTGCGGGTGGCGAGCACGAGGTACGGCGCCTGCTCGTAGTCACGGATCGCCAGGACCTGCGCGATGTCCTCGTCCGGCTGGAAGCTGAGCAGCCCCGCGACGTGACCGCCCTTGGCGTCTCTGGACGCCTCCGGAAGGTTGTAGGCCTTGGTGCGGTAGACCCGCCCGGCCGTGGTGAAGAACAGCAGCCAGTGGTGGTTGGTCGTCGCGATGAAGTGCTCGACGACGTCGTCACCACGCAGACTCGCGCCACGCACGCCCTTGCCCCCGCGCTTCTGCGAGCGGTACAGGTCGGACCGGGTCCGTTTGGCGTAGCCGCCGCGGGTGATCGAGACGACCAGCTCCTCGTCGGGGATCAGGTCCTCCATCGAGAGATCGCCGTCGGCCGCGATGATCTGGCTGCGCCGGTCGTCGCCGTACTTGTCGACGATCTCGGTGAGCTCCTCGATCACCAGACCCCGCTGCCGCGACTCGTTGGCGAGGATGTCGTTGAGGTCGGCGATGTCGGCCTCGATCCTGACCAGGTCGTCGATGATCTTCTGGCGCTGCAGCGCCGCCAGCTGTCGCAGCTGCATGTCGAGGATCGCGGTCGCCTGGACCTCGTCGACCTCCAGCAGGTCCATCAGGCCCTGTCGCGCCTCGGCCACGTCGGGCGAGCGGCGGATCAGGGCGATGGTCTCGTCGAGCATGTCGAGCGCCTTGACCAGGCCGCGCAGGATGTGGGCCCGCTTCTCGGCCTCGGCGAGGCGGTACTCGGTCCGGCGCCGGATGACCTCGATCTGGTGGGTCACCCAGTTGCTGATGAACTGGTCGATCGACAGCGTGCGCGGCACTCCGTCGACCAGCGCCAGCATGTTGGCGCTGAAGTTGGTCTGGAGCTCGGTGTGCTTGAGCAGGTTGTTAAGCACGACCCGCGCGACCGCGTCGCGCTTGAGCACGACGACCAGGCGCTGACCCGTACGGCCCGACGAGTCGTCACGGACGTCGGCGATGCCCTGCACCCGGCCGGAGTCGGCGAGCTCGGCGATCTTGAGCGCGAGGTTGTCCGGGTTGACCATGTAGGGGAGCTCGGTGATGGACAGGCAGGTCCGGCCCTTGGCGTCCTCGTCGATCTCGATCACCGCGCGCTGGGTGATCGAGCCACGGCCGGTGCGGTACGCCGTCTCGATCCCCTCGCGACCCACGATCAGCGCGCCGTTGGGGAAGTCGGGTCCCTTGACCCGCTCGATCAGGGCGTCCTGGAGCTCCTCACGCGAGGCGTCCGGGTGCTCGAGGGCCCACACGGCGCCGGAGGCGACCTCGCGCAGGTTGTGCGGCGGGATGCTGGTGGCCATGCCGACCGCGATGCCGGCGGAGCCGTTGACCAGGAGGTTGGGGTAGCGCGAGGGGAGGACGGTCGGCTCCTGTGACCGGCCGTCGTAGTTGGGCTGGAAGTCGACGGTGTCCTCGCCGATGTCGCGGACCATCTCGAGCGCCAGCGGCGCCATCTTGCACTCGGTGTAGCGCATCGCGGCCGCGGCGTCGTTGCCCGGCGAGCCGAAGTTGCCCTGGCCGTGGATCAACGGCGCCCGCATCACCCAGGGCTGCGCCAGGCGGACCAGGGTGTCGTAGATCGCGGTGTCGCCGTGCGGGTGGTACTGGCCCATCACGTCACCGACGACCCGGCTGCACTTGGAGAAGCCGCGGTCGGGCCGGTAGCCGCCGTCGTACATCGCATAGAGCACCCGGCGGTGCACCGGCTTGAGGCCGTCGCGGACGTCAGGGAGCGCCCGCCCGACGATGACGGCCATCGCGTAGTCGATGTAGGAGCGCTGCATCGAGGTCTGCAGTTCGATGGGCTCGATCCGGCCGCCGGGCGGCTGCGTGGGGGTCTCGGTCATTCTGCTTCTCTCTCTGGAACCAAGCGTCTCTATGCAGATCTCTAGTGCTGTATCAGATTGCTGCTAGACGGTCATATATCGAGGAATCGAACATCCTTGGCATTGCGCTGGATGAAGGACCGGCGCTGCTCGACGTCCTCGCCCATGAGGATCGAGAAGATCTCGTCGGCGTGCGCGGCGTCGTCGAGGGTGACCTGGAGCATGAGCCGCGCGTCGGGGTTCATCGTGGTGTCCCACAGCTCGTCGGCGTTCATCTCACCGAGACCCTTGTAGCGCTGGACCGGGTTCTCCTTGGGCAGCTTCTTGCCCTGTGCGAGCCCGTCGCGCTGAAGCGCGTCCCGCTCGGCGTCGGAGTAGACGAACTCGTGCTCGGCCGGCTTGTTCCAGCGGAGCCGATAGAGCGGCGGCTGCGCCATGTAGACGTAGCCCTGCTCGATGAGCGGCCGCATGAAGCGGAACAGCAGCGTCAGCAGGAGCGTGTTGATGTGGTGACCGTCCACGTCGGCGTCGGCCATCAGCACGACCTTGTGGTAGCGCAGCTTGTCCATGTCGAACTCTTCGTGGATGCCCGTGCCGAGCGCTGAGATGATCGCCTGGACCTCGGCGTTGCCGAGCACCTTGTCGATGCGGGCCTTCTCGACGTTGAGGATCTTGCCGCGGATCGGGAGGATCGCCTGGATCCGCGGGTCGCGTCCCTGCCGCGCAGAGCCCCCGGCCGAGTCGCCCTCGACGATGAAGACCTCACACTCCTCGGGATTGGTGGACTGGCAGTCCGACAGCTTGCCGGGCAGGCCGCCCCCGCCGAGCAGACCCTTGCGGGAACGGGCCAGGTCGCGGGCCTTGCGGGCCGCGATCCGCGCCTGCTGGGCGGCCTGGCTCTTGCGCACGATGTCCTTGCCCTCGGCGGGGTTCTGCTCGAGCCAGGCACCGAGCTGGTCGTTCATGATCTTCTGGGTGAAGCCCTTGACCTCGGTGTTGCCGAGCTTGGTCTTGGTCTGTCCCTCGAACTGCGGCTCGCCCAGCTTGACCGAGATGATCGCGGTCAGGCCCTCACGGATGTCGTCGCCGGAGACTCGGTCCTCGGGCTTCTTCATCAGGCCCCACTCGAAGCCCCAGTTGTTGACCAGCGAGGTCAGGGCCGCGCGGAAGCCCTCCTCGTGGGTGCCGCCCTCATGGGTGTTGATGGTGTTGGCGAAGGTGTGGACCGACTCGCTGAACGTCGTGTTCCACTGCATCGCGACCTCGAGGCTCATGTGGTTGCCCGACGCATCGGGAGCCTCGGCCTCGAAGGAGATGACCGAAGGGTTGGCGGGCTGCTTGGAGCGGTTGAGGTACTCGACGTAGTCGACCAGCCCCCGGTCGTACTTGAAGACCCGTTCGAGGCCGCCGGCCGCGCCCGCGTGAATCGCGTCGGACCCGGCCTGGTCGAGGTCGTTGTCGATGGTGTTGTCCGAGACCGCGTCGACCAGGTCGTCGGCGGCCGGGCGCTCGTCGCGCACGACGATCTCGAGACCCTTGTTGAGGAAGGCGTACTCGCGGATCCGGGCGGTGATCGTCTCGAGGCTGTAGGTCGTGGTCTCGAAGATGTCGGTAGAGGCGTAGTAGGTGATCGTCGTGCCGGTGCTCTCCCCCGGCTCCATCGGCCGCACCTGCTCGAGCTCCCCGTCGGGGACCCCGATGGTGAACCCCTGGCGCCACAGATGGCCGCGGTTGCGGACCTCGGCCGTGAGCGTGCTGGACAACGCGTTCACGACCGAGACGCCGACGCCGTGCAGCCCACCGGAGACCTTGTAGCCGCCGCCGCCGAACTTGCCGCCGGCGTGCAGCACGGTCAGCGCGAGCGTCAGGGCGGGAAGCTCCTGGCCCGGAGCGGTGTCGGTCGGGATGCCGCGGCCGTTGTCCTCGACCCGGATCGCCCCGTCGGCGCGCAGGGTGATGACGATGCGATCGCAGTAGCCGGCCAGTGCCTCGTCGACCGCGTTGTCCACGATCTCCCAGATCAGGTGGTGCAGGCCACGCTCACCGGTCGAGCCGATGTACATGCCGGGCCGCTTGCGGACCGCCTCGAGGCCCTCGAGCACCTGGATCGCCGAGGCGTCGTACTCAACGCCGTTGGGGGGCTCCGGAGGGTTCTCGATCGTCACGGGGCCGCCTCTGGGGTGTCGCGCTCTGGACTTGCGTCGGACATGGAGCAGGCCGTCCACCATGAGGAAGAAACCGTGGTGACGGCCGAACGCCATACTACCCCGCAAAGGTCCGTATCCCACGTACCTGTCCAGAGGTGGGGGGGATTTGTGGACAGGAACGCCTCTCAGCGGCCTGTGGAGGCCTCCGGGAAGCCCTGGCAGGGGTGTGGGTGGGCCCCAGTACCGTCGCGCGGTCCGCAGATCGGCTGTGCACGACCCCGGTCGGTTAGCCGTAGGTGTCGCGCGGACCGCGGCCGTCGCGGCTCGAGAGCCGACCCTTCTTCCAGCTCGGACCGTGTGGGCCGAGCACCTCCAGGAGGGTGACGGTCCCGGAGCCAAGATCCTCGTTGAGGCGACGCAGGACCTGCGGGGCGAGCAGCTTGAGCTGGGTCGCCCAGGCCGTGGAGTCGGTCCGCACGACGAGCTTGCCGTCGGTGAAGGTCTCCGGGGTCGAGTGCGCCCCGATCTCGTCGCCGACCAGCTCGGACCAGCGCGCGAACACCCCGCGCACCCGCAGCTCGAGCTCCCAGCCCTGCTCGCCCACCAGCTTGTCGACCATGGCGCCCAGCAGCTGCGGATCCCGGTCGTCGGGGTGGCTGCCACTGACCCTGGATCCCTCGGGCCCCCTGGCGCGGAGGCCACGGCGGCGGCGCGATGCGGGCGTCGAGCCCGCGGTGGCGCGGGTCTGGGCGCGAGCGAGGTCCAGGCCGTCGTCGTGGTGCGGGAGCTCCTCCTCAGCCATCGCGGGTCACCTCGCCATCCGCGACCACGAACCGCGCCCCCGACAGCGCAGCCGGGACGTCCGCCGGGACGGCCGCGGTGACCAGGACCTGCTCGGCGCCGGCCACCAGGTCGGCGAGCTGCGCGCGGCGCTCGGCGTCGAGCTCGGCGAACACGTCGTCGAGCACGAGGATCGGGTCGTCGCCGTCGGCCCGCAGCAGGTCGTACGCCGCGAGGCGCAGGGCCAGCGCGAACGACCACGACTCCCCGTGGCTGGCGTAGCCCTTGACCGGCAGCTTGTCGGCGGCGGACTGCCCCGATGACCGGACCGGTGCCAGTGTCAGCAGGAGGTCGTCGCGGTGCGGCCCCACCAGCGACAGGCCACGGTCGACCTCGTCCGGGCGGCGCTCGACGAGCGTCTCGGCGAACGCCGCCGACAGTTCGGCCCCGCCGACCGGGACGGTCGCCCGGTACTCGAGCTCGGCGTCCTCGCGGGACGCTCCGCGGGCCACTGCCTCGTAGGCCTTGCCGACGTAGGGCCGCAGGTCCTCGACCAGGGCCACGCGCGCCGCGAGGAGCTCGGATCCGTGCTGGACCAGCTGCTCGTCCCACACGGCGAGCGTCGACCCGGCGTAGTCGTCGTCACGCCGGGCTCGGCGCGCCGCAAGCATTGTTTTGAGCAGGGAGTTGCGCTGCTTGAGGACCCGGTCGTAGTCGGCCCGCAGCCCAGCCAGCCGCGGGGTCCGCAGCACCAGCAGGTCGTCGAGGAAGCGACGCCGCTCGGACGGATCGCCCTTGACCAGGGCGAGGTCCTCCGGTGAGAAGACCACCGTGCGCACCAGACCGACCAGGTCGCGGGTCCGTGGGAGCATCGCCCTGTTGACCCTGGCCCGGTTGGCGCGACCCGGGTTGATCTCGACCTCGAGGACGGCCGTCCTGCCCTCCTTGACCACGCTGGCCCGCACCACCGCCTGCTCGCAGCCCACCCGCACCAGGGGCGCGTCGGTCGCGACCCGGTGGGAGCTGAGCCGGGAGAGGTAGTCGATGGCCTCGACCAGGTTGGTCTTGCCCTGGCCGTTGCGCCCCACGAACGAGGTCACACCGGCGTCGAGCGGCACCTCGAGGCTCGGATACGACCGGAAGTCGTGGAGGCTCAGGTGGGCGACGTGCACAGGTTCATCATGCGCGCATCACGAGGGTGTCATGCGTCGCCGCCCGCCAGCGGCGGCGCGGTCCTGACCGCGTGGCCGCCGAACTGGTTGCGCATCGCCGCAATCGCCTTCATCGCCGGGCTGTCCTCCTGGCGGGAGGTGAAGCGGGCGAACAGGGACGCCGCGATGACGTGCATCGGCACCGCGTTGTCGATCGCGGCCTCCACGGTCCACCGGCCCTCGCCGGAGTCCTCGGCATAGCCGGTCAGCCTCTCGAGGTGCTGGTCCTCCTCCAACGCTGCGACCAGCAGGTCGAGCAGCCAGGAGCGGATCACGGTGCCACCGCGCCAGGACGCGAAGACCTCGGCGACGTTGTCGACCTGGTCGACGGCCTCGAGCAACTCCCAGCCCTCGGCGTAGGCCTGCATCATGGCGTACTCGATGCCGTTGTGGACCATCTTGGCGAAGTGGCCCGCACCGGGCTTCTTGCCGGCGTGCACGAAGCCGAACTCCCCTTCGGGGCGCAGCGCGTCCAGCGCCGGCTGCACCTTGGCGACGTCCTCGTCGGACCCGCCGACCATCAGGGCGTAGCCGTTCTCCAGGCCCCAGACACCACCGGAGGTCCCGCAGTCGACGAAACCGATGTCGCGCTCGGCCAGCATCGCGGCGTTTGCCTCGTCGTCGGTGTACTTCGAGTTGCCGCCGTCGACGACGAGGTCGCCGGCATCAAGCAGGTCTCCGAGCTGCCGGATGGTGTCGCGGGTCGGTTCACCGGCCGGGACCATCACCCAGACGACCTTCGGGCCACCGTCGGGACCCGGCAGCGCGGCGACCAGCTCCTCGAGGCTGGCGACGTCCTGCAGCTCGGGGTTGAAGTCGAAACCGACGACCGTCACCCCGGCGTTGCGCATCCGGGTGCGCATGTTGCCGCCCATCTTGCCGAGACCGACGAGACCGATGTGCATGGAGAACCTCCGGGGGACCGACGAACGGGCTGAGTGGTGCGGGCTAGGACAGCAGGCGGCGCGGCATCAACAAGTAGCGGAACGCGGGGACACCCGAGCCCCCGGGCTCCACGTGGCCACTGATGACCACGGGCTTGGAGGACTGGGTGAAGGCGAGCTCGACCACGGGCTCGTCGATGGCCGTCAGACCGTCGAGGAGGAACTGCGGGTTGAACCCGGTCGTGATGTCCTCCCCCTCGACCTCGGCCTCGATCGACTCCGAGGCCTGGGCCTCGTCACCGGAGCCTGCGTCGAGCGTCAGCAGGCCGGGGGAGAACGCCATCTGGACCGCGGTGTTGCGCTCGGCGACCAGGGCCACCCGACGCACCGACTCGATGAGCAGGTCCTTCTGGACCCGGACCACGGTCTGGTGCTCGGCCGGGAACAGGCTTCGGACCTTGGGGAAGTCACCGTCGAGCAGCCTGGTCGTCGTACGCCGGGTGCCGCCCGCGGCCGCACCCTCGAACCCGATGATCCCCTCGCCGGCGCCGCCACTGGCTCCCCCGTGTGAGAGGGCGATGGTCACCTCACTGCCGCTGGTGAGCGACTTGGCGGTGTCACCGAGGACCTTGGCCGGCACCAGCGCAGCCAGGGTGTCGTCCGGGGTCCGAGGGTCCCAGCCGAGCTCGCGGAGCGAGAGTCGGAACCGGTCGGTGGCCAGCAACGAGATCGAGGAGCCGTCGATCTCGAGCCGCACGCCGGTCAGCACCGGCAGCATGTCGTCGCGACCTGCGGCGGTCACCGCCTGCGCAACGGCGTGCGCGAACTGGTCACTGGGAACCGTCCCGGTCGCCGCGGGCATCTTCGGCAGCGCCGGGTAGTCCTCCACCGGCATGGTCTGGAGGCTGAACCGGGCCGAGCCGCAGGTCAGCGCCACCCGGGTCCCGTCGATCACCATATCGACGGGCTTGGCCGGCAGGCTCCGGCAGATGTCGGCGAGCAGCCGTCCGCTGACCAGGGCGCGCCCCTCGTCAGCAACCTCGGCCTGGAGCGTCGCGCGGGCCGAGGTCTCGTAGTCGAAGGTCGAGAGCACCAGGCCGTCGTGCCCCGCCTCGATCAGGAGACCGGCAAGCACGGGGACACTGGGGCGGACCGGGAGGCTGCGAGCCGCCCAGGCGACGGCGTCGGCGAGCACGTCGCGGTCGACGCGGAACTTCACGATGCGTGGCCCTTCAGGAATGCGGCTGGGGAGAGGAATCCTGCCATGCAGGGCGCTGCGCGGGGAGTGGGCACCAGTGCGGTCGTCGAGGTTGCCCACAGGCGGGGCTCGGAGCGGAGTTCGACCGATCGATGAGCATGAGGAGTCTCGTCGTAGTCATAGGGTCGGTGGAAACTGTGGATAACCGGTGTTTGCGCAGGTCGGGCACCGTGAACGACGTCCACAGGCGGGTGTGGAGAGCTGGGGACGGCCGAGCGGGTGATGTGCACGGAACCGACTCCTGTGCAGCGACCGGACCGCGGATCCCCAGATCCTCCCCGTGTAGTTCGTACCGCGGAGCGGGTGTCGTCCCCAAGGAGAACGGCGGTCACGACCGGCTCACGACTGACGGGCCTGGATCTTGATCCGGTTGGTGAGCTCGGAGACCTGGTTGAACACCGCACGACGCTCGGCGAGGAGCTGGTTGATCTTGCGGTCGGCATACATCACCGTGGTGTGGTCGCGACCGCCGAACTGCGCGCCGATCTTGGGCAGCGAGAGCGGTGTGAGCTCGCGGCAGAGGTACATCGCGATCTGACGGGCGATCACCAGGTGCCGGCCGCGGCTCGGACCGGTGAGGTCCTCGATCGAGAGTCCGAAGTAGGCCGCGGTCTGCGCCACGATCAGGCCGGCGGTGATCTCGGGCTCGCCACCCTCGGGAATGAGGTCCTTGAGGACGATCTCGGCCAGGGTCATATCGACCTCCTGGCGGTTGAGGTTCGCGAACGCGGTCACCCGGATCAGTGCGCCCTCGAGCTCGCGGATGTTGGTCTGGATCTTGGAGGCGATGAACTCCAGGACGTCCGGCGGAGCGGTGAGGCGGTCCATCGCGGCCTTCTTGCGGAGGATCGCAATTCGGGTCTCGAGGTCGGGCGGCTGGACGTCGGTGATGAGGCCCCACTCGAACCGGTTGCGCAGCCGGTCCTCCAGCGCCTCGAGCCGCTTGGGCGCTCGGTCGGAGGTCAAGACGATCTGCTTGTTGGCGTTGTGGAGCGTGTTGAAGGTGTGGAAGAACTCTTCCTGGGTCTGGGTCTTGCCCTCCAGGAACTGGATGTCGTCGATCAGCAGGACGTCGACGTCTCGGTAGCGCCGTTTGAACCGATCCTGCCGGTCGTCACGGATCGCGTTGATGAACTCGTTGGTGAACTCCTCGCTCGACACGTAGCGGACCCGGGCGCCGGTGTAGAGGCTGCGGACGTAGTGACCGATGGCGTGCAGCAGGTGGGTCTTGCCCAGCCCGGAGTCGCCGTAGACCAGGAGCGGGTTGTAGGCCTTGCCCGGAGCCTCCGACACGGCGACCGCAGCGGCGTGTGGGAAGCGGTTGGACGAACCGATGACGAAGGTCTCGAAGGTGTACTTCGGGTTGAGCCGGGCCTCATAGACCGCCGCGGAGCCCGAGGGGTGCGGCTCGGGGAACTCCCGCGGCTGTGACTCGTCCGCCTCGACGTGGCTGGGGTGGTGGCTGGGGTGGTGGCTGGGGTGGTGGCTCGGGTGGTGGCTCGGGTGGTGGCTCGGGTGGTGAGTCGGGTGGTGAGTCGCGGCCGGCAGTGGGAGGACAGTGGCTAACGAGGGGTTTGTCGACAAGTCCTCTTGTCGATCCATCACTTCGACGATTTCGGTGACTGCCTCTGGGTTGACCGTGACGACCAGCCGGATCTCGCCGCCATAGACGTCGGAGAGGGAGTCCTCGAGCTGTCCGCGGAGTCGCCCCTCGATCTGGGTCCTGGTGAAGTCGTCGGGAACCTCCACGATCGCCAGGCCCTCGTGCAACGAGATCGGCTTGGACGAGCTCAGCCAGGCGGCCTGGTTGGGTTCCAGCGCCGCGACCACCGATCGCCAGGTCGAGTCCAGTGGGGTTCCATCGGGGGTGGTGGAGTCCACGAAAGCGAGCCGTCCTTCCCTGGTGAGGTGCCGAGCACCGAAATCCACAGTGTTGTCCACAGGCTGTGCACCCGGACCGAGAGTGGCATGAGGGAAGCGCCGGGGACCAGGAAGGAGCCGACCGAGAAGCGCTCCGAGACTGGAGCGGTAGGGAACCTCGGCCCGAGCGAACCTAACCCTCGTGCGGCGACGCGCACAAGCCGTCATCCACAGGGTGGCCCGCAGGGTGGCCGACCCGGTGTCCGCCCGGGGGTCCGACCGGGTGGCGGGCGGGTGGCGGGCGGGTGGCGGGCGGGTGGCGGGCGGGGTGAGCCGTGGTTTGACCCTGTCCGCACGCTCCACGTACCGTTGGCCGGTCCATGCACCGTCGTTCCCCTGATTGCGGGACGGAGATGCGCGACAGAACGACGCGAACCTGTCGCCCCCACGCTGATTCCACGCAGCACCAGCCGGAAGTGAAGATCCTGTGAGCAAGCGGACGTACCAGCCGAACAACCGTCGTCGTCACAAGACGCACGGGTTCCGCCTGCGCATGCGCACCCGCGCAGGGCGGTCCATCCTCTCCTCCCGCCGCCGCAAGGGCCGCAAGAGCCTCGCGGTCTGAGCACTGTCCACCCAGTGCTCCCCGCCGCTCGTCGACTGACTGGTTCCGCGGCCTTCTCCGCCACCGTGCGCTCCGGCCGGCGGGCCGGGTCCCGGCTTTTGGTCGTCCATGTCCATACCGACGGAATGTCGTCGGCCCCTGCCCAGGTCGGGCTCATCGTGAGCAGGGCCGTGGGCAATGCCGTGGTCCGCAACCGGGTCAAGCGCCGCCTCAGGCACCAGGTCAAGCCCCTCCTGGAGCGCCTGCCCGCCGGCACCACCATCGCGCTGCGCGCGCAGCCGGCCGCAGCTGACGCCTCCTCGGCCGAACTGGCCGAGGAACTGCGCACCCTGCTCGACCGTTCACTGCAGGTGGCGACCACACGATGAAGCACGTCCTGATCGTCCTGCTGCGTGCCTACCGTGCGCTGATCAGCCCCCTCTACGGACAGGTGTGCCGCTACCACCCGTCGTGCTCGGCGTACGCGCTCGGGGCCGTGGCGCAGCACGGCAGCCTGCGCGGCAGCTGGCTGGCCGTGCGCCGGCTGGGCCGCTGCCACCCCTGGGCGGCCGGCGGCTATGACCCTGTTCCACAGTCCACCCCTGAGCAAGGAGCCTGACCCGTGGGATTCCTCGGCGACCTGTGGGGCTTGATCACCGCCCCTCTCTACTACGCCATCTCGTTCGTGCTGATCCTGTGGCACAACATCTGGAGCACGGTGCTGCCCGCGACCAGCGGCGCCTCCTGGGTGCTGTCGATCATTGGACTGACCCTGGTGATCCGGGCCGCCCTGATCCCGCTTTTCGTCAAGCAGATCAAGTCGAGCCGCAACATGCAGCTCATCCAGCCCAAGGTGAAGGAGCTGCAGAAGAAGTACGGCCACGATCGGGAACGTCTCGCCCAGGAGACGATGAAGCTCTACAAGGACTCGGGCACCAACCCGTTCGCGTCCTGCCTGCCGATCCTGCTGCAGATGCCGATCTTCTTCACGCTGTTCAGCGTGCTCAACAACGCAGCGCGGGAGAAGCCCAAGGGGGTGCTCACCAAGGAGCAGGCCACCCAGTTCGGTGAGGCCCAGCTGCCCGGTGGGATCAAGGTCTCCGACACCTTCCTGGGCGCTGACGGCGACGTCGCCACCATGGTGCTGGCCCTGTTCTTGGTCGCAGCGATGACGGCGACGACGTTCCTCACCCAGCGCCAGCTGATGAGCAAGAACATGCCGAAGGACGCGCTGTCCGGCCCCTACGCCCAACAGCAGAAGCTGCTGCTCTATGTGCTGCCCGTGGTCTTCGCGGTGGGTGGCATCGCCTTCCCGATCGGTGTCCTCTTCTACTGGACCACCTCCAACCTGTGGACCATGGGCCAGCAGTTCTACGTGATCCGCAACAACCCGGCGCCCGGCACCGAGGCGGAGCAGGCGAAGATCGCACGGGACAAGGCCAAGGCGATCAAGAAGGGCCAGGTCGTCGAAGTGGAGCCGGAGCCCGAGCCGGAGCCGAAACGACCCGCTCAGCGCCAGCAACCTCAGCGTCAGTCCCGCAGCCAGCGCAAGACGGGCCCCACCAAGCTGTCGGCCGACGGCAGCGCACCCGACGAGGACATCGCGCCTGGTCCACCGGAGCAGAGTTCACCGGAGCAGGGCGCGCCGCCGAACGGCACGACGTCTCCCCAGAAGCCCTTCACGCCCCCCAAGGGCGTCCCCAACAAGAACAGGAAAAAGCGGTGACCGAGTCCGACGTGGAGCAGGTCCAGACCGACGAGACAGTGGAGATCGGCGAGGCCGCGGCCCCGGCGGAGTCGTCCTCCCGGGTGGAGCAGCTCGAGAACGAGGGTGAGATCGCGGCCGACTACCTCGAGGAGTTGCTCGACATCGCCGACCTGGATGGCGACCTGGACATGGATGTCGAGGGCGACCGCGCCGCGGTCTCGGTCGTGGGTGCCGATCTGTCCCACCTGGTTGGTGACCGCGGTGAGGTGCTGGAGGCGCTCCAGGAGCTGACCCGCCTCGCCGTGTATCGCGAGACAGGGGAGCGGTCACGACTCATGCTCGACATCTCCGGCTTCCGGGCGGAGAAGCGCGCCGAGCTGGAGCGGCTGGCGCTGGACATGGTCGCGCGGGTACGTGCTGACGGCGAGTCGGTGTCGCTCGACCCGATGTCGCCCTTCGAGCGCAAGGTCGTCCACGACGCGGTGGCGGCTGCCGGCCTGACGTCGGAGAGTGAGGGCGTGGAGCCCCGTCGCTACGTCGTCGTCCTGCCCGCCTGAGCGATCTTCTGTGGACGGTGTTTCACGTGAAACGTCCGAGGCGCTGTTCCCGGCCGACCGGCTGCCGTTGGCTAAGGCGTACGCCGAGCTCCTGGCCTCGGCCGGGGTCGAGCGCGGGCTGATCGGCCCGCGCGAGACACCTCGGCTGTGGGACCGGCATCTGCTCAACTGCGCGATGCTGGCAGAGGCTGTTCCTACCGACGCTTCCGTGGCCGACCTAGGCTCGGGAGCGGGTCTACCGGGAATCGTGCTTGCGATCGCCCGACCGGATCTCACGATGACACTGGTGGAGCCGTTGGAGCGGCGCACAGTGTTCCTGCTAGAAGTGGTCGATGCGCTGGGTCTGGTGGCCGTCGAGGTGGTGCGGGCACGCGCCGAGGCGCTGCACGGCCGCCGCGAGTTCGACGTAGTGACTTCTCGGGCACTGGCCCCGCTGGCCAGACTGGTGGAGTGGTCGATGCCCCTGGTGTCCCCACATGGAGCGCTGGTCGCCATGAAGGGCCGCTCCGTCGAGGACGAGATCGCGGACGCGCTGCCGCAGCTCCAACGGTTCGGTTGCGCAGCACCCGAGATCCTCGAGCTGGGGGAGCAACCGGTCCTCACGGCGAGCGCGGTCGACCGGTTGTCCACCACGAGGGCGGTCCGGGTGGCCCATGGCGATCCGACGCGGGTAGCGTGGCGCTCGGTCCCGTCGGCGAAAGGCTCGACGAGGACCCGACGGGCGAGGCGGAGGCACCACGGGTGACGGAGCAGGATCCAGGCGCGAGCCCCGAGTTATCCACCGGTCCCCACGAGGGCTCTGAGCGTGACTCTCCACAGGCGGGTGAGGGTTCTCCACAGCCAGGGGGTGTGGAGGTTTCACGTGAAACATCGCCGCCCTCGCCCCTTCACGTGCGTACTCTCGCGGACCTGGTCGATCTCCCGCCGGCGCCGCCGGCCAGCTTCGGTGATGAGGCCACCCCCCTGGCCGCGGCCGCCGAGCACATGCTCATGGCCCGCAAGGGCGCTCGGTCGCGACCCAGCCTGCCTCGCCCCCAACGGACCCGGATCGTGGTGGTGGCCAACCAGAAGGGTGGCGTGGGGAAGACCACCTCGACCGTCAACGTGGCGGCCGCGCTGGCCCAGTTCGGCCAGCGAGTGCTTGTCGTCGACCTAGATCCCCAAGGCAACGCGTCGACCGCGATGCGCGTGGACCACCACCGGGGGGTGCCCTCGACCTACGACCTGCTGGTGGATGGTGCGGCCCTTGCGGACGTGGTGGCCACCTGTCCGGACGTGGACAACCTCTCTGTGGTGCCAGCGACGATCGACCTGGCCGGCGCCGAGATCGAGCTGGTGAGCGTGGTGGCCCGGGAGCAGCGGCTGCTCAAGGCGTTGACCTCCTCACCGCTCATCGGCACCGCTGAGCTGGCGGGGGAGGGCCGCTACGACTTCGTCTTCATCGACTGCCCGCCCTCGCTGGGGCTGCTCACGCTCAACGCGCTGGTGGCGGGCGAGGAGATGATGATCCCGATCCAGGCCGAGTACTACGCCCTTGAAGGCCTCGGCCAGCTGCTGGCCACCGTGGACATGGTCCGCGCGCACCTCAACCCAGTGCTTGCCGTCTCGGCCATCCTGATCACGATGTACGACGCGCGCACCCGGCTGGCCGCCGGGGTGGCGGACGAGGTGCGCGAGCACTTCGGCGACCAGGTCCTCAAGACCTACATCCCGCGCTCCGTGCGGGTCTCCGAGGCGCCGTCCTACGGCCAGACCGTGATGACCTACGACCCGGGCTCGCCGGGTGCGATGAGCTACCTCGAGGCGGCGCGCGAGCTCGCCGGCAAGGTACTGAGCTAGGGGATGGGCGACTGATGGCGGACAGCAAGACCCAGCGTCGAGGGCTGGGGCGGGGTCTGGGCTCACTGATCCAGGACACCAGCGCCCCGGAGGAAGCCGCATCGGCCGATTCCATCGATCCCGCCGTGTCCACGACCGACGCCGCAGCCGTCGATCTGGCGTTGGTGCCGGGAGCGTCGTTCGCGGAGCTCCCGGTCGAAGTGATCACGCCCAACGCCGCCCAGCCACGCCAGGTCTTCGAGGAGGAGGCCATGGCGGAGTTGGTTCACTCGATCCGCGAGATCGGACTGCTCCAGCCGGTCGTGGTCAGACCGACCGGGGTCGACTCCGACGGGACCGCGCGCTATGAGCTCGTGATGGGCGAGCGTCGGTGGCGAGCCACCCAAGCCGCCGGTCTCACAACCATCCCGGCCATCATCCGCGAGACCGACGACACCGCGATGCTCCGCGACGCGTTGCTGGAGAACCTGCACCGCGCGCAGCTGAACCCACTGGAGGAGGCCGCGGCCTACGCGCAGCTGCTCGAGGACTTCGAGTGCACGCACGAGGAGCTGGCTTCGCGCATCGGTCGATCTCGCCCGCAGATCTCCAACACCATCCGGCTGCTCCGGCTATCGCCGGCCGTCCAACGCCGCGTCGCTGCCGGGGTGCTGTCGGCTGGCCACGCCAGGTCTCTGCTCGGCGTCGACAGCCCTGAGCTGCAGGATCGGCTGGCCCAGCGGGTGGTGGCGGAGGGCATCAGCGTCCGGGCTCTGGAGGAGATCGTCGCGGTAGGTCTCGAGGAGCCCAGCGACTCACGGCCGAGCTTGCGGGCCAGGCCGACGGCGCCTGGACTCGCCGAGCTTGCCGACCGGCTCTCGGACCGGCTCGAGACTCGGGTCAAGGTCGACCTGGGACGGAGCAAGGGCAAGATCACGGTGGAGTTCGCGAGCCTCGATGACTTGCGCCGGATCGTCGACATCATGGACCCCCGCAACCGGTCGGATCGGCCCATCTAGAACCCTCGCGAGCTTCGGCCCCGGGACCCTGGCCCCGCTCGCTCCGCTCGCCGGCTTCGCCGTCGCCAGGGCCGCCGGAGCCGATCGCGCTCGCGGCGTTGGGCTGCGCTCATGTGACTCATCGTGCAACCCGCTGACCTGCGGAGACGTTGTTTGTCGACAAAGTGATATAGCAATAGATCACTAAAGCGTCATAGTGACTATCTCCGGCGAGCGGCCCTCGCGGCCCTCTCCTCGGCGTCCATGACCGCGGCCTGCTCGAGGGTCGGGGCGGTGCCGCCGACGCGAGCAGGGAGCCACCAGGATCCGGGCGGCTGCTCATCGTCGGGGTAGGCAGCGATCGTCTCGTCGAGCATCGCGGACATCACTCCGTGCAGCTCGGCGGTCTCGGCCACGGGGTCCGCACCTGTGGGTCGCAGTGGCTCACCCACCCGGAGCAGGATCGTGCTGCCGCGCGAGAAGTCCCTGGGGTGGTCCTTGGTCATCATCCGCTGGGTGCCCCACATGATCACCGGGACCAGTGGCACTCCGGCCTCGGCCGCGATCCGCACCGCCCCGGTCTTGAACTCCTTGAGCTCCAGGGCCCGGGAGATCGTGGCCTCGGGGAAGATTCCCACTGCTTCACCCTGGGCGAGGAAGTCGACGGCGGTGTTGAATGAGGCCAGACCCTCGCCGCGGTCGACCTCGATGTGGTGCAGTGAGCGCATCAGCGGACCGGCCAGCCGGTGGTCGAACAGCTCCCTCTTGGCCATGAAGCGGACCTTGCGGCCGGACTGGATCGCCGCCAGCCCGCCGTAGACGAAGTCGACGTAGCTGATGTGGTTGCAGGCCAGCAGCACCCCACCGGCGTGGGGCACGTGCTGGGCACCCTGGATGTCGATGCGCTGCCCGAGCGCCCGGAAGCCGGTCCTGCAGGCGACGATGATCGGCGGGTAGGTGAGATCGAGCACCCGCGCAGTCTGTCGTACTAGGACAGGTCAGAGCTGGGACCGTCGTAGCCGCGATGGGCCACCTCACGGGCCGGGGCGCTGGCGCCGAACGTCGCGCGCAGCTCCATCTCGGCCTCGAGGACACCGGCGAGGCGGCGCACGCCCTCACGGATCCGCTCCGGAGTCGGGTAGCAGAACGAGAGCCGCATCGCGCCGGAACCGAAGCCATCGGCGAAGAATGCGGTACCGGGGACATAGGCAACCCGAGCCGTGACCGCGCGAGGAAGCATCGCCTTGGCGTCGATCCCGGGCGGCAGAGTGAGCCAGACATAGAAGCCGCCGTCGGGGACGTTCCACTGGCAGGCCGCGGGCATCATGTCCGCGAGCGCCTCGACCATGGCGTCGCGGCGGTCCTGGTACATCTCGCGAAACTGCTTGATCTGGCCCTGCCAGTCGTGGCCGGACAGGTACGCCGAGACCGCCATCTGGGAGAACTGGGGTGGGCAGAGCGTGGCGGACTCCTGGGCGAGGACCAGCTTCTCGCGCACCATGTGTGGCGCGAGCGCCCAGCCCACCCGGAAGCCTGGCGCAAACGTCTTGGAGAACGAGCCGAGGTAGATCACACCCTCCGCCTCGTCGGCGCGGAGCGCGCGCAGCGGCTCGCCGTCGAACCCGAGCAGGCCGTAGGGGTTGTCCTCCAGGATCAGGAGGTCCTCGGCCCGGCAGATCTCGAGGATCTCCGTGCGGCGGGCCGCGGACAGCGTCACGCCGGCCGGGTTGTGGAAGTTGGGGATCGTGTAGAGGAACTTGATCCTCTTGCCGGCCGCCTTGACCGTGGCGATCGCCTGGCGCAGCGCGTGCGGCACCAGACCGTCGGCGTCCATCTCGGCATGCACGACCTCGCACTGGTAGGCCTTGAAGACGCCGAGCGCGCCGACGTACGACGGCGCCTCGCAGATCACGACGTCACCCGGGTCGCAGAAGACCCGGGTCACGAGGTCGACGGCCTGCTGGGAGCCGACGGTGACCACGACGTCGTCGGGGTGTGCCTCGATGCCCTCCAGCCGCATGACATCGGTGATCTGCTCGCGGAGCTCGGGGAGACCCTGGCCGGAGCCGTACTGCATGGCGACCGGGCCATGGTTGGCCACCAGGTCGGCGATCGCGCCGCCGACCACGTCCAGCGGAAGGCCGGAGATGTTGGGCATGCCACCGGCCAGAGACACGACCTCGGGGCGCGAGGCGACCGCGAAGAGTGCGCGGATCTCCGAGGCGGTCATCCCGGCCGTGCGCGCGGCGTAGCGCTCGACGTAAGGGTCGAGGCGCCCGTGGGTCAGTCGGATGGCGGGTTCCATGACACTCCTAGTGTGCTGGACCGGCTGGCGGGGTGCACACTGGCAGGGCACATTTTCTTGGAGCCACCGGGTGTGTCGCAGGAGGGAGCCGACCGTGTCCCGCAAGGTCGTCCGCCTCACGCTGGACAACTTCGCGCGCCTCCCGGCCCCGCACACGACCTGCCTGTTCTGGCAGCTGGACCCGGTCAGCCGTGGCCGCGTGCTGGCGAAGGATGCGGTCGCGGAGAAGGAGGCGTGGGTCTCGCACGTCCTGCGGGAGTGGGGCTCCTGCGGACGCATCGCGCTGGTCGACGACCGACCGGTCGGCTACGCGATCTATGCGCCACCCGCATATCTCCCGGGGGCCGGAGGGTTCCCGACCGCACCGGTCTCACCGGACGCGGTGCTGTTGGCCACGGTCTGGGTGGACCGGCCCCACACCGGCGGCGGCCTGGGCCGGATGCTCGTTCAGGGGATGGCCCGCGACCTGGTCAAGCACGGTGGGATCGCGGCCGTCGAGGCGTTCGGCGATACGCGCAGTCCGCTCCCGCCCGGCACCTGCGTGGCGCCTGCGGACTTCTTGGGCAGTGTGGGCTTCAAGACCCAGAGACCGCACGGCACCACTCCGCGGATGCGGATGGACCTCCGCACCGCCCTGGCCTGGCGGAGCGAGGTCGAGGCGGCGTTGGAGCGTCTGGTGGGTGTCGTGCGGCCCAGCGGTCGGGCCACCGGTCAGCCCGCGCCAGGCGAGGCCAGGCTCAACGAGTAGGACCCGTCTCAGGCGATGAAGCCCTCGAGCTCCTTGAGCAGCGCTGCCTTGGGTCGGGCCCCGACGATCGACTTCACGACCTCACCGTTCTGGTAGACGTTGATGGTCGGGATGCCGGTCACGCGGTAGGACGAGGGGGTGACCGGGTTCTCGTCGACGTTCATCTTGAGGAACGTGATCTTGTCGCCGTGGGCGCCCGCAATCTCGTCGAGGATCGGCGCGACCTGCTTGCACGGTCCGCACCACTCGGCCCAGAAGTCCACCAGCACCGGCTTGTCGGAGTCCAGGACCGTCGTCTGGAACTCCTCGTCGGTCACTGCGTTGATGTTGCCCACGTCGATCTACCTCTTTCGTCGAGTTCAGCTGAAAGCCTGTGCTCTGTCGTTGCAGTCAACAGCACGCCGACGACAGATGTTCCCGGCGCGCCGGATCAGAGGAGCGCAGCAGCGTCGGCCGGGTCCTGAGCCTGCGTGGGGTCCCCGAGGTGCGCCAGCTCGGCCAGGAAGCGCTCGGCGTCGAGGGCGGCCGCGCAGCCCGTGCCGGCCGCGGTGATCGCCTGACGGTAGTGGTGGTCCACCAGGTCCCCGGCCGCGAAGACACCGGTCAGGTTGGTGCGGGTCGAGGGGGCCTCGACCAGGACGTAGCCGTTGTCGTCGAGGTCGACCTGGCCGGTGAGCAGCTCCGAGCGTGGGTCGTGACCGATCGCGATGAACAGGCCGGTGGCATCCAGGATGTGCGTCGCACCGGTCACGGTGTCCTCGAGCGTCACTGACTCCAGACGATCGGCACCGTTGATGGACTGGATCTTGGAGTTCCAGATGATCTCGAGCTTGGGATCGGCGAACGCGCGCTCCTGCATGATCTTGGAGGCGCGCAACTCGTCGCGGCGCACGATCAGGGACACCTTGGAGCCGAACCGGGTCAGGAACGTCGCCTCCTCGATCGCGGAGTCGCCACCGCCCACGACGGCGATGTGCTGCTCGCGGAAGAAGAAGCCGTCGCAGGTCGCACACCACGAGACGCCGCGGCCCGAGAGGGCGTCCTCGTTGGGCAGCTCGAGCTTGCGGTAGCCGGACCCCATCGCCAGGATCACGGCCCGCGCCCGGTAGGTGTCGGTGGCGGTCTTGACGACCTTGACGTCACCGGTGAGGTCGACCTCGACCACGTCGTCGGGGATCAGCTCGGCGCCGAAGCGCTCGGCCTGGGCGCGCATCTCGTCCATCAGGGCGGGGCCCATGATCCCGTCGCGGAAGCCCGGGAAGTTCTCCACCTCGGTGGTGTTCATCAACGCACCACCCGCGGTCACCGACCCCTCGAAGACCAGCGGCACCAGGCTCGCGCGCGCGGCATAGACCGCCGCGGTGTAGCCGGTCGGTCCGGAGCCGATGATGATCACGTTGCGCACGTCGGACATGGTTTCGCTCTCCTCGAGGACAGGGTCTCGAGAGGTGTCGCTGATTCCCTCGCCCCCTCGGGTCTGGGTCGACACTCCTCGAACTCTTCGCTGACCGGTGCCTTCGCAAGCCCCGGCACCGCGCTCAGAGAACCGATCCTAGGCGAGGAAGATTCCCTCCCGACTTCTGGACGCGTCACTCAGGGAGCAGGCAGGCTGACCGAGTTCAGCTCGACCGCGGTTCCGCAAGTGAGCAGGTCGACGCGCTGCATTCCGGAGCGCGGACGGCGCAGGACCAGCACCGTCTCCTCCTCGTCGTAGTAGGCAGCGATCCTGGCACCCTCGCCATACGGGCCGTCGGCGCAGACGAAGCCGGACGAGGCCGCGGCGAACGCGAGGCCGTCGACGTCGGCGTTGGCGGCCTCGCTGCGTAGCGCCGAGGTCGTGGCCAGCGCACGTTGGACGTCACCGGCGAAGTCGGCGGAGGTGAGGACGACGGGGACCTCGAGCGCGTCGAGCAGCGATGCCTCCGCGGGGCCGGCCTCGGGTACCTCGCTGGAATCGACGGCGTCGTCGCCGCCCGCCTCGTCCCGGACGGTGGTGCCGTCCCGCGGTGCCTCTGCCAGCGCGCCGGACTCGGCGGTGGCAGCGTCGTCCCCCTCGAAGCTCGTGTCGCCCAGGGTCTGACCGATCGCGACCCCACCGATCACGACGGCTGCCGCGGCCAGCAGGAGGCGGCCGGCGTTGCGACGGCGGTGACGCTGGCCGGCGAGCTCGGTGACCGTTGCGCTGTCTGGCGCCTCGAGGTCGTCGGCCGAGAGGTCACCGAGCACCGCGTCGAGCCTTGCGACCACGTCGGCCGGGATCGGCCGGTCGTGGCGCGCCTCGGCGAGAAGACGACGGACGTCGGCCTCCTGCTCGGGGGTGAGCTCGTCGGTCACGGGAGCAACACTTCTCTCAGTCGGTCGGACGCTGGATGGCTGGCGGGGACGAGGCGGGTGAGGGTGCGGGTGGAGGTCCGCGCGGGGCGTCCGTGTGTGGGACGGACGGGTCGAGGTCGGGGTTCCCCGGATCGGCGTTGGTCAGGTCACCACCGGGGGCCAGCATGCCCAGCCTCTCGGCCAGCCGGGCCCGACCGCGCGAACAGCGGGACTTCACCGTGCCCACCGCACAGTCGAGCATCACGGCGACGTCGGCCACCGGGTAGCCCTCCATGTCGACGAGCACGAGCGCCGCGCGCTGCTCCGCCGGCAGCTTGGCCAGGGCCGCCAACACGAGCCGTCGGCGCTCGTCGGCGACGGCGAGGTCCGCCGGGTCGGTCGTGGACCGGTGGGGGGCGGTGACGGCGCGACGGTCGCCGTACTCCTCGAGATCGTCGGGCAGGGGGTCGGCGCGACGGACCTTCGCGGCCCGGAGCCGGTCCAGGCAGGCGTTGACCACGACCCGGTGCAGCCACGTGGTGACCGCTGCGTCACCGCGGAACGAGCCGGCCCGACGGAACGCCGCGATCATGCCGTCCTGAAGGCCGTCGGCGGCGTCCTCGGGGTTGCCCATCGTGCGCAGGGCCACCGCCCACAGCCGGTCCCGGTGTCGACCGAACAGGACTCCGAACGCGTCCGGGTCTCCCTCGACGTGCGCCCGAAGCAGCGCAGCGTCGGTCGGGTCGGTCATGGCGTGGCCAAGACTTGCAGGTCCACGACCCCGCCCCGGAAGCGGCCGTCGTCGGTGGGCGGCAGGGCGGTCAGCCAGAGCACGAGGTAGCGGCCGGTGGTCGCGCCGGTCAGTCCCACGACACCGTCGGGGAGGTTCTCCTGCCCGGCCTCGGCGAGGCCGTCGACGTTGGTCGGTCGCTGCTCGGTGAGGTAGACCGAGAACCGGGTGCCACTGCCCGCCAGGTCGAGCTCGAGGGCCGAGACGGTCCGGACCGCGCCCAGGTCGAGCCGCAGACCCACGCCGGTCTTGAGTCCGCCGGGACCGAGCTGCTGTTGGTAGGTGGAGGTCGACCACGAGGTCTCGGGGTCGCCGTCGACGGCGTTGGCCGCATCGTCGGGGTTCTCCTCCGGCGGATCACCCTGCGGGTCGAAGTCGTCGGCCTCCACCCCCTCCACCGCGACGAGCTCGACACCGGTGCTCGTGGACGGTGTCACTGCGATCGTTGGAGTCGGGGTGGGGTCGTCGGGCTGCTGGCCGCCAAGTGGCGTGCGGCCTCGGCTCAGATTGTAGGCGATCGCCAATGCGATCACGGCCAGCAGGGCCAGACCGATGACGCCCGCGACGCGCAGCGACCTGCGGCCCGGCACGCGGTCGTCGGGCTCGTCCGCGTCGACGTAGGCCGGGATCGACCCACTCCCGCTGGAGGAGCCGGGGAACGGCCAGTACTCGTCGCCGTGGGGACCGCGATGCGCGCCACTGACCTCGCGTTGGCCCGGCTTGGCGTCGGTGACCGTCCGCCGCCGCGGCGAGTCGGGAGCGAACAGGGGCCGCTCCGGCGGCTCCTCGAACGGGGGCGGAGGGGGTGGAGGGTCGCGGCGCTTCTCCAGCCAGGACACGTCGTCGGTCTCGTCGTCGAAGATCGGCAGCCCCGCCTGGGTGGGCAGCTCGGAGCTGTCCTGCTGCTCCGAGTCGACGGGCTCGTCCTCGGGCTCGGGTGCGGGCACGTCGACCGGCGGCATCACGACGTCGTCGGGTCGGGCCAGGATGTCGGGCACGAACGGCAGGTTCACGGTCTCGCTGCGGTCCGGGTTGCGTCGAGCGAGTGTGGTCGCCAGACCGGCATCATCCCCGACGAAGTCGGCGAGGAAGACGCAGATGCCCCGGGCGCTGGCGATGTCGCGGACGTCGCGCACCCGCCTGCCCTGCGGGTTGAGCAGCTCATCGCAGAGGTCGTCCAGCGGCCGCGGGACACCGGCGCGCACCTGGCGCGGTCGCAGGACCCGCCCGTGGTCCCGCGGCACCCGGGGCATCGCCGAGGTGGACTCGCCGGCCCACCGTCCGGTCAGCGAGGCATGCAGGAGACCGGCCAGGTCCAGGACGTCGGTCCGCAGCTCGCCCGGTGGCAGTCCGTGGAGGGCTGCGTCGACGCAGAACCCGATGATCCGGATGCCGCCGGCATTGTCGACCAGCACGTTCTCGGGGACGAGCCGCCCGTGCGGGACCGCGTTGGCGTGGGCCACGGCGACGGAGTCAGCGACCTCGGAGACGACCCAGGCCGCCTCGCGCGCGGCCAGTGGACCGTTGGTCGACAGCATGATGTCGAGCGAGGTGCCCGAGCCCCACTCGTTGACGACGAAGCAGTACTCCTCGGTGCGCTCCGCGTCGAGCACTCGTAGGAAGCGGGTGTCGTGGACGGTGGCGGACCGGCGGGCGGCCTCGAGCAGCAGATCGGCACGCTCGTCGTCGGAGGCGAGGACGTGCAGCGCGACATGGCGCTCCAGGATCCGGTCGTGCGCCCGCCAGAACCGGCCGTGCGGGCTCTCCGCGAGCAGGTCGACCAGGCGGTAGCGCTCGGCGAGCACGTCCCCGGCCCTGCTCCCGTGCGGCACCCGAGCATCGTAGGGCGGTCAGGACCGCGAGGCGCGGCGCAGAACCGTCCTAAGGACAGACGTGACCTCATTGATGCGCAGGGCGCGCGCGGCCAGGAGGAACGCCATGACGGCCGCACCGACGACGAGGACGAGGTGGACGAGTGCCTCGAGGACCGACGGGCGGACGGCGAGGTCGGGCAGCAGCAGCCGGAGCGCGACCGCGAGCACCGTCGAGATGAGTACGGCGCCGAGCAGCCGTCCGACGAAGGCCGGCCAGCCTTCGCCGCCGAGGCCACCCAGCCAGTGCCGGAGGACAAGGGTCGAGATGACGGCGCCCACGAGGTACGCCGCGGTGTAGGCGCCGATGAGGGCGGGGGAGGTCCACTTGTCGCTGGTCGCCCCGACCAGCGCGACCGCGGCGGCGATGTTGGTGGCCGAGACCACGCACTGGATGAGGAACACCGTCCGTGTCTGCTCCAGCGCGTAGTAGCCCCGCAGCATCAGGTAGTGGATGGTGAACACGACCAGACCGCCGCCGAACAGCGCCAGGGACGGGACGTAGTTGTCGACGTAGTCGGCCGCGGCGCCGTACCCGAAGAGGACCCGGGCCAGGGGCGCCGCGATCACCGGCAGCAGCGCCGCGAACGGCACGACCACGACCAGGGCGGTGCGGATGGTCCCGGAGAGCACCATGCCGAGCCCCTCGAGGTCGACGTTGCTGGCACGCCGGGACAGGGCCGGAAGCATGGCGGTGGCCAACGAGACAGTCACCACCGCATGCGGCACCATCATGATGAGGAACGTCGAGGAGTAGACCGTGATGCCGGTGCCGGCCTCGCTGCCGGACGCGGTGCCTCCGGAGGCAAGCCTGACCACGACGGTGTAGGCGATCTGGTTGACCACCACGAAGAGCACGGTCCAGGTCCCCAGCCGCAGCGTGTGCCCCAGACCGGTGCCGCGGAAGTCGAAGCGTGGCCGGATCACCACGCCGGCCTTCGCGAGGAACGGCACCAGGATCAGGAGCTGGACGGCGATGCCGAGCGTCGAGCCGAGGCCGAGCAGGGCCTCACGCCCTCCCGAGTAGCCGGGCTGGGTGGGGTCGTCGGAGCCGAAGACGACGAGATAGGTCACCAGCATGGCCACCGAGATGACGTTGTTGGCGATCGGCGCCCACATCATGGGTCCGAAGAGGCCCCGGGCGTTGAGGATCTGGCCGACCAGCACGAACATCCCGTAGAAGAAGACCTGCGGAAGGCAGTACCGCGCGAGGTCGATGACCGCCTCCTGCGCCTCTGGCGGCAGGTCGGGGTCGATGAAGACCCTCATCAACCAGGGTGCACCGATCACCAGCAGAACGGTCACCGTGCCGAGGAACAGCGCGGCCAGGGTCACCACCCGGTTGGTATAGGCCTCGCCCCGATCCTCGTCGTGGGTCGTAGCGCGGACCAGCTGCGGCACCAGCACGGCGTTGAAGATCCCGCCGGCCAAGAGGATGTAGAGCATGTTGGGGACCGTGTTTGCGATCGTGAACACGTCCGCGTGCAGCAGTCCGCCCAGCGCTGCAGCCAGCAGGATCGACCGCACGTAGCCCGAGAGCCGTGAGACCACGGTGCCCGCCGCCATCACAGCGCTGTTGGCGAGGACCTTGGAGGCGTCGTCGGACTCCGGTGAGCTCATGCGGTGCGGGCGGCTCGGACGCGGCGGATCAGCCGGAACGCGATGGTCCCGAACAGCAGCCCGATGCCGGCGGCCAGGAACAGCCAGATCACGTTGCTCACCCTGGCGGACCGGATGGTGAGCTCGTCGGAGCCGCCCAGGAGTCGGCCCTGCCTGTCGGTGACCACGATGGTGACGTTGTGGACACCCGGGGTGTCCGTGCGCGCGTCCAGCAGCACCGTGGCCGAGCTGGTGGCGGGGATCTCGAGCTCGCCGGTCTGGGAGACCTGGAGCTTGCTGTCGTCGGACTCGGCGACGAGGGTGACCGTGACCGGCTGGTCCAGGTCGTTGTGGATGGTCGTGGGGAACGTGCCGTTGATGCTCGAGAGCGTCACGGCCGCCGGGGTGGTGACGTCCACCTCACTGGTGCGCTCCTGGATCCACTGCCGCGACCGATCGTCGGACACGCGCGCGGAGTCCGGCCGAGCGCGGGCGGCGTACGACGTCGACGCCAGGGACTGGTCGCTGACCGTCGACCCCACCACGTTGTTGAGGGTCAGGAGCGACTGCAGCGAGTCGCCGGCCTGGCGCAGCGCCTCGGCGGCCGCGAAGTTCGCGGCGTCGAGCTCGTAGCCGGCCTGCCGCTGCGGGTAGTGGAGCTCATCGGCGGGGACGGGCTCGGCGACCACGTCGCCCGTCGCGATCTGGACCGAGGTGAGGTTGAGCCAGTCCACGTCGAGGCCGGAGAAGAAGTTGCTGTCGGCCGGAACCGGCCGCTCGCTTGCGAGCATCACGATGAGCGGGGAGCGGGCAGGCTTCAGGAACCGCACCGCGGCGTCGGCCAGGATGCGCTGGCGCAGGGCGATCGCCCCGCGCGGATCACCGGGCGAAGGACCACCCCGAGCCGTGCTCGTCGACAGGGTCACCAGGCGCTGTCCCTCGACGCTGGCGGCCGACGGCGCCTGCACGGCGAACATCCTCTCGCCGACGAGCACCACGGTCTCCGGATCGAGGTCGCTGAGGGAGTCCGGGTTCAGGAAGCCACTGGGTGGAGCGATGACGGGGGTGGTGGGCAGCCCGAGCCCGGGAAGCGGCCCCTTCGACCTGGCCAGCGCCCGGGCGTACAGCGGGTTGCGATCGTGGGTGCTCGCGGCGGAGACGTCGAGGTCGCCGAACGGCAGCACCAGGACCTCGTCGCTCGGGTCCATGGCGGCGCTCAGCCGCCCCAGCCACTCCCGGGCGGCCTCGGCGGCCGCACGAGTGGTGTCGTCCAGGTCGTCGGGCAGCTCGGCCACGGTCGGGTCGTCCTCCGGGTCGACCGGTGCCGGCTCGGGTGGGACGGTCGGCGACGGATCTGGTGCCGGACTCCCGTCCGGCGAGTCCGGGGAGACGACCGTCTCGCCGTCCTCCTCACCCTCCTCGAGGTTGGCTGCCAGCGACCGGGGCGGGTTGCCCGCCGCGAGCTGGCGCACCGCGGTCAGCACCGCGGGGTCGACCACCCAGCTCACGGTCCGGTCGCCTGAGGTCGAGGCCAGCTCCACCAGCGACCGCAGCCGTCCGCCGTCGTCGAGGGTCGCCGTCCAGCGGGACAGCGTCGTGAGCGCGCCGTCCTCGGCGTACTCGATGGAGGCGCGGATGGGCACGACCACCGAGACGGCCACCTGTCCCTGACGCTGCGCCGGAATGTAGGGCAGGAAGGTGCGCGCTCGACCGTCGGCGACCTGGTCGCGCCCCTCGCCGCGGTCGCCGAGCGCATGGACCCCGAACCAGTACGCGCCCGGTGACGCGGCATCAAGCAGGCGGACGTCAACCGCGAAGGTGAACTGCTTGGACTCTCCCGGCGCGATCACGTCGATGGTGTCGTAGTTGCCGAGGTCGGTGACCCGCTCGCCGACCGCGGTGGCCTCGTCGACCAGCGTCGCGGCCGAGACCGCGGCCTGCGTCCTCAACGGCTCCTCGGAGATGAACGAGTAGACGTTGACCGTCCACCAGGGCACGGTGTCGGCGTTGGTGACCGTGCCGGCGACCCGCACCTTGCCGCGGGCCGGGATGACCGAGGGCGTCAGCGTCTCGATCGTCACCGTGAGCGGGGTGGCCTCGGCAGCGGCCCTGCGCGCGGCCTGTCGCGAGGCGATCACCGTCTGGCTCGGTTGGGTCGGTGACGCCTTGGCCAGTGGACCGGTGAGGTCCTGGTCCTCGGCGACCGCGGGCCCCGTCAGCAGGCTCACCGACCCGAGCGTCGCCACGATGCCCATCAGGGCAGCACACAGCGACCGGCCACGAACCATGGCGCGACTCTAGGCCGTGACCGAACGCGACGGGCCCCTCCTAGACTGGCCTGTCGTGTCTGCCCCCGAGCCTCGCCCACTGACTGTGGTCGAGCTCCAGCGCGCCGTCACCGAGGAGCTCGACCGGATGTCGCCGGTCATCGAGCCCCTCGGTGAGCTGTTCGCCTCCGCGGGTCACGAGCTGGCCCTGGTCGGCGGACCGGTCAGGGACGCGATGCTCGCCCGACCGCACACCGACCTGGACTTCACCACCTCCGCGCGGCCCGACGAGACCGAGCGGCTGCTCAAGCGCTGGGGCGAGGCGACCTGGGACATGGGGCGCGACTTCGGCACCATCGGCGCCCGGTCCGGACCGTGGGTCGTCGAGGTGACGACGTACCGCTCGGAGGCCTACGACCCCGCCTCCCGCAAGCCGGACGTCGCGTTCGGCGACGACCTGACCGGCGACCTGGTTCGCCGGGACTTCACGGTCAACGCGATGGCGGTGCGGATCCCGGGGCGCGTGGTGGAGGACCCCTACGGCGGCGTCGTCGACCTGGCCCAGGGGCTGCTGCGCACCCCGGGCCGGCCGGAGGACTCGTTCTCCGACGACCCGCTGCGGATGCTGCGGGCCGCCCGGTTCTCGGCCCAGCTGGGTTTCACCGTCGCGCCGGAGGTCGTCGAGGCGATGACCGCGATGGCCGACCGCATCTCGATCATCAGCGCAGAGAGGATCCGCGACGAGATCGTCAAGCTGGTCTGCGCGCCCTATCCCCGTCGCGGCCTGCGCCTCCTGGTCGAGACCGGGCTGGCCGCGCTGATCCTGCCCGAGCTGCCCGCGCTGGCACTCGAACGCGACGAGCACCACCGTCACAAGGACGTCTACGAGCACACGCTGACCGTGCTCGAGCAGTCGATCGACATCGAGGACCGGCTGCCCGGCGGCGGCCCCGACTTCGTGTCCCGATTCGCCGCGCTGATGCACGACATCGGCAAGCCGCGCACCCGTAGGTTCCTCGGCGACGGCACCGTCACCTTCCACCACCATGACGTGGTCGGCGCCAAGATGACCCGCAAGAGGATGCAGGCGCTGCGGTTCTCCAACGACGACACCGACGCGGTGGCCAAGCTGGTCGAGCTGCACCTGCGGTTCCATGGCTACGGGTCGGGGGAGTGGACCGACTCGGCCGTACGCCGCTACGTGCGCGATTCCGGCGACCAGCTCGAGCGGCTGCACGTCTTGACCCGTGCCGACTGCACCACGCGCAACCAGCGCAAGGCCGACCGGCTGCGTCGGACCTACGACGACCTCGAGGTGCGGATCGAGCGGCTGATGGAGGAGGAGGAGCTCGCCTCGGTCCGGCCGGCGCTCGACGGCAACCGGATCATGGAGCTGCTCGGGATCCCGCCGGGCCGTGCCGTCGGTGCGGCCTACCACTTCCTCCTTGAGCTGCGCCTGGACCGGGGGCCGATGGACGAGGCCGAGGCGGAGGCGGCCCTGCGGGCCTGGTGGCACGATCGGGAGCACGCGTAGCGATCTCCTCGAGCAGAGACACCGCAGGTCCGGCGGCGGTGATCCGGGCGATCCGCTGGGCGGCCGAGCCCTTCGGCCCTACCCTGACGTGGTGTCGGGCAGGCTGACGATCTATGGCGTCGCGACGGCGTACGCCTGGGATGTGGTCGAGAGCGCCCTGCGCGCCGGTCTGGAGCCGCGTTGCGTGGACAACTTCGGCGGTGCCGACCCTAGGCTGCCCGCGCTCGGCGACACGGCGAAGGTAGGAGCGCCGTTCACGCTGGGCCTGTCTTCGCCCTTGCACCGCGCGGCGGGCGCGCACGCCGCGCACGCGGCCGGGCTGACCTCGCCCACCTCGCTCGTCGACCCGTCGGCGGTCCTCGCCAGCACTGCCACACTGGCGCACGGCGCCTACGTCAACGCGGGCGTGGTCGTCGGCTCGCACACGACGGTCGGCTGCTTCGCCAACCTCGGCCGCTCGTCGTCGGTCGGCCACGACAACGTCATCGGGTTCGCCGCGTCGTTCGGTCCAGGGGCGCTGACCTCGGCCGGGGTGCACGTGGGCGCGGCCGCCCGGATCGGGGCCGGAGCGGTGGTGCTCAAGGGCGTCCGGATCGGTCGGCGCGCGACCGTCGGTGCCGGGGCCGTCGTCAGCGCGGACGTCGCCGCCTTCGAGGTCGTGATCGGCAACCCGGCCGTGGTCCAGCGGCCGCGCAAGCACATCGAGCCGGTCGCCGACGACCTGTGTCCGTACTGCCTGGCCTGAAGGTCAGGGGCGCCCGGGGGGGCGTCGAGATACGGAGAATGGCTGTCCTCGGGGCGGGTTCTCAACCACTTTCCGTATCTCGACGCCGCCGAGCATCCAGGAGCGCGTCGAGATCGGGTGAGGGAGGACCGAGCTGCCACCGTGGAGTCATCAGAGCCGCGCGATCGGCGGCCTGTTTCATCCGGTCGAGGACACGGTGCGGACTGGCCAGGTCGCGACGCACGACCTCGACGATGTCGAGTCCCACTGCGCGAAACCGTGCGGCCCGCTCGACATCGCTCTCGTGCTGGTCGACGTCGCGGTGCCCGCCACCCGCGAACTCCCCAGCCACCCCGCGGCGTACGTCGAGCAGGTCGGGAATGCCGACGAACGCACCGTCGAGGTCGAGGACCGTCCTGTTGACGAGGGGGTCCTCCCACCGGGCATCGCGGACCCAGATCAGGCGGAAGTCCACCTCGGGTCGCGAGCGCGCGTGCTCGCTCGACCACGGGAGGACCCGGTCCAGGCGGCGGATGTCCCGGTACCAATAGCGAGTCCAGCGATAGCGACTCATCCGCTTGATCGATGTCAGCGCGCCGGCGAACGCCATGTCGGCCGCGACCACCTGGTCCCCGAAGGGCTGGACCCGTCGGATCTCGTCCAGCAGGGCCCGCTCCGCTGCGGCGCACCGGATCTCCTGGACCACGATGATCTCGTCCTCGGGTACGCGGTCGCGCGTCAGTGCGACTCCGGCGCGAGGGTCGATGCGCCCCCCGTTCGCAGCGATCGGCACGGGAAGGCGAGTCTTGCCGTCGCGGGCGAGACCGTCGAAGAACCCGCCCCGCAGGAGCCGCAGCGCGGCCCATCCGGTGACCACGGCCGCGGGGCCCGCGCCGGCGTACGCCTCGAGGATGCGTTGCTCCACGAGTGTGTCGTCGACCGAGCTGGGCACCCAGAACCCCGGACCTGTACGTCGCCACTTGGGCCCGCGGGCCTGGCCCCGGGTCGGGCCCGCCTCGCCCGTGTGATCCGCGCGTACGGGTCGTACCAGCCCAACGACCGGCGGTGCGACCAGACTCCAGCGGGAATGCACGCCCAGCGGTCTTCCCGCAGACGGGGCCTATCAAGCAGGGAAGGTGCGCGGCTGTGGAGAGGGCGTCGAGATACGGAAAGTGGCTGTCCCCAGCACGCCGGGACAGCCACTTTCCGCATCTCGACGCCCCAAGCCGGCCCGCAGACCAAACTCAGAGCGCCTAGCGGGTCACTCCTCGCCGCGGATGAAGGCCTCCACGCGGGCGCGGCCTTCATCGTCGGGCAGCTGGACCGGGGGCGACTTCATCAGATAGGACGACGCGCTGATGATCGGGCCGCCGATGCCGCGGTCCAGGGCGATCTTGCAGGCCCGGATGGCGTCGATGATGATGCCGGCCGAGTTGGGGGAGTCCCAGACCTCGAGCTTGTACTCCAGGTTGAGTGGGACGTCGCCGAACGCGCGACCCTCGAGGCGGACGTAGGCCCACTTGCGGTCGTCGAGCCACGCGACGTAGTCGGACGGGCCGATGTGCACGTTCTTGTCGTGGGTCAGCCCGGCGAGCGAACCGGTCAGGTTGGAGGTCACGGCCTGGGTCTTGGAGACCTTCTTGGACTCCAGGCGCTCGCGCTCGAGCATGTTCTTGAAGTCCATGTTGCCGCCGACGTTGAGCTGGTAGGTGCGGTCCAGCGCCACGCCGCGGTCCTCGAACAGCTTGGCCATCACGCGGTGCGTGATCGTCGCGCCGACCTGGGACTTGATGTCGTCACCGACGATCGGGACACCGGCCGCCTCGAACTTGGCCGCCCACTCGGGGTCGGAGGCGATGAAGACGGGGAGGGCGTTGACGAAGCCGACGCCGGCGTCGATCGCGCACTGGGCATAGAACTTGTCGGCCTGCTCGGAGCCCACCGGGAGGTAGGACACCAGGACGTCGGCCTGCGTCTCGCGCAGCACGGCGACCACGTCGACCGGCTCGGCGCCGGACTCCTCGATGGTCTCGCGGTAGTACTTGCCGAGACCGTCGTAGGTGTGGCCGCGCTGCACCTCGACGCCGAGCGTCGGGACCTCGCAGATCTTGATGGTGTTGTTCTCCGAGGAGTTGATCGCCTCGGACAGGTCCTTGCCGACCTTGATGTCGTCGACGTCGAACGCCGCGACGAACTCCACGTCGCTGACGTGGTAGTCGCCGAACATGACGTGCATGAGGCCCGGCACCGTGCCGGAGGGGTCAGCGTCGCGGTAGTACTGGACTCCCTGCACGAGAGAACTCGCACAGTTGCCGACTCCGACGATGGCTACTCGAACCGAACCCATGGGGCACGTTCCTTTCAGGTGGTGATCAGGCCTGTTCCGGCGTAGGTGTGCTTGCTGAACTTCCGAGGTCGCGTTCTGCGTTGATCAGGTCGGAGAGCCACATGACCTCGCGCTCGACCCGGTCGACCCCGTGCCGCTGGAGCTCGCCGGCGTAGCGGTCGACCTCCTGCTGGGTCATCGCGAGCTCGCGCTGGATGCGGTCGAGACGCTCCTGGAGTCGGGTACGACGGCCCTCGAGCACGCGCAGCCGGATCTCCATGTCGGTGGAGGAGAAGAAGGCGAACCGGATGTCGAAGTTGTCGTCCTCCCAAGCCGTCGGGCCGACCTCAGACATGAGGCGCTCGAACTCTCGGGTCCCGGCCGCGGTCACCTGGTAGGTGATCCTCGGCCGCTTGGAGACGGGTGCTCCCGGCGTGCTGGTCGAGAGGCTCTCCTCGATGAGAGCGCCCCGCAGCATCTTCTTCAGAGCCGGGTAGAGCGAGCCGTAAGACAGCACCCGTCCCCACCCGAGCATCAGATTGAGCCGCTTGCGCAGCTCGTAGCCGTGCATGGGTCCCTCGTGCAGCAGTCCGAGGACTGCGAGCTCGATCGTCTCCGCACGGCGTGCCACGGGACCTATCGTAGCGATATATCCGCGGTTTGCGAACTTCTGGTACATCGGGATGTACGGAGAGTGACGCGTGCTGGCGTTTCGGCCCGGCTCAGGCCGAGTGCGTACCCTCGACTCCCGTGAGTGGCGGCAAGCGCAAGGCTGGCAGCTCGGCCGCCCGACCCGCGAAGCGGCCGACGTCCAAGTCTTCGCAGAGCCGGTCGCGCAAGGCGCCCGCGAAGAAGCCGCAGACCCCGATGCGCCGACGGGTCGTCTTTGCGCTCAAGTGGGGCGCGCTGGTCGGCCTGGTGCTCACGCTCGTCGGGGTCCTCGGCCTGGTCTGGCTGTACCGCTCGACCGACATCCCGGACCCCAACAAGGACTTCGAGACCCAGACGTCCTTCGTCTACTACGACAACGGCAAGGGCGAACGCGGCGCCGAGATCGGCACGTACGCCGTGCAGAACCGCGACAGCATCCGGTACGACGAGATGTCGGAGCACGTGAAGAACGCCGTCGTCGCCGCGGAGAACCGCAGCTTCTGGACCGACAGCGGTATCGACCCCAAGGGCATTGTCCGCGCCTTCCTCAACAACGCGTCCAGCGACACCCAGCAGGGTGCGTCGACCATCACCCAGCAGTACGTCAAGCTCTTCTACCTCACGACCGAGCGGTCCTACACGCGCAAGGTCAAGGAGGCCATCGTCGCGCTCAAGCTGGTCCGGCAGAAGACCAAGGAGCAGATCCTCGAGGGCTACCTCAACACCATCTACTTCGGGCGTGGCGCCTACGGCGTCCAGGCCGCGGCCAAGACCTTCTTCGAGAAGGACGCCAGGGACCTCGACCTGCGCGAGAGCGCGATGCTTGCCAGCATCATCAACAACCCGAGCCGCTTCGACCCGGCGAACGGCAAGGAGTCGCGTCAGGCTCTGAAGGCGCGCTACGCCTACGTCCTGGACGGGATGGCCGAAGCCGGCGACATCACGGCCGAGGAGGCCGAGGAAGCCGCGCGACGGCTGCCGAAGCGGGCCCCGGAGAACGTCGACGACTCACTGGCGGGGCCCACCGGTCACATGATGACGATGGTCAGGACCGAGCTGCTGCGCCTGACCAACGACGCGACCGGTCAGCCCTTCACCGATGGGGAGATCAACGGTGGCGGGTTGACGATCACCACCACGTTCACCGAGAAGGACATGGAGGCCGCCGAGGACGGCGTGCTCGAGGCTCGGCCCGACGGCTTCAGCGACAAGCAGCTCCACGTCGGCGTCGCCACCGTCGAGGTGGGCACGGGCGCGCTGCGCGGTTTCTACGCCGGACAGGACTATCTCCAGTCACAGCTCAACTGGGCAGTGTCGGGTGGCCAGGCCGGCTCGAGCCTCAAGCCGTTCGCCCTCTCGGCGGCCATCCGTCAGGGCTTCGAGCTCAAGGACACCTTCGACGGCAACTCGCCGATCGAGATCGGGGACACGGAGTTCGAGAACCAGGGCGACGTGGACTACGGCTCGGCGGTCAACCTCATCACCGCAACCGCGAAGTCGATCAACACCGCCTTCATCGACCTCACCAACAGCATGGAGAACGGCCCTGAGGCCGTGGTCAAGCAGGCCAACCTGATGGGCATCCCCCCGGCAGAGGCCAAGGAGCCGACGTTCGGCTTCCCCAGCACCACCCCGGGCCTCGAGCCCAACGCGGGCGTCGCGCTGGGGAGCGCCACCGTGAGTCCCATCAACATGGCCAACGCCTACGCGACGATCGCCAACGGCGGCCGGGCGGCGTCGGCCTACATCATCGAGTCGGTCATCGGTGAGAACGGCGAGACGCTCTACGAACACCAGGTGGCCGACAAGATGGCCATGAACGAGGACATCGCGGCTGACGTGTCGTACGCGCTTCAGCAGGTCGTCGAGGTCGGCTCCGGCACCGCAGCCCTGGCCCTGGCCCGCCCCGCTGCTGGCAAGACCGGCACGTCCACGAACACCGCCGGCGACGTGGTCTCCGCCTGGTTCACCGGCTACACGCCGCAGATGTCGACCTCGGTCGTCTACCTGCGCGGCAACGGCGTCGGCAAGCTGGACGGCTGGCTACCCGAGTACTTCGGTGGCGCCTACCCGGCCGACACCTGGCTGGCGACGATGCAGGGCGTGATGGACGGACTCGAGGTGGAGGACTTCCCGCCGCCGGCCTACGTCACCGGTGACGCGCCGAACGAGGGTCATGAGCCCCCTCCGCCGCCGACGCCGACCAGGAAGCCGTCGCCGACGAGCCTGCCGACGATCGTCCCCCCGTTGCCGACCATCCCGACCGAGACGCCGACCCCGACGCCGACCCCCACGCCGACCCCCACGCCGACGCCGGAACCGACGCCGACCCCCTGCGAGCTCCTGGGCACCTGCCCGTCCCCCACTCCGTCACCGACGGACACGCCGACGGCGGTCGCGTCCGCCTCGGCAGCTGCTCGCCAGATGTCGGCGAGGAGTGCACGCGGTGCCTGGTGGGTACTGGCTTGGTGAGACCGGCGGACCCCTCGCACGACGATCCCGTCGTCGCGGCCCTCAGTGAGGGCGTGGGCGGACCGGTCGGCCCACGGTCCGCGGGCCACCCTTGGTGGACCCCGGTCCGGGTGGTCTTGGCCCTGACCGCGCTTTGCATCGCGTTGGGCATGCTGCAGAAGGCGGGCTGCTACGACGAGACGTGGTCGGGCGACCAGCGCTACGACCACATGTGCTACTCGGACCTGCCCTACCTCTATACCGGCCGCGGTTTCGTCGAGGGGAACTGGCCCTTCGACGGCGACGAGCAGGTCCGGGCCCGATATCCGGACGTGATGGAGTATCCGGTCGGGATCTCCTACTTCGCCTACGGCGCCGCAGCGGTCACCCACTGGCTGACCGGCTCCCCCGATCTCGTCGCCCGGGGGAAGGTCCCGGCGAGCTCGCTGTTCGGCATGCCCGAGGTGCAGCGGGAGATCCGCGCCTTCGTCATCGTGCACGCGCTCGTGTTCGCAGCGCTCGCACTGCTCTCGGCCTGGCTGCTGGCCGGAGTCAATCGGCGGCGTCCCTGGGACGCCGCCCTCTTTGCTGCCTCACCGGCTCTCGCGCTGACGTTCCTCATCAACTGGGACATGCTCGCGGTGGTGATGGTCGCCGCCACGCTGTGGGCGTGGGCGCGCGACAAGCCGCTGCTCACCGGTGTCCTGATCGGGCTCGGCACCGCCACCAAGCTCTACCCGCTCCTGCTGCTCGGCGGGCTGCTCGTGATCTGCCTGCGCGAGCGCCGTGGGCGCGACCTGACCGGCGTGGTCCTCGCTGCGGCGGCCACCTGGCTGCTCACCAACGCCCCGGCGTACCTCACGGGCCAGGAGCAGTGGAAGGTCTTCTGGTCCTTCAACTCCGAGCGCGGCGCCGACCTCGGCAGCATCTGGCTGGTCGTCAGCCAGGCAACTGACCACGCGTTCACGGCGCACACCATCAACCTGTGGTCCTACGGCATCCTGGCGCTCTGGTGTGCGGGCGTGGCGGTCCTGGGCTGGACCGCGCCGACGACGCCGCGGTTGGCCCAGCTCGGGTCGCTGGTGGTGGTCGGGTTCCTGCTCGTCAACAAGGTCTACTCGCCGCAGTACGTCCTGTGGCTGCTGCCCCTCGCCGTGCTCGCCCGGCCACGGTGGCGTGACCAGATCGTGTGGCAGGGCGGCGAGCTGTTCTACTTCGTGTCGGTGTGGTGGTACCTCGACGGCCAGCTCGCGCCGGGTGGTGGGGAGGACGCCGGCTTCTACTGGCTGGCGATCGGGGTGCGGGTCTCGGCCGAGCTCTATCTGTGCGCGCTGGTCGTGCGTGACATCTGGTGGCCGCGGGGGGACCCGGTCTATGCCACGGCGCTGGAGGGACCGGCCGGCCGCCCCTCCGATCAGCGCAACGTGACCCGGTCGAACCTCGTCGCGGTGTAGCGGACCCGCGCATCGAGCAGGTCGCCGACCTCAGGGACCGTGGCACCCGCGGGCAGCAGCAGCATCGAGGCCTGCATGTGCGGCGGCTCGGCGAACAGCCGCTGCTCGCCGTCGACCCAGAACGGTGAGCGCACCCGGCCCTGCGCGTCGAGAGCGCCACGAGCGAGCGTCGCGGCGCGCTCCCGAAGTCCTGAGCCGCTCATCGGCGACTCCAGGCCGATGCCGTGCGCCGTACCCCCGCTGACCACCAGCAGATGTCCGTCCCTGCGCCCGCTCCGGCCGCGGTAGCCGTAGACCTCGCCCTTGGCGACCGGGTGCACGTCCAGCACGGTGCTAGTCACCCGCAGCGCGGCTCGGTCGCCGAGCCAGAGGTCGGTGCCGATCCGCGGGCGCACCCGCACGCCGGGGTACGCCGCGCGCAACCGCCCGAGCTCGTCGTCGGTCAGGTGGCTGACCCAAACCTGGCCGATGCCCGGCCCGGTCTCGGCGAGCACCTGCTCGACCTCGGCCAGGTGTGCGCCTGCGGCCAGTGGGAGGTGGACCGCGACCCCCTCGAGCCGCGCCGTCGGGTGCGCGTTGACCAGCGCCACGGCATCGCGCAGCGCGTGGGCGTCCAGCCCGTGCCGCTTCATGCTGCTGAGCCGCTCGAGGACCAGGCGGGCCGACGGGCTCGCGTCCAGGAGGGCGGCCAGGTCCTCGAGCCGGCCGACGGTGTGCACGACCCGGTGGCCGTGCTTGGCCGCCAGCGTGTCTGGGTCCGAGAAGGGCCGCCAGGGGCTCAGCACCAGCAGGTCGCCGGCGTACCGGTCCGCGACCTGGGGAAGCTCCTCGTAGGTCCCGACGGCGACGGCCTCGACACCGAGCCACTCGGCTCTGCGCGCCAACCGGCCGAGGCCGAAGCCGTAGCCGTTGCCCTTGATGACCGGGACCAGCCCCGCGTGCGCGTCGGCGACCCGGCGCAGGTGTGCGCGCCAGCGGTCGCCGTCGACGCTCAGCTGGAGGGGCACGTTCTCAGACTCCCACTGTGGCTCAGCCGCGGCGACGCATGTAGAGATCGAACGCCTGGTAGAGCGGCGTGTTGAGCGCCAGGTCCCACTCACCGACGGTCTCGACCGCCTCGCCTCCGGTGCCGACCTTGAACTGGATCAGACCGGCGTGCGAGTCGTCGGCGTCGAGCGTCGAGGTGATGCCGCGCAGGTCATATACCTCCGCGCCGGTGCTCATCGCCTCGCGGAGCATCGCCCACTGCACGGCGTTGGATCCCCGGACGTCGCGCTTGGCGGTCGAGCTGGCGCCGTAGAGGTACCACGTGTGCGTGCCGACGCGGACATAGACCGTGGCGGCGACCAGGTCCTCCTCGTGGGTGGCCAGGAAGAGCCGGATCCGGTCGGGCGACTCGGCGGTCATCGCCTCGAACATCTCTCGGAAGTACGCCAGGCCGCGCGGCGTGAAGTGGTCGCGCACGGCGGTCTCGACGTAGAGGGCGTGGAACCGCTCGAGGTCCCCCGAGCCGCTGCCGTCGGTGACCGTCACGACCACGCCGGACTTGTCGGCCTTCTTGATGTTGCGGCGCCAGAGCTGGTTCATGCCGCGCAGCACGGCGTCCTCGTCGCGGTCGGCGAGCGGGACCGCGAACGTGTACTGCGGCTGGCCGGAGCCGAACCCGTCGTCGACGTGCTGGTCGCGCCAACCCGCGCGGCCGAGGTGCTGGGTCACGCGCTGGCCCACAGGATCCGGGTCGGTCGTGACGTCGCGCAGCGCGCGGACCGCGGGGTCGGCCAGGCCCTCCTTGACCTGGGCGGCCGCCCAGCGGCGCGTGATCACCGGTGGTCCCATCCGGATGCCGAAGGCGCCGGCCTGCTTGAGGTAGGCCGCCATCGGGTCCAGCCAGCGGCCGAGGTCGGTGTCGGACCAGTCGATGAGCGGTCCCTCGGGGAGGTAGGCGAGGGTGAACCGCTTCAGCCGCGGGATGGGCCGGTGCAGCACCAGGGCGGCCCCGACGAGGTGCCCGGTCGGGTCTCGCCAGCCGATCGACTCGTGCCGCCACTCGGCCTTGACCAACCCCCAGGCAGGCGTCTGCAGGAAGCTCGCCGACCGCAGCCCCCCCAGGAAGGCGAGGTGCTCGTCGGCCGAGGTCGCCGTGACGGTCAGAGCTCCCTGGGACACCCGGCGAGGCTAACGAACGACGGGTGGGGGTGTGCGGTGTGGCCGGCCGTGGCCTAGCGGTGAGTCACAGCCGCTCGCGTAGCCACGCGATGTCGTCGAGGTGCTCCGGTGCCGAGCCGGGTGTCTCGAGAACGACGGGTGCACCGGCGCCACGGACGACGGCCGCGAGGAGGTCGGGGTCGATCTGGCCGGCGCCGAGGTTGGCGTGCCGGTCGGCGCCCGAGTCGAAGGTGTCGCGGCTGTCGTTGCAGTGGACCAGGTCGATGCGGCCGGTGATGGCCAACACGTCCTCGACGATCGTCTCCATCGCGTTGCCGCCGGCATGGGCGTGGCAGGTGTCGAGACAGAAGCCGACCTGGTCGGCGCCCTCGGCCGCACCGATCGCGTCCCAGACGCCGGCGATCCGCTCGAGGTAGCGGGTCATCGCGTTGGTGCCGCCGGCGGTGTTCTCGATGAGCAACGGGAGCTTGAGGTCGGTGGCCTCGATCGCCTTGCGCCAGTTGTCGAACCCCTTGGCCGGGTCGTCCTCGTCGGTCACGTGACCGCCGTGCACGATCAGGCCCTTGGCGCCGATCTCGGCCGCCGCGTCGACGTGCTGCTGGAGCAGCTTGCGGCTCGGGATGCGTTGGCGGTTGTTGGTCGTGGCGACGTTGATGAGGTAGGGCGCGTGCACATAGAGATCGACGCCGGCCGCCTCGGCGTCCGCCTTGAGCGCCGCCGCGCCCGCCTCGTAGGACAGGACCGGGCCCTTGTAGCTCTGTGGGTTGCCGAGGAAGAACTGCACCAGCGGCACCTCGCGTGCCTTGGCCTCGGCGATCGGGTCGGTCTGCTCGACGTGGGCACCGATCGCGAGGGTCATGGGGCCAAATCTAGGCGCCGCCACCGACGCCGGGGGAGGGACCCGAGCCGGTCCGGCACCGCCGGCCAGGTGGCCGCACGGGGCACCGGCAAGGTCCGCAGCCGGGTCAGCGCATCCAGGGCGGTCGGGCGCCTCTCGGGGTCGGGGCTTCGCATCCGGTCCGCCAGGGTCAGGAGCGGTCCAGGAGACTCGAGCATGCGCCGGGTGAGCACGCCGGCGGCATGGACGTCCTGGCTCGGCGCGGCCGGTGCGCCGGCCTCGCGCTCTGGGGCCAGGTAGCCGCTGGTCCCGATGGTGGTCCGGTCGCCGAAGTCGGTGAGCCGGAGGTGTGGGCGGCCGGACCCGGTGGCCTCGAGCAGGAGGTTGGCCGGCTTCACGTCGCGGTGCACCAGACCGTGCGCGTGGACCGCGACGAGCGCGGAGAGCAGCTGGTCGAGCAGCGCGGCGACGTAGGCCTCGGGCAACCGGCCCGCCTCGGTGCACAGGTCCAGCAGCGAGCCGCCGCGGACCAGCGGCATCACCCCGAACCCGTCGACCACCTCGTGCGGCAGGACGTGCGGGTGGTCGACCGACCGCCCGGGCGTCGGGGGACCGGAGTGCGGCACCTTGACCGCGACGTGCCGCCTCGCGGCCCGGTCCCACCCGACATGGACCTGCCCGGTGGCGCCACGGCCGATCTCGTCGAGCAGGACGAACCGCATGAGCGGACGCTAGGACCCTCGGGCCGTGGTCGGCGGGCGCTCTCCACAGGACGACGATTCGGGCAGCACCCGCCTGCGCTGGTAACGTTCTGCGCTGTTGCCCCGCGCCCTCCTGGACGCGTCGACAACCGCATCCCTCCTGCCACGGAGCGCCCGTGGCCGCCTGAGTCCAGAGGAGGTAGGGCTGCTGTGCGTGCCTACGAAGTGATGGTCATCCTCGACCCGAGTCTCGAGGAGCGAACCATCGAGCCGTCGCTGACGAAGTACCTCAACGTCGTGACCAAGGACGGTGGCACCGTCGACTCCCTCGAGGTCTGGGGCCGTCGCCGCCTCGCCTATGAGATCGCGAAGAACACCGAGGGCATCTATGCCGTCATCCAGCTGACCGCCGAGCCTGACACCGTCAAGGAGCTCGACCGCCAGCTGACCCTGAACGAGTCGATCCTGCGGACCAAGGTCATCCGGCCGACGGTGCCCGTGGCGGCGCCCGCCTCCTGATCCGACGGAGCGGTCCCTGTGGACCGCCCCTGGCAGGTGTCGGCACCGAGGGCCACGATGGCCTCGGAGCGCACCGCGATCACTGACTTCTTCAGGAGATAACTCATGGCAGGCGAGACCACCATCACCGTCGTCGGCAACCTCACCGACGACCCCGAGCTGCGCTTCACCCCGTCGGGTGCGGCCGTGGCCAACTTCACCGTCGCCTCGACGCCGCGCAACTTCGACAAGCAGACCAACGAGTGGACCGACGGCGAGGCGATGTTCCTGCGCTGCTCCATCTGGCGTCAGGCCGCCGAGAACGTCGCGGAGTCGCTCCAGCGCGGCATGCGCGTGGTCGTCCAGGGTCGGCTCAAGGCGCGCTCCTACGAGACCCGCGAGGGCGAGAAGCGCACCGTCTTCGAGATCGAGGTCGAGGAGATCGGCCCGTCGCTGAAGTTCGCGACCGCCAAGGTCAACCGGGTCAGCAGGTCCGGTGGCCAGGGCTACTCCGGCGGCGGGAGCAGTTCCGGCGGCCAGGGTGGCGGCGGTGCCCAGCAGGCTGAGGACCCGTGGGCCACACCGGCTCCGGCCGCGGCGTCCCCTGCAGGAGCCCCGGCGGGCAACGACCCGTGGGGCGCTCCCGGCGTCGCCAACGACGAGCCCCCGTTCTGACCCTGCGTCACACACCCAGACGCATCGATTTCACCGAAGGAAGCACTGAATCATGGCCAAGCCCGTCCTGCGCAAGCCCAAGAAGAAGGTCTGCCAGTTCTGCAAGGAGAAGGCGTCCGGCGTCGACTACAAGGACACCACGCTGCTCCGCAAGTTCATCTCCGACCGCGGCAAGATCCGCGCGCGTCGGGTCACCGGCAACTGCGTCCAGCACCAGCGCGACGTCGCCATCGCGGTCAAGAACGCCCGCGAGGTCGCCCTGCTGCCCTACTCGGCCACCGGTCGCTGACCCGGACCAGGAAGTACTGCTGACATGAAGCTCATCCTCACCCAGGAGGTCACCGGTCTCGGTGCCCCCGGCGACGTCGTCGAGGTCAAGGACGGCTACGGCCGCAACTACCTCGTCCCGCGTGGCCTGGGCATCCGTTGGACCCGTGGCGCGGAAAAGACCGTCGACTCGATCAAGGCCGCCCGCAGCAAGCGCGAGCTGCGCGGCCACGACCACGCCGAGGAGATCCGGGCCAAGCTCGAGGCCGGTCCCGTCAACGTGCAGGTGCGCGCCGGCGAGTCCGGCCGCCTGTTCGGCGCCGTCACGATCAACGACGTCGCCGCGGCCCTGGCCGCGGTGGCCGGCGAGGACGTCGACAAGCGCATCATCGCGATCGCCAACCCGATCAAGGCACTCGGCTCCCACGAGGTCACCGTGCGTCTGCACGAGGACGTCGCGGCGACCGTGTCGATCAACGTCGTCCCGGCCTGACCCGGTCTCGACCACCAGCTCAACAGTCCAGACCCCGTCGACCCGGTCGGCGGGTCCGGTCCTTTGCCTGCTCGCGGTCTCAGTCGATCGGGCCCGTCGCCGGCCTATCTGGGCCATGTGAAGTAAGGGTCAGTTCCGCTAGCAGAGATGACCGGGCTAGTCATCAACAACGGTGGATAACCATGTGGAGCACGTGCGTCATGGACTTTGTCGACAAAGATCTGCCACGACGCCAAGGTGACTGTCCGGTGAACGAGATTTCCTCGAAAGTATTTCCGATTCCACACCTCGGGAGGAACATTCCCGCAGGTCAGCGGCGGTTTGGACCTCAAATTCGCGGCTTCGTCCACAGCTGCCTCCCCATGCTGTGCACACAGACGCGCTGCTCCTCCACGCTGTTCGGGTGGTTATCCCCAGGACTATCCGCTGCCTGTGGAGAAGCCACTTCCCAGCAGCCTTGTCGACACCTAGGTTCGCAGGGCTGTCGGTGCCCGCACCTACCGTTTTGGAACAGGCGAGAAGTCCCAGCGGCACCACTGGTCACAGCCATCAATCTCTCGGGAGGGGGTCGCGTGAGCGTCACCGAATCCGCCGTACCCGACCTCCCGGAGCCTCCCGCCGACTGGCAGAGCGACGACTGGAGCGGCGGCGCGCCACAGTTCGAGGCAAGTCGCACCAGCTCGGCCGGCGACCGGACTCCGCCCCAGGACATGGCGGCCGAGCAGTCCGTCCTGGGCGCGATGCTCATCAGCAAGGACGCCATCGCCGACGTCACCGAGAGCCTGCGCGGCGCGGACTTCTATCGGCCCTCGCACGAGACCATCCACGACGCGATCATCGACCTCTACGGCCGCAGCGAGCCGGTCGACATGGTCACGGTGGCCGCCGAGCTCACCAAGCGCGGCGAGCTCCAGCGGGTGGGCGGCGCTCCCTACCTCCACACGCTCTCGCAGAACGTCCCGATCGCGGCCAACGCCGGCTACTACGCCGACATCGTCCGCGAGAAGGCCGTGCTCCGCAGGCTGGTCGACGCCGGCACCCGGATCGTCCAGATCGGCTACGCCGGCGAGGGCGACGTCGACGACATCGTCGATGAGGCCCAGGCCGAGGTCTACAAGATCACCGAGAAGCGCAGTGGTGAGGACTACGCGCCGCTGTCGGAGATCATGGCCGGCGTCCTCGACGAGATCGAGGCGATCGGCAACCGGGAGGCGGGCCTCTACGGCGTACCCACCGGCTTTGCCGACCTCGACGAGCTCACCAACGGGCTGCACGCCGGCCAGATGATCATCGTCGCGGCGAGGCCCGGTGCCGGGAAGTCGACGCTGGCTCTGGATCTGTGCCGGGCGGCGTCGATCAACAACAACCTCGCCACAGCCTTCTTCAGCCTGGAGATGACGCGCTCCGAGATCACCATGCGCCTGCTCTCCGCGGAGGCGAAGGTGCCGCTCAACCACATCCGCAACGGCAACATGACCGACGACGACTGGGGCAAGTTGGCGCGCAAGATGGGCGAGGTCTCCAGCGCCCCGATGTTCATCGACGACTCGCCCAATATGACGATGATGGAGATCCGGGCCAAGGCCCGCCGGCTCAAGCAGCGCCACGACCTCAAGCTGATGGTCATCGACTACATGCAGCTGATGACGTCCGGCAAGAAGGTCGAGTCCCGTCAGCTCGAGGTCTCGGAGTTCTCCCGCCAGATCAAGCTGCTCGCCAAGGAGCTCGGCATCCCGATCATCGCGCTGTCCCAGCTCAACCGTGGGCCTGAGCAGAGATCCGACAAGCGCCCGATGCTCTCCGACCTCCGCGAGTCTGGGTCGCTCGAACAAGATGCGGACATGGTGATCCTCCTGCACCGCGAGGACATGTATGAGCGCGAGTCGACCCGCCCCGGAGAGGCCGACCTGATCGTGGCCAAGCACCGCAACGGCCCCACCCGCGAGATCACCGTGGCCTTCCAGGGCCACTACTCGCGGTTCGTGGACATGGCTCCCTGATCACCCGCTGATTCGTCGGGCGGCTGTCACCAGGACCAGACCGGTACTCGGAGGCCCTCCGGGACGTCCTCCGCCTGCGCGTAGGTGTGGTTGACGTCGGCGATCGCCCAGGCGAAGTAGTCCCTCAGCGACGTCCGCAGCCGCGGGTCCTCCGGCAGGCCTGCGTCGTCCATCGCGGCCACGAAGGCGGCGAGGGCCCGCTGGTCCATGTCGTCGTGGGGGCCGTTGCCGGAATGCATCCGGACGACCTCGCTCTGGTCGGCGATCGCGGCGGAGTACTCCGCAGGGCCGCCCAGGGCCTCGGCGAAGTACGCCGCCAGCCGGTGGGTGTGATCGGGGTGGAAACCGTGCTCGAACGCGTGGCTCACCACCGGGTCCACGAGGACCCGCTCGTGCCAGGCCTGGGTCAGGGCGACCATCGCGGGCAAGCCGCCGGCGGCGTCGTACAACGTCTGCTCCACCCTCTGAGCGTCACATCGTTTCCTATGCTTGCCTAGATGGAGGTCGACTTCTCCGGCGACGTCTTCGAGTGGCGCGGGCCGGCGCCCTACTACTTCGTCCGGGTCACCGACGAGGTGGCCGCCGCGCTGGATGACGTCGCACCGATGCTCAGCTACGGCTGGGGCATGATCCCGGCGGACGTCACCATCGGCGACACGACCTGGTACACCGCGCTCTGGCCGCGGCAGGGTTCCTACGTGGTGCCGCTCAAGGTCTGGGTGCGGCGGGACGAGGGGCTTGAGCTCGGCACCCACGTGGAGGTCCGCCTGACCCTCAAGGTGTGACCGACGTCGGCCCGGCGACGCCGCCCAAGCGTCGCCTCGGGTCACGATGAGGGCATGGCGAGACCACGGAAGGCCCGGGTGCAGGACATCCACGATCTCGCCGCCTCGATGCCGGGTGTGACGAAGGTCGACGGCGGTCGCGGCGTCTACCAGGTCGGCGGCAAGAGCTTCCTCTTCTTCCGCGGCCCTCGCCCTGATGCGCTCGACTCGGAGACTGGCGAGCGACTCGCCGACGTGGTGGTCTTCTGGGTCGCCGACCAGACGGAGAAGGACGCGGTCCTGGCCGACGATGCACTTCCTTTCTTCACGACCCCGCACTTCAAGGGGCACCCCTCGGTCCTGCTGCGCGAGAGTCGGGTCGGCGAGCTCGACCGCGACCAGCTCGCCGAGTTCGTGTACGACGCCTGGCTGGCCAGGGCCGGCAAGCGTGCGGCCAAGGCCTGGCTCGGCGAGCGCGGGCTGTCCGACATGCACGCCCTAGCCTCGACGCTGTGGGCCACGGACACGCGCACCGCCACTCGCATCGCGCCGGGCACGAGGACGACGTCGAGGTGCAGGTGGGACCGCGCACCGCTCTGCTGAGCCTCCTCGCCGCCGCACTGGTCGTCACGGTGATCGGGCTGGTGATGCTGTGGCCCGACGGCGACGAGGTCGACGACCTGCGCGGTTCGGTGACCTTCGCGGGTGAGGGGGTCTCCTTCCCCGAGGCGACCGTGGACGCGGTCGCCCCCGCGTGCGAGTCGCTCGCCGACCCGCCCGAGGGCTGCGGGACGCTGACCGTGACGGTCGCCGAGGGCCAGGACAAGGGGACCAGTGCCGAGGTGCCGGTGCCGCCGCAGGTCAGCGCCGCCGGCCTCGGGTCGGGGAACCGCGTCGAGCTGATCCGCACGCCGGGCATCGAGGGCGAGCCCACGGCGTACGCCTTCTTCAGCATCGAGCGCGGCCAGTCGCTCTGGGTCCTGGCCGGCCTGTTCGCGCTCGTCGTGCTCGCCGTCGCACGGCTACGCGGCTTGATGGCGCTGCTCGGGCTCGGTTTCGCTGCGGCGGTGGTCGGGCTCTTCGTCGTCCCGGCTCTCCTCATCGGCGGGCCGCCGGTGCCGGTCGCGGTCGTCGGCGCGGTCGCGATCATGTACGTCGTCCTCTACACCACCCACGGGTTCTCGATCCGCACCAGCGCGGCCCTCGCGGGCACGCTCGGCGGCATCGCGCTGACCGCCGGCATCGGTGCCTGGGCGGTCGGATCCGCGCACCTCACCGGCGTCACCGGCGAGGAGGGCGGCGTGCTGACGACGTACGCCGGTGAGCTCGACTTCCAGGCCCTGCTGGTGGCGGCGGTGGTGATCGCCGGGCTCGGCGTGCTCAACGACGTGACGATCACCCAGGCCTCGGCGGTGTGGGAGCTGCGGGGCGCGGCACCGACGATGACGCGTCGCGCACTGTTCGCCAGCGCCATGCGGATCGGGCGTGACCACATCGCCTCGACGATCTACACGATCGTCTTCGCCTACGTCGGAACCGCGCTGCTCCTGCTGCTCGTCGTCTCCCTCTATGACCGACCGCTGGTCGACCTGGTCGGCACCGACGAGATCGCCACCGAGATCGTGCGCTCACTCACCAGCAGCATCGGCCTCGTGCTCGCGGTGCCGCTCACCACGCTGATCGCGGCGCTCACCGTCCCCGGTCCCATCGCCGAACCGTCACACTGACCCCGTGCACTACCTCGGGATCGACCTCGCCTGGGGTCTGAAGAAGCCGACAGGCCTCGCGGTCCTCGACGTCGACGGCCGCCTCGTGCATCTCAGCGCCGTACGCACGGACGACGAGATCGTCGCCGCGTTGGCGCCGTACGCGCAAGGACCGTGCCTGGCCGGTATCGACGCGCCCCTCGTCGTCACCAACGCCACCGGCTCGCGTCCGGCCGAGCAGGCCCTGAGCGCCGACTTCCGCCGCTTCGAGGCGGGCACGCATCCCTCCAACACCGGCAAGCCCGAGTTCGCCGGCGGCACCCGCGGCGCAGTCATCTGCGACCTGCTGGGCCTCGACCTCGATCCCGACTCCACCGCCGAGCAGCGCGCCATCGAGGTCTACCCGCACCCCGCCACGGTCGTGCTCTTCGGCCTCGATCGGACGCTGAAGTACAAGCAGAAGCCCGGCCGCGACCTCGAGACGCTGCGGTCGGCGCTGCTGACCCTCATGGACCACGTCGCGACGCTGGTGGACGCCGGCGACCTCTGGCCCGAGCTGCGTGGCAGTGTCGCGGGCGCCAAGCGCAAGAGCGACCTGCGCGTCGTCGAGGATCAGGTCGACGCGGTCCTCTGTGCGTACGTCGCACTGTTCGCCGACCGTTGGCCCGAGCGCACCACGACGTACGGCGACCTCGAGACCGGATACATCGTCACGCCGACGCTGGTGACCGACCGGTCCGCTGCCGCGGTCCGGACGTACGCCGCCGGGCACCGCACGCTCGAGGAGGCCGGTCGACGCGCGCTCGAGACGATCGTCGGCATCCTCGACGAGGCCGGCATCAACTACCTGAGCGTGGCGGGCCGGACCAAGAGCGTCGCCTCGTTCGCGGAGAAGACCACCCGCGTGGCCGAAGGCGAGCCGCTCTATCCCGACCCTCTGCACGACATCGCCGACCAGCTCGGCGTCCGGGTCATCACTTATGTGGCCAAGGACGTGGAGGTCGTCGCCGAGCTGCTTGCCGAGCAGCTGGTGGTCAGGGACGACCGCGATCTCGGCGAGCTGACCGCCAGTGAAGGTCGGTTCGGCTACGCCTCGCGGCACCTCCAGGTCGAGATCGAGGGCCGCGAGGTGCAGGTCCAGCTGCGGACCGTGCTGCAGCACGCCTGGGCCGAGTTCGAGCACGACATCCGCTACAAGGGCAGCGTCCCGCCGGAGCACGCCAGCGAGTTCGACCGCCGGTTCACCCTGGCGGCCGGCCTGCTCGAGCTCGCCGACCAGGAGTTCTCGGCGATCCGTGACCGACTTCGGGGGCCGGCGCCCGCTCCGGGCCCGCTCGACGGGTTCGACGACCAGGACCGGATCGCACCGCGCGAGCTCGCGGCGTTCCTGGCCGGGCAGTACCCGGACGCCGGCTGGTCCCGCACCGACCACTACTCCTGGATCGCGGACCTGCTCGCCGAGCTCGACATCGCACGGCTCACCGTGCTCGCCGAGGTGTTGCGAGGCACCGACGACCAGGAGATCCAGGAGCGGATGCAGTACCGCCACCCGCCGGCGGCCGTCCGGCGTCTCGACGACGCACTGCTGATCGCGTTCGGCGAGGGCTACGTGACGCTGGGCGGCAACGGCCACCGGCAGGAACTGCTCCGGGCCCGGCTCGAGAAGCTGACCGGCGCGCCGCTCCGCTGAGTGACGCCGACCATCCAAACGTGTTGTGGGAACCTCATTCATGCGTGGACTCCCGGCCCTGGTCCTGCTGGTGCTGGTGGCGGTCGGCTGCTCCGACGAGGGGTCCGACCCCGGCGCGGCGACCCCGGCGCCTGAGGCGACGGACGACGCGATCACGGCCACCGACGCCGAGCCCTCCTCGGAGCTCGCGTCGGTCATCGACGATGCTCTCCGGGTGACTCCGCCGCTGGAGCTGTACTTCTTCTCCGCTGGTCCCGCCGAGACCCTCGAGGAGGCGGTCGCGGCCCTGGCCGACAACGACCTGGTGCTCTCGCCCGGCAACGTCGTGGGCGGCTACGTCTATGACGACGCGGACGAGGACTTCAAGCTCTGCATCGAGAGTCCGACCGGTGCGTTCGCGACGTACGACACGAGCCCGATGTCGCTGTTCGAGACCGGAGAGTCCGGTGGCTGCGGCCAGCCGTGACCACTAGTGACGTGGCACCGTGGGGCGGAGTAGAACGGGTCCATGACCCCCGGCGACCTGCTGAGCGATGCCTTCGACCGCGTGCACTCCACCGTCCAGGCGACGCTCGACGGCCTCACCGATGCCCAGCTGACGACGCGACCCGGCCCGGGCGCCAACACGATCGCGTGGCTGGTCTGGCACCTGGTCCGGGTCCAGGACGACCACGTCGCCGAGGTCGCCGGGCGCGAGCAGATCTGGACCGACGGCGGGTTCGCTGCGCGGTTCGGTCTCGACCTCGACGACGCCGAGACGGGCTACGGGTTCTCCGACAAGCAGGTGGACGCGGTCCGAGTCTCGGCGGCCGACCTCGCGGCGTACGCGTCGTCGGTCAACGACCGGACGACGAGCTATCTTGCCGGTCTGCGTGAGGGCGACCTCGACACCATCGTCGATGACACCTGGGACCCACCGGTGACGCTCGGCGTCCGGCTGGTCAGCGTGCTCAACGACGACCTGCAGCACGCCGGGCAGGCGTCCTACGTGCGCGGCCTGGTCACCCGGTAGCGCACGAACGACGGCACCGCGAGCGCGGCGACCACCGTCCCGATCACGACCAGGACACCACCGCCGGCGGCGGCCGCCGCGGTGCCGACGCCTGCTGCGGCCACACCGTGCAGGGTGTCCGCGACCCGTGGACCGCCGGCCACGACGACGATGAAGACTCCCTGCAGCCGCCCGCGCACCTCGTCGTTCGCCGCGGACTGGAGCATGCGAGACCCGGAACGCCGCCGAGGCCATGTCGGCCGCGCCGCCGAGCATCAGCATGAGCAACGCGATGACGAGCATCGCGTGCATCCACGCTCGGTCGTCGGGGCCCCGCAGGTCGGCCAGCCCGACGGCCAGCCCGAACCCGGTCATCGCCAGCCCCCAGACCAGGATCGCGACGATCACCGCGCGACCGTGCGCCTCGACCCGGGAGACCCAGCCGCTGAGCACACCGCCCAGCACCGCGCCCGCCGGGATCGCCGCGAACAGGAGCGCAAACACCAGACCCCCCTCGGAGGGCCCGCCGAAGTCCATGTCGGCGATCTCGGGGAACAGCGCCCGCGGCATCCCGAAGACCATCGCGATGATGTCGACGACGAACGACATCAGCAGCACCGGCTGGTGGCGAAGGTAGGCGAACCCGTCGATCACCGCGCTCAGTCCCGGCGCTGCCGCCGGGACGTCGAGCACCGGCAGGCGCGGCAGCCGCACCACCGCCGACAGGGTGGCGAACAGCGTGATCGTGTCGACGAGGTAGAGCCACTGAAGACCGACGATGGGGATCAGCACACCGGCGGCCAGCGGACCGGCGATGGCTCCGGCCTGCATGACCGTCATGTTCAGCGAGTTCGCCGACGGGCAGCAGCTCGAGGGGCAGCAGCTTGGGCAGCACGGCGCTGCGGGTCGGCTGGTTGACCGCGAAGAACGCCTGCTGGACCGCGAAGAGTGACAGCAGAGCCCAGATGTTGATCCCGCCAGCGGCTGCCTGCAGCCAGAACAGGGCGCTCGTCGCGATCAGGCCGGTGGTCGTGACGATCAGGATGGTGCGGCGGTCGAACACATCGGCCAGCGCGCCGCCGTACAGCCCGAACACGACCAGCGGCACGAGCCCGAACACACCGGTCAGCCCGACGTACGCCGACGAGCCGGTCTGCGCGTAGATCTGGGCGGGCACCGCCACGACCGTCAGCTGTGCGCCGATGACGGTGACGATGTTGGCGGTCCAGAGCCGCCGGAACGCGGGGACCGCGAGCGGCCGGGTGTCGGCCAGCAGTCCCCTCACGCGCACCGACCCAGTGTGCTGTGCCCGGTTCGAGCAGAAGTCGTCGGACGTTCGTCGGACGCCCCCCGGCCAGGGTGGGCGGATGACGGATCGGGACGTCGCGACCCCGGAGCCCGGGCCTGACGAGAGGGACCAGACCATGGCACACAGCCCCACCCGCATCGCCGCCGCGGCGCTGCTCGGCGCGAGCGCGACGGCACTGGTCGCGATACCCGCTCCGGCCGCCGCCGCGAGACCGGTGAAGAACCACAGCTACACCGCGACCGTCACCGATCCGGTCTATGGCGTCACGGCGAGCGTCACCATCCGGATCGGCAACGCGCGCGACCGCGTGCGCAAGGTGACAGCCGTGCTCTTCTGCGCCGATGGCTCGCAGACCCTCACCGCCAAGGACCTCAGGATCGACAGCGAGGGGTTCATCAAGCAGAAGGGCGCGACCCAGGTCGACGGCCACTGGCTGACCAAGCACCAGGTGCTCGGCGGCGCCGAGGGTGACCCCGCCAAGCCGTGCGGTGGCTACTACATGCAGTACGTCGCGAAGGACTCATGACATGACCCGTGTTCGCATCCTCACCGCACTTGCGCTCGTCGCGCTGGCCGCACCGAGCACCTCGACGGCCCACGCCCTGCCCGGCGCAGACGGTGCCTATCCACTCAAGAACACGACCTACGTCGGCAAGGCCTCGATCGAATCGGTGGGCTACTCGGCGAAGGTCACCCTCAAGGTCGGCAAAGACGTCACGAAGGTCGACAAGCTGGTCGCCGAGATCAGCTGTCCCCAGGGCAAGCAGAAGTTCGTGAAGAGGAACCTCGCGATCGACGACAAGGGATACATCGAGTGGGACCAGCGTTGGCCGGTGTACTTCTTCGGGCAGTTCACCACCCGGCACAAGGTCGACCGCGGCAGCGTCAAGGGCGACGACTCGAAGCCCTGCTCGTCCTACGTCCTCAACTTCGACGCGAAGGACTGAACCAGCTGCGCGTGCTTGCCGGCCCTAGCCTCGACACATGGAGTCGGTCTGGGACTACCCGCGCCCGCCGCGGCTCGAGCGCACCACCGCACTGCTCGAGGTCGAGCTCGGCGGCGTGCTCGTGGCATCGACCACTGACGGGTGGCGGGTGCTCGAGACGAGTCACCCGCCGACGTACTACCTGCCGGCGGAGTCGTTCGCGCGCGGCGTCTTGCGGGTGGCCGCGGGCTCGAGCGTCTGCGAGTGGAAGGGCCAGGCGGCGTACTTCGACCTGGTCTCCGGGGACGTGGTGGCGCGACGAGCCGCGTGGACCTATCCGTCGCCGACCGCGGGATTCGAGCCGATCGCCGGTGCGGTCGCGGTGATGGCCGCGCAGGTCGACCAGTGCTCGGTCGACGGTGAGACTGTCATTCCGCAGCCCGGCGGCTTCTACGGTGGCTGGATCACCGCGCAGGTGACGGGACCCTTCAAGGGCGTCCCGGGCTCCCTGGGCTGGTGATGCGTCACCCCGTCATGGCAGGACCTTCCATCGGGGCAGATATCTTCCTAAGATACTGGTCGTGGTCTATCGCAAGCCGAACACGCTGATCGCCCTCGAGCTCGCCGTCCTCGACGCCCTCGCCGGCCGCGGCGCCGAAGGTGGGCACGGCTTCGCCATCGCCCAGGAGCTGGCCGACGGATCGCAGAGGCTGGCGTCCCACGGCACCCTCTACAAGGCGCTGGGTCGGCTCAACGACCGAGGCCTGGTGAGCGCGACCTGGGAGGATCCGGAGCTGGCGGAGGCCGCCGGTCGCCCCCGGCGCAAGATCTACCGGATCACCGCGGCCGGCACCACGGCTCTGCGCGAGGCCCGGACTACTCAGGCGAGGCCCGATCTCGGGAACGCGCCGGCATGACCCTCAACGGCGCCGGGCTCGCCCACTGGTGGGCCACGATGCTCACCCGGACGGCGGCGGCCGACATCGGTGCGGACCGTCGTGACGAGATCAGGTCCGACGTCTTCGAGCAGGTCGCCGTGGCGCGGACCGCGGGGACCGACGAGTCCACGATGTCGCGACAGATCGTTGGCCGGGTGATCCGGGGTGTGCCCGCGGACCTGGTGTGGCGGGTCGGCCATGAGGTGGACCCCAGGCGCGTGCGGTGGCACCTGCGCAACACGGCGACGGTTATCGGCGTGCTGATGATCGTGATGGTGCCGCTCAACATCCTCGCGGAGTGGAGCTCCGGCGGGGTTCCGAGCCTGCGCGGGCTGTATGGCCCGATCTGGGGTCTCACCTTCTTGGTGGGGTGGACTCAGCTGGCCCTGGTGGCCGCCGCCGTAGCCGCGCGGCTGGTGCCGGGGTTCCTGCGCGGTGTCCCCACGTTGGTCGACCTGCCCCGCCGGGTCCGCGCCCGGCGTGTGGTGACCACGGTGATGGGCGCGAGCCTGGCCGCCTCGGCGGTCTGCCGCTTCTCCGACAACGACCTGCTCTCCGGGTTCTCGGGCGCCGGGTGGTTCATGTTCCTCGTCTCGTTCGCGGTCTACCTGGGTCTGGTTGTCGAAGCCTGCGGGCATCGGTTGACTTTAAGAAGATATATTCCTAAACTTTGGACATGACAACCTCCCTTCTGCGCGCCGGTTGGGCCGGCTTCGCTGTCTTCGCTCTCGCCGTGCTTGTGACCAACGGGACCGAGGAGCTCGTCTACACCGTGGTTCTGTGCGCCATCGCTGCGCTGTTCCTTGTGCTGCTTCGAGGCCGCGCGAGTCGCGGGACCTTGCTGGCGAGCGGCCTGCTCGGCGTGCTTCTCGTCGTGCAGCAGGTCGCCTTCCTGAGGTCGGACCTGATGGAGGGCGAGTCGGTGACCGCAGTGGTGGATGCGCTCGGTCTACTGGCTGGACTCGCGATCGGGATCGGGACGTTCGGAGTCTGGCGCGAGTCCCGGTCGGCTCGAGGCGCGGCGGTCGCGGTCTGAGGTCGTTGAGTCCGGGGGGAATCCTCGGGGAGGGTGTCGTACCGGGCGGCTGTCATTCGTGGAGAGGATGGCAACCAACCGACCAAGGAGCTCCAGATGACCCAGTACCTCCTCAGCGTGCACAGCGGCCCCGAGTCGTACGCCCGACCGCTGGAAGAGATGCAGCCCATGTTCGAGGCGGTGGACCGCTACAACCAGAGGGCGATGGACGCCGGCGTCTGGGTGTTCGCCGGCGGACTGCAGTCCGGCGACACCTCGAGCGTGGTCGACAACACGGGTGACCAGCCGGTGATCACCGATGGCCCCTATCTCGAGAGCAAGGAGTGGCTCGGCGGCTTCTGGGTCTTCGAACTGCCCGACCGCGAGACCGCGATGGCCTGGGCGAGCGAGGCGTCCGCTGCGTGCGGCGACAAGGTCGAGGTGCGGCCCTTCCAGGAGGAGCCTGCGTGACCGAGGCCGACTCCCAGCGGGCGATCGAGCGGATCTACCGCGAGGAGTACGGACGCATCGTCGCCTCACTGGTCCGCCGCTTCCGCGACCTCGACATCGCCGAGGAGGCGGCCGGCGAGGCCCTGCTGGCGGCGGTCGAGAAGTGGCCGGTCGACGGTGTGCCCCCCAACCCTGGCGGTTGGCTGACGACCACCGCGGGCAACCGCGCGATCGACAAGATCCGACGCGAGTCCCACCGCGACTCGAAGCACCAGGCGGCCATGATGATCGCGGACGACGACACCCCACGAGGCCACCGGCCTTCTGGACGACGACCGGCTTCGGCTGATCTTCACGTGCTGCCACCCGGCCCTCGCGCCGGAGGCCCGCGTCGCCCTCACCCTGCGTCTCCTCGGCGGTCTCACCGTCGCCGAGATCGCCCAGGCGTTCCTCGTCCCCGAGACCACGATGGCCCAGCGGATCACGCGCGCGAAGAAGAAGATCAGCCTTGCCAAGATCCCCTATCGGGTCCCCGAGGCCGACGACCTGGCGCCGCGGCTGGCGGCCGTGCTGGCGGTCGTCTATCTCGTGTTCAACGAGGGATACCTGACCTCGTCGGCCGACGCTCCACCCATCCGGGAGGAGCTGACGACCGAGGCGATCCGGCTCGGCCGGATCCTGCGACAGCTGCTGCCCGACGTCCCGGAGGTCGCCGGTCTGCTCGCGCTGATGCTGCTGACCGAGTCGCGTCGTACGGCGCGCGTCGCCGGCGGCGAGCTCGTTCGCGCTCGACGAGCAGGACCGCGGTGGCTGGGACCGGGCCCTCATCGAGGAGGGTCACCAGCTGGTCCGCGACTGCCTGGCTCTCGGCCGCCCGGGCCAGTATCAGATCCTCGCGGCCATCAATGCCGTCCACACCGATGCTCGGTCGGCCGCCGAGACCGACTGGTCCCAGATCAGCGCTCTCTACGGGCAGCTCCGCGTGGTCGCGCCCTCGCCGTTCGTCGAGCTCAACCGGGCGGTCGCGGTGGCCGAGCTCGACGGCCCCGAGGTCGCGCTGGCCCTGGTCAACGGGCTCAACCTGTCGGCCTACCACGCCTGGCACGCCACCCGCGCCGACCTGCTCCGGCGGCTCGGTCGCAGCGCGGAGTCCCGGGAGGCGTACGACGCGGCCATCGCCGCGACCGACAACGCGGCCGAGATCGCCTACCTGAGCCGGCGCCGGGACCAGCTCGCGCGGTAGCGATCTCGCGCGTCGTGGTCGGTGCGCCCGTCCTAGGGTTGCCCGCATGACGCCTGCCGCACCGCTCCAGCTGCCGATGAACGACGAGGCCCTGGCCTGGGTGGAGGACCGGACCGCGACCGGCCTGGCCCGAGCCAGGGAGGTCGTCGCGGACCTGCGGGCCGCTGACGACATCACGCCCGAAGCCGCGCTGCGGCAGTGGGACGAGGTGACGCTGGCCTTGAGCAACGTCGGCGCGCTGTCCTCGCTGCTCTCCAACGTGCACCCGCTCGAGGACGTGCGCACCGCCTGCGAGCGGGCCGAGATCGAGGTCGACAAGCTGGTGACCGAGCTGCGCCAGGACCGGGCCCTCTACGACGTCTTCGCCGGCCTCGACGACGCCTCGCTCGACCCGGTCGCCGCCCGGCTGCTCGACAAGACGCTCGCGGACTTCCGGCGGGCCGGGGTCGACCGCGACGAGGCGACCCGGACCCGGCTGGCCGAGATCAACGAGCGGCTGGTCGCGGTGGACCAGGAGTTCGAGCGCAACATCCGCAACGACGTCCGCTACGTGAAGGTGACCCCGGACCGGCTCGACGGACTGCCCCAGGACTGGCTCGACGAGCACCCGGTCGACGACGACGGCCTGGTGTCGATCAGCACCGACTACCCCGACACCGTGCCGGCACGGATGTTCGTGCACGACGCCGAGGTGCGTGCCGACCTGGCCAGGGCGTTCCTCCAGCAGGGCTGGCCGCAGAACGACGCGCTGCTCAAGGAGATGTTCGACCTCCGCCACGAGCTGGCCGGCCTCGTCGGCTACGACGACTGGGCGTCGTACGACGCCGAGGTCAAGATGATCGGCACCGGGCCGGCGATCCCCGAGTTCATCGACAAGATCGCCGAGGCGGCAGAGAAGCCGATGCGTCGCGACCTTGAGCTGCTCCTGGAGCGACTCCGCCGCGACGTACCCGACGCGGAGTCGCTCGACGCCACCAACTCGGCCTACTACGAGGAGCTGGTCCGCAAGGAGCAGCACGACGTCGACTCGCAGCTGGTCCGCACCTACTTCCCCTTCGAGTCGGTGCGGCAGGGCCTCCTCGACGTCACCGGCCGGCTGTTCGGCCTGCGCTACGACCCGGTGCCCGACGCGACGAGCTGGCACGAGGACGTCGCGGTCTATGACGTGCACCGGGCGGTCGGCGACGAAGAAGGCGAGCTGATCGGCCGGATCCACCTCGACCTCTTCCCGCGCGAGGGCAAGTTCAAGCACGCCGCGCAGTTCACGATCACCCACGGCCTCGGCGGGCGCCAGCTGCCCGAGGGCGCGCTGGTCTGCAACTTCAACCGCGGCCTGATGGAGCACGACCACGTGGTGACGCTGTTCCACGAGTTCGGCCACCTCGTGCACCACGTGCTCGGCGGCCAGGCGTCCTACACCCGGTTCTCCGGCGTGGCCACCGAGTGGGACTTCGTCGAGGCCCCGAGCCAGATGCTCGAGGAGTGGGCGTGGGACGCCGACATCCTGCGGTCGTTCGCGACGAACGCCGCGGGCGAGCCGATCCCGGCCGACCTGGTCGAGCGGATGCGTGCCGCCGACGACTTCGGCAAGGGCGTCCAGGCCCGGCAGCAGATGTTCTACGCCTCGATGTCGTACTGGTTCCACCAGGACCGACCGGCCGACCTCACGGCCAAGACGATCGAGCTGCAGGATCGCTACTCGCCGTACCGCTACCTCGACGACACCCACATGTTCGCCAGCTTCGGCCACCTCGGCGGCTACTCCTCGGCCTACTACACCTACATGTGGTCGCTGGTGATCGCGAAGGACCTGTTCTCGGCGTTCGACCCGCAGGACCTGTTCGACTCCGATGTCGCGGGTCGCTACCGCGACCGGATCCTCGCCCCCGGCGGCACCGCTGACGCCGCCGACCTGGTGGCCGACTTCCTTGGTCGCCCCTACACCTTCGACGCGTACGCGGCCTGGCTGGCGCGGTAGCGGGCGGGCGGAGTCCCCGCATATGCGGTGACCCTGACCCTTAACGGCCGACGCGTCGGCCAGGAACGGTCGGAGTCCCCGCACCTGCGGTGACTCCGCCGCCGCCCGCCGCAGCCCGGACTTGCGCGGGGAGAACTATCGGCGTACAGTCACGATATATCGCGAACCGTCGCCGACAGTCACACGGACTGCGCCAGGCGACCGCGACGAACCCGGATCGACCGGGACCAGTTCACGGAAGGAGTCCCCTCATGGGACGCCAATCATTCAATCGAGAGTGGATCCGCCCCGCCGAAGGCGAGTGGCGACAGCACGGTGGGCACGGCCGAGGCCGTGGACGCCGCGGGGAGTGGGGCGGCTACGGCGGCCCCGGTGGCCCCGGCACGCAGGGACCGCCGCCATGGGCCGCGGGCCTGTTCGGGATGGGAGGCCGGGGCGAGCCCGGTCGCGGGCCTCGGGTCCGTCGCGGCGACGTGCGCTCGGCCATCCTGGACGTGCTCCGCTCGGCGGCGCAGACCGGTGACCAGCTCAACGGCTACCAGGTCATCCAGCAGATCGACGAGCGCAGCGGCGGGGCCTGGAAGCCCAGCCCCGGTTCGGTCTATCCGACCGTCCAGCAGCTCCAGGACGAGGGTCTCGTCGAGACCGACGACGAGCGAGGTCGCAAGACGCTCGGCCTGACCGGCCAGGGCGCGACGTACGTCGTCGAGCATGCCGACGAGCTGGCCGTCGTGTGGCGGCCCTTCGACCGGACCGACCGCACGGACGACGAGGCCGCCGACCTGAAGCCGGAGATCGGCCAGGTCATGGGGGCGGTGTGGCAGATCGTCAGCCAGGGCTCGACGGCCCAGCGTGAGGCCGCCATCGACGTTCTCGTCGACACCCGGCGCAAGCTCTATGGCATCCTCGCCGACGGCCACGAGGCCGAGACCGGGGACGCCGAGTCGTGAGCAGCGACGCCTGAGCGTCGACGAGCACGCGAGCGGCTCGAGCAGGTCCTGCCCCGCTGAACCATTAGCCTTCGCGGCATGAGGCGAATCGGCGCGGCCCTGCTCGGGCTCACGCTCCTGGTCCCGGTCTCCTCGGCCACCGCGTCGGCCACCGCCCAGAAGCCACCGCGCTTTCAGGGCTACCTCGTGTGCAGCGCCAAGAAGTCCGCGCCTGCGGCGACCACGTGTGCAAGGAACAAGCCGAAGACGGCGGTGTTCCTCAGCAAGGACGCGGACGTCACCTACAAGGTGTGCGTGAAGTTCCCGGGCAAGAACAGGCCGCTGTGCGCTACCGGACAGGTCGCGGACCGGGGTGTCAGGAGCGGCGTCTCGGTCACCGCCCCCAAGGCGGGCACCCTCAAGGCCACCTGGTACGTCGGCGACGACAAGGTTGCGAGCGGGACCATGGACATCACGTGACCGCCACGCTGAAGCCGGACTTCGAGCTGGGCCCGGACCACCTCGAGCTCCGCTCGTGGGTCCACGACTTCGCCGCCGAGGTCGTCCGCCCGGCCGCGGCCGAGTGGGACGAGCGCGAGGAGTTCCCGTGGCCGGTCGTCGAGGAAGCGGCCAAGATCGGTCTCTACTCCCTCGACTTCATCGCCACCCAGGCCAAGGACCCGACCGGGCTCGGCTTCCCGATCACGATGGAGGAGCTGTTCTGGGGCGATGCCGGGATCGGCCTGTCCATCTTCGGGACCTCGCTGGCCGCCGCGGGGGTCCGTGCCAGTGGCACCGACGAGCAGGTCGCCGAGTGGATCCCGCAGATGTTCGGCAGCCCGGGCGATCTCAAGCTGGGCGCGTTCTGCTCCTCCGAGCCGGACGCCGGCAGCGACGTCGGCGCGATGCGCACGCGCGCCACCTATGACCAGGCCACCGACGAGTGGGTCGTCAACGGCACCAAGACCTGGGCCACCAATGGCGGCATCGCCGACGTCCACGTCGTCACCGCCGTCGTCGACCCGGAGCTCAAGAGCCGGGGCCAGGCGTCGTTCGTCATCCCGCCTGGCACTCGGGGACTGAGCCAGGGTCAGAAGTTCCACAAGCACGGTATCCGCGCGTCGCACACCGCTGAGGTCGTGCTCGACCAGGCCCGCGTCCCGGGCCGATGCCTGCTCGGCGGCAAGGAGAGACTCGAGGCCCGGCTGGCCCGGGCCCGCGCCCTTCGAGACGCCTCGTCCCTCGGCTCCTCAGGGATCGCTGACGAGACCTGGGCGGCCGGAGAGGTCCCCAGCAACGCGTCGATGGCGACGTTCGAGCGGACCCGCCCCGCGGTCGGCGCGCAGGCCGTGGGCATCGCCCGTGCGGCCTACGAGGTGGCGCTCGACTATGCGAAGACGCGTGAGCAGTTCGGCAAGGCGATCATCGAGAACCAGGGGATCGCGTTCATGCTGGCGGACATGAAGGTGTCGATCGAGGCGAGCCGGTTGCTCGTGTGGAGGGCCGCGCAGATGGCCCGCCAGGGGCGGCCCTTCGAGGGCGCTGAGGGTTCGCAGTCCAAGCTGTTCGCGGGCGAGACGGCGGTGCGGGTGACAGGCCAGGCCATGCAGATCCTCGGCGGCAACGGCTTCACCCGCGAGTACCCGGTCGAGCGGATGGCGCGGGACGCGAGGATCTACACGATCTTTGAGGGGACCTCGGAGATCCAGAGGCTGGTGATCGCTCGGGCGATCAGCGGGGCGCCGATCCGGTGAGGTTCCGGTGAGGTTCACCGAGCGGGAGCTGACGGCTGCGCTCGAGGGCGCGGCCAAGAGCGTGCTGGCCACCCGGGACAAGGACGTGCGCAGGGGGCGACGGACGGCGGACGACGCCTGGGCCTCGCTGACCAAGCACCAGCGCTACCAGCTGCTCTCCGGGCTCGGTGACCAGCTCCTCGGGGCGTTCGTGGCGCTGCCCGACGTCGAGGTGGCGGTCGGCACCCGCCCGACCTTCACGGAGGCCCAGATCTCAGAGACGGTGCAGCAGAGCGCCGGCGAGGAGCTGCGGGGCCTGCGCGGCAAGGTGCTGCTCAAGGCCCGGGTGGCGCTGGTGCAGCTGGCGCTGTCGCACGTGCCGCCCCGGGCCGACCCCAACGCGCTCGTGGTTCCGGACCATCTGTGACCAGGATCCGGCAGCAGTTCCGCGGCCGGATCGCCGGCGTCGGCTCCACCAGTGGCACCCGGGTCGTCGTCGGGCACTGGACCGACACCGAGCTCGGCGCCTTCGCCGATGCGATGGTCGAGACCGCCGCCGGTCACCGGGTGCTGTTGGCGCCGCACGACGACGCCGCTGACTTCATCGCCGCGACCTACACGTTCGACGAGACCCGGATCGAGCCGTTCGCAGTGCTCGAGACGGCGTCGGGGTGGCAGGTGAGGTCGCCGTCGCTGCACCTGGACCTGACGATCGGCGGTCGGACGCCGCTGGGGATCGCCCTGCGCGTCGTGCCCGCCCGGATCGCGGAGTCACCGGCCTGGTGCACTCTGACCGACCCCGTGGCGCGGGTGGCGCTGCGCGGCGTACGAACTCGTGGGACGGCTGGCAGCGACCGCCGCGAGTGGTACGGCGCGACCGACACCCGTCGGGTCGTCGCGTTGGTGGGGACGTTCGACGGCGCCGACCTCGGCTCGCTCGCCCGGGTGGACCCACCCTGTCGGTTCGGGTTCTCCTCGACGCCGGGGACGCCCTCGGTGACGACCGTGGTGACGACGGTGCAGACGACGGTGCCGACGAGCTAGAGGTCCTTGGCGCGGTTGACCCAGATCGAGGTCACGGACATGCCGACCTTCTCGTAGAGGGACAACGCCCCGGTCCGGGAGTCGGTGGACAGCTCCGAGCGGACCGCGCCGTGCTCGGCCCCGACCCGGAACGAGTCGACGAGCAGCGCTTGGGCCAGCCCGAGGTGGCGGTGGTCGCGGTGGGTGGCCAGTCGGTCGATGTAGGCGCCCATCCGGTCGGCTTCGCCGTTGACGTGGACGTTGGCGAGGGCCACCACGGTGCCGCTGGGGTCGGTCGCGACCCGGATGTTCCATGGCTCGAATCCGGGACGGCCGGGCACGGCGGCCTCCCAGTCCTCGAAGGACTGGCGGTGGCGCTCGGACCACTCGAGGAAGGCGTCCTCGGTCACCGTCCACACGGCCACGTAGTCGCCCGGGGTCGCCTCGCGCACCGCGTAGCCGTCGGGCAGCGGGCGCTCGGCGATGGTCGCGCCGTCGAGGAGCTCGAGGACCCAGCTCGTCCAGCGCACCCGGTAGCCGAGCCTCTCCAGCAGCTGGTCGGCCGCCGTGCCCTGCGGGACCGGGGCGCCGACCACGGACATGCCCTGGTCGCGGCCGACGTCCTGCATCCAGCCGGCCAGCGCCGTTCCGATGCCCTGCCGGCGATGCGCGGGATGCACGGCGGCATCACCGCGGTCCTGGTCGACCATGGCGAACGCCGCCAGCTCCTCGCCCTGCCAGACGCTGACGGTCGCGGTGTCGAGGTCGAACGAGGGCCGCTGCCAGTCGGCGACGTAGTCGGCCTCCTCGATGAGGACCTCGCCGATGTCGTGCAGCTCCTCGGCGGCGACCAGGGCGGCGACGCTCGCGGCGTCGTCCATGGTGACCGGACGGGTGGTGTATCCGTCGGGGAGCGAGAGGTGCGGGGACGACACGGACCTACTGAACCGTCAGCGCGTCTGCTCCCGCCTCCGAGTTTCGGCCCTCGAGACCTGGGCAGACGTCCACGTACGGCTGCTCGGGCAGGAACGCCGCCCACTCCTCCTCGGTCAGGGTGCGGCCGGCCATCTGGCACGCGAAGTCGAGGGCCCGTTCGCGGTCGGTCTCCCACGTGTAGACCCGGCCGTCGTACGACGCGATGGCCACGTCGTGGGTGTCGCCGATGAACTGCGCGCCGGCCGGGACGGGCTCCCCCTCGTGCGGCGGGTAGACGGTGCCGAGCAGGTCCAGCGTCGCCGCGTCCCACAGGCTGACGCCCCCGTCGGCGGCGCCGGAGACCAGCAGCGTGCCGTCGTCGGAGTAGTTGAGCCAGCGCACCTCGGCCCCGCGACCGGTCGATGCGCGCCGTAGTTCGTCTCCGCTCGAGAGGTCGATCGTGACGAGCTCAGCGGTGTCCCCCGCCACGGCGAGCGTCGAGCCGTCCGGAGATGCGACCGAGGCGAAGGGCAAGAGGTCCAGGTCCCCTTCGGACCGCATCTCGCCGGTGTCGACGTCCAACACCCGCCAGTGCGCGGAGGTCGAAATCCAGGGGGACCTCGCAGACCATCGCGGTGCTCCCGTCCCCGATCGAGGTGGCGCAGTGCGCCGTGACGTCGAAGGGTTCTCCCCGAGGGCCCAGGGTTTCGGCGTCGATGATGGCCGTCGCGTCATCGTGACCCACGAGCAGCTCACGACCCTCGCCGACGTACGCCAAAGACCAGACGACGTGGTCGCCGTCCACGACGTCCCGAGGTTCTTGGAGGAGCTCGCCCGTTGCTGGGTCGAGGACACTGACGATGCCGACAGCCACGCACTGATCGCAGTACGCGGCGTACTGGTCACCCCGGGGATGCCAGGTGCCGAGGGCCCATGGGACGTTGTCCACCGGAAGGCGGGTTGCCGGTGTCGCCTCGCCGGTGACGGTGTCGACGAACCGCACCCATCCCCTGTCCTGGTCGTCGACCCACCGGTAGGCCACCCGCCGCCCGTCCGAGGACATGTGGGCCTGTGCGAACTCTTGGCTATCACTGAGCGCGGTGGTCTGTCGCAGGTAGGTGTCCTGCACGGACACGTCCCAGGTCCGCAGCATCGAATCCCCGCCACCACCGTGCACCAGGTCGTTGTTCGGGCCGAAGCCGACGCCCCAGGGATCGAAGGTGTCCCACCGTTCCAGCGGCCGGCCGGCGGCGCTCTCCCAGACGATGAGCTCGCCGTCGAAGGAAGCAGAGCCCACGAGCGAGCCGTCGGGTGAGAACCGGGTCTCGTAGACCGTGCCCCGGTGCCCACGAAGCCGCGCGAACGTGATGCCGTCGGCCGTGTCGACCAGGAACGCGTCCTTCTTGGCGGCGTCGTCCCCGCGTGCGATCACGGTCCCCTTCGAGTTCAAGTCCAGGGGGTATCCGTGCTCCGTCCCGCGACGCCAGATCCGCGCACCCGAGGCGACGTCGTAGGCCGTCAGCGGCCAGCTGGTGTACACGGTGCGGCCGTCCGGGCTGAGAGCCACGCTCTGGGAATTGGTCCCGATCGGCACCCGAACGGGTGGGCTGGACGGGGAGAGAAGGTCCCACACCACCGCGTGGCCCGGGGTGGCTCCGGGGTCGTCCCCGACCAGGGGAGAGGCGAGGATGGTGGCTGCCAGGAAGCGTCCGTCGCGGCTGAAGTCGAGGTCGTATCCGTAGACCGGTTCGGCAGCCGGGGAGGCGAGCCGGATCGCCGAGGGTGCCATCGTGTTCGGGTCCAGCAGGCGCACCGGTTCCGTGGTGCCCTCGAGGGAGCTCGGGATGACGGCGAGCTGGCTGCTGTCGGGGCTAAACGCGCCGACCATGAAGGCCTGCCCGTCCGGGGTCGGCCGGCCCGCGTCGTAGCTGCGCAACAGCCGGTGGGTGGCGGCGTCGTAGAGATGCATCCGGTTGCGGTCGTCGGAGGACGCGATCCAGCGCCCGTCTCGGCTGACCTCCATCGCCTCCAGGTAGCCACCGCCTGGCGGCGTCGACCGGACCAGGTGGGGCCGTTCGGCCAGCGCGGTGAGCAGGTTCGTGCGGGTCTCCGGAGAGTCCTCCAGGCGGGCGCCCGCGGCCGCGAGCAGGAGCGAAAGGCTGATGTCGTCGGTGAGCTGGGCCCGGGCACCGACCCGCTGAGCGTCGGCGGAGACGGCCGCCCGGCGGGCGGACTCGGCGGCGCTGCGAGCCTCGGCGGCGTTGCGACCGGCGCGGTCGGACTGCACGGCGGCTAACCCGCCGGCGACCAGCGCCAGCACCAGCAGCACCACGGCGCCGCTCAGGACCAGCCGCAGCCGCTGGATCAGGACGGCCTGCCGCCGGGTGTGCTCGGCGGCGGAGCGCTCGGCTACGGCCTCAGCCTCGCGTGAGGCGGTCAGGAAGCCGGCCTCCACCGGGTTCAGCGAGTCTGCGTGCTGGTCCTGCCAGGCCCGTGCGCGCGTCAGCCGCACGCCCCGGTAGAGCTCGGTGTCCGGGCGTCCCAGCGTGTCCCAGCCGTCGGCGGTGGCCGCGAGGTGGTGCAGGATCCGTTGGCCATCGACGTCGTCGTCGAGCCAGGTCCGCAGCCGTGGCCAGGCCCGGGCGAGCGCTTCGTGGCTGATGGCCAGCACTCCTTCGTCGCTGGTGACAAGGCGGGCCCCGACCAGGCGTTCGACCAGCTCGTCACGACCGCCGTCGCGTTCGAGCAGTCTGAGCGGCACCTTGGCCCGCACCGGGTCACCCTCCTCGTCAGGGATGACCAGACGCAGCATCACGTCACGCAGGTGCGGACGGTCCAGAGGGTCAAGGGCCGCGTACAGCTGTTCGGCCGACTGGGCGACAGCGCCTTGGATGCCGCCGGAGTCCCGGTAGCCGGCAGCGGTGAGCGTCCGCCCCTCGCGACGCTGCCACGTCTCGAGCAGCGCGTGAGACAGGAGCGGCAGCGCACCCGGATCCCGCGCCACCTCGGCGACCAGCAGGTCGACGAGACCCGGCTCGACCAGCAGGCCGGCCTGGCGTGCCGGAGTCTCGATGGTCGCTCGCAACCCGTCCTCGTCGAGGCCTCCGACCAGGTACAGCCCGCGTTCCACCAGCCGGCTGAACGCGGAGTGCAGGGCTACGTCGGCCAACCGGTCCGCGCGGAGAGCGACGAGCACGGTGCGCCGCTCAGCTTCATCGACCAGCGAGTCGAGGAAGGTGCGCCGCTCCTCGTCGTCCTCGCAGAGGGTGAACACCTCCTCGGCCTGGTCGACCAGGAGCACCGTTCGCGGGTCGGATCCATGAAGGACGCGCAGGGCCTCCATCGGCCGCGTCCCCGGTGTGAGGGTGACCAGACGTTGGCCGCGGGCCCGGAGGGCCGAGCCGACGCCCGCCCGGAGCAGCGACGACTTCCCCGACCCGGACGGTCCGGCCAGCGCCAGCAGCGGTTGGGTGCGCAGGATCTCGAGGCAGGCGACCGTGTCCCGTTCGCGGCCGAAGAACCAGTCGGCGTCGTCGACGTCGTAGGCCCGTAGGCCCTGCCACGGGCATGCCGCGAGCACGTCGCCCAGCTGCTCGGGCACCGCGAGGCTGGGGTCCTGCTGGAGCACCGCCTGCTCCAGGGCCACCACGTCCCGGCTCGGGTCGATGCCCAGTTGTTGGGCGAGGACGGCCTTGAGCCGCTGAATCGTCCTCAACGCCTCGGCCTGTTGCCCCGCTTGGTACTGGGCCCGGGCCAGGAGTGCCCACCGCTGCTCACGCAGAGGTGCCTCCCGTACCAGCGTCTGGCAGATCGCCAGGACCTCGCCGACCCGCCCCGCGGCGAGCTCGGCCTGCGCCTTGAGCTCTTCGGCCTCCAGACGAAGCTCCCCGAGTCGACGTACCTCCGGTCCGGCCGGCTGCCACGACTCCAGGTCGAGGTACGGATTCCCGCGCCAGAGGGCGAGCGCCTCGCCCAGCTGGTAGGCCGCGCGGTCTGGCTCCCCGAGGGCCAGCAACTCGCGGCCCCGGCCGACTAGGCGTTCGAAACGCCAGGCGTCGACGTCGTCGGGCGGCACCTCGAGCGCGTAGCCGAGGCTGGTCGTGGTGATGGCGTCGGGGCCGAGGACCCGGCGTAGGCGTACCACACACCCCTGGAGGTTCTTGGCCGCCGAGGGCGGCGGCTCGTCACCCCACAGTGCATCCGCGACGGCGTCGGTCGCCACGGCGTTGCCCAGCCGGCTGGCCAGAACCGCAAGCACGATGCGGTCGCGCCGGCCCCTGATGTCAGTGCCGTCGACCGTCATGGGGCCGAGCACCGTGATGGCCACCCGCCCAGAGTCCGCGCATCCCCATCGCACGTCAACGCACGAGATACCGAGGCGATACCGCTCAGGTACGGCGCGGGTACCGACGGGTGGAAGACCGGTACCTGTCCCGGCACCTCGCCCGGCAACCGACTCAAGGAGTCACCATGAACAGGTACACACTCGCCGCAGAGTCCGGCCACTGGTGGCTGCCCTCCGCCGCCGCCGGTCTCGTCACGTCGGTGGTCATCGCCGCCATCGCATGGGTCCCCGTCACGACCGACGCTTCGGCCTCCGAGCCCCGCGGTGAGGGCTGGGACGCGGCGACCCCGGTCGCGGATGTCGTGGACGACGCCCGGCGCCACCGGTGCTTCATGCTTCGCGCGAGCTGGAACCCTGGCCTGGACGGGAACCAGCCCTGGTGCCTCACCCGAGTCTGCGGTGCCGACAGCATCCAGAGAAGCGAGGCTGTGCGCGAACGCGGTCTCCGACAGCTGGACGCCGGAGTTTGACGCCTCAAGCGCACGGTCCCGCCCGGAGATTGTCCGGGCGGGCCGATGCGCGAGCTGGGTCAGGCGTTGCGGATCGCGCTGATGTCGAACTCGAGCTTGACCTTCTCGGAGACGAGGACGCCGCCGGTCTCGAGGGCCGCGTTCCAGGTGAGGCCCCAGTCCTTGCGGTTGACGGTGACGTCCCCCTCGAAGCCGACCCGGGTGTTGCCGAACGGGTCCTGGGCGGAGCCGGTCTGCTCGAAGACGATGGTCACCGGCTTCGCGGTGCCCTTGATGCTCAGGTCGCCGGTGATGCTCCAGTCGTCGCCGTCTCGGGTGACGTGGGTGGAGACGAAGGAGAGCGCCGGGTGGGTCTCGGCGTCGAAGAAGTCGGCCGAGGCCAGGTGGCCGTCGCGGTCCGGGTTGCCGGTGGAGACCGAGCCGGTGCTGATGGTGAGGTTCACCGACGACTTGGCCGGGTCGCTCGCGTCGATGTGCGCGGTGCCGGAGAACTCGCCGAACTCGCCGCGGACCTTGGTGACCATCGCGTGCCGGGCAACGAAGCCGAGGCGGCTGTGCGACGGGTCGATGGTGTAGTCGCCGCTGATGTCGTCGAGGTGAGTGGTGGGGGCGTCGAACGTCTCGGTGGTCATGGGTGCCTCCTGGGCGGTTGAGAGTGTGTCGTTCACACTTCAACTATCTCTAACGGACCGCGGTCCGTTTCCATTCCCCGATCGCCGAGAGATTCTCACCCGACGTGCCGAGGGCCCCGCCGAGCTCGGCGGGGCCCTCGTGCGGGTGGCTGGGATCAGGCGGCGTACGGAGCGACGGGCGCGACCGCGGCGGGCGTCTCGGTGATCCAGACGGCCTCCATGTGCGTGCGCCCCGAGGCGTCCGTGACCGGGATCCAGCGCATGGAGAGGCCGTTGGCCATCTTTGATTCCATCGGTGGACACCTTTCGTTCATCTTGTGTTCACCTAGAGTAGCCGACCGCGACGCGCCTCGTGCGCAGATACCCGAGTTTGGTGGCTCTTTCTGCCCGAAAACGGGCAGGAACTTGCGTGTCGTGCGTGGATGGCCTTCCCTGGTCTGTGTGCACGGCGACTCGGGCTCGGGAGTGGAGGAGCTGGTGAGACACCTGATGGCCACCACCGCGCTGACGGAGTCGGAGGCCGCGCGGGTGGTCGAGGACGTGGTGGCCTACCTGGCGGAGCCCGCCGAGGACTACGTGCGACGCCGGCACGCCCAGCTCAAGACCTACGGCGCCAAGAACACCCAGATCTTCGAGCAGATCGCTACCGAGCTGGCCGGCCGCGTGGTCGCGGCCCCCGAGCTCAGCGAGCGCCAGCTGCGCCGGATCGTCTACGGATAGGGAGACACAGATGTGCGGGATCGTCGGCTACGTCGGAGGTCAGCAGGCAGCACCGCTCCTGCTCGAGGGGCTCGGCCGCCTCGAGCACCGGGGGTACGACTCGGCGGGCGTCGCCGTGCTCAGCTCGGGCAAGGGGCTCAAGGTGGTCAAGAAGGCCGGCCGGGTCCGAGACCTCGAGGGTGAACTGCCCAAGCGCTTCAACGGCAAGGTCGGCATCGGCCACACCCGGTGGGCCACGCACGGTCCGGCCAACGACGTCAACGCGCACCCGCACGTCGACGCCAAGGGCAACGTCGCGGTCGTGCACAACGGGATCATCGACAACGCCGCCGCCATCCGGGCCGAGCTCACCGCCGACGGGATCGACCTGGCCTCCGACACGGACACCGAGGTGATTGCCCACCTCGTGGCCCGCTCCGACGCCGACACTCTCGAGGGTCGGGTCAGCGAGGCGCTGCATCGCATCGAGGGGACCTATGGCCTCGCGGTGCTGCACGCCGACTTCCCCGACCGGATCGTCGTGGCTCGCAACGGCAGCCCGTTGATCATCGGCGTCGGCGACCATGAGATGCACGTGGCCTCCGACCTCGCCGCACTGGTCCGCTACACCACGACGGTCGTCCACCTCGGTGACGGTGAGATGGCCACCCTGACGGCCTCGGGCTACACGACGTACCGCGAGGATCTCAGTGCCACCGACCGCGCCGCCAAGAAGCTCGACATCGACCCTGCGTCGTACGACGCCGGCGACCATGAGTCCTTCATGCGCAAGGAGATGCTCGAGCAGGCCGAGGCCGTCGAGCGGACCCTGCGCGGCCGGCTCGACGAGCGGTTCGGGACCTCCCACCTCGGCGGCCTGCACATGGACGCGCGCGACCTGCGCGCGGTGAAGCGGGTCAAGATCCTCGGCTGCGGATCGGCCTACTACGTCGGCCAGATGGGCGCGACGCTCATCGAGGAGCTTGCGCGCGTTCCCGCGGACGCGGAGGCGGCCAGCGAGTTCCGCTACCGCAACCCGATCGTGGAGCCGGACACGCTCTATGTCGCGGTGAGCCAGTCCGGCGAGACCGTCGACACCCTGCTCGCGGTGCAGGAGATCCGGCGCAAGGGCGGCCGCTGCATCGGCCTGGTCAACGTCGTCGGCAGTGCGATCGCCCGCGAGTGTGACGGCGGCATCTATCTGCACGCCGGGCCCGAGGTCGCGGTGGCCTCGACCAAGGCGCTCACCACCATGTACGTCGGGTTCGCGCTGCTCGCGCTCCAGCTCGGCCGGGTCCGCGATCTGTCGGTCGCCGATGGCAAGCGCCTGGTCGCGGGGCTGCAGCGGCTGCCCGCCGACATCGACCAGGTCCTGGCCCTCGAGCCCGACCTCATCGCGGTCGCCGAGCGGTTGGCCCGCGCCGAGAGCCTGTTCTTCGTCGGGCGGGTGCGCGGCTACCCCGTCGCCCGCGAGGGCGCCCAGAAGTTCAAGGAGGTGACCTACCGGCACGCGGAGGCCTACCAGACCTCCGAGCTCAAGCACGGTCCGCTGGCCCTGATCGACACGACCGTGCCGACCGTCGCGATCGTCCCCGACGACGAGCTCACTGACCGCAACGTCGGCGCCCTCCACGAGATCTCGGCCCGCGGCGGTCCGCTCGTGGTGATCACCCACGCCGGCGTCGACCTGGGCGACGTCGAGGACCGGGTGTTGCGCATCGACGTGCCCCGCAACGAGCGCGAGCTCGACCCCATCCTGCTCACGCTGCCGCTGCAGCTGCTCGCCTACCACGCCGCTCTCCACCTCGAGCGGGACATCGACAAGCCCCGCAACCTTGCGAAGTCGGTGACGGTCGAATAGTCGAGGAGTTTCACCGGGTAGCCGGTGAAACTCACGCTGCCCCGCCAATCCTTGAGCGGGGAAGCGTGAGAAACACCGGGTACCCGGTGAAACTCCCCAGCCGGTGACCCAGCCCACCGCGACCACGAAGCGGGGGCCCGCGCGGGTGCGCACTACCGTTGGCGGGTGACCGACACCGACCAGCTGAGCTTCGCCGACCTCGGCCTCGCCGACGGCGTGCTCGCCGCGGTGACGGCTGCCGGCTACGAGCGGCCCTCGCCGATCCAGGCCGCGACCATCCCGCCCCTCCTCGCGGGCAGTGACGTGGTCGGCCTGGCCCAGACCGGCACGGGCAAGACCGCGGCGTTCGCACTGCCGATCCTGTCCCGGCTCGACCTGTCCCAGAAGGCGCCTCAGGCCCTGGTGCTGGCGCCGACCCGCGAGCTGGCGCTCCAGGTGTGCGAGGCCTTCGAGCGGTACGCCGCGCAGGTGCCGGGCGTGAAGGTCCTGCCCGTCTACGGGGGCCAGGGCTACGGCGTCCAGCTGAGCGCGCTGCGTCGCGGTGTCCACATCATCGTCGGTACGCCGGGCCGCATCATGGACCACCTCGACAAGTGCGACCCTCGACCTCACCCAGCTCCGGTTCCTCGTCCTGGACGAGGCCGACGAGATGCTCAACATGGGCTTCGCGGAGGACGTCGAGACGATCCTGGCCGACACCCCGGCGGACAAGCAGGTCGCGCTCTTCTCGGCGACCATGCCGGCCCAGATCCGCCGGCTGTCCACCAAGTACCTGAACGACCCGGTCGAGATCACCGTCAAGAACACCGCGACGACGACGCCGAGCATCACCCAGCGCTACCTGACCGTGTCCTACCCGCAGAAGGTCGACGCGCTCACGCGGATCCTCGAGGTCGAGAACTTCGAGGGCATGATCGTCTTCGTCCGCACCAAGAACGAGACCGAGACCCTCGCCGAGAAGCTCCGGGCCCGTGGCTACTCCGCGGCCGCGATCAACGGCGACGTGGTGCAGAACGTGCGCGAGCGCACCGTCAACTCGCTCAAGAAGGGCGAGCTCGACATCCTCGTCGCCACCGACGTGGCCGCGCGCGGGCTCGACGTCGAGCGGATCAGCCACGTCGTCAACTACGACATCCCCACCGACACCGAGTCCTACGTGCACCGCATCGGGCGCACCGGACGGGCCGGCCGCAAGGGCGACGCGATCTCGTTCATCACCCCGCGCGAGCGCTACCTGCTCAAGCACATCGAGAAGGCCACCAAGCAGACGCTGGTGCCGATGTCGCTGCCCACGGCCGAGGACGTCAACAGCACCCGGCTGGCCCGGTTCGACGACGCGATCTCGGCCGCCCTCGGTGAGACCGAGCGGGTCGACTTCTTCCGCGACGTCGTCGCCCACTACGTCAGCGAGCACAACGTGCCCGAGGTGGACGTGGCCGCGGCGCTCGCGGTGGTCCTCCAGGGTGACGAACCGCTGCTGCTCGACCCCGAGAAGGAGAAGCCGATCCGGGCACCCCGCGAGGAACGTGACGACCGCGGCGAGCGCGCGGCCGGGGCCAAGGCCGAGCGACACCGGGCCCGCAGCGACACCAACCTGACGACGTACCGGATCAGCGTCGGCAAGCGCCACAAGGTCGAGCCCCGCCAGATCGTCGGGGCCATCGCCAACGAGGGCGGCCTGTCCCGCAAGGACTTCGGCGCCATCAGCATCCGCCCGGACTTCTCGCTCGTCGAGCTGCCCGCCGACCTGCCGGCCTCGACCTGGGACGCCCTGCGGTCCACCCGGATCTCCGGCAAGCTCATCGAGCTCAAGCGTGACGACGGCGGCCCGGCGGGTCGGCCCACCGGTCGTCCCGACAAGAAGCCGCGCCACAAGAAGGCCTGACCCGCCGGCCCGAGAGTTTCATCGGCCGGCCGACCGTTCTCACGCCGGGACGACGAATGCTCATCGTCCACCCGTGAGTTTCATCGGCCGGCCGATGAAACCCCCGGCGGCGGCGCGGTCGTCAGATCAGGTACGCCACCAGGGCGCCGGCCGCCATCTGGCCGGCCGCCGCCGCGGTCACCACCGAGGCCATCGGCAGGGGCAGCGCGGCGGTGTGCGCCAGGTCGCCCGCCGCGTGCACGCCGGGCAGGCTGGTGCGGCCCATGGCGTCGATCTCCACGCAGCCCGAGGGCAGCATCGAGAGGCCGAGCTGCTCGGCGAAGGGCGCGGACTGCTCGAAGCGCAACGCGACGAACAGGCCGCCGACCTCCTCGTCCGGTCCCGCGGCAAAGCTCACCCGCGCGCCGGTGGCACTCGGGCAGACACCCCTCACGGTCTCGGTGCGCACCGCCACCCCGTCAGGCAGCGGCGCGAGGAGCTCCTCGCCGTCGGTGAGCACGGTGATCCTCGAGGCGACCGGACCCATGATCGCGGGCAGGTGTCCGGCGGGCCCGACGCCGAGGACGGCGACGTGCTGCCCGGCGAACTCGTGGCCGTGGCAGAACGGGCAGTGCGCGACCACGCCGCCGAACAGGTCGGCGAGCCCGGGCTTGTCGGGGAGCGTGTCGCGGACGCCGGTGGCCAGCACGAGTCCGCGGGTCGTGACCGCCTCCTCGTCGAGGTGGACGACGAAGCCGTGGTCACGTGGGTGGACCGAGGTTGCCGCCACCTCCCGCACGCTCACGGTGCTGTATGCCCCGAGCTCGCCGCGCGCCGCGGCCCGGAACTCCGCGGGCGGCGTGCCGTCGTGGGTCACCACGTTGTGCATGCGGGCGGCCGCGTCGTTGCGGTAGTGACCGGAGTCGAGCATCAGCACGCGTCGGTGAACGCGCGCCAGGGTCAGGGTCGCCTGCAGTCCCGCGGGGCCGCCGCCGATCACGATCGCGTCGAAGTCAGTGACTGAAGTTGCCATGCAAGCGAGGATCTGACTTCATGTTGACATGAAGTCAAGTGGCCGGAAGAAGCGTGACCAGATCGACTGGTCGATCGGTGACGCGGCGGCTCGGTTCGAGCTGGAGACACACGTGCTGCGGCACTGGGAGGACGTCGGGCTGCTGCGACCGGCCCGCGACGGTGGCGGCCGGCGTCGCTACGAGCGAGGCGACGTCGTACGCATCGCGACGATCGTCCGCAGCAAGGCCGCGGGCATGACCCTGGATCAGATCGCGGTGCTGCTCGACGCCGAGGCACCGGACCGGCACCGGATCCTCCAGGAGCACATCGCCGACCTGGAGCGCCGGATGGCGGAGATGGAGCACGCCCGCGAGATGGCGAGGCACGCCTACGAGTGCCGCGCGCACGACGTCGCCACCTGCCCGGGCTTCCGCAAGCACGTGGACGACCTGGTGTCCGGAGCGGTGGCGTCGTTCGCTCAGGACCACTCCATACGCTGATCGCATGCGTGCGCGACTCTCGGTCCTGCTGGTCCTCGGGCTGCTGGTCGGTTGCAGCGGCGACGCCGACGACCGGCCCGACCCGGACGCCGGTCCGACTCCGCAGGCGACCGCCGAGGCGCTCGCCGCAGGTCTGCAGTCGGGCGACCTGACCAGGGTCGCGTTCGACGCGGCGACGGCCGAGGGTGCGCAGGCTGCGTACGACGCGGTGGTCGCCGGCCTGGGAGGGGCAGCGCCGACGGTGACGGTGGCGAAGGTGAGCGAGCCGTCTGCAGGCACCGCCGAGGCCACCTTGACCTGGGCCTGGGACCTCGGCGGCCCGGAGCCGTGGACCTACGACGTCACCGCGCCACTGACCGAGGGCACGGAAGAGTGGCAGGCCACCTGGGCACCACACCTGGTCGAGCCGAACCTCGAGGGGGGCGACACCCTTGACCGCTCCTCGGTCACCCCGGACCGCGGCGACATCCTCGGCGCCCGTGGCCTTGCGCTGGTCACCGAGCGGCAGGTCTCCCGGGTCGGCATCGACAAGCCGAGCGTTGATCCCGCCCTGGTCGAGGCGTCGGCGCGGGCGCTGGCCAAGCTGGTGGGGATCGACCCCAAGGAGTACGCGAAGCAGGTCAACGCGGCCGGGCCCCAGGCCTTCGTCGAGGCGATCGTCTACCGCCAGGAGGACATGACTCCCGACCTGGCGGCGGGTGTCGAGGCGATCGGGGGCGCCCGGCTCATCGCCGGCACCCTTCCGCTCGCCCCCACCCGGGAGTTCGCCGCACCGATCATCGGCCGGGTGGGCGAGGTGACGGCCGAGATGATCGAGGAGAATCCCGACGCCTACCAGGTCGGCGACATCGCGGGCACCTCAGGGCTTCAGGCCCGCTATGACGAGACGCTGCGCGGCACCCCTGGGGTGAGGGTCGACGCCGTGGACGAGCAGGGCGCACGGCTGGAGGTGTACCGGTCCGATGCGACGCCCGGGACGCCGTTGCAGCTGAGCCTGGACCTCGACCTGCAGTGGGAGGCGGAGCTCCTGCTCGCCGACGTCGCGCCCGCCAGCGCCCTGGTGGCGCTGCGCCCGAGCACCGGCGAGATAGTGGCCGCGGCGAACGGTCCCGGCACCGAAGGCCTCAACCTGGCCACCTTCGGCCAGTTCGCCCCGGGCTCGACGTTCAAGTCGGTCAGCACGCTGGCGCTGCTGCGCGCTGGACTGACTCCCGACAGCCTGGTGCCGTGCACGGCCAGGGTGGTGGTCGACGGCAAGACGTTCACCAACTACGAGGACTACCCCGGGGGCGCGCTGGGCGACATCCCGCTGAGGTCGGCGCTGGCGAACTCGTGCAACACCGCCTTCATCTCCCAGGCCTCCAAGCTGGGCGACACGGACCTCTTCGACGCGGGTGTGTCCCTGGGCATCGGCATCGACCACGACGTCGGCTTCCCGGCGTACTTCGGCAGCGTCGAGCCCTCCACGGCCAAGACCGAGTCGGCGGCCCAGCTCATCGGGCAGGGCACGATCCTCGCCTCGCCCATGGTCATGGCGGCGGTCATCGGCTCGACGCAGACCGGTCAGCTCGTGATCCCACGGCTGGTGGCCGGTGTGGACGTGACGGCGCCCGAGGGCGCCAAGCCGCTGGAGGTCGCTGACGCCGAGGCGCTGCGCTCGATGCTTCGGTCCGTGGTCACTGACGGAAGCGGCCGAGGGCTGGCCGACGTCCCGGGTCCGCCGGTGATCGCCAAGACCGGCACCGCCGAGTTCGGCTCAGGCGAGGACCTGCAGACCCACGCCTGGATGATCGCCGCGCAGGGGGACCTCGCCGTGGCCGTGTTCGTCCAGGTCGGCTCGTCCGGCTCGGGCACCGCGGGACCGATCCTCGAGGCGTTCCTGCGGGCCGCTCAGTAGGCCCGGAGAGACCAAAGGAGCGGACCCCCCGCTGCATGGGGTCAACGAGGGGCCCTGGTGCCGATTTCGCAGTGCTCCCTCCGAAGCCGACGCTGGAATCGTAGCCACGGCCGTGACGACTGTCATGTTCTCCGGGCCAGTGCGAGGCTGCTCCCATGTCTGGTCTCGACCTCCTCCCACCCGAACGCCGCCGCCTCCTGATCGGTGGGACGTGGCGCGACGCGGGCGAGGGCGAGGTCTTCGACGTGCTCGACCCGGCCGACGGGAGCGTGCTCGCCCAGGTCGCGGACGGCACCGTCCAGGACGCCGTCGACGCGCTCGACGCGGCCGTCGAGGTGCAGTCCTCGTGGGCCGCGACGCCGCCGCGCGACCGCGGGGAGATCCTGCGCCGGGCCTTCGAGGTGATCAACGACCGCGCCGACGACCTCGCCGAGCTGATGAGTCTCGAGATGGGCAAGACGGTCAAGGAGGCGAAGGGCGAGGTCGGCTACGGCAACGAGTTCTTCCGCTGGTACGCCGAGGAGGCGGTGCGCATCCACGGCCGGTGGATGCAGGCACCCGCGGGCGGCAGCCGCCTGCTCACCATCAAGAAGCCGGTCGGGCCGTGCCTGTTCGTCACCCCCTGGAACTTCCCGATCGCGATGGGCACCCGCAAGATCGGGCCGGCCGTCGCGGCCGGCTGCACGATGGTGGTCAAGCCGGCCCAGCAGACGCCGCTGACGATGCTCGCCCTGGCCGCGATCCTGGCCGAGGTGGGTCTGCCCGACGGCGTGCTCAACGTCGTGCCGACCACCCGGGCCGCCGAGCTGAGCAAGACGCTCCAGGCCGACGAGCGGCTGCGCAAGGTCAGCTTCACCGGCTCGACGGGCATCGGCCGGGTGATGGTGCGACAGTCCGCCGACCAGCTGCAGCGGGTCAGCATGGAGCTCGGCGGCAACGCGCCGTTCGTGGTCTTCGACGACGCCGACCTCGAGGCCGCGGTCGAGGGCGCGATGCTCGCCAAGATGCGCAACATGGGGGAGGCCTGCACCGCGGCCAACCGGTTCCTGGTGCACAGCTCGGTCGCCGACGAGTTCGCCCGACGGCTCGCGGCACGGATGGGTGCGCTGAGCGTCGGCCGCGGCCAGGACGAGGGCGTCGACGTCGGACCGCTCATCGACGAGAAGGCGGTGGAGTCGGTCGCGCAGCTCGTCACCGACGCCGTCCACGACGGCGCCCAGGTCCTCGTCGGGGGCGAGGTGCCCGAGGGCGAAGGATTCTTCTATCCACCGACGGTGCTCGTCGGCGTACCCGCCGACTCGGCGATCAACCGCGAGGAGATCTTTGGCCCGGTGGCGCCGATCACGACGTTCGAGACCGAGGACGAGGCGATCGAGCGGGCCAACGACACGGAGTACGGCCTGGCGTCGTACGTGTTCACCCGCGACCTCTCCCGCACCCTGCGCGTGGCCGAGGCGCTCGACTACGGGATGGTCGGGGTCAACACGGGGCTGGTCTCCAACGCCGCGGCGCCGTTCGGCGGCATGAAGGCGAGCGGCTTCGGTCGCGAGGGCGGCTTCGAGGGGATCGAAGAGTACTTGGAGACCACGTACGTGAACCTGCCCCTCTAGCTAGATCTAGCCCCGCGGGTGACCCTGGACGCCCTGCCACGCGACGACCTGGGTGCCGATGAATTCGTTCGCGGATGTCGGTCCATCCCTGTTGACTTCAGCCGGAGGAGGACGCGATGAGGGAGACGACGGGACGCACGCTGCCGCGGGCGCTCACGCCGTTCCGGCACCCCGCCTACCGCAAGCTGGCGGTGGCGCTGGTGTTGTCGACGTTCGCCTCGGGAGTGTGGATCGTGGCGCTGATCTGGGAGGTCATCCGGCTCGGCGGCGACGCGACCCAGCTGTCGGTCGTGTCGACGGCCGGTGCCATCGGGGTGCTGCTGCCCGCCCTGCTCGGCGGGGTCGTCGCCGACCGCGTCCCACAGAAGAAGATCCTGCTGGTCGTGGCCACCGTCGAGCTCGTCGGCATGGGACTCGTCGCCACGCTGTCGATCACCGACCTCGCGCAGCTGTGGCACCTCGCGGCCGTCTCGTTCGTGTCCGGCATGGGCTTCGCGTTCTACTGGCCGGCCTACTCGGCCTGGATCCCGGCTCTGGTGCCGGAGTCCGACCTGATGGCTGTCAACGGCTTCGAGGGTATGGTCCGGCCCACCGTCGGTCAGGCCATCGGCCCAGGTGTGGCCGGTGTCCTGGTCGGCACGATCTCGCCCGGTGCCGCGCTGGCGGTCGCCGCGGTCGCGTCCGGTGCCGGCCTGATCGCGCTGACCTTCGTCCCGCTCACCCAGGTACGCCGCGAGGTCGACCTCGACGCCGCCCCGGACTCCAGGCAGCACCCGGTCAGCACCGCCCTGGCCGACATGCGCGAGGGCTTCTCCTACATGGTGCGGACGCCTTGGCTCCTCGCGACGCTGCTGTATGCGTCGCTGATGCTCCTGGTGATCATGGGCCCCTTCGAGGTGCTCATCCCGTTCCTCATCAAGGACCGCCTCGAAGGCGGGCCAGGCGACCACGCGCTGGTGATGGCCGCGTTCGGGATCGGCGGTGCCGTCGGCTCGCTGGCGATGGCGTCGAGGCCGATGCCTCGTCGCTACCTCACGGTGATGAACCTGCTCTGGGGGCTCGGCGCACTGCCGTTCGTGGTGATGGGTGTCGCGACCGCCGTCTGGCACCTGGTCGCCGCGGCCCTGGTGCTCGGTGCGCTCTGGGCTGCGCCGATGGTCATCTGGGGCACCCTGCTCCAACGACGGGTCCCGGCGCACATGCTGGGCCGCGTCTCGTCGCTGGACTTCTTCGTCTCGATCAGCCTGATGCCGGTCTCGATGGCGCTCGCCGGGCCGGTGTCCGAGCTGATCGGTCTGCGCACCACGTTCCTCATCGCCGGCGTGGTCCCCGGGATCGTCGCGGCGATCGCGATCGTGTGGGCGAGGATGCCGGCCGACGAGATCGCTCACCCGCTGCGCGACGAGCCGACCGAGCCGACCGAGCCGACCGAGCCGACCGAGCCGGAGACTGCCTCGGAGTCGGTCGAGGTCTGAGCGGTCAGGCATTCGCCGGCGGGTGGCCCAGCCACCCCATGATCGGTGAAAACGGTGGCTGACCCACCGCTCGGTGGTCGAAGGGTGTCCCTACGCCACGTGCGCGGGGACCCCGAGCGTCTCGGCGAGCAGCGTGCGCGAGCTGATGCCGAGCTTGCGATAGACGTGCGAGAGGTGCCACTCGACGGCCTTGACCGTGACCACGAGCTCATGGGCGATCTGCCGGTTGGTGAGTCCATCGGCGGCCATCCGCGCGACCCGGCGCTCGGAGGCGGTGAGCGCGGCCATCGCCTCGGTCTCGACCTTGCGCGGCTGCTGGCCGAGCCGCTCGAGCAGGCGGCGTACGCGTCCTTGCAGCGGCCACAGCTCCTGGCGCCCCGCGTGCTCCTCGGCCGAGCGGAGCAGGGCCAGCGCCCGTCCCTCGACGTCGGGCACGTGGGTCAGCAGCAGCAGGCCGGCGAGGTCGGTGTCGATCTGGGCGGCGAGCCGGTCCGCGCGGTTGCCACTGAGCACGGCGCGGGCGCGGAGCAGGTGTTGGATGCGGTCGGGGCCGGTATCGACGGCGACCGCGGCGAGGGTCCGCAGCGCAGTGGCCATGGCGTACGGCGAGCCGGCGGCCTGGGCGACGTCCACCTGCTCTCGGGCCAGGGCCGAGGCGGTGCGCGCGTCGCCGCCCCGCAGGTGCGCCAGCGCAGCGCCGCAGCGCCAGGGCAGCCGGTCGGCCGGCGCATCGGGTGCCACCTTGCCGGCGCGGCGGTAGTGCTGAAGGGCGAGGTCCGCGTCACCCAGCGCAGCGGCCAGGTCGCCACGAGCCTGGTGGGCCAGGCCGGTGGCCAACGCGTTGGCAGGGTCGTCGGAGGTCTCGAGGTAGGGCGCCAGCTCGTCGCCGAGCACCATCGCCTCCGCCAGCTCGCCGCGGGCTAGGCGGCACTCGACCAGGGTGGTCAGCAGGCTCGCGAGCTCGGTGTGATCGAGGGTCGCGCGGTTCTCCAGGTGATCGGCACGCAGCGCCAGGAGGCGGCCCATGCCCTCCTTGAGGTCACCAGCCCGCACCTGTGCGCACGCGTCCGTCAGCAGGGCGGTGGGCACCATGCGGCAAGGTTAGGAAGCAATCGGTCCGCGCGAAGGTGGATCACTCCGATTCGATCCGAGTGGACCAGTCCTCCGACCCAAGAAGGCCAGCAGGTCCTCCGATCGGCTGGGCGTGGCGGGCAGGTGCCAGGGGGCGGCGAACCGGGACCCGCGGTCCGCGGACTTCACGGTGCTGGTCGCGATCGGCAGCAGGGCGTCGGCCAGGTCCTCGGGGATCGGGGCGCCGCGCCCGGTGGCCTGCGCGACATCCCAGCCGTGGACCGCGATCTCCAGGGCGGCCATCGCTATCAGCACGGAGGACTCGAGACGCCGGTCACCGACCACGACCTCGTGGGAGCGCGCCTCGGTCCAAGCACCGAGAAGAGCGCAGGCCTTGTCGCGCAACCGTTGGACCGGAGGCGCGGTGGTCGGCGCGGCGGCGACGTCCACGTGCCCGGACGCGGCCTCGGTGAAGGCGTCCAGTGCATCGTCCATGTGGTCGAGCAGACGGGTCAGATCCCAGCCGGCGCACGGAGTGGGCGCCCGGAGGTTGGTCGACCCGACGTCGGCCAGCATGACCCGCGTGTAGCCCAGGGCCCGCTCGAGGAGCTCGACCGCGTCATCCGGCCCCACCGTCGGGGCCGCGGTCACGAGGGGTCGGGGCCGTGGCCGGCTATGGCGTGGTCCCCGGTGGCCACCTCCGCGGGCACCGGGTCGCCGGGCTGGTAGCCGACGGGCAGGCGGGCGGGCAGCCCGAAGGTCGCGAACAGCCGTGGGTCGAAGAACGCGCCGACGTGGGAGACGCGCTCACCGTCGATTTGCAGCACCTGGAGGTGGAAGGGCGTGAAGTCGTCCTCGGGCGTGCGCATGTAGAGGCCGAACGCCGGCTGCCCGTTGGCGCTCGTGTGGATCATCGGCATGTCGTGGTGGCCGCCCGGGCACTGCCGGTCGATGAGCTCGCCGATGGTGCGGGCGCCGAGGTACCACCCGGTGAACGGTGGCATCTCCCAGATCGCCTCGGCCTTGAGCAGGTTGACGATCGCGGTGATGTCCTTGCGCCAGAAGGCGTCGACGTACTGGTCGAGCAGGACGCGCTGGCGCTCGTCGAGGCTCGGCTCCACCGTCTCTGCGGTGAGTCCACGTTCGCCCATCTGGGCGTGCGCCCGCTGGAGCGCGGAGTTGACCGCGGCGACGGTGGTGTCGAGTGCCTCGGCGGTCTCGGCCGCCGACCAACGCAGCACGTCGCGCAGGATCAGGACCGCGCGCTGCCGGGCCGGGAGGTGCTGGAGCGCGGCGACGAACGCGAGCCGGATCGTGTCCCGCTCGGCGACCACGATCGCGGCGTCGGGCACCGGCTCGAGCCAGGCGACCTCGTGGTCCTGCTCGAGGGCGTCACCGGCCATCTGGTCGGAGGTCCCGAGCCCGGCCGGCAGCGGCCGCCGGGGCTTGTTCTCGAGGTTGGTGAGGCAGACGTTGGTGGCGATCCGGTAGAGCCAGGTGCGCACCGAGGAGCGGCCCTGGAACGACGCGCTGGCCTTCCACGCGCGCAGGAACGTCTCCTGGACCAGGTCCTCGGCCTCGTGCACCGAGCCGCTCATCCGATAGCAGTGCGCGAGCAGCTCGCGCTGGTAGCGCTCGGTCAGGGTGGGGAAGTCGTCGAGCTCGCTCGTCGCGTCCTGCTCCTGGGTGGTCACTTGTCGCTCCTGCAACGTGGTCACGGGTCCCGCTCCTCGCTCGTCGAGTCTGCCTGACCTACCGACCGGGGTCGAGGCGCGGACTCATCGGTGGGGCGTCGCTGTCACCAGCGTGCGGCGGCGAGGGACAGGGCCCGCTCCGCGACCGGGACAGCACGCTCACGATCGGTGGGGATCAGGCCGATGCGGGTGCGCCGGTCGAGCAGGTCGGCGACGTCGTGGGCACCCTCGTGCGTCACGGCGAAGACGAGCTCGGCCAGCGTGGCCGGGATGTCCGCGGCCACGGGAGCCAACAGCTCCTCCTCGGACAGGCCGGTGGTCGAGCGTGCCGAGGCCAGGACGAGCTCCGCGTCGGTGCCGAACCTGCCTGACCAGCCGCGGCGGCTGCTCGAGACCGGCCAGCACGTCGCGCGACGCGGCCCCGAGGAGCGGGACCTCGTGGGTGCGGCAGGGCCCGGCCTCGATCTCGTTCTGGGACAGCGCCGCGTCGACGGCGTCCTCGGCCATCCGGCGGTAGGTCGTGAGCTTGCCGCCGACGATGGTGACCACCCCGGACCGCGAGGTGAGGACGGCGTGCTTGCGAGAGAGGTCGGCCGTCTCGTCGCTCTGGGCCTCGCCGGCAGGACCCTCGAGCAGTGGTCGCAGGCCCGCGAACGCACCGACCACGTCGGAGCGGTGCAGCGGACGGGTGAACGCAGCGGCGACGACGTCGAGCAGGAAGCCGATCTCCTGCTCGGTCGGTTCGGGGACGTCGGGCACCGGTCCCTCCACCGGCTCGTCGGTGAGTCCGACGTAGACCGTGCCGTCGGGCTGGGGCAGCACCAGCACGAAGCGGTTGGTCTCGCCGGGCACCGGGGCGAACACCGCGACCGAGAGGCCGGGGATCGACGCGGCACGCAGGACGAGGTGGGTGCCGCGGCTGGGCCTGAGGTTGACCTCCTCGACCAGGTCGCCGGCCCAGACGCCGGTGGCGTTGACCACGGCGCGTGCGCTCACCGTCACCGGCGACCCGCCACCCGACGGCAGGGTCTCGTCGCGGAGCTGGACCGACGTGCCGGTCGTGGACAGCACGCGGGCACGGGTGCGCACGTGCGCGCCGTACGCCGCTGCGGTCCGCGCGACCGTGGTGACCAGGCGGGCGTCGTCCTCGAGCTGTCCGTCCCAGCCGAGCATCGCGCCGCGGAGCCCGGCCGACCGGAGAGGAGGCGCCATCGCGAGGGCCTCGGTGGCCGAGAGGTGGCGCGGCTTGGGAAGCGTCTCGGGCGACGTGCCGGCACTCCGGCGCAGCAGGTCGCCGGCGAACATGCCGCCCCGGGTCACCGCGGCCTGCAGCGCGGAGACGCTGGAGGTGAACGGCATCAGCATCGGTAGGGCGTGGGTGAGGTGCGGGGCCGTGACCTCCATGAGCAGGCCACGCTCGACCGCGCTCTCGTGTGCGACCCCCACCTGGCCGGACGCGAGGTAGCGCAGGCCGCCGTGGACGAGCTTGGACGACCAGCGCGATGTGCCGAACGCGAGGTCGTGAGCATCGACCGCGAGCACGGACAGACCGCGGGTGACGGCGTCGAGGGCGACGCCGGCACCGGTGATGCCCAGCCCGATCACGACGACGTCGACCTCGGCCGGCACGTGGGCCAGACCAGGAGTGATGCGAGGGGGGGCCGCCGGAGCTGGGTTGAGCCTCATGCGGCGAGGCTCCTGGTGAGCAGGGTGCTGAGCTCCGCGTCGAGGTCGTCCTCACCGACGCCGGCGTCGGCCATGGTGTGGGCCGACAGCACGAAGCCGTGCGCGGCGAGCAGGACCGCGCGCGCCATGGCGGCCGCTCGGCCGTGGCGGACCGACCCGTCCGCCTGGCCGGCCTCGATGGCCTCGACGGTGATCGCCAGGATCAGGTCCTGGGAGCGACCGCGGCGGGAGAAGAGATACGGGAGGATCAGCTCCGGGTCGAGCTCGACGATCCTGACGAACAGCTCGTTGTCCCGCAGCATCCGCACGGTTCCGGTGAGGCCGTCGACGATCCGCTCGAGAGACGTCGTGCGATCGGTTGCGACCTGGGTGGTCACCACGCCGGCCCACTCGCGGGTCATCAGGTCGGCTAGCAGCGTGGGCATGTCCGCCCAGGTGCGATAGATGGTCATCCGGGAGACGCCGGCGCGACGGGCCACCTCGGTCAGGGTGGTCCGCCGCCAGCCGACGATCGAGGATGCAGTCGCGCGCCGCGTCGAGGTAGGCGTCCCGAGGCTCTCGTTCGTCGGGAGGGTTGTGACGAAGTGACGTCATATGTCACACTGTAACACATGAGCGTTGAGATGCACCCCTCCCGCTGGGGTGACCCGGCCCGCGCTGCCGACCTCCCTGACACCGCCCGCGGGCTGATCGAGCTCGTCTTCGGTCTCGACGAGCGCGCGGCCGTGCAGGACGTCGAGGTCCCCGCGCCGGCGATCGACACCGCACTGCTCGACCAGCTCGCCGGCGTCCTCGGCGGCGAGCACGTGATCACCGACGACGAGACCCGGCGGCTGCGCACCCGCGGCAAGTCGACACCCGACCTGCTGCGTCAGCGCTCCGGAGACCTGACCGAGGCCCCCGACGCGGTCGTCCGTCCGGGCACCCATGAGGAGGTCGCCGCCGTCCTCGCCTGGGCCGTCGAGCACCACGTCGCCGTGGTCCCGTTCGGCGGCGGCACCTCGGTCACTGGTGGACTGGCCGCCCGACGTGACGGTTTCGCCGGCCTGGTCTCCCTCGACCTGATCCGGATGAAGCGGCTCCTGGCGGTCGACCACACCTCGATGACCGCCAGTCTTGAGCCCGGCCTGCGTGGCCCCGAGGCCGAGGCGCTGCTCGCCGCCGAGGGCCTGACCCTCGGTCACTACCCGCAGTCCTTCGAGCACGCCACGATCGGAGGCTTCGCGGCCACCCGGTCCAGCGGCCAGTCGAGCGCGGGCTACGGTCGCTTCGACGCGCTCGTCGTGGGCCTGCGCCTGGCCACGCCGCAGGGGGAGGTCAGTCTCGGCTCGGCGCCGGCCAATGCTGCCGGCCCGGACCTTCGCCAGCTGTTCCTCGGCTCGGAGGGTGCGTTCGGGGTCATCACCGCGGTCACCGTCCGAGTGCGCAGGCTCCCCGCCCAGCACGTCTATGAGGGTTGGCGGTGGCCGTCGTTCGTCGAGGGTGCGGCGGCCATGCGCACCCTCGCGCAGGCCGGTCTGCTGCCGACCGTCATCCGGCTCTCCGACGAGTCCGAGACCGCCATCAACCTCGCGCGACCCGACGAGATCGGCGGCGAGCCCGCCGGTGGCTGCCTGATGATCACCGGCTACGAGGGCGAGCCCGAGTCGGTCGCCGCCAAGCGAGCCGCCGTCACCGCGTTCCTCGGGGGGCTCGGCGGGGAGCCGCTCGGCCGTGAGCCCGGCGACTCATGGGCCAGGGGCCGCTTCGACGCGCCGTACCTCCGCGACTCGCTGCTCGACGTCGGGGTGCTCGTCGAGACCCTCGAGACGGCGACGTTCTGGAGCGATGTGGACGCGCTGTACGACGTCGTCCGCGCCGCGCTCACCGACAGCCTGGGCGAGGGGACGATGGTGCTCTGCCACATCTCGCACGTCTACGAGACCGGCTGCTCGCTCTACTTCACCGTCGCCCAGAAGGCGGCCGAGGACCCGCTGCCCCAGTGGCTGGCCGCGAAGGCCGCCGCGTGTGACGCGATCACCGCGGTCGGCGCCACGATCACCCACCACCACGCGGTCGGCACCGACCACAGGCCGTGGCTGTCGGCGGAGATCGGCGACCTGGGGGTCTCGGTGCTGCGGGCGGTCAAGGCGGAGCTCGACCCGACCGGCGTCCTCAACCCGGGAGTGCTGATCCCGTGAGCTCGCCGACGAACAGGTCCTTCACCTTCCTGGTCAACCCGGCCTCGGGCGGGGGCGCCGCACCGCAGGCGGTCGTGCCGGTGGCCAAGCTGCTCCGCGAGGGCGGCGCGACCGTCGACGTGACGTACTCACCCGGCGCCCAGGCCATGGGGGCGCTGGTGCGCGCTGCGGTCGACAAGGGCGACGTGGTCGTCTCGGTCGGAGGCGACGGGATGCTCTCGTCGTTGGCGGGCCTGGTCGCCGCGGCCGACGGGACGCTCGGCGTCGTACCCGCTGGGCGTGGCAATGATTTCGCCAGAATGCTCGGACTGCCCGAGGACCCCGCGGCGCTCGCCGCCGTGCTGCTGACCAAGCCGGCTCGCGCGGTCGATCTCATCCAGCTCACCCTGCCCGGCGCCGCCGGGCCGCGCGTGGTGGCGGGCTCGGTCTACTGCGGCGTGGACGCCAGGGCCGGCGAGATCGTCGACACGGCGCACTGGCTGCCCGGCGCCCTGCAGTACCCCTATGCGGCGCTGCGCTCGCTGGCGACCTACAAGCCCGGCCGCTACCTCGTGGCCGTCGACGGTGTCGAGCGCCGCTTCGAGGCCTCCAACGTGGTCGTCGCCAACTCGGCCTACTACGGCAAGGGCATGAAGATCGCCCCGTCGGCCAAGGTGGACGACGGGGTCCTCGACGTCGTGGTCATCGAGGCCGCATCCAAGCTGGCGCTGATGAGGTCGCTGCCCAAGGTCTATGACGGCAGGCACGTGGACCTGCCCGGGGTCACCGTCCTCACCGGCACCCGCGTCGAGCTCCGCGCCGACGCCTCTCGCGCCGTCCCGATCGGCGGTGACGGTGAGCCGCTCGGCTCCCTGCCACCGCAGTCGGCTCAGCCGGCGGTGGTCGACCTGTTGCCCGGAGTGCTCTCGGTGATTGCCTGACCCGACGTCGATTCGTCTGAGTCATGCCGGTGCGAAGTCCCCGTCAGGCCACAGACGAATCGGCGGGATCGAAGGCCCACACCAGGAGGTCGGTGTTCGGTGCCCGACACGAGGTCGTACGACGGCTCGTCGGTGAACAGGAAGGCGTCGCCGTCGTGGAGCGGCTCGGCGAGCGAGGATCGCAACAGCGCACCCCGAGCCACGAAGACATGGACCTTCGGGGCCAGGGGTGTCGTGAGCATCTCTCCGGGCTCGAGGTGAACCGCAGAGAACCTCGCGCCCGGGACGGGGGTCACCGGCGCCACGGTCACCTCGTACGACGCCTCGCCGCCAGGCGCCGGGTCGGCCAGCCAGACCTGGACGAACCGGGTCTGGGGTGCCACCGCGATCTCGCTGTGCTCGACCGAGCGGCCGGTGTGGAGGACACCCACGTCGCCGGGGCCCAGTGTCGCCTCGCCGGTCGGGTCCGAGTGCCTGAGCGCACCCGAGACGACGTAGGAGACGATCACCAGGCCGGAGTGCTCGTGGACCTCGAAACCCCGCCCGTCACCGAGCAGGTGGTCGTCGTGGCAGACCATCGGTCCGAACGCCACGTGGTCGGGGTCGTAGTGTGCGCCGAACGAGAACGCGTGCAGGGTGCGTCGGCCCGCGCTGCGGTCGACAAATCGGTCGGTTCCGCGACGGATCTCGACGGTCATCTGACAGATTGTGCCGGTGGGGGAAACGCGCGCATCAGGTGAGCCATCACGCGCGTCGACGCGCTCGCTCGCGTTCCCCCCAGGGTTCCGCTTCGGCACCAGCACGGCGTCGTACCAGATCGAGGGCGCGGCCAGCAGTGACGGCAAGGGCCCCAGCATCTGGGACACCTTCACGTCCAAGCCCGGGATGGTCATCGACGGCTCCTCGGGGGTCCAGGCGTGCGACCACTACAACCGCTACCGCGAGGACGTCGCGCTCATGGGGCGGCTCGGCGCCAACGGCTACCGGTTCTCCATCTCCTGGCCGCGGATCCAGGCCAGCGGCAAGGGCCGTCCGAACCCCAAGGGCCTCGCGTTCTACGACCGGCTGATCGACGAGCTGCTCGAGGCACGGCGTCCAGCCGATGGCGACGCTCTACCACTGGGACCTGCCCCAGGCGCTCGAGGACGACGGCGGCTGGCTCAACCGGCAGACGGTCGACCACTTCGCCGAGTACGCCGCGATCGTCGGTGACCGCTACGGCGACCGGGTCGAGCACTGGGTGCCGATCAACGAGCCCAACGTCGTGACGGTCCTCGGCTACTCCATCGGGATGCACGCCCCGGGGCATGCGCTGATGTTCGAGGCGCTGCCCGTCGCCCACCACCTGCTGCTCGCACACGGCCGCGCCGCGATCGCGTTGCGCGAGTCGGTCCGCGGTCGGGTGCCCAGCATCGGCTGCGCCAACAACCACGGGCCGATCTGGCCGGCCAGCGACGACGAGGCCGACGTCGGCGCGTCCAAGCTCTTCGACGCCATGTGGAACGGGATGTTCATCGAGCCCATGCTCGTCGGCCGCTACCCGGTCGACATCTTGCCGTTGGTCGAGCACGTCGTGAAGGACGGCGACATGCCGACCATCCGCCAGCCCCTCGACTTCTACGGCGTCAACTACTACAACCCGATGCGGGTCGCGGCGACCGGCGAGGACGCGGAGATGCCCTTCGAGTTCCGGGAGGTCGTCGGCTACGACAAGACCGACTTCGGCTGGCCGGTCGTCCCGGACGCGTTGCGTGAGTGGCTCATCATGCTGCGCGCCCGGTTCCGCGCTGCGCTGCCACCCATCATGATCACCGAGTCGGGATGCTCCTACAACGTGGAGCCCGACGAGAACGGCGTCGTGGACGACCAGCTCCGGATCGACTACCTCGAGGCCCACCTCGGCGCGGTCTCGGAGGCCATCCAGCGCGGCGTCGACGTCCGCGGCTACTACTGCTGGTCGCTCATGGACAACTTCGAGTGGGCCGAGGGCTACACGCAGCGGTTCGGCCTGCTGCACGTCGACTACGAGACCCAGGTGCGGACGCCGAAGCGCTCCTTCGACTGGTACGCCGGGCTCATCGCCGCGCACCAGCACGACTGATCCCTCGCACTAGGGTGGGCGCCGTGTCCAGCCGCCGGGTCGTCCTCGTGGTGGGCTCCGGCCGGAGCGGGTCGAGTGCGCTGGCCGGTGGCCTCCAAGCGCTCGGCATGCACGTCCCGCCACCGGTGGTCCCGGCCGACGAACGCGGTTCCCAGGGCGTGGCCGAGTCGCAGTGGGTGGTCGATCTGCACGACGAGCTGCTTGAGCGCGCCAACGTCGCGGTGACCGACGGGCGACCCTCGGCCTGGTTCGAGACCGGCAAGCTCGGTGCCAACGGGCTCCTGCGTACCCGGATCACCGACTGGCTGGGTCCCCAGTTCGCCCCGCTCCCCGAGGAGGAGTACGAGCCGGAGCTCGTGCTCAAGGATCCGCGGATGGCCTGGTTCCTCGGACTCTGGCGCGCCGCCGCGATCCGGTGCGACGCGACCCCGGCCTACCTCACCACCCTGCGGCACGTGACCGAGGTGGTCGGGACCCGCGACCGTCCTTCGGCTCGGACCGCGGCCTGGGTCAACCTGATGCTGCACACCGAGCGGGCCACCCGTGGCTCGCTGCGCGCCTTCGTCAGGTACGACGACCTGCTGGCCGACTGGACGATCCCGCTGTTCCGGGTCGGTCACGAGTTCGGGTTGCGGGCGGTCACCGAGGCCTCGGCCAACGACATGCGCCAGGTCCACCAGTTCGTGGACCCCGACCTGCACCGAGCCCACCACACCTGGGCCGACCTCGCCGTCCCGCCGCGCCTGCAGGAGATCGCCGAGGAGAGCTGGCAGACGCTCTCGAGGCTGGCCGAAGCGGACGGCGACACCGACGACGTGCACGGGCGGCTCGACGAGCTGCGCGAGGCCTACATCGCGCTCTATGACGAGGCGGAGGGGCTCTCTGCCTCGACCGCGGACGCCGCGCGGCGCCAGGGTGCGGCGGCCGCCACGTCCGAGCAGACCGACGCGGTCAGGGGTGGCTTCAAGCGGCTCCTGGGGCGGTGAGGTCGCGATGAGCGTCCTGCGCAACCGCGAGGGCGACGCAGCCTTCGACGTCACCTGGCCATGGGTCTCCGGCCCGCTCGACCCCGGCCTGACCTGCGTGTTCCGGGTGAAGAACGAGGCACGCAACCTGCCCTGGGTGCTCCCGCCGATGCTTGAGGCCGTCGACCACGTGGTGCTGGTCGACAACGGGTCGGACGACGGGACGCCCGGGGTCGCGGCCGAGGTGGTCGCGCGGATCGGTGCCACCGACCGGTTCACGCTGACGTCGTACCCGTTCGCCGTGTCTCGGGCCGGTGAGGAGCACCTCCGGACGCCCCCGGACTCGGTGCACTCGCTGACCTACTTCTACAACTGGTCGTTCGCACAGGTGCGGACGGCCTACTCGATGAAGTGGGACGGCGACATGGTCCTGACCCGCGAGGGTGTCGAGCTCCTGCGCGACCTCTCGTGGCAGCTGCACGACTCCGGCGCGGTGGTCGCGATCCCGCGGCACCCGATGACGATCGAGAGCGATTCGGTGGCGTGGCTCGACCTCGGCTACCGGTTCCTCGAGCCGTGGATCTATCCGATGGGTCCGGAGTTCACGTTCGTGAAGGCCTTCGAGTGGGAGGTGCGCGAGTTCCCGGTGAGCTCGGAGCGGGTCATCGCTCCCGAGGGCGTGTGCGTGGAGCTGAAGTGGCTCGACCAGGACGAGTTCGCGCACTGGAGCAGCACCGACTTCGATGCGGTCAGGACTCCTCGCAAGGCCCGGGAGATCGAGGTGTTCCAAGCGCTGTCGCAGGGTCGGGGCGAGTTGGTCGAGGGGCTGCTGCGGGTCGAGGCGCCGCCCGGTGTCCACGTCATCGACCACGTGACCCGCACCTGGATGGCCGCGGCACCGCGGCCCCTGGTGAAGCGGCCGGACTCCGTGGAGGCCTGATGGCCGACCTGTTGATCGACGGTCGCTCGCCGCTGGAGCCCGGGAAGTACGACCGGGTCGAGGTCCTGCTGCGCGACCGTGCCGAGCTGCGCGCGCTGGGTGTCGTCGGCGGGGTGCGTGCCTCGACCGTGGTCGTCCGGCTGCGCGAGGCGACCGCCGCCCTGTCGCTGGTCGCCCGCCCCGAGTGGCCGGCGCTGCGATCCATCGAGTCGGCCGCCGCCGAGGGCGGCTGGCAGACGGTGCTGGTCTTCGAGGCGCGGGTCTCCGTGCACTCGGTGCTGGCCGAGCTCGCCCGCCAGTCCGTGTGGCCCGACCGCGTCGGCGGACGCGGTCTCGTCGTGCACGCGCAGGGCCACCTGGGCCGCGACAAGGTCCCGGCCGACGTGCTGGTCGGCGACTGGCACATCTCCGTGGACCCGGATGAGGCACCTGTCACCGGCCGCCCGCCGTACGTCCTGCGCGAACCGGACGGGCCCCTGGCCCTCGGCGGGCTGGACGAGCGCGTGCTCAACCCGGTCGGCTTCGACCCCGCCCCGAGCGAGGAGACGGGCAAGGTCTCGGCGCTGCGCGGGGTCGCCGAGGGTGCGACTGCTGAGATGGTCCGGCAGGTGCGCTCACTCAAGGGGCTCGAGGTCGACATCGGGGACGACGCGGACCTGCCGACCGCGCGACTGCTCGCGGGACTGGCGATGGCCGGCGTGCCGCTGACCTGCTGGCGGCTCTCCCCGGAGTACGTGCGGTTGCTCGGCACCGACGTGTGCGCCGCGATCATCGCCGAGGTCGACCTCGACGACCCGCTCGCCCGTGAGGAGCACAGCGTCGTGCTGCGTCGTGCGGCGCTGGCTGAGTTCTCGACGTACGCCTGGCGCCGGCGGCTGGGCGAGCTGGCCGGGGTGCGGGTCCACCACCAGCCCTCGGTGTCGGTGGTCCTGGCCACCCGGCGGCCGAGCATGGTGGCGCATGCGGTGGAGAGCGTGACCCGGCAGCGAGGGGTCGAGTCGCTCGAGCTTGTCCTGGCCACCCACGGCTTCACGCCGGACGCGGCCGATGTCCGCGCGAGGCTCGGCGAGGCCGTGACGCTCACCCATGTCCTGGCCGCCGAGGACGAGGTGTTCGGCGACGTGTTGAACGCCGCCGCGGAGAGGGCCTCCGGCGACGTCGTGCTCAAGATGGACGACGACGACTGGTACTCGCCCGACTTCGTCGCCGACCTGCTGCACGCCCGCGCCTACAGCGGTGCCGAGCTGGTCGGCGCGCCCGACGACCTCTACTACCTCGAGGAGCGGGACCAGACCGTGCGGCTGGGGCAGGCGAGCGAGGTCTACCGTCAGTTCGTGGCCGGGGGCACGATGCTGCTCGACCGCACCCTGCTGCGTGAGGTCGGCGGCTTCCGGAGCGTCACCAAGCACGTGGACGCCCAGCTGATCGCGGCGGTCCGCGACGCCGGCGGGGCGACGTACCGCACCCATGGTCTGGGCTACCTCATGCTCCGCACCGCGTCCGGGCACACCCACGACTCCGATATCGAGGCCCTGGTCGGCCGCTCCGTGCAGACCTGGCCCGGTTTGCGTCCTGGACGCCTCATGGAGCTGGACGCCCCGCAGCCCTAGTCTGCCTCGCATGCGCCTTCGTTCCGCCCTGGTCGTCACACCGGTCCTCGCCCTCGCGCTCGCGTGCGCGCCCGCCGACGAGACCGAGGACGAGGCCGACGACCCGGCCAGCAGTGAGACCACGAGCGCCCCCGCCGAGGAGACTCCGTCCGGCGAGCCGACCGAGGAGACGGGAGGTCTCTCGCCCGAGTGCGCGCCCGACCAGCTGCCCGTCATGGAGGCCGGCGTGCTCACCGTCGGGACCGACTCCCCGGCCTACGAGCCGTGGTTCGCCGACGACGACCCGACCAACGGCGAGGGCTTCGAGTCCGCCGTGGCCTACGCCGTCGCCAACACCCTGGGCATGGAGGTGACGTGGACAGTGGTCCCGTTCAACACGTCGTACAAGCCCGGTCCGAAGGACTTCGACCTCGACATCAACCAGATCTCGATCACGCCGGCGAGGGCGAAGGTCGTGGACTTCTCCGACGGCTACTACCAGGCCTCGCAGGCGGTGATCGCCCTCAAGGACTCGCCGGTCGCCGGAGTGACCTCGATCGCCGAGCTGGCCGACTACAACCTGGGCGCGCAGACCGGCACCACCTCGCTCACCGCGATCCGCGACGTGATCCAGCCGGCCAACGACCCGGCGGTCTTCGAGGACACGAACGCCGCCAAGCAGTCGCTGCTCAACGGTCAGATCGACGCGATCGTGGCCGACCTGCCGACCGCCTTCTACATCACCGCCGTGGAGATCCCGAAGGCCTCGATCATCGGGCAGTTCCAGCCCGAGACCGGTGAGCAGGAGGAGTTCGGGATGCTGTTCGAGAAGGGCAACCCGCTGCGCGACTGCGTCAACGAGGCGCTCGCGGTCCTCACGTCCGACGGCACGCTAGCCCAGTTGGAGGAGACCTGGTTGTCCACCGAGGTGGAGGTCCCGGTCCTTCAGTGAGCCCCCCGTGAGAGCCCGGTGAGAGCCCGGTGAGCGAGGCCTGGTCGCCGAGTGCGAGGGAGCTCCAGCGCCGTGGCGTGCGCCGGCGCCTGCGCACGCGGCAGGTCCTCGTCGCGACCGTCGTCACCGTCGTGGTGTTCGCGCTGCTCGCCTTTGCGGTGCTGAGCAGCCCCGGGTGGGACCGCGTGCAGGCCACGTTCTTCGACGGGTTCCACGCGCGGGAGTCGTTCGACGGGATCCTCGAGGGCTTCTGGGTCAACGTGAAGCTGTTCTTGATCTGCCAGCCGGTGATCCTGGTGGTGGGACTGACCGTCGCCCTCGCCCGCCAGGCGCGCACGGCCTGGCTCACGCCCCTCCGGCTGGTCGCCGTCCTCTACACCGACGTCTTCCGCGGCATCCCCACGATCCTGCTCGTGTTGCTGATGGCGTTCGGCATGCCGGCCCTCAACCTGCAGGGCCTGCCCCTCGACCCGTTCTTCTGGTGTGGGGTCGCTCTGATCCTCTCGTACGGCGCCTACGTCGCCGAGGTCTTCCGCGCCGGCATCGACTCCATCCACCCGTCCCAGGTCAACAGCGCCTCCGCGCTCGGCCTGAGCCGTGGCCAGACCATGCGACACGTCGTCGTCCCGCAGGCGGTACGCCGCGTCGTACCGCCGCTGCTCAACGACTTCGTCTCGCTCCAGAAGGACACCGCGCTGGTCGCTGCGGCGGGGGTCTTCGATGCGACGTTCCAGGCGCGCGACTACGCCAACTACAACTTCAACTACACGCCGTTCGTCGTGGTCGCGGCGTTCTTCGTCGTCATGACCGTCCCGCTGGCGCGGGCCTGCGACTGGCTCCAGCGTCGATGGCTGGAGCGCGAACGGGCGGGTGCCTTGTGACCTTCCTCGAGCTGGAAAACGTCCGGAAGTCCTACGGCGACCGGGTCGTGCTCGACGACGTCGACCTGTCGATCGCCCGACACGACGTCGTGTGCCTGATCGGTTCCTCCGGGTCCGGCAAGTCGACGCTGCTCCGCTGCCTCAACCTCCTGGAGGAGATCGACGACGGGGTGATCCGCTTCGACGGTCGTGAGATCAGCGACCCGCTCGTGGACCCGCGCGAGGTGCGCAAGCGGGTGGGCATGGTGTTCCAGGCCTACAACCTGTTCCCGCACCGGTCGGTCCTCGACAACTGCACCCTCGCCCCGCGCCGGGTGCACGGCATGAGTCGGGCCGCGGCGGAGTCCAAGGCCCGCGAGCTGCTCGACCGGTTCGGGCTGAGCGAGCACGTCGACCAGCACCCGGATCGGCTCTCGGGCGGACAGCAGCAGCGTGTCGCCCTCGTCCGTGCGTTGTGCACTTCGCCCGAGCTGCTGCTCCTCGACGAGATCACCGCGGCATTGGACCCCGAGCTTGTCGGCGACGTGCTCGGCATCGTCCGCGGTCTGGCCGAGGGCGGCACCACGATGGTGCTCGCCACGCACGAGATGACCTTCGCGCGCGAGGTGGCCACCACCGTCTGCTTCCTACACGAGGGCCGGATCCTCGAGCAGGGGCCGCCGGCCGAGATGTTCTCCGACCCGAGGGAGGAGCGGACCCGCCAGTTCCTCAGGCGAGTGCTGCCTCCTACCGCCTGAGGGTCGGCCACCCCTCTGACATGCTGCCGCCCATGGCCGAGCAGAGCATCGAGCTGGGGCAGGGCACTGGCCCGCTCCAGGGCATCAGGGTCGTCGAGATCGCCGGTATCGGGCCGGGGCCGCACGCGTGCATGATCCTGGCGGACCTCGGCGCGGACGTGATCCGGGTCGAGCGGCCGGGCGGTCACCGGCTGTCCGGCGGGGCGACGATGACGCTCAACCGGGGACGCCCGAGCGTGGCACTGGACCTCAAGAACCCCGAGTCCGTGCGCACCGTCCTCGAGCTGGTGGAGCGCGCCGACGTGGTCGTCGAGGGGATGCGGCCGGGGGTGACCGAGCGGCTCGGACTCGGCCCCGAGGACTGCCTGCGCGTCAACCCGAGGATCGTCTACGGGCGGATGACCGGCTGGGGTCAGACCGGTCCGCTGGCCGCCGCGGCCGGCCACGACCTGAACTACATCGCGATCACCGGCGCGCTGCACCTCATGGGGCAGACGCCGGACCGGCCCCAGTTCCCGTCCAACCTGGCGGGCGACTTCGGCGGCGGCAGTACCTACCTGGTGATCGGCATCCTCGCCGCGCTGCTGGAGGCCAGGGTGAGCGGGCAGGGGCAGGTGGTCGACGCCGCGATCGTCGACGGCACCGCGCACCTCAACGCCATGACCGCGGCGTTCGCAGCGAGCGGCGGCTTCAAGGAGGAGCGCGGCGCCAACCTGCTCGACGGGGGCGTCCCGTTCTACGACGTCTATGAGACCGCCGACGGCAAGCACATGGCGGTGGGGGCGCTCGAGCCTCAGTTCTTCGACGCACTGGTCACCCTCCTCGGGATCAAGGAGACGTGCCCGGGACAGGCCGAGACGGACCGGTACGACGAGATGCGTGCGGTCTTCGTGGACACCTTCAAGCAGGGGACCCAGGCGGAGTGGGTCGCGCTCCTCGAGAGCACCGACGCGTGCGTGGCCGGGATCGTGCCGTTCTCCGAAGCGATCCACCACCCGCACCTGGTCGCCCGGGGGACGTTCGTGGACCACGAGGGTCAGGTCCAGCCGGCCCCGGCGCCGCGGTTCTCGCGCACCGAGCCGACCCTCGGCCTCGCTCCGAGCGCAGCGGCCGGCCAGCACACCCGCGCCGCCCTGACCGCCTGGGGTATCGACGACGTGGACGGCCTCATCGAGCGGGGCGTGGCCGTCCAGACGTGACGCCCGAGCGGGGCGCATCTCGCGCGCGACTGATCAGCGACGCCTTCAGGAAGTAACCAAGAACACCTCGCCCCGCGCCGCGGGGATGAGGGTTCGACCGAACCGCGGCCCTACACTGAGAGTGCGGTCCGTTCAGTCTTGCCTCGGGCCTGCCTGCCGCCCCCTCTGTGGGCCGGCACCTATCTGGTGAGACACACCACCATGAGTTAGCGACATCCCTTGTCTTCCTCGCACGCCTTCGCCGACCTCGGCGTCCCCTCGACCCTGACCGCCGTGCTCACCGCACGCGGCGTCACCGACCCCACCCCGATCCAGTCGGCGACGCTGCCCGACTCCTTCGCGGGCCGCGACGTCCTCGGCCGCGGTCGCACCGGCTCCGGCAAGACCTACGCGTTCCTTCTGCCGTTGGTCGCCCGGCTCGCGGACTCGAACCGCCCGGCCAAGCCCGGACGGCCCCGCGCCCTGATCCTTGCTCCGACCCGTGAGCTGGTCGGTCAGATCGAGCAGGCGCTCGCGCCGCTCGCCGCCACGGCCGGTCTCACCACCCGCACGATCTTCGGCGGTGTCGGCCAGCACCCGCAGGTCCAGGGCCTGCGACGCGGCGTCGACATCGTGCTGGCCTGCCCGGGCCGGCTCGAGGACCTCATCAAGCAGGGCCACTGCGACCTCGGTGCCATCGAGATCACCGTGCTCGACGAGGCCGACCACATGGCCGACCTCGGCTTCCTGCCCGCCGTACGCCGGCTGCTGGCCGCCACCCCGAAGTCGGGCCAGCGGCTGTTGTTCTCGGCGACGCTGGACAAGGGCGTCAACGTCCTGGTCAAGCAGTTCCTCCAGGAACCAGTCACCCACGAGGCCGACTCGGCCCAGTCGCCGGTCTCCGAGATGGACCACCACGTCCTCCACCTGGCTCGCGAGCAGCGCGTGCCGGTGCTCGTGGACCTGGCCAGCGCCCCCGGCCGGACGGTCGTCTTCACCCGCACCAAGCACGGCGCCAAGGCGCTGGCCCGCCAGCTCAACCGCAGCGGCGTCACCGCGGTCGAGCTCCACGGCAACCTGAGCCAGGGCGCGCGCACCCGCAACATGGACGCGTTCCACTCAGGCCGGGCGAGCACCCTCGTCGCGACCGACATCGCGGCCCGCGGCATCCATGTCGACGACGTCACCCTGGTCGTGCACGCCGACCCGCCCGCCGAGCACAAGGCCTACCTGCACCGCTCCGGCCGGACGGCGCGCGCCGGCGCCGCTGGCACCGTCGTCACGCTGATGACCCAGGACCAGGCCGGCGACGTACGGGCTCTCACCAGGGCGGCCGGCATCACGCCGACCGTCACCCGGATCGACGGCCCGCGCCACCCGATGCTCAGCACCCTCGCCCCAGGCGAGCGCGTCCTCGTCGCTGGCGGTCTCGGCGTCAGTGCGGACGACGAGCCCAAGCACCACTCCGGGGGCGGCGGCAACCGCGGCCGTTCCGGCGGTGGCCGGGCTCGTTCTGGCGGCGGCCAGCAGCGCTCCGGCGGTGGCTCGAAGCCCTCGGGCCAGAAGTCCTCGGGTGGTGGCAACGGCTCGCGTCGCCGCGGCGGCCAGGGCGGCGGCCAGTCCTCGTCCGGTGGTCGCAGTCACACCGCCGCATCGTTCAGCGGTCGTCGCTAGGGCCAGCCGCAGCGCTCCGTAGCATCGGCATGGTGAGCGAGCTTCAGGCGTGGGTGCGCCGGGCGCTGTGGGACGTGGTTCCGCGCGACCAGCGAGACACGCCAGTGGCGCTCCGGCGACGCCAAGGCGTCACGGTCGGGTTCGTCGTCGTCGGTGCCGTGCTCCTCGGGTTGTCCCTCCAGATCGAACCTGGCAGCAGGCTCTTCTATCTCTCGACCCTTGGGCTGGCGGCGATCTGGGCGGCCGGCGCCTTCACGTCCGGGCGCCTGCACCTGGGCCGGATCGCGTTTCGGGACCGGCACGCCCGCCCGGTCGTGACGCCGATCGCGATCGGCGCACTGCTGGCCGGCGTCTTTGTCGTGGGTGCGCTGCTCGTCAAGAGCATCGGCGTCCTGGATCCGCTCGAGGACCAGGTCGTCACGATCATCGACTACGCGGACCAGGGCTCGATCCCGATCCTGGTCGTCATCACGACCGTCAACGGGATCGCGGAGGAGCTGTTCTTCCGTGGTGCCGCATACGCGGCGATCACGAAGTCCCCGGTGCTCTGGACGACGCTGGCCTACGGCGTCGCGACCCTGGCCACCGGCAACGTGATGCTGTCCTTCGCGGCCGTGCTGCTCGGTCTGGTCTGCGGCCTCGAGCGGCGGGCGTCCGGCGGGATCCTCGGGCCGGTCCTGACCCACTGCACCTGGTCGCTGACGATGCTCCTGGTGCTGCCGCTCGTCTTCTACTGAGGGTCTTGCTCCACGGCTCGGCGGACCGCTTCCATATAGGAGAGCGGCTCGCCCGGCACGACGTCCTGGATCGAGTAGTCGGTCTGCAGCACCTCGGTGGCCATCGAGTCGATGAGGTTGGTGGCGGTCGTTGTGTCGACATCGGTGACGAACCTGATCCAGCGGGCTGACAGCCTCGGGGTGAGCACCGGAACCGTGACGATGGGCACGCGACGACCGTTGATGACCTCGGCGGCCTGCTGCAGCATCTCGACGTAGGTGAGCCGGTCGGTGCCGCCGATCTCATAGACCTGGCCGTAGGTCTTCTCGACGCCGACGACCCCGGCCAGATAGCGGATCACGTCGTCGAGCGCGATGGGCTGGGTGCGGGTGGCCGCCCACTTGGGCACCACCATGGCGGGCAGGTTCTTGATGAGCTGACGGGTCATCTCCCACGAGATGCCACCGGCACCGACGACGATCGCTGCCCGCAGCACCGTCACCGGCACGCCGCTTCCGCCGAGGAGCTCCTCGACCTCGCGCCGTGACCGCAGGTGTGCGGACAGGTCGTCGCCGTCCTTGCCCAGCCCGCCGAGGTAGACGATCTGTTCGACGCCGGCCGCGGCGGCGGCCAGACCGAAGGAGCGGGCCGCCTCGGCGTCCTTCTTCTCGAAGTCGTTGTCGTCGAGCGAGTGCACCATGTAGACGGCCACGTCCACGCCGGACACGGCCTCGGCCAGGGAGCCGGGGTCAGACACGTCCCCCGCCACCGGCGTCCCCTGCCCGTCGTAGTCGTCGGGGCGACGGGTCATCGCTTTGACGTCGTGGCCGGCGTGGATCAGTGCGGGCACGAGACGGCTGCCGACGAACCCGGTGGCGCCGGTCACCAGCACGCTCAGGGTTCGGTCGGATTCGGTCATGTCATGAGACTAGTTATCGGTCCGGCGCCCGACTCATCGGTCAGCGGCTGCGTCGGGCGATGCCCTCGCGCTTGGTCTCGTCCATGGCGGCCTCGTAGGCCGAGACGAGGGCGGCGATCGACAGCGGCTTGATCCTCTCCACGACCTGCCGCACGGTCTCGGGCGAGGCGCCCTGGTCGCGGTAGACCGGCCACACCTGGGTGCGAAACACCTCGTAGAGCTCCTCGGCCACTTCGCGGCCGTGCCGTGCGTACAGGTCGGAGGCCGCCAGCGCGGCCTCGACCGGGAAGCCGAGGTCGAGCAGCCCGAGTCCGACCGACAGCTGCGAGACCGCGACCTGCCAGCGTTCCTTTCCTCGGGGTCCCGGCTTCAACGCGAAGACGACACCGAGCGCCGCCAGCATCTGCAGGTCGTCGTCGCACAGCTCACGTCCGGCGCGCGTCGACAGCTCGTCGCGGGTCATCGCGATCGGCTGCTCGACGTCCCAGGGTGCGAGCATCGTGCGGGCGAGTGCGAGGTCCTCAGGCGTGGCATCGGCCGGGATGCCGGCGACGTACTTCTCGATCGCCGACAGCGTGAAGCCGTGGCTCTGGAGCGCCTGCACCAGCTCGAGCCGCCCGACGTGGGTGCGGGTGTAGTAGCCCGCGCGGCCGCGCCGGATCGGCGGTGGCACCAGGCTCCGGGTCGTGTAGAAGCGGATGTTGCGCACGCTCATCCCCACGCGCGCACAGAGTTCGTCGAGGGTGAGCAGATCCTCACGGGTGAGTCGCTCCCCGTCCGGGCCGCCATTCACCATGACAGTGATGCTGTCACAATCCACCTCGGGCCTGAGGGCAACCGTTCGGGCGGAACTTGCCCGTTCTCCGGACGGGGGACCGGCTGCCAGGGGATCCTGCTCCGGTGAACCCCCCGCCCGTCGTCGACGTCCGCAGCCTGCACGTCCGGTTCGGCGAGGTCGAGGCGGTGGCGGGGGTCGACCTGCAAGCGCTGGCCGGCCACTCGACCGCACTGCTCGGCCGCAACGGCGCCGGCAAGTCGACCACGATGCGCGTGCTCGCGGGCGTGGTCCCGCCGACCGCCGGCAGCGTGCACGTCGCCGGGTGGGACGTCCGGCACCAGGCGCTCGAGGTGAAGCGCGCGGTCGGCTACTGCCCCGATGTCGGCGGACTGGTCCCGAGGGCCACCCCGTGGGAGCACCTCCAGCTCTCGGCCCGGCTGCGCCGCCTCGATCGCTGGGAGGAGCGCGCCCGCGACCTGCTCGAGCGGTTCGAGCTCGGCGACGTCGCGCACCGGGTGACCACCGGCTTCTCGCACGGGATGGGCCGGCGCCTCTCCGTCTGCCTGGCCGCCCTGCACGAGCCTGCGGTCCTGCTCCTCGACGAGCCGTTCGACGGCGTCGACCCGATCGGTGTCGAGGCCACCCTCGACGTCATCAACGACGCTCGTGCGCGTGGCGCGTGCGTCCTTGTCTCCACGCACCTGCGCGAGCTTGCCGTCCAGGCGTGCTCGTCGGTCCTCGTGCTGAGGGGCGGCGCGCAGGTCGCCACCGCGACGGCGGGCGAGATGACCGGCGAGGAGGGGGCGCGTGCCTACCGCAGCCTCCTGGACTGAGGTCCGCCGCTCCACCGCTGACGTCCGGCACCTGCTGGCGTTCCGGACTAGCACCATCCGACGAGGTCGGGCCGTTGCGCTGGGTGGCGGCATCTTCGCGGGCCTGACCGCCGCAGCCATCGTCGTGCCGGCGCTGCTCGACGGGGCGGGGACATCCGAGGACTACTCGAGGGACGCGATCCTGCTGCTCCCCACGGCCATGGCCGGCCTCATGGCGCTCGCGATCGCCTCCGCCGTGGCATCCGGGGGTGGGCGCGAGCTGCTCAGCAGGGAGCACGCGGTCGCCTACCCGGTGAGTCCCACCACGGATCACTTCGGAGCGCTGCTGCTGGCTCCGCTCAACATCGCGTGGCTCCTGCAGACCTGGGTGCTCCTGGCCGCCACGTCGTACGGCATCGATGCGGGTTCACTGGCCGCCGCCCAGATCGGGATGGTTGTGTGGGTCGCGGCTGCGACCGCCGTGGGTCAACTGGTGGCCTGGACCGTCGAAGCCATCCGACGCACCGACCACGGCCTGGCCGTCGTCCGGGGGATCGGTCTCCTCCTCGCGACCGGGGCGGTGCTCCTGCAGCTCTCCGGCAATCTCGCCAAGTCCCTGGACCAGCTCCAGACCAAGTGGCTCGTGGTCGGCTTCATCGAGGGCTTCACGCCTCGATGGCTGGCCTCTGTGGGTGTCGAGCTCGGCATCCTTGTGCTCGCGGTCGCACTGGGCGCGATCCCCGCGCACCTCGCCGCCCGTCGCCCGCCGCGTGACGAGCTGAAGGTGGAGTCTGGCAGCTATGCCGCCCGCCGACTGCCCCGCTCGTCGTTCGCAGGCCTGGTGCGCATCGACCGCGGGTCGATCTGGCGTGCGGTGCCGATGCGTCGCGGCGTCGCCGTGCTGGCGATCGGACCCGGCCTGGTCGCGCTCGCGGGCAACCTGACGTGGAGCCAGATGACCATCCTCCCGGGCCTGGTGGCCTCCGGTGGCGCCCTGTTGTTCGGCGTGAACTCGTGGTGCCTGGATCACCGTGGCGGCCTGTGGCGTGAGAGTCTGCCGGTCTCACCGGCGGTCGTCTTCGGTGCCCGTGCGTGGGTGCTGACCGAGTTCCTGCTCGTGGCGTCGTTCACGACGATGGTGCTGGCCGGGCTCCGCGCCGGGGTTCCGACGGCGCCCGAGCTGACCGCCCTGCTCTGCACCTGGGTAGTCGTCGTCCTGCAGGTAGTGACCGCCGCGATGCGGTGGTCCTCGAAGCGACCGTTCGCCGTCGACCTCCGCTCGGCGCGGGCCACACCGGCTCCGCCGGTCGTGATGGTCGGCTACTCCACCAAGCTCGCGGTCACCACCACGCTCACCAGCCTGGTCTTCTCCGGCCTGGCGATGGTGGACGTGTGGCAGATGTCGGTCATCATCGCGCTGCCCTTCGTCACCTGGTCGCTGGTCAGGATGCTGCGTGCGCGCGACGCGTGGACGGACCCGGTCGCGCGCGCGCGCGTCGTCACTACCGTCGCGGCCTAACCCAACTCACCGCCGACCCGTCGTTACTGATGAGCAGTAGCGACGGGTCGCGGGGTGATGGAGCGTCGACCTGTCGTTACTGATGAGCAGTAGCGACGGGTCGCGGGTAGTTTGGGGGTGGTGTCCGACCAGACGACCAACGCGCTGGTCGCGATCGCCCTTGGCTCGCTCCTCGCCGTCGGCCTGCTCATCCCGGTCGCGGCCGTGCAGTACAGGCTCGACGGTCGGCTCGGGCCCAAGGACCTGGGGATCCTCCTCACGGCGGCCGTGTATGCCCTGTCCCTGTGGACCTACACGCTCCTGCCGATGCCGGCCGAGGACAGCTACCGATGCCAGGGCAGCCAGCTGCACCCGTTCGGCTCTCTGGGTCTGATCCGGCTGCCCGAGGACGGGCCGGCGTCACTGCTGCGCGATCCTGCGTTCCTCCAGATCGCCCTCAACGTCTGGCTGTTCGTGCCGCTCGGCTACTTCGTCCGGGTCGTGCTGCACCGCGGCGTCCTGGTGGCCACGACGCTCGGCCTCAGCGTCTCGCTGCTGATCGAGGTCACCCAGCGCACGGGCGTCTGGAACCTCTATGAGTGCGCCTACCGGCTCTTCGACGTCGATGACCTGCTGGTCAACACGCTCGGCGCGACGGTCGGGTCGCTGCTGTCGCTCCTGGTCGTACGACGCCAGCAACCCGAGGTCGTCCTCCCGACGACGATCACTCTCGGCCGACGGCTGATGGGGTTCGTCTGCGACCTGCTGTTCGTAGCCATGCTGGGTGCTGCGTCGGCTCTGGCCTACCGCGGCCTGCAGCTCTATCTGCTCGACCGCCCGCTGGCCACGCTCGACGTCGACACCCAGTCGCTGCTCCAATGGTCGGTGCCGTTCACAGCGGAGGCACTGATGGTGCTGATCGCCGGGCGCACGGTCGGCGAGCTCGTCGTCTCGACCCGCGCTGTCGCCCGTCGCCCGGCCTGGACCGTCCCGGCCCGGCTCGTGAAACTGACCACCGGCATCGGGCCGGTGTTCCTGCTCGCCCCGCTCGAGCCCCGCCTGGCGGGCGTGCTCCTGGCGGGCTATGCGGTCGTGACGCTCGGCTTCGCCTGGGGCACCGCCAACCACCGCGGACTCAGCCACGTGGTGGCCGGTATGGATCTGCGGATCGGGGACGGGTAGCGCGCGGCTACTGCTGGGTCGGGTCCCGGGGCTCGTCCTGGGCCTGGACGATCACCAGCGTGCCCATGATCTTGTCGGCGAACGTCTGCTTCTTGGCATCCCAGATCGGCCACAGGTAGCCGAGGTTGCAGACCAGGCCGTCCACGACGTGCGCGAGCTGGCGCACGAACGACATCCCGGAACCGATCGGCTGGTTGTCGCGCTCGCTCACCAGCTTGATGCCGACCACGGTCTTGCCGAACGTGTAGCCGGTCCGGCCCTGCCGGATGCACCTGTTGTAGACGAACAAGGCGAAGTAGAGGACGCCGCCGAGCACCATGAGTGGGACCGTCGAGGAGGGGACGTTGTCGAACGCCACGGTCTCCTGGCCGTAGACATCGGTCGCCGGTTCGATGCTGGAGAACAGCTGCCAGTAGCCGAGGAGGAACGGCGCCCCGACCACGAACGCCAAGAACGAGTCGAAGAGGTACGCCAGCACCCGGCGTCCCCAGCCGGCGAGCGGGATCCGGGCCCGGGCGTCATACCCGTAGATCGCGCGGTAGGGATCGATCGGGCCGGCTGCGGCCTCCCGGGCCTGCTGGGCGGCGACCTGCTCGCCCCAGCCCGGTTGCCCGGCGACGGCGGTCGGGTTCTGCGGGTCGCGGTCGTGGTAGGGGATGTACTCGCCTGGCTGGTAGCCACCGGGAGGCGTGCTCGACATGTGTCGAGGCTAAGTCGACCGACGGTGCGCCCGCCGGGGATTCGGTCGAAATCGCCCCCCACCACTGTGGGCGGCGGGCCTTGCCGGGGCAGGGCCGGGTCCCTAGGTTGTCGCCATGTCCAGACGTCGGGTCGTGGTGGTCACAGCGGTACTGCTGGCCGCTGCCCTCACGGTGCTGCCCGCTCCTCGGGCGGAGGCTGCCGTCACACACGTCTACAACCCGACGACCGACGTCCTGACGATCTCCTCCGACGCGGCCGCGGACGCCATCGTCGTCACGTGTCAGGGCGGCAGCGTGGCCGTCGGCGGCTCTCCCCTGGCCGGGCCGACGGTGCCGTGCGCGGGCGTCCAGGTGCTGAATGTCAACGGCGGTGGCGGCAACGACGTCATTGATACCACCAACGGAATCTTCCCCGTTGTGAATCTCGACGGTGGTGACGGCGACGACACGGTCACAGGGGCCGAAGCCGGCAATCCGTCCAGCACGCAGCTCATCGCGACCGGAGGACCCGGCAACGACACGTTGCGCTTCACTAGCGGTGACAATCTGGCGGGTGGTGACGGCAACGACACCTTCGTCCAGATCAGCGGCTTCCACACGTCCACCACCGTCATGCAGGGGCAGTCCGGCACCGACACTTACCGGGTCGACCTGTCCGCGGTCAGCGCCCTGTCCCTCGACCTGGTGCCGACGTCGGGCGGCCTGACCATCTCGTTCGGCTCCGGCGGGCAGGTCGCGCCGTACAACGGCATCGAGGTCGTCGACTTGATCCTGACCGATGGTTCCGAGGTCGTGCGGGTCGGGGCGTTCCCCGGGCAGGCGCGGGTCGACGGGCGCGGTGGCAACGACACTCTCGAGGGCGGAGACGGTTCGGACATCCTGCTGGGTGGGTCGGGCAACGACACGATCGAGGGCGGGGACGGCGCGGACTCGCTGGATGCAGGAGACGGGAACGATGTCGTGCGCGCCCGGGACGAGTCCGCAGACGTCGTGGCGTGCGGGCTCGGGGCGGACGTCGCGGTGCTCGACGCGGCCGACACCACCAACGGCTGCGAGACCCGCGATCTGGGCTCGGGCACCGACGGCATCAAACCGAAGCCGACGTTCTCGGGAGCCAAGGTCTCCGGCACCAAGCTCAAGCTGAGCGCACTCTGTCCGGCCACCGAACTCAGGTGCGTCGGTTCCGCGAAGCTGACCGCGAAGGGCAAGCGGAACGGCAAGGCGACGAAGGTCAAGCTTGGTGACGTGCTCATCGTGGCCGACGGAGGGCGCAAGGACCGACTCTCACTGGTGCTCACCCCTGCTCAGCGTTCGGCCGTGGCCGCTCTGACCAAGGCGAAGCTGCTGATCGCCTACAACGTCATCGACGCCGGCGGCAACGTCGGCAAGGGCAGAGCCAGCATCCGTCTCAAGACCTAGGGTCACAAAAAGGCAGGTTTGACTGTTTGTTGCTGAACCGCCAGGCTGGGCCCGTGACTCAGGCTCCGGCGCGCGTGCCGCAGGAGGAGCGCACCCGGGCGATGCGGGCCCGGCTGATGGAAGCCACGGTCGAGCTCCTGGTGGAGCGCGGCTTCAGTGGTACGTCGACGACACTCGTCAGTGAGCGGGCCGGCGTGAGCCGAGGTGCCCAGCTCCACCACTTCCCGACCAAGAACGACCTGGTCGTCGCCGCGGTGGCGCACCTCACCGAGGTGCGCGGCGCCGAGCTGGCGGCGGCCGCGCGCAAACTGCCTGCGGGAGCGAGACGCACCCGCGCCGTGCTGAAGATGCTGGGTGACCACTTCACGTCTCCGGTCTTCACCGCGGCACTCGAGCTCTGGGTGGCCGCGCGTACCGACGAGGCGCTGCTGGCCGCCGTCGCACCGCTCGAGCAGCGGGTCGGTCGAGAGGTGCACCGGCTGACCGTCGACCTGCTGGACGTGGACGAGTCGCGGCCCGGTGTGCGGGAGCTCGTGCAGGCCACCCTCGACCTGGTCCGCGGCCTCGGCCTCGCCGGCACGATCTCCGACGACGCTCGTAGGCGGGGGCGGATCCTCAACCAGTGGGCGGCGACCCTCGACGCGGCGCTTCGCGAGGCTGCCGCGTGAGCGACCTGCTGGCCGGTCTCCTGGACGACCTGCGGGCGGAGGGGGACCTGCTACAGGCGACGGCCGAGCGACTGGGAGCGGTGGGCTGGAACACCAGCACTCCCGCTCAGGGCTGGGACGTCGCCACCTCGGTCGCCCACCTGGCCTGGACCGATGGGGTAGCCGTGCTCGCGGCCCACTCGCTTCGGGGCGGGGGCGACCAGACTGCCTGGGACGAGGTCGTGCTCGGTGCGATGGCCGATCCGTTCGGGTTTGTGGACGTCGGCGCACGGGCGCTCGCAGCACTGTCTCGCGACGAGGTGCTGTCGCAGTGGGCTGCCGGCCGCGTCGAGCTGAGCCGTGCCCTGACCGAGTTGCCGGACGGTAGCAGGATGCCGTGGTTCGGCCCGCCGATGTCGCCGGCCTCGATGGCGACCGCCCGGTTCATGGAGACCTGGGCGCACGCGCTCGACGTCCACGACGCGGCTGCTCGGCGCCCGCCACCGACGGACCGGATCAGGCACGTCGCGCACCTCGGCGTGCGTACGCGCGACTATGCCTTCTCGGTCCGGGAGGAGCAGCCTCCCGCCGAGGAGTTCCACGTGGAGCTGACCGCGCCCTCGGACCAGACGTGGTCGTGGGGTCCGGGGGACGCCCGCCAACGCGTCTGCGGCTCGGCGTACGACTTCTGCCTTCTCGTGACTCAGCGGGTGCACCGCGACGAGACGGACCTGGTGGCGGTGGGTGACGACGCCGAGCACTGGCTGCGGATCGCCCAGGCGTTCGCGGGACCGACCGGCGGCGGCCGGGAGGCGTCGTGACGGGTTTCGACACGTTCGCGGCTCAACCATCCCTCGTCGTGGGGAACTGCTCCGGCTTCTACGGCGACCGCCTCTCCGCGATGCGCGAGCAGCTCGAGGGTGGACGCCTGGACGTGCTCGCCGGTGACTACCTCGCCGAGCTGACGTTGCTGATCCTCGGCCGAGACACCGTGAAGGACCCGTCACTGGGCTACGCGCGGACCTTCGTACGGCAGCTCGAGGACTGCCTCGGCCTGGCGCTCGAGCGGGGCGTCAAGGTCGTGAGCAACGCCGGTGGCCTCAACCCGGCCGGTCTCGCGGACCGGATCCGCGAGGTCGCCAAGGGTCTCGGACTCGACCCGCAGGTCGCCCACGTCGCGGGTGACGACCTCCGGCCCTTGGGCCTCTACGACGGCGCCCTCACCGCCAACGCCTACCTCGGCGGCTTCGGCATCGCCGCCGCGTTGACTGCCGGCGCCGACGTCGTCGTCACCGGCCGAGTGACCGATGCCAGCCTGGTGGTCGGGCCGGCCGTCGCCCATCACGGTTGGATGCCGACCGCGTACGACGCCCTGGCCGGCGCGGTCGTCGCAGGTCACGTGCTTGAGTGTGGCGCCCAGGCGACCGGCGGCAACTTCTCCGGATTCCGGCAGCTGGTCAGGGACGGCATGGACCCGGCTGTCCCACTGGGCTTCCCGATCGTGGAGATCGCCGCGAACGGCTCGAGCGTCATCACCAAGCACGCCGGCACGGGCGGTGCCGTCACCATCGACACGGTCACAGCGCAGCTGGTCTACGAGATCCAGTCGACCCTCTACCTCAACCCGGACGTCACCACCGACCTGTCTTCGATCGAGCTCTCGCACGTGGGTCCCGACCGGGTCGCTGTCAGCGGGGTCCAGGGCGCTGCTCCTCCGGAGCGTCTCAAGGTCTGCGTCAACGAGGTCGGCGGCTTCCGCAACAGTGTCGAGTTCGTGCTCACCGGGCTGGACGTCGAGGAGAAGGCCGAGTGGGTCCGCGCGCAGCTCACGCCCGTGCTCACCGCCGCCGAGGTGTCCTGGTCGCGCGTCACGCTCCCGCCACGGGACGCGGCCACCGAGGAGGGGGCCTCGGTCCTGCTGCGGTGCACGGTGCAGGACCGCGAGGCCGACCCGGTGGGCCGCGCCTTCACCGCGAGGGCCGTCGAGCTCGCGCTGGCGTCGTACCCCGGCTTCACGATGACCACCCCACCGCGGTCGCCCACGCCGTTCGGCGTCTACCGACCGGAGTACGTCGACCGCGCGCAGGTCGAGCACACCGTCGTCCACGCGGACGGACGCCGCGAGGTCGTCGCCGACCCGACCGAGTTCTCGGTGGTGGACCCCGACGCCGGACGCCGGGCGTCGCCGCTCCCCGCGCCCGCCGACTGGGTGAACCGTCGCGCGCCGCTCGGCACGTTCGTGCACGCACGTTCCGGCGACAAGGGTGGCGACGCCAGCATCGGCCTGTGGGTCGTCAACGACGGTGACGTGCGCCGCGAGCCCCGCGTCACCTGGCTGACCAAGCTGATGACCCCGCGCCGGGTCCGTGAGCTGGTCCCCGAGGCCGCGGAGCTCGACGTCGACGTCTACGTCCTGCCCAACCTCGGCGGGGTCAACGTCATCATCCGCGGGCTGCTCGGCCGGGGCGTGGCCGCCTCGACCCGCTTCGACCCCCAGGCCAAGGGTCTCGGCGAGTGGCTGCGGTCGCGCGTCGTGCATGTCCAGGAGGACCTGTTGTGACCGGTGGCGGTCGACGTCGCCGAGTCGAGCGCCGCACCACCGCGATACCCGGATCCTGCCCATCGAAGAAGGAGCAACCGAAGTGCTGATCGATCTCGCCGCACCCCTGTCGGGGGACGCCTCATGAGCCTTCTCGCGCCGTTGGGAGCCGAGGTGTCGCTCCACATGAACGCCCCGCCGGAGGAGGTGTGGGCGCTGGTCAGCGACGTGACCCGGATCGGCGAGTTCTCGCCGGAGACGTTCGAGGCCAAGTGGACCAACGGCTCGACCGGGCCGGTGGTCGGTGCGTCGTTCTCCGGCCACGTGAAGCGTAACGGCGTCGGTCCGACGTACTGGTCGCCGTGCGTGGTGACCAAGTGCGTCGAGAACCAGCTGTTCGAGTTCTCGGTCGGCACCGAGAGGACGGTCAACAACTGGGGCTACCGGCTGGAGGTTGTGCCCGGCAAGGACGGGGTCGCGGGAACGAAGGTCACGGAGTACTTCCGGCTCGAGCCCATGCTGCCGATCCGTCTCTACTGGTCGCTGATGGGCCGTCTGCGCGGCCGGACCAACGAGAGGGGCATGCGGACGACGCTGGAGAAGATGAGAGCGGTCGTCGAGCGCCGATGACGGTCCGCCCAGTGTCGGCCAACCGCGAAGCGATGCTCGAGAAGCTCGCTGCGCTCGACCAGGAGATCGCCGGGGCAGTCCTCGGGGGCGGGGAGAAGTACGCCGCGCGGCATCGGCAGCGCGGCAAGCTGCTGCCGCGCCAGCGGATCGAGCTGCTGGTCGACGAGGGCTCGGCATTCCTCGAGCTGTCACCGCTGGCCGGCTGGGGTTCCGACTTCGTGGTCGGCGCGAGCGTCGTGACGGGTATCGGTGTGATCGAGGGCGTCGAGTGCATGATCACCGCCAACGACCCCACGGTGAAGGGCGGCGCCAGCAACCCCTGGACGGTCAAGAAGATCTTCCGCGCCTCGCAGATCGCCGAGGAGAACGGGCTCCCGTCGATCGCGCTGGTCGAGTCCGGAGGCGCGGACCTGTCGACCCAGAAGGAGATCTTCATCCCGGGCGGCAAGCTGTTCCGCGACATCACGCGCTCCTCGGCGGCCAAGCGGCCCACCATCGCGCTGGTCTTCGGCAACTCGACCGCCGGCGGTGCGTACGTACCCGGCATGTCCGACTACACGGTGATGGTGAGGAACCAGGCGAAGGTCTTCCTCGGTGGGCCTCCGCTGGTGAGGATGGCCACCGGCGAGGAGTCCGACGCCGAGTCGCTCGGCGGCGCAGAGATGCATGCCCGGATCAGCGGCCTGGCCGACTACCTGGCGCAGGATGAGCGGGACGCGATCCGGATCGGCCGCCGGATCGTGGCGCGGCTCAACTGGCGCAAGGCGTACGCCGCTCCTCCCGGTGGTGACAGCGCCTGGGCCGAGCCGGACGCCGACCCCGACGAACTGCTCGACCTGATCCCGCTGGACCTCAAGGAGCCCTTCGACCCCCGCGAGGTGATCGCTCGCATCTGTGACGGCGTCTCGGCCACCAACGGGGTCTCCTTCGACGAGTTCAAGCCGCTCTACGGCTCGTCGCTGGTCACCGGCTGGGCCAGGCTGCACGGCCGGCCGGTCGGGATCCTGGCCAACGCCCAGGGGGTGCTGTTCTCTGAGGAGGCGCAGAAGGCGACGCAGTTCATCCAACTCGCCAACCAGGTCGACACACCGCTGGTGTTCTTCCACAACACGACCGGCTACATGGTCGGCAAGGAGTACGAGCAGGGCGGGATCATCAAGCACGGCGCGATGATGATCAACGCGGTCAGCAACTCCACCGTCCCGCACCTCAGCGTGATCATGGGCGCGTCCTACGGCGCGGGCAACTACGGCATGAACGGCCGCGGCTTCGACCCGCGCTTCCTGTTCACCTGGCCGTCCGCGAAGTCCGCGGTGATGGGAGCGGCCCAGCTCGCCGGCGTCCTGGAGATCGTCGCTCGGCAGTCCGCCGAGTCCAAGGGCCAGGTGTTCGACGCCGACGGCTTCGAGGGTGTCAAGGAGGTCGTCGAGGCCCAGATCGAGGAGCAGTCGCTGCCGTTCTTCCTCTCCGGGATGCTCTACGACGACGGCGTCATCGACCCGCGCGACACCCGTACCGTCCTGGGCATCTGCCTCTCAGTGATCGAGAACAAGGGGTACGCCGGCACCGATCGGTTCGGGGTGTTCCGCCCATGACGATTGGTGTGACCTCCGCCGGAGAGGATCACCAGTTGAAACGCAGACGAATCGCGCGGCTCCTGGTGGCGAACCGGGCCGAGATCGCGTCGCGGGTCTTCCGCACCTGCCGCACACTCGGTATCTCGACCGTGGCGATCCACTCGGACGTCGACGCCGGTCTGCCCTATGTCCGCGAGGCGGACACCGCGGTTCGGCTGCCCGGCAACACCCCGGCCGAGACCTACCTCGACATCGAAGTCGTGGTGGCCGCGGCGAAGGCCACCGGGGCCGACGCGATCCACCCCGGCTACGGCTTCCTGTCCGAGAACGCCGACTTCGCCCGGGCGGTCGAGGCCGCGGGCCTGATCTGGATCGGACCGACGCCCGAGTCGATCGAGTCGATGGGGACAAAGATCGGTGCCAAGGAGCTGATGCGGGCGGCCGGCGTCCCCGTTCTCGAGGCTCCGTCGGAGCCGACCGAGGCCGACCTGCCGTTGCTAGTGAAGGCGTCGGCGGGTGGCGGTGGTCGTGGGATGCGGATCGTCCGCTCGCTGGCCGACCTGCCTGCCGAGATCGCGCACGCCCGGGCCGAGGCACTCTCCGCGTTCGGCGACGGCACGGTGTTCGTCGAGCCCTACCTCGAGCGCGGCCGACACGTCGAGGTGCAGGTGCTTGGCGACGGGCACGGCCAAGTGCTGATTCTGGGCGATCGGGACTGCTCGATCCAGCGCCGCCACCAGAAGGTGGTGGAGGAGGCGCCGGCGCCGGGGCTGTCGGACGAGACCCGAGCCGCGCTGCACGACGCAGCGCGCCGGGCCGCGGAGGCGATCGACTACCGCGGTGCGGGGACGGTCGAGTTCCTCTACGACCCCGGAGAGGGCCCGGGAGAGGGCTCGGGAGAGGGCCCGGGAGAGGGCCCCGAGACCCAGCGGTTCTTCTTCCTCGAGATGAACACCCGGCTCCAGGTCGAACACCCGGTGACCGAGCTCGTGCACGACGTCGACCTGGTCCAGATGCAGATCGCCGCGGCCGAGTCCGACTGTTTCATGGGCTGGCCCGACCCGCCGCAGGGGCACGCGATCGAGGTGCGGCTCTATGCCGAGGACCCGGCCGCCGACGACCAGCCGCAGAGCGGCACGCTGACGACGTTCGAGATCCCTGTCGAGGACGGCATCCGCGTGGATGCGGGCTTCGAGTCGGGGAGCGAGGTGTCGACGCACTACGACGCAATGCTCGCCAAGGTCATCGCGCACGCGCCGACCCGTGAGCTGGCGGCCCGCAAGCTCGCCGGCGTGCTCGCGCGGGCCAGGATCCATGGCCTGGTCACCAACCGGGACCTGCTGGTCAGCATCTTGCGTGATGAGGACTTCCTGGCCGGCAACGTCAACACGGCGTTCCTGGAGAAAGAACGTACGTACGTTCTTTTTCCAGAGGACTCCGGGGCCGCCACCGCCGCAGCGCTCGCGCTGGCCGAGCGGGCCGTGGCGGCGCGGACCGTGCAGCGAGGTATCCCGGTCGCCTTCCGCAACGTGGTCTCCCAGCCGCAGGTGACCGAGCTCGAGGGCCACGACGGACAAAGGTTCCGCGTCGAGTGGTGGGGCGGCCGTGACGGCTACGTCGTCGACGGTCTCTCGGTGGTTGAGGTGCGAACAACCGGCCTCGAGACCAGCGTCACCCTGGAAAGCAGCGTCACCCTCGAGAGCAGCGGCACCCTGGAAAGCTGTGTCCGCAGGACGTATGCCGTGGCGGTCGCGGGACTCTCGGTGGACGTGGACTGGCCTGGAGGCCACACCGCACTGCGGCTGATCCCGAGGTTCGTCGACCCTGCCGACGCGGCGGCCAACGGCAGCCTCGTGGCGCCGATGCCCGGCACGGTCGTCAGCGTGCACGTGCGGGCCGGAGGGCACGTCGAGGCCGGCCAGCTGGTCCTCGTGCTCGAGGCCATGAAGATGCAGCATCGAGTCAGCGCGCCGTCCGCCGGGACGGTCACCGCGATCGACGTGAAGCCCGGGCGGCAGGTCGCTGCCGGGGAAGTGTTGGCGGTAGTGGAGGAGCAGGAATGACGAGCTTCAGCGAATCCGAGGAGCGCCAGGCCCTACGCAGGGAGGTCGCGAAGCTCGCGGGCAAGTACGGCCGTGCCTACTTCGTCGAGCAGGCGCGCTCGGGAGGCAAGACCACTGATCTGTGGCTGGAGATCGGGAAGAACGGCTATCTCGGCATCAACATCCCCGAGGAGTACGGCGGCGGAGGCGGCGGGATCGGTGACATCGCCGCGGTCTGCGAGGAGCTCGCCGCGCAGGGGTGTCCGCTGCTGCTCATGGTCGTCAGTCCGGCGATCTGCGGGACGATCATCAGCCGCTACGGCACCGAGGAGCAGAAGCAGCGCTGGCTTCCCGGAATCTGTGACGGCACCTCGACGATGGCCTTCGCGATCACCGAGCCGGATGCAGGCACCAACACCCATAACATCACCACCACCGCCCGCCGGGACGCTGCGCCGGATGGACGGGGCGCATGGGTCCTCAACGGGCGCAAGATCTACATCTCCGGGGTCGACGAGGCCGACAACGTGCTCGTGGTGGCGCGGGCGGAGGACTCCAGGACCGGCAAGCTCAAGCCGGTCCTGTTCGTCGTGCCCACCGACGCGCCAGGCCTCGAGTTCACCGCGATCCCGATGGAGATGGTCAGCCCCGAGCTCCAGTTCTCCGTCTTCATCGACGACGTCCGACTGCCCGACGACGCCCTGGTGGGCGACGAGGACGGCGGTCTCGTCCAGCTCTTCGCGGGCCTCAATCCCGAGCGGATCATGGCGGCGTCGTTCTCGACCGGTCTCGCACGGTTTGCCCTCGACAAGGCGACGCATTATGCCAAGCAGCGTGTGGTCTTCAAGGAGGCGATCGGCTCGCACCAGGCCATCGCGCACCCGCTCGCGCAGAGCCACATCGAGATCGAGATGGCCCGCCTGATGACCCAGAAGGCCGCCGCACTGTTCGACTCCGGCGACGACCTGGGTGCGGGCGAGGCGGCCAACATGGCGAAGTACGCCGCTGCCGAGGCCGCGTGCGACGCCGCCGACCGGGCCGTGCAGACCCACGGCGGCAACGGGATCACGCAGGAGTACGGCATGGCCGGTCTCCTCGTCGCGACCCGGGCCGGGCGGATCGCCCCGGTGACCCGGGAGATGATCCTCAACTTCGTGGCCATGCACTCGCTCGGCCTGCCGAAGTCCTACTGACGGCGTGCTGTGAAAGCGGCGCTGGTTCGGGAGCCGGGTAGCGTCACGAGTGTGGACTCTGGAAGCGCAGCCCTGAGGTCGGTCGCTCCGGGGGTGGAGGAGGCCCTGGCCCTGATGGTGGAGGTGCGCCCCGGTGGCGTCCACGACGAGGTGCTCGAGTCACCCGCTGTGTCGCGCTTCGCCGACCAGTTCCGGGCCGATGTGTCTGCCATCGACGACGGGATGCGGGACGACTTCAGCCTCGCCACGGGCAAGAATCAGTCCGACGTGGTCCAGATGGTGTGGATCGCCGACGTCGCGCCCCGGGTCCGGTCTGCGCTCGACGCGCTGTTCGGACCCTCCGAGTGGCCGGAGCCGCCGCGCCGGTTCCCCGTGGCCAGCGTGTGGCGGCTCGCCGAGGGCTTCATGACCTCGGTCGCGCGGCTGACGTCGCTCGATCCGACGCTGACCGAGCTCGTCCGGCTCCGTGGGGCCCGCGAGCACGACTGCCGACTCTGCGTCTCACGGCGTTCGGCCGACGCGATCGGCGCCGGCGCCGGGGACGCCGAGTTCGCCGCGGTCGACCACTACTCGACGAGCGACCTACCCGTTGCCACGAAGGCGGCACTGGCGCTCACCGACGCCATGATCTGGACCCCGGACGCGATCCCGGGTGAGGTCGTCGCCGACGTCCGGGGCAACCTCAGGGATGCCCAGGCCGTCGAGGTCGTGCTGGACGTCGCCCGCAACGCTGCCAACAAGATCGCGGTCGCCCTGCGCTCTGACGCTCCGGAGGTCACCGAGGGCGTCCAGCTCTTCACGACCGACCCCGACGGCACGCTGACCGTGGTGGGCTGAGCACCTGCGACTAGCCTCGGTCCGTGGGGTTCGTCGACACGCTCGACCGGGCGCAAAGGCGTCGGTCGTTCCTCGGCCTGCCTATCGGGGTCTTCTTCAAGTTCGTCGACGACCAGGGGCCCTATCTCGCCGCGATCGTCAGCTTCTACGCGACGCTGGCGATCTTCCCGATCCTGCTGCTCGCCACCTCGATCTTCGGCTTCGTCCTCCAGGACAACCCGGCGCTGCAGGAGCGGGTCCTGGACTCGACGCTCGCGACGTTCCCGATCATCGGTGACGAGCTGGGCCGGCCCGACGGGCTGCAGGGGTCGACGACGGGGGTGCTCATCGGGGTGCTCGCCGCGACGTACGGATCCCTCGGCCTGGGCCAGGCGCTGCAGCACGCGATGAACGTCGCGTGGTCGGTGCCGCGCAACAACCGGCCCAACCCGATCGCCCTGCGATTCAAGAGCCTGCTCCTGCTCACGACCTCGGGGCTGTTCGTGGTGGCGATCACGACGGTGTCGATCATCGGTACGCGGTCCGAGGTGTTCGGTGTTGCCGGCAACACCGCCGTCCAGGTGCTGATCCGGCTGGCTAACGTGGCCCTGGTCGGGCTGCTGCTCACCGTCGTGTTCCGGCTCGCCGCCGCGCGCCGGCACCACCTCGGCCGCGCCGCGCCAGGCGCCTTCACCGTCTCCGTGCTCTGGGTGTTCCTCCAGGAGCTGGGGCGCGCCTATACGAGCAAGGTGCTCGCAGGGACCCAGGGCATGGACGCCGCGTTCGGTCTGGTGCTCGGCCTGATCGGCATCATCTACATCGCCTCGATCATGGGCGTGATCGGCATCGAGGTCAACGTGGTCCTGGCCCGCCGTCTCTGGCCGCGGTCGATCCGCACGCTCTTCGTCGACCGCCCCGACCTCACCGACGCGGACCGGCGTGCCTACGCCAGCTATGCCCAGGCGCAGCGGCACAAGACCTCCGAGGAGGTCCGGGTCGGGTTCAAGGACCCCGACACCGGTGAGCTGGTCATCCCGCAGGAGCCGGGGCGGAACAACAAGCGGAGCGAGTAGCTCAGGTGGTCGGCTGCGTTCCTCGAGGTCAGCTATTCGCAGTACGCCGCACCGGGCTGTTCGACGAAGCGCCTGTAGACGTCGCGCATGGCCTCGATCGCCTCGTCGCGGTGCTGGAGCGTCCCTATCGTGTCCATCGGGATGCCCTTGACCTCGAGGTGGTCCCACTGCGCGCCTGGCACCTCCACGTCGTGGTGGAGTCGGACACACGAGCAGCCTACGGAGTTCTCACGTCTGCTGTCGCACACCCAGCCAGGTCAGCACGGCCAGCACCCGGCGGTGCTCCTCGGACTCGGTGAGCCCTAGCTTGCGGATGATGCTGCTGACATGGGTCTCGACGGTCCGGTCGGTGAGCCAGAGCCGCTGCGCGATACCGACGTTGGTGCGGCCCTCGGCCATCAGCTCGAGGACCTCCCGCTCGCGGGGGGTGAGCCGATCGAGAGGGTCGCTCTGCCGACGGGGGGCCAGCAACGTCGCCACGACCTCCGGGTCGAGTGCCGAGCCGCCCTCGGCAACCCGGCGCAGCGCGTCCAGGAAGTCGTCGACGTCGAAGACCCGGTCCTTGAGCAGGTAGCCGAAGCGCCCGCCCGCCACGAGTTCCACCGAGTGCCGGGCCTCGATGTGCTGGCTCAGCATCACGATCGCCAGGTCGGGGAGGCGGTCCCGCAACGTGCGCGCAGCGCGGGCACCGTCGTCCGTCCCGTCGGGGGGCATGCGCACGTCGATGACGGCGAGGTCGGGCAGCTGGGCCTCCACCGTCTCGACCAGGGTCACCGCATCCGCGGCGCGGCCGACGACCTCGTGACCGGCGTCCTCGAGCAGCCGGGCCAGCCCCTCGCGGAAGAGGGCGGAGTCCTCGCCGATCACGAGGCGCATGCTGGTCCCTGGACCGCGAGCGCAGCGAGCGTGCCGAAGGGAAGCGACGCCTCGACCTCGGTGCCCCGCCCGTGCGGGCTGGCGACGTGCAGCGAGCCGCCCAGCGCCGCGACCCGGTCACGCAGGCCGGACCGGATGCCGAGCCGCGCCCCACCGCGGCCGTCGTCCGTGATCCGGATGAGCAGCAGGCCGTCTCGGCGCACGACCTGGAGCACGATCCGGGTCGCCTCACTGTGCTTGACCGCGTTGGTGATGGCCTCGCTGGCGACGTAGTACGCCGTGGTCGCGACGGCGTCCGGCAGGGGACCGTCGTCCACGTCCATGTCGACGGTCATCGGCACGCTGCGCACCAGGTTGGACAGCGCTGCGGGCAGCCCATCGTCGAGGCTGCTCGGCCGCAGCCCGTGGGCGATCTGACGCAGCTCGGCGACAGCGGAACCGAGCTGGGCGACGCTCTCGTCGAGCAGCGAGTCGACGTCGACCGATCCGTCGTCGAGGTGCCGCTGCGCCAGTCGCAGCTGCATCCCGAGCGAGACCAGTCGCTGCTGCGCCCCGTCGTGCAGGTCGCGCTCCATCCGGCGTCGCTCCTCGTAGCCGATCTCCAGCAGGCGGGTGCGGCTCGACTCCGCCTCGCGCAGCGCCTGAGCGACCTCGGATCGGAGCCGCACGACCTCGACCAGGGTGCTGCAGCGGTCGGCGACCTCGCGCAGCAGTTCGGGCGATGCGGGTCCGGTGCCGCGCACCAGGACCCCGGTCTGCTCCTCCTCGATGAGCACCGGGACACCGCCCGCCGAGGGGACCGCGTCGCCGACGTCGTCGAGGTACTCGTTCAGGCCGGGGACCCGGTAGCCGACCCGCAGGCCTGGGTCACGGAGTGCGTCGCGAAGCGCGCTCTGCAGCTGCTCGGGGCGTAGGCGCCCGGCGCTGACCTCTCGGTGCAGATCGTCCACAGCGCTCAGGGCGGCCCGGCGGAGCGGATACACCCGGGCATCGACCTGGCGCCGTACGGCGCGAACCGCAGGCAGCAGCAGCAGGGCGGCCGTCGCGGTGCCGACCGCCACGCCGATCTGGGAGTTCTGGCCGACGAGGAGCCCGGTCAGCGATGAGACGGCGCCGTACACGGCGAGCAGAACGGCCGTTACCAATCCCCACGTGACGGCCAGCGCGAGAGCCTTGTCGACGTCGTACAGGTCGTGCCGAAGCACGGCGATGCCACAGGCCACCGGGGTTGCCAACAGGGATGCGAGCCCGATGGTGGCGCTGAACCACAACGTGTCGCCGAAGACGAGGATCTCGAGCAGGCAGAGCAGCGGGTAGAGAGGCATGCCGATCCCGGCCAACGCGAGCCACTTGATCTGCTGACGGCCGCGATCGTCGGCGCGACGGTAGCGCAGGACCAGCGACCCCGCGCACGCGACGAACATCGGCAGCATCGGGAAGAAGAGCGCTCCCGTCACGTCGACGACCAGGGATGGGCCACTGAAGGGGCGGTCGAGGTTTTCCATCGGCGCCCTGAACGGCTCGTCCGCGATGGCGCCGTAGACCTGGGTGCCCAGCACACACACGACCATCATCGGTGGCAGCCAGCCCCACAGTCGGGAGGGTAGGCGGCCGTTCGGGAAGTACAAGAGGAGCAGGGCGAACGCGCCGAGCACCCACCACGCGTTCTCTGCCGTGATCGCGACCAGCCAGGCCTGGTCCTGCGGATGGTCGGTCGTGGCCAGCCACTGAAGCCACGCCTCCTTGGCCACGACCTGGGCGACCGCGAGTGAGAGCAGTCCCAGCAGCAGGCCGACCACGGCGCCGTCGGGTCGACGGGCGACGAGGACCGACAGTGCGCTGCATGCGGGGATCACGGCGAGCGCGACCCCGACGTCGGCCCACGCCATCGGAGTCGACGCGTTGTAGGCGAGACCGATCGTGACGGGGACGAGCAGGGCGGCCAGCAACGCGACAGCGACGGAGCTGCGACGCGGCCATGGCATGTCAGCACCGTAGGGACGTCGTCGCCCCCGCGCCATCAGTGCCAGTACGGGCCGCATCCCCGTGGTCGCCACGATCCGCCGGACGGGTCCGGATTCGTAGCGTCGAGGCCATGACCACCACTGCCGCAGTCACATCCACCAACGACCACGCGGACCCCGGGCAGACCAGCCGGATCCGCTTCGTTGCCGTCGCGCTGGCCGCGTCGGCCGTCACGATGGCGACGCTCGTCCTCAGCCATCCGTGGGGAGAACGCCTCGACAGCAGCGCTGACGAGGTCCTGTCCTACCAACAGGTCGTGGACAGCCACAGCAGCGCCTGGCCGGCCATGCTCGCGGACGTCTTCGCCCTGGGCATACTCGCCTTCTGCCTGGCTGTGGGTGTTGCCCACCTGGTGCGCGGACGTGGTCGGACCGCCGCGACCGTCGGCAGCGTCCTCGTCGCTGCAGGTGGTGTGCTGTTCGCCATGGGCGGCTTCGCCTTCGCCACCGTCACGTACTTCGTCGGCGCCCTGCCCGAGTCCTCCGGACGTGAGCTGGTGGACGTCGCGAACGACGACCTGGCCCACCTGATGGGTGCCGAGATGGTCGGCTTCTTCCTCTTCACGCTCGGCTCTCTGGTCCTCGCCGGCGCACTCGCCCGGGCGAGGGCCATCCCTCGAACGGTCGTCGCCGTCTACGTGCTGCTGACGCTCGGTCTGTTCGCGGGACTGCCCGCGACCGCGATGGACGGCGTCCAGGCAGCACAGCTCCTGCTGACAGGTGCGCTGGCGATCCCGCTCTGGGTGCGCGCCGACTGCGCCCAGTCATGACCCACCGCCGATCGCGCCTCATGGTCGTTGTCCTGTCGGCCCTCCTCGTCGGCGGCTGCGCCGAGGAGGAGGGGCCGAAGGCTGTTGATCGGCTCGGCGGCGACTCCTGGGTCGCCTACCAGACCGACCGGACCGGGCAGGAGGGCGTCTGGCTGGTCCACCCCGACGGGACCGACGACCACCAGGTCATCACCGGGCTGCCGAACGCGCTGCTGCCGGACTGGTCGCCGGACGGCACCCACCTGGCTGTCGCGACCCGAGGCGGCGAGACGGAGCCACTCATGGAGTACGACGTCGAGACCGACACGGCGACCGAGATCTTCGGCTGTGTGGCTCCTTGCCTGGGCGACGACGAGCCGGCCTACTCGCCGGACGGCAAGGAGATCGCCTTCATCCGCGCCCTGGCCCCGTTCGTCGATGACGCTCCGCACGACTGCTCACTGTGGATCGGCGATCTGGCGACGGGGACGGCCCGCCGAGTGACCGACAACGGCTCGGGGTGCGACCGCGAGTACAACCCGCGCTGGTCGCCGGACGGCGAGCGGTTCGTCTATTGGAGACAGCCATCGGTCGATGGACGCACCGACACGACCGCGGTGTTCATCGTTGCCGCTGACGGCACTGGCGAGCAGCGTCTGACCGACCCGGCGATGCAGGCCGGCGAGGCGGACTGGTCGCCCGATGGCGAGTGGATCGTCTTCGCCACCCGGCCTCTGGCCGAGTTCGAGGACGGGGTGTCGGACCTGTTCCGCATCCATCCGGACGGCACCGATCTGGAGCAGCTCACCCACGGCGGAGCCGATACGCGCTCCACGCAACCGCGCTACACACCGGACGGTGAGTGGATCGTGTTCACCCGCGTCACCCCGGGCAGTCGGACGCTGTCCGTGCTCCCGGCCGCGGGAGGTGAACCGGTGGCGATCACATCCAGGGGCATCTCAACCCACGGCGTCTGGCAGCCGTGACCGGCCCGACGCGTCAGTTCTTGTTCGGTGGCAACGGGAAGAACATCGAGGTGCGCGCGGCGTACTCGGGGTAGCCGGGCCGCTGCATCATCGTGCGCTCCAGCAAGCGTGCTCCGGTGGCGAAGACCAGGAAGTAGGTCATCGCTACCGGGGCCACGACCGTCGCGAGCGCCGGGACCCAGCCGGACGCGAGCCCTCCCACCAACCAGAAACCCCAGGTCACACAGGCGTCGCCGAAGTAGTTGGGGTGGCGGGTGTAGCGCCACAGCCCGGTCTGCATGACCGGCGGCTTCTGCCCCTTCGGCAGCGCCCGGTACGCCGCGAGCTGTGCGTCGCCGACCGACTCGAAGACCACCCCGACCAGCCACACCGCGACGCCGACAGCGACGACGGGCCACCAGCGGGTCTCCTGCGAACCCGCGACGAGCACCGGCAACGAGATCACCCAGATGGCGATGCCCTGGACGAGGAACACCCTGCGGATCGCCGGTCCCATGCCGACCTGTGACGGGGTCCCGCCCAGCATCGCTTCGTAGCGGGGGTCCTCACCGTGGCCGACCGATCGTCGGGCGATGTGCCAGGCCAGCCGCCCGCCCCACGCGGCGACCAACACGAGGAGCACCCACCGCCGAGAGTCGGCGTCGGTGCTGCCACCGACCACCGCCGAGATGGCGGCCACGAGCACGAAGCCGAGTCCCCACGAGACGTCGACGACCGACACCCGGTCGACCGCCCGGGCCCAGATGGTGGTGACCGCCATCAGGACGATGACCCCCGCCAGCGCGGACGCAGCCACCAGGAGGAAGTCGGACCAGGCCATGGGGCTTGGTCTACCAGTCGCGGAGCAGCGGCAGGCTGTGCGGGCCGCCGGGCCGGACCATGAGGATCTGGTCGACGCCCATCCGGCCGTCGCGGAACGCCATCGCACCGCCGACGAGGTAGAGCTCGCCAGACGCGGTACGACCTCCTCGCCGATCAGCGCGACGAGGCGGTCGCGGTTGGCCTCGAAGGTTCTGCAGCCAGCCGGCAACGGTGAGCACGTAGTGCTCGCGCAGCGCGTGCACGTCGCGTACCTCGAGCCCCCCGGCTTCGAGGTACGCGACGGTCTCGCCCACCGGCCGCATGTGCATGTCGGGCGCGATGAAGCGACTCGATGAACGGCCCGCCCCCAGGGTGCTTGCCGCCGTGGTGGCCGGACCGCGACATCTGCTGCACCAGCACCCGGCCACCCGGCTTGACCGAGCGGTGCAGCACCGAGGCGTACGTCGGGTAGTTGCGCTCGCCGACGTGCTCGCCCATCTCGATCGAGGCCACGGCGTCGAAGCCCGTGTCGTTCCTGGGCACCGCCGCGTCGCGGTAGTCCTGCAGCTGGATCTCGACCTGGTCCTTGAGTCCGCGCTCGGCGATCCGGGCGTCGATGAACCGCTTCTGCTCGGCGGCGATCGTGAGGCCGGTGACCGTGGCCCCGAAGTGCTCGGCCGCGTGCAGGGACAGCGAGCCCCAGCCGCAGCCGACGTCGAGCAGCGTCATCCCCGGCTCGAGCCCGAGCTTGCGGCAGACCAGCGACAGCTTGGCGCACTGCGCCTGCTCGAGCGACACGTCCGGCGAGGAGTGGTAGCCGCAGGAGTAGGCCATCTGCGGCTCGAGGATCAGCGAGTAGAAGTCGTTGGACAGGTCGTAGTGGTGGCTGATCGACCGGCGGTCGCGGAGCTGGCTGTGCAGCCGCCCCTTGATCTGTGCCTGGGAGGCGGGCGGTCGCGGCGGCCGGCCGAGGACGCCCAGATCGGCCGCAGCGCGCACGGCCGAGGCCAGCGCCGCAGGCGAGGGGCGTGACGCCGACCAGGCCGCGGTCCTTGGCGACCGCGAACGCGTGGGTCAGCGCCTCGTCGAGGTCGCCGGGCACGTCGAGCTCGCCGGTGACGTAGGCCTGGGCCGCGCCGAGCTCGCCTGGGTGCCACAGCATCCGCCGCAGGGCGTCGGGCGAGTTCAGCACGACGAGCGGAGCGTCCGCGGGCCCGGCCGACGAGCCGTCCCAGGCCTTGCAGCCGGACCGGGAGGTCTCCGCCGACGAACGGGCGGAGCGCCGCCTCGAGGCGCTCGGCGATCACTGGGTCAGCACCCGGGCCGTCACTGGGGCCGTCACTGCGGCCGTCACTGGGGCCGTCGGAAGGTGAGCTGGTTGACGTCGATGTAGCCCGACGCGAAGCCGGCCCGCGAGTAGTCGAGGTAGAAGTGCCACATCCGCAGGAAGATCTCGTCGAAGCCAAGCGCGAGCACCTGATCGGACGCGGCGCGGAACCCCTCGTCCCACAGCCGCAGGGTCTCGGCGTAGTGCCGACCCATGGAGTGCTGGTCGACGAGCCGGATGCCGGTGTGGTCGCGGGTGATCTCGTCGATGACCTGCACCGAGGGCAGGAAGCCGCCGGGGAAGATGTACTTGTTGATCCAGGTGTAGGTGTTGCGGGTCGCGAGCATCCGGTCGTGCGGCATGGTGATCGCCTGGATCGCGACCCGGCCACCGGGGGCCAGCACGCGCGTCGATGGTCTCGAAGTAGGTCTGCCAGTACTGCCAGCCGACGGCCTCGATCATCTCCACCGACACGATCGCGTCGTAGTGCTCACCCGACCTGGCGACGTCGCGGTAGTCGCAGAGCTCGACCGTGACGCGGTCGGCCATGCCGGCGGCCGCGATCCGCTCGTCGGCCAGGGCCTTCTGCTCGACCGACAGGGTGATGGTGCGGACGGTGGCGCCGCGGCGGGCGGCCCGGATCGCGAGCTCGCCCCAGCCGGTGCCGATCTCGAGGACGCGGGTGCCCGCGCCGACCTGGCCTGGTCGAGCAGCCGGTCGATCTTGGCGTGCTGCGCGGGCTCGAGGTCCTGCGTGGCGGGCCGCACCACCGAGCAGCGACTCGGGGAACAGTCGCCGAGGAGTAGCTCAGCGACGCGTCGAGGAACAGCTCGAAGAGGTCGTTGGACAGGTCGTAGTGGTGCGCGATGTTGTCGCGGGTGTTCTCGGTGCTGCTCCGCTCGCGCCGCGGCGGCCGCTGCGACCACGAGGCGCGCGCAGCCGCTGCAGCCGCGCCGGCACCAGGCTGGGCATCTCCGCGGCGAGCACGGTGAGGAACGGGGCCAGGTCCTCGGGCCGGCGGTGTCCCAGGCGCCGGTGAGGTAGGCCTCGCCGAACCCGATCAGCTGGTGACGGCCCAGCCGTGCGAAGAACTCCTCGGGCCGGTGCACCGTCATCGCCGGTCCGCCGCGGCCGAAGGTCTCGGCCGCCGAGGTGGACGGTGACGTCGAGCCGGCCCAGGGCGGCGATGAACAGCCGCCGGGCGACCTGCGCCGAGAACGCGGCGCGCGGGCCGCTGGGGATGGTGTCGAGCCCCGGCCAGTGGTTGGCCGAGCGACGGGCTGAGGCAACGGTCATCGGGGACACCTCCTGGTCGTGGGCGGGGCGGGGCTGGATCGGAAGTCGGCGCAGCCACAGCCAGATGCCATGCATCCGGATCAGCAGCGGCATGTCGGATTGCTGCCGGGGCCGCCCGCAGCGGTGTGATCTGCGACCTACGACCGGTCAGGGAGGCCGAGAACCTCGCGCCGTCGTCCGAGTCGAGGGTGACCGCGATGTCCAGCCGGTCACTCGGGACGGGCGCCGCGACCCGGTAGGTGCCGTCGGTGCCGTGGAACGGCGAGACGTACATCGCCTTGTCGACCGTGCCCCGCCCGTGGGCGTCGGTGTGGACGAGGTAGGCGTGCCGGTCGCCGTAGGTGTTGTGCACCTCGACCACCGTGGCGGCGAGGTCGCCGTCGCGGTCCCAGCACCAGAAGACGCTGATCGGGTTGAAGCAGTAGCCGAAGGCCCGGGCGTTGGCGGCCAGCAGCATCCGGCCGCCCGCGTACGTCGAGGTCGTGCCGGTCGAGGAACGACTGCGACGTTCTCGCGCAGCGTCCGCTCCGGGTCGCCGAGGTGGTCGCGGGCCTCGAAGCGGCCGAGCACGCCCGTGGTCGGGCAGGTCGTCGACGTCGACGAGCCAGGTCTGCGACTGGTGGGTGAAGGACCGCGGCGAAGGGCGTGCGCCGCGTGTGCCGGATGGTCGTCTCGAAGATGCCGGGCGTCGGCAGCTGACGGGGTTCGGCGCGCTCGGTGACCGGCCAGGCCAGGCCGAGCCGCTCGAGCGCCGCGAGGCCCGACCTGGCGCCGTCCTCGTGGAAGCCCCAGCCGTGGTAGGCACCGGCGAAGGTCACCCGGTCCGAGTCGATCTCGGGCAGGCGTGCCTGCGCGGCGACCGAGGTGGGGTTGTAGAGCGGGTGCTCGTACTCCATCCGCTCGAGGACCTTCGCCGGGTCGACCAGACCCTCGCCGCCGAGGGTCACGAAGTAGTGGGTGTCGGTCTCGAGCCGCTGCAGTCGCGTCAGGTCGTAGGTGACGGTGACGCCACGGTCCGCGTCGGCCGGCCGGAGGAAGTTCCAGCTCGCCCAGGCGTCGAGGGCGGCCGGCATCACGGACGGGTCGGTGTGCAGCAACGCAGTGTTGGGGGAGTACGGCATCGCGCCCAGCAGCTCGCGCTGCAGCACGGTCGGCTCGGCCAGCATGGCGAGCGCCTGGCCGGGGTGGGTGGCGATCACGACGGCGTCGTACGTCGTGACGACCCCGTTGCCGTCGGTCACCTCGACCCCCTGGCCCGTCTCCAGGACGGAGGTGAGCTTGGTGCTCGTCCGGACCTCGCCACCGCTGGCGACCAGGCTCTGGGCGATCTTGGCCACGTAGGCCTGCGACCCACCGGTGACGGTGCGCCACTGGGGGATGCCGAAGATGCTCAGCATCCCGTGGTGCTGGAGGAACGTGAACAGGTAGCGGGCCGGGTAGTCCAGGGCGATCTCCGGGTCGCAGGACCAGACGGCAGCGACCAGCGGCTCCATGAAGTGCCGCACGAAGTAGGCAGAGAAGCGGCCACCCGTCAGAAACTCTCGCAAGGTGACGTCGACCCGGCCGAAAGTTTCTGCCGGGTGGGCGAGGAGACGGCGGGCACGTCGATGGAAGCGCGGGATCTCCGGCAGCATCGCGAGGTAGCGCGGGCTGCGCAGGTTGGCCGACGTCGGGAAGAGGCCTCGGCGGCCGAGCGCGCCGGCCCACTCCAGGCCGGTGCCGTCGTCGCGGATGGACATCGACATCTCCGAGGGCTGCGTCGCCACGTCGAGCTCGGCGAAGATCCGCAGCAGCACCGGATAGGTGCGCGGGTTGTGCACGATGAAGCCGGTGTCGATGCCGAGCTGCCGTGGACCGCCGTCACGCTGCTCCACCACGCGGTGGGTGTCGGCATGGCCACCGAGCCGGTCGTCGGCCTCGAACAGCGTGACGTGCGCGGTCCGCGAGGCGACGTAGGCCGCGGTGAGGCCGGCGACGCCCGAGCCGACCACGGCGATCCGGGCGGGTGCTGCGACCACGGGACTACGCGCCGAAGTCGAAGAGCGCGGCTACGTCGGCGCTCGGGTTGGTCGGGGTCTCGCCGGCGTCCTCGATACTGACCGCGCCGCCGGTCGCGGTGACCGCGTCGCCGGTCAGCACGACCGGTTCACCCGAGTCGTCCATGATCCCGGCCAGCGACATCGTGTTGTCGTGCTGGAGCCACAGCACGTACGCCTTGCCGTCCGGTGCGGGCGGCATGCCCGTGGGCACGATGACCACGGCCTGCTTGCTCAGGGACCGGACGAGGGTGACGTCGGTGCCACCGATCGTGTCGCTGAAGGTCTCGGCGTCCGGGGCGCGCAGCACCGCATCGGCGGCGCTGATCTCGCGCTGCGAGGTGTCCTCGGCCCAGGGCTGGGTGACGATCGCACCGGCGCCGACCGCGATCACCGCAGCAGCAGCCGCGACGAGCGCGGGAAACCAACGGCGGCGCCCAGGGGCCGTCGCGTGGACAACGGGGACGACGGGCGGCAGCGGCCGGACCGTGGCGATCTCGGCCAGGACCTTCGCCCGGAGGCCGTCCGAGGGGGCGATCACCGTGGTCTCGGCAAGCAGCGCCGAAGCCTCCCGGAGGGACTCCACCTCGCTGCTGCAGATCTCGCAGTGACGCAGGTGCCGCTCGAACTGGGCGCGCTCGAGGTCGTCGAGGGCGTCCACGGCGAAGGCGCCGGACAAAGCGTGGATGTCGCTCATGACCCCCCACTCCCATCGTGTCGCGCAACCGGATGAGTCCATCGCGGATGCGGGTCTTGGCCGTCCCGACCGGCAGGTCGAGCATGGTGGCCACTTCGGTGTGTGTGTAGCCCCCGAAGTACGCGAGCTCCAGTGCTTCGCGCTGGATCGGGGTGAGACTGACCAAGGCCGCTCGGACCCTGCGGGCCTCGAGCGAGGCCTGGGCGGCCTCTGCCGTGGAGTCGTGGTCGACTGGCTGGTTGTGCGTGTGGTACGTCGTGTCGCGTCGTGTCGAGGCCTCCGCCGAGCGGACCCGGTCCACCGACTTGCGGTGGACGATCGTGAGGAGCCAGCCGAGCGGGCTGCCTCGCTCCGGGTCGAACCTGCCGGAGTTCTTCCAGATCTCCAGGAACGCCTCCTGGGCGACCTCCTCGGCCTGCGCCGGGTCGCGGACGACCCTGATGGCGAGACCGTGGACCCGGGCCGAGATCGCGTCGTACAGCTGTGCGAACGCGTTCTGGTCACCCCTGCCGCAGAGCTTCAGCAGGTCTGCGAGGTCGGGTGCCGCCGACGTCCCCTCGATCGAGGGGACGCCGGCAGCTGCTGGCCGGAGGTGCTCCACAGGGTCAATCCTGTCCGAAGGTGCCTGGATCCGAAACGTCGTCGCTGGAGAGCGTCGAGTTCAGGAGGGCATCAGGACGGTGTCGATGACATAGACCGTGGCGTTGGCCGTCGGGATGTTGCCGCACAGGACGTTGGCACCCTCGACGGTCATGCCGTCGGTGTCGCCCTCGACCGTCACCGTGTCGCTGTTGAGGGTGTCCTGGGTGCCCACGACGGCCTCTGGGTCGAGGTTCGCGCCGATGACGTGGTGCGACAGGATCGCGCCGAGGAGCTCGGTGTCGGCAAGGACCGCTTGGAGGTCGGCCTCGGGGATCTTGCCGAACGCGTCGTTGGTCGGCGCGAACACGGTCAGGGCCTCGGCACCGTTGAGCGTGTCGGCCAGGCCGGGGACGGCGCCGACGGCGGTCACGAGGGTGGACAGCAGCGGGTTGTTGCTCGCGGCGGTGGCGACCGGGTCGGTCACCATGCCGTCGAAGGAGCCCTTGCCGTCGGTCGGGATGGCCGAGCAGCCGTCGCCGAAGGTCTGGGCTCCGGCGCCCGCGGCCTCGTCGCCCGCGTCGTCGGAGGGAGCCGAGCTGGAGGTGTCGGTGTCGCTGTCGGCGTCGTCCCCACAGGCGGCGAGGGACATCGACAGCGCCAGGACGGCCGCGGCCGCACCGGTGGTACGACGAAGGGTGGTGCGCTTCATGGGAGGAGCCTTCCGGTTGGTGGTGCTGTGGTGGTGTTGCTGCTAGGTGTTCGGAGCCGACCCCCGCGTGGATGGGTCGGTCTGGTCAGGTCGGTCTGGTCAGGTCGGTCTGGTCAGGTCGGTCTGGTCACGCGACGGAGACGATGAGCTCCTGGATGCCGCTGGCACCCTCCGGGAACGGGGTGGCGCGTACGGTGCTCTGCTCGTTGCCGTTGCCGTCGATGACGCGAGCCGAGATGTTGTGCTGGCCGGAGTCGGCGTCCCAGCGGTAGAACCACTGGCGCCAGTAGTCGTTGCCCGCGGACGGGCCGAGCTCGGCGTCGGTCCAGGGTCCGCCGTCGATCCTGACCTGCACCTTGGCGACGCCACCGTGCTGCTGGGCCCAGGCGACCCCGCCGATGATGTTCGCGCCGGTGTCGAGCTCGGCCAGGGGCCGCGGAGTGTCGATCCGGGTGGAGATCTTGATGGGAGCATCGGTGGCCCAGTCGCGCTCGGTCCAGTACGCCCGCTTGTCGTCATAGGTCGTCAACGTGAGGCGGGTGACCCACTTGGTCGCGCTGATGAAGCCGTAGAGGCCGGGGATGACCACGCGGGCCGGGAAGCCGTGCTCGCGGGGGAGCACCTCGCCGTTCATGCCGATCGCGAGCATCGCGTCCCGGCCGTCGGTGGCCAGTGCCAGCGGCGTGCTGATCGTCATGCCGTCGAAGTCCGTGGCGAAGATCTGGTCCGCGTCCTCGCCGACGCCGGCCATGTCGAGGAGGTCGGTGAGCCGGACGCCGAGCCAGCGTGCACCGCCGACGTACTTGCCACCGACGCTGTTGGAGACGCAGGTCAAGGTGATGTCCCGCTCGATGAGGTCCATCGCCATGATGTCGTCGAAGGTCAGGGTGATCTCCTTCTCGACATCGCCGTCGATCGTGAGTGTCCACTCGTCCTGGTCGATGATCGGCACGTCGAGACGGGTGTCGACCCGGTAGAAGTCGTCGTTGGCGATTCGCAAGGGCGTGATGCCCTGGTACGTGCCCTCGATCCCGGTCGGGAACGGGGGCGCCGGGTCGGCCGGCTTCGGCAGCGCGATGTCGGCGAGCCGGGTGCGGTACTTGCCGATGTAGCGCCCTGCCGTGCCCAGGGCGGCGGCGGTGAGGGCCAGCACGCCGGTCGCGACGAGCACGCCACGGCGGGAAGGGGCCTTGAGCATCGAGGCGTCGCCGGGCATCAGGTGCGCCATCGGGTTGGTCTCGACACTCCCCGTGACTGCCGGACGCGCGGTGCGGTCGAGGAACCAGAGCGCACTGACACCGACGAGGGCAGTGGCGATGCTCGGGACGATGTCGATCGCCTCGGATGCGGGGCGGTTGAACGCCGTGAACGCCGCGACCGCGACCAGCACGAGCAACAGGCCGGCGCCGAGGCGGAAGCGCCGCAGCGTCAGCAGACCGCCGACCGCGGCCAGGACGAGCACGCCGCCCAGGACCGAACCGACCAGGATCGTCTTGTCCCGGTCGCCGAACTGACGGATCGCCCACTCCTTCATCGGCGTCGGTGTCAGGTCGATGACCTGCGAGCCGACCGCCAGCACGGGGGAGGAGGCGGGGTTGAGCAGGGACGCGACGACGTGCCCGGTGGCCACCCCGACGAGCGTGGCGAGGACTCCGAAGAGGGCATACAGCAGGCGTCGCTTCATACCACCTGTTCGGAGCAGCGGGCCATTCCGGCGGGAGTGCCGGCGCCGTGCGTGATGATGATGGGCATGACCGACAGTGCTGGGTTGACGCCTGCTGGGTCGACGGCTGCCGAGCTCGTCCACCTCGAGGTTGAGGGACCCGTCGCGACGATCACGCTGGACTCGCCGCACAACCGCAACGCGCTGTCGCGGCAGCTGGTGGGCGAGCTCGCCGGCCACCTGGGGACCGCGGGCGCGGAGCAGGCGGTGAAGGTCGTGCTGATCCGCTCCTCGGGCCGGGTCTTCTGCTCCGGCGCCGACCTCAGTGAGGCGAGCAGCGGCGGCATGGAGGGGAGCGCCAGGGCGATCGTCGCGCTCCAGCGCCAGCTCCTCACGCTGCCCCAAGCGGTCGTCGTCGAGGTGGGCGGCCCCGTCCGGGCCGGGGGCATCGGCATCGTGGCCGCCTCCGACATCGCCATCTGTGCCGAGGAGGCGTCTTTCGCGCTGACCGAGGTCAAGTTCGGTCTCGCCGCGGCGATCATCAGCCTGACCGTCCACCAGCGGATGAGCCCGCGGTCCGCGGCGCTCACGACCCTGGGCGGTGAGGTGTTCACCGCTGCGCAGGCGGCGGCGTACGGCCTGGTGACCGCGGCCGTTCCCGGGGACCGGCTGGCCGAGGAGGTGCGCGCGACCTGCGAGTCGCTCGCGACCGGCGCCGCGCAGGGGCTGCGCGAGTCCAAGCGGATCCTCAACCGCGATCTGGTCGAACGGATCGACGAGCGCGGCGAGGAGCTGGCCGCCCTGAGCGCCACCCTGTTCGCCTCGGCCGAGGCCCGCGCGGCGATGACCGCCTTCTTGGCCCGTGGGTGAGGGATCCGGTGCTCAGCCTGCGAGCAGGGCGCCGACCGGTGCGGGAGTGAAGCCCGGGAACACGGTCGTCGAGGACGCGCCGAGCCGCTTGGTGACCACCTCGCTGAGCACGCTGCGGTAGTCGGTCGTGACGAGGAGGTCGGCATCGGCGGCGTTGGTGAGCCCGGGCCAGGTGCCGTAGTACTGGCCACCCTTGACCCCCGCGCCCAGGAGGAACATCACGTTGCCGTAGCCGTGGTCGAGGCCCTGGTTGGCGTTCTCCTTGACCCGTCGACCGAACTCGCTGACCGTCACCAGGGTGACCTTGGCGCTCAGTGTCGGGCCCAGATCGGTGAGGAACGCCGCGACGCTGAGCGCGAACTCGTCGGCCATCCGGCGCAGGTTGCCGTTGTCGGGCTGCCCGATCCAGGTGTGGTGGTCCCAGGAGCCGTGGTCCACGGCGATCACCTCTGCGCCGACGTCGGCGCGGATGGTGCGGGCCGTCGAGGCCAGAGCCGCTCCGAGGTCGGACCCGTTCGGATAGACGGCGTTGTTGGCCGGCCCGCCCCCGTCCCGGACCGGGCCGAACTCGTCGACCACGTCGAAGGCGTTGCGCGCCCCCGCTCCCAGCGGCCCGGGGACCCCGTTCCACAGTCTCTCCAACGACGCGCGACGCTTCGCCTCCGACGCGGCGTCCCAGTAGCCGGAGAGGCTCACCGAGTCCGTGTCCGCCGCCGCCAGGGTCGGCTCGGGGCCGGCGAGCGCGGTGATCGGCACGCCACCGCCGTACTGGATCGCCTCGATCGGCGAACCCGTGCCGTTGCGGCCCACCAGTCGGTTCAGCCACCCCACGCGTGCCGAGGAGCCGGGGTCGGCGTCCTCGAGCTCCTCCATGGCCGAGAAGTGCGAGCGGTTGGGTGCCGGGAGCCCCGTGGCGTGCACGGCCGCCATCGAGCCGCCGTCCCACCACGGGACCAGCGGCGCGAGTGCCGGGTGCAGCCCGAAGAAGCCGTCCTTGGCGAGCAGCCGGCTGGAGGGGACCGCGATGCTGGGCCGGGCCGCGTAGTAGGCCGGGTCGGCGTGAGGCACCACCAGGCTCAGCCCGTCGCAGGCGCCACGCATGGACAGGAGGACGACGACCCGGTCCACGGGCGCGGCGGCGTACGAGGTCGAGGTGAAGGCGCTGCCGTGCACCGCCGTGACAGCAGCCGCACCGCCCGCGACCGTCAGGCCGCGGAGGAAGGCGCGTCGCCCCAGGCCGCCCTGCGCGAACTCCTCGCAGCCGTCCATGTGGCGGGTCTTCTCGGCGCTCATCGGGTCAGGTGCTCGGGACTGTCGAGCACGGTGGTCAGCAGGACCGGCATGCCCCACTTCACGAGGCTGTGGGTGGTGGTGATGGACGTGGCTGCGGTCAACCCCGTGGCCAGGCAGCACGCTTCGAGCAGCCGGGCCGAGGCCGTGCGGGCGAGGAGGCTGCGGCTGAGGTGGTCCACGAGAGCGTCGAACCGCATCGACTGGCCGGCCTGCAGGGGCACCCACGCCGCCACCGGGTGGTACGTCAGGTCCTTCTTGGGCCACCAGCCCCCGGCCATCCCGTAGTGGGCGTCGAAGGAGGCCAGCAGGCGGGAGACCGACGACCAGGACTCACCGTCCTCAGGCTGCCCGTCCGGCCGGGCCCAGTCGAAGGGCGCCTGCCCCACGCCCACGGTCTGCCACAGCATGGCGTTGACGGCGGAGTCGTCGGCCGTCGGTGCGCTGGCCTGGACGTCCAGGACCCGCCAGGTCGCCACGATGTCGTCGGCGGGGTTGCGGACCTTGCGGCCGCTCGCGGCGAGGAACTCCGGGTGCTCGACCAGGGCACGCAGCATCGGCACGATGGCGGTTCCGGCGGCCAGATAGACCGCAGCCAGGTGCTCCACCAGCGCCGCGGAGGGAGCATCCGAGACATAGCGGACCGCGAGCTTGCGGGCGAGACGCCGCGCGGTCGCGGGGTGGTGTGCGAGATAGGTCAGGTAGGCCTCGGTCACCTGGCGACCGTCGGGATCGGCGTTGGCGCGACTGAAGTCCAGCACCTGCACGGGGCCGGTCCAGTGGGAGGCCGGGTGGTAGTAGACGACCCACGTCGACCAGAGGGTCACCCGGTAGCCGGTCAGGATGCGCGCGGACGCCTTGACGTCGTCCTCGGTGAAGTTCCCCCGGCCGACGGTGTGCAGCTCGAGCAGCTCACGGCCGAGGTTCTCGTTGGGGGCGCTCTTGGTCGAGGTGGCGTTGTCGAGGCTGATGCCCATGGCCGGGTGGGTGATCGCGGCGACCAGCATCTGGTCGAAGCGGCCCAGCGCGTGCTGGCGGATGGTCCGGCCGTAGTCGGCGCGGAACCCGAACACCCCGTCGTCGTGGACGGGGACGTGCAGGTGGTTCTCGAAGAACTCGGTGACCGACTCCAGCAGCTGTCGGCGCGAGTAGGTGCGCCGCATCAGGCACCAGCGCTGGTAGTCGGCCATGGCCTGCCAGGAGGCGCCGGGGGTGGCTTGCTCCTGCGCCCACATCGTCTGCGCGCTCCAGTCCAGGCTGGGCCACCAGCCCGCGATGGCGTCGGCGGACTGGTCCGGGAGGGTCGTCGGTTGGAGCTGCGCGTCCAGCCAGGCCTGGACCGTGGGGTAGCCGCTCATCTGCTGCAGCAGGGTGGGTGTCATCCCAAAGGTGAACCGACTGGCCAGGTGCAGCGCAGTCGTGGTCGCCAGCCCGCCGACCGCGGCCGGGTCGCCGTAGGAGCCAGCCGGCGGCGGGATGTCGGGAGTCGTCGGCGTCCCGGGGCCAGCGTCGTCCTGGGCGGGCTTGTGCTTGCGGTGCCGGCAGGTCTTGGCCTTCCAGCAGGTGTGCTTGCGGTGGACCTTGCAGCGGTGGAACTTCCGCTTCTCGGCCCTGCCCCGCACCGGTCCGCCGGGCCCCGGAGCCGCGTGGGCGGGGTCGACCAGGAGCGGGGCGACGGCCACCGTGGCGAGGCCGCCGACCAGGGCGCGCCGGGTCGAGGCAGGGGTCAGCGGCGGAGGATTCATGGTGGTCGCGCTCTGGTGGGGGGAGGTGGGGCCTCAGGCTGACAGTCCCCTCGGCCCCACGAGGGTGAAACGGGCAAATGTCACCGAGCCCTCTGGACCGGGTTAGGCTTGATGGCTGCGCCCTTGGGGGGCGCAGACACTACTTGCGTCGGAGGATGTCGCACTTGAGTGACCAGGCAGATGACAGGGTCGTTGAGCGGGAGATCGGCGCCGAGCAGGCGTTCGTGGACAAGGTCTACCGTCAGCTGGAGGTCTCGGCCGAGGCAGCGCAGCGCCTCGCCCAGGAGGGCCACGACCGTGGCCGACTGGGCCATGAGGGCGGTCTGGTCGAGCGCGACGCGATGGTCTTCCACGCCGCGCGCCGCATCGCACAGCTCGACGCCGCCCACGAAGGGCTGGTGTTCGGCCGCCTGGACATGCGCTCCGAGATCGACACCGCACCGAGGTACGTCGGCCGGATCGGCCTGCGCGACGCCGAGCGTGACTCGCTGCTGATCGACTGGCGTGCCCCCGCGGCGGCCGTGTTCTACCAGGCCACCGCCGCCGAGCCGCACGCCGTCGTACGCCGTCGCGTGCTGCGCTGCACCGGCCCGCGGGTCATCGGCGTGGAGGACGAGCTCCTCGACGCCGAGGCCCTCGAGGGGACCGACACCGACCTCCCGATCATCGGCGAGGGGGCGCTGATGGCCCAGCTGTCCCGGGCCCGGGACCGGTCGATGCACTCGATCGTGGCGACCATCCAGGCCGAGCAGGACAAGGCGATCCGCGCTCCGGGCCGGGGCGTCGTGTCGATCAGCGGTGGTCCAGGTACCGGCAAGACCGTGGTCGCGCTGCATCGCGCGGCGTACCTCCTCTTCACCGATCGCCGCCGCTACGAGGGCGGCGGTGTGCTCATCGTCGGACCGAGCGGGGTGTTCATGCGCTACATCGAGCGGGTGCTCCCGTCGCTGGGCGAGACCGCGGTCGCCCTGCGCTCGGTGGGCGAGGTGGTCGACGGACTGAAGTCCTCGCGTCAGGACGAGCCGGCCGTGGCGGACGTGAAGGGCTCGGTGCGGATGGCGACCGTGCTGCGGCGGGTCGCCCGGATGCAGGCGCCCGGGAGCCCCTCGCACTTCCGGGTCTTCTGGCGCGACGACGTGATCGTGCTCGACCGAGGTCTCCTCGGGCGGGTCCGCCGGTCGCTGATGTCGCAGGGCCGACGCAACCGGCAGATGCCGCGGGTCGCCAACGCGCTGCTCGACCAGATGTGGCGCCAGGTCCGGGGCGAGCGCGGGCGGGAGCGCGGCCGCGAGGCGTTCGAGGACGAGATGCTGTCCGACCAGGCATTCCTCGACTTCGCTTTGGCGTGGTGGCCGCCGCTGGACGCGATCGAGGTCCTCGGCTGGCTGCGTGACCCCGAGGTTCTGGCTCGGATGTCCGACGGCGTCCTGAGCGCCGAGGAGCAGCGGACCCTCCTCAAGTCGTGGGGTGGCAGCACAGAACCCACGGCGGGCGCGATCGTCCCGTCGGTGCAGGACGTGCCCTTGGTCGACGAGCTGCGCTACGCGCTGGGCGACGTGCCGGCACGCACTGACGACGAGCGAGACCTCGACGAGACCGGACTCCTCGAGGGCGGCCACGACATGCAAGAGCTGATGACCGCGTCCGACCGGGAGTACGCCCCGTCGGGACGGGCCTGGGCGCCGCCCACGCACCGGATCGAGGACGACCCCTATGCCCACGTGCTGATCGACGAGGCGCAGGACCTCACGCCGATGCAGTGGCGGATGGTGGGCCGTCGAGGCCGCACCGCCTCGTGGACGATCGTCGGCGACCCGGCGCAGTCGTCGTGGCCGGTGCCGGCCGAGTCCGGGTCGGCCCGGGCCGAGGCGCTCGACGGCAAGCCGGTCCACGAGTTCCACCTCTCGACCAACTACCGCAACAGCGCCGAGATCTACGAGTACGCCGCGGCGTACGCCGTGCGCGTGGGTCTCGGCGCCGACCTGCCGATCGCGGTCCGCTCGACCGGTGTCTCACCGACGGTGCTGACCGGGGTCCCCGATCTCGAGGCAGCCACCCGGGAGGCCGTGCTCGACGTGGCTGCCAAGGTGGGTGGCACCGTCGGTGTCGTGGTCCCGCCGCGCGACGTTCAGAGGTCAACTCCTGGCTGGCGTCGTGGCCCGAGCTCGGGATCGACGCTCCCGCGGCGCGCGCGGCCGCCCTCGACGCGTCGGTCACGCCATCGGGCGAGGACCGCGTGGTCGTTCTCACGGGCCTGGACACCAAGGGCCTGGAGTTCGACGCCATCGTCGTGGTCCGACCGGACGAGATCGAGGCCGAGTCGACGACCGGACGCTCGACGCTCTATGTCGTGCTCACCCGTGCCACCCAGCTGCTGACCACGGTCGGCTAGGCCGGCCCGGCCGAACGTAGAGTTCGGCCATGCCGGAGCACAACGCTGGACCCACGATCAGTGCCAGGGACGCCATCGCCGCGCTCCAGGGGCACGAGGCGTGGGCGATCATCCGGCGCTCGACGCGGGCGGGTGACCGGGACACCGTCGGCATGATCGGTGGGCGACGCTCGGTGGTCGACTCGGTGCTCGACGTGCCGCTCGCCTCCGGGCCTCCGGCCGCCGGCCACATCGCGGACCGGCTGCTGGCCGTGCCGTTCCGCCAGGTCCGCGAGCGCGGCTTCGAGGCGCACGACGACGGCACGCCGCTGGTCGCGGTCGAGATCGACTCCGAGCTCGAGTTCTCGGTCGCCGAGGTCGTCGACGCGATCGACGATACCGGTGTCGAGTTCGCCGATCGCGGGGGCTTCGACATCGATGACGAGGAGTACGGCAAGCTCGTCGCGACGATCATCAGCGACGAGATTGGCCAGGGCGAGGGCGCCAACCTCGTGGTCGGTCGGCACTACCGCGCCACGGTCGCAGACTGGGGCGCGGACAAGGCGCTCACCGTCTTCAAGCGGCTGCTCGAGCGCGAGCGCGGCGCGTACTGGACCTATGTCTTCTTCACCGGAGACCGCTATCTGATCGGGGCCAGCCCGGAGCGGCACGTCTCGATCCACGGCGGCGACGTCCGGATGAACCCGATCTCCGGCACCTTCCGGATCCCGCGTGACGGGGGTGAGGTCAAGGGGCCTCTCTTGCAGTTCCTCCAGGACGAGAAGGAGATCTACGAGCTCTTCATGGTGGTCGACGAGGAGCTCAAGATGATGTGCGACATCTGCCACGAGGGCGGCCAGGTGCTGGGCCCGTTCCTCAAGCCGATGAGCCACCTCGTGCACACCGAGTACCTCCTGGCCGGCCGCACCGACCGCGACCCCCGCGAGGTGCTCCGCGACACGATGTACGCCGCCACGGTGACCGGCTCGCCGGTCGAGAACGCCTGCCGCCTGATCAAGCAGTACGAGACCGAGGGCCGTGCCTACTACGGTGCCGCGCTGGCGATCCTGGGCCGCGACTCGGTTGGGGAACCGGTGCTGGACAGCCCGATCGTCATCCGGACCGCCGACGTCTCGCTCGACGGCCGGCTGACCGTGACCGCGGGGGCGACCCTGGTGCGCGACTCCGAGGCGGCGAACGAGGTGGCCGAGACCCACGCCAAAGCCGGTGGCATCCTCTCGGCGTTCGGACTGGTGCCGGCCGCGCCGGCGCCGTCCGTGGACCTCGCCGAGCTCGTCAATGACGAGGACGTCCTGCTGGCGCTGAACGCCCGCAACCGCCGGCTGTCGAGGTTCTGGTTGACCGACCAGGGCGACGCGCCGCCCGACCCGCGGCTGGCCGGTCGGAGCGTGGTGATCCTCGACGGCGAGGACGACTTCGTCAACATGCTCCGCCACGTCCTCGGCGTCTTCGGGATGACCAGCGAGGTGATCCGGCACGAGGAGTACGTCGCCGGTTGCCTCGACGGTTTCGACCTCGTGATCGTCGGTCCCGGTCCGGGTGACCCGCGCGACGACGGGGATCCCAAGATGGCCAAGCTGCGTGCGGCGGTCGCCGAGCTGCTCGGGTCCGAGCAGCCCTTCCTCGCGGTCTGCCTCGGTCACCAGGCGTTGTGCCACAACCTCGGGATCCCCCTGTTCTACAAGGACATCGTGTTCCAGGGGACTCAGTCCGCGGTGGCGATCGACGGGCGCACCGAGCGAGTGGGCTTCTACAACACCTTCGTCGGCCGGGCCTCGGGCTCGCAGCTGCCCCCCGGCGTACGGGTGGAGACCGATCCCGAGTCGGGCGACATCCACCACGTGGTCGGCCCGCACTACCGAGGCATCCAGTTCCACGCCGAGTCGATCCTGAGCCAGCACGGCTATGACGTGCTGCACCACCTGGTCTCGGAGCTGCTGCTCTCCGACTGACCCGACCCGTCGTTACTGATGAGCAGTAGCGACGGGTGGGTGAGGTGGAGGCGGTCGACCCGTCGTTACTGATGAGCAGTAACGACGGGTCGGCGTCAGTCGACCGTCATTGCTGCCGCGTTTGTCACCGCAGCCCTAGCCTGTCGCCGTGGCGGTTCCCGATGTCGTGGTGGTCGACCACCACGACTCCTACACCTGGAACCTCGTGCACCTCGTGGCGTCCGTGACCGGCGTCGTGCCGACCGTGGTGCAGCACGACGAGGTCTCGGTCGAGGACGTGCTGGAGCACTCGCACGTCGTGCTGTCGCCGGGCCCCGGGCATCCCTGTGTCTCCGCGGACTTCTCGGTCGGCCGCGAGGTGCTGCTGGCCGCGACCCGGCCGGTGCTCGGCGTGTGCCTGGGCATGCAGGGGCTGGTGACGGCGTACGGCGGCACCGTCGCGCGGGTTCGCCCGGCCCACGGCGAGGTGGCCCGGATCTCCCACGACGGTGCGGGCGTCTTCGCCGGCCTGCCGCAGCTGTTCGCCGCGGTCCGCTACCACTCGCTGGCGGCGGTGGACCTGCCGCCGTCGCTCGTGGTGACCGCGTCCGACGCGGGCGGTGACGTGGTGATGGGTGTCCGCCACGTCGACCTGCCGCTGGAGGGCGTGCAGTTCCACCCCGAGTCGATCCTGTCCGAGCACGGCGCCGCCATGGTGCGCAACTTCGTGGGGCAGAAGTTCCTGGACCGGTCGGCATGAGCGCGGTCGAGGCGTTTCGGGAGGCCGCCGCCGCGCACCAGCGCTGCTTCTGGCTCGACGGCGGTGGTGCCCGCGCGTGGTCCGGCCGCCGGTCCCTGATCGGGATCCTCGAGCCGGACGACGTCTCGCTGGCGTACTCGCGACGGACCGGCGAGGTCACCAGGCATGTCGACGGCACGGCCGAGGTCGTCGGCAGCGACGTGTTCTCCGTCCTCGAGGACGAGCTCGCCGCGGGCTCCCGTCGCGACCAGTGGTTCGGCTACTTCGGCTACGCGGCCCGCCCCGATCTGCCCGCCGAGCCCTCTGCCGACGTGCCCGATGCCGTCTGGATGCGGCCGAGCCACGTGCGGCTGTTCGAACACGAGTATCCGCGCGCCTCACCAGGTTTCGACACGCTCGCGGCGCTCGCGGCTCAACCAACGGTGGGCGAGGCCTACGCCGAGGCCTTCGAGCGGGTCCAGGAGCACCTGCACGCGGGCAACAGCTATGAGGTGAACCTGACGTACCGGCTGACCGAGCAGAGTGGGCTGGATCCGGTGACGGCGTACCTGCGTCTGCGCGAGCTCAACCCCGCGCCGTACGCCGGGTTCCTCCAGCACGACGTCGAGGGCGCCCGAGGGTGGCTGCTGAGCTCGAGCCCGGAGCGCTATGCGCTGGTCACCCGCGGCCTCGATGACGATGGGGACGACGGCCACCTCCACCTGGAGACCAAGCCGATCAAGGGCACCACCCCACGCGGCGCGGACGCGCTCAGCGACGAGGAACAGCGCCGGCTGCTGGCGACCGACCCCAAGTACCGCGCCGAGAACCTGATGATCGTCGACCTGCTCCGCAACGACCTGTCGATGGTGTGCGAGCCGGGTTCGGTGCAGGTGCCCACGCTGATGGAGGTGGAGTCCTACCAGACCGTGCACCAGCTGGTCTCGACGGTCCGCGGGCGCCTGCGCGACGACGTGACGACGGTCGGCGCGCTGCGCGCGCTGTTCCCGGCGGGTTCGATGACGGGCGCGCCCAAGCTGCGCACGATGCAGATCATCGATGAGGTGGAGGACGGGCCGCGCGGGGGTTATGCCGGGGCGTTCGGCTGGCTCGCCGCCGACGGCCGCGCAGACCTGGGCGTGGTCATCCGCAGCCTCACGACCACCGGCGACGGGATCTACCGGCTCGGCACCGGCGGGGGCATCACCGTCGCCTCCGGCCTCGACGAGGAGTACGCCGAGTCGCGGTGGAAGGCCGAGCGCCTCACCCGAGCCCTGTCGGAGGACCCGTCCACGTAATACCGTGGAAACCACTCATGACTACCGTCGAGAACGTGGCCCACCCGCATGTCGTCGTCCTGTTCGGCGCGACCGGGGACCTGGCGCGCCGCAAGCTGTTGCCCGGTCTGCTTCGACTGACCGAGTCCGGCCTGCTGAAGGACGCTCGGATCGTCGGCACGTCGATGGAGGACCTCGACACCGAGCAGTTCGACAAGGTGGCCCGGGCCGCCTGCGAGGAGTTCGGCAAGGGCGACATCACCGACGAGCGCTGGGCGCCGTTCTCCCGGATCCTGAAATATGTCCCGCAGTCGGCCGGCGGCGAGGCGGTCGCCGCGGCGGTCCGCGCCTTCGAGACCGAGCTCAGCGGCGGCGGCGACCTCAGCGGCGTACGTCGCCTGCACTACCTCAGCGTCCCGCCGAAGGCCGCCCTCGACGTGATCGGCCAGCTCGAGACGGTCGGTCTGGTCGAGCGGTCCCGGATCATCATGGAGAAGCCGTTCGGCACCGACCACGACTCGGCCGTGAAGCTCAACGCCGAGGTGCACCAAGTCTTCAAGGAGGAGCAGGTCTTCCGGATCGACCACTTCCTGGGCAAGGAAGCCGCCCAGAACATCCTGGCCTTCCGGTTCGCCAACGGTCTCTTCGAGCCGATCTGGAACCGCAACTTCATCGACCACGTGCAGATCGACGTCCCCGAGACGCTGGGGCTCGAGGGTCGCACCGGCTTCTACGAGTCCACCGGCGCCTACCGCGACATGGTGGTCACCCACCTCATGCAGGTGCTGGCGTTCATGGCCATGGAGCCGCCGACGTCGCTGACACCGGGGCCGATCGGTGACGAGAAGCTCAAGGTCTTTGCCTCGATGCGGCCGATCGAGCCGCACAACGTGGTGCGCGGCCAGTACACCGGCTATCGCGGCAAGGAGGAGGTCTCCGACTACTCCGACACCGAGACCTTCATCGCGATGAAGGTTGAGATCGACAACTGGCGCTGGGCGGGGGTGCCGTTCTTCCTGCGCACCGGCAAGAAGCTCGCCGAGGGTGGCCGGGTCATCTCGATCGCCTACAAGGAGCCACCGCTCACGATGTTCCCGGCGGGCTCGAACGCCGGCACCCAGGGGCCCGACCACCTCACCTTCGACCTCGCCGACCAGTCCCGGATGTCGCTGTCGTTCTATGGCAAGCGTCCCGGACCCGGGATGCAGCTGGAGAAGCTGTCGATGCAGTTCGCGACCCACGACACCAGCAGCTCGGCCTCCGTGCTCGAGGCGTACGAGCGGCTCATCCTCGATGCGATGAAGGGCGACCACACCCTGTTCACCAGCGCGGCCGGCATCGAGACGCTGTGGGCGAAGTCCATCCCGCTGCTCACCAACCCACCTCCGGTGCGCGCCTACGCGCCCGGGTCCTGGGGCCCCAACGCGATCCACCAGCTGATCGCCCCGCACGCCTGGCGGCTGCCCTTCGAGCGGTCCTGGCGGGATCCGAACTCGCGGGGCTCATAGCTGGGAGTGGGCGGGCTCGACAGGCGGACCCGCGGGCCGCGGCAGGGTCGACCCCGGCAGCCAGAAGGTCATCCGGGTGCCGCCGGACGGAGCTCGGCCGGCGATCACGGTGCCCGAGTGGCGCTCGGCCACCTGGGCGACGATCGCCAGGCCGAGACCGGACCCGGGCATGGCCCTGGACTCCGAGGATCGGTAGAAGCGCTCGAAGACGTGGGGGAGGTCGGCCTCGTCGATGCCTTCGCCCTGGTCGTCGATGACGACAACGCCGTCGGACAGCGTGACGGCGACCGTGCCGCCCGGTGGGCTCCACTTGGCGGCGTTGTCGAGCAGGTTGGTCAGGGCCCGCTCGATCGCGGGGGACTCACCCTCGACGAACCACGGTTCGACGGACACCTCGAAGGTCAGGCCCAGGGCCCGGCGGCGGACCCGCGCCACGGCGTTGTCGAGCACCTCGTGCAGCTCGACGGTCGACACGACGTGCGACATCGGCTCGTCGCGGGCGAGCTCGACGAGGTCACCGATCAGGGTCGTGAGCTCCTCGATCTGTGCGCGTACGTCGGCGAGCAGCTCGCCCCGGGCCTGCTCAGGCAGTCCGGTCCCGGCCTGGGTGAGCAGATCGATGTTGGTGCGCAGCGAGGTGAGCGGGGTGCGGAGCTCATGCCCGGCGTCGGCCACCAACCGACGCTGCCGGTCGCGGGAGGCTGCCAACGAGGTGAGCATCTGGTTGAACGCGGTGGCCAGCCTGGCCACCTCGTCGTCGCCGCCGACCGGAAGGGGCGTCAGGTCCTCGGTGCGCGCGATCCGCTCGACGTCACTGGTCAGCCGGCGCACGGGCCGCAGTCCGTTGCGGGCCACGACCCAACCCGCGGCCGCCGCGGCCACGATGCCGGCCAGCCCGATCAGGAAGCAGACCAGACCGAGACTCCTGAGGGTCTCTCTCTGCGGTTGGAGCGACTGCGCGATCACCAGCGCGATGCCGGGGGTCGGCGTCGGCACCGCGACGACCCGGAAGGGCGTGGAGTCGACGTAGACCGTCCGCAGGCTCAGGTCGTCCTTGCCGGCGGCCACCGCGACCTCCGGGTCCGCGAGACGGGGCGGGGCGCCCTGGTCCAGGAACCGGGACATCCCGTCCTCACGGACGAACGCGATCCGGACATCGCCGGCGCCCAGCGCCCACGCCGGGATGTCGTAGCGATCGGTGATCTGCACCAACACCTGGCCGCGGGCGGCGTCCTGGGCGCGGTCGACGAGGGACTCGTCCAGGGACGACTGCAGCTGCATGCGGACCACGACGTACGCCCCGGCGGCCATGAAGACCACGGCCAGGCCGACCGCGAAGGTGGTCAGGAGGACGACCCGACTGGCCAGCGACTGCCGGTAGCCCCACTTGGACTCATCCGGGGCCGTCATCCCTCGCGGGGTGCTCATGCTTCCTTGAGGACGTAGCCGACACCGCGCACGGTGTGGATGAGTCGGGCCTCACCCTCGGCCTCGGTCTTGCGACGCAGGTAGCCGACATAGACCTCGAGTGAGTTGGCGGTCGTCGGGAAGTCGTAGCCCCAGACCTCCTCGAGGATGAAGCTGCGCTCGAGCACGCGCCGGGGCCGGCGCAGGAACATCTCGAGCAGGGTGAACTCCGTGCGGGTGAGCTCGATGGCCCGGGCGCCGCGGCGCACGTCGCGAGACGCGAGGTCCATCGTGAGATCGGAGAAGGACAACACCTCGTCGGCCTCGCCCTCCGGTGGGGTGACCCGCCGCAGGAGGGCACGCAGCCGGGCGAGCAGCTCCTGGAGCGCGAACGGCTTGGTGAGGTAGTCGTCGGCCCCGGCGTCGAGACCCTCCACCCGGTCACCGACCGCGTCGCGCGCGGTGAGCACCAGGATCGGGACGTCGTTGCCGGCCGCGCGCAGCGCCCGGGTCGTCTCGATCCCGTCGAGGCGGGGCATCATCACGTCCATCACGACGACGTCGGGGACGCCCTGGGCGCCGCCGGCGCTCAGGCCCGCGAGCGCCTCCGCCCCGTCGGCGGCCAGCGCGACGTCGTACCCGTTGAACTCCAGCGACCGGCGCAGGGACTCGCGCACAGCGCGGTCATCGTCGACGACGAGCACCCGCGGGCGCGGTTCGGAGCGGGGTCCGGAAGTCATCTGCTCACTGTGCCAGCCCAGGCTGAACCGACGCTGAACCCGGGCTTTCGTGGGCGACGAGCCGTCAACGCGCCTAGGATGCCCAAGACTCGTCGCACTCGTCTCATGGGGGGACACGCACGGTGAGCAGTAGGACGCGCGGACGTCTGGTCGCAGTCGCGGCCACTGCCCTGCTGTCCCCCGCCCTGGTGCTGGTGGCGACGCCCACGGCCACGCCGTCACCGCCGCCCGCGGCCACACCGCCGGAGGTGCCCACGGGCTTCCAGGACACCATCGCGATCAGCCACCTCACCGAGCCGACTGCGGTCGCCTTCGCCGCCGACGGGACCGCCTTCGTCGCGATGAAGTCGGGTGAGATCCGGTCCTTCGACTACAGCTCCGGCACCGACCAGTTCGAGCCGATGGCCACCAGCACCCTGGTCGCCGACCTCCGGACGGTGGTGCACAACTTCCACGACCGCGGGCTCACCGGCATCGCGGTCGACCCGCAGCTCGGTGCGGCCAGCGCCCCCAGCAACTTCGTCTATGTCAACTACGCCTACAACCGGGACCCGCGAGACAACCCTGCGGTGGTGCCGAAGTGGTTCACCCAGGACCCGTCGGACGCCTACGACGACTGCCCGGTGTGGGCCTCCATGGGCCCGCCGCCGGTCACCGGCTGCGTCATCGACGTGCGGGTGTCGCGGATCCCGGTCGTCAAGCAGCCGGCGGGGTGGGTCGCCAGCGGCCCGGAGCAGCCACTGGTCGAGGACGCATGCATGCAGTTCAGCAGCCACGCGTCGGGCGACGTGGCGTTCGGGCCGGACGGCTACCTCTATGCCTCAACCGGCGATGGCGCCAGCTATGACACCGAGGACTACGGCCAGGCCGGCAACCCGTGCGACGACCCGCTCGACGAGGGTGGCTCGCTGCGCAGCCAGGACCTCTTGACGAACACGAACCCCGTGACCGATCCGCTGAGCCTGAGCGGGACCACGTTCCGGATCAACAAGACCAACGGCAACGCGCCCAACGGGTCCAGCAGCAACGCAGACCGGATCGTCACCTACGGCCAGCGGAACCCGTGGAGGCTGGCGTTCCGCCCAGGCACCAACGAGCTGTGGTCCGGCGACGTGGGTCGCGACACCTGGGAGGAGCTCAACCGCGTCGACGTCTCGGCGGCAACGCCTGTCAACCTCGGGTGGCCGTGCTACGAGGGGAGCTTCACGGGATCGCAGCGGCAGGTCGGCTGGGACGGTCTGGACATCGCCATGTGCGAGGGCCTCTACACGGCCGAGCAGTCGTCCCCGGGCACGGTGCGAGCGCCGTACTTCAGCTACCAGACCCGCGGCGGCGAGGTCAGCCCCGGGGAGAACTGCGCCGACGGGACCTCGTCGATCTCCGGCATCGCCTTCATCCCGGCGGCCAGCGACTACCCCGCGGAGTACCAGGGTTCGCTGTTCTTCAACGACTACGCGCGGGGCTGCATCTGGCGACTCGGCAAGCTCGCCAACGGCAACCCCGACCCCACCACGATCATCGCGTTCGTCGAGGCGGCCGAGGTGCCGGTCGGCATCGAGGTTGGTCCCGGCGGCGACCTGTTCTACGTCGACTACGGCATCGTTGACGGCGTGCCGACACCGGGCGCCGGCGACATCCACCGGGTGGTCTACACGCCGGCCAACCAGGCGCCGGTCGCGGCCCTGACCGCGAGCGCGCCGTACGGCGCGAACCTGCGCTCCTTCGACTTCGACGCGAGCGGGTCCACGGATGCCGATGGCGACACGTTGCACTACGAGTGGGCCCTGGACGGCGACGGCGTCTTCGACGACGGCGACAGCACGACCCCGACGATCAGCAGGACCTACTCCTCGGCCGATGCGCGCATCGTGCAGGTGCGGGTGCGCGACAACCAGGGGGGTGTCGACACCGACCAGGTCCTGGTGACGCCCGGCAACATCCCACCGACGATCACCAGCGTCACCCCGGCCGCAGCCTTGGCGTGGGGGGTCGGCGACAGGGTGCCGTTCTCGGCCTCCGCCACCGACCCCGACCAGACGCTGCCCGACAGCGCCTTCACGTGGTCGCTGGTGATCGAGCACTGCCCTTCGGTGTGCCACAGCCACCCGGTGACGACATGGACCGGGCAGCGCACCGGCTCGTTCGTCACTCCGGACCACGAATACCCCTCCGACCTCCTGCTCCGGGTCACGGTGACCGACGACAAGGGGTCGACGGACGTCGAGACGGTCGAGCTGGATCCCAAGGCCGCCGCGATGAGCTTCCAGAGCATCCCCGGCGGCGCGGCCCTGACCGTCGCCGGCAAGGGGGTCTTTGCGCCCCACGCTCAGACCTTCATCCAGGGCAGCAACTTCAACGTGGTGGCGCCCAGGACCCGGGTCGTCGGTGGCGTCGCCTACACGTTCTCGTCCTGGTCCGACGGAGGAACGCTCGCCCACGCGGTGGTGGCCCCCCCGGGGGGCGGCCAGCTCACCGCCGCCTACCGGTGCACGGATCCCGCGCCGATGTGCAGCGTGACTCTGCGGAGCAAGCGCAGCGGGCTGCGTTTCCTCGTCGACGGTCAGAAGGTGAGGTCCGCCTGGGTCGGGACGTTCGAGCCCGGTCGCTCCGTGCGGGTGCTCGCGCCCAAGCTCCAGCGCAAGAAGGGCGTGCTCTGGAGGTTCGTCAGGTGGTCCGACGGAGGACCCCGCAAGCGCATCGTGGTGGTGCTCGGTCCGCCGATCGACCTCCGTGCCGTCTACCAGCGCGTGCCGCGGAGCTAGCTAGACGTAGCGGCGTGCGGCGTCGGCGGCCCGGGCGCCGTAGCCGCCGCCGAACAGCGCGGCGTGCACGAGCAGTGGGAACAGTTGGTGCAGGGAGAGCCGGTCCTCCCAGTCGGCCGCGAGGGCCGACGCGTCGGCGTAGGCGTCGAGGACGCGCGGCAGGTGCGGCATCCCAAACAGCGACAGCATCGCCAGGTCGAGCTCGCGGTGGCCGCCGTAGGCCGCGGGGTCGATCAGCCAGATCTGGCCATCCTGGCCCCACAGCACGTTGCCGTTCCAGAGGTCGCCGTGCAGGCGCGCCGGCGGTTCGACCGGGAGCAGGTCGGTGAGCCTGCCGATCACGCCCTCGACCACGGCTGCCTCCTCGTCGCTCACGTGCCCGCGGTCCCGGGCCAGCTTGAGGTAGGGGAGGACCCGGCGCACGGCATAGAACTCCGCCCACGTCTCCGCGCTCCGGTGTGGCAGGGGTAGCGAGGAGATGAAGCCGTCGGTCGCCGCGCCGAAGCACTCGGCGCCGGCGCCGTGGGTGACGGCGAGGGCCTGGCCGAAGGCCGCGGCCATGTCGGCCGTCGCCTTGCCTGGTTCGACCCAGCGCACGATCAGGCAGTCCTCGTCGACGGCGAGGACCTCGGGAAGGGCTACGCCACCGGTTGCCGTCGCCTCGGTCAGCCAGCGCAGACCGTGTGCCTCGGCGCTGAAGAAGCCGTCGGGAGCGTGCGGGACGGTCTTGACGATCGCCGTGGTGCCGTCGGAGAGCCGGAGCTTGGTGGCGGTCGCGGTGTCGCCGCCGGCCACCGGAGCCGTAGCCACGACCGAGAGCCCCAGCAGCGCCTCGGCGTGCTGGGCGATGTTGGGCTGGCGGGTCATGGGTTCGTGACCCTGGTGTCGAGCTGCAGGGCGGAGACCAGGGCGGCGGATGTCCGTTCGACCATGCCCAGCACCTCCTCGAACCCGGCGTCCCCACCGTAGTACGGGTCCGGGACCTCGCCACCGGTGCCGACCGGGTCGAAGTCGCGGAAGAGCCGGACCCGCCCCTCGGTGTCGTCGGTCCCGGCCCGCACGTCGGTCAGGTTCTGCTCGTCCATGACCAGGACCAGGTCGTGCCGGTCCAGCCAACCCGCATCGAAGTGCCGGGCGCGGTGCCGGGTCGGGTCGTAGCCGGCTGCCGACAGGGTCGCCGCCGCCCGCCGGTCCATCGGCTGGCCGGTGTGCCAGTCGCCGGTGCCGCAGCTGGCGACGGCGACGCTGGGTGACAGTCCGGCCTCGTCGAGGCGTTCGCTGAGGACGACGTCGGCCATGGGGGAGCGACAGATGTTGCCCAGACACACGAGCGCGACGGCGTACCGACCGTGGTGTCGCGGCTCGGGGAGCTCAGGCCTGCTCAGCGCCGCTCACCGAGGATGCCGTCGACGAACCAGGTCGTCACGGTGATCACGACGGCGCCGGCCAACGCGGGCCACCAGCCCGTGACGGTGAACCCGATGTCGAGCTGGTCGGCGAACCAGCTGGTGAGCCGGAGCAACGCGGCGTTGATGACCAGCAGGAACAGGCCCAGCGTCACGATGATGAACGGGATGGAGAGGATCGTCAGGATCGGCTTCACGAACGAGGTGATGACACCGAGGATGAACGCGACGAGCAGGAGTGAGACCAGCTTGTCGGTGAACTCGTCGGGCCACTCGTCCGCGCCAGTGAACTCGATCCCGTCGATCAGCCAGGTCGCGACCGCGACGGCCACGGCGGTGGTGGCCAGCCAGGTCAGGAATCGCATGGCCTCAGTCTGGCAGGTCGGCGGGCAGCCGCCCGGAGAGCTCGAGGGCCTCCACGATGTCGCGCTCGGCGTCCTCGAGGTGCCCGACGAGGAACGCGTACGCCGCGTCGAGGGCGCCGTCCTCGAGCAGCCGCACCAGGGCTGCGTGCGAGTCGGCCTGGTCGTGGGCGTTGCGACGCAGCCGGTCGACCTGGGCCAGGGCGAGCTTGAGCTCGGTGATGAGGTTCTCCTGCATCGCCACGAGCCGTGGTGACCCGGTGAGGCCCACGAGCGAGACGTGGAAGTCGAGGTGGCGCTCGTTGAGCTCCTGGTACGACGCCTCGGACTCGATCGCGTCGATGTAGGCCTTGAGCGCGGTGCGCACCTGCTGCCTGTGGTCCTCGGTCGCCTCATGCCAGGCCCGGAGTCCGGCGCCTTCGAGGACCAGGCGCGCGCAGCAGACGTCGTGGACCGAGTCGGCCTCTGGACTGGCGACCGAGACACCCCGGTGGGGTTCGCGGGTGGCCAACCCCTCGGCGACGAGCAGCGTCAGCGCTTCACGCACCGTGGGTCGGGAGACTCCGAGGGAGGCGGCCAGGGCGACCTCTCGCAGGGCCGTCCCCGACTCGAGCTCGCCGTCGAAGACCGCTCGGCGCAGCTCGGCGGCGACCCGGTCGACGGTCGAGGAGTGCTCGACGTGCAGACCCCCGAAGGTGGTCACGTCGGCCGACTCTGACATCTGCACAGTCTGGCGCACGTGTCGGCTTGCATGGTCGACCGTCGTGACGCACACTTGGCGTTGTCAGATTGTCTGACAATCTTTGGTGATACACGTCGAGGGAGGCGCCGCGATGCTGAGCTGGGGCAGGCACTACGTGATGGTGGAGCCGACGCATTTCCGCGTCGACTACACGATCAACCCCTTCATGGACCTGGCCGACCAGCCCGATCCCGCGCTCGCCCTGCACCAATGGCGCACCCTCGTCTCGACCATCGAGCGCGCGGGCGGCCGGGTCGAGGTGATTCCCCAGCGCGAGGACTCACCGGACATGGTCTACGCGATGAACCTCGGGTTGGGGATCCTCGGCCCGACCGGCCCATCGGTGGTGATGTCGCACATGCGCTTCGCCGAGCGGCGCCGCGAGGGTGCCTCGGCGCAGCCCTGGTTCGCCGCGCAGGGCTACTCGACGTCCTACGTCGGACGCGACGGCATCGGCGCGCACTTCGAGCCCGGCGACGCGTTCGCGTGGAACCGTGAGCTGCTCGTCGGCTTCGGCCCGCGCACCGACGAGCTTGCGCTCAAGCACCTGGCGACCGACCTCGACGTCGCGGTCCGCGGCTTCCGGATCGTGCACCCGGCGATGTACCACTTCGACCTCGTCTTCTGCCCGCTCGACGAGCGCCGCGCGATCGTCGTGCCATCGGCGTTGGACGCCGCCTCGGCGGCGGCACTGCTCGACCTCGTGCCCGAGCCGCTGGTGCTCACCGAGGAGGAGAACCTCGCCACCTTCGCGTCCAACTCGATCGTGATCGGGTCGACGATCATCATGCCGGCCTGCTCGGACCGGGTGCGCGAGCAGCTCGAGGACTGGGGCTTCACGATCGAGCTCGTCGAGGTGACCGAGTTCCACAAGGGCGGCGGCTCGATCCGCTGCCTGACCAACCCCGTGGACATCACCCTGGGCCGCGACCTGGAGCCGGTCCTCGGCGGCCGGGTCACCCTGCCCCCGGTCTGAGCGCGCCCACGTAGCGTCGGGGCCGTGTTCCCGGTCGGTGGCGTCGGCGTGATGCTGCTCGGCGTCCTGGTGAGCGGCTTGGTGTGCGCCGGGCTGGCGGCCTGGGTGCGGCACCGGACCGGGTGGGCCTGGGCGGTCGTGCTGGGGTTGTTCGTCTGGTCGGTGGTCGTCCTCGGACTGATCACCCTGCTCCCCGCCAACGGGGCGCCGGGAATCGTGTCGGCGCAGGGCCGGCTCGACCAGTGCTCCACCGATATCGGCGGGCCGGCACCGGAGGGGTTCTGGATCTTCGCCGGGGGGCAACGGCTGCTCAACACCGTGGTGTTCGTGCCGAGCGGGCTCCTCCTGGTGCTGCTCGCCGCGCGCTGGCCGCGCACCGCCTGGATCTCGGTCCCGGTCGGACTGGCGGTGCTCGTTGCCTACTCGGTCGTCATCGAGCTGACCCAGCTCGCGCTCGCGCGCCTGGACCGCGCCTGCGACGTCACCGACATGGTCGACAACACCACGGGCGCGGTGGTGGGGGTGCTGCTCGGCATCCCGCTGGCGGCGGTGCTGTTCAGGCGGCTGCGCTGAGGAGCGCGAGCGCCTCCTCGTCGTACCCCGCGGCGAGCTCGTCGACGAGCGCGAGGTCGTCGGCCTCGACGGCCAGGTTGATCGCCTCGACGTAGTGGTCGTGCAGGTCATGGAGCTCGGGTGCGATGGTGCGGAACTGGGTCATGCCACCAGTGTGACGCTTCGGATTGGATCGTTCCAATAAATGCGGCGTGATGCTGGCCACGGGGCTTAGGTTGGTGAGGTGACCGGTCCTGCGCCACGAGCCAACGTCGGCCGCATCCCGGCGTACGTCCCCGGCAGACCGCCGGTCCCCAGACCCGGGCTGACCGCCTACAAGCTCAGCTCCAACGAGAACCCCTACCCGCCGCTCCCCGGCGTGGTCGAGGCAGCGCTGCGGGCGGTGGAGGTGATGAACCGCTACCCCGACATGGGCAGCCGGGCGTTGTACGACGCCCTGTCGGCCAAGCTCGAGGTGCCGGCCGACAACCTCGCGGCCGCCACCGGCTCGGTCGCGCTGATCTATCAGCTCCTCTCGGCGTACTGCGAGCCCGGCGACGAGGTCGTCTTCGCCTGGCGCTCGTTCGAGGCCTACCCCATCGCCGTCGCCGCGGCCGCCGCGACGGCTGTCCCGGTGCCGGTCACCGGGGACGGGCGCCACGACCTCGCCGCGATGGCCGCCGCGATCACCGACCGCACCCGCGCGGTGATCGTCTGCACGCCCAACAACCCGACGGGCCCCGCGGTGACCCGGACCGAGCTCGACGGGTTCTTGGCCAAGGTGCCCGAGCATGTCGTCACCGTGGTGGACGAGGCCTATCTCGAGTTCGTGCGCGCGCCGGACGCGGTCGACGGACTGGCGACGCACCGGCAGTGGCCCAACGTGGTTCTGTTCCGCACGTTCTCCAAGGCCTACGGGCTGGCCGGCCTCCGGGTCGGCTACGCCGTGGCACAGCCCGAGGTCGCCGCCGCCCTGCGCGCGGTGTCGTTGCCCTTCGGGATCTCGGCCGTCGCCCAGGCCGCAGCGATCGCCTCGCTCGAGGCCGAGGCCGAGCTGCTCCGGCGGGTCGAGGCCCTGGTCTCCGAGCGGGACCGGCTCGCAGTCGGGCTGGAAGATGCCGGGTGGGATCTCCCCGAGGCCCAGGGCAACTTCTTCTGGTTCGAGCTCGGGGAGCGGGCGACCGAGTTCGCGGCCGCCGCCGACGAGCTCGGCATCGTGGTCCGCCCGTTCGCGGGTGAGGGCTGCCGGGTCTCGGTCGGCGAGGTGGAGGCCAACGACCGCCTCCTCCACCTCGCGCGGGCGTTCACCCGCGGACCGGCGTAGGCGCGGTGTCACCGCCGCGAAACCTGTTGTCGCCTCGTCGTCCCTAGGCTGGGAGCAATGTCCATCAAGGTCGCGCTCACCCACCGCACCCGCTACGACTTCGCGCGACCCGTCGAGGTGGGACCGCACGTGGTGCGCCTGAGGCCCGCTCCGCACTGCCGGACACCGATCGCCGCCTACTCCCTCGACATCACCCCTGCCCACCACTTCATCAACTGGCAGCAGGACCCGTTCGGCAACTGGCTGGCCCGCCTCGTCTTCCCCGAGAAGGTGACGACCCTCGAGATCACCGTCGGCCTGGTCGCCGACCTGATGGTGATCAATCCCGTTCGACTTCTTCATCGAGGAGTACGCCGAGCACTTCCCGTTCTCCTACGAGCCGACCCTCGCCGCCGACCTGGCGCCGTACCTCCGCCCGGTGGAGGACAGCACCGGGACCGAGTCGTGGCGCGCGGCCCTGCCGCCACTGCCGGACGACGGGATGCCCACCGTCACCTTCCTCGCCGAGCTCAACTCGGCGGTGAACCGCGACGTGGCCTACGACGTCCGGATGGAGCCGGGCGTCCAGACCCCCGACGAGACGCTCACCCGCCGGATCGGCTCGTGCCGCGACAGCGCCTGGCTGCTGGTGAGCCTGCTGCGCCAGTACGGCCTGGCGGCCCGGTTCGTCTCCGGCTACCTCGTGCAGCTGGCGCCCGACGCCTACGTGACCGAGGGGAGCGACGGCCCGGCCGGCCCGACCAAGGACTTCACCGACCTGCACGCCTGGGCGGAGGTCTACATCCCCGGCGCGGGCTGGGTCGGGCTCGACCCGACCAGCGCGCTGTTCGCAGGGGAGGGGCACATCCCGCTCAGCGCCACACCGCACCCAAGCAGCGCGGCGCCGATCGAGGGCGCCACGCGAGCCGGTGGAGGTCACGTTCGAGTACGTCAACGACGTGACCCGCGTCCACGAGGACCCGCGGGTCACCGCGCCCTACTCCGAGGCTCAATGGGCTCGCATCGACGCGCTCGGCGAGGCGGTCGACGCCCGGCTGGCCCAGGGCGACGTCCGGCTGACCATGGGCGGCGAGCCCACGTTCGTCTCCGTCGACGACATGGTCAGCGAGCAGTGGAACACCGAGGCCGACGGACCCGAGAAGCGCGAGGCCGCCAACCGGCTGGCCCAACGCCTGCGGGAGACGTACGCCGCGGGCGGGATCGTCCACCGCGGCCAGGGCAAGTGGTATCCGGGAGAGCCGCTGCCGCGCTGGAACATCGCGCTCCAGTGGCGCACCGACGGCGTGCCGCTGTGGCAGGACCCGGCTCTGTTCGCAGATCCCTGGCAGGAGGTCGACGACGAGGGCGCCCCGGCGGCTGCCGAGGCGCTGGCCCGGCGGGTGACGTCGGTCCTGGGCCTGCCCGAGGAGCAGCTCCGGCCGGCGTTCGAGGATCCGCTGCTCGCCCTCGCCGAGGACGTCCGCAAGCCCGCCGGCGACCGGCCCGAGGAGCCCCGGCTCGCCGTCGACCAGCTCGCCAGGCTCGATGCCGCGGTGACCGAGCCGACCGGCTGGGTGCTCCCGCTGGTGACGTCGGAAGAGGGCTGGACCAGCCCGGTCTGGCGGTTCCGCCGCGGCCGGCTGGTGCTGACCGGCGGCTCGAGCGCCGTCGGCCTGAGGCTGCCGCTCGACTCGATCGCCTGGGAGGACCCCGACTACGCCGGCGAGCCGTCGTACCTCGAGGCGGGACCGCCGCTCGAGCCCAGGGTCCCGACCGTCACCACCTGCGACCCCGATGGGGTGCCGACGACGGCACTGGCCTTCGAGGCACGGGACGGCCACGTGCACGTCTTCCTCCCGCCGACCGAGCGGCTGGAGGACTACGCCGACCTGCTCCGCCTGGTGGAGGTGGCAGCCCGCAAGCTCGCGGTGCCGGTCGTCCTCGAGGGCTACGGCCCGCCGCCGGACCCGCGGCTCACGCAGCTCGTGGTCACGCCCGACCCCGGTGTCATCGAGGTCAACGTCCAACCGACGCACGGCTGGGCCGAGCAGCGCGACCTCACCATCGACCTCTACTCCGCAGCGCGCGCCGAGGGGCTGACCACCGAGAAGTTCGACCTCGACGGGTCGCACACCGGCACCGGCGGCGGCAACCACCTCACCCTCGGTGGCCGACAGCCGGTCGATTCGCCACTCCTGCGACGCCCTGACCTGCTGGCCAGCCTCGTGACCTACTGGCAGCGACACCCATCCCTGTCCTACCTGTTCTCCGGGCGCTTCATCGGACCGACCAGCCAGGCGCCGCGCTTCGACGAGGGCCGTCCCGAAGCGGTCTACGAGATGGAGATCGCGCTCGCCGAGATCGACCGCCTGAGCGCGGAGCAGTACGAGGCCGGGGGAGAGCCGCGGCCGTGGCTCGTCGACCGCGCGCTGCGCCACCTGCTGACCGACCTGACCGGCAACACGCACCGCGCCGAGTTCTGCGTCGACAAGCTCTACAGCCCCGACTCGTCGCGCGGTCGGCTCGGCCTGCTCGAGCTCCGCGGCTTCGAGATGCCTCCACACCCGCAGATGGCGCTGGTCCAGGCGCTGCTCGTCCGTGGCCTGGTCGCGATGTTCTGGGAGCGCCCGTTGCGCGAGACGCTGGTTCGCTGGGGGACCTCGCTGCACGAGGACTTCCTGCTGCCGCACGGTGCGAGCGCCGACGTACGTGAGGTCGTCGCCGACCTGCGGGCCGCCGGGATCGCCTTCGAGGAGTCGTGGCTCGACCCGTTCACCGAGTTCAGGTTCCCGCGGCTCGGTCACACGACCATCGCCCTGGACGACGGAGCGGGCATCGGGCTCGAGCTGCGGCAGGCCGTCGAGCCCTGGCACGTCCTGGGCGAGGAAGCGACCGCGGGCGGCACCGCGCGCTACGTCGACAGCTCGGTCGAGCGCGTCCAGGTCTCGGTCCGGGGGATCGATCCTGGCCGGCACCTCGTCACGTGCCAGGGTGTGCCCGTGCCTCTCACCTCGACCGGCTCCCAGGACGGGGATGAGTGGTACGCCGGCATCCGATTCCGGGCGTGGCAGCCCTGGTCGGCCCTGCACCCGTCGATCGAGGTGCACGCGCCGCTGAAGATCGAGGTCGTCGACACCGGGTCCGCGACCAGCCTCGGTGGTGCGACCTACCACGTCGTCCACCCGGGGGGCCGGTCCTACGACCATCCGCCCGTCAACGCCCACGAGGCCGAGGCCAGGCGGGCCAGCCGGTTCGAGCCGTTCGGGCACACGCCCGGAAGGCTGGACATCGCGGGGATCCGCGAGGCCGGTCGACTGGCCTCCAGCACCGACTACCCGCGGACCCTGGATCTCCGTCGGGTCCGCCAGTGACGATCCAGTGACGACAGCGTGACCGTTCTCCGCGACTACGCCAGCGCCCTCAGCCAGCCGGCCCTGCCGGGTGGGGCTGACGAACCCGCTCGCTACGACGAGGTCGTCGGTCCCGACGGGTCGCTGCGGCCGGCGTGGAAGAGCCTGGCTGAGGTCGCTGTCGCCCTCACCCCCGCCGACCTGCGCCGGGTCGACGGCGACATCACCGCGTTGCTGGCCGACGACGGAGTGACCTATGCCCGGCCGGGCCGGGGCCCCGGCCCGTGGCAGCTCGACCCGGTTCCGCTGATCATCGACGCAGCCTCGTGGGCGCCCCTCGAGGTCGGACTCGCCCAGCGTGCCGAGCTGCTCAACGCGATCCTCGCCGACCTCTACTCCGACCAGCGGCTGCTGCGCGATGGACTCCTGCCGCCAGCCGTGGTGCTCGGCCACGGCGGCTTCACCCGGGTCGTTGCGCGGGCCTCGGCGCGGGACCCGCGGCCCCTCGTCTTCTCCGCCACCGACCTCGGCCGCGACGCCGAGGGCACGTGGCGCGTGCTGGCCGATCGGGCGCAGGCGCCGTCGGGGCTCGGCTACGCGATGGAGAACCGGCGCGTGGTCTCCCGGGTCATGCCCGAGCTCTATCGCGAGGCCGGGCTGCACCGCATGGAGCCGTACTTCTGGGCGCTCCGCTCGGCGCTGGTCCAGTCCGCTCAGGGCGACCAGGCCGACCCTCGGGTGGTCGTGCTGTCTCCCGGCACGCACTCGGAGACCGCCTACGACCAGGCGTTCGTGGCCACTGCACTCGGCTTCCCACTCGTCCAGGGCAGCGACCTCGTGGTCCGAGACGGGTGGGTCTGGATGAAGTCACCCGGTGTCGGCCTCGAGCGGGTCGACGTCATCCTGCGCCGGGTCGACGCCGCCTGGAGCGACCCCCTGGAGCTGCGCGGTGAGTCGCAGCTGGGCGTCGCCGGGCTCACCGAGGCGGTCCGGCGCGGGCGGGTCCGGATCGTCAACGGGCTCGGCGCCGGGGTGGTGGAGAACCCCGGGCTGCTGCCCTTCCTGCCCGCGATCTGCGAGGCACTGCTCGGGGAGCAGCTCCGGCTGGGGTCGGTGCCCACCTGGTGGTGCGGCGACCCGAGCTCGCTCGAGCAGGTGCTGGACCGGCTCGGGTCCCTGCTGGTGCGCACCATCGACGGTCCCTCGGGGACCCTGGCCGGGTTGTCGCGCCGGGAGGTGTCGGAGCGGATCCTGGCCGCACCGCACCGGTTCGTCGGGCAGGAGCGGCTGCCGCTCTCGCAGGCGCCGACCTGGGGAGCGAGCGGTCGGATGAACGGCGTCGCGGCCCCGAGACCGATGACGTTGCGCACCTTCACGCTCCGCTACGGCTCGGCGTACCGCCCGCTGATCGGTGGGCTCGCCAATGTGTATGAGAGCTCCCAGCGTGGGGGGACCCCGGCGTCCAGCAAGGACGTCTGGGTGCTCAAGGAGCAGGCCTCCGACCCGGACCAGCGGCTCAATGACGTGCTGCCCATGACCAGTGCCCGCTCGGTCAACGTGCTGGTGCCGCGCGTCCTCGAGGACATGTTCTGGCTCGGGCGCTACGCCGAGCGCGCCGAGGACATGCTGCGGCTGGTGCTCGGTGCGCACGCCTATGCCGAGGACTTCCAGGAGCGGCCGGGCTCGACCGGCGCCACCACGCTCGGGGTCCTGATGGCCACTATCCATGGTCTGGCCGGCCCTGGTCCCGGGCCACATCCGGACCTGTTCGGCGCGGACTTCCGGTCGCTGCTCCTCGACTCCTTCCGGGTCGGATCCGTGGCCCACTCCTTCGCCGGGCTGCGCGACGCGATGCAGGGCGTCCGCGACCAGCTGTCGGGTGACACGTGGCGGGGGTTCGGCACGATCGACCGGGCGACCCAGGCTCTCCAGGACCAGCCGCATAGCCACCAGGTGGCCGAGTCGGCGGGCCGGATGCTCACCGGCGTCCTGGCGCTGCAGGGTGTCACGGCGAGCATGATGCGCGACTCCGGCTGGCACATGATCGGCGCCGGCCGCTGCCTCGAGCGTTCGCTCCAGCTCACCCACCTCCTGGCTGGGGCGACCACCGTGCGGCGCGGGATCGATGTGGACCGGGAGGTCCTCAACGCCGTGCTGACCACCTCCGAGAGCGCCGTCACGCACCGTCGGCGCTACCGCGGCTACGTCCGCCCTTCGGGAGTCCTCGAGCTCCTCCTGATGGACACCGAGAACCCGCGCTCGCTGGTGTTCTCCCTGGGCGAGCTGCGTCGTCACCTCGCTGCGCAGCCGCAGTCGACCGGGTCGACCCGGCCGGAGCGCCTGCTCGGCGACCTCGACGCCGAGCTGGCCCGCACCGACATCGCGGCCCTGGTGGCGATCGGCGGCGTGGGCCGGCCCAACCTCGAGGCCTACCTGGCCGCGACGGCAGGCACTCTGACCCGCCTCGCCGACGCGGTCCACGAGCAGCACTTCGCCACGGGACCCGCGCCGCGGCCCCTGGCCACGATGGAGCTCACCGAGGTGCGGGAGCCCGCATGACGGCCTACCGGATCACGCACCGCACCACGTACTCCTACGACGACGAGGTCACCGACTCGCTCGGCATCGCGCACCTGGTGCCGCGCGCGCTGCCGTGGCAGTCGGTCGCGTCCTACGACGTCGGCATCGCACCGGCGCCGGTCGACCTGAGCCACGACACCGACTACTACGGCAACTGCGCGACGTACTTCCAGGTCACCGATCCCCACGTCCGTCTCGAGATCGAGGCGGTCAGCGCTGTCGACGTGTCGGTTCCGCTGCTCGGCGACGCGTTGCTGGGGGCGGAATGGGAGGCCGCGCGGCCGGTCCTGGCGCCGAGGGTGCCCGGCGCGTGGCGCGCCGCGGACTTCGCGCTGCCCTCGGCGTCGGTCGAGCAGGTGGATGAGGCGCGGGAGTACGCCGCGGCGTCCTTCGCCCGCCACCGGCCGGTCGGCGAGGCGGTCACCGACCTCATGCACCGGATCCACGCGGACTTCGAGTACGACCGCACCGCGACCACCGTGACCTCCACCGTGGGTGAGGTTCTCGCCAACCGGGCCGGCGTCTGCCAGGACTTCGCGCACCTGACCCTGGCCTGCCTGCGGTCGCACGGCCTCGCGGCGCGCTACGTCAGTGGCTACCTGTCGACGATCCCGGCGCCGGGCAAGCCGCGCGTGGTCGGGGCCGATGCGTCGCACGCGTGGGTGGCGGTCTGGCTGCCCGACCCGGGGGGCACCTCGGAGGGCGACTGGCTCGCGTTCGACCCGACGAACGACCAGTGGGTCAACGACCGCTACGTCACCGTGGCCTGGGGCCGCGACTACTCCGACGTCCCACCGGTCAAGGGCGTCATCTTCACCGAGGCCAAGAAGTCGACGCTCGCAGTCAGCGTGGACGTCGCGCCGATCTAGGCTCGCGGCCACGTCCGACGTCTCCGTGACGATGCGCTGCATGGAACGGCGGCTGTCCGACATCGGCTATCGAGAGACGGTCGGCGACGCCGTCGCCCGCAACATCGCCATGAGTGGGACGGGGGCCAGGGTGTCGTTGTCGCTCGATACTGCGTGCTGCACACCACTCAAGCCGCGCGGGGGAAGAACCGACGTCGGCGCCGCGTCGTACCTTGCTCGCATGGCCGACAACACCGATCCGCCGTGGGAACCCCCGCTCGCCGGCACCGAGGTCGAGGCGCTCACGGGTGCGCTCGACCGGCTCCGCGCCACCTTCCGCTGGAAGGTCGACGGGCTCGACCCCGCAGGGCTCGCCGCGAGGATCCCCTCGTCCTCGCTCACCCTCGGCGGGCTGCTCAAGCACCTCGCGCTGGTCGAGGACTACCACTCCACCGCAAAGATGAGCGGTGAGCCGCTGGGCGAGCCGTGGGCGTCCTTGGGCATGGACGAGGACGACCCCGAGTGGGAGTTCACCTCCGCGGCAGCCGACAGCCCCGAGGAGCTCTGCGCGCTCTACGACGGCGCGGTGCTCCGCCACCGCGAGCGCTTCGCCGCCCGGCTCGCGCAGGGCGGCCTGGACGGACCGATCGCGATCCACGACGGGGCCTTCAACCTGCGCCGGCTGACCTGCGACCTGCTCGAGGAGTACGGCCGGCACACGGGCCACGCCGACCTGCTGCGCGAGGCGGTGGACGGACGGACCGGGGAGGACCCGGACCACGCGTGGAGGGCGCCTTTCTGAGACAGATAAGGTGACCCTAACTTCCTAGTCAGACGGAGAGAACCCCATGCACGCACGCGTCCGCAGCACGACGTGGCTGACCCCCTCGATCGTGCGGCTCGTGCTGACCGACGGCGACCTCGCGTCGTTCGCGATGCCCGAGGGCACCGACGCCTATCTCAACGTGGCGATCCCGCCGGCTGACGCGCCCTACCTCGGCTCGTCGGGCGTCTTCGACCTCCAGCAGGTGCGGGCCGACCACCCGGCCGAGGTCCAGCCGGCCCGGCGCCGCTACACGGTGCGGTCGTGGGACTCCCGCACGCGCGAGCTGACCCTGGACTTCGTCGTGCACGGCACCGACGGGGTCGCCGGCCCCTGGGCCGCGCAGGTCCAGGTGGGCGACCCGCTGGTCTTCGAGGGTCCTGGGAGCGGCTATCGGCCCAATCCGGAGGCGGACTGGCACCTCATGCTCGGCGACGAGTCGGCGCTGCCGGCCATCGCCGCCTCGCTCGAGGCCGTCCCCGACGGCGTCCTGGCCGTGGTCCGACTGGTCTGCGACGGACCGGACCACGAGCTGCCCCTGACCACGTCCGGCGCGCTCGACCTCCAGTGGCTGCACCGTTCGGGCGGACCGGAGGACGTCGACCTGCTCGTGGAGTCCGTCCGGGCCCTGGCGTTCCCGCGCGGCCGGGTGCACGCGTTCGTGCACGGAGAGGCCGACGAGGTCCGCGCGATCCGCAAGCACCTCCTGGCCGAGCGTGGTCTCGGCCGCGGCGACATGTCCTGCTCGCCCTACTGGCGCCGCACGATGACCGACGAGGCGTGGCGCCAGGTCAAGCGCGACTTCGTCGAGCAGATGGAGGCCGACGTGGCGAGCGCGGAGCGCGGCGCCTCTGGTTGAGGTTGCCCAGCTGGACTCCTGTCCCACGCGTGACAGGCTTCGCTGGTGAAGTCCTTCCGTTGCCGGGTCTGCGACAACTCTCTGCATTTCGAGAACTCCGTGTGCGTCGCGTGCGGCACGGCACTCGGATACTCCCGGGTCGAGCGCGCGATCGTCGCGGTGGACGAGGCCGGGAGGTACGTCGATGCCGCGGGCCTGGTCTGGCACGTCTGCCGGAACCTCCACCTGTCGGGCTGCACCTGGCTGGCGGCCCTGGAGGGCGGCCAGTGCTTCGCCTGCGACCTCACCCGGACCCGGCCCAGCGACGAGGACCTGACCGGACTGACGAACTTCCCCACCGCCGAGCGCGCAAAGCGCCACCTGGTCTTCGAGCTCGACACCCTCGGCTTCCCCGTGCTCGGCAAGGACCCCGCGACCGGGGGTGACCTCGAGAACGGGCTGGCCTTCGACCTCCTCTCCAGCGTCGCGGGGTCGTCAGGGAACGTCACCATCGGTCACGAGAACGGTGTCATCACCATCGACCTGGCCGAGAGCGACGATGTCTACCGCGAGAAGGTGCGCGCCAACCTCGCCGAGCCGTATCGCACGATGCTCGGCCATTTCCGACACGAGGTCGGGCACTACTACGAGTGGCAGCTGGTCCGCGGTGATGAGCTGGTCGCGCGCGGCCGCCAGCTGTTCGGTGACGAGACGGCCGACTACCAGGCCGCGATCGACCGGCACTACGCCGACGGACCGCCGACCGGCTGGGAGGAGGCCTACATCTCGACGTACGCGACGATGCACCCCTTCGAGGACTTCGCCGAGACCTGGGCGCACTACCTACACATCTGCGACACCGTCGAGACCGCGTCCGACTACGGGCTGACCGCGGTGGCGCCGGTCTCGGCGTTCAGCAGCTTCCGCGACGTGGTCACGGGAGTCTGGGTCCCGCTGACGGTCGCGCTCAACATGATCAACCGCAGCATGGGCAAGGACGACCTGTACCCCTTCGTCATCCCGGGCCCCGTCCTCGACAAGCTCGAGTTCGTGGCGTCACTGCCGCGCACCGGCCGGTGACTGTGCTGCCGGACCGGGCCAGCTGGGGGACGCAGCCGCCATCAGCTGCGCGGGTGTCGTGATTCCGTGGGCGAAGGTCTCCGCCTGTGCGCCGAGACCTGGGAAGTCGAGCTGTTCTGCTTCGTCGACAGTTGCGACGCCAGCGCCACCCAGGATGGGGTACAGCTCTCCGGTGTGGGGACCGTCAGGGATCTGCTTGAGGAGGATGACCACGTCGCCGAGACCGCGAAGTGAGGCCATGAACTTCTCGGCGTCAGCATTGCCGAGGACGCCCATGCGGAACGCGACGCTGGTGCCCGTCGCCTTGCCGACGACGTGGTCGACCTTCAGCGTGACGAGGACGTCGTGAGCGTCGGCCCTGGAGTCGTCGAAGGCGACTTCGGTGGTCGACGACCCCGAGGAGGAGTAGTCGTAGCCGACTCCAGGCTCCACTGAGTCGACGTGTCCGAAGACGATGGCGTCAGTGAAGGGTCGTGCGTTGCCCGGCAAACCGGCGATCGCCGGGGTGGTGTGGGGTAGGGCTTGGGTCAGGTTGGTCGGCTCGACCGCGTCGATACCCCGGCTGCGTGCCCGTTGCACCTGGTCGAAGAAGAACGCGGGCGACTCCACGGCTTGCGACGAGCTCGCCGCCTGTGTCTGAGCTCCACAGCCAGTGAGCGGGGCCAGACCCATGGTGATGAGGGTCGCCGTGGTGAGGATCGATCGCTTCACCTTCTCATCGTTCACCACTGTCAGAAGCCCGGGTTCGGGCGAGCGCCGAGGGCGGCTGCGACCTGCGCCCCCAGCCGGGCGTTGGCGCGCACCAGCGCGATGTTGGCCCGCAGACTGGCGCCGTCGGTGAGCTCGACGATCCGGCCGAGGAGATAGGGCGTCGCGTCCTTGCCGCTGATGCCGAGCCGCTCCAGGTCCGAGAGGGCCTGGGCGATGACGGAGCCGATCTCCGCGGTGGGGATCTCGTCCTGGACGGGGATGGGATGCGCGACGACCACTCCGGTGGGGAGGCCCAGCGCCCACGTGGCAGCCAGCACGGCGGCGATCTCGTCCGCGCCGTCGACCCGCATCGGCGCGGCGAACCCGCTGCTGCGCGAATAGAACGAGGGGAACTCGTCGCTCCCGTCGACCAGGACGGGCACGCCCAGCGTCTCCAGCGTCTCCAGCGTCAGCCCGATGTCGAGGATGCTCTTCACGCCGGCGCAGACGACGGCCAGCGGGGTGCGGCCGAGCTCGGTGAGGTCGGCGCTGATGTCGAAGGACTGCTGCGCGCCCCGGTGCACGCCGCCGAGCCCGCCCGTCACGAACACCCGGATGCCAGCCATCGCCGCGAGCCGCATCGTCGAGGCGACCGTGGTCGCGCCGTGGGTGCCGCGCGCCACGACGTACGGCAGGTCGCGGACGCTGACCTTGGCGACCTCCGGGTGTGACCCGAGCAGCTCGAGGTCGTCGGGGGTGAGGCCGATCCGTGGACGGCCGTCCAGGACCGCGATCGTTGCCGGCACCGCACCGCCCTCGCGGACGATGCCCTCGACCTCGGTCGCCATGGCGACGTTGTCGGGATAGGGCATCCCGTGGCTGATGATCGTGCTCTCCAGTGCCACGACGGGCACGCCGGTGGCCAGCGCCTCGGCGACCTCGTCGGTCAGGGTGAGCGACGCATGTGCCCCGGGCCGTTCCAGCGTCACAGCAGGCTCCTCACGAGCTCGTCGGTCAGGTCAGGGCGCACGGTGTGCGTGCTGGCGACCGTCAGGGCGGCCGCAGCCTGACCGTACGACGCGGCCTGGTCCGGTGCCGCACCGCCGAGTAGCGCGTGGCAGAACGCCCCGAGCATCGCGTCGCCCGCCCCGGTGACGTCGACGACCTGCAGGGCCACCACGGGGGCGACGTCCACGACCCCGCCGGGGCCGCTGAGCCGCGACCCGGCCGCGCCGAGCCGGGTCCAGACGAGCTCGACGCCGCGCGCGTGCAGGCCCTCGGTCGAGCCACCCAGCGCCTCGAGCTCGGCCTCGTTGGGGGTGATCGCCAGCAGCGGGGTGCGCGACGAGAGCAGACCGGCGATACCGGCGGCCTTGGGAACGCTCACCGGGTCCAGCACCACCCGCACGCCGATCTCGGCGCAGACCTCGAGCGCCCGGCCCAGTGCCGAGGTCGTGAGGTTGCCGTCGAGCACCACGAGCTCGGCGGCGCCGAGCAGGTCGCGCACCGCGTCGACGTCCGGGGCGCCGAGAGACTCGGTGGCCGCCATGTCCGCGACCGCGACGACCAGCTCGCCGTCGGTGTCCAGCACGGCGACGTAGGTGCCCGTCGGCAGCGGGCCGCGCCGGACCCGGGAGATGTCCACGCCCGCGTCCGCGGTGCGGGCCAGCACGTCCGCCCCGGACGGGTCGTCACCGACCGCGCCGACCAGGGCGACCTCGCTGCCGAGGCGGGCCAGGGTCTCCGCGACGTTGCGGCCCACGCCGCCGGCCGACGTACCGGCCGTCCCCGGGTTGCTGCTCCCGGCCACGGGCGCCCGGGTGCTGCGCGCCTTGACGTCGAGGTTGACGCCACCGATGACGACGATCACGCCCCGACGATAGGGTCCGCCGGTGAGCGCTGCCCCGACCGCCGCCCCGGTCATCGCCGAGATCGAGCTGCCTGACGTCCGGCTGACCACGCTGACCTGGGGACCCGAGGACGGGCCGCTCGTCGTCGCCCTGCACGGCTTCCCGGACACCGCCTGGACCTGGCGCCTCCTCGGCCCGCACCTCGCCGACCTCGGCTGGCGGGTGGTGGCGCCGCACCTGCGCGGCTACGCGCCGAGCGGTCTGGCCCACGACGGCAGCTACCACGTCGGCGCGCTTGATGGCGGACGCGGTCGCGCTCCACGACCGACTCGGCGGGACCGACCGGGCGGTCGTCGTCGGCCACGACTGGGGGGCGATCACCGCCAACGCCCTGGCCGGACACGACGGGTCACCGTTCGGGAGGGTGGTGAGCTTGGCGGTGCCTCCGCTTCCGGCGATGGCCGGGCTGGACGCCCGGCTGATGCTCCGTCAGCTCCGCCTCAGCTGGCACACCGTGTTCAACCAGGTGCCCTGGCTCCCCGAGCGCACGCATGAGCGGCTGATCCGCACGCTGTGGCGCAACTGGTCACCCGGCTACGACGCCCGCGAGGACCTGCAGCACGTGCTCGACGCGCTGGCCGAGCCGTCGCACCGGTCCGCGGCGTTCGGCTACTACCGCGCAGTCACCAGGCCCTGGACGGTTCCCGAGTCACAGCGACCATGGCAGGCCTCCCTCCAGGCGATGCCGTCCCGCCCGTTGCTCTATCTGCACGGCGCGGACGACGGCTGCCTGGACGTCGGCTACGCCAGAGAAGGCTGCGGCCGCCCTGGGCGAACTCGCCCGCGTGGAGATCGTCGCCGGGGCCGGTCACTTCCTGCAGGTGGAGCGACCCGACGTCGTGAACCGGTTGATCGCGGAGTTCCTCGGCCCGATCTGAGGCACCGTCGCGACCCTCGGTCGGGAGATGGGAGGGGCGACGGCCCCCGAACGCAGCCACCCCCCACCGGGGCTGCGGCGCACATGGGGATGGAGACCGTCGCCATACCGAGGTTGACCCTCGGTGCGCGAAGTCTAAGGGGCGGCAGGTGAGAGTCGCTATACCACTGCTGGTGTATGAATCCATCTGCGACCCACAGCGACCGTGGCGTCGAGTTCGGAGTCTGTCCTGACCCGCGGATCGAGGCCGGCGGCCCGCATCTCGACACAGGTCGCCTCGACTTGCGGGAGGCCGGTCTCGACCAGGACGAGCCCGTCGGAGCAGAGCCAGACGGGGGCCTGCGAGATCACCCGCCGTTGGACATCGAGCCCGTCGGGACCCCCGTCGAGCGCGACCCGGGCCTCGTGGTCGCGGGCCTCGGCCGGCATGGTCGCGATCGCCTCCGTCGGGACGTACGGAGCGTTGGCCGCGATGAGGGCGACCCGCCCGCGCAGCCCGTCCGGCAGTGCGGCATAGAGGTCGCCCTCCAGAACCCGGTGAGCCGGCAGGTTGCGGCGGGCGCAGGCGACGGCGGCCGGGTCGACGTCGGTCGCCCACAGGGCGAGGCCGGGCCGCGCGTCGAGCAGTGCCGCGGCGATCGCGCCGGAGCCGCAGCCGAGGTCGACCACGACGTCGCCGTCGCGGAGGTGCTCGAGCGCGACCCGGACGAGCAGCTCGGTGCGCCGGCGCGGCACGAAGACCTCGGACGACATCGCGATGCGCAGGCCGCAGAACTCTGCCCAGCCGACGACCTGCTCCAGCGGTGTCCCGGCCACCCGCTGCGCGACGAGCCGCTCGAGGTCGGCACCGTCCGAGGCTGCCTCGACGAGCAGGACCGCCTCCTGCTCGGCGAAGACACAGCCCGCGGCGCGCAGTCGCGCGACCAACCCGGCGGGAGGGGCGGGGGATGACATCGCGATGATGGTTCCATGCCGGGCCCGCTCGACCAGATCAGCTACGTGGTCGTGGGCTACGCCGGGCTCGTGCTGCTGGTGGCCGCCTACTCCGCCTACCGCTGGCGCGAGCGTCCACCCTGGCTCGACTCGATGGCGTGGATGCTGGAGTTCCTGCTCATCATCCGTGCGCTGGCCGGTCTGGGTGCCATCGCCGGCGGGAGTCGACCCGACTCGATGGCCACCCACGTCGGCTACCTGATCGTCTCGGTCTGCGTGGTCCCGATCGCGATCGGCTCGAACCCCGAGGACCGGAGCCCCTGGTCGATCGGCGTGCTCGCCGTCGCGGTGCTCGCGGTCGGCGTGGTCAGCGTGCGGATGATGGTGACCCTGTGAACGAGGTCGAGAGCGACAGCAGGTCCGGCGCCCACCGGGTGCTGCTCGCATTTTATGCCCTGTTCGCCCTCGCCGCCGGTGCCCGCAGCGCCGTCCAGTTGGCAACCCGGGCCGAGGATGCCCCGGTCGCCTACGTGCTCTCCTTGGTGGCGGCGCTGACCTACGCGCTCGGTTGGTTCGCTATCCGGCGGGCGGCCACCGGGCGCATCGGGTTCGCCTCGGTGATGCTGTGGATCGAGCTGGCCGGCGTGCTCACCGTCGGCACCCTGAGCCTGGTCGAGGACGACTGGTTCCCCGACGCCTCGGTGTGGTCCGGCTACGGCTACGGCTACGGCTTCGTGCCCGTGGCCCTGCCCGTGGCCGGTCTGCTGTGGCTGCGCACCCGCGCCACCCTTCCGCAGAAATAGAACCTGTTCTAGCCTGCGGGGCATGACCCAGGTCGTCCCTGACAAGCCCCTCCGCGTCGTCGTCTGGTCCACCGGAACCATCGGCCGGCACGCGATCGCCGGCATCGACGCGCACCCCGACCTGGAGCTGGTCGGGGTGTGGGTGTCCAACCCGGCCAAGGAGGGCAAGGACGCCGGGATCCTGGCCGACCTCGGCCGCGAGCTCGGCATCCGGGCCACCACACGACCGGGACGCGCTGATCGCCCTGGCGCCCGACGCGATCGTGCACACGGCGATGGCCGACGACCGGGTCTTCGAGTGCATCGAGGACCTGATCTCGTTCGTCGAGGCCGGCATCAACGTCACGAGCAGCGGTCCGGTCCTGCTGCAGTGGCCGGAGGAGATCCTGCCGCCGGAGTTCATCGCCCGGATCGAGGAGGCCTGCGCCAGGGGCAAGGCGTCGATGCACGTCAACGGCATCGACCCCGGGTTCGCCAACGACATCCTGCCGCTGGTGATGACCAGCCTCAGCCAGCGCATCGACGAGGTCCGGGTCATGGAGATCTGCGACTACTCGACGTACTACCAGCCGGTCGTGATGGGCGACCTGTTCGGCTTCGGTCGGTCGATGGACGAGGAGCCGTTCCTCTGGCAGCCCGGCATCCTGACCATGGCCTGGGGCAGCGTCGTCCGGCAGATCGCGGCCGGTCTCGACGTCACCCTCGACGAGCCGCTGACCGAGAAGGTCGAACGACGCGCGGCCACCCGCGACACCGAGTCCGTGTCGGGGGACGTCAAGGAGGGGACGATGGGCTCGGTCCGCTTCGAGCTGATCGGCGCGGTCGACGGCGACGCCGCGGATCGTCCTCGAGCACATCACCCGCACCGACGCCGAGTCCGACCCCGACTGGGAGAGGCCGCCCGCCGGTCACGACGGCTGCTACCGGATCAGGATCACTGGCGAGCCGATGATGAACCTCGACTTCACCCACCACGGCGAGCACGGCGACCACAACGTCTCCGGGATGATCACCACCGCCCAGCGGATCATCAACGCGCTCCCTGCGGTCGTGGCGGCCGAGCCCGGCCTCGTGCGTGCCATCGACCTGCCGCTGGTCACCGGCAGAGGTCTGGTGGCCGGGTCGGCGGGCACCGCGTGACCGTCCTCGACAGCTTCCGGGTCACCGACCACGTCGCGATCGTCACCGGCGCCGGACGCGGCCTCGGCGCCGCGAGCGCCGTGGCACTCGCCGCAGGCGGGCGCGGACGTCCTCATCTCGGCGCGCACCGCCGACCAGCTCGACGGCGTCGCCGAGCAGATCCGCGCGACCGGCCGCCGGGCTGTCGTCGTCCCGGCCGACCTCAGCGACCTCGACGCCGTGGCCGGCCTGGCCCAGACGGCGTTCGACGAGCTCGGCCGCCTCGACATCGTGGTCAACAACGTCGGCGGCACCTTCCCGCGCGGCTTCCTCGAGACCAGCCCACGCTTCCTGACCGAGGCGTTCTCGTTCAACGTCGCGACCGCGCACGCGCTCACCCGCGCCGCCGTCCCGCTGATGCTCCAGAGCCCGGACGGGCAGCAGTCGGTCGTGACGATCAGCTCGATGATGGGGCGGACCGCCGACCGTGGCTATGTCGCCTACGGCACCGCCAAGGCCGCGCTCGCGCACTGGACCAGACTGGCAGCGTTCGACCTGGCGCCTCGGATCCGGGTCAACGGAATCTACGTCGGATCGATCCTGACCAGTGCGCTGGAGTTCGTCGCCGGCCAACCGGAGATGATGGAGCAGATGGAGACCAAGACCCCCCTCGGCAAGGTCGGCGACCCCGACGACATCGCCGCCGCCGTGCTCTACCTGGCCTCGGCCGCCGGCAAGTACGTCACGGGCAAGCTCCTCGAGGTCGACGGCGGCATCCAGCAGCCCAACCTCGACCTGGGCATGCCGGACCTGGCGTGACTCCGACCGACCCAGGCACCCCGACGGCCTACGCCGTCTCGCCCGACTCCGGCGAGCACTGGACCGCTGAGGGTGCGTGGGAGGTCGCGGACCGAATCCACCGGATCCCGCTGCCCCTGCCCAACGACGGGCTCCGGGCGATCAACGTCTATGTCATCACCACCGACGACGGACTGGTCCTGATCGACGGCGGCTGGTCGATCCCGGTGGCCCGGGACCTCCTCGACCGCTGCCTGCGGGACATGGGAGCCGGGTTCGGCGACATCCGCCGATTCCTGGTCACGCATGTGCACCGCGACCACTACACGCTTGGCGAGGGTGCTCGGCCGCGAGCTCGGCGTCGACGTGGCGCTGGGGCGCGGCGAGGAGCCGGCGATCCTCGCGCTCAACGACCTCGACGCGATCACCGAGAACCCGTTCGCCGGACTGCTGCGGACCGCGGGTGCCCATGACCTCGCCGACCTCTGGAACCTGGGCCACGGGGATCCCGACGGGCGTCCCGACCCCGAGTGGTGGGCGCTGCCCGACTCCTGGCTCGAGCGGGACCACCAGATCGACCTCGGCACCCGGACCCTCGACGCGGTCGAGACGCCGGGTCACACGCCCGGGCACTTCGTCTTCGCCGACCGGGCGGCCGAGCTGCTGTTCGCCGGTGACCACGTGCTGCCGACGATCACCCCGTCGATCGGCTTCACCTTCCCGGCCGAGCCGCAGCCGCTCGGTGACTTCATGGCGTCGCTGACCAAGGTCCGGGCGCTTCCCGACCTGCGGATCCTGCCCGCGCACGGTCCGATCGCGCCGTCCTCACACGCCCGGGTCGACGAGCTGCTGTCGTTCCACGAGAAGCGGCTCGACCTGTGCCTCGGGGCGCTCGCCGGAGGCACGCGGTGCTCGCTCGACGTGGCGCGGACCCTGGGTTGGACGCGCCACGAGCACGCCGTACACCAAGCTCGACGAGTTTGCGCAGGGCATGGCGGTCATGGAGACCAAGGCCCACCTCGACCTGCTGGTCGCCCGTGGTGACGCAGCCCGGTCGACCGATGGCGACCGGGTCGTCTGGTACTCAGCTCTGGACTAGCCGCATCGGGACGTGCAGGATCCCGTCCTCGACGAACTCCTCGCCGTCGACGTCGAAACCGAGTCCGGCGTACCAGCCGGCGAGCGGCGCCTGGGCGTCGAGGACGACGTCGCGGTCGGGGCAGATCGAGAGCGCGACCTCCATGATCCGGTCCGCCCAGCCCTGGCCGCGGATCGTCAGATGCAGTGCGACCCGCCCGATCCGCCACGTCGGCTGCCCGTCGTCGGCCTCGTCGAGCACCCGCGCACAGCCGAGCACGACACCGTGCTGGTTCTCGAGGACCACGTGCCGGGTGGTGCGCTCGAGGTCCCGCCCGTCGAGGTCCGGATAGGCGCATCCCTGCTCGACGACGAACACGTCCTGGCGCAGCTTCCAGAGGCTGTAGGCCGTCTCCGGGTTCAGCGACGCGAGAGGTGCGGCGGAGATGATCACCGGAGGAACTCCACCGTCGTGCGCCAGGCCGCCCTGGCCTCCGGGATGAACGGCAGGACCGGGTAGACGTGCAGCAGTCCGGGCTGCTCGACGTAGGTCAGGTCCCACCCGGCCTGGGCGGCCCGACGGGCCAGGAGACGGCAGCCCGGGTTGAGGGTGTCGCGCGTGCCGCAGAACATCAGCGCCCGGGGCAGATCCGCGAGGTCGGCCAGCGCCGGGGACACCTCGGGTCGGCCGAGGTCCTCGACCGAGCCGGCCCACCACTCGGCATAGGCGTGCAGCTTCCGGATGAACAGCCACGGGTCATCGAGGGTGACGATCTCGGTCTCCGGCGTGCTCGTGGTCAGGTCGACCCAGGGGGCATGCAGCAGCAGATGGCTCGGCTGGGGCCCGCCCCGGTCGCGGACGGTGAGCGCCGCCGCGAGCGCGACTCCTCCCCCCGCGGAGTCTCCGACGACGACCACGCGGGCCGAGCTCCCGGTCGCCCTCTGGATGACCCGGACCACGTCCTCGTGGGAGTCGCGCCAGGTGTGCTCGGGGGTGAGCGGGTAGTCCGGCATCACGACCGCCGCGTTCAGAGCCGAGGCCAGCCTGGCGGCGTACCGCACCTGGAACGGGTCGATCGGCGCGACGAAGCCACCCCCGTGGAGATAGACGACGACCCGGTCCGGCGAGGCCCCGCGCTCGGTCAGCGTGTACGACGCGAAACCGCCCGGGAGCTCCTCCTCGGTGAACCGGTAGCGCCTGTCGAAGCGGGGGACCGCTCGGGTCGGGAAGCCCCGCTCCATCTCGGCGTGCCAGCTCTCCAGCCGGGCCCGCTCCTGCGCCACGTCGTCCAGGTCCTGGGACCGGCGCAGCCGCGGCACGGCGTACGCCAGGAGGGCGTGACGTCGGCTCGGCATGGGCAGAGGTTGCCACAGCGCCGTCCGGCTCGCCGGGGCCCTGCGGATAGGCTGGTGGAGAAGACAGGGGAGCACCACGTCGAGAGACGGGGGTGCTGAGAGTGCGGATGAGCCGCAGACCCTCCGAACCTGCTCCGGCTAGCACCGGCGAAGGGAGTCACCGTGCGACGCGTCATCGCCTTGCCCGTCCTGCTCGCGCTCACCAGTCTCTCGGCCTGCTCGCTCGTGGGAGGTGAGGACGACCAGGCCTCCGGCGCCGACGAGGTCGTGCTGGTCACCCACGAGTCGTTCGTGATGTCCGAGGAGCTGGTCGGCCAGTTCGAGGAGGAGAGCGGCTACCGGCTGCGGCTGAAGGCGTCGGGCGACGCCGGCGCGCTCACCAACAAGCTGGTGCTCACCAAGGACAACCCGACCGGAGACGTGGTGTTCGGCATCGACAACACCTTCGGCAGCCGGGCCCTCGACGAGGGCGTGCTCACGCCGTACGCCGCGACGTTGCCGGCCGGTGCCGAGGACTACCTGCTCGACGGTGACGACGCCGCGGCCCTCACGCCGGTCGACACCGGCAACGTCTGCGTCAACGTGGACAGCACCTGGTTCGCCCCGGAGGAGGAGGAGTGCGATCCCGCCGCCGGCCACCCTCGAGGACCTGACCAAGCCGGAGTACCAGGACCTGTTCGTCACTGCCGGCGCCACGACCAGCTCGCCCGGTCTGGCCTTCCTGCTCGCCACGATCGCGGAGTACGGCGATGACTGGCCCGACTACTGGACCCGGCTGCTCGCCAACGGCGCCAAGCTGACCGCGGGCTGGACCGACGCCTACCAGGTCGACTTCACCCAGGGCGGGGGCGGCGGCGACCGGCCGATCGTCCTGTCCTACGACTCCTCGCCGGCGTTCACCGTCGACGGCCAGGGCGGCACGACCACCAGCGCGCTGCTCGACACCTGCTTCCGCCAGGTGGAGTACGCCGGGGTGCTGGCCGGCGCCGAGAACCCCGACGGCGCCAAGGCGCTGATCGACTTCATGCTCGGCCAGGACTTCCAGGCCGCACTGCCCGACGCGATGTACGTCTTCCCGGTCGACGCGACCGTGGAGCTGCCCGCGGAGTGGGCGGAGTTCGCGGTCCAGCCGGAGACGTCCGTACGCCGTCGACCCGGCCGAGATCGCAGCCCAACGCGACGCGTGGCTCACCGAGTGGAGCGACCTGGTGAGTCGCTAGCGTGCGGGAGCACCAGCCTGCGATGAGACGCCTCTCCGCCCTGGTCGGGCTGGCCCTCGGGCCGGTCCTGGTGCTCGGCGTCCTCTTCGTGCTGCCGGTCAGCGGCATGGTGGCGCGAGGGCTTGTGGCCCGACGGCCGGTTCGACCCCGGCGGGGTGCTCGACGTGCTGGCCCGGGACCGCGCCGGACCGGGTCGTCTGGTTCACGGTGTGGTCGGCGGGCCTGGCGACACTGGTGTCGGTCGTGCTCGGTCTGCCGGCGGCGTACGCCCTGCACCGGCTGGACTTCCCGGGTCGGCGCGTGATCCGCGCGACGCTGCTCGTGCCGTTCGTGCTGCCGACCGTGGTGGTCGGGGTCGCGTTCCAGCAGCTGCTCTGCGAGACCGGTCCGCTCGGCTTCCTCGGCCTCGACGGACGCCGGTCGCGATCGTCGCCGGCCTGGTCTTCTTCAACGTCGCTGTCGTGATCCGGATGGTCGGTGCGAGCTGGGAGTCTCTCGACGCGCGCCCGGCCGAGGCCGCGGCAGCCCTCGGGGCCGCGTCCTCGGCAGGTGTTCCGCACGGTGACGCTGCCGGCGCTGCGGCCGGCCCTGGTCTCGGCGGCCAGCGTGGTCTTCCTGTTCTGCGCCACCTCGTTCGGCGTGGTGCTCACCCTCGGCGGGCTGCGCTACTCCTCTGTGGAGACCGAGATCTACCTGCTGACCACCCAGCTGCTCGACCTCCCGGCGGCCGCGGCGCTGTCGATCGTGCAGCTGCGTCGCGGTCACGGCGCTGCTGGTGCTCGCCGCCCGGCTGCGCGCCACACCGGATGCCGGGCTCAGCCGGCAGGTGGCCCGACCGCGCCGTCCCAGCCGGGCCGACGCCCCGCAGCTCGGGGCCACCGTGGTGCTGCTGGCCCTCGTGGCGGCGCCCCTGGGCGCGCTCGTGGTCGGCAGCCTGCGGGTCGGAGACGGCTGGGGACTCGCGAACTACCGCGGACTGTCCGGACACCGAGTCCGGTCAGGCGCTGCTCGTCCCGGTCACCGACGCCTTGGTCACCTCGTTGCGGACCGCCGTCGACGCGACCTGGATGGCCCTGCTCCTCGGCGGTCTGGTGGCCCTGGTCGTCACGCGGCGCTCGCGGTCGCGGGCCGAGCGTCGCGTGCGTGGCGTCCTGGACGGCTTCTTCATGCTGCCGCTGGGCGTCTCGGCGGTGACCCTGGGCTTCGGCTTCCTCATCACCCTCGACGAGCCGCCGCTGGACTTGCGGGACTCGCCGCTGCTGGTCCCGATGGCCCAGGCGCTGGTCGCGCTGCCGCTGGTCGTGCGCACCCTGGCCCCCGTGCTGGCCGCGATCGACGACCGGCAGCGCCAGGCCGCCGCCTCGCTCGGAGCCGGACCGCTGCGGGTCCTCGCCACCGTGGACCTCCCGCTGGTGTGGCGGCCCCTGCTCGCGGCCGCGGGCTTCGCCTTCGCGGTGTCGCTGGGTGAGTTCGGCGCGACCGCGTTCCTCGCCCGCGACGAGCACCCGACGCTGCCGGTCGTGATCTTCCAGCTGATCGGCCGCCCCGGCGCCGATCAACTACGGCATGGCTCTGGCCGCCTCCGTCGTCCTTGCCGCCACGACGGCCGTGGTGATCCTGGCGGTCGAGCGGCTGCGGGTGCCGTCGGTGGGGGCCTTCTGATGTTGACGCGTCACCGACCTCTCGGTCGGCTACGACGGTGTGCCCGCGGTCCTCGACGCCACCGTCGAGGTCCCGGACGGCCAGGTCCTCGCCGTCCTCGGTCCCTCCGGCTGCGGCAAGTCGACCTTGCTGCGCGCCGTCGCGGGCCTCGAGCCCGCCACGTCCGGGAGCATCGCCTGGGACGGACGCGACCTCGCCGGCGTGCCCACGCACAAGCGCGGGTTCGCGCTGATGTTCCAGGACGGCCAGCTCTTCCCCCACCTCAGTGTGGCGCGGCAACGTCGGCTATGCGCTCCGCATCCGGCGGGCTCCGAACCAGACGGCCCGGGTCGACGAGCTGCTGGCGCTGGTGGGTCTCGAGGGGTACGGCGACCGGCTGCCCGCGACCCTCTCCGGTGGCGAGCGCCAGCGGGTCGCGCTGGCTCGGTCGCTGGCGGTCCAGCCTCGGCTGCTGCTGCTCGACGAGCCGCTGTCCGCCCTCGATGCGGGGCTCCGCGAGCGGCTGGCGGGCGACCTGCGGGCCATCCTGCGCGCAGGCCGGGACCACCGCGCTCCTGGTCACCCACGACCACGAGGAGGCGTTCGCCGTCGCCGACCGGATCGCGGTGATGCGCGCGGGCCGGATCGTCCAGCAGGGCGACATCGCCGAGGTGTGGCGGGCGCCGGTCGACCCGGAGACCGCCCTCTTCCTCGGCTATGCGCGCGTGCTGGAGGACGCCGCGGCCGACCGGCTCGTCCGCCGGCGCCGGGTGCGTCGCCCTCCGCCGCTCGGCACTGCGGCTCGACGACGCCGGCAGCCTCACGGCTCGGGTGGTCTCGGCGCGCGCCACCCCCGAGCAGGTGCGGCTGGTGGTCGTGGTCGACGGGGTGGGTGAGCTGGACGCTGTCGCGCCCCTGGACCGGCACCCCGGACCTGGCACCGAGGTCCGTCTTGCCGCGGATCACACCCGGATGGCGGTCATCTCAGAAGACGAACGCACCACCACTTCGTAGACTTCCTCGGGTGTATCGCCGCGCCTATGCCCTGATGCTCGGGACGGCCGCGGTCATGGGCGGACTGGCCGTCTTCGCCTCGGCCACGCTCGACAAGGAGCTGGCCGACCCGGAGGGCAGCTTCCTCGGCCCGTCCTACATCCGCCTGCCGCTGCTCCTGCTCGGCGCGTTGGCGCTCGACATGCTGCCGCGGACCCTGTGGTACTCGCGGGGCAACCCGCTGGCGATGCCCGCGATCGTGCGGGAGCGGTGGCGGAGCCACTGGAACCGGGACCGGATCACCCTGGTCGCCTTCGGCATCATCAGCTTCTACGTCGTCTACGTGAGCTACCGCAACCTCAAGTCGTTCCTGCCCTTCATCAACGAGACGATGTATGACCGCGAGCTGCACCTGCTCGACCGGGCGCTGTTCTTCGGCCATGAGCCGGCGACCGTGCTGCACGCGGTGCTCGGCACCAGCTTCAGCGCCCACCTGCTCTCCTACATCTATCTGTGGTTCCTGCCGATGGTGCCCCTCGGCGTCACTGCCTGGCTGGTGTGGTCGCGCAACCTGAGCTTCGGCTACTGGTTCGTGACCTCGCAGTGCCTCGCCTGGACCCTGGGCACGCTGTCCTACTACGCGCTGCCCACGCTGGGCCCCGGCCTCGAGTACGTCGCCCTCTACACCGACCTCGCGGACACCCCGACCCAGGGGCTGATGGACTCGCTTGATCGATGCGCGACAAGGGGTGAGGCTCGAGGGCCTCGAGGGTCAGGTCCAGTCGGTCGCCGGGTTCGCGTCACCTGCACACCGCCATCACACTGCTGGTCGCCCTGATGGTGCAGTACACGATCCGATCCAAGATCGCGAAGTGGGTCGTCTGGATCAACTTCGGGCTCACCGTGGTCGCGACGCTGTACTTCGGCTGGCACTACGTCGCCGACGACCTCGCCGGCATCGTCATCGCGCTGGTCGAGCTTCTACGTCGGGGGCATCGCGAGCGGCCAGAAGTTCGACCGAAGGCTCACGACCTCCCACCCGACCACGACGACCTCGGTGATACCGGTGAGTCGGGATCTAGAACTACATCGGTGTGCTTCGCAAGCCGACACGCCGATGGCTAGTGACAAATCTGTGCGAAAATGTTCCGGATGTGACGAAATCGCATTAGCGTGACTCGACGTGCCTCGAGCGAGCAGTGTGGTCAGCGCTGCGCTGAGCCTGCTGCTCCTGGCCTCCGTCGGCCCTGCGGTCGCCGACCCTCGAGCCGACGACACGGGGACACCGAGTGGGGCGGACATCGCGGCTGCGGAGGCCGCGGTCGACTCCAAGGCGACCGACGTCGATGCAGTGCGCGCCCGGCTCGCGGTCGCCCAGAACGCGCTCCGCGCCACCGAGGTGGCTGCGATCCAGGCGACCGAGGCGTTCAACGCCGCTCGCTTCCGGGCGCAGGAGGCCGCTGCCGCGGCCAAGGCCGCTCGGCTGGCCAGCGATGCCGCCGACCGCGACCTGGCCCGACAGCGTGAGGCGTACGCCGACGCGGTCAACACCTCCTACCAGCTCGGGCCGAGCCTGAGCCCGCTGGCAGCGATCGGCCAGGCCGGCGGGGTCAGCTCGGTGGTGGAGAACACCGCGCTGATCCAGCATGCGCACGCGGCGATCGAGGGCACCTACCAGACCTACGACGCGACCGCGGTCCTGGCCGAGTCCGCCGACGCACGAGCCGAGGACGCGCTGATCGAGGCAGCCGCCGCGAAGAGTGAGGCCAAGGTCGCGCGCGACCTCGCGAAGGCCGCCGCGCAAGGAGCCTCGAGGGAGACCGCGGCCTACACCTCGCGGCGGGACGCGCTGATCGCCGAGCTCGCCGCTCTCGAGAACACCAGCGTCGAGCTGGCCCGCGAGCGTCAGGAGGCCCTGGAGCAGGCGGCCCTCGAGGCCGCGGCCGAGGCCGCGGAGCAGGCGGCCCAGGAAGTGGCCCAGGAAGCGACCGAGCAGGCCGAGGAGAACCCACCGGCGCCTGGCACCCCGACACCGACCCCGACACCGCCCCCCGCACCGACACCGATCCCCGCACCGGCCCCCATCCCGGCCCCCATCCCGACACCCACGCCGACACCCACGCCCACCCCGCCGACACCGACACCACCCGCGCCGAGCGGGGGTGCGGCGGCCGCGATCGCCTTCGCCCGGGCGCAGGTCGGGGAGCCCTACCGGTACGGCGCCGCGGGGCCGAACAGCTGGGACTGCTCGGGCCTGACGATGATGGCGTGGGCCCAGGGGGGCACGTCGCTGCCGCACTACTCGGCCGGCCAGTACACCGCGTCGACCCCGATCTCGGTCGGCCAGCTCCAACCGGGCGACCTGCTCTTCTGGGGCAGCCAGCCGTCCTCGATCTATCACGTCGCGCTCTACGTCGGCGACGGCATGATGGTCCACGCCCCACGCACCGGCAAGGACGTCGAGGAGGTCTCGATGTACTACTGGATCGCGCCGAACTACTTCGCGAGGCCCTGAGTAGCCTCGGGTCATGGCGTCGAAGACGGCCCCACCATCTGAGACCGACAACACCAGCGGCGTCCCGATCCACCCGCCGCTGCGCGTCGACGTACCGGCGCTGCGCGCGCTCCTCGACGGGGACTACGCCGAGGTGCGGGACCTGGTCAGGGCCAACCTGGCCGAGCACTCCTCGATCCTCACCGACGCCGAGACCCTCGGCCACCACGACTTCCGGGAGCGGGTCAAGGACGTCGTCGTCGAGATGGCGGCCACGGGACAGACCGGTCAGGGGTTCCCCCAGGAGTACGGCGGTGGCGGTGACATCGGCGCTTCTCTTGCCGCGTTCGAGACATTGGCCTACGGCGACCTGTCGGTGCTGGTCAAGGTCGGTGTGCAGTTCGGCCTCTTCGGCGGGGCGATCCTCCAGCTCGGCACCCAGCACCACCACGACCTCTACCTCGCCAAGCTCGTCACGGGCGAGACGATGGGCTGCTTCGCGATGACCGAGACCGGCCACGGATCCAACGTGCAGGCGCTCGGCACGGTGGCGACCTACGACCCGGGGACGCAGGAGTTCGTCGTCCACGACGACGCGTGAGGACGCGTGGAAGGACTACATCGGCAACGCGGCGATGCATGCCGAGCTGGCGGTGGTCTTTGCTCAGCTCGAGGTGGGTGGGGAGAGCCACGGGGTCCACGCCTTCGTGGTGCCGATCCGCGAGAGGAGTGGCCGGAGCGGCCGAGTGCTCGACGGCGTGACCATCGAGGACGACGGCCTCAAGATGGGCCTCAACGGCGTCGACAACGGCCGGATCCGCTTCGACGGCGTCCGGATTGCCACGGACCGCGCTGCTCAACCGGTTCGCTGACGTCGGTGTGGACGGCGTCTATGTCAGCGACATCGACAACGCCAACCGCCGGTTCTTCACCATGCTCGGCACGCTCGTGCAGGGCCGGGTCTGCGTTGGCGGCGCCGGGCTCAACGCCGCCAAGGTCGCGATGACGATCGCCATCCGCTACGGGTCGGTGCGCCGCCAGTTCGAGTCGACCGTCGAGGGCGAGGAGGGCCGGCTCCTCGACTACGGGCAGCACCAGCGGCGGCTGCTCCCGCTGCTCGCCCGCACCTACGCCCTCGACTTCGCCCAGGAGATCGTTGCCGGCATGTGCCACGACGTCTTCAGCGGGCTCGACCAGCCCGGGGCCGACGACGACCGGGTTCGCCGTGAGCTCGAGTCTCGCGCCGCAGGCACCAAGGCGCTGGCCACCTGGCACGCGACCCGCACGATCCAGGAGTGCCGGGAGGCCTGCGGCGGTGCGGGCTATCTGTCGGCGAACCGGTTCGCGGCGCTCAAGGCGGACACCGACGTGTTCACGACGTTCGAGGGCGACAACACCGTCCTGCTCCAGCTGGTCGCCAAGGGGCTGCTCACCGACTACGCCAGCGAGTTCGAGGAGATGGACCAGCTCGACCTGGTCAGGTTCGTGACCGGGCTGGCCGTCGAGACGGTGTTGGAGCGGACCAACGCCCACAAGCTGCTGGAGCGGGTCCGCGACCTGCTGCCCGGCGGGGACCAGTGGGACCAGGAGGCGGGGATCCTCGACTCCGACTACCAGCTCGCGATGCTGCGGTTCCGCGAGGAGCACATGCTCGGCGGGGTGGCCCGCCGGCTCAAGCGCGGCATCGACCACGGCATGATGCCGGGCGAGGTGTTCTCGCGGGTGCAGGACCACCTCATCCACGCGGCCCGCGCCCATGTCGAGCGCCTGGTCCTGGAGGCCTTCGTCGAGAAGGTCCGCGGCATGGACGACGCCCCGGACGGCGCCCCGGAGAACAGGGACAACAAGGTGGCCCTCGGCCTGCTGTGCGACCTGTACGCGCTGTCGGTCATCGAGGAGGACCGCGCCTGGTTCATGGAGCACGGACGGCTCACCTCCGTCCGCTCCAAGGAGGTCAGCCGGCGGATCAACTCGCTGTGTCGCCGGATCCGCCCGTTCGCGCGCGAGCTGGTCGAGGCGTTCGGCATCCCCGAGGAGATGCTTCGCGCAGCCGAGCTGATCGGTCCTCCCGCTCGGTGAGGGAGCACCTGACGGTCAGTGGTCGGCGTCCGCGCCGGGGTGCGGGGCGCCCTGCGGCGCCGGGTGCGCGGTGTGGGCGGCGGGGTCGTCCTGGAACCGTTGGAAGGAGTTCTTGACCTCCTCCTCGGCCGAGGCCCGGCCGACCCACTCGGCGCCCTCGACGGACTTGCCGGGCTCGAGGTCCTTGTAGACCTCGAAGAAGTGCTGGATCTCGATCCGGTCGTAGTTCGACACGTGGCTGATGTCGCGCAGGTGCTCGAGCCGCGGGTCGGTGGCGGGTACGCACAGGACCTTGTCGTCGCCGCCGGCCTCGTCGGTCATCCGGAACATGCCGATCGCGCGGCAGCGGATCAGGCAGCCGGGGAACGTCGGTTCCTGGAGGATCACCATCGCGTCCAGCGGGTCTCCGTCCAGCCCCAGCGTGTTCTCGATGTAGCCGTAGTCCGCCGGGTACTGCGTCGAGGTGAACAGAGTGCGGTCGAGCCGGATCCGCCCCGAGATGTGGTCCACCTCGTACTTGTTGCGCTGCCCCTTCGGGATCTCCACGAGCACGTCGAACTCCATGCGACCATCCTCCACCACAATGGCCACGTGAATCACCGGGGTCGCAGAAACGTGCGGCGGCCGTCACGTGTGCTGACGGGTCTGCTTGTCGTGGCCCTGGTCGCCGCCGGTGCCGCGGCGCACCGGCTCGACCTGATCGTGCCCTGGTACGACCACTTCCACGATGAGTGGTTCACCGACGCACCGGTCACGGCGCCGCTCCCCCAGAGCCCGGCCGAGGTGCCTGCGCCGTCGGGTCTTGAGCTGCCCGAGCTGCCGGACGCGGTGCCGGTCTCGGCAGCCCTGCCGGATGCGGGCCCGGTGTCGCGCGCGAAGGTCGAGGCGGCCCTGGCGCCGTACCTCGTCGATGAGGACCTCGGGCCGCACGTCCTGGCCGCGGTCGAGGACCTGACCACCGGTCGGAGCCTGGTCAGGGTCGGCGGGGGTGTCGGGATCCCGGCGTCCACCACCAAGCTCCTGACTGCGCTCGCAGCCCTCCAGGTCCTGGGGCCCGAGCGCACGTTCAGCACCCAGGTGGTCGCCGGCGGCAAGGGCAGGATCGTGCTGGTCGGCGGTGGCGATCCCTATCTCCAGGCCGAGCCGGCGGGCGAGGACGGAGCGTCGTACCCACCGCGTGCCGATCTGGTCACGCTCGCGCAGCAGACCGCAGTGGCACTCCAGCAGCAGGGCCGGACCCGGGTGAGGCTGGTCTTCGACGACTCACTGTTCAGCGGTCCGGAGCTCAACCCGGCCTGGCCCGAGGACTACGTGGTCGACGATGTGGTCTCACCGATCACTGCCCTCTGGGTCGATCAGGGACGGCGCCCGGACAGCCTCGAGCGGGTCGGGGACCCGTCCCTCCGGGCCGCGCAGGTGTTCGCCGCCGCGCTGGTGGCCGCGGGCATCGAGGTCGTCGGCGACCCGACGTCCGGCGTCGCCGGCGGGAGCGGCCGCGACATCGCCGCGGTCTCCAGTGCCCCGGTCCGCGAGATCGTCGACCGGGCGATCGAGGTCAGCGACAACGAGGCGTCCGAGGTGCTCGCGCACCACGTCGGACTGGCGGTCCGCGGAACCGGCAGCTTTGCGGACGGCGCGGCCGCGACGCTGGAGACCCTGCAGGCGCTCGGCGTCCCGACCGACGGTGTCGACCTGTACGACGGCAGTGGGCTCTCGCGGGACAACCGGATCCCGACGGACACGCTGCTCGCGGTGCTGCGGACCGCGGCCACCGGTGAGCCGGCGCTCCGTGGTCTGGTGGCCGCACTGCCCGTGGCCGGGTTCACGGGCTCGCTCGCCGACCGGTTCGACGGGGCCTTCCCGCTCGCGCGCGGCCTCGTGCGGGCCAAGACCGGAACGCTCACCGCGGTCAGCACTCTCGCGGGGATCGCCGTGGACCAGCAGGGGCACGTGATGGCGTTCGTGCTGATGGCGGACCGGATCACGAAGCCGGACGAGACGGCTGCGGAGGCAGCCCTCGACGACGCCGCCGCTGCGCTCGGCGGCTGCTCGTGTGGCCGAGAACCAAAACCCTAGTCGCGCGCTCGACTATGATGCACCCATGCCCGTCGACACCCTTCCCCTGCCGACGTACGCCGATGCCGAAGTCGTGGTCCCTGCGCCGGCCGCCGGACCGGGCAACTGGTCGGGCGCCGCGAGCGCCGTGCTGCACGAAGGCGTCTTCTGGCTGACCTACAGGTCCGTCGTCCGCTTGCCGAGGGACGTGGCGTCAGCGTCGTGGTCTCCCGCTCCGACGACGGCGTCAGGTTCACCCCCGTCAGCGAGGTGCACCGCGACGCCTTCGGCTGCGAGTCCTTCGAGCGTCCGGTGCTGGTCCCCGTACCGAGCGGCGGCTGGAGGCTCTATCTCTCCTGCGCGACCTACCGCTCCAAGCACTGGTGGGTCGACAGCCTGACCGCCCCCACCGTCGAGGACCTGCCGTTCGCCGAGCACCGCGAGGTGCTGCCCGGCGACGCCACGATGGCGGTCAAGGACCCGGTCATCCAACCTCCGACCGCTCCCACTCAGGCGTGGGTGATGTGGCTGTGCTGCCATCCGCTCACCGAGCCTGGTCACGAGGACCGGATGACGACGCGACGGCTGGTCAGCCCGGACGGCCTCGACTGGGCCGACACCGGTGAGGTGCTCGCCGGGCGACCCGGCCGTTGGGACGCCCGTGGCGCCCGCGTCGCCGCGGTCGTCTCCGAGAGCCCGCTGACGGTGCTCTACGACGGCCGCCCGGACGCCGAGTCCAACTGGCACGAGCGCACCGGCGTGGCCCTCTGGGACGGCGCGCGCCTCGTCGCCGTCGACGACGACCCGATCGGCTCTCCGCACTCCGACGGGGCGTGGCGCTATGCCGCAGCAGTCCCGCTGTCCGACGGCAGGACCCGCTTCTACGTCGAAGCCGCGCGGCCCGACGGCGCGCATGACCTGGTCACGTGCGTGCGCTGAGTACCTTCTGGGCGTGACCGAGACACCACCCGCGGCCTGGTTCCCCGACCCCGACGACCCGACGCAGTACCGCTACTGGGACGGCTCAGCCTGGACCGAGCACCGCGCGCCGCGGACGACGACCACCGACCAGCTGACGAACGCGGGCCGCGATCTCGCGGACGGGATCTCCCGCGGGTTCAACGCCCTGGGCGGTTGGCTCGACCAGAACGTCGGCAGCCCGTCGCCCCACAGCTTCGCCTCGGTCGCCGCCTCGTGCCAGGACGAGCCGCCGCGTGAGCCGCTGAGCTCTGCGGTCGTGCTGGTCCACTCACCTGTCGACCTCGCCGGCCTGCTGCCCCTGTTCGCCAGCAGCCACGTGGCACTGACGTCGGAGGGCAGCACGCTCGAGGTGCCCTGCCGGTTCGTGCCGAACCCGTGGGATCCCCGGGACCCGACCGGCGTCGCGGTGCTGGTCGGTGCGACCCAGGTCGGGCGCTTCCCGCCCGCCGACGCGGCGACGTACTGTCCTCTGTCTGGCGAGCCTGGCCTCCCGCGGGCTGCTCGCCACCGGCAGCGTCTCGATCTGGGCGTCCGGCCAGGGCCAGGTCCAGACCGCCAGGGGCACGGCGCGGATCGGGGAGCCCGCGGCCTATGCCTGAGCCCGCTGCCTGAACGAACCCCGGCTCTCCGTCGAGAGCCACAGGTCGAGGTCCTGTCCGGCGAGCTCGGAGAGCAGGGCGATGTCCTCTTCGAAGTGCGGCACCAGTCTCTCCCTGGCCTCCGGGCTGAGCTTCGGCCGGTGGGCGTCACCTGGCTGGAGCATGCCGATGAGCGGCTCGCTGGCCTTGCGCCACACCTGCGGGGGCGCGAACTGGCCGAGGTATGCGCCCGTACGGATGACGGAACCAACCGCCCGGCTGCGCAGGCCAGGCTCGGCGAAGCTCCGCGAGTTGTCGCGGGGGATCGTCTCGACGTGGCTGGGTGCGATGCCCAGGAAGTCGCAGGCCCGGTCCACCGACCCAGCGGGGTTGTCGACGATGTCGCGGTAGCGCAGGACGAGCACTCGCTCGCGGTCGACGTAGTCGTAGAGGTGGCGCAGCTGCTCGCCATAGAGGCCGAGGTCCTTGTAGCGCCAGAACGGCGCCCATCCGGAGTCGATGCGTGCCTCCTGCTGCGCGAACGCCTTCTCGAAGTCCGACTCGCGCTCGAGTCCGTCGGACCACAGGTGCATCCAGTTGGAGTAGGCCCGGTCGATCGGGTCCCGCACCACGGCGATCAGCTTGACCTCGGGCAGGTGCTCTCAGCGATCCGGCGATGCGCGGGGCGGCTCCACAGGTAGAACGGCGTCGACTCACCGCGGACCTGGCCCTCCCCGGCGGGCGCGAACAATGCGTCGTAGTCACGTCGGCGCCACACCCATTCCTGTTGCGAGTGCGCGTCGCCGGGCCCGACCCAGTGCGGGGGAGGGGCGTCACCGCAGAGCCAGTACTTCGGCTCCTTGGGCGTCGTGGTGAAGACCTGCGGGTGCATCGCCAGCGCCGAGTGCAGCGCGGTCGTCCCTGCCTTGGGGGCACCGACGATGAGGAAGTCCGGGCGGAGCGGGCGCGGCATGCAAAAAAGAGTAGATCAATACAGCTTAGTATGTAACACCTGTTCGGGTGTCGGTCAGGCGCGTGCCTCGCCGCCCCAGTTGGCGAGCTTGGTGGCCACCACGTGCAGGTCGCCGCGCCAGACGTCCTCGGGACCCGGGGGCAGCACGTCGTCCCACTCGATGAGGGGTGAACCGATCACCCCGGTCATCCGTGCGGTCCTGGCCACGAACCAGGTGTGCGCGTGCGCGCCCCCGTCGCCGTACCGCAGGACGTGGCAGCGCGCGATGTTGTCGAGGCCTTCGATGATCCTGGTCAACCGGTTGGAGATCCGGCCGTGCTGGGAGGCAAGCTCGTCGTCGAGCTGGCCGAAGTCGAGGTGCACCCGGGGCTCGAGGATCAGCACCAACGGCAGCCCGCTGGGCTTCCCGAAGTGCTTGAGCCGCCAGGCCTCGTCCTCCCAGACCAGGTTGTCCGCCGGCACGCCGGCACACGCTGAGCACGGCCGATCCGGGTCCTCGCCAGAGCGCAGCGGGTCGTCCGCCGGGGCCGGCAGCTCGCGCGGGACGATCTCCCCGCCGTGCACCGTCCAGGGGAAGTTGTCCCAGGCGTTGCTCGGCGGCGCCGCCAGTCGGCCGTCCGCCGCGACGACCTCGGCGATGCGGGCGTGGACCTGCTGGGCGCTCTCAGCCATCGCCCCAGCCTAAGGTTGCGATGTGCCTGACCTGACGCTGCCTCCGGCCGCCACGATCGACGGGGCCCGGCACGTGCACTCCGGCAAGGTCCGTGACCTCTACGAGCTCGAGGAGGGTCCCTACGCCGGGCAGCTGCTGATGGTGGCCAGCGACCGGATCTCCGCCTTCGACTTCGTCCTCGACCCCGGCGATCCCGGACAAGGGCGAGATCCTCACCCGGATGTCGCTGTGGTGGTTCGACCAGCTCGCCGACCTGGTCCCCGAACCACATCCTCTCGACCGACGTCCCGACTGGCCGTCGCACGGTCGCGCGGTGGTCTGCGAGCGGCTCGACATGTTCCCGGTCGAGTGCGTGGCCCGCGGCTACCTGACCGGGTCGGGCCTGCTGGACTACCGCGCGACTGGCGACGGTCTGCGGGATCGCGCTGCCAGACGGACTCGAGGACGGCAGCAGACTGCCGGAGCCGATCTTCACGCCGGCCACCAAGGCCGACCTCGGCGAGCACGACGAGAACGTCTCCTTCGACGCGGTGGTCGAGACGGTCGGCGCGGACGCCGCGAGCCGAGCTCCGCGAGCTGACGCTGGCCGTCTACGCCCGGGCCGAGGGCATCGCTCGCGAGCGCGGCATCATCCTGGCCGACACCAAGCTCGAGTTCGGGGCGCGAGCCGACGCCACGATGGTGCTGGCCGACGAGGTGCTGACACCCGACTCGTCCCGGTTCTGGCCGGCCGCCGAGTGGGAGCCTGGCCGCGCGCAGCCGTCGTACGACAAGCAGATCGTGCGCAACTGGCTGCTCTCGCCGGAGTCCGGCTGGGACAGGACCGCGGACGAGCCACCGCCACTGCTGCCGCTCGAGGTTGTGGACCGGACTCGGCAGCGCTACGTCGAGGCCTACGAGCTGCTCACCGGGGAGACGTTCTGATGGCCCGCGACTCAGGCAGCTCGGTCCGGTTCGAGGTCCCCGTCGAGGTGGCCTTCGACTACCTCGTCGACCCCGTCAACCGACCGGCCTGGCAGTCGTCACTGCGTCGCGTCGAGGGCGTCGACGGCGCACCGCGGGTCGGCCAGACCTGGACCGATGTCACCAAGCCGGGGCTGCAGCCGACGATGGAGACGACGGTGCTCGAGCGGCCGCACGTGTGGTCGGAGTCCGGCACCTGGCGCTTCGTCCGGGCCGACCTGACCCTGCGCTTCGAGCCGGTCAGCGAGAGCGCGTGCGACGTGCACTTCGAGTTCGGGATCCGCGCGTTCGGCCCTCTCGGTCGCGTGGCGACCGCGGTCTCGGTGCCGGCAGTCCGAGCCGACCTCCGGCATGCCGCCCGCATCCTCGCCGGGCAGTGACGCGCCCCACACCCGATCAGTAGGTTGGCTGTCGTGACCTCCTACAACCTCGCCACCCTCGTCGAGACCAGCGCGAAGGTCTATCCCGAGCGGGAGGCGATCGTCTTCCCCGCCACCGGTCGGCGGATGACCTACGCCGAGGTCGACATGGTCGCCAACATGGTCGCCAACTTCGCTGGTCAGCAAGGGCATCGAGCCGGGCGACAAGGTCGCCCTGAGCTGCCCCAACCTGCCCGTACTTCTCCCTCATCTACTGGGGGATCCTCAAGGCCGGCGCCACGGTCGTCCCGCTCAACGTGCTGCTCAAGGGCCGCGAGGTCGCCTACCACCTGGGCGACTCGGACGCGAAGGCGTACTTCTGCTTCGAGGGGACCGCCGAGCTGCCGATCGGCCAGGAGGGCTTCCACGGGTTCAACGAGGCCCAGGCCTGCGAGCTGTTCGTCGCGATCACCGCGGACCTGATGGCGGAGTCGCCGTTCGAGGGCACGCAGAGCTTCGGTCAGATCCTCGGCGGCATGGCGGGCACCTTCGACTCCGTGCAGACCGACGAGGACGACACTGCGGTGATCCTCTACACCTCGGGCACGACCGGACAGCCCAAGGGCGCCGAGCTGAGGCACCGCAACATGCGCGACAACGCCCTGTTCAGCGAGTCGGTCTTCGGTTGTCGACCCGGCCAACCCGGACGCGCTACCTGTGCGTGCTGCCGCTGTTCCACTCGTTCGGCCAGACCGTCATCCAGAACGGCGCCGCATCGACCGGCGCGACTGTGGTGATGCTGCCGCGGTTCGAGGCCGGACCGGCGCTGCAGCTGATGCAGGACGAGGACATCACCTTCTTCGCCGGCGTCCCGACGATGTACTGGGGACTGCTCGGTGCGCTCGAAGGAGGCCGGTGACTCGATCGACGTCGGCAGGATCAAGGGCAACCTCCGGGTCGCGGCCGCGGGCGGCTCGGCTCTTCCCGTGGAGGTGCACAAGGAGTTCGAGCAGAAGTTCGGCGTGACCATCCTGGAGGGCTACGGGCTGTCTGAGACCTCCCCCGTGGCCAGCTTCTCGCCGGAGGGTGACGACATCCGGGTCGGCTCCATCGGGCTCCCCGCATCCCGGTGTGGAGATGAAGCTGGTCGACCCGGACAGTTGGGACGAGGTCGAGCCCGCCGACGACGCGATCGGTGAGATCGCGATCAAGGGCCACAACATCATGAAGGGCTACTACGGCCGCCCGGATGCCACCGACGACGCGATCAAGGACGGCTGGTTCCGCTCCGGCGACCTTGGTCGACGCGACGCAGACGGCTGGTACTACATCGTCGACCGGTCCAAGGACATGATCATCCGCGGTGGCTACAACGTGTACCCGCGTGAGATCGAGGAGGTGCTGATGACGCACCCCGACGTCTCGCTCGCCGCGGTGATCGGCGTCCCGCACGAGAGCCATGGCGAGGAGGTCAAGGCGGTCGTGATCCTCAACGACGGCGCCTCGGTCACCGAGGACGAGCTGGTTGAGTGGGGCAAGGAACGAGATGGCCGCCTACAAGTACCCGCGGGTCGTCGAGTTCGTCGCCGGCCCTCCCGATGACCGCCACCGGCAAGATCCTCAAGCGGGAGCTGTCGTGACACTGCGCCGCGCGATCGGCCTCTCGGTCGCCGGCCTGATGGTCCTGGTCGGCGCGCTCTGGGTCGGCCAGGGCGTCGGCGCGGTCGGCGGGAGCTCGATGACCGGCGATGACCAGTGGGCGATTATCGGCTCGGTCACCGCTGGTCTCGGCGTCGCCCTGGCCATCGTGATCATCGGCAACGCCCGTCGCGCCGGCGGCACCAGCGAACTGGAGAAGCGGTACGGCGGGAAGCGCTGACCCAGGCCGTCAGTTCTTGGTCGCGCCCGGCCGCACCAGGCCCGCCTCGTACGCCAGGACGACGAGCTGTGTGCGGTCGCGGAGGCCGTGCTTGGCGAGCATCTCGCTGACGTAGCCCTTGACCGTCGACTCGGCCAGGAACAGCTCCGCGGCGATCTCGGCATTGGCCAGTCCGCGGGCCACGAGCCGCAGCACGTCGGCCTGGCGCTCGGTGACCTGGAGCAGCTCGGGGCGCACCGGGCTCGTGGCGAGGTGTGCCTCGACCAACCGTCGGGCGACGCTGGGCGCCAGGGGCAGGTCGCCGGTGGCCACAGCTCGGATGCCTGCCCAGAGTCGCTCGCGCGGCACGCTCTTGAGCAGGAAGCCGCTCGCGCCGGCACTGAGCGCGGCATAGACGGTCTCGTCGTCCTCGATCGTGGTCAGGACGAGGATCCGCACACGGGCGTCGGCGTCCAGGATCCGGCGGGTGGCCTCGATCCCGTCGGTGCGCGGCATCCGGACGTCCATCAGCACGACGTCCGGCTGGTGCGCCGCAACTGCGGCAACGGCCTCCTCGCCGTCCGCGGCCGTCGCGACGACGTCGAGGTCGGGCTGGCTGCCGACGATGGCCACCAGCCCCTCGCGGACCAGCTCCTCGTCGTCTGCGACGACCACACGGATGGTCATGCTCTGGCCGGCAGTGCTGCTCGCACCACGAATGCTCCATCGCGAGGACCCGCCTCGATGGTGCCTCCCAAGGCCACCACCCGATCGCTGAGCCCGACGAGGCCGCGGCCACTTCCGCCGTACGACGACGTGTGCGGCCGCCCCTGGCTGCGCACCTCGACGTCGAGGGTGCCGGCCGTGGTCGAGACCCGCACGTCGACGTGGCCGCCGGCAGTGTGCCGCAACGCGTTCGTCAGGGCTTCCTGGACCACCCGGTACGCGCAGCGGTCGACCGCAGGATCCAGGCTGCGTTCGGACCGCCTGTCATCGAGGTCCACACGTAGACCCGTCGCTCGGACTCCGGCGACGAGGGCCGGGAGCGCGGACAGATCCGACTCCGACGGCGACGCCTGCTCGTCGAGTACGGCAAGCAGCCGGGCGAGCTCGTCGAGGGCCTCCCTGCTGACCTGGCCGATCGAGCCCAATGCTCGCGCCGCTGCCGCTGGGTCGATGTCGATGACCGACTGTCCCGCCTCGGCCTGCACGGCGATCAGGGTCACCGCGTGTGAGACCACGTCGTGAAGTTCGCGAGCCAGACGTCGACGCTCGGCGTCGACTGCGTCCTGTGCGTCGCGCTCGGCGGCGGTAGCGCGTTCGGTCAGGTCGGCCACGTCCTGTCGCCGGTGGCGAACCACGGTGCCGAGCAGCCAGGGGAGGACCGCGAACAAGAGGACGCTGATCGGGATGTTCGAGACCGAGTCGCTCGGGTCTGTGGCGATCGTGATGGTGAGGGCAAGGCAGATCAGGCCACCGCTCAGCATCGACTCACGGCGGGCGAGGTGGGCGCCGACGCCGTAGGAGACAAGCAGGATCGCCAGCAGGACTGCCATCTCGTCCGGAGCCTCGGTGGTCACCGACTCAGCGGTCATCCCGATGCTGAAGAGCCCGGCCGCCAGCGACGGATGCACGGTGCGCAGCGCAACTGAGGCAACGGTCAGGGCGGCGAACGCGGCCCGGATCGCCGGGTTTGGTGCGGAGTCATTGGCCAGCGTGTCGACGACCGCATACGCGACCAGCGCCACGGCCAGGCTGACATCGAGCCACGGAGGCATGCGCACCCGCTCAGGCTAGAGCTGCAGCGCCGGGTGCGAACCCGTCTGCAGAAGGGTTCTGCTCCCGACCTCGGCCGGGCACCCCTCACACCTCAGGCGGTGACCGGGGGTGACGTCCGTGGACCACTGTCGTGACATGACCACAACCACTGTCGCTCCTGGACGCGGCCACCGCACCTCGTCCCTGACCTACGCCGCGGGCACCCTCTTCGTCGTCGTCCCGCTGCTCGTGGAGTTCGTCACCGGGGACGCGTTCCTCCTCATGGGTCTCGCGCTGCTCCTGCTGCTCGCGGCCCTCCCGGGCCTGCACCGGCTGCAGGACGGCCGGGACGGCCGGCTGGGCGCCTGGGGGGTCCGCGCGACCATCGCCGGGCTCCTCGGGATGGTCGTCGCCATCGTCGCCGGGGAGATCGTCGACGTCGGTGAGGTGGCCTGGCTCGCGCTCGCCGGGGTCTCAGCGCTGTCGGCCCTGATCGGTGTGATCGCGTTCTCCGTGGGGCTCACCAGAGCGACGGTGCTCGACGCGTCAGGCATCTGGGCGTTCCTCGGCGGCATGACCCTGGGGTTGGCCAGCGAGTCGTTCGAGCAGTCCCTCGACGGGAGCGTGCCGTGGCTCGCCGATCTGATGCCGCCCCTGGGGTTCGTCGTCGCCGGTGTCGGGCTGGTGCTGCTCGGGACCTCTGCCCGCCGTGTGGAGGGCTAGGACGCGAACGGGTCGGGCAGACCACCCGGCAGGCCGGCGAGCAGCTCACGGGCCTGGGCAGCCACCTTGTGCTCGACCAGCACCTCGTACCTGGTGGCCACCACCGAGGTCACCGACGAGAAGTCCCGCTGCCCGCGGGTGAGGGCATAACTGACCAGCGCGAAGATCACGCCGAACAGGGCACCGAACAGCGCTGTCGACAAGATGATGGTCAGGGTGCTGTCGTCCTCGCTGGCGAACAGCGAGAGCACGACACCGATGAAGAGCCCGAACCAGATGCCCGAGATCAGCCCGCCGATGGCGACGCGTCCGTTGGTGAGCCGGCCGGTGATCCGTTCGATCCGCTTCAGGTCGGTGCCCACGATCATCAGCTGGTGGACGGGGAACTTCTGGTCCGACAGGAAGTCGACGGACTTCTGGGCAGCCGCGTAGTCGTCGTAGACCGCGAGGGACTGGGGGAACTCGAGGCGGAGGGCGTTGGCCGGACCTGCTCCACCGCTGGGCGCACGCATGCTCATGCGCGCCAGTCTGCCCCAACCACCGCAAGGGGTGTTCTCTAGGATGAGCCCGTGCCGAGAGTCGTGGTGGACGTCATGCCCAAGCCCGAGATCCTCGACCCGCAGGGCAAGGCCGTTCTCGGGGCCCTGCCGAGACTCGGCTTCTCGGGGGTGACCGAAGTGCGGCAGGGCAAGCGCTTCGAGCTCGAGGTGGCCGGCGAGCTCACCGACCAGGTGCTCGAGCAGGTCCGGCAGATGGCCGAGACGCTGTTGTCCAACCCGGTCATCGAGACCTTCGCCGTGCATGTCGACGGGGCCAGGGCCGAGGCTGCGGAGTGAAGGTCGGCGTCGTGACCTTCCCAGGTTCGCTGGACGACGTCGACGCGCAGCGCGCGATCCGGATCGGCGGCAACGAGGCGGTCGCGCTCTGGCACGGCGACCGCGACCTGCGCGGCGTCGACGCCGTGGTCCTGCCGGGCGGCTTCTCCTACGGCGACTACCTGCGCTGCGGTGCGATCTCGCGGTTCTCCCCGGTGATGAGCGAGGTCATCGTCGCGGCCGGCAAGGGCATGCCGGTGCTCGGCATCTGCAACGGCTTCCAGATCCTCTGCGAGTCCCACCTGCTGCCGGGTGCCCTGATCCGCAACGACCACCGCAAGTTCGTCTGCAAGGACCAGCGGCTGCGGATCGAGAACACCCGCACGCCGTGGACGTCGTCGTACGCCGAGAACGCCGAGGTCACCATCGTCCTCAAGAACGGCGAGGGTGGGTTCGTCGCCGACGAGGCGACCCTGGACCGCCTGGAGGGGGAGGGTCAGGTCGTCGCGCGCTACCTGGGCGACAACCCCAACGGGTCGATGCGCGACATCGCCGGCATCACCAACGAGCGCGGCAACGTGGTCGGGCTGATGCCTCACCCCGAGCACGCGGTCGAGGACCTCACCGGTGCCGGGACCGACGGGCTGGGCTTCTTCACCTCGCTCGCGACGGCGACCTTCGCCTAGCGCTCTCCAGTGGCCAGTGCACCCCAGGTCTGGGTGCCGGCCACGCCGGACACCTCCAACCCGTTGCGCATCTGGTAGGCCCGGAGCGCCTGGTCGGTGAGGCCATCGAAGACGCCGGTGACCTCCAGCTGCGTGGCGGCGTTGGCGGCGTTGAGAGCGCGCTGCAGGTTGCGGACGGCGTCGCCCACCGAGCCGGTCTTGACGACCGGGTTCGGGGCGCCGTTCATCGGGGAGGCCAGCAGTGAGACCCAGTTGCGCTGGCTCCAGGCGTCCGAGCTGTTGGCGCCGGTCAGCGCCTTCCACTGCCGCACCGCGGCCACGAGCTTGGAGGAGTACCTGCCCCGCAAGGTGCCCGCGTAGAGACCCTTCTCCGAGAGCAGGCACTTGAGAGCCTTGACCAGCCGCTTGCCCGGCACCTTGCCAAGCGCCGGCGGGCTGAGCCGGGGGTAGTCGGTGAAGCTGAGTCGGGTCCCTTGGCACCGGGTCTCGACCGGAGCGACCAGCGGGTTGCCGAGCTCGAGGTAGTTGGAGTCGATGTTGATCTTCACGCCGCCCCAGCGCTCGTTGTGCCCACCCTTGTACTGCTTGACGCGGCCGCCCGGGCGCCACCCGTCCTCCGCGATGTAGGAGGAGCTGGTGTTGGCGATGCCATCCCAGCGCGCCAGCCAGATACGGTCCGGCAGCGTGAAGACACCAGGACGCTGGACGCGGGCGTCGTCGAGCATCTTGATGCCCGAGCCCACGCTGGAGTAGACGCCGGAGAGATAGCCGAGTCGTTTGACCTCCTCGGTCCAGCCGCTGAGGAAGTAGAGCGCCGACTCGCGGCACGTGGTGTTGTTGGCGTTGAACCCCTCAAGGTCGTACCAGAGCGTGCTCCCAGCGAGGATGCCCAGCCGGGTCGCCTCGGCGACCGCGATCGTCGCCTCGGCGACCCCCTGCTTGTGCGCCTTGCCGTAGCGACCGTTCCTGCCGGGCTTCGGGTTGATCGTGGGGTCGTCGCCGTAGCGCGGGAAGCGGTCCAGGCAGTCGGCCTGCGGGCCGAGCGTGATCGGCAGCAGCCGCCAGCCCTTCGCGAGCTGGGTGCTCACCCAGTCCGGGGTCAGGTTCGGCTGGATACGGCAGGCGCGGCTCTTGCCGGAGATGTAGATCCCGACCGCCAGGAACGGCGACGACTCGAGCCAGGCGTCCATCTTGGTCTGGTCCGGCGTCAGGCACTGGTCGAACCCGTAGCCGGTGAAGTCACCCGGTGTGGAGGGGTTGCCCGCGGCGGTCGGCACGGTGAGACCGAGGGACAGTCCCAGGCCGAGCACGACCGCGGGGACGAGGGCGCGAAGGGAACAGATGAGGGGAGGCATGGGGGAAGGCTCCAGCGTGGCTCGGGGAAGAGAGTCGCCTGGCGGCTTCGTCAACGGAAACACAACTGTCACTTCCGTAACAGTGGTTACGAATAACTACAGACCTGTAATTCGGTGGCCGGTGCAGCGGCCTTCCCGCCGTGCGCCCTGGGCCGGCGCGGAGATAGATTTCCGGTGTGGCTGAACTCGACACCGTCTCGCTGGCCGCCGAGGACCCGCACCGCGAGCAGCCCTGGGCCGAGCTCGGACTGAAGGCCGACGAGTACGCCGCAGATCCGCGAGATCCTCGGCCGCCGCCCGACCAGCTCGCGAGCTGGCGATGTACTCGGTGATGTGGAGCGAGCACTGCTCCTACAAGTCCTCCAAGGTGCACCTCAAGCAGTTCTCGCGAGATCCCGCAGGAGACCCCGATCGGCAAGATGCTGGCCGGCATCGGCGAGAACGCCGGCGTCATCGACATCGGCCAGGGCTACGCGGTCACCTTCAAGGTCGAGTCGCCACAACCACCCGTCGTACGTCGAGCCCTACCAGGGCGCCGCGACCGGCGTCGGCGGCATCGTCCGCGACATCCTCGCGATGGGCGCCCGTCCGGTGGCCGTGATGGACCCGCTGCGCTTCGGCCCGCTCGACGCCGACGACACCCAGCGGGTGCTGCCCGGGATCGTGGCCGGCGTCGGCGGCTACGGCAACTGCCTCGGCCTGCCCAACATCGGCGGCGAGGCGGTCTTCGACGCGACGCTACCTCGGCAACCCGCTGGTCAACGCGCTGTGCGTCGGCGTGCTGCGCCACGAGGACCTGCACCTCGCCAAGGCGTCAGCGGCGTCGGCAACCAGGTCATCCTGTACGGCGCCCGCACCGGCGGCGACGGCATCGGCGGCGTCTCGGTGCTGGCGTCAGCGAGACCTTCGACGACGGACGGGCCCGGCCAAGCGGCCGAGCGTGCAGGTCGGCGACCCGTTCATGGAGAAGCTGCTCATCGAGTGCACCCTCGAGATCTTCGCGGCCGGGCTGGTCGCCGGCATCCAGGACCTCGGCGGCGCCGGCCTGTCCTGCGCGACCTCCGAGCTGGCGAGCGCCGGTGACGGCGGCATGCACGTCGAGCTCGACCGGGTGCCGCTGCGCGACTCCACGCTCGCGCCCGAGGAGATCCTGATGAGCGAGTCGCAGGAGCGGATGATGGCGGTCGTCGAGCCGCACGACGTCGACGCGTTCCTGGCGATCTGCGCGAAGTGGGACGTCGAGGCCGACGGTCGTCGGCGAGGTCACCGACACCGGCCGGCTGCAGATCGACTGGCACGGCGAGCGGTCGTCGACGTGCCGCCGCGCTCGGTGGCGCACGACGGCCCGACCTACCAGCGCCCCTTCGCCCGGCCCGACTGGCAGGACGCCCTGCAGGCCGACGGCGCCGAGGCGCTGCCCCGGCCCGGCGACCGGCGACGAGCTGCGCGCGACCGCTGCTCCGGCTGGTCGGCAGTCGCCGAACCTGTGCGACAAGTCGTGGATCACCGACCAGTACGACCGCTACGTCCGCGGCAACACCGTGCTCGCCCAGCCCGAGCGACAGCGGCATGATCCGCGTCGACGAGGAGACCAACCTCGGCGTCGCGGTCGTCCACCGACTGCAACGGCCGCTTCGCCAAGCTCGACCCCTACGCCGGTGCGCAGCTGGCGCTGGCCGAGTCCTACCGCAACGTCGCGACCGGCGGCGCGCGCGCCGCTCGCGATCTCCGACTGCCTCAACTTCGGCTCGCCCGAGGACCCGGACGTGATGTGGCAGTTCGCCGAGGCCTGCCGCGGGCTCAAGGACGCCTGCCTCGAGCTCGGCATCCCGGTCACCGGCGGCAACGTCAGCCTCTACAACCAGACCGGCGAGACCGCGATCCTGCCGACCCCGGTCGTCGCCGTGCTCGGCGTGATCGACGACGTCACCGCGTCGTACGCCGTCCGGCGTTCGTGGCCGCCGGCGAGCGCGGTCTTCCTGCTCGGCGAGACCCGCGAGGAGCTGTCCGGCTCGGAGTGGGCGCACGTCGTGCACGGCCACCTCGGCGGGCTGCCGCCCGCTGGTCGACCTCGGCCGCCGAGACGCTCGCTGGCCGAGCTGCTCGTGACGCGCCGTCGGGCTGGTGACCAGCGCCCACGACCTCGTCCGACGGCGGGCTCGCCCAGGCGCTGGTCGAGGCGTCCCTCGCGCCACGAGCGTCGGCGTGCGCGGTCGCGGTCGAGGGCGACCCGTTCGTCGCTCTGTTCTCCGAGTCGGCGGCGCGGGCACTCGTCACGGTCGCGCCGGGTGACGAGGATCGGTTGCTCGCACTGGCCAAGCACCATGGAGTCCCGGTGACCTCCCTGGGTCGGACCGGCGGCTCCGCGATCGAGGTCGACGGACAGTTCAGCTTGGACCTCGACACCGTGCGCGATACCTGGACCGCCACGCTGCCCGCCGTCTTCGGCTGACCCGACCGATCTCGTGGCGGAGGACCTGGTGGTGACCCGGTCCTGGACCGTCCCGGCTGCCGAGCTGTCCGAACGCTTCTCCCGCTCGTCCGGCCCGGGCGGCCAGGGCGTCAACACCGCGGACAGCCGGGTCGAGCTGTCGGTCGACCTCGCGGCCTCGCCGAGCATGCCGGCGTACCTCCAGGAGCGGGTGCTTGCGCGGCTCGCCACCCGGCTGGCCGGCGGCGTCCTCACCGTCGCTGCCTCGGAGCACCGCACGCAGCTCGCCAACCGGAGGGCCGCCCGCGAGCGGCTCGCCGGGTTCCTGCGCGACGCGGCGGCTGCTCCGGCTCCGCGTCGTCGCCCGACGAAGCCCAGCCGGCGTGCCCGGGAGCGGCGGATCGACGACAAGAAGCGCCGCGGCGTGACCAAGCGCGGTCGACAGGGCCGGTTCGACTGAGCAGCAACCTCTATTCGAGGGGTCGGGTGCCGTCGCGAGTGCGGAGGTAGAGGAGTCCGTGGGGGTCGGTCCAGAGGTAGGTGGTGGGGTCGAGCTTCCAGTAGCGCCAGCCGGCCAGGGTCTTGAGTCGGTGGTGGTGTCGGCACAGCGGTGCGAGGTTGCAGGTGGGGCAGGTGACACCGCCGGTGTCGAAGGGTTGGATGTGGTCGCAGTCTGATCTGCGGGTGGGGCGGGTGCAGTGCGGGTGGACGCATCGGTGGTGCGCCAGCTCGACGATCCGACGGTCGAGAGCGGAGGGGACGTAGTCCTCGCGGGCGTGACGGGTGTGCTGATCGCAGTCGATCTCCGCGGGACAGTCGACACAGCCGCCGGCGGTGCCGCCGCAGTGCCGGACAGCCCGGACGGTCAAGGCGATGTCCTGCCGACCGACCCAGCTCTGGATCACCTGGGCGAGGTGGGCCTTCTGGTCGGCGTCGGTGAGCACGGGGTCGCCGAGGAGGAGGTTGCCCTCGGTGAGGTGCAGGAGCGCGGTGAGCTCGCGGACCCGGGTGGGCTTGGCATCGAGGTCACCGTTCAGGAGGGCGGCGGCGTGGGAGGGATCGGCAAGGATCCCCAAAGCGATGGATCGGCGGGCACCGAGCGAGTCGTGCTGGTGCTCTGGCAGGTGGGCGAGGATCCCGGCGATCCGGGCGACGGTGTCGTCGAAGGCGGACAGGTCGGCCCAGTCGGCGCGGGCCTCGAGGTCGGCGATGCCGTGGTGGTTGATCGTGCTGGGGTCGATGGTGACGTGGCGGTGGTCGAGGGCCTCGATCTGGTCGAGCTCGCGTTCCTCGGCGTGCCGGCGGAGCATCGCCTCGTCGACGAGCCGGTCCAGGACGACCGGGCCGATCGCGGCCTGTGGCCCGTCGGTCTTGAACCGTTCGGTGAGCTCGGTGTTGACGTCGGCGCACACGTCGTCGGGTTGCCCGAGCAGGGCCTGGGCGACCCTGCGTGCTCGCCAGCCGGGGACGAGCCCGGACTTCAGGGCAGCCCACACTCCGGGGGTCCGGTGGGCCAGGACCAGGGCGTCGCGGATCAACGCCTTCCCGGCGATGGTGGACATGTTGTTGGCGGCCGCGAACGCCGCGGGCGCGTCCCACCGCAGAGCAGGAAGGCCGTGCCACTCGGTGTCCTCGGGGTCGGGCTCCTGGTCAGGGGGCAGGGCGTCGACCCAGGTCGGAACAGCCGCGGGCTGCCACACCCCCCGGCCCGGCAGGATCGGGTTCGCGTGCGCGAACTGGACAGCCAGGACCATGATCTCGCGCTCAGCGGCGTCCGCGCGGGACCGAGCGTCCCGCACCTGGGTCAGCAGGTCCCGTTGCAGGGGAGCGGAGTCGGGGAGCTGGTCGGCCGTCGGAGTCATCGTCGACTCAGTATATTAGAACAGGTATTCGAATACAAGGCGCATGGACATCGATCCGTGGATTGGCCCGCACGGCCCGCTCGCCGACAGCGGGCGAGGCTCCCGATCCTCGTCCGGCGCCGACCTACCGTGGTCGACATGACCCTCGGACATCTCCGCCACAACGCCGTCGCCTACCTCGCCCTGGTGGTCGCCCTCTCAACGGGAAGTGCCTATGCCGCCGCCCAGATCGCGAACGGATCGGTGACAACGAAGAAGCTTGCGGGCGACGCGGTCACCTCGCAGAAGATCAGGAACCAGTCGGTGAAGGCGATCGACCTCCGCGGCGGGTCGGTGTCCTCGTTCACCATCGGCGACAACTCGATCACCTCCGCGGACGTCAACGACGGCTCGCTCAGCTCGGTCGACGTCCTCGACGGATCGCTGACCGGCGCTGACATCAAGGACGACTCCATCACCCGGGCCGACATCCTCGGCACCGTGGTGCCGGGTGACGCCGACATCTTCCTCAGCACCCCGATGCCGGGCGGCACGGCGTCGGTCGCACCCGCCCAGACCGCTCAGAACCCGTTCACGTTCACCACGGAGCGCAACGGCAAGCTGGCCATCGAGTTCTTCTCCGGTCTGCTGGGTGTCGAGTGCGGGGCCGGTCAGGGTCAGGTCGCGATCTTCATCGACGGTGCCCTCCAGCCCGGGACACTGACCAACGTGCCCGGCACCAGCGCCGCCGGGGCGGTCCAGATCGTGACCAACCAGTTCCTCCCCGCAGGAGCGCACACTCTGACCACGAGCGAGTACTGCCTGACGGGGGCGCACGTCCAAGCGGTCGACCAGCGAGTGACCTGGCAGGTGCAGATCCTCGCCCGCTGACCCGCATCCAGACCCGCGGCGGCGACGAACCACTGCCGTGCCCCTCGCTCGCCGGACCCTCCTCGCCATGACCGCGGGCGGCCTGCTCGTCACGGCCTGCGGGCAGGATGACCCCGTGGCCCCACCCAGCGGTCCCGATGAGGGCCGGTACGAGTACGGCGCCGACCCGAGCCAGTTCGTCGAGCTGACGCTGCCGAGTGGCACCCCGCGCGGCGTCGTCGTGGTGATCCACGGCGGGTTCTGGAAGTCGGCGTACGACCTGTCGCTGGGCAGACCCCTCGCGGCCTCGCTGGCCGAGGAGGGCTGGGCGGCCTGGAACATCGAGTACCGCCGCGTCGGCCCTGGGCCCGGGGGAGGCGGCGGACTGCCCGCGACCTTCGACGACGTCGCGGCGGCGATCGACACGCTGGCCGAGACCGACCTCGACCTGGCCACCGTCGTCACGCTCGGCCACTCGGCCGGCGGTCATCTCGCGGTGTGGGCCGCCGGCCGAGAGGAACCTGGTGTCGCGGTGACCGCCGCGATCTCGCAGTCGGGCGTGCTCGACCTGGTGGGCGCCACCCGCCTCGGACTGGGCAGTGGCGCCGTCGAGGCTCTCCTCGGCCACCCGGCGACGACCGCGGACGCGGCGTACGACCCGTTGCGGCAGGTACCCCTCGGCGTACCCGTGTTGTGCGTGCATGGGACGGGCGACGACATCGTGCCGATCGCCCAGTCGACGACGTATGTGGGCGCGGCCACGGGTGCCGGCGCCGAGGCCGAGCTGGTGGAGGTCGACGGTGACCACTTCGTCGTCATCGACCCGACGTCCCAGGCCTGGCAGGAGCAGCTCAGGATCCTCGACCGGCTGGGCTGACCGAGACATCTCCCGGCGGGGGCAGGTTGCCGATCTTCTGCCAGATCTTGCGTGAGATGCCCACGGTGAGCGTCTCGATGGTGCTGACCGTCTCCAGGACGAGCGAGTCACGTGACTCCTCGGCGCAGAGCGCCGCGGTCTTGCCCACGAGCGCAAGCAGCTCCGAGCAGTAGTCGAGGTAGCGCTCCATCTCGTCTCGGGTGAGCTCCAGTGGCTTGCTCATGGGGGTGGCGACGAACGTGGGTCGCAGCTGCTCCGGATCCTTGCTGAGCTGGTGCATGTCGATGATGTGTGCGGTGGACCTCAGCTGGTGGAGCAGGTTGAGCAGCCGCCCGCGTTGGAGTCGCTCGGGGAACGAGTACAGGAAGAACACCGCGATCCCGGCGAAGACGATGTCGTTGATGACCGTCTCGATGAGCGGGAGCAGCCGGAAGGAGTCCAGCTCCTCGAGGTCGACGGCGTCGGTGGTAGCCAGGACCACCGCGGCGACCGTGGCGGCCAGGATCGCGACCATGAGGATCCGGGAGCCGATCCGGACGATCCGGACCCGGCTCTGTGTCTCGATTGCGCTGGCTTCCACTGCGTCGATGAGGGTGGCCAGGTCTGAGGCCGCCTTGCGCAGACCTCGGGTGGGGAAGCGCGCCGCGATCCGTGCCTCCAGCTCGACGACCGTCTCGCGCACGGCCACCGCGTCCAGCGGCTCCTTCACTGCGACGTCCACCCTCCGCACCCTAGAGGCGGCGCGACGCCATCCGTCGACCCTGACCGCTCGGCTACCTTCGATCCATGCCCGCTCGCCTGCGTCTCGCCCCACCCGCTGAGGTCGAGGACGCGGTCGCCAACGTGGCCGACGAGGTGGCCGACCAGGAGGACCTGCGGTTGCTCACCAAGCACTTCCTTGCGGTTCTCGAGCAGCGCGCACCGGGCCGCTCGGTCGAGGTCAGAGTGCCGCCGTATGCCGCGGTGCAGGTCATCCCCGGCGTGCGCCACACCCGCGGGACCCCGCCCGCGGTCATCGAGATGGACGCCCCGACCTGGGTGGCGCTGGCGACCGGTGGGCTCACCTGGTCCGAGGCCGAGAGGTGGGGGCGGGTGAGGGCGAGCGGTGAGCGGGCCGACCTCGCTCCCTATCTGCCCTTGAGGTGAGCGCCGGGCGTCACGGCAGCTCGATGCGGACTCGGGTCGCCTCGGCGGTCGCGACGATCTCGAGCGACCCGCCGTGAGCGCGGGTGATCTCTTCGACGATGCCCAGGCCCAGCCCCGAGCCGGCAACTCGCCCCGGGCCCACGGACGACGGGCCGCGACCCTCGTCGACCACGGTCACCGTCGCGCGGCCGGCAGCGGACGCGACCTCGACGGTGACCTCGCCGGCACCGTGGCGCACCGCGTTGTCGATCAGGTTGGAGAGCGCCCTGTCGAGGCGGGTGGCGTCGCCCTGCACCTGGACGCTGCGAGGCGCGACCAGCCGGATGGACCGGTCGGCGACGGCCTCACGGAACCGGTCGACGACGCGGGTTGCGAGCGCGACCACGTCGACGGGCCCGACGGTCAGCGGCAGTCGACCCTCCAGGGTCGCTCCACGCACCAACACGTCCTCGGCCAGGTCAACGAGCCGACGGACCTCTTCCTGCAAGGACCGCAGCACCCCCCGCAGCTCGTCGGCGTCCCTCGGGCGGGCGAGCGCGACCTCGACCTCGGTCAGCATCAAGGTGAGTGGTGTCCGCAGCTCGTGGCTCGCCTCCGCCACGAAGGCTCGCTCGCGCGCGAGTCCCGCCTCGAGGCGGGAGAGCATGTCGTTGAGGGTCACCGCCAGCCGGCGCAGCTCGTCGTCCGCGTCGGGGATCGGCAGCCGCTCTCCGGCGCTCCGGTCGGAGATCGAGGCGGCCCGCGCGCGGATCCGTTCGATCGGTCGGAGCCCCGTCCCGGCCACGACGTAGCCCAACGTCCCCGCGAGGACCAGAGCGAGCGCACCGCCGACAAGCAGCTGGTCGCGCAGCTGGTCCAGGGCCTCGTCGGTGTCCTCGACGGACGTGCCGACCACCAGGTAGCCGTCATCGGATCGACGGACCTCCAGCAGCGCCCGTTCGCTCTCGGCATCGCGAGTCCCCACCACGATCGCGTCGTCGTCGTAGACCTGGACGACACCCTCGCGGAAGCCGAGGGCAAGGCGGTCGGGCCCGGACCCGCGGAGCAACGGCCCTGTCACCAGCCGCGACGACACGCGCACCTCACCGTCGGGCGTGAGCACCTGGGCGAATGTGTCACCGGCCAGCATCCCCAGCGCGTCGAGCCGGTCGGGAACGGACAGTCCGGCCAACCGGTCCGCCTCCACCGTGACGCTCTCGCGCAGACGCTCGTCGAGGGCGTCAGCCATCCGCACGTGGACAAAGATGCCCAACCCGGTCAACGTGACCCCGCTGGCCACGAGGAAGGCCAAAGCCACGCGCGCCCTGAGTGACCACCGCGCGGGTGACCAGGGCATCACGGGGCGCCACCACCGAGCCGGTAGCCGACGCCACGCACCGTGTGGAGCGAGGCGCGTCCGAAGGGGCGGTCGATCTTGGCGCGCAGGTAGCCGACGTAGACGTCGACGACGTTGGAGGCGATGTCACGGTGCTCGCCCCAAGCCAGGTCGAGCAACTGCTCACGAGTCAGGACCTGACCGGGTCGACGCATGAACGCCTCGAGCAGGGTGAGCTCCCGACCCGACAACGTGAGGTCCGTGTCCCCACGACGGACCCGTCGGGTCGCCGGGTCCAGCCGGAGGTCGTCCACCTCAAGCTCGACAGGCCGGGGCACCGGTCCGCGCCGAGCCAGGGCGCGCATCCGCGCGAGCAGCTCCTGGAAGGCGAACGGTTTGGCCAGGTAGTCGTCCGCGCCGCTGTCCAACCCGGTGATCCGGTCCGCCACGGAGGTGCGCGCGGTCAGCATGAGCACCGGCGTCCAGACCCTCTCCTCGCGCAGCCGCCGGCACACCCGGAAGCCGTCCAGGTCCGGCAGACGGACATCGAGGAGGACGACGTCATAGGTGCCGGTGCGTGCTGACGTCAGTGCTTCGGTGCCGGTGCCGACGACGTCGACCACCTCCCCGTGCTCGCTGAGCCCACGGGCCACGAGCGCGGCGAGCTTGGCCTCGTCCTCGACCAGCAGCACCCGCATCGGTTCATGCTAGGGAGTGCGATGAGCGCTCGATGAGAGCCTCATCGGGGCCTCATCTGGGCGACCTACCTTCGAGGTATGAACCTTCATGTGACACCTGGACGAGCCGCTGCCGAGACCGGGGGCGGGACCGTGACCGAGACCGAGGTGGACGACGAGGAGAGCAAGTACGAGGTCGAGGTCACGCTCGAGGACGGCAGCGAGATCGACGTCCAGCTCGACGCCGACTTCGCGGTCGTCGGCAGCGAGATCGACGGCATCGACGAGTCGTCCGACGAGATCGAGGACTGAGGGCCTCCGTGCACACCCACCGACCGGTCGTCGGCATCGCCGCACTCGCCTGGGTCGGCGTCCTCGCGGGCTGTGGCGCCGACGGGCCGTCGGCGTCCGGGACCGACACGCCCCCTGCGGCTGCTGGCACCGTGGCCCTGCCGCAGGCCGACGAGCCGGCCCGGCTCGACCCGGCCGAGTTCACGGCCGACGTCACGAACCCGCGGTTCCCCCTCGAGCCGGGGACGCGATGGACCTACCGGGAGACCACCGGGGACGGCGAGGTGGTCCAGGTCGTCGTGACCGCGACGACAGGGACTCGCGAACTGGCCAACGGGGTCACGGCTCGGATCGTCCGCGACACGGTGACCCTCGACGGCGAGATCATCGAGGACACCTTCGACTGGTACGCCCAGCGCGAGGACGGCACGGTCTGGTACCTCGGCGAGGACACCGCGGAGTTCGAGGGTGGTGAGATCACGACCCGCGGAGGCTCTTTCGAGGCAGGCGTCGACGGCGCTGAGGCGGGGGTCATCATGCCGGCCGTCCCCGCTGTGGGCATGACCTACCGCCAGGAGTACTACGCGGGTGAGGCCGAGGACCGGGGCGAGGTGTTGGCGCTCGACGCGGTGGCTGTCGTCCCGGCCGGTGAGTACACCGGGCTCGTGCAGACCGCCGACACGACGCCGTTGGAACCGGACGTGCTCGAGCACAAGATGTACGCCGAGGGGATCGGGCTCGTCCTGACCGTCGACGTGGATTCTGAGGGCCGCGAGGAGCTGTTGGGCGTCACGCGGGTCGAGCCTGCTGAGGCCGACCGCACGTGGCAGGCGCCGCTCGGCACGGGGTACTGACGCCGGAATCAGTCGGACTAGGTTGATCCGGTGACCTCCGACTCGACCCGGGCAGTGCGTGACCGAGTGCGCGAGCTGATGCCTGCGCTGCGCGCCGACCTCGAGGATCTGGTCCGCATCGAGTCGGTGAGTGCCGACCCGACGCGGACAGCCGAGGTGTGGCGCAGCGCGGACGCGGTCGCCGACCTGTTCCGGGCCGAGGGCCTGACCGACGTCGACATCGTGAGCGCCAACGGCGGCGGTCCCGCGGTACTTGGTCACAAGGCCGGGCCCGCGGGCGCGCCGACCGTGCTCCTGTATGCCCACCACGACGTCCAGCCCGAGAACGACCACGCGGACTGGGACAGCCCGCCGTTCGAGCCGACCGAGCGGGGGGACCGCCTCTATGGCCGGGGCGCCGCTGACGACAAGGCCGGAATCGCCGCTCATCTCGGGGCGCTCCGCGTCTTCGGTGACGACCTCCCGGTCAACGTCAAGATCATCGTGGAAGGCGAGGAGGAGATCGGCTCGGACACACTCCCCGCGCTGCTGAGTGAGCACAGGGACAAGCTCGAGGCCGACGTCATCGTGATCGCGGACTCCGGCAACTGGGATGTCGGCGAGCCCGCTCTCACGACCAGCCTGCGTGGCCTGGTTCGGATGTACGTCGAGGTGCGCACGCTCCAGCACGGCGTGCACTCCGGGATGTGGGGCGGCGTCGTCCCGGACGCCCTGATGACCCTGGCCCGGCTCCTCGCCACGCTGCACGACGACGCCGGCAACGTCGCGGTCGAGGGTCTGCTCGGCGGACCGGCTGCGGACGTCGAGTACCCCGAGGACCGGGCCCGCGGCGAGTCCGGCATCGCCGAGGGCGTCGGCTGGATCGGCGACGGCCCGATGGTCGAGCGGCTCTGGACCAAGCCGTCGCTCAGCGTCACCGGTATCGACGCCCCGGGCGCCCAGGCCGCCAGCAACACCCTCGTCCCGCACGCCAGGGCGATGCTCTCGCTGCGGATCGCTCCCGGAGACACCACCGCCAACGCCGTGGAGCGGCTGCGCACCCACCTCGAGGAGCACGCGCCGTGGGGGTCGCAGGTGACGTGCACACTCTCCGACAAGGGCGAGCCGATCTCCATCGACGCCACCGGTCCGGCGTACGACGCCGCGCGGGCGGCGTTCACCGAGGCCTGGGACGGCACCGAACCGGTCGACATGGGTGTCGGTGGCTCCATCCCGTTCATCGCGGAGTTCCTCGCGACGTTCCCCGAGGCCAGCGTGCTGGTGACAGGGGTCGAGGACCCCGACACCCGTGCCCACGGCGCCAACGAGGGCCTGCACCTGGGCGAGTTCGAGCGCGTCGTGGTTGCCGAGGCCCTGCTCCTGCGCAACCTCGGGCGGATCGAAGCCCACGCGCGCCGACTGTGAGCGATGGGTCCCAGTCCCTAGACTGACCCGCGTGTGTGGGGTCTTCGGCGTCTGGGCGCCGGGCGAGGACGTGGCCAAGCTGACCTACTTCGGGCTCTACGCGCTTCAGCATCGTGGCCAGGAGTCCGCTGGGATCGCGGTGAGCAACGGCCGCCAGATCCTGGTCTACAAGGACATGGGTCTGGTCTCGCAGGTCTTCGACGAGACGACCCTGGACTCCTTCCAGGGACACCTCGCGATCGGCCACGCTCGCTACTCCACGACCGGTGCGAGCACCTGGAAGAACGCGCAGCCGACGTTCCGCCCCACCGTCGACGGCTCGATCGCCCTCGGCCACAACGGCAACCTCATCAACACCCACGACCTCGCGCGGCTGGTCGACGAGCTCCCCGACCCCGAGGACGAGCTCGACGTCCACTCGCGCAAGCTCGAGGCGTCGACCAACGACACCGGTCTGGTCACCGCGCTGCTGGCCTACCACCCCGACACCTCGCTCGAGCAGCGCGCACTCGAGATCCTGCCGCTGCTGCGAGGGCGCCTTCTCGTTCGTCTGGATGAACGAGAACACCCTGTACGCCGCGCGCGACCCAGCAGGGCATCCGGCCGCTGGTCCTGGGCCGGCTCGACCGCGGCTGGGTCGTCGCGTCCGAGGACGCCGCGCTCGCCACCGTCGGCGCGAGCGTCGTGCGCGAGGTCGAGCCCGGCGAGCTGATCGCCATCGACGAGCACGGCCTGCGGTCCCACAAGTTCGCCGAGCCCGCCCGCAAGGGCTGCGTCTTCGAGTACGTCTACCTCGCCCGCCCGGACGCCACCATCGCCGGCCGTCAGCGTGCACGAGGCGCGGGTCGAGATGGGCCGCGAGCTCGCCAGGCAGTTCCCGGTCGAGGCCGACCTGGTCATGCCGGTGCCGGAGTCCGGCACCCCGGCCGCCGCGGGCTACGCCGAGGAGAGCGGGATCCCCTTCGGCCAGGGCTTCGTCAAGAACGCCTACGTCGGCCGCACCTTCATCCAGCCCAGCCAGACGCTGCGCCAGCTCGGCATCCGGCTGAAGCTGAACGCGCTCGAGCACATGGTCCGGGGCAAGCAGCTCGTGGTCGTCGACGACTCGATCGTGCGCGGCAACACCCAGCGCGCCCAGGTCCGGATGCTGCGCGAGGCCGGCGCCCTCGAGGTCCACGTCCGGATCTCGTCGCCCGCCGGTGAAGTGGCCGTGCTTCTACGGCATCGACTTCGCGACCCGCGCCGAGCTGATCGCCAACGGCCTCGAGGTCGAGGAGATCTGCGCCAGCGTCGGCGCCGACAGCCTGGGCTACATCTCGCTCGACGGGATGATCGAGGCGACCGGGCAGCAGTCCGAGGCGCTCTGCAAGGCCTGCTTCACCGGTGAGTACCCGATCGCGCTGCCCGACGAGAGCCTGCTCGGCAAGCACCTGCTCGAGGCCAGCCTGTCGTCGCCGACGCTGGGCAAGGCCTTGCCCGTGCTCAACAACCCCTAGGGAGCTCCATGACCCGCAGCGACTCAGGCTCCTACGCCGAGGCAGGGGTCTCGATCGAGGCGGCCGACCGCGCGGTCGACCTGATGAAGGTCTGGATCGACAAGGCGCGCCGCCCCGAGATGATCGGCGGCATCGGTGGCTTCGCCGGCCTGTTCGACGCCTCGGCGCTGACGTCCTACACCCGACCACTGCTGGCCACCTCGACCGACGGCGTCGGCACCAAGGTCGCGATCGCGCAGGCGATGGACGTCCACGACACGATCGGGTTCGACCTGGTCGGGATGGTCGTCGACGACCTGGTGGTCTGCGGCGCCGAGCCGCTGTTCATGACCGACTACATCGCCTGCGGCCGGGTCGTCCCCGAGCGGATCGCGGCCATCGTCAAGGGCATCGCCGAGGCCTGCGTGGAGGCCGGCTGCGCGCTGGTCGGGGGCGAGACCGCCGAGCACCCGGGCCTGCTGGGACCTGACGAGTACGACGTCGCCGGTGCTACCACCGGGGTCGTCGAGGCGGCCGACCTGCTCGGCCCCGCGCTGGTGCGGCCGGGCGACGCGGTGCTGGCCATGGCCTCGAGCGGGCTGCACTCCAACGGCTACTCGCTGGTGCGACACGTCCTCGCCAAGGTCGGCTGGGAGCTGGACCGCGACGTGCCCGAGCTCGGCCGCACACTGGGGGAGGAGCTGCTGGAGCCGACCCGGATCTATGCCAAGGCCTGCCTGGCGCTCGCCCGGGCCGGCGGCACCCACGCGATGGCGCACGTGACCGGTGGTGGGCTGGCCGCCAACCTGGCCCGGGTCATGCCCGAGGAGCTGACCGCCACGCTCGAGCGCCGGACGTGGACCCCCGCCGCCGATCTTCGACGTGGTCCGCCGGGTCGGTGGCGTCCCGCAGCCCGACCTGGAAGCCACGCTCAACTGCGGGGTCGGGATGGTCGCCCTGCTTCGGCCGGACGCCATCGACACGGCCCTCACGTTGCTCGACACGTTCGGGATCCACGCCTGGGTCGCGGGCGAGGTGACCGCCGCCGCAGACTCCGACGGGGGCACCGTCACCCTGGACTGGCCAGCACCCCGGGTGGGACTCACCCTGAACTGGTGTGCGGGAACAGCCCACCCAGCAGGTAGCGTTGACCTCACGAGGAAATCTATGAGACAGCCCGGGAGCCCGAGTGCCCCGGCCGAGTGTGCGAGGGGGCTGACCCTATGGGGCGCGGCCGAGCAAAAGCCAAGCAGACCAAGGTCGCTCGCGACCTGAAGTACCGCACTCACGACACGGACTTCGGTGCGTTGGCCAGTGAGCTCCACAAGGAGACCGGTTCCCCCGAGGACCAGCTCGACCCCGAGGAGCTCGAGAAGTGGTCGGACTACACCGGCCCCTCGCGCGACTAGGGCGCTAGCCCGCCCCACCAGGCACTCCAGCAGGGTCGCCCGAGGCATGTTTCCATGCCCCGGGCGACCTCCCCCTGCGTCAGTCGGTCACGAAGGCTGGCCGTTGGTGAACAGCTTGACGTACTCGTACTGCGTCGCCTGCACGGAGACGCCGGCCTCCCCGGTGTTGCCATTGGTGAAGGCGCCGGAGATGACCACCGGGGTGTTGTTCGCGGCGATCTTGATGGTGCCGTTGAACGAGACCTGTGCGGCGTTCTGTCCGCCGTCGGGGACGTCGCCGGTGTAGGCCTTGCCGAACCCGTCCTGGAGGCCCGCGATGGTGACGACACCGATGTCCTGGCCGGTCGGAGCGGGGCCGTCGACGTGCCAGAACTGGGCGGTGCCACTGAGCTTCCAGGTGCCCTTGTTGAGGACGATGGTGATCAGCGGCGTCTCCCCGGTGCTGGCGACCTCCACCACGCGCGCGCCGGCGAGAGCGGGGGTGGTGTTGATGGGCGTGGTGCCGCTGACGACGTTCTCGGTCGAGGTGAAGCGGGCGAAGTTGTTGGACGTCAGGTCACGGGTCTGGATCGTCCCGTCCTTGATGTCGTAGGAGGTGATCTGCTTGGCGGCGACGGCCGAACCGGCCGCGACCATCGCGATGACGGCGCCTCCGGCGACGACTGCGCCGACCCGGCTCCGGGCGATCCTCATGTCTCTCCCTGTCATGTGGCTTCGTGTGGCAGTGGTGTCGTGCTCTTCCCGAGAGCGCGCGAAAGCACAGGCCCTCTCCAGTCACAGCGTCGGAGGCGCCCGCAGCGTTACGGTGCACGCGCGGCGGACCCCGGTGACGTCACCTCAGCCGATCCAGGTATCGCGTGGCGTGCTGGAGGTCGCGCATCCGCGACTCCCAGGTGATGCCGCAGGCGACGAGCACCGCGCCGGCCAGCCCGATGAGGACCCACTGTGGGGTCTCTAGGGCGTACGGCGCCAGCTCGCGCAGCACCACACCACCGCCGACCAGGGCGCCGACGATCACCGGTGCGTGCCAGCGGAGTGCCACCCCGGTCAGCAGTAGGGCGAGGCACGCCGTGCCGAGGAGAGCGGCCCGCATCGTCACCGGGTCGGCGAGCACCCACAGGAGCGACGGGACCGAGGCGAGCACCAGCCCTGGGCCCAGCGCGGACGCGGTCGGGGCGTCGTCGGCGACCCGGATCCGGTGCAGTCCGAAGAACAGGAGGACCACGGCGGCAGGCAACGTGTACGGCTCAGGAGCGGTGACGCCGAGATCGGCGAGTCGGACCCAAGTGGCGCAGGCCAGCAGCACACCACCGGGCCAGGCCAGGAGGCGCCGGGACGGGTGGAGGATGGAGCTGCCGGTCACCAGGGCGCCGGCCAGGGTGAGATGGAGCGCCAAGGAGACCGTCGTGTCCGCGGCGTAGGGGATCGCGGTAGCGGCGGCGAGCAGCCCGGTGGCGGCGGCCGCGGCCTCGACCTCGATGCGGGGTCGGCACACTGCGAGCAGTCCGACGGCCAGCAGGATCGGTGCACCGCGCAGTGCCGGGTCGACCTCGGCCAGCTCGGCGACGCACCACAGGAGCGCGCCCAGGGCGACCGGCAGACCCAGCCCGCCGACCTCGGCCGCGCTCGCGAACCTGCCCGTGACCAGCGTCGCGACGAGGCCGACGACGACCAGGGCGACCGCGATGGTCGTCAGCACCAGGCTGGGCAGGGCCGCGAGCGTGACGATGCCGGCTGCTGCGCCGGTCGCCACCGCGAGGGTGAGGCCGAGGTGGTCCTGGCGGGGGAGAGCGACCACGAAGAGGGCGACCGCGCCGACGGCGACGGTTGCCAGGAGCACCCAGAGCGGCACGGGGTGCAGGCCGAGGGTGGCGACACCGGCGAGGCCGAGCCCACCGACTACTGCCGGGACGGTCCACCTCACCCGCGGCGCCGCGAACAGCACGGCGAAGGCCAACGCAGCCACCGAGGCGAGCAGCAGCAGCGGGTGCAGCGGCTGATCGGCGGGGACCAACCGGACCGCGGCGGACCGGCTGAACGGGGTGCCGACGGTCGCGACGGCGTGAGCGGCGTGACCGAGGAGCGTCAGGGCGCTCACCACCGGGACCGCGGCCGCGCCCACCAGGGGCACGCGCGGCACCGCGGACCAGCTCGGCGGGGTGAGCCCGGCGACGAGCGTCCACACCACAAGGACCGCGATGAACAGGCACGTGACCTGAGTGGGCGTCCCGTCGAGTCCGGGGAGAACGACCAGATAGGTCGCCACGAGGGCGACCACGGCGGCGCAGCCCTGACGGGCCAGCGGCTCGGACCAGGCAGCCGCCCACAGCAGCAGCGACAGCACGGTCATCAAGGTGAGCTCCCAGCCGTGGCCGAGGACCCACAGTCCCCGCAGGGTCGGGTTCGCGGCTGCCTCGGACAGCGCCCATAGGGTGGCGCCGCCCCAGGCGACGACGGCCAGGCACCCGGCGACCCACGCGAGCACCGGGGCACCGACGCGGTGAGCAAGCGCCGCCAGAGCGGCGAGGGCCAGGACCGAGACAGGGCCGACGACGTCGACGACCCCCACGGCGTACCTCGACCACCCGACCGTGGCGAGAACCAGCATGAGCCCGGCGGGCGCAGCGAGCTGGGGGACGACCAAGCGACCTGGACGGAGCGACAGAGCGACTCCTGGGACGAGCAGTGCGACTCCGACGAGCCGGACCAGGCCCTCGACCGACAGGTCACCGAACCAGCCGGCGTCATCGGCCCCGAGGAGGTCGAGGACGACGAGCCCCAAGGCGACCGTCGTCAGCGCCTCGGCGGCGAGGCTCAGGCCACGGCGGCCCAGGACGGCGCCGGCCGCGCCGGTCGCCCCGGTCAGGCCGACCAGGACCGCGGTCCGGCCGCCGATGCCGAGCCAGGTCCAGGCGACAGCCGAGAAGATCACCGCGGCGACGAGGAGGCAGGTCGCGCCGAGGCCGAGGAGGATCCTGGGGACCGAGGCGCCCTGCAGTCCGCGACGCGCGGGCCGTTCCGGAGGTGCGGAGGTGGCAGGGGCAGCGGCGGGAGCGGAGGGGGAGACGGCCGAGGCGCGCAGCCGGGCGAGCAGGTCGTCGGCCTCACGCAGGGTGGTCAGCAGCCGGTCCGCCAGGAAGCCCTGCAGCGGGAGCCCGCACGTCGGGCAGCGGTCCGGAGCGGCGGGGAGGGAGCTGCGGCAGTCAGGACAGGCACGGGTGTCCGCGTAGCGCGGAGGAGCTGCGTTCATACCTCCCATTGCGCCATGTGGAGGCGCACGCAGGGAGCGGGTGGCAACTCAGCCAGTCGTGAGTATCCGGGCTCATCCAGGGCCTACCGTGGACCCGCTATGAGTGCGAGAGACAACGGGGACCGGCCGGAGTGCTTCATCTCGGTCGACATCGAGACTGCGGGTCCGGTCCCGGCCAAGTACGCCATCCTCTCGATCGGCGCCTGCCTGGTCGAGGATCCCGAGCAGACGTTCTATGTCGAGCTCAAGCCCGAGCACACCGCCTCGCGGTCCGAGGCACTCGCGGTGACGGGGCTGTCGATGGACAAGCTCGCAGAGCGCGGCGAGCGGCCCGAGCGGGCGATGTCGATGTTCGAGGACTGGATCCTCACCGAGGTCCCCGCCGGTCACCGGCCGGTGTTCACGGCCTTCAACGCGGCGTTCGACTGGATGTTCATCGCCGACTACTTCGAGCGCTTCTTGGGCCGCAACCCGTTCGGGCACTCCGCGCTCGACATCAAGGCCTTCGCCATGGGAGCCGGCAACACCTCGTGGGCTGCGACGAGCATGGACGTGCTCGCGGCCGAGCACCTCGGCGGCCGGGCGCTCACCCACAACGCACTGGCCGACGCGGTCGACCAGGCCGAGCTGTTCCGGCACCTGCTCGACGAGCGAGACGCCCTGACGCAGGGGCCGACGACCACCGTGACGCTGGGTGAGTAGACGACCTTCGCACGACGGCGGCAGGATCTCGGCATGACCACGAGCCCTGATGCCGTCGCGCGCCTGCGCGAGTCCGCACGACGCTTCAACATCGAGATGGACGAGTCCGAGACGCAGCGCTGGCTCGAGGCGCTCGCGATCGAGACGGCACCGAACCGTCCCGACGAGGTCGGCCCCGACATCACCGTCGAGAACGGTGTCTTCGGGCACAAGGTGACGATGCTCGACTTCAGCCCCGCGGTCATCGAGCGGTTCCGACGGATCGGCGAGCTCGTCGACGTCAAGGGACCGGCGGGGATCGTCGAGGGCGCGCTGGCGATGTCTGGTTCCTCGACCCAGTCCAAGATTCAGGCCTTCCCGGGCGACGGCGACTTCTTCCAGCGTCTCAACATCGTGGCCGACACCCGGCTCGAGGCGTGCCAGATCCTCGCCAAGGTGCTGCGCGACAACGCGGTCGAGCGGGCCAGCGGGCCGACGTACCAGTTCATCGAGGCGAAGTGGAGCCTCTGGCCTTTCGACTGCGCCAAGGATGGTGAGCAGCACAAGAAGGGGGGTCCGATCAGCTGGCGCCCCGAGGAGGTCTTCGCTGGAGAGATGTTCGTCGAGCGGGACGGCGAGCAGGTGCGTCTCGGGTGGGACGAGCTCTGCGAGGACCCCGGCTGGTGCAAGCTCGACTGGGTCACCGTGGACTCCGACACCGGAGGGCTCGCGAACGCGAGCAACGTGATCGACCCGACCTGGGAGTCGCCTGAGGGCGAGATCGTCGCCCTCGACGGCTACATCGACGCGTACTTCCAGGAGGTCTACCTCGACCAGGAGGAGCTGCCGACCTTCGCCAAGGTCGTCGCCAACGTCTCGGGTGACGCCCTCGACGACTACGTCGAACAGCTCGAGGGCGAAGTGCGGAAGTACCTCGGCCACCCCAACTACGGCAAGGTCGCCAAGCGGATGTACAACGTCTTCCGCTACAGCGGCCGACACGTCGAAGCGGCCTACGTCCGGGAGCTCTTCGACGAGCCGACGGTCATCCTCTACCAGGTCTGGTCACTGCTCTGGACGCTCGAGAACGCCGCGGTCGTCGGCTCGACACTGCCCGAGGACAACGTCCGGGCCCAGGCCGACGAGCTGGTGTTGACGGTCGTTCAGGCGCTGGAAGGTGTCCAGGAGGAGCAGGTCGTCGGGGCGCTGCTCCGCCTGCGCACGGCCCTGGAGTCCAACCGCCAGGACCACGACCCCGAGCTCGTGGAGCGCGAGCTCGACGCAGCCAAGGCGCAGCTGGAGAACGTCATCAACACGTTCTTCCACGACCGGTTGGTCGCCCTCCCGGCAATCAAGGACTACATCGACACGCTGGGCGTGGAGCCGGGGAGCGGCGGGCACTGAGCCCGCCGCCCACGATCGGCTCAGGCCGAAGGACGCGGCATCGTGCAGGAGATGTCGGGCTTGATGCCCTGGTAGTTCAGCGGACCGGCCGCGAAGGTGAGCGACAGCTCGCTCACCGTCGAGCACGTCAGCGACGACTCCTGGAACTCTCCCCGCTGGTCGGCTGCCACCCCTCCGATGAACAGCCAGACAGCGGCGATCACGCCGATAACGATCTTCATGCAGTCCCCCCAGACGCACGATCCTGGAAGGCACCCCCACATCGGCCCCCCAGCCGACTCTCATTGAACGACGGCGGAAGCCCTCCCGTCACTCGGGTACCCCAGGGTGGTCTGGACCCTTAGGGCCATCCGAAAGGATGAGCGCAGCGGACCGGGTCTTGACGCGGCGCCCGGCGCCCAGGGACCGTTCCCACATGCTGCGTGAGCCGCACCAGAACGTGGCGACCGTCTTGGTCGACCCGGGGGTGCAGCGTGAGCTCGAGCTCGATCTGATGGCCCGTGACCTCTGGCTGTGGCCCATCGCCTCCGCTCCGGTGTGCACCGACGGGCCGCGCCAGGCCTTCCAGATCCGGCGCCGGATGATCGAGGGTCGGCGGGGGGACTGGGACGACGCAGCCGAGTGGGCGCCGGTGTGGATCTCCTTCGGCGACACCTGGTACAACGGCGCCGAACCGCTCCCGTGGGCGGCTCACGAGGCGTTGTGGAACGTCCTCGGGGCCTACCGCGACCGCGTGCACCACGTCCGTCGGCTCGGTGGGGTGCCGCGGCTGGATCTCCCACGGGACCGGGTCAGCTAACGAGCCAGTGCCGTGGCCGGTCGATCCGGGCGGGCAGCGTCGTGGCGGCGTCGCCGCGGGCGGCGGTGACCTGGGGCTGGGTGAGGAAGATGGCGTCAGCGAGCTGCGCGCCGCGCAGGTCCGCGTCCCGGAGGTCTGCTCCGAGCAGGTCGGCGGCGCTGAGGTCCGCGCCACGCAGGTCGGCGGCGATCAGCAGTCGCCCGCGCAGGTCGGCGCCACGGAGGTGCTCGGCACGGAGGTCCCGACCGGCCAGGTCGCGCGGGTGCTCGCTGGCGGTGCGACGGTGCTCGGCGCTGACCCGTCGGAGCAGGTCGCCCACCCGGTCGTGGAGGTCGTCGACGTCCACCATCATCACCTCGACAGGCCCACCCCCTGTGAGCGCCGTGATCTCTGATTCGAGCTCGCGCGCGCCGCTCGCCGGGTCGAGGGAGGCAGCCTCGCGGAGGTGCCAGCGGAGCTCCTGCAGCATCCTGGTGGCCGAGAGAACGGCCGCCATCTCGCCGAGGTCGTCGACCTCGCGCCAGGTCGCCCCGTTGTACGTCTGCTCGGTGACGAGCTGACCCGCCCCGAAGCACTCGAACACCTCGCACCCCGGCCAGCCGGTCGACCGGAGCCGGTCGTGGATGCCGCAGCGGTTCTCCGCGCCGAGGTGGTGGCATGGCACCCCGCCCGTCTTGTCGGCACCGAACCCGCCGGAGGTCTGGAACGGCAGGAGCACGCAGCACAGACCGGAGCACCGGCTGCAGTCCGACCGAAGGTCGGCGTCGATGATCACGCCTCATCCTGACGCGTCCGCGACGGCACCGGTTCAGGGAAGTACGGTGCGCACTTTGTCGTTGAGCCAGCGCTGCACCTCGAGCGCGGTGTCGACGACGGGATCGGCGGGGTCCGCGCCACCGAGGACCCGGATCTCCCACACGCCGTACCAGGCGACGTAGGTGCCGACCAGCAGCACCAGGCCACCGACGACGGGTGGCAGCAGCCGTCCGGGCCGACGCAGGTGCGCCACCACAGCGCCGGAGGTCAACGCCACCGCCACCGCGGCGACCCCGACCACCGCACCCATCCCCGCGGCGTACGCCACGAACAGCGCCAGGCCCTGGCTGCGATCGCCCGTGCGCAGGCTGGTGACCACGATGGCCAGGAACGGCGCGATGGTGCAGGTCAGGGAGGACAGTGCGTAGACGATGCCGTACCCGAACGCCGCCCACGGCCCGCGGCCGTCGAACCCGGCGAACCGGGGCATCGGCACCGTGACGCGCCGGCCTACGAGTAGCACGAGCCCGACCAGTGCGAGCAGCACACCGGTCACCGCCGTGACGTAGGGGAGGTAGCGCTGGGACGCAGCTGCGAACGGGGAGACAGCCAGGCCGAAGACGGCGAAGACCAGCACGAACCCGGACGTCATGGCCGTGGTCGCCGTCACCGCTCGTCCGGTCGCCCGCAGAGCACCGGCCGAGCCACCGGGTGCGATGAACATGGACAGGTAGGCGGGCAGCAGCGCGAACCCGCACGGGTTGAGCGCGGCCAGCGCCCCGGCGGTCAGCGCGAGGCTCAGGGCAGCAGTGTCCACGTCCGGTCGTCAGGAACCGGCGACGTCGGCGACCGTGTCGGCGAGCTCGTCGTCGTCGGCGTACCCGGTGCGCAGTGCCTCGCCACCGTCGGCGTCAAGGACCACGAACGAGGACTGCTCGGCGATGCCGAAACGCTGCCACAGCGCGCCGTCCGGGTCGCTGAGGTGCGTGAGCGCCGGGAACTCATCGGCGAAGCCCGCGATCGCGTCACCGCTGTCGAGGGAGCCGACCCCGATGAAGCTGACGTCGCCGGCGTACTCCTGCGCCAGTCGAGTCACCTCCGGTGCCTGGCCGCGGCACACGGCGCACCACGGTGCCCAGAACCACAGGACGACGGGCTTCCCGGCCACAGAGGCACCGCTGAACTCGGTGCCGTCCACGGTGCTCGCCTCGAAATCGAGAGCCTCCGGCACCGAGGCAGGAGGTGAGTTCGGCGCAGCCGGGCCGGATGGCTTACCCGTCGTGGCCGACGCGGATGCGCCGGGGGACGGCGAGCCGGCGGCAGGCCCATCGTCCTCGGCGGCGCACCCCGTTCCGGACGATGCCACCACCGCGAGCGTCGCCATGAGAAGCAGTCGTCGCACACGGCTCGGCGGGTGCTCGGTCACGGTCGGCTCCTGAGGGTCGGCGAGTTCTTTCAGCATGCCCGACCTGCCTGCGCCGGCGACGGGTCGAGCCCTTACAGAGTGCTGACGTCCGTCGAACGCACAGGAGCCGCAGGTCGCTCGTGCGACCTGCGGCTCCTGGTGCTCGTGGGCAGGGGCGGGGTCGAACCGCCGACCTTCCACTTTTCAGGCGGACGCTCGTACCAACTGAGCTACCTGCCCGAGCGGTGAGCACCTTACCCGAGCGCCGGCGCGAGGTCCGCACCGTGGCGGCAGAGCGGCTCGGTATCCTGTGGCCGCAGTCCGGCCCCCATCGTCTAGCGGCCCAGGACCCCGCCCTTTCACGGCGGTAGCACGGGTTCGAATCCCGTTGGGGGTGCACAGACCTATGTGCGTTCTGACCTGCGGGAACGCCAAAAGGGTCCTTTTGGGCGTTTCCTGCGTCTGGGGCCTGGGGCAACACTGGGGCAACAACAGGAACGGCTCTGAGTGAGCCGCGACGCTGTTGAGCGGCCATGCGGGCGGCGTCCATAGCCGAGCCGACCTCATCGAGGCGATCTTCGAAGAGGTGGCCGTAGGTGTCGAGAGTCATCGTGGCTGACGCGTGCCCGAGCATCTGCTGGACGACCTTGACGTCGGCTCCGGCGGCGATGGCCAGGCTCGCTGCGGTGTGCCGCAACTGGTGAGGGTGGAGTCCAGGGAGGCCGATCGCTTTGGCGGCTTGGTCGAACGAGCTCCGGAACGTGCTGACGCGCAACGGAGAACCGCATCGGATCCCAGGGAAGACGAGGTCGTCACGTGCCTTGTCTGCGAGATACGTGCGCAGCTCAGCCACGAGGAATCGCGGGATCGGGACCTCGCGCCGCTGATGGTTCTTCGGTGTGCCCCAGACCAACCCGTGTCCCTGGACTGGGGTGACGGAGGCGACTATCTCGGCCCGGCACCGGTCAAGGTCGACCCTGTTGACGCGCAGCGCGGCCATCTCCCCGAACCGGACGCCGGTGTAGGCGAGGAACAGCACGACGAGCCGGTAGGTCCGGTTGGTGCGGGTGTCGTAGGCCGCGTGCTTGCTCGGGTCAGACGGGTTCCCGCACTCGTGGGCGAGGTCCTCGAGCTGCTCGTGGGTCAGATAGTGGTGCTCGGGTTTGACAACCCGAGGGAGGTTGACTCCCGTGGCGACGTTGCGAACCAGTCGACCGTCCTTTACAGCGAGGTCGAGGATCAAGCTGAGGACGCGGTGGACCTTCTGGACACTTGCCGGGGACAGGTCACTGGCAAGGCTGGTGATCCAGGACTGGACGTCGGCATGGGAAACGCCACCGAGCCTGACGCGACCCCAGCGTGGGACAACATGGCTGCGAAGGATGCCGGCATAGCGCGAGTGAGTCGACGGCTTGAGGTGGGCCTGGCCGGCCAGCCACCGATCGGCCCACTCACCGACCGTGACTTGCGCCAGTGCCGGGTCGACGTAGGTGCCAGTGAGCTTCGCGTTCTCGACGCTGGCCAGGAACCGTTCGGCGTCGAGCTTCCTGGCGAAGCTCCTATTGCGCTGGGCACCGGCTGGGGTGCGGTAGTGCGCCCGCCAGGTGGTCTCCCCGTTCCGGATGCGCTTCTCGATGCTGGCCATGTCTCATCCTGCCTCGCGGTTCCGACGGTTTGTCTTGCGCGGTCGGCCGGCCTGTGGACGGGCGTGTGTGTGGGCGCCGTCGTAGCGGCCGTGGGGGCGGCGGCTCTCCTCGACGAGCCAGAGGATGAGGTCGGTCTGCCAGTAGGCGACGTTGCGGCCGTGACGGAAGCTGCGAGGGCCGATGCCGAGATGCCGGTAGTAGCGCATGGTGCCCTCGGCTTTGCGGACGAAGGCGGCGGCCTCCTTGAGGTAGAGGATCTCGTCGCCGGCCTTGATGCGGCGGGTGTACTCCGCGGGGTCGAGGTTGTCGGGGTCGGGCTGGATGGACATCTTGGTCTCCTTGATGTTGTGGCTCTGACTGGTTGTTGCCTTGTACAAGCGCGTGATGGGCGGCGAATGGACACCGTTGGCTCCACTGTTCTCGGCCAAGGCACCAAATCTCGCCCGTCCTCGGTGCGCCCGTCCCGGGGCGGGCGGAGGACGGGCGCAGGGACGGGCGCGGGGACGGGCGTTGGTGTTTGTGCTGGTCAGCGCTCTGGTGGGCATCGCCCGTCCGAAAGTTTGGAAATTTTTCGCCATGAGGCGTGCCATCTCCGTCTTGATCGGCTCGCCCGTGGTCAGAACCCGATGCCTGGTCCTGGGCGCGACGGCCGACTTGTCGGCTCCTCGTGCCTGGGGCGCCGAGGGCTCGAACTCGCGCCGCCGGGATTCCCGGCGCCGGTGCTTGACTCGCTCGGCGGTCTTTGCCTGGGCGCGGATCTGGGCGGGCGCGATCGGGCCGTAGCGGTCGATGTCGTCGATGGCCTGGAGGCGGGCGTGGGCGACGCCGAGGTCGGCCCGGTCGCGGGCGAAGCCCGCCTCCCAGATCGCCCGGGCCTGCTCGGGGGTTTCGGCGACGAGGTGGGCGATGTTGTCGTGGCGGCCGCGGGTCATGCCGACGTACGCCGACGCGGCCGAGGTGGTCTCACCCATGACGAGGTTGCCGACGGCCGTGGTCTCGCCTTGGGCGCCGTAGACGGTGGTGGCGTAGGCGAGCTCGACCCAGCCTTGCGCGTACCAGGTCGGGACCTCGCGGGTCAGCCCGTGGTCGTTGCGCAGGGTGAGCGGTCGTCGTCGCCAAGGGCGGTGATGGTCCAGGTCTGCCGGTTGGCGACTCCGAGCTGCCAGTCGTTGCGGCGGGTGGCGACCCGGTCACCGACGCCGAGGCGTTCGCCGGCCTCGTTCACCACCACCCGGCTGTCGTCGACCAGCCCGGCTGTGACGAGGCGGTCGCGGATCGCGCCGTTGAGCGCGGCGACCTGTTCGCGGCTGTCGGCCATGAGTGCCCGGTTGGTGTGGCCGGCAAGGAACGCATCGGCAGCCTCGGCGGCGAGCGCCTGGGTGCGTTCGGCCTCGCTGGCGATGGACGCCGGATCTGGCCGCGCTCCCACAGCGCGTCGAACACCGACCGGACTCGCCGCGGCGCATCGCCAGGCTCAGCTCGGCGTAGGTCGGGGTCGGCGAACCGGTGCACCACGTCCAGACACAAGGTCGCTTCGAGGTCCGGCGTGCTGGGCGGCGAGGTCGAGGACCCCACCGCGGCCGACCGCCGGGAGCTGGTGGCGGTCGCCCATGAACGCCACCCGGGCCTCGGCACTCGTGGGCGATCTCCAGCAGGGCGCGGGCGGTGTCCTGGTCGAGCATCCCGGCCTCGTCGACGACCAGCAGGTCACCGCGGCCGAGCATCGCCGCAGGGTCGGTGGGCTAGGTCTTCGGTGCTGGTCCAGTGGCCGTCGTCGTCCCACCGCCACCCCCACTGGTGGACCAGCCAGGCGGCCGAGAACGCCGGTGCGTCGATCTCCCCGGCCGCGACCTCGGCCGCCTTCAACGTCGGCGTCACCACCATCATCCGACGGCCCTGCGCCGCGAGTGCTGCCTTCGTCGCGGCCAGCGTGGTGGTCTTCCCGGCGCCGGCCGCGCCCTCGATGACGAGCAGATGCTTCGTCCCGGCCAGGGCGGCGACTGCCTGCTGCTGTGCAGGGTCAAGACCAACGGCCGCCCTGCGGCGTCGAGCGTCGGCGTGGTCGCCGCCGATGGTGGCCTGGAGTCCCAGCAGCCGGGTGATCCGGTCCTCGACCCCGATCACCCGCGGCGAGGTGAGAGCCCGGACGTGCTCGGGCACATCATCACGGGCCAGCAGCGGCGTGCAGGCGGCGAGGGCCCGGGCCGTCAGGTCCTCGGCCAACTCGACCCGCACCGCAGCGTCGGTGACGATCCCGGTCTCGGCGATCCACTGCTCGACCTGCCCACGAATGTCGGCGGCGTTCCACGCCGACCGCTTCGCACCGAGCCGGGACAACACCAGCTCGACGGCAGCCTCACGATCCAATCCGCCGATCCGTGGCGTCGACAGCGTCGACAGGGATGCCCGGCCTGCTCGGGTCGCGGTAGCCGAGCCGGCGCAGCTCCTCGTTCCAGGCCGCGACCATCGCTGCACCGTCTCTCGGGACGACCTTGTCCGGCCGCGCCTGCGCCCAGGCCCGCCGATCCCACGCCTGCCGCAGCCTCGGCCCGGGCTCCTCGCCCGGGTGCTCGGCCCGCCACTGGGCCTCGTAGCGGTCGATGTTGCGGCCGATCTGCGCCGCCCTCGCGCTGAACCGCGCCCGCGAACGGCGCCAGCTCGGCGATCTCGCCGGTAGCCGGGTCGAAGCGTGAACCCGTGCTCAGCGAGCGCTGCCCGGAAGCTCGGGGTCGGTGGCGACGGCGGCGTGGCCGATCCCGTTGATCGCCTCCAGGTAGTCCCGCATCCCCGACCGAGTGCATGCCCCGCCACGCCCCGGCGGCGAAGACCCGGGCGTTGATCTGCAGGTGCAAGATGCCGGTGCGGGTCACCGGCCCGGGACGTGTAGTGCCGGATCACCGCCGCCTCGATCTGCTCCACCGGCACCTGCACCTGCCGACCCCGCGGCCCCACCCGCGTCGTCGCGTGCTCGGCGACCCAGCCGATGATCTGCTCGGCCGCCCGGTCCTGCGCCGCATCCAACGCGGCCGAGATCTCCGGATGCAAGGCTGCCGCCAGCGACCAGGTCTTCGGCCCGTTGACGGTGACCTCGACGAACCGCAACGCGTTCGCGTCGTCCCGCAGCCGCCCCTTGGCCCGGCCGGTGTCGACGTCGTACCCGGCGACCCACCGCTCGTAGGTCTCGCCGTCGAGGTCGCCAGCCCTGCCTCACCGTCGGGCTCACCGAGTCGCTCACATCGGCGACGAACCGGGTCGCGACGCCGGAGCCTTCGGCCAGGTAGTAGTCGTCAGCCCGGGAGTGATCGGCCTCGACGTAGGCGCGCGCGGCAGCAGCGGAGCCGCGGTAGAACTTCATCCCACCATGCACGCCAACCACCTCGAATCCGAGCCCGGACGAGGCGACAGCAACTGCCAACAACGTCCAACAACTACCCTGAAAATCGATCGTGGGCCGCCCGTCCACGGGCGACCCAACTACGACCTTCGTAGCATGCGTGCCGACGAATCTGAAGGTCGAAACGGCGTGTCTGAGGGGCGTCGAGTGAGAAAGTTGAGCGGCCGGCAGCAGTCAACGACGTCCATTGGTTCTGAGGGCGATCTGCTTCAGTGGACGCATCAGGACGCTGTCGGTCGAGCTACGGTGACCGCGGCGATCGCGGTGGTCACAGGCACGGCGAGAACGAGCCCGATGCTGGTGGTGAGGGAGAGCACGATCTGGGTCGCGATCTCCTCGGTGCCGACCAGGTCGAGCAGCGATCGGTCGTAGAGGGCGACGATGAGTAGCACGAGCAGTGCGGTGCCGGTGTAGGCGAAGACGATGGTGTAGATCGTCGAGGCGATGTGGTCGCGGCCGATCCTCATGGCGCTCGCGAAGAGCGTTCGGCGGGTCATGTCGGGTGCTGCGCCGCGGAGCTCCCAGACCGAGGAGGCCTGGGTGATGGTGACGTCGTTGAGCACGCCGAGGCCGGCGATCACGACCGCTGCGATCAGGAGGTCCTGCAGTTCCAGGCCGGGCGCGAACGAGGTGAGGACCCCGCCTGCCTCGTCGGTGACTCCGGTGAGGTGCGTCGCCCCGACCGCCCACCAGGCCAGTGCCGCGGTGAGAGCGATGCCTCCAAGGGTGCCGGCCAGCGCCGCGCTGGTGCGGATCGAGAAGCCGTGCGTCGTGTAGAGCACGACGTACATGATCGCGACCGACCCCACCATGGCGACCGGGAGAGCGGGTTCGCCCGCGATGAGCGCCGGCACGACAAAGAGGCCCACGACGGCGGCGGAGAACCCGAGGCCAAGCAGGGCCATCAGTCCGCGCCAGCGAGCCACGGCGATCACGACGACGACGAAGAGCCCGATCAGCAGCCACAGCGGCCGACCGCGGTCGATGCCGAAGTAGGAGAGCGTCGCGGGCTCTCCGTCGACGGCGGGGGTGCGGATCAGTGTGAGGCGGTCACCGGGCTGCAGGCCGGCGTCGGACACCGCCGGCGGAACGTTCACCTCGGCCTGGACACCCTCGTCGTCACCGTCGAGGACCGTGACCGTGATCGTTCCGCACCCCTCGCGCTGTTCCTCAAGGTCGGGACAGGCGTCCGCGACCGACTCGATGGTGGCGTCCGGGAAGGTGACCCCCTCGGCGGCGAAGCTCACCGACCCGCGGAGGTCGTCGACCTCGTCGCCATCGGGCCACAGCGTCACCAGGCAGACGACGGTCACCGTGAGCGCTGCGGCGAGCACGCTCAGCAGGATCGTTCGCGGAACGGGGTCGACCTCGACCTGATCTTCGTCCGCGCGATGTGAATGACCGTGCCCCACGCCGTCGACCTTAGGTCTTGGTGAACGGCTACAGCGTCTGCGTCACCCAGCACTGCGATCGATCTGACCGTGATCCTCCAGCACAGCCATGTGGTCGAGTCCGGCGGGACGGGCGTGCAACGCTTGCGCAGCCGAGACCGCAGCAGCTCGACGTGTGGCACCGACGACCTCGGGGGCTGGCTCCGCGCCCGTCGTGAGGCGGGCTGGACCCTGTCGCGGCTCGGCGATGCCGTGGGACACAGCTCCCACTGGGTCTCCCGGCGTCTCGAGGACGGCTCCGCCTCGGCGTAGGGCAGGTGGCGTGTGTCCCATGTGCGACGATTGTGCGGCCATGGAGACGACCCTCGACACGCGGGTGCGGATGCTGCGCGCCCTGGCGGTGGGCTCCATCGCCTTCGTCCTTGGCGTCGCCGGCCACGTCACGGCCAACGGCCTGCTGCCCGGACCTGTCGGCCTAGGCGTCCTGTTCGCGTTCTCCACGCTGCTGGCGATGCCCGTCCTCGGGCGTCGCGTCTCCTCGGTCCGCACCGTCGGCCTGCTCGTCGGCGGGCAGACGTTCATCCACCTCTGCCTCACGATGACCGCCGGACACGCGGGCGACGCGAGGTCGCCGGTCACGGCCGCGACCCCCAGCGGGCTCGGGTCGCTGCCGACCGTCGACGGGCGTCGCCTGGGTTCCCTTCAGGACGCCTACCTCGGCACGCCCGACGGCCCTGTCGCGCCGGTGCTGCCCGGTCATCTCGTCGGTGACCTGCAGGCGCACGCGCCGATGATGGTCGTCCACCTGCTGGCCGCCGCACTGGTCGGACTGTGGCTGGCGCACGGCGAGCGGCTGTTGTGGAACGTCTTCACGCTGACCGCCCGCCAGGTGCTCGCGCTGGTCCAGCCCGTGCTCCCGGTGCTCGTCCCGGCCTCCTCGCTCGCGTCGTACGACGCTCTGCGCTCCCCCGCCGGACCGCGTTCGGTCTGGCTGACCCGTCCCGACTCCCGCCGCGGTCCACCTCTCCTCCTCGGCGTCTGAGAGTCCCCGCCCGTCCGGCAATGCCGGTCGGGCTTCCCTGCCGTTCCCTGCCCTGATGCAGGACGGCGTCTCCGAGGAGAGCCATGACCGATGTCCTCGCGCGTCCGCGCGACCCCGTTCCATCCCGAGAACCGACGAAAGCCACCACCGAGTGGCGGCTGGTTCCGGGCGTTCTGGCGCTGGCACTTCTTCGCCAGCTTCCTGGTGGTCCCGATCCTGCTGATGCTGGCGACGACGGGGCTGATCTACCTGTTCCGCTTCCAGCTCGAACCGATGCTCCACGCCGACCTGATGAAGGTCGACCCCGAGGCCGGCACCGGTGTCTTCCAGCCCTACGTCACCCAGGAGACCCTGGTCACCCAGGCCTACCCCGACGCCGAGATCGTCTCGATGGCCGAGCCGCGCGACGGACGGCCGCAGCACGGTCTTCTCGATCGTCGACGCCGCCGGCGACAGGCGCGGGACGTGTACGTCGACCCCTACCGGCTCGAGGTGCTCGGGTCGCTCAACCCGGACACGACCTTGTCCGGCTACGCGGTGCGGCTGCACGGCGAGCTGATGGCCGGCCCCTGGGGCGACCACGTCATCGAGCTGGCCGCCTGCTGGGCCATCGTCATGGCGCTGACCGGCTACGTCCTGTTCGTCAAGCGGCTGGCGGGCCAGGCGCAAGGCACGCTCGTCGGGGAGGCCGGCAGCCAAGCTCCGGTCCCGGCACGCCATGGTCGGCTCGGTGGTCGGCGTCGGGCTGCTCTACCTGGTCGTCTCAGGACTCCCGTGGACCGGGTTCTGGGGCGAGAAGGTCCAGACCTTCGCCACCGAGCGCGGCTCGTCCATGTGGAGCACCGACCCGGGTGCCCTCTCGGACCCGACCTCCACCCTGGACGAGTCGCTGCCGCACAGCCACAAGACCGACGTGCCGTGGGCACTGGGAGACTCGCGAGGTCCCGACCTCCGACCCCGCGAGCGCCGACGGCACCAACGTCGCCAACCTCGACACCGCGGTCTTCGTCGCCGAGCAGGAGGGCCTCCGTCATCCCGATGACGGTCGCGCTGCCCTGCGGACGAGGGGGGCGTCTTCTCCGTCATCGGGTACGCCTTCGACGCACCGTCGGACGAGAAGACGGTGCACGTCGACCAGTACGGCGGCACGGTCGTGTCGACGTACGGCTACGACGACTACCCGCTGCTGGCCAAGGTCGTCTCGCAGGGCATCGGCCTGCACGAGGGACGGAGCCTCGGGCTCTGGTCGTTCTGGGGCTCGGCGCTGATGTGCCTGGCCGTCATCTTCATGTGCGTCACCGGGCCGCTGATGTGGTGGCGACGCCGGCCGAAGGGAGCGGCCCAGCTGGGCGCCCCCCGCGGCCGGATGCCGCTGCGCTCGACACCACTGCTGGTCGTGGGACTGGTGGCACTGGGGGTCTTCCTCCCCTACTTCGGCCTGTCCCTGCTCGTCGTCCTCGCCCTGGACCAGCTGGTGCTGAGACGGGTCCCCGCCCTCAGCCGCTGGTTCGCCACCACCTGAAGCACCTCATCCCACTCATCAAGGAGAAACCATGAAGCTCAAGAACCTGCTCGCCGTTCCCGCCGCTCTCGGCCTGATCGTCCTCTCGGCCCCGGCCGCGTCAGCGCACGTCACTGTCACGCCGACCGAGACCGCTGCCGGTGCATACAGCGTGCTGACCTTCAGCGTCGGTCACGGCTGCGACGGCTCGCCCACGACCAAGATCGCGATCAAGATCCCGGAGGGCATCAACAGCGTCAGCGCGACCCGCCAGCCGTACTACGACGTCGAGAAGATCGATCGTGCCCCTCGACCCGCCGGTGACGGGCAGCGATGGCGAGGAGATCACCGAGACGCGTCGACCAGGTCGTCTACACCGCGACCACACCGCTCCCCGACGGCCAGCGCGACACCTTCGAGCTGTCCCTGCAGCTGCCCGCGGACGCCGAGCCGGCCAGACGCTGACCTTCCCGTCCATCCAGACCTGCGAAGAGGGCGAGACGGCCTGGACCGAGGTCGTCGCCGGAGGGCGCCGAGGAGCCGGAGCACCCGGCCCCCGCCTTCGTCGTGACCGAGGCGAGCGGTGACGCCCACGGTGCCGCTGCCGAGGCCGGCGACGACACCAGCGAGGAAGCGGAGCCCGAGACCGCCGAGACCACACCGGTCTCGGCCGACACCGAGGACGACGACAGCAACGCGCTGGGCATCGTCGCCCTCGTCGCCGGCCTGCTCGGCCTGGGCCTGGGCGGCGCCGCCTTCGCCCGCACCCGCAAGTCCGCGTGACCCTGCGTCAACTGTTGCGTCAGCCGCTGGGTCTCGTCCTGGGCGGAGTCGTCGCCGGTGCACTGGTCTTCCTGACCGGGGCACCGGCGGCGGCGCACGCCAGCCTGGTGTCCTCCGACCCGTCGGAGGGCGCGGTAGTCGCGAGCGCCCCCGCCGAGATCGTGCTGACCTTCAACGAGCCGGTCCGGCTCGAGTCCGGCGGCGTCCGGGCCTTCGACGCCGCCGGCGACGACTGGAAGGTCGACGCCGTCTCGCGGGACAACCTGGTCGTGGTCACCCCGGCCGGCGACCCCGGCACCGGCACCGTCGTCGTGTCCTGGAAGGTGACCTCGGAGGACGGCCACGAGGTCAGCGGAGCACTGACGTTCGCCATCGGCGAGGCCTCTCCCGGCGGATCCGACCACACCGCACCAGACGCACCGGTGTCGGTGACAGTGGCGCGGGTCGCCCTCGCCGCCTCGTCCGTGCTCGGGCTCGTTGCCTGCCTCGGTCTCGCCCTGAGCGGCCGCGAGCGAGCGGCGGACCTGGCCTGGAACGTGGGACTGGGCGCCACGGTGCTGTTGGGGCCGCTGCACTCGCTGGCCACGAACGGACGAGGGCTCGGAGGTCTGACCGACTGGCTGGCATGGCTCGATGGACTCGTCAGCCGCTCCAGCCTCCTGCTGCTCGCGGCGTACGCCGTCGTTGCGGTCGCCAGGCGGGCGTCACGCCGCGCGCTGGTAGCCGCGACCATTCCAGCGCTCGCCCTCGTCGTCGCCTCGGCCTTCACCTGGCCCGCGACCGAGCAGGTGGCGACCACGGCGTCCACCGCCGAGGCCGGACCGACAACCAACACCGGCGAGCTCGGCGACCATGGATCGGTCGAGCTGACGGTCACCCCCGGGGCCGACCGCAGGGTGCGCCTCGACCTCACGCTTCTCACCCCGGACGGGACCCCGCTCGTCCCCTTCGCCACGCCTACGCTGACCATCGGCAACGACGACCTGTCACTTGGCCAGGCGGAACTCACCGAGACCGCCGACGGCGCCTACCAGTCCGAGGTCACTGTCCCCCTCGACGGTGAGTGGTCGGCGCAGGTGAGCGTCCGGACCAGCGAGTTCGACAACCCGGTGGCGGTCATCCCCTTCACGGTCGTCTGACGAGACTTGTTCGTGCGTGGCGAATGCGTGGCAGGAGGGCCAACGGCGACCGCCCGCGACCAACGCTCGCCAATGCGTTTGCGCAGGTCAGCCGCACCCTGCCAACAATGACCGTCAACAACCGCTGAGCGTGCCGCGGTTCCCCTTGGCACTACTGAGTTGGCTGTGGCCGCGCCGGCGTGGCCGGGAACGGGGCGATCCGCAAGATCGTCCGCACCCCATGGGGCAACACTGGGGCAACGCCACAACCAGAATCGCCCCGAAATGGCCAACGACGACCAATCGTCCATGCCGGCTGCCACCTGCGCTTTCAGTGATTCTCAACGTCGTCCGCTGACCCGCTGGACGCCCTTTCACGGCGGTAGCACGGGTTCGAATCCCGTTGGGGGTGCTGTGTTCGAGGGTGTTGCCTCGATTGGGAGGCGCCGTCGCCGGTGCGTTAGAGTCGCACCGCTTCACACACCTGGCCCCGTAGCGCAGTTGGTTAGCGCGCCGCCCTGTCACGGCGGAGGCCGCGGGTTCGAGTCCCGTCGGGGTCGCTCTCTTCTCGTCTCTCGTCCAGGTTGGTCACGGGCCAACCGCCACAATGGCGTCATGCCGATCGACATGGACGACGCGCGGTTCGACGCGCTGGTCGACCAGGCCCTCGACGGCATCCCGGACGAGCTGGCGGTGCTGGTCCGCAACGTTGTGGTGCTGGTCGAGAACGAGCCGCCGGAAGGGGAGCCCGACGACCTGCTGGGACTCTACGAGGGCATCGCGCTCACCGAGCGGGACACCATGAACAGCGGTCACCTGCCCGACCGGATCTTCGTGTTCCGGGGACCGCTGCTCGACTTCGTCGAGTCCGAGGAGGAGCTCGTCGAGGAGGTCCGGATCACCGTCGTGCACGAGGTCGCGCACCATTTCGGGATCGATGACACCCGGCTCCATGAGCTCGGCTACGCCTGAGAGCCGCCCCAGTAGCCCAGGGCGCAGCCGACGAGCGCGGCCACAAGCGTGAGCACGGCGTAGCTCGCACCGCGTCGACCGCGGTCCACCGTCTGCGCGGCGAAGGTCGAGTACGTCGTGAAGCCGCCGCAGAACCCCGCGCCGAGCAGGGCGAGAGCCTCGCCCTGCGTACCGAGCCCGACGAACAGGCCGAGCAGCGTCGACCCGAGCGTGTTGGCCAGCCAGATCCCGGCCGGGAACTCGTGGGAGTCGAACCGCTCGGACAGCCAGTAGCGCAGCGGCGAGCCGAAGGCCGCGCCGAGGGCGACGAGCAACGGCGTCACCGCTCGACCTTGCCGGTCAGCCGCCGGGCCATCAGCACCGCACCGATGCACGCCAGTGCCGACACGATGACGTACGCCGTCGCCGTGACGCCCCGCCCGTCGGCGAGCAGGGCGCGCACCTCCTCGGCGTACGCCGACATGGTGGTGAAGCCGCCGAGCAGGCCGGGTCCCAGGGCCGCCGCCAGCACCGGTCGATGTCGCACTGCACCCACGGCTGGGAGAAGCCCGATCGCGAGGCAGCCGCTGACGTTGATCGCCAAGGTGGTCCACGGGAAGCCGTCGCCGCCTGGCGCGAGGTCGCCGAGCCACCAGCGCAACACCGCTCCGAGGGCGCCGCCGACCGCGACAGCGAGCAGCGTCAAGACACGATCGAGCGACGGGCCCGGACGGACTCGGTCCAGGCGACGGGCTCCTCACCCTCGGCCTGGCGGACGAACTCACACAGGAACCAGTTCTGGAAGCGGCGCTGCTCAGCGGTGCGGGCGAGGGACAGAAGTCTCTGTTGGCGGCAGAAGTCGTCGGCCAGGTCGAGCAGCTCGATGAACCGGCTGAGGGTGCGCGCCGTGGAGCGGGGCACGTGGACCACGAGGTCGGTGGTCGAGCGGTTGCCGGCGATCGCGGCATCGATCTGCTCGACGCCGATGCCCTCACGCAGGTGCCGGTCCAGGGTGCCGAAGAGGTCGCTCAGACTCTTGGCGAGCGGGTAGTCGTTCTCGTGGGCCAGCGCCAGCAGCCGCACCTCGCGCCGGAGCTCGCGGAAGTGCTGCTGGAACTCGACGTAGAGGACCAACGGGACGGCGACGATCTGCACGCGGACCCGGTCATGGGTCGGTGCCCGCCGGGTTCGTGCGGCGTCGAGTCCGGTGATCTGCCCTGGGGCTCTGGCCTGGTCGGCGAGCTGGGTCGAGGGAGCGAACCAGACGACCTTGCCGTCGTCCTCGATCTCTGCGCCCCAGGCGTCGGCGGCGCGGGCGACCAGCGCGAGGCCGCGGCCGAAGGTGAGGAGGAGCGTGTCGTGCTCGTCCATCGCGGCGGCGGTCGGGAGGACCGGGACCTCGAGCGAGGAGTCACGCACCTCGATCCGTGGGTGGTCCACGGTGCCGCGCACCCGAACCTGGATCGGAGGTTCACCGTGGAGCAGCGCGTTGGTCACGAGCTCGGAGACACCCAGCTCGGCACACTCGATCAGGTCCACGCGGCCGACGTCGGTGCACGTGCGCACCACCCACCGGCGTGCGTCGTGCACACCGCGGGGACCGGAGCCCAAGGTGAGGGCTGGCCGATTCAGCGGCACAGGGGGTGCTCCAGGGTTCGTCGTGAGGCGGTGCAGACAACAGCGACTGACTGCTTCGGCGTTCTACCCCGTGGAACTCGAGCCAAACGCTGGTACCCGGGAAGCGTAGCGAACCCGACGGTGTGAGCGGTGCAACTGCGCCGCACCACCGCTCGCGCGACACCCGTCAGGCGAGGAGACTGCACGTATGAACGCCACCAACACGCGACCCGCGGAACGCCATCGCGTCGTCGTGATCGGATCGGGCTTCGGAGGGCTGTTCGGCGCCAAGGCGCTCCGGCGCGCTGAGGTCGAGGTGACCTTGGTCGCCAAGACGACCCACCACCTCTTCCAGCCGCTGCTCTACCAGGTCGCGACCGGCATCTTGTCCGAGGGCGAGATCGCGCCGCCCACGCGCGAGATCCTCTCCAGCCAGGACAACGCGACAGTGCTGCTGGGCGAGGTGACCCGCATCGACCTCGCCGGCCGCACCGTCACCTCGCACGTGCTGGGGCGCGAGACGGTGACGGCCTACGACTCACTGCTCGTCGCGGCCGGTGCGGGCCAGTCCTACTTCGGCAACGACGCACTTCGCCGAGCACGCCCCGGGCATGAAGACCATCGACGACGCGCTCGAGCTGCGCGGCCGGATCTTCGGGGCGTTCGAGATCGCCGAGTTGGGAGCCAGGCGCGGTGAGAACGTCGACCACCTGCTCACCTTCGTGGTGGTGGGAGCCGGCCCGACCGGTGTTGAGATGGCCGGACAGATCGCCGAGCTCGCGCACCGCACGCTGCGTCGTGACTTCCGTTTCATCAACAGCCGCACCGCCCGTGTCGTGCTGATCGATGCCGCGGGTCAGGTGCTGCCGCCGTTCGGAGCCAAGCTCGGCGCCTCGACGAAGAAGGAGCTCGAGAAGCTCGGTGTCGAGGTGATGCTCGGCGCGATGGTCACCGATGTCGACGCGCGCGGGTTGGAGGTCAAGTACAAGGATGGCCGGACCGAGCGGGTCGAGGGGGTCACGAAGATGTGGGCCGCGGGCGTCCAGGGCAGCGCGCTCGGCCGGACGCTCGCCGAGCAGACGGGCGCCCCACTGGACCGGGCCGGTCGCATCGGGGTCAACGCCGACCTCACGCTGCCGGGCTACCCGGAGGTGTTCGTCGTCGGCGACATGATCGCCCTCGACAACCTGCCAGGTGTCGCGCAGGTTGCCATCCAGGGAGCGAAGTACGCCGCAAAGACCATCGACGGTCGGCTGAGAGGCAAGCCGCCGCTGGCGCCGTTCAAGTACTTCGACAAGGGCTCGATGGCCACCATCAGCCGGTTCCGGGCGGTGGCCATGATCGGCCGGCTCCGGCTGACCGGGTTTGTCGCCTGGCTCATGTGGCTCGCCGTGCACCTGGTCTACATCACCGGCTTCAAGAACCGGCTGACGGCGGTCCTGCACTGGTTGGTCTCCTTCCTGGGCCGCGGCCGATCGGAGCGGACCGCCACTGAGCAGCAGATCTTCGGCAGGAGCGCGTTGCAGCGGCTAGAGCGAGGAGCGGTCGACCTGGTGTCACCGCGGGCTCGCGACGAGGTGCGGCGGCTCGAGGAGCGCCGGGCTCAGCTGGAGGAGGCCGCTCTCGAGGAGGCGCGGCTCACCGACGCCGGCGAGCGCGGCGCGCACCTCGGGGGCGAGGGCTACTCGAAGTAGGCGGGCGTCTCGCCCGTCTGGTTGGCGATCGCGTCGCGCACCCAGCGCGGCTGGATCATGAGGCCCTCGGCCTCGACCGTGACGCCGTCGGGACCGATGAGATGCGCCTTGGCCCACGTCTTGATGCCCTCGACCCGATCGATCCAGCCCTCGACGCGCAGGTCGCCCAACGGGGTGCCCTGGCGGTAGCGGATCGTCAAAGTGCCGGTCATTCCCGGCTTCCCGCCGGCGCCGGCCGCCTCGCCGAGGACCTGGTCGAGGATCAGCGCCGAGACACCTCCGTGGACCAGGCCGGGTGGCCCCTCGTAGGCGGCGCCGAGGTGGAAGTCGGCCCACACGTCGCCGTTGGCGCTGGCGTCGTGCTCCAGGACCACCGGCGGTGCGACGGCGTTGCGCAGTCCTACCACCGGGTTGCCCCACGAACGACCGCGTCCTCGGCTGATCCGCACGCCGTACGGCCCATCGAGCTGGCGCGTACGAAGCCGGTTCGTGAGCGCCTCGATCTCGGCCTGGACCGCGCGGATCTCCTCCTCATCGACCGTGGTCCTGATGGTCGCGTCGACCAGGTCGCGCACGGTCTGGGTGAACGGGCCGTAGACCAGGCCCTCACGCTCGATCTCCTCGAGGGTGAGGTCGTCCTGCTGGTAGCCGGGCACGGTCGCACTGTAGAACACGTTCCAGTTCTCGAATCGGGTTGGCCAACGCTGGGCCCGCGTTGGTCCAATGAGGCGGTGACCGCGCTCGCCAGGCCCGACGTCGGCTTGCACGAGACCTGGGCCGCCACGATGGGCGAGCACCGCCCGGAGGGCCGGCACGTCAACGGCTCCGGTCTGTGGTTGCTGCCTGAGGCGGACCAGTGGGACTTGACGGAGCCGGGCTGTGCCCGTCTCGTCGAGGTCCTCCTCGATGCCGCCAACGAACCGGCCGCCAAGGACCGCGTGCCCTGCGAGTTCTCTTGGATCACCGTCAGCGAGCCGCACGAGGTGATCGGCTTCCTGGCTCTGAGGACCCGACTGACGGACTGGCTTTTCAATGAGGGTGGTCACATCGGCTACTCGGTGCGACCGTCGCGTCGCCGGGAGGGCCATGCGACCCGCGCGCTGGCCCTCGCCGTACGCCGCGCCAGTGAGCTCGGGATCAAGCAGGCGCTGGTCACCTGCGATGACGACAACCTCGCCTCGGCGCGGACCATCGAGCGCAACGGTGGCGTGTACGAGGACACCCGCAGCGGCCAGCGTCGCTACTGGATCGAGACCGCCACGGCCTCGTAGCTTCTAGCGCGCCCCCACCAGCAGGTCGGACCGGAAGAAGCCGAGGATCTTCATGAACTCGCGCCCGTCGACCATGGTCGCGTCGACGACCACCGGGGGGACGCCCCGACGGAGGAAGAGCACCTTCCACTTCTTGCTGCCGGGCCTCCCGACGACCTCGATCGTCGTGTAGCGGCTGGTCAGGTCGAACACCATCCGACCCCCCTGACGGACGATCTCGAGCTGACCCTGGCGCACGCTCAGTCGCGTGACGCTCGCGCCGGCGCGGATCCCCCAGATCACCAGCGTGACCAGGATCGCGATGGCAGCGACCCCGATGTCGACGCTGTCCCGAGTCAGGTAGGCGAGGTAGCCGAAGTAGCCCGATCCGGCCAGGGCGCCGATCAGCATCAGCGACAGGAACCGCCGCGACGACTTGAGCGGCGCGAACTCGTAGACCGCTGGCATCTCCATCGGCGTGGAGGCCGGTGCCTGGACCACCGCAGCGGCTGCGGGTTGCGGCACGGGCTCCACGGCCGGGGGAGCGGAGCGGCCCAGCGCACGCTTCGGTGCGACCGGGGCGGACGCGCGCGCAGCGGCGATCAGCCCACGGGCCGCGTCGCCGGTCCCCGTCGGGGTGTCGCGGACCCGGCGGCCCCTGGTCTCCAGGCGCCTCTTGCGCGCGACATGGCGCCTCTTGGGCGCCGCCTTGGTCGGGGCTTCCTCGGGGGGTGCCACGGCTTCCGGCTCGGGCTCGGGCTCGGGCTCGGGTTCGGGTTCGGGTTCGGGAACCGGGACGACCGGCTCGGGCTCGGGTTCGGGCTCGGGAACAGGAACCGGGACGACGGGTTCGGGTTCGGGCTCGGGCTCGGGCTCGGGCTCGGGCTCGGGAACAGGAACCGGGACGACGGGTCGGGCTCGGGCTCGGGAACAGGAACCGGGACGACCGGCTCGGGTTCGCGTTCGGGCTCCGGCTCCGGCTCCGGCACAGAGACGACCGGCACCGGCTCGGTCGCTGGTCCGGGAAGCGTCGGCTCGACAACGACCTCGACCTCGGGCTCCGGTGTGGGGAGGGCGGCGGCGCTCGCCAGGGCGATCATGTCCTGGTACGGGACGATCTTGCGCCGTGCCCCAGGCTCAGGCGGCGTGGCTACCTCGTGCGTGGGGAAGACCGGGGGCGGTGGGACCGATGCGAGAGGTGCTGCCGGGAAGACCGGTGGCGGGACGAACGCGGCCGGCTCGTGAAGCGAGGAGGGAGCCTCGTCCGGCGCCTTGGCTGCGGTGGACCCCGCGCCGCGTCCGCGGATCCGGGAGAGTCGACCACGCTTCTCCTTGGGCTCCGATTTGAGCTCCGGGCTGGGCTCCGACTTCTTGCGGACCGAACGCAGGAGGATCGGCTCGAACCCGACCGATGACGGGCGGTCGTGCTCGGCGCGCTCGCCATCGCCGCCGCGTGCGGGCGGACGCACGCCGAAGGGTGACGGGGGTGCGACCGGACCGAGCCCGTCGCGGTGGTCGACCTTCCTGGCCAGGTCGGCCAGAGCGGTGGAGGCCGAGGGCCGGGTCTCACGCGCCGCAGCCTCGCTCGGACGTGCGGCGAGCGGCACGCGCCGCGGGGGCGGTGCGCTCTCGTCGTCGGATGGCTTGTCGTGGTGCGCCAGCCACCGCCCGAGCAGGTCGTTGGCGCCCTCGCCCGGCTCCGCCGGGTCGTTGGTCATGCCCACGAAGGTAGACCGAGGAACCCTTGTCCGTCCGGCGAACGGGCGAGAGCGCGACTACTCCGTGGGAGGCTCGGGGTCCGGCGGCTGGCGCCGCCGGCGGTCGATGTCGCGCAGGAACTCGGCGTCGTCGTCGGGTCCGAACGGCCGCGGGTCGCGACGCGGTGCGGAACGCCCGCCGCCTCGAGGACGTCCGGCAGCACCGCGCCGCTCGATGACCCGGATGAGGACGTAGGTCAAGGCCGCGAAGAGCAGAACGACCAACAGGACCTTGAGCACGCCTCCAAAGTAGCGCCCCGATGGTGACCGCGGAGCCGGAAGTCCGGCGGTCGTAGGCTGATCGTTGTGAAGGAGTTCGTCGTGTACACCGTCCTGCGCATCGTGCTGTTCCTCGCCACCCTCGCCATGGTGCTGGGCATCTGGGTGCTCGTGGCCGACGAGGCCAACGTTCTCTCCTCCGTGGTGGTTGCGTTCGTGCTCAGCGGGATCGGCTCGTACTTCCTCCTTGAGCGGCAGCGCGTGGCCTTCGCGCAGCGCGTCGAGACCCGGGCTGCGCGGGCGACCGCGGCGTACGAGGAGATGCGCGCCAAGGAGGACGCAGACTAGAACCGGTCGCCGCTGCCGCCTCAGTCCAGGAACAGAGCAGCTGACACGAGGACCGCCCACACCAGCTCGGCCAGCCCGGTCTGCTGGAGAACCGGCACCAGGGCCGCGCCCTCGGCCCCGCTCGACACCGTCCGGACTGCCCGCGCCGCCGGCACGAGGAACCCCAGGCCGACCAGGACCCACCAGGTCGTGGACACGGCCACCGCCACCACGGCGGCCGCTGCGGCGAGGACGAGCAGGGCGTACAGCGCGCGGGTTCGGTCGGACCCGAGCTTGACCGCGAGCGTGCGCTTGCCGGCCACCGTGTCGCCCGGGATGTCGCGGAGGTTGTTGACGACCAGGATCGCGCAGGCCAGGGCACCGATCCCGACGGCCGCGAACAGGGCGGGCCACTCCCAGGTCTCGGTCTGGACGTACGTCGTCCCGACCACCGCGACCAGGCCGAAGAAGACGAACACCATGACCTCGCCGAGGCCGAGATAGCCGTAGGGCCGGGAGCCACCGGTGTAGAACCACGCCGCGACCACGCAGACGGCTCCCACCGCGACCAGCCACCAGGCGGTCGTCGCGGCCAGTGCCGATCCGGCGACCCCCGCGATGCCGAAGGCGAGGAATGCGGCGCGCTTCACGGCCGCCGCCTCCGCAGCCCCTGACCCCACGAGCCTCATCGGCCCGACCCGGTCCGCGTCCGTGCCGCGGATGCCGTCGGAGTAGTCGTTGGCGTAGTTGACCGCGACCTGCAGCGCCAGGCTCACGACCAGGGCGAGCAGCGCCTTCCACCAGACGGCCTCGTCGACGAACGCCGCGACACCGGTTCCGGCCAGCACCGGCGAGACCGCCGCCGGAAGGGTGCGCGGCCGCGCACCTGCCAGCCACTGCTCGGGAGTCGCCACGAGCAGGGATTCAAGCACTAGCGTCACTGGCGTGGAGCTGCGCGGTACGACACCGGAGGTCGTGCACGCGGTGGAGGCGTGGCTGGCCGCCGCCGACGACGAGCCGGTCGTCGTCGAGACGTCCGGCTCGACGGGAGAGCCGAAGCGGGTCCTGCTGTCGCGGCGGGCCGTGCTCGATTCGGTCAGCGCGACGCAGCGACGGCTCGGCGGCGCCGGTCGCTGGCTGCTCGCGCTGCCGGTGACGTACGTCGCGGGGTTGCAGGTCGTGACCAGGTCGCTGGTCGCCGGCCGCGAGCCGGTGCTGCTGGAGGACCACGGGTCGGTGGCCAGGGCCGCGCGGGAGCACGAGCTCGACTTCGTCTCGCTCGTCCCGACCCAGTTGCACAGGATGCTCAACGACGACGTGGAGACCGCGGCGCTCCGCTCGCTGCGGGCGGTGCTGATCGGCGGCGGGCCGATCGAGCCGGGCCTGCGCGAGCGTGCCGCCGCCTCGGGTGTGTCGGTCGTCGCGACCTACGGCTCGGCGGAGACCGCAGGTGGCTGCGTGTACGACGGTGTCGCATTGGACGGTGTTGCGCTCGCGGTCGACCACGACGGGCCGGCTGCGCATCGCCGGTCCGATGCTGTTCGACGGCTACGAGGGTGCCCCGGACGTGACGTCGCAGGTCCTGGTCGACGGGTGGTTCCTCACCTCCGACGCAGCTCGGATCGACGTCGACGGGCGGCTCCACGTCCTCGGTCGGCTGGACGACGTCATCGTGACCGGCGGGGTCAACGTGCCGGGCCCGGCCGTGGCCGCGCGGCTGCGCGAGCACCCAGCGATCACCGACGCCGAGGTGCTCGGCGTCCCGGACGTCGAGTGGGGCAACCGGCGTGGTGGCGTGCATCGTCGGCACCGTCGACCTCGACGAAGCACGCGAGTGGGTCGCCGAGGTTCACCCCCGCTCCTGGGCTCCGCGTCAGCTCGTCGTGCTGCCGGCGATCCCGCAGCTGGCCAACGGCAAGCCCGACCGGGTCCGGCTCCGAGAGCTCGCATGAAGGTCTTCTCGATCCCGCTGCACACCCGGTTCCGTGGCATCACGATCCGCGAGGGTCTGCTGCTCCGCGGCGATGCGGGATGGGGCGAGTGGAGCCCGTTCCTGGAGTACGACGCACGCGAGGCCGAGCCCTGGCTGCGCTGTGCCGAGGAGGCGGCTGCCGGTGACTGGCCGGACCCTGTGCGCGACCGGATCCCGGTCAACGTGACCGTCCCCGCGGTCGGGCCGGAGCAGGCCCACCGGATCGCGGCCGAGGGCGGGTGCCGGACCGCCAAGGTCAAGGTGGCCGAGCCGGGTCAGGCGCTGGCCGACGACCAGGCCCGGGTCGAGGCGGTCCGTGACGCTCTCGGTCCCGACGCGGCGGATCCGGGTCGACGCGAACGGCGCCTGGTCGGTCGACGAGGCGGTCGCGGCCATCGCCGCGCTGGAACGCGCCGCCGGCGGCCTGGAGTACGTCGAGCAGCCGTGCGCCGCCGTCGAGGACCTGGCCGTGGTGCGCCGCCGGGTCGGTGTGCCGATCGCGGCCGACGAGTCGATCCGCCGGGCCGAGGACCCCTACCGGGTGCGCGACCTGGGCGCCGCCGACATCGCGGTCCTCAAGGTGCAGCCGCTGGGCGGCGTGCGCGCGTGCCTGCGGATCGCGGAGGACATCGGGATGCCGGTGGTCGTGTCGTCGGCGCTCGAGACCTCGGTCGGCATCGCCGCTGGGCTGGCCCTCGCCGCTGCGCTGCCGGACCTGCCCTACGCCTGCGGGCTCGCAACCGTCCAGCTGCTCACCGCGACGTCGCGGCCGAACCGCTGCTGCCCGTCGACGGCTTCCTGCCTGTCGGGCGTCCCGCGCGTCGACCCGGGAGCGCTCGATCTGCTCGCCGCCGCCACCGGATCGGGTGGCGGACTGGGAGGCTCGGCTGGCCGAGGTGCGAGGGTTGCGGACGTGACCAGCACCGACCTTGCGCGCGCCGTGGTGACCGCGCTGTTGGAGGCTGGGGTCACTGACGTCGTGGTCGCACCGGGCTCGCGCAACGCGCCGCTCTCGTTCGCGGCGTACGACGCCTGCGAGCGCCGGGCTGCTGCGGCTGCACACCCGCATCGACGAGCGCAGCGCCGGCTTCCTGGCGCTCGGCCTGACGAAGACCGGCGCCCGGACCGCCGTGATCTGCACCTCCGGCACCGCGGTCGCCAACCTGCACCCGGCCCTGTTCGAGGCTGTCCACGCGGGTGTCCCCATGGTCGCGGTCACCGCCGACCGGCCGGAGCGGCTGCGTGGCACGAGCGCCAACCAGACGACCGAGCAGGTGGGCGTCTTCGGCTGGCTCGTGCCGGTCCTCGACGTCACGGAGGCAGGCGTCCCTCCGGTGGTGGGCGAGGGGCCGCTCCACCTCAACGTGCGGCTCGACGAGCCTCTGGTGCCCCCGGATCGATGGACGCCCGGTCCCATCGACCGGCCCGAGCCCGATCACACCCGACCCGAGCGTGACGTGCTCGCTCTCGGTCCCCGCACCGTCGTGGTCGCGGGCGACGACGCGGCGTCGCCGGCACGGGTGCTGGCCGAGGAGGCCGGCTGGCCGCTGCTGGCCGAGCCGAGCAGCGGTGCGCGCAACGGCGCGAACGCCCTGCGCTGCTACCGGCTGCTCCTGGAGGGCGAGCTCGGCCTGCAGGTCGAGCGGGTGGTGGTCGCCGGCCACCCCACGCTCTCGCGGCCCGTCACCCGGCTGCTCTCCCGTGCCGACGTCGAGGTCGTCGACATGAGCGCGGGTGGTCTCCCACGCCCCTTCGAGGTCGACAGCACCGTCGTCGAGCCGCGCACCGACGGGGCCGACGACGCGGACTGGCTCGCCGCCTGGCGTGCGGCCGACGCGTCCGTGTCACGTCAGCTCGACACGCTCCTGGCGAGCGAGGCCGGCCTCACGCCGTACGCCGTCGCCGGTGCCGTCAGCCGGGCGGTGCCGGCCGGCGGCCTGCTGGTGGTCGGAGCCTCCAGCCCGGTCCGCGACCTGGACCTGATGGCGCTCCCCTACACCGTCGGCGAGCGACGCAAGGTGATCGCCAACCGGGGCCTGTCCGGCATCGACGGGACCGTCTCGACAGCGATCGGTGCCGCGCTCGGCCGTCCGCACGGCACCCGCAACCTCGCGCTGATGGGCGACGTGACCTTCCTGCACGACAGCAACGGGCTGGTGCTCGGCCCCGACGAGCCGCGGCCCGACCTGACGATCGTGGTCGTCAACGACGACGGCGGCTCGATCTTCTCGATGCTCGAGCAGGGTGCGCCCGAGCACGCGCACGCCTTCGAACGGCTCTTCGGCACCCCGCACGGCGTCGACCTCGCCGCGCTCTGTGCGGCCACGCGGACCCCGCACTGGCGGGTCGACAGTCTCGGTCGAGCTCGAGCACGCGCTGGCCTCGCCCAACGGTGGCATCGAGGTGGTCGAGGCAGCGGTTCGCCGCGACAACCGCCGCTCGCTGGACGAGCGGATCCGCGCGCTGCGTGCGTGATTGACCTCGACTGAAAGGATCACCGGGTGGAGATCACCCTGCTCCTGGTCGGCATGGCCATCGCTGTCCTGGTGTCGACGGCGCTCGCGGACCGGCTCGACATCCCGGCACCGCTGCTGCTCGTGGTGGTGGGCGTGGCCGGCTCCTACGTCCCGCAGGTGCCACAGATCTATCTGTCCGAGGACGTCGTGCTGTTCGGGCTGCTGCCTCCGCTGCTTGTACGCCGCTGCGCAGAACACCTCGCTCGTGGACTTCCGGGCCAACCGGCGCCCGATTCTGCTGCTGTCGGTCGGCCTGGTCGTCTTCACCACGGTCGGCGTGGCCGCCGTCGTCAAGCTGCTGCTCCCGGATCTCTCGTGGGCACTGGCCCTGGCGATCGGCGCCGTCGTCGCCCCGCCCGACGCCGTGGCCGCCACTGCGATCGGCCGGCGGATCGGCCTGCCCCGGAGGATCACCACGATCCTCGAGGGCGAGTCGCTGCTCAACGACGCGACCGCGCTGGTGGCGCTGCGGACCGCACTCGCCGTCGCCGCCGGCTCAGGCCTCGACGCGCTCGACGTCGGGCTGGACTTCGTGATTGCCGCGGGCGGCGGCGTGCTGGTCGGGTTCGTGCTGTTCCTCGTCGTCGCCAAGCTGCGCCACTACTTCGTCACGGACCCGGTGCTCGACGGGGCCATCTCGCTGGTGGTGCCCTTTGCCGCGTTCGTCGCCGCCGAGGAGATCCACGCTTCCGGCGTGGTCGCGGTCGTGGTCGCCGGTCTGCTGCTGGGCCACAAGGCGCACCGGATCCAGTCGCCGCAGTCGCGGATCGCCGAGCGCCTCAACTGGCGGATGATCGCGTACCTGCTGGAGAACACCGTCTTCCTGCTGATCGGGCTCCAGGCCTGGTGGATCGTCGAGGGCGCCGCGGACAGCGACGTCGGTGCCGGCCGGATCGTCGCGCTGTGCGCTGCGACGTTGGGGTCCTGCATCGTGCTGCGGCTGCTGTGGGTCTTCCCGGCCCGCTACCTCATCGTCCGGCCGGCCCCGGACGTCAACGGGCGCCGACCACCATGGACCTTCACGTTCCTGCTCGGCTGGGCCGGCATGCGTGGCGTGGTCACCCTGGCGGCGGCCTTCGTCATCCCGGAGGACACCGAGTACCGCGAGGTGCTGCTGCTCATCGCCTTCACCGTCGTGGCCGGGACGCTGTTCATCCAGGGCGTGACGTTGCCGGTCCTGGCCCGCCTGCTCAAGGTCCCCGGCCCGGACCCGGCCGAGGACGCCCTGGCCCGGGCCACCCTGCTGCAGCAGGCCTCCAAGGCTGCGCTGAAGGAGCTCGAGAAGCAGGAGTACGAGGACCGGCACGGCGTCGTCGACCTGATCACCCAGCGCCTCGAGCTGCGCAACTTCGCGGCCTGGGAGCGACTGGCGACGGTCGAGGGCCAGGAGTCGCCGAGCGACCAGTACAACCGGATCCGCCAGGCGATGATCCAGGCGGAGCGGGAGCGGGTGCTCGAGATCCGCGATGCGGGGTCGGTGCCCTCCGAGGTGGTCGAGGACGTGCTGGCCATGCTCGACATCGAGGAGTCGATGCTCGACCGCGCCGCTGAGGACCGGCGCGACGTGCAGAACGCGATGTCCGTGCGGCGCACCGGGGACTCGTGCGAAGACCTCGTGCAGTACCCGGCCGTCGAGACCGCCGCAGGCCCGGTCTGCCAACCGTGCCTGGACGACGGGATCGCCTGGGTCGCCCTGCGTCAGTGCCTGGTCTGTGGCGAGGTCGGCTGCTGTGATTCCTCGCCCAAGCGGCACGCGACGGGGCACTTCCACGAGTCGGCCCACCCGGTGATGGAGTCCGCCGAGCCGGGCGAGGACTGGCGCTGGTGCTACGTGCACCACACGACGGCATAGCTGTCTAGGCGCCGTCAAGCGCCTGCTCGAGCGTGCGCGCGGCGTGCCCGGTCACCCGGGCGACGTCGTCGGTGACGGTGGCGCACGAGCCGGTCAGGGTGAGGCGGTGAACCTGATCGGGAACCGCAGTGCGCCGGTGTTGCCGGACACGGGTAACCACTCCCCGGGGCCGTCGCATTCCGCGTCAGGCATCCGTTGGGCCAGCAGCGGCAGCGCGACCGCCATGTCCGTGCGCGCGACGAAGTGGCCGAGGCAGTGATGGATACCGGCGCCGAAGCCGTGGTGCGGCGCCCGGTCCGTCGCCGTGATGTCGAACGCGGGCTGGGGCACGGCCCGCGGGTCGGTGCCGGCGGCGTGCGACAGCACCTGCACGATGCCGCCTGCCGGGACCTGCAGGCCGTTGAGGTCGACGTCCTCGATGGCCTCACGGGTCACCCAGGTGACCGTCGGGTTCACCCGCATCACCTCCTCCACCGCGGCGCCGCCGAGGTCGGGGCGTTCGCCAAGCAGGGCCCACTGGTCGGGGTGCTTCAGCAGCGTCTGGAGGGCCAGGCCGAGCTGGTTGCGCGTGGTCTCCATCCCCGCGAAGGCGAGGAAGGCGAGCGCCACCGAGAGCTCGCGCGGCGTGAGGTCCTCCACCTGGACCAGGTTGGTCACGAGGTCGTCGCGAGGGTGCGCCCGACGGTCGGCGACGACCTCGTCGACGTACGCCGTGAGGCCGGCGAGCGCCGCCTCGATCCGTGGCACCTGTCGACCGACGTCGATGGAGAACGCCGCGCCCAGGTCGTCGGCCCAGTGCGCCACCTGCTGCCACGCTCCGTCGTCACCGTCCGGCAGGCCGAGCAGCAGGCAGATGATCCGCGCGGCGTACGGCTCCGCGAACTCGGAGACGAACTCGACCTCGCCGCGCGGGGCGAAGTCGTCGATGAGGTCGTTGGCCAGTGCTTGGAACCTCGGGCGCATCGCCGCGATCGTCTTGTTCTTGAAGGCCGGGACCAGCAGCCGACGGATCCGCGTGTGGTCGTCGCCCTCGAGGCTGAGCAGCGTCTCGCCCCACCACTGCGTGAACGGCCCGTCGTGGACGCCGTTCTGCTCGGGCCACCGTGCGTTGCCCTGGCGGAACCGCCGGTCACGCAGCAGCGCACTTGCCTCGTCGTGACGCAACACCGCCCAGCCCCAGGTCGTCTCGACGTACCAGTCCTGCTCGCGCGCCGCGTGCACGACGGGCGACGTCACGTCGAAGGATGGGTCACCCAGGTCAAAGCGCACGGCACTAGTTTGGCCGGTATGCGGATCACGAAGCTCGGGCACGCCTGCATCCGCATCGAGCACGATGGCGTGACCGTCGTGATCGACCCTGGTGCCTTCACCGAGCCGGGGGCCGTCGATGGCGCCGACGCCGTGCTCATCACCCACGAGCACCTCGACCACTACCTGCCCGACCACCTGCGGCGGACCGATGCGCCGATCTGGACGATCCAGGCGGTGGCGGAGCAGATCCGCACCGATGCGCCGGACGTGGCGGACCGGGTCACCGTGGTGTCACCGGAGGAGACCTTCGACGTCGGGCTGCGGGTGCGCGCGGTCGGCGAGCTGCACGCGGTCATCCACCCGGAGCTCCCGCGGTTCGACAACAGCGGCTACGTGCTGACCGCGGGAGACGCTCGGGTCTACCACCCCGGCGACGCGCTGACGACGCCCGGCGAGCCGGTCGACGTGCTCTGCGTCCCGGTCTGCGCGCCGTGGATGAGGGCCTCCGAGGGCATCGACTTCGCGCGGGAGGTCCGGGCGCCACGCAACCTGGCGATTCACGACCGCGTCTACTCCGAGGCCGGGCTGGGGATCGTGGACGCGCACATGAACCGCTTCCTGCCCGGTGAGGGACTGGAGTACGTTCGCCTCGCCGACGGGAAGGACCTCGAATGACGCAAGCACCTCCTCCTGATCCCACGCAGGCCTCCGCCAAGGTCGCCGACCTCGAGAAGCAGCTCGCCGACGCCGCGGCCAACGTCGCCAAGGTGCAGGCAGAGCTCAGCAACGCGCGGGCGGCTGACCCCAACCACCCGCAGGTGCCCGTGCCGTACGCCGGCACGGCGCCGGTCGTGATGATCAACGGCCAGCAAGTGCCCGGCGGCCAGGTCATCGACCTCAGCGCGATGCTCGGTGGCCTCAACATCCCGCCGGTGGTCACGGTCAACGGCCAGATGGTCGGCGGCGGACAGCAGGTCGACCTGGCGAGCATCGTCGGCGCCGAGAACCTCGCGCACATCCGGCAGTCGCTCGACCAGCTCGGGCTCGGAGGACAGCTGGCCGGCCTGTTCGGGCCGGCCGTTGGGGGTGCACCACCGGTGCCGGCCCCGGGAATCTACGCGACGACGCCGGGTGAGGTCACCAGCTCGGGCAAGGGCGCGGTGTTCTGGCTGGCCGCGGCGATCGTGGTCGGGGTGGTCGCCGTGATCGCCTATCTGGCGCTCACGCAGTAGCGCCTCGAAGGCCGTGCTGGCCGACGCCACATACCTCAGATTGGTGATGCCCCGGGCGGCGCTTCGAGGTCAAGTGGCATGGACCACCGATTCGTCGGCCTCGGGGAGAGCGGTGTGGACACGACCCAGCAGGACAGTGTGCCGACCCAGCGGCCCGCTGATGCATCTCGTCTGGTGCGCCCGCCGCCGCTCGAGCTCGCTATCGCCGCGGTTCTCGTGCTTGCCAGCATCGGATTCCTGCTGTTCGCCGTCAACCACGACGACCCGTCGCCGGCGCAGGTCCGATCCTCGGGCGCCGAGGCAGCGCCCCCTCTCGTGTCGCCGCCGCCCTCGCCGACAGCAGCAACACCGACCGAGGCGCCGCTGGACGTCTTGCTTCCCCCGTCGTTGTGCAGCACCGACGGCGCCGGCACGGTGTCCTGCACCGACCCTGCGCCGGGCATCGAGTCGGTGCTCATCCGCACCTATCCCACGCGCAAGGACATGTACTCCGCCTATGTCAGGGACGTCGAAGAGGTGTCCGGCGAGTCCTTCGTGGACAACGTCGGGGACTGCTCGGGGAAGCAGCACGAGGGCGAGCTGAGCTGGAGTCTGTCCCGGACCAAGAGCCGCGACTTCCCACTGCAACTCGTCCGCGACGATCTGGTCGACCCCGCGACGGACGTGGCCGGCCGGGTCTTCTGCGCGACGATGGACGGTGAACACACAATCGTCTGGACCCAGCACCCGTACCGCCTCGCGACGGTGGTCGGAGACTCTGCCGACCTGGTCGGCAAGTGGTGGGTTGACGCGCACGTCTACCTTGCGTGCGCCGAGGGCGTCGAGGGCACCGAAGGCTGCTCCTGACCGGTGCGCCACGCGTTCGAGCTGTGGACTCGCTACGTCGATGACTACCGCACCGCTGTGCTGGCGGGCGAGGCGGAGTAGCGCGTCCCGACGTCCGCGGGGACCGGTGCGGGACTAGTCGGCGAGCGCGTCGCGCACCGGCACGAACTTGGCCTGGGCCTCGGCGAGCTCGGCCTCCGGGTCGGAGTCCGCGACGATGCCGCAGCCGGCGAAGAGTCGGACCGTCGTCCCGTCGAGGACGCGCGGAGCGCAGCGCGATCGCCCACTCGCCGTCGCCGGTGGCGTCCATCCAGCCGACCGGGCCGGCGTAGCGGCCGCGGTCCATGCCTTCGATCTCAGGGATGAGGGCGGAGGCGACGGCGGTCGGGGTCCCGCCGACGGCGGCGGAGGGGTGCAACGCCTCGGCGAGCTGGAGCGACGAGACCGTGTCGGCGTCGTGGACGACACCCGCCACGTCGGTGGCGAGGTGCATGACGTTGGGGAGGTGGAGGACGAACGGCGCCTCGGGGACGTTCATCGATGAGCAGTGCGGGTCCAGCGCGTCGGCGACCGACCGGACGGCGTACTCGTGCTCCTCGAGGTCCTTGGACGAGCGGGCCAGGGTCGCGGCGAGAGCGAGATCGCGGTCGTCATCACCGGTACGTCGGATGGTGCCGGCCAGCACCCGCGAGGTGACGAGACCACGCTCACGCCGCACCAGCATCTCGGGCGAGGCACCGAACAGCCCGTCGACGTGGAACGTCCAGCAGGTCGGATAGCCCTCGGCCAGGCGCCGCAGCGGCCACCGGACGTCGAGCGGCTGCTCCGCCGTGGCGATCAGGTCGCGGGCCAGTACCACCTTCTCCAGCTCACCGGCCTCGATGCGGACGACGGCCTCGGCGACGACGCTCATCCACTCGTCGCCGTTGAGGGCGCCGTCGGCGAACACGAGACCTTCGGGGGCGCGGGGTGCCTCGGCCACGGTGACGGTCGCGGTCGCGTCGAGAGCGCCACGCGACACCGTGGTGAGCCAGGTTCGGTCGCCACGACGGCCGACGATCACCTCCGGGACGACGAGGAGCGATCTCCCCGGCTCGTCGGCGAACGCGAAGGAGCCGAAGCAGACGAGTCCGGTGCCGGGCTCGTCGACCTCGTCGCGGACCACCACGTGGGAGGTCGTCTCCGACCACCACTTCGCGGCATCGGCGAACCGGGTGGCTCCGGCCGTGTGGATCTCGGCCGCGCGACCCCACCCCACCAGGCCGTCTCCACGGCGCAGCCAAGTCACCGGGTGGTCGGACGGGAGGAAGTCGAGCAGGGACGCCTCCACCGGGAGGTCCAGCGCGATCGTCCTGACGACCAGCGGGAGGGGGAGTGCTGTGCCCTCCGCGGTGGTGCTGGTCGTCACGATCGGCAAGCGTACGACCCTCGGCTCAGGACCAGTACACGAAGTCCGGCGAGTAGTGGACCGTCTGTCCCCCTGAGAAGAACATGGCCAACGGCATCGAGGTGTCGTAGAGCGCGAGGCGGCGCACGAGCGACATCGAAGAACTCCTTCCGGTCACGAGGGTGACGCCTGGTCACGGCGTTTTGGTTGCACGACACGCCCCGCTCCTAGAGTCGGGGGGTGGTCCGCGCCGAGCTTGACAAGCAGCCCGCCGATGTCCGACGCATGTTCGACGCCGTGGCGAAGCGCTACGACCTGACCAACGACGTCCTCTCGCTCGGTCAGGACCGGCGCTGGCGGCAGGAGGTGATCCGAGCGGTCGACCCGAAGCGCGGCGACGTCGTGCTCGACCTCGCGGCTGGCACCGGCACCTCGAGCCAGCCGTTCGCCGACCGTGGCGCGACGGTCGTGCCGTGCGACTTCTCGATCGGGATGCTCCAGGTGGGCAAGAAGGCCCGGCCGCAGCTGCCGTTCACGGCCGGCGACGGCACGAAGCTGCCGTTCGCCGACCACACCTTCGACGCGGTCACCATCTCCTTCGGGCTGCGCAACATCGTCGACCCGCTGGCCGGGCTCCGCGAGATGCGCCGGGTGACCCGACCCGGTGGTCGGCTCCTGGTCTGCGAGTTCAGCCACCCGACCTGGTCGCCGTTCCGCACGCTCTACGTCGAGTACCTGATGAAGGCACTGCCCCCGGTCGCGCGCGCGGTGTCGTCGTCCCCGGACGCCTATGTCTACCTCGCCGAGTCCATCCGGGCCTGGCCCGATCAGCCGGGTCTGGCCGACCTCATCGGCGAGGCCGGTTGGCAGCGTCCGGAGTGGCGCAACCTCAGCGGGGGCATCGTCGCGCTGCACCGCGCCTCGGCCTGAGCCCCCAGAATTACGCCACGCTTTCGTACTGTAAATCTCCGAGTCAGAGGCCGAACCGCCCCGACTTCACGGCTCGGCGGACGAGTGGCAGTATGAGCGCGGCGGCACTTAGTGATTGCGTTCACAAGTTCACGAACGCGATCTGGGTCACTCGAGCTGTGGGTGTTGCACGGTTCGACGCAGGTGGGAGGACAGGGTCCGATGGAGCTCTACATTCCGGTACTCGCGCTCGCCGGGCTCGCGTTCCTGTTCGCGGCCGGGTCGGTGGCCATGAGCAGCCAGGTCGGGCCGAAGCGCTACAACCGCGCCAAGCTGGACTCCTACGAGTGCGGCATCGAGCCGACGCCGCAGCCGGTCGGCGGCGGCCGCTTCCCGGTGAAGTACTACATCACCGCGATGCTCTTCATCGTCTTCGACATCGAGATCATCTTCCTCTACCCGTGGGCCGTGCACTTCGACGCGATGGGCTTCTTCGGGCTCGTCGAGATGGTGCTCTTCATCGCCACCGTGTTCGTCGCCTACGCCTATGTGTGGCGTCGCGGCGGGCTGGAGTGGGACTGAGGAACGAGGCGACATGGAGCGAGCGGAGCGAGCGACCAGTGGGTGCAGGTATCCATGGGCCCCGCTCGGCCCGGAGCGAAGCGAGGACTGACGTGGGTCTAGAGGAGAAGCTCCCCAGCGGCGTCCTGCTGACGACCGTCGAGGGCGTCGCGGGCTACATGCGCAAGGCGTCGTTCTGGCCGGCCACCTTCGGCCTGGCCTGCTGCGCCATCGAGATGATGACGAGCGGCGGACCGAAGTACGACCTGGCCCGCTTCGGCATGGAGGTCTTCCGGGCCAGCCCTCGCCAGGCCGACCTGATGATCGTCGCCGGACGGGTCAGCCAGAAGATGGCACCGGTCCTCCGCCAGATCTACGACCAGATGGCCGAGCCGAAGTGGGTGCTCGCCATGGGTGTCTGCGCGAGCAGCGGCGGCATGTTCAACAACTACGCGGTCGTTCAGGGCGTCGACCACGTCGTGCCGGTCGACATGTACCTCCCCGGCTGTCCGCCGCGTCCGGAGATGCTGATCGACGCGATCCTCAAGCTGCACGACCAGGTCCAGAACCGACCAAGCTCGGCCCCAACATGGCCGCGCAGATCGAGCAGCGCGAGAACGCCGCGCTCAAGGCGCTGCCGACCTCCGACATGAAGGGTCTGCTGCGGTGACGGTGCGGTGAGCGAGACCCCGAAGGACGTCGTCCCCGAGAACGCCCCGACCGAGCTGGCGCCTGACCCGGAGATCCAGATCGTCGGGCAGCGGGTGGGCATGTTCGGCGTCCCCGGCACCGGCGACACCAGCGGTTACGGCGGCCTGGTGCAGCCGATCGTCTTCCCAGCCAGCAGCAAGCGTCCGTTCGGGGGCTGGTACGAGGACGTCGCCTCCGCCCTGGACCACGCGCTCGCCGGTGGCGGCGTCGAGCCGACCGCGCTGCAGGGCACGGTCGTCCACCGCGGCGAGATCACCTTCCACGTGCGCCGCGAGGACCTGCCCGCGATCGCGCGGCTGCTGCGCGACGACCCGGCACTGCGCTTCGAGCTGTGCTGCCGGCGTCAGCGGCGTGCACTACCCCGACGACACCGGTCGCGAGCTGCACGCGGTCTACCACCTGCTCTCGATGACCCACAACCGCCGGGTCCGGGTCGAGGTCTCGGTCCCCGACAGCGACCCGCACATCCCCTCGACCGTGGCGACGTACCCGACCAACGACTGGCACGAGCGCGAGGCGTTCGACATGTTCGGGATCGTCTTCGACGGCCACCCGGCCCTGACCCGGATCCTGATGCCCGACGACTGGCCGGGCCACCCCCAGCGCAAGGACTACCCGCTGGGTGGCATCCCCGTGGAGTACAAGGGCGGGACCATGCCTCCGCCCGGACGAGCGGAGGTCGTACAACTAATGACTCAGGACATGTACGCCGGTAGCAGCGAGACGACCGAGGGCCGGGTCTTCACCGTCACCGGCCAGGACTGGGACTCGATCGCCAGCGGGCTCGCTCGAGGACGCCGACGAGCGCGTCGTGGTCAACATGGGCCCGCAGCACCCATCGACCCACGGCGTGCTCCGGCTGATCCTCGAGCTCGAGGGCGAGACGGTGACCGAGGCCCGCTGCGGCATCGGCTACCTGCACACCGGCATCGAGAAGAACATGGAGTACCGCTCCTGGGTGCAGGGCGTCACGTTCTGCACCCGGATGGACTACCTCTCGCCGTTCTTCAACGAGACGACCTACTGCCTCGGCGTCGAGCGGCTGCTCGACATCGAGGACGACATCCCCGAGAAGGCCCAGGTCATGCGGGTGCTGCTCATGGAGCTCAACCGCATCTCCTCTCACCTGGTCTGCATCGCCACCGGCGGCATGGAGATCGGCGCTCTGACCGTGATGACCATCGGCTTCCGCGAGCGCGAGCTGGTCCTCGACCTGTTCGAGCTGATCACCGGCCTGCGGATGAACCACGCGCTTCATCCGCCCCGGCGGCGTCGCCCAGGACCTGCCGCCCGGCGCGCTGGACGAGATCCGCGAGCTTCGTCGCGCTGATGAAGAAGCGGCTGCCCGAGTACGCCGCGCTCTGCAACGCCAACCCGATCTTCAAGGGCCGACTGGACGACGTCGGCCACCTCGACCTCGCGGGCTGCCTGGCGCTCGGCATCACCGGACCGGTGCTGCGCAGCACCGGCTACCCTGGGACCTGCGCAAGACCGCAGCCCTACTGCGGCTACGAGGACTACGACTTCGAGGTCCAGACCTGGGACACCTGCGACTCCTACGGTCGCTTCCGGATCCGCCTCAACGAGATGTGGGAGTCGCTCAAGCATCATCGAGCAGGCCGCCGACCGGCTCGCCGGCCTCGAGGGCGCCCCGGTGATGGTCGACGACAAGAAGATCGCCTGGCCCAGCCAGCTCGCCATCGGCAGCGACGGCATGGGCAACAGCCTCGACCACATCCGCCACATCATGGGTGAGTCGATGGAGGCGCTGATCCACCACTTCAAGCTGGTGACCGAGGGCTTCCGGGTCCCGGCCGGCCAGGCCTACGTGCCCGATCGAGTCGCCCCGCGGCGAGCTCGGTGCGCACGTCGTCTCCGACGGCGGCACCCGGCCGTTCCGGGCGCACTTCCGCGACCCGTCGTTCACCAACCTGCAGGCGACCGGGCGTGATGAGCGAGGGCGGCAGGTCGCCGACGTCATCGTCGCGATCGCGTGCATCGACCCCGTGATGGGAGGCGTCGACCGATGAGCCAGACAACGGGAGCCACATCGCTCGACCAGGGCGTCATCGACGAGCTCCGCGAGATCGCCGGCACGCTACCCGGAGAGCCGCGCTCCGGCCTGCTGCCGATGCTGCACCTGGTGCAGTCGGTCGAGGGCCGGATCACACCGCGAGGGCATCGAGGCCTGCGCCGAGATCCTCGGCATCTCGCGCCGCCGAGGTCAGCGGGGTCGCCACGTTCTACACGATGTACAAGCGCAAGCCGGTCGGCGACTACCACGTCGGCGTCTGCACCAACACGCTGTGCGCGGTGATGGGCGGCGACGCGATCTTCGAGCGGCTCAAGGACCACCTCGACGTCGGCAACGACGAGACGACGGCTGACGGCAAGGTCACCCTCGAGCACGTCGAGTGCAACGCGGCCTGCGACTACGCCCCGGTGATGATGGTCAACTGGGAGTTCATGGACAACATGACGCCCGTCGTCCGCGGTCCAGCTGGTCGACGACCTCCGCGAGGGCAGGGAGGTCACCTCCACCCGGGGCCCGCGGATCTGCACCTGGCGTGAGGCCGAGCGCGTGCTCGCCGGCTTCCCCGACGGCCGCGTCGACGAGGGGCCGTCGGCCGGTGGCCCCTCGCTGGTCGGGCTTGGCATCGCGCGCGAGCGCGGCTGGACGGCGCCGACCACCGACGTGTCGAGCCCGACCGAAGAGACCGCAGCGGACAAGGACGACGCGAAGTGACCGACGTACTCACCCCCGTCCTCACCGACAACTGGGACGCCGAGCGCTCCTGGACGCTGGGGACCTACGAGGCGCACGGCGGCTACGGCGCGCTCAGGACGGCGCTGGGCATGGAGCCCGACGGCCATCATCGAGGAGGTCAAGGAGCTCCGGCCTGCGCGGTCGCGGCGGCGCCGGGCTTCCCGACCGGCATGAAGTGGGGCTTCATCCCGCAGGACAACCCCAAGACCCAAGTACCTCGTGGTCAACGCCGACGAGTCGGAGCCGGGCACCTGCAAGGACATCCCGCTGATGATGGCCAACCCGCACACGCTCGTGGAGGGCGTGATCATCAGCTCGTACGCGATCCGTGCTCACCACGCGTTCATCTACATCCGCGGCGAGGTGCTGCACGTGATCCGCCGGGTCCAGGCCGCGGTGCAGGAGGCGTACGTCGCCGGGCACCTGGGCAAGGACATCCACGGCTCCGGCTACGACCTCGACATCGTCGTGCACGCCGGAGCCGGCGCCTACATCTGCGGCGAGGAGACCGCTCTCCTCGAGGGTCTCGAGGGTCGTCGCGGCCAGCCGCGGCTGCGCCCGCCGTTCCCCGCGGTCGCCGGCCTCTACGCCAGCCCGACGGTCATCAACAACGTCGAGTCGATCGCGTCGGTGCCGAGCATCATCGAGCACGGCGCCGAGTGGTTCGCCTCGATGGGCACCGAGAAGTCCAAGGGCTACGGGATCTTCTCGCTCTCCGGGCACGTGACGAAGCCCGGCCAGTACGAGGCGCCGCTCGGCATCACGCTGCGCGAGCTGCATCGACCTGGCCGGCGGTATGCGCGAGGGCCACGAGCTGAAGTTCTGGACGCCGGGCGGGTCGAGCACGCCGCTGCTCACCGCACGAGCACCTCGACGTACCCCTCGACTTCGAGGAGGTCGTGCGAGGCCGGCTCGATGCTCGGCACCCGGGCGCTGCAGCTCTTCGACGAGACCACCTGCGTCGTGCGCGCGGTGCTGCGCTGGACCGAGTTCTACAAGCACGAGTCCTGCGGCAAGTGCACGCCGTGCCGCGAGGGCACCTGGTGGCTGGTGCAGACCCTGGCCGCGCTGGAGCGAGGCGAGGGCAGCGAGGCCGACCTCGACCTGCTGCTCGACCAGTGCGACAACATCCTGGGCCGCTCGTTCTGCGCACTCGGCGACGGCGCGACCAGCCCGATCTCGAGCTCGATCCAGTACTTCCGCGAGGAGTACCTCGCGCACCTGCGCCACGGCGGCTGCCCGTTCGACCCCGCCAAGCCTCCACCGTCTTCGCCGAGGAGCTGGTGACCACATGACGACCGCTCCCGAGAAGACTCCCGCCACCGCGGTCAAGACGGTCTCGGTCACCATCGACGGCGTCCGGTCAGCGTCCCCAAGGACACCCTGGTGATCCGCGCCGCCGAGCAGATCGGCGTGCAGATCCCGCGGTTCTGCGACCACCCGCTGCTGGCTCCGGTCGGTGCCTGCCGCCAGTGCCTGGTCGATGTGCCGGACGCCGGCAACGGCCGGGGCTTCCCCAAGCCGCAGGCCTCCTGCACGCTGCCGGTCGCCGAGGGCATGGTCGTCAACGACCCAGGTCACCAGCGACGTCGCCGACAAGGCGCAGCAGGGCGTCATGGAGTTCCTGCTGATCAACCACCCGCTCGACTGCCCGGTCTGCGACAAGGGCGGCGAGTGCCCGCTGCAGAACCAGGCGATGTCCAACGGCCGCGGCGAGTCCCGCTTCCCCTCCGGTGCGGGCGGCGTCAAGCGCACCTTCCCCAAGCCGATCAACATCTCCGCCGCAGGTCCTGCTCGACCGCGAGCGCTGCGTCGTCTGTGCAGCGCTGCACCCGGTTCTCCGAGCAGATCGCCGGCGACCCGTTCATCGCGCTGCTCGAGCGCGGCGCCCTGCAGCAGGTCGGCATCGTACGAGAACGAGCCGTTCCACTCCTACTTCTCCGGCAACGCCATCCAGATCTGCCCGGTCGGCGCGCTGACCTCTGCGGAGTACCGCTTCCGGTCGCGCCCCTTCGACCTGGTCTCCACGCCGTCGGTCGCCGAGCACGACGCGTGCGGCGCGGCGATCCGCGTCGACCACCGCCGCGGCAAGGTCATGCGCCGCCTCGCCGGCAACGACCCCGAGGTCAACGAGGAGTGGATCACCGACAAGGACCGCTTCGCGTTCAGCTACGCCACCGCGGGCGACCGGATCACCTACCCGCAGGTGCGCGACCGTGGACGACGGGAGACGGCGAGCTCCGTCCGGCCTCCTGGCCCGAGGCGTTCGCCGTCGCCGCGCGGGGCCTGCGCGGCCGCCGGGTCCGTCGGCGTGCTGCACCGGCGGTCGGCTGACCGCCGAGGACGCCTACGCCTACAGCCAGGTTCGCCCGCGTCGGTGCTCGGCACCAACGACATCGACTTCCGGTCCCGCCCGCTCTCGGCCGAGGAGGCGTCGTTCCTCGCCTCGACCGTCGCTGCCACCGGACCCGCCGGCGGAGCGTCACGCTACGCCGACCTCGAGTCCGCTGCAACGGTCGTTCTGGTCGGGACTCGAGCCCGAGGACGAGGCCGGCACGATCTTCCTGCGGCTGCGCAAGGCGTCGCTGGCGACGCCCGGCACCAGGGTCGTCGCGCTGGCGCCCTACACCACCCGCGGTCTGCGCAAGATGAACGGCGAGCTCGTCGCGACGGCGCCCGGCGAGGAGGCTGCGGCCCTCGAATCGCTCGGCACCCAGAGCGACTACAGCATCGACAGGACGACCGTCATCCTGGTCGGTGAGCGGCTGGCGACCTCGCCCGGCGCCTACGCCGCGGCGGTCGCCCTCGCCGGCAGGACCGGCGCCCGGCTGGCCTGGGTGCCCGCGTCGCGCCGGTGACCGCGGTGCGGTCGAGGCCGGCTGCCTGCCCGACGCTGCTGCCCGGTGGCCGCCCGCTGGCCGACGCCGGCGCTCGGGTCGACGTGGCCACCGCCTGGGGCGTCGACAGCCTGCCCGAGCGACCCGGTCGCGACGCCGACGCGATCGTCGCCGCGGCGCGGTCCGGCGACATCGGCGGCCTCGTGGTCGGCGGCGTCGACCCCGACGACACGGCGCGACCCGGCAGGCCTTCCGCGCGGCCCTCGGCGCCGCCTCGCTTCGTGGTCGGCGCTGGAGCTCCGCGAGACCGACGTGACCCGCGCGGCCGACGTGGTCTTCCCGGTCGCGCCGGTGACCGACAAGGCCGGCACCTTCGTCAACTGGGAGGGCCGGGTCCGCGCCCTTCGACGCGGTCTTCGCCCAACCCGCCTCGCTGCCCGACCTGCGCGTCCTGGCCGGCATCGCCGAGGAGCTGGCCCCGCTGTTGGCAACGAGCCCGCTGGGCTTCCGGACGGTCGCCGAGGCGCGGGCGCAGATGGAGGACCTCGGCCCCTGGGACGGCGACCGAGCCACGATGCAGGCACCGGCTGCGCGCAAGAAGTCCCCCGCGGCCAAGGGCTCCGCGTTGTCGACCTGGAAGCAGCTGGTCGACAACGGCTCGCTGCAGGACGGCGACGACCACTACGCGGCGACGGCGCGGGCCGCGGTCGCGCGGGTCAGTCAGCGGCGTCTTCGACGCGGCCGGCCCGACGGTGACCCTCACCGGTGACCGTGGCTCGGTCACCGCTGCCGGCGGAGGTCGCCGACCTGCCCGACGACGTGGTGTGGCTCCCGTCCAACTCGCTCGGCAACGGCGTCCTCGCCGACCTGGCCTCGCCCGGCAGCCGCGTCACGCGTGAAGGGAGCGGCTCGTGATCGCACGACCGTCGCTGGCGGCTCGACGACCTGTCGGCCTTCGGTCAGGACCCGTGGTGGCTGATCCTGGTCAAGGCCGTCCTGATCTTCCTGGTCCTGGTGCTGCTCACGCTGTTCAACATCTGGTGGGAGCGCCGAGTGGTCGCCCGGATGCAGCACCGCATCGGCCCCAACGTGAACGGTCCCTTCGGCCTGCTCCAGTCCCTCGCCGACGGCGTCAAGCTGGCGCTCAAGGAGGACATCATCCCCAAGGCCGCCGACAAGGTGGTCTTCCTGCTCGCGCCCGTACTCGCCGTGGTCCCGGCCTTCGTCACGTTCTCGGTCATCCCGTTCGGGCCGGAGGTCGGTCTGCCGTTCACCGACCGCACCACCCCGCTGCAGCTGACCGACATGCCGGTGGCCGTGCTGTTCGTGCATGGCGATCGCCTCGATCGGCATCTACGGCATCGTGCTCGGCGGCTGGTCCAGCGGCTCGACGTACTCCCTGCTCGGTGGCCTGCGCTCGAGCGCCCAGATGATCTCCTACGAGGTCGCGATGGGGCTCGCGCTCGTCGCGGTGTTCCTCTACGCCGGCTCGATGTCGACCTCGGAGATCGTCGCGGCCCAGGACGACCTGTGGTTCGGGCTGATCCTGGTGCCGTCGTTCGTCATCTACGTGATCGCGATGGTCGGTGAGACCAACCGGGCGCCGTTCGACCTCCCCGAGGCCGAGGGCGAGCTGGTCGGCGGCTTCCACACGGAGTACAGCTCGCTTGAAGTTCGCGCTGTTCTTCCTCGCCGAGTACATCAACATGGCCACCGTCTCGGCGCTCGCGACGACGCTGTTCCTCGGCGGCTGGCACGCGCCGTTCTGGATCGACCAGGTCTGGGAGGGCGCCAACGAGGGCTACTGTGCCGTTGCTCTGGTTCTTCGGCAAGGTGCTGGTCTTCATCTTCTTCTTCATCTGGCTGCGCGGCTCGCTGCCCCGGCTGCGCTACGACCAGTTCATGGCGTTCGGCTGGAAGCGCCTGATCCCGATCTCGCTGGTCTGGATCGTCGCGGTCGCGCACCATCCGCGCGATCTCGCTCGACGGGCGGCATCGACCGGCAGTACCTCCTGATCGGCATCGGGGTGCTCGCCTTGGCGTTCCTGGCGCTGTTCTTCGTCGGCGAGGCGCGCCGAGGAGGAGACGGTCGAGGCCGAGCCGACGACGCCTCGCGGCGGCTTCCCGGTCCCGCCGATGCCGGCCGGTGGCGCCGGTCCGCGGCGCCGCCGCGCCGCTGACCTTCGACCGTCCGACCGCCACCGCCGAGCAGGAGGTGCAAGCCTGATGCCCACCCTCAAGGAGCAGTTCTGGGACCCGGTCGCCGGGTTCGGGGTCACCTTCCGGACCATGTTCAAGAAGGTCGTCACCGAGCAGTACCCCTTCGAGAAGCTGCCGACGGCACCGCGCTTCCACGGCCGGCACCAGCTCAACCGCTGGCCCGACGGGCTGGAGAAGTGCATCGGCTGCGAGCTGTGCGCCTGGGCCTGCCCGGCCGACGCGATCTACGTCGAGGGCGCGTCCAACACCGAGGACGAGCGGTTCAGCCCCGGCGAGCGCTACGGCCGCGTCTACCAGATCAACTACCTGCGCTGCATCCTGTGCGGCCTGTGCATCGAGGCCTGCCCGACCCGCGCGCTGACGATGACCAACGAGTACGAGCTGGCCGACGACAACCGCGCCGACCTGATCTACGAGAAGTCCGACCTGCTCGCCCCGCTGCTGCCCGGCATGGAGCAGCCGCCGCACCCGATGCGGCTCGGCGACGACGAGGGCGCCTACTACCGCGGCGAGTTCGCGGCGCCCGCACCGAGGGAGGCGAGCCAGTGATCGCGTTCTGGATCCTCGCGCCGATCATGGTGATCGCCGCCCTGGGCATCCTCTTCGTCCGCAAGGCCGTGCACGCCGCGCTGCTGCTGGCCGTCGTGATGATCAGCCTCGCCGTGCTCTACCCGTGCCTCGACGCGCCGTTCCTGTTCGCGGTGCAGATCATCGTCTACACCGGCGCGATCCTGATGCTGTTCCTCTTCGTGCTGATGCTGGTCGGCGTCGACGCCTCCGACTCGGTGGTCGAGACGATCCGCGGCCAGCGGGTGCTCGCCGCCATCGGCGGCCTGGTGCTCGGGCTGGTCCTGGTCATCGGCGTCGCGCAGATGAGCGCTCGGCTCGGCCGTCGGCCTCGACGAGGCCAACAGCGGCGGCAACATCGAGGGCCTCGCCAACATCCTGTTCTCGCGCTACGTCTTCGCCTTCGAGGTCACCGCGCGCTGCTGATCACCGCCGCCATCGGCGCGATGGTGCTCGCGCACCGCGAGCGACTGACGCCGAAGCCGACCCAGGCCGAGCATCGCCGCCGCAGCGGATGCGCGACTACGCCGAGCACGGCCAGCACCTCGGCCCGCTGCCGCCTCCGGGTGTCTTCGCCCGGCACAACGCCGTCGACACCCCGGCGCTGCTGCCCGACGGCACCGCCGCCGAGGCGTCGGTCTCCCGGGTGCTCGCCGCCCGCGGCACGGTCCGCTCGGCGCCGGCGCTGGCCGACGACATCGACGCGACGCCAGCGGCACGACGCCGACGCGAGCACGACCGCGAGGAGGCGGACGCGATGAGCGCGACCCGTACGTCGTCCTCTCCGCGATCCTGTTCACGATCGGCTGCGTCGGGGTGCTCACCCGCCGCAACGCGATCGTGGTGTTCATGTGCGTCGAGCTGATGCTCAACGCCTGCAACCTCGCGCTCGTCGCCTTCGCCAAGCAGCACGGCAACCTCGACGGCCAGATCGCCGCCTTCTTCGTGATGGTGGTGGCCGCGGCCGAGGTCGTCGTCGGGCTCGCGATCATCATGACCATCTTCCGGACCCGCCGCTCGGCCTCGGTCGACGACGCCAGCCTGCTGAAGTACTGAGGAGCCGCCTCGATGTTTGCTCTCTCACGAAGGAGCCATCCCGCGTGGTCGACCCGACCAGCGCGGACGGCGTCGTTCGCGCTGCTCTGGCTGATCATCGCGCTGCCCCTCGCGGGCGCGGCGATCCTGCTGCTCGGCGGCGCGCTCTTCCCCAAGCCGCTGAAGGTCTGGGGCCACCTGCTCGGCACCGCTGCTGCCGATCGGCTCGTTCGTGATCAGCCTGGTGCTGTTCCTCCAGCTGCTCGGCCGCGACGAGGGTGACCGCCAGGTCGGCCAGCACCTCTATGACCTGGATCCAGGTCGGCGAGCTCAACGTCGGCATGGACCTGCTCTACGACCCGCTGACCGCGCTGTTCCTGCTGCTGATCACCGGCGTCGGGTCGCTGATCCACGTCTACTCGATCGGCTACATGGAGCACGACGAGCGCCGGCCGCCGGTTCTTCGGCTACCTCAACCTGTTCGTCGCCGCGATGCTGATGCTGGTCTGTCCGAGAACTACCTCGGCCTGTTCCTCGGCTGGGAGGGCGTCGGTCTCGCGTCGTACCTGCTGATCGGCTTCTGGCAGCACAAGCACTCGGCCGCGGCGGCCGCCAAGAAGGCGTTCGTCATCAACCGGGTCGGCGACATCGGGCTGTCGACTGGCGATCATGCTGGTGTTCGTCACGTTCGGCACGACCAGCTTCACGGTCATCAGCGCCGGTGCCGGGTCTGCCGATCACGACGCGATGACGGCGCTCGGCCTGCTGCTCCTGCTCGGCGCCTGCGGCAAGTCCGCGCAGGTGCCGCTGCAGGCCTGGCTGCTCGACGCGATGGAGGGCCCGACCCCGGTCTCGGCGCTGATCCACGCGGCGACCATGGTCACCGCCGGCGTCTACCTCGTCGTCCGCTCCAACTTCATCTTCGAGCTGACCGACACCGCGCGCAGACCGTCGTGGTCATCGTCGCCACCGTGACGCTCCTGTGGGGTGCGGTCATCGGCTGCGCCAAGGACGACATCAAGAAGGCGCTCGCCGGCTCCACGATGAGCCAGATCGGCTACATGATGCTCGGCGCGGGCCTCGGCGTCGCGGGCTACGCGTTCGCGATCTTCCACCTGCTCACCCACGGCTTCTTCAAGGCCAACATGTTCCTCGGCGCCGGCTCGGTCATGCACGGCATGAACGACGACGTCGACATGCGCCACTACGGCGCGCTGCAGAAGATGATGCCGGTCACGTTCCTGACCTTCGCGGTGGGCTACCTGGCGATCATCGGGTTCCCCGGCTTCTCGGGCTTCTGGTCCAAGGACAAGATCATCGAGGTCGCGCTCACCGAGAACTGGCTGGTCGGCGTGTGCGCGCTGCTCGGCGCCGGCATCACCGGCTTCTACATGACCCGGCTGATGCTGATGACCTTCTTCACGCCGGCCCGAGAAGCGCTGGGAGAAGGACGTCCACCCGCACGAGTCGCCCAAGGTGATGACCGTCCCGCTGATGGTGCTCGCTGCCCTCTCGCTCCTCGGCGGCGTGCTGCTGGTCGGCGACTGGATCGTCGAGTGGCTGGCCCCGGTGGTCGGTGAGGAGGCGCACCACGAGCCGCCGATCCCTGCCCTGGCCATCACCGGTCTCGTCGTGCTGGTCGTCGCCATCGGGGTGGCCACCGCGTTCGCGCTCGTGGGTCGCCAGGCGGTGCCGCGCGAGGCGCCGCAGGACGTCTCGTTCGCGACCCGGGCCGCGCGCGCCGACCTCTACGGCGACGCCATCAACGAGGGCCTGGTCGTGCGAGCCGTCGCGCCGACTCACCTCGGGGCTGGTCACCTTCGACCGGAGCGTGGTGGACGGGATCTTCTCCGGCGGTGTCATGGCTGTGGCTGGGATCGGGGTCCTGCTGCGCCGGATCCAGAACGGCTTCGTCCGCTCCTACGCCCTCTCCCTCCTCGGTCGGCGTGCTGCTCGTCGTGCTCGCACTCCTGGCGGTGAACCTCGCATGACCGACTTCCCGCTCCTGACCCTCCTGATCCTCGTGCCGCTGCTCGGGTCCCTGGCCGTCGCCTTGCTGCCGGCGGCCGGTGACCAACCGAAGCGGCTCGGCGTGCTGGCCTCACTGGTCACGCTGGCCGTGGGAGTCGCTCTCGCGGCGTCGTACGACGTCGGCGACGGTGGCCTGCAGCTGACCGAGACACACGACTGGATCGTCCGCGTTCGGCGTGCACTACGCGCTCGGCGTCGACGGCCTCGGCCTGCTGATGGTCCTGCTGACCGTGGTGCTGGTGCCGGTCGTGCTGATCGCCGCCTGGCACGACGAGGGCCAGACCGAGGGTTCCGGCGCCAAGCGCTTCGTCGCCTGGGTTCTGGCCCTGGAGGCGCTGTCGCTGGCGGTGTTCGCGGCCACCGACGTGTTCTTGTTCTACGTCGTCTTCGAGGCGACCCTGATCCCGGCGTACTTCCTGGTCGGCGGCTTCGGCCGCGAGAACCGGTCCGCGGCCGCGCTGAAGTTCCTGATGTTCCAGCTCGGCGGCGGACTGGTGCTGCTCGCCTCGGTGATCGGGCTCTACGTCGTCTCTGCACAGCAGGGCGCGCCGTCCTACCTCTACACCGACCTCCAGAAGCTCGACATCTCGACCGAGGCCGGTCGCTGGCTGTTCGCCGGCTTCTTCATCGCGTTCGCGGTCAAGGCGCCGCTGTTCCCGGTGCACACCTGGCTGGCCGACACGACCGAGCAGGCGACCCCGGCGACCTAGGTGCTGCTGGTCTGCATCCTCGACAAGATCGGCACCTTCGGGATGCTGCGGTTCTGCCTGGGCCTGTTCCCGGAGGCCTCTGACTGGGCGACCCCGCTGGTCGTGGTCCTCGCGCTGATCTCGATCGTCTACGGCGCGTTCGTCGCCATCGGGCAGGACGACATCCTGCGGCTGATCGGCCTGACCTCGCTGAGCCACTTCGGCTTCATCATGCTCGGCATCTTCGTCTTCACCAGCGCAGGGCGCCTCCGGGGCGATCCTCTACATGGTCAACCACGGCATCGCCACGGCCGCGCTGTTCCTGATCGCCGGGTTCCTCATCCAGCGCCGCGGGACGACGCTGATCAGCGAGATGGGCGGTGTCGAGAAGATGGCGCCGGTGCTCGCCGGTCTGTTCCTCGTCGCCGGTCTGGCGACCGCTGGGTCTGCCGGGCCTGAGCCAGTTCGTCTCCGAGATCCTGGTGCTCATCGCCGCGTTCGACTACCGCTGGTACGTCGGCGCGATCGCGGTCACGGGGATCGTGCTGGCGGCGGTCTACATGCTCTGGGTCTACCAGCGGATGATGACCGGCCCCGACGATCCGGGTGAGGTGCCGGACCTGGATCGGCGCGAGGTCCTCGTCCTCACACCGCTGATGGTCGGCCTCGTCGTTTTCGGGTTCTATCCCGCTGCCCCTGCTCGACGTGAGCAACCCGACCGTCGACACGCTGCTCGACCACACCGGTGTGGTCGACGACGGTCCGGACGTGCCGATCGGCTCCGCGAGCCACGAGGAAGGTGAGTGATGGACTTCAGCAAGCCGGTCCTCGAGTACGCCGAGCTGTGGCCGATGCTCGTCATCTTCGGCGTCGCCATGCGTCGGCGTCGTCGTCGAGGCGTTCGCCCCGCGCGAGCGCCGCTACCTGATCCAGGTCGTGCTGAGGTCGGGGGGCTCGTGGCCGCGCTCGGCGGCTCGGTCTATGTCGCCATGAACCTCAAGGATCTCAGCACCGGTGACCAGGTCGCCCGTGGAGTCATCACCGCCGGCGAGACCCTGGTGGTCGACGGACCGACCACCGTCTTGTGGGTCCTGGTCCTGATCTTCGCGCTCGGCGGAGTCCTGCTGTTCGCCGAGCGACGTCTCGAGGGCGGCGTCTCGGCGTTCGCCGGGCAGGCGGCCGCGCTGCCGGGCACCGAGGCGGAGCGCGAGGCCTCGACCCAGGGCCTCGAGCACACCGAGGTCTATCCCGCTGCTGATGTTCGCCGTCGCCGGCATGATGCTGTTCCCCGCGGCCAACGACCTGCTGACCATGTTCGTCGCGCTCGAGGTGCTCTCGCTGCCGCTCTACCTGCTCTGCGGCCTGGCCCGCCGCCGGCGCCTGCTCAGCCAGGAGGCCGCGCTCAAGTACTTCCTCCTCGGCGCGTTCTCCTCCGGCTTCTTCCTCTACGGCGTCGCGCTGATCTACGGCTACGCCGGGTCGATGAACTTCGCGGGCATCAACGAGGCGGTTCGCAACGACAGCGCCAACCAGGCCCTGCTGCTGATCGGCATGGGCATGCTGGCGGTCGGCCTGCTGTTCAAGGTCGGCGCAGTGCCGTTCCAGTCGTGGACGCCCGACGTCTACCAGGGCGCGCCCACCGCGGTCACCGGCGTTCATGGCTGCCTGCACCAAGGTCGCGGCGTTCGGTGCCTTGCTGCGCCTCTTCTACGTCGCCTTCGGTGCGGACCGCTGGAGCTGGCAGCCGATGATGTGGATCATCGCGATCCTCACCATGCTGGTCGGCGCCATCGTGGCCTGCACCCAGACCGACGTGAAGCGGATGCTCGCCTACTCCTCGATCGCCCACACCGGCTTCCTGCTGGTCGGGTTCCTGGGCCTGCGGGCCACGGGCGCTCTCGGCGACAACGAGATCTCCTCGCTCACCGCGGTGCTGTTCTACCTGGCGACCTACGGCTCCCTCGACGATCGGTGCCTTCGCCATTGTCACGCTCGTCCGCGACGCCGGCGGCGAGGCGACGTCGTTCGAGAAGTGGCGGGCCTCGGCCGGCGCAGCCCGCTGGTCGCCGGAGTCTTCGCGCTTCTTCCTGCTCTCGATGGCAGGCATCCCGCTCACCGCGGGCTTCATCGGCAAGTGGGCCGTGTTCACGGTGGCGATGGCCGCAGGTGCGTGGCCGGTCGTGCTGGTCGCGATCGCCTCCAGCGTCATCGCGGTGTTCTTCTACGTCCGGGTGATGCTGATTTTCTTCTTCGAGGGCGAGATGCCCGAGGAGAAGGAGCTCGCGTCCGGGGGCGGCGGCACCGCCATCGCGACCCGCACCGAGCTGGCCACCGTGACGACGCCGTCTCTGGCGACCACCGGGGTCATCGCCGCCAGCGCGGCCCTGACTTTGCTGCTCGGCGTCGTACCGGGGCCGGTGCTCGACCTCGTCGCTGATGCCGGACAATTCATCAGGTGAACACCGACTCTCTCGCGCTCCCGGTCACTGACCCGGCGCTGGAGACACGGCTGCGTGACCGGCTCGAACAGGTCGAGAAGGCGCTCTACGAGCACGTCCAGAGCCAGTTCCCGTTCGTCACCGAGGCGGCCTCGCACCTGCTCGACGCCGGAGGGAAGCGGTTCCGGCCGCTGCTGGTGCTCCTGGCCGCCGAGGCCGGCGCCCATCCGGGTGCCGACGACGTCGTCACCGCGGCGTGCGTCGTCGAGCTCACCCACGTCGGCTCGCTCTACCACGACGACGTCATGGACGAGGCCGAGCTGCGTCGCGGCTCCCCGTCGGCCAACGCCCGCTGGGACAACCAGGTCGCGATCCTCACCGGCGACTTCCTGTTCTGCGAAGTCCTCCGAGCTCACCGCGATCCTCGGCGCCGACGCCGTCAAGATCCAGGCCGAGACTTTCAGCCGGCTGGTCGAGGGCCAGATCCTCGAGACGGTCCCGCCCGACCGCCGACGAGGACCCGCTCGAGCACTACCTCGCCGTCGTCGCCGGCAAGACCGGCTCGCTGATCGCCACGTCCGCGCGCTACGGCGCCCGGTTCGGCGGAGCGGCGCCCGAGGTCGAGGAGGCGCTGGCGGCGTACGGCGAGATCGTCGGCTCCGCGTTCCAGCTCTCCGACGACATCCTCGACATCGCCTCCGACTCCGGAGAGTCCGGCAAGACGCCGGGCACCGACCTGCGTGAGGGTGTGCGCACGCTCCCGGTGATCATGGCCCGCGCCTCCAAGGACCCGGCCGACGCCCGTCTGCTGGAGCTCCTCTCCGGCCCGGTCACCGACGAGGCGGGCGTGGCCGAGGCGCTCGCTCTGCTTCGGGTCCACCCGGCGATGGACAAGGCTCGGGCCTACGTCGTGGACCGCGCCAACGAGGCCAAGCAGCTGCTCGAGACCGTCCCCGAGGGTCCGGTCCGCGCCGCCCTCGAGGCGTTCGCGGACGCCGTCGCGCTCCGCACCGCCTGATCGGCTCAGTGCCGGGTGACGATGCTGCGGGGGTCGACCGTGAACCGGTGGCCGCGTGGGCTGGTCCAGGTGTAGGTGCCATCGGTGTTGCGGTCGTAGCGCCATCCGAAGTGGGTCTTGGCACGGTGATGCCGACGGCAGATCGGGGCGAGGTTGTCCGGATGGGTCTGGCCAGGGGGTCCGCCGTCGTCCATCTCGACGTAGGCCTCGATGTGGTCGAGGTCGCAGGCGCGCGAAGGCTTGTCGCAATGGGGGAACCGACATCTCGCGTCGCGCTGGATGACCAGCTCGCGCATCCACTCCGGAGGGTCGTGCTGGTCGACCGCGTCCTTGCGGCGTAGGTCGAGCACGGGCTGCAGGGTGAAGCGGGTGAGTCCGAGCCAGTCCTTGATCCGGGACACGGTCAGGGGACCGAGCCGCTCGACACTGCCGACGCGGACCAGTGCGTCGGGCAGAGCAGGGAGGTCGGCGTAGTTGAGATGCAGGTAGGTCTTGGTGGTCGTGGCAGCGCCGGTGTCATCGGCGATGAGCCCGAGGGCGGCGACCTTGCGGTGCTGCAGGCTCCCCTGCTCGTCGGCCGGCAGGTCTGGGCCGAGCTGATCGTGGGCCGTGGCGCAGACCAGGTCATAGAACTTCGTGAGCGTCGGGGTGTCTCCGACCACCTCGAGACGTGAGGTCCCGCCCCAGATCGCGCCGCTGTAGTGGTCGAGCCGCACGTCCCACCGCCGCTTTGGCGGCGTCCTCGATCTCCTCCGCCTGGGCCGGGTCGAACAAGGCCCTGGCCTCGTCGACGAGCCGGTCGATCGTGACCGCTCCGCACGAGTCGGCGACCGCGACCAGCGTGGCATCGACGTAGGCCGCGGCCGCCTTGGCCAGACCGTGTGTCATGTTGGCGATCCGCCGCGCCCGCCACGGCGCGACGCGGAGGTCCTCGGCGCCCTTGTGGATCATCGGAAGGCGGTGCTTCACGTTGAGCCAGTCCGACAACAGCTGCATCGCGACTCGGCTCGACACACCGAACGCCGCGGCCATGGGCTCCACACAGGAGGAAGCGATCAGCGGCGTGCCCTCACCGCCGATGGACTCCTCAACGTCGCGCCGTCAGCATCGGCGACGACGTGGCGCTCCGCCCACTCGAGGATGTAGCGGACCTTGCGCCGGCCGGTGGCCCGCTCTTGGACCTCCGACTCACCCATCAAGTCGAGTAGGCGCTCATCATCGGTGCGGTCCCCGAAGACCACACCACCCGAGAGATCCGTCTCCACCAACATCGTGAAACCAACGCTAGACGGGACCACCGACACTGATCGGCCGAGGCGCAGTCTCCTGTGGACACTCTGCTTGCTGACCGAGAATGCAGGGGAGGTGAACGTTCTTCGCCTCTCGTGTCTCTATACAGGGTGAGGATGAGTCGAGACGGCGGTGAGACCACGTGCGCAAGCAGGACACGGACGAGTTCGAGCGGGCCTTCCGCGTGGCCTACCGACCTGTGTTGCAGACAGTGCTCCTGGTACTGCAGGACCGCGGTCGCGCCGAGGAGGTCACTCAGGACGCCTTCGTCCGCCTCTACGAAAGGTGGGGAGGTGCCGTGGCCTACGACCATCCGGAGGCCTGGGTTCGCAAGGTCGCTGTGCGGGACGCGATCCGTCGCGCGAACCGCGAACGTGTGGTTCCCGTCGTGGCCTTGTTCGACACCCGGACCGCCGTTGACCGGCTGCCGGACCTCGACCTGGTCGGTGCGGTTGGCGCGCTGCCGCCGCAACAGCGAGCGGCGGTGGCCTTGCACTACCTGGAGGACCTGCCTGTCGACCAGGTTGCCGAGCTGATGGGGGTCGCCTCGGCGACCGTGAGACAACACCTGTTCAAGGCCCGGTCCAAGTTGGCCGAGCGCCTCGGTCAAACAGTCGAGGAGGTGGTCAGCGATGCCGATCGATGAGCTCCTCCGGGCGGGCCTGCCGGCAGCAGTGGACGACGTCCGGCCGGATGTGGAGACCGACCTGGCCGTGGTGCTCAGCAGGGCGCGACGCCGCGGCCGGTTGCGGCGCACGGCGTACACCCTCGGACTGGTCGCCGCGGCCGCCGTCGCAGCCATCGCCGTCAGCCGGGATGGTGACGGCTCTCGAGGGTCGGTGGACCCGGTGGCACCCGTCGACGAGGTGCGGGTCCTGGACGTGGCACGCGGAACCGCAGCCGACCCCGCCCCGCTGGAGCCCGGTGGCTACGTGATCCCCTTCATCTGGGCGGCCGGCAACACTCCGTGGGGCGAGGTCGACGTGCCGGCCGGTTGGGCGCAGGACCGGTTGCACCTGGCGACCGGCCCGGACCTGGACCCGCACGTGCGGCGGATCGAGCTGCTCAAGGTGACCGCCGTCGCAACCGACCCGTGCAACGGGATCAGGGTGCCGGTGGAGGGCGTCGCCGCCACAGTGAACGCGCTCACCAAGCAAGAGACCGTACGGCCCAGTGAGCCACGACTCGTCTCGATCGACGGGTACGAGGCTCAACTGGTGCGGTTCCGGGTGCCTGCCGGGCTCGGCATCGAGGACTGCTGGGGCGGAGAGTCCCTCCGGCCGATGTGGGTCGGAGCCAGTTGGGTCTCGGTGTTCCCCGGCTGGACCTACCGGCTCTGGGTCCTCGACCTCGACGGCGACACCGTCGCCATCCTGGCCGCTCACGGCCCCGGCACCACCCCCGCCGAGCTCACCGAGCTCACCGAGATGGTCGAAGGCCTGCGATTCGTCGCGCCGCGCTAGTCACAGCTGCGCTTCTCATCCGCGCCGGCCCGTGTCGGCCAGAGGAAGGAGTCCGTCATGCCCGCAACCACGAAGCCTGTGCCCAGTGCCTGGCTACGCCTCGCACTTCTCGCGATCATCGCGACCCTGCTCACCGCCTGCAGCGATGACACCAAGAACCGGGCGTCAGCCGCTGAGGAATCGCCGCCCGCGTCGCCGTCTGGAGACGTGGTGCAGGCCACCCGGCTCGCGGATATGGCGGCCGACACACCGCTCACTCCGGGGCGCTACGCCATCGGGTTCTTCAGCGACGAAGCAGACGTGCCCCTGGCGCTGATCGATGTGCCGGCCGGCTACGTGGGGGGTGGGGACGGGTATGAGATGTCAACAGAGGAGGACGGCATCGGCTACCGCCACTTCGATACCTGGACCGTGGCCCAGGTGGCCGCGCAGCCGTGCGGTGACTCGGCCTGGGTCGACCCCGGGCCCAGCGTGGACGACCTCGCCGATGCGCTGGCGGCGCTGCCGGTCTGGGAGAGCACGCAACCGGTCCCGAGGACCATCGGAGGACACGAAGGCGTCTTCATGGAGCTCAACGTGCCCGCCGACCTCCCGGCCGAGTGCCGAGGGGAGCCCCTGAGCTGGCGCGACCACTGGGGCGGAACCCAAGGGGTTGGCGCCGGGAAGACCCAGTGTCTATGGATCGTCGACGTCGACGGGCACCGCCTGATGTTCCTCGCCGGGTACTTCCCGGGCCCAGAGGCCCCGACCCCCAGACAGGTCGACGAGCTGACCACGATGGCCGAGGGTGCCACCTTCGTCGACGCCGACCAGGTCGCGCCCTGAGGGGATCGCCATCCGCCGCTGCTCACGGCTCGAGTCCCTCCGGGGTGGGGGGCACGGGGAGACCTCGGTCGAGCATGCCGCGCTCGATGTGCTCGACGGTGGCTTCGAGGACCCGCACCCGAGCCCATCGCTTGTCCTCGGCCTCCACGACGACCCAGGGGGCGGCCGGTGTCGAGGTGTGGGCGAGCATGTCCTCGACTGCGGTGGTGTACTCGGGCCACTTCTCGCGGTTGCGCCAGTCCTCGTCGGTGAGCTTCCACTGCTTGAGGGACTCGGCCTCGCGTGCGTGGAAGCGGCGGAGCTGTTCGTCAGCGGAGAGATGCATCCAGAACTTGACCAGGATCATGCCTTCGGCGGCCAGGCTGGTCTCGAATCCGACGATCTCGTCGTACGCGCGCCGCCACTGTTCCTCGGTGGCGAACCCCTCAACCCGCTCAACGAGGACCCGGCCGTACCAGGACCGGTCCAGAACGGCCATGCCGCCCCAGCCAGGCAGCACCGGCCAGAACCGCCACAAGAAGTGGTGGCGCTTCTCATCAAAGGTCGGGGCCGCGAACTGCGCGACGCGCACGTGGCGCGGGTCGAGGGGGGCCACCAGCCGCTTGATGCATCCGCCCTTGCCCGACGCGTCCCAACCCTCGAAGACGACGCACACGGGAGGGCCGATGTCCTCACCCCTGGAGAGCTGGCCTCCGAGTGACAACCGCAGCGCGAGGAGTCGAAGCTGGGCCGCCCTCAGGCGCCGCTCTTCCTCCTTCTTGGTCAAGGCAAGCGACAGGTCGACGTCTGCGAGGCGCGGCATGAGAAGCATCGTGGCACTAGGACGGCTGGCCTGCTCGTCAGGTCGGATCCCCTGCAAAGCGAGCGCGCACCTCGGCCAGGTTGACCGCGCCCCGGCGCAGCGCCTCGTTGGCCAGGCGCATCCGGCGACGGTCGAGACCGGAGTGGATGCCGAACTTGTCGTAGAGCCGGGCCATGTGCTGCTTGACCGCGGCCTCGCTGACCACGAGCGCGGCGGCGATCTCGCGGGTGCCTGCGGGCTCGTTGAACGGACCCGGAGCGGCCCTCGGTCGGAAGAGCTCCAGCAGCACGTCTCGCTCACGGGGAGTCAGTTGTGGTGGAGGCTCGGCGCCCGTCGTCACGTCGTACGCCGTCTCCTCGCTGAGACGGAAGACCAGCCGGGTGCTGCCGATGAGGATCTCGTCGCCGGACCGGAGCAGGCGGTCACCGCTGGTCAGGTCGCCGTTGACCCGGGTGCCGTTGCGTGACCCGAGGTCACGGACGGCCCAGCTCGGGCCGAGCATCTCGACCACGGCGTGAACCCGGGACACCTCGGCATCGCTGTCGAGCGCGACGTCGTTGGAGGCATGGCGTCCGATGGTGAGCCGGGCACCGTCGAGGGGCCGGACCTCGCTTCCGGCCGTTGTCCACCGCTCCAGGTAGGCCTGCATCGAGCGGAGCGTATCTCTCCCGACCCTTGCCGGAAGGGAAGGTGGGACTTGCCAGGAGGGGTCGGCATTGCCGACCTCGGGCAGATCCCGGCGGCCGGCCGATCCGGGGAGCGTAGGGACATCAGGTCGGCAGCCCGATGCCGACCACGACCGGAAGGCCCGCATCATGAACCGGATCCCTCTTGCCGCAGCCGCGGCCCTCGTCGCCGCCGCCTTGGTGGTGGCGCCCCTGACCCCCGCGTCGGCCGTCGCGATCGACACCCTCTGGATCGACGAGGACGCCTTCGTCGTCCAGCCGCTGAGCCAGCCGGAGTACGCCCGAGTCGTCGCCAGCTCCTATCTGCGCGACGGCAACGTGCAGGCCCTGGTCAAGGTCCACCTGTACAAGCCGGCTGCCCTCTCTGGCTGCCGCGCGGCCCAGGCCCTGTTCACCTACGCCGACGGCACCACCGCCACGACCGCACCCTCGGCCCGGGTCTGCAAGGAGCACGCCGTCACCGATCGGGACGTCGAGCTGCGGTCCTCGACCAGCAAGGACCTGGTCTCCTACCGAGTCGACCTCCTCACCGCCACCGACGACGATGCCCCGATGACCACGATGGTCGGACGCATCCAGGTCGTGGGCGACGCGCCGGACAGCTTTGGCACCGCCGAGCGACTCGACCACGACACCCACCGGGCGGTGCTCGGGACCCGGACCCTCTTCACCGGCTCCGCCAACTGGTTCCTCCAGAAGCACTCCATCGAGATCCCCAGCTTCTCGTGGTGGACCTCGCGCGCCCGGGTGACCGGCACTGTCGTCTGGGACGACGCGCTGGCGGGCACCGAGGCCTATCTCTACGCCCGCTGGACGTACGCCGACGGGTCGAACTCGTACTCCACTTCCGCCGACCTGGTCCGCGACCGCATCGAGAGCGTCCCCGTCGACTTCAAGTCGGACAGCAACAAGGAGGTGGTCGCCGTGCGTCTCGAGATCGTGTCCGACGGCGGCACCCGAGTCCTCAGCGGCAGCACCAAGCTCGGCGACTGGGGTGGCATCGCATGAGCATCCAGGCACCTTGCCCGACCACCACCCCTGACCACCCAAGGAGAAGCATCATGCGTACGCGAATCCCCACCCTTGCTGTCGCCCTCGCTCTGGCGGCCGGCCTCACCCTCGCCGGTTCGGCCCAGGCCGCTCTCAGCGTCAACGCGATCGACATCGAGAGCGACGACATCGCCCTCAAGGACTCCACCAACGCGACGTTCACCGGCGGCGGCTACGTGGACTTCGATCGCGGCACAGTGCAGGTCGGGGTCGGCGGCCAGCTCGTCAAGGGCTACTCGCAGCCGGGCTGCCGGGCGGCCCGGGCGAGCTTCACCTACGCGGGGGGATCCACGTCGACGGTGACGTCGCCGCGGATCTGCCTCGAGCTGGGGACGTACCGGTCAACGGTGAGCCTGCGCTCGGATGACTCGCGCCAGGTCGTGCGGTACTCCGTCCAGCTGCTCAGCTCGACTGACTCCACCTCGCCGCTCGTGGTCCAAGCGGGGAACACCGAGTTCGTTGGAGACGCCCCCGACAGCTATGGCAACGAGTCCCGCCTCGACCATGACGTACACAAGACGGTCGTGACCAAGAGCGGTCGGACCGAGGTCATGTTCGCCGGTGCCTCCGACTACTTCCTGGAGCGCCACGAGGTCGCCTCCGCCGACTTCGTCTGGTGGACGCCGCGTGCCCGGGTCACCGGCACGCTCACCTGGTCCGACCTGATTGCCGGCACGGAGGCGTACCTCCGCGTGGTGTGGACCTATGCGGACGGCTCGACCTCCTCGACCATCTCCGAGAAGGTCGCCCGGGACCGGCTCCCGAGCCGCGAGATCACCCTGACCTCGAGCAGCTCCAAGCCGGTGGTGTCGGTCTCCATGGCGGTCTACACCAACTACGCGGGCTATGGAGGCGGCAGCACCGGCAGCACCGGACGGTTCGGGGACGGGAGCACCGGCCAGTGACCGGGTGACCCAGCTCAGTCCACGAACGCGTGCACGAGTCCGTCGGCATCCAGCCGGCGGACTCGTCCGTTGCCCTCGTCGCCGATGTAGACCGTGTCGCCGTCGACCGTCAGTGGTCCGGCCAGCAGGACGAACTCGGCCTCACGGCCGGGCCCGCCGTCACCCGAGTCGCCCGACGAGTAGCCTTCGGGGCTTCCCGCCAGGGTCACGACGGTGCCGTCCGTCTCGACCCGGCGGACCCGGCTGTTGCCCGTCTCGGAGAACAGCAGCCGGCCGTCCTGATCAAAGGCGATCCCGCCCGGCTCGCTGATCGCGGTGTCGAGGGCGGGGTTTCCATCGTTGCGGGGGTCGGCAGCCGCATCCGCGCGACCTGCGATCCGGAGCACGTTGCCGTCCGGCAAGACTTGGACGACCACCTGGCGCTCGTTGTCGGAGACCGCGAGCCAGCCATCGGGATGGACCGCAAGGCCACCCACCACAGCGACCGCGCCGCGATTCACGAGCAGCCGCTCGTCTCCTTCGGGGCTGATCCCGACGACGCGATCCTCGCCGGCGAGCACCAGCGTGCCGTCGCCGAGCACCGCCAGGTGACGTACGCCGAGGTTCGTCGGAGCGGCCGACACCGGTCCGATGATCCCGTCGGGACCGACGACCCGCACTCGTCCTCCGCTCGCGAGATACACCGATCCGTCCGGAGTGACGGCCACCGACGAGGGGAACGAGACCATCGCCTTGTCTGCGGGCCCCCCGTCGCCGCTGTCCCCAGCCTCCCCAGTCCCGGCGAACACCTCTGAGCTGCCGTCCGTGTTCACCCGGAGGATCTGGTGGTTGTCGCTGTCGGCGACCAGGACGGAGCCGTCGGTCATGAGCGCGAGACCCAGTGGCTTGGCCACCTGATTCCCGGGCGGCACAGGGTCGTCGTCCGTGCCGTCGTCGCCTCCAGGGAGCAGCAGGATCGTCACAAGCAGGGCAGCGGCGAGCACCACCACGGCGGCCGCGACGAGGGTGGGCCTCCCCCGCCGTGGGGTGCGGTCGGACTGTGTCGGCGCGGGTGGGCGCGCTCGAGGCCACCGTGACCGCGTCTCCCGAGACCGCTGACTCTGCTGCAGCCTCGACTCCTTGCGCGGGAGCATCGACCATGGCCATCGGCGTGACCTCGGTCCCGCAGGCTGACTGCGCCTGCTGCAGAAGCCTCCCGAAGGCGGCAGCCGAGGAGGGTCGCTGGTCCGGGCTCTTGGCCAACCCGGCAGCCAGGCCCGTCCAGATCGGGTCCGGGACCCCGAGGGGACGCAGGTCCTCGGGCTCATCTCGGCTGATGCGGAGATAGACCGAGATCATCTCCTCACCCGGTCGTCGCGGGAACGGAGGGTGTCCCGCGATCAGCGCGTACGTCGTGGCCGCGAGCGAGTAGACGTCGGCCGCCGCCGAGACCGGCTTCCCTTCGAGTACCTCCGGAGGGGCGTAAGGCAGCGAGGCGTTGACCCTCCCCGAGGTCGTCTGGAACCCTCCGGACACCCTGGCGATCCCGAAGTCGGCCAACAGCGGCTCTCCGAAGTCGGAGACCAGCACGTTGGCCGGCTTCACGTCCCGGTGCAGCACACCGGCCCGGTGCGCTGACTCCAGCGCGCCGGCAAGGCGGATGGCGTAGGTGACGGCCTGCTCCCAGCTGAGCTTCGCTCCGCCTTCGAGCGAGCCACGGGCGACGTACGGCATCAGGAGATAGGGCAAGCCGGACGCGGTCGTGCCGACGTCGAGCACCTGCACGATGTTGGGATGGCCCGACACGGTGCCCATCGCGTAGCCCTCCCGCTCGAATCTCTCGAAGGCCTCCGGGTCGAGAGCCGTGGCCAGGACCTTGACCGCCACCGGGCGGTTGAGCCGCGCTTGACGCGCGCGGTAGACCGAGCCGTAGCCACCACGCCCGACGAGGACAGCTTCGTCGAGTCCCTCGATGCCGAGATCCGGGCGATCCACCTGCGCATTGTGGCGCACCGCCATTCCGGAACGGGGTCCTACGCGGCCGATGCCAGCGCCGTCAGCCGCAGCTGGCGCCGGTGGTGGGTGGTGGCCTCGATCGTGAACACGACCAGGGCGATCCACACGAGCACGAACCCGATCCACCGCGAGGCGGGCATCGCCTCGTCGAGCACGAAGACGCCGAGCCCGAACTGCAGGACCGGCGCGAGATACTGGAGCAGCCCCAGCGTCGTCATCGGGACCCGGGTGGCGGCTGCGCCGAAGCAGATCAGCGGGACCGCGGTGATGATCCCGGTCGAGGCCAGCAGCAGCGCGTGCCCAGCGCCCTCGGTACCGAACGACGAGGCGCCGGTGGCGACGAGCCAACCGACGTAGACGGCCGCGAGGGGGGCGACGACGCTTGTCTCGACGGCCAGGCTCTCGACGGCACCGACGTTGGCGGTCTTCTTCAGCAGCCCGTAGGTGCCGAAGGTGAAGGCGAGGACCAGCGCGAGGTAGGGCAGACGGCCGTAGTCGACGGTGAGGACGACCACCGCGAGGCTCGCGACGCCCATCGCGGCCCACTGCAGTGGTCGCATCCGCTCGCCGAGGATGAAGACACCCATCAGCACGGTCACCAGCGGATTGATGAAGTAGCCCAGCGAGGTCTCGACGACCCGCTCGTTGTTGACGCCATAGATGTAGGTCGCCCAGTTGACCGTGATGATCAGTGCGGCCACGGCGAGCAGCAGGAAGGTGCGGCGGTCCGCGAGGATCGCGCGCAGCTGCGGCATCCGCCGGAAGGTCACGACGAGCAGACCCATCGTGATGCTCGACCAGAGGATGCGGTGCGCCAGGATCTCGATCGCCCCGGCCGGCTCGAGCAACGGCCAGTACAACGGGAACCCGCCCCAGAGCGCGTAGGCCGTGACGCCGAGGAGCAGTCCTCGACGCAGGTCAGGCACGCGCCAAGGATAGGGCGGCGATCTCGAACGTGCGCATGGATAAGGTCACCGCGTCGGGCCGTGCGTCCGTCCCGACAGGAAGGGTCCCCATGCGCACCACGAAGATCGTCTCGGGCCTCGTCGCCCTGGTGATGGCCTCCGGCATCCTGCTGGCCGCCGACGTGGCCGCCAAGGCCAAGCCCGAGCACGACCTGGTCGTCACGGGCAAGGAGATCGACGACACCGACAAGTTCAAGGTGTACGGATCCGTCTCCACCTATGCAGGCAAGCGGATCAAGATCCAGCGCAAGGTGAACAACGGCCGCTACAAGTTGTGGAAGAAGACCAGGACCAGCGCCGAGACGGGCGAGTTCAGTGAGCCGATCTTTGGCGGCAGGCGCGGTGGCAAGGTCTGCTACAAGGTCGTGGTGCCCGCCACCAATGAGTACCGGACCACCAAGAAGCGCGCCGGCTGCATCACCACCGCCGGCTGAGGCGCCGCACGCGTCAGACGGTCCAGGTGTCGCCGCCGCCGATGAGGGCGGCGAGGCGGTGGGTGGGGGTGCCGGTGGCTTGTTGGGTGGCGGTGGTGATCTGGGCGCGGGCTTGGTCGTCGTAGGTGGGGCGTTGGACTTGGCGGAAGATGCCGATGGGGGATTGGTTGAGGTAGCCGAGCTCGGTGAGCCGGGAGATCGCGAAGGCTAGGGTGGGGTCGGGGTTGTGGGCGTTGTGGACCAGGATGGCGTCGGGGTGGGTGTCGGCGAGGAGGGCGGTCTTGACGCCGCCGGTGTCGGTGTCGCGGATCAGGGCTTTCTCGTGGCCGGGGGTTCCGAAGGGGATGGGCTGGCCGTGGACCAGGGGGATGATGGCGTCGGCTTTGGTGTCGTTGTCCTTGATGGCGTCGAAGGCGCCGTCGTTGAAGATGGGGCAGTTCTGGTAGATCTCGACCAGGGAGGTGCCGCGGTGGGCGGCGGCCGCGGAGAGCACGGCGGTGAGGTGCTTGCGGTCGGAGTCGATGGTGCGGGCCACGAAGGTCGCTTCGGCGCCGAGGGCCAGGGAGACGGGGTTGAAGGGGGGGTCGATGGAGCCCATGGGGGTGGACTTGGTGACCTTGCCGGTCTCGGAGGTGGGGGAGTACTGGCCCTTGGTGAGGCCGTAGATGCGGTTGTTGAAGAGCAGGATCGTCATGTTGACGTTGCGGCGCAGCGCGTGGATGAGGTGGTTGCCGCCGATGGAGAGGGCGTCGCCGTCGCCGGTGACGACCCAGACGGAGAGGTCTTCGCGGGCGGTGGCGATGCCGGTGGCGATGGCGGGGGCGCGGCCGTGGATGGAGTGCATGCCGTAGGTGTCGAGGTAGTAGGGGAAGCGGGAGGAGCAGCCGATGCCGGAGACGAAGACGATGTTCTCGCGGCGTAGGCCGAGCTCGGGCAGGAAGCCCTGGACGGCCTTGAGGACGGCGTAGTCGCCGCAGCCGGGGCACCAGCGGACCTCCTGGTCGGAGGTGAACTCCTTGCCGGTCTGGGTCTGCCCGTCACTGCGTCGATCGTGGGGACACCCTCGACGCCCGAACGCATCATGGGGAGTCCGAGCTCGGTGGGCTCTGCGATGGACTGTGCCGTGGGCTGGGCGGTCACGCTCAGAGCTCCTCTGCTCGTGCGGTGGTCAGGTCACTGTGCATCTGTTCGGGGGCGATGCCCTCGGCCTCGGCGACCAGGTCGCCGATCGCCTGCGGCGAGCTCGGCGGCCTTGAGGGGCATGCCGTTGACCTGGTTGTAGCCGATGGCGTCGACGAGGTACTTGCCGCGCAGCAGCAGGGAGAGCTGGCCGAGGTTCATCTCGGGGCACGAGCACCTTGTCGTAGCGCTCGCGAGGATCTCGCCGAGGTCCTTGCGGGAACGGGTTGAGGTGGCGCAGGTGCACCTGGGCGACGTGGTAGCCGGCCTTGCGGACCCGGCGGACACCGGCGCCGATGGGGCCGTAGGTCGAGCCCCAGCCGAGGACCAGGACCTTGGCGCCCTGCCCGTTCTTGGCGGAGGGGTCGTCGACCTCGAGGGGCGGCAGGGAGTCGGCGATCCGGTCGATCTTGGCCTGGCGGGTGCGGACCATGAGGTCGTGGTTGGCGGGGTCGTAGGAGATGTTGCCGTGGCCCTCGCCCTTCTCCAGGCCGCCGATGCGGTGCTCGAGCCCGGCGGTGCCGGGGATCGCCCAGGGCCGGGCCAGGGTCTCCTCGTCGCGCAGGTAGGGCCAGAAGTCCCGCTCGACGGTTCCGTCTTCGTGGGTCTTGAGCTCGTGGTTGGGCGCGGTCGCGAAGTCCGGGTCGATGGCCGGGAGGTGGCTCGACCGCGGGGATGCGCCAGGGCTCGGAGCCGTTGGCGAGGTAGCCGTCGGAGAGCAGCATCACCGGGGTGCGGTAGGTGACCGCGATCCGGACGGCCTCGAGGGCGGCGTCGAAGCAGTCGCCGGGTGACTGCGGGGCCACGATCGGGACGGGGGCCTCACCGTTGCGGCCGAACATGGCCTGGAGCAGGTCGGCCTGCTCGGTCTTGGTCGGCAGCCCGGTGGACGGGCCGCCGCGCTGGACGTCGATCACGACCAGGGGCAGCTCGGTCATCACGGCCAGGCCGATCGCCTCGGACTTCAGCGCGATCCCCGGACCCGAGGTGGTGGTCACCCCCAGGTGCCCGGCGAACGAGGCGCCGATGGCGGCAGCCGATGCCGGCGATCTCGTCCTCGGCCTGCAACGTGGTGACACCGAAGGACTTGTGCTTGGACAGCTCGTGGAGGATGTCGGAGGCCGGGGTGATCGGGTAGGACCCCAGGAGGATCGGCAGCCCGGACTGCACACTGGCCGCGACCAGCCCGTAGGACAGCGCCAGGTTGCCGGTGATGTTGCGGTAGGTCCCGGCCGGCATCGGGGCCGGCTTGACCTCGTACTGGACCACGAACGTCTCGGTGGTCTCCCCGAAGTTCCAGCCCGCCTTGAACGCCGCGATGTTGGCGTCGCGGATGTCGGCGACCTTGGCGAACCGCTTCTCCAGGAACCCGATCGTGGTCTCGGTCGGACGGCCGTACATCCACGACAGCAGCCCCAGCGCGAACATGTTCTTGGCCCGCGCGGCGTCCTTGCGGGACAGCCCGAACTCCTTGACCGCCTCGACCGTCATCCCGGTCAGGTCCACCGCGTGGACCGCGAACTCCCCCAGCGGGTCGTTCGCATCCCCCAACAGATCCAGCGGGTTGACCTCGTAGCCGGCCTTGGCCAGGTTGCGGGTCGGTGAAGTCGTGGGTGTCGACGATGATCGCCGCACCCTTGGGCAGGTCGCCCACGTTGGCCTTCAGCGCCGCCGGGTTCATCGCGACCAGCACGTCCGGAGCGTCACCGGCGGTCAGGATGTCGTGGTCGGCGAAATGCACCTGGAACGACGAGACCCCCGGCAGCGTGCCCTGCGGCGCCCGGATCTCGGCCGGGAAGTTCGGCAGCGTCACCAGGTCGTTGCCGAAAGCCGCCGACTCCTGGGTGAACCGGTCACCGGTCAGCTGCATGCCGTCACCGGAGTCACCCGCGAACCGGATGATCACCCGATCAAGCTGCTTGACCTGCTTGACCTGCTTGACCTTCTGTACCGCCACGGCTCGCGCCTACTCCCTGCTCCGCCAGTGTTGTCGGGCCCGCCATCGTACTCAGGCGCGGCCAGAACTGGAACGCGTTCCAGTCGTGCTCAAGACGTCGGTCCCCACCGTAGCCGCGGCCGCTCGCGAGTTCCGCAGGTCCGGCGCCCCGTGGACACGTGACGCGAGACACGCGCGTGCGGTTTGACTCGGTGTCTATAAAGTCCAGTAGTCTGCCCGAGTTAATTCAACAACGCCGCGTTCGGGTACGGCGCAACGGAAGTGGGATCAGATGAAGAAGAACGTCAAGGCCGCGGTGGCACTCGTCGCTGTCGGAGTGCTGGCCTTGAGTGCCTGCGGCGACGACTCCGGCAGCGGGAGCGACGGCGGTGGCGAGACCATCGCGCTGTCCGGGTTCTCGATCCTCGAGGCCGCCAACGAGGGCATCTTCGAGGACTTCCAGGGGACCGACGCCGGCGACGGCGTCGAGTTCGAGCCGTCGTACGGCGCCTCTGGCGACCAGAGCCGTGCGGTCGTCGCCGGTTCCGAAGCCGACGTCGTGCACTACTCCCTGGAGACCGACGTGACCCGCCTCGTCGGCGAGGGCCTGGTCGCCGAGGACTGGAAGGACAACGCGACCAACGGGCATCGCCACCTCGTCCGTCGTGGTCTTCGTGGTCCGCAAGGGCAACCCCGACGGCATCGAGACCTGGGACGACATCGTCCAGGCCGGCGTCGAGATCATCACGCCCAACCCGGGCTCGTCCGGCTCGGCCCGCTGGAACATCCTCGCCGCCTGGGCACACGCCACCGGTGGTGCTGATGACGAGGCCGCCGGCAAGGAGTTCCTCTCGCAGCTGCTGACCAACACGATCGCGCTGCCGGGCTCGGCCCGCGAGGCGACCACCGCGTTCACCGACGGGAGCGGCGACGTGCTGCTCTCCTACGAGAACGAGGCGATCCTCGCCAAGCAGAACGGTGCCGACATCGACTACGTCGTGCCGCCGGACACGCTGCTCATCGAGAACCCGGCTGCGGTCACGACCGAGGCCAGTGACGCCGCACAGGCGTTCCTCGAGTTCCTGACCAGCGACGAGGCTCAGGCCGACTACGCGTCGTTCGGCTTCCGTCCGGTCGTCGACGGCGTCGAGTTCGACGACGTGGAGGGTGCCAACGACCCGGCCGACCCGTTCCCCGCTCCGGACACGCTCTACACCATCGACGACAACTTCGGTGGTTGGGGCGAGGCCGCTGACAAGTACTTCGGTGACGGTGAAGAGGGCAATCCCCTGGGCATCGTCACGGCCCTCCAGCAGGAGCTGGGCAAGCAGGGCGAGGAGTAGAGCCTCATGTCGACCGCGCTCTCCGGGGCGTCGCTCGACACGACCGGGCCGGCGTCCCCCTCGGGACGTCGGCCCGGTCGTTCGAAGCGGACGACACCTCGCAACACGCTCACGGGCGGCGCCGGTCTGGGTCTGGGCATCACGATGCTCTGGTTCAGCCTGCTGGTGCTGCTCCCCCTCTCGGCCATCGTCGCGCGCGCCGCGTCCGGCGGCTGGGACAGCTACTTCAACGTGCTCCAGAACGACCAGACGTGGGCCGCGGTACTGCTGACCGTGCGCTCGGCGGCGATCGTCACGCTCATCAACGTCGTGATGGGCACCGTCATCGCCTGGGTCCTGGTCCGCGACCGCTTCCCGGGCAAGGCGATCCTCAACGTGATCATCGACGTGCCGTTCGCGCTCCCGACGATCGTGGCCGGCCTGGTGCTGCTCGCGCTCTACGGGCCCAACAGCCCGCTCGGGATCGAGTGGGCCTTCACCGAGAAGTCCATCCTGCTGGCCTTCGCGTTCGTGACGCTGCCGTTCATCGTGCGGACCGTGCAGCCGGTGCTCGAGGAGCTGGACGCGGACGTCGAGGAGGCCGCAGCGTCGCTCGGCGCGAGCCGGTTCACGATCTTCCGCCGGATCATCCTGCCGAGCCTCTTCCCGGCGATCATCGCGGGCGCCACGTTGAGCTTTGCCCGGGCGATCTCCGAGTTCGGGTCGCTGGTGCTGCTCAGCGGTAGCCGGCCGTTCGAGACCGAGGTCGCGTCGGTCCGGATCCTGACGTTCATCGAGAACGGCAGCTATGCCACGGCTGCGGCCCTGGCCTCGGTGCTGCTGGCGGTCGCACTGGTCGTGATCGTCGTGCTCGACATCGTGCAGAGGCGGGTGGCGCGCCGTGGTTGAGGTCTCGACGCCCACCAGGTGGGCGCTGCGGCTGCTCGCGGTCGGCTACGTCTTCTTCCTGGTCGCCTGGCCGACCGGGCTGCTGGCCTATCGCACCTTCGAGCAGGGCACCGCCAACCTCCTGGACACGCTCCGGGAGCCGGACGTCCAAGCCGCGCTGCAGCTGACCGGCAAGGTCGCGCTGATCGCCGTGCTGATCAACCTGTTCTTCGGCGTGACCATCTCGATCCTGCTGGTCCGCTACGAGTTCCCCGGGAAGCGGGCACTGTCGGCGCTGATCGACCTCCCGCTGTCGGTCTCGCCGGTGGTCGTGGGTCTTGCGCTCGTCCTGGTCTACAACAGTCGGGACGGCTGGTTCGGTCCAGGTCTGGAGGACGCCGGCATCCAGGTCATCTTCCACACCCCGGGCCTGGTCATGGCGACGACGTTCGTCGCGCTGCCACTGGTCATCCGCGAGGTCGTCCCCGTGCTCACCGAGATCGGGGACGACCAGGAGCAGGCGGCACGCAGCCTCGGGGCCAACGCGCCCCAGACCTTCTGGCGGATCACCCTGCCCAGCATCAAGTGGGCGGTCGTCTACGGCGTCGTGCTGGCCACAGCACGGTCCGTCGGTGAGTTCGGCGCGGTCAAGGTCGTGTCCAACAACATCAGCGGCAAGACCCAGACAGCCACCCTCATGGTCGAGGAGAAGTATCAGAACTTCGCCCAGGACCAGGCGTACGCCATCGCCTTCCTCCTCGTCCTCGTCAGCATCGCCTGCCTCGTGACCGTGGCGCTGCTCCGACCCACGACCGAAGAGTGAGAGAACAACGATGAGCATCGACATCACAGGCGTCACCAAGAAGTTCGGCGACTTCGTCGCCCTCGACAACGTCAACGTGTCCATCCCGACGGGGCAGCTGACCGCCCTGCTCGGGCCCTCGGGCGGCGGCAAGTCCACGCTGCTGCGGATCATCGCCGGCCTCGACTCGGCCGACGAGGGCTCGATCAGCATCGAGGGCGTCGACGCGACGAGGCTGCCGCCACAGAAGCGCAACGTGGGCTTCGTGTTCCAGCACTACGCGGTCTTCAAGCACATGTCCGTGGCCAAGAACGTCGCGTTCGGCCTGGAGATCCGCAAGCGACCCAAGGCTGAGGTCGAGAAGCGGGTGGAGGAGCTGCTCAGGCTCGTCCACCTCTCGCAGTTCTCGCACCGGATGCCCAACCAGCTCTCCGGTGGCCAGCGGCAGCGCATGGCGCTGGCCCGGGCGCTCGCCGTGGAGCCGACCGTGCTGCTGCTCGACGAGCCGTTCGGTGCGCTCGACGCCAAGGTCCGCAAGGAGCTGCGCGACTGGCTGCGGCGCCTGCACGACGAGGTGCACGTGACCACGGTGTTCGTCACCCACGACCAGGAGGAGGCGCTCGAGGTCGCCGACGAGATCGTGGTGATCAACGAGGGCCGCGTCGAGCAGATCGGGTCCCCCGAACAGCTCTACGACGAGCCGGCCAACGACTTCGTCATGCGCTTCCTCGGCGAGGTCACCGAGTTGGGCGGCGTCATCGTGCGACCGCATGACATCGAGGTCACCCAGCAGCCCGGCGTCGACGGTCAGCTCGCCGGCACCATCACCCGGGCGCTGCGCGTGGGCTTCGAGGTCAAGCTGACGGTCACGCTGGAGAACGGCGACGAGGTCATCGTCACGATGACCCGGAGCCACCAGAAGCACATCGGCGTCGAGGAGGGCTCGAAGGTCTGGCTCGGTGTCTCCAAGGGCGCGATCACCGTGCCATCCCAGGGCGGGGTGCCCACCCCGGCCTGACACCTAGGCTCAACGGTGTGGAGGAGTTCGACGTCGCCGTCGTCGGCGCGGGTCCGGCCGGATCATCGGCCGCCCGCGCTGCGGCCGGCGCCGGCGCCAGCGTCGTCCTCCTCGACCGCGCCGAGTTCCCGCGCTACAAGACCTGTGGCGGCGGGCTGATCGGACCCAGCACCGGCGCGCTTCCCGACGGCCCACCCGTGCGGATGCCGGTCACGCGGGCGTCGTTCACGCTGCGTGGCACCAAGCACCGCGAGCGGGTCAGTGACCGGCCGTTCCTGGCCATGACGGCGCGCAGCGAGCTCGACCACTGGCTGCTCGAGCGGGCAGCCTCGGTCGGTGCCGAGGTGCGCGCGCCCTGCCGGGTCGGCGAGGTGGTCGATGGACCCGAGTACGTCGTCGTGCACACCGACGACGGACCGATCCGCGCCGGCCACGTGGTCGCTGCCGACGGCACGTCCAGCCGGCTCGCCCGCGACGTCGGAGTCCGTCTGGCCCGGGTCGACCTCGGCCTGGAGGTCGAGCTCGAGACCGGCACCTCGGGCGAGGAATGGTGCGAACGGATCCACCTCGACTGGGGGCCGATGCCCGGCTCGTACGGCTGGGTCTTCCCCAAGGGCGACTCGCTCACGGTCGGGGTGATCGCCGAACGGGGCCGCCCCGAGACGACCAAGGAGTACCTCCGGGCCTTCGTGACCGCCCAGGGTCTAGACGGTCACCGCGTCCTCCAGGAGTCCGGACACCTCACCCGGTGCCGCACGCCCGACAGCCCGCTCGGCCGCGGGCGCGTCCTGCTGGCGGGGGACGCCGCCGGGCTGCTCGAGCCGTGGACCCGCGAGGGGATCTCGTTCGCCGCACGGTCCGGCTCGCTGGCCGGGGCCATCGCCGCCCGCGCGACCCAGAACATCCAAGCGGCCTACGCCGCGGCGATCGGCTACGAGCTCGTGCCCGAGATGGAGGCCGGCGAGACCTGCCGGGTCGCCTTCGAGAAGCGGCCGGAGGCATTCCACGCCGTGCTCGCCGGGAGCGCAGTCGGCTGGCGCTCGTTCGAGCGGATCGCCAGCGGTGACACCACGCTCGACCGGGCGATGAGGCACCCCTCCGTGCGACTCGGCCTGAAGGTCCTCAGCCTCGGGAGAGGCTCTCAGCACGCCGGTTGAGACGTGGCCGCCTACTTCACCTCGGCCCGGAGCACCCGGACCACTCCGAGCAGGAACGGTGCGACGACCCAGATGAGATTGCTCGTCCCGATCTGGGCCCACTGCTGGTTGCTGAGGTTCTCCGCGGTGAACAGAGGTGCCTGCGAGGCCCAGAGGTCGATCCAGGGCTGCACGTCGTGCAAGGGCATCCAGAGGGAGCCGACGATGTTGAGTGCGGTCGGGAACACGAAGTAGCTCACGATCGCCGGCGCGGAGTTCAGGAACAGCAGGCCGAACGCCAGACCCTGCAGGATCCCCGTGATCTGCAGGATGCCGAACTTGCCGAGCTCGTCGAACCCGAAGTGTGCGAAGCCGTCGGGAGTGCCGCTGAGCACGGTGGCGACGGATGCGAGCAGGACGCTGAGGACGATCGCCGCGAGGCCAGCCGTCAGCCCGGCGAGCACCTTGGCGATCAGGACGCGGCCGCGCAACGGCACGAGGGTGAAGGAGACCAGGCCCGTGCGCTGGCTCCACTCGCTGGTGATCAGCAGGATCCCCAGGACGGGGAGCAGGAACCCCTGCGGTCCGAGGGTCGCACCCATGAAGTGCAGGAACGTGCGCTCGGCCGGTTCGGCGGTGACGTAGTAGATCGCCACGATGGCCATCGTGATGGCGCCGAGACCGATGAGGAGCCACTTGCCTGACCTGGTGTCGGCCATCTTGCGGAGCTCGACCTTGACCAGCCGGGTCAGGGGGATCGGCCGGTCGACCACGGTGATGAGGATCGGGTGCGTCGTGGTGGTCATGCAGCTGCTCCTTCTCGTTGGGTCTCTGCGGTCAGCTGGAGGAACAGCTCCTCGAGGCCGGCGCCCTCGGCCGGACGCAGCTCGTCGAGGGCGATGCCGCTCGCAGCGGCCACCTCGCCGACCTGTCGTGGCTCGGCATCGCTGCGCAGACCGTCACCCGAGACGCAGGTGTGGATTCCGGCGGCGTCGAGAGCCAGGGCCAGCGAACGGGGATGGCGGGCCTCGACATAGCTGCCGCGGGTCTCGAGCAGCTCGTCCTTGGTTCCCTGGGCGACGATCCGGCCGTGGCCGATGAGGACGAGGTCGTCGGCGATCCGCTCGACCTCGTGCAGCAGGTGGGAGGACAGGACGACGGTGCCCCCGGCAGCGGCGTACTCGCGCAGGAGGCCGCGCATCCAGTGGATCCCAGCCGGGTCAAGCCCGTTGGCCGGCTCGTCGAGGATGAGGATCGAGGGGTCCCCCAGCAGCGCGTGAGCGATGCCGAGCCGTTGACGCATGCCGAGCGAGTAGTCACGGAGGCGACGCCTGGACTCGGTGGCGCTGAGCGAGACGCGCTCGAGCATCTCGTCGACGCGGGAGCGAGGCAGGCCCATGGTCTCGGTGCCGATCGTGAGGATCTCCCGACCGGTGCGTCCGGCGTGCTGAGCCGACGCGTCCAGCAGCACACCGACAGTCAGTCCGGGGTTGGCCAGGTCGCGGTAGTGCTTCCCCGCGACCAGGACCTCACCACGCGTCGGAGGCGTCAGACCCACCATGATGCGCATCGTGGTGGACTTCCCAGCCCCGTTGGGCCCGAGGAATCCGGTGACTCGACCAGGTGTGGCGACGAACGAGACGTCGTCGACAGCCGTGTAGTCGCCGTACCTCTTGGTGACCTGGTGGACGGTGATCATGAGACCAGCTCCTTGCGGAGGGGAGAGACCCGATCGGCCTGCTCGGGGGAGGGGTCCTCCACTGACACCCGGGGCAGGACCCGGTCCAGCCAGCCGGGGAGCCACCAGTTCGCGTGGCCGAGCAGCGCCATCGTGGCGGGCACGAGCACCATCCGCACGACGGTGGCGTCGACGAGGATCGCGGTCGCCAGCCCGAGACCGAGCATCTTCAGGGAGGGAACCGGGCTCGCCACGAAGCTGAGGAAGACCACGACCATGATGAGGGCCGCCGAGGTGACCACCCGCCCGGTCCCGGCAAGCCCGCGAGCGACGGACTCGGCGTTGTCGCCGCACTTGTCGTACTCCTCCCGGATCCGCGAGAGCAGGAAGACCTCGTAGTCCATCGAAAGCCCGAACAGGATCGGGAACATGATCACGACGATGATCGACGTGATGGGGGTCGGACCCTCAAGGCCGAGGAGCTCGGCACCCCAACCCCACTGGAAGACCACGACCAGGACGCCGTAGGCGACGCCGATCGAGAGCACGTTCATGGCTGCGGCCTTGAGCGGGACCGCGATCGAACGGAACACCAGCAGGAGCAGGAGGAACGCGACGCCGATCACCGCACCGATGAAGATCGGCAGGGTGCGCGTCAGCTGAGTGTTGAGGTCGTCGGTGACCGCGGTGATCCCAGAGATGTAGACGTTGCCAGGGGTGACGTCGCGGACTCGCTCGATGGTCGCGGAGGTGTCTGCGTCGGCCGGACCCGTGGTCGGGGTTGCGGTGAACACCACGATGTCGCCGCTCTCGGAGACCAGAGGCTCACCGACCGAGGCGATGCCAGGTACGGCCGCGATGGTCTTGGTGAGCTCGGTGACGCCGTTCGAGGCGACTCCCGGCTCGCCCAGGTCGGCGATCACCATGAGGGGTGCGTTGATGCCGACCCCGAAGCCTTCGGACAGCAGGTCGTAGGCCTGTCGGTGTGTGGTCTCCGACGGGGCGTCGCCGGCGGCGGGGAACGCCGTCTGCATCCACAGCGCAGGTGCGGCGATCGCCAGGAGGGCAACCACGGCGCCGAGCAGGTAGGGCAGCGGTCGAGCGGACACGCGGTGCCCGAACCGCCACCAGAACGTGTCCTCGGTGCTCTTGAGCACCGGGTGGCGACGACCGACGCGGCCCTTGTCGATGCGATCACCCAGCAGTGCCAGCAGTGCGGGCAGCAGGGTGATGGCTGCGGCGACCGCGAAGAAGACCATCAGGGCCGTGGCCAGGCCGATGGAGGTGAGAGCGCCGAGGCCGGTGATGGCCAGGGACGCGGTGGCGATGATGACGGTGCCACCGGCGAAGACGACCGCAGCCCCCGACGTACTCATGGCCTTCGCGAGGGCCGAGGTGTTGTCCTGCCCCTCGGCGCGGTTCTCGCGGTAGCGAGCGATCACGAACAGGGCGTAGTCGACCCCGACGCCCAGGCCCACGAGCCCGGCGATCGCGATGGCGGAGCCAGACACGTCCATGGTGCTGGCGAGCACAGTGATCCCGCCGACGCCGGCTCCGACCGCGACGAGGGACAGCCCGATGGGCAGAACGGCGGCCACCACGGTCCCGAACACGACCAGAAGGATCAGCAGCGCCACCAGGAGACCGATGCCGGTGTGGCTGGAGCTGCCTCCCTCGGCGTTGAGGAAGACGGCGTCGCCGCCCAGCTCGACCCTCAGACCGTCCACGTCGGTGCCTGACACAGCGTCCGAGAGGACGGTGAACGCCGGCTTGCCCATCTCGCGCTCCGGGACGTCCAGGGTGAGCGTGGCGTAGGCGATCCTGCCGTCGTCCGAGACGGTCCCCGCGGTGAACGGGTCGGTGACGAAGGCGACGTGCTCGAGCTGCGACACGTCGGCCACGACGGAGGCCAGCTCGGCACGGTGATCGGCCAGGACGGTCCCGTCCTCGGCGGCGAACACGACCAGCGCCTGGCCCTGGGCCGCTTCGGGGAAGTTCTCCTTCAGCAGCTGCCTGGCGCTGTCGCTCTCGCTTCCCTTGGCGGCGAAGTCCTCGGTGAAGGTGCCGCCGCCACCGGCGGCCAGGAATGCGACGGCGACCAGGACCAGCACCCAGCTGGACACGGTGCGCCAGGGGTGCCGCGCGCTCGCCATCGCGATGACTCGGGTGAACCTGTTCATGGGGGTGGCCTTTCGGGATGGGTGAGTCCGACGAAGCACGAAGCTAGGAACCGATGTGGTGAGCGGTCGTCACCACACGTGGTGAGCGACGTGGTGATCTCTCGCTGGCGGGTCTGGTCAGACCACGGCTCGGGAGAGGAGGCGGACGCGGATCTTGTGTAGCCGCGGCATCAGCCCGTAGATGACGATCGGGACCGCGACCGTCGCGAGGACAAGGGTCCTCAACACGCTGGGCAGCTGCGAGAGCTGGTCTCCGAACGCCAGGTTGAGCGCGGTCAGCGTGGGGAAGACCGCGAGCCAGATCATCAGGGCGAGCTGGTGCTTGGTGGGCGGCGGGACAGTGCTCATAGTGGATCTCCTTGGGATGAGTGGTGGACGTCGTGGACGGCGTTGCGGACGTCCTCCTCGACGAGGTCGTTGTTGATCGCGATCGCCGCGGCTGAGCCTTCGCCGGCCGCGGTGATGACCTGGGCTCGTGGGTTCACCGCGTTGCCGGCCACCCAGACGCCGCTGACGCTGGTCCGGCCGGTCGGGTCCGCGCTGACCCAGCCTTGGTCATGGGTGGCGCAGCCGAGCTCGATGAGCAGGTCGGTGTTGGGGACGAAGGCCGGTCGTACGAAGACCGCGTCGCGGTGGACGACCTGACCGCCCTCGAGCTCGACGCCACGGAGCGCGTCGTCCTCGACCACGAGCCGGGCGACCCGCCCCTCGACGACACCGATGGCGCGGGCCAGCAGCTGCTCGTGCTCCAGCGTGGTGAGGGCGCCGGTGTGGGTGAAGTAGACGACGTCGTCGGACCACTGGCGGACGAGCAGTGCGTGTTGGACCGCCTCGGGAGTGCCACCGAGCACGCCGAGCCGTTGGTCGCGGACCTCGTACCCGTGGCAGTAGGGGCAGTGCAGCAGGTCGCGGCCCCATCGCTCGCTGATGCCCGGGATCGAGGGCACCTCGTCGCGCAGTCCGGTGGTGACCAGGATCCGTCGCGCGGCGAGGAGCTGGCTGTCTCCGAATCGCACCTCGAAGGTGGCGTCGTCCGCGCTCCTGATCGAGGAGACGGTTCCACGGAGCAGGTGCCCGCCGTACCCAGCGACTTCGCCGAGCCCGATGGACAGCAGCTCCGTGGGGGACATGCCGTCGCGGGAGAGGAAGCCCTGCATGTGGGCGGCGGGTGCGTTGCGGGGTTGGCCGGCATCGATGAGTGCCACGGAGCGGCGGGCCCGGGTCAGGACCAGGGCGGCGGAGAGACCGGCGGCTCCGCCGCCGATGACGGCTACGTCGTAGGTGTTCATGTCCACGAGAGTCGTCGCCCTCGACCAGTCCTGCAACAAATGTTGCTGATTCTGGGAAACGCCGCTGGAATGAGGTCGTGACGACCCCGACCGGAGCCCCGATCGCCAGCGCCCTGGAGCTGGTCGGCCCCCGGTTGCGCAAGGTCCGTGAGCAGCGTGGCGTCACGTTGACCGACGTCGCCGATCGGACCGGGATGTCCAAGAGCACCCTGTCGCGACTCGAGAACGGCCAGCGCAAGCCCAGCCTCGAGCTGCTCCTGCCGCTCGCGCAGCTCTACCGGGTGCCGCTCGACGACCTGGTGGGTGCGCCCGAGGTCGGTGACCCGCGGATCCGGCTGAAGCCGCGCCGGGTCAACGGGCGCACCGTCCTGCCGCTCACCCACCCCGGCGGCATCCAGGCGTGGAAGATCGTCATCCCGAAGAGCCAGTCGGAGCCGAGGCTGCGTACGCACGACGGCTATGAGTGGCTCTATGTCCTGAGTGGGCGGATGCGGCTGATCCAGGGTGAGCGGGACATCGTGCTGGAGGCGGGCGAGGCAGCCGAGTTCGACACCCAGCTGCCGCACTGGTTCGGCAGCACGGGCGAGGGGCCGGCGGAGGTGCTGAGCATCTTCGGACGCCCCGGCGAGGGGATGCAGCTGAGGGCGGCGCTCGGCCAGACCGCGCGTCAGCCTGGCGAGCCGCGATGACGGTGGCGCTGGTCGAGACCAAGTTCTTCCTCCCCTATGCGCGCGACGGACTGCTGGCTCGTCCGCGGCTCGACGTCGTACTGGGGGTGGGGGCTCGCCGAAACCGGCTGACGCTCGTCTCGGCGCCGGCCGGCTTCGGCAAGACCACGCTGCTGGCCACCTGGCTGACCGCCTCGGGCGAGACGTCACCGCGCTGTGCCTGGGTGTCTCTCGACGAGGCGGACCGGAACCCGGAGTCCTTCTGGACCTATGTGCTGACGGCGCTCGAGCGGGCCATGCCCGGCACCGGCGGTGCCGGGCTCGCCCTGCTGGGGACGGGCCAGCCTGTCGAGGCGGTGCTCGCGGCGGTGCTCAACGAGGTTAGCGTGCTCTCCGACGACCTGGATCTGGTGCTCGATGACTACCACCTCGCCGAGAGCGCGGAGATCCTGCCCGGGATGACCTTCCTGCTCGAGCGGCTCCCGCCCCAGCTGCGGCTGGTCATCAGCACCCGCGCAGACCCGGCCCTGCCGCTGGCGAGGCTGCGGGCCCGTGGCCAGCTCACCGAGGTCCGGGCCGCGGACCTCCGTTTCACCGAGGAGGAGGTCGGCGACTTCCTGGCCACGGCGACCGGTCTCGACCTGGCTACCGCTGACGTCGCGGCTCTGAGTGCTCGCACCGAGGGTTGGATCGCCTCGCTGCAGCTGGCGGCACTCTCGCTGCGAGACCGCGACGACCCGTCGGGGTTCATCGCGGGCTTCGCCGGTGATGACAGGTACGTCGTGGACTACCTGGTCGAGGAGGTGCTCGACCTCCAGCCGGCGGAGGTCCGCGCGTTCCTCCTCGACACGGCGATCCTCGAACGGCTCTCCGGTCCGCTCTGTGATGCCGTGAACGCCACCATCGGTGGCGCGAAGATGCTCGAGTCGCTGGAGCGGCGCAACTTGTTCGTCGTACCGCTAGACGACCAGCGGCGCTGGTACCGCTATCACCACCTGTTCGCCGACGTGCTCCGCAGCCACCTCTTCGCCGAGCGCCCGGACCACGTCATCGAGCTGCACCGACGGGCGGGTGCGTGGTTCGAGGAGGCGGGGGACCCCGTCGCCGCGGTCCGGCACGCGCTGGCGGCCGGCAACGTCGACCGGGCCGCCGACCTGGTCGAGCTCGCGATCCCGGAGCTGGCCAGGAACCGCCGCGAGGCGGTGATCCGAGCCTGGGGGGACCAGTTGCCGCAGGACGTGCTGCGGGATCGTCCGGTGCTGGCCATCCGTCTGGTGGGCGGCTTCATGTCCTACAGCGAGTTCGACGGCATCGAGCAACGATTGCGGCACATCGAGGACCTGCTCGCGAGGCCCGCCGAGGAGCTCGTTGTCCTCGACCCGGACGAGCTGCCGCGGATCCCGTCGTCCGTGGCGATGTACCGGGCAGCGCTTGCCCTCAACGCGGGCGATCCGGCCGGGTGCATCGCCTACGCCGCCGAGGCGCTGGCGCGGACGCGGGACGGCGACCACCTCAACCGCGCTGCTGCCGCGGCGCTGTCGGGGCTGGCGTCCTGGGCGACCGGCGACCTCGGCGCTGCGCACGCTGGCTACACCGCGGCCGTCGACGGACTCACCCGGGCCGGACACATCGCCGATGTGCTCGGCTGCTCGCTCACGCTCGCGGACATGCAGCAGACCTTGGGTCGGCTCGGCGATGCCGAGCGCACCCTGGCGCACGCCCTGGAGCTGGCCGACCGGCACGGCCCAGACGGCCCAGAAGTCATGCGCGGCACGGCTGACATGCTCGTCGCCCAGAGTCGGGTGGCCTGGCACCGCAACGATCTGGCCGGCGCCGCAGCGCTCCTGCGTCGAGCCGACGAGCTCGGTGAGGCGGCCGGACTCGCGCAGCACCCCTACCGGTGGCGGGTGGCCCTCGCCCGGCTCCGGGCGGGTGGAGGCGACCTGGCTGGCGCGGTCGAGCTGCTCGACCAGGCCGAACGCGTCTATGTCGGTGACTACTCACCCCCGGTCCACCCGATCCACGCCACCCGAGCACGGGTGCAGACCGCGTCCGGAGACCTTGCCGCCGCCCGTGCCTGGGCCCGCGAGTGCCGACTCGACGCGGGTGACGAAGTCACATATCTGCGCGAGTACGAGCACCTGACGCTGGCTCGCTTGCTCCTGGCCGAGCACCGGCTGAGCGGCGACGCGGCGGCACTGACCAAGGTCGTCGACCTCCTGGACCGGCTACTGGCGGCCGCCGAGTCGGGTGGTCGGGTCGGCTCGGTCCTCGAGATCGAGGTGCTGCGTTCACTGGCCCTCGGCGCGACCGGCGACCCTGCCGCCGCGCTCAAGGCTCTCGAGCACGCCGTCGACCTGGCCGAGCAGGACGGCTGGGTCCGCTTCTTCGTCGATGCCGGACCAGCGCTGGCAGCGGCGCTCGGCGAGCTCGCCGTACGCCGTCCGGGCTCGGGTTTCGTCCGCGAGCTGGTGCGCGCGACCGCGCCCGAGGCCCGCGAAGCGGGGGCCGCTGCGACCCCGGCAGGTCACGCGACCGAGGAGACGCTGCTCGACCCGCTCAGCGACCGGGAGCTCGACGTCCTCCGGCTGCTTGGCTCCGACCTCGACGGGCCGGGCATCGCGCGGGAACTGGTGGTCTCGCTGAACACCGTGCGGACCCATACCAAGCACGTCTATACCAAGCTCGGCGTCAACAACCGCCGGTCCGCCGTCACCAGGGCGCACCAGCTCGGTCTCCTCACCCGCACCGTTCGTCGCTGATCGGCCATGGCGGAGGCCGCCAAGATCACCACGCGGTTCACCACATGATGTGACGACCGGTCACCGGGCACGCTCCTAGCTTTGCTCCGTGAATAGCAATGCCTCCGACCAGCCGGGCTGGTACGAGATCAGCATCCGAGGTCACCTCGACGAGCGCTGGTCCGACTGGTTCGCCGGGATGTCGATCGATGTGAGCCATACCGGCGTCACTGTCCTTCGCGGCCCGGTCGTCGACCAGGCAGCCCTGCACGGACTGCTGGCCCGGCTACGCGACCTCGGCACGCCTCTCGTCTCGGTCCGATCCATCGCCTGCCCGCTGGATGCGGAGGACCCGTCCTGAGCTCAGCGGTAGTTGGTGAACTGCACCGCGAAGTCGTAGTCCTGGCCCTTGACCAGCGCCTGCACGGCCTGGAGGTCGTCGCGCTTCTTGGAGGAGACCCGTAGCTCGTCGCCCTGGATCTGGGCCTTGACACCCTTGGGGCCCTCGTCGCGGATCAGCTTCCCGATCTTCTTCGCGTCCTCCGAGGAGATGCCCTCCTTGAGCGTGATGCCGATCTTGGACTCGGTGCCGGACTGGCGCGGGTCGGACGCGTCGAGGACCTTGAGGCTCACGTCGCGCTTGATGAGCTTCTGCTGGAACACGTCGAGCACCGCGCTGGCTCGGTCGTCGGCGGAGGCGCTGATCTCGATGACGTTCTCCCCCTTCCACTCGATCGTGGCTCCGGTGCCCTTGAAGTCGAACCGGGTCGAGATCTCGCGGGCCGCCTGCCCGAGCGCGTTGTCGACCTCCTGGCGGTCGAACTTGCTCACGATGTCGAACGACGAGTCGGCCATGTGTGGGCTCCTTGCTGGTGCGTGGGTGATGCTGTGATGATTCTGAGCGGGAGGCGCCGCTGCGCTATTGTTTCGCCTCGTTGTCGCCCCGCCAAGCCGAGGTGTCGACACCCCGGCAGGTTGCCCGAGCGGCCAATGGGAACGGACTGTAAATCCGTCGGCTTATGCCTACGCAGGTTCGAATCCTGCACCTGCCACTCATGTGCGAAGGGCCCGACCGCGTGCGGTCGGGCCCTTCGTCGTACCGCGGTTCTCAGACGTCGAAGCGGTCGTTGTCCATGACCGTGACCCAGGCGGCCACGAAGTCGGCGACGAACTTGTCCGCGGCGTCGGCCGAGGCATAGACCTCGGCGATCGCCCGGAGCTGCGAGTTCGAGCCGAAGACCAGGTCGTTGGCGGTGGCGGTCCACTTCACGGTGTCCGAGCCGGTCTCGCGGCCCTCGTAGACGTGCTCGGCGGAGCCCGTCGTCCACTCGGTGCCGGGGGCCAGCAGATCGGTGAAGAAGCCGGCATGCAGGGAGCCGGTCTCGCCGAAGATGCCGAGCGACCCCGAGGAGATGCCGATGGTGCGCAGCCCGCCCACCAGGACGGTCAGCTGCGGCGCGGACAGGTTGAGCAGGTAGGCGCGGTCCAGCAGCAGCGTCTCCGGGGCGAGCTTCTCTCCCGCCCGGATGTAGTTGCGGAACCCGTCGGCGCGCGGCTCGAGGACGGCGAAGGAGTCGACGTCCGTCTCCTCCTGCGTGGCGTCCGTGCGACCCGCAGTGAACGGCACCGTGACGTCGTGACCGGCGGCCCTCGCCGCGGCCTCGACACCGGCGTTGCCGGCGATCACGATCAGGTCGGCCAGCGAGACCTGGGCACCACCGGCGCCGTTGAACTCCTGCTGGATCGACGCGAGCTGGTCGAGCACCACACCGACGCCCTCGTTGACCGCCCAGCCGCGCTGCGGCTCCAGACGGATGCGGGCGCCGTTGGCACCACCGCGCTTGTCGGTGTCACGGTACGTCGCGGCCGAGGCCCACGCGGTGCCGACCAGCTGCTGCACGGTGAGACCCGACTCGAGCGACCTTCGCCTTGAGGGCGGAGACGTCCGCGTCGGAGACGAGCGTGCCCGATGCGGCCGGGACCGGGTCCTGCCACAGCTGGGCCTCGGGCACCCACGGACCGAGGTAGCGGTCGACCGGACCCATGTCGCGGTGCAGCAGCTTGTACCAAGCCTTCGCGAACGCGAGCCGGAACGTGTCGAGGTCGGCGTGGAACCGACGCGAGATCTCCTCGTACGCCGGGTCGAACCGCAGCGCGAGGTCGGTGGTGAGCATCCGCGGCTTGTGCTTCTTGGTGGCGTCGAACGCGTCGGGGATGGTGCCCTCGGCGTCCTTCGCGACCCACTGCTTCGCTCCGGCGGGGCTCTCCTCGAGCTCCCACTCGTGGCCGAAGAGGTTGTCGAAGAAGCTGTTGCTCCACTGGGTCGGCGTCGAGGACCAGGTGACCTCGAGGCCGGAGGTGATCGCGTCCTCGGCCTTGCCGGAGCCGTGGCTGCTGATCCAGCCGAGACCCATGCCCTGGACCGGGCAGCCCTCAGGCTCGCGACCGACCAGGTCGGCGTCGCCGGCACCGTGGGTCTTGCCGAACGAGTGACCGCCGGCGATCAGCGCGACGGTCTCCTCGTCGTTCATGGCCATCCGGGCGAACGTCTCGCGGATGTCGCGGGCCGCCTTGAGCGGGTCGGGCTCGCCGTTGGGGCCCTCGGGGTTCACATAGATCAGACCCATCTGCACGGCGCCGACACCCTCGCTGAGCTCACGGTCGCCGCTGTAGCGCTCGTCGCCGAGCCACTCGTCCTCCGGTCCCCAGAAGACCTCCTCGGGCTCCCAGACGTCCTCGCGACCGAAGCCGAAGCCGAAGGTCTCGAAGCCCATGTCCTCCAGCGCGACGTTGCCGGCCAGGACGAGCAGGTCGGCCCAGGACACCTTCTGGCCGTACTTCTGCTTGACCGGCCACAGCAGCCGGCGGGCCTTGTCGAGGTTGGCGTTGTCGGGCCAGCTGTTGAGCGGGGCGAACCGCTGACCGCCGTCACCGGCGCCACCGCGGCCGTCCTCGATCCGGTAGGTGCCGGCCGCGTGCCAGCTGAGCCGGATCATCAGGCCGCCGTAGTGCCCGAAGTCCGCGGGCCACCAGTCCTGGGAGGTGTTGAGCACCTCGACGAGGTCGGCCTTCAGCGCGTCGACGTCGAGCTTGGCGAACTCGGCGGCGTAGTCGAAGTCCCCGCCGAGCGGGTTGCCGCGGGGGGAGTGCGGGTGCAAGACGCTGAGGTCCAGCTGGTTGGGCCACCAGTCCTTGTTGGTCCGCGGCCGCCCCGCCTTGGGCTCCGGCGCGTCGATGACTGGGTTCTCGGACTCAGACACGTGATTCCTCTCCACTCAATTCGTCGGTGTTCTGACAGTCGGTACAAGCTCCCCAGTAGACGACCTCGGCCTCGTCGATCGTGAAGCCGTGGTCCTCCGCTGCGGTCAGACATGGGGTGTCGCCGACCGCACAGTCGACGTCGGCGATCGCGCCGCACGAGCGGCACACGATGTGGTGGTGGTTGTCTCCCACGCGGGACTCGTAGCGGGCGACCGAACCGGCCGGCTGGATCCGGCGCACCAGACGGGCCTTGGTCAGCGCGCGCAGCACGTCGTAGACGGCCTGGTGCGACACGTCGCCGAGATCACGGCGCACGACGCCGATGAGCCGGTCGGTGTCGGCGTGCGGATGGGCGTGGACGGCGCCCAGCACCGCGATCCGCGGTCGGGTCACCCGGAGGTCAGCGCTCTGGAGCAGCTGCTCGAGGTCCGAGGTGGCGGGCACCTACGCAGTCTTGCCGCTTCTCTGGAATGAATCAAGATTGAGCGGACCACGCTCCTGGTCTCAGGGTGTGAGTTGGGACCCATCCGGCCAACGGTCGGTGACGAACCACAGGCGGAAAGCGACTTGCCCGCGGGCCAACGGGGACCGCGGCGCGGAGCGAAAGGCTCACCATGAAGAAGCCCAGCCCATCGATGTGGGTCTCGATCGCAGCGCTCGTTGTCGCGCTCGGCGGTACGAGCTACGCGGCGGTCACGATCGACAGCGGCGACGTCCAGAACAACACGCTGACCGGCAGGGACATCAAGCAGAAGTCCCTCACCGGCAAGGACGTCCAGGACGGCAGCCTGAAGGTCAAGGACCTCAAGCCGGGCACCCTCCCGAAGATCCCGGTCGCGACTCGGTGGCTCCTGGTCAACGCGGCCGGCCAGATCGAGGCGCAGTCCGGCGGATTCGAGATCAAGGTTGCCTACGACGCGGTCAACAACACCGGTGCGGCCGTGCCCGGCGGCGCGATCCGCAACGTCTACATCGACGCCAACGAGCCGTTGGACGACAACGGCATCGTCGCGACGATCGCCCTGCAGAACCAGGTCGACCAGAGCAGCCCGGCCAACGCCGTCAACAACGGCACCGTCCCCGGATCGGACACGAACCCGGAGTTCTCCGGCGAGATCACCACGACCCGCTGCGCCATCGTCGGGGTGGTCGCCTGCGCGCCGACCGGCACCAACGACGCGAACCACTTCGTGGTCAGCCCTCGGCTCAGTGACGGTGGCTTCACCGACTCGACCAACCGCAAGCGCTTCTACATCGTGGTCACCGGCGACAGTTCGGACTACGTCGCCCCCTGACCCCCTCGGTGGCGCCCCGGTCTCTCGTCGGGACCGGGGCGTTCGCCTACTCAGTGGTCTCCTCGTGCATCGGTCCCTCATTGCCGAGGTTGAACTCGGAGTCCTTGCGACTGATCTGGTCCAGCCGCTCCTGCGGGGTCAGGGCGTCGATGAGCGGCAGCATGTCGAGGCCGAACCCGCTGACGTGCGGGGCTTCGGCGATCGGCACGACGGTGTTGACCACCCGGTCGTCATAGACGTGCACCATCGTGAACGCCTGGTGCCCGTCGACCCCCGAGATCAGCATGTCCCGCGGCGCGACATCGGTCGTGTAGCAGCTCGCGGAGGCCACGGAGACGGGAACGCCGGCGAAGGTCGAGTACGTCGAGTAGTGGTAGTGCCCGCCCATCACCAGGCGGACGTCGGTGCCCTCGAGGACCGAGGCGAGGCGGTCCATGCCGTGCAGCTCGATCACCGCGGCCTGCGGGACCATCGGCACCGGGATCGGCGGGTGGTGGACCGCGAGCACGGTTCCGTGCTCGGCCGGTGACGCCAGGACGTCGGCGAGCCAGGTCAGCTGCGCGTCGGAAAGCTCGCCGTGGTGATAGCGCGGCACACTGGTGTCGAGGCTGATGATGCGGAGCCCGCCGACGTCGTACACCGCGTCCTGCGCCGGCACGTCGACCTCCGCGTGCTCGCTGAGGTCGCGGTCGAAGAGCCCCCGCGCGTACGCCGCACGTTCGTCGTGGTTGCCCATGACCCACACCACCTGGGCGCCGAGCTCCTCCGCGACCGGCTCGACCAGCTCGCGCAGCCGCGCGTACGCCTCGGGCTCGGACTTGTCCGCGAGGTCCCCGGTGAACACCAGGGCGTCCGGGGCCGGTCTCACCCTGGCGACCCGCTCGAGGAGGGCGCGGAGTCCGTCCTCGGGGACGATCCTGTCGTACTGGAGACGGCCCTCTTTGAGGATGTGGACGTCGCTCAGGTGCGCGATCGTGAACCGGGGCGCGGGGAACTGGCCGTACTGCACGGCCAGAGGCTAGCCCGGTCAGGCGCCGGTCAGACGCGGGTCAGACGGAACACCGGGATGAGGCGGTCGGTGCGCTGCTCGTACTTGGCGTAGTTGGGCCAGGCCCTCAGCATGTGCGCCCACGCCGCGGCACGTTCGGGGTCGGCCAGCTCGCGAGCGGACACCGTGAACTTCTGTCTGCCGAGCTCGACCCTCGCCTCGCCGTTCGCGGCGAGCAGGTTGCCCACCCACAGCGGCATCCTCGGGCCCCCGAAGTAGGAGCCGGCGATCAGGAGCGTGTCGCCGTCCGGCACGCAGAGCAGTGGCGTGGCCCGCTCGACGCCGCTCTTCCTCCCGGGCACCGTGAGCGTCAGGTTGGGCAGGCCGGCGATGTCGAGCAGGGAGAGGCGACCGCGGGAGTATCTGTGCAGGCGGGTGTCGACCCACACCACCTGGGGCAGCAGCCTCGGCATGAACTCGAGTGCCCCGATCCGGATGGCCAGCGGCGTGAAGAGGCCCATGCGGGCGAGTGTAGGGAGCGACTAGAACGGGTTCTAGATCTGAGCGACTGCGTCAGCGCGCAGGGTCGATGCGACCTGCCACCTCGCCCAGCGTGATCCGTCCGCCGGCCGGGCCGGGCGCCGAGTAGCGCAGCACCACCTCGTCGCCGTCGTGGAGGAAGGTGTGCCCGTCGACGCCGAACGGCTCGGCGCCGCCCCAGGACAGCTCGAGGAACGAGCCGCGCTGGTCACGCTCGGGACCGCTGATCGTGCCGGAGGCGAACAGGTCGCCGGTGCGAAGCGAGGCCCCGTTCGCCGTCAGGTGCGCGAGCATCTGGGCGGGGGACCAGTACATGGTCCGGTACGGCGGGCGGCTGACGATCTCGCCGTTCAGCTCGACCTCCACGTCGATGTCGAGACCTCGGGTCGCGCCCGGGCCGAGGTAGGGGAGCGGCTCCGGGTCCTGACCCGGCAGGTCGACCCAGGCCGCGTCGAGCGCGGCGAGCGGTGTCACCCAGGGCGAGACCGAGGTGGCGAACGACTTGCCGAGGAAGGGCCCGAGCGGCACGTACTCCCAGGCCTGGATGTCGCGGGCCGACCAGTCGTTGAGCCCGGTGACCCCGAAGACGTGGTCGGCGAGCGCGCCGAACGGCACCGGGTGGCCCTGCGACGATGGCGCACCGACCACGAAGCCGAGCTCGGCCTCGATGTCGAGCCGCTGGCTGGGTCCGAAGACCGGGCCGCCGTCGGTCCGGTACTGGCCGCTCGGCCGCACGACCGGGGTGCCCGACACGACGACCGTCCCGGCTCGCCCGTGGTAGCCGATCGGGAGGTGCCGCCAGTTCGGCGTCAGCGCGCTCGCCGTCGGGCCGGAACATCCTCCCGACGTTGGTCGCGTGGTCGAGCGAGGCATAGAAGTCGACGTAGTCCGCGACCTCGATCGGCAGGTGCAGCACGGCGTCCGCGAGCGGCACCCGGTGGTCCCCGGACTCGGCGACCGACCGGACCTCGCCGCGGGTCAGGCGCCAGACCTCAGGCCCGAGGGCCAGGAACGGGTTGAGGGAAGGTTGGTCGAACTCGGGGCGGTCGGTCGCGGCGAACACATCGAGCACGTCGCCCTCGTGCCGCACCCCGACCCGGCGCGCACCACCGTCGACCGAGAACACGCCGTAGGGCAGGTGGTCGAGCCCGAACCCGCTCACGACACCAACCCCAGCTCGCGCAGGTCGGTCCACGGCTCGCTGACCGAGCACGAGCCGAAGGAGAGGAACCACCGGCGCCCGGCGATCGCCTCGTCGGCGGTCACCGTCAGGTTGCGGTCCTCGAGGACGGACACGACCTCCGCCGGGGTAGCGCCGTCGAACGCGCGCCGGGTGGCGAGCAGGACGTTGAGGAAGCCGTGGCGCTCGAAGCCGTCCGCGCCCGTGTGCCGGAGAGCGCGGTGCAGCCCGGCGGTGCACTTGAACTGGGTCTCGCGGTCCAGTGCCGCGTCGATCCAGCCGGCGAGGACCTCGGAGGGAGGGAACGCCGAGGCCTCGAGACCGCCGGTGCGGAACTTCAGCCGGAGCCCGGCCTCCGCGGCGATGTCGGCTGCGGCCAACCAGCCGTGGTCGGGGGCCGTCGCGGGCAGCTCGACGAAGATCGGCCACTCGGTCTCGAGGTCGTCGGTCGCAGTGACGATCCGGCGCACGTTGCCGGCGAGGTCGTCGAGGTCGCGCACGGCGATCTCCATCCCAAGAATGGCCACGTCCTTGCGCCGGACCCAGTTGGACGGGCCTGCCAGCTGACCGGCGCCGCCCGTGCAGACGATCGACACCGGTGCCACCGGGTCGTGCAGCTGCGGCAGGTCGGTGTCACGGAGCACGAAGCTCCCGACCAGTCGGGCGCCGTCGTCGTCCGAGCGGGCATCGTAGGCATCCAGTGCCTGGTGAAATGGCACGTTGCCGGGCGGGAAGATCGCAGCGTCGTCGACCAGACGGGCCCACGCATCGTCGAGTGGCACGGGTCTAACGTAACGATGCATGGCGTACTACCGGTCCGTCGGCGACATCCCCCCGAAGCGGCACACCCAGCACCGCGACCCCGACGGCAAGCTCTTCTACGAGGAGCTGATGGGCGAGGAGGGGTTCTCCTCCGACTCCTCGCTGCTCTACCACCGCGGCGTGCCCGTCGGCGATCGTCGCGAGCGAGGTCTGGGAGCTGCCCGGACCAGACCCGGACGCCCAACCACCCGCTCCGCCGCGCCACCTCAAGCTGCACGACCTGACCACCGGCACCGACGCGGTCACCGGCCGGCGCCTGGTGCTCGGCAACAACGACGTCCGGATCGGGTACGTCGTGACGGGCACCGAGCCCTCGGCGTACTACCGCAACGCGATCGGCGACGAGTGCGTCTACGTCGAGCCGGGCACGCGGCACCGTCGAGACGGTCTTCGGCGTGGTGACCTACCGGGCCGGCGACTACGTCCTGATCCCGCGCGCGACCACGCACCGCTGGGTCGCCCGCCGAGCCGAGCCGGCTCTATCCCGATCGAGGCCAACAGCCACATCGCTCCGCCGAAGCGCTACCTGTCCCGCTACGGCCAGCTGCTCGAGCACGCGCCGTACTGCGAGCGCGACCTGCACGGACCGACCGAGCCGTTGCTCGCCGAGGGCGTCGACGTCGAGGTGCTGGTCAAGCACCGCACCAGCGCCGGGGTCGTCGGCACCCGGATGACCTACGCGACGCACCCGTTCGACGTGGTCGGCTGGGACGGCTGCCTCTACCCCTACACGTTCAACATCGACGACTACATGCCGATCACCGGCAAGATCCACCAGCCGCCGCCGGTGCACCAGGTCTTCGAGGGCCACAACTTCGTGGTCTGCAACTTCCTGCCGCGCAAGGTCGACTACCACCAGCTCGCGATCCCGGTGCCGTACTACCACTCCAACGTCGACAGCGACGAGGTCATGTTCTACGTCGGCGGCGACTACGAGGCGCGCAAGGGATCCGGCATCGGGCTCGGCTCGATCTCGCTGCACCCGGGCGGCCACGCCCACGGCCCGCAGCCCTCGGCGATCGAGGCCTCGCTCGGCGTCGAGTACTTCGAGGAGTCGGCGGTCATGGTCGACACCTTCGCGCCCGCTCGACCTCGGCGAGGGCGGGCTGGCCGTCGAGGACCCGGCGTACGCATGGAGCTGGAGCCGAGACTCCTTCTAGCCGGCTCCCGGACCGAGACCTGCGAGAGCTCGGGCACGGTTCCGCGCCAGCGATGCGTACCGTTGTGGCCATGCAAACCTGGACCGCGGCCGTTGCTGCCACCGCCCTTGCGATCTCGTTGTCGGCTTGCGGCTCGGAAGACGACGAGGGCGTCGCCGACGACCCGACCCCCTCGTCGTCGACGAGCGAGACCCCACTGCCGACCCCGTCGGCCACCGAGCCCACCGTCCAGGCCAGCGAGGAGCCCTTGACGGTCATCGCGATCACGATCAAGGGCGACAAGATCTCACCGTCCGGCAAGCGGATCGAGGTCGGTCGCGGTGAGACCTTCTTCCTCGAGATCACCAGTGACCGCGCCGGCGAGCTGCACATCCACAGCAAGCCCGAGCAGTACGTCGAGTTCGAGACCGGAACGAACGACTACGAGGTGACCATCGATGCCCCGGGGATCGTGGATGTCGAGGACCATGAGTCCGGAACGGTCATCGTGCAGCTCGAGGTCAGCTGACCGGCGCGTCCCCGGTGATCACGCGGAACGTGTAGGCGCCGCCCACCAGCATCACCGGCAGGGCGAGGAGCAGGCCGACTCCGAGCAACGCCGCGCCGGCTGCGACCACGAGGCCTGCGACGACGAACCACACCAGCGACTCGGTCAGGTGCGACCGCACGAGGTCGACGCTGGCGCGGATGGCGTCCCAGGGCCCCAGGCCCTTGTCGACGACGAAGTACAGACTCCACTGGCCGAGGAACGCCACGGCCAGCCCGGGGAGATAGCAGAGCAGCGACCCCACGAAGGTGCCGGCGCCGATCACCAGGCTCGTGAGCACGACTGGCCCCAAGCCATCGGTGCTCAGCACCTCACGGGCCCGGAACACTCCGCCGTCGACTACCACCAGTGCCTGGCGCAGGTAGCCCGCCGCCAGCACCTGGGTGACCGTGACCATCAGGCCCAGGACCAGCGCGCCGACGAGCAGGTTCGTCCCCAGCGAGGTCGAGGAGCCGACGAACCTCGACCGCAGCAGGACACCTATCACGGACGCGAGCATGATCCCGAGGGCGAGGAGGACCGCGCCGACGACGTACGGCCTGAAGCCACCACCCTTGAAGCGGGCCCACCCGTAGCCCAGGGCATCACCGACGTGCCAGGTCATCCAGCTCCTTCGTCGGGTCCATGATGACCTCGACCCGCCCGTGATCCACGGGCGGGTCGAGATGTCGAGCGTCGGGTCGGCCTCAGCCGATCTTCATCACCTGCGTGCCGCCGGCGAACTTGTCGAACCAGTGCTGTCGCTTCACGGTGTCGCCGTTGATGTTGACGGCGATCATGATGACCGCGCCCAGCGAGGCGAGGCCACCGAGCAGCGAGCCGACCACGGGGACGATGCCCGCGAGGCCGAAGGCCATGTAGATGTTGCGCTTCACAGCCTGCTCCATCGTCGGGTTGCTGACCCCGTCGGGGCCGAACACCTTCAGCTTCATCACGATCTTGCCGATGGTCTGGCCCCGCGAGGACTCCATGTAGGCGTAGTAGCCCAGGTAGAGCACCGAGGAGATCACCGAGATGATCAGGTAGTAGAGGAACAGCTCGCCGCCCGACCGGTAGCCGGTGATGAGCACCCCGCCGACGATGCCCGCGATGATGCCGTAGGCGACGCCGAGGATGATGCCGTCGATGAAGCGGGCCAGGAAGCGGTCCAGCAGCTCACCAGGGCGCGGGAGACCCGCCGGAGCGGCGGAGGCGCCGGGCGTCGCGGGGTACGGCGTGGGCGCTGCGGGCGGCGGAGGCGGCGGAGGAGGCGGCGGCGGTGCCGCGTCACCGGCCGGCGGGGGAGTCGGCTCGCCCGGTGTGGGGGGCTCGTTGGTGCTCAAGGTTGCTCCTTCGTGGGTGCTGGCAGGCGTCGGGGACGGATGCCGGATCGGCCCGAACCTAGTCCTTCGAGAGCGCGCTGGACAGCACCCGACCGGGCCATTCGACCACCGGTGTGTGACAGCGATGTGACGGCGAGAGGCAGGATGGTCAGGTGAGCCGCAAGCCACCGGTCAAGGACGTCGACGAGAACGACCTCGAGGTCACGGGCGTCGCGCACGCGGCAGCCGGCGCCACGGCCGTCGCCGTCGCCATGAAGCGGGCCGTCGAGCAGATGGGCGTGCGCCGCACCGCGCGCACGCTGCTACGCCTCAACCAGGTCGACGGCTTCGACTGCCAGGGCTGCGCCTGGCCCGATCCCGACCCCGAGCACCGGCACACCGCGGAGTTCTGCGAGAACGGCGCCAAGGCGGTCACCGAGGAGGCGACCCTGCGGCACCTCGACCGGGCCTTCTTCGCAGCCCACCCGATGGCGGACCTCGCCGACAAGACCGACTACTGGCTCGGCCAGCAGGGCCGGCTCACCGAGCCGATGGTGCTGCGCGCCGGGGGCACCCACTACGAGCCGATCTCGTGGGACGACGCGTTCGCCATGGTGGGCGGTCACCTGCGCCGCCTCGCCTCGCCGGACGAGGCGGTGTTCTACACCTCGGGCAAGACGTCCAACGAGGCGGCGTTCGCCTACCAGCTGTTCGCCCGTGCCTTCGGCACCAACAACCTGCCCGACTGCTCCAACATGTGCCACGAGTCGACCTCGGTCGCGCTCGCCGAGACGATCGGCATCGGCAAGGGATCGGTCACCCTGGACGACGTGCACCACGCCGAGCTGATCGTGATCGCTCGGCCAGAACCCCGGCACCAACCACCCGCGGATGCTGAGCGCGCTCGAGCTCGCGAAGAAGAACGGCGCCAAGATCGTGTCGGTCAACCCGCTGCGCGAGGCGGGGCTGGTGCGGTTCAAGAACCCGCAGACGCCGCGCGGGTGGGTCGGCGGAGGTACTCCGCTGGCCGACCTGCACCTCCCGATCCGGATCAACGGCGACCTGGCGCTGTTCCAGGCGCTCGGCTCGCTGCTCCTGTCAGTGGGACGCCGTCGACCACGACTTCGTCGCCCACCACACGGTGGGCTTCGAGGCGTGGAGCGGAGCACATCGCCGAGGTCGACTGGGAGGTCGTCGAGCGGGCCTCCGGCCTGGCCCGGCAGGACATCGAGGAGACCGCCCTGATGCTGCGCGACTCCCGGGCGACCGTCCTGTGCTGGGCCATGGGGATCACCCAGCACCGCAACTCGGTCGCGACGATCAAGGAGATCGTCAACGTCGCGCTGCTCCAGGGCAACATCGGCAAGCCGGGCGCCGGACTCTGCCCGGTGCGCGGCCACTCCAACGTCCAGGGCGACCGGACGATGGGCATCTGGGAGCGTCCCAAGCCGGCGTTCCTCGACGCACTCCAGCGCGAGTTCGGCTTCGACCCGCCCCGCGAGCACGGCTTCGACACCGTCGAAGCGGTCAAGGCGCTCGCCGACGGCCGAGCCCGAGTGTTCTTCGGGATGGGGGGCAACTTCGTCTCGGCGGTCTCCGACACCGAGGTCACCGAGGACGCGATGCGCCGGGCCGACCTCACCGTGCACGTCTCGACCAAGCTCAACCGGTCCCATGTCGTCACCGGCCGCGAGGCGCTGATCCTCCCGGCCCTGGGCCGCAGCGAGCGGGACCTCACCGGGGGGCGGGAACAGCGGGTCACGGTGGAGGACTCCATGTCCGCGGTGCACTCGTCCAAGGGGCCGCTCAAGCCGGCCTCGACCCACCTGCGCTCCGAGGTCGACATCGTCTGCTCGCTGGCCGAGGCCACCCTGGGCGACGCTCACGGCCTCCCGTGGGCCGAGTACCGCGCCGACTACGGGCGGATCCGGCGCTCGATCGCCAACGTCGTGCCGGGCTGCGCGGCGTACGACGACAAAGTCGACCAGCCGGGCGGGTTCGTGCTGCCGCATCCGCCGCGCGACTCGCGCGACTTCCCGACCGACGCCGGCAAGGCGGTCTTCTCGGTCAGCCCGATCGACGTCCTCGATGTGCCGGAGGGGCGGCTGCTGCTGCAGACGCTGCGCTCCCACGACCAGTTCAACACCACGATCTATGGCCTCGACGACCGCTACCGCGGGGTCAAGGGCGGCCGGCGCGTGGTCTTCGTCCACCCCGAGGACATCGCGCACCTCGGCTGGTCCGATGGTGACGTCGTCGACCTGGTCAGCGAGTGGCACGACGGGTCCGAGCGTGCCGCGGTCGAGTTCCGGATCGTGTCCTACGACCAGCCGCGCGGTTGCGCGGCGGCGTACTACCCGGAGACCAACCCCCTCATCCCGCTGGACTCGAAGGCGGAGGGCAGCAACACCCCGACCTCGAAGTCCGTGATCGTCCGCCTCGAGCGGCCGGGTGGTCGGCACAACGGCGTGATCCGCCGGGCCGAGACCGATCACGAGACCGGGCACAAGCGCGCCACGGACCCGATTCACCAGTCATGACCGTGGACCTCATCACCCCCCGTGAGGTGCCGCTCGGCGGCCAGCGGGCGATGACCGTACGCCGCACCCTGCCCACTCGCGAGCGCTCGCTGATCGGTGCCTGGTGCTTCCTGGACCACTACGGCCCCGACGACGTCGGTGAGACCGGCGGCATGAGTGTGGCCCCGCACCCGCACACCGGTCTCCAGACCGTGAGCTGGCTGTTCACCGGCGAGATCGAGCACCGAGACAGCGCCGGCCACCACGCGATGGTGCGACCCGGCGAGCTCAACCTGATGACCGCTGGGCACGGCATCAGCCACTCGGAGGTCTCCACGCCAGGGACGACGACGCTGCACGGCGCCCAGCTCTGGGTGGCCCTGCCGGAGTCGGCCCGGGACGGTGTCCCCGGGTTCGAGCACTACGCGCCCCCGAGCATCGGTGGCGCTGGCTGGACGGCGCGCGTCTTCCTCGGCTCGCTGGTCGGTGAGACCTCGCCGGTCGCGACGTTCACCCCGTTGCTCGGCGCCGAGCTGATCCTCGAGCCCGAAGCGTCGGTGTCCCTCGACGTCGACTCGTCCCACGAGCACGGCCTGCTGGTGGACACCGGCCGCGTGGACCTCGACGGCGTCGGGGTGGAGAAGGACGAGCTGGCCTACGTGCCGCCGGGCCCGACGGTGGTCGAGCTGCGGGCCGGACCCCGTGGCGCCCGCGCGCTGCTGCTCGGAGGCCCGCCGTTCGACGAGCCGATCGTCATGTGGTGGAACTTCGTCGGCCGCAGCCACGAGGACGTCGTGGCCTCCCGGGACGCCTGGCAGGTGCAGCTGGCCAGCGGCTACGACGACGGTCGCTTCGGGATCCCGGTCGGCAACCAGATGTCGGCCATCCCGGCGCCACCGCTGCCGAACGTCAGGCTCAGACAACGTCACTGATCCGAAGGATCCGCCGCGGTCGTCCTGTCGGTGGGCGGCGCTAGCGTGGCGAGCGTGACCGGCTCAGACATCGACCTCGACCTCTCCGGTCTCAGGGCCACCTTCATCAACTGCACGCTCAAGCGAAGTCCGGAGACCCGCCACACCCAAGGGCTCGTGGATGCCAGCGCGGCGATCATGACCTGGAACCTCCTGCACCTCGCGCGGATGCTCGAGGACGCCGGGGGCGTGCCCGGCCACGGCAACCAGCGCACAGAGTGGAACGCCGGCGCCTGGTTCGACTTCGAGAACCCTGAATTCCGCTCCTGATGGGGCCGGTCGGCGGCGACGACGGGATCGTGCGCTGTCCCTGGGCAGGCTCGGCGCACTCGGTGATGCGCGACTATCACGACCACGAGTGGGGCCACCGCGTCCACGGTGAGTCGGCCTACCTCGAGCGGCTGACCCTCGAGGCGTTCCAGTCCGGTCTGTCGTGGTCGACGATCCTCAACAAGCGCGACAACTTCCGCTCCGCGTTCCACGGCTTCGACGCCGAGGTGATCGCGGCGTTCGGTCCGGACGACGAAGCGCGCCTGATGGCCGACGCCGGCATCGTCCGCAACCGCGCCAAGATCTCGGCCGCCATCGTCAACGCGCGAGCCACCGTGGCCCTGCGTGGCGGGGAGGGACTCGAGGCGTTCGTCCTGTCCTTCGCCCCCGACGTCCCGCCGTCGCCCTCGACCACCGAGGAGATGCAGACGACCTCGGCCGAGTCGCTGGCGCTGTCCAAAGGCCTCAAGAAGAAGGGATTCGCCTTCGTTGGCCCGACCACGATGTTCGCCCTGATGGAGGCGATCGGCGTGTTCGATCCTCACTTGGTCGGCTGCTTCCGGCGTCGATGAACCTTCCCGACGAGGCGGCCGAGCTCTCGGCACTCAGTCGCCCTTCACGACCCGGCGGCGCCGGTGCAGGATGGGTTCCGTGTAGCCCGAAGGCTGCGCCAGTCCCTCGAAGACCAGCTCACGGGCAGCCAGGTACGCCTCGCCGTCGTACGCCGGGCCCATCGGCACGTAGCCGGGCTCTTCCGCATTCTGGCCGTCGACCACGTCGGCCATCCGGCGCAGCGCCGCCTCGACCTCGTCGGCGGTGACGACGCCGTGCGCGAGCCAGTTGGCGACGTGTTGGGAGGAGATGCGGCAGGTGGCCCGGTCCTCCATCAGCGCGGTGCCCGTGATGTCGGGGACCTTGGAGCAACCGATGCCCTCGTCGACCCAGCGAACGACGTAGCCGAGCACTCCCTGGAGGTTGTTGTCGAGCTCGGCGCGCTTGTCCTCGTCGCTCCATGACGTGTCGGAGGAGACCGGGACGGTCAGCAGCTGCGTCAACGTGCCGCGTCGCTGCCCGGCCAGCTCCCGCTGCCGCGCCGCCACGTCGACCTGGTGGTAGTGCAGCGCGTGCAGGGTCGCGGCGGTCGGCGAGGGCACCCACGCGCACGAGGCCCCGGCCTGCGGGTGGCCGATCTTGGCCTCGAGCATCGCGGCCATCTCGTCCGGCATCGCCCACATGCCCTTGCCGATCTGCGCCCGGCCGGCAAGCCCGCACTCCAGGCCGATGTCGACGTTCTGGTCCTCGTAGGCCGAGATCCACACCGCCGACCTCATCTCGCCCTTGCGGATCATCGGGCCGGCCCGCATCGAGGTGTGCATCTCGTCGCCCGTCCGGTCGAGGAAGCCGGTGTTGATGAACCCGAGCCGACCGCTCGCGGCGGCGATGCAGGCCTTGAGGTTCGCCGACGTCCGGCGCTCCTCGTCCATGATCCCGAGCTTGACCGTGCCGCGGTCCAGACCCAGCAGGGCCTCCACTCGGGCGAACACGTCGTCGGTGAAGGCGACCTCGTCCGGACCGTGCATCTTCGGCTTGACCGCATACATGGACCCGGCCCGCGAGTTGGTCAGCTCGCCGCGGCCCTGCAGGTCCACGAGGCTGCACAGCCCGGTGACCACGGCGTCGACGATGCCCTCGGGGACCTCGTCGCCGTCGAGCAGCATCGCGTCGGTCGTCATCAGCAGCCCGACCTGCCGCACGAACAACAGCGACCGACCGGGCAGCGTGACCTCTCCCGTCGCGCCGATGTAGGTCCGGTCGGGCGCCAGTCCACGTGTGAAGGTCCGTCCGCCCTTGCGCACCTCGGCGGTGAGCGTGCCCCGCATGAGCTCGAGCCAGGTGCGGTAGCCGGCCACTTTGTCCTCTGCGTCGACCGCTGCGACGGAGTCCTCGAGGTCGATGATCGTCGAGACCGCGGACTCGAGAAGCAGGTCCTTGATGCCGGCGATGTCGTCCATGCCGATCGGGTGCTCGCGGTCGACCTGGATCTCGACGTGGAGCCCGTGGTGTTTGAGCAGCAGCGCCTCGGGGGCACCTGGGTCCTCGCCGCGGTGCCCGACGAACTGGGCGGCGTCGGCCAGGCGGGCCGTCCCCTTGCGCAGGGTGACATGCACCCCCAGGTCGTCGACGGCATACTGCGTCGCGTCCGCATGGCTGCCCTGGTGAAGCGGGAAGTGCGCGTCGAGGAGGGCCCGGCCGCGGGCGATCACCTCGGCACCCCGGGCCGGGTTGTACGACGCCGTCGGGGCGAGCTCGCCGGCCGTGGCGATCGCGTCGGTGCCGTACAACGCGTCATAGAGCGAGCCCCACCGGGCGTTGGCCGCATTGGCGGCGAAGCGGGCGTTGAGCGCCGGGACGACCAGCTGTGGACCAGCCTGGACCGCCACCTCGTCGTCGACACCGGTCGTCTCGACGGTGACCGTGGAGGGCTCCTCGACGAGGTAGCCGATCTCGCGCAGGAACGCCTCGTAGGCCACCGGCTCGACCGGTCCGGGTGAAGCCGAATGGAACGCGTCGAGCCTGGTCTGCAGCTCCTCGCGCCGCGCCAGGAGCTCGCGGTTGCGGGGCGCGAGGTCGGCGAGGATCGCCTCGAACCCGGCCCAGAACACCGCCTCGTCGAGGCCCGAGCCGAGCAGCGCCTCGCCGCGCACGAAGTCGTGCAGCACCGCGGCCATGTCCAGCCGTCCGACGGTCACCCGGTCAGTCGTCACACCCACGGTCCTATCTTGCTCACATGGCCGACCTCACGTCCCTGGTGGCCGACCTCGGCGAGGACGTCGTGCTCAGCGACCCGGACCGGATGGCCGGCTACCGCTTCGACCGGGCCCACGACCCGGACGCGGGCGTGCCACTCGCCGTGGTGCGCGCCACCTCGACCGAGGACGTGCAGACGGCGATCCGGTTCGCCGCGGGGCACGGTCTGGCGGTGGTGCCGCGCGGGGCCGGCACCGGGTTGTCGGGCGGCTCGTCGGCCGTCGACGGCTGTGTCGTGGTGTCGACCGAGCGGATGACCCGCATCGAGGTCGACCCGGTCACCCGCACCCTGGTCGCGGGGCCGGGCGCGATGAACGCGGCGGTCAAGGCGGCGGCGGCGGAGCACGGCCTCTGGTACCCACCCGACCCCTCGTCGTACGAGATCTGTTCGATCGGCGGCAACGTCGCCACCAACGCCGGTGGGTTGTGCTGCGTGAAGTACGGCGTCACGACCGACTACGTGCTCGGCATGACGGTGGTGCTGGCGGACGGGACGGCCGTCGTGCTGGGCGGTCCGCGACTCAAGGACAAGGCCGGCCTGTCGCTGACCAAGCTGTTCGTGGGCAGCGAGGGGACCCTGGGGATCATCACGAGCGTGGTGCTCCGGCTGATCCCGGCGCAGCGGACCCCGGCCACCCTGGTCGCCACGTTCGCGACGCTGGACGACGCCACCGCCACGGTCCTCGACATCACGCGAGTCATGCGGCCCTCGATGCTCGAGTTCATGGACGGCCCCACCATCCGCGCGGTCGAGGACCTGACCAGGATGGGGCTGGACAGGCAGGCTGCCGCGATGTTGGTCATCCAGTCCGACGAGCCCGCGGAGCTCGCAGTCGCCGAGCTCGAGCTGATGAGCTCGCTGTGCGAGCAGCACTCGGTCAGCGAGCTCTTCTCCACCACCGACGCCGACGAGGGCGAGGCCTTTGTCGTCGCCCGGCGCCAGGCGATCCCCGCCGTCGAGCGCACCGGCACCCTCCTTCTCGAGGACGTCGGGGTGCCACTCCCTCAGCTCGGCACCCTCGTGGAGGGCATCGCGGCGATCTCCGCGAAGCAGGACGTCACGATCGCCGTCATCGCGCACGCCGGCGACGGCAACACCCATCCACTGATCGTGTTCGACCCGAGTGACGCCGACATGGCGGCTCGGGCGCAGGTGGCGTACGGCGAGGTCATGTCGTTGGCGATCCAGCTGGGCGGGACCATCACCGGCGAGCACGGCGTCGGCCGGCTGAAGAAGCCGTGGCTGCACACACAGATCGGCACCGACGCCCTCGAGCTCAACCGCAGGATCAAGAACGCCCTGGATCCTCGAGGGATCCTCAACCCAGGAGCCATGTTCTAGTGCCCCGCCGGATCCATGCCTTCACCGACGACGCGCTGGGCGAGCGCGACGCCGTCGGACTGGTCACGGCTCTGCACGCGGGCGAGGTGTCGGTCCTCGAGGTGGTCGAGGCCGCGATCGCCCGTGCGGAGCGACTGGAGCCGGAGCTCAACGCCATCGCCCACCGCTCCTACGACCGGGCTCGTGGGGAGGCGACCGACCCGCGGCCGGGCTTCTTCGCGGGCGTCCCGACCTGGGTCAAGGACAACTCCGCGGTCGCGGGGATGCCGACGCTGGAGGGCACCGACGCCTGGGACGCGAGGCCGGAGCCCGCCGACGGCGACTTCGCCCGGATGTATCTCGCCACCGGTGCGATCCCACTGGGCAAGAGCAGGCTGTCGGAGTACGGCTTCCTCCCGTCCTGCGAGCACCCGCGCCTGGGACCGGTGCGCTGCCCGTGGGACCCGACGCGCACCGCGGGCGCCTCGAGCGCCGGCTCCGCCGCGATGGTGGCGGCGGGCGTCGTGCCGATCGCCCATGCCAACGACGGCGGCGGGTCGATCCGGATCCCGGCGGCCGTCAACGGCCTGGTCGGCCTCATGCCCACCCGCGGCCGCACTCCGACCGACAAGGCGGCGCGGGACCAACCGGTCAAGATCGTCCGGGACGGCGTGGTCACCCGCAGCGTCCGCGACACCGCGGCGCTGCTGCGCGAGGCGGAGCGTGTCTACCGGCCGCTGCACCTGCCCCCGCTCGGTGACCTCACCCGACCGGGACGCGCCCGGCTGCGGATCGCGGTGCAGACCGGCGCCCTCGGCCGACAGGCGTCACCCGAGGTGACCGACCTGACCCTGCGGACCGCCGCGCTCCTGGAGTCCCTGGGACACCACGTCGAGGAGGCGCCACTGCCGGTTGCGCCCACCTTCGAGGCGGACTTCCTTCTCTACTGGTCCATGCTGGCGATGTTCCTGACCCGCAACGGTCGCCGGATGCACGGCCCGACCTGGCGCCCGCAGCACCTTGACCAGTTCACCCTCGGTCTCGCCGGGCACGCGGTCCGACGGCTGCACAAGGTGCCGGTGGCGATCGCCCGGCTCCGCACCGCGCACCGGTCCGCGGAGCGGTTCTTCTCGTCGTACGACGTGCATCTCTCGCCCACGTTGGCCACCGAGACGCCCGTGATCGGCCACCTCGACCCGGAGCAGGACTTCGCGGTCACGCTCGAGCGGTTGCTGGCTTGGATGTCCCTGACGCCCTATCAGAACGTCACCGGTCAGCCGGCCATCGCGCTGCCGGTCGCGACCACTGCGGCTGGCCTGCCGCAGGGGATGATGTTCAGCGCCGGGAGCGGACGCGAGGCACGGCTGATCGAGCTTGCCTACGAGCTCGAGGAAGCCGCCCCGTTCGCCCCCATTTATGGCTGAGCGCAGGCGTGATCCAAGGGCTCTGAACCGATTTCTCGCCAGCGTGTCGGCGCATGTATCGTTCTCCGCTGTTGCCCCTTTAGCTCAGTCGGCAGAGCGTCTCCATGGTAAGGAGAAGGTCTACGGTTCGATTCCGTAAAGGGGCTCTCCCGTGGCGGGGTAGCTCAGGTGGTTAGAGCACACGGCTCATAATCGTGGTGTCGCGGGTTCGAGTCCCGCCCCCGCTACCAGCTTGACCAGGTCTCACACAGCAACCCGAAGTGCCATAGAAATGAGGTTGGCCAGTGGCCAGCAAGAGCTCCGACGTTCGCCCCAAGATCACGCTCGCGTGTGTGGAGTGCAAGGAGCGCAACTACATCACCAAGAAGAACCGTCGCAACGACCCGGACCGCATGGAGATGAAGAAGTTCTGCCCGCGCTGCCGCTGCCACCAGCCGCACCGCGAGACTCGCTGACCCTGCGGGTGGAGCAGATCCTCACGTCGATACGTTGAGGACATGCCCGTCGACCCTTCGCTCGTCGGACGGACCTTCCCGCCCACGCCCGAGCACGTCGTGACCGAGGACCGCGTCGCCGCCTTCGCCGAGGCCGTCGGAGTCTCCTACGACGAAGGTGCTGCGCCGCCGACCTATCCCATCGTGGTGGCCTTCGAGGCGATGAACGCGTTCCTCGAGGCTATCGCGGTCGACCTGTTCCGGATCGTGCACGGCGAGCAGCGGTTCGCCTATGAGCGTCCGATCGTGGCCGGCGACGTGCTCACCGCGACCCTGTCGGTCGCGAGCCTGCGGCAGATCGCCGGCAACGACATCATCGGCACCACCAGTGAGGTCACCGACGCCACCGGGGCACTCGTCTGCTCGACCAGCGCCACCCTGGTGCACCGCGGAGCCGACTCATGACGCTGGAGACCAGGACCTTCACGATCACCCGCGCCGACCTGGTGCGCTACGCCGCCGCGAGCGGTGACCAGAACCCGATCCATCAGGACGAGGCGGTCGCGAGGAGCGTGGGCCTGCCGGGAGTCATCGCGCACGGCATGTTCACGATGGCGCTGGCCGCCCGGGCCGTGGCCGACTGGTTCCCGGGCGCGGAGGTCGTCAGCCTCGGCTGCAAGTTCACCAACCCGGTCGTCGTCCCGGCCGAGGGCGGAGTGGACCTCGAGGTCGCCGGCGAGGCCAAGGATCCCGACGCTGACGGGCTCACGACCGTCGCTCTCACCGTGACCTGTGGCGGCCAGAAGGTGCTCGGCATGCCCAAGGCCGTCCTTCGTGCCTGACCTGCGCGACCACACGACGCTCCGCCTCGGCGGACCGGCGGGCGAATGGGTGACCGCGTCGACCGAGGCCGAGCTCATCGCGGCCCTCGAGACGGAGGGCCCGGTGCTCGTCGTGGGCTCAGGCAGCAACCTGGTCGTCGCCGACGAGGGGATTCCAGGCCGGGTCGTCGAGGTCGCCACGCGTGGCATCACGCCTGACGTCGAGCCGCCAGCGGAGCCGTCGTGTGGCGGCGTCCTCGTCAAGGTCGCCGCGGGCGAGAGCTGGGACGACCTGGTGGCCCTGGCTGTCGACCGCGGCTGGGTCGGCATCGAGACGCTCGCCGGGATCCCGGGCCGTGTGGGCGCCACGCCGATCCAGAACGTCGGCGCCTACGGACAGGAGGTCTCACAGACCATCGCCAGTGTCCGGGTCTGGGACCGGACGCTGCGCGGCGTGCGGACCTTCGCCAACGCGGACTGCGGGTTCGGCTACCGCACCTCGCGGTTCAAGACCGACCGCCTGGATTCCGGGGGAGGCCGGCACGTCGTCCTCGAGGTCACCTTCCAGCTCGCCGTGGGCACTCTCGGGACGCCGGTGGTCTACGCCGAGCTGGCCAGGACGCTGGGTGTCGAGTCGGGGCAGCGTGCGCCGCTGGCCGAGGTCCGCGCCGCCGTGCTCGGGCTTCGACGCGGCAAGGGCATGGTGCTCGACCCCCTGGACCACGACACCTGGAGCGCCGGGTCGTTCTTCACCAATCCTGTCGTCGAGCCGGGCCGGGTACCCGAGGGTGCGCCCGCCTGGCCGCAGGAGGACGGATCAGTGAAGACCAGCGCCGCGTGGCTCATCGAGCAGGCCGGGTTCGCCAAGGGCCACGGCACCGGCCGGGTTGCACTCTCGGGCAAGCACGTGCTGGCCCTGACCAACCGCGGTGGGGCGACCACCGACGAGCTGCTGACGCTGGCCCGGGAGGTCCGCGACGGCGTCGAGGCGGCGTACGGCATCCGCCTGGTCAACGAGCCGATGCTCGTCGGCTGCGCGCTCTGAGCGACCTCAGACCAGCGACCAGCCGCTGCCGATCAGCACCGCGACGCCGATGAACGCCAGCACCAGCAGGATCCCGACGACGCTGCCGATGATGCCCATCGCGACGCCGCCGACGGCCTGCCCGCGGTTGCCGTAGAGACCCGGGTTGGCGTCGATCTCGCGCTTGGCCTGCGCACCCTTGACCCAGGCGATCGGGGCGCACACCACACCGGGCAGCGTGACGCAGCAGAAGAGCGACGTCAGCACACTGACCATCGCGATGATGCCCAGCACCATGGCGGTGTTGGCACCCTTGTGCTCCTGGGATCCGGGCAGGGCGGAGTGTGGGCCGTAGTAGGGGGTGGCCATCGGTGGCGGAGGAACTGCGGGAGGGACGTAGCCGGGACCTGAGGGTTGGCTGGCCGGTCCTGACGGAGAGGTGAACGGGTTGACGGCCTCCTCGGAGTTATAGGGCCGGTGCGTGAACGGCATCGTCTCCTCGGGCTCGTTGCCCTGATCCCCGCTCACGCGTCCAGCTTCTCAGCAGGGTCCGAGAGCCAGGTGTCGATGGCACCCAGCAGCCGCGCGCGCACGTCGTCCGGGGCCGACGAGGCGCGCACCGACATCCGGGCGAGCTCGGCCAGGTCGGTGTCGGTCAGCCCGTGCGCGGCCCGCATCGTCGCGTACTGCGCGGCGAGCCGGGACCCGAACAGCAGGGGGTCGTCGGCCCCGAGCGCCACGCTGGCCCCGGCCTCGAGCAGGGTCGGGAGGGGCACCGAGGTCAGGTCGCTGTAGACGCCCAGCGCGACGTTCGAGACCGGGCAGACCTCCAGGTGGATCCCCGCGTCGACCACTCGGGCGAGCAGGTCCGGGTCCTCCACGGTGCGGATGCCGTGTCCGAGTCGCTGGGCGTGGAGATCGTCGACGCACACCCGGATGTGCTCCGGTCCGCGGAGCTCGCCGCCATGGGGGACCAGCATCAGGCCGGACCGCTCCGCGATCCTGAACGCCGGCGCGAAGTCGGTCGTGCTGCCTCGCCGTTCGTCGTTGGAGAGCCCGAACCCGACCACCCCTCGGCCGGCGTACTGAGCCGCCAGCCGGGCCAGGGTCCGGGCGTCCAGCGGGTGGCGCGTCCGGTTGGCGGCGATCACGACGGCGATCCCGACGCCGGTCGACGCGGAGGCGTCCCGGACGGCGTCCAGGACCAGGTCCGTGAATGCGGTGACCCCGCCGAACCGGGCGCCGTAGCCGCTCGGGTCGACCTGGATCTCCAGCCAGCCGCCCCCGTCGCGGGCGTCGTCCTCGGCGGCCTCGCGGACCAGGCGGTGGACGTCCTCGGGCGTGCGCAGCACCGAGCGGGCGACGTCGTAGAGACGCTGGAAGCGGAACCAGCCCTTCTCGTCCGCGGCGCTCAGCTGAGGCGGCCACTCGGTGACCAGGGAGTCCGGCAGGGCGATCCGGTCGCGCTCGGCGAGCTCGAGCAGCGTCGCGTGGCGCATGGAGCCGGTGAAGTGGAGGTGCAGATGGGCCTTCGGGAGGGAACGAAGGTCCCTGCGCCCCTCGTTGGAGGAGGGCGAGACGGCTTTTGGTTGGCCCATGCTCACATGCGTAGACTGCCTCCTCGGTGGATTCCCCGATGCTTTGGCATGCCCGGGGAGCCCTCGGAGGGCACTAGCTCAACTGGCAGAGCATCGGTCTCCAAAACCGAAGGTTGGGGGTTCAAGTCCCTCGTGCCCTGCAGATCAGACAGCATCAAGACATTCCGACCAGTCGAACGAAGGTGAGAGGCGTGACGGACAGCAAAGCCGTCCGTGGTCCCCGTGAGAAGACCCCCTCGGGACGCACCAGCATCCCCACGTTCTACCGGCAGGTGGTCGCCGAGCTCCGCAAGGTCGTCTGGCCCACGCAGGAGCAGCTGGTCACCTACTTCATGGTGGTCATGGTCTTCGTGCTCGTGATGATGGCGATCGTCTCGGGACTCGACCTCGGGTTCGGCAAGCTCGCCTTCGAGGTCTTCACCGGCCGGTCCGGCAGCTGATCCTCCCCCCGGGCCACCTCGGCCCCCCGCGCACAAAGAGCAAGTGATGGAGCGAAGCGTGTCTGAGCAGTACGACGATCAGGACGGTCCGACCGAGGTCGACCTCGAGACGACCGAGGAGGTCGTGGACCTCGAGGTCGACGCCGACGAAGACGCCGACGAGGACACAGCCGACGCACCGACCGACGAGACCGACGAGCCCGACGAGCCGGTTGCCACCGACCCGCTCGAGGTGTTCCGTGCCGAGCTGTGGGCCAAGCCGGGTGACTGGTTCGTCGTGCACACCTACTCCGGTATGGAGAACCGGGTGAAGTCCAACCTGGAGAACCGCATCATCAGCCTCAACATGGAGGACTACATCCACGAGATCGTGGTCCCCACCGAGGAGGTCGCGGAGATCAAGAACGGCCAGCGCAAGATGGTCAAGCGCACCGTCCTCCCCGGCTACGTCCTGGTCCGCATGGACCTGAGCGACGAGTCCTGGGCCGCTGTGCGGCACACGCCGTCGGTGACCGGCTTCGTCGGCCACAGCCACCAGCCGGTGCCGCTGAGCATGGCTGAGGTCGAGAGCATGCTCGCCCCGGCCGTGGTCGCCCGTGCCGAGGCGGAGGCGGTCGCGGCCGGCACGTCCACCGGCACCAGCTCCACCGCCAAGAAGCCTGTCGAGGTCGCCGACTTCGACGTGCAGGACTCGGTCATGGTCGTCGACGGGCCGTTCGCGACGCTCCACGCCACCATCACCGAGATCAACCCGGAGTCCCAGCGTGTCAAGGCGCTGGTCGAGATCTTCGGCCGGGAGACCCCGGTCGAGCTCAGCTTCAGCCAGATCCAGAGGGTCTGACCGAGGCGAGCACCCGGCGCAAGCCGGAATCAGAAGCAGTGGCAGGGGCCTCAAACCCCGCAACGACCACAGAGAAGAAGGAAGAGCAATGCCTCCCAAGAAGAAGATCAGTGCGCTGGTCAAGGTGCAGCTGCAGGCCGGCGCCGCGACCCCTGCCCCGCCGGTCGGTACGGCCCTCGGCCCGCACGGCGTCAACATCATGGACTTCTGCAAGGCCTACAACGCCCAGACCGAGTCCATGCGCGGCAACGTCATCCCCGTCGAGATCACGATCTATGAGGACCGGTCCTTCGACTTCATCACCAAGACGCCTCCGGCGGCCGAGCTGATCAAGAAGGCCGCCGGCCTCCAGAAGGGCTCAGGCGTCCCGCACAAGGAGAAGGTCGGCAAGCTGACCAAGGACCAGGTGCGCGACATCGCCACGACCAAGCTCCCCGACCTCAACGCCAACGACATCGAGGCCGCGATGAGGATCGTCGAGGGCACCGCCCGCTCCATGGGCGTCACCACGGAGGGGAACTGACATGCAGCGCAGCAAGACTTACCGCGCGGCGACCGACACGTTCGACACCGACGAGCTCCACGCGCCGCTGGCCGCGATCAAGATCGCGAAGAACACCTCGAAGAAGAAGTTCGACGAGACCGTCGACGTGGTGATGCGCCTCGGCGTGGACCCGCGCAAGGCCGATCAGATGGTGCGCGGCACCGTCAACCTCCCGCATGGCACCGGCAAGACGGCTCGCGTCCTGGTGTTCGCCAACGCCGAGAAGGCCGAGGCCGCGCGTGAGGCCGGCGCCGACTTCGTCGGTGGCGACGAGCTGATCGAGAAGGTCAACGGCGGCTGGCTCGACTTCGACGCCGTCGTCGCGACCCCGGACATGATGGGCAAGGTCGGTCGGCTCGGTCGCGTGCTCGGTCCGCGCGGCCTGATGCCGAACCCGAAGACCGGCACCGTGACGCCCGACCCGGCCAAGGCCGTGACGGACATCAAGGGCGGCAAGATCGAGTTCCGCACGGACCGGCACTCGAACCTGCACTTCATCATCGGCAAGGCCTCGTTCTCCGAGGTCCAGCTGGCCGAGAACTACGCGGCGGCGCTCGAGGAGGTGCTCCGGCTCAAGCCGGCCAGCTCCAAGGGCCGATACATCCGCAAGGTCACCGTCTCCACGACCATGGGCCCCGGTGTCCAGGTCGACCCCAACCGCACCAAGAACGTCGCGGCCGAGGACGAGAACCAGGCCTAAGCCTCCACGCTGACCCGGCAGAAAGTTCCTGCCGGGTCAGCGGCGGGTGAGGTTCTCGGCGGCAGCCAGAGACACGCACGTGGCCACGCCGGCCATCGCGGTCTCGACGTCGGCCAGGGAGGGGAACGTCGGCGCGAGGCGGATGTTGCAGTCCTTCGGGTCGTCGCCGTGCGGGAACGCCGAGCCGGCCGGGGTGAGCGCGATGCCCGCCTCCTTGGCCAAGGAGACGACCCGCGACGCGGTGCCGTCCAGGACGTCGAGGTTGACGAAGTAGCCTCCGGTCGGCTTGGACCACTCGGCGATGCCGAGGCCGTCGAGCTCGGCGGCCAGCGCGATGTCCACGGCGTCGAACTTGGGCGCGATGATCTGGCGGTGCTTGCGCATGTGGTCGCGCACGCCGTCCGCGTCACCGAAGAACTCGACATGCCGCAGGTGGTTGACCTTGTCGGGGCCGATCGCCGCCATCGCGAGGTGCTTGAGGTACCACGCCTTGTTGTCAGCCGACACCGCCAGCACCGAGACGCCGGCGCCCGCGAAGGTGATCTTCGAGGTCGAGGCGAACATGACCGGGCGGTCAGGGTGCCCGGCGGCGGCTGCGAGGCTCAGCGCGTCGGCGCTCTTGGCCTCGTCCTCGGTGAGGTGGTGGAACGCGTAGGCGTTGTCCCAGAAGATCCGGAAGTCCGGTGCCGCGGTCGGCATCGACATCAGCTCGGCCGCGATCTCCTGCGAGCAGACGCTGCCGGTGGGGTTGGCATACGTCGGGACGATCCAGATGCCCTTGACCGCCGGGTCGTCCTTTACCAGTGCGGTGACGGCCGCGACGTCCGGGCCGTCGTCGTGCATCGGCACCGGGAGCATCTCGATGCCGAAGTCGGCGAGCATCGTGAAGTGCCGGTCGTAGCCCGGGACCGGGCAGATGAACTTGATGACAGCCTCGTCCCTCCAAGGCCGCTCCGAGCCCGGGCCGCCCCACAGGAGCAGGAACGTGAGGAACTGGTGCATCACGCTCAGGCTGGAGTTGCCGCCGCAGAGCACCTGGTCCTTCTCGACCCACAGCAGCTCGGCGAAGATCTCGCGGAGCTCCTCGAGCCCCTCGAGCCCGCCGTAGTTGCGCACGTCCGCGCCGGACCGGTCGAGGGTGGTCGTCGGGAGGCTCAGCAGTGCGTTCGAGAGGTCCAACTGGTCGCTCGACGGCTTGCCCCGGGTGAGGTCGAGCTTGAGGCCCTTGGCCTGGAGCTCGGCGTACGCCGCCCGGCGTTCGGCGAGGAACGAGGCGAGGTCTGCGGGGGACAGGTCGGAGAGCGGAGCGGTCACGAGATCGATCCTCTCAGGAGGGTCGAAGGGGGGTCGATTTGGCTGCCAGCAGCGGGACGGCGTACCTTCGTCCCCGTAACCAGAGACCGCCGGTGGTCAGGTGCATGCACCAGACCGAAGGATCCGTGGAAGCGGACGGCCAGCGCAGGGGACAGAGCACCGAGTTCCACGAGGAACCTCACGCCCTGAGCCTGCGCTCGGGGCGTTCGTCATTCCCGGCCCGGACCCGGCGGCCTCTTCCGGACTGTGTGGAAGGAGACCGATGGCGCGGGCAGAGAAGCAGGCCGCTGTCGCGGAGATCGTCGAGTCGTTCAACGATGCCGCGGGTGCCGTGCTCACCGAGTACCGCGGGCTCACCGTCAAGGAGCTGCAGGACCTGCGCCGCTCCCTGGGTGAGAACGCCGACTACGCCGTGGTCAAGAACACCCTGGCCAAGCTGGCGGCCACGGAGGCCGGGATCTCCGGCTTCGACGAGCTGCTGACCGGCCCCACCGCGATCGCCTTCATCAAGGGCGACGTGGTCGAGGCCGCCAAGGGGCTCCGTGACTTCGCCAAGACCAACCCGGCCCTGGTGATCAAGGGCGGGATCCTCGACGGCAACCTCCTCGACGCGAAGGAGATCGCGCAGCTCGCGAGCCTCGAGTCACGTGAGGTGCTGCTGGCCAAGCTGGCGGGCGCGATGCTCGCCTCGCTCAGCCAGGCCGTCTATCTGCTCAACGCGCCGCTCGCGCAGGCCGCTCGCCTCGCGGGCGCACTGCAGGCGAAGGTCGCGGCCGAGAGCCCGGAGGAGACCACCACCGAGGAGCCGGAAGCGGCTGCCGAGGAGACCCCGACCCCGGCCGAGACCCCGGCCGTGACCGAGGCCGAGACCGAGACCAGCACCGAAGCCTGACCGACCACCACCCTCTAAAACCCGGTCGCCCCGGCGGCCACATCTGAAAGGTTGCGCCACCATGGCCAAGCTCAGCACTGACGAACTCCTCGACGTGTTCAAGGAGATGACCCTCATCGAGCTCAGCGAGTTCGTGAAGCAGTTCGAGGACACCTTCGGCGTCACCGCCGCCGCGCCGGTCGCCGTGGCCGCCGCTCCCGCCGCGGGCGGAGCTGCCGCCGCCGGCGGTGACGACGCCGCCGAGCAGGACGAGTTCGACGTCATCCTCGAGGCTGCCGGCGAGAAGAAGATCAACGTGATCAAGGAGGTGCGTGCCCTGACGTCCCTCGGTCTCAAGGAGGCCAAGGAGCTCGTCGAGGCCGCACCCAAGCCGGTCGTCGAGAAGGTCACCAAGGACGCCGCGGCCAAGGCCAAGGAGGCCCTCGAGGGCGCCGGGGCGACGGTCACCGTCAAGTAGGCCCAGCGCACAGCAGCACCCGCTCGCCGGGGGCCCGTCGCATGCCACGCATGTATGAGAGACGGCCGCCCCCGGCGAGTTCGGCATTTCATCCTCGCCTGATCCCGCCTCATTCTCCCCAGGCGTTCGGGCGATCCGCTTGACCTGAACGGCACGCGCCCTCATGATCGGGGGACGCCGTGGGCGATTCCGCCGGTGCGGTGTTGAAGCGCGCTGCGTACTGCGCTATCGTAGGCCCTTGCGCCTGCCCTCAAATGCTTCATCGTCCTGTCCGGTGGACGAACATGGTGGTCGGTCGGCGTCCTCACCTGCGAGTTCCGTATAAGGACACGTCTTGGCCGCGCGCACCTCCGGTAGTATCCGCACGACTCTCAACAGCCAGAACACGGGCCGCCTCTCCTTCGCGAAGATCCAGGAGCCTCTCGAGGTTCCGAAGCTCCTCTCCCTCCAGACCGACAGCTTCGACTGGCTGATCGGCAACGAGGCCTGGGACGCCGCCGTCGAGCGTCGTCGCGGCGAGGGCGAGGACGTCTCGAGCAAGTCTGGGCTGCAGGAGATCTTCGAGGAGATCTCTCCGATCGAGGACTTCACCGAGACGATGTCGCTCTCGTTCGAGAACCCGGTCTTCTACGACCCGAAGTACACCGTCGACGAGTGCAAGGAGAAGGACTTCACCTACTCCGCACCGCTCTACGTGTCGGCGGAGTTCACCAACAACGACACCGGTGAGATCAAGGGCCAGACGGTCTTCATGGGCGACTTCCCGCTGATGACCGACCGCGGCACCTTCATCATCAACGGCACCGAGCGGGTCGTGGTCTCCCAGCTGGTCCGCTCGCCCGGGCGTCTACTTCGAGCGCACGGCCGACAAGACCTCCGACAAGGACATCTACACCGCCAAGCTCATCCCGAGCCGTGGTGCCTGGCTGGAGTTCGAGATCGACAAGCGCGACATGGTCGGCGTCCGTCTCGACCGCAAGCGCAAGCAGAACGTCACCGTCCTGCTCAAGGCCCTGGTGGCCGTCGCCGAGGACACCGGCGAGGAGTACGACTACGAGGCCGTCATGGCCTCGCTCCGCGAGTTCGAGTCGATCCGGCTCACCGAGGAGAAGGACAACACCATCGGTCCCGACGACGCGCTGCTCGACATCTACCGCAAGCTGCGCCCGGGCGAGCCCCCGACGCGTGAGGCCGCGCTGACGCTGCTGAAGAACTACTACTTCAACCCCAAGCGCTACGACCTCGCCAAGGTCGGCCGCTACAAGATCAACAAGAAGCTCGGGCTGCTCGAGGCCTTCGACAAGCAGACAGCTGACGATCGCCGACGTCGTCGCCGCGATCTACTACATCGTCTCGCTGCACGAGGGTCGTGAGGAGATCCAGGCGCCCCAGGGCACCCTGGAGATCGCCGCGGACGACATCGACCACTTCGGCAACCGTCGGATGCGCACGGTCGGCGAGCTGATCCAGAACCAGCTCCGCACGGGCCTGGCCCGCATGGAGCGCGTGGTCCGTGAGCGGATGACGACCCAGGACGTCGAGGCGATCACGCCGCAGTCCCTGATCAACATCCGTCCCGTGGTGGCGGCGCTGAAGGAGTTCTTCGGGACCTCACAGCTCTCGCAGTTCATGGACCAGACCAACCCGATCGCGGGTCTGACGCACAAGCGTCGCCTCTCCGCGCTGGGCCCGGGTGGTCTGTCCCGCGACCGCGCCGGCATGGAGGTCCGTGACGTCCACCCGTCGCACTACGGCCGCATGTGCCCGATCGAGACGCCTGAGGGTCCCAACATCGGCCTGATCGGCTCGCTCGCCTCCTACGGACGGATCAACCCGTTCGGCTTCGTCGAGACGCCGTACCGCCAGGTCGCCAAGGGCAAGGTCACCGACGAGGTCGACTACCTCACCGCCGACGACGAGGACCGCCGCACGAGCGTGACGGCAAGCAGGTCGATGTACGTCATCGCGCAGGCCAACGCGGGTCTCGACGACAAGGGCAAGTTCACCGAGGAGCGCGTGCTGGTGCGCCAGCGCAACGGTGAGGTCTCCGAGGTCCCGGCCGACGAGGTCGACTACATGGACGTCTCGCCGCGCCAGATGGTGTCGGTCGCGACGGCCCTGATCCCGTTCCTCGAGCACGACGACGCCAACCGCGCACTCATGGGCGCCAACATGCAGCGCCAGGCCGTGCCGCTCATCAGGAGCGACTCGCCACTGGTCGGCACCGGCATCGAGTACCGCGCCGCGGTCGACGCCGGCGACGTACTCGTGGCCTCGGCCGCCGGTGTGGTCAAGGAGGTGTCCGCCGAGGTCATCGAGACGATGAACGACGACGGCACCTACTCGACCTACAGGCTGGCGAAGTTCAAGCGCTCCAACCAGGGCACCTGCATCAACCAGCGTCCGCTGGTCAGTGAGGGTGACCGGGTCGAGGTCGGGTCCCCGATCGCCGACGGTCCGTGCACCGACAACGCCGAGATGGCGCTGGGCACCAACCTCCTCGTGGCCTTCATGCCGTGGCAGGGCCACAACTACGAGGACGCGATCATCCTGAGCCAGCGCCTGGTGCAGGAGGACATGCTCACCTCGATCCACATCGAGGAGCACGAGGTCGACGCCCGCGACACCAAGCTGGGCCCGGAGGAGATCACCCGCGACATCCCCAACGTCTGCGAGGAGATGCTGGCCGACCTCGACGAGCGCGGCATCATCCGCATCGGCGCCGAGGTCACGACCGGCGACATCCTGGTCGGCAAGGTCACGCCCAAGGGCGAGACCGAGCTGACCCCGGAGGAGCGGCTGCTCCGCGCGATCTTCGGTGAGAAGGCGCGCGAGGTCCGCGACACCTCGATGAAGGTGCCGCACGGTGAGTCCGGCACGGTCATCGGCGTCCGGGTCTTCGACCGCGAGGACGGCGACGAGCTGCCCCCGGGCGTCAACCAGCTGGTCCGGGTCTACGTCGCGCAGAAGCGCAAGATCTCCGTCGGCGACAAGCTCGCCGGACGCCACGGCAACAAGGGCGTCATCGCGAAGATCCTGCCGATCGAGGACATGCCGTTCATGGAGGACGGCACCCCGGTCGACGTGGTGCTCAACCCGCTGGGTGTGCCGCGCCGGATGAACATCGGCCAGATCCTCGAGCTGCACCTGGGCTGGCTGGCCAAGCAGGGCTGGGACCTCAACCTCAGCGGCGACAAGGAGAGCTCCGAGTGGAAGCAGCGCCTGATCAAGATCGACGCTGACAAGGCCGAGCCGGGCACCAAGGTCGCGACTCCGGTCTTCGACGGTGCCCGTGAGGACGAGATCATCGGCCTGCTCGGTGCCACCCCACTCAACCGCGACGGCGTCCGGATGATCGACACCACCGGCAAGGCGAGCCTCTTCGACGGCCGCTCCGGTGAGCCGTTCCCCGAGCCGGTGGCGGTCGGCTACATGTACATCCTCAAGCTGCACCACCTCGTGGACGACAAGATCCACGCGCGCAGCACCGGCCCCTACTCGATGATCACGCAGCAGCCACTGGGCGGTAAGGCCCAGTTCGGTGGCCAGCGCTTCGGCGAGATGGAGGTCTGGGCGATGGAGGCGTACGGCGCCGCCTACGCCCTGCAGGAGCTGCTGACCATCAAGTCCGACGACGTGCCCGGTCGCGTCAAGGTCTACGAGGCCATCGTCAAGGGCGAGAACATCCCCGACTCCGGCATCCCGGAGTCGTTCAAGGTGCTCGTCAAGGAGATGCAGTCGCTCTGCCTGAACGTCGAGGTGCTGAGCCAGGACGGCTCGGCGATCGAGCTCCGTGACGCGGAGGAGGACGTCTTCCGCGCCGCCGAGGAGCTCGGCATCGACCTGTCCCGTCGCGAGCCCAGCTCGGTCGAAGAGGTCTGACGTGGCGGTCCGGGCCTGACCTCGGTCGGCCCGGACCCCACCACCACCCCCCATCAAGCACGACACAGAACAAACTGAGGGAAGCGAAGCCAAAGTGCTCGACGTGAACTTCTTCGACCAGCTTCAGATCGGCCTGGCCACCGCGGAGGACATCCGCGGGTGGAGCCACGGTGAGGTCAAGAAGCCGGAGACCATCAACTACCGCACGCTCAAGCCCGAGCGTGACGGCCTCTTCTGCGAGAAGATCTTCGGTCCCACCCGGGACTGGGAGTGCTACTGCGGCAAGTACAAGCGCGTGCGCTTCAAGGGCATCATCTGCGAGCGCTGCGGCGTCGAGGTGACCCGGTCCAAGGTCCGCCGCGAGCGGATGGGCCACATCGAGCTGGCCGCCCCGGTCACCCACATCTGGTACTTCAAGGGTGTCCCGAGCCGGCTCGGCTACCTGCTCGACCTGGCGCCCGAAGGACCTCGAGAAGGTCATCTACTTCGCGGCCTACATGATCACCTCGGTCGACGAGGACGCGCGTCACCGCGACCTGTCCTCGCTCGAGGGCAAGGTCGGCCTGGAGCGCGAGCGCCTCGAGAAGCGTCGCGACGGCATGCTCGACGACCGGACCAAGAAGCTCGAGGAGCCGACCTCGCCGACGCTCGAGGCCGAGGGTGCCAAGGCCGACGCCAAGCGCAAGGTCCGCGACGGCGCCGAGCGCGAGATGGTGCAGATGCGCGACCGCGGCGAGGCGCGAGATCGACCGCCTCGAGGAGGTGTGGAGCACCTTCAAGTCGCTCAAGGTCCAGGACCTCATGGGCGACGAGATGCTCTACCGCGAGATGAAGAACTGGTTCGGCAAGTACTTCGAGGGCTACATGGGCGCCACGGCGATCCAGAAGCGCCTCCAGGACTTCGACATCCCTGGCGAGGTGGCGTCGCTGCGCGAGACCATCGCCACCGGCAAGGGCCAGCGCAAGGTCCGGGCGCTCAAGCGGCTCAAGGTCGTCGACGCGTTCCGCAAGACCGGCAACAAGCCCGAGGGCATGGTTCTCGACGCCGTCCCGGTCATCCCGCCGGACCTGCGTCCGATGGTCCAGCTCGACGGTGGCCGCTTCGCCACCTCGGACCTCAACGACCTCTACCGCCGCGTGATCAACCGCAACAACCGCCTCAAGCGGCTGCTCGACCTCGGCGCGCCGGAGATCATCGTCAACAACGAGAAGCGGATGCTCCAGGAGGCCGTCGACTCGCTGTTCGACAACGGCCGTCGTGGTCGTCCCGTCACCGGCCCGGGCAACCGGCCGCTGAAGTCGCTCTCCGACATGCTCAAGGGCAAGCAGGGCCGGTTCCGCCAGAACCTCCTCGGCAAGCGCGTGGACTACTCGGGCCGTTCGGTCATCGTGTCCGGTCCGCAGCTCAAGCTGCACCAGTGCGGTCTGCCGAAGATGATGGCGCTGGAGCTCTTCAAGCCCTTCGTGATGAAGCGGCTGGTCGACCTCTCGCACGCTCAGAACATCAAGTCCGCCAAGCGGATGGTGGAGCGCGCGACGTCCGGACTCTCGCGCTACGCGATGGTCTGGGACGTCCTCGAAGAGGTCATCATGGAGCACCCGGTGCTGCTCAACCGCGCACCGACGCTGCACCGCCTCGGCATCCAGGCCTTCGAGCCGCAGCTGATCGAGGGCAAGGCCATCCAGATCCACCCGCTCGTGTGCGGCGCGTTCAACGCCGACTTCGACGGTGACCAGATGGCGGTGCACCTGCCGCTGTCCGCCGAGGCCCAGGCCGAGGCGCGGATCCTGATGCTGTCGACCAACAACATCCTCAAGCCCTCGGACGGCCGTCCGGTGACCATGCCCTCGCAGGACATGATCATCGGCCTGTTCTGGCTGACCACCGAGCGTGACAACGAGCCGGGTGCCGGCCGCGTCTTCTCCTCGCCGGCCGAGGCGATCATGGCCTTCGACCTGGGCGAGATCTCCCTCCAGACCAAGGTGCAGATCCGCCTCGAGGACGTCGTGCCGCCGCTGGAGTGGGACCTCACCGACTGGGAGCAGGGTCGCTCCATCACCCTCGAGACCACGCTGGGTCGGTCGCTGTTCAACGACACCCTGCCCGCCGACTACCCGTATGTGAACTACGAGGTCGGCAAGCGCGCCCTCGGTGCGATCGTCAACGACCTGGCCGAGCGCTACACCAAGGTCGAGGTCGCGGCGTCGCTGGACGCGCTCAAGGACGCCGGCTTCCACTGGGCCACGCGTTCGGGTGTGACGGTCTCGATCGACGACGTCACCACGCCGCCGGACAAGATCCAGATCCTCTCCGAGTTCGAGAAGCAGGCCGCGAAGGTCCAGCAGCAGTTCGAGCGCGGTCTGGTGACCGACGACGAGCGTCGCCAGGAGCTCATCGAGATCTGGACCGAGGCCGCCTCGCGGGTCGGCAAGTCGATGGAGGCCAACTTCGACAAGACCAACTCGATCTACATGATGGTCGACTCGGGTGCCTCCGGAAACATGAACCAGATCCGGCAGGTCGCCGCGATGCGTGGTCTCGTGGCCAACCCGAAGGGCGAGATCATCCCGCGGCCGATCAAGTCCAACTTCCGTGAGGGCCTGACCGTCCTGGAGTACTTCATCGCCACCCACGGTGCCCGCAAGGGTCTGGCGGACACCGCGCTGCGGACCGCCGACTCGGGCTACCTGACGCGTCGTCTCGTCGACGTGTCGCAGGACGTCATCATCCGTGAGGACGACTGCGGCACCGAGCGCGGCCTGGAGAAGGTCATCGGCGTGCGTGACGCCGACGGAACCGTCCGCAAGGACGACAACGCCGAGACCGCCGCGTACGCCCGCACGGCGGCCGGTGACGTCAGCCACCCGGACTCAGGCGACGTGCTGGCCACGTCCGGCGAGGACCTGGGTGACGTCAAGATCGGCGAGCTCATCGCGGCCGGCATCGAGACCGTCAAGGTCCGCTCCGTGCTGACCTGTGACGCCAAGACCGGCACGTGTGCGAAGTGCTACGGCCGCTCGCTGGCCACCGGCAAGCTCGTGGACATCGGCGAGGCCGTCGGCATCATCGCGGCCCAGTCGATCGGTGAGCCCGGCACTCAGCTGACCATGCGCACCTTCCACACCGGTGGTGTGGCCTCGGCCGACGACATCACCCAGGGTCTGCCCCGTGTGGTCGAGCTGTTCGAGGCGCGCTCGCCCAAGGGCGTCTCGCCGATCACCGAGGTGGCCGGCCGGGTCGAGATCGAGGAGACCGACAAGGCGCGCGTCGTCCGGGTCACCCCCGACGACGGTTCCGAGCCGATCGAGTACCCCGTCAGCCGGCGCTCGCGCCTGCGGGTGGGTGACGGTGACCACCTCGAGGTGGGCGACCAGCTCGTCGTCGGTACGCCGGACCCCAAGGAGGTCCTGCGCATCCTCGGTGTCCGCAAGACCCAGCAGCACCTCGTCGACGAGGTCCAGGCGGTCTACCGCTCGCAGGGTGTGGCGATCCACGACAAGCACATCGAGATCATCGTGCGGCAGATGCTGCGCCGGATCACGGTGCTCGAGTCGGGTGAGACCCACATGCTGCCCTCGGACCTCGTGGACCGCGGTCGCTTCGAGGAGGAGAACCGTCGCGTGGTCTCCGAGGGCGGCAAGCCGGCCTCGGGTCGCCCGGAGCTCATGGGCATCACCAAGGCCTCGCTCGCGACTGAGTCGTGGCTCTCGGCGGCCTCCTTCCAGGAGACCACCCGGGTGCTGACCGACGCGGCCATCCACGGTCGCTCGGACTCGCTGCGCGGTCTGAAGGAGAACGTCATCATCGGCAAGCTGATCCCGGCGGGCACCGGCCTCGAGCGCTACCGCAACATCCGGGTGGAGCCCACCGAGGAGGCCCGCGCCGCGGCATACTCCGTCACCGGCTACGACGCCTACGACTACGAGTTCGGCGGCGGCCACGCCGTCGCCCTGGACGACTTCGACTTCGGGTCCTACCAGAACTGATCCATCTCGGGAGCCCCGCGAACCCCTTGGTTCGCGGGGCTCCCGGCCATTTCCTGCACTCGGACGCCAGCGAGCAGCAGGTGTATCAGCGCGGTCGCTCGACGCTCCTAGGGGTATCCCCCACTCACCAGAGGAGTTCTCGCCATGACCCGTTCGCAGAAGATCAAGGCAGGTTTGACCGGCAAGTCCGCGGCCGCTGACGTCAGCGCCGTCCAGGACTACCTCAAGCGCTTCGGCTACCTCGCCGCCGACGACGTCAGCGACTTGGGCGCGCCCCAGTTCCCGCTCGGAGACGGCGACGACGCCGCCGAGATCGCGGGCCGGGTGACCGGAGCGCTGAAGGGCAAGCTGGACGCCTCCACCAAGGCGGCCATCGTGAAGTTCCAGGACTTCGCCAACCTGCCGAAGACCGGCGTCGTCGACGAGGCGACCGCCGAGAAGATGAACATGCCGCGGTGTGCCAACCTGGACTCCCCGAGCCTCGAGGACTTCTCGACCAGTGGCCGCAAGTGGGCGACGAACAACCTGCGCTACGCCTTCCAGAACTTCACGCCCGACCTCACCGACGGCGAGGTCATGCTGGCCGTGGAGCAGGCCTTCGCACTCTGGGCGGCGTACACGCCCCTGCGGTTCTCGAGGGTGGCCATGTCGGCCGGGCCCGAGATCGTCATTCGTTTCACCCCCGGCGACCACGGCGACGGGTTCCCGTTCGACGGCGCGGGGAGCGTGCTTGCGCACGCGTTCTTCCCGTCGGTCCCGCCGGCCGCACCGACGGCCATCATGGGTGACGCGCACTTCGACGAGGCCGAGACCTGGACGGTCAACGTCCCGCCGGGCGCTGGCGGCATCGACCTGGTGACCGTGGCCGCGCACGAGTTCGGCCACTCGCTGGGCCTGGGCCACAGCGATGTCACCGGTGCCCTGATGGCGCCCTTCTACGGCGGCCCGTTCCGCAAGGTGGCCAACGACGACATCGCCGGCATCACCAGTCTGTACGGCGGCTACCCGATCGAGCACGCCAGCTGGGCGCACGGCACCGACCTCCAGATCGAGCTCGACTCCGCGGTGGCATCGGTGCGTCGCTACGGGTTCTTCACCCGGGTGGTCGGCAAGCCCAACACGACCAACTGGTACCACCTCCCGGTCCCGACGCCGGTGATCACCAAGGGCAACCGCCTGGCGATCGCACGGGCGATGCTGCGGTTCGTGACCGGAGGCCCCAGCGCCGTCGTCCGCGACGTCCACGTCTATGACGGTGAGGCTCGGATCGCCGCCCACCAGTTCGTCAACCTGTCCGGCAGCCAGCCGTTCGCCGTCTTCGGCGTGGCACACAAGCCGGACGTGTTCTGGGGAACTGGGATCTCCATCGGGGTCACGACGGGCGCGGGTAGCGCGGCTGACCGGCGCATCGACCTGATCTCCGGCGGGATCGACTTCCTCGCCTGACCTGGCGCGGATGAAGGAGCATCAGCACTGATGAGTGAGATCAGCGTTCGCAACGACACCGGAATGCAGCTCGACGAGGTGCGCCTGACCCTGGCGGGAGTCCCTCTGCCGTTGGCACTGGGTCCGCTCCCGGCAGGGTCGGCCTCGGACTGGCAGCCGGTGACCACGGTGCATCGCTACCCGGCCGTCGAGGCATCCGGTCCCGGGACCGACCTGGTCCACCTGCCCTACCAGGGTGAGTCACAACCTGCCCTGGCAGAAGGTCGCTACACCTACGTGCTCCGCATCGAGTCGGATCGGCTCGTGGTGGACCTGGAGCCGGATGCTCTCCACGCCCAACCCCCTGAGACAATCTGATCGTGAGCAGACCCACCCGCACCGACGTGCTGGTCGTGGGGGCCGGGCCGGCCGGTTCGGCGGCGGCAGCGTGGGCCGCGAAGGCCGGGCTGGAGGTCGTCCTGGCGGACGCGGCGGTGTTCCCGCGCGACAAGACCTGCGGTGACGGGCTCACCCCCCGCGCCATCGGCGAGCTCCAGCGGCTGGGCCTGGAGGACTGGCTGCGCGCCCACACCGTCAACCAGGGTTTGCGGGCCCACGGGTTCGGGCAGACGCTGCTCCTCCCGTGGCCCGGCGGCCACCTGCCCGCGTGGGGCTCAGCGGTCGCCCGCACCGAGCTCGACGACCACCTCCGGACCACGGCGATCAAGGCCGGAGCCACCGCCATCGACGGTGCCCGAGCCGTCGACGTACGCCGCGAGGGCGGCCGGGTCGCCGCGGTCACGTTCGGGACCGCCGACGGCCCGCTCGAGATCGAGTGCCGGCACCTGGTCGTCGCCGACGGCGTCCGCTCGCCTCTGGGCAAGGTGCTCGGCCGGGAGTGGCACCGCGACACCGTCTACGGCGTCGCCGGTCGCGCCTACATCGACTCCGAGATGTCCGACGACCCGTGGATCAGCTCGCACCTCGAGCTGCGTGACCAGGACGACAAGATCCTGTCCGGCTACGGCTGGATCTTCCCGCTCGGCACCGGCGAGGTGAACATCGGCGTCGGCACGCTGGCCACCAGCAAGCGTCCGGCCGACATCGCGATCAAGCCGCTGATGTCGCACTACACCGACCAGCGCCGCGATGAGTTCAAGCTCTCCGGCCCGCTGCGGATGCCGACGTCCGCCCTGCTGCCGATGGGCGGCGCGGTCAGCAACGTGGCCGGCCCCAACTGGGCGCTGATCGGTGACGCGGCCGCCTGCGTGAACCCGCTCAACGGGGAGGGCATCGACTACGGACTGGAGACCGGGCGGCTGGTCGCCGAGATGATCTCGGAAGGCCGGGACCTGGACGTCGCGTGGCCGGCGTTGCTCGCCGAGCACTACGGCGAGTCCTTCTCCATCGCCCGGCGGCTGGCCGGACTGGTGACGGTGCCCTGGGTGCTGCCGCGCTTCGGGCCGGCCGGGATGCGTTCGGACTGGCTGATGACACTTGCGCTGAGGTGGATGGGCAACCTGGTCACCGACGAGGACCGCGACCGCGCCGCCCGGGTGTGGCGCTGGGCGGGCCGCCGCTCGCTCGCCCGGGACGCCAGGCCTCCGTTCGCCTGACAGGATGCGGTCGCATGAGTGAGCCGGTCCGAGGCACCTAGGGTCATCGGTATGGCTCAGAGGCAGGGGCGGCCGAACCGCCCGGTGCGGAAGGTGCAGCGGGTGGCGGCGTACGCCGTGATCATCCGTGACGAGCGCATCTTGTTGAGCAGACTGTCTTCGAGGCTGACCAGCAAAGAGCTCTGGACCCTCCCTGGCGGCGGCCTGGAGCACGGCGAGGACCCGCGGGACGCGGTCGTGCGCGAGGTGCACGAGGAGACCGGGTTGGAGGTCCAGATCGGCGAGACCGCGCACGTCTACTCCTCCCACCAGCGCAACAGCTGGCGGCAGGGGCGCCGGGCGGACGCGCACTCGCTGCGCATCGTCTACGACGGGTGGGTGGCCGTCGACGCGCCCGAACCGCGAGTCGTGGAGGTCGACGGCTCCACCGAGGACGCGGCCTGGAAGCCGCTGGCCGACGTGCTCGGGGGGGCCGTGCCGACCGTCGCCCTGGTGGCCGAGGTGCTGGAGCAGCACCGGGTGTTCCGCCTGCAGCGGGTGGCGGCGTACGCGCTGGTGCTCCGTGACGGCCAGGTGCTGCTCGCCCGCAACTCGGTGCGCGGCCCCCACCCGGGCGCCTGGACGCTGCCCGGCGGTGGCATCGACCATGGCGAGGACCCGCGGACCAGCGTGGTCCGTGAGGTCCGCGAGGAGACAGGGCTGGCCTGCACGCCCGGCGAGGTCCTGGACGTCACCTCGACGCACTTCGAGGGCACCGCGCCGTCGGGTCGGCGCGAGGACTTCCACGCCCTCCAGATCGTCTTTGACGCGACCGTCGGCGAGGGCGAGCCGCGGGTCTCCGACCTGGGCGGCACCACAGACGCTGCGGCCTGGGTGCCGCTCGATGCTCTGGACGACGGTCGCGAGGTGCGCGACCTGGTCCACAAGGCCCTGGCGGCCGGGAGGAAGATCGCCCCGTGACCGGGCCTCGACACGAGCAGGTCTTCACCTACGCCGCCCCCGCGCTCAAGTTCGGCAACGGTGCGTCCGACGAGGTGGGCCACGACCTCAGGGAGTGGGGCGTTCGACGGGTCCTGCTCGTGACCGACGCGGGCGTCGCGGCCACCGGTCACCCGGAGCGGATCGCCGACCAGTGCCGGGCCCGCGGTCTCGACGTCGTGGTGTTCGAGGGGGTCAGGGTCGAGCCGACCGACGAGTCGATGGCGGTGGCGATCGCCTTCGCGCGAGACGCCCAGTCGCACGGCACCGTCTTCGACGCGGTGCTCGCCGTCGGCGGCGGCTCGTCCATCGACACCGCCAAGGCCGTCAACCTGCTGCTCACCAACCCCGGTGAGCTCATGGACTACGTCAACGCCCCGGTCGGCAGGGCCCGGCCCCCCGAGCACCCGCTGCTGCCGTTGGTCGCGGTGCCCGACCACCACGGGCACCGGCGCCGAGAGCACCACGATCTGCGTGCTCGACGTGCTCTCCCTGCAGGTCAAGACCGGGATCAGCCACGCCTGGCTGCGGCCACGCCTGGCCGTCGTCGACCCGGCGCTCACCCTGACCCAGCCGGCGACGGTCACGGCTGCCGCTGGGATGGACATCCTGTGCCACGCGCTGGAGAGCTACACCGCCCGCTGGTACGCCGACTTCGACGCGAAGCAGCCCGAGCAGCGCGTCCCCTACTGCGGCGCCAACCCGATCGCCGACGTGTGGTCGGAGAAGGCGATGGCGCTGCTCGCCGGAGCCTTCCGCGCCGCCGTGCGGGACGGGTCCGACACCGTCGCGCGCGAGCAGATGGCGCTGGCCGCGACGTTCGCCGGGCTCGGCTTCGGCAACGCCGGCGTGCACATCCCGCATGCCAACGCCTACCCGATCGCGGGCCGGGTGCGGGACTTCGTGCCCGAGGGCTACCCGGCGGGCGAGCCGATCGTGCCGCACGGGATGGCGGTCTCGCTCACGGCGCCCGAGGCGTTCCGGTTCACCTACGCCGCCAACCCGGACCGGCACCAGCGTGCGGCCCGGATGCTCGACCCCGAGGTCCGTGGCGACGGCGCCGACGTCCTGCCCGGCGTGCTCTGCGCGCTGATGCGCGACATCGGGATCCCCAACGGCCTCGGTGAGGTGGGGTACACCGAGTCGGACGTGCCGGATCTCGTCTCCGGGGCGGTGCAGCAGCAGCGCCTGTTGGCCACGTCACCGCGGCCGCCCACCGAGGAGGACCTGGCGGGGATCATCGGGGCCTCGATGGAACACTGGTGAGGTGACCTCGACGACCCCGGAGCTGGTGCAGGAGCTGCGCCGACGGGGAGTCAGCGACGTCGACGACTCGACCCTCGCGCGGGCGCTCTACTCCAGCGATGCGTCGCTCTATCGAGTCGTGCCGCAGGTCGTGGTCCGCCCCCGCGAGACCGACGAGATCCTCGCGGTCCTCGATGCCTCGCGCGCGCTGCGCGTGCCGGTGACCATGCGCGGTGCCGGCACCTCGATCGCGGGCAACGCGATCGGGCCAGGCATCGTGGTCGACACGGTCAAGCACCTCGGCAACGTCCTCGCCATCGATCCGGAGGCACGCACCGCGGTCGTCCAGCCCGGCACCGTGCACGCCGACCTCCAGCGGGCCGTGGCGCCGCATGGTCTGCGCTTCGGCCCGGACCCCTCGACCCACCCGCGCTGCACCATCGGCGGGATGATCGGCAACAATGCCTGTGGCTCCCGGGCCCTGGGCTACGGCCGCACCGCGGACAACGTCGAGGCCCTCAAGGTCGTGTTCGGGGACGGCGAGGTGTGGCAGGGAGGTGCCAGCCCCGTCACCGACCGGCTGTCCGCGATGGGCGACCACCACCTCGCGCACATTCGCACCCACTTCGGTCGCTTCTCCCGGCAGGTCAGCGGCTACTCCCTCGAGCACCTGCTGCCCGAGCGACGTCGCCTCGACCGGTTCCTGGTCGGCTCCGAGGGCACTCTGGCCGTGGTCCTGGAGGCCACGGTCCGGCTGGTCACCGAGGAGCAGGGTCGGCTGCTGGTCCTGCTCGGCTACCCGACGATGGCCGAGGCCGCCGACGCCGTCCCGGAGCTCCTCTCGGTCGGCGGCGGACGCCTGATCGCCTGCGAGGGCCTCGATGCCCGAATCGTCGACCTGGTGCAGTCGAGGGGGTCCGCCGTCCCTGAGCTGCCGCCGGGCGGCGGGTGGCTGTTCGTCGAGGTCGCCGGCGAGGACGCCGGCGCCGTGGCCGACAGGGTGATCGCCGCCGGCTCGGCGCTGGGACATCGCACGGTCAGCGACGGTGCGGAGCAGGCCGCGCTGTGGCGGATCCGCGAGGACGGTGCGGGGCTCGCTGCCCGGAGCCTCCGCACCCCGGCCTACTCCGGCTGGGAGGACGCCGCGGTCCCGCCCGAGCGCCTCGGCGCCTGGCTCCGCGACTTCGAGGAGCTGCTGCGCGCACACGACCTCGACGGGCGTGCCCTACGGCCACTTCGGGGACGGCTGCGTGCACGTGCGGATCGACTTCCCGTTCGCCCCGGGCGACGAGCGGGGGCCCAGGGTGTTCCGCGACTTCCTCACCGCCAGCGCGCTCAAGCTGCGCGAGCACGGGGGGTCGCTCTCGGGTGAGCACGGCGACGGTCGGGCCCGCTCCGAGCTGCTGCCGCTGATGTACGACGAGGAGTCGCTGATGCTCTTCTCGGCCGCCAAGGCGGTGTGCGACCCGGACAACCTGCTCAACCCCGGCATCCTGGTGGCGCCCGACCCGGTCGACGCGTCGCTGCGCCCGGTCCGGCCGCGCGCCGCGGTCCGCAGCGCGCTGAGGCTCGTCCACGACGGCGGGTCGCTCGGCGACGCCGTCCACCGCTGCACGGGCGTCGGCAAGTGCGTCGCGCCCGCGACCACCGGCGTCATGTGCCCGTCGTACCTCGCCACTCGCGACGAGAAGGACGCGACCCGGGGTCGGGCCCGGGTTCTCCAGGAGGCGCTCGACGGCTCGCTGGTGAAGGGCCTCGCCGACCCGGCGGTGGGGGAGGCGCTCGACCTCTGCCTGGCCTGCAAGGGCTGCGCGTCCGACTGCCCCACGGGCGTCGACATGGCGACCTACAAGGCCGAGGCGCTGCACCAGAAGCACGACGTCCTGGGCGTCCGCCGACCGCGCAGCCACTACCTGCTCGGCCGGTTGCCGCGCTGGGCCGACCGCGCCGCGCCGGTCGCAGCCCTCGCGAACCAGATGCTGCGACTCGGTCCGGTGGCTCGCCTGGCGCGGGCCACCGCGGGGATCGACCAGCGCCGGTCGATCCCGGCCTTCGCCCCGACCACGCTGCGCAGGTCGGTGCGCGGCTCGGTGCCATCGAGCGCGCACCCGGACGTCTGGATCTGGGCCGACTCGTTCACCGACCACTTCTATCCGGGCAACGGGCACGCGGCGATCAGATACCTCGAGTCGGTCGGCCTCGACGCCCGGGTCATCGCGGCGGACGCCTGCTGCGGCCTGACCTGGGTCACGACGGGTCAGCTCGACCAGGCGCGCACGATCATGGAGCGGACGGTCGCCACGCTGCGGCCCTACGTCGACTCCGGGGTGCCGGTCATCGCGCTCGAGCCGTCCTGCCTCGCGACCCTGCGCAGCGATGCGGCCGAGCTCACCGGCGAGACGCCGGACGTGCTCAGCCTCGCCGAGCTGATCACCCGCCGCGACCTGCCCCTGCCCGACCTGACCGGCGTCGAGATCGTTGCCCAGCCGCACTGCCACCACCACGCCGTGATCGGCTGGGCCACCGACCAGGCCGCTGCTGGAGAAGGCCGGCGCCACGGGTCACCCGAGTGGCCGGCTGCTGCGGACTGGCCGGCAACTTCGGCATGGAGAAGGGGCACTACGAGATCTCCGTCGCAGTGGCCGAGACGCACCTCCTGCCGGCCGTCCGTGGCAACCCGGACGCGGTCGTCCTGGCCGACGGGATGTCTTGCCGGGTCCAGCTCGACGACCTCGCCGACGTCCAGGCCCTGCACCTGGCCGACCTGCTCGTCTCGAGGCTCCCTGCGGTGACGTCCGGCCGTCGAACGCGAGCTTCCAGGATCTGCCCTTCGTCCTCCGAGTGACGCCCAGCAGCGCCTGGCGGACGTCGTCGCCCTCCCGGCTCCAGGTGATCCGCTGACGCACGTCCACGGACAGGCGCTCGATCACCATCGCGCCGGGTGGTGACGCTGGTAGCCGTGCTCGGGCTGGCGCTCGCGGCCTGGGTGGGCTTCGCCCAGGTCGTGTCGCGCGCCAACGAGGCCGACCCGTCGTCGGTCGCCCTGGTCGCCGACTCGCTGCTCGGCGGTCTGTTCATCGGAGGCATCGAGGGTCTGCTGTTCTCGCTGATCCCGCTCCGCTTCCTCCCGGGGTACCGCGTGCGTCAGTGGGGATGGGTGCCGTGGCTGCTGCTGACGCTGGCCACGACGTACCTATTCGTGCATGTCCTCCTCGTGCCGGAGTCGGGCTATCTGGGCCGGTCGACCGCGGTGTCGGCGACCGTCACCGTCGCGCTGTTCGCCGCGTTCGGCGTCGCCTCGAGCCTGTTCTGGGCCTGGTTCCGGTTCCGCCCCGAGCCGGCTCAGCCGCCACCGGTGGCGCCACCGCCGATCGAGCCGGTCGGGCTCGGGTCGCAGGTCGCGACATGACCGGGCGGCGCACGGTGTACGGCCTCGGCCTGGCGCTGGGCGGTCTCCTGCTCTGGTGAGCGAGCCCGTCTCGACGTGGCGGCGGTCGAGTTGGTGGCGCAGGTGGTCGCGGACCGGATCCAGACGACGTCCGTCTCGACGCTCCAGAAGACGAACCCGTCGCCGTGACCGTCAACCCACATCCCGACCCTAGATGGGTGAACCCGCGCCACCGCCGGCTCGTCATTCCCTTGGCCCTGGTCGGGCTGCTGGTCATCGTCGTCGTCGCAGCGGTGCTCGGGTGAGCGAGCCCCTGCTGCGCGCACTCTCCCGGCTGCGCGGGCACCTGCTGGATCCCGACACCTGGTCAGGGCCGTCGCGTCGGGGAAGCAGCGCGGCACCGACGCCGCAGTGGCGCCGCGCCGAGCTGCGCTACGTCGACCTGAAGTCCGGTCGCCACCTCCAGGTGACGACGTACGACGCGACGCAGGCACACACGCACAACCACCCGGTCGGGGACGAGGTGCCGGGACGCGGTCGACGCGCTGCTCGACCAACCGTTCGCCAACTGGCACGTCGACACCACGAGCGAGATCCACCAGCTCCGGGTCACCAAGGCGAGCACCGCGGTCGGTGACCACCACGGTGCGCGCGGAGCCGGTCGAGGCCGGGCGCGGGCACGACCGCGACAAGCAGCGCCTGCTGCCGTCCGACGACCCGCTGTTCCGCGCCCTCGGCCTCGCCGACGGCGAGGGCCGGGTCAAGCCCAGCCGGCAGGCCAAGGTGCGCCAGGTGGAGGAGTTCCTGCGGCTGCTCGACGGCGCGATCTCCTCGGCGCAGGAGAAGGGCAGCGTGCGCCGGCCGACCCTCGAGGACCCGCTGCGCATCGTCGACCTCGGCTGCGGCAACGCCTACCTGACCTTCGCCGCACACCGGTTCCTCAGCGACGTGAAGGGACTCCCGGTGCGGCTCACCGGGGTCGATGTCAAGGAGCAGTCGCGAGACCACAACTGCGCGGTCGCGGCCCAGCTCGGCATCGAGGCGACCTTCGTGGTCGGCTCCATCTCGCAGGCGGCACTCGAGCAGCCGCCTGAGGTCGTGCTGGCCCTGCATGCCTGTGACACCGCGACCGACGAGGCGTTGGCCCGGGCGGTCGAGTGGGAGGCGCCGCTGGTGCTCGCGGCGCCCTGCTGCCACCACGACGTGGCCGCTCAGCTGCGCAAGGCGCCGACGCCGGCGCCGTACGCGATGCTCACCCGTCACGGGATCCTGCGTGAGCGGCTCGCCGACACCCTCACCGACGCGCTGCGCGCGTCCCTCCTGCGCCAGCAGGGCTACAAGGTCGACGTGGTCCAGTTCGTCGAGAGTCAGCACACCCCGCGCAACACCATGCTGCGCGCCACCCGCACCGGCGGGCCGGTGGTGGGCGGCGGGGTGCGCACGGAGTACGACCAGCTCGTCGCCTCGTGGGGCATCACGCCCAGGTTGGCCGTGCTGCTGGGGCGGGACGGCTCCGGTGCGTGAGCTGCTCGCCGCGCTGCTCCTCCCGCTCAGCCTGGGGGCCGCGGAGGACGCCACCGTCGAGCTGACCTTCCAAGACCCGGAGATCATCGAGTCCAGCGGACTCGCGGTCGTCGGTGACTGGCTGGTGACGGTCAACGACTCCGGTGACTCAGGCCGGGTGTTCACCGTCGACGCGTCGGGGCGGACCGTCGGCGTGACCGCGTGGTCGGCCGAGCCACGGGACGTCGAGGCGGTGGCGCCGGCAGGCGACGACTCGGTCTGGGTGGGAGACATCGGCGACAACAGCGCGCTGCGCGACTCGATCCGGGTCGCGGAGGTTCCGGTCGGCACGGGCGACCTCGAGGCCCGCGTGACGACGTACGAGCTCGTCTATCCCGACGGGGCCCGCGACGCCGAGTCGCTGCTCGCCGACCCCACGACCGGCCGTCTCTATGTCGCGACCAAGGAGATCTTCGGCGGCACGCTCTTCGAGGTGCCGGCGGACCTGGACCCGGACCAGCCGAACCGGCTGACCGAGGTCGGTCCGGTGCTCGCCATCGCGACCGACGGGGCGTTCTTCCCCGACGGCCGGCACCTGGTGGTCCGCGACTACGAGAGCGCCACGATCTATGGTTTCCCCTCGCTCGAGCCGCTCACCACGCTCGAGCTGCCGGAGCAGGACCAGGGCGAAGGCATCGCCGTGACCGCTGAGGGTGACCTGCTGCTCAGCACCGAGGGTCAGCGCACAGACGTCCTGAGGGTGTCGCTGCCGGACGACGTGCGGGCGGCGCTGGAGTCACCGGCGGCCGAGCCGAGCCCGCCCAGCGACCGCCCGGACACGGTGTCCCGTGAGGGCAAGGAGCTGCCGGAGAGCACCGAGGTCGCGCGGAGTCCCTACCCGTGGTTCCTCACGGGCCTGCTCGGCCTGGGCGTCATCGTGGTCCTGATGCGGTCGCTGCGTCGCCGCTGACCCCTCACCGGTGACCTGTCGGTCAGCGGCGGGTCACCTGCACCACCGACGGCCTCGGTCCTGCGAAGTCGCCGCTTCCCGGTGTGGAGCCGGTCGGGACGAAGTCGGGGAAGAACGACTGGGGAGCGGCGTAGGTCCCGTCCTCGCCAGGGTGCTGGACCGCGACGAAGACCGACCCGTCCTGGTCGTGGATGACCGGACCGCAGGTCTCCGCGCCGGCGGGGACGGCGAGGAACTGCTGCACCCGGCCTCGCTCGGGACCTGCGAGCGGCACCTTGAAGAGTCCGTCGCAGAGCTGGATGGCCGAGGGTTGCCCGTCGGTGGAGATCCACAGGTTGCCCTCGCTGTCGAAGGCCACGTTGTCCGGGCAGGAGATCGGGCTCACCGGCCCGGTCCAGCCGCCGAAGTAGGTGCCTGCGCTGGCTGCGTCTCCGCAGATGAGGAGCAGGTTCCAGGTGAAGGTCGACGCAGTGTGGTCACCACCGACCGGGATCATCTCGACGACGTGACCGTCCTTGTTGGCGGCCCTCGGGTTGGGCTCGGTGGGTCCCTCGTTGGTGCCTGTCCCGCGGGCGGTGTTGTTGGTGCACGCCACATAGATCCGGCCGTTGACCAGGTTGGGCTCCACGTCCTCGGGCCGGTCCATCTTGGTCGGCTGCACCGCGTCCGCGGCGATCCGGGTGAACACGAGGACCTCCTCGGTGGTGAATCCGGGTACGACCGACTGGCCGTTGACGGTCAGCGGGAGCCACTGTCCGGTGCCGTCGCTCACGCCGTCGGCCAGGCCGTCACCGACGAAGCGAGCGACCGAGAGGTCCCCGTTGCTCAGCAGCGTGAGGTTGTGGCGACGGTCCCTGGGTCGTCCGCCCGAACGGTAGGTGTCGCGCGAGACGAACCGGTAGACGTAGTCGAAGCGCTCGTCGTCGCCCATGTAGGCCACGACGTGCCCGTCGCTGTTGATGATGACGTTGGCGCCCTCGTGCTTGAAGCGGCCCATCGCGGTGTGCTTGACCGGTGTGGACCGGGGGTCGGTGGGGTCGACCTCGACGATCCAGCCGAACCGGTTCGGCTCGTTGACGTACGCCGGGTTGGAGGCGTCCCAGCGTGGGTCGAGTGAGCGCCAGTTGCGGGCGTCGCCCGTGGCGCCCAACCCGTAGCGCTTCTCACGGGCGTCGGTTCCGACTGCCTTGAAGTACTGGTTGAAGTTCTCCTCGCCCGAGAGCACCGTGCCCCAAGGCGTCGTCCCGCCGGCGCAGTTGTTCATCGTGCCGCGCACCTTCATGCCGGTGCTGTCGGCCGCGGTCCTGAGCAGGGTGGAGCCGGCGGCCGGCCCGTCCATCGCGAAGATCGTGTCCAGGGTGATCCGCCGGTTGTTGCGGCCACCCTTGATGTAGTGCCACGTCGCGCCACGCCGGCGGCGCTCCAGCTCGACCACCGACATGCCGTGGGCGGCCCACACCGTGCGGATGAGCTCGGCGGGGTCGGTCCCCGGCGGGAACATGATGCCCTCGTTGGTGTACTCGTGGTTGCAGACCAGGAGCGCGCGCGTGCCCTGCCGGTTGGTCTCGATGATGTCGAGGTAGTCGTTGTTGTAGCCGAACTGCTGCGCCTGGCGCACCCCGGTCTGGTTGGCGGGGTCGAACCCGGGGGATCGGTTGAAGAGCGGGTCCCCCCACCTGATGATCGGGTCCCAGTCGTACCCCGCGGGGACGGTGACGTCGTCCACCGTCCTCGGCACCGCGGCGATGGCGTTGAAGCGGAGGCCGGCGGGCCCTCCACCGTGGCCGTGTCCCTTGAGGGCGGGGAGGGACAGTGGCTGCGCGGCCGCCGGGGCCGATGTCGCGGCCAGCACCAGCCCGGTCGCCGTTCCGGCGCCCAGGACGGCGCGACGGCTCAGCGCGTGGGCCGCGACGTCGCGGAAGTAGGAGGTCTCGGAGGTGTTGGGCGCCTCGGTGAAGCACGCATCGCCGCAACGGAGGTGGCAGGTGACGGCGCTGCGGTTGCCGTGCGTGAGCCCGGTCATCGGCAGGAGTCGGGGCTGGGTGTGCTCGGGGGTCGTGGTCACCTCGCCGAGGCTCGTGCCCATGGGTGATCAGGGGTCGACGGCCGCGTGGACGACGCGTGAACAGGCGTCAGGCGAGGGGCGTCAGAGTCGTTCGACCACCCAGTCGATGCACGCGGTCAGCGCGGCGACATCGGCCGGGTCGATCGCCGGGTACATCGCGATCCGCAGCTGGTTGCGGCCGAGCTTGCGGTAGGGCTCGGTGTCCACGATGCCGTTGGCGCGCAGGACCTTGGCGATCTCGGCGGCGTCGATGCCCTCGTTGAAGTCGATGGTGCCGATGACCAGCGAGCGGTGTGCGGGGTCGGAGACGTAGGGGAAGGCGTGGGGTGACTCCTCGGCCCAGCCGTAGAGGTTGTCGGAGGACTGCGTCGTCCGCTCGACCATGCCCTTCAGCCCGCCCAGGCCGTTCATCCAGTCGAGCTGCTCGGCCATGAGGAACAGCGTGGCCACTGCGGGGGTGTTGTAGGTCTGGTTGAGCCGGGAGTTGTCGATCGCGATCTTGAGGTCGAAGAACGCCGGGATGTGCCGACCCGACGCAGCGATCCGCTCGGCGCGCTCGATCGCGGCCGGCGAGAACGTCGCGACGAAGAGCCCACCGTCGGAGGCGAACGACTTCTGCGGGGCGAAGTAGTAGACGTCGGTCTCGGCGAGGTCGACCGGGAGGCCGCCCGCGCCCGAGGTGGCGTCGATGAGGACCAGCGAGCCCGCGTCGGAACCGGCCGGCCGCTCCACCGGTGCCATGACCGCGGTGGAGGTCTCGTTGTGCGCCCAGGCATAGGCGTCCACGCCGGCCTCGGCGACCGGGTCCGGCCGGGTGCCGGGGTCGCTCTTGATGACCGTCGGGTCGTCAAGCCAGGGGGCCGCGGAGACGGCGGTGGCGAACTTCGAGGAGAACTCGCCGAAGGTCAGGTGCTGGCTCTTCTGCTCGATCAGTCCGAAGGTCGCGACGTCCCAGAACGCCGTCGCGCCGCCGTTGCCGAGCACGACCTCGTAGCCGTCGGGCAGCGCGAAGAGCTCGGCCAACCCGTCCCGGACCCGGCCCACGACGTCGCGCACCGGAGCCTGACGGTGCGAGGTGCCCATCAGGCGCGCACCGGTCGCGGCGAGGGCTGCGAGGTGACCCGGCTGGATCTTGGACGGACCTGCTCCGAACCGCCCGTCGGCGGGCTTGAGGTCGGCGGGGATCTGCAGGTCGGTCATGGGTTTAGTCTCTCAGCCCAACCGATCGCCACCCACGAGGAGTCCAGTGCCCGAACCGCGCCCAGCACTGAGGATCGAGCGCGTGCCCTACGGCCATCCGGACGCGCTCCTCCTCATCGAGGAGGTCCAGCAGGAGTACGTCCGTCGCTACGGCAGCCGCGACGAGACCCCGCTGGACCCACTGATGTTCGAGCCTCCTCTGGGCAGCTTCTTCGTCGGGTACGTCGAGGACCTGCCGCTGGCCACCGGCGCCTGGCGGATGCGCTCGGACGTCGAGGCGCTCGGTTCGCGACGCACCGCCGAGGGCAAACGCATGTATGTCGTGGGGTCGGCACGCGGCGCGGGCCACGCGCGCGCGATGCTCGCCCACCTCGAGCGCACCGCGGCCGAGGCGGGCGCCGAGGTGATGATCCTCGAGACGGGCCTCCCTCAGCACGAGGGCATCGCGCTGTACGAGTCGTCTGGCTACGAGACGATCCCGGGCTTCGGTCACTACCGGGACTTCCCCGACAACAGGTGCTTCGCGCGACGCGGGCTCGGTCTCAAGGAGTCCAAGGACGCCGTCGAGGCGATGCCGTGAGCGCATGCTGCTCCCGTTGAAGGTTGCGCAGGGTGTCCGCGACGGCTCGGTGACCCTGGCGTTCCGGCGCTGGAAGAAGCAGGACGTCGAGCCCGGCCGCCGCTTCACCACCGCGGCCGGCATGGTCCGGGTCGACGAGGTGGCTGTTGTCGATGCCGCCGCGATCACCGACGAGGAGGCCCGGCTCGCGGGCTGGCCGGACGCCGCCCGGCTGCGCAAGCGGCTCAACCCGGACGAGTCGCTGCCGACGTACCGGGTGCGACTGTCGTGGGACGGCGAGGACCCGCGGATCGCGCTGCGCGAGGACGCCGACCTCACCGACCACGAAGTGGTGGCGCTCGACGCCCGGCTCGAGCGGCTGGACCGGGCGAGCCCGGTCGGGCCGTGGACGGTGCGGACCCTCGCACTGATCGGCGAGCACCCGCAGCGCCGCGCCCCGGACCTCGCCGAGATGGCGGGGCGCGAGACCGCGCCGTTCAAGCTCGACGTGCGCAAGCTGAAGGCGCTGGGACTGACCCGAAGCTTCGCGGTGGGGTACGAGATCTCGCCGCGGGGTCGGGCCTACCTGGACCGCACGCGGCGTTGCTGAGCTGACTGGGCCAGCGGCTCCGACCGTCCGGCGTCCGGAGTCCGGAGTCGGTCAGCCTGCCCAGTCCGCGTTCCAGCCGTCGACCTCGTCGGCCTTGCGCGCCGACGGTCCGGCGTAGATCGCGGACGGCCGGATCAGCCGGCCGGTCTTCTTCTGCTCGAGGATGTGCGCCGACCAGCCGCCGGTGCGCGCGCAGGTGAACATCGAGGTGAACATGTTGGCCGGCACCTCGGCGAAGTCCAGGACGATCGCCGCCCAGAACTCGACGTTGGTCTCGAGCACGCGATCCGGGCGCCGTTCGCGCAGCTCTGCGAGGGCCGCCTGCTCGAGAGCCTCGGCGACCTCGTAGCGGGGGGCGCTCGAGCTCCTTGGCGGTGCGACGCAGCACCCGGGCCCGGGGGTCCTCGGCGCGGTAGACGCGGTGGCCGAAGCCCATCAGGCGCTCGCCCGAGTCGAGCAGCTCCTTGACGTAGGCCGTGGCGTCGCCCGACTCCTCGACCTCCTCGATCATGGTCAGCACGCGCGCCGGAGCGCCGCCGTGCAGCGGTCCGCTCATCGCGCCGATGGCGCCGGAGAACGCGGCCGCGACGTCAGCGCCGGTCGAGGTGATGACCCGAGCGGTGAAGGTCGAGGCGTTCATGCCGTGCTCGGCCGCGGAGGACCAGTAGGCGTCGATCGCCTTGACGTGCTTGGGGTCCGCCTCGCCCTTCCAGCGGATCAGGAACTTCTCTGCCAGGGTCTGGCCCTGGTCGACGGTCCGCTGCGGCACGACCGTCTGGTGCAGGCCCCGGGCCGACTGCGCGGCGTAGGACAGGACCATGACGGCCAGCCGACCGAGGTCCTGGCGGGCCTGCTCGTCGCTGATGTCGTAGGTCTGTCCGAAGCCGAAGGCCGGTGCGAGCATCGCCACGGCGGCCTGGACGTCGACGCGGACGTCGCCGGTGTGCACCGGCAGGTTGTAGGGCTCGGCCGGCGCGAGGCCGGGGGTGTAGCTGCCGTCGATCAGCAGTCCCCAGACGTTCTCGAACGGGACCCGTCCGACGATGTCCTCGATGTCCACGCCGCGGTAGCGCAGCGCGGACCCTTCCTTGTCGGGCTCGGCGATCTGGGTCTCGAACGCGACGACCCCTTCGAGCCCGTGGTGCACCTCTGGTCCTGCGCTGCCGTCAGCCATGCGCGCATTCTGCCCCACGCCTGCGGCGCGTCAGACGGGTCGTCCTATCGTCGTGGACATGGCCGATCACGCGGACTCGCTCACCTCCCAGCTGAGCGCAGCGCGAGAGGAGTACGCCCGCGGCGGGCTGGTGGAGTCCGACCTCCTCGCCGACCCGATCGCGATGTTCCGGCGCTGGTACGACGAGGCGCGCGACGCGGGTATCCACGAGCCCAACGCGATGGTGGTCGCGACCGCCACGGTCGACGGCGTGCCCTCGGCCCGCTTCGTCCTGCTCAAGGGGGTGTCCGACGACGGCTTCGTCTTCTACACCAACCAGCACTCGCGCAAGGGCGTGGAGCTCGCGGCCAACCCCGCCTGCTCGTTGCTGTTCCCCTGGCATCCCCTGGAGCGCCAGGTGCGCGTCGACGGGGTCGCCGAACCGTTGCCGCAGGCCGCGGTCGACGCCTACTTCGCCGTCCGGCCGCGCAGCTCGCAGCTGGGTGCCTGGGCCTCCCGCCAGTCCCGGGTGGTGGCGGGTCGCGACGAGCTGGACCGGGAGTACGCCGCGGCGCGGTCGCGCTACCTGAGCGGCGACGTGCCCACCCCCGACGAGTGGGGCGGCTATCTCGTCCGTCCCGAGGCCGTGGAGTTCTGGCAGGGACGGCCGGGTCGGATGCACGACCGGCTGGTCTATCGGCGCGACGGTGACAGGTGGCGGACCGAGCGGCTCGCGCCCTAGGCCGTCGAGACCTAGGCTGCTCGGTCGTGACCAAGAACGTCTTCCGGGGCAACCCGCGGCTGCTCATCGCGACGCTGCCCTGGGTCGTGGGCGTCATGGTGGTCAAGCTCGTCGTCGAGCTGGCCGACTGGCACGTCTTCGACATGAGCCCGCTGCTCGCTGGCGCGATCGGTGCAGAGGTCTTCATCCTGGGCTTCCTCCTCAGCGGGACCGCCGGTGACTTCAAGGAGGCCGAGAAGCTGCCCAGCGAACTGGCCGGAAGCCTCGAGTCGATCGCGGATGAGTGCCTGATCACGCACGCGGAGTTCAAGCTCCCCGAGGCCCGGACCTGCCTGGTCGCCCTGGTGGAGATCAGCCGCTCGGTGCGGTCGTGGCTGGTCCACGACCGCGGACTGGACGACGTGCTCGCCGACATCCGCGCGCTCAACGAGCCCTACCGGGTGTTCGCGCCGGTGATCCAGGCCGGGTTCACCACGCGGCTGAAGTCCGAGCAGGCGGTCATCCGCAAGCTGGTGCTCCGGATGGACACGATGCGTCGCACGTCGTACGTCGCGGCGGGCTACCTCATCGCCGAGCTCACCGCGGTGCTGCTCATCCTCGTCCTGGTGGTCACGAACCTGCCGGGTGCCGAAGAGACGACGTTCAACGCCGTCGCCCCCTCGGTCCTCCTGGTCGGCCTGATCACCGCACTCCTCATCTATCTGGTCAGCCTGATCCGCGACCTCGACAACCCCTTCGAGTACGCCGAGGGCAAACCCGGTGCGGCGGACGTCAACCTCGAGGTGCTCGAACGCAACGAGGACCGACTCCGCGCCTTGCTCGCCGCCCTCGACGCCGAACCGTCGTGAGCTTGTGAGTGAGCGCTCACTCACTTAGTCTGTCGCGATGACCGCAGTCCGCCGGGAGCGTGCTCGTCCGCTGGCGCCCGACCAGCGACGCCACCACCTGGTGGACGTCACGCTCAACCTCCTGCGCCAGCACGGCCGTGACGTGACGACGAGGCAGATCGCCGAGGCCGCCGGGGTCGCCGAGGGCACCATCTTCCGGGTCTTCGAGTCCAAGGAGGAGCTGGTGGACGCCGCGATCGAGCGCGCCTTCCAGCCCGGTGCGATCGTCGATCAGATCGAGGAGATCGACCCGGACCTCCCGTTGGCCAAGCGCCTCGAGCAGCTGGTCGCCACTCTGCAGCAGCGCTTCTGCGCGACGTTCGTGCTGATGGAGAAGGTCGGCATCGTCCGTCCGCCCGAACCGGTCCACAACAGTGCCGAGGCGATTGCGTGGCGGCGCCAGCTCCAGCGGCTGCTCGAGAGCGTTGTCGGTGCTGACGGCGACCAGCTCTCGGTCCCGATCGGTGAGTTCGTGCACACCCTGCGTCTGCTGACCTTCGCCGGCAGTCACCCACACATCTCCGACGGGCGCGGGCTCACCCCGGAGCAGATCGTCCACACCGTCCTCCACGGACTCGAGAAGAGGTCCTGATGCTGATTCGGATCCTGCGCACCCACCTCGCGGCCTACAAGCCCTGGCTGGCCGCGATCGTGGTGCTCCAGTTCGTCGCGACCGTCGCGGTGCTCTATCTCCCCAGCCTCAACGCCGACATCATCGACAAGGGAGTCGCGGTCGGTGACACCGACTACATCCTGCGGACCGGCCTGGTGATGCTCGGTGTCTCGCTGCTCCAGATCGTCTGCTCGGTGCTCGCGGTGGCCTGCGCGTCGCGCACGGCCATGTCGTTCGGGCGTGACCTGCGGGGGGCGCTGTTCCGCCGGATCGGATCGTTCTCCGGCCGGGAGGTCGCGCAGTTCGGCGCAGGATCGCTGATCACGCGCAACACCAACGACGTGCAGCAGGTGCAGATGCTCGCACTGCTGACCTGCTCGCTCGCCGTGCAGGTCCCGATCATGATGGTCGGCGGCGTGGTGATGGCGATGCGCGAGGACCTGGGGCTGTCGTGGCTGCTGGCTGTGGTGGTGCCGGCCCTGTTCCTCGCGGTGGGCGTGGTGGTCTCCCAGATGGTGCCGAGCTTCCGCGAGGTCCAGGACCGCATCGACGACGTGAACCGGATCCTGCGCGAGCAGATCAGCGGCATCCGAGTCGTGCGCGCCTTCGTGCGCGAGCCGCGCGAGACGCGGCGCTTCGCCGAGGCGAACGACGGTCTGACCGCTGTCTCGGTCACTGCTGGACGCTGGATGGCCACCATGATCCCGCTGGTGATGCTCGTCGTGAACATCTCGAGCGTCGCGGTGATCTGGTTCGGTGGCCACCGAGTGGACGACGGGCAGATGCAGGTCGGTGCGCTCACGGCGTTCCTGAGCTATCTCATGCAGATCCTGATGAGCGTGATGATGGGGACGTTCATGCTCATGCAGATCCCACGGTCGGCGGTCTGCGCCGACCGGATCGCCGAGGTCCTGGACACCGAGCCGAGCGTCGTCCCGCCGACGCAGGGCGTCACGACGCTCACCGAGAGCGGCCGACTCGACCTCGAGGACGTGTCCTTCACCTATCCGGGTGCCGAGCAGCCCGTGCTGTGCGACGTCGGCTTCAGCGCGCGACCGGGCCAGATGGTCGCCATCATCGGGTCGACAGGCTCCGGCAAGTCGACGCTGGTCAACCTGGTCCCCAGGCTCTTCGACGCGACTAGCGGCAGTGTCCGCGTGGATGGCTTCGACGTTCGGCACATCGAGCCTGAGGTGCTCTGGTCGCGGATCGGGCTGATCCCGCAGAAGGCGTTCCTGTTCACCGGAACCATCCGCAGCAACCTGCTGCACGGCAAGCCGGACGCGACCCAGGACGAGCTCTGGCACGCGCTCGAGGTCGCCCAGGCCAGGGAGTTCGTGGAGAGGATGCCCGAGGGGCTGGACGCGCCGATCGCGCAGGGTGGCACCAACGTGAGCGGAGGGCAGCGGCAGCGACTCGCGATCGCGCGGGCGCTGGTCCGACGTCCCGAGATCTATCTGTTCGACGACGCGTTCTCCGCCCTCGACCTGACCACCGACGCCAAGCTGCGCAGCGGCTCTGAAACCAGAGACCCGTGAGTCGACGGTCGTCGTGGTGGCCCAGCGCGTCTCCACCATCCGCGACGCCGACCTGATCCTGGTCCTCGAGGACGGACGGGTCGTCGGGCGTGGGACCCACGACGAGCTGCTCGCCGGCGACCCGACGTACCAGGAGATCGTCGCGTCCCAGCTGAGCGAGGAGGAGGCGGCGTGAGCACCACCGAGCAGCCGGGCCCGTCGTCCAGCAAGGGCGGCGAGGCGATGAAGGAGACCGAGCGGATCGAGTCCCCCATGGGCGGCCGCGGGCCGATGGCCGGCGCGATGGTCGCCCAGAAGGCGATGACCTTCAAGTCGTCGGCCAGGCGCCTGATCCGCCGACTGGCGCCGTCGCGCAAACATGCTCTCGGGGTCGTCGTGCTGGCCGTGGGCAGCGTCTTCCTGCTGGCCTACGGCCCGCGGCTGCTCGGGCATGCCACCGACCTGATCTTCGACGCGTTCCTCGCGCAGCGGCCCGTCGACTTCGACGCGGTCCGCAACGTCCTGCTCCAGGTGGTCGGCGTGTACGTCGGGGGCTCGCTGCTGGCCTGGGGCCAGGGCTACCTGCTCAACGACGTGGTGCAGGAGACGGTGCGACAGATGCGCTCCGACGTGGAGGACAAGGTCAACACCCTCCCGCTGGAGTACTTCGACAAGCAGCCGCGTGGCGAGCTGTTGAGCCGCGCGACCAATGACATCGACAACATCAGCCAGACGCTCCAGCAGACGATGAGCCAGCTGCTCACCTCGATGCTCACCGTGGTCGCCGTGCTGGCGATGATGCTGTGGATCTCGCCGCTGCTCGCGCTGATCGCACTGGCCACGGTGCCGGTCACGATGTGGGTGACCCAGGCCGTGATGAAGCGCTCGCAGGGACAGTTCGTCGCCCAGTGGCGGCGCACCGGCAAGCTCAACGCCCACATCGAGGAGACCTTCTCCGGCCACGCCCTGGTCACCGTCTTCGGCCGTCGCGCTGAGGTCGAGCAGAGCTTCGCCGAGCAGAACGAGGAGCTCTACGAGGCCTCGTTCAAGGCGCAGTTCGTGAGCGGTCTGATCATGCCGGTGGTCACGTTCATCGGGAACCTCAACTACGTCGCGGTCGCGGTGGTCGGCGGTCTGCGGGTCGCCAACGGGACGCTCACGCTCGGCGAGGTGCAGGCCTTCATCCAGTACTCGCGCCAGTTCACCCAGCCGCTGACGCAGGTGGCCTCGATGATCAACCTGCTGCAGTCCGGCGTGGCCTCGGCGGAGCGCGTCTTCGAGCTCCTGGACGCGGAGGAGCAGGTGCCCGACCGCACCACCGTTGCCCCGTCGCTGGGCAGGGGAGAGGTCCGATTCGAGCACGTCGCGTTCAGCTACGACCCCGCCAAGCCGTTGATCGAGGAGCTCTCGCTGGTGGCGAGCCCCGGCCAGACCATCGCCATCGTCGGACCGACCGGGGCCGGCAAGACCACGCTGGTCAACCTGGTGATGCGCTTCTACGAGCTCGACGGGGGTCGGATCACCGTCGATGGGACCGACATCACCGAGATGCCGCGCTCGGCGCTGCGGGGCCGGATCGGGATGGTCCTCCAGGACACGTGGCTCTTCCAGGGCACGATCCGCGACAACATCCTGTACGGGCGGCCGGATGCGAGTGAGGACGATCTGCTCGAGGCCGCCCGCGCGACGTTCGTCGACCGGTTCGTGCACTCGCTTCCCGACGGCTACGACACCCTCGTCGACGAGGACGGCGGCAACCTGTCCGCCGGCGAGCGGCAGCTGCTCACGATCGCGCGGGCGTTCCTCGCGAACCCCGCGCTGCTGATCCTCGACGAGGCCACCTCCTCGGTCGACACCCGGACCGAGCTGCTGCTGCAGAAGGCGATGGCCGCGCTGCGCACCGACCGGACCTCGTTCGTGATCGCGCACCGCCTCTCCACGATCCGCGACGCCGACCTGATCCTGGTCATGGAGGAGGGCCGGATCGTCGAGCAGGGCTCGCACGAGGAGCTGCTCGCCGCCGAGGGTGCCTACGCACGGCTGTACCAGTCCCAGTTCGCGGCCGCGGTCGCCTGATCCACCCCGCGACGCCCCCGGGGAATTCCCGTTGCCCGGCGTCGGTCGCCGACCTACTCTCGTCGTACACGGGAAAGGAGGTGGTCCGAAGAATGTTCTCTTCTGGGACGCGTGAGGTGGCTGCCCGCTAGCAGCCCCAGCACCATCGCGGCTGTCACCAGCCCCGAGGCTGCCGGCGAATCCACCGCAGCTACCCGACCCGCAGGCGAGCCGGACACGTCCTCCGGTGAGGCTCCTCCGCAGGGGCCACGCCTGCGGGTTGCTGCGTCTTTGGCCGCGTGAGCTTCAGCCCACGACGGACGCTCGCTTGCGCAGCGGACGGGCTCGGGAATATAGTTGCTAAAGTCAACCTTATACCGATCATGACGGACACCTCCGTGACCACGTTCGACGACCAGCCCATCACCGCCGAGGCAGATGCCGCACCGGCGGCGATGACGCACCGCGAGATCCTCGAGGCGCTCTCGGGGCTGCTGTTGGCGATGTTCGTCGCGATGCTGTCGAGCACCGTGGTGACCAATGCGCTGCCGACGATCGTCACGGACCTCGACGGCACGCAGACCGGCTACACGTGGGTCGTCGTCGCGACCCTGCTGGCGATGACCGCGACGACCCCGATCTGGGGCAAGCTGGCCGACCTCTTCTCCAAGAAGCTGCTCGTCCAGTCGGCGCTGGTGATCTTCTCCGTCGGCTCGGTGATGGCCATGCTGGCGCCCAGCATGGAGGTGCTGATCGGTGCCCGGGTGGTCCAGGGGGTCGGCGTCGGTGGGCTCACCGCCCTCGTGCAGGTCGTGATCGCGACGATGGTCTCGCCGCGCGAGCGCGGCCGCTACGCCGGCTACATCGGTGCGACCTTCGCGGTCGCCACGGTGAGCGGTCCGCTCATCGGTGGGGTGGTCGTGGACTCCGCGCTGGGTTGGCGCGGCACGTTCTTCATCGGTCTTCCGGTCGCGGTCATCGCGTTCCTGGTGCTCCAGGCCAAGCTCAAGCTGCCGGTCGTGAAGCGGTCGGTGCAGATCGACTACCTCGGCGCCACGCTGCTGGTGGCGGGCGTCAGCCTCCTGCTCGTGTGGGTCTCCCTGGTGGGCAACCAGTTCGCCTGGCGCTCGCTCCAGACCGCGGTCCTGGTCTCGCTCGGACTGTTGGTGCTCGGGTCGGCGATCTGGGTCGAGAGCCGGGTCGCGGCCGACCCGGTCATCCCGACCCGACTGTTCCGCGATCGGACCACCGTGCTGGCGACCGCCGCGTCGGTGCTCGTCGGCGTGTCCATGTTCGGCGCCACCGTCTTCCTCAGTCAGTACTTCCAGAGCGCCCGTGGCATGACCCCGACCGACGCCGGGCTGATGTCTGTGGCCATGGTCGGTGGGCTGTTCGTCTCGAGCATCGTCACCGGACGGATCATCAGCGAGACCGGCCTCTGGAAGCGCTACCTGGTCGGTGGTATGGCGCTCGTCGTGGTCGGCATGGGGCTGCTCGGCACCATCGACGCGACGACCTCGCTGGTGTGGATCGGTGTGTTCCTGGCGATCCTCGGGCTCGGGCTCGGCGCGACGATGCAGAACCTGGTCCTCGCGGTGCAGAACAACACCGCACAGGCCGACATCGGTGCGGCCAGCTCGGCCGTGGCGTTCTTCCGCTCGATCGGCGGCTCGGTCGGTGTCTCGGTCCTGGGCGCCCTCCTCGCACACCAGGTGTCAGCGAACGTCTTGTCCGGCCTGAGCGACATGGGAGTGGACACCACGGACCAGGGAAGCGCGATCCCCGACACCGCCTCGCTCCCGGCGCCGGTCCGCGCGCTCTACGAGACCGCGTTCGGCGAGGCGACCGGCCACGTCTTCCTCGCGGCCGTCCCGTTCGCCATCCTCGCCTTCGTGTGCGTGCTGTTCATCAAGGAGGTCCCGCTGCGGACGACCCTGGACGTTGCCGGAGACGATCACGTCAGCCAGACCGTCGTGTCGGGTGGTAGCCGACCCTCGAGCAGGTCGCTGCTCGCGATGACAACCTCGCCTGCGGGCAGATCGACCGGCGAGGTGCCGGCGTTGAGCACAACGCTCAGCCCGCCACGGCCGAACGCGAGGAGGTCGCTGTCGGCGCTCAGCGCGTCGACGGTGTCGCCGGAACCCAGGGCATGGGCCCTGCGCGCCCTCAGCGCTCGGCGGTAGAACGACCACGTCGAGCGCGGGTCGCGCTGCTGGGCCTCGACAGTGAGCGACGCCCAGTCGAGCGGCTGCGGGATCCACGGCTGCCCGCCACCGGACCCGAACGCGTACGGCGGCTCGCTCCCCGCCCAGGGGATCGGCACCCGGCACCCGTCGCGGCCGACCCAGGCGTCGTCGTCGGTGCTGTGGAGGTCCTGGTGGCGCAGATAGACGGGGTCCTGCCGGAACTCGGGGGGCACGTCGACCTGCTCGAGCCCGAGCTCCTCGCCCTGGTAGAGGTACGCCGAGCCGGGCAGCGCCAGCATCGCCAGCGTGGCTGCGCGGGCGCGGGCGAGACCGATCCTGCCCCCGCCGTACCTCGTGGCGTGCCGGACGACGTCGTGGTTGGACAGCACCCAGGTGGGCTGCGCGTGCACGCCCGTGAGCGCGTCCAGCGTGCTCGTGACCACTTCCGCGAACGCGCTGGCCGACCAGGGAGCGAGCAGCCACGCGAAGTTGAAGGACTGCTGCATCTCGTCGGCGCGGACGAACCGGGCCATCGACTCGGGCGTCTGGGTCCAGGCCTCGGCCACCGTCATCCGGTCGCCGGCGTACTCCGTGAGGACCCGGTGCCAGCGCCGATAGACGTCGTGCAGCTCAGGCTGGTCCCACATCGGCTCGTCGATGAGCTCGCGCTCGACCATCGAGCCGGTGCCCGAGCCGGTGCCCGAGCCGGTGCCCGAGCCGGTGCCCGAGGTGGTGGACGAGGTGGTGGACGAGGTGGTGGACGAGGTGGTGGACGAGGGGTGGGGACGAACCTGGTCGCGCAGGCCCTCCTCCTTGAGCAGGCCGTGGGCGACGTCGACGCGGAAGCCGTCGACGCCACGGTCGAGCCAGAAGCGCAAGACGTCGACGAACAGGTCGCCGACCTCCGGATTGCGCCAGTTGAGGTCGGGTTGGGAGGTGTCGAACAGGTGCAGGTACCACTGGCCGTCCGGTACGCGGGTCCAGGCGTCGCCGCCGAACACGGACCTCCAGTTGTTGGGCGGCTCGGAGCCGTCGGGACCTTTGCCGTCTCCGAACAGGTAGCGGGCTCGCTGCGGACTTCCAGGGGCCGCGGCGAGCGCCGCCCGGAACCAGGCGTGCGCGCTGGAGGTGTGGTTGGGCACCAGGTCGACGATCACCTTGAGACCCAGCGCCCGGGCTTCGGCGAGCAGGTCGTCGGCGTCCGAGAGTGATCCGAACAGCGGATCGACGTCGCAGTAGTCAGCGACGTCGTAGCCGTGGTCGTGCTGTGGCGAGGTGTAGAACGGCGTGATCCAGAGGGCGTCGACCCCGAGGTCGCGCAGGTAGGGCAGCCGTGCGGTGATGCCGGGGAGGTCGCCGACCCCGTCGCCGTCGCTGTCGCCGAACGAGCGCACGTAGACCTGGTAGGTGACCGCCTCGCGCCACCATGGCGGGTCGGACGCGGCATTCCTTGGATCGTTCAAATCCGGCATGCCGTCATGCTACGGGTGACGTCCCGGAGCAGCGCGAGGCGACTCAGCCGGCGAGGTGGTAGCGCGGTGCGCCGGCGTCCAGCGCCTCGAAGTTGCGCTCCTGCCCGGCCTTGGCCGCGTGGATGAACGCCACCAGCACGTCGTGCGGGTTGAGGTGCGCCGAGTCGTGCTCGAACGGCGCCTCCAGGCCGTGCGTCGCGCGCTCGGGCTGGTCCGGCAGGCCGGGGCGGCCGGTGTAGAGCCTGCCGAGCCACGACAGCACGCGGTCATCGGCGTGCAGCAGGGCGCTCGCGAGCCGGGGCTCGGGGCGGTGGAGGTTGCGGACGGGAGAGCGGTATGACACCGCAGGCGTGTGAGCCATGGTGGAGACCTCGGGGGGGTGGGGGGGTGGGGGGAGCGAAGTCAGGACCAATTAGGACGCTTCGCTTCGCCAATGTCACCTCGCCGGGGGAATTTCAGCAGTTCGTTCACTGGGGTGGGGGCCCGGAAGGACTACGAGCGCACTGGGGTCGGTCACCCCAGTCGGCCACGCCGGATCAGCGCCGGATCTGTTCCCAGCGCACCAGGGCCTCGCGCCGCTCCTCCGCGTGGTCGACCAGGGGCGCTGGATAGCCCACCAGGTCACGGGTGTCGGGGTCTGGCTCGTGCGGGTCGGGCACCATGTCGGGGTCGGCCAGCTCCTCGACCCAGCGCCGGATGTAGTCACCGGAAGGGTCGAACTTGCGGCTCTGGCCGGTCGGGTTGAACACCCGGAAGAACGGTGAGGCATCGGTGCCGCTGCCCGCGGTCCACTGCCAGCCGTGCTGGTTGGAGGCGAGGTCGCCGTCGACGAGCCACTCCATGAAGTGTCGGGCGCCGTGCTGCCACTCGATGTGCAGGTCCTTGACGAGGAAGCTCGCCACGATCATGCGTACCCGGTTGTGCATCCACCCGGATCCACGCAGCTGGCGCATCCCGGCGTCGACGACCGGATAGCCGGTGTGACCGCGCTTCCACGCGTCCAGGCGCGCGCCGGGCTCGTCGTAGGCCATGTGCTTGAGCTCGGGCTTGAGGTAGTCGCGGGCGGACGCGGGCTGTGCGTGGAGGACGTCGGCATAGAACTCGCGCCAGGCCAGCTCCTTGCGGTAGGTCGTCGCGCCCTTGCTCCGGTGCGCAGCCAGGTCGGCGAGCATCGTGCGCGGGTGGATCTCGCCATACTTCAGGTGCACCGACATGCGCGAGGTCGCGTCCCGGCCCGGGTGGTTGCGCAGGTCGTCGTAGTCGCCGATGTCGGGGAGGAACTCGCGCCAGCGACGAAACGCGGCCGCCTCACCGGCCTCCGGGAGCACCAGCCCCTCGGGGAGCTCAGGATCCGGGATCTCCGCGGTGTCACCACCGCTGCCTCCGTCAAGCTCCAGCCACGATCCCCCGGACGGCGGGTCGACCGGACCGCGCCAGCCGTGCGCGAGCCAGGTCTTCGAGAAGGGTGTGTAGACCCGGTAGGGGTCGCCGGAGCCGTTGCGGACCCGGCCGGGCGCCACGGCGTACGGAGACCCGGTGCGCACCAGGTCGATCCCGACCTTGGCGAGGGCGGTCGCCACCTTCTCGTCGCGCTGTGCGCCGTAGGGGCCGAAGTCCGCGGCGATGTGCACCCGTGGGGCGTTCACGGCCTTCGCGGCGAGCACGACCCGGCGCACAGGATCGCCACGCACGACCGAGAGCCGGCTCCTGCGCTGACGCAGCTGAGCGTCCAGGGCCCGCAGCGATGCCCCGAGATAGGCCCGGCGGGACGGGCCGGCCGGCCCCCACAACGCAGGGTCGAGCACGAACAACGGCAGCACCGGTCCGTCGGCTGCGGCCTCGAGCAGTGCCGGGTTGTCGCTCAGCCGGAGGTCCCGCCTGAACCACATCACCGAAGTCACGCCATCGAACCTACGATGGCCGTGTGAGCGACTTGATCGACACCACCGAGATGTACCTCCGGACCATCTACGAGTTGGTCGAGGAGGGCATCGTCCCGCTCAGGGCCCGGATCGCCGAGCGCCTGCACCAGAGCGGACCCACGGTGTCGCAGACCGTCGCCCGGATGGAGCGCGACGGGCTGGTGACGGTCGAGGGTGATCGTCATCTCGAGCTGACCGACGAGGGGATGCGCCTCGCGACCCGGGTCATGCGCAAGCATCGCCTGGCCGAACGCCTGCTGACCGACGTCATCGGGTTGCCCTGGGAGGAGGTGCACGAGGAGGCCTGCCGGTGGGAGCACGTGATCTCCGAGGACGTCGAGCGCCGGCTCCTCGAGCTCCTGGGCCACCCGATCTCGTCGCCCTACGGGAACCCGATCCCAGGGCTGGGCGAGCTGGGCGAGTCCGAGGTCGGCGAGGAGTTCATGGAGGGCGTCGAGTCACTGTCCGACGTGGCGAGCAAGGTCGAGGGTCGGGTGCGGGTCCGCCGCATCTCCGAGGAGATGCAGAAGGACGACCAGCTGATGAGCGCGCTGCGCCGCGTCGGTGCGCTGCCCGACCGGACCGTCACCATCGTCGCGACGAGCGAGGGCGTGCTGGTCGGGTCCGGTGGAGAGACCGCCGAGATCGTCCCCGAGGCGGCCGACCACATCTTCGTACGCCGGCTCTGACCCAGCCGGTGTAGTCCAGTGGTGGGTGGTCACACCCCCCGGGGTATTGTGGAGGAGCCGTCCGGGGGGACGGTGCTTTCTCGGACATGGGGGAACCGCCATGAAGGACATGCACGCCAACAAAGAGGTCTTCGACGTCGCCAACTGGCTCGACCGGGCGACCGGCCGCACCGCCGCGCCCGTCAGGACCCTCGCGGGTTCTGCGGGGCCGTCGACCTACGCGCCACGGCACCGGTCCCATGCGCCGGTCGACTCCGTCGCCTGACTGATCAGGTCGCGACCGCCGCGCTCAGCGCGGTGAGGAACTCGCTGGCCCCCGCGTCCAGGCGGTACGCCGCCAGGTCGTCGCCCCGGGTCGCGCCGCGGTTGACGATGACGACGGGGGTTCCGGCCTTGGCCGCGCGTCGAGCGAACCGGAACCCGCTCATCACGGCCAGGCTCGACCCGGCCACCAACAGCGCTCCGCCACACTCGGCCAGTGCGTCGACCCCCGCGTAGCAGCGCTCGACCCGGGCTGTGGGGACGTTCTCGCCGAAGAACACGACGTCGGGCTTGAGCCGTCCGGCACAGCTCTCACAGGGGGCCAGCCGGAAGCCGTCGGTCTCCTCGAGCACCACGTCACCGTCGGGCCCGACCTCGAGCTCTGGTCGGTCGCGGCCGAAGCCCGGGTTCAGCGAGTCCAGCCGCTCGTGCAGCCTGGAGCGTGTGGTCACCTCACGACAGTCGAGGCAGACCACGTCGGCGATCCGTCCGTGGAGCGCGACCATGCGCCGGGAGCCGGCCCGCTCGTGCAGGCCGTCGACGTTCTGGGTGACCAACAGGGCCGGGTCGATGTGCGCCAGGGCGCGATGGCCGGCGTTGGGCTCGGCCCTCCTCATCCGGGTCCACCCGAGGTGGCTGCGCGCCCAGTACCTCCGCTGGGCTGCCGGGCCCGACACGAACTCCTGGTAGGTCATCACCCCGGGCGGCGACGAACCACGCAGCGGCCGCTGCTGCTCCGCGTGCCGAGATCCCGGCCCGCGGTAGTCGGGGATCCCGGAGTCGGTCGAGCAGCCCGCACCGGTGAGTACGACGAGCGGACGAGCGGCGAGGAACTCCAGCGCCTCCTGCTCGACCGAGACGACGCTCAACGGGCGTACCGGAGCTCCGCACGGGCCCTGGCCTTGGCCGCCTCGAGCTCGCGGTCCTTGGGTGGCGCCGTGGTGACCAGGTCGTCGATGAGGTGCCGGGTGATGTGGGCGATCTCGGCGACGGCCTGGTCGAAGAGGGCCTGGTTGGCCGTCGACGGCTTGGTGGTCCCGCTGACCTTGCGGACGAACTGCAGCGCAGCGGCCGACACCTCGTCGTTGGTCGCGGGCGGTTCGAAGTTGTTGAGCGGTCGGATGTTGCGACACATGCTCCGAGACTACGACCGGTAGTCCAGCCTCACAGCGCGAAGAAGTCGGCACCCCGAGCAGTCACCAGCACGACCCGGCCGTCCGGCAGCGGCACCAGCCGGACCGCGTCGACGTCGTTGCCGTTCTCGACCTCGACCGTGCGGTTCTTGAGATGCCCCTCGCCGAGCGACAGCACCGAGACCAGGCCGACCTGGCCACTGTTGCGGCGGTAGTCACTCACGACCGTGAGGACCTTGCGCTGGTCGGGCAGCCAGGTGAGCTGCCGCGGGTCGAGCGTTGCGAGGGCCTGGGTGTTGCGGCCGTAGGAGACCACGTCGAGCTGTTGCGGGTCGGTGAGGTCCGAGACGTTGAACAGCCCGGCCTGCGCACCCCAGCGGCGACCGTCGGCAGTCGGGCCCTCGCCCAGTCCGAGCAGCCGCTGCTGGCCGAGCGGGTGCAGGTAGGTCGAGAAACCGGGGATCTTGAGCTGGCCCATCAGCCTCGGTGCGTCCGGGTCGGTCAGGTCGACGGCGTACAGCGGGTCGACCTGGCGGAACGTCACCATGATCGCCAGGCCGTCGAACCAGCGCATCGACTTGATCTGCTCGCCGACCCCCAGGCCGTCGACGCGACCGGCCTCGACGAGGTCGTTGCCGTCCTGGCGGTAGGTCACGATCGAATTGACGTTGCCGGTCCGCACTGTCGGGCCCACCGCGACCCGGAGGACACCGCCGGCCTCGTCCATCGCCCAGCGGTCGCGAATCGTCCCGTCCACCTGGCCCGAGGCGGCGTAGGTCGTTGCGGTGCCGTCGAGATCGAACGCGTAGAGGCGGCTGGCTCCGTCGTCGATGCTGCCGTTGCCGGGGAACCAGCTCGGCGCGCCGCCGAAGGTCTGGGCGCAGACCTCCCAGCACCCCCCGACCCACGACGAGGTCGCCAGGTAGAGCTGGTCGGCCGAGACGTAGGCGAGCTGGGTGTCGACCGCGAGCCCGCCGGTGCTGCGCACGTCGGGTTGGTCGGCGGCGAAGCCGACCAGCGTGATGGTGCCGAGACTGTCGCCGTCGGTGGGGATCGCGACGTCCGCGCAGTCGACGAGTGGCTCCGGCTCGCCGTCGTCGGTGCTCACCGTCGGCAGCCAGTCCTCGATGGACGACTCGCGGACGATCTCGCGGTTCTCCCGCTCCGACTCCCCCTCGCCGCGGCGACCGGCCTCCACGAAGTCGAGGTCGGGCAGGCCGGCGCGGGTGACCAGCCGGACGACGTCGCCATGGAGCCGCGCCTCGAGTGTGGAGGAGCTGTAGAGATAGGTGTGCTCAACGGCCGGCGCGGCCGGGTTCGAGACGTCCAGCACGATCACCCGGGTCTGCTCGCTGCCGTCGTAGGAGTTCGGGTCACCGGTGCTCGATCGGCCGATCGCGACGACCGTGTCGCCGCTGAGCAGGATCTCGCCGTCGACCAGGTCGACCAGGTCGGCCGACCCGATCCGCTGGACCTCGGCACCCGTGACGTCGTAGGCCGTGAGGTCGTCGGCCTCGACCCGGAAGAGCGTCTGACCGTCGGTCTTGACCACGTCCGGCTCGTCGACGCCGAGCTCCTGGACGTTGGTGCCGCTGCTGGCGTTGGTGACGCGTGAGGTGGCCGCGAGGGGAGCCGAGGCGAGGGTGGAGCGCTGCTCTGCGACGGCGCCGGACATGGCCACCGCGCCGTCCTCGACGGCATAGGCGTAGCCGTAGTCCCAGCCCCACGGACCTACCCGGTCGACCCCGCGGGCGACGTACCAGTCGAGGAGGTCGTCGCAGGACTCGGCGAGAGTCAGGTCGCTCCCGAGGAAGGCGACGGGCGAAGCGTGGCTGTCTCCGCGTGGCTGGGATTCGGGACTCGCGTCCGGCCCGCCCCCTCCGGTGACAGCAGTGCCTGCGGCGAAGGCGCCGGCGAGGCCTGCGGCAACTCCGACGACGGTGACGGAACGGCGGACGCGTTGCGGGAGTGGCATGGCGGTCAGTCCTCGGTAGCGGGTACGGAGTACCCGAGTCCGACGCGTCAGGAACCGGTGCGGTTCCGGTCCCAGCCGGACGGATGGAAGAGTGAGGACGTGGCTCCTGCGTCCGCACAGTCCTCCCGACCGGCTCGTGACCTCGACCTGGTGCTCTTCGGGGCGACCGGCTTCACCGGTGGGCTGACCGCCGACTACCTGGCTGAGCACGCACCGGCGGGACTGCGCTGGGCCCTCGCGGGGCGGAGCGAGGAGAAGCTGAGGGCCGTCCGCTCGCGGCTCGCCGGTACGGAGGCCGCGCTCGGCAACCTCGAGCTGATCGTGGTCGACGCCTCCGACGCGACGGGCCTCGCGCAGGTTGCCGCGCGCACCAGGGTCCTGGTGACCACCGTCGGGCCGTACCAGCAGTTCGGCGAACCGCTGGTCGCCGCGTGCGCCCTGGCCGGCACCGACTACGTGGACCTCACAGGTGAGCCGGAGTTCGTCGACCGGATGTATGTGGCCCACCACGCGAGCGCGCAGCAGAGCGGTGCGCGGATCGTGCACGCCTGCGGTTTCGACTCGATCCCGCACGACCTCGGCGCCTACTTCACCGTCCAGCAGCTCGCCGCGGCCGGTCCCCTCAGCCTGCGCGGCGTCGCCCGGTCCAGCGGGACGTTCTCAGGCGGCACCTTCCACTCCGCGATGGGTGCGTTCTCGAGGGCCCGCCAGACGCGCGAGGCCCTGGCCGCCCGACGCACGGTCGAGCCGGGCCCCGAGGGGCGCTCGTCCAAGGCGGTCGCCGGCAGGCCGCACCGCGACAAGGTGCTCGGCTACTGGCTGGTGCCGCTGCCCACGATCGACCGGATGATCGTGGTCCGCAGTGGCGCCGCGCTTGCGGCCTACGGCCCGCGGTTCCGCTACTCGCACTACGCCGGCACCAAGACGCTGCGGTACGCCGCCGGTGGGATCGCCGGCGCCGGCGCGATCGGCGTCGCCGCGCAGATCGCCCCGGTGCGCAACTTCCTGCTGGGCAAGGTGAAGCAGGGCGAGGGACCGGACGAGTCCCGCCGCGCGAGGTCGTGGTTCACCGTCGACTTCATCGGCGAGGCCGACGGCCGCACGATCCACACCCGGGTCAAGGGCGGCGATCCCGGCTACACGGAGACCGCCAAGATGCTCGCCGAGTCGGCACTGTGCCTGCTCCTCGACGACAACCCGAAGACCTCCGGCAGCGTCACCACCGCCCAGGCGATGGGTGACCACCTGATGGCGCGCCTCGTCGCCGCGGGCATCACCTTCGAGGTGTTGTGACCGAGCGGGTGCCCTCGTGGAACGTCGTAGGCTCAACCCCAGCGTCGAGTGCACCTCCCGGAGCGCTCCGACGATGAACCTGATCGGAGCGGACCGGCAGACCATGAGTGCACCAGCTGACGAAGAGACCTCGCCCGATCGCCTGCGGGGCATCGAATGGTTCGATCCGGACAGCGCGCAAGAGCTGCTCACCAGTGGCGTCATGACTCCACCGGCCCTCAGTCCGGAGGCGGTCGAGTTCGCCCGGGCCAGCAAGCTCCCGCAAGGCACCGCAAGCCGGGTGCTCTTCGAGGACGCGGACGGCAGTGGCTTCAGCCTGGTCCAGGCATGGTTCGGCGAAGACTTTCCGCTGCCACGCCACACGCATACGGGGGACTGCCTCTACTACGTGTTGAAGGGCGAGATCCGGATGGGGAGCCGGACCGTCCCCGCCGGCGCCGGGTTCCTGGTCCGAAGTGGACGGCCCTACACCTACAGAGCCGGCCCGGGCGGGGCCGAGGTGCTCGAGTTCCGCACGGTCAGTCGGTTCGACATGGTCTCGCTCGACCAGGAGGCCGCCAAGTGGGCGGGGTTCGCTGCTGTTGCCGAGCAGATGGCCGGTGCCTGGCACGAGACCCAGCCGGGCTGGGCCAAGCAGACCATCGAGGGAACGGGCTGACCGGACTCGCGCGAGGCACGGGTGACACCCGGTCGGCGCGTGCCTCGTCACAGGCAGGTGCCCATGAACGCCAAGGGTGCCCCAGGCAGGAGTCGAACCTGCGACCTTTCGCTTAGGAGGCGGCTGCTCTATCCGCTGAGCTACTGGGGCGCGCGCTGAGACATTGTGCCTGCCCGATGTCGAATGACCATGTCGCACGCGGTTTGGGGTTATCGGCCGGACCGTCGCATGATTTGAGCTCCACCCGTAATCTGGCGCGGGCGAGCGTGCACGACGTCGCCCATGACCACTACCCCGACGACGGTGACGATGAGCGACGCGGAAGAGCGAGCAGCACAGCTTGCTGCGTCCCCGTACCACGCCGATGGGCCCGGTGCGGGCGGCGCCGGCGACGGCGAGGGGGCCCCCGAGGGGCGGGGCAAGGCCAAGCGTCGCGGCCGTGGCCGCCGCACCCACACGGTGGCCAAGGTCCTGTTGTCCTCGGTCCTCGTGCTGGGCATGGTGACCGGCCTCGGCGTGACGTTCTTGTATCGCCACCTCAACGGCAACCTCGACGTCGTCGACGTCACCGGGCAGCTCGGCGAGGACCGCCCGGACGAAGTCGAGGTCGAGGGCCCGAAGGACCCGATCAACATCCTGGTGATGGGTTCCGACACCCGTGAGGGCTCGGGCAACAAGATCGACGGTGAGGCGGCCGGCCCTGGCCTCTCGGACACGACGATCCTCATCCACCTGGCGGCGGACCGGCAGAGCGCCTACGGCGTCTCGATCCCACGCGACTCGCTCGTCGAGCGGCCGGAGTGCTTCGACAAGGACGGCGACAGCATCCCGGGCGCCACCTCGGCGATGTGGAACGCGGCCTTCGCCACGGGAGGGCCGGCCTGCACGATCCGTCAGTTCGAGCAGCTCACCGGCATCAGGATCAACAACTACGTCGTCGTTGACTTCAACGGCTTCCAGGACATGGTCGACGCGATCGACGGCGTCGAGGTCTGTGTCCCACAGGACATCAACGACCAGGCGCACGGCATCGTCATCAAGGCCGGCACCCGCGAGATCTCCGGCAAGGAGGCGCTGAGCTATGTCCGCGTCCGCCACGTCGAGGGCACGGACGGCAGCGACATCCAGCGGATCAAGCGGCAGCAGGCATTCATCGCGGCAATGGCCAACAAGGTGATGTCCGGCAACACGCTCGCGCGGCCCGACCGCCTGATCGGCTTCCTCAACGCCGCCACGAAGTCGCTCACCACCGACATCGAGAACATCGGCCGGATGGCCCGCATCGGTGTGGAGTTCAAGGACACGGGGTTGCAGCGCATCCAGTTCATCACCGTGCCCTGGCAATACTCCCCGGCCGACCCCAACCGGGTCGAGTGGCTGCCGGAGGCCGACGAGCTGTGGGAGAAGGTCCGCAACGACGCTCCTCTCGGCAAGTTCCGAGACGGCGCGATCACCGCCGGTGACGACGTGTCGGGGACCGCGACCCAGACGCCGAGCGACACCCCGAGCCCGACCAGGACCCCGTCCGGCGGCGCGAGCTCGCCGTCGGAGTCCGCGAGTGAGGACACCACCGCCGAGGAGCGGGCCGAGGCCCGCGAGGCGGCCGGCCTCTGTGTCTGAGGAGACCCGGCCCGAGCCGGCGTGGAAGCGCCGCCGCCGTGTCGAGCGGGTCTTCGGCGACACCCTCCCGGACACCACCAGCGACGAGCGCGAACCGGCGTCGCCACCTGGCGACGAGGACCCCGGCGACCGGTGGCTGCGGGAGCAGGTGCCCCCGCACCACGGCTAACCCTTGTCCTGCTGCGCAGCGAGCAGGTCGCGGATCTCCTGGAGCAGGACGATGTCTTCGGGCGTGCCGGGGGCAGGGCTCGGGAAGAACTTCTCCCGTGCGGTGGTGTAGGGCACGACGACCGCGAAGTAGACCACCGCGGCGAGGATCAGGAACGACAGCACCGCCTGGAGGAAGAAGCCGAAGGTTCCGGGTCCGCCACTGAAGAAGGTGCTGTCGTCGCCGACCACCGTGGTGGTCAGCCACGCGGTGAACGCGGCGACGACCAGTCCGAACGCCGTGCCGATGATCACCGCGACGGCCAGGTCGACCAGGTTGCCGCGGAGGATGAAGTTCTTGAAGCCGTTCATGGGTCTCCCAAAGGAAAACGATTGCTGACCCCAGCACGCTAGCGGGCGTAGGCGATGGTGAGGAAGTGCGTCACCGAGGCGCCTGAGACGTGAGCGACCTCGCCGACCTGGAGTCCCAGCACGACGAGGCGACCGGGTAGGGCATCGGCGGCCGCGTCCTCGGTCACTGCGGGGAGCGCCAGGACCAGGGCGGAGCGCGCCTGCACGGTGGTCGGCCCGCCCTGCGGATCCGCGGCGAGCACGTCGACCCGGTCGCCGACCCGCAGGAGCGCGGCCATCGAGGCGTCGGGCAGGCGGACCGGCGTGGCCACCATCCCCGGGTGCCCCTCGGCGAGTGAGGGACCGAGCAGCCTCGCGTCGGTCACCGGCTCACCACGACGCAGTCCGGAGGCCAGGACCAGGCCCACCGGCTCGCCCACCAACCCGTCGGGCTGGCTCCCGGGACGGAACGCCACGGAGGTCAGGTCGTCCGATCCCAGGGTCGCCCCGGCCGGCAGGTCGTGAGCCGCGACGAGGACCGACACGGTGGGCTGCGGCGCAGGCGAGGTGACCCGCAGCGCCGCCACCACGGCGACGGCGGTCAGCAGGGCAGCGAGTGGGCGGCGCCGGCGCAGCACCGCACGGCGTGACCGCCGACGCGCACGGGCCACCCGTTCGAGCATGACCACGACCGTAGGTCGTGGTCGGAGGGGGAGGCGCGCGTCCTCCACAGGCCTCAGGAGGAGGCGGCGGAGGAGGTGCTCGAGCTGGTCGAGGGACTCGAGGAGCTCGCTGCCGGAGTCTTCGTGTCGCTCTTGGTCTCGGTCTTGGTCTCGCTCTTCGTCTCGACCTTGGTCTCGGTCTTGGTCGTGGTCTCCGAGCCCGAACCTGACGTCGAGTCCGCGGAGGCGTCCTTGCCGCGGCTGTCGTTGCGATAGAAGCCGGAGCCCTTGAAGACCACACCCACCGCGTTGAAGACCTTGCGGAGCCTGCCCCGGCACTCGGGGCACACCGTCAGCGCGTCATCGCTGAAGGCCTGGACCTCATCGAAGGCGTGGCCGCACTCGGTGCAGGCGTACTGATAGGTGGGCACGACGCTCCTTGCTGGGTGCTGGTCGAGTCCTGGCGGCTCGCGTGGGACGAGGCAACAGGTTGGCACTCGACGGGTCCGACTGCCAATTCTACGGTCGCGGCACAATCATCGACACCATGACGACCACCACTCGTGTGCCGGAGGAACGCCGCGGGTGGTGGCGCGCATTCCGTGGCTGGCACCGGGCGTTCCGCTGGGCGACGTACGCCGTCGTGCTGCTCGTCCTCGCCATGGTGGTCGCCCTGGTCGCCGGTGTGGTCCTGGTCCGCAAGCCGTTCCCCCAGGTCGAGGGGGAGGCCGAGCTGCTCGGCCTCGAGGCCGAGGTGACGGTGGTCCGCGACGCGCACGGCATCCCGCAGATCTATGCCGACACCACGGCCGACCTGATGCGGGCCCAGGGCTACGTGCACGCGCAGGAGCGGTTCTATGAGATGGACGTGCGGCGCCACGCGACCGCGGGCCGGCTCGCGGAGATGTTCGGGGAACCGGCCCTGGAGAGCGACGAGTTCGTCCGCACCATGGGTTGGCGTCGGGTGGCCGAGCAGGAGCTCATGCTGGTGAAGCCGGAGACCCGCGCCGCGCTGGAGCAGTATGCCGAGGGGGTCAACGCCTATCTCGAGGACCGAGCCCCCTCCGACATCTCAGTGCACTACACGGTCCTCAACGCAGGCGGTCTCGGCTACCGGCCGGAACCGTGGACCGCTGTCGACTCGCTGGCCTGGCTCAAGGCGATGGCGTGGGACCTGCGCGGCAACATGGATGAGGAGATCGGCCGGGCGTTGTCGACCGCGTCGGTCGGGCCCGAGCGCACCGCTGACCTCTATCCGGCCTACGACGAGGCCGCGCACCGACCGATCGTCACCCAGGGCGCGGTGGTCGACGGTGTCTTCGAGCAGGACGGCACCGCCGGCGGGACTCGGGAGCCGCTGCGCGTCGCATGGGGCGGCGACACCGGACGGGTGTCCGCTCTGCTGAGCGGGCTGCGGACCGGTCTGGACGACCTGCCCTGGTTCCTCGGTCGTCGCCCGGGAGAGGACAACAACGGCCTGGGCAGCAACTCGTGGGTGGTCGACGGCGAGCACTCCGACACGGGCGCTCCGATCCTGGCCAACGACCCGCACCTCGGGGTCGGGCTGCCCGGCATCTGGGTCCAGATGGGGCTGCACTGCCGGACGGTGTCAGAGGACTGCCCGCTCGACGTCTCGGGCTTCACTTTCAGCGGTGTGCCCGGGGTCATCATCGGCCACAACGCGGACATCGCCTGGGGCTTCACCAACCTCGGGCCGGACGTCACCGACCTCTATGTCGAGCGGGTGCGCGGCGACGAGTGGTTCCGCGAGGGCGAGTGGCGCGAGCTGACGACCCGGACCGAGACCATCGAGGTGCGGGGACAGGACGACGAGACGCTGACGGTCCGGTCGACGACCCATGGACCGCTGCTCTCCGACGTGTCGGAAGACCTCACGGACGTGGCCGACGTCGCACCAGTGGACCGCGCCGCGGTCGCCACCGAGGTGACCGGCGAGGAGTACGCCCTGGCCCTGCAGTGGACCGCCCTCGAGCCGGGCCGCACCGCCGATGCGATCTTCGACCTCAACCGAGCCGGTGACTGGGACGAGTTCCGGGCCGCGGTGTCGTCGTTCGAGGCGCCCGCGCAGAACCTCGTCTACGCCGACCGCGAGGGTCACATCGGCTACCAGGCGCCGGGCCGCATCCCGATCCGCGGGTCTGGCAACGACGGGACGCTGCCGTCCGCCGGGTGGCTGCCCGAGAACGACTGGAGTGGTGACTACGTGCCGTTCGACGCGCTGCCTCGGGTGCGTGACCCGGAGGAGGGCTTGATCGTCACGGCCAACCAGGCGGTCATCGGCGAGGAGTACTCCTACTTCCTCACCACCGACTGGGACAAGGGCTATCGCTCGGAGCGGATCCGGGACCTCCTCTCATCGAGGGACAGCTGGTCGGTCCCCGACATGACCGACCTCCAGACCGACAACCTGAATCCGATGGCGGCGGTGCTGACGCCGTACCTCCTCGACATCGGGATCCGCCGGCAGTACTACCGCGACGGGCAGGACCTGCTGCGTGACTGGGACTTCCAGCAGGACGCGGACAGCGGCGCCGCTGCCTACTTCAACGTGGTGTGGCGCAACCTGCTCGAGGACACCTTCCGAGACGAGCTGCCCGAAGATCTCTGGCCGGACGGCGGAGACCGCTGGGTCGCGGTGGTGACCGACCTGCTGCGGGACCCGCGCAACGGGTGGTGGGACGACCTCGAGACCGAGGACGTGGTCGAGGACCGCGACGAGATCCTGCGCCAGGTGTTGCTCGCCGCCCGCGACGAGATGACCTCGCTGCAGGCGCTCAACCCCGATGAGTGGAGCTGGGGGTTCCTGCACCGGCTCGACCTGCGCGAGCCGACGATCGGCGACTCGGGCATCGGACCCGTGGAGTGGCTGGTGAACCGCGGTGGGTGGGAGGTCGGCGGCGGCTCGGCGGCGGTCGACGCCTCGTCGTGGGACGCCGCACAGGAGGATCGGCCCTACGGCGTCACCGCGGCACCGTCGATGCGGATGGTCGTCTCGATGGCCGACCTCGACGACTCCCGGTGGATCAACCTGACCGGCGTCTCCGGGCACCCGTTCCACGACCACTACACCGACCAGACCGACCTCTGGGCCCGCGGTGAGACGCTGCCGTGGGCGTTCACCGAGTCCGCGGTCGACGAAGCCGAGGAGCACACGCTGACGCTCGTGCCCAGCTCGACCGGTGGCTAGGACACGCGGGGCTGGAACCGGACGATCCCCGACGGCGTGACCGCCGCCGCGACCCTCCGGTCGTGCGGCTCGACCGGGACGTCGAGACCGACCTCGCCGGCGTACAGCAGCACGCAGGTGAAGGTCCCGACGGGCACTCGGCCAAGGGCACGGTCGTAGGAGCCGCCGCCGCGGCCCATCCGGTCGCCTCTCGACGAGACGGCCACACCGGGCACGAGGATGACATCGGCGGTGGCGATCGCCTCCAGCCCGAGCCGCGGGCCGACCGGTTCGAGGATGCCGAACCGGGCGGGGACGAGGGACTCGGCCCCGGCGTAGACCGCCCACTCGAGATCCATCCCGAGCTCGAGCACCGGCAGGATCACCCGCTTGCCGGCCACGACCAGGCGATCCAGGAGCACGCCCGTGCCGGGTTCGGAACCCGTCGAGACGTAGGCCGCAACCGTGGCCGCGCGGCGCACCTCAGGGTCGGCGAGGAGCAGGTCGGCGATCGACCGCGCCACGTCGGCGCGCTCGGCCAGGGAGCGCCGGTTGCGGGCGGTGACGACCTGGTCGCGTAGGGCCGTCTTGGCCCCATGTGCGGACGTCACTCCGTCAGCCTACGATCGACGTCATGGGTAGCCCTGGGCTGGTGAAGGCCCGCGACAAGATGCTCGGCGCAGGCGTCGACCCGCTTGCCGTCGAGACCTTCGCGCACTACTACCGGCTGCTCGAGCACGGCGAGACCGGGATGGTCCCCGAGTCCACGATCGAGCCCGTCGACATGCCCGCGCTGAGCGGGGTCGAGGTGGCCGACGACGACGCCGCGGAGGCGGTGCGCACCACCGCGGTCATCAAGCTCAACGGCGGCCTCGGCACCTCGATGGGCATGGAACGCGCCAAGTCACTGCTGTGCGTGCGCCGCGGCCTGTCGTTCCTCGACATCATCGCCCGACAGGTGCTCCACCTCCGCAAGGAGTACGACGCCACGCTGCCGCTGATCTTCATGAACAGCTTCCGCACCACCGCCGACACGATGGCCGCGCTCGCCCGCTACGACGACCTGGCCGTCGAGGGCCTGCCGCTGGAGTTCCTGCAGAACAAGGAGCCCAAGCTGGTGGCCAAGGACCTCTCACCGGCGTCTTATCCCAGGGACCCCGAGCTGGAGTGGTGTCCGCCGGGTCACGGTGACCTCTACACCGCGCTGCTCGGGACGGGGCTGCTCGAGCGGTTGGTCGCGGCCGGCTACGAGCGGGTGTTCGTCTCCAACTCCGACAACCTCGGCGCGGTTCCTGATGCCCGGGTAGCCGGATGGTTCGCGACCTCGGGCGCCCCGTTCGCGATCGAGGCCGTGCGGCGTACCCCCTCCGACCGCAAGGGCGGCCACTTCGCGCGCCGCAAGAGCGACGGTCGGCTCGTGCTGCGCGAGACGGCGCAGACCCTCCAGCAGGACCTGGCGTCCCTGGCCGACCTCGACCGGCACCGGTTCTGCTCGACCAACAACCTCTGGTTCGACCTGGCCGCGATGAAGCAGGCTCTCGACGTGCGCGGCGGCATTCTCGGGCTCCCGTTGATCCGCAACGTCAAGAACCTCAACCCGGCCGACAAGACCACGCCCGAGGTCATCCAGGTCGAGACGGCCATGGGTGCCGCGATCGAGGTGTTCGAGGACAGCGCGCTGATCGAGGTCGGTCGAGACCGCTTCGTTCCGGTCAAGACCACCAACGACCTGATGGTGCTCCGCTCGGACGTCTATGACATCGGCCCCGACTTCGTGCTCGACCAGGCGGCCGACGAGATCCCGTTCGTCGATCTGGACGACCGTGTCTACAAGCTGGTCTCCGAGTTCGACAAGCGGTTCCCCGACGGCACCCCGTCGATGAAGAAGGCGTCCTCCCTCACGGTGACCGGTGACTGGACCTTCGGCCACGGCGTGCAGGTGGTCGGTGACGTCGAGCTCTCGGCCACCTCGGCCCAGCGGGTCGCCAACGACTCGGTCCTCAGCAGCGACGGCGCCTGAGCCTGTGGCCGACCATGGCCTGCGATCCGTCGACGAACACCAGCAGGCGATCCTCGACGACCTCGAGCCGATGGCTGCAGTACAGCAGCCGCTGCTGGACGCGCTCGACCTGGCCTGCGCCGAGGACGTCGTCGCAGGGATCTCACTCCCGAGCTTCGACAACTCCGCGATGGACGGCTACGCCGTGCGCTTCGCGGACGTCGAGAACGCCACGGCCGAGTCGCCGGTGACCCTTCCGGTCGTCGGCGAGATCGGTGCAGGTCAGGCCCGGCTGCGAGCGCTCGGCCCCGGGGCTGCGGCCAAGATCATGACCGGTGCCCCGGTGCCGGAGGGGGCCGACGCGGTCGTGCCCTACGAGTGGACCGACCGTGGCTCCGACTCCGTACGCATCGAGCAGGCGCCCACGCGGCAGCAGCACATCCGCCCTGCCGGCGACGACGTCGCCGAGGGCGACCTGCTCGTCGAGGAGGGCAGCATCCTCGGCCCGCGCCGGCTCGGGCTGCTCGCCTCGGTCGGCCGCGCGACGGTCCTGTCCCGACCACGACCGCGCGTCGTCATCCTCTCTACCGGCTCGGAGCTGCGCGACCCTGGCGCGGCGCTGGGTCACGACTCGATCTATGACGGCAACTCGTTCCTGCTCGCCGCCGCCGTCCGGCGCGCCGGCGCCATCCCCTACCGGGTCGGCATCGTCCCCGACGAGCCGGCGGCGTTCCTCGAGACACTGCACGACCAGTTGGTCCGCGCCGACGTCGTCATCACCTCCGGCGGCGTCTCCCAGGGTGACTTCGACGTCGTCAAGGCGGCGCTGACTCCCGAGGGGGTGTGGTTCGGGCCGGTCGCGATGCAGCCCGGCAAGCCACAGGGCTACGGCCGCGTCGGTGAGGACCGGGTGCCGATCTTCACGCTGCCGGGCAACCCGGTGTCGTCCTACATCTCCTTCCACGTCTTCGTGCTACCGGCCTTGCGCAAGCTGATGGGCAAGGCGCCGTACGCCGTCTCGACGACACAGGCGCGACTCACCAAGTCGCTCGCGTCGCCGGGCGGCCGTCGCCAGTACCGTCGCGGCGAGCTCGGCGTCGACGAGCGGGGGACCTACGTCGCTCCGGTCGGAGGCGCGGGCTCGCACCTCGTGGGAGACCTCGCCTCGGCGGACTGCCTGATCGTGCTGTCGGAGGAGACGACCGGGGCCGAGGCCGGCGAGTCCGTCGAGGTGCTGATGCTGGAGGAGTCCCGATGAACGAGCGGTTGACGCACATCGACGACGCCGGCGCGGCCCGCATGGTCGACGTGTCGGCCAAGGACGTCACGTCGCGCTCGGCGACCGCGTCCGGTCGAGTGCTGGTCTCGCCCGAGGTCGTCGCTCTCCTCCGCGGTTCCGGCGTCCCCAAGGGCGACACCCTCGCCGTCGCGCGGCTCGCCGGGATCATGGGTGCCAAGCAGACGCCGTCGCTCATCCCGCTGTGCCACCCGCTGTCGATCTCAGGTGTGACCCTGGACCTCTCGGTCACCGACGTCGCCGTCGAGATCAGGGCGACGGTGCGGACGACCGACCGCACCGGCGTCGAGATGGAGGCGCTGACCGCGGTCGCGGTCGCCGGTCTCACGGTGATCGACATGGTCAAGGCTGTCGACAAGGCCGCGGAGATCACCGAGGTACGAGTGGACGCCAAGTCCGGGGGCAAGTCGGGCGACTGGACCCGCCCATGACGCTGGTCGGCGCGGTCGTGGTCGCGTCGAACCGCGCGTCGTCGGGTGTCTACGAGGACACCACAGGTCCGCTGATCGTCGCGTTCCTCCAGGGTCTGGGGTTCGCGGTCGGAGCACCTGCCGTCGTCCCGGACGGCGACCCGGTGGGTGAGGCGATCCGCTCCGCCGTGGCGGCGGGGGCCCGGGTCGTGCTCACCACCGGGGGCACCGGCCTCACGCCGACCGACCGCACCCCCGAGGCCACCAGGCCCCTCCTGGACCGCGAGGTGCCGGGAGTGGCCGAGGCGATCCGTGCTGCTGGCGTGGCCAAGGGCGTGCCGACCGCGGTGCTCTCGCGCGGGCTGGCCGGGATCTCCGGGACCTGCCTCGTGGTCAACCTGCCGGGCTCGCGCGGCGGGGTCAAGGACGCCCTCGCGGTCCTGGAGCCGGTCCTCGTGCACGCGGTCGAGCAGATCGTGGGCAGCGACCATGGGTGATCTCTGGCCGGCCCGGCTCCGTGACGCCGACGTGGTGGTGCGGCCGCTGGCCCGCTCCGACCAGGACGCGTGGCGTCGGGCCCGGCACCGCAACGCGGCCTGGCTGGCGCCGTGGGACGCGACCGTCCCGCCCGGTGGTGACGCCCGCCCGACGTCGTTCCGCCAGCTGGTCCGCAGGCTGCACCGCCAGGCCAGGGCGGGCTCCACCCTCCCGTTCGCGATCGAGGTCGGCGGTCGCTTTGCGGGCCAGGTGACGGTCAACAACATCGTGCGCGGCTCGGCCCTGTTCGCCTCGGTGGGCTACTGGCTAGACAAGGAGTACGCCGGGCGAGGCGTCGTCCCCCGGGCAGTGGCCCTGGTCATCGACCACTGCTTCGCGCACGGACTGCACCGGATCGAGGTGGCCATCCGCCCCGAGAACTCCAACTCCCTGCGGGTGGTCGAGAAGCTCGGTATCCCGGAGATCGGCTACTCGCCGCGGTTCCTGCACATCGACGGTGCCTGGCGTGATCACCGCCTCTATGCGATCACCAGGGAGGACTGTCCCGAGGGGATGCTGGCCCGACTGCGCGCGTCGAGCGGTGGGACCGAACCTCACGAGTCACACCAGTAATCGCGCGACACACGGCGCGGGGTGCGGCCGAGCACGGCCCGGCGTCCCTACGCTCGATCGCGTGGACCCCAGTGCACTGATCTTCGTCGCCCTCGCGGTGGCGTGGGCGGTCTACCTCATCCCCAAGGCCCTCGAGCACCACGAGGAGGGCGCGCGCAGCCGCACGGTCGACGCGTTCTCCAGCTCGATGCGCGTGCTCGCCCGCCGCGAGCCCGTCAGCCGGCGTGAGGCAGAGCTGGTCGCCGGTGCCGACCCCGCCCCGCCGTCCCATCGTGAGCGGCGCAAGGAAGCGCGATTGCTCGCCAAGGACGCGAAGCGAGAGGTGCGGCTCCAGCGCCGCAACGCGCGTCGGCTGGCCGCCGCCGTGCGCATCCCCAGCGACCCACGCCAACGTCGCCTGGTCGCGGCCAGGGCTGCCCGCCGACGTCTCCGCGTGGTCACTCTCATCCTGGCGGAGATCGCCGTGGTCGCCGTGCTGGCCGCGACACACGTCTTCGGCTGGGTCTGGGTGTCGATCCCGGTCGGGATCCTCCTCGCCTGGCTCGTCGCCTGCCGGCTGATGGTGCGCCGCGAGCGTGCCGAGATGCCTGTCCTTCGGCACAGCAGCCGCCCGGCCGATGCTGCCGAGGAGCCGGCCGCGGACCTCGACCCGGACGCGACGAACGGCATCCCGGTCGTCGCCGATGCTCCCGTGGCTCCCGAACCCGGCAGCTGGGACCCGGTGGCGGTCCAGCTGCCGACCTACGTCTCCAAGCCGGTCGCCAGCCGCACGGTCAGCACCATCGACCTCGACTCCACCGGCGTCTGGACCTCCGGCCGCAGTGAGGCCGACAGCGCCCTGGTGCGCGACGCTGCCCCCGTGGAGGACGAGCCCCGCCAGGACGAACGGCGCGCGTTCGGTTCCTAGCCCGGCCCGGTGCTAACGTTTCCCCTCGCGCCGCGAGGCGTAGGGGGCTGTGGCGCAGTTGGTAGCGCGTCTCGTTCGCAATGAGAAGGTCAGGGGTTCGAATCCCCTCAGCTCCACTGGATCGCTTGCTTCGCGGTGTACGCAGATGACCTTGGTCGAAGGGGTTGTGATGGCTCGCTACGTCCTCATCGCGCTCAACGGACCCACTGCTGAGGAGGGCGATGAGCAGGTCTACAACACGTGGTACGACCAGGTCCACGTGGCCGATCTGCTGGCCTCACCCGGCGTGCTGTCCGCAGTCCGCTACCGGGCCGTTCAGGGCGACCTGACCAACCCCTATGTCGCGATCTACGAGATCGAGAGCGAGGACATCGGGGCAACGCTGCGCTATCTGCAAGAGCACAACACGCCGTTCCATCCGACCTTCGACCTGGCGAACTCTCGGCACATCCTGGCCGTTGCCCTCCCACCGCCTGAGCCACCAGCCACCCTCGAAGGAGCATGAGCATGCGGACCAAGGCCGCCGTCGTCTTTGACCAGCCCGGTCGTTGGGAGGTCGTCGAGGTCGACCTCGAGCCGCCGCGACAGGACGAGCTGCTCATCCGGATGGTCGCGGCCGGTCTGTGTCATTCCGACGATCACATCCTCACCGGAGACCTGCCCCTGCCACCGCAGGCGCTGCCCATGGCCGGAGGGCACGAGGGCGCCGGGATCGTCGAGGAGGTCGGACCCAACACCCTCGGTTGGAAGGTCGGCGACCGGGTGGTGCTGAGCTTCCTGCCGATGTGCGGCACCTGCCGGTGGTGTGCCTCGGGCATGCAGAACCTCTGCGACAACGGCTCGCTGATCCTCGCGGGCGTGCGACCCAACGGCACCCGGCGGATGTCGCTCGAGGGTCGCCCCATCGGTCAGGCCGCAGGCATCTCCGCGTTCAGCGAGCTGTCCACGGTCTCGGTGCAGTCGGTGGTCCGGTGCCCGGATGGGGTGTCGCTCGAAGCGGCCTGCCTGACCGGCTGCGGTGTGGCGACGGGTTGGGGATCGGCCGTCGTGTCGGCGGACGTCGAGCCGGGCCACGTGGTGATCGTGATGGGCGTGGGCGGGATCGGCATGAACGCGGTGCAGGGCGCCGCCGCGGCTGGTGCAGCCGTGGTGATCGCCGTGGACCCGGTGGAGACCAAGCGGACTGCGGCGATGTCGTTCGGCGCCACGCATGCGGTGTCGAGCATGGCGGAGGCGACCGAGATCGCGCGCGGGTTCACCAACGGCCAGGGCGCCGATTCCTGCATCGTGTGCGTGGGCGTGACGACCGGAGAGCAGATCGGGCAGGGCGTCGACGCGATCCGCAAGGCGGGCGTCGTGGTGCTGACGGGGCTGCCTCGCGCGGCCGACGACGGCAACCTGCCGGTCTCGTTGCGGCACTTGGTGCTCTTCCAGAAGCGACTCCAGGGCTCGTTGTACGGCGCTTCGAGCCCGTCCCGGGCCATCCCGGCACTGCTCGAGCTTTACCAGCAGGGCCGCCTCAAGCTCGACGAGCTGATCACGCAGCGCTACACCCTCGAGACCATCAACGACGGGTTCGCCGACATGCGTACGGGTGAGAACATCCGCGGCATCATCAGCTACGGCGACGGCGAGTAGCCGCAGCCCGGCGTCTCTGGACGAAGAAGATTTCCACGTGTTGCAAGCAGCACTCTCCTTGTGCGAGGCTGCCGCGAACGCGCGAGACGCGCGTCACACGGTGAGCCGTCCGGAGTCCCTCGGTCGACACGCCTGACCATTGTTGGGACACGTGGAGGCAACACCAGATGAAGAAGAACTTCCCGCTCATCGCCGTCGTGGTCGCGGCCGTCGCGGCGCTGGTCCTCGGTTCGTTCGGGACCGCCGTCGCCGCCAAGCCGATCACGAAGTCTGTGGTGAAGAAGCTTGCCAAGAAGGAGATCGCCAAGGCGGCCCCGACGCTTTCGGTCGACAACGCGGCCAAGCTCAACGGCCAGGCGCCCAGCGCCTACCAGAGCCGGATCGCCTACTCGATCAACACGGTTGCGACGCCGATCCCGGCGGCCACGCCGACCCAGCTCAACTCGGCCACGATCACCGTCCAGCCCGGGGTCTCGTTCCTGCACCTGTCCGGCCGCTCCTCGATCGCCTCGGCTGCGGGGGCCGTCTACTTCACCGTGGACGCCGTCTGTGGCTTCGGCGTGACGCGTGGCGCGCAGGTCGGTACGGGTGCCGTCGACTCGGCCTTCGTCGAGGACGTGCTGCCCACGACCGCGGGTGTGCACACGGTGCGCCTGTGCGCGGCTGCGTCGGGTGCCAGCCAGTCCTTCATCTCCTCGCTCACCGTGGAGACCGTGGCGAACGGCTCAACCGGGGGCTCGACCCTCTGAGTCGTCGAACCTGACGCTCGTTCCGGGCGGCGCATCCTCATTCGAGGGTGCGCCGCTCGGCGCATTTGACCCCGGTGGTCAGGTCACGAGGCGGAGAGCCACCGCCAGCATCGCCTCGCGCAGCTCGTCGTCAGGGACGTGCACCAGGTCGGGATCAGAGACCACGGCGGCCAGACCCGACACGAACACGGTGCGGACCACCCGCTGATGGACGTCGGGCTGCGAACCGCAGAACAGCTCGGTGAGCCGGACCGTGACCACCACCCACTCGGGGTCGTCGGCCACGATGCGGTCGAAGGCGGGGTCGCGGTACAGCCCGGCCAAGGCATTGCGATGCGAGACGAAGAGCTCCACCATGCCGCGCGCCAGGGCATCACGCCGGAGCTCGTCGGGCAGCGCTCCCACGGACTCGACCAGCTCCTGTAGCGACCTCATCACCGGGTCGAGCAGGGCCGTCGCGATGTCGTTCTTGGCGTGGAACTGGTGATAGACGGCCGCCTTGGTCACCCCTAGCCGGTCAGCGATCATCTGCAGAGACGTTCCGCTGACGCCGTGCTCGGCAAACAGGACCCGAGCTGCGCCGAGCACCCGGTCCCGGCCCCGACCTTGTCGGGTCCCGGCTATTGACGTGACGCCCGTCATGTGCTGCACATCCCATCGTCGTCGACTTCCCAGCAACCTAGCCGTTCGACTACCGTGGTGTCATTCCTAGCCGATCGGCTAGTCTTCGTCCTGAAAGGCATGCTGCCATGTCTCACCACCTCCACCGCCTCGGCGCCTGGTGCGTCCGCCACCGCGGTCTCGTCGTCATCGCCTGGGTCCTCGTGCTGGGCGCGATGGCCGCCGGTGCCACCACGTTCTCCAAGCCCACCGACGACGGCTTCTCGATCCCGGGCACCGAGTCGCAGCAGGCGATAGACCTGCTCGACGAGAGGTTCCCCGGCACCGGTGGCGCTGCGGCGCGGGTCGTGGTCTCCGCCCCCGAGGGCAAGTCGCTGCTCGACGAGCCCTACCGCAGCATGGCCCAGCAGGCCGTCGCCGACGTGGCCAAGGCACCCCAGGTGCTTGCGGTCTCGTCCAGCCGGGACCAGCTCAGCGCCAACAACCGGATCGGCTTCGTCGACATCTACTACTCCGTACCCGTCGACGAGGTGAGCGACGAGGCCAAGGCGGCCCTGGAGCAGGTCGCCGCTCCGCTGCGCGAGGCCGGCCTCGAGGTTGACTACTCGGGTGGTGTCATCGCCACCGCGTCCGAGCACGGCAGCACCGAGCTCTACGGCCTGCTCATCGGGTTCCTCGTGCTCGCGATCACCTTCGGCGCCCTCACCGCAGCCGGACTTCCGCTGGTCTCGGCCCTGATCGGCGTCGGCACGGGACTACTCGGCATCCAGGTGCTCTCCGGGTTCGTCGACCTCAGCTCGACCGCACCCGCGTTGGCGACGATGTTGGGCCTCGCGGTCGGTATCGACTACGCCTTGTTCATCGTCTCGCGACACCGAGCCCAGCTCGCCGCCGGAATGTCGGTGGAGGAGTCGATCGCGCTGGCGATCGAGAAGGCCGGGGGTGCGGTGATCTTCGCCGGACTGACCGTGGTGGTGGCGCTGTCCGCCCTGACCGTGGTCGGCATCCCCTTCCTCACCACGATGGGCCTGGCCGCCGCTGCCACCGTCGCCGTCGCCGTCCTGGTCGCCATCACGTTCGTCCCCGCGGCGCTCGCCCTGCTCGGCCACAGGCTCGACAAGGGCCGTCTCCCGTCGCTGCGCAGGAGAAGGTCCGCCACGCACGACGGTGACCTCCGCCCCTCCCGGCCCCCGATGGGCGAGCGCTGGGCCCGACGGGTCACCCGTCGTCCCTGGCTGGCCATCGGTGCCGTGATCACCGTCTGTGCCGCCATGGCGCTCCCGGTCCTGGGTCTCCAGCTCGGGTTGCCGGACGACGGCAGCAAGGCCACCTCGACGACCGAGCGACGTGCCTACGACCTGCTGGCGGAGGGCTTCGGGCCGGGCTTCAACGGTCCCTTGACCCTGGTCGTCTCGACCACTGACGGCACCAGTGCCGCCAAGGTGGGGACGATGGCCAAGCGCTTCCTGCTCACGAAGGCCGACGACGTCGCCATGGTGAGCCCGCCGGTCGCCAACGCGGCAGGGGACGTGGCGATCCTGCAGATCACGCCCGACTCGTCGCCGTCGTCGGAGGCGACCCGCGAGCTGGTCAGGGACATCCGCGAGGGTGCGGCCCGGGAGAAGGTCGACGGCGTCGACGTCTATGTGACCGGCACGACCGCGGTCAACATCGACGTCTCCGACAAGGTCGGGTCAGCACTCCCGCTCTACCTCGTCGTGATCGTCGGTCTCGCCCTGCTGCTGCTCGTCTTTGAGTTCCGGTCGATCCTGGTGCCGATCAAGGCGGTCGCCGGGTTCCTGCTCACCATCGGCGCCTCGATGGGCGTGGTGGTGGCGATCTTCCAGGAGGGACATCTCGCCTCGCTGTTCGGTGTGGACAACCCTGGTCCCATCACCAGCTTCTTGCCGGTGCTCCTGATCGGCATCCTGTTCGGGCTGGCGATGGACTACGAGGTGTTCCTGGTCTCGCGGATCCGCGAGGATTTCCTCGACAGCGACGACGCCGAGGGCTCGGTCATCACCGGCATGCGGGCCACTGCCCGGGTCGTCACCGCGGCTGCGCTCATCATGCTTGCGGTGTTCGGTTCGTTCGTGCTCGGCGACGACCCGGTCATCAAGGCCATTGGCCTCGCCCTGGCCATCGGCGTGTTCGTCGATGCCTTCCTGGTGCGGATGACGCTCGTGCCTGCGGTGCTGCACCTACTCGGGCGCCGCGCCTGGGCGCTGCCCGGCTGGTTGCCCCTCGATCGGGCGCGCAAGGTCGTCGACCTGGAGCCCGGTGAGGAGGACGTGGAGCACGACTGGTCGCGGGTCCCGCAGGACGCCGGCGTTCGGTAGCGGCACCCTCGCCGGGCCGGCGCTAGTGGCCCGGCGAGACCGAGTGGACGAAGCGGGCGATGGACTCCACCGCCGGCATCGTCCCCTCCCCGTGGGGATAGCCCAGGTGCCAGGCGTGCGGCAGGTCGTCGAAGACCTCCAGCTGCACGCTGGGCGCGGCCTGTGCCAGCGTCAGCGCGTCGTCGTGCAGCACCTCCGTGCTGCTCACCTGAACCAGGATCGGCGGCTGCCCTGACCAGTCGCCCAGCACCGGGGAGACGAGCGGGTCGGTGGCCGGGTGGCCGTGCAGGTACATCGCCGCAGCCTCTCGAGCGGTGTCGCGGGAGAGCAGTGCGTCGGTGGCTGCGTTGCGTTCGAACGAGCCGGCGCTGACCCGCAGGTCCAGCCAGGGCGAGAGCAGGACGGCGGCCGCCGGGGCGGGCCGGCCACGATCGGTCAGGGCGAGCAGCAACGACGCGGCCAGCCCGCCGCCGGCGGACTCCCCGCCGACCACGAGCGGCCGGCTCTCGGCAGCCACGGCCTCATAGGCCAGCAGGGCGTCGACCAGCGCGTCCGGGAACGGGTGCTCGGGTGAGAGGCGGTAGTCGACCGAGATGACCTCGGCAGCACAGGCCTGGGCGAGGTGGCTGGTCCACGTGCCGAAGTCCTGGGCCGACCCGAGTCGGTAGGCACCGCCGTGGAACCAGAGCAGCCGGACGTCGCCGGCGGACTCGGGCCGACAGCGCAGCACCGGCACGCCGCCGGCCACGTCCTCGGTCACGGCGACGCCCGGGACGGCCGGAGCCGGGGCGAAGTAGAGAGCCGTCAGCCGACGCTGCTCGGCGAGGGCAGGCGAAGCAGCGGTCCCGCGGGTCATGGGGGTCAACCTACGTGATTTCGAAACCGGATTCGACATGACATCGACTAGCCTGACAGCCGTGCCCGCGCCGCCCGCCAAGTCCGCCGCCCGCGCCGTGGCCGTGCTGAGCCACCTGAGCGCCAACCCGCTCGGCTCGTTCACGCTCTCGGAGCTGGCCAAGGCACTGGAGGTCAGCCTCGCGTCCTTGTCGCCGGTCCTCGAGGCGCTCACCGATGGTGCCTACCTGATCCGTCATCCGCGGCACAAGACCTATCAGCTCGGCCCGGCTCTGGTCGCGGTCGGTCAGGCGGCCGCGGCCCGGCACCCGGTGGTCGAGCTCGCCCGGACCGAGATGCGGGCCCTGGTCGAGGACACCGGAGGCGAGTGCATCGGCAGTGCCCTGGTCGGCACCGACATCCTGATCCTGGCCATGGAGGGCCGACCCAGCCCGTTGACCGGTCGGGTCGCGCTCGGTCAACGGATCCCGCTCACTCCGCCGCTCGGGCAGGTCTTCCTGGCCTGGAGCCCCACGCCGGTCGTGGAGGAGTGGCTCACCCGCAGCTTCGGGGCGGCGCTCTCGGCACAGACCCGGGCGCATCTGATGCAGGCCCTCGATCGTGTACGTCGTCGGGGCTATGCGATCACGGTGCGCACCGAGCCGGTGGCCGCTCTCAACCGGGCTCTGGGCGAGTGGGTGCAGTCGCCGGTCAGCGAGGAGCTGCGCCAGGGGGTGGTCGCGGCGATGCGCGCGGTCGGTGACGACTACGAGGTGCTCAACGAGAGCCCGACCGAGCACTATGACGTCGTGCAGGTGATCGCCCCGGTGTTCGGTGACGAGGGCCAGGTCGTCTTCGCGCTGACACTGCTCGGCCTGGAGGACGTGAGCGGGGCGGAGGTGCTGCGAACCGCCCAGAGGGTCACCCACGCCGCCCTGCACCTGACCCGTCGGATCGGTGGCCGTCCGCCGGCCCCCGACGAAGCGCCCGCGTGACCACTGTGCGGGGAGCCGTCAGGAGAGCGTGAACTCGCTCAGGTCGGGGTTGGCGCACCAGGTGTAGTAGCCCTCGCCGTCCCAGGGTGCGTTGACCTGCATCCGCCCCCACTCGTTGAGGTAGTAGTTGGCGTCGCGCGAACCGGCGTCCTGGAGGTGCACGAGCCCGGACGCGGCCGCGTCGAGACGTACGTTGTAGTCGTCGTAGGTGTCCTGGCGGATCTCGATACGGGACGACCCGCTCTCGAGCATCCCGACCAGGCACTGGGCGATGTAGTGCGTCCAGATCTCGAACCATGCAGGCAGCGAGCCGTGCCCGGAGACCGGCTGAGAGTTGGGGCCGTAGAGCATGAAGAAGTTGGGGAAGCCCGGCACGGTCATCCCCATGTGTGCGCGCGGGCCGTCCTTGCCCCACAACTCCTGAAGCGAGGCGCCGTCCAGGCCGCGGTAGTCGGTCGGGTAGAGATACATGGTCGTGCGGAACCCGACCGCGGTGATCACCAGGTCGACCTCGCGCCGCAGGCCGTCGTCGGTCTCGATCTCACGCTGGGTCAACCGCGAGATCGGTGTGGTGACGAGCTCGACGTTGTCACGGGTCAGCGCGCGGTACCAGCCGTTGTCGACCACCGGTCGGCGGGCGAACGGCGCGTAGTCTGGGACGAGCCGGTCCACCAGGTCCTGGCGGTCGCCCACCTGCCGCCGGATGTACTTGACCAGCCCGGCCCGTACGCCGTCGTTGCGCTCGTTGACGTGACCGCCGGTGGCGATCCACTCGGCGTCGGGCACCACGAAGTCGTGGGTGTTGAAGCCTGGCATCAGGGAGACGTAGCGGCTCCAGTTCCAGTAGTAGGGCATCGCGTCGAGCAGCCAGGCGGACTCGGGGGTCACGGCCTCGCCGTAGCGCTCGCGCGGCTGGATCCACTGCGGTGTGCGCTGGAAGACGAACACCTCCTCGGCCTCCTCGGCGATGCGGCCCAGGATCTGCACGCCGGTGGAGCCGTTGCCGATCACCGCGACCCGCTTGCCCCGGGCCGTGTGCTCGCCCAGCTCCCACTCGGTCGTGTGCAGGAGCTCGCCGGCGAAGTCGTCGACGCCCTCAGCCTCAAAGGGCTTGGGCAAGGCGAAGAGCCCGGCCGCACTCACGACCACGTTGGCGGTGAGCTCGGTGACCTCGCCGGTGGCGGTCTCGACCTGCAGCGACCACGTGGAGCTGGCCTCGTCGAAGACCCCCTCGACCACGTCGTGGCCGAAACGGATGTGCTCGAAGGCGCCGTACTTCTTGGCGATGTGCTCGAGGTAGCCGCGCACCTCGGGCTGCCGCGCGAAGTACTCGGTCCAGGGGTAGTTCTTCTCGAACGCGTACTGGTAGGTCGAGCTCAACGTGTCGACGCGCGCGTCCGGGTAGGTGTTCACGCTCCACACCCCACCGATCTCGTCGCGGCGCTCCAAGATGGTGAACGGCACGCCGAGCTGCGAGAGCTGCACGGCCATCCCGATGCCGCTGAAGCCGGCGCCGACGATGACCACCTCGAACCCCTCGGGCAGGGTCGGCCGGGTCGTCGTCCAGGTCGCTCCGAGGGGGAACTCACCGAACGACACCAGGTCGCGACGCATCCGCAGGCTCTCCTGCGCGACGGGCTCGCCATGGGCCATCTCGATCAGAGCGTCGACCTCGTCGGCGGTGGGGTCGTTCCGCTCGTGCCCGCTGGCCTCGTGCAGCAGGAACCGCACCGCGCGCTGCTTGATCCAGTCCTGGTGCTCGGGAGCCACGACCAGCTGCTTGCGAGACCCTCCGCGGATGCTGGTCTCCTGGAGCTCGATGGCGCCGAGCTCGGGGTCCCGCGTGGCCTGGAACAGTGCGATACGCAGGGCGTTGAGGTCGGCCTCGTCGACCGCGCGGCGTACGAACTCCTCGTCGACGGCGTTCATGGGGCTTGCGTTCAGGGGGCTGGCGTTCACAGGCTCGGCTCGTCCGCCGGGATGACCTCGGCCGGCATGCCCCAGAGCTCGCGCGTCGAGGCGCCGCCGTCGACCACCATGGTCTGGCCGGTGATGCGTGCGGCCAGACCGGACGACAGGAAGAGGGCTGCGTTGGCGACGTCGCGGGTGCGTGGCGCGGCCAAGGGGTGCACGGGTCCGGCGCCCCACTCGTGCTCGGGCTGGTCCTCGTTGCCGCTGCCGACGGCGCCCGGCGCCACGGTGTTGACGCGGATGCCGTGCCGGCCCCACTCGTCGGCCAACGACTGGGCGAGGTGGATGACGCCGGCCTTGGCGGCCCCGTAGGCGGCGTGGTATTTCGCCGAGATGGTGCCGTCGACCGACGAGACGGCGACCAACGAGCCACCCGTGCCCTGGTCGATCATCCGGCGGGCGATCTCCTGGAACAGGTAGAAGACCTGGCTCAGGTTGTTGCTGAGCGTCCAGTCCCAGTGCTCGAGGGTGATGGACTCGGCGCGCTGCCAGCGGGCCCCGCCGATGATGTCGACGGCCAGGTCGATGCCGCCCAGTTCGGCCACGACCTCGTCGATCGCTCGGGTGACCTCCGAGCGCACCGTCAGATCGGCCACCACGGCGAACGCCGCGCCGCCTGCGGAGTGGATCTCGGCCACGATCTGCCGGGCTCGTCCCTCGTCGATGTCGAGGCACGCCACGACGGCCCCAGCCTCGGCGAGACGCAGTGCCGTCTGCCGGCCGTGCCCGGCGCGCTCGGGGAGGTAGCCCGCCCCCGCCACCACCGCGCGTTTGCCGGTGAGTCCCAGGTCGATGGGCATGCGGTCAGCCTCTCGCAAACAATCTGTCATTCCGAAATCAAGAACGGAATGACACTGTCATCCCACGGCACTCACGTCAAGGCCGCCGGGTCTGGTCGAACTGCCCCGAGGGGATCTCGTCTCGTTGCCACGAGTGCGGATACTGTCCCCGCATGAACCCCGCCGAACCCACCATCCCGGACAACGGCGTCGTCGACGCGTCCGACGGCCAGGCTGAGCTGGTCGTCGAGGACCTCATCGAAGAGGTCTCGATCGACGGCATGTGCGGCGTCTACTGAGCCGGGTCCCTGAGATGTCCGAGCTGCTCGACCAGGCGTGGCGGCTGTCGCCCTCGGTGGCGCTGCGCCCCGAGTCGTTCGGAGCACTCGCCTACCACTTCGGCAACCGCAAGCTCACGTTCCTCAAACGTCCCGAGCTGGTCGCGGTGGTCCGTGCACTGGGGGAGCAGCCCGATGTGCGGTCCGCGCTCGTCGCGGCCGGGGTCCCACAGGCCCAGCATGCGACGTACTGCACCGCGCTTCGCGGCCTGGCGGCCACCGACGTGATCCGGCCCCGTGATCAGGAGGTCAGCGATGACCATCGCCCCTGAACGACCCCGGAACGCCACGCTGGTCCAGCAGTTCGAGCTCGGGCTCGACGCGCCCATCTGCCTGACGTGGGAGTTGACCTACGCCTGCAACCTCGAGTGCGCGCACTGCTTGTCGAGCAGCGGGCGTCGGGATCCGCGCGAGCTGTCCACCGAGCAGTGCGAGGCCGTCATCGACGAGCTGCAGCGCATGCAGGTGTTCTATGTGAACATCGGTGGAGGCGAGCCGACCATCCGGCCGGACTTCTGGCACCTGCTGCAGTACGCCGTCGACCACCAGGTCGGCGTGAAGTTCTCGACCAACGGCGCGCGCCTCACCCCGGAGCGGGCCGCGTTCCTCGCCAGCCCTGCGTGTCGTGGCTACGTCGACGTCCAGATCTCGCTGGACGGAGCCACGGCCGAGGTCAACGACTTCGTTCGCGGACCGGGCTCCTTCGACATGGCCATCAGCGCGCTCGCCCACCTACGCGACGCAGGCTTCGAGGACGCCAAGGTCTCGGTCGTCTGCACCCGGCACAACATCGGCCAGCTCGACGAGTTCCAGGCACTGGCGGACGAGTACGGCGCCACCCTGCGGCTGACGCGGCTGCGCCCGTCCGGCCGCGGGGCCGACGTGTGGGACGAGCTGCACCCGCTGCCCGAGCAGCAGAAGGTCCTCTACGACTGGTTGATGGCGCACGGCGACGGTGTGCTCACCGGCGACTCGTTCTTCCACCTCGCCGCGTTCGGGGAAGCCCTGCCCGGCCTGAACCTCTGCGGCGCCGGCCGCGTGGTCTGCCTCATCGATCCGATCGGCGACGTCTATGCCTGTCCCTTCGCGATCCACGACGAATTCCACGCCGGCAACCTGCTCGCGGACGGCGGCTTCCAGCGGGTCTGGCAGGACTCGCCGCTCTTCGCCGAGCTGCGGGCGCCCCAGACTGGCGGCGCGTGCGCGTCCTGCGAGTTCTATGACTCGTGCCGCGGCGGCTGCATGGCCGCCAAGTTCTTCACCGGTCTGCCGCTCGACGGCCCAGACCCTGAGTGTGTGCAAGGCCATGGCGAGGCACTGCTGGCCGGGGAACGGCAGGTCCCTGCCGCGAGCCAGGACCACTCCAGGGTCGCCCCCACGCGCAACCAGCCGGTCATGCTCACACTGCTGAAGCAGCCGCCCGCGAGCGCCTGCGACGAGAGCCCACTGGCCGGCTTCGTCCCCGGGGGTGTCTCATGAAGATCGAGAACCCGTGGAAGCAGAACCCGTGGTTCGAGTCCGTTGCCGTGGCCCAGGAGCGCGCTCGCAGGCGCCTGCCCCGGCCGGTGTACGCCGCGCTCGTCGCCGGCTCCGAGCGCGGACAGACGGTGGCGGACAACCAGGCCGCGTTCGCCGAGCTCGGCATGGCACCGCATGTCGCCGGCAACAAGGCCGACCGGGTTCTCGGTCGTCGGGTTCTCGGTCACGACCTGTCGCTGCCGGTGGTGATCAGCCCGACCGGCGTCCAGGCCGTGCACCCGGACGGCGAGGTGGCCGTGGCCCGAGCGGCCGCCGCTCGCGGCACGATCATGGGCCTGTCCAACTTCGCCTCGAAGTCGGTCGAGGAGGTCGTCGCGACCGGTGCGACCACGTTCTTCCAGATGTACTGGACCGGCGACCGCGACCTGATGGTCCAGCGCATGCAGCGCGCCCACCGGGCCGGTGCGGTCGGACTGATCGCGACTCTCGACTGGTCCTTCTCGATGGGCCGCGACTGGGGGAGCCCGGAGATCCCGGAGAAGGTCGATCTGCGGACCATGGTCCGAATGGCGCCGAAGGTCGTCTCCCGCCCGCGGTGGGTCGCCCAGTTCGCACGGTCCGGAGGCTTCCCCGACCTCACGGCCCCCAACCTCGCGCCCCCCGGTGGGGGTGCGGCACCGACGTTCTTCGGCGCCTACTACGAGTGGATGACCACCCCGCCCCCGTCCTGGGATGACGTCGCGTGGATGCGTGGTCAGTGGGCGCAGATCTCCGGCACGCCGTTCGTCCTCAAGGGTGTGTGTCGGGTGGACGATGCGTTTCGAGCCGTGGACGCCGGGTGCAGCGCCATCTCGGTCTCCAACCACGGTGGCAACAACCTGGACGGCACCCCAGCAGCGATCCGGATGGTGAAGCCGATCTCCGATGCCGTGGGCGGCCAGCTGGAGGTGCTGATGGACGGCGGTGTCCGCCGGGGTTCCGACGTCGTCAAGGCGCTCGCGCTCGGGGCTCGCGCCGTCCTCATCGGACGCGCCTACCTGTGGGGACTTGCCGCCAACGGACAGTCCGGTGTCGAGAACGTCCTCGACGTCCTCCGCTCCGGAATGGACTCCTCTCTCCTGGGGCTCGGTGTCTCATCGGTCGATGACCTCGACCCCGACGAGCTCCTGGTTCCCGAGGGCTTCCATCGCCCTCTCGGCGTCCCTTCGCGAGTCCGTGCCTGACTCGTCCGCGTTGGCCACGGCGACCAGTCCCGAGGTACGCCGAGGGTCCGTGGTCGTCGTGCCCGTCGGCTCGCTCGAGCAGCACGGGCCGCACCTGCCGCTCGACACCGACACGGTGATCGCCCAGGCCGTCGCTGCTCGCCTGGCTGAGGCGCTCGGGGGCTGGTGTGCGCCGCCCATCGCCTACGGCTCGAGCGGAGAGCACCAGTCGTTCCCAGGGACGACGTCGATCGGCACCGCCGCGCTCGAGCACGTGGTCATCGAGCTGGCGCGGTCGCTGCGTGTGTGGGCCCGTCGCGTCCTGCTGGTCAACGGGCACGGGGGCAACCTCGAGGCGCTGCACTCCGCGGTCGACCGGCTCGTCGACGAGGGACACGACATCAGCTGGATCCCCTGCGGTGCCACGGGGACCGATGCGCATGCCGGGCGTGCGGAGACCTCGATCATGCTCCATCTCCGACCGGAGTCCGTGCGCCTCGAGCTTGCCGAGGCCGGCAACACCGCACCGCTCGCGGCGCTCATGCCGCACCTGCGCGTGGGCGGAGTCGAGGCCGTCTCCAGCAACGGTGTGCTCGGTGACCCACGCGGTGCCAACGCGGCCGAAGGTGAGCTGCTCCTGACCGAGGTCGTGGCCCACGCGATCTCATGCGAGCGGGCGAGGACATGAGGGTCGCGTTGGTGACGGGTGCTGCCGGGGGCATCGGTAGCGCGACGGTGGCCCGGCTCGTCGCGGCCGACCATGCGGTGGTCGCCTTCGACGTGCGTGAACAGACCCGGCACCTCGAGTCCGACGTGGTCGTGCCGGTGGTCGGCGACGTGCGGGACCGCGCGGCCCTGGAAGCCGCGGTCGGCCTGGCCGTCGAGCGGTTCGGACGATTCGATGCCGTGGTCGCCGCCGCTGCAGTCATCGCCGGTGGGCGGCCGCTGTGGGAGACCGACCCGGCCGAGCTCGACCTGCTGATCGATGTCGACACCAAGGGCGTCTGGAACACCGCAGCCGCGGCGGTCCCGGTGATGCTCGACCAGCCGGACCCGAGTGGCTGCCGCTTCGTCGCGGTCGCCTCTGCAGCCGGCCACAGGGGGATGTTCGGCCTGTCGGCCTACAACGTCGCCAAGCACGGTGTCGTCGGGCTCGTGAGGGGGCTCGCGGCCGACCTGGTGGGGACCGGTGTCACCGCCGCCGCCGTGTCGCCAGGGTCCACGCGCACGCCGATGCTCGACACGACGGCCGACGTGTATGACCTGCCGGACGCCGAGCACTTCGCCCGACACCAGCTGATCCGCCGACTCCTCGATCCCGACGAGATCGCGGCAGCCATCGTCTTCTGCTGCTCGGTCGAGGGGGCGGTGGTCAACGGCGGCGTCATCCAGGCGGACGGCGGCTTCGCGTGAGCCGACTGCCGAACGGGTACGCCGCCCGGATCCGCCCGGACCTGCTGCGCAACTCCGACGGGCTGCTGGTCGGCGGGTCGCCGCTGCGCGCTCTTCGACTCTCGCCTCGCGCGCAGTCCTACGTCACCGGGGGTCGGGTCCTCGTCCGCGACGGCGCCTCGGCCGAGATCGTGGCCCGCCTGATCGACGGCAACCTCGCCGATCCTGAGCTGCCGGCGTTCGAGGTCCGCCTCGCGGACCTGACGGTCGTCGTGCCCGTTCGCGACCGTCCCGAGCAGCTCGATCGATGCCTCGCCGCGCTCGCACCACTCTCGTGCCTCGTCGTGGACGATGCCTCCGGTGACCCGGCGTCCCTGGCCGCGGTGGCCGGGCGCCATGACGCGACGCTCGTGTCTCTCGAGGAGAACCTCGGCCCTGCGGGCGCGCGCAACGCCGGGCTCGCGCGCGTCGAGACCCGGTATGTCGCCTTCGTCGACTCCGACGTCGACGTGGGGCCCGACCAGCTCCTCGGTCTGGCGCGCAACTTCGCCGACGAGCGGGTCGCGCTGGTCGGTCCGCGGGTCAGAGGCGTCTCGAGGTCGCAGCGTCCGCGCTGGTTCGAGCGCTACGACGTCGCCGCGTCATCGCTCGATCTCGGCGCCGTGGGAGCCCGTGTCCAGCCCGGCTCCGCCGTCGCCTGGCTCCCCGCCGCCTGTCTCGTCGGGCGAACCGTGGTGGTCCGTGACCAGCTCGGCGGCTTCGACGAGTCCCTGCGGGTGGGGGAGGACGTCGATCTCGTCTGGCGACTCGTCCGGGCCGGCGCCGTCGTCCGCTACGACCCGAGCCACCTCGCTCACCACGACACCCGGTCGACCGTGCGCGGCTGGCTGGGCCGCAAGTTCGTCTATGGCACCGGGGGTGCTGCCCTCGCCGAGCGCCACGGCGACTGGACGGCGCCGGCCGTGCTCAGCGCCACGAGCGCGATCGGCGCTGCCGCGCTGCTGCTCAGAGGGAGATGGTCGATACCGGTGGCCGCTGCCGCCGTAGCGATCAATGCCCGCGAGCTCCAGCGGGAGCTGCCGACCCGCTCGGTGGGCACCGCCGTCGACGTGTCGGTCCGGGGGCTCGGCTGGGCGATCCGTCAGCAGTCGGCACTCGTGCTGCGCCACTGGTGGCCACTCACCGCGGTCGCGCTGCTCGGTCGCCCGGCGCGGCGGGCCGTGCTGAGCGCGTTGCTCGTCGACCTCGCGGTCGCATCGGGCGATCGACGAGCACCCCTCATCGAGGGGTTCCTGGGTCGGCGACTCGACGATGCGGCCTACGGGCTCGGCCTGTGGGTCGGAGCGGCCCGGAGTCGCAGCACCCTGGCCCTGCGCCCCCGCAGCGCACGCTCTCCCTGAGCCGCGGCCGACCACTCTCGGCGTCGGCTCACGCGCGAGCCGAATCGGCAGGTATGCTGCTCACAGTTCCTCACCCCCGTGTGACGCGAGGCGCTCCGGGGCCCATCACGGGCCCATCACGGGCTCAGCCCCTCTCCCAACGGGGTCGGCCGTCGGCCGATCGCGAAGCCACGCGATTCGTCCGCCGGCATGGCGATGCGCGATGTCGCGTCGGTGACGACCAGCACTCCAGAGGAGGAGTCAGTGGGCCGACGTGGCCAGCGCAGGTCCGGGGGCACCCGGACCGCTCAACGCACCCGGCGCGTGCGAGACCTCGACAACGAGGGCATCATCCCGGTGCTCGCCCGGGCTGTCCGTGAGGTCGAGAACGGCGTCGCTCGTGGCGACGTACGCCGCTCCCTGCGCACCAAGTTCCAGGTCGTCGCGCTGCTGGTCCGTGAGGAGCGCACCCGGGTCCGGGCCGATTCGGAGAGCAGCGAGGCGCACAAGGCGGAGCAGCTCAAGCGGCTCGACGGCATCGGGACGATCCTCGCCAAGACCGCCGCCCGCGACCCGTCGCTCCTCTCCCTGCTCGCCGAGGATGCCGATGTCTCCGACGCGGCCAAGGACCTCACGCGCGAGATGCTTCTCGCCGCCGGGTCCGAAGTGCCCGAGGAGGAGGTGGCCCAGGACGACGGGGACGTCGTCACCGTCGCCACCAAACGGGTCGTCCCGCAGTCGGTGATCCAGCGCCAGCTCGCCAACCCGTTCCTCGTCCCCGACTTCACCGCCGCGCAGAACCGCTACGCCGAGCCCCGTCGCCTGGCCACCTGGGAGCTCATCGGCCCGCTGCTCAGCTCGTTCGAGCGGGCGGCGTCCGGCGCGGTCAGCTGCATGACCCTCCCGGAGGCCGTCAGCCTCTCGACGCCGGGGGAGCTCGACCTGATGCCTCACCAGGCCGAGGTCGTCGCCTCCGCCGCCGGTGGCCATCGCTCGTTCCTCCTCGCCGACGAGCCCGGCCTCGGCAAGACCGCGCAGGCTCTGCTGGCGGCCGAGGCTGCGAAGGCCTTCCCGCTGCTGGTCGTCGTGCCCAACGTGGTCAAGGCCAACTGGGCCCGCGAGGTCGGCCTCTGGACGCCGCACCGGCCGGTCACCGTCATCCACGGTGACGGCGACCAGATCGACGCGTTCGCGGACATCATCGTCGTCAACTACGAGATCCTCGACCGCCATGTCGGTTGGCTGGGTGACCTCGGGCTGCGCGGCATCGTGGTCGACGAGGCCCACTTCATCAAGAACAAGGGCTCGCAGCGCTCCCAGAACGTCCTGGCGCTCTCCGAGCGCATCCGGGCCCGGCTGGCGCGCCCGCTGTTGATCGCGATGACCGGCACGCCGTTGATCAACGACATCGAGGACTTCCGGGCCATCTGGCAGTTCCTCGGGTGGATCGACGACAAGGTGCCGCTCGGCGACCTCATGGCGAACCTCGAGGACACCGGGCTCACCCCTGCGGAGCCGGCGTTCTACGGCGCCGCACGCCAGGCGGTCATCGACATGGGCATCGTGCGGCGTCGCAAGATCGATGTCGCCAAGGACATTCCCGCGCGCCGGGTCGCCGACATGCCCGTCGAGCTCGACGACGTCGCCGGCCGCTCGATCCGCGAGGCGGAGCGCGAGCTCGCCCGCCGGCTCGTGTCCCGATACCGCAAGGCGCTGGAGACCCGCACCTCCGGCCCGGTGGTCACCGGCGCCGATGGCATCGACCACGACCTGGTCCGCCGGGTGGCCACGTGGGAACGCGACGACACCACGACGACGAAGTCCGAGGACAACGTCTTCACGATGATGCGCAAGATCGGCCAGGCCAAGGCCGGTCTGGCCGCCGACTACGCCGCGCAGCTGGCCCGCAACGTCGGCAAGGTCGTGTTCTTCGCCAAGCACATCGATGTCATGGACCAGGCCGAGGCGCTCTTCGAGGAGCGCGGCATCCGCTACTCCGCGATCCGCGGCAACCAGTCCAAGACCGCGCGCGAGACCAGCATCACGGCGTTCCAGGAGGACCCGGAGGTCAAGGTCATCGTCTGCTCGCTGACCGCGGCCGGCGTGGGCGTCAATCTCCAGGTCTCCTCCAACGTTGTGCTCGCCGAGCTGTCGTGGACCGACGCGGAGCAGACCCAGGCGATCGACCGCGTGCACCGGATCGGGCAGGCCGAGCCGGTCACCGCGTGGCGGATCATCGCCTCGCAGACCCTCGACACCAAGATCGCCGAGCTCATCGACAGCAAGGCCGGCCTCGCCGCCCGGGCGCTCGACGGGTCCGACGAGGAGATCTCGTCGTCGGTCGACGTCCAGCTCGAGGCGCTGGTCGCGCTGCTCACGGAGGCACTGACCGAGCTCAACGCCGAGTGACACCCGACGACAGGGCGTCCTACCTCCTCGGGCTCCGGCAGGGCGTGCCCTACGGCGCGGTCGGGTTCCTGATCTCCCTGTCCTACGGCGTGCTCGCGACGGGCGCCGGCTTCACACCGCTCCAGGCGACCGTGGTGGCGGCCCTGGTCTTCGCCGGGTCCGCGCAGTTCGCATCGCTCTCGATCGTCGCCGGCGGTGGCGGGATCCCGGCGGCACTGGCCGCCGCGACCCTGATGAACAGCCGCTTCATCGCGATGGGTATCGCGATCGCCCCCTCGTTGCCCGGAGGTGCCCTGCGTCGGGCCGTCCAGGGCCAGACCGTCGTCGACAGCTCGTGGGCACTTGCCAACCGCGGCGACGGCACCTTCGACCGGTGGCAGCTGTTCGGCAACACCACCCCCCAGTACGTCATGTGGTTCACCGGCACCGTCGTCGGCGCCTACGCCGGGGACCTCGTCGGTGACCCGGAGCGCCTGGGTCTCGATGCGCTTTTCCCGACGTTCTTCCTCGCGATCCTGCTGGCCGAGCTGAGACGCCCCGGTGCCCGCGTGGTTGCCCTCACCGGCGCGACGATCGCCCTGGCGCTGGTCCCGTGGACGCCGCCCGGGATTCCGATCCTCGTCGCGAGCACCGCGGCGCTGCTCGGCTTGGTGCTTCCGGAGTCACCGCCCGAGTCTGAGCCGGACGCGATCCCGTGACGCTCAGCGTCAACGAGGTCTGGCTGCTGATCGGCGGCCTGATCCTGACCACCGCGCTGACCAAGGCCTTCGGGCCGGTCCTGGTCGGCGGCCGCGAACTGCCGGCGTCGTTCCTGCGCGTGGTGGCGTTCGCCGCGCCGCCGCTGCTGGCGGCGCTCGTGGTCACCAACGTGCTCGCCGACGGCCGCCGGCTGGCCGTGGGAGCCGACACCATGGGGGTGGCCGTGGGCGGTCTGCTGCTGGTCCTCCGGGTGCCGCTGGTCATCTCGGCCGGGGCTGCCGTCGCGGTCACGGCCGCGCTCCGAGCGGTCACGGGCGGCTGAGCTGCAGCAGGCCGGCCGAGCACAGCACGCGCTCGACGTCGATCCGGATCGCGACCCGCTCGGGGTTGACCCTCGGTGGGCGATAGCGCGCGGCGTACCTCTCGACCGCACGGGCCACGGACGCCTCGTCGTCGTGGACGACGCCCGTGCCCTCGATCGTGGCCCAGCGGCCACCGTCGACCTGGCACACGGCCACGGGCCCGGGGGTCGCGAGGTGCCGGGCCTTGAGCGACCCACGACCGGTGATCACCCAGGCGCAGCGCTCCGCGAGGTCCAGGGTCGCGCCGACCGGTACGACGTGGGGCCGGCCGTTCGCGCGCAGCGTGGTGAGCGTGCACAGGTGCCGGACCGTCCAGAACTCCAGGAGGTCGGCGGGGATGGAGTCCCAGCCCGGTTGCCAGCTCGTCATGACCTCACCCTCAGATCCATCGCGAGAACCAGATCCGGTCCAGCCACTCGCCGTGGGTGAGCAGGTCGTAGGTCAGCACCGGCCAGAACCAGGCGAAGTTCAGCATCGCCAGGACCAGGAACGAGCCCGAGACGACGATCCCGAACGTGCGGCGCGGGCTCGGCCGGTTGGACGGGCCGATCAGCTTGCCCATCGCCATGGCCAGGCCGAGGACGATGAAGGGCAGGATCGCGATCGAGTAGAACCAGAAGATCGGCCGGTCGTCGTAGCGCAACCACGGCAGCCAGGTCGAGGCCGCGCCGACGACCACCACGCCGAAGCGCCAGTCCCGCGCACCGATCCACATCGCCACCGCGAACAGCAGGCCGATCATGCCGACCCACCAGATCGCCGGCGTGCCGATCAGGATCACCTGGCGCAGGCAGTCGCTGCCCTCGACCGCCTCGCAGCCCTGCTCACCGGGCCGGATGTCGAGCTCCACGGCGACGCTCACCGGTGTGTTGATGAGCAGCCAGCCGATCGGGTTGGACGCATAGGAGTGCTCGCTGCAGGACAGGAAGTGCGAGTGGAAGGTGAGGAGGTCGTGGTGGTAGCTCGCCAGCGACCGGAGGGACTGCCGCACCTCGCCGAGACCCCGGGCGTCCTGCTCCTGAGCGCTCGGCCAGCGGTCGTCGGTGGGGTGGGGGTCCACGAACTTCGCGTCGTCACCCGAACCCTCGCAGTAGCCGTCGCCGCTGTAGCGGGTGTACTGCGTGGAGGAGTACGCGTCCTCGTACTCGTCCGCGTGGACCAGCCAGCCGGTCCAGGTCGCGGTATACACGATGCCGGCGAGCACCACCACCGACAAGAACGCCGGTACGCCGTCGGCGAGCGCCGAGCGCAGCAGCGGTCGGCGCACCCCGAAGGAACGCCTGGCGCCGGCACTCCAGAGCCAGACCATCACCCCGAAGGCGGCCATCGGGAAGAGCGCCGCCCACTTCGTGCCGACCGCGAGCCCCCAGAACAGCCCGCTCGTGAGGAGCCACGGCCGGAGGAGCAGTCCGCGCACCGGGCCCCACGACGCCGAGTCCGTCACCGGGTCCGGCTGGAGCCCGGCCAGCCGGGCGCGGTACCAGTCCCGGTCGATGACCATGCAGGTCACGCCGAGCAGCAGGAACAGCGCCATGAAGATGTCCAGGAGCGCGAGCCGGGAGAGCACGAACTGCAGCCCGTCCAGGCTCAGCAGCAGTCCAGCGACGCAGCCGAGCATCGTCGAGCCCGTGAGCCGCTTGCCGAGTCGGCACATGACCAACACCATCAGCGACCCCGCGACGACCGCGGCGATCCGCCAGCCGAACGGCTCCATGCCGAAGGTCTTCTCGCCGAGCGCGATCAGCCACTTCCCGACCTCGGGATGGACGATCAACGAGGGGTCGTCCTTCCACAGGCCCGTCGTCTGGCCGTCGAGGATCTTCTCGTTCGCACCGTCGACGTACTGGCGGACATAGCCGTGGTTGGCCAGGGACCACGCGTCCTTGGCGTAGTAGGTCTCGTCGAACTCGAACCTCGACGGCGTGCTCAGGTGCCACAGCCGCAGGAACAGCGCCAGTGCCGTGACCCCCAGGCTCGCCGCCCAGCTGACCACCGGGTCCTCGTCGTCCACCCGCCTCGCTCGCTGCCAGGCCGTCGGTCGCTCCGCCTCGGGAGGCGTCGCGGTCGTGGTCACGTCGGCGACTCTACGATCAGCGCCATGGCAGGAACGCTGGTCCTCGCCGCGACGCCGATCGGGCGGGTCGCGGACGCGCCGCCGCGGCTGGCGGAGGAGCTGGCGGGTGCGGACGTGGTTGCGGCCGAGGACACCCGACGGCTCAGGCGGTTGGCGAGCGACCTGGGGATCACGCTCTCCGGACGGGTCGTGTCGTACTTCGAGGGCAACGAGACCGCTCGCACGCCGCTGCTCGTGGAGGCCTTGCTGGCCGGCGAGCGGGTCGTGCTGGTGACCGACGCGGGCATGCCGAGCGTCTCCGACCCGGGCTACCGGCTGGTGCTGGCCGCGATCGAGGTCGACGTACCGGTCACCTCGGTGCCTGGCCCCTCGGCGGTGCTCACCGCGCTGGCGGTGAGCGGGCTGCCCGTCGACAGGTTCTGCTTCGAGGGCTTCCTGCCCCGCAAGGCCGGCGAACGCGGACGTCGGCTCGCCGGTCTGGCCGGCGAAGAGCGCACGATGGTCTTCTTCGAGGCGCCGCACCGGACGGGGGCCACGCTCGTCGCGATGTCGCAGGCGTTCGGCCCCAGCCGGGCGGCCGCGGTGTGCCGCGAGCTGACCAAGACCCATGAAGAGGTACGCCGCGGACCGCTCGCCGACCTGGTGGGCTGGGCGGCCGACGGCGTCCGCGGCGAGGTCACTCTCGTGGTCTCGGGTGCCGACCCGGCGGCCGCGCTCGACGCTGACCCCGACACACTGCGCTCAGCCGTCGCCCGACGGGAGGCAGACGGGCTCAGCCGCAAGGAGGCGATCGTGGAGGTCGCGAAACTGTCCGGAGTGCCACGCCGCGAGGTCTACGACCTCGTCCATCGCGGGGTCGCCCCGTCGTGACCCGGCTCCTGCGCTACCGCCACGAGGGGCTCACCTTCGACGTCACCGACCAGGGTCCGCTCGAGGGCGACCCCGTCGTCCTGCTGCACGGATTCCCGGAGCGGGCCACCTGCTGGCGGGACGTGAGCCCACACCTGCACGCGGCCGGCCTGCGCACCTACGCACCCGACCAGCGCGGCTACTCCAGGGGCGCGCGACCGCCGAGGCGTCGCGACTACGCGATGCAGGTGCTCGTGGACGACGTCGTTGCCCTGGTCGCGACCATCGGGAGGCCCGTGCACCTGGTCGGCCATGACTGGGGTTCAGCGATCGGGTGGCTCGTCGCCGCCCAGCGTCCGGACCTCGTGCGGACGTGGACCGCCGTGTCCGCGCCCCACCCCAAGGCCTTCCGGCGGGCGCTGTTCACCTCCCGGCAGGGGCTCACGTCCTGGTACATGGGGGCGTTCAACATCCCCGGCATCCCCGAGCGGCTCGCCAGGTCTGGCCGACTGGATGTGCCGTTCCGCAAGGGCGGCATGAGCGCGGACGACGTCCGCCGGTTCCATGAGGAGGTCGTGGACGACGGCGCCCTGCGCGGCGCTCTCATGTACTACCGGGCGATGCTCTTTGCCTCCCCCGCGATGAAGGACGTCACGGTCCGCGTGCCCACGACGTTCGTCTGGAGCGACGGTGACGTCGCGGTGACCGACGTCGGCGGTCGCCGGACGCCCGACTACATGGACGCGCCCTACGAGGCCGTGACTCTCGAGGGCGTCAGCCACTGGATCCCGACCGAGGCGCCCGACGAGCTCGCCGGACACATCCTCAAGCGCATCGCCTCGGTCCAGTGACCCACCTGCCTCCTGCCCCCGCGCCGTTGCCGCGACCGGTCGTCGACAGCCATTGCCACCTCGACATCGCCCGGGACGGCGAGGCGCTGCCGGTCGACGAGGCGCTCGCGGCTGGCGCGGAGGTCGGAGTCCCCCGGATCGTCCAGATCGGCTGTGACCTCGAGCGGGCCAGGTGGGCGGTCGAGGCGGCGGCGACGTACGCGGGCCTGGTGGCCGGGGTTGCTCTTCACCCCAACGAGGCACCGCGCGTTGCCGACCTCGGTGCGGCGATGGTCGAGATCGAGGCGCTGGCCCGCTCCCACGACAAGGTGCGCGCGATCGGGGAGACCGGGCTGGACTCGTTCCGCACCGCCGAGGACGGCCGGGCCAGGCAGGTCGAGTCCTTCCGTCGCCACATCGACCTTGCCCAGCGGCTCGACAAGACGCTGGTGGTCCACGACCGCGAGACCCACGACGAGGTGCTGCAGGTGCTCGACGAGGAGGGCGCCCCCGAGCGTTGGGTGATGCACTGCTTCTCCGGTGACGCGTCGTTCGCGCGCCGGTGTCTCGACCGGGGCGCGTTCCTCAGCTTTGCCGGCACGGTGACGTTCAAGAACGCAGAGCCGCTCCGGGAGGCGCTGTCGATCACCCCGGCCGACCGGGTCCTCGTGGAGACGGACGCGCCGTTCCTGACCCCGTCGCCGCATCGCGGACAGACCAACGCCTCGTACCTCATCCCGGTCACGATGCGGGTCATGGCCGAGGTGCGCGGGGACGACCTGGAGGCCCTCTGCGAGGCCGTGGACTGCAACACCGAATCCGCCTTCGGGGGTGGCTGGTAGGGCGTTTGCGCAGGTGAGAGCCTGCTCACAACGGGCCCAGAACGCTTGCTGGAGTTTGCATTCTGCACCGGGGCGCTGGTCTTCTGGATCATCGTGCGCCCCACAATCCTGGACTTCCTCCGCGTCTCGAGCAGCCGTCCGCGGCTCCTCGCGGCGCTTGTCGCCGTCGTCGCGCTGTCGGTGGGCGGCACTGTCGCCGGCTACGCAGCGCTGACCTCGTCGTACCAGCTGACCCTCGACGGCGAGACCCGTGAGGTCTCCTCGGCCGGTGACACGGTGGCCGAGGTCCTCGAGTCCGAGGGCGTCGAGATCACTGGGCACGACCTGGTCGCGCCGGGTCTCGACGAGCCGGTCTCCGCTGGGAGTCGGATCGTGGTCCGCTTCGGTCGACCGGTCGAGCTGACCCTCGATGGCCAGACCACGACGCACTGGGTCACTTCCACCGACGTGGCGAGCGCGCTCGGCGAGATCGGCACCGATCTCGACCGCGCCGACGTGTCGACCTCTCGCAGCGCGGCCATCGGCCGCGACGGACTCGCGCTCCAGGTCGTGACGCCCAAGACCGTGACCGTGAGGATCGCGGGTGCCAAGGGGGTCAAGCACACCGTCACCGCGCTCACCGTCGAGGAGGCGCTCACCGAGCTCGGCGTCGAGGTCGGCAGCGCCGACCGCAGCGTCCCGGCCCTCGACGAGCCGCTGCAGGACGGCGACCGGATCGTGTTCACCGACCTGCGGATCGTCAAGACCACGGTCGCCGAGGAGGCCGTCGACTTCGAGACGGTCGAGACCACCGACGGCTCGATGTACCGAGGCCAGAGCGTCACCGAGCGCGAGGGCCGGGCCGGCACCCGCAGCGTGACCTACCGGGTCGTCTTCAAGAACGGCGAGCTGCTCCGCCGCGTCGTGCTCAAGCAGCAGCTGCTGACCGAGCCGGTCTCCGAGCTGGTCCGCGTCGGCACGGCCGCGGTGCCGTCCTTGGGCGGCAACACCGTCTGGGACCGCCTTGCCCAGTGCGAGTCCGGAGGCAACTGGGCCATCAACACCGGCAACGGCTACTACGGCGGGCTGCAGTTCAGCCTTGGCACCTGGCAGGGGCTCGGAGGCACCGGCCTCCCGAGCAACCACAGCCGCGAGACCCAGATCGCCATCGCCACCAAGCTTCGCAACGCCAGCGGCGGCTACGGCGCCTGGCCCGGATGCGCGGCCAAGCTCGGCCTGCCCCGATAGCCGACCACGTAGTCACTAACCTGCCAAGCGTGACCAGGCCCGGCGTGACACTGCTCGGTGCCGCCGAGGTGCGCCGGCTGGCCGACGAGCTCGACCTGCGGCCGAGCAAGCAGCGTGGGCAGAACTTCGTCATCGACGGCAACACCGTCCGCCGGATCGTCCGCGACGCCGGCGTGGGTCCAGACGACGTCGTGCTGGAGATCGGCCCGGGTCTGGGGTCGCTGACCCTCGCGCTGCTCGAGGTGGCCAGCCACGTGGTGGCCGTCGAGGTGGATGCCCGCCTCGCTGCCCGGCTGGCCGAGACCGTCGCGGCGCACGCGCCGCACGACGCGGGGCGCCTCACGGTCATCGAGGCCGACGCCCTGCGGCTGACCTCGATCGAGGGGCCGGCCCCGACCGCGATCGTGGCCAACCTGCCCTACAACATCTCGGTCCCCGTCCTGCTGCACCTGCTGGCCCTGCTGCCCAGCCTCGACCGGGGGCTCGTGATGGTGCAGGCCGAGGTGGCGGACCGGCTGGCCGCAGCACCCGGTTCGCGCACCTACGGGATCCCCTCGGTCAAGGCGGCCTGGTACGCCGACGTACGCCGAGGCGGCAACGTCGCGCGCAGCATCTTCTGGCCGGTCCCCAACGTCGACTCAGGTCTGGTCGCCTTCGCGCGCCGCGATCCGCCGCCGACCACCGCGACCCGCGAGCAGGTCTTCGCCGTCGTGGACGCGGCCTTCGCGCAGCGGCGCAAGACGTTGCGCGCCGCGCTGCGCGGGCTCGGTCACGACACGGCGACCGTCGAGGCGGCGCTCACCGCAGCGGGCGTGGACCCGACCGCGCGCGGCGAGGTGCTCGACGTGACGGCGTTCGCCCGGATCGCCGAGGCGATGGTGTGGGACGCCGCATGAAGGCGATCACCGTCCGCGCCCCGGCCAAGATCAACCTGCACCTCGGGGTCGGCGCCCCCCGTGAGGACGGGTTCCACCCGCTGGTCACCGTCTATCAGGCGGTCGGGATCTGCGATGACGTCTCGGTGGCCCCCTCGGCCGGGTGGACGCTGGGCGTCACGCTGCCGGACTGGATCGACCCCGACGCCGTACCCGTCACCGGCGACAACATCGTGGACCGGGCCGCGCGGCTGCTGGCCGAGCACCACGGGATCGAGGCGGCCGACCTCAGAGCCGAGGTCAGCATCGCCAAGTCGATCCCGATCGCCGGAGGAATGGCCGGTGGCTCGGCTGACGCCGCTGCGGCGCTGGTCGGGCTCGACCGCCTCTGGGGCGTCGAGACCAGCGACGAGGACCTGCTCCGGATCGCGTCCGAGCTCGGCAGCGACGTCCCGTTCGCACTGATCGGCGGCACCGCGCTCGGCACCGGCCGCGGTGAGCTGGTCGAGAGCGTGGACGATGACGGCACGTGGTGGTGGGTCGCGGTGATCTCCAAGGAGGGGCTCTCGACGCCGGACGTCTACCGCCACTTCGACGAGCTCAACCCTCAGGCCCCACCCGACCCTCCCGGCGCCGGCGACCTGCTGGCCGCGCTGGCCTCGGGCGAGGTCCACGCCCTCGCCAGGCTCCTGCGCAACGACCTTCAGGAGGCGGCGTTCGACCTGCGGCCCGACCTGTCCGAGCTGGTCGCCTTCGGCGAGCGCGAGGGTGCCTTGCGCGGGCTCGTGTCGGGCTCCGGTCCGACCTGCGTGTTCCTGGCGGACTCCGCGGACTCGGCGCGGGCCCTGGCCCATGCGTTCACCGACGACGGCCACGAGGTCGTCCTGGTCACCCACGGACCGGTCGCAGGGGCGCACGTGGTCACCTATGCCTAGCGCGGTCGCCTGATGACCAACATCGTCAACCTCGAGCGCGTCTCCAAGTCCTACGGCGTGCGGATGCTGCTCGACGAGGTCTCGCTGGGGGTCTCCGAGGGCGAGCGCATCGGCGTCGTAGGGCGCAACGGGGATGGCAAGACGACACTGCTCCGGTTGCTGACCGGCCTGGAGCCGCCGGACTCCGGCCGGATCTCGCAGCAGCGCGGACTGCCGGTCGGCTACCTGCGGCAGGGCGACGAGCTGATCGACACCCACACCGTGCGCGAGGCGGTCCTCGGCGGCATGGCCGACCACGAGTGGGCTGCGGACTCGCGGACCCGCGAGGTCGTCGAGGTGCTGCTCGCCGGCGTCACGCTCGACCGGGCGGTCGCCGGGCTCTCGGGTGGTGAGCGCCGTCGCTGCTCGCTGGCCGAGCTGCTCCTGGGCTCGCACGACCTGATCGTGCTCGACGAGCCGACCAACCACCTCGATGTCGAGGCGGTCGCGTGGCTGGCCCAGCACCTCGCCGCCCGGCCGTCCGCGCTGGTCGTCGTCACCCACGACCGGTGGTTCCTGGACGAGGTGAGCGAGCGCACCTGGGAGGTCCACGACGGGGTCGTCGACAGCTACGACGGCGGCTATGCGGCGTTCGTGCTGGCCAAGGCGGAGCGATCCAGGCAGGCCGCCGCATCGGAGGGCCGTCGACTCCAGCTGGTCCGCAAGGAGCTGGCCTGGCTGCGCCGTGGCCCACCGGCCCGGACCTCGAAGCCCAAGTTCCGTATCGATGCCGCCAACGCCCTGATCGACGACGTACCGCCGCCACGCGACCGGCTCGAGCTCCAGCGGTTCGCCACGCAGCGGCTCGGCAAGGACGTCCTGGACGTGGAGGACGTCGACCTGACCCGTGGCGAGCCCCCGAACGCACGCAGCCTGCTCACGCAGGCGACCTGGCGGCTCGGGCCCGGTGACCGGGTCGGCATCGTCGGGGTGAACGGCGCGGGCAAGACCTCCGTGCTGTCCCTGCTGTCCGGCGAGCTCGCGCCGAACCTCGGCCGGGTCAAACGCGGCCGGACCGTCGCGCTCCAGCACCTCACCCAGCACCTCGACGACGTCGACCCGGCGGCGCGGGTGCTGGAGACCGTCGAGTCGATCCGTCGGGTGACGAAGGTCGCCGGTGGCGAGATCACCGCGTCCTCGATGCTCGAGCGGTTCGGGTTCACCGGTGACCGGCTCACCGCTCGGCTCGGCGACCTCTCCGGTGGCGAGCGGCGGCGCTTCCAGCTGCTTCGGCTGCTGCTGACCGAGCCCAACGTGCTGCTGCTCGACGAGCCCACCAACGACCTGGACATCGAGACCCTCAACGTCCTCGAGGACTTCCTCGACGGCTGGCCGGGGACCTTGGTGGTCGTCTCGCACGACCGGTACTTCCTCGAGCGGGTCACCGACACCGTCTGGGCGCTGCTCGGCGACGGCCAGATCTCGATGCTGCCCCGTGGCGTCGAGGAGTACCTCGAGCGCCGCGCCGCCGACCTCCAGACCCGCGACCCGTCGTTACTGATGAGCAGTAGCGCCGGGTCGGCAAAGCTGCGGACCGGCAGCGCCGACGACCGGACCGCGCGCAAGGTGATGGCTCGCGTCGAGAAGCAGCTGGTGCGCATCGATGCCCGCGAGGCCGCCCTTCACACCCAGCTGGGCGAGTCGTCGAGCGACTACGGGCGACTGGCGACCTTGGGTGCCGAGCTCGACGAGGTGCTGGCCGAGAAGGAGTCGCTCGAGCTGGAGTGGATGGCGGCTGCCGAGACGCTCGAGTGACCCTCAGTCGCCGAACGGCGCCAGCAGTCGGCGCAGGAGGCCGGCCAGGTCCTTCTGGGCGGACTCCGGCAGGTCGGTGAGCAGCTCGCGCTCGGCGCCGAGCAGAGCGGTGAAGGCGCTGTCCACGGCGTCCTTGCCCTCGAGGGTCAGCCGAACCAGGACGCCGCGGCGGTCCTCCGGGTCGGGATGCCGCTCGACGAACCCGCGCCCGGCCAGCCGGTCGACCCGGTTGGTCATGGTCCCGCTGGTCACCAGCGTCTCGCGCAGGAGCCGGCCGGGGGAGAGCTCATAGGGCTCGCCAGCACGCCGGAGAGCGGCCAGCACGTCGAACTCCCACGACTCGATGCCGTGCGCGGTGAACGCCTCGCGCCGGGCGAGGTCGAGGTGTCGGGCCAGGCGGGAGATGCGGCTGAAGACGGCGACGGGGGCGAGGTCCAGGTCGCCGCGCTCGCGTGACCAGGCTTCGGTCAGCTCGTCCACCTCATCGCGCACAGTTCAGAGTAGCGGCACGTCGAGAATCTTGATCTCAAGACAAATGGCGCGCTGCTGCGATTCCATCGAATCTTCGTCGTCGCCCAGGTGTCGTTGTCCTCCTGGAGCGACGCGGCGCTAGCCTGAGGACGCCATCACCGACCACGTCTCGGGACGTTCACTCGGCGCACCTCCTAGACGCGCTCACCCGAGAGGCTCGCACCCATGCCAGATGCGCCTGACCGGACCCTGGTCGTCAACCGCGTCAAGCGCGCCCAGGGCCAGCTGGCCGGCGTGCTGCGGATGATCGAGGAGGGCCGCGACGTGCAGGAGGTCGTCAACCAGCTCAAGGCCGTGACCCGTGCCCTGGACCGGGCCGGCTTCGCGATCATCGCGATGGAGCTGCGCCTGGCGATCGCCGACGACCGCGTCAACGACGACGAGCTGGCCCGCCTCGAGGCGTTGTACCTGTCGCTGGCATGACCCCGACGAAGTAGGCGCCACCGCGATCGCCCGTACCCTTGGGGACGGTATGCGCACCTACGAGGTCCGCACCTACGGGTGCCAGATGAACGTCCATGATTCCGAGCGGCTCAGCGGCCTGCTCGAGGACGCGGGCTACCTCCGTGCGCCGCGCGACCAGGACGCGGACGTCGTCGTCTTCAACACCTGCGCGGTGCGCGAGAACGCGGACAACAAGCTCTATGGCAACCTCGGCCACCTCGCGTCCAAGAAGGCCTCGAGGCCGGGGATGCAGATTGCCGTGGGTGGCTGCCTGGCCCAGAAGGACCGCGCCACGATCACCCAGAAGGCGCCCTGGGTCGACGTCGTGTTCGGTACTCACAACATCGGGTCACTCCCCGCGCTGCTGGATCGGGCCCGCGCCAACGATGAGGCGCAGGTCGAGATCCTCGAGTCGCTCGACGTTTTCCCCAGCACACTGCCCACTCGGCGTGAGTCGGCCTACGCCGCGTGGGTCTCGGTGAGCGTCGGGTGCAACAACACCTGCACGTTCTGCATCGTCCCGGCGCTGCGGGGCAAGGAGAAGGACCGCCGCCCCGGCGAGATCCTCGCCGAGATCGAGGCGCTGGTCGCCGAGGGCGTCAGCGAGGTCACCCTGCTCGGCCAGAACGTCAACGCGTACGGCGTCGAGTTCGGCGACCGGCAGGCGTTCTCCTCGCTGCTGCGGGCGTGCGGCGGCATCGACGGCCTGGAGCGGGTGCGGTTCACCAGCCCCCACCCGGCCGAGTTCACTGACGACGTCATCGAGGCGATGGCCGAGACGGCCAACGTGATGCCGAGCCTGCACATGCCGCTGCAGTCCGGGTCGGACCGGGTGCTCAAGGCGATGCGACGCAGCTACCGCTCCGAGAGGTTCCTCGGGATCATCGAGCGCGTGCGCGCCGCCATGCCGCAGGCTGCGATCACGACCGACATCATCGTCGGGTTCCCCGGCGAGACCGAGGAGGACTTCCGGGCCACGCTGGACGTCGTCCGCCAGGCGCGCTTCGCCGGTGCCTTCACCTTCCAGTATTCCAAGCGCCCCGGCACGCCCGCGGCCGATCTCCCTGACCAGATCGGTCCCGAGGTGGTTAAGGACCGCTACCAGCGGCTGGTCGCGGTCGCCGACGACGTGGCCTGGGACGAGAACAAGGCGATCGTCGGGCACCGTGTCGAGCTGATGGTCGCCGAGGGTGAGGGCCGCAAGGACGCGGCCACCCAGCGCTTGTCGGGCCGGGCCCGCGACAACCGACTCGTCCACTTCGCGTGCGATCGCGACGACGTTCGTCCCGGTGACCTGGTGAGCACGATCGTCACCTACGCCGCGCCGCACCACCTCGTCGCGGACGGCCCGCTCCTCGACGTGCGGCGCACACCCTCAGGCGACGCCTGGGAGGCGCGACGTGCTGCGCCTCCCACCCCCGTTGGCGTCACTCTGGGCATGCCCGGGGTCGGTCGACCGGCCGAGCACTCCACAGACCTCGATCAAACTCAGGTCTGCGGAGTGCTCGGACCGGCCTGACTGACCCGCAAACCCCCCCAGGTTCCGATCAGATCTTGACTGGCTCCCCGCGGTGCCTCGGCACGTAGAGCGTGGCGTTCGGGGCGAACGCGCGGACCGGGCTGGCTGCGCGGACAAGCCACTCGTCGACGTCGACCACCTGCATGGGGCGGGTCGTCATCGTCGTCGTCGTCACGTCGTTCGTGTGGTTGACCTGCGATCTGGTGAACATCGCGATCCTTCCCCTTGTGCTCGGTCGGCGCACAGACTCTGCAAGCACGACTACTCCCGAGTTTCAGCGTGTTCTCGCCGTCTAGGGGGGGTCAGCGGCGAGAGTCATAGCGTTGGATGAGCAAGCGTTTGCGCGCTCGAAAAGGGGGCGTTCGTCACCGTCTTGTGGAGAAGCCGTGGCACTTGCGTGCCAGCTGAGGCTTGCGGGTGATCGGCTTCGGTCTAGTCCGGAGAGTGGTTCTGCTCGGCGAACCCGAAGGTGAGGTACGGCGGGGCGCCCCCGTCGCGCACCGCCCGCAGCACCATGAGCTCGTGCGGCACCACCGGGTCGGGCAGGTCGTCGATGGGGCACCACCGCAGGTCCGCGCACTTGGCGGGCTCCACGATGCGCGGTTCGCCGGACCAGCGTCGCGCGGTGAAGAAGAAGTCGACTCGCTCGTCGATCGGCTCGGCGCTCCGGGTCCGCTGCATCGAGGTCACGAACTCCAGTGCCACGTCCCAGACGCCGATCTCCTCGGCGGCCTCGCGGTGCGCGGCGTCGTGGGCCGTCTCGCCGCGCTCGACGTGTCCGGCCGCGGCGGCGGCCCAATGGCCGTCCATGTAGCCGGTGTTGTGCCGCAGCTGCAGCAGCACCTCCAGTCCGGCGGCGCCGTCCCTGAGCAGGAAGACGTACGCCGCCGGTACGACCACGAAGCGACCATGGTCGCCCACGCTAGGAGGTCACGCGGTCGTGCTGTCCCCGCCGAGCGAGTCGAGCGCGTCCTTGGCCTTGTCCTGGGCCACGTCGACCTTGTCCTCGAACTTGCCGTCGGTCTTGTCGTCGATCAGGTCGCCGGCCTTGTCGATGCCGGCGTCCACCTTGTCCTCGTTGCCGTCGAGAAGGTCCTTGACCTTGTCCTTGGCGTCGTCCAGAAAACCCATGCCGAGCTCCTCGGGAAGGGCGACCCTGGGTGGGCTCGCTTCGTTGCCACACTAGCCACGTGCCCGACACCGCCACGACCTCGAGCTGCGTCGCAGCGGTCGTGGGGGCGACCGCATCCGGCAAGACCGAGCTGTCGCTCGACCTCGCGGAGCGCCTGGGTGGCGAGATCGTCAACACCGACGCCATGCAGGTGTACGCCGGCATGGACATCGGTACCGCCAAGCTGCCGGTCGCGGAGCGGCGGGGCATCACGCACCACCTGCTCGACGTGCTGGAGGTGACCCAGGCGGCCAGCGTCGCGGTCTTCCAGCAGCAGGCGAGGGCCGTCATCACCGACCTGCGCGCCCGCGACCGGACTCCGGTGTTGGTCGGCGGGTCTGCGCTCTACACGCGCGCCGTGCTCGACCAGTTCGACTTCCCCGGCACCGACGATCAGATCCGGGCGCGATACGAGGCCGAGCTCGCCCGGGTCGGCGCGCGCGAACTGCACGGGGTGCTGGCTGAGCGCGACCCGGAGGCTGCGGCGGGGATCCTCCCGGACAACGGCCGGCGGATCGTGCGAGCGCTCGAGGCGGTCGAGCTGACCGGTCGGCCGTTCTCGGCATCCCTGCCGAGGCAGGTGTACTTCGTTCCCCAGACGATCCAGGTCGGGGTCGACATCGACCGAGAGACGCTCGACCGTCGGATCGAGGCACGGGTCGACGCCATGTTCGAGGCCGGGTTGGTCGAGGAGGTCCGCGAGCTGCTCGACCAGGGGCTCGCCGCCGGGAGGACCGCGTCGCGCGCCATCGGCTACCGGCAGGTGGCGGCCCATCTCGCGGGCGAGAGCACCGAGGCCGAGGCCCGCGACGCGACCAAGGCCGCGACCCGGCGGTTCGCCCGCCGCCAGGACTCGTGGTTCCGCAACGACCCGCGTGTGGTGTGGGTGCGCTTCGACGACCCCGACCGTCTCGAGCGGGCGCTGTCAGCGGTCGCCGCCATCATGTCGGCATGACGACGATCTACTACACAGCGATGACCCTCGATGGCTTCATCGCCGACGAGCAGGACTCACTGGCCTGGCTGTTCGTGCAGGACCAGGACCTGCAGGGACCGCTCAACTACGACGAGTTCTTCGCCGGCATCGGCGCCCTCGTCATGGGGTCCACCACCTACGAGTGGTTGATGGGGCACATGGCGAGGACCGGCGAGCCCTGGCCCTACACGATCCCCGCGTGGGTGCTGACGCACCGCGACCTGCCCCTCGTGGACAAAACGTACGTACGTTCTTTTTCGGGGGACGTCGTCGATCTGTATCCGTTGCTGCGCGAGGCCGCGGGCGACAAAGACGTCTGGGTCGTCGGCGGAGGGGACCTCGCGGGCCAGTTCGCGGACGCCGGGCTGCTCGACGAGGTCATCACCTACATCGCGCCCGTCACCCTGGGTTCGGGCCGCCCGGTCCTACCGCGACGGCTGGAGCTGAGGCTCGAGGAGACCCACCCCAACAAGGCCTTCGTCACCGCGAGGTTCTCGGTGGTCGGACCAGGCACCTGGACGGACTGATCCCACCTACAGTCCGGCCATGAGTCTTCCCTTCCCCGGCGCGGACCGGACCTGCGTCGTCACGGGAGCCTCCCAGGGCATCGGCGCCGAGATCGCCCGCCAGCTCGTCGGCCGCGGCCACCACGTCACCCTGGTCGCCCGCTCCTCGGGCAAGCTCGAGGCGCTGGCCGCCGAGATCACCGACAAGGGCGGCAGGGCCGCGGTGCTCACTGCCGACCTGGCTGACCGCCCGGCGCGCGCTGCGCTCCTCGACCGGGTCACCGCGCTGGGTCTCACCGCCGACGTGCTCGTCAACAACGCCGGCTTCTCCACGCTGGGCCCAGCGTTCGTCCCGTCCTATACGCAGAGCCTGGCCGGTGAGCTCCGCGGCTCGGGCGTCACCGCGACCACGTTGTGCCCGGGACCGGTCGACACTGGGTTCGGCGAGCGGGCCGGGTTCGCCAGGGAGGACGCCGAGAAGGCACTGCCCAAGATGATGTGGGTCAGCGCCGAGGAGGTGGCCAAGGTCGGGGTCGAGGCGATGGACAAGGGCCGCCTGGTGGCGATCCCCGGAGCGGCCAACCGGGTCGCCGCGGCGCTCGCGCAGGTCACGCCGCGCTCCCTGCTCCTGCCGACGCTGGCCAAGGCGCACCCGGGCCTGCGCTGAGCGATTCCCTGACCCCTACTCTGGGAGGGTGAGCGGCGCCGAGACCTGTTCGCGGGGGCTCTACTAGTCATGGGCTACCCGTTCCTCAAGGGCCACGGCACCGAAAACGACTTCGTGTTGCTGCCCGACCACGACGGCACGATCCACGGTGACCTGTCCGCACCGGAGATGGCGCAGCGGGTCCGAGCGCTGTGCGACCGCCGCGGTGGCATCGGCGGCGACGGAGTGCTGCGCGTGGTCCGGTCGCAGGCACCCGAGGCACCCGAGGCACCCGAGGCGGAGCACTGGTTCATGGACTACCGCAACGCCGACGGCTCGGTCGCGCAGATGTGCGGCAACGGCATCAGGCTGTTCGTCCGCCACCTCGTCGACGAGGGGCTGGCTGAGGCGTCCGGACCGATCCCGGTCGACACCCGTGACGGGATCAAGGTGCTCACCGTTGACGGCGACCTGATCACCGCAGACCTGGGGTCGCCCAAGCTGCTCGGGCAGACCACGGTCTCGGTGGACGGCGTCGCGCTCCAGGCCGTCCACCTCGACATGGGCAACCCGCACGCCGTGGCCTTCGTCTCGTCGTTGGACGAGGCCGGGTCGCTGTTGACCCCGCCCGGCCACGACACGTCGGTCTATCCGGACGGCGTCAACGTCGAGTTCGTCGTACGCCGGGGGGACCGGCACGTCGCGATGCGGGTGCACGAGCGCGGCTCGGGCGAGACCCGCTCCTGCGGCACCGGCGCCGGCGCGGTGATGGTGGCCGCGGCGGTCGCCGACGGCGTCTCGCGCGATGCCGACGTGTCCTACCGGGTCGACGTCCCCGGCGGGACCCTCACCGTGACGTGGACCGTCGAGGACCGGGTGCTGCTCACCGGGCCTGCGGTCATCGTGGCGCGGGGCGAGACCGACCTCTGAGCCGCGTGGTCATGAGGCACCACTAGGGTGCCGAGCCATGGACATCAGTGGATCCAGTGCGATCGTCACCGGCGGCGCCTCCGGCATCGGCGCGGCCTGTGCCCGTCAGCTTGCTGCCAGGGGGGCGATCGTCGTGGTCGCCGACCTGCAGGCCGACAAGGGTGAGGCGCTGGCCGCCGAGATCGGCGGGGTGTTCGCGCAGGTCGACGTCACCCAGACCGATCAGATCACCGCGGCGGTCAACGCCGCCGCCGAGATCGCGCCGCTGCGCGCCGTGGTCAACAGCGCCGGCATCGGCTGGGCCCAGCGCACCATCGGTCGCGACGGCCTCATCGAGTCGGCCCACGACTTGGGCGCGTTCACCAGGGTGATCGCGATCAACCTGATCGGGACCTTCGACATGGTCCGACAAGCCGCCACCGTGATGAGCCGCAACGAGCCGGACGCCGACGGACAGCGCGGCGCGATCGTCAACCTGGCCAGCGTGGCGGCCTTCGACGGTCAGATCGGCCAGGCGTCGTACTCGGCCTCCAAGGGTGGAGTCGTCGGGATGACCTTGCCGGTTGCCCGCGACCTGTCGGCATCGGGCATCCGCCTTAACACCGTCGCCCCCGGACTGATCGACACCCCGATCTATGGCGAGGGCCCGGATTCCGAGGCGTTCAAGGCCAACCTGGGTCAGAACGTGCTGTTCCCCAAGCGCCTCGGAGCGCCGGACGAGCTGGCGAGCATGGTGATCGAGTGCCTCACCAACTCCTACATGAATGCCGAGGTCATCCGCGTCGACGGCGGGATCCGGATGCCACCCAAGTGACGAATCGCGCGTCACTCGGCCAGCCTGCGCTGGTGGCGAATCTTGCCTGACGACATGAGCATCGCCTCACGGGCATAACCTGCGGCTCCCAAATGTTGCGTCAACGCGGTTGATGCGCCACTTGGCGATCACGGACCGTTCGGCGACACGTCACGTCCCGGTCCTCATCGTGTCGGACGACGTCGGCATCCTGCAGGAACGTGACTCCAAGACTCGGCAGGCGTAGCACCCTGCTGGCTGGCGTGGCCATCGGAGGGGCGCCGGGGCTGTTCGCCTACGGGGTCGGCCGGTCCTCGCCCGCCCTCATACGTCCCCGTCTCGAGCTGACCTCCGGCGCCCGGTCCGGCGAGGTGACCACCGACCGTGCGGTGCTGTGGTCCAGGTCGTCCGGCGACGGCCGGATGTCAGTGCGGCTCTCGAGCAACGGCCGCCTGGTGCGTGCGCTCCGCGGACCCTGGGCCGACTCGCGCACCGACCACACCGCGCGCGTCCGGCTCGACGGGTTGGCGCCCGGTCGTCGGTACGACGCCGACGTCTCGTTCGCCGCCGCTGACGGGACGGCCGGCCGGTCGCAACGGGTCAGCTTCACGACCGCGCCGATCCACCCGGCCGCGACATCGTTCGTCTGGTCCGGCGACACGTGCGGCCAGGGCTGGGGCATCAACGAAGAGCTCGACGGCCTGACGACGTACCGCGCGATGCTCGAGACGAGACCTGACTTCTTCCTCCACTGCGGAGACACGATCTATGCCGACATCGAGATCTCGAGCACGCAGGAGGAGGACACGGGGGAGACCTGGCGCAACCTCGTGACCGAGGAGGTGTCCAAGGTCGCCGAGACGCTCACGGAGTTCCGCGGCCGGCACCGCTACCCGCTCATGGACAGGCACGTCCGGGCGCTCTATGCCGAGGTGCCGACGATCGCGCAGTGGGACGACCACGAGACGATGAACAACTGGTACCCCGGCGAGCGCGTCGAGGACGACCGCTACCGGATCCGGGAGTGCGACGTGCTCGCCGCCCGTGGGCGGCGGGCCTGGCAGGAGTACCAGCCCGTCCCGGTCCGCCGTCTCATCGGCCGCGGCGGCGACGGGTTCGCCGGTTCGCGGATCTATCGCCGGGTCCCGCGGGGCGCCCACCTCGACGTGTTCGTGCTCGACATGCGGTCCTACCGGGGACCGAACGGCCCCTCGACCGGCCCGGGTCAGCCGGGGATCCTCGGAGGTGAGCAGGAGCGCTGGCTCGTCGACGAGGTGTCCCGGTCCACCGCGACCTGGAAGGTCATCTCCGCCGACCTGCCGCTGTCGATCCCCTCCAACTGGGAGGACGACCGGGACGGCCCGTCCAACGGCGACCATGGATCCCCGACCGGTCGCGAGCCCGAGATCGCGCGGGTGCTCTCGGCGTTCAAGCGCCAGGGTGTGCGCAATGTCGTGTGGATCACCGCCGACGTGCACTACACGGCGGCGCACCACTACTCCCCGGATCGAGCTGCGTTCGGCGACTTCGACCCCTTCTGGGAGTTCGTCTCCGGACCAGCTGCGGCCGAGACCTTCCCCGTCAAGGGCGACCTCCTCGACCGCACCTTCGGTCCCAAGGTCGTGTTCTCCAAGGGCAACGACAGCAGCCGCCGTCAGTCACCCCGCGACGGCAACCAGTTCTTCGGGCACCTGGCGATCGCCAAGGACGGGCTCCTCACAGTCACGCTCTACGACGGCGGCGGCGTCGCACTCTGGACCAGGGACCTCGAGCCGGACCCGGTCACCGCGCCCAGGCGGTGAGGTCGAGCACCAGGTCGGCTTCGGTGGGCCCCGGCCTCCACGAGTGCTGCGTTGGGCTGGTCGACCCGCTAGACCCAGGCGCGGGCCTCGTCAGGGGGCTTGCCGAACTCCACGTGACGGCGGACCAGCCGCTCGAGTCGCAGGGGCTCCTCGACCACCACGTGCCACACCGCGTCGAGCTGGGCCCGCACGGCCGTCCAGCAGACGCGACCGGGGAAGCGTGTCCAGCTCTCCGCCGTCAGCGGAGAGCCGGACACGCAACGGTTCAGCGACCAGCGGTGGAGAAGGACTGGCTCTGCGAGGACCCGACCGCACCAGCCGAAGGCGCCGGCTTGGCGAGGGCCGGGAGTGCCGGCTGGGCGCACTCGACCACGACGATGGCCTGCTTGGCCGTGAGCGTGGCCTGGGCGGTGGTCAGCGCGGACTGGGCCGCAGCCAGCGCCGCGTTGGCCGCCTTCAGCGCCTTCTTGGTCTTCTTCGCCTTCTTCGCCTTCTTGGCCTTGACCTTCTTGGCCGCGTCGGCCTGCGCAGAGTTGGCGCCGAAGGTCTTCACTGCGCTGGCGTAGGCCTTCTTGGCCTTCTTCAGCGCCTTCTTGGCCTTGTTGGCCTTGCTCTTGGCCTTGGCCGCCTTGGCCTGAGCCGGAGCGATCGCGGCCTGAGCCTTGGCGAGGGCGGCCTCGGCGGCGGTCACTGCGGTCTCGGCGGTGAGGCAGTCAGTGGCCTTGCCCCGGGCGAAGATGATGTGGTTGTTGTTGGGGAAGCCGACGCCGGCCCAGGAGGTGATCTCGGTGACGCCGCAGCCGGGCGCACGGATGTAGTCCTGAGCCAGCTCGGCCTGGGCGTTCGCCCCGACAAAGAAGAGCTCGCCGGACGTGCCGGGTTGGACGGCCGCCTCGAGGACCAGGTCCTTGCCGGCGGGCACCACCGCCGTCAGCGGCACCGTGAGCAGCGCCAGGTCGGCGACCGTGTCGTAGTTGACCGGAGCCGTGGCGAGCGGTTCGAGGTTGGCCAGGATCAGGGGGTCGGTGTGGTCGATGGCCCACACCGCGACGTTGCCGGGGATGGTGCTGTCGGCGCTGCTGGCGATCTCGACTCCCACCACGACCTGCGAGACGGTGAAGCCCTGGGCGGCAGCGTGCTGGCCGGCGAGGTCGAAGCGTCGGTACCAGTGGTTCTCGTTCGGCGTACCACCGCTGTTGCACGAGACACCCCCAGCTGCGACCGGCGTCTCGGAGTAGTTCTGGACCACCTTGATCGGTGGGGTCGGCGTCGCGGCGAGCACGCTCGTCATGCCAAAGGTCAAGGCGCCGGTGACCAGGGCGGCCGCGATCAGGAGGGGCTTGCGACGGGCGGGCAGGAGGTGCATCGAGGTCCAATCTCGCAGTGGCGGCGTACTCAGGGTCCGCCGAACCTAGCAGCGCTCCTCGCAAACGCGGGTGCGACTCGTGGATCTCGACCGTAGGCTGGATGCCGTATGACGAACGCATCCGAGATCGAACCCGAGATCGACCCCGAGGACGTCCCCACGGTCGGCGCCATGGAGCTGGCCGAGCGCCACGCCCTGCGCCGCGTCGCTGGTCTCTCGACCGAGCTCGAGGACATCTCTGAGGTCGAGTACCGCCAGCTCCGTCTGGAGCGGGTCGTCCTGGTCGGGGTCTGGACCGAGGGCACCACCGAGGACGCCGACAACTCGATGGCCGAGCTCGCGCTCCTGGCCGAGACCGCCGGCTCGACGGTCCTCGAGGCGATCTATCAGCGTCGACAGTCGCCAGACCCGGCGACCTATGTCGGCCGCGGCAAGGTCGAGGCGATCCGCGAGATCGTCCAGGCGACCGGCGCCGACACCGTCATCTGCGACGGCGAGCTCGCACCGAGCCAGCTGAGGAACCTCGAGGACCGGCTCAAGGTCAAGGTCGTCGACCGCACGGCGCTGATCCTCGACATCTTTGCCCAGCACGCGAAGTCCAAGGAGGGCCAGGCCCAGGTCGAGCTCGCGCAGCTCAACTACATGAAGCAGCGCCTGCGCGGCTGGGGCGGCAACCTCTCCCGACAGGCCGGCGGCCGGGTCGGCGCCGACGGCGGCGGCATCGGGGGCCGGGGTCCCGGTGAGACCAAGATCGAGACCGACCGACGCCGGATCAACACCAAGATCGCCAAGCTCAACCGTGAGCTCAAGGAGATGAAGAAGACCCGCGCTGCCAAGCGCTCCACGCGGCAGGCCCGCCAGATCCCCGGCGTCGCGATCGCGGGCTACACCAACGCCGGCAAGTCCTCGCTCCTCAACCGACTGACCGATGCCGGTGTGCTGGTCGAGGACTCGCTCTTCGCCACTCTGGACCCCACCACCCGACGTACGACGACCTCCGACGGCCGGGTGTTCACGCTCAGCGACACCGTTGGGTTCGTCCGGCATCTGCCGCACCAGATCATCGAGGCGTTCCGCTCCACGCTCGAGGAAGTCGCAGACGCTGACCTGATCCTGCACGTCGTCGACGGGTCGCACCCCGACCCGGAAGGTCAGATCTCGGCCGTGCGCGCGGTCTTCGCCGACGTCGAGGCCGGCACGGTGCCCGAGGTCATCGTCATCAACAAGTCTGACGCGGCCGACCCGCTCGTGCTCGCCCGGCTCCAGCGCGCCGAGCCCCACTCGATCGTGGTCAGTGCGCGCACGGGTCAGGGCATCGCCGAGCTCCGCACGCTGGTCGAGGGCGAGCTGCCGCGCCCGGACGTCGCGTTCACGGCGCTGCTGCCCTACGACCGCGGCGACCTCATCAACAAGCTGCACCAGCAGGGTGAGATCGACTCGTTGGAGCACACCGCCGAAGGCACCGTCGTCGCGGGCCGCGCCAACGCGGACCTGGCCGGCGAGCTCGCGTCCTACGCGGTCTGACCACCTCGCCCCCTGGGGACAGCAGACCGCGGACCGTCGCCGGACCGCCGTAGGGTTGCCCGGTGCCCGCCCCGACCGCCCCGACCACCGCGACTGCTGCGGAGACCCCGGTCGTCGAGGTGCTCGCCCGAGCGGTCTCGGCGCTCGGCGGGCAGCAGCGCGACGGGCAGGTCGAGATGGCCGGGGCGGTCGCGGAGGCCTTGTCCGGGGGTGACCACCTGCTCGTCCAGGCCGGCACCGGCACCGGCAAGTCGCTGGCCTACCTGGTCCCCAGCCTGCTGCACGACAAGAGGGTCGTCGTCGCGACGGCGACCCTCGCGCTCCAGCACCAGCTCGTCGAGCGCGACCTCCCTCGGCTCGTCGAGGCGGTCGGCGACCTGCCCGGGGTCGACGCGTCGTACGCCGTGCTCAAGGGGCGCTCCAACTACGCCTGCCTGCACCGGATCCGCGAGGGCGTGCCCGATGACCAGGGCGTGCTCATCGAGGCCCCCGTCGGACCCATGGCGGCCAAGGTGCTCGAGCTGCGGGCCTGGGCCGAGGAGCAGGCCGCAGACCGGGCGAGTGGCGAGCGCGACAACGCGCCACGACACACCGATCGCGAATGGAGACAGGTCTCGGTCAGCCATCGCGAGTGCCTCGGCGCCGCGAAGTGCCCGTTCGGCCAGGAGTGCTTCGCCGAGCTCGCCCGCGAGAAGGCGCAGCGCTCGCACCTGATCATCACCAACCACTCGTTGCTCGCGATCGACGCGATCCAGGGCGTGCCGATGATCCCCGACTACGACGCGGTCGTCATCGACGAGGCGCACGAGCTCACCGCACGCATCACCCAGGCCGCAACCGACGAGCTGATGGCCGCCGACGTCGACCGCGCCGCGAAGCGGTCGCAGCGACACATCGAGGGTGAGCAGGCCGACGACCTGGCCGATGCCGGCGACGTGCTCCGGATGGCGATGGGCGAGCTCGGCGCCGGCCGGATCGACCATCCCTCCGAGGCGCTCAAGGATGCGCTGGTGCTGGTGCGCGACGCCGCGCGGGCCTGCCTGTCGGCGTACCCGAAGGCCGACTCCTCGGCGGAGGCCGACGCCGGCCTGACCCAGGCCAAGGGTGCGGTGCAGGAGCTGTTCGCGACCGCCGACCGGATGGCCGCCGCCAGCGAGGCCGACGTGCTCTGGCTCAGTGAGGGAGGCGACCGGATCCCGCCGCGGCTCTGCGTCGCGCCGCTCCAGGTCTGGGGCCCGATGCGCGACAAGCTGCTGACCGACAAGGTGGCGGTGTTCACCAGTGCCACGCTGCGGTTGGGCGGCGACTTCAGCACCGTGGCCTCGAGCTTCGGGCTCAGGACCAGCGAGCTGGTGCAGGACGGGAGCGATGCCACGCGCACCGAGGACGTGCTGCCCTGGCGCGGGCTCGACGTCGGGAGCCCCTTCGACTACGGCAAGCAGGGCATCCTCTACGTCGCCAAGCACCTGCCCCAGCCGGGGCGTGACGGTCTCGGCGAGGCCCAGCTCGACGAGATCGTCGGCCTCGTCGACGCGGCCCAGGGCCGCACGCTTGGCCTGTTCTCCAGTCGCCGGGCCGCCGAGACCGCGGCCGAGGTGGTCCGCGAGCGGCTGCCGCACCTGACGACGCTGGCCCAGGGGGACGCCCAGCTGCCCGAGCTCGCCAAGCAGTTCGTGGAGGATCCCCACACGTGCCTGTTCGGCACCCTGTCGCTGTGGCAGGGCCTCGACGTCCCGGGCGAGACCTGCCAGCTGGTGATCATCGACCGGATCCCGTTCCCCCGACCGGACGACCCGTTGATGAGCGCCCGGTCACGGGCGGCCGACAAGGCCGGCGGCAACGGGTTCATGCAGGTCTCGGCCACCCACGCCGCGCTGCTGCTCGCGCAGGGCTCTGGCCGGCTGATCCGGACCACGACCGACCGTGGGGTCGTGGCGGTGCTCGACCCACGGCTGGTCACCGCGCGCTACGGCCGGTTCCTCAGCGCCAGCCTGCCGCCGATGTGGACCACGACCGACCCGGGCGTCGTCCGCAAGGCCTTGTCGCGCTTGTCCGGCGTCCCCGACTGAGGGAGTGCTACAGCCGCGATGCGCGGGCGGTCAGACCGCCTGGGCGATCACCTTGACCACGTTGTTCTCGTCCAGCGGCTTGCCGGAGCAGGAGAAGTCGGTCTGCCTCTCGTAGCAGTCGGCGAAGCGGGTGCTGGCGTTGACCAGCGTCACCTCGACCGCGACGACCTTCTTGGCCTTGAACGGCGCCTTGAACGAGCCGATCCCCTTGGCGTTGATCAGGACGAGCTTGGTCTTGACCTTGCCGTTGGTCTGGTAGACCGAGACGACGGCCCGGGTGCCCTCGGACTTCGGGGCGCCGGAGATCGACAGCTTGAGCTTCTTGGCCTTGCTCTTCGGGGTGAACTGGAAGGTCGAGGAGGACATGTGGTCGAGCTTGGCCGTGAAGGTCTTGGACTTCCCCTTGTTGAGGGTCTTCCTGCCCTTGACCTTGGCGCTCGGGTAGGCGTTGGTCGTGCCCTCGCTGTAGACGACCGGGGCACGACGGTTGGCATCGGAGAAGCGGGTGAACTCCTCCTCGAACGAGCTCTTGTAGGGCTTGTTCTTCAAGACCTCGACCATGCTCTGGGTGAAGTACTGGTCCTTCTTGGCACCCTTGGAGCTGTCGGCGCCCTCCCACATCTTCAAGATGATGGTCGGCAGGCTGCCGGTCCGCTCCGGGAACTTCTCGCTCAGGTAGCGGAAGTAGATCCACACGCCGTAGTGGAACAGGTCGCCGAACTTGTCCATGGAGCGCTTGCGATCGGTGATGGGGCTGTCGGCGAGGTACTGCACGTTGTCGTCGATGTCGTCGAAGACCTCGTCCTCGACCCACGCGGCGGTGGCTTCCATGGCCCAGCCGTCGTCAGCGACGTCGTAGGCGAACTGGGTGGCGTGGTAGTACTCGTGCGCCACCGTCACCAGGAGGTTCTCCAGCGGGGTGTTGGTCGGGAAGCCGGCGTAGTCGTTGTCGACCACGCAGTAGGCCCACACGTCGTAGCGGCCGGGGCCGGTCTGCTGCTGCTGGTCGGTCGTGCAGTAGCCGTAGAGGCCTCCGGGCAGGGAGTCGACGTAGATGTCGGTCGCGGCGGTGCCGCCGAGGACCCCGTCGGGAAGCGGCTGCCGATAGCCCGAGCTGGTGTAGAGGTTCGAGACGGCGACCGTGGCGTCGAGGACGTTCTGGGCGGTGAAGCTCGGCGTCATCTCCAAGGCGTCGTAGTGCACCCGGATGTTGCCGGCGTCGAGGGTGCTGGGCTTGACGGGACGCTCGGCCAGCTTGGCATAGCTCGCCTGGTCCGCCGCGGACAGCGAGTCGCGCTGGAGCCACAGGTCACGCAGCGCCATGGTGGCGTCGCCACCCCTGCCCGCGAGGGCCGTGCGGGCGCTCGAGAGCGCCATGGTGGCCTTGCGCGAAGAGGTGTCGGCCGAGCGGCGCTCGTCGGCAGCCTGGGCGGACGGCGCAGCGAGCGTGGCACTGACCAGCGCCACGACGATGCCCGCAGTGGCCAGTGCCCGCGTGAGGGCGGAGGGGGGCATGAGGTGCTCCGATGTGGAGAAGGAAGGGGGAGTCGTGCGGACCGGTCCCGTGACCGTGGCACGACGCGCTGACCCTACCCCGCAGGTGCAACGTCCAGGCCCGCGCCATGGGCCGGGCGCGGCCGAGCCTCAGACGCGACGCAGGACCGCGGTGACCTTGCCGAGAATCGTGGCGTTGTTGCCGTCGATCGGCTCGAAGGCCTGGTTGTGCGGGAGCAGCCACACCTGGCCGTCCTTGCGTTGGAACGTCTTGACGGTGGCTTCACCGTCGATCAGCGCCGCCACGATCTCGCCGTTGGAGGCCGTCTGCTCGCGGCGTACGACGACGTAGTCGCCGTCGCAGATGGCCGCCTCGATCATCGACTCTCCGCTGACCTCGAGCATGAAGAGCTCGCCGTCGCCGACCAGGTCTCGGGGGAGGGGGAAGACCGCCTCGAGGTTCTCCTCGGCCAGGATCGGACCGCCGGCCGCGATCCGGCCCAGCATCGGGACATAGGTCGCGGGCGGCATCGCGTCGCCGACGCCGGTCTCGTCATAGGTCGACTCGTCGGCCGAGGAGATCGACCGGCGGGCGGCCATCACCTCGGGGAGGAACACCTCGAGCGCGCGCGGGCGGTTGGGGTCGCGGCGTACGTAGCCCTTCTCCTCGAGCACCTTGAGCTGGTGGGCGACGCTCGAGGAGCTGGTGAGCCCCACCGCCTCGCCGATCTCGCGCATGCTCGGTGGATAGCCCACCCGCTCCATCGACTCCTTGATGTGGGAGAGGATCCGCTGCTGGCGCGGAGTCAGCCCGGTCGCGTCCGCAGGCCCGTCAGGCAGCTCGGAGACCTTGGCGCGCGTCTTGGCGTCGGTGCGTCCTGAGTCACGGGCTGAATCACGGGGAGCCATGTGGCCAGGCTAGGCCCCCACCCGCCGTTTGTTCAAACATCTGTTCGAACGGCGTGTCGGCCCGGGGGTTGCGGCGGGGGGGTTGTGGCGGGGGGTTGTGGCGGGGTCGCGGCGCGGCCGCGACACGCCGTTCGAACAAATGTTCGTTCAGTGCTTGATTGGCTCGAACAGGTGTTCTATCTTCGTACACATGTTCGATCGAACCTCTGATCGAGTTGTCGTTCCCGCAGCTGTTCCCGCGGCTGTTCCCACGGCTGTTCCCACGGCTGAGCCAGAGCTGGTCTTCCCGGCAGCGATGTCGGTGGCCTCCTCTAGACCTGGATCAACCGACCACCCCCTTCCCCAGGAGGTCCCCTGATGAGCACCCTGACGATCGCACCGGCCTTCCGGCCCGTCGCTGCCCCTCGTCCTCGACCCAGCACCGTGCGCCTGACGCGCCGCGGCCGGGTGGTGGTCTTCCTCGTCTCCCTGGTGCTGGCGCTCGCGATCGGCGTCCTGGTCGCGGCCGGGTCCGTCGCCACGGGAGAGGCCGGGACGCCCGAGCCCACCCGGGTCATGACCGTCGGTGCTGGGGACACGCTCTGGGGCATCGCCAGCGACCTCGCCGACGACGGCGACGTGCGCGAGATGATGCAGCGCATCGAGCGCCTCAACGCGCTCGAGTCCGGGATGCTCTCCGCCGGCCAGCGCCTGGTGGTCCCCGCGCCCTAGCAGCACACAGACTTCGTCAGCCGCTTCGACCCCGGCTGGCGGGCCGGGGAAGAACAGGGGCGGAGCCGGGGGCTCCGCCCCTGCGGCGTTCCCTGGCACGATCGCAGGCATGGCCGGCTACTCGGGCACCCCGCTCGCCAAGAAGATCGGGATCAAGGACGAGCACGTCGTCTTCCTCGACGCAGCTCCGGCGGGCCTGGACCTCGACACCGGTGACGCCAAGGTCGTGACCCGGCTTCCCGCCGCCGTCGACGTGACCTTGACCTTCCAGCTGACCCATGACGCGCTGGCCCGGCGCCTGCCCGTCCTGTTCGCACGGACCTCCACCGCCGGGATGGTCTGGGTCTGCTGGCCCAAGAAGGCGGCGCAGAAGGCGCTCGGCCTGGTGAGCGACCTCGACGACGGCGCCGTGCGGGCGCTCGGCCTCGAGCTCGGGTTCGTCGACGTCAAGGTCGCGGCCATCGACGAGACGTGGTCGGGACTGAAGTTCGTCAGGCGGCTCGCGGATCGCTGAGGGGCAGGCCTAGTGCCGGTGCGACTTCTTCTCCTCGAGGAGACCGACCTTGCGCAACACCACGGTGACCAGCATCAGCGACAGGAACAGGCAGGCCACGGCGCCGAGAGCCGCGATGAACAGGAACACCCACGCCGTCGAGTTGCCGCCGCGGGCCTCGCGGCCGAACGTGATGGCCGCCCTCACCAGGAACACCCAGGCCACCAGGCTGACCACCGCACCGACGCCGGCCCCGCCCAGACGCGGCTCGAAGCGGCGCGGGGGACGTTCACCCCGGCGCGCACCTGCTCTCGTGGGCTCGACCCGGCCTGCCACGTGGTCATTCTGGCGCGTGCACCCAGCCACGGCGGAGCCGCCACGCGGCCGAGCCTCGCAATGCCCAGCAGGCGGGCTCTGGGCCCACGCGGCGCTGAGCGGTCGCGACACGCCGCGTCCAGCCACCCGCAGGCCCTCTGACCTGCGCAAACGCCATCGATGTGACCCAGATCAAAATTGCCTCGGGTGGAGCCTTGCGCCTCGTGGTGCCCGCGGCGTACCGTCCTACTAGATGTAGTACTTACATGGGTGTAGTTATCCACATCTAGTCCCCAGACCAGGGGTAGAAGCCTCACAGATCACCCGGTGTTCTACACAGAGAAGCCCCCGTTATCCACAGTTCCAGCACCCGCGAGGCGGGTCTCTGAAGCGCGCCCGAGAGGAGGACCCGTCGTGCACTGCCCGTTCTGTCGCAACAACGACACCAAGGTCCTGGACTCGCGGGTCGCCGAGGACGGCGGCTCCATCCGGCGCCGCCGGGTCTGCGTCGAGTGCGAGCAGCGCTTCACGACCCTCGAGCTGCTGCAGCTCACCGTCGTGAAGCGCTCGGGGGCCACTGAGGCGTTCAGCCGCGACAAGGCCATTGCTGGTGTCCGCAAGGCGTGCAAGGGCCGTCCCCTCACCGAGGACGACCTCGCGTGCCTGGGCCAGCAGGTCGAGGACGCGCTGCGCGGCTCGGGCCAGGCCGAGTTCCCCGCCCACGAGATCGGGATGGCCATCCTGGCCCCGCTCCGGGACCTCGACGAGGTCGCCTATCTCCGGTTCGCCGCGGTCTACAAGCAGTTCGAGACCGCCGAGGACTTCGAGATCGAGATCGCCGCCCTGCGCAGCCAGCGCGCCGAGCAGCTCGCCGAGATAGTCGGTGAGATGGCTCCCCAGCCCGCCAACACGGGCTGACCCAGACCGCCCGGTACGTCGTGGGGAAGCGGCGTACCGGGCAACCAACAACCCGCCGTACTCAGCCTGAGTGTCGGTGGCACCCGCAACAATCGACATCACACAGGCAACCAGGGAGTCCGCATGACCGAGACGGTGAACGACGGCGCGAAGGCCACGTCCGACAAGGGCCTTGCCCTCGAGCGCGTCTTCAGCACCGAGGGTGTGCACCCCTACGACGAGCTCACCTGGGAGCGTCGCGACGTCGTGCAGACCAACTGGAAGACCGGCGAGACCGTCTTCGAGCAGCGCGGCGTGGAGTTCCCCGACTTCTGGTCGGTCAACGCCTCGACCATCGTCACCACCAAGTACTTCCGCGGCGCGGTCGGCACCGACGTCCGCGAGTGGAGCCTCAAGCAGCTCATCGACCGGGTCGTCAAGCAGTACCGCAAGGGCGGCGAGGACCACGGCTACTTCAAGGACGAGGCCGCGGCCGAGCTCTTCGAGCACGAGCTGACCTGGCTGCTGGTCCACCAGTACTTCTCGTTCAACAGCCCCGTCTGGTTCAACGTCGGCACCCCGTCGCCGCAGCAGGTCTCGGCCTGCTTCATCCTCTCGGTCGACGACTCGATGGACTCGATCCTCAACTGGTACAAGGAGGAGGGCTTCATCTTCAAGGGCGGCTCCGGTGCCGGCCTCAACCTCTCCCGGATCCGCTCGTCCAAGGAGCTGCTCTCCAGCGGCGGCACCGCGTCGGGCCCCGTCTCCTTCATGCGCGGCGCCGACGCGTCCGCGGGCACCATCAAGTCCGGTGGCGCCACCCGCCGCGCGGCCAAGATGGTCGTGCTCGACGTCGACCACCCGGACATCGAAGAGTTCGTGATGACCAAGGCCAAGGAGGAGGACAAGATCCGGGCCCTGCGTGACGCCGGGTTCGACATGGACCTCGGCGGCTCCGACATCACCTCGGTGCAGTACCAGAACGCCAACAACTCGGTCCGGGTCAGCGACGAGTTCATGCGCGCGGTCGAGGAGGGCTCCGAGTTCGGCCTGCGCGGCCGCAAGACCGGCGAGGTCATCGAGAGCGTCGATGCCCGCGGCCTGTTCCGCAAGATCAGCGAGGCCGCCTGGGCCTGCGCCGACCCGGGTCTGCAGTACGACGACACGATCAACGACTGGCACACCAACCCCGAGACGGGCCGGATCACCGCGTCCAACCCTTGTTTTCCCGCCGACCAGCGCGTCGTCACGGACCAGGGCCTGGTCCGCATCGGGGACCTGGTCGGCCGGGCCGTCGAGGGTGAGCGCTTCGACGTCTACACCCACGACGCCACCTCGACCACCGAGCCGGCCGACCGGATCGTGGCCACCCGCACGGTGCGCTACATGGTCACCGGCACCAACGAGATCTTGGAGCTCCGGTTCTCCGACGGCTCACGCCTGCGGTGCACGCCCAACCACCGGGTCTGGACCGCCAACCGGGGCTGGGTCCACGCGGAGGACCTGCAGTCCGAGGACCGTGTGACGAAGTCCTTCCACTTCGCCGGACGGCCGATGGCGCGAGCGGAGCTGCCCGAGGCGGCACTGCGGGTGGCCCGTCGCGCGACCGCGCTCAACCTGCCTGAGAAGTGGGATGCCGATCTGGCCCACTTCGTGGGCTGGCTGGTCGGTGACGGCTGCGTCACCGACGAGGTGCTCACGATGGTCTACGGCTCCGAGGCCGACCGCGAGCACGTGCTCCCGCGGCACCAGGAGCTGCTTCGTCGCTGGACCGGCTTTGACGCCAAGCCGAGCGTTCAGGCCAACGGCACGGTCCAGCTTCGCTCCGGCAAGCGCGACGTGGTCGCCTTCTTCCGCGCTCTCGGGGTGACCTCGGAGCGTTCGAGCGAGAAGGTCGTCCCCGAGGCGATCTTCGAGGCTCCCGAGGACGCGCTGCTCTCGTTCCTCCAAGGCCTCTTCGACGCCGACGGATGCGTGGTCAACCAGCAGGTCAAGGGCACGCGCTACGCCGGCCTCGCCAGCCGCTCCGAGGAGTTGCTGCTGGGGGTCCAGGAGCTGCTCGCCTCGCTCGGGATGGCGGCGCGGATCTACAACACCGGCACCAAGGAGGCGTCGTTCTCCTCTGTCCGCAAGGACGGGACCGAGGTCACCTACGGCTCGGACGGCCCGAGCTATGACCTGCGGATCACCGGGCGTTCCCTGCGGGAGTACGCAGCCCAGGTCGCGTTCAGCCTCCCGTCCAAGGCCGCCCGGCTCGTCGAGGTCGTCGACCAGCACGCGGCCTACGCCAAGGACGAGACCGTCACCTTGGTGAGCAGTGAGTCCCGTGGTTTCGAGACGACCTACAACCTCACCGAGCCGCGCAACCACTCCTACATCGTCAGCGGGGTCGTGGTCGCCAACTGCTCGGAATACATGTCGCTGGACAACAGCTCGTGCAACCTGGCGTCGCTCAACCTGCTGAAGTTCCTCAAGGACGACGACACCTTCGACGCGGTCCGGTTCGCCCAGGCGGTCGAGTTCATCATCACCGCGATGGACATCTCGATCTGCTTCGCGGACTTCCCGACCGAGCCGATCGCCCAGACCACCCGCGACTACCGCCAGCTCGGCATCGGCTACGCCAACCTCGGCGCCCTGTTGATGGCGATGGGTCTGGGCTACGACTCCGACGGTGGCCGCGCGATGGCGGGCGCGATCACCTCGCTGATGACCGGCACGTCCTACCGGCGCTCGGCCGAGATCGCCGGCGTCGTGGGTCCCTACGAGGGCTATGCCCGCAACGCCGACGCGCACAACCGGGTCATGCGCAAGCACCAGGCCGCCAACGACACCGTCCGCACGATGGGCATCGCCGACCGCCAGGTGCACCAGCTGGCCACGGTCGCCTGGGCCGATGTGCAGGAGATCGGTGCCGCCAACGGCTTCCGCAACGCGCAGGCCTCCGTGCTCGCGCCCACCGGGACCATCGGCTTCATGATGGACTGCGACACCACCGGCATCGAGCCGGACTTCTCGCTGGTCAAGTTCAAGAAGCTGGTCGGCGGCGGCTCGATGCAGATCGTCAACCAGACGATCCCGCGGGCGCTGCGCAAGCTCGGCTACCTCGATGAGCAGGTCGAGGCGATCGTCGCCTATATCGGCGAGCACGGCCACGTCATCGACGCGCCGGGTCTCAAGCTCGAGCACTACGACATCTTCGACACCGCGATGGGTGCCCGCTCGCTCAAGCCGATGGGCCATGTCCGGATGATGGCGGCCTGCCAGCCGTTCCTCAGCGGTGCCATCAGCAAGACCGTCAACCTGCCCGAGTCCGCCACGGTCGAGGAGATCGAGGAGGTCTACCTCCAGTCGTGGAAGCTCGGCCTCAAGGCCACCGCGATCTACCGCGACAACTGCAAGGTCGGCCAGCCGCTCTCGGACGGCAAGTCCGACTCGGCCAAGAAGGACCAGGGCATCGAGGTCGCCTCGACCGAGTCGCCCGCCGCGGTCGTCGAGAAGATCGTCTACGCCCCGACCCGCAAGCGCCTCCCGAAGTCGCGCGACGCCCGCACCACGTCGTTCACCGTCGGTGGCGCCGAGGGCTACATGACCTCGGGTGCGCACGACGACGGCGAGCTCGGCGAGATCTTCCTCAAGCTCGGCAAGCAGGGCTCCACGCTCGCCGGTGTCATGGACGCGTTCTCGATCGCGGTCTCGATCGGTCTGCAGTACGGCGTGCCGCTCGAGACCTACGTCTCGAAGTTCACCAACCTGCGCTTCGAGCCCGCCGGCCTCACCGACGACCCGGACGTGCGGATGAGCCAGTCGCTCATGGACTACGTCTTCCGCCGGCTCGCCCTGGACTACATGTCCTTCGAGCAGCGTGAGGGCATGGGCATCTTCAGCGCCGACGAGCGCCAGCGCTACCTCGAGACCGGCTCCTACGAGCCCGTCATCGAGGAGGTCGGCTCACCCTCGGAGCTGATGGAGAACGTGGTCGCTGAGGTGGTTCAGACCGAGGTCGTCGAGCAGACGGCTGAGGTCGTGCTCGAGGAGCCCAAGGAGGCCCGCACGTCCGCCGAGCTCCTGGAGAAGATCACCGGCACCGCCGTCGACTCTCCGCTCTGCATGACCTGCGGCACCAAGATGCGTCCCGCCGGCTCCTGCTACGTGTGCGAGGGCTGCGGCAGCACCAGCGGCTGCAGCTGACAACCGCAAGGGTGGCGCATCCTGTGGATGCGCCACTCTCTGCACAACACGACCAGTCACTCCCACTTCCCCCTCAGTGAGAGCAGTATTGTTCGAACATGAGCTCGAAAGCCGCTCCGTTCACTTTCGTCGACCTCTTCGCTGGCATCGGCGGCTTCCACGCGCTCTTAGCGCCTTAGGCGGCGAGTGCGTCTACGCCGTGGAGAAGGACCCCGAGGCCGCGAAGGTCTACGAGCTGAACTGGGGGATGAACCCCCTCGGCGACATCGTCGAGGACACCGAGGGCGAGATGAAGGTCCCGGCGCACGATGTCCTCGCGGCCGGCTTCCCGTGCCAGCCGTTCTCGAAGTCAGGTTTCCAGCGCGGCATGGAGGAGACCCGAGGGACCCTCTTCTTCAACATCTGCAAGATCATCGAGGCCCGCCAGCCGGCGGTCGTTCTTCTGGAGAACGTCCGCAACATCGCCGGCCCCCGACACACGCACGAGTGGCAGGTGATCATCCGGTCCCTGCGTCAGCTCGGCTACCGAGTCTCTTCCCAGCCGATCGTCTTCTCCCCGCACCTCCTCCCGCCGGAGCGGGGTGGCCGGCCGCAGGTTCGGGAGCGTGTCTTCATCATGGGCACGTACGTCGAACCGACGAGGGCCCGCCGAGCATCGCTGGCGGGCCATCGTCCGTCGAGGCTGACCAAGACGGGACCTGAGAGCACATGCAAACGGAAGACAGCTGAGAATTGAACCATCCGCGCTAGAGCTGATGCTCCGAGCCGATCTTCCTGGGATCTCCAGTGCACGAGGTTCAAGCGACCTTCTTGCCGTTCGCCTTGGACCTTGGCTTCCCGGTGTGGGTCGACGACTTCACCCTGGAGTCTGACCTATCGATCGAGGATGGAACGAGTGAGGCGAAGGGCCTCTTCGCTGAAGTATGCGAACAAAGCTCCGGCCGGACTACTACAGGCCGGTGGGCAGCAGTGGGATTCTGAGGGAGGTAGAACGCGGCAAGACGACCACGAACAACATGGACCTACTCGACTTCTGGAAATGCCACCTCTGTGCCAGCGCTGACTATCTCGAGCAGCGTCAACGCGAGCAGGTCGGCGGCTGTTCCTGATGGTCCCGCAGGCGCTCAAGCACAACTCCGCGATGACGCCGAAGAAGGAGTACAACTCCGTCGTGAAGCGGCTCGAGACCTTCTTTGTTGTCGGCAACGAGACCAATGTCCGAGCCGTTCACATCTTTGGCTATTGAACCGGCATTGATCAGGCGAAGCCGATTGGCTCTGCGTCGGTATCCAGAATGGGACGCGAGGCTCGCGTCGGTCCGGTGTGCTTCCAGTCCACAAGAACGCGCGCTGACCATGTGGATGCTTCGGTACTGCTGTCGCCATCCAGTCCGGTGGTCGGTCATCGCGACCGGGGACGTCGCAGACATGACCGCGCTCGCCGAAGACATTCGGCGTTTCGAGGTGCTGCCGGTCTAGCCCCCCCGGATGCGGACAACCGCTGGAATGTCGGCTGAAGCCCAGTCCAAGTCACTCATGTCCTCTGGCTCGGTCCAGCGCAGCTCGTGGTGCTCGGTAGCCCAAGGGTCGCCGTGGATCAGCTCGCAATAGAACGTGGTCAGCGTGATGGTGGCGAAGTCGTACTCGCACGTAGTCCTCTCGACCTGATCACCCACGACAACGCGACACCCGAGCTCCTCGTCGATCTCGCGCTGAAGGGCCTCCTGCGGGGTCTCGCCAGGCTCGACCTTGCCGCCCGGGAACTCCCACTTGTGCGGCAGATCGCCGTCCGGTCCACGTTGCGCGCACAGAACTTTGCCGTCCTTCACAATGACCGCGCCGACGACCTCGACGTGCCCCTTCATGCGCCTCCTTCGGCCCTCGCCCCAGAGTTCACCCCGAGCGTTTCACGGATCGACGGACAACCCGCGCGTCTTCGACTTAGCGTCCTAACTTCAGATGGGGAGGCCAGGGGAGTGACGACGACAGATTCTGACGGCGGGATCGCGTTCGCGCAGCGCTGGCGGAGGTACGGGCACGACCGGCTGTACATCCACGCCGCCGACGGCATCAGGCTGGGCTATCGCGACCTGACAACCAGCACGGACCATGCGACCTCACCCGAGTTCCAGGAGATCGTGGCTCGCACGGCCGACTCCTGGCTGAGGGCCTGCATGCCTCAGAGTCCTGGTGTGACCGCGCCTCCAGCGGAGCGGCCCTGGCAGGACCTGTCGCGCAACGCGCCAGGCGCGGGGATCCGCGAGGTGGCGCTCGCGAAGCGCGCCGAGGCCCCCGTGAGGACAGCGCTGGCTCGACTACTGGACCTGAAGACAGAGGAGCGCGCGTGGCGAGTCGGCGCCGAGGGTGAGCAGAGGGTTGCCGAGGAGTTGCAAAGTCTCGCCCGGAGGGACCCGGCGTGGACCGCCATCCACTCCATCCCGGTGGGGACGCGAGGGTCGGACATCGACCATGTCGTCATGGGCCCAGGTGGCGTCTTCACCGTGAACACCAAGTGCCACCCGGCCGCGAAGATTTGGGTCGGCGGCGGCACCTTCCTCGTCAACGGACAGCGCACGCCCTACGTACGAAATGCCCGTCATGAGGCGCAACGCTCTTCGCGACTCCTGTCCGAGGCCGCGGGTATGCCTGTTCATGTGGAGGCACTGATCGTCCCTGTCTCGTGCAAGCTGCCACTGGTAGTCAAAGCACCTCCCGGCGACGGAGTGCATGTCGTCATCCGACGCGACCTGCAGAAGTGGCTGCGGCAACTCGGCCCGACGCTGCACCGTGAGCAGCTCGCGACAATTTGGGAGGCAGCCCGACGCTCGACCACTTGGACGGGTTGACCGACCCGGCGTGAAGACGACTTCGCCGAGTACGTCGCCGATCTGCGGGAGCGCTACAGGCGACGTCCGTCGTTGATGGCTGCGATGGACCGCCTGCGTCTCTGACTTCACCAGCACTTGTTGCCTGTGGATAGCCGTTCGCGCGCGATCGCGCGAGGTACGACCGTGGAAGCATGCCCAAGTCACGCAAACTCAAGCCTCACCGGAGGACCAGTCGTCGCGCCGTCCCGGCGGGCTGCCGCAAGGTCGCCACCATCCGTCCGGGCCAGGACATGAGCCACCTGATCAGCGACGACGACCTCGAGCTGATGCGCGCCGAGATCGACGCTGAGATGGGGCGCCCGGTCCGTGAGCGTCGCCTTGATGCCGAAGGAATGTCGATGCTGGCGCGCTCATCGACCAGACACTCGACTCCTGCTTGAGCAGATTTCCCGCGATCATCGTGGTGGAGACCGACCGAACGCCGCGCAGGTGATCGGTCACGCCCTCGCTGAGGGACTGGTCGGCGTGCGAGTCGTGGAGGTGTAGTGCCAGGCTTCGCTGGTCGATCAGCGAGCGTGAGCGAGACCCGCCACAAGTCGGGCTAGCGTGGGATGGTGGCCAAGAAGGGACGCAAGCGAGCCAACCACGCGCGGACGCCGAACCGGCCCACCATCGCGCGGCGACCGCGCGAGGAGCGAGCGTCGTACGACGCCGAGTCCCAGCCGCTGATGCGCACCCTGTCGCACGCCCTGCACGAGAGCCACCCCCTGGCTCTGCTCGACGCCGTGTCCGGCCTCATGGCAGCCACGCTTCCCCGGCCGCAATGGGGACGCGACGAGACCCCGAAGATCGCCTTGGAGCAGCTGGTCGAGACCTTCGAGGGCACCGACCTGGCGGCTACGACGGCCGCCTTGCACGTGATCGCGGCCCTGTCGTCGAACGAGGTGCTCGCGGCAGGCATTCGTCGCACGCTGAAGTCCCGTCAACACCGCATGCCCGCCTGGATCCAGCGTCTGGACGAGACGACGGTCACCCACGTGATCGAGATGCGGCACGTCCAGCGTGATGGTGAGGACTACTGGCTCGGCATAGGCCTGCCGGACGGCTTCACCGCCACCGCGATGGTCTACGTCGACAACAACATGGGAGGCATCGTCAAGGACGCCTTCGTCACCGACCGCGGCGTCGATGACGTCATGGAGGTCATCCGAGCGGAGATCGACGAGGACACGGCGCTGTTGGACGCCGATCCTGCGGACGCGCGTGCGCTCGTCGAGCAGGCGGTCCTCTTCGGGTCGATCACCGTGCCGCCGATGGAGACCGACACCTGGCCGATGTGCAGGCCGCTGGTCGAGTGGCTGCTCAGGATGCTGCCCGAGGGCGGCACCGTGCCCGAGCCGCCGCAGTGGGACGACGACCGGCTGGACGAGATCGCTGAGGACTTTTTGGCCTCGCGGTTCGGACAGGGGTTCGACGAGGCCACGCACGGTGTGCTGCTCTACCACCTGCTCTGGCTCGGAGCGGAGTACGACGTGGGCGACCCGCTCCGCTGGACGCCGGTCAACATCGAGATGGTGTTGGTCGATCGCGCGCCGCGCAAGGTGATGCTGCCGACTAGGACGCTCACCCTCCTGCCGGATCTCATGCGGGCGTTCGTCCGCTATGCGCATGACGAGAAGGGCTGGGGTCCCCACCTCACCGCCGAGGCTATCCAGTCGGTCGACCGGTGGGCGTCGGAGTACCAGGAGCTGATCCGGACCGACCGCCCCCGCGGGGCCGAGGCGATCGCTCGCTGGAGCATGGAGGCCGCGGGCATGGACCTCCCGGCGTACGTCTCTCCCGGGGTGGCCGCGGTCGGGAGTCGTGAGGCGCTCGAGGAGCTCGACGACGCGCCGCTGTTGGACGACGCGTTCGACCGGACCGGCATCGAGGCCGACATCGTGCCCAAGATCGACGAGATCCTCGCGCTGTGCGACGCGAACGCCGAGACCTTCCTCGATGTCGAGCACCGCACCGCCAACCGCCGGTTGCTCAGGGCCCTGGCGCTGGCCCGCCCGCAGTTCTTCCGTGGCCGTGCGGCCGCGCACACCTCGGCCGCGGCGATCTGCTGGCTGGTGGCCCAGGCGAACTCCTCGGCCGGGCAGTTCGCGCCCATCACGGTCCGCGAGCTCTTGGCGCCGTTCGGCGTGACTTCGGCCGGCCAGCGTGGGCAGCAGTTCAGGGAGATGCTCGGCCTCCATGAGAGGCTCGGCAACGCCGGGCCGAACGTGCTCGGTTCGCCCGACTACCTGGTGGGCCGCACACGCGCCGAACTGATCCGCATCCGCGATCTCGGACTGTGACTCAGGCGCGTCGGCCGACCGTCAACCACCGTCAGAGCGCGGCGCCCGAGGCGAAGGCAAGGGTGACCAGCGTCTGCACGAGGTCGTAGGTCTCCGAGTCGGGGTCGACCACATCGACGTCAGGTGGAGGTGTGGTGGGCGGTCGACCGACCGGTTCGGCGGGGGTGAGCCGGGTGATCCGGCCCTGGCCGCCGCCGCGGAGCATCTCGCGGATCTCGTGGAACGCCTCGACGCCGTCGGAGAGGCGGACGAACGACGACGCCGGCAGCGGCGGGACCGCGCCGGGGGCGACCGCCGCCGGCGCGGGGATGCCGAGCCGGTTGGCTTGGAGGGAACGCCGCAGCGCAGCGATCGCCGGGGAGCGACCCTCGACCAGGTCCTGACCGGTCAGCACCAGGTCGGTCGAGCCGTCGAAGGTCAGCCCGCGACGACGCAGCGTGCTCGACCCGATCAGCGCCCACACGTCGTCGACGATCACGGTCGTGGACTCCAGCCGGCTCGGGCGGCCCGGGAATCCGACCGGGTGGAAGGCGACGACCCGGTTGCCGACCGGGTCGACGACGTTGGCGGTCGGCAGGGCGAGCAGCGCGTCCCGGCGGCGTTTGCGCTCGTCGTCGCTGAACGGGTTGAAGCCGAACGGGTAGTCCGGCTCCTCAGGGGTGCACACCACCACGTGTAGGGCGGGGTTGGCGTTCATCCGCGCGGTCAGCACCTCGAAGAGGTCGCGGGCAAAGGCGTCGGTGGTGGCCGGCGTCGCCGTGGGGGAGACCCCCGGAGTCTCGATATAGACGAAGCGCTCGGCCCTCCCGAGCGCGCCGGCCAGCGCCCACTGGGTGTCTCGGCGCCCCCACCCGCTGGCCGCGACCTCGCGCAGGATCTCGTTGAAGATCCGCTCCTTGCGCGACTCGTCGGCGGGTGCGTTGTCGCGCAGGTCGTCGAGTTTGTCGATCAGCGCGGTGGCCCGGGTCGCGAGCGCCGCCGGCACCCCCGAGCCCGCGACCAGCTGTTGCAGCCACTGCTTGAGGGTGGCGATCAGCTCGTCGAAGGTCCGCGGCAGTGTGGAGGAGTTGGGGTCGACGATGTTGAACGTGCGCAGCAGCGCCAGCTCAGGTGACTCGCAGGAGGCCGCCACCGTCTGGAGCACCGCACCGGCGAAGCCGCCGCCGGTGACCGCGGCCGGCTCGTCCCAGGTCGCGGTGGTCAGGGCGTCGAGCCGCGAGACGACGTTCGTCGTACGCCGGAAGGCGGCCCGCGCCAGGTCGAAGGCCAGCCGCCCCCCGGACGTCGACGCTCCGACGCTCTGGGTCTCCCGACCACCCAGGCCGCCCGGCGCGCCGAGCCGTGCCGCCGCGTGGTGCGTCTCGGGGGTGAGCCGGCCGCCGCTGACCACCGCGGACCACGCGGTGCCGGTCCTCCCGGCCACGATCAGCTCACGCCGCGCCATCCCCGGCAGCCGCGGAGCGTCCCGCGGTGTGCCCTCGCTCAGCAGCGACAGCGCCGCCGAGGGCCCACCACCGGTCGGGCTCGGCGCCGTCCTCGGCTCGCCCGAGGCGAGGATGCCGGCGTGACAGACGCCGCGCCGCGCGGCCGCGCCGAACGCGTTGGTGCCCGTCGGCGGGGCGGCCACGCTCGTCGACGAGATGGGGCACGAGACGTCGCCGAGGATCCGCGAGGCCAGGTTGCGCTGCACCACGACCAGGTCGACGTGCAGCACCGGACTCGCGGGCAGGGGAGGCTGCGGGCGGCCATAGACGACCAGCCCCAGAGGGTCGCGCAGCAGGATCGTGGCGTTGCCGGCACCGTCGGCCACGGCGCCGCCACCGTCGCCGCGGGTCTCCACGGCCTCGGCCGAGAAGCGTCGGCTGTAGGCGCGGACCGCCGCGCCCGCGGGCAGCCCGGTGAGCGACAGCACGACGTCGGGCGAGGGCGGAGTCGTGGTGCTCGTGACGAACGCCGCGGTCGCCACCACCGCGGTCGCCAGGGTCGCCGGCACCGACGCCGCCGGCTCGGGGGTCACGGCGCCCAGGGGTGGGAACGCCGGCCAGTGCGCCGCCGCCCCCGACCCGGTGGGCACCGTGAACGCGCCGTCGATCCGCTGCGCCACCACCAGCGACTCGGTCGGTGACCCGGCCAGGGCGGCCGCCGCTGCGCCCAGCACGTCGTTGCCGTCGCCGAGCAGCGTCACCGTCTCGTCACGACGCACCGTCGGTCGCGGCTCGATCTTGGTCCCGTCCCACGCAGCCGCGGGCGTGCCGAGGAGGTAGGTCCTCAGGTCGAGCACGCGGAGGGTGAAGAAGTCGCGCTGGAGGGTCCGCCCGCCCGGCAGCGCCGGGAAGCCCACCGAGTCGCCCAGGCGCCCGGTGGTCGTCAACGCCAGGAGCAGGGTGCGCCGGACCTCCTCCGGGAAGCCGGTGGAGGCGGCCGCCTTGGCCACCGAGGCGGTGAGACCGCCGACCGTGAAGACACCGGGCGCGCCGGACACCGCGGTGAGGCCGGTGAGGTTGCCGACCGACGTGACCGGCTGTCCGGCCCCGTCGACCAGGCGCACCCGCACCGACGCGGCGCCGCTGGCCAGCGACGTCAGCATCGCCGACAGCGGGGGGTTGGCGTCGAAGGGGTCCGAGGTGGCCCGGGCCTGCAGCGGCTGGTGGGCGGTCATGAAGGCCAGGAACGCCGAGGCCACCGCGAGGGCGTCGATCGGCTGCCCGAGCGCGTCGTGGAACGACAGCCGACCTCCGGCCAGGGTGTCGCCGGGGTCGATCCCGCCCGTCGTGACCCCGCCGTCGGAGACCACGAGGTGGGCCGGGACCGGTCGCGCCGGCTGCCCGGCCGCGCGGCCCGGCCGCGCACCGGTGGCGTCCTCGAGCAGCAGCGCATAGAGCCGAGCCAGCCGGAGCAGCTGCTGAGGCAGCAGTGAGATCACGCTCGCACCCGAGGCCACGGCCGCTCCCGCGCCGTCGCGGAGGAACACACCACTGCGCTCGGCGACCTGCGCCGGCGTCCGGGTGAAGCCGTGGCAGGGCGCCAGCCAGGACCCCGAGGACAGGGTGAGCGACAACCCGTCGGCGGCGACGGTGGGCGTGCCCGAGGTCCAGGACGGCGCGACGACGGGCATGCTCGCGCCGAACGACCGGACGCCGGTGGTGGACAACGTGTCGACGAGGGCCATCAGGCCTCCTCCAGGGCGGTGGACCGGCCCAGCGGGTCGGTCGCGGTGACCACGACCTTCGCGGTGGTCGTCGGCACGAGCACCGTGATCTCCACGGTGCCGGCGGCGGGCGGGCGCCGGGTCGCCGACACCGGGCCCGGCGCCGACGGCAGCACCAGCGCCGCGGCCTCAGGGACGGTCGCCGGGTCGAGCGCCGCGAGCCTCGAGCGGGCCCCCGCGGCGTCGACGGCGGCCACCACCAGCTCGGCCGGACCCGCCGGCGTCGGCCGGGACGGCAGATCGGTGCGCAGGGTCACCAGGGTCGCCGACCCGTTGCGCGCGACGCTTAGACCGGTCAGGGCCGGCGGCATCGGCGGGGGTACGACGACGGCCACGGCGCCCGAGGCGGGAGACCGCCCCGACCTGATGCCGTCGGCGGGCAGGTCACGGCCCAGCGCCACGACCCGGTAGACGTAGGGCCGCCAGTCAGGCGTGACCGGGTCGGTGAGCCGGAAGCCGATGCGCGGCGGAGCACCACCGAGCGAGGGCACCGGCACCGTGGTCAGCGCGGAGACGGCCAGCGTCGAGCGCGGCGGGCCCATGGTGTCGACGACCTCGGCGAGGAGCGGTGTGCGGACCCGGTGCACGGCCAAGCGGTCGGGTGCCAGGCCGGTGCCCGGCACCACGACGAGCTCCACCAGCCCGCTGTCCGGGTCGTGGCGGACCTCGAGCGACGGAGTCCCCGGCGTCTCCAGCCGTGGCACTCCGACCATCACGACGTCGGTCGACCGCGCGGACTCCATGTTCTGCGAGCTGATGGAGGAGAGGCGATAGACGAACAGCGTGTCGGCGCTCCCGGGCAGCTCGAGCTCGACGGAGGTCGCGGTCTGCGGCCGCTCGTTGAGGCGGGAGAAGGTCGACAGGCTCCCGGCCTGGTCGGCCAGGATCCGGGCCTTGAGGTCCGCGGCCCGCGCCCGGATGCTCTGGCCGGTCGGTGGTGCGATCCCGGCCACGGCGTCATAGAGCGCGGTCTCGGTGGCCTCCCAGACGATGTAGCCCGACGCTCCGGGCACCGCCGGCCAGGACAGGACGGTGCGCGCGCGCCCCGCGGCGTCCGGTTGCGCGGTCCAGAGCACGGTGACCGGCGGGAGCACGGGCGCGGGGGCCGGGAACGGGTCGGACACGGTGGTCGCGCGCGGCTCCGTCGGCCCGCTCAGCTCACTCGGGCGTACGAGCTCGGCGGCCCGGGCCGAGACGGCGTAGCCCAGCTGGCTGGTGCCGGAGAAGTCGAGCCGGACGGGGAGCCTGAGCCGGTAGCGCCGGACCTGGCTGGCCGCCGAGCCCGGCGGCGGTCCGCTGCCCGGTGCCGACTGCGGGTCGACGACCTCGATCACCGTGGCCGACTGGGCGACCGCCACCGAGCCCGCCGGAGGAGCCGGCGGCGCCGTGGGCACCCGCACCGTCGGGGCGCCGGCGGAGTCGAAGCCGATGGTGACCGCGAAGGCGCCCACCGGTCCGGCCGAGTCGACCTGACAGCCCGTGACCGAGACCGGCGGCGGACCCAGCGGCACGAACCGGCCCGACACCTCGATCCGCTCCGGCGACCGGTCCGCCCAGTCCCAGGACACCTCGATGGTCAGCGTCGCCGCGGGCACCACCGGCCCGCCGGGCGGCACCGCGGTCGGCAGCGGGGCCGGCAGGTCGATCCGGACGTCGTTGAGCACCGGCTTCTGCACCGGCGCGGCCACCAGTGCGTGCGTGGTCAGCGCCCACGGACCCCAGCGCCCGTGCACGTCCAGGGCCGCCGCGGCGTACGTCGTCGCCGCGCTGCCCGAGACCGGTGCCGGCTCCTCGGGCATCGTCACGCCAGGCCGTTCGCCGGGCAGGGGTTCGCCGTCGGGGCCGAACCGGTGCGGCATGAGGTAGGGCTGGAAGCCGCCGGATCCGGCCGGCCGCTTCACGTTGACCACCTCGTCGGCACCCGCGCGCTGAAGCAGGATCCCGGCTCCGATCGGGTCGCGGGTCGGCGCCCAGCTGAGCAGCACCGAGGCGGAGCCGGTGCTGTCGCGGGTGGGTGGGCGGTTGGCGAAGGTCTGGGCTGCCTGGAGCTGGGTCAGCGCCGTCGGCGGCGCCTGGAGGACCCCGATGGCCGCCAGGTCCAGCGTCAGGCCGAACCAGAACGTGACCTCGGCGGTGACCATCCAGTCGGTCGAGGCGAGGAAGGTGCCGGCCGGGAGCTGCTCCTTGATGCCCCAGCCCCGGACGGGTGCGACGTCGAAGGTGCCGAAGCCGAGGCCAAGCGCCACCGGGTTGTCGTTGACCGCGAGCCCGATGTACTGGGTGGTCTTCAGCGACAGGTCCGCCGTCCCCGACGGGCTGGAGATGCCGGGCTGGTGCATCCCGGCCAGGGTGTGGGTCGGCCGGTGCAGCGCCTGGATGCGGCTGAGGTCGTCGTCGCGGCTGGTGGTCAGGCAGTCCGCGACGGTGGGCAGCGGACCCTTGCGCAGGACGTCGAGGAAGGTCGCCGGGTCCGGGAAGGGCCAGACCGGCGCGCCCAGCCCGCCGCCGGGCGCGGGCGGGTCGAGCTGGATCAGCTGGCCGGCGGTCAGCCGGCGCAGGGCGGCGTCGATGCCGTCCAGGCTGGGCGCCGCGCGGCCCTGGGGCACCGGGTCATAGTCGGGTGGGCCGATCTCGCCCTTGGCGAAGGGGAAGCCGACGGCCTCCACGAGGGTCCAGTCGGGCAGGTTGGCGTAGTCGGTCTGGGGCAGCCCGAGCACGTTGGTGATCTGCCCGCCGTCGGAGACCTTGAGCGCACTGATCCCGGCGGCGCGGAAGCGACCGGCGCCCGCGGAGCCGAAGATCAGCCGCTGACCGGGCAGCACGTGGCCGTTGAAGCCGACCGCCTCGACCACCACGACGCGTCCGGGCGCGGGCGTGGCGTCAAAGCGGACCTCGAGCACCTGCGCCGACAGCCCGACGGTCCTCGGTCCGCTGATCGGCGCCGAGCCGGTCACCGGCGTCGAGGGGTCCTCCTTGCGGAGTCGGCGCCACACCCGGAACGGCGCACGGGGGAAGCCGACCGACGGGTTGAGCGCCCAGCGCAGCGAGATCGCGAGCGACCGCGCCGCCGCCTGGGCCATCGTCGTGGGGACCATCGCGGCCGTCATCAGGTGGGTCGCGTCCCGGACCTGGCGGTCCTCGTGCCGCCTGTCCGTACCGCCCTGCGGGGAGTCGGGTACGTCGGTCAGCACCTCGGCGAGCTGCTTGGGGTCGGGCGGGAAGACCGGGGCGAGGCGGAGCACCGCGAGGTCGGGGAACACGCTGCGGTCCATGGCTAGTCCTCCCCGTCCCACGGCGCCTGGCCCTCGAGGGGGATGGTGGTGACGCGGGCGGTCTGTCCTGCGAAGCCGTAGAGCGTGCTGGCCGGGCGGACGGCGTCGATGGTCACGGTCGCGCCCGCGGTGGGCCACGAGGCGTCGTTCAGCATCACCACGGTCCGGGTGCCCGAGGTCGACCGGACGAACCCGGCGACCGGACCGGTCGAGGTGAGCCGGAGCGAGGGTTCGCGGCCCGGCACGATCCGCTGGTAGGCGGGGTCGGGCGGGTTGGGCTGGTTGGGCACGACCTCCTGGCGTGGCGCGTCGCGGAAGCGCCAGAGCGGCTCGTCGGCGTCGAGGAGGACGGCGTGTGGCACGTGACGCCCGCTCGGGTGCGGCCGCCAGAGCACGACCCGGCTGCCCCGGTCCGGGGCGTCGAGCGGGGCGAGTCCGGCCGCGGCGAGGGCGGTCTCGATCTCCAGGTCGGTCGCGGCGGAGCCGAGGGTGAGGCCGGTGACGGGACCCGTCAGCACCCGGTGCAGCAGCGGCCGGGCCCTGAGCTCGTCGACCAGCGCCTCGAGGGAGGTGAACCGACCGGTGCGGAAGTGTCGGCGGAACAGCGGCACCACCGGCTTGCCCGACGGCGGCGTCGGCACCGGCTGGGCCTCGATGTCCAGGGTGTAGGCCATCGAGGGGCGCAGCGGCACCGGCAACGTGAAGCTGCCGTGGCCCTCGACGTGGTAGTGGTGGGGCACGCAGCCGGCCGAGCCGTTCTCGACGAGCTGCTGGATCGCGTCGTACAACGGTGAGGTGAAGGTGACCGGCACCTCCTCGAGGCCGGCGACCTGGTGGGTGGGGATCGCGATGCCGTCGGCGCCGCGGAGCACCGCGGTCAGGGTGCGGCCGTAGGTCGCATAGAGCTGGACGATCTGCAGGTCGTTGAACACGACGGTCACCGGGTCGTCGGCGAAGACGAACTCCTCCTCCTGCGTCGGGCTGGTCGCCAGCACATAGGCGTCGAGCCGGGCGGGCGGCTGCGCGTCGGTCTTGAACCGGAACGACTCGGTGACCGCGGGCAGCGTGTCCTCGTCGACCGTGCCGTCCGGCCGGGTGTCCTCGGTCTGTGGCGTGTAGGTCAGCGCGAGGGTGTAGGTGCTGTTGGGGGTGAGCAGTGGGACCTTCGAGGTGCCGTCGAGATAGCCGAAGAGCGTGTCGACCTGGCCGGTGCGGATCTCCTCCTCGGTCAGGAAGCGCTCCTCCTCGCCGAGCCGCATCACCTCGGCCACGCCGAGGATCACCGCGGGGTGGGTGCGGGCCGGGGACCCGGGCTGCACCCGGATCCGCAGCCGCCGCGACCGTGGGTCCGGCTTCACGGTCACCAGCAGGTGGACGTGGGTGGAGAACTCCGGAGCGGCGAGGAACGTCGTCACGGGCTCCACCTCGTCCCACCACGGCCCGGCCGGGTCGAGCCAGGTCGCCGGCAGGCCGCTGGTCGGCGAGCCGACCGTGACCGGCGAGAGCGCGTTGAGCGGGTCGCTGGCCAGGACTCCGAGCGCCCCGTCGAGCTGCTCGACCACCACGGCGTCCGCGGCGAGCAGGCGGCGGTCGACGAGCAGGTGCAGCACGGCGTACACGGCTGGGCCGGTGACCAGGTCCACCCAACGCTCGTCGGGCCGCTTGTCGGCGAGCTCCTGCAGCTCCTTGCTCAGCTCGAGGGTGCCCTTGCCCTGGGGTTCGGTGCGCTCGGGCAGCGCCAGGGCGCGCATGCAGTCGTTGGCCTTGCCCTTGACCTTGCCCTTGACCTGGCCCTTGACCTTGGTCAGGCCGCGGGCGGCGGCGGCACGCAGTGCCGGCAGGGGGCGGTCGAGGCCCAGGAGGGGCAGGGGCCTGGTGTCGACCACGACACAGACCCGGAGCAGCAGCGTCTCGTCCGCGGGGGCGTCGACGACCACGCGGGTGATGCCCCGTCCGGTGAGCCGCAGGACCTCTGGCTTGCCCTGCGGCCCGACCGCCGCGGCCCTGGACACCAGGCGGCCGGAGCGGTCCAGCGCCGCCACCTTGACCCCGCCGCCGAAGGTCACGACGGTCAGGGTGACCTGTGTGCAGGCCCGGGCCAGGGACAGCTCGGTGCGGTAGCCGACGTCGAGGCCACGCAGTGGGCCCACACCTCCGACCCGCAGCACCCGGTAGGGCAGCGCGTTGAAGTCGAGGACCGAGATCCGCAGCAGCTTGCCGACCGCCGCCGGGTTGTCGTCACCGTCCTTGAGGACCGTGGCGAGGTCGACGCAGATCGGGCGCGTCCCCGGTGGGTCGTCGGGTTGGCCCGGGTCCTCCGGCTCCTCCGGGTCGGTGGAGGGCGGGCCCGTCGGCCCGATCACCTTGGCGGGCTGCGACCCTCCGGCCACGGTCTGTCCGAGCACCGCGTCGAGCTGCGCGACGCCCGGGTTCGGCACCGGTTCGTCGACGCGCAGGTCGACGTCGACCTGCGTCGTCCGCGTGGTCCCGGGCGGGTCGGGCCACGCGTCGCCGCTCAGCTCCCAGCCGACGCCCGACGGGCCGAGCGGCTGCTGGCAGAAGGTCCACAGCACCGCGGCGGGTGGGGCGATCGGCGTGCACACGCCACCAAAGACGCCGTCGACGATCAGGGTCAGATCGGTGGAGCGCTCCAGGGCCCGGGCTCCCATGAGTGGCACGTTGGAGAAGAGCGCGAGGTCGACCGCCGCCGTGCCCGTGGCGTCGGACGCGGTCGGGTCCGGCCGCCAGGTCGCCTTGGGCGCGCCGACGCCGGGGGTGAACAGCGGGCCGCCACCGGAGATCGAGAGTGTGATCGCGGTCAGCGCATAGGTGACCCGTCGGGAGCCGCCCAGCTTGACCCAGCCCCCCGGCGGGAGGGTGGGCGCGGCGGACAGGGGCTGGGTGAACGTGGTGGTGGCGGCGGCGGTGGGGGCGGTGAGGAACTGGACCACCGGCACCGAGTCGATCGGGACGATCGGCAGGTCCGCGCTGCCGCCGGAGGGCACCGCGTCGCCGAGGCTCGCGTCGATCGGCCGGTCACCGCCCTGGCCGGCGGTGATGACCGGCGCGTGGCTCTGCAGCCAGACGTTGCGGACGATGTCGGGCGGCGGCGGGTCCGGCGGGGACGGCCCGATCTCCACGGAGACACAACCCTCGACGGAGAAGAAGAAGAAGTCGACGTGGCCGCAGATCTCGCCGCGGATGTATGTCGGGTCGGGAGCCTCGACGTCGAGCCTCCCGTGTGCACCGACCGAGATGATGAACAGCCTCAGCTCGCCGTCGATCTGGATCCGCCCAACCAGGAACAGCCGCGGGGAGAAGCTCACCGCGACGTCGGCGCGGGCGCTCACCTTGAGGTAGAGGCCGATCCCCTCGTCCCCGAAGACGACCGAGGCGCCGATGCCGGCGGCCATCGCCATGCCCTCGAGGGTGCGCAGCTGCCCGTAGCCGGGCCAGCCGACGATGTCGTGGCCGGCGATCATCACGTAGCCGAAGCCCCGGACGATGTCGAGCACGGTGGCCGATGCCGGGGCCCCGAAGGTGCCGATGTAGAGGTGCCAGTTGCTCAGGTCGTCGAGCCTGGTGAACAGCTCGACGGGCACCGTGAGGGAGACGATCTCCTCGATCCGGAGGTCGACGATGATGCCGAGGGTGAAGGTCCTCCGGGCGATGTCGAGGTCGATCACCCCGAGGATGCCGACGGTGAGGTCGTTGCCCGGCTGGAGGTCCGGCATCACCTGGACGACGAGGATCTTGACGAACACCAGGATCCGCGGGCCCGGCAGCTCGAGCACGAACATGCCGCGCAGGTTGATCAGGAAGCCGCCCTCGGTGGTGCCGAGCATGATGCCGACGCCGAAGCTCCACCGGTCGAGCTCGGGACCCCACAGGGTCATGCCGTTGTGGAAGAGCTTGGCCGGCTCGCCGCCGGCGTCCTGGAGCCAGAGGATGGCCGGGCCGACCGCGTCGTTGGGGTTCGGGTCCGGGTCCCGCTCCAGCCGCTTGTAGTGCATGGCGAAGAGCCCGGAGAAGCCGTAGATCCCGATGCCGGACTGGGCGAGCGGGATCGGTGCCGGCAGGTCGACGATCAGGCCGAGGAAGACCGCGGTGGCCTTGCGGCCGCTCGCCGCGTCGCTGATCGGGCGGATGCCGAAGCTGGCCGCGATCCGCAGCTTGATCGGCACCAGGCTGACGTCGAAGGCGCCCTCGATCCCGCCGAAGCCGGGCTGCTCCTGGCCCGCCGGCGCGGCCGGCGGCTCGACGATGTTGACGAAGCCGGAGCCGACCAGCACCTGGGAGATGTCGACGCTGATCCCGCTCGGCAGGATCGTCGGCACCCCGAACGGGTCGACGGGGATCTTGACCTTGAACTTGTCGATCCGGACCACTCCGAGGTCGACCTTCATCCCGAGGTCGAGCTCGACGGTCAGCGGGTTCACCTTGGCGATCCGGGCCGCAAAGATCTTCAGCACACTGTCGATCGGTGCGGGCAGGGCGAACAGCCCGGGGTCGCTCAGGTCGAGCTCGTAGCCCTTGGAGGTGTCGAAGATCGGCTGGTAGCCGCCGCCCTGGAAGTTGAGGTTGAAGCCGATCGCGCGGTAGCGGACCTTGAGCGGCCGAGTCGTCTGGATGCCGAGGGAGGGGATGTCGACGCCGAACTCGACGCCATAGTCGAAGAGCACGCCGGCGTCGCTGAAGCTGACCGGGTCACCGGGCGGGATGAACTGCCGGAACTTCAGCTCGCCGCCGTACAACGTGATCTTCTCGGTCTCCAGGAAGCCGGCCGCCCCGATCGCAGCCGCGCCGACGATCGTGCCGCCCAGGACGGCATAGCTGCCCGCCGAGTTGGGATCGGTGGCGCCTACGGCGACGCCGATGATCGGCGCCAGGATCATCACCGAACCCAGGGCGTCCTTGAGGCGGGTGTCGGCGGTCGTCGAGCCGGTGTGCGGGTTGCGGACCTGGAGCAGACCGTCGACGTCGTCGGGGTGTGCCCCCAGTGCCAGGGTCTCGGTCCACGAGTGCGTCGCCGGGTCGTGGACGATGGTCAGCCGGGCGTCGACGACGCCGTCCTGGGGGTTGGCCGCGGTGTCGGCGGCGGCCCCGGGCTGCTGGTGCAGCTGCAGGTTGCCGGTGGTCGCCGGCGCCCCGTTGGGGTTGCGCATCTGGCCCTCGAGGTCGGTCTCGAAGTCGAGGCGGGCCCTGATCTCCAGGAGGACCGGCTCGTTGCGGATGACCTTGACCCGCACACCGGCGCTGCGGAAGACACCGGGCGGCTGGCTCGGCAGCGGGGCGGGCGGACGCTCGGGCTGGCGCTGCGGTGGCGGCGTGGGACTCGGCGTGGGTCGGCTGCCCCGGGAGACGCTGAGGGTCACGGTCTCGGCTGGCTGGGTGACCAGCGCGCTGATCACGGCCTTGCGGTCACTCGGGTCGTTGCTGCGCTGGCTGGCCTGGGCGGCCGAGAAGCCGGTCGCGTCGTCGGCGGTGACGGTGCCGTGGCCGGCCACCGCGCGGATCGCGACGTCGCGCCGCCGATCGGAGAGGGCCTGGTCCTCGTCCTGTCGGTTGTCGCTCTCCCAGCTCGCGCTGGCGGTGATGGTGACCGTCGGCGTGGTCCCGCCGTTGGCCGCCTTGATGTCGTCCAGCCAGGCCCGGAGCGCCGCCGTTCCGCCGAGCGACTGCCCGGCGGCCCGGCTGCCGAGGTAGCGGTCGTCGCGCTTCTCGTCGAGCGAGCCGACCACGGCCGGGGTGGCGGTCGACGGCGTGAAGTCGGCGGCGTACCTCGTCCGGATGGTCTCGCCGTCGGCCTCCTTGGGCCAGGCCTTGGTGAAGAGCAGTTCGAAGGTCTGCGGTGTGCTGCTCAAGGTGGGCCACGTCGCGACGATGGGCAGGTTGGTGGTGCCCTCGGGGACCTCGACCTCGACTACGCCGTTGGTCACGGTCACCGCGCTGCCGCCGGCGGTGACCGTGGGGGTGCCCGGGCCGGTGAGCCTGAACCGCTCCCGGGTGCCCGTGCCCGGACCGGCCGCGACGACCGAGTGGGTGGTGCCCGAGCCACCGGTGTGCGTGACGGCCGGCAGATCGCCCGGCTGCTGGGGCCGGTCCGCCGCCGAGCCGGCGGCGTTGGTCGTGGTCGGCGTCGGCGGCGCCGCGGTGACGTGCATGGTGACGGTCTCGGTGTACTGCTGCCCCGACGAGTCGCCGACCGTGAGCGTCAGGGTCTGGTCCCCCACCGCGAGGTCGTCGACCTTGACCCTCCCCGTCGCCGCGTCGAAGCGGGGCGAGCCGCCCACGTCGGGGGTCACGGTGACCGAGTGCGGCGGCTGGCCGCCTGTGATCTCGACCTGCACCAGGGCCGCCGTGCCGGCCGTGAACGAGCCGCCCTCCACGACGGTCGCGGTCGTCGTGGAAGCACCGGTCCGATGGCCGGCGTCGACTTCGACGGGCCGTCCCTGGTCGCTGACGACGAGCTTCGCCGAGAGCGTCACCTCGGGTCCGAGCACGTCGGCGCTGACGTCGAAGCTGACCTCGCCGTCGAAGGAGATCAGCAGGTCCTCCACGCCGATGTGGAAGCCGTATCCCTTGTGGACGTCGCTGACGTAGACCCGGGCGCTCTGCACATAGAGGCCCTCGAAGGCCTCGTCGGTGCCGAAGAAGCGCAGGATCTCCGGCGGCGTGTGGTCCGGGTCGAGGTCCAGGACCACCGAGCCGAGCCCGAAGCCGACCTTGCCGTCCTTGTAGACGGCGATCGGTGGCTCCATCCGCACCAGCTCGCCGGACGCGAGAGAGCTCGGCGCATCGAACCCCCCACCGCCCCAGGAGGCGAGGCGGAACGTCGGCGGCGTGCTCAGGCTGTCGTCGCCCATCTCGTAGAGCAGGACCGGCTTGGGCAGCACCAGGCGGACCGGGGCGGTGATGCTCGCGTCCTTGACGATCCGGTGGCCGGAGTCGAGCTTGCCGGGCAGCCAGTCCGGTCCGAGGTCGAAGTTGAGCTCCTCGAGCAGCAGCTCGAGGCGGAACCGGATGCCCGGGTACTCCGTGGGTGCCGCCCCCTGCTCCACCGGCAGGAACTGGTCGAGCAGGCCCTTGAGGGGCGCGAGCTGGGGGACCGGCGCCGCCCCGATCGCGGTGTCGATGAGGGCGGCCCCGTCGCGCGGCACCGTCAGCCGGAACCGGATCCTGGCGGTGTCCCAGGTGAAGCCGGCCGAGCCGCGCCGCGAGGTGAGTCGAGGCGGGGTGCCGGCCCCGAGCTGGAGGGTGCCGGTGTGGATGACCGCCGAGTCGTCGTAGGCCGAGGAGAGCTCGACGACGCCGAGCTGGGAGAGGACCGGGTCGTGGCGCTCGTCGAAGACCGCGCCGGCCAGGAAGTACGGCGTGAGTAGTTCGTAAAGACCGAGAGAGGACATGCGGGAACCTCAGTGGGACCGGGGGGTCTCACCACCATGACCCTGTCCGACGAGGGCCACAATGACCCATCTGGGCCATGCCGAGGTTCGCTCAGATCCTGTGCGGGATTCCCCTGCACGGTCCCGCCGTCGACCACAACTACGCCGCGATCCTCGCCGCGGCGTGTTCAAGCGGCCGTAGTCCACAGATCGGCGCGAAGGCTGGCGAGTGGCGGCGCGATGTCCTATAATCGAACACATGCTCGATCATCCATCCACCTCACTCGCGGTGCTGCGCGTGCGGTCCCTGACCGCCGAGCTGTGGGCGGTTCACGAGGGGTTGGACGATGACGAGCAGCGGATCGACATGCTGCGGGCGCTCGAGGAGCTCAAGTGCGCCGGCGCCGGAGCGCAGGTCGCGGTCACGGCTGACTTCGTCGCCGCCCAGCAGGCCGAGCAGGCTGCGGCGCACGAACCGCGCACGAGACGTGGTCGCGGGATCCCCTCCCAGGTAGCCCTGGCGCGGCGCATCTCCCCGGCGCGGGCGCAGCAGCTCGTCGGGTTCGCCACCGTCGTACGCCGTGAGATGCCGTGCACCGACACGGCGCTGCGCGCCGGGAGGATCACCGAACGAGCGGCGCTCGCCCTCGTGCAGGAGACCGCATGCCTCGACCTCCCCACCCGCGCCGAGATCGACCGGCGCATCGCCGGTGACCTCGAGGCTGTCGAGCTGCTGAGCGAGAAGCAGATCATCGGTACGGCGCGGGCGATGGTGGCCGAGCTCGACCCGGCCGCGGTGGCCGAACGGCGCCGGCGGGCCGAGGCGGAGCGGCGGGTCACGACCAGGCCCGCACCCGACACGATGATGTGGTTGACCTCCCTGATGACGGTCAAGGACGGCGTCTCTGTCTATGCCGTGCTCCTGCGCGAAGCGAACAACCTGCGTGCCGGCGGTGATCCGCGCTCGAGGGACCAGATCATGACCGACACCCTTCGCGATCGGGTGCTCGGCGGCGTCGGACCGGCGGCGGCTTTGCCGCTGATGATCAACGTGATCGTCCCTGACTCGGTGCTGCTCGGCGACGATGACGGGGTCGGCTGGGTCCAGGACTACGGCCCAGTTCCTGGCGACCTGCTCCGGCAGTGGATCGCGCAGAACGCCGAGGACGGCATCGAGCAGTGGGTCCGTCGGCTCTACGCGAACCCCCAGACCGGTGAGCTCGTCGCCATGGACTCCAAGGCGATGAGGTTCGAGGGTCGGCTGGCTGAGTACCTCCGTCTGCGCGACCAGCAGTGCCGCACGCCCTTCTGCGACGCCCGCATTCGGCATCTCGACCACGTCGTGCGCAAGGCAGATGGAGGCCCGACGTCGGCGCTCAACGGGCAGGGCACCTGCGAGACCTGCAACCAGGCCAAGGAGGGCTGGGGATGGTCGGCGCGACCCAGACCCGGGCCGAACGGCGAGCACGTGGTCGAGATCGTGACGCCGACCGGCCACCGCTACACCGCCCGTCCACCGACGTGGACCGTCCCGGACCGAGGCCTGCGAGTCGAGCTCTTCCACCCCGCTGCATGACCTGTGGATAGCCGTTTGCGGAGACCTCCACCCACGGCGAGGGTCGGGGATGGCCAAATCCCGGAAGACTCGCGCGAGCGACGGGCTGCCCGACCTCGTGGCCAGGACATCCGTCCCGTCATGGGCTCAGGGACGCGTGAGGAACTCGAGCACGACGCGCTCCCACGCCTCGCGTTGCTCGATCATCACCCAGTGGCCGCAGTTGGGGAACACATGCAGCTCGACCTGCGGGATGGTGCGCATCGGCAACAACGCCATGTCGATCGGGCTGACGCGGTCGTCACGCCCCCAGGTGATCAGCGTCCTGGCCTGGATGCGGTGCAGGTCGGCCCACAACGGGCGCGTCTCGCTCTTGTCCTGGATGGCGAGGCCGAACTCCATGGCGGCGCGGGAGTACATCAGCCGCGCGCTCGCCAGGGTCTTCTCCTCGGTCGCCTGCGCCCAGCGCTCCTCGCGCATCTGGTCGGTCACGGTTGCCGGGTCATGGACCATCGACTGCAACCACGCGTCGAGCCGATCGCGGCTCGGCTCCTCGGTGAAGTCCTGAAGCAGCTTGATGCCTTCGCCGGGGGACGGGCTGAGGATGTTGCGACCGAGTCCTCCCACGGTGATGAGTCGGCGTACCCGCTCCGGCTGCTGGATCGCGACCTGCGCCGCGACCATGCCACCCATCGAGTTGCCGACGATGTCGACGCTGTCGAGCGCGAGCGCGTCCAGCAGGCGGGTCACGGCCGGCGCTGAGCTCAGCATCGGGTGCTGGTCGGTGGGGTCGCTCACGCCGAACCCGGGCAGCTCGAGCACCAGGCAGCGGAACGAAGGAGAGAACGACGGCAGGTTGCCGCCGAAGTTGCGCCACCCCGTCACGCCCGGCCCCGAGCCGTGCAGCATCAGCAGCGGCGGCCCGTCTCCGACGTCGTAGTAGCGGAGCACCCCGGCGTCGGTGGACACCTCGCTGAGGTCGGCTTCGGTCGTCACGAAGCGAAGCATGCCGGACTACCTCGCGTCGATGAACCCAGGCGTCGTGCCGAGGAACCGGTCGAGCTGCGACGGGTCCGTGGTGCCCGGCACGCGGCTCGGCGGCACTGTCGTCGGCGTCGGGCCGACGACCTCCTCGGGTGTCTCGCCCGCGGCGACCGCGAGGAGCCGGTCGATCGACAGATCGGTGTAGGGCGCCACGAGCGCGTTGTCCTCGAGGTAGCCCAGGCTCAGCAGCATCACCATCGTGATGTTGTTGTCGACCCGCGTGGCCGAGAAGCCCATGCCCACCGGCACCGACTCGGTGCCCTCGCCCCACGAGCCGCCGCCGATCATCGCGAACTGCGTGTCCGACTCCTCGTCGGAGGTTTCGGTGCTGACCTCGAGGTCCAGCACCGTCACGATGCCCTCCTCGTCGTCCTCGAAGTGCGTGCACTCACCGACGTTGTCGAACAGCGTGTCGATCGCCGCGGCCGCCGCCGTCTCGTCGCCGAACGAGGCGACCCGGCTCGAGACGATCATCAGCCGGGTCTCGTCGAAGTAGGCATAGTCCGCGGCCGCATCGCCGACCGCGAGCCCCGCGGGGTCGAGCCGGTCCTCGAAGGAGAGGTCGGAGTAGCAGTCGGCCATCTCCTCCTCCGTCGGCGGCTCGGACGCTTCGGACGTCTCGGGCAACTCGTCCGTGGAGGCTTCGGACAGGAACAGGGCACCCACATTGGTCTGGGAGAGCAGCGCCAGTGCGGCCCGGCCGTCGTCGAGCACGGTCTCCGACGCCGTACGCGCGGTGAGTCGCGGCGCGGCTGAGGTGTCGCCGTTGGCGTCGCTGGCCGTGTCGGGCTCGCGCTCGCTGCCGTCGCTCACGGACTCGTCGCCGCAGCCGGTCAGGAGGGCGGCGAGGAGCAGGCCGCCGGCGAGGCGGCGGACGAGAGTGGTTCCAGGCACGGGCACAGTGTGCTGGACGGCCGGAGCGGATGCCAGGTTCTCTGCGCGGAGCCGGTTCAGACCACCCGGATGAGGTTCAGGGTTCTCCGAACAGGCCGGCGCGCCGCTTCTACCGTGATCGGTGGGAACCACCACGGGAGGACCCCAATGGGGGACAACAACGTCACCGACGCGGCGCGGCACCGTCGCCCGAAGGCTGCGCGAGTACCGCTCGTCGGTGAGGCGGAGGCCCGTCGCGCCGAGGCCGAGCTGCGGACGACTCACGCGCTCGAGCAGCTCGACGATGAGACCTGGACGGTCGTGAAGGACCTGCAGTGGCCGGGTGGCCGCTACGGCCACGTGGACCACGTCGTCGTCGGTCCGTCGGGCGTCTACGTCGTCGACACCAAGATCTGGAGCGCCGACGTCACCGTGATCGGCGGCAAGCTCCGACATGAGGACCACGTCCAGGACTCCCTGATCGCCGCGTTGAACGAGGCTGCCGCCGCAGTCGCCCTGCTCACGCCCGGTGTGCCCCAGCGACTCGTCAGACCCGTCGTGGCCGTGGCCGGTGCGGAGTATCTCGACACCCACGCCGGCGGGGTGCTCGTCTGCTCGATCGACCAACTGGTGCCCGCGCTGGAGTCGCGACCGCACAGCATGTCGCTCCACCAGATCACCATCGCCTCGGATCAGCTGCGCGACCACCTGCACGATCGCGGCCTGGTCAAGGTCGCTCAGCGGGTGGGCCACACCGAGACCAAGAAGGCCAAGAGGGCCGACAAGGGCATCGCGCCGATGCGCGGCGTCCCCGTGATCCGGATGGCCATCGTGATCTGGTTCGCCGCGACGCTGGTGCTGGCCCCGCACGTCTTCACCGACGCGTACCACAACATCCACGACACGGTGCGGGAGCAGATCGACAAGCGTCAGCAGGCCGAGGTCGACAAGCCTTCGCTGGTCAAGTAGCCGACGCGCCCATGGACTTCCAGTAGTCGTTGAGCGCGCCGTTGGTCTTGATGAACCACACGAACGGGCCGATCAGGATCAGCGCACCCGGGAAGTACCAGAGCCCGGTCATCGCGCTGACCGGCCTCGCGCGGCCGGTGTTGGCATAGAGGTCGCCGACCTCGTTGGACGCGATGTAGGGCGACGCGATGCCGATGAAGAACGCCAGCAGCAGCGCCACGACTCCGCCCAAGCCGCGCCCGGAGTGCTGCTTCATCTCCTCGTGGACCTGGTAGTACCACACGAGCACATAGATCCCGAGGGTCACCAGCGCGAGCAGCATGCACAGCCCGGTGCTGCGGACCTTGCCGACCGGACCGAGCTGGGGCGAGGCGCCGTACGCCGGGGGCGGGGCGCCGTACGCCGGAACCGGCGCGGGAGTCCCGTAGTCCGCCGGTGGAGGAGGCGGGGGAACCGCGGGGCTGAGGGGCTGGGTCGGGTCGGGAGTCTCGGTCACGAGGCAGGACAGTACCGTCGGCGACGTGCCCGAGGAGTACTGCGACCTGTGCGATCTTGCGCTGAGCACCTGCATCCACGGGATGCCTGCGCCGCCGCCCCCGCCCCCGGCCGCGCCGAAGTCACCGCGAGCCCCGCGAGCGACCGCGACCCGCAGGGCCACGGTCCGGACCACCACCCCAGCTCCTGCGGCGGTCCGTCGGCGCACCGAGCAGGAGGCGTTCCGCCCGTTCATCGTCTCGCTGCTCAAGGACGCCGGTCCGCTCGAGACCGATGAGGTCATGGGACTGTTGGAGGAGCGGATGGCCGAGGTGCTGCTGGAGCGGGACCGTCAGAAGGCGCCGACGGGTGAGGTCCGCTGGCACACCGCGGCCCGGTCCGAGCGCAAGGCGATGATGGATGAGGGCCTGATCGTGCCCGCGCAGCCAGGCGTCTGGCAGCTGACCGACCGCGGCCGGCTCCTCACAGACTGACCCGGATCTCCTCGCCGAGCCGGGCGCCGAGCAGCAGATCCAGGTCGTCGCCGGACCAGAACTTGCCCGGGTCGTAGTAGTTCGTGGGTCGGCCGGCGTCGATGAGCCCCATGGCGGCGTACGACGCCGCAACGACTTCGGCGCAGTAGGCCAGCTCGGCGCTCGCGTGGCGCCGGGCCTTGCCGCGTGCGACCCGGCCGATCAGCTTGGCCGTCGACGGGAAGGGCGTGCCGTTCATCCGCGCGACGGTGCGCAGCAGCTCGTCCTCCATCTCCCTGGTCACCGTGACGTCGAGCTGGCGCAGCCAGGCGGCCTGGCCGTAGCGGTCCGACCACTGCACGACCGCCTCGCGCAGGTCGTGCAGCTGGACACCGCGGTGGTGGGTTCCGGTCCAGACGTCGAGCAGGCCCTTGCCGAGCTCGGCGTGCCACATCAGCGGCGGCATGTCGTCGATCACGACCGCCATCCCCACATGGTTGACGGGTGCGTTGGTCAGGACCCGGATGGCGCGGTCGGCGACCGAGTGACCGCGGAACAGCCAGATGTCCCCGGTCCGCGCGATCTCGCACGCCTTGTCGAGGGTCAGCGACGTCATGGCACGATCATCGCGTGGCCCGTGGCATGAGTCTGTGGAAGTTGCTCGGAATGGCCGGCGTGGCGGGCGTGACGGCCACCGGCGTCGTGATCGCGCGCGACCAGCGCAAGCGCGCCGAGCTCAGCCCCGACGAGGTCCGCGACCGGCTGCACTCGCGGCTGGACGAGTCCGCCATCGAGGACCAGAGCGCCTCCGGCTGAGTGTCGGCGCACCGTCGTACGGTCGCGACCATGGACCTGCGTGACGCCTACGCCCTCGCCGAGCACCTGCTCGCCCGGCACGGGTTGCCCGACTGGCAGGTCGACTTCGACAACGCCAAGCGACGGGCCGGCGTGTGTCGCTACCGCGACCGCACGATCGGGCTCAGCGCGCCCCTCACCGCGCTGCACTCCGACGACGACGTCCGCGACACGATCCTCCACGAGATCGCGCACGCCCTCGTGGGTCCTCAGCACGGTCACGACGCCCACTGGCAACGCACCGCGAGGAGCATCGGATCCAGCGGCGAGCGCTGCGTCTCGACCGACGCGCCGCGGGTCGCGGCCGCCTGGCTGGGGGTCTGCGAGGCAGGTCACCTCCAGGAGCGGCACAAGCGCCCCGAGCGGGTCACCACGTGCGGCACCTGCTCCCGCACCTTCGACCTGCGACACCTCTATGCGTGGACCCACCACGGCCGCCCCGCCGCGATGCACCCCAACTACGAGGCCGAGCTCCAACGACTCCGCGCGGGGCAGCACGTCGTGCTGCTCCCGGTCGGGTCACGCGCCCGCATCACTGTGGACGGTGAGCACCACGGCCTCGTCGGTCGAATCATCAAGCGCGGCCGCACCTCCTACCACCTGCGCTCGGGGCGCTCGGTCCTCCGGGTGCCCTTCGCCTGGGTCGAGCCCGCGAGATCGAGATGAGTCGCCGCTGTCGGCACTGGTCACTAGGGTTCCTCCCGTGACCGACCGCAACCACGCGATCTCCCTCGTCGAGGCGGCCCTCAAGTCCGGCCGCATCGTGCAGGCCGACCACGACATGCGGATCGACCAGATCAAGAGCGCCGCGGCGCCGCAGGAGATCGACCTCATCGTCCGCGACCTGCAGCCGGCGGTCGTCGCGGCGGCCGCGCCGACCATGAGTGTCGGTGCGCCTGCCACCGCTCAGCAGCCCTGGCCCACGGTCAACTACGGGCCGACCCAGGGACACAGCGCCCAGGCCGTCGACATCGCCCAGTTCGCCAGCGGCGCCGGCAAAAAGATCGGCGGCATCATCGCGATCGTCGTGCTCCTCAGCGTGGTCGTGCCCATCGCTGGGGTGATCATCGGGCTGGTCTCGGCCAGGGACACCTTCGACGACATCAACTTCGGCCAGCCGGTCGACGAGACGACCTACGCCCCGGGTGAGACGCCCGGCGACAACGGCGTCAACGTCCACACGATCGACGGCTACCAGGAGCTGGTCGCGGCCCTGGGCGAGGAGTCGGGCTCCGCACAGGTGTTCAGTGCGACGATCTACCCACGCTATGCCGTCCTGTCGGTGCCGGAGGAGGCCTCGGGTCGCCGCTACGAGAGCTACTACTGGGACGGCCGCTCGCTGGTCGCCAACGACATCAAGTCCACCAGCGACTCGCCCCGGATCGACCTGAGCGCGGTGCAACCGCAGGTGCTCATCGACCTGCTCGTGGACGTCCGTAGCAAGGTCGAGACGCCGACCAGCTGGTATGTCAGCATCGACTCGGTCGCCAGCGAGGGACCGCGACTCTCGGCCTATGCCAGCAACGAGTACGGCGAGGGCGCCTACATCCTGGCCACGCTCGACGGGACGCGCACCTACGAGAGCACGTACGGCGACCGATAGACCTCGAGGGTGCGCTCGGCGATCGTCGCCCAGCTGAACGCGTCGATCGCCCGCTGGCGACCGGCCCGGCCCATGGCGGCCGCGCGGTCGGGGTCGGTGACGACCTCGATGAGTGCGGCGGCGAAGTCCGCGACGTAGCGGTCCGGGTCCAGCGGGGTGCCGGTGCCGTCGGTGGCCTGCTCGATCGGGACCAGCCGACCGGTCCCGCCGTCCACCACCACCTCGGGGATGCCTCCGGTGGCGGTCGCGACGACGGCGGTCTCGCAGGCCATCGCCTCGAGGTTGACGATGCCCAGCGGCTCATAGATGGACGGGCAGGCGAAGGCGGTGGCGGCGCTGAGCAGCGCGACGACGTCGGCTCGCGGCAGCATGTCGCGGATCCAGACGACTCCGTCGCGGCTGCGCCGCAGACCATCGACCAGACCGACGACCTCGGCCTCGATCTCGGGGGTGTCGGGGGCGCCTGCGCAGAGCACCAGCTGGACCTCGGGCGGCAACTCGGCGACCGCGCGGAGGAAGAGGGGCAAGCCCTTCTGCCGGGTGATCCGACCGACGAACACCACCGAGGGGCGGTCGGGGTCCACGCCATGGCCGCGGACCCGATCGGGGTCGATGACCGGTGACCAGAGCTCGGTGTCGATGCCGTTGTGGACGACCTCCACCCTGGCGGGGTCGACCGCGGGATAGGAGCGCAGCACGTCCTCACGCATCGCTGCCGAGACCGCGATCACGGTCGCTGCGGCCTCGTAGGCGGTGCGCTCGACCCAGGACGACACGGCGTACCCACCGCCGAGCTGCTCGGCCTTCCAGGGCCGCATCGGCTCGAGGGAGTGCGCGGTGATGACGTGCGGGACCTCGTGCAGCAGGGCGGCGAGATGGCCGGCCATGTTGGCGTACCAGGTGTGCGAGTGCACCAGGTCGGTGCCGGCGCAGCCGTCGGCGATGGCGAGGTCGACTCCGAGGGTCCTCAGCGCGCCGTTGGCGCCCGCGAGCTCGATCAGGTCCGGGTACGACGCGGTGCCGGCCTCGTCGCGGGGACCGCCGAACGCGTGCACCCGGGCCTCGACATCGTCGCGGGCCCGCAGGGCACGGACCAGCTCGGCGACGTGGACACCTGCGCCGCCATAGATCTCGGGCGGGTACTCCTTGGTGAGGACGTCGACTCGCACGCCCCGACCGTACTGCTGAGAGGGCTAGGTTGCTGCCATGAGCACCCATCGACCGAAGGTTCTGGCCATCGTGCTGGCCGGCGGTGAGGGCAAGCGCCTGATGCCGCTCACCGCCGACCGGGCCAAGCCAGGTGTGCCGTTCGCCGGGATCTACCGACTGATCGACTTCGCGCTCTCCAACGTGGTCAACAGCGGCTACCTGCAGGTCGTCGTGCTGACGCAGTACAAGTCGCACAGCCTGGACAGGCACGTCAGCCAGACCTGGCGGATGTCCTCGATGCTCGGCAACTACGTGTCCTCGGTGCCGGCGCAGCAGCGGGTCGGCAAGCACTGGTACCAGGGCAGCGCGGACGCGATCTTCCAGTCGCTCAACCTGCTGCGCGACGAGCAGCCCGACATCGTCGTGGTGGTGGGTGCCGACCACGTCTACCGCATGGACTTCTCGCAGATGGTCGACCAACACATCGACAGTGGAGCCGCGTGCACGGTCGCCGCGATCCGCCAGCCGATCACGCTCGCCGACCAGTTCGGCGTCATCGACGTGCAGCCAGAGGACCCGTCGCAGATCCGGGACTTCCTGGAGAAGCCGACCGACCCGGTCGGGCTCCCGGACTCTCCCGACGAGGTCCTGGCGTCGATGGGCAACTACGTCTTCGACGCCGGTGCGCTCGTCGAGGCCGTCACCCGCGACTCCGAGACCCAGGGCTCCAAGCACGACATGGGTGGCGACATCGTGCCGTCGTTCGTCCGCCGGTCGCAGGCCGGCGTCTACGACTACAAGGACAACGTCGTGCCCGGGTCGACCGACCGCGACCGCGGCTACTGGCGTGACGTGGGTTCGCTGGCGTCGTACCACGCGGCGCACATGGACGTCGTCTCGCCGCTGCCCGAGTTCAACCTCTACAACTTCCACTGGCCGATCTACACCTCCTACGGCCCGCAGCCGCCTGCCAAGCTGGTCCAGGGCGCCGACGGCACGACGGCCCGCGTGGACGCGGCGGTGCTCTCACCCGGCGTGGTCGTCACCGGCGGGTTCGTCGGCCACTCGGTGCTGTCGCCGTCGGTGCGGGTCGGGTCGGGCGCGACGGTCGAGGGCTCGGTCCTGCTCAACGGCGTCATCGTGGGCGAAGGAGCCGTCGTGCGCAACGCGATCCTCGACAAGAACGTCGTCGTGCCCCCGGGCGCCAAGATCGGCGTCGACGCGGCGCACGACGAAGCCCGAGGGTTCCTCGTCCAGGACGGACTGACGGTGCTCGCCAAGGACCAGCCCGTCCCGGAGTGAGTGAGGGACGTACTCAGGGGTCGATGCTGGGCAGCACACCGGCGGCACGCGCGGCCGCGGCGTACGCCGTGGCCAGCGAGTCCACCGTGTCGTGTGCGTTGAGGCCGCTCGGGTTGGGGACCACCCAGAGCTCGGCGCCGGCGAGTGGCTCCGGCTGGCGGCCGGTGGTCGCCTTGGGGACCGAGAACGCCGCGCGGTAGGCCGTGATGCCGGCCACCGCCACGACGGTCGGCCGGGTCCGCTCCACCGTCGCCACCAGCCGGCGCCCGCCCTCGCGGAGCTCGTCGGCGCCCAGCTCGTCCGCGCGGGCGGTCGCCCGGCGGACGACGTTGGTGATGCCGAGGCCTCGCGCCCGGAAGTAGTCGCGGTCCTCCTCGGTCAGGCCGGCTCCGGCGTCGACCGGCCGGTCGATGATGCCGGCGGCGAGCAGGGCCGGATAGAAGCGGTTGCCGGGCCGGGCGAAGTGGGTCTGGACCGCCGCGGTCCACAGGCCGGGGTTGATGCCGACGAACAACAACCGCAGCGGTTGCCCGGGGCCGGGCAGCAGGTCAGGCACCTCGGAGTCGCGGAACGACTCCAGCTCGGCGCGGGTGAAGCGAGGCCCTCGTGGCACGCTCGGAACTCAACCACGTGGGCTACCGTCCCATGGCTATGCGCTACCTCCTCGGTGTCCTCGCCCTGCTCGCAGCGGTCCTGCTGGGCAGCTGCGGGGAGGAGACCACCGGCGCCGAGCAGGCCGACGAGCCCGACAGGGAGCCGACCGGCCAGGTCGAGTTCGAGCTCGTCGGGATCGTGACCGAGACCGCGGTCGGCGGTGATGTCGCCCCGGCTGCGACTCCGCTCCCGGACGTCTCGTCGGTGCAGCGGTTCGCCGCCCAGTTCACCGACGACCGGATGCAGGCCCGGCTCACCCAGGTCGTCGACGGGCTGGAGGTCCCCGAGGACCAGGCGATGTATGCCGCGGTCGTGGCGATCGGGTGCCACACACCGTCCGACATCACGGTCGACAGGGGCGACATCGGGCTCACGATCAGCGACGCATCGCCGATCATCGAGCCGGGGGAGTGCCTGGCCCCCATGACCAGCGTCGCCGTCGTCCTCGTGGACGAGGCGCTCCTCGGCTGAGGACGGGCGCTACGGCCTCGGCGTGATGGTCACCGTGGCCGTCGGGTTCGGCGAGATGGTGGGTGTCGGGGTGGGCGTCGGGGTGGGCGTCGGGGTCGGGGTCGGTGTGGGCAGCGGTGGGAGCGGCGGAGCCATGGGGTCATAGAAGACTCCGAGCCCGTTGGGCACGGGCCGCTGGTGGCCGTCCGAGGGCGAGTTGAGGACCTTGACCTTGCCGTTGGGCCGCATGGCGACCATCGTCGAGGAGCCACCGCCGTCCAGGTTGAGGGCCTCGTCGACGCCGAAGAACTCGAAGAACTTCGCGAGCTCCACCATCGTGTAGCCCCGGCTGAACGACTGGCGGCCGTCGATGACGAGCAGATAGATCGTGGTGGTGTCGTAGTCGATGCCGATCGCGGTGCGCGGGTGCATCTCGCGGTCGTCACGGGCCACACGGTCGTTGTCCTTGATGAGGAACGTGTTGCCGGTGATCGCCGACCTGGCGCGGGTGTCGAGCCGCGCCTTCACGGAGATCGGCATGCCCCTCTTGAGCTCGCGCAGCTGGCGGGCGCCGGCGTCGCGACCGATCAGGACCTTGCCGCTGACCTTGAGCTGCTTGGGGAACTTCCTGATGTTGGCGGCGACGACACCGTCCTCGACGATGACCATCCGGACCTTCGTCTTCTGCCCGTCCGTGACCTGGTGGCGCTTCAGGGTCCCCCACTTGTCGGTGTAGAGACCCACCCCGCCCTGGCGCACGGACGGGGCGTTGACCGTCTGCACCAGGATCTCGGGGTGCTGCTTGATCTTGGCCGAGGCATAGAGCGTGTCGATGTCGGGGTAGCCGTCGCCCTTGATGAAGAACGCGTTGTTCCAGCCGCTGCTGACCCCGTTCATGAGCTTGCGCTGCCGGTCCCGGCCGATGCCGAGTGCGGCACCGGTGTCGCCGATGTCGAAGAAGTCACCGTTGACGGCCGCGACCGCCTTGTCGTCCAGGGCGGTGCCGAGGAGCGCCGCGGTCGAGGAGACCTCCGGAAGCCCGAGGTAGTCGAGGCTGATGCCCGCGGCGGCGTAGTTGATGGTCAGCAGGTTGCCGCGCACCGGCCCTCGGGCGTCGACGAGGTCGAACTTCTCGAACCTCACTCCGGGGGCCACCTGCCAGGCGGTCAGCGTCGTCCAGGTCGCCTTGCCGCGCTGTGACCGGGGCACCCACGGCGCGATCTGGCCGGGCAGCCCGTCCGAGGTCTGCGGGATCTTCTGCCGATCGGGCGCCGGCGGACGGCTGGGCTCGCCCTGCGCAGCCTCCTGCATCGAACCGCCGACCAGCGCTGCGGTCAGCAGCGCCGCGATCGCGGACCCTCCGACGGCCACACGCAGATTCCGAGACTTCACTTCACGAGGGTAGGTCGTGATTGGTTGGACTTGAGTGACCTGAGTGGTCAGCCGCAGGGCATGTCGCGCAGCACCTCGAACCCGGCCCGGTCGCCGGCACCGAACCCGCCCTGCCCGACGTACGACGGGTTCATCAGCTGGTGCCGGTCGTCGACATGGTCGAGACCGATGACGTGCGCGAGCTCGTGGGCGAGGATCAGCGCCGCGGCGCGCACGCGGCCCATCGTCGACATCTGGTCGAACTCGCGGTCGTCGAGGACCACGATGCCGGTCACGAAGCGGGTCTCGCCGTTGCGCGTCACCGCCGTCGAGCCACCGATGCCGGCGGTGTCGCCCCGGAGTGCGTCGACCTCGTCGGCCGAGGCCCAGGAGATGAGGACCGGGCCGCCCCTGCTGGACTCGCCGTCACTGCGTCGATCGGAGTAGCGCTCGCCGCTGGTGCCCTCGTCCTTGAGGTCGAACCCGCTGGCCTCCTCGATCTCGGAGACGGCGTCCCCGACGATCTCCTCCCAGTTGCCGGGTGCGCCGCTGGGGTTGACGACATAGGGGATCGGCTCGCACGCGTCCCAGCTCACCGGGAGGCCCGTCGGGTCGCTGGCGGTGAACGCGTAGGACTCGTCCCCACCCCCGAGCCCGTCGACGAACTGGCGCAGTCGCTCACCGGTGGTCGTCGGGCTCTTGAAGAACACGAACATGAGCAGACACATCACGACCAGCAGTCCGGGGAGGGCGGGGCCGACCGTCCGGCGGCGGTGCCGCTCGACCCGGGGCAGGCCCCGGTGCCGGGCCCGGCGGCCCAGGGGGACATGGGTCGGGGAGGTCCCGAGGCCGTGGCGGGCATCGAGGTCGTCGAGCTCCTCGAGCCGCCGGAGCATCTCCCTCTCCCAGCGGCGTCGCTCCCGGCGGTCGCGCCGACTGTCCCCCATGCCGTCCATCCTCGCCCCGCCGACCAAGCCGGTCCGGCGAACCGGCTGTCCACAGGGATGGATCGGGGCGTTCTCAACGGGGCTCGGAATGGCTAGATTCGGAGCTGCGGTTGGACTTCTCGGGGAGGGACGTGCACGTGAACCGACGACGCGCGCTCGTCGTGGTGGCGCTGTTGGGTGCGCTGGTGGCCTGCGACGACGAGCCCACCCCCGACATCCCCGACCCGTCCCCGTCCTCGAGTGGGCCGAGCCCGACCGAGACGGAGCCGTCGCCCAGTACGTCGGCGACGCCGGTCGCGTTGACACCCGAGGAGACAGTGCGGGCATGGGTGGCTGCGAGGAACCAGGCGCTTCAGGACGGTGATACCTCCGCGTCCGAGGCTACTTACCGCGAAGCCTGCGAGACGCTGCGAGAGCTCGTATCAGCCGATCGAGCAGGTGTACTCGAGCCGGGGGGTTCTTCGAGACTCCTGGGTGGACTGTCGAAGCGTCAAGGCAGACGGATGATGCGGCGACGCGAGGGTTCGACTCAATGCCGGCCGTCACCATGCGGCGGGACCAGACAGTTACGTGCCGGGGCGTGAACCGGTCGAGGTATCACGAGGACAAGCGAATCATGGTGTTCCGAGTCGTGCTCGACGACGTCGACGTCCCTGGTGGCTTTCGTCGGATACGATCTCGTGAGCAGGCGGCTGCTTGCTGCACTGCTGCTCGGTGCTGTCGCTTGCAGCTGGCTCGCCGCTGCACGGCCGCCGAATGCAGCATTGGGAGTGGATCACCGTCACTATCAACGACGGCAGTCGCGCACGTCGAGCTGATTCAGGTGTGTAGTCGGCGACGTCGATTGTCAGCGAGTGCCGATCGGCGCCGATCTTCCTCGCGCGACTCCGAGCTTGATGCGATCTGTGTTCAACGGCGATCAGTCGCTTGGCGAGGACCCGTTCGAGTTCTGCGACATCCCACCGAAGAGGAGGCGCCGAAGTTCTCGTGACACCTGGACTGGTCGCGACCGCCTTCCAGCAGATCCCACTCCCGCCCTCCGAGCTCCGGGTCCAGCCGGCCAACGGCCGGACGCTGGTCAACTTCGAGACCAACTTCTTCACCGACGACGCGCCGCTGGACCGGACCGTCACCCTGCTCGGTCAGCAGGTCGACCTGCACATCGTGCCGGTGGAGTTCGGGTGGCGGTTCGGGGACGGGGAGACCCGAGCGACCGCCGAGGGTGGGGCGCCCTACCCCGACCTGCAGATCACCCACCTCTATGAGCGCCAGGGCACGGTGCGGCCGGCCGTGGACACGACGTACACCGCGACGTACCGCGTCAACAACGGGCCGTGGGCGCCGGTCCCCGGGAGCGTCACCATCGCTGGAGCGCCGGTCGGACTGGAGGTCCTCAGCGCGACACCGGTGCTCGTCGGCTCGTGAGCGGGGTCGCTGGCCTAGGTTGACCGCGTGGGCACCTGGAACACCTTTGTCGAGGGCGACAACCTCGACGTGCTGCCCACGGTGGTCGAGCAGTTCGGCGAGGTGGACCTCGTCTACATCGACCCGCCCTACAACACCGGCAACGACTTCGCCTATGCCGACGACATCCGCGCCCAGGACGGGCTCAGCCGCCACGGGGCCTGGGTGGCGATGATGCGGCCGCGGCTGGCGGCCGCGCGCGAGGTGATGAGCGAGCGGTCGGCGATCTGGGTGAGCATCGACGACAACGAGGCGGCACACCTGCGCCTGCTCATGGACGAGGTGTTCGGCGAGGCCAACTTCCTGGCGCAGGTCGTGGTGAACCTCAACCCCAAGGGTCGCCAGCTGGGCGGCGGGTTCGCGACGAGCCACGAGTACCTGCTCGTCTATGCCAAGGACTCCAAGAGGACCGTGCTCGATGCCAGCAGCACCGAGACGGTCGACGAGCGGGACTTCCCGCTGACAGATGCGGACGGACGGCGCTACCGGCACTTGCCGCTGCGCAACACCAACAAGAAGTTCAACCCGGTCACGGCGCGGACCTTGCACTTCACGGTGTGGGGCGACCCGGAGACCGGTGGGGTGCGGACCAAGCCGTTCCAGGGCGCGGTCGAGATCGGTCCGGTGTTCGGCGACGGGCGCCCAGCGGTGTGGCGGTGGAGCCGGCCGCTGATCGAGCAGCGACCCAACGACCTCGTGTGCCGGCGGATCAAGGGCCGCGAGGGCGAGCGTGTGGACGTGTTCCAGAAGGACTGGCTGGACCGGGATGCGCGCGGGAGCCGTCGCAAGAAGCTGCGCACCATCTGGCTCGCCGAGGAGATCGGGTCCACCGACACCGCGGTCGCCGAGCTCAAGAACGTCGTCGGCCACGTCTTCGAGTCGCCGAAGCCGACCGGCCTCCTCAGGCGGATCCTCGCCACGATGCCCGACGACGTGCTGGTGCTGGACTTCTTTGCGGGCAGCGGTACGACGGGCCACGCGGTGGCGTTGGCCAACGAGGCCGACGGCGGGTCCCGCCGCTGCGTCAGCGTGAACTGGGCCGAGCCGACCCGCGAGGGCTCCAACGCCCGCAACGCCGGGCTGCTCACGGTCGCCGACATCACCCGGGCGCGGCTGCGGGCCGTCGCTGAGCGCCACGGGGGCGGGCTCGACGAACGGACCTGACGGCTCAGAGACCGGCGGCCTTCTCCAGGTGCGCGATCTCGTCGTCGAGGTGGGTCAGCAACCGCTGCAGGTGCGGGACCGTGCGCCGGCAGCCGGTGAGCCCGAACGCCATCCGCCCGTCGTAGGACGTGCACGTGATGTTGAGGGCGATCCCGTTGATGGGGATCGACAGCGGGTAGGTGCCGGTGAGCTGTGCGCCGTTCCAGTAGTGGGTGGTGCGCGGGCCGGGGACGTTGCTGATGACCAGGTTGTAGGGCGGCCGGAGGAGTCCCTGCATGCGCAGCATCGGCATCAGGATCGCCGGCGCCTGTCCGATCGCGCTCATGGCGAGGATCTGCGCCGGCGTCATGGAGGACAGCGCCTCCTTGCCGTCCTTCATGGAGCGGTGGATGCTCGCGAGCCGGGCGGCCGGGTCGGCCTTGTCGGTGGCCATCTGGACCATGACCGAGCCGACCGCGTTGCCGCCCTCGGACGAGGCGACCTGCGACTGCTTGGCGTTGAGCCCGACCGGAACCATCGCGATCAGCGGGGCCTCGGGCAGCGCGTCGAGCTCGATCAGATAGGTGCGCATCGCGCCCGAGCACATCGCGATCACGACGTCGTTCAGCGTGGTTCCGGTGGTCTTGCCGATCGCGCGGAGCCGCTCGATCGGCCAGTCCTGCGCCGCGAAGCGCCGTGATCCGGTGATGTTCTGGTTGAGAATGGTGCGCGGCGCATAGAGGGCCAGCGCCGAGGTCTCGTTCTTGAGGCCCTTGCTGATCGTCTTGACCAGGGCGCCCGGCATCCCGGCCGCCTCGGTCGTGATCCCGAGTGCCGTGCGGAGCGCGCTCATCGGCACCTCGGAGAGGCTCAGCTCCTTGGACTTCTGGGCGGCGCGGGTGCCGCTGGGCTGGGCCCAGGGCGCCGGCATGTCGCGCTTGTCAGGGTCGGTGCTCAGCACGCTGGCGAGCAGCCGCATCGCCGAGACCCCGTCCAGCAGGGCGTGGTGGGTCTTGGTGTACATCGCGACCCGGCCGTCGCGCAGCCCCTCGATGACGTGCGCCTCCCACAGCGGCCGCTCCCAGGCGAGCCGGGTGCCGTGCAGGCGGGAGCAGAGGTCGAGGAGCTCACGGACGCGGCCGGGCTTGGGCAGCGCGCTGTGCCGGACGTGGTGCTCGATGTCGAACTGCTCGTCCTCCTTCCAGACGAGCTGGGCGCCGGTCCGCAGCGAGCGGTACGGGTGCTTGAGGAAGAGCGGCGCGATCTCGTCGACGTCGCGCATCGCCTCGAACATCTCGCGGATGTAGTTGCGGCCCGCACCCTCGGGCTTCTTGAACAGCTGGAGACCACCGACGTGCATCGGCATGTTGCGGTTCTCGGCGAGCAGGAACCCCACGGCCGTGGGATCGATCGGAGTGGCCACGCGGGAGCCTCGTGTTCTGTCGATGTGGTGTCCCTGTCCTGGGTACGCCGCGGGGCGATCCTCCCTCGCGGTGACGAGCGCCACAAGGCGACCGCGGGGTCTGGCACGATCGGCGGCATGGAGCGCGGCGGCGTCGACGGCCGGCTCGACCGGGCCTGGGAGCGAGGCCGGGCCTCCGCGCGGGCCCGGGTCGCCCGCCTGCGCTCCAAGAGCTTCCACATCGCGCAGTGCGCGATCGCCGCGGGCCTCGCCTGGCTGATCGCCGCCGACCTGCTGGGACACCAGACCCCGTTCTTTGCCCCGGTCGCGGCAGTGGTCTGTCTCGGGACGTCGTACGGGCAGCGGCTGCGACGAGTGGCGGAGGTGACGCTCGGGGTCGCGCTGGGGGTGTTCCTGGCCGACCTGCTGGCGATCCTGATCGGCTCCGGCTGGTGGCAGCTGGTCGTGGTCGTGGCCCTGTCGATGACGGTCGCGCTGCTGCTGGACGGCGGCCAGCTGCTCGTCATCCAGGCGATGGTGCAGTCCATCATCATCAGCGCACTGGCGCCGGCGCCGGGCGAGGCGCTGGTCCGGGTGAGCGACGCGATGATCGGCGGTGCGGTGGCCCTGCTCGCAGCGACGGTCGTACCGGCCGCACCGCTGCGGCGACCACGCGAGCAGGCCGCGGTCGTGCTCCGCAAGGTCTCGGCCCTGCTCCGAGCCGCCGCTGAGGTGATGGTCGACGGCGAGCCGGCCCGGGCGTTGGAGCTGCTCGCGGACGCCCGCGCGACCAACGGCCTCATCGGTGAGCTGCAGGCGGCCGCCGACGAGGGCATGGCGGTGGTCACCTCGTCACCGTTCCGGGTGCGGCACCGCACCGACATCCGGCGGATGGCCGAGCTGGTCGAGCCGCTGGACCGGGCGCTGCGCAGCACCCGGGTGCTCGTGCGGCAGACCGCGGTGGCGGCCTACCACGGTGACCCGGTGCCGAAGTCCTACTCGCTCCTGGCCCTGGACCTCGCCGACGCGACCGACCTGGTGGCCGACGAGCTGCAGGCCGACCGGTTGGCCGTCGGGGCCCAGGAACCGCTGCTCGCGGTCGGCGATGCCTCGGGGCTGGTCGAGCGGTCCGAGGAGCTGGCCGCGGAGGTCGTGCTCGCCCAGCTGCGATCGGTCGTGGTCGACCTGCTGCTGCTCACCGGGATGGACCAGTTCGAGTCCACCGAGGCGCTGCCACCACCACCGCGATGACGGCCGCGCCCGCGCCCCTCCAGCACTGGGTGCTGCACGTCGACCTCGACCAGTTCATCGCCGCGGTCGAGGTGCTGCGCCGACCGGAGCTGATCGGGCTGCCCGTGGTGGTGGGCGGGGACGGCGACCCGACCAAGCGCGGGGTGGTCGCGACGGCGTCCTACGAGGCTCGGGCCTTCGGGGTCGGCTCCGGGATGCCGATGCGGACCGCCGCCAAGAGGATTCCGGACGCGGTCTTCCTGCCGGCCGACCACGCGGCGTACGACGAGGCCTCGGTCGGGGTGATGGACACGCTGCGATCCCTCGAGTGGGGTGGGGTCGCCGTGGTGGTGGAGGTCCTCGGGTGGGACGAGGCGTTCCTCGCCGCCGGCCCGGAGGCCGATGGCGACCCGGATCCGGTGGCGTTCGCCGAGTTGGTCCGGGAGCGGGTGCTGGCCGCGACCCTGCTGCACTGCTCGGTGGGCATCGGCGACAACAAGCTGCGCGCCAAGATCGCCACCGAGTTCGGCAAGCCGCGCGGGACCTCCGTGCTGACCGCGGACAACTGGTTCGAGGTGATGGGGGAGCGGCCGACCCGGGCGCTGTGGGGCATCGGCCCCAAGACCGCCAAGAAGCTCGCGGCGCTGGGCATCCACACCGTCGACCAGCTGGCCGGCTCGGACGCGCGGATGCTGGCGGCCGAGCTGGGCCCGACGATGGGGCCCTGGTACCACCGGCTCGGCCGCGGCGTCAGCGAGAGCCTGGTCAGCGCCGAACCGTGGGTCCCCCGGGCACATGGCCGCGAGACGACGTTCCAGGAGGACCTGGAGGACTGGTCCCAGATCGCCGAGGAGGTCCGAGCGCTGACTCGTCGCGTGGTCCTGGACATCGACACCGAGGGCCGTCCGGCCGGCCGGGTCGGGCTCAAGCTGCGCTATCGGCCGTTCATCACGATCACCCGCAGCCTGACGCTCGAGCAGTCGACCAACGACCCCGAGGTCCTCGCCGCGGCGGCGGTCTCGCTGCTCGACCGGGTGGAGCACGACCGTCCCGTGCGACTGCTCGGCGTGCGCCTGGAGATGGTCGAACCCGAGGGAGGCTACTGAGCCAGGCTCGTGCGCAGCTCCTGCACGACGGAGTCGACCACCGCGACCAGGTCGCCACCCGTGGCGTCGGCGACCGCACGCTGGCGCTGGTACGACGCCCCGCGCGCCGGGATGTCGAGGACCGAGGCGAGCTCGGCCGAGCAGCCGAGCCGGGCGGCGACCGGCTCGAGATGCGCGAGCGTCTCGGTCAGGTCGTCGGTGACCAGCCGCTCGGTCGAGTCCGCGTCGAGGATCACGATGGCGTCGAGGCCGTAGCGGGCGGCGCGCCACTTGTTCTCCTGCACGTGCCACGGCGGCATGACGGGCGGCAGCTGCTCACCGGACGCGAGCCGCGAGTCGAGGTCCACGACCAGGCAGTGCATCAGCGCGGTGATCGCGGCCAGGTCCTCCAGAGTGGAGACGCCGTCGCACACGCGGTTCTCCAGGGTGCCGAGCTTGGGCGCGGGACGCACGTCCCAGCGGATCTCGTCGAGCTCGTCGATGACCCCGGTGGTGATCAGGTCGGCGGCGTACGACTCGAACTCCGACCAGGTGCTGAAGTGGAACGGCAATCCCGCGGTCGGCAGCTGCTGGAACATCAGCGCCCGGTTGGACGCGTAGCCGGTGTCGAGGCCGGCCCAGATCGGTGAGGAAGCGGACAGGGCCTGGAGATGCGGGTACCAGCGCAGCAGCGCCGACAGCACCGGCATCACCCGCGACCTCTCGGGCATCCCGACGTGCACGTGCACGCCCCAGATCAGCATCTGCCGTCCCCACCACTGGGTGCGGTTGATCAGCTCCTGGTAGCGGTGACCCTCGGTCAGCTGCTGTGCGGTCCACGACGCGAAGGGGTGCGTGCCGGCGCCGTAGAGATCGAGTCCCAGCGCATCGCCTGCCGGGACGATGACCTCCAGGGCTCGCCGCAGCTCGGTCATCGCCTCGGGCACGGTGTGGCAGATGCCGGTGACGACCTCGACGGTGTTCTTCAGCAGCTCCTTGTGCAGCCGCTCCGGGTTGGGCAGCCGAGCCTTGGCGCGGGCGAAGAGATGCGCGGCCTCGTTGCGCAGGTCGCGGGTCCTCCGGTCGACCAGGGCCAGCTCCCACTCCACGCCGAGTGTCGGCTCCGGCGAGGCATGGAAGTCGATCCGCACCCGGTCAGGCTGTCACAGGGGGCAGGGTCAGCCCGTCGAGCACCCCGAGCCACCCGGAGGCAGACCCGTCAAAGGGTGCACGCTGCTCGCTCACCGCCCTGAGCACCGCGTCCCTGGTCGCCTCGGCCAGGGCGATGACGTCGGTCGGGTAGCCGAAGAGCACCTGGTGCTCCTCGAACTCGTCCTCGTCGTCGAGATGGACCGTGCCGTCCAGGCTCTCGATCACGTCGAGGTCGAGGTCGACGGCCCGGATGACCGATCCGTCCCACACGGGGACGGAGGTCATGTCGACATAGGTCAGCACGTTGCCGCCCGGGCCGTGGAAGGTCGCCAGCCACGCTCGGTCCGCGTCGGCCCCGGCGGGCACGAGCCCGACCTGCGCGTTGACCGGCCGCACCTCCATGCCCGGGCGGGACATGCGGGTGTGCGGCGGGAACCCGATCCAGTCGCCGTGCTCGTCGGAGCCGAGGAAGAGTCCGTCGAACTCCCAGTGCGGCCGGTCGCCCCACTTGGTCAGCTCGACGCGGATCGGGTCACCGGGTGAGAGAGCCATCCGGTGTTTCTACACCGACCCGGCAGAAACTTTCTGCCGGGTCACCCGGTTCACTCGTGACCGGTCCCCCTGGTCGGCACGACGCGTGGTGCGGCCTTGGCCACGACGTCCTGGTAGCGCGAACCGAGCAGCTTGGCCAGGTGGTGCATCGCGTGTGCATCCAGGCCGACGAGGACTCGGGCCTTGTTCTTGAGGATGCCGCGGACGATGATCTCGGCGGCCCGGTCCGGAGTCATCTTGGCGAGCTTGTTGTCGAAGAGCTCGGAGGTGGCGTCCTTGTCCTCCTTGGCCGAGACCCGCGAGTTGCGCACGATGTCGGTCTTGATGCCACCGGGGTGCACAGAGGTGACACCGACCGGATGCCCGGCGACGAGCATCTCCTCGCGCAGCGCCTCGGACATGCCGCGCACGGCGTACTTCGTGGCGTTGTAGATCGACTGGCCCGGCATCGAGATCAGGCCGAACAGCGACGACAGGTTCACGACGTGCCCGTCGCCGGAGGCGATCAGGTGGGGCAGGAACTCCTTGGTGCCGTGGATGACGCCCCAGAGGTTCACGCCGAGGATCCACTCGATGTCCGCGTACTCGAGGTCGTCGAAGTCGCCGGTCAGCGAGACGCCGGCGTTGTTGATCACGACGTTGACCCGGCCGAACTCCTGGACCACGTCGAGGGCGTAGCGACCCATGGCGTCGCGCTCGGAGACGTCCAGGCGGTCGGCGCGGACCGCGCGGGCGCCGGTCTGCGTGGCCAGCGCCACGGTCTCGGTGAGGCCCGCCTCGTTGACATCGGACAACGCGAGCAGCGAGCCGCGACGGGACAGGTTGAGCGCGAGCGCGCGGCCGATGCCGGAGCCGGCGCCGGTGATGACGACGACCCGGTCGTTCAGGGTCTTCACGCCGAGACGTCCTCTCGGTGGGCGCTGGCGATGGTGCGGGTCAGGGTGTAGGCCTCGGCGTCGAACGCCGCGAGACGGCGGCGGAACTCGAGGGTCGAGTAGGGCCACAGGGTCGTGTTCTTGCCCTGTGAGTCGAGGTACCAGCTGTCGCAGCCGCCCGCGCTCCACACGGTCCGCTTCATCCGGTGCTGCAGCGCCGCGTTGTAGCGCTCGGTCTCCACCTGACCGACCTCGACGGCGGCGTACCCGCCCTGGCGCAGCTGCTTCAGCGCGTCTCGGATGTAGGCGACCTGCGACTCGATCATGAACACCATGCTCGAGTGGCCCAGGCCGACGTTGGGGCCGACGATGAAGAACAGGTTGGGGAAGCCCGGGACGGTCGTGCCCTTGTATGCCGCCATGCCGGAGTCGCGCCACTGCTCGGCCAGCGAGCGACCGCCCCGGCCGACGACGTGCTCGGCGATGGGGAGCTCGGTCGTGTGGAAGCCCGTCGCCACGACGAGCACGTCGATCTCGCGCTCCGTGCCGTCGGCGGTCACGATCGAGCCGGCGGTGACCTTGGCGATCGGTTCGGTGACCACGTCCACGTTGTCGGCGGCGAGCGCCGGGTAGTAGTCGTTGGAGATCAGCACCCGCTTGCAGCCGAAGGTGACGTGCGGCCTGACCTTCTCGCGCAGCCCCGGGTCCTTGATGCCGCGCTTGAGGTTCTTGAGGGCGGCCGTCCGGGCGGGTCTGGAGATGCTCGGCCACAGGGTGAACGAAGGCACCGTGACCTCCTTGGCGGCGTAGACGCCTGCCCGGTAGAGCCGCTGCAGGCCAGGTAGGTAGCGCAGCGCCTTCCTCTCGAGGTCGCCGTAGCTCCGGTCGTTGCGCGGGATCACCCACGGCGCCGTGCGCTGATAGACGTCGAGCCTGTCCACGACCTTGTGGATCTCGGGAACGATCTGGATCGACGACGCGCCCGTGCCGATGACCGCGACGCGCCTGCCGACCAGGTCGACGTCGTGGTCCCACCGCGCCGAGTGGAAGAGCTCACCCTGGAACTCCTCGAGGCCCTCGATGTCGGGCATCTTCGGCTCGGAGAGTCCGCCGGCGCCGACGATGAGGGTGCGTGCCGACCAGGTGCCGGCGGTCGTGGTGACCCTCCACCGCAGCGCCACGTCGTCCCACACGGCGTGCTCGACAGCGGTGTCGAAGACGAAGCGGTCGAGCGTGCCGGAGCGGTCGGCGACCTTCTTGAGATAGGCCTGGATCTCGCGCTGCGGGGAGTACGACGAGGACCAGTCAGGATTGCGCGCGAACGAGAACGAGTAGAGCTGGCTCGGCACGTCGCAGGCGGCGCCTGGGTAGGTGTTGTCGCGCCAGGTGCCGCCGACGTCCGAGCCGCGCTCGATCACGACGAAGTCGCGCTCGCCGTCCTCGGCCAGCTTGATGGCGGCGCAGAGCCCGGCGAACCCCGCCCCGATGATCAGGTGGTCGACGACCCAAGGTGCTGCCATGTCCCCACGGTATGGGCGTTGCGCAAGACCGCGGTCCACGCATCCTGTGCCTCAGGCGCCGACGACCGCCGCCAGCTGCTCGAGACCCCAGCTCAGGTCCTCCTCGGACACGACCAGCGGCGGGGCCAGGCGGATCGTCGAGCCGTGGGTGTCCTTGGCCAGGACCCCGCGCGCCATGAGTGCCTCGCAGACCTGACGGCCGGTACCGACCGAGGGGTCGATGTCGACGCCGGCCCACAGGCCACGGGTGCGCACACCGACCAGGCCGTGGCCGACCAGCGCGTCGAGGCGCGCCCGCATCAGCACACCGAGCTCGGTGGCACGCGTCTGGAACTCGCCGGTCGCCAGCATGTCGACGACCGTGTGGCCGACGGCGCAGGCCAGCGGATTGCCGCCGAAGGTGCTGCCGTGCTGGCCCGGCTTGAGCACACCGAGGACCTCGCGATCCGCGACGACCGCCGAGACGGGGACGATGCCGCCGCCGAGCGCCTTGCCGAGGACATAGAGGTCCGGGACGACGTCCTCGTGGTCGCAGGCGAACGTCCGGCCGGTCCGGCCGAGACCGGCCTGGATCTCGTCGGCCGCGAACAGCACGTCGTGGGCGGTGCACAGGTCCCGAACCCCGCGCAGGTAGCCGTCCGGCGGGATGACCACGCCGCCCTCGCCCTGGATCGGCTCGATGAGCACGGCCGCGGTCCGCGGCGTGATCGCGGCCTCGAGGGCGGCGAGGTCGCCGTAGGGAACCTGGACGAAGCCCGGCGTGAACGGTCCGAAACCGCCGCGGGCTTCGGGGTCGTCGGAGAAGCCGACGATGGTGGTCGTCCGGCCGTGGAAGTTGCCCGCGGCGACGATGATCTCCGCCTGGTCGGCGGCGATGCCCTTGACCTCGTATCCCCACTTGCGCGAGACCTTGATCGCGGTCTCGACCGCCTCGGCGCCGGTGTTCATCGGCAGCACGAGGTCCTTGCCGCACAGGTCGCCGAGCGCGGCGCAGAAGTCGGCGAACTGGTCGTGGACGAAGGCCCGGCTGGTCAGTGTGAGCCGGTCGAGCTGCGCGTGCGCCGCAGCCAGCAGGGCCGGGTGGCCGTGGCCGAAGTTGAGCGCGGAGTAGCCGGCCAGCAGGTCGAGGTAGCGCTTGCCGTCGACGTCGGTCATCCAGGCGCCCTCGGCATGGGACACGACGACGGGCAGCGGGTGGTAGTTGTGAGCGGTCCGCGCCTCGGCGCGCTCGAACTGCTCCTGGGACCGGGTCTCGTGCTGCAGCGTCGTCACCCTCTCAGATTGTCAGACAATCTTGGCGGAGCCAAGTCGGACCTCCACGGTGGTGTCGCCGGGCTCGGAACTCAACCCCACGGTCCCGGCGTGGGACCGGACGATGGCTTCGACGAGGGACAGCCCGAGTCCCGCCCCGCCGGCACGGTGGCGGCTGGTGTCTCCCCGGGCGAACCGCTCGAAGGCATGGTCGAGGAACGCCGCGGGGAAGCCGGGCCCGTCGTCGTGGACCTCGAAGCCCGCCGGGTCGTCCGGTCGTCCGGTCACCGTGATCGTCGTGCCCGCCGGGGTGTGCTTGCGGGCGTTCGTCAGCAGGTTGGTGACCACCTGGTGCAGCCCCTGCTCGTCGCCGACGACCTCGATCGGCTCGTCCGGGACGACGATCCGCCAGTGGTGGTCGGGGGACAGCACGCGCGCGTCGGAGACCGCCTCGACCAGCAGGCGGGTGAGGTCGACCGGTTCGCGCCGCATCGACCGCCCCGAGTCGAGCCGAGCGAGCAGCAGCAGATCCTCGACCAGCGTGGTCATCCGTCCGGACTCCTCCTCGACCTTGGCCAGGGCCGTCGCGGTGGTCTCGGCGTCGGGGCGCCTGCGGGCCAGCTCGGTGTAGCCCGCGATCGTCGACAGCGGGGTCCGGAGCTCGTGCGAGGCGTCGGCGACGAACTGGCGGACCTGCAGCTCGCTGCGGTGCCGTGCTTCCAGGGACGACTCGACGTGGGCGAGCAGCGAGTTGAGTGCCGAGCCGACCTGTCCGACCTCGGTGCGCTCGTCGGTCAGGTGCTCCGGGACGCGCTGCGAGAGGTCGATGTCACCCTCGGCTAGCGGCAGCTCGGCCACGGCGTGGGCGGTGGCGGCCACCTCGGTGAGAGGGCGGAGCTGACGGCGTACGAGCAGCAGCCCTCCGCCCGCGGCGAGCAGGGCACCGAGGCCGATGAGGAGGATCTCCGCGCCGACCAGGGACAGCACCGCCTCGTCGACCTCCTCGGTCGGCAGGCCCGTCACCTCGGTGCCGCCGGCACCGTTCGAGGCGATCACCCGGTAGGTGCCGAGTCCGGGAAGCTCCACCTGGTGGATGTCGCCGTCGACCGGCACCTCGGCCAAGACGCCCAGCGCCGCTGACGAGACCTCGTCGTCGCCACGCCGCCCGCCGCCCAGGACGATGCCCTGGCTCGCGTCGCCGTTGATCAGTGCGAGCAGCGTCTGTGGGCCGCGGCCGCGCCGGTCGAAGTCGTTCTCGGACTCGGGGGGCGGCTGCTGGCCGCCCGCGAACCCGGGGGCCTGTGTGGTCTCACGCAGGTCGTCGTCGAGCTGGTCGGTCAGCCGCGCATGCAGCGCGGTCGTGGCAGCCACGCCGATGAGAACGGCCACCACGACGACCAGCCCGACGGCGGTGAGGACGAGCCGGGAGGTCAGGGAGGCGAGGCGCTTCACCTCAGCCGACCGGCTTGAGGACGTATCCCGCGCCGCGCATCGTGTGGATCATCGGCTCGTGGCCGGCGTCGACCTTCTTGCGCAGGTAGGAGATGTAGAGCTCGACCACATTGGCCTGGCCGCCGAAGTCGTAGTTCCAGACCCGGTCGAGGATCTGCGCCTTGCTCAGGACCCGGCGCGGGTTGCGCATCAGGAAGCGCAGCAGCTCGAACTCGGTCGCGGTCAGCATGATCTGCTCGCCCGCCCTGGAGACCTCGTGACTGTCCTCGTCCAGCTCGAGGTCGCCGACCACGAGCACCGAGCTCGACTGCGCCCGCTGGGCGCCGGCCCGGCGCATCAGTGCGCGGAGCCGGGCGACGAGCTCCTCGAGCGAGAACGGCTTGGTGACGTAGTCGTCGCCCCCGGCCGTGAGCCCGGCGATCCGGTCCTCGAGAGCGTCCTTGGCGGTGAGGAAGACGACCGGTACATCGGGCTGGCTGTCGCGCATCCGGCGCAGGACCTCGAGACCGTCGATGTCGGGCAGCATCATGTCGAGCACGACGGCATCCGGGGTGACGTCCTTGGCGGCGCTGACCGCCGAGGTGCCCGTGTGCGCCGTCGAGACCTGCCAGCCCTCGTAGCGCAGTGCCATGCCGATCAGCTCGGCGATGTTGACCTCGTCGTCGACGACCAGGACGCGCAGGGGTGACCCGTCGGGGCGGGTCAGCTGAAGGGCGTCGCCGGTGCTCATGTGCCTCACTGTCACGGCCGTGCCTGTGCGTTTGCTGTGAACAGCCTTTCCTGGACCTGCGCACAGGTCCAGCACAGGTTCGGGCGGGACAGTCGACCCATGAGCGAGCCGACGAACGAGCCCACGAACGAGCCGAGCAACCAGCACAGCGACGAGACCCAGCCGGTCCCCGTGGCGGAGCCGGCCCCGGCGGCCTCCCGGCCCGGGTGGCGCGAGCGGGTCTATGGGCTGCGCGCCGTGGCGGCCGCGACGCTCGCCGGTCTGATCATCGGCGGCGGCGCCGGTGTCGCGATCCACGCCGCGGTCGGTGACGACGGCGGCCGTGACGGCCGTGACGGTCGAGACGGACATGGCGGCCATGGGGGACACGGCGACCACGGGCGACCTGGCGGTTCGGGCGATCAGGGCGAGCTGCCACAGCCGCCCAACGGGATGCCCGTGCCTCCGAACGGCGCACCGAACCTGCCGCAGCCGACCGTTCCTCCGCAGGACGAGGTCGCCCCGGGCGCCTAGTGGCAGGTCGGCTGGGACACTTGGGGGGCCATGACCGAGACCCCCCTGCGGATCAGCTATCCCGCAGAGCTCCCGGTCAGCCAGCGCCGCGACGAGATCGCCGAGGCGATCCGGGACCACCAGGTCGTGGTCGTGGCGGGTGAGACCGGTTCCGGCAAGACCACCCAGCTGCCCAAGATCTGCCTCGACCTCGGCCGGGGCGCCGGCGGGCGGGACGGCGGGATCATCGGCCATACCCAGCCGCGACGGATCGCGGCCCGGTCGGTGGCGGAGCGGATCGCCAGCGAGCTGGGTTCCGAGCTGGGCGACCTGGTCGGCTACCAGGTCCGCTTCACCGACCGGACCTCCCAGCGCAGCCGCCTCAAGCTGATGACCGACGGCATCCTGCTGGCCGAGCTCCAGCGCGACCGCGACCTCAAGAAGTACGACACGATCATCATCGACGAGGCGCACGAGCGGTCGCTCAACATCGACTTCCTGCTCGGCTACCTCAAGCGGCTGTTGCCCCGGCGACCCGACCTCAAGGTCGTGATCACCAGCGCCACCATCGACGTGGAGCGGTTCGCCGAGCACTTCGACGCACCGGTCGTCGAGGTCTCGGGCCGGACCTACCCGGTCGAGGTGCGCTACCGTCCGCTGATCGAGCTCCCCGAGGAGGACGCCGAGGGCGAGGCGGTCATCCGGGACCAGACCGAGGCCATCGTCGCGGCGGTCCAGGAGCTGTCTGCCGAAGGACCAGGCGACGTCCTGGTGTTCCTGCCCGGCGAGCGGGAGATCCGGGACACCGCCGATGCGCTCGCCGATCTCCCGCGCACCGAGATCGTGCCGCTCTACTCCCGACTCTCCGCGGCCGAGCAGCACCGGGTCTTCAGCGCCCACGGGGCTGGCGCTCTGGGGGGACGGCGGGTCGTCCTGGCCACCAACGTCGCCGAGACGTCCTTGACGGTGCCCGGGATCAGGTACGTCGTGGACACCGGCGTGGCGCGGATCAGCCGCTACTCACTGCGGACCAAGGTCCAGCGCCTCCCGGTCGAGGCGATCAGCCAGGCCTCGGCCAACCAGCGCTCCGGTCGTTGCGGCCGCCTCGAGGCGGGCATCGCCATCCGGCTCTTCTCCGAGGAGGACTTCCAGCGGCGTCCGGAGTTCACCGAGCCCGAGATCCTGCGCACCAACCTGGCCAGCGTCATCCTCCAGATGGCCAGCCTGCGGCTCGGTGACATCGGCCGGTTCCCGTTCGTCGAGCCGCCGGACAGGCGCCACGTGCAGTCGGGCGTCCAGCTGCTCGAGGAGCTCGGTGCCCTGTCGGGGGAGCGCCTCACCCCCCTCGGTCAGCGCCTGGCCCGGCTTCCGATCGACCCACGGCTCGGGCGGATGATCCTCGAGGCCGAGCGGCTCGGCTGCGTCCGTGAGGTGATCGTGATCGCGGCCGCCCTGTCCCTCCAGGACCCTCGTGAGCGTCCGGAGGAGCAGCGAGCCCACGCCGACCAGCTGCACGCCCGGTTCAGGGACGAGACGAGCGACTTCCTCGCCTGGCTCAACCTCTGGCGCTATCTCAAGCAGCAGCAGAAGGAGATGGGCTCCAGCGCGTTCCGTCGCATGTGCCGCCGCGAGCACCTCAACTACCTGCGGGTCCGCGAGTGGCAGGACTTCGAGTCCCAGCTCCGCCAGGTCTGCAAGGAGATGAGGGTCGAGGTGGGCCACCCGGCCGACAAGCCGGACGAGACCGGCATCCACCAGGCGCTGCTGTCCGGCCTGCTGAGCCACATCGGTCTGCTCGAGGAGCGAGACCGGGGTGAACGAGGACCCAGGGAGTACCTCGGTGCGCGCAACGCGAGGTTCGCGATCTTCCCGGGCAGCGGGCTGAAGCGGAAGAACCCGCAGTTCGTGATGGCCGGCGAGCTCGTCGAGACCGGCCGGCTGTGGGGTCGCCAGGTCGCCGCGATCCAGCCGGAGTGGGCCGAGCGGCTCGGGGAGCACCTGGTGAGACGGACGCACTCCGAGCCGCACTGGTCCAAGAAGCGGGCCGCCGTCATGGCCTACGAACGCGTGACGTTGTACGGCGTCCCGCTGGTGGTCGACCGCCTGACGTCGTACGCCAAGATCGACGCGGCGCTCGCGCGCGAGCTGTTCATCCGGCACGCCCTCGTCTACGGCGAGTGGCAGACCCACCAGCGGTTCTATCGCAAGAACCTCGCGCTGCTGGAGGAGGCCGAGGAGCTCGAGCACCGCGCCCGGCGTCGCGACCTGGTGGTCGACGAGCACACTCTGTTCGACTTCTATGACGCCCGGATCGGCGCGGAGGTCGTCAGCGGCGCCCACTTCGACCGCTGGTGGAAGCAGCGTCGCCGCACCGACCCGGAGCTGTTGACCTTCGACCCCGCGATGCTCACCCACGCCGCCGCCGAGGAGGTGCGACCCGACGACTACCCCGAGGTGTGGCGAAGCGGCCCGGAGGACGGGCTGACCTTCCCGATCAGCTACCAGTTCGAGCCGGGAGCGGCCGACGACGGGCTCACGATCGAGGTTCCGGTGGCAACCCTCCACCAGGTCACCGACGACGACTTCTCCTGGAACGTCCCGGGTCTGCGTGAGGAGCTGGTCACCGCGCTCATCCGCAGTCTGCCCAAGAACCTCAGGGTCAGCCTCGTGCCTGCTCCGGATCGGGCGCGCAGCTTCCTCGCCTCGGTGCCCGCCGGCGAGGAGCCCCTGCTCGACTCGCTCGAGCGCTGGGCCCGGGCGACCACCGGGGTCGTGGTCCCCCGAGCGGCCTGGGACTGGGCCAAGGTGCCCGAGCACCTGCGGCCGACCTACCGGGTCGTGGACGAGGGCGGCACGGAGCAGGCCCGGGGCAAGGACCTCGAGGCGCTGAAGGAACCGCTGCGTCCCCAGTTCGCCGAGGCGCTCGCCGACGTCGCGGCGGACTCCGGTCTGAGCCGGACCGGTGAGACCACGTGGGTCTTCGGCGAGGTCCCCGAGTCGACCACCCGCCGCCGTGCCGGACACGAGGTCGTCGTGCAGCCCGCGCTGCTCGACGAGGGGGCGACGGTCGGTCTCGGCGTCTTCGGCTCGGCCGACGAGGCCATCGCACGCCACCGGGCGGGCGTGGCCCGGCTGGCCCTGCTGGCCGCACCGCGCGTCGAGGCCGTGGTCAACGGCCTGTCCAACGTGGAGAAGCTCGGGCTCGCCGGGTCGCCCTACGCCTCGGTCGCCGACCTCGTCGAGGACTGTCGGCTGGCGGTCGTCCTGGACGTGGTCGACGGGCGACCCCCCGTGCGTGACCAGGCGTCGTACGACGCGATGCTGAGCGCCGTCGGCGACCTGCCCGACCGGGTCCGCGCGCTGCTCGTGGACGTGCTGCGCGCGCTGGAGGGCTGGCGGGAGGTCGACCGCGCGCTCAGTGGCCGAGCGGAGCTGGCGCAGCTACCGGCCCGGTCCGACATGTCAGCTCAGCTCGGCCGGCTCGTCCATGCGGGCTTCGTCGCCGAGGCCGGCGCGACCCGACTGCGCCGCTACCCGGCGTACCTCGCCGCCCTGCGGCACCGGCGGGCCCGGCTCGACGACGGGATCGCCGCGGTCAGTCGCGACCGCCAGCTCATGGCGCAGGTCGCCGAGGTCCAGGACTCCTACCTGCACGCCGTCGCCGCGCTCGCCGAGGGCAGACCGCCCGGAGAGGGGCTGCGCAACGTGCGCTGGATGCTGGAGGAGTTCCGTATCTCGCTGTTCGCCCAGCAGGTCGGCACGGCCGAGTCGGTGAGCGACCAGCGCATTCGCAAGGCGCTGGCCTCGGCCAGGTAGCCACTGCTCGTTAACCTGTTGCCGTGTCCGAGCGAGCCCACCACCGACCGATGCGGCCGGGTGCAGGCTTCTTCGCCGAGATCATGGGTGGCGAGGACCCCGCACGGCTCACCGAGGCCGCCGACCTGGCGGCCAACCTGCTCGTGCGCGGTGCCCACGACGCGGATGATCCGGTGGTGGCCGAGCGGGTGCTACGCCTGGCCGAGACCGAGGGGATCGAGACCATCGCCGAGGTGTGGTCGGGATCGCCCGCCGACTCCCTCGCGGGGTGTCTGTGGCGGCTGTTCCTGCTGCGCTCCTGGGTCTATGCGGACCCGACTGCCGTCGCGCGTGAGTACGACGCCGGCGTGACCCGCGCCCCCGTGGCCGAGGTCGTCGCGGGGGTCGCCGACCCGCCGGGGCCCGCGGAGCTGAAGACGATGGTCGACGAGGTGCTGCGCGGGATCGCGGCCAGCGACTTCGCGGACGTGCTGTTCCGCGCGGCGGCGTTCGCCCGCGTGGTGGCCACCGGCCGGGCCGTGCTCCCGGAGCCCAGCGAGGCCGACGTGCAGCGGATGCTCGCCCTCGCCGAGCAGCTCGAGTCCGCCGGCCACGAGGAGCTGGCGCACGGCCTGTCCTGACCTACCGGCGCAAAACGAACGGCTCCGACCGGACCGTCGTTACACTGGTCGAGCAGCATGCCGGGCCGCGGCAGCCCCGGGTCCCAGAATTAGCCGCTTCGAGCGGCCTCGCGCCGTGAGGCGCTCCCGGTCCGGCATGCTCCACCTCATGACGTCCTACGAGCCCGAGGTCGACGGACAGCCGGATCCCGGCGAGGTCGTGTGGGCGTGGGTGCCCTACGAGGACGACCCGCAGCAGGGCAAGGACCGGCCGGTCCTGCTGATCGGTCGCAAGGTCCTTGACGGTGCGCAGTGGTGGGCGGGGCTCTACCTCACCAGCAAGGACCACGACCGCGACGAGGAGCAGGAGGCCGCCGAGGGCCGGTACTGGATGGACGTCGGCACCGGCGCGTGGGACCGCGAGGGTCGGCCCAGCGAGGTCCGGCTCGATCGGCTCCTGATGCTGGCCGACGCCGACATCCGGCGCGAGGGTGCTGCGCTCGACCAGGAGATGTTCGACCGCGTGGTGGCGGCTGCGCGGGAACGGCACACCCCTGGGTAGGCTGACCGCCGGTCTGAGCGAGGGAGGGTCGGGTGAGGAGACGGACGTCGGTTCCTGCGCTTCTCGCGGTAGCGGCCCTCCTCGCTGCGTGCACCGGCGACGAGGACCCGGACCCGGGACCGACCGCGTCACCACCCCAGGTGGTCGTCGACCTGACCTTCGGGGTGTGGGGGACCGACGAGGAGGTCGCGGCCTACCAGGACGTCGTCCAGCTCTATGACGACGAGACCGACGAGGTCCGCATCGAGCTCGCGTCGTACGCGACCCACGAGGAGCTGCTGGCGGCGCTCAAGGGGGGCGAGGTTCCTGACGTGTTCCTGGTCGACCGCAGCGACCTGGCCTACCTCCTCGACGAGGGCCTCACCCAACCGGTGGGTGAGCGCCTCGACGAGCGAGACGTGGAGTTCGGCGACGACTACTCGCGGGCGGCCCTCGAGGCGTTCTCGTTCGACCGCGAACTCCAGTGCATGCCCTACGGCATCTCGCCGCAGGTCGTCTACTACAACGCCAGCCTCGTCGACTTCGACCTGATGGCCGAGCGGGAGCTCGATGTTCCCAACCTCGACCCGGACGTCAAGCTGCGCTGGTCGTTCGAGGAGTTCCGGGTCGCCGCCGACTTCGCCACCCGCCCCCGCCGCGGGATCAGTGGTCTCTATGTCCCGCCGACCCTGGACGGGCTGTCACCGTTCATCCTGTCCGGCGGCGGCGACGTGTTCGACGACGACGACGAGCCGACCTCGCTCGCCTTCGCCTCCGACGACAGCCGCTCGGCGCTCGACGAGGTGCTCCCGGTCCTGCGCGACCCCGCCCTCAACCTCACCCCGGATCAGCTCGCACGGGCGTCGGCGGCCACCTGGTTCGAGCGCGGCAAGCTGGGGATGATCGTGGGCGACCGCACGCTCACCGCCGAGTTCCGTCGGGTGTTCGGCCTCGACTTCGGGGTCATGCCGATCCCGACGATCGACGACCCCGCCACGGTCGGCGAGATCACCGGCATCTGTATCGCCGAGGACACCCCCAACCTGGCCGAGTCCGCCGACCTGCTGGTCAACGTGATCTCGACGCTCTCGGTGCAGCGGGTCGTGCCGGCCGGCTACCTCGTCCCGGCCAACCAGACCGTGGCGCTGACCGACGCCTTCCTCCAGCCCAGCCGGCTGCCGGCCCGCGCCGACGTCTTCAACGAGAGCGTGCGCAACCTCTATGTGCCACCGCTGCTCGACGACGAGGCGGCGCTGGACGAGGCCGTCGAGCCCGGCATCGTGCAGCTGCTCACCGTCGAGATCCCCGACATGGAGTTCCTCACGACCCAGATCGACGAGGCGTCCCAGACCGTGCTCTCCCCTGCTGAGGAGCCGACCGAGAGCCCGAGCGACGCGCCGTTCGCGTCATCCGTCGACTGACGGGTCCGCGTCGAGGGCCGGCTCCGGTTCGGCGTCCGCGTCCAGGATCGCGGTGACGATCACCGGTCCGACCAGCTCGACCTGCCACCTGCGGGCACCCAGGCCTCTCAGCGCCGTGCCGACCGCGTTGGCCAGATCCTGGGGCTCGCGGGTCTCCGGGGGTGTCCAGAGCACCCGCCGCAGGTAGTCGGGCGTCAGCAGGTTCTCGACGGGCATCGAGGTTTCCGCGGCCAAGGCGGTCAGCGCCTCCCGAGCCAGGCTCAGTCGGCGGGCCGCTACCGGGTCGCGTTCGGCCCAGGCCCGAGGCAGCGGTGGACCGTCCGTGCGGGGGGAGCGCGCCGGGAGGTCCGCCTCGTCGAGGGCCTCGGACCGCCGGATCGCCGCGACCCAGCGCGCGGAGTAGCGCTCCGCCCCGCGACCGTGGAACCCCTTGGTGCCGAGAAGTTCGGTGCGGTCCGTGGGTGCGGCGAGCGCGGCCGCGACGATGGCGGCATCCGGGATGATCCGGCCAGGAGTCACGTCGCGGCTCGAGGCGATCTCGTCCCGGGTCTCCCAGAGCTCCTTGACCGCGCCGAGGCCGCGGCGTCCGCGGACCCGGTGCAGTCCCGACGTACGACGCCAGGCGTCCACCCGCGCTGTCGGGACGAAACCGCGCAGGGCGTCGAACTCCTCGCGGGCCCACTCGTGCTTGCCGGCCTCGACCAGCTCGGTGTGCAGGGCCTCGCGCAGCTCGACGAGGACCTCGACATCGAGCGCGGCGTACTCGAGCCAAGGTGCGGGAAGTGGACGGGTCGACCAGTCCACCGCCGAGTGCTCCTTCTTCATCCGGTAGCCGAGCACCGTCTCCACGAGGGTGGCCAGGCCCACCCGTGGGTGCCCGAGGAGGCGACCGGCGAGCTCGGTGTCGAAGAGCGAGGTCGGGCTCAGACCGACCTCCGCCAGGCACGGAAGGTCCTGGGTCGCCGCATGCAGGATCCACTCGCTGCCCTCGAGTGCCTTCTGCAGCGGAGCCAGCGTCGACAGGCCGATCGGGTCGACCAACCAGCTCCCGCTGCCCACGCGACGGATCTGGATGAGGTAGGCGCGGCTGGAGTAGCGGTAGCCGGACGCGCGCTCGGCGTCGACGGCCACCGGTCCGCTGCCCGCTGCGATGGCAGCGGCGGCCTCGCGCAGGGCGACGTCGGTGTCCGTGACGGGCGGAAGCCCGTCACGCAGCGTGAGCAGCGGCAGCTGCGGGGTGTCCTCCGAGGGGTCTTCCGGGGGGTTCTCGGACTGGTCCAGGTCCGGCTGCGCGTCCGACGTGTCCGTCATCCGCCGCGGCTGCGTCGGTGGGGGATGACGGACACCCCATCCGGCACCGGCGGCAGCCCGGCCGCGGTGCAGAGGAGCTCCCCCCACGCCTCGACGTGGGGCGCCACGTCGAGGCTGCCGCTCGGCAGCGCCGGCCCGCTCGGTGTCCAGGACGCCCTGATCTCCAACTGCGCCGTGCCGCCGTCCTCGGCCATACCGCCATAGGACTCGGTCGCGACTCGCGTCACCGTCCCCGACACCGCGTGGTAGTCCGCGCCGTGCGCCGCGAGCGCCTCGGTCAGCCAGGACCAGCCGACGTCGGCCAGCAGCGGGTCGGTGATGAGCTCCACGTCGATCTCGGCCCGCGCATAGGCCACACAGCGGAAGACGCCGTCCCAGGCGTCGTTGCCGGCCGGGTCGTGCAGCAGGATGATCCGACCGGTGCCCATCTCGGTGCCGTCGACGTCCACGTCACCGGAGAGCGCCGCGGCATAGGGCGCGATGCGCTGGGGCGCCGGCATCTGCTCGGTGTGCACCTCGGGTCGCAACCGGGCAGCGCGCATGGACGCGACAGCATCACGGAACGCGGCGGGCTCGGCATCAGCCCCTGCGCCCGGGCGTGTCTCGGTCCGCACGGCCATGTGGCCACAGTAGGTGCGACCTCCGCCCCCTGATGTGTGAACACGCCGTTCGGGCTGGCACCCTGTGGTCGTGACCGGGGCAGCGCAGGACCTCGCCCAGAGCGTGTTCCTGAGGGCGGCGCGGGGCGAGCCGGTGCCGCACACCCCGGTCTGGTTCATGCGCCAGGCGGGCCGCTCGTTGCCCGAGTACCGCAAGGTCCGTGAGGGCATCGGGATGCTCGAGTCGTGCATGGATCCCGAGCTGGTCGTCGAGATCACCCTGCAGCCGGTCCGCCGCTACGGCGTCGACGCCGCCATCTTCTTCTCCGACATCGTGCTGCCTCTCAAGGCGGTCGGCGTCGACCTGGACATCGTCGCGGGCGTGGGGCCGGTCGTGGCCAAGCCGATCCGCACCCTGGCCGACGTCGAGGCCATCCCCGACCTGAGGCCCGAGCACGTCGGCTTCGTCACCGAGGCCGTCGGTGGCCTGGTGCGCGAGCTGGGCGCCACTCCGCTGATCGGCTTCGCAGGTGCGCCGTTCACGGTGGCGTCGTACCTCGTCGAGGGCGGTCCGTCCAAGGACCACGCCCGCACCAAGGCGATGATGTTCGGCGAGCCGGACCTGTGGGACGCCCTGATGCGCAAGATCGCGGGCATCGCGGCGGGATACCTCGAGGTGCAGGTGCGGGCCGGTGCCAGTGCTGTGCAGCTCTTCGACTCATGGGCCGGCGCGCTGACACCGGGCGACTACGCAGCCCACGTGATGCCGCACTCGGCCGACGTGCTGACCCGTGCCCTGGATCTCGGCGTCCCCCGCATCCACTTCGGCGTCGGCACCTCCAACCTGCTGGGCCTCATGGGTGACGCCGGAGCGGACGTGGTCGGTGTCGACTGGCGGACGCCGCTCGCCTCGGCGATCCCCGCTGGTCGGCGACCGATGCGTGCAGGGCAACCTCGACCCGACGCTGGTCTTCGCCCCGACCGAAGTGATGCTCGCCCGGGCGGCTGAGGTGCTCGACGCCGGCCGCACGGCCCGGGGCCATATCTTCAACCTCGGTCACGGCGTCCTGCCGGACACCGACCCCGACCAGCTCGCGCGGCTGACCGAGTTCGTCCAGACCTACGAGGTCTGAGCGGGCAACACCGGACCGGTGGTCCGGCGGCGCGTGCGCCGATAGAGCGGTACGCCCGGGATCGCGAGCACGGCGGCCACCACCAGCCAGGGGAGCAGTGCCCCGAGGACGGTGGCGAGCCCGGTGCCGAAGGTCTTCAGTCCGTCCCATCCCGTCGTCAGCCCGGCGAAGAAGCCGGAGTCGTCCTGGTCGACGGCGGGCTCCTTCTTCTTGTCCTTGGTTCGCTCGACGGAGACATTGATCGTCGCCATCGCGGTCTGGTCGTCGAGGTAGCGCTGCTCCTTCTCGAGCACCGCGAGGTCTGCCTGACGCTGGGAGAGCTGGGCCTCGATCGAGACCACGTCGCGGATGGAGGTGGCCTGCTCGAGGAGCAGCGAGATGCGCTCGATGCTGCGGCGCTGGACCTGCACCCGGATGGTCGCGGTCGAGGACCTCGGTGGTGACGTCTTTGGTGTCGCCGCTCGAGGCGATCAGGACCGCGACCTTCTCCAATTCCTGCATCACCGCGTCGAACTGGGCGGTCGGCACCCGGATCTGGAGTCGGGCCCGGAGCGGGTCGCCCTCGTCGTCGGTCTCGGTCGAGTTGGCCTCGACCTCACCCGCATAGGTGTCCACGACCTTGCGGACGTCGAAGAGAGACTGGCCGACGTCGTCGGACCTCAGCTGCACGTTGCCGTTGGAGATCACCTTCGTGTCTTGTTGCGCCGCGGTGTCGGCGGGCGCCTCGGCGGGGACCTCGGCGACGTCGGCGGCCAGGTCGGCCGCCCCCTGGTCGGTCTCGAAGGCCAACGACTCGTCACGCTGGGCGCTGCCGCCGGCCGCCGTGGCGGGCTCGCCCAGGCTGCCCGAGTCGCCGCCAGCGCCGTCAGCGCCCGACGACGCGCTGTCGTCGCTGCCGGTCGAGCACGCGGCCGCCAAGATGAGAAGGGCGAGTGCCGCACCGGCGGCCAGGCTCCGGCGGACTGAGGGGAGGCGGTGAGTCGCGGTCGTCATGGCGACTCGGACGTGACCAGCGAGGCCTCGGTTCCCGCGAGAGAGGAAGGAGCCCCGCGCGCGACCAGCACCCGGTCGCGGCGGCGTGAGCCGTCCCTAGGGTGGGCACGTGAGGGTCGTCGTGGTCGGAGGAGGCCTGGCCGGGCTGACGGCGGCCCACGAGCTCGCCCGTGACGGGCAGGACGTGCTCGTGCTCGAGGGCAGCCCCGAGGTGGGCGGCAAGCTCTGTCGGCGCGAGGTCGGAGGCGTCGTGGTCGACGTCGGTGCGGAGTCGATGCTCAACCGGCGTCCCGAGGGGGTCGACCTGGCCCGCGGGCTGGGCCTCGACGTGGTGCACCCCGCGGTCGCGAACCCGCGGGTGTGGTCGCGTGGAGCGCTGCGGCCGCTGCCTCGCTCGCTCATGGGTGTCCCGCTCGACCTGGCGGAGCTGCGTGCCTCCGGCGTGCTGTCGGAGGACGGCCTGGCCAGGGCGCTCCCACGAGCGACCTGGCGTCCCGGTCGGCGCTGACGTGTCTGTGGGTGAGCTCGTCGCCAGCCGCCTCGGCGACGAGGTCCTCGACCGGCTCGTCGAGCCGCTGTTGGGCGGTGTCTATGCCGGGCACGCCCGTGAGCTGTCCGCGCGGGCGACAGTGCCGCAGCTGGTCCGGCTCGTCGAGCAGGGTCCCCTGCTGGGTGCGACGCTGCCGGCCTCAGACGTCCCGGTGTTCGCGGGCCTGCCGGGCGGCATGGGCGGACTGACCCAGACCTTGGCCGGACGGCTCGAGGTGCGCACGGGCGCCGCGGTCCGCCAGCTGTCCCGGACCGAGGACGGCTTCGCGCTCGTCGTGGGTCCGACCTCGGCGCCCGAGCTGGTCGAGGCGGACGCGGTGGTCCTCGCGGTGCCCGCCACCCCCGCGTCGCGGCTCCTTGTCGACCTGGTCCCCGTCGCCGCTGCCGAGCTGGCCGGGATCGAGTCCGCGTCGATGGTCGTGGTGAGCCTTGCGTTCGAGGCTTCGGCGGTGTCCCGCGACGAGATGGCCGACTCGTCCGGCTTCCTGGTGCCGCCCGTCGAGGGACGCTCGATCAAGGCCTCGACCTTCTCCTTCGCCAAGTGGGCGTGGGTCGGTGCGGCCGGCGAGCGTGAGGGACTCCTCCACCTGCGGACGTCGATGGGTCGGCACCGCGAGGAGACGCTCCTCCAGCGCGACGACGACGAGCTGGTCGCGGTGTCGCTGGCCGAGCTGCGCGCCGCGGTCGGGCTGGACGCCCCGCCGGTCGACGCACACGTCCAACGCTGGGGCGGTGCCCTGCCCCAGTACGCCGTCGGGCACCTCGACCGGGTGGCGCGGATCCGGGCCGCCATGGACGAGGTGCCCCGGCTGGTCGGGTGCGGCGCGGCGTACGACGGTGTCGGCGTGCCGGCCGTGATCGCCTCGGCACATCGAGCGGCCCGCGACCTGCTTGGCACAATGGGGCCGTGACCCACCGTCCTGACGAGACTGACCAGCCGATGTCCAACGCCGCGCGGATCCGGGAGATCAACGACGCCATCCGCTACACGATGTGGTCGGTCTTCCGGCTCGACGAGGTGCTCGGCGAGGAGGCCGACCGGGGCGCCGAGGCCGCGGAGCTCGAGAAGCTGTTCGCCGAGCTGGCCGAGGGCGACGTCGTCGTTCGCGGCGTCTACGACGTCAGCGGGCTGCGCGCAGACGCCGACGTGATGGTGTGGTGGCACGCCGCCACCTCGGAGGAGCTCCAGTCGGCGTACCACCGCTTCCGCCGGACGGCCTTCGGGCGTCGCCTGGCGCCCGTCTGGTCACAGCTGGCCCTGCACCGGCCGGCCGAGTTCAACCGCAGCCACGTGCCGGCGTTCCTCGCCGACGAGGAGGCCAAGGCGCACGTCTGCGTCTACCCGTTCGTGCGGTCCTACGAGTGGTACCTCCTCGAGGAGGAGGAGCGACGCCAGCTGCTCAAGGAGCACGGGCAGATGGCGCGCGACTACCAGGACGTGCGCGCCAACACCGTGGCCAGCTTCGCCCTCGGTGACTACGAGTGGATCCTGGCGTTCGAGGCCGACGAGCTCTATCGGATCGTCGACCTGATGCGGCACCTGCGCGCGTCGGGGGCTCGGCGCCATGTGCGGGAGGAGGTCCCGTTCTACACCGGATCGCTGGCCACCGTCGCCGACCTGGTCGACCGGCTGCCCTGACTCGATGCGGAACCTGGTGACCCCGCGCGGCGTCGGAGCCCCATGAGGCTCCGCACGTCGCCCACCTTGACGGCCCTCCTGCTCGCGTTGACCCTCTCGGTGGCCGCCTGCGGCTCGGAGGGGGACGACGTCGCGAGCGACCCCGGTGGGTCCGGTCCCGACGCCCCGCAGCCACCGGCAGCCGTCCCCGCCGCACCCGGCGAGGTCCGCAGCGTCAACCTGGTCACCGTGATGGACACCGACACCGGCGAGGACCGCGTGGAGCTGTGTCTGGGAGCGGTGGCCGAGTCGTACCCGCCGCAGTGCGGGGGTCCGGCGATCACCAACTGGAGCTGGGACGCGTTCGGGCAGGACATGGACGACGAGCAGGGCACTGTCCGTTGGGGCACCTACGCCGTGACGGGTGGGTGGGACGGCAACGCCTTCACCGTGTCCGAGACGGTTCCGGGAGCGCTGTACGACCCCATGATTCCGACGCCGGTCGAGCTGCCCACCCCGTCGGTCGACCACGCCGACGACGAGCTCCAAGCCATCGCCGAGAACCTCATGGAGCTGCCGGGCGCCCTGGGGACCCACTATGACGACGGCCGGGTGTTCCTCGACGTCACCTACGACGACGGGACCTACCAGGACTATGCGGACCAGGCCTACGGCGACGGCGTGGTCGTCGTCAGCGGCGCGCTGGTGGACGTGGAGTGAGTCGCCCGGCCGCGCCGGAGTCCGTCAGTCGTCCTCCCAGAACCGACCCGCCGGGCGGTAGACCAGTGCCGGGTCGACCTCGACCCGCTCGGTGACCTTGCCGCGGAAGTCGAGGTAGGTCGTGGTGTAGGCGTTGCGCGAGTTGCCGGGCTGCCACACCGTGTCGAAGTGGGCGAGGTACTGGCGGACGACCCTGGCGCCTTGGATGCCGACCAGGATGTCGTCGTTCACCGACCCGTTGGCGGCCCAGTTGGAGGAACCGGTGAAGACCACGTTGGCGTTGGGGTCACCGGCGTAGTTGCCCTGGATGACCAGGTACTTCGTGTGCGAGTAGTAGTCCAGGGTGAGGTCGAGCTTGTCGTCGGGGTTCTTCACCTGCTTGCCCGGGTGGTAGTCGAAGGCCGTTGAACGCAGGGGCAGCCGGCCTCGCGGAGTCCTGGCTCCGAGGCGGCCCTTGGTGTGGTAGCCGACCAGCCCGAAGCTGAACCGGGCCCCGCACCCCTCGGCGAACTTGCGGCGGAAGGCGTCGGCCAGGTAGTCGCCCCGGCGGCCGCGGATGGTGTGCATGTTGACCGCGAGCTTGGTGCGCACCCGCTGGCCCTCGGGGGTCGTGGTGATGCACTGGACCCGGTCCAGGATCTGCACGATCGGGTCGTTGCCCGGTCCGACGAGGCGTGGGAAGACCACGGTGGTCCCGAAGTCGACCGCGTTGTCGCACGCGAGGCCGTTGAGAGGTATGCCGCAGAACGGCGGCGGCGGCTCCTGCTGTCTGCGGTAGTCGTTGGCCATGTCCTTGAAGAGGGCCACGAAGTTGTTGAACAGTGCTTCGTTGCCATCCATGAGGTAGAGGTCGTTCCACTGGTGGCGGGCGGCGTTCATGGTCAGGTTGGCCGAGCCGAAGAACAGGGCGAACGTGGACTTGCCGGTCTTGGTGAAGGTGTAGAACTTGGTGTGCAGCAGCCGCTCCTGGTTGTCGGTGCGGCAGCCGGAGCGGCACTTCTTGATGAAGCTCCGCTTGCTGGTGTTGGTGCCGAGACGCTTGCGCAGCAGCTTCATGGCCCGAGTGTCCTGGTGGTCGTTGAGCAGGATCTGCACGAACACGCCCCGGTCGCGGGCGGCCACCAGCCGCTGGGCCACCGAGATCCGGTCGAAGGAGTAGAGAGCGATCCGGATCACCTCACCCTTGCGGGTGTGGTTGATCGCCCGCACCACCTGGCGCTCGATCCGGAGCCGCTGGCCCCAGTCGGCACGCGGGTTGTTGAAGTAGGCGCCGGTCCTGACCCGGTAGCGCTTGCCCCGGTCCGTCCCCAGCTCCCGGGGGTGGGACGCCGCAGCGGCAGAGGTGGACGTCTGGGTCTTGGTCTGGGTCTGGGTCTGGGCCTGAACGGTCGCCGTCTCCAGGCTCAGGACCAGGACAACGGCCACAGCTGTCGCCACGAGGGCGTGGACCTTCTTCACAGGCACCCTTTCGACCGGAGAACCATGGCACCCCGTGACGGGCCACGCGGCACCGGGCCGGAACACTAGGAGGTGGGCTCCACCGGCTCCAGGGTCAGGCTGACCGAGTTGATGCAGTAGCGGTCGCCGGTCGGGGTGCCGTAGCCGTCGGGGAAGACGTGCCCGAGGTGGGAGCCGCAGTTGGCGCAGCGGACCTCGGTGCGCTTCATCCCCATCGTCGAGTCGTCGATGTACTCGATCGTGTCGGCCCCGTCTGATCGGCTCAGGGGCTGGTAGAAGGACGGCCAGCCGCAGCCCGAGTGGAACTTGGTGTCCGACTCGAAGAGCGTGGCCTGGCAGGCCTTGCACCTGTAGACGCCCTTGGTCTCGGTGTCGGTGTACTCACCGGTGAACGCACGTTCGGTGCCGGCCTTGCGCAACACCTGGTACTCCTGCGCGGAGAGCTCGGCACGCCACTCGGCGTCGCTCTTCTCGACGTTGTATGCCATGCCGCCAGCCTACGATCGCCCGCAAGGGTGGCGGAGCCGCGCGCGGCTAGGGTCGGGGCATGCCCAAGGCAGCCGCGGTCGAGGTCCAGGCGGGGGAGCGAAGCGTCCGCGTGTCGAGCCCGGACCGGGTGATCTATGAGGCCACGGACCGCACTGCCGAGGTCACCAAGCTGATGGTCGCGGAGTACTTCGCGAGCGTCGAGGACGGGCTGATGCGGGCGCTGCGGGACCGGCCGACCGCCCTGGAGCGCTGGCCCTCCGGTGTGCGTGAGGGCATGCAGCTCGCGACCGGTCGGGCGGACAGGGACGCCGATGCGTTCTACCAGAAGCGGGTGCCCAAGGGAGCTCCTGACTACCTCCAGTCCGTCGAGATCACGTTCCCGTCGGGACGGACGGCCCAGGAGATCTGCCCGACCGAGATCGCGGTCCCGGTCTGGTGCGCCCAGATGGGCACGCTGACCTTCCACCCGTGGCCGGTCCGGCGCGCGGACGTCGATCGGCCCGACGAACTGCGCATCGACCTGGACCCGCAGCCCGGCACCGACTTCTCCGATGCCCAGCGCGTGGCCGGTGTGGCCAAGGAGCTTCTTGAGGACCTGGGTCTGGTCGGCTTCCCCAAGACCTCCGGCAACCGGGGGATCCACATCTATGTCCGGATCAGGTCGGACTGGGAGTTCACCGACCTTCGGCACGCGGCGATCGGGTTCGGTCGCGAGCTGGCCCGCCGCGACGACGGCGTGACGATGGATTGGTGGAAGGAGGAGCGCGGCGAGCGCATCTTTGTCGACTTCAACCAGAACAACCGGGACCGCACCATCGCCTCGGCGTACTCGTTGCGGCCGAAGCCGGGCGCGCCGGTCTCGACGCCGATGACATGGGCGGAGCTCGCCGAGGTGAAGGACCCGCGCGACTACAACCTGTTCACCGTGCCGGAGCGCGTCACCGATGGTGACCCGTGGGCGGGCCTCGACGACGCGGAGTACTCCCTCGAGCCGCTGCTCAGGCTGTGGGAGGAGCTGCCTGGCGGGGAGATGAACTTCCCCCCCGACTACCCCAAGATGCCGGGCGAGCCTCCGCGGGTGCAGCCGAGCAAGAAGGTCGAGTCCCACTGGGACCAAGACGGCAACCGCATCGAGCAGTAGGCCGACGAGGCCCCGCCCGGCGCATCCCCACTGACGCCTCGGGCGGGAGCCCCGTACGAAACGCCAGTTCGACTGCGTCCCCCGACGAGTCGACCTACGAGATGTCCCCCCGGACCCCCGTATGGGCGTTCCGACGGTTTCTACTGATCCCGTCGCGACGATGAGAACACGCTGCACCAAACGTTGTCCAGAGCCCATCTGGGCCACCTCACCCCCCTCTGACCTGCGACAACGCCGGTGAAGGGGTCAGTCGCTCTCGAGCTCCCAGGGTGCGCGGACCGGGAAGTACGCCTCCATGAAGTCGCGCAGGGTCTGGTTGAGCCGCACGGGGTTGAGCGCGTGGTCGTGGTGGTCGGCGAGGCAGATGAAGTCCTGGCCGCGGCGCAGCGTCTTGCGTAGCCGCCAGTCGAGGTCGCTGTTGGAGAGGTTGACGTAGGCCCGAGAGGCCTCGCCGACGTAGGACCGACCGGTCATCAGCCCGTAGTGCTGGGCCAGCGAGCTGAGCGTCGAGACGTCGGTGTCGGAGCGGAACGGCGAGCGCGACGTCGCGGAGAGCGCATCCGGGAAGCGCTCGGTGAGGTGCTCGAGGACCGACCTGCGGTGCGGGTAGGGCACATGCGACAGGTTGTGGGTCAGCACCCGCTGGAACGCGTCGTGCAGCAGGCGGCGGTTGTTCCAGGCCGCCTTGAGGTACGGCGGCGAGTCGGGCAGGTCGTTCAGCCCGATCGTCGTCGGCGCCAAGAAGGTCGCGGGCAGACCTGCCGGGCTGAAGAGCGCCTCCGGGCGGATCGGTCGGCCCAGGAAGAAGTCGTCGTTGAAGTAGACGAAGTGCTCGGCCAGGTCCGGGATCCGGTGCAGCGAGGTCTCGATCGCGTGCGAGTTGAACGTCGGCAGCGCGTCCTCGGGGAGGATCACGCCGTGGTCGACCAGGTTGACTGACGGGTGGTCGACGTCCAACCAGTCGGGCACCTGGCCGGCGGTGACCAGGTGGATGCGGCGCACCCACGGGGCAAACAGGTGGATGCTCCGCATCGAGTAGCGGAGCTCGTTGCGCGAGACGAAGCGCGCCTGGCCGCTGGACTCCCGGGTCTGCGCGGTCTCGGCGGCCGCGGTGCCGGCGAGGTCCGCGAGCCGCTGCTCGCGGGCGCGGTTCCACACCGGGTCGTTGCCGTCGACCCACGTATAGACGACGTCGACGGGGAACGTGCACTCGTCGACGGTCGGCTCGGCCATCAGGGGGAGGGTACGGACCCGGACCCCCTCGACGTCGGTCTCGACGGTGGCGATCCCCCGCGGGATCCGCTGGGTGTAGGGGTTGAGGCGCGGTGCGACCAGCTGCCCCTCGACGTTGGTCTCCCAGAACTCCACCTCGACCGAGCAGCGCTGCCCCACGACCCGGGGCAGGCCGTCCGGCCCCAGCGGCCACGGCTCGAGCACCACGACCGGGGTGCGACCGCGCTGCAGCTCGCCGGCCATCTCCGACACCGCGCCGCGCCGCTCGTGCCAGCCGGCGTTGCCGGGGTCACGCAGCGAGAGGTAGGGCGGCAGGTCACGGTTCGCGAGGTGGTCGAGGAACGCGTGGCGGACATCGGTGGGCACGACCAGCACCGCTGACTCGCGCTCGTGCGGGGGGATGACCAGCCACTCGTCACCGGTCGCCCTGGCGCAGTCGACCAGCACCTGCAGCGACAACCGGCGGACGTGAGCCGGGGTCTGCCGGGCCCGTTCGAGGGCCGGATCCGCGACGACGCCTCGCGGCGGGACCGTGGAGAGCGCGGCGAAGCGGGATCGCCCGGCCCGCCGGGCCAGGGCATCCTCGAAGACCTCGGCCCAGCGGGCCGCGACCAGGTCGGCGTCGTACTGCGCGGAGGTGGTCAGGGCGCCCTCGCCGAGCCGGGCACGGAGCCCGTCGTCGGAGCCGAGCCGCAGCAGCGCGGCCGACAGGCCGGCGATGGACTCGGGCGTGACGAGCAGGCCGTTGACCTCGTGCCGGATGATCTCGCGCGGACCCGAGGCGCAGTCGAAGCTCACGCAGGGGACGCCGGCCGCCATGGCCTCCTGGAGCACCAGGGGTAGTCCCTCGGAGCGGGAGCTGAGGGCGCAGATGCTGGCCTTGGCCCACTCGCCTCGCATGTCGCTCACCGAGCCCGGCAGCTCGACCCGGTCGAACAGGCCGCGCTTGCGGGTCTCACGGATGAGGGGCGTGCGCTGCGGCCCGGCCCCGAGGATCCGTAGCCGCCAGTCGGGCAGCTGGTCGGAGACCTCGGCGAACGCGGCGACCAGCTTGGTGAACTGCTTCTCCATCGCCAGCCGGCCGGCGGTCACGATGGTCCTGCTGTCCAGCAGCGAGCGGGGTGCCACGCCCTGCGGGAGGGCGTTGGGGACGACCACGGTGACCGGAGCCACGGGTCCGAGCTCTCGACGCAGCCACGTCTCCATGGACGGTGTCAGCAGCGCGACCGTGTCGGCTCGCGGAGCGAAGGCCAGGAGCGGCTCCATCCCGCTGGTCCGCTGCGAGGACGACCGGTGCTCCTGGTGGACGACGACCACGTCGTCGGGCAGCAGCTGGACCGCGCTCGCCAGCAGTGCCGGCGTGACGGTCACCACGACCTCGGTGCGCAGGTCGCGCAACGCGTTCTCCAGGGCGATGTCGGTGCGCGCGGAGAACTGTCCGTCCCAGCGGCGCGGCACGAGCACCGACTCTGCGTCGAGCAGCGGGTCCTTGTCCGCGCCCGGTCGGACGTCGACCAGAGCCGCGAGGTTCACGCGCCCGTCGATCGCGTAGTGCGGCTGCTCCGCCGCGCGGAGCACGCTGATGATCGTGACGTCGTGCTCGCCGACCAGGGCATTGGCCTGGGTGATCGTCGAGCGCTCGGTGCCGCCCATCTCGTAGGCCGACAGGACGAGGTAGGTGATCCTCACAGTCGGCTCGCCATCGGCGTGACCGTCGCGCCGGGACCGTCCTGGTGCTGGGCGGGGTCGAGCACCCGCAGGACCAGGTGGGAGTCGGGGTTCCAGCGGAACCTGGCCCGCGGGAGGTCCTCCTCGGCCCCGCCGGAGGTGTGGTCGTGCAGCTCCGGCAGCAGCACCGCCTGGTGCGGGTCGGCGAGGTCGCTGCTGCGCCGTCGGATCCGAGCCCACGTGGTGTCGGCGCCCAGCGCGAGGCGGACGATCCCGAAGTAGCCGGCGGGTAGGTCGGCGATACCGACGAGCGCCTCCACATGCCCGTCGTGAGCGGTGATCGGCAGCTGGTCGAGGACCTGGTCGTCGGCGTCGAGGAGCACGAGGTGGGTCCCGGCCAGCAGCTCGCCCACCGGGCGGATCGTCAGGTGCACGTCAGCGTCTCGCAGCTCGATGGCCTCGAGCAGGGCGGTCGCCGGGACGCCGCGCCGGCTGATCAGCAGATGGCCCGCCTCGGTGAGCTCCAGGCCCAGCTGCGTCAGTCCGTCCGAAGACACCGGCACCCGGGTCGGGTCGGCGGCCGGCCGCGCCCCGCCGCGGACGGGCGCCCCGGCCAGCACGACGTCGTACGTCGCGTCGACGGCGGGCAGCAGTGCGAGCAGATCGGTGACGGGGCCGGTCAGGGCGTAGGTGGTGCCAGCCGAGTCCCTCAGCTCGGCCATCCCGTCGCCCTCGAGGTACAGCCAGAGGTGCCGGCCGTCGAGGATGCCGGCGTACGAGGCCAGTGGCTCCTCCTGGCGGCGCCGGGAGGCGAACCTCACGCGGACGACCTCACAAGCCCGAGACGCCCTCGCCGCCGCCGGCCTGCTCATTGAAGGTCTCCTGCTCCATCAGGTGCAGGACCGGGACGTCGATGTGGCGGCGGGCGCGCGAGGTCCAGTCGAGCCGGAGGAGTTCGGCGACGAAGTGCTCCTCGGTCAGGATGATCGCCTCCCGCCCGTCCACCTCGGCCACCTTGGCCACGAGCGCGTCGACGGGGTCGCCCGACACCAGCTCGCCGACCGCCGACGCGCCGTTGGACTGCAGCACCGAGACGGCGTTGCCGATCTCGTCGTGGCTGTGGTGCTTCGCCTCCTCGATGACCTCGGCCGAGATGACCTCCGCCATCGGGTCGCTGATCGCGGAGGGAGCCACGAAGGGGTCGCCCATGCCGCCCAGGCCGCTGAGCGCAGCCTGGAGGCGCGCGCGACCGTCGACCAGGGGCATCAGGACGTGGTAGGCTCACGGGTTCCTCGAGGCCCTCGTGCAGGGAATGGATGCGGCTCGCGTCCTCGGCAGTGAGGTTCTCCTCGACCAGCAGGACGACGGCGTAGGGCGTGGACTCGGTCACGCTCGAACTCTAGCCACTTGCGGGCCTATGGCTAGCCGCTGAGGACCTCTGCGAGGTCGTAGTTCACCGGCTCCTCGAGCTGCTCGTAGCCGCAGGACGGGGGGTCGCGGTCGGCGCGCCAGCGCTTGAACTGGGCCGTGTGCCGGAACCGGCGGCCCTCCATGTGCTCGTAACCGACCTCCAGCACCCGCTCGGGCCGCAGTGGCACGAACGAGAGGTCCTTGCCCTGGCTCCAGCGGCTCTGCGTGCCGGGGACGCGGTCGGGGTTGGCGGTCAGGAACTCCTGCCACCGTCCCCACGGGTGGTCCGCGATCGGGACGACGAGCGACTGGAGCTCCTCGATCAGCTCGGCACGGCGGACCTCGGTGAAGGACGCGGCCACGCCGACGTGCTGGAGCTCCCCATCGGCGTACAGGCCCAGCAGGAGACTGCCGAGCAGGGGCCGTTCCGGGGTGCTGTTCTTGTGCTCGCGGTAGCCGGCGACCACGACGTCGGCGGTCCGGGCGTGCTTGATCTTCATCATCACGCGGCCGTTCTCCGTGTACTGCGCACCGACCGGCTTGGCCATCACGCCGTCGAGCCCGGCACCCTCGAACTGCTCGAACCAGCGCTCGGCCTCCGCGGGGTCGGTGGTCGTGCGGGTCAGGTAGCAGGGCCCGCTGCCATCCAGGTGCGCCAGCGCCCGCTCGAGCGCGGCCCGGCGGTCGGCCAGGGGCCGGTCGACGTACGACTCGTCGCCCAGGGCGAGCAGGTCGAAGGCGACGAACCCGGCGGGCGTCTTCTCCGCCAGCATGTCGACACGGCTCTTGGCTGGGTGGATCCGCTCCTGGAGCACCTCGAACTCGAGCCGGTCGCCGACGGCGACGAACACCTCGCCGTCGAGCACGCAGCGCTCGGGGAGCTGCTCCAGGATCGCGGCGACGAGCTCGGGGAAGTAGCGGGTCAGCGGCTTGGTGTTGCGGCTGGTCAGCTCGACCTCGTCGCCGTCGCGAAACACGAGGCAGCGGAACCCGTCCCACTTCGGCTCGAAGATCAGGCCCTCGAACTTGGCCGGGTCCGGGATGCCCTTGACCGACTTGGCGAGCATCGGGCGGACGGGTGGCATGACGGGCAGGTCCACGACGTGACCCTACGCAGACCGACCGGACCGCCGCCACGGGCCTAAGGTTTGTCCCACCATTCCCCGGTTGGTCTGCCGGTAGGGCCCGCCTGACTTTGAATCAGGACTAGCGACGTAGGTTCGACTCCTACCCGGGGAGCGTGAGCGAGCAGAACGCGCCCCAGGTTCCCTATGGACCTCCCCTGGAGCGTCACGTCGGGCCGCGGTGGGCGATCAACAAGAAGGACGCCGCCAAGATCGCCATCCGGGTCGCGGCGCCGTTCGTCATCGGCGCGATCCTCAAGTCTCTGGCCAAGAAGTAGCAGCGACCGGAGTCGGGGCGTGCGGCAGTCGGCGTCGGCGTGTACCAATGAGGCATGACCACCTCGATCGTCGCCAGGGGGCTCGACCAGTGCGTCGACCTGCTCCGTGCCGTCTCGCCCGACGACGTGGGTCGGGCGACGCCCTGCTCGGAGTGGACGGTCGCCGACCTGAGCGACCACCTCGTCAACAGCACGAGCGGCATGGTCACGATGGCGCAGGGCGGGCGGCCCGACTGGAGCGCGTCGCCACACCACGACGACCCGGTGTCGGCCCTCCAGGATCAGGCCAGCGCGTTGGTGGAGGCGCTCGCTGCGCCCGACAGCGCCTTCCCCGAGGGCATGGCCGCCGCCGAGCTGGCGGTCCATGGGTACGACCTGGCGGCAGCACTGGGCGCGGACACGGCCAGCCTCGACCAGGAGGTCGCTGAGACGGGTCTCGCCTTCATGACGTCGTCCATGACCGACGACATGCGCGGCGACGCCTTCGGCCCCGAGCAGGCGGCTCCCGACGGCGCCGACGCCTACCAAAGGATCGCCGCCTTCGCCGGTCGATCGGTATGACCCAGCGACCGACCCGGTGGCAGAGCGACACCAAGGCGGGTCACTCCCAGTGGTACGTCGAGCGGTTCCGGAGGCTGGCCGCCGAGGGCCAGGACCTTGCCGGGGAGGCGCGGCTGGTCGACGCGATGCTGCCCCCGCACGCCCGCGTGCTCGACGCCGGATGTGGCCCGGGCAGGGTCGGCGCCGTGCTGCACGAGCGCGGCCACACCGTCGTCGGTGTCGACGCGGACCCGGTCCTGGTCGAGGCGGCCCGGGTCGACCACCCCGGTCCACGCTGGCTGGTCGGCGACCTCGCACAGCTCGACCTCGCGGACGAGGAGCCGTTCGACGGCGCGGTGCTCGCCGGCAACGTGATGGTCTTCCTCGCCCCGGGCACCGAGGCGGAGGTGCTGCGGCGGGTGGTGGCCCAGGTCCGGCCCGATGGGTTCGTGGTCACGGGCTTCCACATCGACCGGGAGCTCTCGCTGGCTGCCTTCGACGTGGCCGTCGGGGAGGCGGGCCTGCGCGTCGAGCACCGCTTCGCCACCTGGGACCTGCGGGCCTGGCACGACTCAGCCGACTTCGCCGTCACGGTCCTGCGCCCGGCCTAGATCTCGCGGGCTGACGACGAGTCCCCGACCGGTCGTAGAGTGCGTCGGGTGCCCGGTGAGCTGACAGTCGTGGTCCTGGCCGCCGGCGGCGGAACCCGGATGAAGAGCAAGACCATGAAGGTCCTGCACCCCCTCGCCGGCCGCTCGATGATCGGCCACGTCCTCGCCGCCGTGCAGGAGACCTCACCGCTCCGGATCGTCACCGTCGTCGGACACCAGCGTGACCAGGTCGGCGCGCACGTCCAGGAGCTCGTGCCCGAGGTCATGCTCGCGGTGCAGGACGAGCAGCACGGCACCGGGCACGCGGTGCGGATCGCGATGGACGCGATCCGCGAGAGCGGGCAGCAGCTGCGGGGCACCGTGCTGGTGGCCTACGCCGACACCCCACTGCTCGAGGGTCGGTCGCTGGTCAGGTTCACCGCCGAGCACGAGGCCGCGCAGCGTGCGGTCAGCATCCTGTCCGGCCTGGTCGACAAGCCCTTCGGCTACGGCCGCGTGGTCCGCAACACCGACGGCGACGTCGAGGCGATCGTGGAGGAGAAGGACGCGACCGAGGAGCAGCGGGAGATCCCGGAGATCAACTCGGGGATCCTGGCCTTCGACGCGGAGTTCCTCTTGGACGCGCTGCCGCGGATCGGCAACGACAACGCCAAGGGTGAGTACTACCTCACCGACACCGTGCGGCTGGCCCGCGAGGCCGGGCTGCACGTCGGCGCCCACCCGATCGACGACGTCTGGCAGACCGAGGGCGCCAACGACCGCGCGCAGCTCGCCGCGCTGGGTGCCGAGATGAACCGCAGGCTCGTCACCCGCTGGATGCAGGACGGAGTGACGGTCATGGACCCGGCGACCACGTGGATCGACGCCGATGTCGTGCTGGCCGAGGACGTCACGATCCTGCCCGGCGTGCAGCTGCTCGGCGCGACGGTCGTCGCGGAGGACGCCGTGATCGGCCCGGACTCCACGCTCAAGGACTGTGAGGTCGGCCGCGGGGCGAGGGTCGTGCGCACCCACGGCGAGCTCGCGGTCATCGGCGCCGCGGCCACCGTCGGCCCGTTCGCCTACCTGCGGCCCGGCACCCAGCTCGGCGCCGCGGGCAAGATCGGGACCTTCGTCGAGACCAAGAACGCGCAGATCGCCGCCGGCGCCAAGGTCCCGCACCTCTCCTACGTCGGCGACGCCGAGATCGGCGAGGGCGCCAACATCGGGGCGGGCACGATCTTTGCCAACTACGACGGCGTCGCCAAGCACCGCACCAAGGTGGGCAAGCAGGCCCGGACCGGCTCCCACAACACCTTCGTGGCTCCGGTCGAGATCGGCGACGGAGCGGGTACGGCCGGCGGCACCGTCGTGCGTCGCGACGTACCGGCGGGGGCGCTCGCGGTCAGCAGCGGACCGCAGCGCAACCTCGAGGGCTGGGTCCGCCGGCGCAGGGCCGGCACCGCGCAGGCGGACGCGGCGGAGGCGGCTCGCGAAGGCGTGGAAGAATCGGACTGACCTCCCACTGGCAGCAACTCTCCAGGAGTGCCACATCGTGACGGGTATGAAGAAGGCCACCGAGAAGAACCTCATGGTCTTCAGCGGACGGGCGCACCCCGCGCTCGCCGACGAGGTGGCTGTGCTGCTCGGCACCCCGCTCGTGCCGACCTCCGCCTACGAGTTCGCCAACTCCGAGATCTACGTGCGCTACGAGGAGTCGGTGCGCGGCTGCGATGCGTTCGTCATCCAGAGCCACACCGCGCCAATCAACGAGTGGATCATGGAGCACCTGATCATGGTCGACGCGCTCAAGCGCGCCTCGGCCAAGCGGATCACCGTGGTCATGCCGTTCTATGGCTACGCCCGCCAGGACAAGAAGCACCGCGGCCGTGAGCCGATCACCGCGCGCCTCATGGCCGACCTGTTCAAGACCGCCGGTGCCAACCGCCTGATCACCGTCGACCTGCACGCCGACCAGGTGCAGGGCTTCTTCGACGGCCCGGTCGACCACCTGATGGCGCTACCGATCCTCGCCGACTACGTGTGGGAGAAGTACCGCCGCCAGCCGCTCGCGGTGGTCTCGCCGGACGCGGGCCGCATCAAGGTCGCCGAGCGCTGGTCGGCCCGGCTCGGCGGGGCTCCGCTGGCGTTCATCCACAAGACCCGTCGTACCGACCGGCCCAACGAGGTGTCGGCCAACCGGGTCGTCGGTGACGTCACGGGTCGGCTCTGCGTGCTGGTCGACGACATGATCGACACCGCCGGCACCATCGAGAAGGCGACGGAGGCGCTGATGAACGACGGCGCCGCCGGCGTCATCGTCGTCGCCACCCACGCGATCCTCTCGGAGCCGGCGGTGGACCGGCTCAAGAACTGCCCGGCCCAGGAGGTGATCGTCACCGACACCTTGCCGCTGACCCCGGACCGCCAGTTCGACAAGCTCACCCAGCTCTCGATCGCGCCCCTCGTGGCGCGGGCCATCCGCGAGGTGTTCGAGGACGGGTCGGTCACCTCGATGTTCGACGGGCACGCCTGAGCAGGTCAGGGCCGCCGCGGCCTCCCGAACGCACCGACGATCTCACCGCCATCGGTGCGGCGTCCCTCGCGCATCCGATGGACGTAGTGCTGGCGAGGGGTCAGGGCGAAGCCCTGGCCCGAGCCCGGGTCGGTGGTGGCGACGTCCCGGCACGGTGAGCTCGGGCGCAGCCAGTAGTCGAGACGATCTCGGTCGCGGAAGTGCGGCTTCGTGGTCAGGCAGTTGGCCGTCGCTTCTGCCGGCGCCCCCGCGGTCAGCGTCGCGAAGTCGACGATCACGTTGTTGCGGACCTCGACCCGTCCGCTGACCTCGCCACCGAGGAAGACCGCCGTCCCCGCGCCGGCGCTGTCGTCGACCAGGGTGTTGCCGACGACGTACAGGGCCGATCCCGGGATCACGTCGCCCTCCTCGCCGAACGCGATCAGGTTGCCGTTCTCGGTCTGCGGTCCCTGGGTGATCGCGTTGCCGACCAGGATGCCGATGCCGCCGTTGGGCAGGTCGACCTCGTAGCTGCTGGTGCCGCCGTCGCTGCTGAACCGGTTGTAGAGGAGCCGCGTGGTCGCCGCGCGCGACTTCACCAGGTGGCCGACGTGGGACCTCGAGGACCAGCTGTAGGACATCGACAGCGACCTGACGTGGTTGACGTAGACGTTGTGCGAGTAGCCGTCGCCGAATCCATTGTCGGAGAACCTGCTGCTCACGATCCGGATGTCGCTCGCCGGGTTGTCCCCTGCCAGCAGGCCCATCTCGTTGTGGTGGAACCACACCCGCTTGAGCGTGAGCCCAGCGCCCTCCTGCCGGATCGCGGCGCCGTTCTGGTCGGGCACCCTCGCGCCCGAGAGCTCCACGTTGCGGATCGTGGTCCGGTCGCCCTGCACCACCCAGATCGCCTTGCCCTCGGCATCCTCACCCGCAGCCCGGACGTGCGGACGGCCGTTGACGCCGGTGATGCGCAACCCGTCGGCGGTGATCGCGCAGACGTCGCCGCGGTAGTCGGTGTTGCCGGCCGCGTCGATGGTGACCCGGTCGCCGTCGCGGGCGACCGCGAACGCCGCGCACGGCGTTGCGAACCTCTCACCCGGTCCCACCTTCAGCACCCGCGCCGCCTCAGCCGTCGGTGAGGCCAGCGCCGCCATGGCCAGGAGGCCGCAGAGGAGGGTGGCCAGTCGTCGGTGCACCGCTGAAGGCTACGGGCGGATTGGGGACTCGGTGCCGAGGGCGGTAAGGTCCTCAGGTTGCCTCGGCGAGGGAGACCAGCAGGATCGGCTCTCCGTGATCGACAGGGCGGGCCCTCCGGGGCGCTCCGTCGTGACGTCGAGCCCCGTCGTAGGACCCACACTTCCTCAGGAGTTGCACCAGCATGGCCACCGAGAAGATCACCGCTGAGACCCGTACCGAGTTCGGCAAGGGCGCTGCCCGCCGGATCCGCCGGGCGGACAAGATTCCCGCCGTCCTCTACGGTCACGGCAACGACCCCGTCCACGTGACCCTTCCCGGTCACGACACGATGATGGCGCTCAAGCACGGTGGTGCGAACGCCCTGCTCGACCTCGACATCAACGGCACCAGCCAGCTCGCGCTGACCAAGGCCGTGCAGGTGGACCCGATCCGTCGGGCGATCGAGCACATCGACTTCGTGGCGGTCCGCCGTGGCGAGAAGGTCACCGTGGACATCCCGATCCACGTGACCGGCGAGGCCGCCAGGGAGACCCTGGTCGTCACCGAGAACTCGACGGTCCAGGTCGAGGCCGAGGCGACGCACATCCCCGAGTTCATCGAGGTCTCGGTCGAGGGCCTGGCGGCCGGCACCCAGATCCTTGCCTCCGACCTCGATATCCCGCAGGGCTCGACGCTCCTCCTCGACGCGGAGACCCTCATCGTCAACATCACCGAGCAGGTCAGCGCCGAGGCGCTCGAGGCCGAGCTCGGGGAGGCCGAGTCCGAGGCCGGCATCGAGCGTGTCGAGTCCGAGGGCGGCGCCGCGGGCGAGGCCGCCGAAGGTGGCGACGCTCCCGAGGCCGCGGCCGAGGGCGACTCCTCCGGGGAGTGAGTGCGGCCTGGTTGGTCGTCGGCCTGGGCAACCCAGGACCGGCTTATTCCGGCCACCGGCACAACGTCGGCTACCTGGTGGTCGACGAGCTCGTCGGACGCCAGGGTTCTCCCCTCCGCACGCACAAGTCAGCTCGCGCGGAGGTGCTCGAGGGTCGGCTGGGTGCGCCGGGCGCCGAGGGTCCACGCCTGGTGCTCGTCCGGCCACGTACCTACATGAACGAGGTCGGTGGGCCGGTCAAGCAACTGGCCGGCTTCTTCGATGTCCCACCCGAGCGGATCGTCGCGATCCACGACGAGCTCGACATCCCGTTCGAGACGATGCGGCTCAAGCTCGGCGGCGGGGACAACGGCCACAACGGCCTGCGCTCGATGCGGTCCTCACTCGGCACCGGCGACTTCCACCGCGTCCGGGTCGGCATCGGGCGCCCTCCGGGCCGACAGGACCCGGCCGACTTCGTGCTCTCGAACTACTCCTCGGTCGAGCGCAAGCTGCTGCCGCTCGAGGTCGACCGGGCCGCGGACGCCGTCGAGTCGCTGGTCCTCGAGGGGCTCGAGCGCGCCCAGCAGCAGTTCAACAGCTGAGTGCTTGTCACGCAGGCCTTAGGGTTCCGCAAATGACGTCGCAGACGATCCCGCCGCCCCCCGACGCCTCTGACGACCATGCGCTGGCCGCGTGGCTGGCCACGGAAGCCGGCCGTCGGCTGCTCGAGGTGCGTCAGGAGGGCCTGACCGGCGCCGACCTCAAGGATGCGGGGGACCGAGCGGCCCACGAGCTGCTGATGGCGCTTCTCGCCGAGCACCGCCCAGCCGACATCGTGCTGTCAGAGGAGGGGAGGGACGACCGCCGGCGCCTCGAGGCGGACCGGGTCTGGATCATCGACCCGCTCGATGGCACGCGGGAGTTCTCCGAGCCGCCGCGCGACGACTGGGCGGTGCATGTCGCGCTGTGGGAGCGCGGCGCTGCGGCTGAGGGCGAGCTCACCGCGGCGGCGGTCGCCCAGCCCGCGCTGGGCCGCACGTTCGGGACGGGCGAGCCACTCGTGGTCCCGCCGCGCACGGCCGACCGGCCCCGGATCGCTGTCTCCCGTAGCCGTCCGCCGCAGTTCGTGCCCGGCCTGGCCGGTGAGCTGGACGCCGAACTGGTGGCCATGGGTTCGGCCGGCTGCAAGGTGATCTCGGTCGCCCGCGATGTCACGGACGCCTATGTGCACGCCGGGGGACAGTACGAGTGGGACTCCGCCGCCCCCGTCGCGGTGGCCAGAGCGGCAGGCCTCTTCACGTCGCGGGTCGACGGATCTCCGTTGCGATACAACCAGGACGACGTCTACCTCCCGGACCTGATCGTGTGCCGACCCGAACTGGCTGAGCCGATCCTCGCGTTCCTCCGCGCGCACGGGACGGATTGACTCCGGCTGCCTCAGTAGGCGCCGCGGTGTCCGAGGACCGCGCCCAGCGTCCTGACCGCGATCGTCAGGTCCATCTGCCACGACCAGTTGTCCACGTAGCCCAGGTCGAGTCGGACGGTCTCGTCCCAGGAGAGATCGGACCTGCCGGACACCTGCCACAGCCCGGTCATGCCTGGCCGCACCTCGAGGCGGCGGCGCAGGTCGGCTGAATAGGCGTGGACCTCTGAGGGCAGCGCGGGTCGGGGGCCGATCAACGACATCTCACCCCGGACGACATTGACGAGCTGGGGCAGCTCGTCGAGAGAGTACTTCCGCAGCACCGCGCCGACCGCCGTGATGCGGGGGTCGCGCCGGATCTTGAAGAGCAGACCGTCCGGGTCGCACTCGTTGTCGGCGGCGAGGCCCGCCACGTCGCCGTGCGCACCGATGTGCATGGTGCGGAGCTTCAGCAGGGTGAAGGGCCGACCGTCCTGGCCCACGCGGGTCTGGCGGAACACCGCCGCGCCGGTTGAGTCCATGCGGATGAGAACCACCAGCACCGCGAGCAACGGCGAGAGGGCGAGCAGCAGGAGCGCGCCGGCGACGCGGTCGACGACGTCCTTCATGATTCGAGCGGGACCCGAGACCGGCGTGGGACGCACGTGCAGCAGCCGGGTGCCACCGACACTCGCCAGCTCGAGTGAGCCGTCACCCACGTCCCGCAGCCCGGTGGACACCAGCAGTTCGGTGCCGGAGAGGCGCAGGCGGCTACGCAACTGGCGCAGATCCTCGTGGTCGAGCTCGGGACCGGGCACCACGATGACCGCGTCGGCCTGGTTGGCGTAGGCAACTTCCGCCACGCGGTCCAGTCCTGGCCACGCGGCAAGGGTCGTAGGGTCCGGCTCCGCCGCACGAGCGTCGTCCTGGACGCAGATCGCGACCGGTTCGAAGGTGGTCAGGCCGGCCTCGGCCGCGCGCCGGAGGTCGTGGAGCACGTGCTCGACGTTCCGCTCATCGCCGGCTACCACGACTCGGCTCGGGCGGGCTGCGAACCCGGCCACCCGGCGCATCGCCAGGGTCGCCACCGGGACCAGTACGGTGAGCACCAGCACGGACCGCGCGGTCGTGGAGACGTCGCCCAAGGCTGCCGGTGCGATAGCCACGAATGACACGAGAGCCGCCATGAGACCGCCGGAGGCACGGAAGACCGCTCGCGCCCGGGCCTGCGACCTCGTGCCTGGGGTCGACGCGTAGCCCCCACAGGCGAGGAGCAGCACCGGCCAGGCGACGGCCAGGGCCAGGGCCAGCGGGAGAATCGCGGCCCCGGGTTCGATCCACTGCTGCAGGAAGATCAGCGGCAGTGCCGCGGCGAGGGCGTCGAGGACGATCCCCGTCGCTGACACCCGCGCCGGGATCCGCTCACGGGAGCGCGCGCGGAGGTGGGTGGTGTCGATGGAGACGACGGCTGCACCGGGCAGCGTCTGCTGGGTCGTCATCTGAGTCCCTTCGAGGAGCGCTGTCGTCAACGTAGGGACCCAGAACAGCCAGTTCATGCCGCATATCGGGCATGTTCGGCGGGTCAGGGTCAGACGCGCTGCGGCGGACGCCAGTCGACGCGGTGGGCCATTCCCACCGCCGCCAGCTGCGACGTCACCTCGAGCTTGGCGAGGATCGACTTCACCTGTGTGCGGACCGTGGCCTCGGAGACCACGCCCTCGGAAGCGATCTCACGGACGGTGTGCCCCTTCATCAGATGGGCCAGCACCTGACGCTCTCGGACGGTCAGCAGCTCGAGCTTGGTGCGCGCGTCGACCAGGTGCGCGCGCTCCTTGCCCCAGACCTGCAGCAGTTCCTCCCGCTCGTCGCTGGCCATCACCCGGAGACCCTGGTTGATGCGCCTGACCACGGCCAGAATGTCGTTGAGAGGACCCGACTTGGACAGGACCTTGCGGGCACCGCAGCGCACCGCCTCGCCCCAGCGGGCGCGGTCGAGGGAGGCCGTGACGACCACGACGTTGATACCTGCGCGGGCCAGGGGGGCGATCAGGCGTTCGCCCTCGCCAAACTGACCCAGGTCGAGGTCGAGCAGGACGACCCTGGGACGAAGCCGGGTCACCATCGTCAGCAGGACCTGAGGTGACCGCTCCTCGGTCGGTACGGGGACCCGACGTACGTCGTAGCCCTCGATCGTGAGGGCGAGTTCGAGAGACTCCGCGAAAAGGACGTGATCCTCGAGGATCACGAGCCGCAGGTCGCTACGAGGCGTGGCTGACGACATGGGCCGTCCTCTCGTCCAGGAGCTGCGCGGGCAGGGTGGCGACGAAGGTGGCACCCACAGCGGTGTCCCGGAGCTCGAGGCTGCCGCCGAGGTCTGCCATGAGCCGTTGGGCGATGGACAGACCGAGCCCCTGCCCGGGTGAGTCAGGGCCGCGTACGCCGCTGTCGAACAACTGTGCACGCAGGCCCACCGGCACACCCGGACCGAAGTCGGCGCACTCGATCTCCACCATGCCACCGCACTTCCTGACGCTCACCACGATCGGCGCGCCCCAGGCGTGTCGCGCGGCGTTCTCCAGCAGGATGTTGAAGACCTCTGCCAGGTCGTCGGCGCGGCCGTCGACCAGCAGACCACTGGGGCTCCACCGAACGTCTCTGCCGCGGGTCTGGTGGCTGAGCACGATCGTGCCGAGCACGTCGTCGAGGTCGACTTCCGCGGGCTCCGACGAGGCAGCGCGGTCACTCATCAGGCGAACGAGCCGGGCGACCTCTGCCTCGAGCATCCGCTCCAAACGGCGACGCCGCGGAGCCGGGACTGCCGCGCCCTTGCGGATGATCTCGGAGGCGGAGGCGATTCCCGCAAGGGTGGAGCCCAGCTCGTGCAGGAGCTCCCGCTGCTCGTGGACGTCCGCGCGGGTCTCGACCAGGGCCGAGCGCAGCTCGCGCATCTGTGCCTGGTACTCCTGCAAGGCGGTGCGGAAGAGAGCGAAGGCGGTCGCGCAGATGAGGAGGGCGCCCACGGCCAGTGCGCCGCCCGCCAGACCGGAGATGACGGCATCCAGACCCGCGATGTTGTCGGCGTACTGCGCTCCGGTGACGGCGATCGCGGCCAGGGCGAGCCGACGGCGCACCCACCACGAGGCACGGTGACGTTGCAGCAGCTGCCACGCCAGCACCAGACCTCCGATGAGGAGCAGCGTGTTCAGGGCGTGGTGCGCCGCGTCGCCGAGCACCAACGGTGGCAGCCACGTCACAGCCACGCTGAGCACACCGAGGGCGGCGCCGGCGAGGGCTCCGACGAGGGCGGGGTCGCCCGGGACGTCCATCTGCTCGGCGATGCGTGCCATCGCGCACAGCACCGCGACCGTGAGCAGCTGGGAGAGCAACGCCCAGTGGTCACGGCTGCTCACGGCGGTGCCGGTGGCGACCTGAGCGTTCTCCACGGCTGCGTGTAGGAGGCCCTGGGTCGCAGTCACCATCAGACCGACGATCAGCCAGCCGGACAGTCGACGCCGCCAGATGCTCGTCGCGCTTGCACCGACCCGCCAGTAGACATAGAGGCACGCCGCGGCGGCCAGGATGAGCGCGTGAGCGACGAGGCCCACGTCCGAGGGGACCACTTCGGCGCTGTCGGGCGTGCCGACGAGCAGTAGCCAACCGGTCAACAGAGCGGTGCTGATGCCGACCAAGACAGATGTCGCCACCGCTTCGCGGCGTGACAAAACGTGCTCTCCCATGCGGACCCCCCGGTCCGATCGCTTCCACCTGCACGCGAGCCCGAATCTCTGCGCAGAGGGTCTCGGCTAGCCGAGTAACGACCGCTACTTTTTGCAACTGCGTCCGCAGACCGAGCAACACCGAGGTGCTGCTCTGAAAGGGGAAGCAAGCTGTTGATTTGTGGGGGACTTGAGCGTGAGCCTATACCAGATTGTGGGGGTCGATATGGTCCATATGGGCCATATCCAAGCCCTCGGGTAGGTAGCCCTTGCGTCCCTAAATTCGGGTGAGCGCGGTCCGGAGTGGTGACCAGCTGGGCTTGCCGGGTGACGATGGCTGAACCTGTCGAGGGAGAGACTATGACACGCCTGCAAGCGTCGGTCACCTCGGAGGACGTGGGGCACGCACTGGGCGGGCTGGCGCGACTCCGAGTGGTGGTGTCGTCCGAGCATGCCCTGGTGTCCGAATCGGTGCGCACGGCACTCACGGACCGGGCCTACCTCGCCAGCGTCGTCGCGTGGCCGCCGCGCTCCGCAGCTGGGCGGATTGCGCGCGCTCGCGCCGGCAGACTGGACGCCCGGCTTCCTGGGGCGGACGTGGGCGTCTTGCTCAGCGGCGCCTACCGCGCGGACCGGGTAGCCAGTGCCCGGGGCGTGATCGAGACATCCTCGATTCCTTGGCTCGTGCTCTCGGACGCCCCGAGGGGACCCATCTGGGGGGCCTTCTATGAGAGTGGCGCGGCGCTGGTCGCCCCCATGACCACGACCCTCGGCTCCGTGTGCGAGCTGCTCGAGGTGCTCGCGGACGACCGGCCAGGATGTGCGCCGGCCGGGCGTTCGGAGCTGGTCATGTCCTGGCGCTCCTTCTTGGAGAGGAGAGAGGAGATCTCGATCCGACTCGCGTCGCTCACGCCTCGCGAGCACGAGGTGCTCGGCTCTCTCTATGACGGCCTGCAGGTCCGCGACATCGCCGGCGGTTCGGACGTGGCCGAGGCGACGGTGCGCACCCAGGTGAAGGCCATCTTGAAGAAGCTCGACGTCTCGACCCAGCTCGCCGCGGTCTCGGCGTACGCGCAGATCCTGGTCGACGGGACCTGATCGCAGGTCGGGACTGCCGCCCGGCCTCTCCCCAATATCCGTGACCGTTGCCGCCGTTCTAGCCACGCGGCGGTTCGACGGGACATGGTTGGACCTCAGGGCTCTTTGAGCCCGGCTCACATTGGACATGGGGTTTGGTGCGGGGAGGGTCCATGGGGTCGCGAGGTGGTCCGTCGCGGCCGCGTGCGCCGATGCGCGTTGCCGTGGGCTCCGACCAGTCGATGCTGGCGGAGTCGGTCACCGCTGCGCTGCGCACGCGGGGTATCGACGCCGTTGCGGTCCAGTGGCCAGCCAAGGGTCCGGTGTCCGCCAGCAGGATGCGGCGACCTCGTTCGCAGCGCCGTTCGGCCGGGCAACCTCCCAACATCGGACTTGTGGTGACCGACCTGGTCACGGTGCAGCAGGTGCAGGGGGCAGCGGTGCTCGTCGCGGCGCTCCGGGTCCCCTGGCTCGCGATGGCCGGAGTCCCGCGCGGCGCCGCGTGGGGCGGACTCTACGAGCGCGGCGCCAAGCTCGTCGTGTCGAACACCGTCGGGATCGACGACGTGCTGGAGTTGTTGACAGAGCTTGCCGCCGGTCGCCAACCCTCGGGCCAGCGGCGCAAGAGGCGCGAGCTGATCCAGGCGTGGCGCACCTTCGCGGCCCAGCGGAACGAGCTCACCGCACGACTCCAGACGCTCACCGAGCGCGAGGAACAGGTGCTGCAGCAGCTTCACGAGGGCCTGGCCGTGCGCGTCATCGCCGAGCACTCGGAGGTCGCCGAGACGACCGTCCGCAGCCAGGTGAAGTCGATCCTGCGCAAACTCGATGTGAACTCTCAGCTGGCTGCCGTGGCTGCCTACGACGATCTGCGAACTGACTCCACGCAGGTCGACGCCGCCTGGCCCTGATCCCGCGGCGGGAACGACTGGCTGGGGTTAGTCGCCGCCCACCGGGTGGAGGCGGCCCTCCTCCAGCGCGTAGCGCTGCGCCGTCGACGGACACGCGAAGCGACCGGGCGCGACCTCGACCAGCTTGACCCCGGCGTGGCCGACCCATCCGACCTGCCGGGCCGGGGACCCGACGACCAACGCGTGATCCGGCACGTCCCGGGTCACCACCGAGCCGGCCGCGACCAGGGCCCAACGGCCGATCCGCAACGGCGCGACGCAGACCGAACGGGCGCCGATCGCGGCGCCCGTGCCGACAGTCACCCCGACCTCCTCCCAGTCCGCCGCGGTCTTGAGAGCCCCTTCGGGAGTGACCGCTCGGGGGTGGAGGTCGTTGGTGAGGACCACGGCCGGGCCGATGAAGACGCCGTCCTCGAGCACTGCCGGCTCGTAGACCAGGGCGTTGTTCTGGATCTTGCAGCGGTCACCGACCACGACACCCGGCCCGACGTACGCGCCGCGACCCACGATGCAGCTCTCTCCGACCCGTGCGTGCTCGCGCACCTGCGCCAGGTGCCAGATCAGCGTCCCAGCACCCACCTCCGCCCGTGGGTCGACGTCGGCCGACGGGTCGATGCGTGCGGGCGCTGTGACAGCGCCGTCGCGGGTGCTTGTCATGGGCTCATCACACGTCGCATTTTGCCGCGCCCGAAGGCGAGCGTCCGGCCGATCATCGAAATAGATGAGTCGGGGCGACATCGCGCCGCCTGAGTGTCTCGGATGACCATGCTCGACCCGTGGCCCTGGTGTCCCGCATCCTCTGGCACCCCGATCGGCCGCGCGACGAGGCGCCCTGTGCCTGACGTGAAAGGCCCCACCATGAGTCACACCAGCCCCCGCCGACCAATGGCCTCGATGGCCCGCGCGACCGCCCTGGCCGCGGTTTCAGCCATGGTGGCCACGCTGGCCGCCGTGGCCGTTGCGCCCCTGGCGCCGGCGACCGCTGCGCCGTCAGCAGCCGCGGCCGCCGCCGCTGACCCGTGTGGCGTGGGCGGCAACAAGATCGCGTGCGAGAACACCAAGCCGGGCAACCCCGCGAGCGAGTGGGACGACCAGAACGGCGCGGGCAGCGAGGACATCCAGGGTTTCGCCACCCAGATGAGCACCAACGTCGGTGGTCGCGTCGACTTCAAGATCGACACGAATGTCTCGTCCTACACCATCGGTGTCTATCGGATCGGCTACTACAACGGCGACGGAGCACGGAGGATCGCCACGGTGGTGCCGTCGGCGTCGTTGCCGCAGCTCCAGCCCGCGTGCATCACCGATGTGACCACTGAGCTCTACGACTGCGGCAACTGGGCGGTCTCCGCCTCGTGGAACATCCCGACCACAGCCGTGTCCGGGGTCTACATCGCCGTGCTGAGGATCCCGTCGACCGGGGAGCAGAGCCAGATCACCTTCGTCGTGCGCGACGACGCGAGCACCTCGGACGTCGTCTTCCAGACCTCCGACACCACTTGGCAGGCCTACAACACCTACGGTGGCTCGAACTTCTACAACGGTGGGGCCAACGGGCGCGCCTACAAGCTCAGCTACAACCGGCCCTTCTCGACGCGGACCGGCACGGTCAACCGCGACTTCTTCTTCGCGACCGAGTACCCGCTCGTGCGCTTCCTCGAGCGCAACGGGTACGACGTCTCCTACATCGCCGGCGCCGACACGGCGCGCAGCGGTGCGCTGCTCACGAATCACAAGGTGTTCCTCTCGGTCGGTCACGACGAGTACTGGAGTGGACAGCAGCGGGCCAACGTCGAGGCGGCCCGCGATGCCGGCGTCAACCTGATGTTCCTCAGTGGCAACGAGATGTACTGGCGCACCCGGTGGGAGAACTCCGCGGACGTCAGCCACACGTCGTATCGCACGCTGGTGAGCTACAAGGAGACGTGGGCCCACGCCAAGATCGACCCCGCCACCGAGTGGACGGGAACCTGGCGTGACCCTCGCTTCGCAGCGCAGGCTCAGGGCGCCGGGCGGCCTGAGAACGCGGTCACGGGAACGTTGTACATGTCCAACTCCGACGACCTGCCGGTGTCGGTGAGCGAGGCCGAGGGCAAGCTCCGGCTGTGGCGCAACACGTCGCTCACCTCGATGACCGCGGGCACCACGAGGGCTCTCGCTCCGCACACGGTCGGCTACGAATCCAACGAGGACTTGGACAACGGCTCTCGGCCGGCCGGCCTGATCCGGCTCTCGACGGTCACCGGTCCCACACCGGAGTACCTGACCGACTTCGGCAACACCGTCGTCCCGGGCACCACCACCCACCACCTGACGATGTACCGGGCGCCGAGCGGGGCCCTGGTCTTCAGCGCTGGCAGCATCCAGTGGACGTGGGGCCTCGACGCCGAGCACGACAGCGCCTACGCCCCGGAGCCGGCCGACCCACGGATGCAGCAGGCTCAGGTCAACCTCTTCGCGGACATGGGTGTGCAACCGACGACGCTCATGAGCGGACTGGTCGTCGCCACCAAGTCGACCGACACCGCCGGCCCGACGGTCACGATCACATCACCGGCAGCGGGCGCGGCTCGGGCGAACGGTGCCTTGCTGACCGTCTCCGGGACGGCCACCGACGCCGGAGGCGGCCGAGTGGCCGCCGTCGAGGTCTCGATGGACAGCGGCGACACCTGGCACCCGGCCGCCGGGACCTCGAGCTGGACGTACTCGGCCGTTCAGCACGGGCTCGGCGCGCAGAACATCCGGGTCCGAGCCGTCGATGACAGCGCCAACATCGGAGCGGTCGCGACCCGGTCGGTCAACGTGACCTGCCCCTGCAGCGCCTTCGGTGCCGAGGTGCCCGCGGTCCCTGCGATGGACGACAACTCCGCCGTCGAGCTTGGCCTGCGCTTCAGCCCGGACACGAGTGGCTTCATCACCGGCGTCCGCTTCTACAAGGGCACCGGCAACGGCGGTGTCCACACCGGCCGCCTGTGGACCTCGACCGGCACGCTGCTGAGCCAGGTGACGTTTGCCAACGAGACGGCGACGGGTTGGCAGACCGCCTCCTTCGTCTCACCAGTGGCGGTCACGGCCGGTACCACCTACGTCGTCTCGTACAGCGCTCCCCAGGGGCGGTACGCCATCAAGGAACGCGCCTTCTACGCGATGCCGCTCAAGGCGGCGCCGTTCACGGTGGCCGGTGGCTTCGGCGCGGAACCGGCGGGTGTCTACGGCGGGGTGGGGAACTTCCCGGCGGGGACGTCCGGGAGCTCGAACTATTACGTGGACGCGGTGTTCAGCACCACGGACACCTCTCCGCTCACGGTGTCGGGACAGTCGCCGCTGGGTGGCGCGACCAGCGTGCCGGTCTCGACGAGTGTCAAGGCGACGTTCTCCAAGCCGGTCACCGCGGGTTCGGTCTCCGTCACAGTCAGGAACCCGGCAGGGACCACGATCCCCGGGGCCACGTCGTACGACTCAACCACGCGGACCGCGACCTTCACCCCGACCGCAGTTCTCGCCGGGGCCGTCCTGCACTCGGTCACGGTGAACGCCACGGACACCGGTGGCCAGTCGGTCAGCTCCGGTGGCACATGGTCGTTCACCACGGCTCGCCCCTCAGGCGCCGCGGGTGTGTGCCCGTGTTCGCTGTTCGGGGACGACACCCAGCCGAGCATCCTCGAGGAGAACGACACCGACCCGGTGACCTTGGGAGTGCGGTTCACCGTGGACTCGCCCGGCACCATCTCCGCGGTCCGCTTCTACAAGGGTCCGAACAACACGGGCGCGCACACCGGCACGCTCTGGACGGGCGCGGGGACCCAACTGGCCACCGGCACCTTCACCTCGGAGTCGACGACCGGGTGGCAGACGCTGACTTTCGCCACACCGGTGAATGTCAGCCCGGGCACCGAGTACGTCGCCTCGTACCGAGCGTCGGTGGGTCGCTACTCCACAGGTGCCTCGTTCGGGTCGGGTGACCGGTCCCGGGGCCCGATCAGGGTCGGGTCCACCGCCGGTGCCTACACCTACGGCGCAGGGTTCCCATCCTCGTCGAGCCCGGCGAACTACCTCGTGGACGTGACGTTCAACCGGGCCGCTCCCACCGTGGCGATCACGAGCCAGGAGCCGCCGGCTGGGGCGTTGGACGTGCCGCGGACCAGTCCGATCCGGGTCTGGTTCTCGTCCGCGATCAAGCCGACGGCCACGCTGACGGCCAAGATCGGCACCACGCCGGTCTCAGGCTCCCTGACGCTGGACACCAACGCGACCAGGCTGACCTTCACGCCGTCCTCGCAGCTGCCGGGGGACACGACCGTCACCGTCGAGCTCAAGGGCGTCGAGTCGACCGAGGGGGCAACCTTGGCAGACCGGTCCTGGACCTTCAGGACCGAGAGTGCCGCCGCGACGGCTGCGCAGACGATCTTCGGTGACTCCCTGCCGGCGGCTGCGAGCGTCGACGACAGCTCTCCGGTGGAGCTGGGTACCGCCTTCACGCCCACGCGGGGCGGTGTCATCAGGGCCCTGCGCTTCCACAAGGGCACGGGCAACGGGGGCACGCACATCGGCTCGCTCTGGAGTGCGACCGGGACCCGGTTGGCACAGGTGACGTTCACCAACGAGACACCAGGCGGCTGGCAGCGGGCAACGCTGAGCACGCCCTACCGGGTCACGGCGGGCACCACCTACGTGGTCTCGTACCTGGCGCCCCAGGGCCACTACTCCGCCACCGCCGGCTACTTCAGCAGCCCGGTGGCCTCGGGGCAGCTGACGGCTCCGGCGGGCAACAACGGTCGCTACCTGTACAGCGCGACCGGTGGTTTCCCGACCAGCTCCTGGGCTGCCACCGGCTACTTCGCCGACGTCGAGTTCGTGCCGGACGCACCGACGATCACGGTGACCGCACGAACCCCGGCCGCGGGCGCGACCGGTGTGGCGCCCGACGCTCGCCCGACGATCTCGTTCAGCGGCGCGATCGCCTCGGGGTACTCGGTGACCGCGGCGGCAGGGACGACATCGCTCAGCGGTTCCGTTGCGCTGTCCACGGACGCCAAGAAGCTGACCTTCACCCCGTCAACGCCTCTGCCGAGTGGCACGGACGTCACTATGACGGTCAACGGTGTCGTCTCTCAGGAGGGAGCCACGCTGGCGACCCAGAGCTGGACGTTCCGCACGGCCGCATCAGCGGGGATCGTCACGACCCTGTTCGACTCCGGAACGCCTACCGTCGCGTCAGCCGACGACAACAGCGCCGTCGAGCTCGGCGTGAGCTTCACCCCGTCGGTGAACGGTCAGGTCACGGCGATCCGGTTCTACAAGGGCGCGGGCAACGGCGGGGTGCACAGGGGAACCCTGTGGTCGAGCACCGGGACCGCGCTGGCGACGGGAACGTTCGACAATGAGACGGCCAGCGGTTGGCAGACCCTGGACCTGGACGTGCCGGTCATCGTGACGGCAGGAACGACGTACGTCGTCTCCTACTTCGCCCCGCAGGGCCACTACTCCGTCACGCCGGGCTACTTCGCGAACGAGTACATGCAGGGACCACTGAGCGTGGCTTCCGCGGGCAACGGGCGCTACTTGTATGGCGCCGGTGGCGGATTCCCGACCAACACCTGGAACAACTCCAACTACTGGGTGGGGGTCGTGTTCAGGACGGGCTGACCACCGCCTCACACATGCGCACGACAGCCCGGGCTGTCCCCAATTGGGGGTATAGCCCGGGCTGTCAACGTCGTGGGGACTCCCGTCCCACTGCAATGGACTCGACAGAGATCCGCAGCCATGGGGGAACTGAAGAGATGACGTCGTTGAACCAGCTCGGTGTGGCGGTCGTGGGCGCCGGATACTGGGGTCCGAACCTGATCCGCAACTTCCGGGCGGCGGCGGACTGGGACCTCCGAGCCGTGTGCGACCTGGACACGAAGCGGGCCGAATCGGTGCTCGGCGACCGCAGCGGTGTCGACGTCACGGCGAGTCTGGATGACCTGCTGGCACGCGACGACGTCGATGCCATCGCCATCGCGACCCCTGCGCGGACCCACCAACCGATCTCCGTGCAGGCGCTGCGCGCCGGGAAGCACGTTCTCGTGGAGAAGCCGCTGGCCGACAGCGTGGCGGCCGGACAGGACATGGTCGACCTGGCCCGCGAGCAGGGACTGACCCTGATGGCCGACCACACCTACTGCTACACGCCGGTCGTGCAGAAGATCCGCGAGATCGTCGAGGAGGGCTCGCTCGGCGACATCCTCTTTGTCGACTCGGTGCGTATCAACCTCGGCCTGATCCAGCCAGACGTGGACGTGTTCTGGGACCTCGCGCCGCACGACCTGTCGATCCTCGACTACGTACTCCCGGGAGGCCTCAGGCCGCTCGGCGTCGCCGCCCAGGGGGCTGACCCGCTCGGTGCGGGCAAGGCCTGCGTCGGATACCTCACGCTGCCGCTGGCCAACGGGGCCATGGCCCACGTACACGTCAACTGGCTGAGCCCGACCAAGATCCGCCAGATGGTGATCGGCGGCAGCGAGCGCACTCTGGTGTGGGACGACCTGAACCCGCAGCAGCGCCTGAGCATCTATGACCGCGGCGTGGACCTCGTCCAGCAGTCCGTGGACTCTGCGGATCGGCGTACCGCGACAGTCAACTACCGTCTCGGTGACACCTGGTCGCCGGCCATCCAGGAGCGCGAGGCCCTCGGCGTCATGGTCGCCGAGTTCGCCACCGCGATTCGCGAGGGCCGGCCCGCAGGCACCGACGGCGCGGCAGGGCTGCGCGTGCTCTCCGTGCTCGAAGCCGCCGGCACCAGCCTGCGCGCCCGCGGCGCGCTCGTCGACGTGCCTGACAGCGCTCCGCAGCTGGAGCTCGTCCGATGACCGCCCTCGAGGGCGCCCGGGTGCTGGTCACAGGGGGCGCCGGCACGATCGGCTCGACCATCGTCGACCAGGTCCTGGAGGCCGGTGCGTCGGATGTCGATGTGCTCGACAACCTCGTGCGTGGTCGCCGCGGCAACCTCGACGACGCCCTGGCCAGCGGGCGGGTCACCCTCATCGAGGGAGACATCCGAGACCGCGACCTTGTCCACGACCTCACCCGCGGCAAGGACGTCGTCTTCCACCAGGCCGCCATCCGGATCACGCAGTGTGCTGAGGAACCGAGGCTGGCCCTCGAGGTCCTCGTCGACGGCACGTTCAACGTGGTCGAGGCGGCCGTAGACGCCAAGGTCGACAAGTTGGTGGCCGCCTCGTCGGCGTCGGTCTATGGCATGGCCGAGGAGTTCCCGACCACCGAGCGCCACCACCACCACAACAACGACACGTTCTACGGCGCGGCGAAGTCCTTCAACGAGGGGCTGGTTCGCAGCTTCCGCGCCATGCATGGTCTCGACTACGTCCTGCTGCGCTACTTCAACGTCTACGGTCCGCGGATGGATGTGCACGGCCTCTACACCGAGGTGCTGGTGCGCTGGATGGAGCGGATCGCCGACGGCAAGCCGCCGTTGATCTTCGGCAATGGATTGCAGACCATGGACTTCGTCCAGACCCGCGATATCGCGCGGTCCAACATCCTCGCCGCGACCAGCCCGGTCCTCGAGGGCGTCTACAACATCGCCAGCGGTGAGGAGACGAGCCTGCTCGGGTTGGCCGAGGCGTTGCTTCGCGCCATGGACTCGGAGCTCGGCGTCGAGCACGGTCCCGAGCGGGCCGTCAACGGCGTGGTCCGCCGGCTCGCCGACACCTCGGCGGCCGAGCGCGACCTGGGCTGGAGGGCAGAGATCGGCTTGGAGGACGGGCTCCGCGAGCTCGTCGAGTGGTGGCTCCCCCTGCGTGAGGAGATCGCCGCTGGACGACCGCTGGCGGCGGTGTCGTGAGCGACGCACCTCGTATCAACGTGATGCTTCCCTGGCTGGGGGATGAGGAGGTCGACGCGGTCGCCGAGGTCATCCGGTCCGGTTGGGTGGCCCAGGGCCCCAAGGTCAAGGCCTTCGAGGAGTCCTTCGCCGCCCACCAGGAGACGCCCTACGCCGTCGCCGCGTCCAACTGCACCACCGCGCTGCACCTGGCGCTCGTCGTCGCCGACGTCGGCCGTGACGACGAGGTCGTCGTCCCTTCGTTCTCGTTCATCGCGACCGCCAACGCGCCTCGGTACGTCGGGGCGCGCCCGGTCTTCGCCGACGTCGACCTGACGACGGGCAACCTCACCGCAGAGACCGTCGAGAGGGCGCTGACGCCGAGGACGCGCGCCGTGATCGCGGTCGACCAGGGTGGGGTGCCCGTCGACCTCGACGCGCTCCGCGCGGTGTGCGACCCCCGGGGTGTCGTAGTGGTCGAGGACGCCGCGTGCGGCGCCGGGTCGACCTACCGCGGACGGCCTGTGGGTGCCGGCGCCGACGTCGCTGCCTGGTCGTTCCACCCCCGCAAGATCCTCACGACCGGCGAGGGCGGCATGCTCACCACCCCGGACGAGCAATGGGCGACGCGAGCCCGTCGGCTTCGGGAGCACGGGATGAGCGTCTCGGCCGCCGACCGCCACACCAGCGTCGTCGCGCCTGCCGAGGAGTACCTCGAGCTCGCCTTCAACTACCGGATGACCGACCTCCAAGCAGCGGTCGGGCTGGTTCAGCTCGCCAAGCTCACCGAGGTCGTGCAGCGGCGTCGGACGCTCGCTGCGGGATACGCGAAGGCCATCGATGACATCGAGGGTCTGCGTCCGGTCGCAGACCCTGAGCACGGCACCACGAACTACCAGTCCTACTGGGTCGAGGTGCTGCCGGAGTACCCAAGCGACCGCGAGGGGCTTATGGTCCGGCTCGGCGAGGCCGGGGTCTCGGCGCGCCGCGGCATCATGGCCAGCCACCGGCAGCCCGCCTACGCGGGCCACGAGCATGACCCGCTGCCGGTCACGGAGCACCTGACCGACAACACGCTGATCCTCCCCTTGTTCCACCAGATGTCGGACTCCGAGCAAGCGCGGGTGCTCGACGTGCTGGCCCGGCGATGAGGACCCTGGCCGTCGTGGCGGCCAGTGGCCTGGCCCGAGAAGTACTCGCTGTGCAGGGAGTGGTGGAGTCCTACGACCGCGTCGTAGTCGTCGACGACGACCCGGGTCGCTGGGGTGGCCATCTCGGTGCCCACCCCGTGCTGAGGGGTGGACTCGAGCTCCTGCCCTCGCTCGAGGAGTGCCAGGTGCTGGTCTGCGCGGGCTCCGGACGTGCCAGGCGCTCGATCGTGGGCCGTCTGGGGGATCTCGGCATCGGTCCGCGCCGCTTCGCCAGCGTGCGCCACCCCTCGGTGGACCTTCCGACCGGCTGCTCGGTGGGCCACGGGTCGATCCTGCTCGCGCACGTCTCGCTCACCGCGGACGTCCGGGTTGGCTCACACGTGGTCGCGATGCCGGGGGTCACCCTCACCCACGACGATGTCGTGGAGGACTTCGCGACGCTCTGTGCTGGCGTCAGCCTCGGCGGTGAGGTCAGGGTGCGCGAGGCGGCCTACCTGGGGATGAACAGCAGCGTCCGCGAACGGGTGGTGGTCGGTCGGCAGGCCACACTCGGCATGGGCGCCGCGCTCCTGCGCGACCTCCCCGACGACGAGACGTGGGCAGGTGTTCCGGCGAGCCGGATCCGCGTCAACGACGTGGTGGCGGTCTAACGTGCGCTTCCACCGTCCTCGACCGCTGACCACCCGACCACGAGTGTCGGTGGTCATCCCGTGCTACCGCTACGGCCACTACCTGCCGGTGGCGGTCGCGAGCGCACTTGACCAGGGGGGCGTCGACGTCGAGGTCATCATCGTCGACGACGCGTCCCCGGACGACAGTGCGTGCGTGGCCCGCGCTCTCGCCGCGGAGGACGACCGCGTCCGCGTGCTCGTCCACGAGCACAACGCCGGGCACATCGTGACGTACAACGACGGGCTGGCCCTCGCCACCGGTGACTACGTCACGCTCGTCTCTGCCGACGACCTGCTCACTCCCGACTCCCTGACGCGCGCCGTAGCCCTGATGGAGCACCACCCGCAGGTCGGCCTCGTCTACGGTTACGCACGGTCCTTCAGCGGTGAACCCTCCACGGCTTCGCGGCGGGTCCGGAACTGGAGCATCTATCCCGGGCGCCAGTGGCTCGGCCTGGCCGCTCGCAGGGGTCGCTGCTTCCTCAGCAGTCCTGAAGCGGTCATGCGACGCGAGGCGCTGGAGCAGACCGACCTCTATGACCCGCGGTTGCCGCACTCGGGCGACTTCGACATGTGGCTTCGCACGGCGGCCCGGTGGGACGTGGGTCGGGTTAACGGGCCGGTCCAAGCGCACTACCGCGTCCACGAGTCCAACATGCACCTCACGACGTACCAGGGGTGGGTCACCGACCTGGTCGAGCGGCGACGCACCTTCCAGATCCTCTTCGACGAGCGCGCCGCAGACGTGCCCGAGGTGCAGGCGCTGCGCCCGGTCGCGGCTCGGGCGCTGGCCCTGGAGGCCCGTCGGCGGGCCCGGGTGTCAATGCTCGACGGAGACGTGGCCGAGGTCGAGGCCTTCCTGACTTTCGCCGCCGACACCTCGGCGGCCGAGCGCGTGCGGGTCCCGCGCCTGCGGCCGGTGGCGAGGAGAGTCGAGCTGGCTCTTGCGCGGGTCACACACCACCTGCGGTGGCGGCGCGAGCGGAGGTACGGCACGTGACCGCCACGGCCGAGCCCCGTGCTTCCCAGACCGCGGCCTCCCAAGCGCCCGATCAGGGATCGCGGATCGCTCACGGGCTGGGTTGGAGCGTGGTCGCCAACGTGGGTCTGCGGATCGGCAACCTGGCGGTCAGCATGCTCATGGCGCGACTCATCGCTCCCGAGCAGTTCGGCGTCTTTGCCGTGGCTCTCACGGTCTGGACCATCCTCGGTGCACTCGCCGAGTTCGGTCTGGGCTCCGACCTGGTCAGGGCCGATGACCTTGAGCGCCGAGCGCCCACCGTGGGCAGTCTGGCCCTGGGCATCAGTGCCCTGCTCGCAGTGTCGATGGCGGTGGCCGCAGGTCCGCTCGCGGCCAGCTTCCGCAGCCCCGACTCGGACGGCGTGATCCGGGTGATGGCGCTCAGCGTCCTTATCTTCGGGCTCACGGTGGTGCCGTCGGCCCGCCTGCAGCGAGCATTCCGCGCCCGCACGCTCTTCCTCGTCAACGGTATGGGGCTGCTCTGCTCCGTGGTGACGATGACCGTGCTGGCCACCAACGGTGCGGGGCCGGCCTCGCTGGCCTGGGGTCAGGTGGCGCTCCAGATCGGCACCGTTGTCCTGCTGTTCCTGACCACGCGCACCCGGCCGTCGTTCGGCTTCGACCCGCAGATCGCCCGGGTGTCCCTCCGGTTCTGTGCGCCCCTGGCCTTCGCGAACCTGCTGTCCTGGGTCCTGCTCAGCGTGGACAACCTGGTGGTCGCCCGGACCCTCGGCCCCGCCGAGCTGGGGCTGTACGTGCTGGCCTTCAACGTGTCCACCTGGCCGATGAGCGCCATCGGTGCCTCGATCCGGGCGGTCGCCCTGCCTGCGTTCTCGCAGGTCGGTGACGTCGAGCGTCGCAACGGTGGCCTGGTCCGCTGCGCCGGACCGACGGTCACCGTGGCGGTGCTGGCGGGACTCACCCTGTCGACGCTCGCCACACCGGTGATCGTTGTGCTGTACGGCGACCGCTGGTCCGCAGCAGCAAGTGCGTTGGTCGGGCTCGCGGTCTTCGGCGGGCTACGGGTCGTGCTCGACCTCTTCGCGACGTTCCTGATCGCCGTGGGAGCCACGGTCGAGGTGCTCCTGGTCCAGGTGGGCTGGCTGCTCGTCATGGTCCCCGCCATGTATGTGGGCGTGCGCCACTACGGCCTGGCCGGCGCAGGATGGAGCCACGTGGCGGTTGCGGTTTGTGTCGTCATGCCGATGTATGCGGTGTGCTTGCGCCGCGTGGGCGTCGACGTGCTCGGCTTCGTCCGCGGCGGCATGGTTCCCGTGCTGGCCGCGGTCCCAGCGGTCCTCGTCTGCTCGTGGATCGGAGGCCTCGACGCCAACCCTTGGCTGCTGCTGGCCGCCGGCGTGCCGGCCGCCCTGCTGACCTACGCCCTGCCCCTGAGCCGCTGGTGGCTCAGGTCTGTTGACCAGCTGCGCCGACCGACGGCCAGCATCCTGGAAGAGAGCTGACGCATGACGATCACCGAGAACACCGTTGACGCACCTTCGATCCCGGTGCCCTTGGTCGACCTGCGCCTGCAGAACGACCAGGTGGCGGCGGAGGTGCGCCGCGCGATCGACGAGGTGTGCCGGTCGGGCGCCTTCGTGCTCGGTCCCGACGTGAGTGCGTTCGAGGAGGAGTACGCCGCGTTCTCCGGCGTCGCTCACGTGCTCGGCGTCGGCAACGGCACCGACGCGCTGGTCCTGGCCATGCGTGGGGCCGGGATCGGCCCCGGTGACGAGGTGATCGTGCCCGCGAACACGTTCGTGGCCACCGCGGAGGCCGTGGCCCTCGTGGGTGCCGACCTCGCTCTGGTCGACTGCACCGAGGACTTCCTCATCGACACCGACGCCCTCGCTCAGCGGGCCACGAGCCGGACCCGGGCGGTGATCGGCGTGGACCTCTACGGCCAAGCCGCGCCGTTCGAGGCGATCCGCGCCGCGGTCGGCGACGACGTGCTGCTCGTGGAGGACGCGGCCCAGTCGCAGGGCGCGACCCGGCTCGGGCGCCCGGCCGGGTCGCTGGCCACCGTTGCCGCGACCAGCTTCTATCCGGGCAAGAACCTCGGCGCCTACGGTGACGCCGGCGCCGTGCTCACCGACGACCCGGCGATCGCGCACGGGATCCGGGCGCTCCGCAACCACGGGGGTGTGGCCAAGTACGAGCACCTCGTCGTCGGGACGAACTCCAGGCTCGACTCCATGCAGGCGGCGGTCCTGTCAGTCAAGCTTCGCCACCTGACCGGGTGGAACGCCGAGCGGGCCGATGCAGCTCGCCGATACCAGGAGCTGCTCGCTGACGTCCCGGGTGTGGTCCTGCCCCGGGTACTGCCCGGGAATGAGCACGTCTGGCACCTGTACGTCGTGCGCGTCGCGCACCGCGACCGGGTGCTGGCGCAGCTCGGAGAGGACGGGATCCACGCCGGGATCCACTACCCGACGCCGGTGCACCTCCTCCCGGCCTTCGCCCACCTCGGCCTCGGACCGGGGTCGTTCCCGGTTGCCGAGCAGACGGCGGGCGAGATCCTCTCCCTGCCGATGTTCCCGGGGATCACGGAGCAGCAACAGCGGCGGGTGGCGACCTCGCTGGCCGGCGCCGTCGCGGCCCACGAGGGGCGGGACCGCTGATGATTCTCCCCGTGTGGAGGTTGGTGCGGCGACGGTGGCTCACTGCGATTGCCGGCCTGCTCCTGGCTGCGGCGATGTGTGTCGCGGTGGGCGCCTACGTGCAGCCGGAGCACCGCGCCACCGGCCAGATGATGTTCCTGTTGCCGCCCGAGCAGCCGGACCCCACGGATCCGGCCGTCAACCCCTACCTCAACCTCCCTGATGGCATGAGCACGACCGCCAACCTGATCGCCGGGCTGGTGACCACAGAAGACGTGTCCCGGAGCCTGGCCGGTCAGGGGCTCGTCGCTGACTACACCGTCGGCCTCGTTCCCGGGTCCGGGCCGGTTCTCGCCTTCGACGTCGTCGCTGCCGACCCGGAGACCGCGCTGGCGACCCGGAACGCCCTGATGACCATGGTGGAGGAGGAGTTGGCCAGCCTTCAGGAGCAGGCCGACACCCCTGCCAACCAGGTCATGACCACGACGCGTCCCACCGTGAGCCGGACAGCGGAGACGCTCAACGCCCCCGTCTACAGGGCCATTGGTGCCACCGCGGGGGTCGGGATCGGGATCGCCCTCCTGCTCTGTCTGCTCGTCGATCGGCTGATGGTTTTTGGGACGGCACGGAAGGAGCGCGCGCGGGCCGAGATCGCCGCCGACGTCACCGCCGAGGCCAAGGGGCGGTCGCGGCGCTGGCGGACCTCCAAGGACCGCGGCAACGGGACGACGGCCGAACCGGAGCCGGCGGACACCTCCACGCCGGAGGTCGAGGATGACCTGGCATCGAGCGGCGCCGGTGTCCCGGGCATCGAGGCCGATGCCGGAGACCGACACCAGTCCGCTGGCGTGCGCACCACGATGCGGCGACGCCGGGACCGCTTGGCGAGGAGGCACCAGACCGCGGCTCTTGACCGGAATGCCCTCATCGCCCGCGACGGCGACGGCGACGGACCCCGGAAGCTGGCGGGCTGAGTCGTGTCCGCGGGGCAAGTCATGCCCATGGGTAGTGCCGTGGGATGGACCCTCGACAGCGAACATGTCGCGGTCGTGGTCGTCACCTACAACAGCGGCGCCGACCTTCCCGGTCTGATCGACTCGCTGCCCGCCGGAATGGGTCGAGTGAGCTGGGAGCTCGTGGTGGTGGACAATGCCTCCTCCGACGACACGGTTTCTCAGGCGAGGCGGCTGGCTCCTGGGGCCAAGGTCGTTGAGACCGGCCGCAACGGCGGTTATGCCGCGGGGGTCAATGCGGGTGTCCGGTGTGCTGCGGGGCACACCGCGGTCCTCATCCTCAACGCGGATGTGCGGCTAGGTCGCGACTGCGTGCCGACTCTGCTGACCGTGCTGCGCCAGCGGCCGGGCATCGGAGTCGTCGTGCCGCGCCTGGTTGACGCACGAGGCGAGCTCATCGAGTCGCAGCGTCGCGAACCCACCTTCTTTCGCACCTTCGCCGCGGCCGTGCTCGGTGCGCGGAGGGCCGGCGGTTGGCGGGAGTGGGGCGAGGTGGTGACGGACCCCGCCGCGTACGGCACCGATACCGATACCGACTGGGCGGAGGGGTCCACGCAGCTGATCAGCGCCGAGTGCTGGGCCATGTGCGGGCCCTGGGACGAGTCGTTCTTCCTCTACTCGGAGGAGACGGACTTCGATCTGCGAGCCCGCGACGCCGGCTTCGCGACGCGGTTCGTCGCCGGCGCCGCAGCCACTCATCTCGAGGGGGGATCGGCGGGGTCGGTCCGGCTGTGGCCGCTCCTCGTGGTCAACCAGGTTCGGCTCCACCGGCTGAGGAACGGACGGGCCGCGGGGGCGGCATTCTGGCTGGCCACCGTCCTGCGCGAGGCGAGCCGCGCCGCTGTGGGCCGCGCCGCGTCCCGGGCAGCGCTGGCCGACCTCCTCAGTCCGGCGCGGATGCGTGCCGCCCGTGGCCCCGAGTGGCTGCGGTGACCGCCCTCCGTGCGGGATCCTGGTCCCCATGAGCAAGCACGATGTCTCGATGGCGGATCGCGTGCGCCAGGCGCGTCGCCTGCTTCGGTCGGAGGGAGCGGGGGGAGTGTCCGACCGAGTGCGCAAACGCGCCGCGGCTCGTCTGGCGCCCTCGCGCGTTGAGCCCCTTCCCGTCTCCCGCGACGACCTGCGCCGCGCTGCTGCCGCGTTGCGGGAGGGGCGTGGCCTGCCCGGGCCGTTGGCGTGGCGCGAGGGCGAGCCGCTCACGGTCGCCTGGGTCGATGTCCCGCCCAGCCAGGGCTCGGGGGGCCAGACCACGATCTATCGCATGGTCGAGGCCCTCGAGTCCATGGGCCACACGTGCGTTGTCTACCTCCTCGATCAGCACGGATGGGCGCTCGAGCAACATGTCGAGACGGTGCGCACCTACTGGCCCCGTGTGCGGGCAGAGATCCGCGACGTCGCCGACGGCATCGAAGATGCGCACGCGATCCTCGCGACCTGTTGGGAGTCGGTCTATCCGGTCGTGGCCTCTCCAGCCGCTGGCGCGCGCATGTACTTCGTGCAGGACTACGAACCCCTCTTCTATCCGGCCGGAAGCCACTACCTGCTCGCCGAGGCCACCTACCAGCTCGGTCTCCACGGCATCACCGCGGGCCGCTGGCTGGCACAGAAGGTGGAGGTCGAGCACGGGATGCCCGCTGACCACTTCGACTTCGGCTGCGACACAGACACCTACCGGTTCGACGAGTCCACGGGAGCAGAGAGCCGCCGCAGCGGCATCAGCTACTACTGTCGCCCGTCGACTCCCAGGCGCGCACATGAGCTCGCGATGGCCGCTCTGGAGCTGTTCGCCGAGCTGCGTCCCGACACCGAGATCCACCTCTACGGGGAACTGCTCGGCTCGACTCCGTTCCGTGCAACTCAGCATGGACTGCTCACGCCGGAGGAGCTCAACGCGCTCTACAACCGGTGCATCGCCGGACTCACGCTGTCCGCTACGAACGTGTCACTCGTCCCGCACGAGATGCTCGCGTCCGGATGCATTGCCGTGGTCAACGACGCGGCCCAGAACCGCGTGGTGCTCGACAACGCGCACGTGCGCTACGCGCGCGCCACGCCGTTCGACCTCGCGGCGGCCCTCGCCGATCTGTGCGCGCGTCCGGAGCGGGAGCGCCAGCTCGCCGCGCGCGCGTCGTCGACCAGCGTGGCCGGCTCGTCGTGGGCGGACTCAGGCCGCCAAGTGGAGGCCTCCGTTCGGGGGGTCGTCGCAGCACGTCAGCCCGCAACGCGCTCCTGACCGGTCAGGAACGGCGTCGGTCGCGGATCGCGTCCGCTACCGCCGGCGGGACCCAGCGCTTCAATGTCTGTCGGGCCGTGCTGGTGAACTGCTCACCCGGGCGGGCCTTGAAGACCGTGGTGTGGTCGACCTCCGCCCCTTCGGGCTTCTCCACGGTGTAGTAGTAGAGGGCCATCGACCGGCGTGCCCGCTCGGGTGGGCAGGTGAGCGGGTCCGGGTGACCGTGGTAGGCGTTGTCCAGCGTGGCGAAGATGAGGAGCCGGTTGAAAACCGGTAGCACCTTCTTCTCGCAGGCGGCCATGTCGTTGTCCCAGATCTGGAGGTGGCCGCCGTACTCCTCCTCCCAGTCCTTGTTCAGGTAGAGGATCGCGTTCAGTCGGCGGTAGACGTCGAACTCGGGATGCTTGTTGAAGTCCGCGTGCACCTTGAGGAAGCCGCCGGCCTGGATCTGGTGGAGTCCGCCACCGGAGTACTGCGGGTCCGGGATCAACCTGTCGATGCCGGTGAGGGCTGTCAGGAAGTCGGTGAACACCATCGAGTTGAACTCCGCCAGCAGGTGGCGCGTGGCCGGCCCCATCTGCTCGGCGTCGGAGAGGGCGAGCTTGACCTCGCGCGCGGAGTCGAACTCCTGCCAGTCGATCTGCTCGGGTCGCGGGAACTCACCCAGGACCAGGTCGAGCAGGCTGGGGGGCAGGAAGTCGTCGATGACGATGTGCGGGAACGGCGAGGCCGTCGTGAACTGCTGCCGGCGTCCGTCCGCCAGGGGCAGCAGCTCCTGGCGACGGAACGCGAACGCCTGGTCAACCGCCATCATGGTTCCTCGATCGATTTCTGAGGTGAGTCGTGGCACATGCCTGCCTCGGCGAGGCTAGATCGTGCTGAGTCGGCAGCACCCGTGGCGCTGCTTCCATCACCACAATTCGGTAGGCGGGGTGGGGCACCCGGCGGTCGCTCAGCGGAGTCCCTTTGCGGTGATCACCGCGGCCCGGTGGGCCCGGTGTGCGGTCGACGCGCGGGCGAGCATGTCGCGGCGCACCGTGTCGACCGAGTCACCACGGCGCAGCGAGAACCGAGGCTGCTGCCACGCCTCCGCGCGTGCCCAGGCGCGGTCGCTGGTGTGAAGCCTGGTGTATCCGAGCCGGCGGACCCGCCCGAGCAATCGCCGGTCATAGCGCCCCAGCGGCAGCGCGAGCTGGTCGACGGACGTCCCCGCGACCTCGGAGAGCCGTTGTCGCGCTTCGACCAGCTCGCGGTGGAGATCCCGGTCGCTGAGTCCGGGCCACGGTCGGTGGTCCATGCCGTGGGACCCGATCCGCATACCGGCCGCCGTGAGCGCGCGGACGTCCTCGGTGCTCAGGCTTCCGGGCTGGTCGAGCCGGCCGGCCAGCACGAAGAAGGTCGCGTCGAGCCCGCGTTCGACCAGGCCCGGAAGCCCGACCTCGAGGTCGGAGGTGTTGCCGTCGTCGAAGCTGATCCGCACCCTCGGGTCGGCGGCGGCGAGGTCCAGCACCCGGTGGTAGAGGTCCGCCGAGATCCAGTAGTCGTCCTCGCCCGGCTCGGTCGCCCGCGTCGGGGCTCCGATACCGTGGAAGCACAGGTTGACGATCGCGGTCACAGCGTGCCCACCGACGCCGCCTCGCGCGAGGACTCGTCCCGACCCCAGGTCGTGTCGGTCACCTCGCCGCGACGGGCCGCTATAGCGGCGTAGAGCGTGATCCCCACGTAGAGCGCGGCTGCGGGCGCCAGCCACGGTCGGCGCAGGACGACGTTACGCAGCCACGAGGTCCGGTCCGCCTGGCGTACGCCGGGACCAACGCTCGGCGGCGCCGTCGCGCGCAGAGCCGCGTTGCCGCGGCGCACCCGGACCAGCCGGCGCACGAGGTCGCGGGTGCGCAGCGGCGTGGCCACGGTGGTCGCGACCCCCTTGACCCGCAGCCGCTCGCTGCGCTCGAAAAGGGAGTCGAGGAAGAGATCGTCGGCCACGATCTCGGGGAAGGTGGAGAACCGCCCGCGCCCCTCCGCCGAGATCGCGATCATGCCCCGGCCGAACAGCCCCTCGTCGAAGACCGGGAGGTGCCGTTGGATGGCGAAGTAGGCGCGTACCGGCAGGGGCCGGCCCCTGACGTCGAGGCGGCGCGACGGGAAGGCGACCAGTGGCGCCTCGGGACCCGCGAGCGCATCGCGGAGCGCACGGATCGTCTGGGTGGTCGCCGGGATATCGGCGTCGAGGAAGATGCGAGGGAAGCTCGTGGCGACCAGTTCGGCGCGGTTCAGCGCTCCGGTCTTGCCGGGGAGCGGCGAGTCCACCACCGTCACCCCGGCCCGACTGCGGGCCAGGTCGGCCGTCGAGTCCGTGCAGCCGTTGGCAGAGACGATCACCTCGAACTCGCCTGGCAGCGCGTCTCTCAGAACGGCTTCGAGAGTCGCCCCGATCACGGAGGCCTCGTTGTGAGCGGCGATGACCACGGACGTCATGCGAGCACGGTGGCACCGAGTGTGGCGGGGCCACACCACCATGTCGTTCCCTCACCACGATTGGGTATGGCGCCGTCGCGGCGCCGTTTCCGCCCCGGGCACTCCGTACGTTCGAGCTCGTGTTCTTGGGGGACGTCATCCGGGTACTGGCCCGCCGCTGGTTCGTGCTCGGCGTCGGGCTGCTGGCGACCGGCTACCTGGGGTGGTATGTCGTCGGCCACGTAGGCACCGACTATCAGGCCTCGGGCCAGATGGTCCTCCTGCTGCCCCCGGAGGCGAGCGGCGTCACCACGCCGATGAACCCTTATCTCAACCTCTCCGGCGGACTGTCCACGGTCGGCGCGCTCGCGGCCGCCCACGTGATGACGCAGGACGCGGAGCTCGAGCTGGCGAAGGACGGGTTCACCGCCGAGTACGACGTCGCGTTGTCGCCGGGCACCGGCCCGCTCCTGGTGATCACCGCGAGGGACAAGGACGGCGCCCAGGCCATCGCCACGCGGGACGCCGTCATGACGGAGATCGCGCGGGCGGTCGCCACCATGCAGCAGGACCTGGCCTTCCCGAACCAGCAGGTGATCTCCACCCAGCAGTCGAGCGTGAGCCGGCAGGCCGAAGTGCTCCCGGGTAGTCGGCTCCGCGCCCTCGCCGGGACCGTCGGGGCGTCGCTGCTCGTGCTCCTCGTCATCATCTTCGCTCTCGACCGGGCCGTCGCCGAGGCGTCCCAGGAGCGCAGCCGATCGCGCCGCGGGTCCTCGGACGGCTCGGACGGCGGCCTCGCGGTCGACGACGGCGGAGCCGACCCGCAGCCGGCCCAAGGCCGGGACCGGGTCATGGTCGGCTGAGATGCGGCTGCTGCGACGACGACGGGAGTGGGCGGAGCGGGACGAAGTCCCCCCAAATGCGGCCATCGGGTTCCTCCTCATCTACCTCACGCTGCTGCTGCTGATCCCGGCCCAGCTCGTGTTCCGGCCGTTGGGCGCGCCCGGGACACCCGCCAACATCTGGGCGATCGGGGGACTGGTCTGGTGGGGGTGCGTCACGGTAGGGGGGTTGAACCCCGGTGGTCGGACCACTCCCACGCGGATCGCGACCGCCCTGTTCGGCGCGGCTGCCTTGGCCGCGTACGCCAACGGGATGGCCTCGGGCTGGTACGCGCCGCTGACCAACCGTCAATCCTCGGACGAGGACTGGACACTGCTCCCCCAGCCACTGGACAGTATCTCGGCCACCATCCTCACGGCCGCGGACCGCGGTCTCCTCTCCTTGGCGGGATGGCTCGGCGTGGTGTTGGTCGCAGCCGAGGGGATCCGACGCTGGCGTGAGCTGGAGCTCGTCGTGGCAGCGATGACCTGGCTGGGCGCGGTGGTCGCCGCTGTAGGGATAGTCCAGTTCTTCACCGGCATCGACATCGTCAGCTATATCCAGATCCCGGGACTGTCGCTCAACAACGAGCTAGGCGGCCTCCTCGACCGTTCGGTGCTCACTCGCGTGTCCAGCACGGCGGTGCACCCGATCGAGTTCGGGGTGGCGATGGCCTGCCTTCTCCCACTGGCCCTCCATCGCACGATTCATCTGTGGGGGCAACGAGGGGTGCTCCTGCCGACCGCACTGATCTTCGTGGGCGCGTTCCTGTCGGTCTCTCGCTCGGCGATCCTGGCGATGGCCGTGATCGGCGTGGTCCTGTTCCTCGGCTGGCCCAACCGCTGGAGGCTGCGCGCGATCGTGCTCTTCCCGGTGGCGGTCGTGGGCATGCGGATCGCCATCCCGGGACTGGTCGGCACGATCCTCGCGCTCTTCACGAACCTGAACAACGACCCAAGCATCAGCGGTCGGACCAGCGACTACCCGGTCGTCTTCGACGTCTACGAGGACCACCCGTGGTTCGGTCGGGGGCTCTTCACCTTCCTGCCGCGCAGCTACCGGATCCTCGATAACCAGTGGCTCATGCTCCTGTTGGAGCTCGGGTTCGTCGGTCTGCTGGCCTTCCTGGTCTTCTTGCTGACCGCCTTCTTCGCGGCGCGTTCGGCCCACCGACACGCGGCTACGGCGCGCTCGCGTCACCTGGGTCTGGTCCTGTCGAGTGCGATCGCCGGCGCGGCCGTGAGCATGGTCACCTACGACGCCTGGACCTACCGCATGCACTCGGGCCTGAGCTTCCTCGTGATCGGCCTGGCCGGGGCGGCCTGGCGGCTCGGGCGACAGGACCGCGCGGACGCGTTGGAGCGGGCCGACACCGTCCAGGAGCCCGATCGGGTGCGGCTGTCGAACTGACGAAATCCTGAGTCGGATGCGGTGAAGCCGCAGGGTGAAACGCCTCTACATAGCGCACAATCCCCAGCCCCGCAGCCGATTCCGGAATGTTTACCCCAGGTGGGGGAGGTTCGCCGACGCACTTCTCGGATGTCCCCTAGCCTCGAAGAGTTCCCGACCTCGGCAGCGCGGGACTTCCCTCTCGGTAGGTCGTCCGCGCGCCATCCCCCCCGAGAGGCAACCTCCATGGCTTCGCGCAACAAGACCATTGTCCTGATCTCCGTCCTGGTGACCGGAGTGGTCATCCTCCTCGCACCCGGAGTGTCGAACTCCCTGGGAGGCGGGAAGGGTGAGAACTACGGAAACATCATCGGCCTGAAGGCGAGGATCGAGCGGCTGGAACGTCGAGCGGATCGAATGGAAAGGATTCTTGCCGCGCTGGGATTCGACACATGGGGGCATCCGCTGAACCCGACTCCGGCTCCGGCTCCGGCTCCGGCTCCGAGCTCCGACTCCGAGCTCCGACTCCGGCTCCGACTCCGACTCCGACTCCGACTCCGACTCCGACTCCGACTCCGACTCCGACTCCCACTCCGACTCCGACTCCGACCCCGACCCCGACCCCGACCCCGACCCCGACTCCCACTCCGACTCCGACCCCGACCCCGACTCCCACCCCGACCCCTCCGCCGCCCGCCGGTGGCTTCCCGACCCGCAGTTCTGCCGGCGTACCCGCTGGCTGGACGCCGGTACAGACCGTGAACGGCTCCTACACCGTGAGCACCGCGGGTGCCGTGGTCGAGAACCTGCGAATCAACGGGGACCTGATTATCAACGCCGCCAACGTGACCGTTCGGCGCGTCGAGGTGGTCGGCGGCACCATCGACAACTTCCGTGGCCCCTCCTGCAAGAACGGTCTGGTCATCAAGGACACGACAGTGCGTGCCGGCAGCAGCACGAACGATGACGGCACCCCGGCGATCGGCGCCGGGGGGTACACCGCCGACAACGTGCTGATCGACGGCGCCGCCGAGGGCTTCCGGGTCGGCGGCAAGGGGTCGGGCTGCGGCCCGGTCGTGATCGCAAACTCCTACGCGTACGTCAAGTCACCGTCGGTCTGCAACGACTGGCACGGGGACTCGCTGCAGGGATATGGCGGACCGGCGCTCACGGTGCGCAGCAGCGTCCTGGTCCTCGACGAGCAGAACGGGTGCGGTGGCACCGCGCCGTTCTTCTACCCCGAAGGGCAGGGCAACACCTCTGTGGACATCAACGGTCTGATCGTCCAGGGCGGCGGCTACTCCTTCCGCCTCGGGACGCCGGGCAGTGTCCAGAACCTGCACATCGTCGACGACTGGTACTACGGCCCGATCGAGGTCAAGTGCTCACTGCTCAGCGCATGGAGTGCCCGCGTGGTGACGCTCGACTCGGCGGGGCAACCGATCACGGTCCGCAACCAGAGCTGCTGACCCTGTGCTCCGGCCGCGAGCCGGTCGCACTGCTCCCCACGATTGGGTATGGCTGCCGACATTGCGCGGAGGAGGCGGCGGCTGTCTCTAGCGTCCGTAGCGTGCTGCAAGACGCTGAGGTTCGGTTGGAGCCTATCTGCGGCTCCGACCTTGCCGAGGTGGGTGCCTTCCTGCACGACCACTTGAATTCCAGGCTCAGCGCCGGCCAGTGGTCCGCCGCGATCGTGCCCACCTGGCAGGACTGCTCTCCCAACCACGGCTTCCTGCTCCGGCAGCAGGGCCGTGTCGTGGGGGTGCAGCTGGCGTTCTACTCGCAGCGTCCGGTCGAAGGGCGGCAGGCGAGCTTCTGCAACCTCGGCGCATGGTGCGTTCTCGAGGAGTTCCGGAGCCACGGCTTTAGGCTCCTCAGGGCGGCGCTCGCCCAACGCGGCTATCACTTCACGGATCTCTCACCCAGCGGGAACGTCGTCCCGCTGAACCGCAAGCTCGGTTTCGAGAGCCTCGACACCGCAACCGCGCTGGTGCCGCACCGGCCTTTGGGCAGGTCACGGGGCGTGCGCGTGGTCAGCGACCATGCGCGCATCGAGAAGCAGCTCTCCGGTCGCGACCTGGAGATCTTTCGCGATCACCGGCATGCGGCCGCGGCCATCCACCTCGTTCTGGTGCGGGGCGACGAGCACTGCTACGTCGTTGCTCGTCGCGACCGGCGCAAGGAACTGCCCGTCTTCGCGTCCCTGCTGCACATCGGCAACCCAGAGATGTTCAACAAGCACCTCTCGACCTTCGGCCGGCACCTCCTTTATCGCCGCGGGCTGCTCTGCTCGCTCGTCGAGGTGCGGCTGCTGGGCCGCCAGCCCGCCTCGGCGTACCGGGTGCCAGCGCCTCGACCCAAGATGTTCCGCAGCTGTCGGGGCACGGCGCTACCCGCCGATGCGGTCGACAACCTCTACAGCGAGCTCGCGCTCGTGGCTTGGTAACCGGGGAGGACAGACCATGCGAACCCAGCTTCATCACCTGCTCGACGAGCAGGCTCTGGTTCGGCCGCAGGCGAGGGCGCTCGTCCTCCAGGACGAGGCGCTCGACTACGCCACCCTGACCGGACGCGTTCACGACCTCGCCGCAGGCCTGGTCGACCTCGGCCTTGAGCGTGGGGACCGGCTCGGCATCTACCTCGACAAGCGGTTCGAGACGGTGGAGGCCATTTTCGGCGCCTCGTCCGCCGGTCTGGTCTTTGTGCCGGTCAACCCGATCCTCAAGCCCGCGCAGGTCGGGCACCTCCTGGGTGACTGCGACGTGCGGGTCCTGGTGACGAGCCAGGCGAGGTGGCATCAGCTGCGCGGCGAGTTGCACCTGCCTGCGTTGGAGCACGTCGTCCTCGTGGACGACCACCCGACCACCGGACCCGACGGTGCCGTGATCGTGCACGCCTTCGCCAGCCTGACCGACGGCTCTGCGCCGCGTCCCGAGCCGCGGTTCGGCACCGACCGCGACATCGCGGCGATCCTCTACACGTCCGGAAGCACCGGCCGACCCAAGGGCGTGGTGCTCAGCCATCGCAACCTCATCGTCGGCGCCGAGAGCGTGAGCTCCTACCTGCACAACGGGCCCGACGACGTCATCCTCGCCGCGCTGCCGCTCAGCTTCGACGCCGGGCTGAGCCAGCTGACGACGGCGTTCTCCGTCGGGGCCGGCGTGGTGTTGCTCAACTACCTGCTGCCCGGCGACGTCCCCAAGCTGTGTGCGAAGCACGGCGTCACCGGTCTCACCTGTGTGCCGCCGCTGTGGCTACAGCTCACCTCCGTGCCCTGGCCGCCCGAGGCCACCAGCCGGATGCGCTACTTCGCCAACACCGGGGGCCGCATGCCGAGGCATACCCTGGACCGGCTGCGCGAGCTCTTCCCCTCGGCGCAGCCCTATCTGATGTACGGCCTCACCGAGGCCTTCCGGTCGACCTACCTCGACCCGGCCGAGGTGGACCGCCGACCCGACTCGATCGGTCGCGCGATCCCCAACGCAGAGATCCTCGTCGTGCGTGCCGACGGTGAGCCCGCCAAGCCGGGTGAGGAGGGGGAGCTCGTCCACCGCGGCCCGCTCGTCGCGCTGGGCTACTGGAACGACAAGGAGAAGACCGAACGTCGATTCCGTCCGGTCCCCGGGCCTGCGTTGGACTGGCAGCAGCCCGAGCTCGCTGTCTGGTCGGGGGACACGGTTATCGCCGATGAGGAGGGCTTCCTCTACTTCGTGGGCCGTGACGACGACATGATCAAGACCTCCGGCTACCGGGTCAGCCCGACCGAGATCGAGGAGGCCGCCTACTCCACGGGGCTGGTCGGTGACGCGGTCGCCCTCGGCTTGGACGACCCTGCCCTGGGTCAGCGGATCGTCCTGGTCGCCACCTCAGCGGGCGCCGCGCCGCTCGACTCGACTGCGGTCCTTGCCGAGCTCCGCCGGGCGCTGCCGCGCTTCATGGTGCCGGGCGAGGTGCGCGAGATGGACGTCCTTCCCCGCTCACCCAACGGCAAGTTCGATCGAGTTCTGCTGCGCAAGGAGGTCTCGTGAGCGCGGACCAGGGACACGTCAGGCGTCACGGGACCGAGGATGGTGAGTTGCTCGTGGGGGGCGTGCCGCTGACGCGGCTGACCGCCAGGGTGGGCTCGACGCCGTACTTCGCCTACGACCGGTCGGCGATCAGCGAACGCGTCGCGGAGCTGCGTGAGGCGCTCGGCGCCAGCATCGACGTCGGGTACGCCGTGAAGGCGAACCCCATGCCAGCCGTCGTCCAGCACCTGTCCGACCAGGTCGACAGGCTGGACGTGGCCTCGGCCGGCGAGATGGCAGTCGCGCTGGACACCGGGATGGCGGCTGACCGGATCAGTTTCGCCGGCCCCGGCAAGACCGATGCGGAGCTGAGTCGCGCGGTCGCGGCGGGGGTCACCATCGAGCTCGAATCGGAGGGGGAGGCCAGGCGCGCCGCTGCCGTCGGCGAGTGTCTCGGCCTGCGGCCCCAGGTCGCGATCCGCGTCAATCCCGACTTCGCGGTCAAGGGGTCCGGCATGCGGATGGGCGGCGGACCACAGCAGTTCGGGGTCGACGTCGAGCAGGCGCCGGCTCTGATCGAGCTGGTCGCCACGTTGGGCCTGGACCTCCACGGCTTCCACCTCTTCGCCGGGTCGCAGAACCTCCGGGCCGAGATCCTGGTGGAAGCCCAGCGTCAGACCGTCGAGCTGCTGCTCGGTCTCGCAGACAAGGTCACGGGCGAACTGACGTACCTCAACCTGGGCGGCGGCTTCGGCATCCCCTACGCCGAGTCCGACGCGCCGTTGGACCTCGCCCGTGTTGGGGCGAACCTGCGTCACCTGTCCGAGGACGTGATCGCGCCACTGCACCCGGACGCGCGCGTCGTCGTCGAGCTTGGCCGCTACCTCGTCGGCGAGGCCGGCGTCTATGTGACCAAGGTGGTCGACCGCAAGGTCTCCCGAGGCCGGACCTACCTCGTGGTCGACGGCGGGATGCACCACCAGCTCGCGGCGTCCGGCAACCTCGGCCAGGTGATCCGGCGCAACTACCCGATCGCGGTCGGCGACCGGGCCGACCAAACCGGTGAGGGCCCGGTCACCGTGGTCGGCTCCCTGTGCACACCCCTCGACGTGCTCGGCAACGACGTCGACCTGCCCGCGGCCGATGTGGGCGACTCCGTCGTGCTCTTCCAGGCCGGGGCCTACGGCTACTCCGCCAGTCCGCTCCACTTCCTGGGGCACGCGCTTCCGGCGCAGGTGCTCGTGTGACCACGCACACCACCGAACCCGAGAGGAACCCGCTCATGACCTCCGCAACCGCCGAGGCGATCGTCGCCGGCGTCCGCGACGTGCTGGTGCGCGTCCTGGAGATCGAGAACCGCGCCGCAGAGATCGACGCGAGCACCCCACTGCTCGGCGAGCTCCCGGAGCTCGACTCCCTGGCCGTCGTCGAGCTCGCTCAGGCCCTTGAGAACCACTTCGACATCGTGATCGACGATGAGGCCTTCACCGGTGAGGTCTTCGCCACGGTGGGGTCCCTGGCGGCGTTCGTGTCGTCCGAGGTTCAAGGGAGCTGAGTACCGGAGGCGACCCGGTCGCCCCCATAACTGAGTACGCCGGACTTGCCTTAGGGCGCCCGGCGTGGGTGTATGGACGACGTCGCTGCGATGAACGTGGTTGATCTCGCGGCTTCCCCGCGTACCCGACGAAAGTGACCCCCCGTGCGTCTCCTCGGCTCTTTGCTCGGCCTCGTCCTGCTTTCACTCACGGCTTCAGCGGCCCCTCAGGTCGCCACGGCCAGCCCGGCCCCTTCCCGGTTCCAACCGGCTTCCGAGGCGCCACCAGGAGCGGTCGCCGAGGACCGAGCCACGGCTTCTGCACGCCTGAGGGGCTTCCCGACCGTTCGCACGGCAGGGGTGCCTCGCGGCTGGCAGCCCGCACGCACCGTCAACGGCGACCTGACGGTCAGGACAGCGGGCGCGGTGGTCAAGAACGTCCGGATCGTGGACGGTGACCTGATCATCTCGGCGCCCAACGTGACCGTGAAGAGAGTCGAAGTCCTTGGCGGTGTCATCGACAACTTCCGAGGAGGCACGTGCCAGACCGGGCTCAAGGTCAACGCCACGACCATCCGCCGCGGGCCCGGCCAGACCACGACCGGTGACGACCCTGCGCTCGGCGTCGGTGGATACACGGCGCGCCGGGTGGCCATCCTGGGCCTTCCCGAGGGGTTCCGAGTCGGCGGCAAGGACGATTGCGGTGGCGTCAAGATCGTCGACAGCTTCGCCAAGGTCGTCTCGCCCGATGACTGTGGTGACTGGCACGGCGATGCACTCCAGGGCTATTTCCGGAGGCGCCCTCACGGTTCGCAACTCGGTGCTCAAGATGGTCGAGCGCGACGGTTGCGGTGGTACCGCACCGTTCTTCTACCCTGCCGACCAGGGCAACACCTCGGTGTCCATCGACGGGCTGCTGGTCTCCGGAGGGGGCTACTCCTTCCGGCTGGGCATGCCCGGGACGGTTCGCGGTCTGCACATCGAGCAAGGGGAGTTCTTCTACGGCCCGATCGACGTGCAGTGCTCGGTCCTGAGCTCCTGGGACGCTGACATCTCCGACCTCAAGGGAGGTCAGCCGGTTGCGGTGAAGGACCAACGCTGCAACTCCAACGGTGGATACTGACCGACCGGGGGGGCCGGACCGGAGCCTCACTGATATCGGGGAAAACCCGGTCCGAGCGCTCGCCGACCCTGTGTAGTCGCTGAGCGTGGAGCCATGGTTGCCAAGGCCCACGTCCTCATCGTCGTGCAGAACCTGCCCGTGCCGCTGGACCGTCGGGTGTGGCTGGAGTGCAAGGCGCTCAAGTCGGCCGGGTACGACGTGTCGGTCATCTGCCCGAAGGGTCCGGGGGACCCGGCTCGTGAGGTGATCGACGGTGTCCGGATCTTCAAGTACCGGCCCGCGCCTCAGGCCTCCGGCGTCCTCGGCTACCTGCTCGAGTTCGTCTACTGCTGGTTGCGCACCGCGTGGCTCTCGGTGAAGGTGTGGCGGACCCAGAGGTTCGACGTCTTGCAGGCGTGCAACCCGCCGGACACCTACTGGCTGTTGGCTCGCATCTGGAAGCGCAGGGGCGTGCGGTTCGTCTTCGACCAGCACGACCTCAACCCGGAGCTGTTCTTGTCCAGGTTCGGCACCCCGACCTCGCGCTTCGCCAAGGCACAGTTCGCCTTCCTCACCTGGCTCGAGCGCAAGACCTATGACACCGCCGACCACGTCATCTCGACCAACCGCTCCTACCAGCGGATCGCGATGAAGCGCGGCGGGATCGACATCGCCGACACCACCGTCGTGAGGAGTGGGCCGGACACCACGATGATGCGGCCCCAGCACCCGGCAGTGGCCGGTGGCCGGCGCCGACACTCCCTGGCGTACCTCGGGATCATGGGTCCGCAAGACGGGGTCGACACCATCCTCGAGGTGATGCACGAGCTGACCGTTGTCCGTGGCCGCACGGACGTGGAGGCCACGCTGATGGGCTTCGGGGACTGCCTGGCCGACCTGCGCAGGCAGAGCACGGAGATGGGCCTCGACGATGTGGTCACGTTCACCGGCCGCGCCGACTCGCGGATGATCGCCCAGCACCTCAGTGCCGCAGCGGTCGGTCTGTGCCCGGACCTCAAGACGCCGTTGAACGACGTGTCGACGATGAACAAGACCATGGAGTACATGGCGTACGCCCTCCCGTCGGTCTCCTTCGACCTGGTCGAGACGCGGGTCTCTGGCGAGGACGCCTGCCTCTACGTCCCCTCAGGAGACGTCGGCAGGTTCTGTGACGCCGTCGAGCTCCTGCTCGACGACGACGAGTACCGGCTGATGATGGCCCGCCGAGCACGTGCCCGGGTCAGCTCCGTGCTGGACTGGAGGCCCCAGGCGGAGGCCTACGTCAGCGTCTTCGACCGGATGGTCCCCACGCTGCAGATCCCGGACGGCGTCGATGCGCTGACCGAGCCCGTCTACGTCGACCTCGACCACGAGGCCGAGTTCCGCAGCTTTGTGCTGGCCCGCGGTCCCGTGCGCCAGCACGTGCTCGGAGCCTGACCCGGATCAGTGCCCGGCCGAGCGTGCCTTCTACCCAAATTGGTCTAAACGGCGCAGCGGACGTATCGGCGACGGGCCCCGCGTCGTCTGATTGAGGGGAAGCGGACTCGTCGGTCGATTGGGGGATCTCCGACGAGGTCCGCTTCGCCATTGCTCCCACCAAGGCGCGACGCTGGAGGCTCGACGTGTACCTCTCGTTGAGCGACCGGCCCGTGGCCGAGACGCCGGCCGCCGAGCAAGCCTCGTCCCGTCGCCCGGTGGGGCGCGTGGTCGTGACTCTGGGCTTCGTCAGCCTGCTCACCGACATCTCCTCGGAGTCCGTGGCCGCGATCCTCCCGCTGTACCTGACGGCAGTGGTCGGTCTCTCACCCGCCGCCTACGGGTTCATCGACGGCCTCTACCAGGGCATGAGCGCGCTGGTCCGCATCGCGGCAGGCTGGGGAGCCGATCGCACGAACCAGCCCAAGTGGGTCGCGTTCGCGGGCTACGCCGTGTCCATGGTCGCCCGCTTCTTCCTGTTGTTCGCGACGGGCCTCACTGCGATCGCCGGTGTCGTCTCCGCCGACCGGATCGGCAAGGGCATCCGCACTGCACCCCGGGACGCCATGATCTCCGCAGAGACGGACCCGGCGTTCTTGGGCCGCGCGTTCGGGGTGCACCGCGCGCTCGACACGATCGGCGCAGCGATCGGGCCGCTGCTCGCCTTCGTCGTCCTCTGGATGATCCCCGACGGCTACGGCACCGTCATGGTCATCTCACTGGCGTTCGCCGTGCTCGGTGTCGCCCTGCTGGGCCTCATGGTGCCCGGCTCGGCCGGCCGCCGGGACGCGGAGACGCGCCCCACCCCCCGCGCCGCAAGGCGGTTCCGCTGGCGCGACGTCGTCACGCCGCAGCTCAGGACGCTTCTGGTCGTCGCCGGGCTGCTCGGGGTCCTCACGGTCGGCGACGGGTTCATCTACCTCGCGCTGCTCGACTCGGGTGGGTTCGCCACGCACTGGTTCCCCGTGCTCTACGTCGGCACCAACGTCGTCTACCTGGCGCTGGCCATCCCGATGGGCAGGCTGAGCGACCGGGTGGGCCGGCCCCGGGTGCTGGTCCTGGGCCACCTGGCCCTCGCCGGTGCCTACGTCGGCGCCGCCACCCCGTTCCTCGGCGCGACGACCACCCTCCTCACGCTGGTCATGCTCGGCATCTTCTATGCCGCGACTGACGGCGTCCTGGCGGCACTGGCCGGCCGGCTGGTGCCCGAGCACGTCCGGGCCAGCGGTATCGCCTCGGCCCAGACCGTGGTGGCGGTGGCCCGGATGGCCTCGGCCGCCGCCTTCGGTGGCCTGTGGTTCGCCATCGGTCCCCGGGCTGCGATGTTCTCGGTCGCCCTGGCGGTCGTGGTCGTCGTGCCCCTGGCCCTGGCTGCGCTGCGCGGGCTCGACGAGTCGGTGGACGTCGCGTGATGGGCACTCGCCGGGCCGTCGTCTTCTCGGTCGTCGCCGTGGTCGTGGTCGTCGCGACGAGCGGCTACACCGTCCACCAGGCCCGAGAGTCCCGCGAGCAGCGGCAGACGGCTCCCAGCGTCCCGAGCGTCGACCCCACCGCGCTCCCCGGATCAGGGTTCGTCGCCTTCCGACACACGGGTCTCGACTCGGAGTACGGCGTGGTCGCGCTCGCGGAGCTGGACGACCCAGACGGACCGCGCGCCTTCACCGATGCCGTCTGCGACCGGGTCTACGCGACCACCGAGGGCGCGTCGTGCCTGACCACCGAACGTGGCGTCGTGACGACCTACAAGCAGACCCAGCTCGGACCCGACTGGCAGACCGAGTCGAGCCAGGCGCTGGCCGGCCTGCCGAGCCGCACCCGGATCTCTCCCGACGGCTCACTGGTCTCGACCACGTCGTTCGTGTCCGGTCACGACTACATGAGCGTCGGCTTCTCCACCGTCACCGAGGTCCATGCCCCCGGTGGTGCGGACTACGGCAACCTGGAGAAGTTCCAGCTCACCCGCGACGGCGAGGACATCGCGCCGGTCGATCGCAACGTCTGGGGAGTCACCTTCGCCGCGGACGACAACACCGTGTACGCGACGGTCGGCACGCGCGACAAGACCTACCTGGTCAAGGGAGACCTGGCCGCTCGGACACTGACGACGATCGCTGAGACCGTCGAGTGCCCCTCGCTCTCCTCGGACGGCACCCGGATCGCCTTCAAGCAGGTCGACGAGGTCGATGGCCAGCCTGGCTGGACCCCGGCTGTTCTCGACCTCGCCACCGGGGAACGCACTGTGCTCGTGGGGGAGACCCGCAACGTCGATGACCAGATCGAGTGGCTGGACGACGACACAATCCTGTACGGGCTCGCACGCCCGGACGAGCCAGGTGTCTCGGACGTGTGGTCGCTGGACACCGAGCCCGACGCCGAGCCGCAGATGTTCATCGAGCAGGCGTGGTCGCCCACGGTCGTGCGCTGAACCAGCCAGACGCTGGGCACTTCGCGCTGACGATTCACGGTTGAGCGCCGGGGCCGCAGGGACGAGGGTGAGACCATGACCCCTTGCAACGGACCCGGAACGGGCTGGATGACGCTGGCCGCCCCCGAGGGCAATGAGTTCTGCGTCATCCGGTCCGAGATGGAGGCTGTGGCGCACCCGAATCAGCACGACGACCGGGCATGAGCGTCAGGGCCGGTGTCGGGTCCACGCGGGCGCTCGGGTCCGGGCTCTGGGCGACCGTCGCGACGGAGGACCCGGGCAACGTGGCGCTTTCGCCGTTCTCGGTGGCGGTGGCACTCGGGATGGCGATGGCCGGCGCGCAGGGGCAGACGCGCGCGGAGATGGAGGACGTGCTCGCCGGCGGGTCCGGGCTCGATGACGTGAGCCGGGTCCTCGGCGGGGTCCGTGACGAGGGCGTCGAGCTGGAGGCCGCCAACGCGCTGTTCGCGCAGGCCGGCCTCGCGTGGAGCGAGCGCTTCCTCGACACGCTCACCGACGCCTTCGGCGCCGAGCCGCGAATGGTGGACTACGCCGCGACGGAGGAGGCCCGCGCGACGATCAACGCGTGGACCGCGGAGCGAACCCGGGACCGGATCCCCGAGATCGTCCCGGCGGGCGTACTCGACCCCGACAGCCGGCTGGTCCTGGTGAACGCACTGTACTTCAAGGCGCCATGGGCCGAGCCGTTCTGGGAGAGCGCGACGCAGGACGCGGACTTCCACCTGGACGACGGCGCGACGGTCCAGGTGCCGATGATGCGCGTGGCCCTGCAGGCGAGGACCGGTGCCGGCGACTCGTGGCGATCCCTGCGGCTGGACTACCTGGGCGGGCGAACGGCGATGACGGTCCTGCTCCCGGATCCCGGCCGGCAGCAGGACGTCGAGGCGCTGGTTGCCGCCGGGATGTGGGAGGCGCTGCTCGACGTCCCCGACTCCGGACGTGTCGACGTGTCGCTGCCCAGGTGGACGTTGCGGACGGGCCGTCGACTCGCCGCACCGCTGGCGGAGCTCGGCATGCCGACGGCGTTCACCGACGACGCCGACTTCTCCGGGATGACCCAGGAGCAGGCGCTCAAGATCAGCGAGGTGCTGCACGAGGTCTTCGTCGCGGTGGACGAGGCCGGGACCGAGGCGGCCGCCACGACGGCCGTGGTGATGGCCCGGGCCGGGGGTCTGCCGAGCCCGGCCGCCCCCTTCGTCGTGGACCGGCCGTTCCTCTTCGTCATCCACGACGTCGAGCACGGCACGCCCCTGTTCGTCGGCAGGGTGGCGGACCCGCGCTGAGGCTCCCGCCGATTGGGAGCCCGGGAATCGGTCGGAAACACTGCAGGCATGCGTTCTGGCCTGCGCCTCGCGGTGACGACCGTCGCCGTGGTCGCCATCGCCGGCCTCGGGTACGCCGCCGCGCAGACCGTGCTGGATCCGCGGACGCTCGACGCCGAACCGCTGCTCCAGCGGGAGCTGGCGGCCCCGAGCCCGTTGACGCAGTCGGCGCCTGCGCAGCCCGCGGCCCCCGAGGCTCCCTCCGGTCCTCCCCGCGTCGACCCGGCCTGGGTGGCCGACGTGGCGACCAGGGCCGGCATCCCCGGCCCGGCGGTCCGCGCCTACGCCAACGCCCAGCTGGCCGAGCCGAAGGGCTGCGAGGTCGGCTGGACCACCCTGGCCGGCATCGGCTGGATCGAGTCGCAGCACGGCACGGTCGGTGACCGGTCGCTCGGCGAGGACGGCCACCCGTCGCCGCCGGTGCTCGGACCCGCCCTCGACGGTGACCCCTTCGCCGCGATCCGCGCCACAGCGGAGACCTCAGGCTGGCACGGCGATCCCGACTGGGACCACGCGGTCGGCCCGATGCAGTTCATCCCGTCGACCTGGGAGCAGTGGGGCGCCGACGGTGACGGTGACGGGCTCGCCGACCCCAACGACCTCGACGACGCTGCGGCCACCGCGGTGGCCTACCTCTGCGCCGACGGCCACGACCTCACCTCGGGTGCCGGCTGGGCGGATGCGATCTTCGGCTACAACCACGACGACTCCTATGTCGCCCACGTGCACGCGGCGGCGACGGAGTACGCCGCCCGCACGCAGTAGGACTCGCCGTTCCGCTGGAGATCGACGACCCCTCGTAGACTGGTCGTGCACCCCCTCCCTCACCTGGGCGGGGGCTGTCGTGTTGTCCGCTGACAGGCATCTGACCCCTTGGAGCACCCGTGACGCTGGCCGGCCTCGCCGACGCCGTCCTCGCCGATCCCACGCTGGCCGAGGCGATGCGCGACGCCCACGGGGGTGGGCTGGCCGCCCTCGACCTGACCGCACCCGAGGCGCTGCGGCCGTTCGTGGTGACCGGACTGGTCGAGGGCCGGGCGGACGGTCCTGGCGGTCACGGCGACCTCGCGAGAGGCCGAGGACCTCGTCGAGCAGCTCGGCTCGCTGATCGACCCGAGCACCGTCGCCTACTACCCGAGCTGGGAGACGCTGCCCCACGAGCGCCTGAGCCCGCGCAGCGACACCGTCGGCAAGCGGCTCGCCGTCCTCCGCCGCCTCGCGCACCCCGGGACCGACGCGGCCACCGGGCCGGTGCAGGTCGTGGTCGCACCGGTCAGGTCGGTGCTCCAGCCGCAGGTCAAGGGACTCGGCGACCTCGAGCCCGTCGATCTCGCGCCGGGCGTCACGGCTCCGCTCGAGGACGTCGTACGCCGCCTGGCCGACGCGGCGTACTCGCGGGTCGACCTGGTCGAGAAGCGCGGCGAGTTCGCGGTCCGCGGTGGCATCGTCGACGTGTTCCCGCCGACCGAGGAGCACCCGCTGCGCGTGGAGTTCTGGGGCGACGACGTCGAGGAGATCCGCAGCTTCTCGGTGGCCGACCAGCGGACCCACGAGAAGGTGGAGCGGCTCTGGGCGCCGCCGTGCCGCGAGCTGCTGCTCACCGACGACGTGCGGGCCAAGGCCAAGGCGCTGGGGCAGCGGCACCCGCAGCTGGTCGAGCTCACCGACAGGATCGCCGCAGGCATCGCCACCGAGGGCATGGAGGCGCTGTCGGCGGTCCTGGTCGACGACATGGAGCTGCTGGTCGACCTGCTGCCGGACCACACCCACGTCCTGCTGCTCGATCCCGAGCGAGCCCGCCGCCGCGCCCACGACCTGGTCGCCACCAGCGAGGAGTTCCTCGGAGCGAGCTGGGCGGCCGCCGCGGGTGGCGGGTCGGCGCCGATCGACCTGGGAGCGGCGTCGTACCGCTCCCTGGGCGACGTGCGTGAGCACGCCGTGGCCTCCGGGAAGGCGTGGTGGAGCCTCAGCCCGTTCGGCTTCGCCGACGAGGGAGGGCCGGCCGACGACGGGGTCCCCAGCCGGGCGCTCCCGATGCAGGTGGTCGACCCCTACCGCGGGGATGTGGAGAACGCGTGGGGCGACCTGTCGAGGTGGCAGGCCGCCGGCTACCGCACCGTGGTCGTGCATCCGGGCCACGGCCCCGCGCAGCGCACGGTCGAGGCGTTGGGCGAGCGCGACGTCGCGGCCCGCCTCGTCGACTCCCTGGACGAACTGCCGGACCCGGACGTGATCACGGTGACGTGCGGGGCGCTCAACCATGGTTTCGTCGACGATGACAACCGCCTGGTGCTGCTCACCGGCGAGGACCTGTCCGGCCAGCGCGCCTCCACCCGCGACATGCGGTCGATGCCGGCACGACGCAAGAAGCAGATCGACCCGCTCGAGCTCTCGGCCGGCGACTACGTCGTGCACGAGCAGCACGGCGTCGGCCGGTTCGTGGCGATGAGGCAGCGCGAGGCGGGCGGTGCGACCCGTGAGTACCTCGTGCTCGAGTACGGCGCGAGCAAGCGTGGAGGACCTCCCGACCGGCTGTTCGTCCCGGCCGACGCGCTCGACCAGGTGACGCGCTACGTCGGCGGCGAGCACCCGAGCCTGGACCGGCTCGGCGGTTCGGACTGGGCCAAGCGCAAGGGCCGCGCGCGCAAGGCGGTCAAGGAGATCGCCGCGGAGCTGATCAAGCTGTACGCCGCGCGGCAGGCCACCAAGGGGCACGCCTTCGGTCCGGACACCCCCTGGCAGCGTGAGCTTGAGGACGCGTTCCCGTTCACCGAGACGCCCGACCAGCTGACCACGGTCGAGGAGGTCAAGGCGGACATGCGGCAGACCGTGCCGATGGACCGCCTGGTCTGCGGAGACGTCGGCTACGGCAAGACCGAGATCGCGGTGCGGGCGGCCTTCAAGGCGGTCCAGGATGGCAAGCAGGTCGCTGTCCTCGTGCCGACGACGCTGCTCGTCACCCAGCACCTCTCGACGTTCAGTGAGCGGATGACCGGCTTCCCGGTCCGGATCGAGGGCCTGAGCCGATTCCAGAGCGACAAGGAGGCCAAGGCCGTCGTCGAGGGCCTCGGCGACGGCACCGTCGACATCGTGGTCGGCACACACCGGCTGCTCAACCCCGACATCAAGGTCAAGGACCTCGGTCTGATCGTGGTGGACGAGGAGCAGCGGTTCGGGGTGGAGCACAAGGAGCAGATGAAGCGGCTCCGCACCTCGGTCGACGTCCTCTCGATGTCGGCGACACCCATCCCGCGCACCCTGGAGATGGCGGTCACGGGTATCCGTGAGATGTCGACGATCACCACTCCTCCGGAGGAGCGGCACCCGGTCCTGACCTATGTCGGTGGCTATGAGGACCGCCAGATCGTGGCCGCCGTCCGGCGCGAGCTGCTCCGCGAGGGCCAGGTCTTCTACATCCACAACCGGGTCAACTCGATCGAGAAGGCCGCCGCCAAGATCAAGGAGCTCGTGCCCGAGGCGCGGGTCGCGACAGCGCACGGCCAGATGGGGGAGCACCAGCTCGAGCAGGTGATGCTCGACTTCTGGGAGAAGCGCTTCGACGTGCTGGTGTGCACGACCATCGTCGAGTCCGGACTGGACGTATCCAACGCCAACACGATGATCATCGAGCGCTCCGACACCCTCGGGCTCTCACAGCTGCACCAGCTCCGCGGCCGGGTCGGCCGGTCCCGCGAGCGCGCCTACGCCTACTTCCTCTACCCCGCGGAGAAGCCGCTCACCGAGACCGCGCACGAGCGGCTGGCAACCTTGGCACAACACTCCGATCTGGGCGGCGGCATGGCGATCGCCATGAAGGACCTCGAGATCCGCGGTGCGGGCAACCTGCTCGGCGGCGAGCAGTCCGGCCACATCGCCGACGTCGGGTTCGACCTCTACGTCCGCCTGGTCGGCGAGGCCGTGCAGGAGTTCAAGGGTGGCGGCGAGCCGAGCCAGGGGCTCGACGAGGTGCGGATCGAGCTGCCCGTGGACGCGCACCTGCCGCACGACTACATCCCCAGCGAGCGGCTGCGCCTGGAGATGTACAAGCGCCTCGCCGAGGTGCGGACCGACGACGACGTCGACCTGCTCCGTGAGGAGATGGTGGACCGCTACGGCGCCCCGCCGGTCGAGGTCGAGTCGCTGCTGCTGGTGGCCCGGTTCCGCGGCCGGGCCCGCAGGGCCGGGATCGGCGAGGTCACGATCGCCGGTCGCAACGTCCGGTTCGCCCCGGTCGAGCTCGCGGAGTCGCGCGTCGTACGACTGCAGCGGCTGTATCCGAAGTCGATCGTCAAGGCGCCGGTCAGGACGGTGCTGGTGCCGCGCCCCGCCACCCCCGGACGCACGGGCACACCGCTGGCCGGTATCGCGCTGCTGCAGTGGGCCCACGAGGTCATCGACGCCGTCCTTGATCCGCTCGCTCCTCCTGCTTGAATGGGGCACGTGCTGAAACGTCTTGTCGCGGCCTGCGTCCCCTGCATGCTGCTCCTGTCCGGCTGCGGGGTCGCCGAGACCGAGTTCCACCCGGGCGTGGCGGTCGACGTCGGTGACCGCACCGTCACCACGGACCGGGTCGACGAGGTGACCACCGGCTTCTGTGCTGCGGTCGAGGACCAGATCGCCACGGGTGGGCAGTCCTTCCCACTGTTCAGCTTCAAGCGGGGGATCGTCGGGCAGCTGGCGCTCGAGTCGGCCGCGCAGCAGATGGCCCAGGACTTCGACGTCAAGGCCGGCGACGACTACTTCGTCCAGCTCGCGACCATCAAGAGCCAGGCGGAGACGTTGTCCGCGGACGGCCGCGCCGCCTACGTCGAGGTCCAGCAGACGCTGCCCTACGTGCAGGACATCGTCACCCAGATCGGCGCGATCCTTCTGGAACGCGAGGGAGAAGCCGAGCCGACCATCGACTTCCAGCAGGCCCGTGGGCTCGACGAGCTGCAGGCCTGGTCCGACCGTGAGGGCATCACCTTCGACCCGCGCTACGGCCTGGAGATGATCGACGGTCGTCCGCAGCCGATCGACTCGAGCACGTCGTTCGCGGCGAGTGAGATCGCCCAGCTCGGTGCGACCGACGGCGATCCGGATCCCAACTACATCGCCGCACTGCCGCTCTCTTCGACCTGCGGCTGACCTCGCCTCCATGTCCGGTGAGCCCGAGGCCGAGCCGCTGCTCGAGTTCCTCGAGGTGATGCGCACGCTGCGGACCGAGTGCCCTTGGAAGGCCGCCCAGACACACCGCTCGCTCGCGCGCTACCTGCTCGAGGAGACCCACGAGACCCTCGAGGCCATCGACTCGGGCGAGGTCACTGGTGACTGGAGCCACCTGCGCGAGGAGCTCGGCGACCTGCTCCTCCAGGTCTACTTCCACGCGGTCGTGGCCGAGGAGCGCGGCGCGTTCACCCTCGACGACGTCGCCCGTGAGGTCATCGCCAAGATGCACCGGCGCAACCCGCACGTGTTCGGTCCTGACGCCGGGACCGTGTCCCTCACGGCGGTCGAGGTGGACGCCCAGTGGGAGCGGATCAAGGCGCAGGAGAAGGCCCAACAGAAGTAGCGGGAGCCTCCGAGGTTCGAGTGGCGTGCGGCGTTAGGCTGCTGATCGCTCACCCGAGCAGGTCCTGACGGACCCTTCCCCGACCCAGGAGAACCTCCACCGTGGCAGTCATCGAGGCAGTTGGCGCCCGCGAGATCCTCGACTCGCGAGGCAACCCCACCGTCGAGTGCGAGGTTCTCCTCGACGACGGCACGTTCGCCCGGGCGGCGGTCCCCAGCGGCGCCTCGACGGGTGCCTTCGAGGCGGTGGAGCTGCGCGACGGCGGCGATCGCTACCTCGGCAAGGGCGTCCAGAAGGCCGTCGACGCCGTCATCTCGACACTGGGTCCTGCTGTCGAGGGTCTCGACGCCGACGACCAGCGGCTCATCGACCAGACGATGCTCGAGGCCGACGGCACGCCCAACAAGGCCAACCTCGGGGCCAACGCCATCCTTGGTGTCTCACTGGCCGTCGCCCGCGCGGCCGCGGACTCCGCGGGACTGCCGCTCTATCGCTACGTCGGCGGGCCCAACGCCCACCTGCTGCCGGTGCCGATGATGAACATCGTCAACGGCGGCTCGCACGCGGACTCCAATGTCGACGTGCAGGAGTTCATGATCGCCCCGATCGGCGCCACCACCTTCAAGGAGGCGCTGCGCTCCGGTGCGGAGGTCTACCACGCGCTCAAGTCGGTGCTGAACAAGAAGGGCCTGTCCACCGGTCTGGGCGACGAGGGTGGCTTCGCGCCCAACCTCGACTCCAACCGGGCGGCGCTCGACCTGATCGCCGAGGCGGTCGAGGCGTCCGGCCAGAGGCTCGGCACCGACATCGCCCTGGCGATGGACGTCGCCGCGAGCGAGTTCTTCACCGCATCGGGTTCTGGGGAGGGCAGCTACACCTTCGAGGGTGTGGCCAAGACCAGCGCCGAGATGATCGCCTACTACGCCGAGCTGGTGGCTGCCTACCCCATCGTCTCCATCGAGGACCCGCTCGACGAGGAGGACTGGGACGGCTGGAAGGCCCTCACCGCCCAGCTCGGGGACAAGATCCAGATCGTCGGTGACGACCTGTTCGTCACCAACGTGGAGCGCCTCCAGCGTGGCATCGACGGCGGCAACGCCAACGCGATGCTGGTCAAGGTCAACCAGATCGGCTCACTGTCCGAGACCCTCGACGCGGTCGACCTCGCCCACCGCGCCGGGTTCCGCAACATGATGAGCCACCGCTCCGGCGAGACCGAGGACACCACGATCGCCGACCTCGCGGTCGCGGTGAACTGCGGCCAGATCAAGACCGGTGCCCCGGCCCGGTCCGACCGGGTGGCCAAGTTCAACCAGCTGCTGCGGATCGAGGACGAGCTCGGCGAGGCGGCGCGCTACGCCGGCGCCGGCGCCTTCCCGAGGTTCACTGGCTAGGTGATGCTCAGGTGACCGCCGACAAGCGCCGAGAGCGGGGCCCGCGGGGCCGCACCGGCCCGGGACGTCCCGGCGCCGGCCGCGCGCCGCGCCCGGCGCCGGCTCCCGTCGCGCTGGACGTTCCGGAGAAGCCCGGCTCGCGGCTCACCAGCCGGGCCGCCGTGCTCGTGCTGGTCGTGGCCGTGCTGATGGTCTCCTACGCCTCCTCGATGAAGGCGTTCCTCCAGCAGCGCGCGCACATCAACGACCTGCAGGGGCAGATCATCGAGCGCGAGGCCAACATCGACGCGCTCGAGGCGGAGAAGCAGCGGTGGTCGGACCCCGCCTACCTCGAGCAGCAGGCCCGAGGGCGGCTCGGCTACGTCATGCCGGGGGAGACGACCTACCTGGTGCTCGACGAGAATGGCAACGCCCTGCGCCCGCAGTCCGACCTCGATGACCCGGCCGACGTGCTGAGCACCCAACCGACCGCCTGGTGGTCCGAGGCCTGGGCCTCGGTCGAGCTGGCCGGACACCCGCCCAAGCCGGCCAAGCCGCCCGCGGCCCAGATCGACGGGTCGAACGAGAAGACCGGGTGACCAACCCGGCCGGCCCCGATGACCTCTCAGCGGTCGGCGCCCAGCTCGGCCGTGAGCCGCGTGCGATCCATGAGATCGGCCATCGCTGCCCGTGCGGGCTGCCCGACGTCGTCACGACGCTGCCTCGGCTGCCCAACGGCACGCCGTTCCCGACGACCTTCTATCTGACGTGCCCGCGCGCGGCCTCCCGGATCGGCACGCTCGAGGGCTCGGGTCTGATGAAGGACATGGAGGCGCGGCTCGCCGCGGACCCCGAGCTCGCGTCGTCGTACGCGGCGGCCCACGAGCGCTATCTCGAGGTCCGCGGCCGGCTCGGACGTGACGCCGGTCAGGAGGTCCCGGAGATCGCGGGCATCTCTGCCGGGGGTATGCCCGACCGGGTCAAGTGCCTCCATGTGCTTGCCGGTCACTCGCTGGCCCAGGGCCGCGGCGTGAACCCGCTCGGCGACGAGGTGCTCGACCGGCTCGGTGACTGGTGGGAACCCGGGCCGTGCGTCGAGGTGCCGGAGTGAAGGTCGCGGCCATCGACTGCGGCACCAACACCATCAAGCTGCTCGTCGGTGACCTCCACGCGGGTGGAGACTCCAGGGTCGACCTGCGCGAGATGCGCATGGTGAGGCTCGGAGAGGGCGTCGACGCCACCGGTCGGCTCGCCGACGACGCGCTGGAGCGGACCTTCGCTGCCATCGACGAGTATGCCGCCCTGATTGCGCGGCACGGCGTTGACCGGATCCGGTTCTGTGCCACCTCGGCGAGCCGGGACGCGGAGAACGCGGCAGAGTTCGGCACCGGCGTCAGGGCGCGGCTCGGCGTCGAACCCGAGGTGGTCTCGGGCGAGGAGGAGGCGGCGCTCGCCTTCGACGGGGCGATCCGCAACCTGGCCGCCCAGCCCTCAGAACCGGTGCTGGTGGTGGACATCGGTGGTGGCTCGACCGAGCTGGTCCTGGGCACGGCGCGCGGTGTCACCGCCTCGGTGTCCATGGACATCGGGTCGGTCCGCCTGCACGAGCGGCACTTGCACCACGACCCGCCGACCGCCGCGCAGGTGGCGGACTGCGTGGCCGACATCGAGGGTCACCTCGACCGTTCGCCTGTGTCGCTGGACGCCGTCGCGACGGTCGTGGGCGTGGCCGGCACCGTCACCACGGTGGGGGCAGGCGTGCTCGACCTCGCGGCCTACGACCGGAGCCTCGTCGACCAGGCCGTGCTCAAGGTCGGCGACGTGCACTCGCTGGTCGAGCGGTTGCTCGCGATGACCCGCACGGCGCGGCTCGAGCTGCCCTGGCTGCACCCGGGGCGCGCCGACGTGATCGGCGCCGGGGTGCTGATCCTGGACCGCGTCCTGCGGCGTGCGCCCGTGCGCACGCTGGTCGTCTCCGAGGCCGACATCCTCGACGGGATCGCCTGGTCGATGGTCTAGCGGCACGGTGGGTACCTGCGAGACTGCCCGGGTGAGCGCTGCGCACCTCTACGCCGTCACGGTGGTCGGTCGCGACCGGCCGGGGATCATCGCCGAGACCACCGCGCGGCTGGCCGATCTCGGCCTCGACCTCCGGGACTCGACGATGACCCTGCTGCGCGGCCAGCTCGCGATGGTGCTCCTCTGCGCCGGGGAGGCCGAGGAGACCGACATCGAGTCGGCCTTGGCGTCGCTCACGATCGACCGCTCGCTGAGCGTCACGGCGGTGGAGATCCCGACCGAGTCCGCGCCCTCCACACCCGGCGCGTCATGGGTGCTGACGGTGCACGGCGGCGAACGGGCCGGAGTCGTCTCAGCGATCGTCGCCGAGGTCGCGGCGGTCGACGGCAACATCACCGGCCTCACCACCCGCCCGTCGGGTGAGGTCTATGTGCTGGTCGCCGAGATCATGCTCCCGTCCGGCGTCGACGCGGCCGCGCTCGAGGCCGCGGTCGACCGCGTCGCCGCCGAGCTGGGAGTCCGCGCGACCCTGCGTCCGAGCGACATAGAGGATTTGTAGCGTTGACCGCACGGAGAATCGCAAGCGGGCGTAGGCCAACGGCGAGCCGGGGACCTTAAAAGTCCCGTCGAATGTGTGGGTTCGAATCCCACCGCCCGCACCGACCGGTCCCAGCATGGGCGCGACCAGTCTGGGGTCGAGTCCCACCGGGGGCACCGGTCCGCGATCCGGTTGACCTCAGGTCGACCTGAAGAGTCAGACTTGCTGACATGAGTGACCACCACCACGGGCACGACCATCGTCACGACCCGTCCCACGACTTCGACGACGCCGCGATGTTCACGCGCGAGTTCTGGGATGAGCGGTACGCAGGATCGGATCGGGTCTGGTCCGGCAGGCCGAACCAGAGGTTGGTCGAGCAGGTCTCGCGGCTGACGCCAGGGCGGGCCCTGGACGTGGGCTGCGGCGAGGGCGCCGATGTGGTCTGGCTGGCTCGCCAGGGCTGGGACGTGACCGGGGTCGACGTCTCCCAGGTCGCGCTGGACCGCGCCGCCGGACACGCAGCCGACGAGGGTGTCGGCGACCGGACGTCCTGGGCGCTGGTCGACGTGGTCGGCGGGGACACGCTGCCCGGCGACATGGACCTGGTGACCTCGGCATTCATGCACCCGCCCACCGATCGGGTCGCCAGCACCTACGGCCTGCTGCTGGATGCCGTGCGTCCGGGCGGCACGCTGTTCGTCCTCGCGCACCACCCCGACGACGCAGCGACGGGGCTGCGCAACCCGAAGCTGTCGCACATGCTCTTCGCTCCCGAGCAGATCGTCGCGCTCCTCGACGAGTCGGACTGGGAGGTGGTGGTGGCCGAGGGACAGACGCGCCCAGGGACGGGTCCGGACGGCGCCCCGGTCACCGTGACCGACACGGTGGTGCGCGCCCGGCGGAGGTGAGCCCGGGCGGCTCTCAGCGAACGCACAGGTTCGGCAGGAACGCTGGCCCCGACCACAGCGTTCCACTCATGAGGACCCGTAGACTGGGCCTCATCGGCGACCCGTCACCGCGACGAGCGCCTCGGCCTCGGAGGAGTCCACACATGCAGAGCAACAACCCGGTGTTCCGCCGCTCGCAGGAGTTCAACCAGGCGAACCAGTACGGCAACCAGACGTACGCCGGTAGCGGTCAGACCACCGCCGGCTTCGGCCAGCCGCCGATGGCTGACCCGGGCCAGTGGACCGGCGCCCCCGACGCTCGCGTCGGCGCCCCCATGACCATCGACTCGGTGGTGCAAAAGACGGCGATCTCGCTGGCCGTCGTGATCATCACCGCCGCTGCGACCTGGATCCTGACCCCCGACATCGACAGCGAGGCTGCGCTCGGCCCGCTCTACGGCGCGCTGATGATCGGCTCGCTCGGCGCCTTCGCTCTCTCGATGGTCAACTCGTTCAAGCGGGTGATCAGCCCGGCGCTGGTGCTCGCGTTCTGCGCGTTCGAGGGCGTCGCGCTCGGTGCCTTCAGCAAGGTGATCGACGCCGTCTTCGTCGGGCCCGACACCGGCAACCTGGTGGTGCAGGCGGTGATCGGCACCTTCGGGGCCTTCGCCGGCACGCTCGCGGCCTACAAGGTCTTCGACATCAAGGTCGGCACCAAGTTCCGGATGTTCGTCATGGGTGCCGTCTTCGGCATGATCGCGCTCGGCCTGATGGAGCTCGTCCTGAGCATGTTCGGCAGCTCCTTCGGCCTCTTCGGCTTCGGTGGCCTCGGGATGCTGACCGCGATCGCTGGTCTCGTCCTCGGTGTCTTCATGCTCATCATGGACTTCGACTTCGTCGAGCAGGGCGTGCGCAACCAGCTCCCCGAGGCCGAGTCGTGGCGCGCAGCGTTCGCGATGACCGTCTCGCTGGTCTGGATCTACACCAACCTGCTGCGGCTGCTCGCGATCTTCAGCAGCGACTGACCTGTCGCCGGCCGCCTGATCGGGGGTAGTTTGACGACCGATCCTGTGCGCCTCGCAGGTCGACGGGGTGTGACCGAAGGATCCTCGTGAAGCTCAGGGCTCGGATCGCCGTCCTCTCACTCGTGGTGGCCGGCTCGTTCGTGCCCAGCGCGCAGGCCGTCGGGCCCGGTGGCTGGGACCACCTGGGGGCCGGGGCCACCGCCGGCTCCAGCGCACTCAACAACGATGTCCTGGCGCTGAACACCGATCTGCCCGGCCTCCTGCTCGCCGCCGGGAAGTTCACCAACGCCGGCGGAGTCACCGGTCGCAACCGGCTCGCGAGCTGGAACGGGGCGGCCTGGAGCTCGGTCGGCCCGCTCAACTCGCTCAACAACGAGGTCCGGGCGCTGGCGACGGCCGGAGGGAAGATCTATGTCGGCGGCGCGTTCACCGATGCGGGTGGCGTGCCGACCGCCGACTTCCTGGCGGTGTGGGACGGCGTCGCGTGGGGCAATCCCTGCGTGGGGACGCCGCCCTCATTGACGGGCAACGTGGACGCGCTCAAGGTGATCGGCAACACCCTCTATGTCGGTGGCGAGTTCCAGGACGGCTTCGGGGTCCTGGCGGCGGACTACCTGCTGGCCTGTGACCTCACCACCGGTGCGGTCAGCGTGACCACCATGACCGGGTTTTTCTTCCCGGGGCCGGTCTATGCCCTCGCATCCGACAGCACCGGGCGGCTCTACGCCGGCGGCAACTTCCAGAACCTCGAGGGCAACACGGCCAGCGACTTCGTCGCCGGCTACTCGGCGGGCACCTGGAGCAGCCTGGGCTTCGGGCCGCTGAACGCGGGACACGTCACGGGCATCGTGCGATCGCTCGCGACGTCGGGGACCGACCTCTACATCGGCTCCGACGGCCTCGACATCGCGATGCTTCCACCAGCCGACCACGTGGCCCGCTGGGACGGCTCGCAGTGGCACCCGCTCGGCTCGAACGGTGCCGGCAACGGCTACCTGCCGCCCAACACCTCCACCTCCGTCTACGCCCTGCACGTCTCCGGCCAGTTCGTGTACGCCACTGGGAACTGGCAGAACGTCGGCGGAGACCCCGCCGCGGACTACATCGGGGCGTTCAACCTCAACGGTGGCAACTGGGTCACGTTGGGGACCAACGGTGCCGCTGACGGTCCGCTCAACGCCGCCGGCGAGTCGCTGGCGATCTTTGCAGGAGTTCTCCACGCCGGTGGCAACTTCAGCTCCGCCGGTGGGGACGCACTGGCGAGATACCTCGCTCGCTACACACCCGGCGTCCTGATTCCTCCGGGCAACGTGATCAAGCTGGGGAAGATCCAGGTGATCAAGAGGAAGGGCATCGCGCTGCTGACCGTCACGGTCCCGGGTGCAGGAGTGCTGGAGCTGCTCGGCCAGGGAATCAAGCACCCCGACCGAAGCGTCTCCGCCCAGGGCAAGGTCGTGCTCAAGGTGCGACCGACCCGCGGGACGAAGAGGGACCTCAGGGACGATGGCTTCGCCAAGGTCAAGGTCAAGGTGAGGTTCACTCCGACCGGCGGCACTCCGCACACGGAGTCGGTCAAGGTGCGGCTCGTCCTCACCGACTCATAGGTCGACGGCCCGCCCGTCCTCGGTGTGCACAGTCTCGGCGTCCACGGTCTCGGTGTCCTCGGGTGCCTGCGCGTCGCTTGTCGGCTGGCGGACCCGGAGCCGGCGCTCGACCCAGAGGCCACGAACGCCGAGCCGTCGGCCGCCCACCTCGGTGCCGTCCAGCTCGGTGCCCGGGTTGCGGACCGCCTGCACCGCGGCGTCCGCGATGGGAAGGACACCCTCTCCGCGGGCCGGTGTGTACTCAGGCTCCTCGGCGAGGCCGAGCGCGGCCAAGGCCGAGGGGAGCAGAGCGCCGACCAGCGACCGGTAGCCCTCCACCGAGGGGTGGAACTGGTCCGGCCCGAACAGGACGGCGGGTGCCGCGGCGAACTCCGGTCCGAGGATCGACCCGACCGACACCGTGCGGCCGCCGGCCTCGAGGACCGCGATTGTCTGGGCCGCGGCAAGCTGCCGGGACCACGTCCGGGCCACCTGCTTGAGCGGCGGGACGATCGGCTTCAGCGTGCCGAGGTCGGGGCAGGTCCCGACGAGCACCGCGACACCAGTCTCCTTGAGGCGTTGAACGGACTCGGCCAGATATCTCACCGAGGTCGCTGGGCGGACCTGGTGGGTGACGTCGTTGGCACCGATCAGGATCACCGCGAGGTCGGGCTCGATGGGCAGGGTGCGGTCGACCTGGGCGGCCAGGTCACGGGACTCGGCACCGACGACCGCGAACTCTCGGAGGTAGACGCGACGATCGGCCCGCTCGGCCACGCCGCTGGCGAGCAGCGCACCGGGCGTCTCCTCGACGCGCTCGCAGCCGTAGCCCGCAGCGCTCGAGTCGCCGAGCAGCGCGATCTTGATGGCCGGCCCCGGGCGGCCGCGGCCGTACCACCCGGTTGCCAACGGCGGATCCTCGTCGAGCCGCACGCCGATGGTCTTCTTGGCCAGCCGGGCCTCGGCCCTGAGCACGCTGTAGAGGCCGGCGCCGAGCGCGGTCAGGCCGCCTCCGCCGTACGCCGCCGCGGACGCGAGCTTGCGTGCCGCCGCTGCCCTACCCACTCCTCGATCGTACTCAGGGGTAACTGACAGGATGGGCCGGGTGCACTACGCCAACTCCCTCCTCGACCTGATCGGCGACACCCCGCTGGTCAGGCTCCGCCGCTGCCTCGACCTGCCGGAGGCCGATCCCGACAACCCGGGGCCCCTGGTGCTGGCCAAGGTGGAGTACCTGAACCCCGGCGGCTCGGTGAAGGACCGGATCGCTTCGCGGATGATCGAGGCGGCCGAGGCCTCGGGCGCGCTCCAGCCGGGCGGCACCATCGTCGAGCCCACCTCGGGCAACACCGGCGTCGGGCTGGCCATGGTCGCGCAGGCCCGCGGCTACCAGTGCATCTTCGTCTGCCCGGACAAGGTCAGCGAGGACAAGCGCAACGTGCTCAAGGCCTATGGCGCCCAGGTGGTCGTCTGCCCGACCGCGGTCGCTCCCGAGCACCCGGACTCCTACTACAACGTCTCCGACCGGCTCTCCAACCAGCCGGGGGCTTGGAAGCCCGACCAGTACTCCAACCCGCACAACCCGCGGTCGCACTACGAGACCACGGGGCCCGAGATCTGGGCGCAGACCGAGGGCCGGATCACCCACTTCGTGACGGGCATGGGCACCGGCGGCACGATCTCCGGGGTCGGTCGCTACCTCAAGGAGCAGAACCCCGAGATCCAGGTGATCGGTGCGGATCCGGCGGGCTCGGTCTACTCCGGCGGCACCGGGCGGCCCTACCTCGTCGAGGGGGTGGGCGAGGACTTCTGGCCCGAGACATACGACCGCACGATCGCGGACCGGGTCATCGAGGTCTCCGACGCCGACTCGTTCGCGTTCACCCGGCGGCTCGCCCGCGAGGAGGCGATGCTGGTCGGTGGCTCGTCCGGCATGGCGGCGTACGCAGCCAAGCAGCTGGCCACCGAGCTCACCGCCGCAGGCGAGACCGACGCCGTGATCGTGGTGCTCCTGCCTGACTCCGGCCGGGGCTACCTGACCAAGGTCTTCAACGACGAGTGGCTGGCGCAGTACGGCTTCCCGACCGAGGCTTCGCGCGACCGCTCGCAGACCGTGGGTGAGGTGCTGCGTGGCAAGGACGGCAGGCTGCCCGACCTCGTGCACACTCACCCCGGCGAGACCATCGCCGAGGCCGTGGCGATCCTCCAGGAGTACGCCGTCTCGCAGATGCCCGTCGTGCGCGCCGAGCCGCCGATCGTGGCCGCCGAGGTGGCCGGCTCGGTCTCCGACCGGGCGCTGATGGACGCGCTCTACTCCGGTGCCGCGAAGCTCAACGACCAAGTCGAGGACCACATGAGCCCGCCGTTGCCCACCATCGGCTCGACCGAGGACGCCCGCGACGCGGTCGCCCTGCTGGAGAGCTCCGACGCGGTGCTGGTGCAGGAGGACGGCAAGCCGGTGGGTGTGCTGACCCGTCAGGACCTGCTCGCGTTCCTGGCCACCTCTGGCTGAGTGAGTTTCACCGGCTAGCCGGTGAACCTGGTGCCTGGCCGCTCAAGCATGAGCGGCGGAGTGTGAGTTCCACCGGCTACCCGGTGAAACTCATCCGCCCTAGAGTGAGAACACGTTCTAGTTTCGCGGGCAGGAGATCACATGGGCGCCAGGCCGGCGATCAAGGGCTGGTTCACGACCGGGGACTCGCCGGCCCTGCTGGGGTCGCGGTGCACGACGTGCGCCACGACGTGCTTCCCGCCGCTCCGCGACGATCACGCCGGGTTCTGCCGCAACCCGGCGTGCGACGGCGAGGACTTCGAGAGCGTCGAGCTGTCCCGGCGCGGGACGGTGTGGAGCTACACCGATGCGCGGTATCAACCGCCTCCGCCCTACGTCTCGCGCACCGACCCCTTCGAGCCGTTCGCGCTGGCGGCGGTCGAGCTGGCCGAGGGGATCACGGTCCTGGGCCAGGTCGCGGACGGCTACGGGGTCAAGGACCTGCGGGTCGGCGCCGAGGTCGAGATGGTGGTCGAGACGCTGCACGGCACCGACGACGGCGACCTGCTGATCTGGCGCTGGAAGCCGGTCACCGAGCTGGGCGAGGAGGCCGACCAGTGAGCAGCGACGTGGCGGTCCTCGGGGTCGGCATGCACCCATGGGGCAAGTGGGGGAGGCCGTTCACCGAGTACGGCGTGGTCGCAGCCCGGGCCGCGCTCGCCGACTCCGGAGTGGCCTGGAGCGACGTCGACCTCGTGGTCGGCGGCGAGACCGTCCGCAACGGCTACGGCGGCTACGTCGCCGGTGCGACGTTCGCCCGGGCGCTCGGCTGGAACGGTGCCCGGGTCGCCACGTCCTACGCCGCCTGCGCGACCGGCGCCCAGGCGCTGGACACAGCTCGCGCGCGGATCCTCGCGGGGCTGAGCGAGGTCGCGCTGGTGGTCGGCGCGGACACCACCCCCAAGGGCTTCCTGGCGCCCAACGCCGGAGAGCGCTGGGACGACCCGGACTGGCTGCGGTTCCGGCTGCTCGGCATGACCAACCCCGCCTACTTCGCGCTCTATGCGCGCCGCCGGATGGACCTCTACGGCGCCACGCAGGCCGACTTCGCCCAGGTCAAGGTCAAGAACGCCAGGCACGGCCTGCACAACCCCCACGCGCGCTACCGCAAGGAGGTCAGCGCCGAGGAGGTGCTGAGCAGCGCCGTCGTCTCCGATCCGCTGCACCTGCTCGACATCTGCGCCACCTCCGACGGCGCGGCCGCGGTGATCCTCGCGAGCACCGATTATGCCCGGAGGCGCAGTCACGACGACCCGGTGCGGATCAGCGCCATCTCGACGGTCACGCCGACCTTCCCCCACACGGTCATCGACATGCCCTACCTGTCCACCGACGCGCACGGCGGGGTCGAGCCGGAGCGGACGTTCAAGGAGTCGATCGCGCACGCGGCCTACGAGGAGGCCGGGATCGGTCCCGAGGACGTGGGCGTGGCCGAGGTCTATGACCTGTCGACCGCCCTCGAACTCGACTGGATCGAGGACCTGGCGCTCTGCGACCGCGGTGAGGCCGAGGCGCTGCTGCGTGCGGGAGACACGACGATCGGTGGCCGGATCCCGGTCAACCCCTCAGGTGGCCTGGCCTGCTTCGGTGAGGCCGTCCCGGCCCAGGCGCTGGCCCAGGTCTGCGAGCTCACCTGGCAGCTCCGCGGCCAGGCGCAGGGTCGTCAGGTCGAGCGCGCCACGGTCGGCATCACGGCGAACCAGGGGCTCTTCGGTCACGGCTCCTCGGTGATCCTCAGCCGGTAGCCTCGATCGACCGATGACCTTCCTGCTGTCGGTGGGTCTGAGTAGCGTCAACGGCACCTACTGACCCAGGAGAACGACATGGCGATCCTCAACCCCTATCTCAACTTCAACGGCAACACCCGCGACGCCATGGAGTTCTACCAAGGTGTGTTCGGCGGCGAGCTCACGCTCAGCACCTTCGGCGAGTACGGCATGACCGAGCACGAGGGCACCCCCATCCCCGCCGAGGGCGTGATGCACTCCCAGCTCGCCACCGACGCCGGCTTCACCCTGATGGCCTCCGACAGCCCCGGTGAGCACACCCCCAACGGTCACATCAGCCTGAGCGGCGACGAGGACGGCCTGCTGCGCGGCTACTGGGACGGGCTCGGGGACGGCGGCACCATCGACGTCCCGCTCGAGGTGGCGCCGTGGGGTGACGCGTTCGGGCAGGTCAAGGACAAGTTCGGCGTCAACTGGCTGGTCAACATCGCTGGGTCCGCTGGGTAGCGTGCAGGGGTGATCTCCGCTCCCACCGCAGCACCCACACTCAGCACCGTCGGCGAGCTGCGGGCCTCGGGCCACCAGGCCCGCACGCTCCGCGCGGAGCTGCGCGGCAACCTCCTGGAGTCGCTGCGCGAGGGCCGCGACCCGTGGCCGGGCCTGCACGGCTTCGAGGACACCGTCATCCCACAGCTCGAGCGGGCGCTGATCGCCGGTCACGACGTCGTCCTCCTCGGCGAGCGCGGCCAGGGCAAGACCCGTCTGCTGCGCACGCTGGTCGGCCTCCTCGACGAGTGGACTCCGGTCATCGAGGGTTCCGAGCTGGGTGAGCACCCCTACGAGCCGATCACGCACGGGTCGAGACGACGCGCGGCCGAGCTCGGCGACGACCTACCGGTCACGTGGCGGCACCGCGACGATCGCTACGCCGAAAAGCTCGCCACCCCCGACACCAGCGTCGCCGACCTGATCGGCGACGTGGACCCGATGAAGGTCGCGGAGGGCCGCTCACTGGGCGACCCGGAGACCATCCACTTCGGGCTGATCCCCCGCAGCCACCGCGGCATCGTGGCGATCAACGAGCTGCCCGACCTCGCCGAGCGGATCCAGGTGGCGATGCTCAATGTCATGGAGGAGCGGGACATACAGATCCGGGGCTACGTGCTGCGGCTGCCCCTCGACGTGCTTGTCGTCGCCAGCGCCAACCCCGAGGACTACACCAACCGCGGCCGGATCATCACGCCGTTGAAGGACCGCTTCGGTGCTGAGATCCGCACGCACTACCCGACCGAGCTCGAGGACGAGATCGCGGTCATCCGGCAGGAGGCCGAGCTCACCGCCGAGGTCCCCGACCACCTCGTCGAGGTCCTGGCGCGGTTCACCCGCAACCTGCGCGAGTCGTCGGCCGTCGACCAGCGTTCGGGCGTCAGCGCCCGGTTCGCGATCGCCGGCGCGGAGACGATCGCCGCCGCGGCGATCCACCGCGCGACCTCGCAGGGCGAGGATATCGCGGTCGCCAGGGTCGTCGACCTGGAGACCGCCATCGACGTGCTCGGCGGCAAGATCGAGTTCGAGACCGGCGAGGAGGGCCGCGAGGCCGAGGTGCTCACCCATCTGTTGCGCACCGCCACGGCCGAGACGGTGCGCCAGCACTTCCGGGGTCTCGACTTCGCGCTGCTCGTCGAGGCCATCGAGGGCGGCCTGATGGTCACCACGGGCGAACAGGTCACGGCTCGCGACTTCCTCGCCGGCCTGCCGGTGCTGGGCGAGTCCGAGCTCTACGACCAGATCTGCGACCGTCTCGGTGCGACCAACGACGGCCAGCGGGCCGGCGCCGTCGAGCTGGCACTGGAGGGCCTCTATCTGGCCCGCAAGATCAGCAAGGAGTCCGGAGGCGGCGAGACCGTCTATGGATGATCTTCATGGCTAACCTCCACACCTCGCGCCGAGGCTCCCGCTACGGTCGCTACGACGGCAGCGATCCGCTCGCGCCGCCGGTCGACCTCCGCGAGGCCGTGGAGGCGATCGGCGAGGACGTCATGGCCGGCTACTCCCCGGAGCGCGCGATGCGCGAGTTCCTGCGCCGTGGGGGTCGTGACCAGTCCGGCCTCGACGACCTCGCCCGCCGGGTGGCCGAGCGGCGCCGCGAGCTGACCGAGCGGCACCATCTCGACGGCACGCTCCAGGAGATCCGCGAGCTGCTGGACAAGGCCGTGCTCGAGGAGCGCAAGCAGCTCGCCCGCGACATCACCTTGGACGACGGCGACCGCGCGTTCCGGGAGCTCCAGCTCGAGGGGCTTCCGCCCAACGTCGCCTCCGCGGTCAGCGAGCTGTCGTCGTACGACTGGACGAGCACCGAGGCCCGCGAGGCCTACGAGGAGATCAAGGACCTGCTCGGCCGCGAGCTCCTCGACCAGCGCTTCTCCGGCATGAAGCAGGCGCTGGAGAACGCGACCGACGAGGACCGGGCCGCCATCAACGAGATGCTCACCGACCTCAACGAGCTCCTCGAGAAGCACCAGCGTGGTGCGGACACGCAGGAGGACTTCGAGGAGTTCATGGGCAAGCACGGGGACTTCTTCCCCGAGGACCCGCAGAGCATCGACGAGCTCCTCGACGCGATGGCCAAGCGCGCCGCGGCGGCGCAGCGGATGCTCAACTCGATGAGCGCCGAGCAGCGCGCCGAGCTGATGCAGCTCTCGCAGCAGGCCTTCGGTTCGCCGGCGCTGATGGAGTCGCTCGCCCGCCTCGATGCCAACCTCCAGGGCCTCCGCCCGGGAGAGAACTGGGGCGATTCGGAGCGGATGGACGGCGAGGACGGGCTTGGCCTCGGAGATGGCACCGGTGTCTTCCAGGATCTCGCCGACCTCGACGACCTCGCCGAGCAGCTGGGCCAGTCCTACGGCGGTGCCCGGATGGACGACGTCGACCTCGACAAGCTCTCCCGCCAGCTGGGCGACCAAGCGGCCGTCGACGCACGCACCCTCCAGCAGCTGGAGAAGGCACTGCGCGAGAGCGGCACCCTGGAGCGCGGCACCGACGGCAGTCTTCGGCTGACCCCCAAGGCCATGCGCCAGCTCGGCAAGTCGCTGCTGCGCGACGTCGCCGCAAGGATGTCGGGCCGCCAGGGTGCGCGCGAGCTGCGCCGCGCTGGAGCCGCCGGCGACCTGTCCGGCGCCACCCGGAGCTGGGAGTTCGGCGACACCGAGCCGTGGCACGTCCCACGCACGGTGCTCAACGGCGTCGTCCGTCGCGCCGGGGACCCTGCTGGCCCCCGGGTCAGCATCGAGGACGTCGAGGTCCAGGAGACCGAGGAGCGCACCCAGGCATGCGTGGCGCTGCTGGTCGACACGTCGTTCTCCATGGCGATGGACGGTCGCTGGGTGCCGATGAAGCGCACCGCACTGGCCCTGCACACCCTGATCAAGTCCCGCTTCCGTGGCGACGCGCTCCAGCTCATCGGTTTCGGCCGCTACGCGGAGACGATGGAGATCGAGCAGCTCACCGCCCTGGACTCCAAGTGGGACAAGGGCACCAATCTCCACCACGCCCTGCTGCTCGCCAACCGGCACTTCCGCAAGCACCCCAACGCCCAGCCGGTGCTGATGATCGTCACGGACGGTGAGCCGACCTCGCACCTCGAGCCCAACGGCGAGGTCTACTTCGACTACCCCCCGCACCCGATGACGATCGCGTACGCCGTCCGCGAGCTCGACAACGCGCGGCGGCTCGGCGCGCACACGACCTTCTTCCGGCTCGGCGAGGACCCGGGACTGGCCCGGTTCATCGAGTCGATGGCGACCAGGGTCGAGGGCAGCGTGGTCGCCCCGGAGCTCGACGACCTCGGAGCGGCGGTCGTCGGCTCCTACCTCGGCTCGCGCACGTCATACCGCTCCGGTCTCGGCGGCGCGGGGTACGGCGACTGGTTCGGCGGCCGCGGCTTCTGGGTCGGTGACTAGTCCGACCTGGCCGCGGAGCGGTCGGCGATCGCCACGGCGGTGGCGAACTCCTGGCAGTGCGAGAGCGAGATGCTGATCTCGGACACTCCCTGCCCCATCGCCTCCTCCAGCACGTGACCGGAGAGCGTGACCGACGGAGCCCCCGAGTCGTCACGCCTGATCTCGATGCCATGCCAAGGGACTGGACCTTGGCCGGCCGTCCGCAGTGCCTTGACGACGGCTTCCTTGGCCGCCAGTCGTGCGGCGTAGTGGAGGGATGGCTGGGCCATGGAGGAGCAGTAGGCGATTTCGTCGGCGGTGAACCATCTCTCGAGGAACGCCGAGCCCCTGTCCTCGATGAGGCGCTGGATGCGTGGGACGGAGACGATGTCGGTTCCGGCCTGGATGGTCATGGGGTGAGCTCATGGACGAGGAGCACGACGTCCATCAGGTGGGCGGCCGCGACCCGCGCTCCCGCCTCGTTGAGGTGACCCGGGTCCGAGGCGTAGCCGCGATGGAGGCGGTAGTAGGTCTGGCCGCGGTAGGTCCCCCGGGTCCGCCGTCCGGACGGGGTGGTCGACTCGACCGCGGCGATGTCGAAGACGCGCTCGGCCGGGAAGGCGCGACGCACTTGAGCGTTGTAGAGCTCACGGGCCGCGTTGTCCGCGGGACCCAGGTGTGGGTCCCGGCCCAACGCCATCTTGATCCGAGTCCGGACACCGGGGGTGGTCGACAGGGGGACCGTGGCGTGCAGGAACCGCACCTGTGGGAGGTCTCGCTCCAGCCGGCCGAGCGTCTCCGCGTAGGTCGCGAACAGGGCATCGACGTCGGTCCTGCTCGTGACATCGGCGTAGCAGAGCTTCATCACAGCGACGTCGACCTGGGCGCCGAGGCCCCCGCGCACCTGCTCGTCGAACGCCGCGATCTTGCCGAGGGCGTCGCCGTTGTGCCCCAGGTGACCGTGCTGCACCGCATGCCGCACCGGCTATCGCGTCGATCACCGCGGCGCCGACCGACTGGTGGGCGACATAGACGCGGGTCGTCACAGCCGGCCCCCGGCGACCGCCGCGGTCAGGTCCATGAGCTGCCGGCGTACCTGGACCTTGTCCACCTTGCCGTGCGCGTTGAGCGGCAGCTCGGGCACGATGGTGACCGTGCTCGGCACCATGTGCCTGGCGAGCCGCGCCCGGACGTGGGCGCTGACGTCGGAGATCGTCACAGTTGAGCCCGGGCGCACCGTGACGACCAGGACGATCGCCTCCCCGGAGTTGTCGTCATGCACGCCCACGACGGCCGCACCGACCAGATCGGGGAGCTCGAGAGCCACTGCCTCGATCTCCTGGCTTGAGACGCGGTGTCCCCAGGTCTTGATGAAGTCGTCCATGCGGTCCACGACGTACAGGTAGCCGTCCTCGTCGGCGAAGGCGAGGTCCCCTGTGTGCAGGAGCCCGTCGGCGAACTTTGCGGCCGAGGCCGCATCGTCGCCCAGTAGCCGGGGGAGATGCTGTCGCCCGAGGCCACGATCTCGCCGACGACCCCGGGAGCCACCTCCTGGCCCGCCGAGTCGACGACCCGGAGCTCGACTCCCGGGATACCGCGCCCGATCGAGCCGGCCTTCTCGCTGGTGAGCTCCGGCGGCAGGCACGAGAGCCGTGCGGTCGCCTCGGTCTGCCCGTACATCAAGAACAGGTCCGCCTGCGGCTGCGCGGCTCGGAGCTCGTCGGCGAGCGCCGGGTACAGCTTGCCGCCGGCCTGTTGCAGCTTGCGGAGCGTCGGCAGCTCGCGGGTCGCCAAGGAGCTGAGCCGAAGCAACATCTGGTACGACGACGGCACACCAGCGAACCCGGTGCACTGGTCACGCTCGATCTGGTCCAGGACGCTCTCGGGGAACGTCGAGGTGTGGCAGAGCGACAAGCTGCCGCCGACCCGCAGGTGAGTGTGGAGCAGCGAGGCCCCGAAGCAGTAGTGCAGCGGGAGGGTCACCAGCATCCGGTCGTCGCGCTCCAGTCCGAGGGAGTCGATGATGGAGTCGGTATTGGCCTGGATGTTGCGGTGGGTCACCCGCACGGCCTTGGGTCGGGCGGTGGTGCCGGAGGTGAACATCAGGGCAGCGTCGCGGTCGAGGTCCACGGCGACCGGAGAGTCGAGCATGGGCCCGTCCCTGAGCAGGACCTCGTCGGTCAGCATCGGGACGTTGGCGCCGAACGCTTCCGCAGCGATCTGTGCGGACCGCCCGTCCACGAGGACCGCTGCGCAGCCCAGCCACGCGGAGTGGTGCGCCATCGTCTTGCGGTTGGACGTGGTCGAGAACGGCACGGCCACGTGACCGACCGCCAAGACCGCGAGGTAGGCGGCGACCCAGAACGTCGAGCTGGGCCCGAACACGGCCACCGGTGCGCCGGCAGGGAGGTCGAGCGTCAGCAGCTCCCCCGCCAGTCTGGCCACGGAGTGGCGCAGCTCGGCGAACGACGTGGCGTGGCTGCCATCGAGAACGGCGGTGTCACCCGGCCGGCCGTTGGTCAGCAAGTACTCAGCGGTATTCACAGCACCTCCTGATCGGACGGTAGGAGCCGGCTCTTCCCGTAGGGCGTGGGGCATCGGGCGATCATCAAGTTTGGGGAATCCCCCACCCCTCCAGCGGCTCTTGACCGTCCGGCTGGTGAATCCTGTGCGACACCTAGGAGGACATCTTCATGGACGACACACACGTCATCGATTCGCAGGTCTCAGCGGCACTGCGGGAGTTCGTCATCTGCAACTTCCTGTTCGGCGACGTCTCCCGCACCCCAGCGAACGACGACGCCCTGCTGGAAGCCGGCATCCTCGACTCGACCGGTGTCCTCGAGCTCATCGAGTTCCTGGAGTCGGAATTCGAGATCCTGGTCGACGACACCGAGACGCTGCCAGAGAACCTCGGCAGCATCACCAGCCTGACTCGCTATGTGCTGACCAAGCAGTCCGCTGGCTGACCGGCGCCATGACGAGGAGCAGCTACGGCATCGACGCCGAACGCGTCTTCGCGGTCGATCTGGACAAGTACTGTGCCCACCGGTTCGGGGGTGGACGAGCCACCGCATCGCGCGTGGCGCGACTGTTCCTGCTGGACCGGGAGTTCACCGCGGTCGCCTGCTTCCGCTTCCGTCAGCACGTCGGACGGCTGTGGGCCCGCGACAAGGTCCGCGGCCTGCTGCCCATGCTGGTCGCCTCGATCTGGCGTCGCCGTGTCGCGACGGTCCACCACGTCGAGATCGACCGCGCCGCGCAGATCGGGCCCGGGTTGCTGATCATCCACCGGAGCAACGTCTTCGTCGGTCCCGTCAGGATCGGTGACAACTGCGTGCTCCACCACAACGTCACGATCGGCCAGCGCGTGGCCGCCAACGACAAGGCCGTCCCGACCATCGGGGACGACGTGTGGATCGGGCCGGGCGTGACGATCAGCGGGGGCATCGCCATCGGTGACCGGGCCACGATCTCTGCCGGCAGCATCGTCTCCCGAGACGTCCCCGCGGGAGCCCTGGTCGCCGGCAACCCCGGGCGCGTGATCCAGGCCGAGTACGACAACAGCACGATGATGAACTATCGGGTGCACCGCCAGCCCGGTGACGAGCCTCGCAGCGCTGACCGCGCGGGCGTCCCGGCAGATTCGCGGACGTGATGTTCATCCGGTCCGACGAGATGACCGCCGTGCTGCAGCAGGTGAGCAGCCTGGCCACCGGGACCGACCCGGATCTCACGGCCCTGAGGCTCGCGATCCTCGTCGAGGACGTGTTCGGGATCCTGCTGACCGACGACGAGATCGACCTCTCCGTCCTCGCCTCCCCGGACCGTCTCCGCGAGCTGGTCAACGCACGGAGCGGGCCCACCTGATGTGCGGGGTCTGCGGCGAGGTCCGCACCGACGGCAGGAACGCCGACGCCGACCTGGTCACTCGGATGATGGGCCGACTGCTCCGCGGGCCCGACGGGAGCGGGATCCTCCGTGCCGGACCGGCCGTCCTGGGCCACACCCGGCTCGCCATCGTCGACACCGCGGGGGGTGCCCAGCCGCTCTGCAACGAGGACGGCAACGTCTGGATCACCTTCAACGGGGAGATCTTCAACCATGTCGAGCTCGGCGCTGAGCTGCGCCGGCTGGGGCACACCTTCCGCACCTCCAGCGACACCGAGGTCGTGGTCCATGCCTTCGAGGAATGGGGGGAGGGATGCTTCGAGCGGTTCAACGGCCAGTGGGCGCTCGCACTGTGGGACCGTCGCGCCCAGCGGTTGGTGCTGAGCCGGGATCGGATGGGCATCCTGCCCTTGTTCTACGTGCACGACGGCCACCGGCTGCTCTTCGCGTCCGAGGTCAAGGCCCTCTTCGCCGACCCCTCCGTCCCCCGTGAGCTCGACCCGGCCGGGATGCAGCAGACCCTCACGTACTGGTCGCCGGTCGCACCCCGGACGGTCTTCCGTGACGTCTGGCAGCTCCCACCGGGTCACGTCGCGGTCTTCGACCGCACCGGTCTCCGCAGCCGTCCCTACTGGACGCTCTCGTTCCCGGAAGCGGGCACGGAGCCGCGGCAGAGCCTCACTGAGAACCTGGAAGGGCTACGCGAGAGGTTGGTGGAGGCGAGCCGGCTCCGGTTCGAGCGGAGCGATGTCCCGGTCGGCGCGTACGTGTCGGGCGGGATCGACTCGGCGGTCACCGCAGGGCTGATCACCCGCTACTCCGAGACGCCGATCCACACGTTCTCGCTCCGCTTCGCTGATGACGAGCACGACGAGGGCACGTTCCAGCACAAGATGGTGGCCGAGCTCGGTTCGCACCACCAGGACGTCGTCGTCTCGCCCTCGGACATCGCCGAGGTCTTCCCCGACGCGGTCCGCCACACGGAGTCGCCCCTCCTGCGGGCGGGTCCGGCCCCGCTGCTCCTGCTTTCGCGTCTGGTTCGTGAGCAGGGCTACAAGGTCGTGGTGACCGGTGAGGGGGCCGATGAGGTCCTGGCGGGCTACGACCTGTTCCGGGAGGCTCGGGTTCGGTCGTTCTGGGCCCGAGACCCGCAGTCGGCCAAGCGCGGCCGGGCTGCCGAGCTGCTCTACCCCTGGATGGCGCGCTCGCCGAGCCAGGCTCCGGCGTTCGCGCGGAGCTTCTTCGCTCAGCACCTCGACCCTGCCGACCCCGGCTTCTCGCACCGACCGCGGTGGGAGTCGACACGGGCGGTGCAGCACCTGCTCTCCGCGGACCTGCGGGCCCGCTTCGTCGACGGCGCCGAGGCCGACGTCGCTGCCCAGATGCCTGAGGGCAGCGACAGCTGGGACCCCCTGGCGCGGGCCCAGTGGCTCGAGGCGACGACGCTGCTGCCCGGATACCTCCTGTCCTCGCAGGGTGATCGGGTCACGATGGCCAACTCCGTCGAGGGCCGTTTCCCGTTCCTCGATCCAGAGGTTGTCGACTTCGCCGGTCAGGTGGCGGCGCGGCACAAGCTGTTCGGTCTGGATGAGAAGCACCTGCTCAAGAAGGCCTTCGAGGATCTGGTGCCGGCCGAGATCCGCAACCGCCCCAAGCAGCCGTACCGAGCCCCGGACGCCGCCTGCTTCTTCGCGGCCGATCCGCCGGAGTGGCTGGGCGAGGTCACCTCGCCGGGCGCGGTGCGGGATGCCGGGGTGTTCGACCCGGCGCAGGTCGCCGGTCTGCTCGCCAAGTGCGCGAGCAAGGGGGCCACGCGGCTGGGCAACACCGACAACATGCGCGTGCTCGCCGTGGTGTCCACCCAGCTGCTCCACCAGCAGTTCATCACCGCCAACGGAGGCGACTCGTCCGTGAGCTCGCCCCCACGACCCATGACCGTCATCGACCTCGTCGACGACAGGGGAGGAATCAGATGACCGTGACCCAGACCTTCGGGCCCTCTGCCTTGGAGATCGACGCCGCGGCCGAGGTCGACAAGATCACCTCGGCGATCCGTGACTACGTCGCAGGCTCCTACCGACGCGGTGCCGTGGTCGCCCTGTCGGGCGGGATCGACTCGACCGTGGTCGCCGCTCTCTGCGTCGAGGCGCTGGGCAAGGAGCGGGTCTTCGGACTGCACATGCCGGAGCAGGAGTCCTCCACGGACACTATCGACTTCAGCCGACTCGTCTCGGATTCGCTCGGTATCGACTCGAAGCTGGAGGACATCTCCCCGATGCTCGAGGCTTCTGGCTGCTACCGACGCCGCGACGACGCCATCCGGCTGGTCTGTCCCGAGTTCGGCCCGGGCTACCTCTCCAAGATCGTGCTCCCGAACGTCGTCGACTCCCAGAGCCTTCGGCTCTACTCCGTCGTGGTGCAGGCGCCCGACGGGGCGCAGACGCGGCACCGACTCTCCATGGAGGCCTACCTCGGCATCGTCGCGGCCACGAACTTCAAGCAGCGGGCGCGCAAGATGATGGAGTACTACTACGCCGACAAGCTCAACTACGTCGTGACCGGCACACCGAACCGGCTCGAGTACGACCAGGGCTTCTTCGTGAAGCTCGGTGACGGCGCGGCCGACATCAAGCCGATCGCCCACCTCTACAAGTCTCAGGTGTACGCGATCGCTGCGTACCTGGGTGTGCCCGAGGAGATCAGGGTGCGTCCGTCGACGACCGACACCTACTCCATGCCGCAGTCGCAGGAGGAGTTCTACTTCTCGTTGCCGCACCAGCTGATGGACCTCTGTCTCTACGGCAAGAACAATGGACTCGCCTTGGACGAGGTCGCCGCTGCCGTGGAGCTCAGCGACCGACCAGGTCGAACGCGTCTACGGGGACATCGACCAGAAGCGCAGGACGACCCGCTACCTGCACCTGGCGCCCGAGCTGGTCGATCCCGTGCAGGAGATCTCGCTCCTCACCCACTGACGCCTCACCCACAGACGCCTCGCCGTGCGGTGACTAGCGTGTCACCGTGACTATCCAGGTGGAGTGGCCGACTGCCGGCCCGTCACGTGACCCCGCGCTGGTTCACCGCCTTCATCGACCTCGCGCCGTGGGAGCACGAGGAGGGCGTGGCCCTCTGGGAGCGGCTGACCGGCTACCAGCGGTCCTCGACGAGGGGTGACGCGGGGGAGTTCGTCTCGCTGCTGCCGGCCGAGGGCGACGACTTCCTGCGAGTCCAGCGGCTCGGGTCGGGGCCGAGTCGCGTTCACCTCGACCTGCACGTCGAGGACCCGTTCGCCGCTTCGGCGGAGGCCATCCGACTGGGCGCGCACGTCGTCTCCGACCATGACGACTACCTCACGCTCGCCTCGCCGGGGGGCTTCGTGTTCTGCCTCGTCAGGCACGCGGGATCGGTCGTGTCGGAGGCCGTCAGGTGGCCGGACGGGACCCGGTCGCGGGTCGACCAGGTGTGCCTCGACGTGCCGCCGTCGGCCTACGACGAGGAGTTCGCTTTCTGGGGGGCAGTGACCGGCTGGGAGCAGCGGCCACCTCGTCCCGACGTCGAGTTCGCGAGACTCACACCGCCTCCGGGCCAACCCCTGAACCTGCTGCTCCAGCGGCTGGACACCGAGGAGGGTCCGGTCCGGGCCCACCTCGACTGGTGCGCCGACGACCGCGATAGCGAGGTCGCCCGGCACGTCGCGGCGGGGGCGTCGGCCCACCGCCGCTACGACCGCGGCTGGACGGTGCTGACCGGCCCGGACGAGTTCACCTACTGCGTCACCGAGCGCCGACCGGGAGTGAGGCCGACATGACCGACCCCGACCGGCGAAGCCCCAGGGCACAACGGCCATGCCGACCTCATCCGCGAATCCATCGACGGATCGGTCGGCAGGTGAGCCCGCTCAGGCGTCGCCGGCGAAGCCGGGAAGGTACTCCTCCAGGATGCCGCGGAACGGCGCCTCGGCGCCGAGCTGGCTGAGCACTCCGATGCCGCCGAGCCAGGTGCGGTGGATGAGCACGTACGACGGTGGCAGGTTCAGCTTGAGCGCGATCGTGTAGCTCGGCTCCTTGGGGTTGTTGATGCGCTGGAACTGCTCGCGCATCCACTCCCGCGTGAACCGGAACCGGTCGACCTGGGCGGGCTCGACGAACGGCGCCAGATAGTTGAGGAGCAGGTCCGGGTCGATCCGGGTGCGGTCCTTGATGAATCCCTCTGCGCGCAGGCCGGCCTCCAGGCCGTCGCGGTCGGCGTCCACGGCGATCCGGATCAGGCGGCCCATCGCTTCTGGGAGCCCTCTGGTCTCCAGACGAGCCACCGCGCCGAAGTCCAACACGCCGAGTCGTCCCGGTGACCCGTCGTCGGTCGGCAGGATCCGGTAGTTGCCCGGGTGCGGGTCGGCGTGCAGCATCCCCGTGCGCACCGGACCCGAGAAGAGGAACCGCGCGAAGAGCTCGCCGTAGTGGTCGCGCTCCTCCTGGGTGCCCTCCCGGATGACGTGCGCCAGCGAGTGGGGACTCTCCAACCACTCGGTGACCAGGCTGGTCTCGCCGACCTCGACCACGTCGGGTACGACGATCTCCGGGTCGTCACGGAACCCCTGGGCGAAGGCCCGCTGGGCCTCGGCCTCCAAGGTGTAGTCGAGCTCGTCCTTGGCCCGGTCCTGGACCTCGGCGATGAGCGGCTTGATGTCGACTCCCGGCACGAGCGGCCCGATCGTCCTGGCCAGTCGGGCGATCTGTTTGAGGTCGGACAGCAACGCCTCACCGGCGCCGGGGTACTGCACCTTGACCGCCACGTCACGCCCGTCGACCCACCGACCCTGGTGCACCTGCCCGATCGAGGCGGCCGCGGTCGGCCCGCCGTCCAGCCAGACCAGGCGCTCGGCCCAGTCGGCGCCGAGGTCCTTGGTGAGCTGGTCGCGCACCGTCTGGGTCGGCATCGGCGGCGCGGAGTCCTGGAGCCGGGTGAGCTGCTCGCGGTACGGCGCCGCGACCTCGTCCGGCAGCGCCGCCTCGAGCACCGAGAGCGCCTGGCCGAACTTCATCGCGCCGCCCTTGAGCTCGCCGAGCGTCCGGAACAGCTGCTCGGCGGTTCGCTGCTGGATCTCGGTCAGCACGGTCTCGGCAGGAGCGCCGCCCATCCGCCGCCCGAACCCCATCGCCGTCCTGCCGGCATATCCCAGCGGTAGCGCGGCGAGCCTCGCCGTGCGGGCTGCGGCCTTGCGGGGCAGGTCGGCCATGGGTTCAGTGTGGCCGACCGGCCAAGCTGTCCGTGATCCGGTGCCCGAGGGCGGTTGGGTGATTCACCTGCGCAACCGCCCGCACTCGGTTCACACTGTTCACAGATTTCGTTTTTCAGTCAGTGCCTATGCAATCCGACGCCACGGGGACCGAGTGCATCTCGGAGGCGCCACACACCGAACGATCTTGGGGGAACCGATGAGCACCATGCAGGAGATCGACAGCTGGCTGACCCGGCCTTCCGTGTCCGACGGTGACGTCGAGGCACCGGTCGAGGTCGAGACGCCGGTCGACGTCGAGGCACCCGTCGTCGAGGCTGTGCCCGAGATCGAGGCGCAGGCCGATGTTGAGGCGCCGGTCGAGGTCGTGGCGGACGAGCCACGCGACGCAGCGACCGCCATGGCGCGGCTGCTGGAGCTCGCCGCTCGCAATGCCGACGAGCTGGTGGCCGAGGCCCGGGCCGAGGCGGACCGCATGCTCGACGAGGCCCGGGACGAGACGCAGCGGATCCGCACGGAGCTCGAGGAGAGCCGGGTCGGCATCGAGGCCGAGATCGCCCGGCTCCGCGACGACGAGCGGCAGCAGCGCGACCGGATGCGCAAGCAGCTCAACGCCCAGCTGGCCAAGCTCGAGCGCGCCGACGCCTGACCGCGAGCGTCAGGCTCGCATGGTTCCGGGCTTGATCCTGCGGACCTCCTGCGGCCAGCGACATCCCACGGCGATCTTGGCCGCCCACTCGCGCGCTGCGTCGTCGTCGGCCACGTCGACGATGGCGAAGCCGCCGATCCACTCCTTGGTCTCCGCGTACGGCCCGTCGGTCACGATCGACTCACCCTGGGTGTAGTCCGCGCTGGCCAGGGCCCCGGTCTCCTCGAGTCCTCCGGCGAAGACCAACGCCCCCGACGCCTGAAGCTCCGCGACCACCGCCTTCGAGCTCACCGCGATCTCGATGAACTCTTCTGGGGAGTAGTCGGGTACCCACTGCTGGTTGAAGAAGATGAGGTACTCGGGCATGTGTCCTCCTGTGACGGGTGGCCCCGGCGACCACGTCCACGATCTCCACGAACCGTGGCGAGCCGATACGACACCTTGCCCGAGGAATCTCGGCGCGGCTACGCCGGGAACCTCACGCCGGTGGTGGCGTGGCACCGGTAGCCGAACGGGTTCTTTGCGAGGTACTGCTGGTGGGCGTCCTCGGCGTAGTAGTAGGGCGTCTCGGCGGCCGGCCGGATCTCGGTGGTGATCGAGCCGAGACGGCGACGCTCGAGCTCGGCGCCATAGACCGCGGTCAGCTCGCGTGCGACCTTCTCCTGCTCGGGGCTCGTGAAGTAGATCGCCGAGCGGTACTGCGTGCCCACGTCGTTGCCCTGCCGCATGCCCTGGGTGGGGTCGTGCACCTCGAAGAACTGCTTGACCAGGTCGGCGTAGGAGACCTTGCTCGGGTCGAAGACGACCCGCACGGCCTCGGTGTGGTTGGTGCGCCCGCTGCAGACCTCGTCGTACGACGGGTTCGGTGTGGTCCCGCCTGCGTAGCCGACCGAGGTCGACCAGACGCCGGGCACCTGCCAGTAGATCTCCTCGGCGCCCCAGAAGCAGCCGAGGCCGAAGATCGCGACCTCCAAGCCGCCAGGCGCCTGGTCGGTGACGATCGGAGCGTCGAGGACCTTGTGCCGGTCGGCGATGTGCCAGGGGCGCTCGGTGCGACCGGGCAGGGCCTGGTCGGACTCGACGAGCGCGGACTTGTGGCGGGAGAAGATCGACACGTTGGCTCCTGTGTGGTGTCTGGGTCGGCGAGCATGCCGAGACGATCTCGACACAGTGTCCAACACCCTGAGCGACCGGGACGTTCCCGCACGGAACTATCGGAGCGGCGCGCCTGAGTAGGCTCGTCTGGTGAGCCAGGAGCATCGCACCAAGGCCGGCTTCGAGACCCGCGCCATCCACGCGGGCTACGAGCCGGACCCCATGACCGGGTCGGTCATCCCGCCCATCTATGCAACCTCGACCTACAAGCAGGACGGCGTCGGCGGGCTCCGTGGCGGCTACGAGTACAGCCGCTCCGGCAACCCGACCCGCACCGCCCTCGAAGGCAACCTCGCGGCGCTGGAGGAGGGGGAGCGCGGGTTCGCGTTCGCCTCGGGCCTCGCCGCCGAGGACGCGATCGCCCGCGGGTTGCTGGACCCCGGCGACCACGTGGTGCTGCCGGGCGACGCCTACGGCGGTACGTTCCGGCTCTTCGACCGGGTCCAGAAGCGCTGGGGCGTCGAGCACAGCCCCGCCGACCTCTCCGACCTCGAGGCAGTGGCGGCGGCCATCCGGCCGGGGCAGACCAAGATGGTCTGGGTCGAGACGCCGACCAACCCGTTGCTCGGCATCGCCGACATCGAGGCGCTCGCTGGCCTCGCCCACGACGCCGGCGCGCTGCTCGTCGTGGACAACACCTTCGCCTCGCCCTACCTCCAGCGTCCTCTCACCCTGGGCGCGGACGTCGTCGTTCACTCCACGACGAAGTACGCCGGGGGGCACTCAGACGTCGTCGGTGGCGCCGTCGTCGTGCGTGATCACGAGCTGGCCGAGACGATCGGCTACCACCAGAACGCGATGGGTGCCGTGGCCGGCCCCTTCGACGCGTGGCTCGTGCTGCGGGGGCTCAAGACACTGGCCGTCCGGATGGACCGGCACTGCGACAACGCCGAGAAGGTCGTCGAGTTCCTGGGCGGCCACTCGGCCATCAGCGAGATCTACTACCCGGGGCTGGCCGCACACCCAGGCCACGCCGTGGCCGCGCGCCAGATGGACCGGTTCGGCGGGATGGTGTCGTTCCGGGTCACGGGCGGTGAGCCGCAGGCCCTGGCCGTCTGCGAGCGGGCGGAGGTGTTCACTCTGGGCGAGTCGCTCGGGGGCGTCGAGTCGCTGATCGAGCACCCCGGTCGGATGACGCACGCGAGCGTGGCGGGCACCGAGCTCGAGGTGCCGGCGGACCTGGTGCGACTCAGCGTCGGGATCGAGACGGTCGAGGACCTGCTCGCGGACCTGGACAGGGCACTTGGCTGACCCGCAGCCCCCCACGGTGGTCTGCGTCGACTTCGGCTCCACGTTCACCAAGGCCTTGCTCGTCGACGTCGACGACGGCCGGATCGTCGCCGCCTCCGAGCACCCAACCACGATCGACACCGACGTCCTGGACGGCTACGACGCCTGCCGGGCCGCCCTGGTCGAGCAGGACGTGCGGGCCAGCGACGCCGAGGTGCTGGCGTGCTCCAGCGCCGGAGGAGGACTGCGGATCGCTGTCGTCGGCGCTGAGGAGCTCGTCACCGCGGAGGCCGGCCGCCGGGTGGCCCTGTCGAGCGGCGGAAGGGTCGTCTCGGTGCATGCCGCCGCGCTCGCGCCCCCGTCCGTCCCGGAGGGTTCGGCCGATGTCGTGCTGCTGACGGGTGGCACGGACGGCGGCAACTCCGAGGTGATCCTCGGGGCGGCGCGCGATCTGGCGGCGAGTGGCTGGACCGGTCCGGTGGTGGTGGCCGGCAACGTGGACGCGCGCGACCAGGTCGCCTGCGTGCTGGGCGACCTCCCCTTCGTCCTCGCCGACAACTGCGTGCCGCGGATCGGGGTGCTGGCGCCGGAGTCCGCCCGGCGGGCGGTGCGCGCAGTGTTCCTCTCCCACGTCATCGGGGGCAAGCACCTGAGCAGCCGGGCTGGCCACGGATCCAACACGTTCACCGCGATGGTCCGAGGTGCGACACCGGACATCGTGCTGACCGGGGTCGAGCTGCTCGCCCGTGGCCTCGACGACGCCCGGCCCGGCGTGGGCGACGTGGTGGTCGTCGACGTCGGTGGCGCCACGACCGACGTGCACTCCGTGGTCGAGGTCGACCCCGAGGACGGGTCGGTCGACGCCGACGGTCTGGCACGCGAGGTCGTCGCCGGCAGTCCGGTGACCCGGACCGTCGAGGGCGACCTCGGCATGCGCTGGTCGGCGGTGAGCACCGCGGAGGCGGCCGGCCTCGACGATTTGGCCGATGCGGCCGGCGTACGCCGCGCGGATCCCGGCTTCCTGCCGCGGAGCGAGGCCGAGCAGGACGCAGACGAGGCCATCGCCGGCGCCGCTGCCGGCCTGGCTCTGCGTCGTCACGCCGGCCGGTCCCGGGTCGTCATCAGCCCGGAGGGCCGAGTCGTCGAGCGCACGGGCACCGACCTGCGCCGGGTGGGGCTGGTCATCGGGTCCGGCGGGGTGCTGCGGCACGGCCGTGCGGGAGTCGAGTCACGGGTGCTGGGCCCCAGCGTCGGACCGGACCGTGCCGACGCCGGCGAGGGTTGGCAGCTGCCCGAGCGCGCGCGGGTCGTGGTCGACCACGACTACGTCCTGGCGGCCGCCGGGCTGCTCGTGGCCGAGCACCCGGACGCGGGGTACCGGCTGGCCATGCGGCTGCTGGATAGATTGACGCGGTGAGCGAGCACAAGGACGTGCCCGAGGCGACCGAGCCTCCCCACGGGGGCGTCGCGTCCCGGCTCGCCCACCAGTGGACCGCGATGCGGCAGACCGAGCGGCACCCGCCGCCTCCACCGGCACCTCGGTTCGCGCCCGAGCATGGCAAGGCGCAGGTCCCCTACGGCGTCGACCTGGCGGCGTCCTGGGCCTGGCGGGTCCTGGTGATCGCGGCCGCGGCCGCCCTGCTCGGCTGGCTGGTCTCGTTCTTCGCGGTGATCGTGATACCGCTCGTCGTGGCCCTGCTGATCACGGCGCTCGTCGTCCCGGTCGTGGAGGCGCTCACCCGACGTGGCATCCCCCGGAGCCTCGCCTCGATCCTCGTCGTGCTGACCACGATCGCCGGGGTCGGTGCGCTGCTCACCTTCGCCGGCCAGCAGGTCGCCCAGGGCGCGACCGATCTCGCTGACCAGACGGTCCAGGGGCTCCAGGAGATCAAGGACTGGCTGCGCGACGGACCACTCAACGCCAGCGACTCCCAGATCGACGACTACATCAAGAGCATCCAGGACGCGATCAGCGACCAGACCCAGGAGGGCGGTGTCGTCACCAGGCTCTCCGAGGTCGGGACCGCGATCGGCCACGTGCTCGCCGGGTTCTTCATCGTGCTGTTCTCGACGTACTTCTTCCTCTCCGACGGCAGCCGCATCTGGGCCTGGATCGTCCGGCTCTCACCTCGAGCGGCGCGCGAGCGGGTCGACAGCTCGGGCCACGTCGCCTGGATCTCACTCACCCAGTTCGTGCGGGCCACGGTCATCGTGGCGGGGACCGACGGCATCCTGATCGGCGCCGGAGCCGCGATCATCGGGGTGCCGTTCTCCCTGGCGATCGGCGTCCTGGTCTTCCTCGGCGCGTTCGTCCCGATCATCGGCGCGACCATCGCCGGCTCGGTCGCGGTGCTGGTCGCGCTGGTCGACCAGGGACCGATCAAGGCGCTGATCATGCTCGCCATCGTCATCGGCGTGCAGCAGCTGGAGGGCCACGTCCTCCAACCGTTCCTCATGGGTCGTTGGGTCTCGGTGCACCCGCTGGCGGTGATCCTGTCGATCGGTGCAGGTGTGCTCACGGCCGGGATCGCGGGCGCCCTCGTCGCGGTGCCGCTGGCCGCGGCGGCCAACGCTGTCGTGCAGCACCTCGCGGGCTACACCGAACCCGGGGACGATCCGGTGGAGGAGCTGGCGGAGGACTACGTCGAGACGGGGCGGACCACCGATCTCGAGCAGGAACCCGAGCGCATCACGCCGGCGGGAGGGACCGCCGATGATTGAGGAGTGCCCGGTCACCCTCGAGGACATCCGGGCCGCCCGCGAGCTGATCCGCGAGGTCGCGATCGAGACCCCGATGGAGCAGTCCCGGTGGCTCTCGGCCCTGGTCGGCGGGCCGGTCTCGCTCAAGGCCGAGAACCTCCAGCGCACCGGCTCCTTCAAGGCCCGTGGCGCGTTCACCCGGATCTCGCGCCTCTCGCCCGAGGAGCGCGCCCGGGGGGTCGTTGCGGCCTCGGCCGGCAACCATGCCCAAGGCGTTGCGCTGGCCGCGCAGCTGCTCGGCCTCAGGAGCACCGTCTTCATGCCCGAGGGTGCGCCGATCCCCAAGGAGCGGGCCACCCGGGCCTACGGCGCCGACGTGGTGTTCGAGGGCACCGTGCTGGAGGAGTCGCTGGCCGCAGCGCGCCGGTTCGCCGAGGAGACGGGGGCGGTCCTCATCCACCCCTTCGACCACGTCGACATCATCAGCGGTGCGGGCACGCTCGGCCTGGAGGTGGTCGAGCAGTCGCCCGACGTCAAGACGGTGCTCGTCCCGACCGGCGGGGGCGGGCTGCTTGCGGGCGTCGCGATCGCGGTCAAGGCGCTGCGGCCCGACGTGCGCGTGATCGGAGTGCAGGCGGCCGGCGCCGCGGCCTATCCGCCCTCGCTCGCAGTGGGCCACCCGCAGCAGCTGACGTCGATGAAGACGATGGCGGACGGCATCGCGGTCGGTCTGCCGGGCGACCTGCCCTTTGCCGCGATCCGTGACCACGTGGACGAGATCCTCACGGTCTCCGAGGAGCTCCTCTCGCGGGCCGTGCTGGCCCTGGCCGAGCGGGCCAAGCTGGTGGTCGAACCGGCGGGTGCGGCCGCGGTCGCCGCCATCCTCGATCAGCCCGACCACTTCGAGACACCCCTGGTCGCCGTGCTCTCGGGCGGCAACATCGACCCGCTGCTGCTCGGCAAGGTGATCCGGCACGGCATGGCTGCGGCCGGGCGCTACCTCAACCTGCACGTCAACATCCCGGACACCCCGGGCGGACTGGCCTCGATGCTCGGCGAGGTCAGCGCGGCCGGTGCGAACGTGCTCGAGGTCGTGCACGAGCGCATCTCGCCGCGGTTGCACCTCGACCGGGTCGAGGTGCACCTCCAGCTCGAGACCCGTGGACCGCAGCACTCCGAGCAGGTGACGACGCGGCTGCGGGCTCAGGGCTACAGCATCGTGGAGTAGCCGGGGGGCTCAGCCGGTGTAGATCTCCATGCCGAGCACCTTGACGGTCTGCTCCTTGCCGTTGACCTCGTAGGTCACGGTGTCGCCGGCCTTGGCGCCGATGATCGCGGAGCCGAGCGGGGACTGGGGGGAGTAGACGGTGAGGTCCTCACCGGCACTCATCATCTCGCGGGCGCCCAGCAGGAACGTCTCCTCCTCGTCGTAGTCGACGAGGTGGGCGGTGACCTTCATGCCGGGGGAGACGGTGCCGTCGTCCTCGGGCTGGCCGATCTGCGCCTGCTGCAGCTTGGCCTCGAGGAGGCGGATCTGGCCCTCGAGCTTGCCCTGCTCCTCGCGGGCGGCGTGGTAGCCGCCGTTCTCCTTGAGGTCACCCTCGTCGCGCGCCGCACTGATCTTGGCGACGATCTCCTGGCGCTGCGGACCCTTCATGTCCTCGAGCTCGGCGGTGAGCTTGTCGAAGGCGTCCTGGGTCAACCAGACGGCGGACTGCTCGGACTGCTGGGCCATGGGGGTACTCCTGGGTGCTGCTCGATGAATGGTGACTGCGTCGGGGTCGACGGCGGTCAGGGCTGCGGCCGGTCAAGGTGACGGCCTGCAGGACGTCAGAGGTGACAGTCTAACAAGCACGGGTCTCAGCGTGGCCGATTCTGACCGGGGGCGGTGCACCCGAGGGACTCCACGGCGGTGGCCAGTCGGTCGGTGCGGATCTCGACCACCTGGCGGCGTCCGCCGTCGGGGTCGGGGGTGAACGCGAGCTCGCCGACCGTGGCGTGGTCCACGGCGAGCGCCCGGAGCCGACAGGTGGCCCGGACGTCGTCGTCGGCGAGCCGGACGAGGAGGACGGCAGACACCCTCGAGCCGTCGATCACCGAGAACCCCTCCAGCTCGGAGGTCACCTCGGTGTCGGTGTGGCCGACCACCGTCCACCCCAGCCAACCGAGGAACAACAGGGCCAGGACGACGGTTGCGACCAGGAGCATGCGACGACGCAGGGCGGACGGCGCGCCGTACCGCTGCGTCAGTGCGTCCTGCGTGCTCACCCACCCACTCTCACACCTAGGCTGAAGTCATGCCGAATTCTCCGAAGTCCCGCACGGGGCTCCGGCTGATGCACGTCCACGCCCACCCCGACGACGAGTCGAGCAAGGGCGCGGCATCGACCGCGATGTATGTCGCGGAGGGCGTCGACGTCCACGTGGTGACCTGCACCGGCGGCGAGCGTGGGTCGGTGCTCAACCCGAAGATGGACCGGCCCGAGGTCAGGGAGAACATCACCGAGATCCGCCGCCAGGAGATGGAGCGCGCCCGCGACATCCTCGGTGTCCGGCAGGACTGGCTCGGGTTCGTCGACTCCGGCTGGCCGGATGGCGATCCGAAGCCGCCGCTGCCCGAGGGCTGCTTCGGTCTCGTGCCGCTCGAGGAGGCCGCGGCACCGCTGGTGAGGCTGATCCGCGAGTTCCGGCCGCACGTGATGACGACCTACGACGAGCGGGGCGGCTACCCGCATCCGGACCATGTGAAGTGCCACGAGATCTCGGTCGAGGCCTTCGACGCGGCCGCCGACCCCCAGCGCTACCCGGAGCTGGGCGAACCATGGCAGGTGCTCAAGCTCTACTACCAGCACTCGTTCAACCGCCCCCGGATGCTCGCCCTGCACGAGGCGATGCTGGCCCACGGACTGGAGTCGCCGTGGGAGGAGAGGCTCGCGGAGTGGAAGCCCGAGCCCGAGTGGGACGAGCGGGTCACGACCAGGGTGCGGTGCGGCCACTTCTTCGGGGTGCGGGACCAGGCGCTCTTGGCGCACGCCACGCAGATCGACCCGGACGGCTTCTGGTTCGCGGTCCCGCGCGAGATCCAGCTCGAGGTCGCGCCCACCGAGGACTTCGAGCTCGTGCGGACCTTCGTGGACAGCGCGATGCCCGAGGACGACCTCTTCGCCGGTGTTGCCCCGGTTGAGGGACAATGGGGCTCATGAACGTGTACGCCGCCGAGCTGACGCTCCTGGTCGTCCGACTGACGGCCCGGCTGGCCGACGGCGTACCTCCCGAGCCCGAGGACGTCACGGCCGGTTGGACGGCGTTCGCCGTGTTCATCCTGCTCATCGTCGCCGTCGCGCTCCTCGGTTGGAGCCTGACCAAGCACCTGCGCAAGGCGCAGGCCAACCAGGATGCGGGACTGTTCGGCTCGGACGAGCCATCGAAGACCGAGTGATCGATCCGGACGACCTGGCCGCGACCCTACGGGTCCTCGGGCAGCTGCACGAGGTGCCCGAGGACGACCCGGCGCACATCGAGGTCAAGAGGGCCGCCTCGCACATGTACAAGGCGCTCAAGCGCGACCGGCGAGCGGCCAAGCGCGAGGCCGAGCTGGCCCACGATCGCCGGGTGACGGAGTCGACGGCGACCGGGTCGGCGCTGCGCATCGACGACGAGACGCTCGGCATCCCGCTGCTCTCGCAGCGCCGACGGTGCGTTCGCCGGCGAGCTGATCAACCCGCGCGGCTGCTACATCTGCAAGAACGACTACACGCTGGTCGACGCGTTCTACCACTGGCTCTGCCCGCGCTGCGCCGCCAGGTCGCACGCCAAGCGCGACCAGCAGACGGACCTGCGCGGCAAGCGCGCGCTGCTCACCGGCGGTCGGGCCAAGATCGGCATGTACATCGCGCTGCGTCTGCTCCGAGACGGCGCGCACACCACGATCACGACCCGCTTCCCGCATGACGCGGTGCGCCGATTCTCCGGCCTCGAGGACAGTGCCGACTGGATCGACCGGCTCAAGGTCGTCGGCATCGACCTTCGAGACCCGACACAGGTGGTCGCCCTGGCCGACGACGTCGCCGCGGCAGGACCGCTCGACATGTTGATCAGCAACGCCTGCCAGACGGTGCGCCGTTCGCCGGGTGCCTACTCCTCGCTCGTGGAAGCCGAGGCGGCACCGTTGCCGCCGGGTGTGGCGCTGCCCGAGATGGTCAGCTTCGAGCGCATCTCCGAGGCGCATCCGGCCGCTATCGCGGGAGCCCTGGCCGCGGATCCGGCCGCCCGGCACGACGGGGAGTCCGAGGCGCACGCGGCCGCCGCGCACACGGCCGCGTCGCTCACAGCACTGGCGCTCAGGGCCGGCAATGCCTCGCTCGAGGCCCACCTGGCCGGCACGGCCGTGGACGCCGGGGGTCTGCTGCCTGATATCGCGACCAGCAACTCCTGGACCCAGACCGTCGACGAGGTGGACCCGCTGGAGCTCCTCGAGGTCCAGTTGTGCAACGCCGTGGCGCCGTTCCTGCTCGTCTCCCGGCTTCGGCCGGCGCTGGCCGAGGCAGCGCGTCGAGCGACCTCGGGCCGGGCGCACGTGGTCAACGTGTCGGCGATGGAGGGCCAGTTCTCGCGCCGCTACAAGGGCCCGGGTCATCCGCACACCAACATGGCCAAGGCTGCGCTCAACATGATGACCCGCACCAGCTCGGGGGAGATGTTCGAGACCGACCGGATCCTGATGAACGCGGTCGACACCGGCTGGATCACCGACGAGCGCCCGCATCCGGACAAGCTCCGGATCGCCGCCGACGGCTGGCACGCCCCGCTCGACCTGGTCGACGGCGCGGCCCGCGTCTATGACCCGGTGGTCCAGGGGGAGGCCGGCACCGACCTCTACGGCCACTTCCTCAAGGACTACGAGCCAAGTCCGTGGTGAGCGACGAGGGCTGCTGGGGCGGCTAGCGCAGGCTGTATGTCGCCATGGAGATGCCGACGTAGTGCGCCGCGAAGGCCAGCACGGTGAACGAGTGGAACACCTCGTGGAAGCCGAAGTACTTGGGCGAGGGGTTGGGGAACTTGAACCCGTAGGCCGCGCCGCCGAGCGTGTAGAGCACGCCACCGCTCGCGATCAGGACGAGGACGCCGATGGCCATGCCGGTGCCGAAGCGGCTGGTGGCGCCGTCGATGAAACCAGGGATGAAGAAGACCGCAGCCCAGCCCATCGCGATGTAGATCGGCGTGTAGAGCCAGCGTGGCGCGTCGGTCCAGAACACCCGGAACAGCACCCCGAGGATCGCGGCCGTCCACACGGTCGTGAGCAGGGCGACCCGCTGGGTGCCCTCGAGAAGCATCAGCGTGATCGGCGTATAGGAGCCGGCGATCAGGATGAAGACGTTGGAGTGGTCGAAGCGCCGCAGGAACGCCCATGTCCGCGGTGACCAGTTGCCGGTGTGATAGATCGCCGACACCGTGAAGAGCAGGATCGCCGACAGCGTGAAGACGATCGAGCCGATCCGGGTGGTCGTGGTCGGCGAGAGCGCGATCAGGACGACGCCGCCGGCCAGGGCCAGCGGGGCGGTGCCCAGGTGCAGCCACCCGCGGAGCTTGGGCTTGATCTCGGCAAGCTTGTCGCCGAGCGCCTCGACGACCGAGTCCGCGACGTGGTCGAGCGCCGCGCCGACATCCCTGGCCGTGTTCATGAGTCGACCGTACAGAGAGGGATGCACCAGGGGCCAAAAAGCGACGACAATCACCCGTTCGACCAATCGGCCCGTGGCGGGCCGGCGGAACGTACGATCGACGGGTGGGGGACTGGAAGGACGGACTCCGTCGGGTCATCTACCCGGCGTACGAGGCCCGGATGCTGCGCCGGATGCCCGCCAACACCCCCAAGCATGTCGGGGTCATGCTCGACGGCAACCGGCGCTGGGCGAAGTCCGTGGGAGCGGACACCGCCCATGGGCACCAGGCCGGCGCCGACAACATCGAACCGCTCCTGGGCTGGTGCGAGGAGGTCGGCATCGAGGTGGTCACGCTGTGGCTGCTGTCCACCGACAACCTCAACCGCCCGCCCGCCGAGATCGAGGCGCTCCTCCAGATCATCGAGGGCGCGGTCGACTCCCTGGCCGCGCAGCGCCGATGGCGGCTCCACCCGGTGGGTGCCCTCGACCTGTTGCCGTCCCGCACCGCCGAGAGGCTCAAGGCCGCGGCCGAGGCCACCCGCGACGTCGACGGGATGCTCGTCAACATCGCGGTCGGCTACGGCGGTCGCCGCGAGATCGCCGACGCCGTGCGCTCGCTGCTCCAGGAGCACGCCGGACGAGGCACCTCGCTCGAGGAGCTCGCGCAGATCATCGACGTCGAGCACATCGCCGACCACCTCTACACCAAGGGTCAGCCCGACCCCGACCTGGTGATCCGCACCTCTGGTGAGCAGCGGCTCGGTGGCTTCTTGCTGTGGCAGAGCGCGAAGTCGGAGTTCTACTTCTGCGAGGCGTACTGGCCCGACTTCCGCCGGGTCGACTTCCTGCGTGCCATCCGCGCCTACGCGCAGCGCGAACGACGCTACGGCGCTTAACCCGAGCGTCACCAACCCGTCGCCCCGTGGTCGGGCGTGTCGGCTCCGGTCGCGCGGGTCCGCGGCGTACTTTCGCGGTATCGGCGAGTGGGGAAGCTTGCCGTACTGGGAGGCCCGGACGTGACCTGTCACGACTGTCGTACGCACGGCGGACACCGCTGGACGTATGAGGGGGCCGGCACTCCGGCCCCCGGTCCCCTTCCCGGTCCACGCTGCTGAGACGAGGACCGGGGCGTCGAGTGCGCGTGCCGGTCAGATGGGCACTGACATGACGCAGTCCATCCGCACCTATGTCCTCGACACCAGCGTGCTGCTCGCCGATCCCGGTGCGCTCCGCCGCTTCGAGGAGCACGAGGTCGTGCTCCCGGTCGTCGTCATCACCGAGCTCGAGGGCAAGCGCCACCACCCCGAGCTGGGCTACTTCGCGCGCGCCGCGCTGCGAATGCTCGACGAGCTGCGCATGGTCAACGGCCGCCTCGACGAGCCGGTCCCGATCGGCGAGCACGGCGGCACCATCCGGGTCGAGCTGAACCACACGGACCCGATGGCGCTGCCGTCCGGGTTCCGCCTCGGTGACAACGACACCCGGATCCTGGCCGTCGCGCAGAACCTCGCCAACGAGGGCTGCGACGTCACGCTGGTCAGCAAGGACCTCCCGTTGCGGATCAAGGCTTCCGCGGTCGGTCTCGACGCCCAGGAGTACCGCGGCGAGACCATCAACGACTCCGACACCGGCTACTCCGGCATGGCCGAGCTCGAGGTCCAGGCCGCCGACCTGGACGAGCTCTACGACGAGGGGCACCTCGACCTCGAGTCTGCACGCGAGTTCCCCTGCCACCAGGGCCTGGTCCTGCTCTCGGAGCGGGGTACGGCGCTGGGACGGGTGGGTCCCGACAAGCAGGTCCACCTGGTCCGCGGTGACCGCGAGGCGTTCGGCATCCACGGTCGGTCCGCCGAGCAGCGGATCGCCCTGGAGATGCTGCTCGACCCGGAGGTCGGGATCGTCTCCCTCGGCGGCCGCGCAGGCACCGGCAAGTCCGCCCTCGCCCTGTGCGCCGGCCTGGAGGCGGTCCTGGAGCGCCGGCAGCACAAGAAGGTTGTGGTCTTCCGGCCGCTGTTCGCCGTCGGGGGCCAGGAGCTCGGCTACCTGCCCGGCTCGGAGTCGGAAAAGATGGCGCCCTGGGCGCAGGCGGTCTTCGACACGCTCGGTGCCATCACCGGGCGCGACGTCATCGAGCACGTCCTCGACCGCGGGATGCTCGAGGTCCTGCCCCTGACCCACATCCGGGGCCGGTCGCTGCACGACGCCTACGTCATCGTTGACGAGGCGCAGTCTCTGGAACGCAACGTGCTGCTCACCGTGCTCTCCCGGATCGGCGCCGGCTCCAAGGTGGTGCTCACCCACGATGTGGCCCAGCGCGACAACCTGCGGGTGGGTCGGCACGATGGTGTCGTTGCGGTGGTCGACAAGCTCAAGGGGCACCCGCTGTTCGCCCACGTCACGCTGACCAGATCGGAGCGCTCGCCGATCGCGGCACTGGTCACCGAGATGTTGGAGAACGTCACCCTCTGATTTGGGTTCTTGTCCACGTCCTGAGGCTTGTGGGGCTCTTGTGGCCAGTGTGGTGAAAAGCCCCCGGTATCTCCACGTTCAGTTTGCGGCCGCCCGCCCCCTCGGGCATGGTGAGCGGGTCCTCAGCGCCTCATTGCAAGCGTTATCGGCCTTCGTCACCGAGACCTGAACAGCGAGTCCCCCCTCTGTGTCACCCCTCGAGAAGCATCAGCCGAAGCACCGCGCGCCCGCGGCCAGGCGTGCCCCGAGAGCGGCATTGCGGACCTCGCTGAGGATCTCGACGATGGCGGTCGTGGGCACCGGTCTCGCCGTCCTCGGTGGTCTCGGAGTCCTGGACGGTGACGCGGGTGGGGTGACCGCAGGGGCCGAGCTCGCCTCCGCCTCGGTCGCCGACGTCGCCCAGGCGACGACCGCGGTCGCGCTCGCCAACGTCGACTCCGCCGAGCTGGCCCCGGCACCCTCAGTGCCCTCGCCCCGCGAGACGCTGGTGACGCGTTCGGACCGCCGCGAGGAGGCCGATCCGGTCAAGGCGGACGTGCTGTCGCTCGGCTCGTCGACCGATCACGCGCTGACCCGCACCGAGGACCTCTCCGAGGAGGACCCGCGCTCGATCGCGCGGGCACTGCTGGCCGAGTTCGGCTTCAGCGAGGACCAGTTCGGGTGTCTCGACTCACTGTGGACCCGTGAGTCCAAGTGGCGGGTGAACGCCGACAACCCGAACTCGTCGGCGTACGGCATCCCGCAGGCGCTGCCTGGCTCCAAGATGTCCTCGGCCGGCGCTGACTGGGCCACCAACCCGGTCACGCAGATCCGCTGGGGACTCGGCTACATCGAGGACCGCTACGGCTCTCCCTGCTCGGCCTGGGGGCACAGCCAGAGCCGGGGCTGGTACTGATCCATGGATCCGGCGGTGATCTGGGCGCGTGCCGCCCTGCTCGCCGCCGTGACCCTGTTCTTGGGCGTGGCCGCCCACGTCACCGCTGACGGACTGCTGCCCTCGGCTGCCTGGCTCGTGGTGCTGGCCGTCCTCGCGGTCGTCCCCTGCGCCGCGATCCTCGCCCGCCCGGCCTCCGCCCTGCGGATCGTGCTCACGCTGGCCGGTGGGCAGGCCGCGGTCCACCTCGCCCTCACCGTCACCGCCGGTCACCTGGCACGATCCGGATCCGGCCACGTGCACGCCGCCGGGACCGAGGCGCACCTCGAGACGACGGGCTCGGCGCTCCAGACCCTGCAGTCGGCCCAGACCGCGGTCGCTCCTGGCGGCCTGACCGGCGAGAGCGTGGTCGGCCACCTCGTCGACCACGCGCCGATGATGGTCGTGCACGCTGCTCGCCGCGGCCCTCGTCGGGCTCTGGCTCGCCGTCGGTGAGCGGGCGCTGTGGACGCTGGTGACGCTGACCGCGGTGCTCGTGCTGCGACCGCTGCGTCACCTGCAGGCCCTGTCCCTCACCGGGCTCCCGCTCCTGGGACTCCCGGTCCTGGCGCACCCTGAGCCCCGTCAGCCCGCGCCGACGAGGTTCCTCCGCCGCAGCGTCGTACGCCGCGGGCCCCCACTCCTGGCGATCTGACCCGAACCCTCTCTCCGCGACCGGTGACCGCCCCGGGCCGCGTATCCCTGCGTGCTGACCCAGAGCCAGGAGCTCCCATGACCGACCTCACGACCCGACCCGACCCGCGCACCGACCCACCCGCCAGGCCCCGCGGTGGCGGACTGTTCCGCGCCTTCTGGCGGTGGCACTTCTTCGCCAGCTTCCTCGTCGTGCCGATCCTGCTGATCCTGGCGACGACCGGCCTGATCTACCTGTTCCGCTTCCAGCTCGAGCCGCTGCTGCACGCGGACCTGATGAAGGTCGACCCGGAGGCCGGCACCGGCGTGTTCCAGCCCTACGTGACGCAGCAGGGCCTGGTCGAGCAGGCGTATCCCGACGCCACGATCGTCTCGATGGCCGAGCCGCGTGACGCGGACCGGGCCACGGTCTTCTCCATCCTGACCGAGGACGGCCAGACCCGGGACGTGTTCGTCGACCCCTACCAGCTCGAGGTCCTCGGCTCGCTGAACCCGGACACGACCCTGTCCGGCACGGCGGTCCGTCTCCACGGCGAGCTGATGGTCGGCGAGTACGGCGACCTGGTCATCGAGCTCGGGGCGTGCTGGGCCATCGTGATGGCGCTGACGGGCTACTACCTGTTCGTCCGGGGCTGGCGGGCGAGACGACGAGCCCGTGCGTCCGGCCGGCCCCAGGCCAGGCTGCGGTCCCGGCACGCCCTGGTCGGCTCGGTCGTCGGCGTCGGACTGCTCTACCTGGTCGTCTCCGGGCTCCCGTGGACCGGCTTCTGGGGGGAGAAGGTGCAGGCCTATGCCACCGAGCACGGCTCCTCGATGTGGAGCCTCGACCACGGAGCCGCCTCCGATCCGCTGTCCTCGCTCGACGAGTCGCTCCCGCACAGCCACGCGACCGACGTGCCGTGGGCGCTGGCCGACTCGACGGTGCCGCAGTCCGACCCTGCCGGTGCGGACGGACGCAACGTCGCGAACATCGACACCGCCGTCCTCGTCGCCGAGCAGGAGGGACTGCGCCACCCGATGACCGTCGCCCTCCCGGCCGACTCCGCTGATGATCCGGCCGGCGTGCTCTCGGTGATCGGCTACGCCTTCGACGCGCCGTCCGACGAACGGACGGTGCACGTGGACCGCTACGGCGGGCAGGTCGTCGCGACGTACGGCTTCGACGACTACCCGGCGCTGGCCAAGGTGGTGTCCCACGGCATCGGCCTGCACGAGGGCCGCTCGGTCGGGCTGTGGTCGTTCTGGGGTGCCGCGCTGATGTGTCTCGCGGCGATACTCATGTGCGTCACCGGACCGTTGATGTGGTGGCGCCGGCGTCCGTCGGGGGCTGGCCGGATCGGTGCTCCACGGGGCCGGATGCCGCTGCGCTCGTCGCCGCTGCTCCTGGTGCTCGTGGTGGCGTTGGCGGTCTTCCTGCCGGTCTTCGGGATCTCGCTGCTGGTCGTGCTGCTGCTCGACCAGCTGGTCCTGCGGAGGGTTCCGGCGCTGGCCGGGTGGTTCGACTCGGTGTGAACCACAGAGAGGCTGGTGGCTCAGGGGTGCGTCATCGACTCCACGTCGAGCGCCTCGTCCAGCTGCTCCTCGGTGAGCTCGCCGCGCTCAACGAAGCCGAGCTTGATGACCGCCTCGCGGATGGTGGTCCCGTCGGCGAGCGCCTGCTTGGCGATCTTGGCGGCGGCCTCGTAGCCGATGTGCTTGTTGAGCGGCGTGACGACGGCTGGTGACGACTCGGCGTAGGTGCGCATCCGCTCGGCGTTCGCCGTGATGCCGTCCACGCAGCGCGTCGCCAGCAGGCGAGAGGCGTTGGCGAGCAGCCGGACCGACTCGAGGACGTTGCGGGCCATGACGGGCATTGCGACGTTGAGCTCGAAGCTGCCGCTCGCGCCGGCAGCCGCGACCGCGGCGTCGTTGCCGACGACCTGGAAGCAGACCATCAGGGTCGCCTCGGGAATGACCGGGTTGACCTTGCCCGGCATGATGCTCGAGCCAGGCTGGAGATCGGGAAGATGGATCTCGGCAAGACCGGTCGTGGGGCCCGAAGCCATCCAACGCAGGTCGTTGCAGATCTTGGTCAGCCCGACGGCGTACGTGCGCAGCACACCGGACAGCTCGACCAGCGAGTCGCGGGTGCCCTGGGCCTCGAAGTGGTCGCGCGCCTCGGTGAACTCCTGGTGGGTCGTCTCGGAGAGGACCTCGATGACGCGCAGCGGGAAGCCGGCCGGGGTGTTGATGCCGGTGCCGACCGCGGTGCCGCCGAGCGGGAGCTCACGGACGCGGGGGAGTACCGACTCGAGGCGCTCACGGGCGTAGCGGACGGTGGCGGCATAGCCGCCGAGCTCCTGGCCGAGCATCACGGGCGTCGCGTCCATGAGGTGGGTGCGGCCGGACTTCACCAGGGATGCGAACTCGGTCGCCTTGCCTTCCAGCGAGGACGCGAGCAGGTCCAGAGCCGGCAGCAGGTCGTCGGTGACGGCCAGGCTTGCGGCCACGTGGATCGCGGTCGGGAAGACGTCGTTGCTGGACTGGCTGGCGTTGACGTGGTCGTTGGGGTGGACCTGGACCCCGGCGCGGGAGGCGAGCTCGGCGATGACCTCGTTGGCGTTCATGTTGGAGCTGGTGCCGGAGCCGGTCTGGAAGACGTCGACGGGGAACGCCGCGTCGTGGGCGCCGTCGGCGACCTCGCGCGCGGCGGTGGTGATGGCTTGGGCCTGCTCGGCCCTCAGCACGCCCAGCTCGCCGTTGGTCACGGCGGCGGCGGCCTTCACGTGACCGATCGCGTGGATCAATCGCGGCTCGATCGGGGTGCCACTGATCGCGAAGTTCTCGATCGCCCGCTGGGTCTGCGCCCGCCACAGGGCGTCGGCGGGCACCGGGACCTCGCCCATGCTGTCGTGCTCGATACGGAAGTCGTCGGTCACTCCTGCGACGCTACCCGCGCTGCCGTCCTTGCCGGGCGGACCGCCCCGATCAGTCGAAGAGCTCGCTGAGCCAGCTCTCCTTGCGCTTCTTGTAGGGCTTGCCGTAGCCCTGCTGGTACGGCTGCTGCTGGTAGCCCTGCTGAGGCTGCTGGTAGTGCGGCTGGGGAGCCACGGGCTGGACCGGGGCGGGTGCGGCGGCCGGCTGCGTGAGCGACCGCTCGATGATCTTGTCCAGCTCGCCCCGGTCCAGCCACACTCCGCGGCAGGTCGGGCAGTAGTCGATCTCGATGCCGCTTCGCTCACTCATGGTGAGCGTGGCGCCGTCGTTCGGGCACTGCATCAGCAACTCCTGTCGTCGTCTCCTCGGCCAACGGCGGGGAGGGTCGCAGCGTTCCTAACGAGTCTGTGAGTCCCCTGAGAGCGCTACTCCGCGGACCGCACGCGGAGGCCGGAGACGGGCACGTTCACGGCGCCGGACGGGTCGGTGAAGAAGTCGTTGCCCTTGTCGTCGACCACGATGAACGCGGGGAAGTCCTCGACCTCGATCTTCCAGACCGCCTCCATGCCGAGCTCCTCGTACTCGAGCACGGACACGTCCTTGATGCAGTCCTGAGCGAGTCGCGCGGCCGGGCCTCCGATCGAGCCGAGGTAGAAGCCGCCGTGCGCGTGGCAGGCCTCGGTCACGACCTTGGAGCGGTTGCCCTTGGCGAGCATCACCAGCGAGCCGCCGGCGGCCTGGAACTGCTCGACGTAGGAGTCCATCCGACCGGCCGTGGTGGGGCCGAACGACCCGGAGGCCATGCCCTCGGGCGTCTTGGCGGGACCCGCGTAGTAGACGGGGTGGTCGCGCAGGTACTGCGGCATCTCCTCGCCGGCGTCGAGTCGCTCCTTGATCTTGGCGTGCGCGATGTCGCGCGCCACGACCAGCGGTCCGGTGAGCGAGAGCCGGGTCTTGACCGGGTGCTTGGACAGCTCGGCGCGGATCTCGGACATCGGCCGCGTCAGGTCGATGCTGACGACCTCGCCCGCCGCGATGTCCTCGGCGATGCCGGCGTCCGGCATGTAGTGCGCCGGGTCGGTCTCGAGCTGCTCGAGGAACACGCCCTCGGCGGTGATCTTGCCGAGCGCCTGGCGGTCGGCCGAGCACGACACCGCGATCGCCACCGGGCACGAGGCGCCGTGCCGGGGGAGCCGGACCACGCGGACGTCGTGGCAGAAGTACTTGCCGCCGAACTGGGCGCCGATGCCGAACGACTGGGTCAGCTTCAAGACCTGCTCCTCGAGCTCGAGGTCGCGGAAGCCGTGCGCGGACATCGAGCCCTGCGGTCGGCAGGTTGTCGAGGTAGTGCGCCGAGGCGTACTTCGCGGTCTTCAGCGCGAACTCCGCCGACGTGCCGCCGATGACCACGGCCAGGTGGTACGGCGGGCAGGCGGCCGTGCCGAGCGAGCGGATCTTCTCGTCGAGGAACTCCAGCATCCGCGTGGGGTTGAGGACCGCCTTGGTCTCCTGGAACAGGAACGACTTGTTGGCCGAGCCGCCGCCCTTGGCCATGAACAGGAACTTGTAGGCGGGGTCGCCGGTACCGGGCGTCGAGTAGAGCTCGATCTGCGCGGGCAGGTTGGTGCCGGTGTTCTTCTCGTCCCACATCGTCAGCGGAGCGAGCTGGGAGTAGCGCAGGTTGAGCCTCGTGTAGGCGTCGTAGCACGCCGCGCGAGATCGCCTCGCCGTCGTCCGGCGCCGGTCAGGACGCCCTCGGACTTCTTGCCCATCACGATGGCGGTGCCGGTGTCCTGGCACATCGGCAGCACGCCGCCGGCGGAGATGTTGACGTTCTTGAGCAGGTCGAGCGCGACGAACCGGTCGTTGCCGGACGACTCGGGGTCGTCGATGATCCGCCGCAGCTGCGCGAGGTGCGCCGGCCGCAGGTAGTGGGAGATGTCGTGCATCGCCTCGGCGGTCAGCCGCCGGATCGCCTCGGGCTCGACCTGCAGGAACTTCCGACGCTCTGCCCCCACCTGGGCCTCGAAGGTCGAGACCCCTTCGCTGGTGACGAGACGGTACGGCGTGTCGTCGGCGCCGCTCGGCAGGAGGTCGGAGTAGAGGAACGGTGATTCGGCCACGAGAGACAAGTATTCCGTGTGTCTAACCTTGGCGTCATGGCGGACGACCCCTCCCAGCTGCGGATCTCCGACGCGGAGCGCCACCAGGTCGCCGAGATCCTGCGCGAGGCCGCGGGGGAGGGGCGTCTCGACCTCGAGGAGCTGGACTCACGGCTCGAGGCGACGTACTCGGCGCGCACCTATGCCGACCTGGTCCCGATCACCCTTGACCTGCCCGCCCACCCGCACCCCCCGGTCGCGGTCAACCGTCCCGCGGCCTCGGGGCTGGTGGTCCCGGGCCCGGACAAGGAGACCCACCTCGCGGTCATGAGTGGATTCGACCGCAAGGGCGTGTGGGTCGTGCCGCGGCGGATGACCATCGTCTGCTTCTGGGGCGGAGCCGAGCTGGACCTGCGACAGGCGAGGTTCGCTGCTCAGGAGTGCGTCCTCACCATCAACGCGATCATGGGCGGCGCGACGGTCATCGTCCCCACCCACGTCAACGTGCAGATGGAGGGGACCGGGATCCTGGGCGGCTACTCGGGCCCGTCCGGCCTGGTCGACCCGCAGCTCGACGCGACCTCACCAACGGTTCGGATCCGCGGCGTCGCGATCATGGGCGGCGTCAACGTGGAGCGCAAGCACGGCTCCTAGTGGTCACCGCTAGCGGGCGGCGGTGGAGCGGCGTACGACGAGCCGCGCCGGGACGGTCACTGACCGCGTGCTCTCCTGGCCCTGGAGCAGAGCCAGCACCATCTCGCTCACCGCGGCACCTTGTGCCGCGACGTCCTGCTCGACCGAGGTGAGCCCCAGCATCTCGGCGACCGGGTGGCCGTCGACCCCGATGATCGACAGGTCCTCGGGCACGCGGAGGCCGGACTCCATGGCGCCCTGGTAGGCACTGGCGGCGAGCTCGTCGGAGTAGGCGAACACGGCCGTCGGCGGGTCCTCGCGGGCGAGCAGCTGACGGACCGCCTCGGCACCGGCGCGCGGGCCGTACGCCACGGTGACCAGGTCGTTCTCGGCGACCGGGTGTCCGGCTGCGGCCATGGTCTCGCGCCAGGCTCGCACGCGCTGGAGGTCGGCGGACCAGGCGGCACCCTCGGCGTCGCTGGTGCGGATCATCGCGATCGAGGTGTGGCCGAGGTCGAGGAGGTGCTGCACCGCGGTGCGACCCACCTCGAGGTCGTCGACCTCGACGTAGGGGTAGTCGCGCACCCGGCCACCAGCGACGACGACGTGCGCGCCCAGGAGGTCGAGCCGGTCGACCTCGCTCTGCCGCATCGGCAGGGCGGTGAGGATCACGGCGTCGACCTTGCGCCGCGCCGGCAGGTCACGCAGGAAGCGGTTTCGTTGCTCCTCGCCGTCGACCTGGTAGACGAGCACGTCCAGGTCCGCCTCGCGCAGGGCGCGCTCCATGGCGCTGAGCATCGTCCCGTAGAACCACACATCGGTCCGGGGCACCACGATCGCGACCCGTCCGGTGTCGCGGCGAGCCAGGCGGGACGCCTCCGGCGACACGACGTAGGAGAGCTGGCTGGCGATCTGCCGGATCCGGTCCCGGGTGTCCGGGCTGACACCGGGGACGTCACGCAGCGCCCGAGACACGGTGGCCAGCGAGACGCCGGCCTCGCGGGCGACGTCTGCCATGTTGACGTCGCCCGTGCGGGGTGGGGTGGTCGTCGACTCCCCGCTCATCCGGGGAGCGTATCGATCCTGCAAGCGTTTGTTGGTCATACGGTCCGAGCCAGGTGCACCAGGGTGACCGTCTCAGGACGACGCCGCGGCACGAGGAACCCACGGGTGGCCAGGCTGCTGCCGGTGGTCCGGGAGGTGCCGAGCGGTCCCGGCTGGGGCAGCCCCGCGGAGCGACTGACGGGCCGCGCATCGACAGGACCCTCCCAGCGCAGCTCGTAGGACGCCTCGGGATCGAGTCCGGGGACCCGGACCGTGACGCCCCGGCTGTGGGCGGACTCGTCGAGCTGGACGTGCGCGACCAGCGCTTGGTCGCGGGTGGCGGAGACGACCCCGTGCAGCTGCACGGCTGGATCGGAGGACGGTGGGCGGATCGTCCGGCCCGAGTGCAGCAGCGGCCGGAACCGCTTGTGTCGGGCGACCCAGTCGGCGAGCCGGTCCAGGTCGCCGTCGTCGGCCTGGAGCAGGTCCCACTCGATCCCGAAGGAGCAGAACAATGCGGTGGCTGCGCGGAAGTCGAGACCCAGGACCCGGCCGGTGGTGTGCGAGACGAGGGACGAGACGTGCGCGCCGACCAGCTCCGGAGCGACCAGCTGGGTCGTCCACCGCTGGATCTGCTGGCGGGCCAGGGCGTCGGTCATGTCCGACCCCCAGAACCGCTGGACCTTCTCCAGGACCCCGAAGTCGATGCGACCACCACCGGACGCGCAGGACTCCCACGCCACCGACGGGTGAGCCTCGCGCAGCGCGTCCAACAGGCCGTAGAAGGCGTGGGTCTGCTCGTGCACCGCCGGGGCCCCGTCGCGCCGACCGGTGCCGGCCTCGAGCAGGTCACGGTTGTGGTCCCACTTCACGAAGTCGATGGGGTGAGCCGCCAGCACCGCGCTGACCCGCTCGAAGAGGTAGTCGCGGACCTCTGGCCGGGTCAGGTCGAGGACCAGCTGAGAGCGCTCCAGCGTCGGCCGTCGGGTGCCCGCCGCGAGGATCCACTCGGGGTGCTCGCGGAACAGGTCGGAGTCCGGGTTGACCATCTCCGGCTCGAACCACAGCCCGAACTCCATCCCCAGGCCGCGGACATGGTCGACGAGCGGGTCCAGACCCTCGGGCCAGACCGACTCGTCGACCCACCAGTCGCCGAGGCCGGCCTGGTCGTCGCGACGGTGCCGGAACCACCCGTCGTCGAGCACGAAGCGCTCGACGCCGACCCGTGCCGCCCGGTCGGCGATGCCGCGCAGCCGGGTGAGGTCGTGGTCGAAGAAGACCGCCTCCCAGACGTTGAGGACGACCGGCTGGTGGGCGGGGTGCGTCGGCAGGGTGCGCTGCCAGGTGTGCCAGGACGCCGCGAGCCCGTCAAGACCGTCGTCGGCGGCCGCGACGTAGACCCACGGCGTCGTGTAGCTCGCGCCCTCGGCCAGCACGACCTCGCCGGGCTGGAGCAGCTCGCCGCCGCCGATCGTGGCGCCGGTCGCGGCGTCCCGCTCGATCCGTAGCACCGAGTTGCCGCTCCAGCCGACGTGCACGCCGAGCACCTCGCCCTCCGTGGGGGAGAAGCCCGGGGTGCCGATCACGCACATGGTGGCCGCGTCGAGGCCGGGTCGGCCGCCGCGCTCCTCGCGGAGCCACAGGCCGTCGGTGACGTCGTGCCGCTGCGGGCTGCGCTCGCGCTCGTGGCGACCGGTGAAGTCGAGCACCTCGGTGAGGTGGTCGGGCACCGGGAGCACGACCTCGAGGCCCTCGAGGGAGTAGCCGCCCGGCCCGGTGTTGGTCAGCCCGTAGCGGCCCCGAAGACCTCCGCCGGAGAGGCTCTCCAGCTCGAAGCGCAGTCTCAGACCGGCGTCGACGTCCGTGGCCGTGAGCCTGGCCAGCCCCGGCTCGCTCGACGATGTCGTCGGTGCGGAACGAGGTGGACCAGTCGCGACCCGCGCGGTGGCCGCGCAGGTGCGGTCGGGTGAACCGGTTGTGCGCGTGCTCGCCCAGCAGCCGCATCGCGACCAGCGCATCGGGCGCGCCCTCGTCCTCCTCGTCGGCGGCGAGCAGTCCGGTCCAGTCGACGAGAGGAAGTCCGTCGGAGCACGGCGTCAACCGGATCCCGGTGCGGGGCACGGAGCCGGGCTGGGCGCCGGGTGGTGGGAGAAGCATGGCGGTCATTGTCGCGACGGAACGGTCCAGCGGTGTCCGGGACCCCTGCACTCGTGGGCCCCGGACACCGCTGACGCGCTCAGCCCTTGACGGCTCCCGCGGTCAGACCGCGGACGAAGAACCGCTGGAGTGACAGGAACACGATGATCGGCAACAGCATCGAGAACATGCCCGCCGCAGTGACCAGCTCCTGGTTCTGTCCCTGCTGGCCCAACAGCTGCGAGATCGACACCGTCATCGGCGCCTTCTCGCCCGGGCCGAGGAACACCAGGGCGACGAGCAGGTCGTTCCAGACCCAGAGGAACTGGAAGATCGCGAACGACGCCAGCACCGGCACCGACATCGGCAGCACGAGCCTCCAGAAGGTCTGGAAGTGGCTTGCGCCGTCGATCTTGGCCGACTCGATGATCGTCCCCGGCAGCGTCGACATGTAGTTGCGGATCATGTAGATCGCCAGCGACATGCCGAAGCCGATGTGGAAGAGCCACACCGCAGGGAACGTGCCACCCAGGCTCGTGTAGTCGCGGTAGAGCCGCAGCATCGGCACGAAGGACACGAAGTTGGGCACCACGAGCATGCTCACGATGATGATGAACAGGACGTCTCGGCCCCAGAACTTCATGAACGTGAAGGCGTAGGCCGCGAACGCCGCGATGAGGATCGGGATGAACGTCGCCGGCAGCGCGATCGCCAAGCTGTTGACGAAGCCCTCACCGAGGTTGGTGCCGTTGATGGCTTCCTTGTAGTTCTCGATCGTCAGGTTGCCGATGGTCGAGGGGTGCAGGAAGAGGTTCCACCACCCACCCTCGGCCTGGTCGTCCCGAGCTGCGGAACGAGGTCAGGAGGATGCCGATCGTCGGCACGACCCAGAGGAACACGATGAGCGCCAACGCGGCGTAGGTGAACCATCCGGCTTTGCCAGGGGCGGCGTCGTGGCTCTCCTTGCCCTTGGACTTCTTCCTCTTCGCCTTCTCGAGGTCGGGCTCGACCACCACTGCGGGAGTCGTCATCGTCCTGCCTCCTCGGCACGGAAGTTGCGGACCTGGTAGATCATGATCGGGATGATCGCGATCATCAGCATGACGACGATCGCCGCCGCCGAGCCCTGGTCGTTGTTGTTGAAGAACTGCAGGTAGAACTCGTTGGCCAACACGTTGGTGTTGAAGTTGCCTCGAGTCATCACATAGACGATGTCGAAGACCTTCATCACGCCGATGAGCACCGTGATGAACACGGTGATGATGGTGACCCGGATCTGCGGGACGACCACCCGGAAGAAGATCTGCCGCTCGCTGGCGCCGTCGATACGGGCCGCCTCGAGGGTCTCGCCGGGGACACCCTTGACGGCCGCCGACAGCAGCACCATCGCGAAGCCGACCTGCATCCACAGCAGCATCACCATCAGCAGGAAGCTGTTGAGGTGGAAGGTGTTCTCCTGCACCCAGGCGATCGGGTCGGCGTTGAACAGGCCGACGACGATGGCGTTCTGGATGCCGATCTGCGGACGGCCGGCGGGCTGGTAGTCGTAGATGAGTCCCCAGACCACCGACGCGCCCACCATGCTGATCGCCATCGGCATGAAGATCAGGGTCTTGACGGTGTTCTCACCGCGGGTCTGGAGCCGGTCGGCGAGCACCGCGACCATCAGGCCGAGGACCACCGTCATGGCCGGCACGATCGCTATCCAGAGCAACGTGTTGAAGAGGGTGTCGCGGAACCCCTCGTTGCTCAGCAGGTTCTTGTAGTTGTCGAGTCCGACCCACTCCTGGGTCGGGAACCCGACCTTGGTCTGGAAGCTGTAGGTGATCGTGAGGATCGCCGGGTAGACCACGAAGATCACGATCGCGGCGTAGGCCGGGAGGATGTAGAAGAGCGGCTTGAGTCGCTCCTCCAAGCGTCCCGGGAGCAGCTCGGAGAGCTTGTTGAGGATCCAGAACAGAGCGAGCGCCGCGCCCACGCCGATCAGGATCGTCAACAGGGTGGTCAGGACCTTGGTGCCCATGGTTGACCTTCCTCTAGATGGAGGTTCTCGCCTGACAGGGAACCCGGGGGCGCCGATCGATCTCGGCGCCCCCGGGACCCTGGGTTGACGTCCTGGCTAGCGCGTCAGCTCGCCGGCCAGCTGTCGTTGATGTTGGTGAGAGCCGACTCGAGGTCGGTGTCCCCGTTGATCCAGTTGGTCATCTCCCGCCAGAACGTGCCCGCACCGACCGCGGCCGGCATGGCGTCCGACCCGTCGAACCGGAACGCCGTGGCGTCGTAGAGGACCTGGGCGATCGTCCGGGTCGTCTCGCTCGGGTAGAGCGAGGCGTCGAACGTCTTGAACGGCGAGATGAAGGACGAGACCGGCGCCGCGGTGGCGCCGATGTCGGCCGAAGCCAGCATGTTGATCGCCTTCTTGGAGGCCTCGTCGTCGCTGAGCAGGACCGCGAGGTCGCCGCCACCCAGGACCGGGTTGTCGCCGCCTGCCTCTGCCGGCGGGAACCCGGCGACCCCGAGCTCGTCGTCGACGTTGGCCAGGATCTCCTCGGGCAGGAAGTCCGAACCCACGAAGAACGAGCCCTGCTTCAGCAGCCAGCAGCTCGGACCGCCCTCGTCGAACATCGGACGCGCCGCGTCGCCGAAGGCGGTCGCGGTGATCGCCTCCCGGCCCCCGTAGACGTTGCCGTCGGGAGAGAAGACGCCCTCGAAGTACTCGCCGGCCTCGACGATGGTGTCGTCGTTGAACGGGACCTCGTTGGTGACCCACTGGTCGTAGTAGTCGGCGCCGCCGAAGCGGAGGACCAGGTCCTCCATCCAGTCGGTGGCGACCCAGCCGGTGGCGTCACCCGACTCCATCGTGAGGCACCACGGGGTGCCGCCGTCGGCCTTGATCTGGTCGGCGAGCGCGGTCAGCTCGTCGAGGGACTGAGGAAGGGCGTAGCCGGCCGCCTCGAAGGCCTTCTTGGGGTAGAAGAGCAGCGACTTGACGTTGGCCGAGGTGAGCAGGGCATAGAGCTTGCCGTCGACGGTGCCCGCGTCGAGCGCGCCGGCGACCATGTCGGTCTCGAGCGTGGGGACGTCGAGGACGTCGTCGAGCGGGAACGCCGCTCCGAGCTCCACGACCGACGCCACGACGCCGGGCTGCGGGAGCAGGGCGATGTCGGGGGTGTCGCCGGAGGCGATGGAGGTCTTGATCAGCTTGTCGATGGCGTCGACGCGCTCCAACTTGACGGTGATGCCCTCTGCCTCGGCCTTGGCGTCGATCTGCTCCTGGATGCCGTCGACCACGGGCTGGTTGAGGCTCATCCAGATGGTGACCTCGTCGTCACCGTCGCCGCTGCCTCCGCTGTCGCCGCCACAGGCAGCGAGGCCACCTGCGAGCGCGACCACGGTCGCGGACGCCAGGATCTTGGCGCGACCCCTGGTGTTGATTCTCATGCGTCTCCTCCGGTTGTGTCAGCGCCTTGACGCCGAGCGGGTGAGGCGTAGTGTGACGCCCACCACATGCTGAATCGAATCAGCGTGATCCTCGTCTCTTGTTGCGCAGGGTGTCAAGGGTTCGGGCGTCGAATGAGGCGGCGCCGGGCCGACTGTTATGAAATCGTTTGCTAAAGACCGGTCGCAACTCACGCAGGAGGTCGGGGTGGGCCTCGAGCGAAGGGTGACTCTCTCCGACGTCGCCGCCCTGGCAGGAGTCTCCGCGACGACCGCTTCCTACATCCTCAACGGCCGCTCCGAGGAGATGCGGATCGCGCTCGCCACCCAGGAGCGGGTGCGTCGCGCCGCGGTCGACCTGGACTACCGGCCCAACCCGAGCGCTCGCAGCCTGCGCACCTCGACGACGCGGATGGTGGGCTTGGTGTCGGACATGGTCGCCGGAGGCCAGTTCGCCAGCGCCATGATCACGGGCGCCACTATCGCCGCGCGATCCGCCGACCACTACGTCGTCATCGGTGAGTCCCAGGGCGATGTCGAGGCGGAGGCGCTGCTGATCGACGACATGCTCGACCGACGGGTGGACGGCATCGTCTATGCCAAGGTCGTCACCTCCGAGATCGAGCTGCCCGAGGTGCTGCGCGCCCGACCCGTCGTCCTCCTGAACTGTGTCGATCGGAGCGCGCGGGTGCCCGCCGTCATCCCCGACGACTACGGCGGCGGCCGCACCGCGGCGATCCAGCTGCTCGAGGGAGGCTTCACCACCGGTATCCACGTCATCGGCGACCGACCGATCGGCGGTGCGATCGCCGGCCCCCTGCGCTTCGACGGTATCCGGGATGCGCTGAGTGCTGCCGGCGCCCGGATCTCCTCCGAGATCGCGTGCAGCTGGGCGGTCGAGGAGGCGTTCGACGCCGTCACCACCTTCCTCGACGCCGGGCACCTCCCAGAGGCGCTGATCTGCATGAACGACCGGATCGCCATGGGCACCTACCAGGCCCTGGCGGACCACGGGTTGCGGATCCCCGACGATGTCTCAGTGGTGTCCTTCGACGGGTCGACGCTCGCCGAGTGGTTGCGGCCGGCGGTCACCTCGGTCGCCCTGCCCTACGCCGACCTGGGCGCGCGCGCCGTCGCGCAGCTCCTCGGCGACCGGGCCGAGGTCGGCGTGACCAGGGTGCCGATGCCGGTCACCCGCGGCCGGTCCGTGCGCACCACGGGGACCGGATAGTGCTCGACCTGGTCGACGACTGGGTGTGGGACTTCTGGACGGTCCGCGACGGTGCTGATCACCACCTGTTCTTCCTGCACGCCCCACGCTCCCTCGGCGACCCAGAGCTCCGACACGTCAACGCTCGGGTCGGCCACGCCGTCTCGACCGACCTCAGGACGTGGACCCGGCTGCCGGACGCCCTCGTCCCGCAGTCGGCGCCGGCCTTCGACGACATCGCCACGTGGACCGGCAGTTGCGTGCAGGCGCCCGACGGGACGTGGTGGTTGTTCACCAGCGGCCTCTCCGCGCAGGGCGAGGGCAAGGTGCAGAGGTTCGGGGCGGCCACGTCGACCGACCTCGTCTCGTGGACCCGCACCGACCTGGTCAGCGAGGCCGACCCGCGGTGGTATGCCGAGCGGGACCATCGCGGCGAGACCCACTGGCGTGACCCTTTCGTCGTGGCGGGCCCGGAGGGGTGGCACCTCTATGTGACGGCCAAGGCCTCGGCCGGGAGCTGGCCGCACCCGCACGGCAACGGCGTCGTCGCACACCTCACCTCGCCCGACCTGCGGACCTGGACGGTGCGGCCGCCCCTCGCGGGGCCCACCGGACGCTTCGACCAGCTCGAGGTGATCTCGCTGAGCGCGGTCGACGGGCGCTGGGTCCTGGTGTTCTCCTGCCTCTCGCCGGAGATCGTCGGGGCGGAGGCCGGCCTCGGGGGCGTGTGGTCGGTCGCCGTCGAGGGTCCGGGAGCGCCGGTGGATCTCGACGGCGCTGTCCTGCTGACCAGCGAGGACCTCTACGTCGGCCGGGTGGTGGAGGCCGACGGCAGTCCGGCGCTGCTCGCGTTCGAGCATCGTGGCGAGGACGGCAGGTTCGTCGGAGGGATCATCGACCCGGTGCCCGTGACCTGGCGGGCTGACGGAGCCGGGTTGGAGCTCGCCGCGGCCGCCGACGTACCCACCCGGTGGAGGCCGCCGGAGCCGTCATGAGACGGGGGTTACGCAAACGCTTTCGGCTGACTAGGGTGACGCAGGTCACTTCACGATGGATCGTCCGGCACGTACCTGCCGGTGGAGGGAGCAACACACCATGGCAACAGTCACTTTCGAGAAGGCGCAGCGCTGGTATCCCGGGGCGGACAAGCCCACGGTGCCCGGCATCGACCTGGAGATCCAGGACGGCGAGTTCATGGTCCTGGTCGGCCCGTCCGGCTGCGGCAAGTCCACGACCCTGCGGATGCTCGCCGGGCTCGAGGAGGTCAACGCGGGCAAGATCTTCATCGGCGAGCGGGATATCACCAACCTGCCGCCCAAGGATCGCGACATCGCGATGGTCTTCCAGAACTACGCGCTCTACCCGCACATGTCGGTGGCCGACAACATGGCCTTCGCGCTCAAGATGGCCAAGGTCCCCGAGGCCGAGCGCAAGAAGCGCGTCGCCGACGCCGCGGCGATCCTCGGGCTGACCGAGTTCCTCGAGCGCAAGCCCAAGGCCCTCTCCGGCGGTCAGCGCCAGCGCGTGGCGATGGGTCGCGCGATCGTCCGCTCGCCGCAGGTCTTCTGCATGGACGAGCCCCTGTCCAACCTCGACGCCAAGATGCGCGTGCAGACCCGCACCGACATCGCCAAGCTCCAGGCCGACCTCGGCGTCACGACCGTCTATGTGACCCATGACCAGGTCGAGGCGATGACGATGGGTGACCGGGTCGCGGTGATGCAGCTCGGCGAGCTCATGCAGGTCGACACCCCGCTCAACCTCTACGACAAGCCGGTCAACCTGTTCGTCGCCGGCTTCATCGGCTCCCCGCAGATGAACCTGCTGCAGGCCACCGCCGTGGACGGCAAGGCCATGATCGGCACGTTCGCGGTTCCGGTCGACGCGACCGCGGAGAAGAAGATGCATGGCAACACCACGGTCGGCGTCCGACCCGAGGCCTGGCGCCTCGTCTCGGCCAACGAGGGTGGCCTGCCCGTCGAGGTGACCGTCGTCGAGGAGCTCGGCGCCGACGCCTTCGTCTATGGCAACTGCGACGTCGAGGGCACTCCGAGCAATGTCATCATCCGCGTCACCGGCCGGGACTCGGTGCGCAAGGGCGACGTCATCCACGTGACGACCGACCCGCGCAGCGTCCACGTCTTCGACACGGACACCGGCGAGCGTCTCAGCGACTAGGTGCCTTCGCTGGCGCGGTCCGCCGTCCGACGGATCGCGCCAGCGAAGGTCTCATAGAGGTCCCGTGGCATGTCGTGGCCCATGGCGTCGATGAGCAGCAGCTCGGCACCGGGGATCGCGGCTGCCGTCGCCCGGCCACCTGAGACGTGCACCATCTTGTCCGCGAGGCCGTGGATCACCATCGTCGGCACGCGTAGCGCACGCAGGCGGTCGGCCCTGTTGGGCTGGGTGAGGACGGCCATCATGTGCCGCAGGACCCCCCCGGGGGGGATCCCACGGTCCCAGGTCACCTGGGCCTCGGTTCGGACGTCCTCCTCGGATCGTGGGTATCCAGGTGAGCCGATCCGCTTCCAGACCATCACGCTGCCGTCGATGTAGGTCTCGCGACCGGCCGCGCTTGGCGATCAGGTTGGGCAGCAGGCTCGGGTGCTGCCAGCCGACCGTGCGCTTGCCGGTCGTCGACATGATGCTGGTCAACGAGCGGACCCGACCCGGCTCTCGGATCGCCATGGTCTGGGCGATCATCCCGCCCATCGACACCCCCGCGACGTGCGCGGACTTGAGGCCGAGGTGGTCCATCAGGCCGAACGCGTCGTCGGCCAGGGCGGTGAGGGCGTAGGGCGGGCGGACCCGTCGTCCTGCGAAGGCGCTGAGCAGCATGGCCCTGGTGACCCGACCCTTGCCGCTGCTGGACCTGCCGGTGTCGCGGTTGTCGTAGCGGACGACGAAGAAGCCGAGGTCGGCGAGCATGGCGCAGAGGTCGGCGTCCCACCAGTTCATCGGGCCCGCCCAGGCCCATCACGAGCAGCAGCGGCTCATCCTCCGGGTCTCCGAAGGCCTGGTAGCAGAGCTCGACGTCGTCCCCCACCGGAGCGAAGAGCTCCTCGGTGACAGCGACCCTGCTCGAGCCCGAGTGATGGAGGGACTGGTCCATGCCACAAGTCAACAGGATCGGTGAACATCCCGGCCCGAGGGATACCAACCCCTAACCTGAAAGGACGGGGAGGAGGCCTGCGATGGAGCAGGACGCATCAGGGACGCTCGGCGACTTCCTGCTGCCCCGCGGCTTCCGCCGTCCGGGGATCACCGAGGTGCTCCGCGAGGGCAGCGTCGTCGCCGAGGTCGGGCGCTACGCGCTGGCGACGTGGGCCGAGCACAGGCACACCCGCGACGCGACGTACGCCGCCCTCTCGGCGGCGCGAGCCGGTCACCCGGTCCTGCTCGTGCCAGGCTTCCTGGCGGGTGACTGCTCGCTCGTCGCGATGGCCCGCACGCTGCGACGCCGCGGCTACCGGACCTACCGGTCCCACATCACCGCCAACGTCGGCTGCACGATCAACGCTGCGGCGCTGCTCGAGGCGCGCCTCGAGTCGATCGCCATCCGTCGCGACGCCCCGGTCAGCATCGTCGGGCACAGCCTCGGCGGAATGCTGGCCCGCGGCCTGGCGGTGCGGCGGCCCGACCTGATCGCCGGGATCGTCACGATGGGCAGCCCGATGCTGGCGCCGGGCGCGCACCACGTGGCCCTGACCGCGGGGGTCGAGGGGCTGGTCCGGCTCAGCCGGGCAGGTCTGTCCGGGCATGATGGCCGAGGAGTGCGTGGCCGGCAGCTGCGCCCGCCAGAGCTTCGAGGAGAGCCGGCTGCCCATCCCGCCCGGGGTCGGCTTCACCGCGATCTACTCCAAGCGCGACGGGATCGTGGACTGGCGCGCCTGCATCGACCCGGAGGCGCGTGCGGTCGAGGTGACCGCGTCACACATCGGCATGGGCCTGGATCCGCGGGTCACTGACGAGGTGACCGAGGCGCTGGCCCTCCAGACCCGAGGCCAGCACGTGGGCCGACCGGGCTCAGTGCTCGAAGTCGATCGCGGAGAAAGCGCGTAGCTTCGAGAGCTGGTGCTCGGAGCGGATCGACCTGATCGTGCCGCTGCGCGAACGCATCACCAACGAGTCCGTGGTGCAGCCCCCGGGCCGGTAGCGGACCCCGTCCATCAGGTCTCCGTCGGTGATGCCGGTGGCGACGAAGAAGCAGTCGTCGCCGTTGACCAGCTGGTCGGTGGACAGCACCGCGTCGTCGCTCGAGGTCGTGCCCGGCATCCAGTGCGCGCTGTCGCTCGTCGTCGTCGGTGGGCCACAGCTGCCCTTGGATGACACCGCCCATGCACTTCATCGCGCAGGCGGCGATGATTCCCTCCGGCGTGCCACCGATACCGAGCAGCAGGTCGACGCCGCTGCCCGGCCGGGCCGCGGAGATCGCGCCGGCCACGTCGCCGTCGACGATGAACTTGATGCGGGCTCCGGTCGCCCGGATCTCGTCGGTCAGCTGCGTGTGCCGGGGTCGGTCCAGCAGCACCACGGTCACGTCGGCGGGGCTGGTTCCCTTGGCCTTGGCCACCTGGTGGATGTTCTCGGCGACCGGGTAGCGGATGTCGACCGCGTCCGCGGCCTCGGGCCCGGTGACGAGCTTGCGCATGTAGAAGACCGCCGAGGGGTCATACATCGAGCCGCGCGGCGAGACCGCCAGCACCGCCACCGCGTTGCTCATGCCCTTGGCCGTCAGGGTCGTGCCGTCGATCGGGTCGACCGCGACGTCACACTCGGGACCCGTGCCGTCCCCCACCTGTTCGCCGTTGAAGAGCATCGGGGCGTTGTCCTTCTCGCCCTCGCCGATGACGACGGTGCCTCTCATGCCGATCGTCGAGATCATGACCCGCATCGCCTTGACCGCGACGTCGTCGGCGCCGTTCTTGTCGCCCCGCCCCACCCAGCGCGCCGCCGCCATCGCGGCGGCCTCGGTCACCCGCACCAGCTCGAGAGCAAGGTTGCGGTCGGGAGACTCCGGGGCGACCGTCAGCTCGGGGGACAGTCCGCTCTCGGTCATGGCGCCAAGCCTATCGGCGCCCTCCCCCGGGGGATCCACCCGCACGGCTGAGAGGATGTCCGTCGTGAGCAACGCCAGCGAGCTTGGGACCGGTGACGTCCCGGACGTGGCCAAGCGCGAGGAGCCGGGCCGCTACAGCCGAACGAGCAACGGGCTGCTCGCGTCCCTCGTCGTGACCGTGTTGGTCGTCGTGGCTTTCGTCGCCTTCCGCGGCCTGTTCCGTGATCAGCCGGCGATCGAGAGAGAGGCCGTCGACTACCTCGGCACCGTCGAAGCGGCCCAGGGCGCCGGCATGGAGCTCGTCTATCCCGAGACGCTGCCTGACGGCTGGATCGCCACGAGCATCGACTTCATCCCCGGGAAGCCTCCGGCCTGGGGGATCGGCATGCTCACCGACGACGGCCGGTTCGTCGGCCTGCGTCAGGAGGACGCGGACGTCGCCGACCTCGTCGAGGAGTTCGTCGACGACAACGCCGAGTCCGGTGGGGCGGCCACCTTGGACAGCGCGTTGTCGACCGGCCGGTGGCAGACCTGGGCCGACAGCGGGGGGGACCTTGCCTACTCGACGACTCTCAACGAGCGCGCCGGCTCCGCGACGGGCGACACCTTGCTGGTCTTTGGCTCGGCCGACCAGGAGGACCAGGAGGAGCTGATCGCCCTGCTCACCATCGCCGACCTCGGCTAGCCATCGTCGTTCGCGCCGGCCGCGTCGAGTCGCTCCCGGACCCCGTCGAGCCACTGCTGACACACGGTGGCCAGGTGCTCCCCGCGCTCCCACAGCACCAGTGACTCCTCGAGGGTGAGGCCTCCGGCCTCCAGACGGCGCACTGTCTCGACGAGCTCCTCTCGGGCGGTCTCGTAGGACAGGTTCTCGGCTGGTGAGTCACCGACTGCTGGTTGTTGGGGCTTGTTGTCAGCCATCGCTCTCCTCGAGGAGCTCGGTCCGGTTCGTGGTCGCGTGCACCCGGCCGTCGGCCACCCGCACGCTCACGCTGCTGTCGGGCGCGACCGCGACCACGGAGGTGACGACGCGCCCGTCGGCGTCCTGGAGCACGGAGTAGCCGCGCTCCAACGTCGCGAGCGGCGACAGGGCCCGGGCCCGCGCCCGGTGGTGGGTGATGTCATCGGTAGCCCGGTCGAGCCGGTGGCTCAGCGAACGTCGGGCCCGGTCGCGCAGTTCGTCGACCTCGGCCGAACGCTCGTCCAGCAGCCCGCGGGGATCACCCAGCACCGGGCGCGACCGGAGGGCGTCCAGTCCGGCCTGCTCCCGGGCGACCCAGCCGGCCATGGTCCGGCGGAGCCGGGTCGTGGCGGTGTGCACCAGCTGGACCTCCTCGGTGACGTCCGGGACGACCAGCTTGGCGGCGTCGGTCGGAGTCGAGGCGCGTACGTCGGCCACCAGATCCAGGAGCGGCTGGTCCTGCTCGTGGCCGATCGCGGACACCACCGGGGTGCGCAACCCGTGGACCGCACGGACCAGCGCCTCATCGGAGAAGGGCAGCAGGTCCTCGACCGAGCCGCCGCCTCGGGCTACGACGATCACATCGACGTCGGGGTGCCGTTCGAGGCGGCCCAGTGCCTCGATGACCTCAGCGGCCGCCCGCTGCCCCTGCATCGTGGCGTAGGCGACCTCGAAGCCGACGTGGGGCCAGCGGCGGCGAGCGTTGTCGAGGACGTCCCGCTCGGCGGCGGACTGGGGTGCGGTCACGAGCCCCACGCGCCGGGGGAGGAACGGCAGCGAGCGCTTGAGCTCATGGCCGAACAGGCCTTCTGCGGCCAGCAGCTGGCGGCGGCGTTCGAGCCGGGCGAGCAGCTCGCCGAGTCCGACCATCCGGATCTCGCGCACTGCCAAGGAGAACGATCCGCGGTTGGCGTAGTAGGAGGGTTTGGCCGCAACGACCACGCTGGCCCCCTCGACCAGCGGCGTCGCGAGACCGTCGACCCGGTCGCGAGGGACGGTCAGCGGGACCGAGATGTCGGCCACCGAGTCGCGCAGGGTCATGAAGACGGTCTGGATGCCGGGCCGACGGTTGATCTGGGCGATCTGGCCCTCGACCCAGACCACGCCGAGCCGGTCGACGTACTGGGAGATGAGGTTGGCGATCTGGCGGACCGGTGCCGGCGAGCTCGCCGAGGTCTCCAGGGGCATGGCCGCGACTTTAGGGCGTCCCACCGAGCGCCCATACGATGGACAGATGACCACCGACGTCGGCATGCCCCGCGTGCTCGCCCCGGACGAGGCCGAGCGCGCTGTCCTGCTGGCGGCCCCGCGCGGCTACTGCGCCGGCGTCGACCGGGCCGTGGTCACGGTGGAGAAGGCGCTCGACCTCTACGGCGCCCCCGTCTACGTGCGCAAGCAGATCGTGCACAACAAGCACGTCGTGGCGGACCTGGAGTCGCGCGGGGCGATCTTCGTCGAGGAGCTCGACGAGGTGCCGGCCGGCGAGACCGTGGTCTTCTCCGCGCACGGTGTCTCGCCAGCGGTCCACACCCAGGCGCAGGAGCGGGGGCTCAAGACGATCGACGCGACCTGCCCGCTGGTGACGAAGGTCCACCACGAGGCTCGTCGGTTCGCCTCCGACGACTACGACATCCTCCTGATCGGCCACGCCGGCCACGAGGAGGTCGAGGGCACCGCAGGCGAGGCGCCCGAGCACATCCAGCTCGTCGAGAGCCCGGCGGACGTCCCAGGGATCGTGGTGCGGGATCCCGCCCGGGTCGCCTGGCTCTCCCAGACCACCCTGTCGGTCGACGAGACCCTCGAGACGGTCGCCGCCATCCGGGCGCGCTTCCCGCTGCTGCTCGACCCGCCCAGCGACGACATCTGCTACGCGACCCAGAACCGGCAGCTGGCGATCAAGGAGATCTCCCGCGACGCCGACCTGGTGATCGTGGTCGGCTCGGCCAACTCCTCCAACTCGGTCCGGCTGGTCGAGGTGGCCCTCGAGGCCGGTGCCAAGGCGTCCTACCGTGTCGACGACGCCTCCGAGCTCGACGAGACGTGGCTCGACGGTGTGCGCACGGTCTCGGTGACCTCGGGGGCCAGCGTGCCCGAGGCTCTCGTGGACGAGGTGCTCGGCTATCTCGCCGAGCGCGGCTACCCGGATGCCCAGGCCGTCCACAGCGCCGAGGAGTCACTGATCTTTGCGCTCCCCAAGGAGCTCCGCCGCGACCTCAAGGCCGCCGCCGGCTGAGTCGGCTAGCGCCGCTTCTTGGTGTTCGGCGACTTCTTGGTCACCGATGTCCTTGCCACGGACGGCTTGGCGACCGGCTTCTTCGGTTCCGCGGGGACGGGTTCGTCGGTCGGCAGGTGCTGCTCTCGGAACTCGAAGTCCTCGAGATAGGCCCGCGTCGACGTCCTGCTCCCGAGCAGCTCCTCGGACCTCACACCGGAGCCCGGGGCGTCGGCGGTCCGTCGGTCGCGGCGACGCAGGAGGAGGACGAACAACGCGACCTGGGCGAGCAGGCCACCGACCACCACCAGCCACAGCATCGGGAACGAGTCGTTGTCGTCGGACTCCTCGGGCTCCGTGGCGACCGAGACGTCGTCACTCTCCGAGGCGACGGGGGGCGTGTCCGTGTCGGCGAGGACGAGGTCTCCTCGGAGCGAGTCCCAGCCCGGGTTGGTGGCGTAGGCCACCACCGTGCGGATGACGGTCAGGGGAGCGGGGTTGTCGCCGGGTGCCCAGCTGCCGAGCATCAGCACGGAACGGTCGTCCTGGGCGACGGTCTGCAGGACGGCGTAGGGCACCTGCGAGGTCACCTGGAGCGTCGACCCGGTCCTGGACGGGCGGATCGCGGTCAGGAGCGCGGGCGCGCCGAGCTCGACCGCGTCGGCCGCGGAGGCCCCGACCAGCAGTCCGGACCGGCCGTCGGCCACCAGGGTCTCCGGCCGCACGAGCTGGACGTCGAACGGCGCAGCCGCCACGCGCTGGAGCGCGGCGATCAGCCGGGCAGCCTCGACCGCCCCGTCCAAGGGGTCGCCGGTCGCCGGTCGGATGGCGACGGGGAGCACCCCACGCAGGACCTGCGGGAAGTGCGAGAAGTCGGCCTGGTCGGTCTCGAGCGGCGTCGCGGTGACCCTCGACGCGGGCGCGTCGACCCGGACCTCGATCGGGGGGACCCCCGGCGCCGCGCACGCGTTGCCCTCCGCGGTCGTGGCGCTGAGCACGATGTCGAGGTCGACGGCGGGTCCCAGGTGCTGCTCGGGTACGACGACGGTGAGGTCCCACCGACCCGAGTCGTCCAAGGGCGTCGAACCGACGAGATCCTCGCCGAGGCGGACGTCGATGCGTGCCTGCTCGCCGGCCGAGACAGCCGTCGCCATGCCCTGCAACCTCAGCTCCATGGAGCCCACCGGTGTGGCGAAGACGTCCTGCAGCAAGCGCACGCGCCGGGTGGTCGTGCCGTATCCACTGAGCACCACCTCCCCGACCGCGAAGTCCGCGAGGGTGCGGTCGAGCTGTGGCGTGCGTGGGCCCGCCTGGTCCGCAGTCTCGGCGGCGAGGGGGGACCCGACGGTGCCGAGCTCGCGCGCCGCCTCGGTCAGCGCGGGACCCGTGCCTGCGATGGTCAGCGTCGGGACGCCGCCGGTCGAGGGACCCGCGGTCACCTGGTTGGTGGTCTCGTCGGAGGAACCGGCGGTGAGGACGACGATGCGCTGGGACGCGGTTCCCGACGTGGGGATCTGGTCGAGGTTGTCGAGCTCCACCGGGGTCTCCGCGCCGTACCGCGCGGTGAGAGCGGCGACCGCGGTGAGCCCCGCCTCGAGCAGCTGCGCGTCGGCGTCCGGCGGGATGAGCACGTCGATCCGGGACGCCGCCGGGGGGAAGAAGTCCTCGATCGTCGTGGGCGGCTGCTCCGAGCCGCTGTAGTCGAGCGCGACCTTGCGCAGCGTCGCCTCACCCGCGGCCGGACGGCAGATGGTGCCGATCGCCGGGCCTTGGGACGTCATGGTGAGCGCGATCGTTCCGTCGGCCACCACGTCCGCCGCCGTGACCGGGATGCGAACCCTGCGATAGAGAGTCGAGTCGACGATCCGGGCCGGCCGGCCGTTGACCCGGAACGTCACGACCCCGTTGTTGACCACCTCCGGCATGGTCAGTACGCCCGTGATCGCCCGGGGCACGACCCCCGTGGGCACAGGCACGACGATGCCCGCCGTGTTGACCGCCGCGGTCGAGACGAGGCCCGGCACCGAGGTCACGTCGGCGCTCGCCGGGACCGGTCCAAGGGCGACCGACGCCAAGGCAGGAGCCAGTGCGAGCCCGAGGGTGGCGGCGATCCGGACGGGTCGCACGGATGACTCCTGACGTGACGGATGTGGCGCAAGTGCAAAGGACATTGTGACTCAAGAACGGGACGTACGCTGGAGAGTCGTGGCGAGGTATGTCGACATCCATCCGGACAATCCGCAGGAGCGTCTGCTCCAGCAGGTGGTCGACGCACTGAGGGACGACGCCCTCATCGCGTACCCGACGGACTCGGGCTACGCGCTCGGCTCGCGGATCGGCAACCGCGACGGGCGGGACCGGATCCTGAGCATCCGCGGGCTCGACGAGCGGCACCACTTCACCCTGGTCTGCAAGGACTTCTCGCAGCTTGGTCAACTGGTCCACGTCGACAACGCGGCGTTCCGCGCGATCCGGGCAGTGACACCCGGTCCCTACACCTTCATCCTGCCGGCGACACCGGAGGTGCCGAAGCGGCTGCTGCACCCCAAGAAGCGCACCGTGGGTGTCCGGATCCCCGACCACACGGTGGTCCACGCGCTCTTGGACCTGATGGGGGAGCCACTCCTGAGCAGCACGCTGATCCTGCCCGGTGAGACCGAGCCCCGGACCATGGGCTGGGAGATCAAGGGGGAGCTCGACCATGTCGTCGACATCGTGGTCGAGGCGGGCGAGACGCCGGCCGAACCGACGACGGTCGTGGACTGGTCCGACGGCGACCCCGAGGTGATGCGGGTGGGTGCGGGGGACCCCGCCAGGTTCGAGATCTAGCTGGCGGTAGGTCGTGTCAACGATCGGTGGGCGCGGGTCTGGACGCTCCGGGTCGGTGAGCGCGCCGGAGTGCTTGGTTCGCGACGGGGCAAGCGACGGGTCGTGGCGGGCTGCCCGGGTGCGCTCACGCTGACGTATGCGACCTCGCCTCGCGGGTGGGTCATCTGGCGTCGTTCGAGCTGCGGATAGGGCGAAGGGCCGGGCGCCAAGCTAGATGCGGCGTAACACCTCGCGGTGTCCGCCATAGCCGATGCGGCGTCTGGTCCGGCCCTTCGTCACGACCCAGCCTGCACCCGATCGCGGTGGGCTGTGAAGAGGGGTCGTGGGTGCTCTTTAGGCCTCCTGCGCGGTCGGCAGGGTCCAGCAGGTCGGGTCGTAGACGCTCTGGTCGCGGACCAGTGCGTAGGCGATTCGGTTGGCTCGGTTGGCCAGTGCGCAGGCGATGATGCCGCCCTTCTTGCCGCGGGCTTTCAGGCCTGCGGCGTAGGCCTTCGCGGCGGGTTCGTTGAGCCACAGCCCGATGCCGAGGTCGATCAGGGCGCGGCGCAGCGCGACGTTGCCTTCGCGGCTGATCGCGCCGTCGCGGCGTCGACCGGCGGACTCGTACTGCATCGGGGACAGCCCTGCTGCGCGGTAGACCTGTCGTGGTCCGGGCCACCGGCCCGGGTCCCCGACCGCGGCGCCGTAGGCGCTGGCGCGGACCACTGCCCAGCCCGGGACGCTGGTCAAGATCGCGAACGGACTGGCCGGCAACAGCCCGGCGAGCTGGTCCTCGACCGCGGCGACCTGGTCGTCCAGGACGCCGAGCAGGGCCAGGTCCTCGGCGAGCATCTCGCGTGCCACCGCGGCGTCGCGGGTCACCAGCGCGTCCCGCGCGGCGGCCACCAGCCGAGCCGCGACCGGGCCACGAACCTGCACCCCACGAGTGGCGGCGTAGCGGATGAAGCGGGCCTCGCCCAGCGACACCAGCCGGGCCGGATCCGCGAAGTGCTCCGCAACCAGCCGCCCGACCCTGGTGCCCAACACATCAGGCAGCGCCAGTGTGAGCCCGGGAAAAGCCCGGTCCAGCTGGCCCAACAGCTGGTTCTTCAACGCGCTGCGGGCCTGGACCCGGCGAGTGCGGTGCGCGACTCGTGCGGCCAGCTCACCGATCACCAACGCCCGGTCGGTGACCACCTGTCCCCGCCCGGCGAGCATCAGCTCGGTGATCGCCTCGAGATCGATCGCGTCAGTCTTGACCCGACGCCGGCCCTGGACACGACGCTGCTCAGTGACATGAGCAGGGTTCAGCTCCCGCAGCTCCCACCCCGCTGGCCACGACAACGGAACCATCAACGGCTGGTGATAGCGCCCCGCGGCCTCGATCCCGACTCGCACCACCGCCCCCGACGACACCACCCCCGCGATCTTGGACACCGTGGCAGCCAACCCCGGACGGGTCATGGCGAAGTCCAACGGACCCAACAACCTGTGCCGCTGATCATCGGTGACCGACAACGCGACCGTGTTCTTCCCGACATCGACAGCCACCACGACCATCGACGATGCGCAATCATGAACAGACACAACCCACCTCCGGAGGGCAGCCAGGAGAGACCCGGCGCAGCCACGCCAGGCCACTCGAAGGAATCCGACAGAACCCTTCTGGCACCTCCGGAGGTGTCTTGTGAAGGACTACCGACCTATATCAGCCGAGTCGCTGGTCAGACGAGTCGATGGTCAGACGAAGCGACGACGCACTGCCAGGCAGACCAGGCAGAGCCCGTAGCCGAGGCCGAGCGCGACCGCGTGGGTCGAGAGTCCGGAGACCACCGCCTGCACGAGCCCGTCGTCGGGGTGCGCGATCGCACCGGGCTTGGTGAGCCCGACCAGGATGAAGACCGTCGCCATGATCAGCGGGGGTAGCACGCCGACGGTGAAGAAGTCCTGCGGGCGGACGAGCAGTGCGATCCCGATGGAGACCAGCACGAAGACAACGTCGAACAGGCTGGTGACCTGTCCGGCGCGCGCCAGGTCCAGCGCGACCACGGAGAGCGCGACGGCGATCCCGAGCGCCACCACCTGGTACCCGGGTTCGTGGCCCTCCTCCCAGAGGGTGCGAGCCTGGCTCACATCCCCAAGGTAGGTCGGGTGCCCCACGGGCGGCGGGAGCCGCGCCGTAGGTTTGAGCGGTGCGGATCGCCACCTGGAATGTCAACTCGCTCCGCTCCCGCATCGACCGGGTCGAGCGCTTCCTCGAGCGGCACGACGTCGACGTGCTCGCCGTGCAGGAGACCAAGGCTCGTGAGGACCAGCTGCCGGTGATGGGACTGCAGTCGCTGGGCTACGAGGTGGCCTCGGCGGGCACCAACCAGTGGAACGGAGTCGCGCTGATCAGTCGGGTGGGGCTGGAGGACGTCGAGGTGACGTTCCCGGACCAGCCGGGTTGGGCCAAGGAGGAGGGAAGCCCGCCCGAGCCCGAGTCCCGGGCGATCGCTGCGACCTGTGGCGGCCTACGTCTCTGGTCGCTCTACGTCCCCAACGGCCGCAAGCCCGACGACCCGCACTACCACTACAAGCTGGACTGGCTGGCAAGGCTGCGCGCCGCCGCCGGTTCGTGGCTCGACACGCCGACGGCGCTCATGGGTGACTGGAACGTCTGCCCGAGCGACGAGGACGTCTTCGACGTGAAGCAGTTCGCCAGCTCGACGCACGTCACGCCGAGGGAGCGCGCGGCCTTCCAGGGCTTCCTGGACGACGGGTACGTCGATGTCGTTCGCCCCTACGCCCCGGGCCCCGACGTCTACACGTACTGGGACTACTACCGACAGCGGTTCGAGCGCAACCGTGGCCTGCGGATCGACTTCGTCCTCGGCACCGCGGCCCTCGCCGAGCGGGTCACCAGCGCCTTCATCGACCGCGACGAGCGGGACCCGGCCCAGGGCACGGGTTCCCCGTCTGACCACGCGCCGGTCGTGGTGGATCTCGTCTGACCCCCTAGCCTTCACTTCCATGGAGCGCCTCGCCGCCTGGTCGGTGCACGCCTACACGACGTCGGGCGTGGTCCTGGGGCTGCTGATGGTGCACTTCGCCTATCAGGGCGACGTCGAGACGGTGCTGTGGCTGTTCCTCGCCGCGATGGTCGTCGACGGATCGGACGGGATGCTCGCGCGGCACTTTCGGGTCAAGGCCGTGGTGCCGCAGATCGACGGAGCCCTGCTCGACAACATCGTCGACTACCTGACCTACGTCTTCGCGCCGATGATCCTGCTCTGGGCGACCGGCTACCTGCCCGACGGAGTCTTTGGCGGCTTCGTCGCGTCCATCCCGCTGATCGCGTCGTGCTACCAGTTCACCAGGACCGACGCGAAGACCGAGGACCACTTCTTCCTCGGCTTCCCGAGCTACTGGAACATCGTCGCGTTCTATGTGGTGGTGTTCGAGCTCGGTGAGGTCGCGACCACGGCGATCATCGCGATCCTCACGGTGCTGGTCTTCGTCCCGGTGAAGTACGTCTACCCGTCGCGCACCGAGACGCTCTGGTACACCAACATGGCCGCCGCGACCGCGTTCCTCGTGCTCTTCGGCGCCATCACCTCGCAGCTGCCGGACGTTCCTGTCGTGCTGACCGCGCTGTCGCTGGTCTACCTGGCGTACTACGTGGCCATCAGCCTCTGGCTCACCCTTCGACGCGCGTAACACCAGCGTCACGTGGGGGCGCGAGGCTGCGACCCGTGTCGGCCGCCGTGGAGTCCTGGGAAGGACATGTCGTCGTCTGTGGGTTGCACGACGAAGGACTGCGGATCGTCGAGCAGCTGCACAGCGCCGGCGTGGACGTGGTCGTCGTCGACGACGAGCCTGACCCGAGGCTGCTCCGCGCCCTCGAGGCCCTGGGTGCGCCGCTGCTGAGCGCGGACTCACGTCTGCCCGAGAGTCTGCTCCGCGCCGGCTTCGCCCAGGCGGCCGCGTTGATCTGCGCGGAATCCGACGACGTCCACACGCTGGCGACCGCGCTGCTGGCCCGAGAGCTGCGTCCGGACGCCCGGGTCGTGGTCCAGCTGGCGAACGCCGCCGTGGGGCGGGCGCTGGCTGACCTCGACATCCGGGTCCTGGACACCGCGCGCCTGGCCGCGCCGTCGATCGTCGAGTCGTGCCTGGCCACCGGGACCTGGGACCTCACCCTGGGCGACCTGGGCTTCCGCGTGGTCGAGACGACGGTGCTCGGGTCGGGTCGCCTCCGCGACCTTTTCGGGGCTCTGGCGCCGGTTGCCGTCGTCCCGGCTGACGGAAGACCGGCCGTGTTGACCCCCGGCCGGGACGTCGAGGTGAGCCCCGGGGACTCGGTGGTCGTGACCGGGACCGCTGAAGAGGTCGACATCGTCCGGTCGCCGGCCGAGCGCGCGCGTCAGCGGCGGCGGAAGGCCGAGGAGCCGGCGTTCGTCGGGGCGCGCGCGCCCCGACCCCCGCGCACCAGGCCGTCGCTGCTCCGAGAGGTGGCCGCCAGCACCGACCGGCGGCTGAGGCTCGTGCTCCTGGCCCTGGTCGTCCTGGCCGGGACCTCGGTGGTGATGCTGCGAGTCGGCTATGAGGAGGCGTCCGGCCGCCGGATGTCCCTGCTCGACGCGCTGTACTTCACGGTCGAGACCATCGCGACCGTCGGCTACGGCGACTTCAATTTCCGTGACCAGCCCTCGTGGCTGCGGGTCTGGGCGGTCTGTCTGATGCTCATCGGCGCCACGTTGGTGACCGTCTCCTTCGCCCTCCTCACCAATGCCCTCATCACCAGGCGGCTCGAGGAGACCCTGGGCCGCCGCCGCATCACCGCGCTCGACGACCACGTGGTGGTGGTCGGCGTGGGGTCAGTGGGTGTCGCGGTGGTCGAGCGGCTGCTCGCGCAGGACGCCCCTGTCGTGGTCGTCGAGGCCGACGCCGGCAACCGACACCTCGAGCACCTCCGGGCCCTCGGGGTGCCGTTGGTCATCGGCGATGCCACGACACCGGACACGCTCGCGGCACTCCACCTGGGCACGGCCCGGGCGGTCGCCGTGCTCACCAGCGACGACCTGGCCAACATCGAGACTGGTCTCGCCGTCCGCGACGTGCTCGGCGAGCGGTGGGCTGATGTCCCCGTGGTCCTCCGGCTCTTCGAGCCGCGGCTGGCCGAGACCGTGCGGTCGAGCTTCGACTTCCACCACGTCCGCTCACCGGCCGCGCTGGCCGCCCCGTGGTTCGTCGGGGCCGCGCTGGGGCTCGAGATCATCGACACGTTCTATGTCGGTTCCCAACCGATGCTGGTCGCGCGGCTCGACATCGTCGCCGGCAGCGGCCTGGACGGCTTGGCCATGCGCGACCTCCCGGCCCGGATCCGGGTGCTGTCACTGGTGCGCGCCGACGGCGACCGCGAACACCCGCCGCGTCGGGACACTCGTCTGGTCGGTGGCGACGCGGCCTACGTCGTCGGTCCGTACGCCGAGCTCCTCCTGCTGCTGCGCGCCCACGCCGTCGCCGGCTGAACCTCAGCGAAGCGCGAGACAGCCGCTGGTGACCGCAGCCCACTCGATCGCCGCGTGCTCGGCGATCCGGGCGTCGAAGCCGGCGGCGACGTCGGCCGGCCAGGGCTCAGATCCGCGCGGGTCCAGCCGGACGCACAAGAAGACCTCCTCGAACACCGCGGCCAGCCGTTCGTGGGTCTCGTCGAGCACGAACACCAGAGCGTGGGCGGCGCGCTCGGAGCGCCCCAAGAGGCGCACGCGCACCGACATCCGGTCGCCTGTCCGGAGCTCGTGGACGTAGGTCAGGTGGTGCTCGGCGGAGAGGTGGGAGAGCCCTGCCTTCGCCGGCCAGTTCTCCGGGATCCCCACACTCACCAGTGACTCGTCGAGCCCTTCACTGCCGATCCCGAGGTAGTGGCGGACGTTGAGCTGCCCGTTGTTGTCCTCGAACGCGACGGGGACGGGCTGGACGGCGTACGCCGGCAGGCCGACGAGCTGCTCGTACGTGGGGTGGTCGGGCATGCGGCCGACCCTAGAGGTTCCACCTAGGCTGCTCCCTTGTGGCTCTCACCATCGGCATCGTCGGACTCCCCAACGCCGGGAAGTCCACACTGTTCAACGCGCTGACCAAGAACGACGTGCTCGCGGCGAACTACCCCTTCGCCACGATCGAGCCCAACGTCGGCGTGGTCGGTGTCCCCGACGAGCGGTTGTCGATCCTCGGCGGGGCTGTTCGGGTCGGCCAGGCTGCTGCCCGCGACGGTGGAGTTCGTCGACATCGCGGGCATCGTCCGCGGCGCTTCGGAGGGTGAGGGCCTGGGCAACAAGTTCCTCTCACACATCCGCGAGTCGGCGGCGATCTGCCAGGTGACCCGGGTCTTCCGCGACGAGGACGTCACCCACGTCGACGGTGAGGTCAATCCGGCCAACGACATCGAGACCATCCAGACCGAGCTGATCCTGGCCGACCTGCAGACGCTGGAGAAGGCGATCCCGCGGATGGAGAAGGAGGCCAAGGGCAACAAGGCCCTGGTGCCCTCGGTCGAGGCGGCCAAGGCCGCGCAGATGGCGCTTGACGGCGGCACCCCGGTCATCGCCACCGACATCGACCGGTCCTTGGTCCGCGAGCTGAGCCTGCTCACCGCCAAGCCGTTCATCTACGTCTTCAACTGCGACGCGGACGAGCTGGGCGACGACGACCTCAAGGCCACCATGCAGGCCCTGGTCGCCCCGGCCGAGGCGATCTTCCTCGACGCGAAGTTCGAGTCCGACCTCGTCGAGCTCGACGACGACGACGAGGCACGCGAGATGCTCGCCGAGATGGGTGTCGCAGGAGCCCGGCCTCGACGTACTCGCGCGGGTCGGCTTCGACACCTTGGGGCTCCAGACCTACCTGACCGCCGGTCCCAAGGAGTCGCGGGCCTGGACGGTCAAGAAGGGCGCCACCGCCCCCGAGGCGGCCGGCGTCATCCACACCGACTTCCAGCGTGGCTTCATCAAGGCCGAGATCGTCTCCTTCGACGACCTGGTCGCGCTCGGATCCATGCAGAAGGCCAAGGAGGCCGGCAAGGTGCGCATGGAGGGCAAGGACTACGTGATGGCCGACGGCGACGTCGTCGAGTTCCGCTTCAACGTGTGAATCGACATGTTTCCGCAGGTCGACCCGGTGCCGATTCGTCAGAGGCAACCCCGCCGGGATTGCACGCCATTCCGCAGGTCGACTCGGACGCGCGGCACAGTGGGCGCTGTGTCGCGCCGCCGCACCCTGGCCCGATCGGATCCGTGGTCGACAGCGATGCTCGATCGAGACGACACTCGATCGAAACCGAAGGAGAGTGGTCCGAGTGACTGAGGTTCGCGTACCCGACACCCTCGAGGAAGCACTGTCGCCCGAGTGGCTGTCCTCGGCGCTCGGCGAGAGGTGGCCCGGCCTGCAGGTGACCGGCGTGGTCCCAGGTCCCATGACCGAACGCATCACCACCAATGCGACGTTCCGTATCGAGTGTGCCGGGGAGCTCCCCGAGGACCTGAGTGCGGACCTGTGCATCAAGGGCTACTTCAACGACCTCGGCCGTGCCTACCGACCGATCAGCGAGCCGGAGGCCCGGTTCTACCAGATCGTCGCGCCGGAACTGGGTGTGCGCACGCTCCACGCGGTCTATGCCGGGTTCGACGAGGAGAGCCGCCATGGGGTCGTCCTGAGCGACGACGTCACCGCGACGGGAGGCCGGTTCCTGGATCCCAGGAGCCAGTACGAGCCGGACGACGTCGCCAGCAGCCTGGAACAGCTGGCCCGCCTGCACGCGGCCACCTGGGGAGGCTCGCGCTACCGAGAGGCCGAATGGCTCGCGCCCAGGTGGGACATCCTGCTGGCCGCCCGGGGCGTCACTGAGATCCAGATGAACCTCGACGGCCCGGGTGGCGTCGTTCTGCCCGGTCCCGTGCGCGACGCCGAGCGCTTGTATCGGGCGTACTCGAACCTGGTGGCGCGGGAGGGCACCCTGCCCGACTGGTGCGTGGTCCACGGCGACGCCCACGTCGGCAACCTCATCCTCGACGGCGACGGCAGGCCCGGGCTGGTCGACTGGCAACTGGTCCAGCGTGGCAGCTGGTACATGGACGTCGGCTACCACATTGCGTCGGCACTCCCGGTGACATCCAGGCGGGACAGCGAGGACCAGCTCCTGCGTCACTACCTGGACGCTCTGCGAGCCGAGGGTGGACCGGCTCTGGACCCGGGGGCCGCGCAGCGTTTGATGGCCGACGGGATGCTGCACGGCTTCTATCTCTGGGGCATCACGACCGAGGTGCTCCCGGAGACCACCGCCACACTCGTCGAGAGGCTCGGAACCGCAGTCGCCGACCATGGCGTCATGGCTGCCTAGCCACAGGCACCAGCCGGGCGTCGGCCGTCAGGCGTGGATATGCTCCGTGAGTGCTCATCCTCAGCATCATCTTGTTCGGCATGCTCGTCGGTGCCGGGGCGCAACTGCTCCTCGGGCGTGCGCCTGCAGGCATCGACTGGCCCAAGGCCATCGTCGCCGGCCTCGTCGGCTCGTTCATCGGTGGGCTGCTGAGCAGCCTGTTGGCCGGTGACGGCCTCGACCTGAGGCCGAGCGGCATCATCGGGTCCCTGGTCGGCGCGCTCGTGGTCACCGCGGGGTGGCGCTGGTGGGAGGGCCGCGACGCTTCGACAGCGGCGGATCCGGCCGCCAAGCGGTCGGGCGACCCCCGCAAGTCCAACCTGCCCTGACCCAGGCTCGGCGTCGCCGAGCCCTATTCCGTCATCTCGTGGCCGTGCACGGTGAGTGCCCAGATGACCAGGAGGTCGACGGCGATCATCATGGTCGACCAGATCGGGTACGCGGCCAGGAAGCCGATGTTCACCACGGCGCTGGCCATGGCCAGCACGACGCCGAGGCCGCGTGCCCAGAGCTTGCCGGCGAAGAGCGCAATACCGGCCACGGCGATGATGATGCCTCCGACCAGGTGGACCCAGCCCCAGACCGTGTAGTCGACGTGCACGGTGAGCCCGTTCTTGCCGACCAGGAAGAACTCGTCGCGGAAGAGGGCGACGAGTCCCTGCATGGCGTGGAACGAGCCCAGCAGCAGCATCATGACGCCGGCGTACGCGATCCACCCGACCCAGCCGGTCATCTCGGTGGGCTGGACGCTTTGGGTGCCGGCACGCGGCCCCGCGGGTCCGGTGTCGGGGCTCGATACGTGGCTCATGGTCCCGAGATTGGAGGTCAGACCTCGGGTCGCGCCTCATCCCGACCGGGTGAGACGGCGTTCTCGGCCGTCTCGCGGATCGGGCGGATGACCAGCTCGATCATCGTGGTGACCACGGAGATGACCGTGGCCCCCAGCAGTGCGGCGAAGAACGTGTCGACGTTCAGGTTGGAGCTCAGGCCTGCCGTGACGAGCACCAGGACGGCGTTGGTCAGCAGTGCCGCCGCGCCGATCGTCCGCACGGTCAGAGGCATCGCGACCAATCTGAGCAGCGGCCCGAGCACGGCGTTGACGAGCCCGAGCAGGAGGGAGACCCACAGGTAGGTGAAGAACCCTCCCGGGACCTCGATGCCGGGGACGACTGCGGTGGCCACCCACACCCCGGCGGCGATCACCAGCCAGTTCACCAACACCCGCACCAGCAGAACGAGGTCATCGGCGGTCATGCCCGTGTGCTCATCGGTCGAGGCGGGACGCTCCAGGCCCGGATCCTCGAGCCGGAACCTCGTCTTGAGCCGCAGCACCCAGTCGTCCTGGGACCGGTCCAGCTCGGCTCCGACGGCCGTGCTGACCACGACCACGGCGGACACGGCGAGCAGCCACCCGATCAGAGCGATGGTGATGCCGAACAGCCCGAACTCGCTGGTGTACTTCTCCACCAGCCGAGGCATGTAGAGCTGTGTCACGCGGCCGTAGACCGCCAGCAGCACCGCGGACAGCGCACCGGTGAACACGAGCCGACGCCAGTGCACCTCGCGGTTGAGCAGGAGGTAGGCGATGACGGTCCACAGGACGATGCCCATGGCTGCGCTCAAGGGAACTGCCAGCAGCCAGCCGAGGGGCAGCAGCACGACCAGGCTCTGGACCGTGTAGAGGACGACCAGTTCAGTCAGCAGCGTGATCAGCGCAAGTGCGGCGAAGAGCCCACCGCGGATCGTCGATTTCTCGAGCCCCCACGCCGACCGGTACATCATCTGGAGGCGGCGGGTGAAAGAGACTCCCGAGAACAGCAGCAGGAAGCCGCTGAAGACGCTCACGCCGGTCGTGGCACCCGACGGAACGGTGAAGAGGTCCTGGACGGCTGCGGCCGAGTCGCCGCTCAGGCCGAACTTGCGGATCAGTGACCGCGAGACGAGGTCCTCCTGGCCCTCTGGTGCCAGGGTGGAGGCGAGGAGCAACAACGGGATCAGGGCGGTGAACGCCTGCGACGACAAGACGATGCAGCGGTCGATCCCGGTCATCGCCACGAACCGACGTACGCACCGGCCGATGAAGGACCCCTGCAGGCGCTCCTGCAGTGCCGCGAGGTCCTCCGCGGGGAGCCTCACGGCCGGACAGCTGGGTGACGTGGCAGCACTCGGCTTCCTTCCAGGGGGAAAGCACATGGTCCGGCCGAGCACCATGGCTCCGCCTCACCCAGTGGAGATGAGACCCACTCGAGGACCGTGCTCATCCCGTGCGGGTGAGGCGCACGACGCACGGGGGACGGAAGGCTCAGGCAATGCTGAGGAAGGCGGTCGACTCGTGGCAGCGCCTCTCCTGGCGCCGGAGGGCGACGGCTGTCCTGCTCGCACTGGCGACAGTGGGCTGCGTCGCCGCGGCGCTCAGTTATGCGCGCAACAGCGACGGGCTCGACTTCGTCGAGTCGATCCCCCCGCGCATGGCATACCTCGCGGTCTTCGCGCTCGTCGTGCTCGATGCCGTCGTCCCCATCTTCCCGGGGGAGACCACGCTCAACGCCGCAGCCACGGCTGCGGCGCAGGGCAGCATCGAACTGCTGCCCGTCATCGTGATGGGCGCCCTGGGGGCCATCGTCGGGGACTCGCTCCTGTTCTGGCTCGCCCGGCGCTTCACCCACAGGCTGGAGCCGCTGGTGAACCGCGCCAAGGCCAACGACAAGGTGCGTCAGGGCTTCGAGATCATGGACTCCAGAGCGCCGACACTCATCGTCGGAGGACGTTACGTCCCCGGCATGCGCTTCGTGGTCAACGCCACGATGGGCTCGTCCGAGATGCCCTACGGGCGCTTCCTGCGCTGGTCGGTCTTGAGCGGCGCTCTCTGGAGCGTCTACACCTGCGTCCTCGCCTACCAGATCGGTCGAGCACTGGGTGAGTTCCCGCTCGCCTCGGTGGTCATCTCGGGGCTGGTCACCACGATCGTCCTCGGGGCGATCGTGCTCAAGATCCGCCATCAGCGTCGTACGGCGGTGGCCGCCGGCTGACGACGACGGGCGTAGGGAAGACCCTCGACCAGTCGCGCGCCATGCTGACGACCGTCCAGCCGAGTCGTTCGGCCACGACGGTGATCGGCTCGGCCTCCGCGAATGTCTGGGCCACGCTGCGGTAGGCGAACTCGCGCTCGTCGTCGTCATGGTCCACGAGCAACGCCAAACACGGGCCAGTGGAGTCGAGTGCCCACTCCAACATGTCCCGGTCACCGCCGGAGTTGCCGACGGCGATGATCGGGTGCCGGCCGAGCTGGGTCTGGATATTGGCGATCTTGGCCGGGCCCTCGTTGGCGCCGCCCTGCAGCCGTGCGGTCCGGACCGGCCGAGGGACACCGTCGGCGCCGCGTACCACGTCGTACTCGACCAGGGTGCCGACGACGGCTTCCGGGGGCACCCCGTAGAGGTCCTCGCTGATGGCGCGCACGAACTCGGTGCCGCCGCCCGTCACGATGAAGACCGTGAACTGCCGTCGCCGCAGCTCCTCGAGCAGTTCCAGCATCGGCTGGTAGACCGTGCCGCGTAGCGGCATGCCCATCGTCGGGTGCATGGCGGTCGCCATGAAGCCACGGGCTCGAGCGTCGAACTCGGCGGGGCTCTGCCCCTCGAAGAGCTCGACCAGCGCCAGGGCGATCCGCTCCAGCCCGAGCTCGCCGGCCGCCTTGTGGTCGGTGCCGAGCACGGCGGCGTACTCAGGTCGCGAGCCGAGGGACGGGTCGGTGGCGAGCGCGGCTCGCAGCTCTGCGAGGAAGAACTCGAGCTGGACGATGGGGCGTTCGCTCCACAGCGTGCCGTCATTGTCGAACGTCGCCACGCGCGCCGAGCGCGGCAGCGTCAGACTCGCGTCGAGGAACTCGAGCAGTGCGTCCCGGGTGGCTCCGGGGCGCCAGGACGCCAGCACGGTCACGACGGCGACCACTCGTGGAGCAGCCGTGCGGCGGTCCCGAGGTTGCCCAGCTGGTAGAGCGCGGCACCCGCAGGAGAGAACGTGAAGGGCTCGAACGGCGCCTCGACCATCGCGTCCAGGTGGTCGCGTGGGCCTACCCCGGTGGTGACGTGCGGGTTGAAGCGATCCCCGGTCGCTTCGCGGGCGAAGGCGGCGACGTAGTCCTGCGTGGGCTGGTTGATCTCCGGCTCGGCGGCGGTCGTCACGAAGGCGGACGCGTCGGCGGCCTCCACCACGAACGGCCGGCTGAGCTCGACGAGCGAACGCTGCAGCGCCAGCAGCTCTGACGTGGGTGCGATCACGATTCCGGCGACGCCGAGGCCACCGAACGGGAGGTAGTAGACGGCAGTCGCGGTCAGCTGCCATTCCTGGAGTCGGTGCTCGGCGAGCAGATCGCCCGTCAGGCGCGTGAACTCCTGGAGCCCGTCGGAGCTGACGTACGCCTGCAGCACCGTGACATGGGGCCGATGGCTCTCGTCGAGAGAGAAGCCGTTGGGGAAGACGCCCAGCAGGTCGGCATTCGCGGCTTCGGCCCGGGACACCATCGTGGCGTCGGGCTGGAGTAGGACGTCCACTGCGATTGTCGGGAACTGGCCCACGACCTACCTCCGGACTGTTGGTGACCTCGGCAGTCTGCGGGGCCGCGAGAGCAGTGCGGATCATCCCTCGCGGGTGAGGTGCCGACCGAGCTGCCTGGCTCTACTGGTTCCACATCCCGAGGAAAGGTCACACCCATGGCAGGCGAACAACCCAACATTCTCGTCATCTGGGGCGACGACATTGGTCAGAGCAACCTCAGCTGCTACAGCGACGGGGTGATGGGCTACCGCACGCCCAACATCGATCGGATCGCGGAGGAGGGTGTGCGCTTCACCGACTACTACGGCGAGCAGAGCTGCACCGCAGGACGCGCGGCGTTCGTCTGCGGTCAGAACCCGATCCGCACTGGTCTCACCAAGGTGGGCCTGCCGGGCGCGGACCTTGGACTGCGTCCGGAGGACCCGACCATCGCCACCGCACTGAAGGCGCAGGGGTACGCCACCGGCCAGTTCGGCAAGAACCACCTCGGCGACAAGGACGAGTTCCTCCCGACGGCGCACGGCTTCGACGAGTTCTTCGGCAACCTCTACCACCTCAACGCCGAGGAGGAGCCCGAGCTCGACGACTACCCGATGCCGGCGGACTTCCCCAACTTCCGCAAGAACTTCGGACCGCGAGGCGTGATCCACTCCTGGGCGCAGCCGGACGGCACGCAGAGGATCGAGGACACCGGTCCGCTCACCAAGGAGCGGATGAAGACGATCGACGACGAGATCGTGCCCGAGGCGCTGCGCTTCATGACGGACGCCAAGGCCAGTGAGACGCCGTTCTTCGTGTGGCTGAACACCACGCACATGCACTTCCGCACCCACGTCAAGGACGGCAGCAAGGGCCGGGCCGGCCGGTGGCAGTCGGAGTACCACGACACGATGCTGGACCACGACGACCTGGTGGGGTCGGTGCTCGACTTCCTGGACGACAACGGACTCGCCGACGACACCATCGTGATCTACTCCACCGACAACGGCCCGCACATGAACTCCTGGCCCGACGCAGGCATGACGCCGTTCCGTGGCGAGAAGAACACCAACTGGGAGGGTGCCTACCGGGTGCCGGCGATGGTGCGCTGGCCCGGGAACATCCCCGCGGGCCAGGTCCGCAACGGCATCGTCAGCCACAACGACTGGTTCCCGACCCTGCTCGCGGCCGCCGGGGTGGACAACATCGCCGAGCAGCTCAAGGCTGGTGCCGACCTCGGCGGGACGACGTACAAGGTGCATCTCGACGGCCACAACCAGCTGCCCTACCTGACCGGCGAGGTGGACCAGAGCCCCCGCAACTTCTTCTTCTACGTCTCCGACGACGGCGACCTGACGGCCGTGCGTTACGACAACTGGAAGCTGGTCTTCAAGGAGCAGCGCTGCGAGGGCACCCTGCGGATCTGGGCCGAGCCCTTCGTCGAGCTGCGGGTCCCGCTGATCTTCAACCTGCGGACCGACCCGTACGAGCGGGCGAACATCACCTCGAACACCTACTACGACTGGCTGCTCGACCACGCGTTCCTGCTGGTGCCGTGCCAGGCGTTCGTGTTCTCGATGATGCAGAGCCTGGCGGAGTTCCCACCCCGCCAGAAGCCGGCCAGCTTCAGCCTCGACCAGGTGCTCGCCAAGCTGCAGGCGGGGCTGCCGAGCGCATGACCCACGGCCTGCGCGCCTCTGGCGCGCTCACGGACGAAGAGCTCTCGACGGCGGAAGTCGCTCTGCTGACGTGAGCACGGGGCGCCGTGGCTCCGCGTGGTCGAGCCGCGTGCCCATCGTCGGATGGGTGCGCGGCTACGAGCGCGCCTGGACCGGCCGCGACGTCGTGGCCGGTCTCACGCTCTGGGGGCTGATCGTCCCCGAGGGGATGGCCTACGCCAGCATGGCCGGATTGCCTGCCCAGGCCGGCCTCTACACGGTGCTTGCGTCACTGGTCGTGTACGCCGTGCTCGGTTCGTCCCGTCACCTCGTGGTGTCGGCGACGTCGGCCACCTCTGTTCTCCTCGGCTCGACGATCCTGGCACTCAACCCCGAGGACGCCGCGGCCTACGCGGCCTACGCCGCAGCACTGGTGCTCGTCGTCGGCGCGCTCTTCATGCTGGCGGGGCTGGCCAAGCTCGGCTTCGTGGCGCAGTTCCTCTCCCGACCGGTCATGGACGGCTTCATCCTTGGCCTGGCGATTTTCGTGGTCGTGGGACAGCTGAACAAGCTGTTCGGGGTCTCGAAGGGCTCGGGGAACACGTTCTCCAAGCTGTGGCATGTCGTGGCCGAGCTGGGCTCCGCCAACTGGTGGGCGTTCGCCATCGGTGCCGTCGCCCTGGTCGCGCTCTTCGTGCTCCCGAAGCTCTCACGCCGGTTGCCCGTCGGGCTCGCCGTCCTCGGCGTGGCGATCCTGGTCAGTGCCGGCCTCGACCTCGCCGGTCGTCACGGAGTCGAGGTGGTGGGAACCCTGCCCCAGGGCCTGCCGGACCTCGGTCTTCCGAATGTCGGGGCGGCCTCCCTCTGGATCCTGGTCCCCGCTGCGGCGGGCATCCTGCTCGTGGCCTACAGCGAGGCCCTGGGCGTCGCCTCCACGTTCGCCACGAAGCACGGCTACGAGATCGACCCCGACCAGGAGCTGCTTGCCTTCGGCACCGCGAACCTCGCTTCGGGGGCGATGGGCGGCATGGTCGCCGCGGGTGGCATGTCGGCCAGCGCGGTCAACGACGGCGCCGGCGCCCGTACCCAGCTGTCCGGCCTGGTCGCCGCGGCGATGGCCGTGGTCACCGTGCTGTTCCTCACGCCGCTGTTCAAGGACCTGCCCGAGGCGGTGCTGGGGGCGTTGATCATTCACGCCGTCAGCCACCTGATCAGCCCCGCCAAGCTCAAGGCGGTGTGGCGGGTCTCGGCCACGGAGTTCGGGCTCGGTGTCACCGCGTTGCTCGGCGTCCTGCTGGTCGATGTCCTCGAGGGCTTGGTGATCGCTATGGTCGCCTCCCTCCTCCTCGTCATCTACCGGTCCAGCCGGCCGAGCGTCACCGAGCTCGGCGAGGTCCCGGGGGCGCCCGGGCGCTACGGTGCGCGCGAGCACAACCCCGGAGCCACGCTGCCACCAGGAGTCCTCGTGCTCCGGCTCGACGCGGCGGTGTACTACGCGAACGCCTCGTCCAACGTCCAGGCCGTCAAGGCGCTGGTGTCCCAGAGTGAGGTGCCGGTGCGCACGGTGGTGTTCGACCTCGTCCAGCAGCACACGCTGGACGTGACCAGCACCGAGCTGCTCTCCCAGCTGCTCGAGTGGTTGCGTGCTCGCTCGATCGAGGTGTTCGTCGTGGAGCTGCACAAGGACCTGCGCGCCGAGATCGCGCTCACCGGACTGCTGGCGACGATCGAGGAGTCCCGCGTGCTCGCCACGGTGCCGGATGCGGTCGCGGCCCGGCGTCGAGGATCCTCGACGGGTGAACCGCGGATCTAGGCAGGGTCCGCGGCAGCGCGCACTTCGTCCATGTCGAGAGCCTTGGCACCCTCGATCAGCTGCGCCAACGCCTGCGCCGGCAGGGCACCGGGCCGTGAGTACACGAGGTGGCCGTCACGGAAGATCATCAGCGTCGGGATCGAGGTGATCTGGGCGTTGGCCGAGAGCTGGGGATGCGCCTCGGTGTCGATCTTGGCGAAGGTGACGTCGGGGTGCTGCTCGCTCGCGGCCTCATAGACGGGGGCGAAGGCGCGGCAGGGTCCGCACCACGACGCCCACCAGTCGATGAGGGTGATCCCGTCGGCCTCGATGGCGGCATCGATGGTCTGCTCGGTCAGCTCGATCGTGGCCATGTGGGCTTCAACGCACGACCGGGTCAGAGATTCCCGTGGCGGTCTCCTCGGTCGTGCTCGGTCTGAGCGCGACCGCGACCACGAGCCATGACCCCGCATGAATGACGAAGCCGGCACCTTCCCCGGCGAAGAGCAGTCCGGCGAGGCCGATGAGGATCGCGGCACCTCCCCACCTGGGGAGCACCCGATCGGTCATGGTGATCCACCCGAGTGCCAGGAGTCCGAGAAGCCACAGGGTCACCGACGGCACCCACACCAGCAGACCGAGCGCCTCGACATCGGCACAGTGCTCGATCGGGTTGTTGACGGCGGCGCCGACCGCGCCCACCGCGCCGGCCAGGGCGGCCCATCGCAGGTACCTGCGATGGCGATGCCGCCCCTGGGCGATATGGACCGCCCAGATGGCCGCAGCGGTCAAGATGAACGAGACGGCCTCGAGCGTGGTCAGGACGTAGTCCCAGCTGGAGTTGCAGTCCCACGAGTCCGGGTCGGGGCTGAGGCCACCGACGGTCAGCGCGACGATCCACCCGAGACCCGCAGCCAGAGGCAGGAGCCACCCTCGGCGTACTAAGCCAGCGCTCTGCATGGGTCATCGTGGCATCGCCGCCTGGATCCCAACGACTGAGCCTCATCCCGGCCTCGGCTACCTGTCGAAGAAACTGCGCCGCATCGCGTAGACCCAGCGTCGCCGCGGGTGCTCGGTCACCGACCACAGCATGTCGGTGGACGGCCACCACGTGATGTCCTCGGGGCCCACCGGAGTCGCCCAGCGGAAGCGCCGCCACGCGCCCGGCCTGCCGACGTACATCGAACCCGGCACCCGGTGGCCGGTCGATGCGGTGAGGTACCAGGTGCCCCGGGCGATGGTGGCGCCTTGGGTCCGCGCCGCCCCTTCGTGGTCCAGGCCGAGCGGCCGCGTGGCGCCGTCCTCCTCAGCGGCCAGAATCAGCGACTCCGGATCGAGCGGGAAGCGGGCCAGCCGCCGGGTCTGGCTGAGGTTGCCGTACTCACCGACGACGAGCTGCATGGGTTCGGCGGCCCGGTCCACCGACAGGAACGAGTAGCGCAGCCGCTCCGTGCCCTCGCCGGTCACGGCGCGGTAGGAGAACCGCACTGGCAGGACGTACTCGTAACCGGAGGTGTCGAGGCCGGAGCCCGGCGGGAGCCTGAGCAGGTCGTCGAGGCGACACGTCACCACTCCGCGGGCGGTCGCGGCGACGTGGATGTAGGGGCCGAGCCAGACGATGCCGCCCGCGTGGACCTTGAGCGGCTCCAGGGTGGGCACCCCGTCGGTGAGACCGGGCACCACCAGCAGGACGTGGCGGTAGCGCAGCGTGTCCAGGTCGAGGAACGTCAGCCGGGATCCCTGCCCGTCCTTGGCGTACCAGGACACCACCACGATCCGGCGCCCGTCCACGTCCTCGGTCTCGGAGGCATCGGCGGAGGTCGACACCCCCTGGGGCCACCAGTTTGGGTCCTCGCGATCGGCTCGGTCCCAGGTGTTCGCCCGACGCACGGCTCGACCGAGCAGACGGCCGTCGAGGAACACGCGACGCCCCTGCTGGTCGAGGTCCTCCAGCACCGCCGCGAGTCCCGTACGTCCACCACCCAGGGCCGCGAGCGCGTCGATCTCCTCGACGTTCTCGTCGGTGCGGGTCAGGTGGACGCCGTGGCCCTCGGACATGGGCGTCACCCTACGATCGAGAGCGTGACCCAGACCCCCGGCCAGCGTCTGCTGCTGGTGCACGCGCATCCCGACGACGAGGCGATCGGCCAGGGAGCCACGATGGCGAAGTACGTCGCCGAAGGACGAGGCGTGACGCTGGTGACCTGCACGGCCGGCGAGATGGGCGAGATCCTCGTCCCGGAGCTGGAGCACCTCGCCGCCGACCGCGACGACAAGCTCGGTGAGCACCGGCGCGACGAGCTCGCCCACGCCATGAAGGAGCTCGGCGTCACCGATCATCGGTGGCTCGGCGGGTTCCAGACCTACCGCGACTCCGGCATGCAGTGGCACCCCGATGGCCACGCGGTCGCGGCTGACGACGTCCACGACAACGCCTTCTGGCGCGCCGACCTCACCGAAGCCGCCGACCACCTCGTCGCGATCATCCGCGAGGTCCGGCCGCAGGTCCTGGTGACCTACGACCAGTTCGGCGGCTACGGGCACCCCGACCACATCCAGGCGCACCGGGTGGCGACGTACGCCGCGTCGCTGGCGGCGGTCCCGACCTACGAACCCGAGCTCGGGGAGCCCTGGGAGATCACCAAGATCTACTGGGGCGCGATGTCGGAGAGCCGGATGCGCGCGGGGCTGCGCACCATGCGCGAGATGGGCGACACCACGTCGTTCGAGGGGATGGATCCCGACGGCCCCCTGCCGCCGTTCGTCACCGCCGACGAGAACCTCGCTGCGGCGGTGGACGCGCAGGACTTCGTCGACAAGAAGATGGACGCGCTGCGCGCCTACCCGACGCAGGTGCAGACCGATGGACCCTTCTTCGCACTGTCCAACAACGTCGGCAGCACCGCGTGGGGCATCGAGTACTTCCGGATCGCCAAGGGCGAGCGGGGCGAGCTCGGCGCGGACGGGCTCGAGACCGACCTGTTCGCCGGCATCGAGCCCTGACGCGCCGGTGCGCGTCGTAGCGGCGGGCCTGCTCGCGCTCATGGGCGCGGTGACGGGCATCGCGGCAGTGGGCGTCCACCAGAGGTGGTGGAGCCTGGTGCTGGTCGTCGCGGCGGTGGCCTCGGTCATGCTCGCGCTTCCGCGCGGGTGGTGGGCCAGGCTGCCGTACGCACTGGGTTTTGCCGTGGTGCTCGGGTTCGCGATGACCCCGCGCGGCGAGGGCGACTACCTCATCCCCGCCAACGGCAAGGGCTACACGCTGCTCGCGGTCGGGCTGGTGCTCCTCCTCGCAGCGGTCGCGTCGCTGCCCCGTTCAGGGGCTCGTACCTAGGATGTTCGGGTGATCGCAGGGGAGGGCGTCGTCGAGCCTGCGCGGCCCACGAAGCCACAGAAGGAGCGCGAGGGCGGACGTCTCGTCCTGCTCGTCGTGCTGCTCCTGGCGCTGCTCGTGGGCGGCGGCTACGTCGGCGCCTACGCTGCTGCGGGCGACAAGGTCCCGCGCGGCACGACCGTCGCAGGGGTGTCGATCGGCGGCAAGACCCCCGCCCAGGCCGAGGCGGCCCTCGAGGCGGGGTTGGCCGAGCGGGTTGCCGATCCGGTGCTCGTCGCGGTCGGCAGCGACAGCAGAGAGCTGGCCGCCTCCGAGCTCGGACTGTCCGTCGACTACGCCGCCTCGGTCGCCGAGGCCGGCGGCGAGAGGACCTGGGACCCGCAGCGACTCTGGGACTACTACACGGGAGGGGAGGACCTCGATCCCGTCGTCACCTTCGACGAGAGCACCCTCAACCGGGTCCTCGACGACCTCGACCAGGCGTATGGCAGCCAGCCCAAGAACGGCGCGATCTCATTCTCGACCGGGCGCGCCGTGGTGACCGAGCCCAAGGTGGGTCAGTCGCTGGACCGGGACGGCGCGGCGGAGGCCCTGCGCGCCGCGTGGCTGGTGGACGAGGACGAGCAGGCCAGCATCGCGCTCGGGCTCGACGACATCGCCCCCGACATCGACGCGGACGACGTGCGGGAGGCGATGGACACCTTCGCCAACCCGGCGCTGGCCAGCCCGGTGACCCTGGTGTTCGGGGGTTCGCCCGTGCAGCTCCTCCCGCGTGACTACGCACCCGCACTGCGACTCAAGGCGGTCGACGGCGAGCTCGTCCCCGCGCTGAAGAAGAAGCAGATCACCGCCCTCGTCGACGCCGGCATCAGCACCGAGGGCGATGCGCCGATCGACGCCTCGGTGGCGCTGGTGAACGGCAAGCCCAAGGTCATTCCCGCGAAGCCCGGTGTCAGCTACGACCCGGACGCCGTGACCGACGCGTTCCTCGAGCTCGTCCGACAACCGGAAGGCGCCCGTCAGATCGACGTCGCGGCGAACGTCGCCGAGCCGGAGTTCACGACCGCGGACGCCAAGGCGCTCAAGATCAAGAAGCCGGTGTCGACCTTCACGACGTACTACCCGCCGGCGGAGTACCGGGACATCAACATCGGCCGCGCCGCCGAGCTCATCACCGGCACCGTCCTCAAGCCGGGAGAGACCTTCTCGCTCAACGACACCGTCGGCGAGCGGACCGAGGAGAACGGCTTCACGACCGGCTTCGTGATCCAGAACGGCATCTTCAAGGAGGACCTGGGCGGCGGCGTCTCCCAGATGGCCACCACCACGTTCAACGCCTCGTTCTTCGCGGGGCTGGAGGATGTCGAGCACAAGCCACACTCGGTCTACATCGACCGCTACCCGGTCGGCCGCGAGGCGACGGTTGCTTGGGGTGCGGTGGACCTGCGGTTCACCAACAACACGCCGTACGGCGTGCTCATCGACGCGACGGTGACTCCCAGTGCCGGACGGTCGCAGGGCACGGTGACGGTGACGATGTGGTCCACCAAGTACTGGGACATCACCAGTACGACGGGCGAGCGCTACAACTTCACCTCGCCCGGCACCCAGACGATGAGCGGCGCCGACTGTGTGCCCAACACCGGCTATGGCGGCTTCGACATCGACGTGCAGCGCTTCATCCGCAAGGTCGGCGACGACACGCTGCTGGAGACCGAGAACCTGTTCACCAGGTACATCCCGTCGGACACAGTGATCTGCAGGTAGCCAGGGAGCCGACCCCGGGTGCGCCGCACCGGACTACAGGACCGGCGCAGCCAGGTAGCGGTAGCGGTGGTGCGCGACGAAGCCGAGCCCGTCGTAGAGCGCGATGGCGCGGGTGTTGCCGCCGAGCACCTGGAGGTACGCCGTGGTCGCGCCGCGTTCGGCTCCCCACTCGAGCAGCTCGGCCATGACCAGCAGGCCGATCCCGCGGCCGCGCTCGGCCGGGTCGACCTCGATGCCTCGGAACCCGACCCAGTCGTCGTCGTACGCCGCCACCCCGGAGGCCAGGACCCGGCCGTCGTCCGTGCGCGCCACGGCGCGGACCAGACGGTCGTCTCCCTCGAGGAGGACGTCGACCTCGCGCAGCGACACGCCGGCCAACGACCGGCGGGCCTGGGCGACGCCGGCGATCTCGAAGACGGTGTCCTCGTCGTGGCTCTCCAGCACCCAGCCGTGCGAGCGGAACAGCTCGTCCTCGGCGGAGTCGGGGAGCACCGCCGCGATGGGGCGCTGCCCGTGCTGCTCGTAGAAGGCCACCACCCGCTGGTAGTCATCGGCGAGGCCTGACCGAGCCATCGCCAGCACCGAGTTGGCGCGGCGCGCGGCCGAGGCCTCCGAGCGGCGTAGGACCCAGTTGCCGAGCCGATGGGTCTCGAGGTCGGGCCACAGCGCGAGGGCCCGCACCTGCGCCTGCTGCGGCTCCACGCGCAGCCGCGCCGGGGTCCGCGGGGGGACCGGCTTGCCCGACACGATGTCGGCGATCGCGATGGTCAGCGGCTCCGCGGAGGCCGATGAGTCCGGCTGCACGACACACACGCCGTCGCCCCAGGAGAGGCACGTCCCGAGCACATCGGTCATCGCAGGACCGCCCGAAGGACCCCGCTCGCCCGGCAGGATCCGGCGTACGACGAGCCGCACGCCGACGACATGCGGCCCCAATCCGTGGGCTACCTGCTCGCGGGCCACGCCGGGATACTAGGCTGGCATCGCCTTCGGGCCGTCAAGACCCCTGCTCTCCAGGAGGACCCGGTGACCTACGTCATCTCCCAGCCGTGCGTCGACCTCAAGGACCGCGCCTGTGTCGATGAGTGCCCCGTGGACTGCATCTACGAGGGCAAGCGGATGCTCTACATCCACCCGGACGAGTGCGTGGACTGCGGCGCATGCGAGCCGGTGTGCCCGGTCGAGGCGATCTTCTACGAGGACGACACTCCCGAGCAGTGGAAGGGCTTCTACGACGCCAACGTCCACTTCTTCGACGAGCTCGGCTCGCCCGGCGGAGCCGCCAAGATGGGTGAGATCGACCACGACCACCCGCTGGTCGCGGCGATGCCTCCCCAAGAGCACGACGAGTGACCTGCTGACTCCATCGGTCCGAGCCAGCGTCTCGAGCCGCCTCGGCGACTTCCCCTGGGACCGGCTCGCGGGCCACGCCGAGCGGGCCCGTGTGCACCCGGACGGGATCGTGGACCTGTCCGTCGGCACCCCTGTCGACCCCACGCCCGAGGTGGTCCAGCACGCTCTGCGTGACGCCGCCGACGCACCGGGGTACCCGCTGACGGTCGGCCGCGAGGACACCCGCCAGGCGTGCCTGGACTGGCTGGCCACCCACGGCGTGGACCACCTCGGTCTCGACCAGGTCATCCCGGTCATCGGCACCAAGGAGCTCGTCGGCTCGCTGGCGCTGCACCTCGGCGTGGGCCCGGGCGACACCGTGGTGTTCCCCGAGCTCGCCTACCCGACGTACGCCGTCGGCGCGGCGCTCGCGGGCGCCCGGGCGGTCGCCTCGGACGGACTCACCGCGCTCGGTCCGGACACGCCGGCCCTGGTCTGGCTCAACTCGCCGTCCAACCCCACCGGACGCGTGCTGCCGGTCGACCACCTCAAGAAGGTCGTGGACTGGTGCCGCGAGCGCGGCGTCACCCTGGTCTCCGACGAGTGCTATCTCGAGTGCTCGTGGGACGCGAAGCCGGTCTCGGTGCTGCACCCGGACGTCTGCGGCGGCTCGACCCGGGGGATCCTGGCCGTCCATTCGCTCTCGAAGCGGTCCAACCTCGCCGGCTACCGATGCGGCTTCGTGGCGGGCGACGTCGAGCTTGTCGGCGAGCTGCTCGCTGTCCGCAAGAACCTCGGGCTGATGATGCCGGCGCCTCAACAGGTCGCCATGGCGGCCGCGCTTCGCGACACCGAGCACGCACGGGCCCAGCACGCGACCTACCTCGCCCGTCGCGGTGTCCTGCACCGAGCACTCACCGACGCCGGCTTCCGGATCGACCACTCCGAGGCCTCGCTCTATCTCTGGGCGACCCGTGGCGAGGACTGCTGGACGACGGTGTCGTGGCTGGCCGAGCGTGGGATCCTCGTGGCCCCGGGCGACTTCTACGGGACGGCGGGGTCCGCGCACGTGCGCGTGGCGCTCACGGCCAACGACGAGCGGGTGGCGGCCGCGGCGGACCGTCTGTCCATCTGAGGACCCTAGGCGTAGACGTCCACGTGCACGTGGTCACGGTGCTCCAGGATCGCCCGGTCACCGGACCCGCTGGGTGCGTCGTAGTCGCGCCAACCTGTCCCCGAGCGCGGGCCGGCGGTCCAGATCCGGTCGTCAAAGATCACCGTCCGGATGCCGAGCCGGTCCGCCTGGCTGACGAGGAACTGCGCGACCGCCCAGCCGCGGACCCGGTTGGTCTCGTTGATCGGCCTGACGAACAGGTCGACCGCACGTCCCTCGTAGTGCGCCGAGCCCTCCACGTGACCCGTCGAGACGCCCTCCGGCGCGAAGCCGCCCAGCGGCTGGTCCGGGAACAGGTCGACGAACTCGCGCCGGACCTCGTCGGCCCTGCCGGTGAGCCCGGACTCGGTGAGCTCGGGACCCGTGGCGTCCGGCTCCTCGCCGATCCTGCAGCTGAACCCCTCCGGGGAGTTGCCGGTCAGCGCGGAGGACAGGGTCCGCGCGTCCTGCTCGTGGTCGGCGTACGCATCGGGGAACGCGGACCGCTGCACGGTCTGGGCCGCGACGGTGATCTCCATCGATTCGTAGCCGTCAACCTCGACCAGGGCGTCATAGAACGCGTTGGCGGCGTACGTCGGGTCCTGGATCTCCTCGGGGGTGCCCCAGCCCTGCGACGGCCGCTGCTGGAACAGGCCCAGGGAGTCGCGGTCGCCGCCGTCGAGGTTGCGCAGATCGGACTCCTGGTAGGCCGTGGCGAGGGCGATCGAGGCGGCTCGGGCGGGCAGGCCGCGGCTCACGGCGATCGCGGTGATGAGTCCCGCGTGCTGGGCCTGCTCGAGGTCCACGGTGACGGTGTGTCCGTCGACGGTCGCGGTGCACAGGTCGGGTCTGGCGAACGGGACGAGATCCTGGTCCCACAGGACGGCGAGGCCGCCGGCGAGCAGCCCGACGGCGGCGAGCGCGGCGACGCCGACCCCCCACCGTCGCCTCATCGCACCAGTGTGCGGGGCCGGCTCAACCGGAACCGGCCCTCAGTTGACGTGCAGCGCCTCGTTGAGGGAGACGCCGTCGCTCTGCCACGGCACCGCCTCGACTGCTCCGGTGAGCGAGTTGCGCCGGAAGAGCACGTTGTCCGCGCCCGACAGCGCGAGCGCCTTGATGACCTGAGGGTCGCTGCCGGGCTGGATGACGGTGACCTTGGTGCCCGCGGTGACGTAGCAGCCGGCCTCGACCACGCAGTCGTCGCCGAGCGAGATGCCGATGCCGGCGTTCGCGCCGATGAGGCACCGCTTGCCGACGGAGACGACCTGGGTGCCGCCGCCGGACAGGGTGCCCATGATCGAGGCACCGCCGCCGACGTCCGACCCGTCGTCCACCACGACCCCCGCCGAGATGCGGCCCTCGACCATCGAGGTGCCAAGCGTCCCGGCGTTGAAGTTCACGAACCCCTCGTGCATCACCGTGGTGCCCTCGGCCAGGTGCGCACCCAGCCGGACCCGGTCCGCGTCCCCGATCCGGACGCCCGTCGGCAGCACGTAGTCGACCATCCGCGGGAACTTGTCGACGCCGAGGACCGTGAGGTGGTGCCCGGCGCCCCGCAACCGGGCGCGGGTCGACTCGAATCCCTCGACCGCGCACGGGCCGGCGCTGGTCCACACCACGTTGGTGAGCAGCCCGAACTGGCCGTCGAGCGAGATCGTCCTCGGTGCCACCAGCCGATGGCTCAACAGGTGCAGTCGCAGCCAGACGTCCTCCGTGCTGGTCGGGGCCTTCTGGAGGTCAGCCACGGCCACGGTGCGCACTTCGCGGGTCACCCGGCGCACGCCGTCCGCGCCGGTGAGTGCCCTCAGCTCGTCCGGCGGTGGGGAGCCGTCGGGGTCGCCCAGCGCAGGCGCGGGGAACCAGACGTCGAGCACGGCGCCGCGCTCGTCGAGCGTTGCGACCCCGTGCGCCCATGCTGTCGAAGGGGCGGCTGCCGGCGTGTCTGTCACGGTCGGTGACTCTACGGGCGGGCCAGGGCTAGCACAGATCGCGGGTGTCCACCCCAGTTTTCGAGATTTCCCCTGGGAACCGGTCTGGTCCTGTGCTTGGGTGGGGATCTACTGGGGCTGCGCTGGGGGGCGAAAAGATGTCATCCATTTTCGGAGACGAGTGGGCGCGTCAGCCCGGTCGGGTCAGCCGATGGGGCCATGCGGGACCCACGATCTTCGTGGCGATCCTCAGCACGATGGCGGCGTTCGCGCTGCTTCCGGTGCCGTATCCAGCGGGCGGCAAGCCGCTGGTGTCGCTCACCTTCATCGTGCTCATGATCGTGACCCTGGTCGAGATGCGGAAGCACGACCGCGGACTGTGCGAGCGGTGCGTCGCGGACTTCCCGCTGAACCCCGCGCAGGAGGCTGAGACCTACAGCCGGCGGCTGGCGACCGTGCACCTGATGGCGGAGAGGCGTGTCGCCGGCTGGTATCTCGTCGCGATCCTGACGGCCTGCTTGCTGCCACTGTTCGCACCCGGACCGCTGAAGCTCCCCGCGATGATGCTCTGGCTCGCGTCGCTGGTCAGCCTGGTCTACATCGTCCGGAGTGGGCAGACCCACCGTCGCCTCCAGCCGTGGTGCCCTCAGTGCGGCAACCAGGGCGGCAACGACAAGGTCGACACCCCCGAGCCCATGCCACTGGACTCCAGGAGCTGAGGGTCGCCGGCTGAGTCCGGCTACTGGCCGGTGCGTCCGTCGAGGCACTCGCGCAGCAGGTCCGCGTGCCCGCAGTGCCGGGCGTACTCCTCCACCATGTGCACCAGGACGTCGCGGATGCTCGACGTCTCGTTGCCCCTGACGTTCACGACATCCCCCAGACCTGCCTCGTCGAAGCCGTCGAACCACGCATCGGCCGCGGACATCTGCTCCCGCCACCGGGTGAACGCATCCTGAACGACCGCGTCCTCGGCGGTGGCGCCGTTGAAGTCGAAGTCGTGGTCGTCCTCGGGCCGGTACAGCCGCACGAGGTGGAGCTGCCCACCGAGCACCCGCTGGAACCACGAGTGCTCGACCTTCGCCATGTGCCGCACCAGCCCCAGCAGCGACAGCGTGCTCGGGGGCACGGAACGGGTCGCGAGCTGCTCGCCCGTCAGCCCCGCGCACTTCAGCTCCAGCGTGGTGCGGAAGTAGTCGAGGTACTCGCGGTACGTCGCGAGCTCACCCACGGGGTCACCCCCGACGCGGGGGTCGTGGTCGAGGTTGGGAACGGGAATGGTCACGACCCACCCGACCATTGAGCGGGGTCCCGGGCAAACCGATTCGCCCGGGCCCGAGTGGCGCCGTACGCTCTGGGGACAGGCGTTCGAGCCGTCATCAGCGGTGAGCCTCCGGAAGAACGGGACCCGCCGTCATCAGAGTCCTCACTAGAACCGGCCGGGTAGGCCCGTCACAGCCGTGTGGAGTGGTTCCTCCGGGAGCAAGCAGGGTGGTACCGCGGCAGCAGATGTCGTCCCTGTGGTTGGCAGCACCGATCACAGAGAGACACATCCGATGAGCTACCCCAAGTCCGGCGCCGGGTCAGTTGCTGGCGGTGTCCCATCGAGCCCACGCTTCCCCGAGATCGAGGAGCGGGTCCTGGAGTTCTGGGCCGAGGACGGAACCTTCCAAGCGAGCATCGACCAGCGGGACGCGGGGGAGAGTGGCGCCAACGAGTTCGTCTTCTACGACGGGCCGCCGTTCGCCAACGGGCTGCCGCACTACGGCCACCTGCTGACCGGCTACGTCAAGGACGTCGTCCCGCGCTACCAGACGATGCGCGGGCGCAGGGTCGAGCGCCGCTTCGGCTGGGACACCCATGGCCTGCCGGCCGAGCTCGAGGCGATGCGGCTCAACGGCATCAAGACCACCGACGAGATCCTCGAGCTGGGCATCGAGAAGTTCAACCAGGCCTGCCGCGAGTCGGTGATGAAGTACACGGGGGAGTGGCGCGAGTACGTCACCCGCCAGGCGCGCTGGGTCGACTTCGACCACGACTACCGCACCTACGAGCCCGACTACATGGAGTCGGTCATGTGGGCCTTCAAGCAGCTCTACGACAAGGGTTTCGTCTACGAGGGCTTCCGCGTGCTGCCCTACTGCTGGAACGACGAGACGCCGCTGTCCAACCACGAGCTGCGGATGGACGACGACGTCTACCAGAACCGCCAGGACCCCGCGGTCACGGTCGGCTTCCCGATCACCACCGACGGCCCGCTGCTCGGCGCCAAGCTGCTCATCTGGACGACGACGCCCTGGACGCTGCCGAGCAACCTCGCCGTCATGGTGGGGACGACGATCGACTACGTGGCGGTCGAGCTCACGTCCGACGAGGGGGTTCAGCGGCTGCTCCTGGCCGAGGCCCGGCTGCCGGCGTACGTGCGCGAGCTCAGCGACGACCCGACGGTCGTCTGGCGCGGGACCGGCGCGGATCTCGTGGGCCTGACCTACGACCCGCCGTTCACCTACTTCGCCGGCCATGCCCACGCGTTCCGCGTCGTGGTCGCCGACGAGTTCGTGACGACCACCGACGGCACCGGGCTGGTGCACAGCGCGGGCGCATTCGGTGAGGCGGACAAGGAGGTGACCGACCGCGAGGGCATCGAGGCGGTCATGCCGGTCGCCAAGGACGGCCGCTTCACCGACCCGGTCACCGACTACGAAGGCATGCAGGTCTTCGACGCCAACCTGCACATCATCGACGACCTCAAGGCGGGCACGGGCTCGGTCAGCCCGGCCACGGTGCTGCTGCGCCGCGAGACCTACGACCACTCCTACCCGCACTGCTGGCGCTGCCGGGAGCCCCTGATCTACAAGGGTGTCTCGTCCTGGTTCGTCGAGGTCACGGCGTTGAAGGCGCGGATGCTGGAGCTCAACCAGCAGATCAACTGGGTGCCCGAGCACACTCGAGACGGCTCGTTCGGCAAGTGGCTGGAGAACGCCCGCGACTGGTCGATCACCCGCAACCGGTTCTGGGGCTCGCCCGTGCCAGTGTGGAAGAGCGACGACGAGGCCTACCCGCGTCTCGACGTCTACGGCTCCTTCGAGGAGATCGAGCGCGACTTCGGAAGGCTGCCGCGAGACACGGAGGGCAATCCCGACCTGCACCGGCCCTTCGTCGACGACCTGACCCGCCCCAACCCCGACGACCCCACCGGCCAGTCCACGATGCGCCGGGTCACCGACGTGCTCGACGTGTGGTTCGACTCCGGCTCCATGTCGTTCGCCCAGGTCCACTACCCCTTCGAGAATCAGGACTGGTTCGAGCACCACTTCCCCGGCGACTTCATCGTCGAGTACGTCGGCCAGACCCGCGGCTGGTTCTACACGATGCATGTCCTGGCCTCCGGCGTCTTCGACCGCCCCGCGTTCGAGAACTGCATCAGCCACGGCATCGTGCTCGGCTCCGACGGCAACAAGATGTCGAAGTCTCTGCGCAACTACCCCGACGTCCGCGAGGTCTTCGACCGCGACGGCGCCGATGCCATGCGCTGGTTCCTGATGGCCTCGCCGATCCTGCGCGGCGGCAACCTGATCGTCACCGAGCAGGGCATCCGCGACGCCGTGCGCAGCGTGATGATCCCGCTGTGGAACAGCTGGTACTTCTTCCAGCTCTATGCCAACGCCTCGAGCCACGAGGCGACGGCCTCCACCGCGTCGACGGACCCGCTCGACCGCTATCTGCTGGCCAAGTGTCGGCAGTACGTCGAGCAGATCACCACCCAGATGGACGAGTACGCCGTCGCGGACGCGTGCGACTCGACGCGGGTGCTTATCGACGTGCTGACCAACTGGTACATCCGACGTTCGCGCGACCGGTTCTGGGAGGGCGACCCGCAGGCGTTCGACACGCTCTTCACCGTGCTCGAGACGGTCTGCCGGGTCACGGCGCCCCTCCTCCCGTTGACCACCGAGGAGATCTGGCGCGGGCTCACCGGCGAGCGCTCGGTGCACCTGACCGACTGGCCGTCGGTTGACGACCTCCCTGCGGACGCCGCGCTCGTCGCCGCGATGGACACGGTCCGCGACGTCTGCTCAGCGACCTCGGCACTGCGCAAGGCGGCCAGTCTGCGCAACCGACTTCCGCTGTCTCGGCTGACGCTCGTGGTCGACGACCCGGTCGCGCTGGACGCCTTCACCGGGATCGTGGCCGACGAGGTCAACGTCAAGGACGTGCGACTGCTGGCCGCAGGCTCGCCCGAGGCGGCGGCGTACGGCGTCTCGCGGGCACTCACGGTCAACGCCCGTGCGGCCGGGCCGCGGCTCGGCAAGCACGTGCAGCAGGCGATCAGGGGCTCGAAGTCGGGTGACTGGTCGCAGGCCGAGGACGGCACCGTCACGGCCGGGGGGCTGGCGCTCGTCGACGGGGAGTTCTCCATCGAGACGGTGGCCGGCTCGGCGGACGAGTCGACAGCGGTCGGCGTACTGCCGACCGGTGGCTTCGTGGTCCTCGACGTGGCCGTGACGCCGGAGCTGGAGCAGGAGGGCCTGGCCCGCGACCTGGTGCGCGCCGTCCAGCAGGCCCGCCGCGATGGCGGCCTGGAAGTCTCGGACCGGATCGCCCTCATCGTCGCCGGCTCGGACGAGGTGCAGGCCGCGGCCCGTGCGCACCAGCAACTCATCGCCGCCGAGACCCTCGCGACGTCCTACGAGGTCGTCGCCGGGCCCGAGGGGGAGCCTCAGCTCACCGTCAGCAAGGCCTGAACACTCGCCGACCCGTCGTTACTGATGAGCAGTAACGACGGGTCGGCGTTCAGGTGGGGGCGCTGAGTCCGAGTCGGCCGGCCATCTTGTCGAGGTGGGCGAGCACCTCGTCCTCGGACGTGTCGGGGACGCCCCAGATCAGCTCGCTGACGCCCTGCTCGGACCACCTCAGAAGGTCGTTCGGGTCAGGGCGGAACGCGATGAGGATCCGGATGTCGGGGAGGCCTTCGCGGCCGGCCTCGGTCCACGTGGACTTGAGGGCCTCGATCCGGTCGCTGATGTCGGTCTCGCGTGGCGAGGTCATCCAGCCGTCGGCGTGCCGGGCGATCCAGGCGAACGTCTGGGGCCCTGCGCCCGCGCCGATGATCAGCGGGATGTGCGGCTGGACCGGCTTGGGATAGGCCCACGATGGCCCGAAGCTCACGAACTCTCCGTCGTACGACGCCTCCTCCTGGGTCCAGAGGGCGCGCATCGCCTCGACGTACTCCTTGAGCACGGTGCGGCGCCTGCCCGCGGGCACGTGGTGGTCCTCGAGCTCGTCGGTGTTCCAGCCGAAGCCGGCGCCGACGGACACCCGGCCGCCGGAGAGGTGGTCGAGGGTGGCGATCGTCTTGGCGAGGGTGATCGGGTCGGACTCCACGGGGAGAGCGACGGCGGTCGACAGGCCGATCCGTTCGGTCACCGCGGCGCAGGTCGCCAGCGAGACCCAGGGGTCGAGGGTGCGCAGGTAGCGGTCGTCGGGGAGCGACTCGTCGCCGGTCCCGGGGTGGGCCGCGGTGCGCCGGACCGGGATGTGGGTGTGCTCTGGGACGATAGATCGTGTCGAAGCCGCGCTCCTCGGCCGCCCGAGCCAGGGCCGCCGGGCGGATCCCTCGGTCGGAGGAGAAGAGGACGACGCCGTTGCGCATGGCGGCAGCGTAGGACACTGACTAGAACAAGTTCTAGTTTCCTCTACGGTGCAGACTGATCGCGTGCCGAGCCTCGACCTGTCCGCCGATGTGGTGACGCTGACCCGGCAGCTGGTCGACATCGAGTCCGTGAGCCGCAACGAGGAGCAGATCACCGACGCGGTCGAAGCAGCGCTCAAGGCCTGCTCGCACCTGACCGTGACCAGGCACGGCCACACGGTGGTGGCCCGCACCAGCCTGGGTCGCGGCGAGCGCGTGGTCATCGCCGGGCACCTCGACACCGTGCCGCTCAACGACAACCTGCCGAGTCGCCTGGAGGGCGAGATCCTGCACGGGCTCGGCACCTGCGACATGAAGGGCGGCGACGCGGTCATCCTCAAGCTCGCGGCAGAGGTTCTCGAGCCGGTCCGCGACGTCACCTACATCCTCTACGAGGGCGAGGAGATCGACTCGGAGTTCAACGGGCTCAACCACCTGACCCAGAGCGACCCCGACCTGCTCGAGGCCGACTTCGCGATCCTCATGGAGCCGTCGGACGCCGAGGTCGAGGCGGGTTGCCAGGGCACGCTGCGAGTCGAGGTCCGCACCGTCGGGGAGCGTGCGCACTCGGCGCGGAGCTGGCGTGGGGTGAACGCGATCCACGGCGCCGCCGAGATCCTCGGTCGTCTCAACGCCTACGAGCCGCGCACGCCGCTGATCGACGGCCTCGAGTACCACGAGGGGCTCAACGCGGTCGGCATCTCCGGGGGCGTCGCCGGCAACGTGATACCGGACGAGTGCGTGGTCGAGGTCAACTTCCGGTTCGCCCCCGACCGCAGCGAGGCCGAAGCCGAGGCGTTCGTGCGGGACGTCTTCACCGGCTACGACGTCAGGGTCACCGACAGCGCTCCTGGAGCGTTGCCAGGCCTCGATCTCCCCGCTGCCAAGGCGTTCGTCGAGGCCGTCGGCCGCGAGGTGAACCCCAAGTTCGGGTGGACCGACGTCGCACGGTTCACCTCACTCGGCATCCCCGCCGTCAACTTCGGTCCCGGGGACCCGATGCTCGCGCACAAGCAGGAGGAGTTCGTGCCCGTCGAGCACTTGGTGCGCTGCGAGCAGCAGCTCAAGGAGTGGCTCACGACATGAGGTTGACCCGATGAGATCGAAGTTCAAGGGACCGATCATCCAGCGCCGCAACCAGGTCGACGGGAGCACCACCGACCAGCGTCTGCTGGACTCCCGAGGCCCTTCGGACTGGGTGCACACGGACCCGTGGCGGGTGCTGCGGATCCAGGCCGAGTTCGTGGAGGGCTTCGGCGCGATGGCCGAGCTCGGCCCGGCGATCGCGGTGTTCGGCTCCGCGCGCACGCCGGCCGAGCACCCGTCGTACGCCATCGGCGAGCAGCTCGGACGCAAGCTCGTGGCCGCGGGCTTCGCGGTCATCACCGGCGGAGGACCCGGGGCCATGGAGGCCGCCAACAAGGGCGCGAGTGAGGCCGGTGGGCTGAGCGTCGGCCTCGGCATCGAGCTGCCCTTCGAGTCGGGCCTCAACGAGTGGGTCGACTCGGGGATCAACTTCCGCTACTTCTTCGTCCGCAAGACCATGTTCGTCAAGTACGCACAGGGCTACATCGTGCTGCCCGGAGGCTTGGGGACGCTCGACGAGCTGTTCGAGGCGCTGACACTCGTCCAGACCGGCAAGGTCACCCGCTTCCCGGTCGTGCTGGTGGGCGTCGACTACTGGAGCGGCCTGGTCGACTGGCTGCGGGGAACCGTCCTCGCGGACGGCAAGATGGGCGAGAAGGACTTCGAGATGTTCTCGGTGACCGACGACATCGACGAGGCGGTCGCGCACATGGTCGCAGCGCGGGAGGGCGGGCAACCGTGATGTGGTTCTTCGCGATCCTGCTGGTGCTGTTGATGGGCGCGGTCGCGGTGGTTGCCTCCGGCCGCGGCCAGCCGATGTCCCAGGCCTACGACGACCGCCCCGACCCGGTCCCTCCGGTGGGCGAGATCGGCGCCGACGACCTACGCAGGACCCGATTCACGTCCGCGGTCCGCGGCTACCGGATGTCGGAGGTCGACGCGCTGCTGGACCGGTTGGCACGCCAGCTGGACGCATCGCCCGCCGAGATCGCACCCGAAGCCGATCCGCGCGCCCGTGGCGGGCACGACACGCCGTAGGGCACACTGCCGCCCGTGTCGACGGAGGGGATCGTCTACGTACTGACCGGCCTCGCGCTGGTCGTGGTGGTCCTCACGCGCCTGCGGATGGGCCGGGGTCAGGGTGCCGGACGGGTCTATGTCGGCACCCTGCTACTCAACGCCCACACCGGCGCGGGAGTGGTCGCGCTGGTCTCGTGGACCCTCTTCCTGGTGTTCTCGGAGGACAGTGCGCTCGGCGACCCCCTGGTCGGGATCCTTGGGCTCGCGTTCTGGTGGGTCGTCGCGACGTGCGGGCTGCTGATGCTGGTGCGCTGGCTGCCCAGCCGGGGCCGACACTCCTCGGAGGGCTTTCACGACAGCTGGTCCGAGGGGCCGGGTCTCTCGGTCCTGGCGCACGTGGGCATGCTGGTCGGCGTGTGCATCTTCACCTGGGCCTACCTGACCTCGGCGGTCTGATGCTGCTGCGCCTGCTGACTGCGCCGCTCGTCGCCGCCCTGTCGGTGTTCGGTCTCGTGGTCGTCCCGACGCCCGCCTCGGCCCTGCCCGCCAGGGCAGAGGCCCGGTCGGCGGTCAACGACGTCCGGGTCATCGGCTGGAGCGTCACCGGCCGCAAGATCAAGGCCTGGCACCTCGGTCCGGTCCACGCGGAGTTCGGCGAGGACATCCCCAAGGTCGTCCTGATCTCGACGATGCACGGCAACGAGCGGGCCACGCAGCAGATCCTCCACTCCCTGCGCAACGGGCCGCCGGTCGAGGAGCTCGACGTGTGGGTGGTGCCGGTCTACAACCCGGACGGGCTGGCCAGGAACACCCGAAGGAACGCCCGGGGCGTCGACCTCAACCGCAACTACCCCAGCGGCTGGGTCGACCTCGACGGCAACTATGAGTCGGGCCCCAAGCCCGCATCCGAGCCCGAGACCAGGGCGATGATGACGTTCCTGCGGGATGTGCGACCCGACTACCTCCTGAGCTTCCACCAACCGTTGAACGGTGTCGACATCAACGTCGAGCGGCCCAGGTTCGCCCGCAAGGTGGCCCGCCAGCTCGACCTGCCGACCACCAACCTCAACTGCGGCGGTGTCTGTCACGGCACCATGACCGGCTGGTTCAACCGCCACTTCCCGGGGTTCGCCCTGACCGTCGAGTACGGCCACCAGCCGGGCCCGAAGCGGATGCGGAGGATCGCGCCGGCGCAGGTCCTCGCGATCTTCGACGCATTCAGCTCCAAGAAGCCCCCGGAGCAGCACTTCATCGCGCCTTGAAGACCGGCTTCTCCTTGGCCACGAACGCGTTGACCGCGGCCCGGTGGTCCTCGGTCGCACCCGTGCGCTGCATCATCGCGCTCTCGAGCTCCAGCGACTCCTCGAACGTGTGCGAGGCGGCGTACGCCACGGACCTCCGGATCGAGGCGAGGGCGACCGTCGGTCCGGCCGCCAGCCGCGCCGCAAGGTCGCCGACGGTCGCCGCCAGGTCGTCCGCGGGGACGACCTGGTTGGCCAGCCCGAGGTCAAGGGCCTCGTCGGCCTTGACCGTGCGCGGAAGGTAGAGGAGCTCCATCGCCTTCGCGCGGCCGACCAGCCGCTGGAGGGTGTAGCTGGCCCCGGTGTCGCACGACAGCGCCACGTTGGCGAACGCGAGGTTGAATCCCGCGGTCTCGGCCACCACGCGCAGGTCGCAGGCGAACGCCAGGCTCGCCCCGGCCCCGGCCGCAACGCCGTTGACGGCCGCGACGACCGGCTTCTCCATGGCGACCAGGGTGCTGACGATCGGGTTGTAGTGCTCATCCACCGTGCTGAAGAGGGCCTCGCTGGAGCTGCTCTCCAGGATGGTGATGTGCTCCTTCAGGTCCTGGCCCGTGCAGAACGCGCGACCGGTGCCGGTCAGCACGACGCAGCGCACCGCCGGGTCCTCGGCGGCCTGCTTCACCGTCTCGCGCAGCAGCACCTTGGTGGCGATGTCGAGACTGTTCATCGCCTCGGGTCGGTTGAGGGTGATGGTGCCGACGCCGTCGCTGACCGCGTAGAGAACTGGGGACGGGGCAGGGCTCGTGTCGTTCATGGAGCGCAGTCTGCCGCGTGCCCCGTGGTGTGGGTCACCGGGGATGAGGGATAATGGACGGGCGCCGTAGGGCGCATCTGTGTTGCAGAGGGCCGAGCAGGGCCAGAGAAAGGCGAGGTGCCGCATGGCGGCGATGAAGCCGCGGACCGGCGATGGTCCGCTGGAGGTCACCAAGGAAGGGCGCGGCATCGTGATGCGCGTTCCCCTCGAAGGCGGTGGCCGTCTCGTGGTCGAGCTCAACGCCGAGGAAGCCGGCGCTCTCGGCAACGCGCTGAAGGACGTTGTTGGCTGACGGCCGGCTGACCTTGCTCCCGCCCCAGGCCTCACCGCCAGCCATCTCGGTCGGGGTCGGTGACCGCCACCTTGTTCCAGGCGCCGACGTCGTAGGGCTGCCGGTGCTCCCCTCGGAGGACCCGGGTGGCGCTCCGGTCCTGGGGCCCGGCGCCGCCGAGCTGAGCGACCTGCTCGACACCGACCTCATAGCGGTCCTCGGGGCCGCGCGGGCCACGGGTCGCGCAGGTGAGGTCACCTCCGTGCCGGTCGCCTCGCCGGTCGCCCCGGGCCTGCGCCTCCTGCTGCTGGTGGGGATCGGCGACGCTGCCCGCAGCGACTTTCGTCGCGCCGGGGCCGCGACCGCCCGTGCTTCGACCGGCCGCGACCTGCTGGCGACCAGCATCCCGGCCGCCGACCTCGAGACAGGCCTCGACCCCTTCGTGGTCGGACTCGTGCTCGGGTCGTTCTCCTTCGACCTGAGGTCGACCCCCTCCGACACCCCGCCCGTGCGCGCGGTGGAGCTGACACATCTCGCCGACCTCGACCGCCCGGTCGTGGCACGCGCAGTCGCGGTCGCGCGCGCCTCCTGGCGGTCGCGGATGCTGGCCTGGGTGCCCTCCAACATCAAGACACCGGTCTGGCTGGCCGAACAGGCCGCCGAGGCGGCTCGTGGGTCCGGACTCGCGGTCACCGTCTGGGACGAGGAGCGGCTGGCCGAGGAGGGGTTCGGCGGCATCGTCGCGGTCGGACGTGGGTCCGCCAACCCTCCGCGGCTGGTCCGAATGGACTACACGCCGTCCGTGCGCCCGATGCGGCGTACCCAGCCCGTCGTCCTGGTGGGCAAGGGCATCACCTTCGACACCGGCGGGATCTCCATCAAGCCCGGCGAGGCGATGATGACCATGAAGCGGGACATGACGGGTGCGGGCGCCGTCCTGTCCACGATGGCCGCGCTGGCCGAGGTGGGCTGCCGGGTCCCGGTCATCGGCCTGATCGCCGCCGCGGAGAACTCCGTGTCCGGCGACGCGATGCGGCCCGGCGACGTGATCCGGCACTGGGGCGGACGGACCAGCGAGGTGACGAACACCGACGCCGAGGGCCGGCTCGTGATCGCCGACGCGCTCGCCTACGCCGTGGCCGAGCTCGACCCGGCGGTCGTCGTGGACATCGCGACGCTCACCGGAGCCATCAAGGTCGCGCTCGGTCAGCAGGTCGGTGGGCTGTTCGCCAGCGACGACGCCCTCGCACGGACCCTGCTCAGCGCGGGCACGACCTCCGGCGAGCCGCTGTGGCGGCTGCCGCTCGCCGAGGTCTACGAGTCCAAGCTCGACTCCCGCATCGCTGACGCGGACAACGCCGGCGGCGGCCCGGGCGCGATCACCGCCGCACTGTTCCTGCGGCACTTCGTCGGCGACGTGCCGTGGGCCCACCTCGACATCGCCTCGACGGGCGACTCTCCGGAGGACCGCTTCGAACACGCGAAGGGTCCGACCGGCTTCGGTGCGAGGCTGCTGCTCGAGTGGCTGGGAGCCGACGCCCCGCTGGCCGGTATCGGGAGGAAGACGTCATGAACGGACTCACTGTGCGCTGGTCCCTCGAGAATGCCGCCGACGGCGTCGAGGAACAGCTCGCGGCCTACGTCGAGACCACGTCGCACGCGCGCTTCACCGGCCTGGACGGGCTGCACTACAAGACCTGGCGGATGCGCTCGGGGGAGTGGTTCGAGGGCTGCTACGTCTTTGTCGACGACGCGTCCCGCGTCGCCTTCCAGGACACGTTCGCCGAGACCGCCACCGAGTCGCCCGGCTCGCGGATCATCGGGTCGCCGCCCCTGCTCATCGAGGCCTGCGACATCGTCGCGGTGGCCGAGGGCGCCGGCGGGTTCAAGCCACTGCCGCGAGCCTAACGCGGACGGGGCTGCCGGCTACTTCCTGTGGCAGGCGGTGCTCGACGCGAACCGGGCTCCGGTCGAGCAGCTTCCCGGAGGTGACTCCGGTATCAACGCACTGGGTCGTCCCGCCCAGGGGCGAGGCGACAACACCCCGTGGCAGTCGGGGGATACCGTCGTGCCCCTCCGCGCGAACGGTGCATCCTTCCCCGTCGAGATCGCCTTCGAGGCTGACGGCGACCCGCACTACTCCTGGGTCCGCTGGGGACCTTCGGGGACCACTCGTGAGCCGTCCCGCTCCTCCGGCTTCGCCGCCACGCGGCTCAGGCGCTGCCTCGACGTCGTCTGGGTCCTTCCGGACGGAAGCGTGGGGGGCAACGCCCTGAACCCGGCGATAAACGACGGTCACTGGAATCAGCCCGTGCGCGTGTGGAGAGGCCGGAAGGTCCGGCTTGAAGACCGTCTTGTCTGTGTCTCTTCCCTCACTGGTGTGATCGAGATCGTGGGCGTGCAGTCCGACGGCGGCGTGGTGGTCATCACCACGGGGGGCGTCTCGGATGAGTCGCACGCGACCCTCGTAGGCCCGAAAGGGGCCGCAGCGCCGCACTCTCAGCCGGCCGCAGTGTCGCGGGTGCCCGACAGCCTCGACGTGTTCTGGGTGCGCGACGACGGCGCGGTGCTGTCAAACGCTCGCAACCCCGCGTACAACGTGGGGAAGTGGAACTACCCGATCACGATCGCCGCTCCTGGTGCCGCGGACCCTCGTTCGGGCATCGCGGCGGTCAGTCGTGAGCCTTCCGCGATCGATGTCTTCTGGATCCGCAGTGACGGCGCGGTGCTGAGCAATGCCCTCAACCCGACCTTCAACGACTACAAGTGGAACAACCCGATCACGATCGCCGCTCCTGGTGCCGCGGACCCTCGTTCGGGCATCGCGGCGGTCAGTCGTGAGCCTTCCGCGATCGATGTCTTCTGGATCCGCAGTGACGGCGCGGTGCTGAGCAATGCGCTCAACCCGACCTTCAACGACTACAAGTGGAACAACCCGATCACGATCGCCGCTCCTGGTGCCGCGGACCCTCGTTCGGGCATCGCGGCGGTCAGTCGTGAGCCTTCCGCGATCGATGTCTTCTGGATCCGCAGTGACGGCGCGGTGCTGAGCAATGCGCTCAACCCGACCTTCAACGACTACAAGTGGAACAACCCGATCACGATCGCCGCTCCTGGTGCCGCGGACCCTCGTTCGGGCATCGCGGCGGTCAGTCGTGAGCCTTCCGCGATCGATGTCTTCTGGATCCGCAGTGACGGCGCGGTGCTGAGCAATGCGCTCAACCCGACCTTCAACGACTACAAGTGGAACAACCCGATCACGATCGCCGGTCCGGGAAGCGCGCGCTTGCCCGCGTGAACCAGGGGATCAGCCGCCCTCCGGGAGCCATTCCTTCTTGGCGACGAGCAGGCCGTCGCCGAGCGGGAGCAGCACGGGAACCAGCCGGTCGTCGTCCGCGACCTCCCGCAGCACCTCTCGGATCGCGGTGGTCTCATGGTCGCGCTGGGCGGGATCGGCGACCCGGTCGTGCCACAACGCGTTGTCGAAGGCCACCACGCCCCCGGGGCGCAGCAGCCGGATGGCCTCGCGGAGGTAGGCGGAGTACTCGGTCTTGTCGCCGTCGAGGAAGACCAGGTCGTAGTGACCGTCAGTGAGGCGGGGGAGCACCTCCAGTGCTGCGCCGGCGATGGTGCGGGCGCGCTGGGTCGGAATGCCGGCCTCGGTGAACGCTTCGCGGGCCAGCCGCTGGTGCTCGGTCTCGATGTCGACCGTGGTGAGCACGCCGTCGCCGCGCATGCCGCGCAGCAACCAGAGCCCGGACACGCCGGTCCCGGTGCCGACCTCGACGACCGCGCGGGCTTCCAGCACCGAGGCGAGGAACCGCAGCGCTCCGCCACCGCCCGAACCGATCGCCGTCACGCCGACCTCGTCCGCGCGGGCGCGGGCTCCGGCCAGGATGTCGTCCTCGCGGACGTAGGCCTCGGCGTAGCTCCAGCTCGCGGCGTTGATCGGCTCGGTCATGGCGGCAACGTATCGCGGGAGACTGCGGGAACACGGGAGTCGCGCCGGTCGTTGATCGTCATCGTGAGGCTCAGGGAACGCTCAGGCGGTCGTCGTAAGGTCGCCCGTCCAACCCCGAGCGCCCAGGACGGAACCGACCCGATGAGTGAGCACGATCCCCTGACGGCGCCTGAGCCGACCCAGGGTCCGACCCAGGGTGTGCCTACCTGGGACGAGGTCGTGGACCAGCACAGCACCCGCGTCTATCGGCTCGCCTACCGACTGACCGGCAATGCGCACGACGCCGAGGACCTCACGCAGGAGGTCTTCGTCCGCGTCTTCCGCTCGCTCGACAAGTACACCCCCGGTACGTTCGAGGGCTGGCTGCACCGGGTGACCACCAACCTGTTCCTTGACCAGGCACGGCGCAAGCAGCGGATCCGCTTCGACGCCCTGTCCGACGAGCGCGCGGCGCGGCTGCGCAGCAGCTCGCCGGCCCCGGACGTCGACTACGCCGACAGGCACTTCGAGGACGACGTCGAGCGGGCGCTCGCGACGCTGCCCCCCGACTTCCGGGCCGCCGTGGTCCTGTGTGACGTCGAGGGGCTGAGCTATGAGGAGATCGCGGAGATCCTCGGGGCCAAGCTCGGTACCGTCCGCTCCCGCATCCACCGTGGTCGTGCCCAGCTGCGCACCGCCCTCGCGCACCGCGCCCCGGTCGAGGGCCGCTCTCGCTACTCGGGCCCGCAGACCGGTCCCATCCCTGCGCAGGGCCGAACATGACCTGGGTCAGCGGTCACCTGGGCAACCGGGTGAGCGCACTCCTCGACGGCCAGCTGGCCGTCGAGGACGAGGAGCGCGCCTGGGACCACGTGCACGCCTGCCACCTCTGTCGCGACCTGGTCGAACACGAGGGCTGGGTCAAGACCCGGCTGGCCGGCCTGTCGTGGGGCTCGTCCGCCGACGTGCCCGGCCACCTGCGCGGCTCCCTTCTCCAACCGCCTCCCGGTCTCACGCCGGGCGAGGCGTTCCTCGTCGCGGGCACCCGCGAGCACCGGTACCGTCGCGCCGGTCTCGTGGCCCTGGGCAGCGGTGCCGCGGGCGCTGCGGTGATGGGCGTGCTGGTGCTGGGCACCGCGCCCGCCGACGTGCCCAACCCGGATCGCCGCGCCCCGGCCACGAACGTCAGCAACCCCAGCTCACCGGCGACGGTCGGCCCCAGCCGCCGGATCCCGGCTCCCTGAGCGTTTCGCGCAACCGGCTTCCGGTCACAATGGCGTGGTGACGCACGATCCGCACGATCCGGAGCCCACGATGCCGCTGACCGGTCTGGTCCCGCCGGCACCGATGGGTCCGCGGCCGAACTGGACGCCGCCGCTCACCGAGATCCTGCCCACCCAGCTGACGCCGGACCGGAGTGGACCTCGCGGCCCGGGGGGCGGCTGGTCCTGGCCGGCCGTCGCCTCGCTCGCGCTCGTCCTGGGGCTCGTGGGCGGCATCGCAGGCAGTGCGATCTATGACAGCACCGAGGGCGCCGCCGAATCCACGGGTCAGGTCGCCGGGGGACTCGCCGAGGCCGAGACCGTCTCGGTCCCACCACTCGAGGCCAGTGACGGCACCGTCGCCAACGTCGCTGCGGAACTCCTGCCCAGCACCGTTCAGATCTCCGCCGAGTACGACGGGGAGGAGGGGGGCGCCACAGGCTCCGGGTTCGTCCTGGACAACCTGGGCCACGTCATCACCAACAACCATGTCGTCGAGCAGGCAGTCGAGGACGACGGTCCGATCGAGATCGTCGACCAGGACGGCAACCGCTACGAGGCCACGGTCGTCGGACGCAGCCCGGTCTATGACCTTGCGGTGCTGTTCGCGCCGGACGCGGACGGGCTGCGGCCGGCTTCGCTCGGTGCCTCCAGGGCGCTGCGCATCGGTGAGGGCGTGGTCGCCCTGGGATCCCCGCTCGGACTGAGCTCGACAGTCACCGCCGGCATCGTCAGTGCCCTGAACCGGCCGGTGACCACCGGCAACGGTGACGCCTCGTCCTACATCAACGCCGTGCAGACCGACGCCGCGATCAACCCCGGCAACTCCGGCGGCCCGCTGGTCAACCTCCTCGGTCAGGTGGTCGGGGTGAACTCCGCCATCGCGACGGCCGGTGGCGGCATCGGCGGCGAGGCCGGCAACATCGGGGTCGGCTTCGCGATCCCGATCGAGCAGGTCAAGGTGACCGCCGACCAGATCCTCAGGACCGGCGAAGCGCGCTATCCCGTCATCGGCGCCCAGGTGCAGACCGGCGGCGACGGGGGCAGCGGTGCACTGATCGACTCGGTGGTCGCGGGGCAGCCGGCCGAGGAGGCCGGACTCGCCGAGGGCGACCTGGTCGTGGCGCTGGAGGGCGAGCGGGTCACCGATGGCATCTCGCTGATCGTGGCGATCCGCACCCACCAGCCCGGCGAGACGCTGGCGTTCACGGTGGCGAGGGGCGACGACGAGCAGATCTTCGAGGTCACCCTCGACTCCGAGGTCGGCTGACCCAGACGTCGGGACACTAGAGCTCGGCCTCCTCGTCGACCTTGCCGGTGAAGGGGTGTTCGTCGATGAACCTGTCGGCCTGGTCGTACATCCTCGTGATGTAGTCCTCGAGGTCGGAGGCCTGGACCCGCCACTGCCCGCGGCCGCCGATCTTCATCGCCAGCAGCTCCTTGCGACGGACCAGTGCATAGACCTGGGCCACCGAGGTGTTGAGTATCTCGGCGACATCGGTGAGGAGCAGGAAGCGCGGCTGGTCTGCCATGCGCGCCATCGTGTCACCGGCGGCGACGGCGGGTGCGCTCCCACCCCAGCCCTTGTGGACAGGCAGGTGACGTGAGCGCCGGCGCGCGGCAGGATGACGTCGTGGCCAGCGTTCTCGGGGACGTCACGGGCTCGACGGCCTCTGGGGTGACGTCGGCTCAGCGGGTCCGACGGCCGGGGTGGCGCGACCCGCGACTGTGGATCGGTGTCGTCATCGTCGCCTCCTCGGTGGTGGCCGGTGCCCGGCTCCTGGCCGCGGCCGACGACACCGTGCAGGTGTGGACCGCCGCCACCGATCTCGGCGCCGGAGCACGGCTGGACGAAGGTGACCTCGTCGCCGCCCGGGTGCGCTTCGACGACGAGGACACCCTCGCCCGCTACTTCAGCGTCGATGACCGGCTGCCCGACGACCTGCGGCTGGCCCGTGGCCTCGCTGCTGGTGAGCTCCTGCCGCGGGCCGCAGTCGGCTCCGCCGGCGACAGCGACGTGGTCGAGGTGCCGATTGCGGTGGAACCCGAGCAGGTCCCGCCTTCGGTCGAGGCAGGGGTGGTCGTCGACGTCTATGTCGTGGCGGCCCCGGACCCCGACGGCGCCAGTGCGCCACCACCCACGCAGGGCCCGGCGCTGGCCGGAGTCATCGTGGTCGACGCACCGCGGCTCTCCGACTCGTTCGGCACCTCGGGCCGCCGTCAGCTCGTCCTGGCGGTGCCCGACGACGAGGCCGCGCCGTTCTTCGCGCTGCTCGGCGCCTATGACACCGCTGTCCTCACCGTCGTTCGTCGGCGCTGACCATGGTGGTCGTGCTGGTGGTCGCCGCCGGAGCGTCCTGGGAGTCCGAAGCGCTCGCCGCGCTCGGGGGGCGGCCGGACGTCCATGTGCTCAAGCGCTGCGTCGACGTGGACGACCTGCTGGCGACCGCTGCTGCTGGCCAGGCCGACGTCGCGGTGATCGGCCTCGACGCACCTGGCTTCGACCTCTCCGCGGTCGACCACCTGCGCAGGCACGGTGTCCGACCTGTCGCCGTCGCTCCTGCGGGTGCGGCACTCGAGGCGGGCCGGGCGCGTGGGGCACGGATCGGCTCACACACCGTGGTGGCGGAGGACGACGTGGACGGCCTCGTCGACGCCGTACGCCGTGGACCGGCGCCACCTCCACGCGAAGCCCCGCCGAGCCACGCGGAGATCGTCGCCCCGAGTGGCCAGGGCGGTCGGGTCATCGCCGTCTGGGGACCGTCGGGAGCTCCGGGTCGCACCACGGTTGCGACCGGTCTGGCCGCAGTGCTGGCGACCCGCGGGCGCACCGTCCTGGTGGATGCCGACCCCTACGGCGGCAGCGTGGCCCAGGTGTTGGGCATCCTCGACGAGGTGTCCGGTCTGCTCGCGGCCACCAGGCTGGCGGGGGCCGGCACGTTGGAGGAGGGGTTCGACGGCGTCCTGCGCCGCCTCGACGAGCGCCTCGACGTGGTCACCGGTCTCCCACGCCCGGACCGCTGGACAGAGGTCCGCTCGGGCACCGTCGAGGCGGTCCTCGAGGTGGCCCGACCCCGAGGGCACGTCCTGGTCGACACCGGGTTCAGCCTGGAGGAGGACCCCGTCCACGACTACGGGTCCAGACCCGGACGCAACCGGATGACGATCGACGCCTTGGAGGCTGCCGACGAAGTGGTCGTCGTCGGGACGGCCGACCCCGTCGGGCTCTCCCGGCTGGCCCGCGGGCTGGTCGACCTGCGCGAGGCTGCTGGCCCGGTCCCGGTGCGGTTGGTGGTCAACCGGATCCGGCCGACGCTCGGATGGAGCGAGCGCGACGTGGCCTCGATGGTGTCGGGCTTCGCCAGGCCCGTAGGCCTGCACTTCCTGCCCGACGACCGTGACGTCGTCGACCGCGCCCTGGTCACCGGACGCACCCTCACCGAGTCGGCCCCGGACTCGGCGCTCGTCCGCGCTCTGAGCGAGGTCGCCGACGCGATCGCGCCGGCTTCGGTGACGAGCGGACGCGGCTGGGTCAGGCGGAGAAGAGGAGCAACAACCCGCCCACAGTGAAGGCGATCATCGCCACCAGCAGCGGAAGCTGACCGGTGAGCTGGTGCTTCTTCGGAAGCAGGCCGATCGCTCGCTCGTGCGCGGCGATGACACCGACCACGTGCCCCACGATCACGGCCAACACCTTGATGGTCGCCAGCAGGGTGGGGTGGTAGGTGAACCAGTAGTTCGGCTTCCAGTCGGCCGTGCCGAACCAGTCGCTGCCGTTGCTCAACGGGTCGCTGATCTGGATGAAGGTCTGCTGCCCGTACTCGACGAGGTAGGTCAGGTAGTGCGCGACGATGTAGCCGACGATGATCGGCACGATCGAGTGGCCGAACTGGTTGGGCAGGTCCCTGCGGCGGGTCTCGGGGCCCACCGTCGTGAGCATCGTGCCGAGCGCGAAGATCAACCCGACGCCGGCGCAGAACGACAGCAGCGCCAGGTTGTTGGCGAGATCGACCATCGTCCGGCTGCTCGAGATCGTCTCGTTGTTCTGGACGAACCTGATCCAGACCGAGGAGTCCTTGAAGGAGTCGAACGCGGTGCTGCCGAAGAGCACCGCTGCGACCCCGACCAGGCCGGGACGCACCTCGACCGTGTCGAGGTTGGCCAGCGGGCTGCGAACCACCAGGGTGTTGTGACCCTCGGGGTCCCGCCTGCCCCACACCGAGAGCTTGCCGACCAGTGAGGAGTAGACCTCGAACGGGTCGGCCTGGCCGTAGAACGCGCTGCCGAACAGTGCCCCACCGATCAGCATCGCGGCGACGTAGGCCGCGCTCCACAGCCGGACCGGACCGAGCTCGGTCGAGAACGGGTAGACGAGCTCCAGCCAGACGAAGGCCAGCAGACCGATCGCCGCGGGCCAGTAGCCGAGGCGCTCGGGATAGGTGAACAGGCCCTTCGCCGGGTCGGTGCCGGAGATCCTGGCGAACGCCGCATTGATCGTCCGGACCGGGCTGATCGCCTTGTAGACCGGACCGAACAGGAGGGAGAGTGGGACCAGACCGACCCACCACCAGACATAGAAGATGCCGAAGATCGGGTTGGTCAGCCGATCCTGGCCGAGGACGGCGGCCATCGCGGAGAAGGCGAAGATCGCGAAGCCGACGGCGCGGGCCACGACACCGAACGCCGGCGCGTCCACGAGGCGGATGATCCAGGCCGGTGCGGGACGACCGCTGGTCGCCGCGTCGTAGCGCGGGGACCGCCAGGCCACGGCGAGGACCGTGAAGCTGATCGTGAGGGCCGCGACTGCGCCGGCGACGGCGAGCTCGGTGGGGATGGGCAGGTCCTTGGAGCCGCCGACCCCGTGAGCCAGGATGTCGTTCAAGGGTCTAGGTGACCTCGAGCTGCACCACGACGACCTCGAGGTCGTGTGACTCGACGTCGACGATCCCCGGCTTGTCGATGGTGAGCGGCAAGCTGGTCGTGCCCTCGCCGTACTCGAGCTCCTGCTCGGGCTTGGAGTGGACGTGCAGCTCGCCGCCCTCGTCGGCGATGACGACGAGTTCGATCGACTGCCCGACGTCGACCTGGACCCGCTCACCGTTGGGCGTGACCGTGTCGCCGTCGAAGGTGATCTCGATAGTCAACGGCTCCCCGTCCGGGCTGGCGGGCGGGGGTTCCTCGTCGCCGCACGACGTGAGCGTCACCAAGACGGTGAGAGCGGCCGCCGCGGCAGGCAGCAGTCGACGCATCTGGAGGTTCCTCTTCCGGGAGGACCGCCTGTGTGACATGGATGACTTGAATGCCAGGCGGTCGGCACAACTCTGTCAGAATCGCACGTCGGACCAAGCCCTCGGCCCCGGGGGCCGGCATGACCGCGGACGATCGCGGGTGAGACGGGCGGAGGAGGCAGGATGTCGCAGCGGTTGCGCCAGCGCGACCTCGCCTTCCTCGTCGAGGAGTCGGCCAGCGCGCCCCGACACAACGCCACCGTCGAGGTCTTCGACCCCGAGGACTCGGGCTTCGACTACGACCGGCTGTTCTCGCTGATCCTCGACCGGATCGCGTTCGTGCCGCGCTACCGCCAGCGGATCCAGCAGATCCCGGGTCGCCTGGCCAACCCCGTCTGGGTGGACGACGAGGCCTTCGACCTCGGCTACCACGTACGCCGCTCCGCGCTGCCGCGCCCCGGCTCGCCCGACCAGCTGCGTGAGCTCGTCGGTCGCATCGTGTCCCGGCCCCTGGACCGCAACCGTCCGCTCTGGGAGGTCTACTTCGTCGAGGGTCTCGCTGAGGGTCAGGTAGCGCTTCTCTACAAGACCCACCAGGCGCTGGTCGACGGCGTGGACACCGTCGACCTGGGCCAGGTGCTGCTCGACCGTGCCGGAGATCCCACCATCGGCACCTACTCCCTCGACGAGTGGTACCCGCGTCGCCCGCCATCGTCCGCGTCACTGTTCGCGGCGGCGCTCATGGAGACGCTCACCGAGCCCCGGGTGGCCGCGGAGAGCCTGCGCGGCACCGCCGACACCGCTCGGCGCTCCGCGGAGAACGCGGTCTCGGAGGTGACGCGGGTGGCCAACGCGCTCACCGGTCGTCGCCCGGAGCGCGAGTCGCCGCTCTCCGGCCGGCTCTCGCAGCAGCGCCGCGTCGTCACCGTCACCACCGACCTCGCCGACTATCGCCGCATCCGCGACCACCACGGTGGCACGGTCAACGACGTCGTGCTCGCGGCGGTCACCGGCGGACTCCGCACCTGGCTGATGACCCGCGCGGAGTCCATGGGCGGGCTGCGCAAGATCCACGCGATCGTCCCGATGTCGGTCATCGACCGCGAGCTCGAGGCGACCTCGCTCGGCACCCAGGTCGCGCCGCACTTCGTCGACCTGCCGATCGGGGAGGCCAGCCCGGTCGTCCGGCTGCACCAGGTCTCCTACGCGTTCCAGTCGCACAAGGAGACCGGGCGTGCGGTCGCCGCCAACCGACTCGCGGGGATCGCCGGGTTCGCGCCGGCGACGTTCCATGCGATCGGCTCGCGGGTCGCCGCCTTCGAGCAGCGTCGCGGATTCCAGATCGCGATCACCAACGTGCCCGGACCGCAGTCGCCGTTGTATGCCGCGGGGGCCCGGATGGTCGGGACCTACCCGGTCCCGCCGCTGCTGCCCGGACATGCCCTGGCCATCGGCGTCACGTCGTACGACGGTCGGGTGTTCCATGGCATCACCGCTGACCGCGATCTGGTGCCGGATGCAGACACCCTCGGTCAGTGCATCCGCGAGGCGTTGGACGAGCTGCTCGACACCATCTCCGACAGCCGACCGCGCGCCCCGAGGGGCCGGCGGAAGCCTGGGCCCACGAGGAAGGCCACGCGTTCCTGACGGCCTAGAGTCGCTGCATGGACGCCATCTCGTTCCCCCCGGCTCCCGCCAACGAGCCGAACCTGACCTACGCGCCCGGCAGCCACGAACGGGAGGCGCTGCGTGTCGAGATCGAGAGGCTCGAGCGCCGCCCCATGACCCTGCGCGGATACGTCGGCGGCCGCTGGAAGTCCGGAGGCGGTCCCGAGTTCGACGTCGTCCAGCCGCACGATCACCAGCACGTGCTCGGCGTGGCCAAGGGCTCGACCCGGGCGGACGCACAGGCCGCGGTGAAGGCGGCCGCGGGAGCCGCCCACGACTGGCGCAACCTGCCGATGGACGAGCGCTGTGCGGTCCTGCTGAAGGCCGCCGACCTCCTGGCCGGTCCGTGGCGACAGCGGATCAACGCCGCGACGATGCTCGGCCAGTCCAAGACGGCGTTCCAGGCCGAGATCGACAGCGCTTGCGAGCTCATCGACTTCTGGCGCTTCAACGTCCACTACGCCAAGCAGATCCTCACCGACCAGCCGATCGCCAACAGTCCGGGCATCTGGAACCGCACCGACCACCGGCCCCTCGAGGGCTTCGTCTATGCGATCACGCCGTTCAACTTCACCGCGATCGCCGGCAACCTGCCGACCGCCCCGGCGCTGATGGGCAACACCGTCGTCTGGAAGCCGTCGCCCACCCAGCAGCTCGCGGCCTCGCTGACCATGGAGCTGCTCGAGGAGGCCGGCCTGCCGCCGGGCGTCATCAACATGCTGCCCGGCGACGGCATCGCGGTCTCCGAGGTGACGCTGGCGCACCCGGACCTGGCGGGCATCCACTTCACCGGCTCAACGCCGACCTTCCAGCACCTGTGGCGCACCGTCGGCGACAACATCGCGTCGTACCGCTCCTACCCACGCATCGTCGGCGAGACCGGTGGCAAGGACTTCGTGCTCGCCCATCCCTCGGCAGACCCCGAGGTCGTTCGCACCGCGCTGATCCGTGGCGCCTTCGAGTTCCAGGGGCAGAAGTGCTCGGCCGCGTCCCGGGCCTATGTCGCCAAGTCCGTGTGGGACAAGCTCAAGTCGTCGTTCCTCGAGGAGGTCGACGCCATCCGGATGGGCGACGTCACCGACTTCTCGAACTTCATGGGCGCGGTCATCGACGCCCGTGCGTTCGCCAAGCACAAGGCGGCCATCGCTCGGGCCAAGCGTCAGGCCGGGCTGGACGTCGTCGTGGGTGGTCAGACCGACGACAAGGTCGGCTACTTCGTGCGTCCCACGGTGGTGGTGTCGACCGACCCGGCCGATGCGATGTTCACGACCGAGTACTTCGGCCCGATCCTCGTGGTGCACGTCTATCCCGACGACCAGTTCGAGAAGGTCACCCGCCAGCTCGAGGGGATTGCTCCGTACGCGCTCACCGGAGCGGTCATCGCCCGGGACCGGTATGCGATCCAGTGGGCGAGCGAGGAGCTCCGGTTCGCCGCGGGCAACTTCTATGTCAACGACAAGCCGACCGGTGCGGTCGTCGGCCAGCAGCCGTTCGGCGGCGGTCGGGCCAGCGGCACCAACGACAAGGCCGGCGCTGCGATCAACCTGCTGCGCTGGACCTCGCCGCGCTCGATCAAGGAGACGCTGGTCCCGCCGACCGACTACAGCTACCCGTACATGGGATGAGCGGGACAGTCCCCCTGCACATGAGTGCGCTGCACCCGGTGGAGCAGCTGCTCATCCTGGTGCTCGCGTTCGGGCCGTTCGTGGTGCTCGGCGGCGTCCTGTGGTGGCGTCGCCGTGCCGACCAGCGGGCCGACGCCGACCCCGATCCCGGTCAGCCCGACAGGTAGGTCCGCCCGACGACGCTCTCGGCCTTGAGCGCGCTGCGCAGCAGGTCGGCGACGAGGCTCTCGATCTTGCCTCCCACGAGCGGGATGTTGACCTTGATCGTCATCTCGACGTGCTGGGTGGTCACGCCGTCCGACTCCGAGAGGTTGACGGTGCCGGCCATCTGGACCGGCTTGCCGGGGATCACGACCTCGACCCGCGCGTTCTCCGCGTCGTACCAGGACTCCGTCTGCACGAGGTTGATCTCGTCGCCGACGAACTTCTTGGCGAACCCGGGGATGCCTTCCGCGGCCTGCAGCTGGTCAATGAGCACCACGACACCGGCGTCCTCCTCGGTGATCGTGACGGTCCTGCGGACCGCGCGCTGCGCGTCACACACCTGCTCGCGGAACGCGGTGTCCATGAGCATGGAGTCGACGTCCGCCTGCGAGGCCTCGTAGGTGAGGTCCACCGTCAACTGGGTGCTCATGAGTCTTGGCGGCCTTCTCGGAACTTCATGGCGCGACTATGGCATGCGGGGGGCGCGCTTGCGGACCGCGATGCGGTACGCCGGCCTCGGCATCGCGTCGCCATGCGCAGCCATGAACCGGTCGAAGCGATTGGGCAGTCGCTCGCCACCGTAGGCGAGGTAGATCCCGACCGGCTTGTGGACCACGGGGTCCGGATCTGCATGCAGGATCTCGGCGACCTCGAAGCCGGCCTCCACGTCCGCGTCGTCGCTGTACTTCACGAACCACAACGGAGCCGTCATGGCCGTCCGCCGCCGCAGCGGGTCCGGGGAGGCCGCGAGGTCGTGCAGCAGGTCGTAGGGCCCGCCCGTCAGCGTCGACCCGATGACCCGGGTGCCGCCCGGTCGACGAAGTCCCAGGCGTCGATCCGGTCGTGGTGGCGCAGGTAGGTGTCGCGGAGCGTCAGGTCACCGAGGCGGCGGCGTGCCTTGAAGTCGAGGATGCAGAACGCCGCCATCCGCGCCTCGTAGGACTCCTCGGCGAACACCTTCTCGAGCTCGTCGTCCGAGATGGCGGTGGCGGCCTTGGCGGTGTCGAAGAGGTCCTTCATCCGCATGCCGGGCGAGAGGGATGCCACCAGCTCGCCGGCGGACGTCGTCACCCGGGCAGGTTGGCACAGGTCGCCGGCGAAGGGTCGGCAAGCGACGAAGGTGCCTCGCCGTCCCCTAGGTTGCACACATGAGTGACGAGCAGTTCGTCTCCTTCGGGGAGCAGGGCGCACAGCTGACCTACGGCAGCTACCTCCGGCTGCCGACGCTGCTCGACTGCCAGCACCTCGAGTCGGACCCGCCGGCCCACGACGAGCTGCTGTTCATCACGATCCACCAGGTCTATGAGCTCTGGTTCAAGCAGCTGCTCCACGAGGCGATCTCTGCCCGGGACGCGATGAGCCGCGGCGAGCTCTGGTGGGCACAGCACCTGCTGCAGCGGATGCAGGTGATCGAGCGGGTCCTGGTCCACCAGGTCGACGTGCTGGAGACGATGACCCCGCAGGACTTCCTGGAGTTTCGGCAGCGACTGGCGCCGGCCAGCGGCTTCCAGTCGGTGCAGTTCCGCGAGCTCGAGTTCCTCTCGGGCGCCAAGGACCCGTCCTACGTCGAGCGGTTCCGCGGACTGACCGAGGCCGAGAAGCAGCACCTCGAGAGCCGGCTGGCCGATCCGTCCCTGTGGGACGCGTTCCTCGACGTGCTCCGCGCGCACGACCTGCCGTGCGACACCGACCCGGAGGTGCTGGCCTCGATGCGCCAGGTCGCGCACGACCGGTCGCAGTACGCCGCGGTGTGGGGGGTCGCAGAGGCGCTGCTCCAGCACGACGAGCTGGCCGCCCAGTGGCGGGCCCGACACGTGACGATGGTCGAGCGGATGATCGGCGGCAAGTCCGGGACGGGCGGGTCCAGTGGCGCGCCGTACCTTCGCTCGCGCCTCGCGATGCGGTACTACCCGCTGCTGTGGGACCTGCGCTCAGAGCTCTGAACCGTACTAGCGTGTGAACCGTGTCAACGACGACGCACGACGCGGACAAGTCCGAGCTGGTGGACAAGGCCATCATGCTGGCCCGGTCCGGCAAGGGGAGCGGTGGCCCGCCCCACAACCAGGTGGGGGACCTGCTGCGCGCCTACTACCGTCACGTCGCCGTCGAGGACCTCGCCGAGCGCACAGACGTGGACATCTACGGTGCGTTCGCGTCGCAGTACAAGCTGGCCGCCAATCGTCCCCAGGGCACGGCCAAGGTGCGGGTCTTCACCCCGACCCTGAGCGACAGTGACTGGGCCGCCGGCGGGCACACCGTCGTGGAGGTCGTCGTCGACGACATGCCGTTCCTCGTCGACTCGTTGACCATGGAGCTGTCCCGGCAGCTGCGCGACGTGCACTTGGTGATCCACCCCAGCTTCGACGTCGTCCGCGACATCACCGGCGAGCTCCAGTCGATCTCACTCGTCCCGGACGGCGCGTTGGATCCCGACGGCGAGGCGGTCCGCGAGTCCTGGATGCACGTCGAGGTCGACCGAGTCCCCGACGGCGACGACCCGGCGCGGATCGTCGAGGACATCCAACGCGTGCTCCGCGACGTTCGCGAGGCCGTCGAGGACTGGCAGAAGATGCACGCCGAGGTCGACGAGATCGTCACCGGGCTCCGATCCGACCCGCCGCCGCTGGACCCCGATGAGGTCCGGCAGGCCTGCGAGCTGCTCCAGTGGCTCGGCGACCAGCACTTCACGTTCCTGGGCTTCAAGGAGTACAAGCTCGAGCAGCGAGGTGACGACGAGTACCTCGTCGCGACGCCGGGAACGGGCCTCGGCATCCTGCGCGCAGACCAGGAGACGTCGTCGTCGTTCGGACGCCTGCCGGAGGCTGCCAAGGCCAAGGCCCGGGAGAGGACGCTGCTCGTCCTCGCCAAGGCCAACTCGCGGGCGACCGTCCATCGCCCGGCGTACCTCGACTACGTCGGCGTCAAGACGTTCGACGCCAACGGAGACGTCGACGGCGAGCGCCGCTTCCTCGGCCTGTTCTCGAGCGCGGCCTACACGGAGTCGCTCAAGCGGATCCCACTGATCCGCGAGAAGGCGGCCGACGTGCTCAAGCGCAGCGGGTTCGACCCGCGTAGCCACGCCGGCAAGGCGCTGATGGACACGCTCGAGACCTACCCGCGCGACGAGCTGTTCCACACACCCGTCGACGAGCTGGCGCCGATGGCCGAGGCTGCCATGGCTGCGGGCGAGCGCCGTGCCGTGCGGATGCTGATCCGGCGCGACACCTACGGCCGCTACGTCTCGGTGATCATCTACCTGCCCCGCGACCGCTACAACACCGCCGTCCGCGAGCGCTTCCAGCGGATCCTCCAGGAGCGGCTGGACGGTGAGTCGAGCGAGTTCACCGTCCGGATCAACGAGTCGACCACGGCGCGGGTGCACTTCGTCGTGCACCTGACCAAGGGCAACGACCTCCCGGAGGTCGACACCGCCGATCTCGAGCGAAGACTGACCGAGGCGTCGCGGTCGTGGCGCGACGACTTCCAGACCGCGGTCATCGCCGAGTACGGCGAGGAGGTCGGCACGATCCTCGGTCGGCGCTACGTCGACTCGTTCCCCGAGGGCTACAAGGAGGACTTCACCGCGCGCACCGCGGCGGTCGACCTCGGCCGGCTCGAGTCGATCCAGGGCGACGACGGGGTGGGCCTCTCGCTCTATGAGAAGCTCGACGCGGGCCGCGGCGAGGCGCGCCTCAAGGTCTACCGGATCGGTCCTCCGCTCTCGCTGTCCGCGGTCCTGCCAGCCCTGTCGTCGATGGGCGTCGAGGTCGTCGACGAGCGTCCCTACGAGCTCGAGGGCCTCGAGCGCTCTTCCATCATCTACGAGTTCGGGCTGCGCTACGGCGAGAGCCTGCCGGCCGGGAGTCGCGAGCTGTTCCAGGACGCGCTGCGCGCCATGTGGGACAACCAGAACGAGGTCGACGGCTTCAACGGGCTGGTCCTCGGCGCGGGGCTCACCTGGCGCCAGGCGACAGTGCTGCGCGCATACGCGAAGTACATGCGGCAGGGCAACAGCCCCTTCGCGCAGGACTACATCGAGGACGCGCTCCGCATCAACGTCGACATCACCCGGCTGTTGGTGCAGCTGTTCGAGGCGCGCTTCGACCCGAGGTCCAGGGCCAAGGGCGACGCGGAGGCCAACGCCGAGGAGCAGCGGATCGAGGCGTCGATCGGGCGGGCGCTCGACGACGTGGCGAGCCTCGACCACGACCGGATCCTTCGGTCGTACCTCACCCACATCAAGGCGACCCTGCGGACCAACTACTACCGCGCAAGTCATGCCGATCCGACCCGGTCGCGCGGCTACCTCTCCCTCAAGCTGGAACCGTCCGGCATCCCGGACCTGCCGCAGCCGCGGCCGCAGTTCGAGATCTTCGTCTACTCGCCGCGGGTCGAGGGCTCACACCTGCGGTTCGGGCCGGTGGCGCGCGGCGGACTGCGCTGGTCGGACCGGCGAGACGACTTCCGGACCGAGGTGCTCGGCCTGGTCAAGGCGCAGATGGTGAAGAACACCGTGATCGTGCCCGTGGGCGCGAAGGGCGCCTTCTTCTGCAAGCAGCTGCCCGACTCCAGCAACCGTGACGCGTGGCTCGCCGAGGGCCAGGCCTGCTACCGGACCTTCATCTCCGGGCTGCTCGACATCACCGACAACCTGGTCGACGGCGAGACCGTCACGCCCTCGGATGTCGTGCGGCACGACGGCGACGACACCTACCTGGTGGTGGCGGCCGACAAGGGCACTGCGACGTTCTCCGACATCGCCAACGAGGTCGCGCTGGGCTACGGCTTCTGGCTCGGCGACGCGTTCGCCAGCGGTGGCTCGGTCGGCTACGACCACAAGGCCATGGGCATCACCGCCCGCGGGGCGTGGGTCTCGGTGCAGCGGCACTTCCGAGAGCGCGGCATCGACTGCCAGACCGAGGAGTTCACGTGTGTGGGCATCGGCGACATGTCGGGCGATGTGTTCGGCAACGGACTGCTCTGCTCTCGCGCCACCCGGCTGGTCGCCGCCTTCGACCACCGCGACCTGTTCATCGACCCGACCCCGGATGCCGCCGAGTCGTACGCCGAGCGCCAGCGCCTCTTTGACCTGCCGCGCTCGAGCTGGCAGGACTACGACAAGGCTCTGATCTCCGCCGGCGGCGGGGTCTTCTCGCGATCGCTGAAGTCGATCCCGGTCTCGGCCGAGATGCGGGGGGCGCTCGGGCTGACCGGTGAGATCGGTGAGACGGCCACGCCCGCGCAGCTGATGAAGGCGATCCTCCAGGCGCCGGTCGACCTGCTCTGGAACGGCGGTATCGGCACCTACGTCAAGGGCCGTGGCGAGTCGCACGCCGAGGCGGGCGACAAGGCGAACGACGCGATCCGGGTCGACGGCCGCGACGTGCGCGCCGCCTGCGTCGGCGAGGGTGGCAACCTGGGCCTGACCCAGGAAGGTCGGATCGAGTACGCGCTGCGCGGCGGTCGGATCAACACCGACTTCATCGACAACTCCGCGGGCGTCGACACCTCCGACCACGAGGTCAACATCAAGATCCTGCTCGACCGCGTCGTCAAGGACGGCGACCTCACCGAGAAGCAGCGCAACCTGCTCCTCGCCGAGATGGCCGACGAGGTCGGAGAGCTGGTGCTCCGCGACAACTACGAGCAGAACCTCGCGCTGGCCAACGCGATCGCACACGCTCCGTCGCTGCTGCACGTGCACGAGGACTTCATGCGTCGGCTCGAACGCGAGGGCGTCCTGAACCGTGAGGTCGAGGGCCTCCCGTCCTCACGCCAGGTACGCCGCCTGCTGGAGCGGGGCGAGGGGCTGTCTGCGCCGGAGCTGTCCGTGCTCATGGCCTGGACCAAGATCGTGCTGGCCAAGGAGCTGCTCGCCGACGACCTGCCCGACGACCCGTACCTCCAGCTCGACCTGCGTGCCTACTTCCCCCAGCAGATCCGCGAGGGAACCGGCAGCCTCGACTTCGGGGCACAGGTCGACGCCCACCCGCTGCGGCGCGAGATCATCGTGACCCAGGTCGTCAACGACCTGGTCAACGGCGCCGGCATGACCTTCTGGCCGCGCTTGGCCGGCGAGACCGGTGCCGACGTGGCCGAGCTGACCCGGGCCAACTTCGTGGCCCGCGAGATCTTCGGGTCGCTGTCGCTGCGCGACGAGCTGAAGTCCTACGACAACAAGCTCGAGGCCAAGCTGCAGACCTCGATGCGGATCGAGATGCGCACCCTGGTCGAGCGAGCCTCGCGCTGGCTGGTCACCAACCGACGTCCTCCACTCGACAGCCGGGCGACCGTCGACGAGTTCGCCGGACCGGTGCAGGCCACGATGGCGCAGCTGCCCGACCTGATGACCGGCCGCGAGCTCACGGCGTACCAGGAGCGTCACGAACAGCTGATCACCCGCGGCGCTCCCGAGGAGCTCGCCTCGGTGGTCGCCGTGCTCCCGACGGCCTACACGCTGCTCGGGATCGTCGAGACGGCCCAGCGCGAGGGCCTGCAGCCCGCGGACGTGGCGCGCGTGCACTTCGCGCTCGGCGAGCGCCTCGGCGTTCCCGTCCTCCTGCAGCGCATCGTCGCCCTGCCGCGGGCTGACAAGTGGCAGACCATGGCTCGGGCGGCGCTGCGCGACGACCTCAACGGCGTGCACGCCCAGCTCACCGCCCAGGTGCTGCGGACCACGTCGCCCGACGAGTCGGCGCCTGCGCGGATCGCGCAGTGGGAGGACTCCGAAGCGATCCTGGTCGCTCGGGCGGCCGAGACGCTGGGCCAGATCTGCGCCGACGACGACACCGACCTGGCGCGGGTGTCTGTGGGGCTGCGGGTCGTCCGAGGACTGCTCGCCTGAGAGTCGCGGCCGTGATCCGTGCCGCGATCAGGACCCTGCGATCCGGGAGAGCAGCACCTGCCGGGTAGCCGACCCGGTCTTGGCGAGCATCGCCCGGACGTGGTCGTTGACCGTGTGCTCGGAGAGGACGAGCTCCAGGGCGATCGTGCGGGAGTCCGCGCCGGTGGCGAGGACGTCGAGCACCTCCCGCTCCCGTGGGCTGAGGCCGTGGGCGAGGCCGAAGACCTCCCGTCGCTCGGCCGGTGTGCTCGTCTCGATCGTCACCGCGATGCCGCCGTCGGTGAGCCGCGCGGCGCGCAGCGTGACCCAGCAACCGCCGCCCAGGTGGACGCGCGACCACGCCGGGCGGACCGGCACACCCGCCTCCTGTGCCATCAGCGCCGCACCGACGTTCATGGCCGCGGCCGGGACGGCGTCGGGCACGGGAGCCTCACCGGGTGGGTTCAACTCGCGCAGCGCCGCTGCCGCGGTGCCCGTCAGGCTGACCACCTCGAGCCCCCCGCCGAGGAGGACGACAGCGGGCCCGGGCAGGTCGAGTCGCTCCGCGCCTTGGGTGAACGAGCGGGCCTGGGCGAGCCGCAGACCCTCGGTCAACGACTCGCGCAGCGCATCGAGCAATGCCCGGTCGGCCGGGGAGAACGGGCGCTCGCAGCGCCAGAGCTCGAGCCACGCCCAGCAACCGAAACGGTCCTCGCACACCACGCCGAGGACGTCGACGACTCCCATGGCAGCGAGCCGCTCCTGCCAGGCGGAGGTCCCCAGGTAGCGGTCGGCGATCAGACCGGGCAGCTGTGGCCACGGGAGCATCGGGAGGTGGGCGTGCGGAGACGTACCGACTCCGCTCACGGGGTCGGTCAGCAGCCAGATGTGCGCATCAAAGGGCACCGTCCGCCGGAGCACCTCGAGGGTCCGCTCACGCAGTGCGTGCGGCGTCTGCGGCTCGCGGCAGAGCCGCTCGATGCGGTCGAGGACCGCGACAGCCCCGGCATCGCTCACGCCGCGAGCGTACGGCGCGGGCGCCTCGTCGCGGACCCCTCAGAACGTGGGATACCCCGGGGCTCGGTCGGGCGGCGACCGTGGTGTCATGACCACCCTCCGCATCGAGAACACAGTCCACGACTACGACGCATGGAAGTCGGTCTTCGACAAGTTCGACCTGGCCAGGCGCACCGGCGGCGTGCGCGCCTACCGGCTCAGCAGAGCGCATTCCGACCCCAGCCAGGTCACCATCGACCTTGAGTTCGACGACGCGGTGGGAGCGGAGGCCTTCGCCTCGTTCCTGGAGGGCGTGTGGAGGACGCCGCAGTCCCAACGGCTGCTCGCGGGGCACAAGCCGCCCGTGGTGCTGGACGTGCTCGAGGAGCAGTCCGACCGGCTGAGTACGATCCGTGAGCCAACATGCGCAGACTGACCTTCTGATCCTTCAAAAACGATAGAGATACCATTATTACTTCCGTGAATCTCTCTCGGTTGCGCGTGAGCGCCCTTGCCCTCGCCTTCGTCGCCGTGCTGGCCCTCGGCACCGTCCTGGCACCCGCCGCGTTGGGCGGCGAGACCGACGCCCCGGCCTCGACCCCGGGCCCGCTCCGGGCCGCGCTCCCGGCCGCGCTCCCGGTCGCGGGTGGCGCCCAGACTCCGGGGCCTGGTGACGCGCCGATGCGGCTGCTCTCCAGTCCCGACTTCCTCAACGCCGACGTGGCCGACCTGCGACGCGGGCCGGGCTTCTGGAGCCCCGAGCGCTCCGAGAACGGCACCAACGCGTCCTACGGCCGGGCGCTGGACCGGGTTCTCGACGACTGGGCCGCCCAGGAGCCCGATGCGGTGCTCGTGGCGGGCGACCTCGTCGACGGGCGCTGGGGGCAGGACGAGCACCACACCGGCAACTTCGGTCCGGTGGCGACGCTCGCGCAGCGCGAGGCCGCGCTCCGCCGCGCGGCGCGCACCTACTACCCCCAGTGGCTCGAGAGGTTCACCGAGCGCGGACTCGATGTCTATCCGGCGATCGGCGACCACGAGTACGGCGACAACGACTGGCCGCGCGCCAAGCGGGCGCTGGCACCGACCTTCGCCGACGCCTTCGCCGACCACTTCACCCGGACCCGGTCGGGGGCACTGCGGTTCGACGACCACCCCCGGGGACGGCACCGGGCGACGGCGTACGCCTGGCGCCCGGCGGCGAACGTCCAGGTGGTCTCGCTCGACGTCTTCGACATCACCCGGGGGTCCGCGCGCATCCGCCTCGACAGCCCGCAGATGTCGTGGCTCAAGCGGGTGCTGCGCAAGGCCAACCAGGACGGGGTCACCTGGATCGTCGTCCAGGCCCACACGCCGATCCTGGGGCCGGTGCGCAAGCAGGCCTCGTCCGGGCTGACCTACGAAGGCGGCCGGCGGTCCGATCTGTGGAAGGCGTTCAAGAAGTTCGGCGTCGACCTCTATCTGGCCGGCGAGGTCCACGCTGTCACCGCGACCACCCGCGACGGCATCGTCCAGCTGGCGCACGGGGGCGCCTTCCAGTTCGGCCTGACCAGCTATGCGCTGCTGGACTTCTTTGACGACCGGATCGAGATCGCAGTCAAGGACTACAAGCTGACGGTCAAGGACGCGCGCGACGGCTCCCGGCTGTGGGAGACGGCGCGGCGGGGCATGAAGAAGATCGCGGAGCTGGGTGGGGAGACCCACCTGCTGGGTCGGATCGTGCTCGGCGCCGACGGCGAGATCAGGGAGCGCACGGGCCTGCTGCGTCCCTATCACCCATGAGGAGGAGACGCGCCACGGCCCGAGGATCTGTCCCAAAGTCCTGAGAGGAGGGCTGGTCCTTCCTTAGGATCGATCGGTGACCGAGTTCGCTCCCGGCCTCCCCTCGCCCTCCGGCGAGGGCTGGCGGCCGGACCCGTTCGACCGTCACGAGGCCAGGTTCTTCGACGGCACCCGGTGGACCCCGTACGTCAAGGACGGAGAGATGCACTCGCTCGACGAGCCGATCGAGGCCGTCCAGGGCGAGGGCCCCGAGGGTCCCGAGATCCTCAACGCCGAGGTGCTGGTGGTCGAGCAGCACGTCGACGCGACCGAGCCCACCGCGCCCTACCGCGTCTTCGGTCGCGACGGCCGTGAGCTGGGCGCGGTGCACCGGGCAGCGCAGGACCTGAAGCGGCTCGAGGTGGTCGATGTCGACGGCCGGGTCTGCCTGACCTTCACCAAGTCCGGCACTTCGCGGAAGTCGAGCGTCTCGGTCCGCGACGGCGCCGGGGTCGAGATGGGCCGCCTGGTCCAGCAGCACCTGCCTGGCGTGACCACGTTCGCGCTGGAGAGCGCGACCGGGGTCAACAGCGGCCACGTGCGGGCCCGGACCTGGGTCGGCTGGGATATCCGGGTGGAGGACGAGCGCAATCGGCCGGTGGCGCGGATCTCGAAGACGTGGGAGGGCCTGGACCCGACTGCATTCCCGATGACCGACGGCTATGTCGTGCGGATCGACCGGCCCCTGCGCGACCCGCAGCGTGCGCTCGTGCTCGCCGCCGCGCTCGCCGCGGACACCCAGCTCAAGCAGGACACCCGCGGGTTCACCTAGTCAGCTGGCCTTGCGCGCGGGCGTCTTCTTCGCAGCCTTCTTGGCGGGTGCCTTCTTCGCGGCCGTCTTCTTGGCCGGAGCCTTCTTCGCCGCGGCCTTCGTCGCGGGAGGCTTCTTGGCAACCGACTTCTTGGCCGCGGGTCTCTCGTTGTCCTCACCGCGCGCGGTCTTGGCCGCCTCGACCGAGCGCTGCAGTGCCGCGAGCAGGTCGACCACCTCGCCGGAGGACTTGGTCGAGGTTGGCGTGCGCTTGATCTCGCCGCCCTCGATCTTGGTCTTGACCAGGGTCTCGACCGCCCCGGCGTAGTCGTCCTCGAACTCGCTCGGGTCGAAGTCGCCGGCCAGGGTCTCGACCAGCATGTGCGCCATCTTGACCTCGGCGTCCTTGACCTCACCGACCTCGACCGAGAAGTCGGGGACGCGGACCTCGTCGGGCCACATCATCGTCTGGAGCACGATCACGTCGCCCTTGACCCGGAGCACCGCGACGCTGGTGCGCTGACGCAGCGCCACCGTCACCACCGCCATCCGGTCCGCGTCGAGCAGGGCCTGGCGCAGCAGGCCGTAGGGCTTGGCGCCGGTCTTCTCGGGCTCGAGGTAGTAGCACTTCTCGAGGAGCATCGGGTCGATCTGATCGGCCGGCACGAACTTCTCGACGGCGATCTCGCGCGACGAGGTGGAGGGGAGTCCCTCCAGGTCCTCGTCGGTGAGGATGACCATCTCGCCGTCCTCGGTCTCGTAGCCCTTGGCGATGTCGGCGTAGGCGATCTCCTCGCCGTCGATCGAGCAGACGCGTTGGTACTTGATCCGGCCGCCGTCCTTGGCGTGGACCTGACGGAACGAGACGTCGTGCGACTCGGTGGCGGCGTACAGCTTGACCGGCACGCTGACCAGCCCGAACGACACCGCGCCCTTCCAGATAGCCCGCATTCCAGCAGGATAGGTCCGTGCTCCCGATGCTCGCGACCAAAGGCACGCACGTGCCGACGGATGCGGGCTGGTCGCACGAGGTGAAGTGGGACGGCGTCCGGGTGCTCGCGGACACGGTCACAGGTGGCAAGGGCGGGACGACGCGGCTGCTGAGCCGCAACGAGAACCCGGTGACCGTCGCGTGGCCGGAGCTGAACCGCAGCCCGCTCGGCGAGCGGGACCTGCTGGTCGACGGCGAGGTGATCGCGCTCAACGAGCGGGGTCTGCCGGACTTCCGGGTCCTCCAGGACCGCATGCACGTCCGCAACGCCCCCGGGGCGGCCCGGCTCGCCGAACGGCTCCCGGCGACCTACATGGTCTTCGACGTGATGCGCCTCGACGGCCGTGACGTCTCGTCGATGCCGTTGGAGGAGAGGCGCAAGATCCTGGGCGGCCTCGGGCTCGAGCACTCGACCTGGCAGGTGCCCGCGGCCTACGACGACGGCGCGATGCTGTTCGAGGCGACCCTCCAGCAGGGACTGGAGGGGATCGTCAGCAAGCGGCTGACCTCGCGCTACTCGTTCGGGGAGCGGACCAAGAGCTGGCTTAAGTTCGCGCACCGGCACCGCCGCTCCTACGTCGTCGGCGGCTGGCGCCCCCAGGAGGGCACCTCGGACCGGCTGGCCGCGTTGTTGGTCGGCGAGATGACCGAGGAGGGCCTGCTCTACCGCGGCCGGGTCGGCAGCGGGATCGGGGCGACCGCGAGCCGGTCGCTGACGCCGCTGGTGGCGCCGCTCGGGCGGGGCGCCAGCCCGTTCGCCGATGAGGTGCCGCGCGAGGACGCCCGCGGCACGTTCTGGCTGGAGCCGGTGCTCGTGGTCGACGTCGAGACGCACGGCCTTGGTTACGACCGGCTCCGCCAGCCGTCGTACCGCGGGGTGCGGAGCGACCTCACCCCCGCCGACCTGGAGACGCAGAGCTGATGCCCCGCGAGAAGCCCGAGAAGACCGAGATCCAGGTCGACGTCGAGGGTCGGACCTTGAGGCTCTCCAACCTCGAGAAGGTGCTCTACCCGCGCACGGGGACCACCAAGGGGGAGGTCCTCAACTACTACGCGCGGATCGCGCCGGTGCTGCTCCCGCACCTCGCGGACCGGGCGGTGACCCGGATCCGGTGGCCGCACGGGGTCCAGGACATGAGCTTCTTCGAGAAGAACATCCCGAACGGCACCCCGTCCTGGGTGCACACGGTCAAGGTGCCGACGACCGGCTCCCGGACCGCGTCGAGGCAGGACGGGATGCTGGTCTTCCCCATCGTCGACGACCTGGCGACGCTCACCTGGCTGGTCAACCTGGCCGCGCTCGAGCTGCACGTCCACCAGTGGACGGTCGGGCGCAACGGCCGGTCCCGCAACGCCGACCGGCTGGTCATCGACCTCGACCCCGGCGAGCCGGCCGGGCTGCACGAGTGCTGCCAGGTGGCGCTGCTGGTCCGGGACGCGCTCGCCCAGAGGGGACTCGACGCCAAGCCGGTCACCAGCGGCAGCAAGGGGCTCCACCTCTACGCCGACCTCCCGCGGCGCCTGCCCTCGGACGAGTCGACGGCGCTGGCCAAGGACGTCGCAGAAGCGTTGCAGGCCGAGCACGCCTCCCTGGTCACCGCGACCATGACCAAGGCCAAGCGCCCGGGCAAGGTGTTCCTCGACTGGTCGCAGAACTCGGGCTCCAAGACCACGATCTCGCCATACTCCCTGCGCGGCCGGGAGCGGCCCTGGGTGGCCACGCCAGTGGGCTGGGACGAGGTCCAGGCGGGTGCTGAGGACGAGGACGGGCTGGGTCAGTTCCGTCTCGACGAGGTGCTCCGGCGGGTCGACGAGCACGGGGACCTGTTCACCGGCTAGGGGGTGCGAGCGTTGCGCAGGGTGTCGCGCCAGATGCTGCCCCGGCGACGCGTGCGGCCCCCTACTATGCGGCTATGGCCCAGAGAGTCGTCATCGTCGAGGACGAGGAGGACATCGCCTTCCCCCTCGTGCGGACTCTCGAGCGCGAGGGCTACGACGTGCAGTGGCTGGACTCCGGCCAGAAGGCGCTCGACGACATCGCGGTGACCAGGGCGGACGTCGTCATCCTCGACCTCGGCCTGCCCGATATGGATGGCCTCGAGGTGTGCCGCACCATGCGTGAGCAGGGCTACGACGGCGCGATCATGATCGTCACCGCCCGCGCGGGTGAGCTCGACCGCGTGGTCGGGCTCGACTACGGCGCCGACGACTACATGTCCAAGCCCTTCGGTCTCGCCGAGCTGCAGGCCCGCGTGCGGGCGCTGTTGCGTCGGACCACGGGCGCCTCCGCCTTCGCCGATGCCATCGCTGCCGGCGGTCTGCGCATCGATGTCGCGGCGCGCCGGGTGTTCTCCGGCACCGACGAGGTGTCGCTCACTGGCAAGGAGTTCGAGGTCCTCAACGTCCTGGCCGCCAACCGCGACAAGGTCGTCTCCCGAGACCGGCTGATGGCCGACGTGTGGGACGAGAATTGGTATGGCTCGACGAAGACCCTGGACGTCACGATCGGCCGGCTGCGGCACAAGCTCGACAGTGTCGGCGTGACCGACAAGGTCGTCGCCGTGCGCGGCGTGGGCTTCCGCCTCGAGGGCGCGCCGACGGCGTCCTGAGCCCGGCCACTTCCCATGCGTGAGCGGCTGATCGGCGCGTTCGTCGCCGTCACGGTGGCGTTGCTGCTGGCTGTCCTGCTGGTCAGGTCCTCCAGCCTCGACGCGCAGCTGCGCGCCGAGGCGAGCGCCTCGATCAGCGAGCGAGCCCAGATCCTGGGTGCGTTGGTCGACCTCTATCTCGCCGAGGGGCGTGCGGTCACCGAGGAGGACCTGCAAGACCTCGTCGAGCCAGACCAGCGGATCGAGCTCGAGGTGCTCGGTCGTCCGGAGGTGGCTGCCGAGGGTGCCGAGTTCGGCGCCGGCAACGACGGACAGGACTTCAGGGCGACCGTGGACGTCGCGGACGGGGACGGCTCGCTCACCCTGGCGCAGTCCGACGAGGTCATCGACGACCTGGTCGGCGACGACCGGGGTTCGATTGCGCTGTTCCTGCTGCTGGCCGCGATCGTCGCGGCCCTGGTCGGGTTCCTCGTCTCCCGGCTGCTCGCGGCGCCGTTCCTCAAGCTTGCGACCGCCGCCGAGCAGCTCGGCCGTGGCCGGTTCGACCTGGGCCTCCCGCAGACGCGGGTGCCGGAGGCTCGCGCGATCGGCCAGGGCCTCGAGCGCAGCGCGGGGCGGCTGCAGGAGCGGCTGGCCGGCGAGGAGGCGTTCGCCCAGCACGCCGCGCAGGTCCTGCGCACGCCGCTCACCGGTCTCCGAGACGACCTCGAGGAGCTCTCGTTGCGTGACGACCTCCCCGAGGATGTCCTGGCGAGGATCGCGCAGGCCGTCGTGCGCGTCGACACGATGGACCAGGTCGCCGGCGAGCTCGTGGCGCTCTCGCGCAGCAACAGCATGGTCGTGGGTGCGCAGATCCCGTTGAGAGACCTCGGCACCCAGCTGGCGCAGACGTGGGCGGACGCGCTGGGACCGCTCGACCGTCCGCTGACCGCCGCGCTGTACGGTGACCTGGATCACCCCTACACGCCTGGCCCGATCGAGTTCGTCCTCGACATCCTGCTGACCGACGTCATCCGACGCAGTGGCGGCGCTGTGCGGATGACCTTCCGCTCCGATGACGATGGACACCTGACCATCGGCGTTCGCTCCGCGGGCGAAGCGCGAACCGACCCGGGTGACGACCGGGCGTTGGCCAAGGCCCGCGCCGTCGTCACGGCCCTGGGCGGACGCCTCGAGGGCACCCATCCGGCCGAGGACGGACTGACGGTGCTGCTGCCTCGTCGCTGACCGGGTCCGACACGGGCTGGTCGACGGGGGCCTGGGCAGGAGGACGCGCGTCCCACCCATCGCTGTGACCTCATCCGACGCTCCTGTCGCCGATTCTCCCCAGATCGCGTCCAGGCTCTTCCGCATCCCGCTGCCCTTGTCCTAGCGTCCGAGCTGTCTGGTCCTACGCCTCGGGGACCCAGATCTCGGGAATCGGGGACGCGATGGCAGCAACGCACACCGACGCTGCGGTTGAGGGCGCGATCGACGCCGCCGTGCTCGAGCAGCTCGACCAGCACGTCCGCTCGCTGGTTCGCCGCGAGGGCGTGGACCCACAGCGCGACCTACCCGTGGTGCGGCGGATCGCCGAGACGGTGGTCCGCGAGCACGACGAACGCAGCCTCACGGGCGCGGTCGCACCGGTCCTCGATCCCGACTCGCTCGTGGGGGAGCTGGTCGCGCGGGTCGCCGGGTTCGGGCCGCTCCAGCCGCTCCTCGACGACCCGACGGTCGAGGAGGTCTGGATCAATGACCCGAGCCGGGTCTTCGTGGCTCGCCACGGACGACACGAGCTCACCAACCTGGTGCTCACCAAGGCCCAGGTCGACGAGCTGGTCGAGCGCATGCTGAAGAGCCGGGTCGTCGGATCGACCTGAGTCGCCCCTTCGTCGACGCGATGCTGCCCGAGGGGCACCGGCTGCACGTCGTGCTCGAGGGCATCAGCCGTGGCTTCTCCGCGGTCAACATCCGCAAGTTCGTCCTGAAGGCCTCGTCGCTCCAGGACCTGGTCGCGCTGGGCAGTCTCAGCCCGAGGGCCGCCGCCTTCCTGGACGCCTCGGTACGGGCCGGGCTCAACATCCTGGTCGCCGGCGTCGACCCAGGCGGGCAAGACGACGTTCCTGAACTGCCTGGCGTCGTCCATCCCCGGCGGCGAACGGGTGGTGACCGCGGAGGAGGTCTTCGAGCTGCGCTTCCGTCACCCGGACTGGGTCGCCCTGCAGACCCGGCAGAGTGGGCTGGAGGGGACCGGCGAGGTGCGGCTGCGGGACCTGGTCAAGGAGAGCCTCCGGATGCGGCCGAGCCGGGTCATCGTCGGCGAGGTCCGGGCCGAGGAGTGCCTCGACCTGCTGCTCGCGCTCAACGCCGGTCTGCCCGGGATGTGCACCATCCACGCCAACAGCGCCCGCGAGGCACTGGTCAAGATGTGCACGCTGCCGCTGCTGGCGGGCGAGAACATCTCGGCGCGGTTCGTGGTACCGACGGTGGCCGCGTCGGTCGACCTCGTCGTGCACCTCGGCATCGACGAGCACGGCGTACGACGGGTCAACGAGGTCGTCGCGGTGCCCGGACGCGTCGAGAACGACGTCATCGAGACCGAGCCGATCTTCGTGCGTGACGGCACCGAGCTGCGCCGCACGGGTGGCATGCCGCCCCGGGTCGAGCGCTTCGAGCGACTGGGCATCGACGTGCACGCCCTGCTCACTGGGAGTCTCACCGGGAACCGGCGAGGGGACGGTTGATGGGTGCGCTGGTCGGGCTCGGCGTCGGCTGCGGCCTCCTGCTCATCTGGACTGTCTTCGCCCTGCCTCGCGTCGGACCCCCGGTCGTGAGGTCCGACGGCAGGATCGGAGAGCTGCTGGCCCGCGCCGGGCTCGGGGATGTGTCGGTCACCGGGTTCGTGCTGCTGTGCGCGGTCGCTAGCCTGGTCGCGGCCTTCGTGATGCAGGTGGTCTCCCAGACGCCACCGGTGGCGGTGGCCTTCGGCGTCATGGCGGCCTGGCTGCCGGTGGCCACCGTGACCGCGCGCGCTCGCCGCCGCCAGCGTGAGTTCGCCGAGGTGTGGCCGGAGGCGGTCGACAACCTGGTGTCCGGCGTCCGGGCGGGGATGTCGCTCCCCGATGCCCTGGCCGGGCTCGGGATGCGCGGTCCCGAGCCGTTGCGGGCCGCGTTCGACCAGTTCGCCCTCGACTACCAGGTGACCGGTCGCTTCGGAGAGTCGCTCGACCGGCTGAAGGACCGGCTGGCCGACCCGGTCGGCGACCGCGTGGTCGAGGGTCTCCGGGTCGCCCGCGAGGTCGGCGGCGGTGAGCTCGGTCGCCTGCTGCGCAACCTGTCGGGCTACCTGCGCGAGGACGCCCGGACCCGGTCGGAGCTCGAGTCGCGGCAGGCCTGGACGGTGAACGGAGCGCGGTTGGCGGTGGCCTCGCCCTGGCTGGTTCTGCTGTTCATGTCGTTCCAGTCCGAGGTCGTGCACCGCTACGCATCTCCGGGCGGGGTGCTCGTGCTGGCGGTCGGAGCCGTGCTCTGTGTCGTGGCCTACCGGCTGATGATGCGGATCGGTCGGCTACCCGTCGAGCGACGGATCCTGTCATGAGTCCGATGGCCTGGGGGGCGCTGCTGGGGTGCACGGCCGGCCTGGGGACCCTGCTCGTCTTGGCCTGGGTGCGCGAGGAGCGACGGCCGTCGCTGGCGGATCGGGTCCTGCCCTACCTCCGCGACGTGCCGGTGGTGCGCGACCACGCCGGCCTGGGCTTCGTGACGGCGCCCTCGTCCTCACTGTCGCCCGCGGGGGCGGCGGCGGGAGTCTTCGGTCCGCTGCTCCGTGGCGCGGCCCAGGGCATCGAACGTGTCCTCGGCGGGGCAACGTCGGTGCAGCGCAGGTTGGTGCGCGCGGACCTCGACCTCACCGTCCACGACTTCCGCATCCAGCAGGTGCTGTGGGGGTTCGGCGGGTTCGCGGTGGCGGCGGCGTACTCCCTTCTCAAAGCGCTCACTGATCCTGGCTCGCCGATCGTCACAGTGCTCCTGTGCCTCACCGCGTTCGCCGGCGGCGTCCTCGCTCGGGACAACCACCTCAGCGGGCAGGCCAAGCAGCGCGAGCGCCGGATCGTCGCGGAGTTCCCGACGCTCGCCGAACTGCTGGCCCTGGCGGTGGCGGCAGGCGAGAGCCCCGTGGCGGCGCTGGACCGCGTCGTGCAACGTAGCGGCGGCGTCCTGTCGGCCGACCTGGCGCGCGTTCTCGCCGATGTCCGGACCGGCGAGCCGGTCGGTGTCGCCTTCGACCGGCTGGCCGCCCGGACCGGCCTGCCCCTGGTGGCCCGGTTCGCCCAGGGAATCGCCGTGGCCGTGGAGCGCGGCACCCCGCTCGCCGAGGTCCTGCACGCGCAGGCGGCCGACGTCCGTGAGGCAGGTCGTCGCGAGCTGATCGAGGTCGCTGCCCGCCGCGAGGTCCTGATGATGGTTCCGGTCGTGTTCCTCGTCCTGCCCGTTACCGTCCTGTTCGCCTTCTGGCCGGGTGTCGTCGGCCTCTCCCTGACCAGTCCCTGAGCGTCACCATCCGCAACCTCCCAGCCCGAAAGGTCCCGCCATGGAACCCCTCCTGCTCCAGCTCGTCCGCATGCTCCACCGACGCGACGAGCGCGGCGACGTCCCGGGTTGGGTGCTGGTCACCGTCATGACCGCGGGGCTCGTGATGGTGATCTGGGGCGTCGCGGAGGACCAGCTGCGCGCGATGCTCACCGATGCGCTCAACAGCGTCCGTTAGGCGGGCGCAGTGCGCTCGGCACGCACCGAGCGCGGAGCGGCCGTCGTGGACATCGTCCTGGTCCTCGTCGTCCTGGTCCCGCTGTTCCTGGGGATCCTCCAGGTCGGCCTGGTCCTGTTCGTCCGCAACACGATGGCGTCCGCGGCGGCCGAGGGAGCCCGGCTGGCGGCGACGTCCGACCGCGGTCCGGCCGAAGGTGCCGCGCTCACCCGAGAGCAGATCGCAGGCGTGGTGGCCGGCAGGTTCGCCCGCGACGTTCGGGCCCGCCCAGTCCTGATCGACGGCGCCCCGGGCGTCGAGGTCGTCGTCCGAGCGACCGTCCCGGCGTTGGGGCTCGGTGGTCCCGGGGTCGAGATCGAAGTCAGCGGGCACGCCGTCGAGGAGGAGTCGTGAGGGCGCGCGACGAGCGGGGGAGCGCCCTCGTGGAGCTGAGCTGGCTGGGACTGCTCCTCCTGGTGCCGATGCTCTGGATCCTGGTCAGCGTCTTCGAGGTGCAGCGCGGTGCCTTCGGGGTCAGCACCGCCGCCCGCTCCGCCGGGCGGGCCTACGCGCTGGCGCCGAACGACGCCGCGGGCCAGGCGCGGGCCGAGGCCGTGGTCAGACGGGCCCTCGAGGACCAGGGACTCGATGGTGCGCCGTTCACCGTGCGGGTCACCTGCACGCCGTTCCCGGCGAACTGCCACAGCGGTACGTCGGTCATCACCGTCCTGGTCTCCACCCGGGTCGAGCTCCCGCTGCTGCCGGACCTCTTCGGCGGGGACGCTCCGGGGTTCGCTCTCGACGCTACCCACACCGTGCCGATCGGCCAGTACCAGGAAACGACCGATGCCGCGCCCCGGGAGTAGTCAGCTGGAGCGCGGCCAGGCCACCGTGCTGATCATCGGGTTCGCCACGGTGCTCGCCATGGTGATCGCGCTGGTCGTCGACGCGACCGCGGCGTACCTCCAGAGGCAGGGGCTCAACACGCTCGCCGACGGTGCGGCCCTGCAGGGCGCCGACCTCGGCGCGACCGGCCGGGACGTCTATGAGGGCGGTGTCCCCGACGACCGACTCGCACTCAACGCGTCTCAGGTGCGCGCGGCGGTCGAGACCTACCTACGCGAGACCGGCGCCTATGCGCGCTACCCCGGCCTGAGCTACTCAGTCCGGATCGACCCGGGGGAGCAGAGCGTCCACGTTGCACTCACGGCGCCGCTCGACCTGCCGCTCATGGTGCCGGGGTCGCCGGAGGGCGCCACGATCGGGGCGACCGGGTCGGCCGTCGTCGGTGTGGACGACTGAGGGGGTCTCGACCCGCAGCAGCGGTCGGGCGCGATGATCGCGGTCGGATCCCCGCGTTTGCTCTCCAGCCGCTCAGGCCTCGACGTACCGTGAACTCGTGCGCCGACTGACCGCTGTCGTCCCGGCCCTCGCCTGCATGGGGGTCGTTGCTGCCGGGACGGCAGCTCCGGTCTGGGCCCTGCCCGACCACAGTGCTGCCAAGGCGACCGCGCACGGGAAGTACCAGCGCCAGGCGCACGACGCCACCAACCGGAACCGCTCGGCCCAGGGTCTCAAGGGGCTGAAGAAGGCCGACTGCGTCCAGAAGTTCGCGGTTCGGCAGGCCAGGAGGATGGCCCAGCAGGAGAACATGTACCACCAGGAGCTCGGTCCGATCATGGCCGCCTGCGGGCTGAGCTCGGTCGGCGAGAACGTCGCCTACGGGTACCCGACGGGACGCTCTGTGGTCAACGAGGGCTGGATGAACTCCGCGGGCCACCGCGCCAACATCCTCAACCCGGACTTCACGCTGATGGGGATCGGCGCCCGCAAGGGGCACAACGGCCGCTGGTACGTCGCGCAGGTGTTCGGCCGGAGGGGCTGACCTCACCCGTCGACCCATAGACTCGTCAGTTGTGGCCGGACCCGACTTCGACGTGCAGATCAAGGCGCTCCTCGCGACCATGCACACCATCGAGCAGGTGCTCGACCTCGACGCCATGCGCACCGAGATCGCCGACCTGGGCGAGCAGGTCGCCGCGCCCGACCTGTGGGACGACCAGGACAACGCCACCCGCGTGACCGGCCGCCTGTCGATGCTCCAGGGCGAGGTCGACCGCTTCACCGCGCTCGCCACCCGGCTCGAGGACCTCGAGCTGATGGTCGAGCTGGGCCGCGAGGAGGGCGACCAGGCGACGCTCACCGAGGCGGAGACCGAGCTGGGCAGGGTCCAGAAGGTCGTCGAGGCCCTCGAGGTCCGCACCCTGCTGAACGGCGAGTACGACGCCCGCGAGGCGCTGGTGACGATCCGCTCCGGCGCCGGAGGGGTCGACGCCGCGGACTTCGCCGAGATGCTGATGCGGATGTACACCCGCTGGGCCGAGCAGCACAACTACTCCGTCGAGGTCTTCGACACCTCCTACGCCGAGGAGGCCGGCCTCAAGTCCGCGACCTTCGCGATCCACGCGCCCTACGCCTACGGCACCCTCTCGGTCGAGGCCGGCACCCACCGACTCGTGCGGATCAGCCCGTTCGACAACCAGGGCCGCCGGCAGACCTCGTTCGCCGCCGTCGAGGTCGTCCCGGTGCTGGAGCAGACCGACGAGATCGATATCCCCGACGAGGACATCCGCACCGACGTCTACCGCTCGGGCGGTCCCGGCGGGCAGTCGGTCAACACCACCGACTCCGCCGTCCGGCTCACCCACCTCCCGACCGGCACGGTGGTCAGCTGCCAGAACGAGAAGTCCCAGCTGCAGAACAAGGCCAGCGCGATGGTCGTCCTCAAGGCCAAGCTCCTGGCGCTGAAGAAGGCCGAGGAGAAGGCCCAGCTCGACGGCATGCGCGGCGACGTGCAGGCCGAGTGGGGCGACCAGATGCGCAACTACGTGCTCAACCCCTACCAGATGGTCAAGGACCTGCGGACCGGTCACGAGGTCGGCAACCCGCAGTCGGTCTTCGACGGCGAGATCGACGACTTCCTCGAGGCCGGCATCCGCTGGCGTCGCGGCGCCGAGAAGGCGGCCGAGAACTAGGCGCAATGACCGAGGTCCGAGAGTCCCTCAACGTGTCGTAGGGACCAGTGTGACGTCGGCATAGACCTCGGGCCGACCGCGACGAGGCCCTGCTAGTGCCCCGCGCCGAGCCCCGCGTCCCGACCACGGGCGGCGGCCTCGGTCCGACTCGCCACCCCGAGCTTGGCCAGAACGGCCGACACGTGGTTACGCGCGGTCTTCGGGGTCACGAAGAGCGCCTCGGCGATCTCGGTGTTGGTGCGCCCGGCGGCGACCAGGTCGAGCACCTCGACCTCGCGGGCCGTGAGCATCGGGAAGGCGGCCAGCCCGGCCTCCGGCGCGCGTCGGGCCGCCTGGGTCAGCAGCGCCGAGGCGACCTGCTCACCGAAGACAGCCTGACCGCGGGCCACTCCGCGCAGCGCACGCTCGATGTCCTCCGGCTCGGCGCCCTTCACGAGGTAGCCCTTCGCCCCGGCCCGGACCGCCGCGGTGAGCATGGCTGGCTCGTCGCTCATCGTCAGGACGAGGAATGCGCAGTCCGGTCGGACCTCCTTCATCCGGCTAATCGCAGTCAGACCGGCCATCCCGGGGAGGCCGAGGTCCAGGAGTACGACGTCGGCGACCGCGGTCTCCGCAAGCGCCGACTCCGCGTCGGCGTGCTCGCCGACCACCTCCCAGTCCACCATCGAGCCGATGAGTGCGACGAGCGCCGACCGGTAGAGCGGGTGGTCCTCGACGACCAGGACACGCGTGTTCATGCGGTCACCGTCCTCGGGAGGGGGAACCAGGCTTGGACGCGGAGTCCACCCGCGAGCCCGTCGTCGAATCGCGCCCACCCACCGAGCTCCTCGGCGCGCTCGCGCATCGCCCGGAGACCAACACCGGCGGTGGCGTCCTGCATCCCGGCGCCGTCGTCAGCGATGGTCAGCGCCAGTCCGTCGTCATGGCCGAGATGCACCACGACCTGTCGCGCAGCCGAGTGGCGCACGGCGTTGGTCATCGCCTCCATCGTCAGTCGGAACGCCGCGACCTCGACCGCCGGCGGGAGGGGCGGCAGCGGGTCACCGGTCACCGCGATCTCCGGTCCGCCGAGAGCGCGCAGTCGTTCGGCGGCCACCTGCAGGGCGGGGACCAGCCCCAGCTCGGCCAACTCGCCCGGTCGAAGGCCCTCGCAGATCCGTCGCACCTCGGCGAGCGCTCGCTGCACCTCGTCACCGAGCTCCTTCACGACGGGCTCCTGCTCGCCCGCCCTGCTCTGGAGGGCGCGGAGCCCCAAGCCGATCGCGGCGAGGCTGGGGCCGACGCCGTCGTGCAGCTCGCGGCGCAGGCGGGTCCGCTCCTCCTCGCGGTCGCTGACCAGGGTGCGCACCCGTGCCGCGAGCTCGGGCACCGGGTCGAGCAGCCGATGGAGCAGTACCGCCCGCCCCACGGCGATCGGCAGCGCTGCACCGGCGGCGGACGCGAGGAACGCCGCGGTGACGCCGTCGTCCAGCGGCAGGGAGGCGACCAGGACGAGCAGTGCCGCGGCCGCGGCGAACCCGCCGATCTGGCTGCGTTCGTCGCTCCCGGGTGGCGAACGTCGATAGCGGATGACGAGCCCCACCAGACCTGCGGCGCCCGTCGCCATCACCAGGAGGAAGCCGATGCCGCCTGCGATGTCCCAGGTCATGGCCGCGCTGACGGCCAGGAGGAACGGCGCTACGAGGCCGAGCGCGCCGAAGACCCGCCACCGACGTCCCGGGAGGAGACCGTCCGGATAGAGGAGCACACCGAGCCCGATCAGCGGGGCAGCGCCGAACGCCCACACCCACTCCGAGACCCAACGGGCCGCGTCGGCCCCGGCAAGGCTCCCACCTCCGGGCTGCTCGGCGTGGCCCCACGCGTAGGTCGGGAGCACGAGCGCCGCCGCCATCCCGATGACCGTGTAGAGGGTGCCAAGGCGCCGGATGCCGACGCCCTCGGGCCGGGTCGCCCAGATGCCAGCAGCGACGACCGAGAACCCGATGGCGAGCGGAGGGTTCACGAACGCCTCCGCGTCGCGGTTGATGGGGACACCGCCGGCGTACGCGAGGGCGAAGCCGGAGGTGACCAGCGCCGTCGTCGCACCCGGCAGCAGCAACCACGGCCACCAGGCGGCGACGACGGCGCCGCGGTCCTGTTCGGTCACGAGGTCATTCTGGGACCGGGACGGCGCCGCGGACCCGAATAGAGCTGTTCGCGCGCCCGAATGCTGCGGTGACGCCCAGGGCCACGAGCCACAGCAGCAGGGTCAGGAACGGGAGGAACACGTAGTACTGGGGGTCGAGCACGCCCACGGCGGCGGCCACCACACCGAGCCCGCCGGCGATGGTCGCCCACCAGCCCAACCATCGCGGAGCGTTGGTCCGGAGCAGCCCGAGACCGGCCGCGGTGAAGGCGACCGAGGCCAGGAATCCGAAGACGACGAAGGCCATGTCGCCGATCGCGACCAACGTGTCGACGGTGGCCGGGTCGAGCGGGTCGTCGGCGCTGCCTACCGCCATGATGGGCGTGATCGAGCCGACCTTGACCGCGAGGCCGGCAGCGATGCCGATGCCGGAGACACCGGCGGCCACGGGGCTGAAGGGGGCCAACCAGGTGCAGAGCACCGCGAAGACGGTGGCCATCGCGACGAAGCCGACCAGCTCCAGCGAGTAGCCGACGTACGCCACCGCTGGAAGGTCGGCCAGTCCGCGCTGCAGATCGGCGCCGCTTCCGTCGGGACCGGCGTAGAGGCCGTTGCCGACGAGCGGGCCGAGACCTGCGACGACGGCCGAGGTGATGAGGACGGGACGGGAGATGGTGTCGGGAAGGTTCATGTCCCGAGCCTCGGGTCCGGACGCGTCCCGCTGCCTGGGGCATCGGTCCTGGTTTCCTAGTGCCCCGCCGCGCCCCGCGCCACCCCCACGCACCAGGCGCCGGCCCGCTCGCGCAGCTCGGCTATCTCCACGGCCGGGTCGGCGATCGTCAGCTCGCAGGTCAGCCAGGCATCGCCGAACAGGCCGCGGTACGACGCGCGCACCCCGGTCGCGTCGGCGCAGACCAGCCCGACCGACGGCGCGCCGAAGGCGGGGGTGGGCGCGGGCTCGCACGCATCGCCCTGGCCGGCCTCGCGCACGAGCCGCGCGGCGCGCTCGGCGTCGACCGGCGGGGCGAAGACCCACGCCCGGGCCTCGGTGCCGTTGTCCCCGGTCCACGAGCAGCCGAACTCGTGGACGATGTCGGCGACCTCGGTCGACAGCACCACCTCGTCGCCGTTCTCGTAGCCGCTCTCGGCCACGGGCTCACCGCTCAGCGCCGCGGACACCTCTCGCGGATCGACGTCGCCGCAGAACCCGGCGCGGATGACGGTCAGACCTGTCGTGTCGAGGTCGACCAGCGATGTCGTGGTGAACGGTGTCTCCTGCCTGCGGTCCGGCACGTCGGTCTCCGGGTCGCGCACGACGACGACCACACCGACCAGCGGGACGGTCAGCGCTGCCGCGAGGAGCAGGAGCGTGGAGCGGCGCACGGTCCGAGGGTAGGGCGCGGGTCCTGGACAGGGGGGTTCACCGGCGTCGATGCGTAGGAAAGAATCCCCAGGTGAGCGCACCTCGGGACCTGCACGACGCAGCGGCCGCCCGACTCCGCGGTGGGGGAGCGCTCGGCCTGGACGCGGTCATCGGCGGCGGTGCGCCGCTGAGCCGGGACCGGCGCGAGACCTTCGGGCTGCGGCTCGACCGCTACTACGACGACCTCGACGCGGCGCTGCGGGAGATCCACCCCGACGCCGAGGTCCGCGACGCACTGATGCTGCGGCTCGTGGAGCTGGCTGCGGCGACGTACGCCGAGAGGCCCGACGAGCTGCACCGCCTCGACGCGCAGCGCCAGCTCACCCCCGACTGGCTCCAGGAGCCGCGGATGTTCGGCTACGCCTGCTACACCGAACGGTTCGCCGAGGACCTCCGGGGCGTCGCCAAGCGACTCGACCATCTCGAGGAGCTCGGGGTCACCTATCTCCACCTCATGCCGCTGCTGCAGCCGCGCGCCGGGGACAACGACGGCGGCTACGCCGTGGCGGACTACCGTGCGGTGCGCAGTGACCTCGGCACCATGGACGACCTCCGCGACCTCGCCACGACGCTGCGCGAGCGTGGGGTGAGCCTGTGCATGGACCTCGTGCTCAACCACGTCGCCAAGGAGCACGAGTGGGCGACCAAGGCGCGCGCGGGCGACGCGGAGTCCGCGCGGTACCGGGACTACTTCCACGTCTTCACCGACGAGGCCGTGCTGCACGCCTACGAGCAGACGCTGCCCGAGGTCTTCCCCGACTTCGCGCCCGGCAACTTCACCTGGGACGAGGACCTCCAGGGTTGGGTCTGGACGACGTTCAACGAGTTCCAGTGGGACCTCAACTGGGCCAACCCGGCGGTGCTCGTCGAGTTCGCCGAGATCATCCTCGGGCTGGCCAACCTCGGGGTCGAGGTGCTGCGGCTGGACGCGATCGCGTTCCTCTGGAAGCGGCTCGGCACGAACTGTCAGAACCAGCCCGAGGTCCATGCGGTCACCCAGGCGCTGCGTGCGGTGACCCGGATAGCAGCGCCCGCGGTGGCGTTCAAGGCCGAGGCGATCGTGGGGCCGCGAGACCTGGTGCAGTACCTCGGCACCGGCAGCCACGCCGGCCGGGTGAGCGACCTGGCCTACCACAACAGCCTGATGGTCCAGGTCTGGTCGATGCTGGCGGCCCGCAACACCGTCCTCGCGCGCACCGCCCTGGCCGCGCTGCCGACGACGCCGACGACCGGCACCTGGATCACCTACGTCCGCTGCCATGACGACATCGGCTGGGCGATCGACGACCGGGATGCCTTCGCAGTCGGCGTGACCGGCTCCGGGCACCGCGCGTTCCTCTCCGACTGGTATTCCGGCGAGTTCCCCGGCACCTGGGCCGACGGGCTGGTCTTCCAGGCCAACCCGGCGACGGGCGACCGGCGGATCAGTGGCACTGCGGCCTCCCTCTTCGGGCTCGACGCGGACGCGCAGTCCGGACCGGCGGTCGACAACGCCCTGGCCCGGCTGTTCCTTGCGCACGCGGTCATCGCTGGCTGGGGCGGGATCCCGGTGATCTGGAGCGGCGACGAGCTCGCGCAGGTCAACGACCCGGACTGGGCCAGTGAGCCTGGGCACCAGGACGACAACCGCTGGGCGCACCGGCCGCGCCTCGACTGGTCCCGAGCGGTCGCTCGCGACGACCTGCGCACGGTCCCGGGTCGGGTGTTCAGCGGGTTGAAGCACCTGGCGACCGTGCGCGCCGGCCTGCCTCAGCTGCACGCCTCCGCCCAGACCGAGGTGCTCCAGGACACCGACGACGGGGTTCTCGCCGTCGTGCGTCGGCATGCCAGCGGCACCTTCGTCGGTCTCTACAACGTCACCGAGCAGGCCCGGCCGTTCGAGCTGCACCGGCTCCAGGACGCCGGGCTGACGGTGCCGTTCGACGCCCTCGGTGGCCATCCGTTGGCGATCGGCGCCATGGGCATGCTCTGGCTGCCGCCGTACGCCGCGTGGTGGGTGGTCGACGCACCACGCCGCTGACCTCCCCGGGGCGTGTGTGTGGCTCACGTAGCCTCAATTCACGTGATTCGCTTCGAGAAGGTCACCAAGACCTACCCCGGCACCGGCCACCCGGCACTCGACAAGGTGACCATCGACATCGAGAAGGGCGAGTTCGTCTTCCTCGTCGGCCAGTCCGGCTCGGGCAAGTCCACCGCTCTGCGCCTGGTGCTGCGCGAGGCCAGGTCGACGTCGGGTCGTGTCCACGTCGCAGGCAAGGACCTCAACCGGCTCGCCGGCTGGAAGGTGCCGCGGCTGCGACGCCAGATCGGGACCGTCTTCCAGGACTTCCGGCTGCTGCCCAACAAGACGGTCTCGGAGAACGTCGCGTTCGCGCTCCAGGTCATCGGCAAGTCCCGCAGCGAGATCCGCAAGACCGTCCCCGAGACCTTGCAGCTGGTCGGTCTGGACGGCAAGGGCGAGCGACTTCCCGACGAGCTCTCCGGAGGTGAGCAGCAGCGGGTCGCGATCGCCCGCGCGTTCGTCAACCGGCCCATGATCCTCATCTGCGACGAGCCCACCGGCAACCTCGACCCGACCACCTCGGTCGGGATCATGAAGCTGCTCGACCGGATCAACCGGACGGGGACGACGGTGGTCATGGCGACCCACGACGCCGGCGTGGTCGATCAGATGCGCAAACGCGTCATCGAGCTCGAGCACGGCAAGGTCGTCCGCGACCAGGCCAGGGGCGTCTACGGGGCGACCGACTGACATGCAGCTGCGCTATGTCTTCTCCGAGCTCGGGCAGGGTTTGCGTCGCAACGTCTCGATGCACATCGCGGTCGTGCTCACCCTGTTCGTCTCGATGACCCTGGTCGGTCTCGGTGTCCTGCTCAACCAGCAGCGCGCGATAGCCACCGAGTACCTCGGCAACCAGCTCGAGATCGCGACGTACCTGTGTCGCGACTCCGACGTGAACCCCAGTTGCGCCAGCGCCGCCACGGACCCGCAGAAGCAGGCGATCGAGACGGTCATCCGGGAGAGCCCCGAGGTCGAGTCCTATCGGTTCGAGACCAAGGAGGAGGCATTCGAGAAGGTCAAGAAGCTCCTCGGTGAGGACCAGTTCGAGGGTCCCAACCCGGTGATGACCGCCGAGGACATGTCGGAGGCCTACTGGATCACGCTCGTTGACCCCCAGGAGTTCAAGGGCATCACCAGTGCCGTGGTCGGCCTGGACGGGGTGTCCCAGATCCGCGACGAGCGAGACACGGTCAAGCCGCTGTTCGACTCCCTCGACACGTTGAAGTACGCCTCGTGGGGCGTGGCCGGCTTCCTGCTGCTGGCCGCCCTGCTCCTGGTCGCCAACACGATCCGTCTTGCGGCCTTCGCGCGCCGCAAGGAGATCGCCATCATGCGGCTGGTCGGTGCCTCGACGCTCTACATCGCACTGCCGTTCCTGCTGGAGGCACTGGTCACCGCGGTGATCGGGGTCGCGCTGGCCGCAGGTGCGCTCGGTGCGGTGATGTGGTTCGGCGTCGAGCAGCGGATCAGCCAGACACTGTCCTTCATGCCGTGGATCGGCCTGGAGGACTTCACCGCAGCCGTCATCGTGATCGCGATTCTCGGCCCGCTCCTCACTCTGGTCCCGACACTCGCGCTGACCCGCAAATACCTCAAAGTCTGACCCGCCGGCTCTACGGTCGAGAAGTACATCCCAGCCACTTCCGCAACTCCTGCACCTTCCCCGACCGCAGAAGGCAGAACCGTGCGCTACTTCCCCAGCGCTTCTCGGACCCGTGCGCTCCGACACTCGATCCTGGTCCCGCTCGCCGTGGCCGCGCTCGCCATCCCCGTCACGACACAGGCCATCGCTCCGGTCGCGTTCGGTTCGGACACCGATGACCTCCGCGACGAGCGGAAGGAGGTCCGGTCCCAGATCAAGGACGCGTCGCAGCATGCGGAGGAGTCCAGCGACCGGGTCGCCAGGTCGGTCGAGGCACTCAAGGCAGCCCGGATCTCGCTGTCCGGTGCCCGCGCGGATCTCGTCGACGTCCGCCAGCAGCTGTTCTCCGCGCGCGCCAAGGACGCCCAGATGCAGGTGCGGCTGGTGTCTGCCGAGACTGCCCTGACCCAGGCGGAGGCTGGCGTCGTGGCCGGCAAGGTGGCCCTCGAGACCCAACGCCAGGTCGTGAAGGACCTCGTCGTCTCGCTCTACCAGCAGGGCGATCCGACCCTCGTCTCGCTCTCGGGATACCTCGGGGCCCGGAACCCGTCAGACCTGATCCGGCACGAGCAGTACGCCGACACCGCGACCGAGAAGCAGAACGGCATCTTCGACCAGCTCACCCTCGCCGAGGAGCAGCTCCGGGTCCGCGAGGACGAGGTTCAGAGGGCCCGCGACGCCGTCGCGCAGAGCCGCGCCGAGGCCGCCGACAACCTGCAGTCCATGCAGTCCCTCACCGAGCAGGCGGTGGCCGCCAAGCAGGACGTCACCGCCCTGGTCGCCGCCAACGAGGCCGCCAAGGAGGAGGCGCGAACGGCCCGGGCCCGGGACCTGCGGATGCTGGAGAAGCTGAAGAAGGAGGACGCCCGGATCAAGAAGAAGATCCAGGCCGCCATCGCCGCCGCCGAGGCCGCGGCTGCGGCGGCGGGCAACGAGGGCTTCATTGGTGAGTCCGACGGCTACCTCGACTACCCGGTGGCAGGCTCGGTGACCTCGCCCTTCGGCTATCGCATCCACCCGATCTACGGCTACTACGGCCTGCACGACGGCACGGACTTCGGTGCCGGCTGCGGCTCACCGATGAGGGCCGTCGGCGACGGCACCGTCGTGTCGGCGTACTACTCCTCGGTCTATGGCTACCGGCTCTATCTAGCGGTCGGCAGGATCAACGGCCACAGCGTGGTGGCGGTCTACAACCACGCCAGCAGCTACCGGGTCGGCGTCGGGGACACGGTGACGCGCGGCGAGACGGTCGGCTACGTCGGTTCGACCGGCTGGTCCACCGGCTGTCACCTGCACTTCACGATCCTCGAGGACGGGAACGCCGTGGACCCGATGGGTTATCTGTAGGTCAACCGCGTTGACCCCTGCTGAGAGACTGGTGGGATGGCCAGGGAGCAGGGGCGCAAGATGATCGCGCAGAACAAGAAGGCGCGGCACGACTACCTCATCGAGGACGTGTTCGAGGCCGGCCTGGTCCTGCAGGGCACCGAGGTGAAGTCGTTGCGGCAGGGCCGCGCTTCGCTCGTCGACGGGTTCGTGGACATCGATCGTGGCGAGGCATGGCTGCATGGCGTGCACATCCCCGAGTACTCCCAGGGGACCTGGACCAACCACTCCGCGCGCCGCAAGCGCAAGCTCCTGCTGAACCGCGAGGAGATCGACAAGATCGAGCGACGTGTCAACGAGAAGGGGCTCACGGTGGTCCCGCTCGCGCTGTACTTCCTGGACGGCCGCGCCAAGGTCGAGATCGCGTTGGCCAAGGGCAAGAAGACCTGGGACAAGCGGCACGCGCTGGCCGAACGCCAGGCCGACCGCGAGGTCGAGCAGGCGGTCGGCCGCCGGCTCAAGGGCATGGGCGACTGACAACCCGTTCGGGAATGTCGCCCCGCTCGACTATCGTGGAGGGGTTCAACAACTCAAGAGGGGCTGATCGGTTTCGACTTGGGACGTTAGTTCCAGGAGAAGCGGGTCGAGGAGCCAGCGACATCTCGTTAACGACCGCTGGAAAACACAACTGCCAACACCAATCGCAGTTCCTTCGCTCTCGCCGCCTGAGCGGTGATCGAAGCGTCAGACCGGGCATCCGTCTCCGTCCCGGACCCTGGCGTCATCTAGGAGACTTGCTGCTCACCCCCAGCCAGGAGGGGTGAGCGGGACTCAAACCTGACTGAGTCCGTCGGCGACGTGTCTGTGCGAGCGCCGGGACTGAGAACACGTCAATGCAGACTGCACCCGGAGAAGACCTGGTTCGACGCTCGAGGACGCGGGTTCGATTCCCGCCAGCTCCACCACCACCCCACCTACACCACGCTGTTGACGCGCCACGCGTCAATGGTGTTCTTCCTCGCGAGCGCAGTCGCATCCTGAGTGGCCGGAGATCCCTCATCCTGAAAACATGGAATCCCTGCAGGACCGCTACTTCCCGGATCTCCCGTGCTTCGGCTGCGGGCCGGCCAATGCGGACGGTCTCCAGCTCAAGAGCTTCCTGGACGACGGTCGGGTGGTCGCCGAGTTCACCCCGTGGCCACAGCACGACAACGGACTCGGCTTCCTGAACGGCGGCATCATCTCCACTGTTCTCGACTGCCACTCGGCGGCCGCGGTCACCCATGAGGCCTACGAGCGCGGGTGGCGTGCGCTGCCCGGAGCGGCACTTCCGTACGTGACCGCCGGCCTCGACGTCCGCTACCTGCGTCCGGCGCCGCTCGACGAGAAGGTCATCCTGGTCGCCCACGCGCGGGACGCCTCGGAGGCACAGATCACCGCTGACGTGTGGCTGGAGTGGGACGGTATCCAGCGCGCTCGGGCCGTCGCCGTCTGGAGGCGCTGGCGTCCGCGCTGAGGCCGCTGGTCGTAGCGTGGGACCATGGGTTGGTGGGAGGCACACGTCGTCCCCCGGCTGGTCGATGCGACGTGCTCGCAGCGACCCATCATGGAGCTGCGTCAGCAGGTGTGCGCACCCCTGGTCGGACGAGTGCTTGAGATCGGCTTCGGCAGTGGCCTCAACCTCGCAGCCCTGCCCGATCAGGTCACACAGCTCGACGCGGTCGAGCCCTCGGACCTCGCGTGGTCGCGTTCGGAGGAGCGCCGTCGCAACGCACGAATCCCGGTCAGGCGGATCGGGGTCGACGGGCAGCGTATCGACGCCACCGATGCGACGTACGACTCGGCGCTGGTCACCTTCTCCCTCTGCACCATCCCGGACCCGGCGCTCGCGCTCGCGGAGGTGCGACGCCTCCTGAGTCCGAGCGGTCGGCTTCACTTCGTCGAGCACGGCAGCGCTCCGGACGAAGGGGTGCGCCGGTGGCAACGCAGGCTCGAGCCGGTTCAGCGGCGCATCGCCGGCGGGTGTCACCTGACCCGGGACCCGGTCGCACTTGTCCGGGACTCGGGGTTCACGGTCAGCGAGACCGACGGCTTCTATCTGGCTCCCGGTCCGGGAAAGCCGTGGGGATACCTGACCTTCACTCGCGTCGGGGTCGGTGTCTGATCCAGGCGGGTCGGTGGCCGGGTTGTCGGGGTGGTGGGCGGAACTCGGGTAGCCCGTCGCGCGCGAGTCGGACGTGCCAGGCGGTGTGGTGGATGACGCGGTGGTGTTCGCCGCACAGGAGCACGAGGTTGGTCAGGGAGGTCGGGCCGTGGTCGGCCCAGTGGGTGATGTGGTGGGCGTGGCTCATCGCTGGTGGTCTGGTGCAGCCGGGGAACGCGCAGTGCCGGTCGCGGAGGATGAGGGCGGTCCAGATGGCCTGGGTGACGAGCCGGGTCGCGCGGCCGACGTCGAGGACCTGGGCCTGGCTGCCGAGGACGCCGGGGATGAGGTCGGCGTCGCAGGCGAGCCTGCGGACCGCGGCGGCGGAGAGCTCGAGCCCGGTCTCGGTCCGACACGGGTCGCCGGCCTGTTGTCCGAGGGCCTGGGTCAGGTCGTCGAGTGTGGTGGTGACCGCGACGCGTGGTCGGGCGCCGTGGGACTCGGGTGGGTAGTCGGTGTCGAGGCAGTGCTGGGCGACCTGGATCAGGGCGTCCCACATCCGGGCGCCGTGGTCACGGGGGTCCCGGGTGCTGGTGGGGTCGTCGGGGTCGAGGGCTGGGGCGGGCCGTGTCAGTGGGAGCAGGGCGGCGCGGAGGACCTCGCCGTCCTCGGCTGATCCGCGGCCGCGGACCCGGACTCCGCCCATGCCGTCCTCGATCACCGAGAGGCCGCGGTGCAGGTGCGCGAGGCGCTCCTCGCGGTCCAGGGCGGCCTCGGCCCGGCGTTCCTGGGCATCGGGGTCGACCACGGCGACGATGTGGCGCCCGGCCCTGACCAGCTCGGTGGCGGTCAGCGTCTTGGACTGCTCGAGCAGCACCTGCTCGGCCCGGGCACGGAGGGCCGGGTTGGCGGGCAGGGTCTCGAGGGCATCGATGATCACCGCGGCCTGCGGCAGCGAGGTCACCCCGGCCCGGACCGAGGCCAGCGTGTCGGGGTGGTCCGAGGCCATGGCCCGGGCGTGGCGGACTCGGCGGCGGCCGTCTCGCCTGAACCCGCCGGCCAGGTGGGTGAACCAGTCCGCGGTCGAGCCCCAGTGCAGCCGCTTCCTCGCGATGTCGCGGACGTCGACCTCGGCCAGCAGGGCCAGCTCGAGGGCGTCCAGGGCGTCCAGGGCGCCACGGTGCCGCTGCACCGCGGCCATCGCCTCGACCAGCTCCTCGTCCGACCAGGCAGCAGGCAGCCGCTCCGAGACCTCGAGCACGACGTCTCGGGCAGCGTCGAGCACCGCAGCAGGTGCGGTGTCCCGAGCCGGATCGAGGGCCATGACCACCACGCTCCGAGCCACCACCGACAACGCCAGGACAACGCCAAGAAGTCTGTGGAGAAGCCGATCTCATCGCCACCTGTGGACACGAAGTGGCTGGCTAGCCTGTCCATGTGGCTGCCTGCGTCTTCTGCGCGATCGTCGCGGGCGAGGCGACCGCCGAGCTCGTCCTCGATGAGCCGGACCTGCTGGCGTTCCTCGACCGGCGCCCGGTGTTCAAGGGGCACGTCCTGCTGGTGCCGCGCCTGCACGTGGTGACCCTGCCGGAGCTGCCGGCCGACCTGCGCGACCCGTTCCTCGCCGCCGCGCAACGGATCGCGACCGCGGCGGTCGACGGCCTGGGTGCACAGGGCAGCTTCGTGGCGATGAACAACACGGTGAGCCAGTCCGTACCGCACCTGCACCTGCATGTGGTGCCCCGCACCAGGGGCGACGGACTGCGCGGGTTCTTCTGGCCGCGCACGGCGTACGCCGACCCAGAGGAGCGGGGGCAGTACGGAGCGCGGCTCCGCGCGGCCCTAGAGTGACCGCCCATGGGTAGGTACGACGGACGGGTCGCAGTCATCACGGGTGCGGCACAGGGCATCGGCTTCGGGTGTGCGACGCGGTTCGCCGACGAGGGCGCCTCGGTCGCGATCGTCGACCTCGATGAGTCTGCGGCCGCCGCGGCGGCGGCCAGGCTGCCAGCCGGTCAGGGCCACAAGCACCTCGGCGTCGGCGCCGACGTCAGCGACGCCGCCGCCGTCGACGCGGCGATCGCGCGCGTAGTCGAGGAGCTCGGTGGCATCCACGTGCTGGTCAACAACGCCGGCGTCACCCGCGACAACCTGCTCTTCAAGATGACCGAGGAGGACTGGGACCTCGTCATGAACGTGCACCTGCGTGGCGCGTTCCTCATGACCCGGGCCGCGCAGAAGCACTTCGTGGCACAGAAGTACGGCAAGATTCTCAACCTCTCCAGCATCAGCGCGCTGGGCAACCGCGGCCAGGCCAACTACTCGGCGGCCAAGATGGGTGTGCAGGGTCTCACCCGCACCCTGGGCATCGAGCTCGGCCCGTTCGGCATCAACGCCAACGCGATCGCGCCCGGCTTCATCGCCACCGAGATGACCGACGCGACCGCCCGACGGCTCAAGATGGAGCCGGAGCAGCTGCGTCAGCTCAACGCTGAGGCCAACCCGGTCCGCCGGGTCGGCTTCCCCGAGGACATCGCGGCAGCCGCGGCGTTCCTGTGCAGCGACGAGGCGTCGTACATCACCGGGCAGACGTTGTACGTCGACGGCGGGGCCAAGCTCGGCTGATGGATCGCCCGGCGCCTTGTGGCGCGCCTCCGACGGGGCACCGCGCCCACGGCGCAGACTCAAGTCGATCGTTCTAATAGGCTTTGGATCGGAGCTTCCCCGTGCGACTTCCACACCCCCGCGCTCAGGTGCTGGCCCTCTCCCTCGCTGCCGCACTGCTGCTCGCGGGATGCGGCGCTGACTCGGAGAAGGAGGAGAGCGAGGCGCCGGAGACCCAGGCTGTCGCCAGTGGCACCGAGCTCGCCCAGACCTGGCCGCTCACCGGTCTCGAGGTCAGAGGCGACAAGTCCGCCGCGCAGTCGCACCCCGTGATGGTCGTCAAGATGGACAACACCCCGTCCAGCGCCCCGCAGACGGGCCTCGACTCAGCCGACCTGGTGGTCGAGGAGCTGGTCGAGGGCGGGAGCACCCGGCTGGCCGCGTTCTTCTACTCCCGCATCCCCGACGAGGTCGGTCCGGTCCGGTCGATGAGGGCCAGCGACATCGGCATCGTCAAGCCGGTCGGCGGCACCATGGTCACCTCCGGTGCGGCTGCGGTGACGATCAACCGGATCCTGGGCGCCGGCATCAAGTTCTTTGCCGAGGGCGACGAGGGCTTCTATCGCGACAACGGCCGCAGTGCGCCCTACAACCTGATGGCCGACCTCAGCAAGACCACCACCGCGGCGTCCAAGGGCGTCGAGGAGGATCGACCGATCGACTACCTGCCTTGGGGCACCGCTGAGGCCCTGCCCGCTGGCCAGCCGGCGACCTCCATCGCCGCGAGCTTCTCCGGGGGCCACACCACGAGCTGGACCTACGACGGTGGCGGCTACGTCAACGAGAACAGCTATGCCGACCCGGCCGCCCAGTTCCCGGCCGACACGATCCTGGTGCTCCGGGTGGAGGTCGGCGACGCCGGCTACACCGACCCGGCCGGCAACCCGGTGCCGGAGACCAAGCTCGAGGGGACCGGCCCGGCGTTGCTCTTCCACGGCGGGCGACTCGTACGCGGCACCTGGAGCAAGGACGCCCTCGGCTCGCCGCTCACCCTCAAGACCCAGGCCGGTGAGCTCGCCGTGCCCGCCGGTCACACCTGGATCGAGCTGATCCCCATCGACGGCGGCGACGTCACGTTCACCAAGAAGTAGGCGCTCGGACGCCGGAGGTCGGCGCGGTTCACTGGCTCAGTCGAGGTCCTCGGGGGCGTCGAGTGGCGGGGGTGCCGACGGCAGGTCGTAGCCGGTGTCGGCCAGGGTCCGGAAGGCGGTGATCATGAAGCCGATCGCCGCCTGCACCCGCCACGCGGCGAGCTGCGGGTCCTCGGCGCCGGCGACCGACTCACCTGCCGACGACATCGCCCCGAAGAAGATCCGGGCGAACGTCTGCAGCATCCCCTCGTCGAGCTCCCAGTCGCCGGCGCTCACGACGGCGCGGACGATGTCGACCACCGAACCGAACGTCGAGCGCTCCTCCCGCTCGCGGAACCGCTCGTAGCCCAGCACCGCCGGACCCTCCTGGATCACGATCCGCCGGTAGCGCGGCTGCCGAACGATCTCGAGGAACTCCGCGAGTCCGGCCGCCGCCTTCTCCCAGGGGTCCCGCTTGCCGCGCAGCGCCTTGTTGATCGACTTGGAGGCGTCGGTCTCGACCCGCTCGAAGACCGCTTCGAACAACGCCTGCTTGCCGCTGAAGTGGTGGTAGAGCGCGCCCTTGGTGACTCGGGCGCCCGCGACGATGGCGTCGAGGGAGGTGCTGGCGTAGCCGGACTCGGTGAACAGCTCCTCGGCGACGTCGATGAGCGCCCGTTTGGTGGAGGCGGAGTACTGCTGTCGACGCGTCGCGCCCGTGACGCCCGACATCTCCCGGACGAGGCGCTGCACAGGGCTCCGGGGCATCCAGGAAGCGTAATACCGACCGAAGGTATGCGTGCTCGAGGTCACGTAGTCAAAAATTGTCGTACCCGGGGTACGACCTCGTACTCTTGGTACGTACCCACAGTAGGTACCTCCGGTCTCCTACCTGGGGAACCGGAACGAACAGGAAGGACAAACCCATGACCTGGACGACTTTGTCCAACCGCGGAGCAGTGCTCCGCCGGGTTGTCGAGCGCGCCGACCAGCGCCGTGACGGTCTGCTTCCCCTCGACGTCGAGGGTGTCGACCACGTCTTCGAGGACGCCAACGCGCTCCTCAGTGCGCTCCTGATGCGCTGGAACACCCAGCTCGCCATCGAGATCGAGCGCGGACAGCAGAGCGAGGCCGAGGACCCTGAGACGCTGGTCCTCGACGCCTGGACGCGTACTGCCAAGGGCATGCCCGGGACCCGGCTCGTCATCGACCACTACCGCCGCGAGCCGTCAGACGACGTGATGGCGCGCATGGTCAACCAGGCGCGCCTGAAGGAGTGGGAGATGCTCGCCGTCGCCGCTGGCCTGAGCCACGCCGACCCGGCGGCGACCCAGGTCCACGGCGCCCGCATCGAAGAGGCCGCACGGGCCAGACACGACGGTGCCGCGGTCGGCATCAACTGGACCAGCCTGAGCCCGTTGGGCCGCAGCGTCATGGGCAGGCTCAACTCGACGTTCGCCGCCTGACGGACCCTGACCGCCTCAGCCCGCCCCTCTCGTCCCGTAAGACAAGATGGGTCGGGTGGGCGAGGTGCGTGCGGGAATGCTGCTGGTCGCGACGCCCGACCTGCTGGACCCTCATTTCGTTGACACCGTGGTGCTGATGCTCGAGGTCGGCGACGAGGGGGCGCTCGGCGTCATCCTCAACCGGCCCTCGCCGGTCCCCGTCGCGGAGGTGCTCGACCCGTGGGCGGACGCCTGCGCCGAGCCCGAGGTCCTGTTCCGCGGTGGTCCGGTCAGCACCGAGGGTGCCCTCGCGGTCGCCAGGCTGCGCGACGCCGCCGAGGCGCCGGTCGGCTTCCGCGCGCTCGACGGCGGCAGTGGGGCGCTCGGAGGGTTGGTCGGCCTCGTCGACCTCGACTCGCCCGTGCACCTGGTCTCCGAGAGCCTGGCCAGCCTGCGGATCTTCGCCGGGTACGCCGGGTGGGGCGCCGACCAGTTGGCGGCGGAGATCGAGGAGGGCAGCTGGTACGTCGTCCCGGGGGAGATCCCCGACGTCTTCCGCGTCGACCCCACCGAGCTCAAGCGTGATGTCCTGCGACGCCAGCCGGGGGAGCTGGCCTGGCACTCGACCCGGCCCGTCGATCCTGACCTCAACTGAGTCTCGTCGTAGGATCGGGTCAATGAGCACCATCGGCTTCGGGACGGGCACGGTTGTCGACACCGACACCGACACCGACACCCGGCACGAGGAACGCGTCGTCCCGACCGACGAGGGCGACCACGAGCGGTTCTCACACTACGTGCCCAAGGACAAGCTCACCGAGGCGATGGTGATGGGCACCCCCGTCGTCGCGCTGTGCGGCAAGGTGTGGGTGCCGAGCCGGGCGCCGGAGAAGTTCCCGGTCTGCCCGGACTGCAAGGAGATCTGGGAGTCCATGAAGGACGACGGCGACGCGGGGGACTCGGACGCGTGACTCTCGGGCCGGCCTGGCCCGACCGCGCCGCGTGGGGGACCGCTGGTCCGCTGCGCGCCTGGCAGTCGGCGGCCATGCACCAGTACGACGCGCAGCAACCGCGGGACTTCCTCGCCGTCGCGACCCCGGGTGCCGGCAAGACGACGTTCGCGCTGACCGTCGCCTCCGACCTGCTCAACCGGCGGGTCGTCGAGCGGGTGATCGTCGTGGCGCCGACCGAGCACCTCAAGCAGCAGTGGGCCGAGGCGGGTGCGCGGGTCGGCATCCCGCTCGACCCGACCTACGCCGCGGGCAAGGGCCGGACCTCGGCGGACTACGTGGGCATCGCGGTCACCTACGCGGGCGTCGCCGCCAACCCGCTGGCGATGCGGATCCGCGCCGAGCGCTTCAAGACGCTGGTGATCCTCGACGAGATCCACCACGCCGGCGACGCGCTCTCATGGGGCGAGGGCGTCCGCGAGGCGTTCGAGCCGGCACACCGTCGGCTGGCGCTGACGGGCACGCCCTTCCGGTCCGACGTCAACCCCATCCCCTTCGTGTCCTATGCGCCCGGAGACGACGGGATCCCACGTTCGGCGGCCGACTACACCTACGGGTACGCCGAGGCGCTGGCCGATCACGTGGTGCGACCGGTCCTGTTCATGGCGTACTCCGGCGACCTGCAGTGGCGGACCAGGGCCGGCGACGAGGTCGCGGCGCGGCTGGGTGAGCCCCTGACCAAGGACCTCAACGCGCAAGCGCTGCGGACCGCACTGGACCCCCAGGGTGCCTGGATCCCTGCGGTGCTGGCCGCCGCCGACATCAGGCTCTCCGAGGTGCGCCGGCATGTCCCGGATGCCGGTGGGCTGGTCATCGCGACCGACCAGGACTCGGCCCGCGCGTACGCGGCCGTGCTCCGGCGGCTCACCAAGGAGACGCCCGCCGTCGTGCTGTCCGACGAGCCCGGGTCCTCGTCAAAGATCTCCGCCTTCGCCGAGAGCGACAAGCGCTGGATGGTCGCCGTGCGGATGGTCTCCGAGGGCGTCGACATACCCCGCCTGGCCGTCGGCGTCTATGCGACCACGACCACGACGCCACTGTTCTTCTCCCAGGCCGTCGGCCGGTTCGTGCGGGCCCGCAACCGTGGCGAGACCGCCTCCATCTTCGTGCCGTCCGTGCCGTCGCTGCTCGGGTTCGCCACCGAGCTCGAGGTCGCCCGCGACCACGTGCTCGGGCGCCGGATCACCGACGAGTCCGACATCTTCGCCGCCGAGAACGACCTGCTCGCCCGTGCGCAGGCCGGCGAGGGCGCCCTTGACCAGGAGGGGCTGCCGTTCGAGGCGCTCGGCTCCGAGGCCCGGTTCGACCACGTGCTCTTCGACGGCGCGACCTTCGGCCACGAGGGCGAGGTGCACGTCGGTTCGGACGAGGAGATGGACTTCCTCGGCATCCCCGGCCTGCTCGAGCCAGCCCAGATGCGCGAGCTCCTCCAGCAGCGTCAGAGCGACCGGGCCAAACGTCGTTCGTCCGAGGCCAGGGTGGAGCAGGTCCGCGAGCTGACCACCCACGAGGAGCTCGCCGTCCTGCGTCGCGAGCTCAACGGCCTGGTCGCAGCCTGGCATCACCGCACCGGCCAGGCGCACGGCGCGACCCACGCCGAGCTCCGCCGCGAGTGCGGAGGTCCCGCTGCCGCGGTCGCCAACGCCGTCCAGCTCCGCGCCCGGATCGAGCGGGTCCGCGAGTGGGCGGCGTCGCGCAAGTCGTCCTAGCACAGCCTGTCTAGCCAGTCGTTGCCAGGACCGCCCCCGACCCGGGCCGCGGGGCGACCGCGCGGAACTCGTCGAGACGGTGTCCGTCCTCGCAGACGAGGAGGGCGTGGACGGCGGCGCCGCAGTCGCGGTGGTGCATCTCGACGGCGGGGCCTTCCGGATCGGAGGTGTAGCGGGCGCCCCACTCGGCGAGGGCGGTGAGTACGGGGTAGAGGTCGAGGCCCTTCTGGGTGAGGCGGTACTCGTGGCGGACCCTTGACCCCTCGGACTGGTAGGGGACCCGGCGCAGAATGTCGTGGTCGACGAGGTGGTTGAGGCGGGTGCTGAGCACCTGACGGTTGACGCCGCTGTGCTTCTGCATGTCGTCGAAGCGGCGCACTCCGTTGACCACCTCGCGGATGACGACCATGGTCTGCCGATCGCCGAACACGGCCAGGGCACGACCGACCTGGCAGTTGTCGGTCGTGTAGGCAAGCGCCGGAGGAGGGGCGTCGGCCGCGGTGGTCGCCGTGGGCATGGTCACATGCTAGATCTACTTGACAGACCCAGCAAGCCTCCGCAAGGCTGAATCCATGTCGCAAACCCAGCAGACCCCGGACCTCAGCAAGTGGCAGACCGACTCCCGCGAGTACACGTGGGCGCTGCCTGGTCAGGGCGACTTCGAGGCCCTCTCGAAGCTCGATGGCCTGGGCCAGCTCAAGGCGATCGAGGACGGGATCATGCCGCCACCACCGGTGATGGCCACCATCAACCTGAACCGCTTCGAGGCCGAGCGCGGCCAGGTCACCTGCGCGATGAAGGTCGAGACGTTCCACTACAACCCGCTCGGCGGCATGCACGGCGGCATGATCTCGACGCTGCTCGACACCGCGGCCGGCTGCGCGGTCCACTCGAGCCTCGAGGTCGGGCAGGGCTACACCTCCCTTGACCTGAACGTGAAGTTCCTGCGTCCGATCACCGTCGACACGGGTCAGGTGACGTGCGTCGGCACCGTCATCTCCCGCGGCCGCCGGACGGCGCTGGCCGAGTCTCGGCTGACCGACGACCAAGGCAGGCTGCTTGCGCACGCGACGTCGAGCTGCATGATCTTCGGCGGCTGATCCCTGAGGACTCCCTGTCGGGGCCCTGCCTGATGCTCAGCCGACCTCGCTCCACTCCTGGCTCCGGAGGCGGTGCCTGCCACTGTCCTCGAAGACGGGTCGGGGGAGGGCGTCCTGGTGCGCCTCTATCGCGGTCGAGGGCCTCCCCATCACTCGCGGCACGAAGGCCCGGGTCGCGCCGGAGCCGTAGGGCGACACCTCCACGCCGTAGACCTCGACGTCACGCATCTGTCTGTTGAGCATCTCGATCACGCGCAGCATCGCCTCGCTCAAGCGGTCGGTCACGAGCACCAACCGGACCCGATGCGCGGCGAGGTGCGACTCGACCCGCGCCCAGAACGCGTCGGGATCACCGGTCCAGCCGAGCGTCTCGGCGAGGAGTCGACCGTCGTCGCGGCCCACGTGGGTGAGCGCGAACACCTCCCGCATGCACCAGCCGCGCCAGTGCGAGGTCCCCGAAGCGAGGCTGTCAAGCATCCTGGACAGAACCTCGCCGTCGCTGGAGCCATCGGCCGACTGCTGCACCCCGACCAGGATCGGCATGCCTTCAGCGTCGACGTAGAGGCCTTCCGCAGCGGCCTGTGTGGCGCCGTTGAGGCCCACCCGGCGCCTGACCAGGAGGAGCTGGCGCTGCTCGTCGGTCCCGAGGGCCGCGGCGATGATCTCCGGGTGCTGGTCGAGCAGCATCGGCAGCAGGCCGTCCTCGCTGCTGCTGGTCCTGCGCAGGACCTTCATCCGTCCCTCAACGAGGACGAAGACGCCGTCATGCATCGTGCCCACCCCCCTGAGTGCGGCTTCGTCGCACCCAGGACACACGCTGCCACGTCGACCATCGTGAAGTCGCCGACTCGCGCGGACCGACCGCGTGCCGAATGGCGCCACCGGGTGGTTGGCTCAGGTGCCGGCCGCGCGGGACAGGGGCAGGACGCGGTACGGCACCTGGGTCGCCAGCGCGATCACCGTCGAGGATCGGGTGATCGGGGGAGCAGCCAGCACCCGGTCGATGACCCGCTGCAGGTCGGCGTTCGAGCGGGCGACCACGCGCACCATCAGGTCACCGGCTCCCGTGATGGTGTGGGCCTCGAGCACCTCGGGGATCGTCGCGAGGTGCGCACCGACCGCGTCGTGGCCGGCGCCGTCCGACGCCTCCTGGCGGATCTCGAGAGTCAGGAAGGCGGTGACCGGATAGCCCAGCGCCTCCGGGGAGAGCTCCGGGCCGTAGCCGGTGACCACGCCGGTCGACTCGAGCTTGTCGATCCGCGCCTGCACCGTGCCGCGAGCGACGCCCAGCCGGCGCGATGCTTCCAGCACGCCGACTCGCGGGTCGAGGGCGAGCAGGTCGATCAATCTGCGGTCCAGGTCATCCATGGAGCGCTCCCTTGTTGTGCAAGTTGTCCACTGTCTCGCGGTGCGGTTGCACAGAATGTATGCCAGCGGGCACGGTGAGGCCATGACCCAGTCGACACTCACGGCTCTGACCAACGAGGAGGTCCAGGCGGGACTGTCCCTGGAGCAGCTCAAGCAGCTCGTCGGGCTCGTCGAGTACGACGCCAGCAGCGACCCGTTCCCGGTCACCGCCATGGACGCCGTGGTGTTCGTCGTCGGCAACGCGACCCAGACCGCGGGGTTCTACCAGCTCGCGATGGGCATGGAGCTCGAGGCGTACCGCGGCCCCGAGACCGGCACCCGCGACTCCAAGACCTACGTCCTCCGCTCCGGCAGCGCCCGGTTCGTCTTCATGGGCGCCGTGTCGCCCCGACAGCCCGCTGCTCGACCACCAGAGCAAGCATGGCGACGGGGTCGTCGACCTGGCCATCGAGGTGCCCGACGTCGACAAGTGCATCGAGCACGCCCGCTCGGTCGGCGCGACCGTGCTGGTCGAGCCACACGACGAGTCCGACGAGCACGGCACCGTGCGGATCGCCGCCATCGCGACCTACGGCGAGACCCGCCACACGCTGGTCGACCGCAGCCGCTACGACGGCCCGTACCTGCCGGGCTTCGTGGCGCGCACCTCAACGGTCGCTCGCCGCGCCGGCCACCCCAAGCGCCTGTTCCAGGCCATCGACCACTGTGTCGGCAACGTCGAGCTGGGCCGGATGGACGACTGGGTGAGGTTCTACAACCGGGTCATGGGCTTCACCAACATGGCCGAGTTCGTCGGCGATGACATTGCCACCGACTACTCGGCGTTGATGAGCAAGGTCGTGGCGAGCGGCAACCACCGGGTGAAGTTCCCGCTCAACGAGCCGGCCATCGCCAAGAAGAGGTCGCAGATCGACGAGTACCTCGAGTTCTACGACGGGGCCGGGTGCCAGCACATCGCCCTGGCGACCAACGACATCCTGCGCAGCGTCGACATCCTGCGCGGCAACGGCATCGAGTTCCTCGACACCCCGGACTCCTACTACGACGACCCGGAGCTCCGCGAGCGCATCGGAGAGGTGCGGGTCCCGATCGAGGAGCTCAAGCAGCGCAAGATCCTGGTCGACCGCGACGAGGACGGCTACCTGCTCCAGATCTTCACCAAGCCGATGGGCGACCGGCCGACGGTCTTCTACGAGTTCATCGAGCGGCACGGTTCGCTCGGGTTCGGCAAGGGCAACTTCAAGGCGCTCTTCGAGGCCATCGAGCGCGAGCAGGAGCTGAGGGGCAACCTCAGTCCGCGCGCAGCGCGCTGCTAGTCGGCGTTGGAGGCCATGTCGTCGCGGCCGGACTCGATGAACTCGTTGGAGAGCTGGAGGAGCACGCCGTACTCGTCGGTGGTGGTGTCGAGTAGCTGCTGCTCCGTTGCGGTCAGCGGGACGCCGTTGAGGATCTTGCCGCCGATCTGGAGCAGGGCTCCCGACCAGGTGCCGAACTCGGCGTACAGGGCGTCGGCCTTCTCCGCGGCGTCCTCGGACGCGACGATCTTGACCTTGTAGTAGTTGGCCGTGACGTCCTTGACGGCCGCGATCGCGGTGGTCTCCTGGCTGCTGAGTGCCTGGGGACTTGCGCCACTGCCGAATGCTCCGGCGACGCCGATGAGGTCGAGGGTCGCGTTGTTGAAGGCGGTGAGGTAGTCGGTGTACGCCGCACTGCGCTGGGTGCGCACGAACTCGCTCTCGGAGGCGTCGCGGTCGACCTCGTTCTGCTCGATCGTCTGCTCCCGCTGCGACTCGATCTGGCTGCTGTTGATCTTCAGCGACACCAGCGGTCCCAGGAGGGCGGAGACCAGTGCCACGAGGGCCGTGATCAGCGCGATCCTCGCCTGGTAGCGGGCGCCCGGGTCGATCGACGACGCGAGCTCGGCGGCGGCATGTGCAGTGGATTCCGCGTCGGACACGGCAGCAATCTAGGGCACGATCGGGACATGACGACCTACGTCGGGTTCCTGCGTGCGATCAATCTCGGGCCCACTCGCAAGTTCCCCAAGGAGGCGATCGTCAGGGCGACCGAGGCTGCGGGGTTCACCGACGCGGCGACCTACATCAACACCGGCAACGTCCGGTTCGACACGACGATGCGGTCCCGGGCCAAGATCGAGGAGGCGCTGGAGGCGGAGTACCGCGACGCCGCCGGGTTCGACGTGCCGACCATTGTCTTCACGACCAGGGAGCTCACCGAGATCGCCGCGTACGCAGAGACGCTCGGCGAGTGCGAGCGCCACTACGTCTCGCTCCTCAAGGAGGAGCCCCCGGCGGCCCCGGCCGCCGCGATGGAAGCCGCCAGCACGGAGCGCGAGGTCGCCCGAGTCCGCGGTCGGGCGGTCCACCTGCTCTACCACGGGAGCAGCTACGGCACTGATGCCAAGCTCACCAATGTGCAGGTCGAGAAGCTGCTCGGGGTCGCGACCAACCGCAACCTGACGGTGGTCAGCGCGCTGGCGCAGAAGTGGTGCTGACGACCCCCGTCACCCGTCGCAGGTCTCGCACAGAGCGCGACGTGAGAGTCAGCAGCGAGATCACGATGAACGCGATCCCGGAGACCAGCATCACCGGCTGGATGCCGAAGGCCAGGCCGATGGGTCCGAACAACAGCTGGCCGACAGGGATCGCGACGAACGAGCCGAGCATGTCGTAGGAGTAGGCGCGCGACAGCATGTCGTCGGGGACGTGCTCGGCCATGGCGAGGTCCCATCCGAGGTTGAAGACCTGGCTGCCGAGGCCGGCAAGGAACGCGCCGGCCATGGCGGCGGCGAGGACAGGCTCGAAGCCCAGCACGAGCATCGGGACGCCCTCGAGCGTGATCGCCACCATGCCCCACAGCAGCGGCCGCCGGAACGAGATCCGGATGAGCGCCAGGGAGCACACCAGGAACCCGACCGCCTGCGCGGACCGGATCAGCCCCCAGCCCGCCTCACCGATGTCGGTCTCGGTGGCGAGCACCGGCCCGAGGGTGTTGAACGCGCCGCTGAGGATGGCGTTGAGGGCCGAGAACGCCAGCACCACCACCCACAGCCACGTGGTGGTGCGGAAGTAGGTCCAACCCTCGCGCAGGTCCGCGAGGACGCCAGCGCCCGGTTTGCCCGAGGGCTTCGGCAGTGTCACCCGCGTCAGGATCAGGGTGGCCAGGAGGTACGTCGTCCCGTCGACCGCCAACGCCCAGCCCGGACCCACCACGACGACCAGCACGCCGGAGATCGCCGGGCCGAGGACCATCAGCGCGTTCTCCGGCACCGCGAGCACCAGGTTGGCGGCCTTGAGCTGCTCACGCGGGACGAGCTGGGGGAGCACTCCCGCCATGGCCGGCATCCCTGCGGCGGAGGCGGTGCCGTTGAGAGCCGCCAGCGCGGCGAGGTGCCAGACCTCGGCCGTGTCGGTCAGGACCAGCGCGGCCATGGCCAGCTGGCTGAGTCCCGAGGCCAGGTTGGTGGACTGGATGACCAGGGTGCGGCCGAACCGGTCCGCGAGCACGCCACCGGCGAGCAGGAACACGACCATCGGGATGCTGTAGGCCGCCAGCACCGTGCCCAGTGCCGTCGCCGAGTCGCTGACGTGCAGGACGGCGAAGGCCAGTGCGACGCCGGCCATCGTCGTTCCAGCCCGGTCGACCAGGCGGGAGAGCCAGTAGTAGCGGAAGTTGGGCTCGCGCAGGGGAGCCAGGGCAGATCGTTCGTCGGTCATGCCTCGACCGTGGGCGACGGGTCTGTGCACGGGTCTGGGCACGTGTGTGGGGGAGGCCGAGGACACGTGCCCGACTGTGCCACCATGGGCGCGTGTCCGCCGCTGCCCCGGTAGAGGTCGAACCGGAGATCGTTCCGGACGGCTCCACCCGGCTCGCGAAGCCGTGGGTCACCATCGTGTGGAACGACCCGGTCAACCTGATGTCCTACGTGACCTACGTGTTCCAGAAGTACTTCGGCTACGACAAGAAGAAGGCCGAGAAGCTGATGCTCGAGGTGCACGAGGACGGCAAGTCCGTGGTCAGCGCAGGCACCCGTGAGGAGATGGAGCGCGACGTGCAGGCCATGCACGAGTACGGCCTGTGGGCCACCATGGACAAGCAGGAGTGAGGAGACGCGCCCTGAGCGCCTTCCAGCGGGACCGGCGGAGCAAGCGGATCATCGCCAAGTTCACCGGGTTCGAGGCCGACCTGCTGCGCTCGCTGGCCGCCCAGCTCGTCGAGCTGCTGCGCAACGAGGCCGCGGTGCCGCGCGACGACGTGGACCCGTTCGAGGCGATGATGGACTTCTCCGGGCCGGACGACCGAGCCCGAGGACCCGGTGCTCGCCAGGCTGTTCCCGACCGCCTACCCGAGCGACGAGGAGGCGGCCGCGGAGTTCCGTCGGTTCACCGAGGGGACGCTGCGCGACGGCAAGGCCACAGCGGCGATCGCGGTCATCGACGGTCTCGAGGAGGCCGGCCTGCCTGCCGAGCTGACCGAGAACGGCCTGATGATCGACGTCGAGCTCGAGCAGTCGGAGGCGGAGAGCTGGGTGCGCTCGTTCACGGACCTGCGGCTGGCTCTGGCCACGCGGCTCGGCGTCGAGGAGGGCGACGACGAGGTCTGGGAGGCGCTGCCCGACGACGACCCGCGCGCGCAGGCCCACGACATCTATGACTGGGTCGGCTACCTCCAGGAGACGCTGGTCGACGCGCTGACGTCGCGCTGACTACCCTGGCGACGTGCTGACCCTCGACCAGGCGACGTACGACGCCATCGTCGCGCACGCCAAGCGGGACCACCCCGACGAGGCGTGCGGCATCGTCGCCGGCCCCGAGGGCAGCGACCGCGCCGGAGCGGTTCATCGAGATGGTCAACGCCGCCGGCAGCCCGACGTTCTACGAGTTCGACTCCACCGACCTGCTGCGGCTCTACAGGAGATGGACGACAGCGACGAGGAGCCGGTGGTCGTCTACCACTCGCACACCGCCACCGAGGCCTACCCGAGCCGCACCGACATCGGTCTGGCCAGCGAGCCCAACGCGCACTACGTGCTGGTCAGCACCCGCGAGCACGGGAATAACGCCGGGCCCGGTCGGAGTTCAGGTCCTACAGAATCGTCGACGGCGAGGTGACCGAGGAAGAGGTCGCGGTCGTCGCGCAACTAGCTGCCCCGACGACAGAGAGCACCGCCTGATGGCCATCGAGGTCCGGATCCCCACCATCCTGCGCACCTACACCGACGGCGAGAAGGCCGTCGACGGCCCAGGGCGACAGCCTGTCCGCGCTCATCGACGACCTGGAGGCCAACCACCCCGGGATCAAGGACCGCCTGATCGACAACGGCGACCTGCGCCGCTTCGTCAACGTCTACATCAACGACGAGGACGTCCGCTTCATCGGCGGCCTCGAGGCCGAGCTCAGCGACGGCGACCAGGTCGTCGTCCTGCCGGCCGTCGCCGGCGGCTCCGACCGCTGACGTGACCCGGTTCGACAACCTCCTGGCCTCGGTCGGCGGCACACCGCTGGTCGGGCTGCCCGCAGGTCTCGTCCGCCGCCAGCCGCCGACGTGCGTCTCTGGGCCAAGCTCGAGGACCGCAACCCGACCGGCTCGATCAAGGACCGCCCCGCGCTGCGCGATGATCGAGCAGGCCGAGAAGGACGGGCAGCCTCCGTCCCGGCTGCACCATCCTCGAGCCGACCTCGGGCAACACCGGCATCTCGCTGGCGATGGCGGCCAAGCTCAAGGGCTACCGGATCGTCTGCGTGATGCCGGAGAACACCTCCGAGGAGCGCCGCCAGCTGCTGCGGATGTGGGGCGCCGAGATCATCTCCTCGCCGGCCGCGGGCGGCTCCAACGAGGCGGTCCGGGTCGCCAAGGGATCGCCGAGGAGCACCCCGACTGGGTGATGCTCTACCAGTACGGCAACGACGCCAACGCCCTCGCGCACGAGCGACGGCACCGGCCCCGAGCTGCTCGCCGACCTGCCGTCGATCACGCACTTCGTCGGCGGGCTCGGCACCACCGGCACGCTGATGGGCGTCGGCCGGTTCTTCCGGAGGGCCAAGCCCGAGGTCCGGATCGTGGCCGCCGAGCCGCGCTACGGCGAGCTCGTCTACGGCCTGCGCAACCTCGACGAGGGCTTCGTGCCCGAGCTCTACGACGCGACGCTGATCGACGCGCGGTTCTCGGTCGGTCCCGCGCGACGCCGTCCGCCGGGTGCGTGAGCTGCTCGAGCTCGAGGGCATCTTCGCCGGCATCTCGACCGGCGCGATCCTGCACGCCGCGCTCGCCCAGGCAGCCAAGGCGGTCAAGGCGGGCGAGACGGCCGACATCGCGTTCGTGGTCTGCGACGGCGGCTGGAAGTACCTCTCCACCGGTGCCTACGAGGGCACCATCGACGAGGCCGAGGACCGGCTCGAGGGCCAGCTCTGGGCCTAGCTGCCGGCACTCCGGCCCGCCGTGACTATCGTCTGACCGTGATCTGGCGCCGGCTGTTGAGCCTGCTGACCGCTGGGGTGGTCGGTCTCGTGGGCCTCGCGGTCCTCGCCGGACCGGCGTCTGCGGCGCCCACCAACACGGTCCCGCCGAGTGTCGTCGGGACGGCACGGTACGCCGAGACCCTGGCCGTCGATCCGGGCACGTGGACGCCCGCGCCGACGGGCTACACCTACCGCTGGCTGCGCGACGGTGTCGCGATCCCTGACGCCACTGCGGCGACATACCGACCCGGGCTGGAGGACCTCGACCTTCAGCTGTCGGTCGAGGTGACCGCGAGCGACGGCGGCTCCACCGCGAGCGCCGTCTCGGCGCCGACCGCGGCGGTGGCGCGGGCACAGCTGGTGTCCGAGGGCGGGCAGAAGGTCGTCGGCCAACAGCGGTTCACACGCACGTTGGTCGCCCGCGGCGGTCGCTGGTCGAGCGACCCGAGCCGGATCGACTACCAGTGGCTGCGCTCCGGCGAGCCGATCGAGGGGGCGACCGGGCGCCGCTACGTGATCGGCGTCCGGGACGTCGGAGCCCGGCTGCGGGTTCTGCTGACTGTCAAGGCACCGGGCCACGAGACGCTGACGGTCACCACCGACCGCACGGGACGGGTGCGGCATCGCGTCGATGTCCGGCGCACGGTCCGCTACCACGTCGAGACCCGCGGCCGGATCACCACCAGCCTCAAGACCTTCATGAAGGAGGCGCAGCAGACCTTCGACGACCCGCGCGGATGGCGAGGTGCGGGCGTGGAGTTCGTCCGGGTGGCCGGGGGTGGCTCGATGACGCTGGTGCTCAGCGAGGCGAGCCGGGTGGCGGGCTTCTCCTCGGGGTGCAGCAGCTCGTGGAGCTGCCGGGTCGGGCGGTTCGTGATCATCAACCAGGAGCGCTGGAAGCACGCCTCGCCGGCATGGAACGCCGCGGACGGCAGGCTGCGCGACTACCGACACATGGTCGTCAACCACGAGTCCGGCCACTGGCTCGGGCTCGGTCACGCGGGCTGCCCCCGGGCGGGCCGGCCGGCGCCGGTGATGATGCAGCAGTCCAAGGGGCTGGGCGGGTGCCGCTTCAACCCCTGGCCGACCGCACGCGAGCTGGCCAGCAGGACTCCGGGACGCGGACGGGCCATGGCGTACGGCGTCGCGGCTGGCTACCCTCGCGTGGTCGTCGACTAGCAGGACCTACGGGAGCGGGCGCAGTGCGCGAGATCGTCGTCTTCAGCGGAAGTGCCCACCGGCCCCTCGCGGCGTCGATCTGCCAGGAGCTCGGCGTCGAGCTCAGCTCGGTCGAGCTGACCCGGTTCAGCAACGACTGTCTCCAGGCGCAGCTCCAGGCCAACTGCCGCCAGCGCGACGTCTACATCGTCCAGCCGCTGGTGCCGCCCACGCAGGAGCACCTCATGGAGCTGCTGCTGATGATCGACGCGGCTCGCGGCGCCTCGGCCGCCCAGATCACGGCGGTGATCCCGTACTACGCATATGCCCGCTCGGACAAGAAGGACGCCTCCCGGCTCTCGATCGGAGGCAAGCTGGTCGCTGACATGCTGAGCGCGGCCGGAGTGGACCGGGTCATCACGATGACGCTGCACGCACCGCAGGTGCACGCGTTCTTCTCGGTGCCCGTCGACCACCTCACGGCCCTCGGTGTGCTCGCCGACCACTACCTCGGCCAGGACCTGAGTGACGCGGTCGTGGTCTCGCCAGACTTCGGCAACGCCAAGACCGCTACCCAGTTCGCCCGGCTGCTCGGGCTCCCGGTTGCGGCGGGCAGCAAGAAGCGGCTGGCTGACGACCAGGTCGTCATCGACCTCATCGTCGGCGACGTCGAGGGCAGGCGCGCGATCGTGCTCGACGACGAGATCGCCACCGGTGGCTCGATCGTCGAGCTGCTCGAGCGGCTCGCGGAGCAGGGCTGCACCGAGGCGTCGGTCGCGTGCACCCACGGGCTGTTCGTCGGCAAGGCGCTCGACCGGCTCCGCGATCACCCGATGATCACCGAGGTCGTCACGACCGACACCGTCCCGCCGCCCTCGGACTGGCCGGCTCTCGAGGTGCGTTCCGTATCCGGTCTCTTCGCGGCCGCGATCGAGCGAATCCACGCCGGCGAGTCGGTCAGCAGCCTCTTCGACGGTGTCGACCCCACCCTGGGCCCGCCGCAGCCCCGCCTGTTCGACTAGGCGAGGTCACCGACACGTGACGTGGCCGACGACACGATGCTCAGCGGCCGTGTGACGACCTACGCTCTGCTGTTGTGCCGCCCCCCCTGATGGACGAAGACTCCGCCGATGCTCCGATCGGCATCTTCGACTCCGGCTTCGGCGGCCTCACCGTGGCGCGGTCGGTCATCGACCAGCTCCCGCACGAGTCGGTGCGCTACCTCGGCGACACCGCCCGTCAGCCGTACGGGCCCAAGCCGATCGGTGAGGTGCGCGAGTACGCCCTCGAGTGCCTCGACCACCTCTACGCCGAGGGGGTGAAGGCGCTGGTCATCGCGTGCAACTCCGCGAGTGCGGCGATGCTGCGCGACGCGCGTGAGCGGTACGACGTGCCGGTGGTCGAGGTGATCTATCCGGCGACCAGGCGTGCGGTCGCCGCCAGTCGCAACGGCCGGATCGGCGTGATCTGCACCCGGGCGACCGCGGAGTCGATGGCCTACGACGACGCCTTCGCTGCCGCTCCGCACGTCGCGCTCACCACCCAGGCCTGCCCGCGGTTCGTGGACTTCGTCGAGGCCGGCGTGACCGGAGGTGACGACCTGCTCGCAGTCGCCCACGAGTACCTCGACCCGTTGACCTCGGCCGGGATCGACACCCTGATCCTCGGGTGCACGCACTACCCGCTCCTCACCGGCGTCATCTCCTACGTCATGGGTGACGCCGTCACGCTGGTCAGCAGCGCGGAGGAGTGCGCCAAGGACGTCTACCGGATGCTGGTCGACGGCGGCCTCCTGCGGCGCGAGCGGTGCCCCGGCCTACCACTTCGCGACCACCGGCGCCCCCGACGAGTTCGCGCCGGCTCGGCCGCCGCTTCCTGGGCGCCGAGATGATGGCCGCCAGCCAGTTCGCCGGCGGGCTGTCATGAGGTTGACCGTCATCGGCTGCTCCGGCTCCTACCCGGGTCCCGACTCGCCGTCGAGCTGCTACCTGCTCGAGGAGGAGCACGCCGGACGTACCTGGCGGGTCCTGCTCGACCTCGGCAGCGGGGCGCTGGGCTCCCTCCACAACTACGTCGACCCGCTGACCATCGACGCCGTCGCACTCTCGCCACCTGCACCCGGACCACTGCCTGGACCTGTGCGGGTTCTACGTGCTGCGCAAGTACCACCCGAGCGGCCGGCAGCCCCGGCTGCCGGTGTACGGCCCGAGCGGTACGGGTGAGCGGATGACCCGCGCCTACGGCCTCCCCGACGGACTCGGGATGGGTCAGGAGTTCGACTTCCGGGCATACACCGGTGAGATGACCGTCGGGCCGTTCTCGATCCAGGCCATCGCGGTCCTGCACCCCGTCGAGTCCTACGGTCTGCGGGTCACGGCCGGGGACGCCACCGTCGCCTACACCGGAGACACGGCCACCTGCGAGGCGCTGGACGTGCTCGCGGCGGGCGCCGACGTGCTGCTGGCCGAGGCGTCCTTCCGGCACGGCGACGACAACCCGTCAGGGGTCCACCTGACCGGCCGCGACGCGGGTGAGCTCGCCGTCCGTGCCGGGGTGGGTCGGCTCGTCATCACGCACGTGCCGCCGTGGTTCGACACGGCCGGCCGGCTGGCCGAGGCCAGGACCGTGTGGGACGGCCCCGCGGAGATAGCGAGGGTCGGCGCGATCTACGACCTCGGGTAGCCGGTCTCAGCGGTGCACCCCTGACTTGGTCTCGGCGACACCGACACCGGCAGGGCCCCCGAGACACCCGGTGCGGCAGGCTGGGGACATGATCACCGTCGAGAGACTCACGCGGAAGTACGGCGCGTTCACCGCCGTGGACGATGTCAGCTTCGTGGCCCAGCCCGGTCGGGTGACCGGGTTCCTCGGGCCCAACGGCGCCGGCAAGACGACCACCATGCGGGTGATGGTCGGGCTCACCCCTGCCAGCAGCGGCCGCGGTGACGATCGGCGGCCACCTCTACACCGACATTCCCAACCCCGGGCGCCACGTCGGGGTGCTCCTGGACGCGTCGGCCCAGCACGCGGGTCGCACCGGCCGCGAGATCCTGACCATCGGGGCCGAGACCATGGGGCTGCCCAAGGCGCGGGTCGACGAGATGCTGGCTCTGGTCTCCCTGGACGAGACAGAGTCCAAGCGCCGGCTGCGCAACTACTCGCTCGGCATGAAGCAACGGCTCGGCATCGCGCACGCGCTGCTCGGCGACCCGTCGGTGCTGATCCTCGACGAGCCCGCCAACGGCCTCGACCCGGCCGGTATCCGCTGGATGCGCGGGCTGCTCAAGGGCTACGCCGACCGCGGCGGCACCGTCCTCTTGTCGAGCCACCTGCTGCACGAGGTGGAGCAGATCGCCGACGAGATGATCCTGATCGGCCGCGGCCGCATCGTCGCGCAGGGCAACAAGGAGCAGCTGCTCTCCGGCTCCGAGACCCACCTGACCAACGTGACCTCGCTCGACAACGCGCAGCTCGCGAGCTCCCTGCAGGACAAGGGGTACGCCGTCAGCGCGGCCGGCACCGGCCTGCGGGTGGAGGCCGCGCCCGTCGACGTCGGACGCGTCGCGGCCGAGCGGTCGATCGTCCTCACGGACCTGCGCGCCGCCGACGGCGGCCTCGAGGACCTGTTCCTCGCCCTGACCGAGGACACCCAGCGCGAGGCTGTCGTCCCCGCCGCCCAGGACGGAGCCCAGGCATGAGCAGCACCTCCACCGCCCCGCTACCCCTGGACATCTCCGGCACCCCGCAGGTCACCATGGCGACGCTCGCCAAGGTCGAGCTCCGCAAGGCGCTGGACACACGCGCCGGCCGCTGGCTGGCCATCGGCATCCTCGGCCTGGTCGTCGTGGTCACGTTGATCTTCTCGTTCGCCGCCGGTGACGGGGATCGCACGTTCGAGATCTATCTGGCCATCGCCGGGGCCACGCTCGGCTACTTCATGCCGTTGCTGGTCATCATGCTGGTCACCAGCGAGGCCAGCCAGCGCAACGGGCTGGTGACGTTCACCCTCGAGCCGAGACGGTCCCGGGTCGTGGTCGCCAAGTTCCTGGCCGGCTTCGCGCTCGCCGCGATCGTGACGGTGATCGCCTTCGTGATCGCTGTGCTCGGCAACCTGCTCGGCAGCGCGCTCGGCGGCGACGGATCCTGGGACATCGACGCCAACCAGATCTTCAACGGCTTCGTTCTCGGCAACGTGATCGGCGTGCTCGTGGGCTTCGCCCTGTCGACGCTGATCATGAACACCGCGGGCGCGATCGTCGCCTACTTCGCCTACACCCTGATCCTGCCCACGGCCGTCGGCATCCTGAGCGCCCTGAGCGACACGTTCGAGGACATCGCGCCCTGGATCGAGTTCAACACCGCCCAGGCCCCGCTCTTCATGGGCGACTACACGCCGACAGGTGAGCAGTGGGCCCAGATCGCCACCTCCGGGACCATCTGGCTCATCGTGCCGCTGATCCTGGGCATCTGGCGGCTGCTGCGCATCGAGTTCAAGTGACTGCTTCCACCCTGGACGTGAGCGGCACCCCCCGGGTGCCGTTCACGCGCCTGGTCAAGGTGGAGCTGCGGAAGTCCTACGACACCCGGGCCGGCTTCTGGCTGCTCGTCGCGATCCTGGCGCTCGTCGGGCTCGTCCTGGCGACCTTCACCATCGTCATCGTGGTGCAGTCCGAGCCGGTGCTGCTCGGCGACTTCGTCGTCGTCGCGGCCTACCTGACCTCGTTCCTGCTCCCGCTCCTGGCGATCATGCTGGTCACCGCCGAGTGGACGCAGCGCTCGGCCCTGGTGACCTTTGCGCTGGAGCCCCGGCGTGAGCGCGTCGTGCTCGCCAAGCTCGTCGTCGGCGTCCTGCTGACGCTGATCACCCTGGTCGTCGCGCTGGTGGTCGGTGTGCTGTGCACCGTGGTGTGCGAGATCGCCAACCCCGACCTCACGGGCTGGGAGATCGCGGTGACCGATCTCGCGGGCTTCACCGTCACCCAGACGCTGGCCATGCTCGGCGGCTTCGCCCTCGCGACGCTGCTGCTCAACACCCCCGCGTCGATCGTGCTGTTCTTCGTCTACCGCTTCGTGCTGCCCACCGTGTTCGCCGCGATCAGTGCGCTCAGCGACACCGTCGCCACGATCGCGCCTTGGCTGGACTTCCAGGCCGCCCAGAGCGACATCTACGAGTGGTCCCTGTCCGGTGCCGAGGAGTGGGGCCACCTGGTCACGTCCGGCATCCTGTGGCTGGTGCTGCCGCTGTCGCTCGGCCTCTGGCGGATCCTCCGGGCCGAGGTGAAGTAGCCGCCCACCCGTCGCTACTGATGAGCAGTAGCGACGGCTCGGCGTCATCAAGCACCGCGACCCGTCGTTACTGATGAGCAGTAGCGACGGGTCGGCGTGGGCGGCACAGGGGTTGCCTTGTCCTAGGGTCGGCCGCATGACGCGAGCAGACGGACGGGCCGACGACGAACTGCGACCGATCACGATCACGCGGAGCTGGCTGGACCACGCCGCGGGGTCGGTGCTGGTCGAGTTCGGCAGGACGCGAGTGCTGTGTGTCGCCTCGGCGTCCGAGGGTGTGCCGCGCTGGCGCAAGGGCTCCGGCCTGGGGTGGGTGACCGCGGAGTACGCCATGCTCCCCGGATCGACCCACACCCGCTCGGACCGGGAGTCCGTCAAGGGCCGGATCGGCGGCCGCACCCACGAGATCAGCCGGCTGGTGGGCCGGTCGTTGCGCGCTGTCATCGACTACCAGGCGATGGGGGAGAACACCATCCAGCTCGACTGTGACGTCCTGCAGGCCGACGGTGGGACGCGGACGGCGGCCATCACGGGGGCCTACGTCGCGCTGGCGGACGCCTGCGCCTCGCTCGGGTGTGCCCCAGACGCTCACCGGGTCGGTGGCGGCCGTCTCGGTCGGCATCATCGACGGGGCACCGCGGCTCGACCTCCCCTACGAGGAGGACGTCCGGGCCGAGACCGACATGAACATCGTGATGACCGGCGCCGGCGCCTTCGTCGAGGTGCAGGGCACCGCCGAGGGGGCCGCGTTCACCCGCTCCGAGCTCGACATGCTGCTGGCGCTGGGCGAGAAGGGCTGTGCCGACCTGACCAGGCTGCAGCAGGAGGCGCTCGCCCGGTGATCACCCAGTGACCGCGCAGGTCTTCCTGGCGTCGCGCAACACCAAGAAGCTCGCGGAGATGGAGCGGATCCTCCGCGCGCACCTGCCATCGGTCGTGGTGCTCGGCCTCGACGACGTGGCGACCTACGACGAACCCGTCGAGGACGAGGCGACCTTCGAGGGCAACGCGTTGCTGAAGGCTCGAGCCGGCCTGTCGGTGACCGGGCTGCCGACGATCGCCGATGACTCGGGGCTCTGCGTCGATGCGCTCAACGGGATGCCCGGCGTGCTCTCCGCCCGGTGGTCAGGTCCCCCGCGGGGCAACAAGGACAGGGTCGACGAGCGCAACAACCGGCTGCTGCTCGACCAGCTCGCTGACGTCCCTGACGACCGCCGGGGCGGGCACTTCGTCTGCGCGGTCGCGTTCTGCCCCGCGCCGGGGGAGGAGCTGGTCGTGCACGGGGAGATGCGCGGCCGGATCGTCCGCGAGGTGCGCGGCGACGGCGGGTTCGGCTACGACGTGCTGTTCGAGGCCGACGCCCGGCCGGGCGTCACGACCGCCGAGCTCTCGGTGGCAGACAAGGACGAGATCTCACACCGCGGTCGGGCGCTCAGGAAGCTGGCCCCGCAGGTGGCGCTTCGGCTCGGCCCTGCCTTGGGAGACGGCGACTGACAGAGGTGCCCCACAGGGTCGCGAACACGAACATGATGATCGAGTACACCGCTGCTGGCACCACCACCACGTCGTTCTCCAGGTTTGCGCTCGTGCCGCCGGGCGACGCGGCGAGCAAGCATCATGCCGATGGCGAGCTGGGCGGGGAGGTCGAAGACCGTCGTCACGGTCCCTGGAGACGGACTAGGTTCTGGGCGTGCAGCGTCACTTCCTCCTACGCCGGAACCTTGCCCGGCTCGCACTGCGGTTGAGCGGCTGGAAGACCGTCGGTGAGGTGCCACCGACCGCGATCCTGGTCGGTGCCCCGCACACCTCCAACTGGGACTGGGTCATCACCCAGCTCCTGGCCTGGGACAACTCGATCAAGATCCGCCTGCTGGTGAAGGAGTCGTTCTTCAAGGGCCCGCTCGGGATCTTCATGCGCGCGACGGGTGCGGTCGAGCTCGACCGGGCCAACCCCGCCGGCGCGATCAAGGCGTTGCTCGAGGAGCAGCGGGGCGACGACCGGTTCCTGCTCGGGATGGCGGCCGAGGGTACGCGCAGCAAGGGCGAGTACTGGAAGTCCGGCTTCTACCGGATCGCCCTGCAGACCGGCCTGCCCATCACGCTGGCCTTCCTCGACGCCCCGTCCAAGACGGTCGGTTGGGGCCCGACGTTCACTGCGTCCGGCGACGTCAAGGCTGACATGGACAGGCTCCGCGAGTTCTTCAAGGACAAGCGCGGCTTCAACGCCGACCAGGCGACCGAGCCGCGGCTGAAGGAGGAGGAGAGGGGCTTTGGTGCCGGAGGGGGGAGTCGAACCCCCACGCCCTGAGGCACGGCGTCCTAAGCGCCGCGTGTCTACCGTTCCACCACCCCGGCCAGCGAGTGGGATCAGCCTAGGCCGAGGTCCTTCCTGAGCTTCGCCACGTGGCCGGTGGCCTTGACGTTGTACTGGGCGACCTCGACCTTGCCCGCCTCGTCGACGACGAACGTCGAGCGGATGACGCCCTCGACGGTCTTGCCGTAGAGCTGCTTCTCGCCGTACGCCGCCCACTTGTCCATGCACGGAGCGGTCCGGGTCGGAGAGCAGCGTGATGCTGAGCGACTCGCTTGCTCGCGGAACTTGGCCAGCTTCTCCGGCTTGTCCGGGGAGATGCCGAGCACCTCGAAGCCCGCACTGCGCAGCGAGGCGAGGGAGTCGGTGAAGTCGCAGGCCTGCTTGGTGCAGCCCGGCGTCATCGCGGCGGGATAGAAGTAGACGATCACCTTCTGGCCGCTTGAGGTCCTTGAGCGAGACCGGGTCGATCCGGTGTCGTCGGGCAGTGTGAAGTCGGGGGCGGTGTCGCCGGGGGCGAGTCGATCGGTCACACGGAGATCCTGTCCATGTCCCGACTTGTTGCAAACTGATATGCAACAACGTAGGGCTCCGTCGGAGGCACATGCACGTGCCCGACGGCTTCCTCGACGCCCCGACCTCGCTCGCGACCGGCGTGGTCGCCGCGGCCGGCGTGGCCCTCGCCCTGCGCAAGGCGCGCCACGAGCTCGACGACCGCACCGCGCCGATGGCTGGACTCGTCGCGGCGTTCGTCTTCGCCGGCCAGATGATGAACTTCCCGGTCGGCGCCGGCACCAGCGGCCACCTCCTCGGCGGTGCGCTGGCGGCCGTGCTGGTCGGCCCGTGGACCGGCGCCCTGTGCCTGAGCGTCGTGCTGCTCGTCCAGGGCCTGTTCATGGCCGACGGCGGGATCACCGCGCTGGGCACCAACATCACGCTGATGGGCCTGGTCGGCGTCGTTCGTCGGCTGGCGGCGTCTTCGTCGTGGTGCGGGGGGTGCTGCCCAAGACGACGGGGTCCATCCCGATCGCGGCTGCCGTGGGGGCACTGCTGTCCGTCCCGGTCGCAGCCACCGTCTTCACGATGCTCTTCGCCATCGGCGGCACCGTCCCGGTCGAGACCGGTGACGTCCTCGTCGCGATGGTCGGCTGGCACACGCTCATCGGTGTCGGTGAGGCCATCGTCACCGGGCTGGTCGTCGGCGCGGTGACATCGGCGCGCCCCGACCTCGTCTACGGCGCCCGTCATCTCGTCCAGGGACGCGAGCTCGAGATCAGGGCGACCGCCGCATGAGCCGCGGGCTCATGCGACCCAGCCGCGGGGCGTTCTTCGTGAGCTTCCTCGTCGCTGCGCTGCTGGTGGCCGGCGTGGGCAGCTTCTACGCCAGCGGCCACCCCGACGGACTCGAAACCGTCGCCGAGCGAGACGGGCTTCATCGACAGCGCAGACGAGCCCGTCACCGCCGACAGCCCGTTCGCCGGCTACGGCACCTCCGGCGTCGACAACGCTCGCCTCGGCGGCGGTGTCGCCGGCGTGGTCGGTGTGCTCACCGTCCTGCTCCTGATGTCCGGCGTCGTGTTCGGCGTCCGTCGCCGCGGGCGCGAACCGGCCGAGGGACTAGCCCGATGGGAGCCGGCCACGGCCACCGGCTGCACTTCCACGGCCACAGTCCCGTCCACCGCGCGCCGGCGCACCTGAAGCTGCTGGCGCTGCTCGGCTTCGTGCTGCTGGTCGTCGCGACGCCCCGGGAGTGGTACCCGGTCTACGGCGTCCATCTCGGAGTCCTGGCCGTCGTGATCCTCGTGTCGCGCGTGCCGCCGGTGTACCTCCTCAAGCGGATGGTCATCGAGATGCCGTTCGTGCTGTTCGCGATCCTGGTGCCGTTCGTGGCCACCGGCCCGCAGACCGAGGTGCTCGGTGTGAGCGTCTCGGAGCCCGGCCTGGTGGCCGCCTTCGCCCTGCTGGCCAAGGGACCCTCGGGGTCCTCGCCTCGCTGACCTTCGCTGCGACCACCGAGCCGCAGGACATCCTCGACGGCGCTGCGGCGGCTGCGGCTGCCCGACCTGCTGGTGCAGATCATGGGCTTCATGATCCGCTACCTCGACGTCGTCACCGCCGAGCTGGGCCGCCAGCTGGTGGCGATGAGGAGTCGCGGTTGCGACCCGCGCTCGCCGCGTCACTGGCCGGCGCTGGCGCGGAGCCTGGGGGCGCTGTTCATCCGCTCCTACGAGCGCGGTGAGCGGGTCCACCTCGCGATGCTCTCGCGCGGCTACGACAGCGCTCCGGAGCAGACCCGATGACCACCCCGGTCCTGGACGTCCGCGGGCTCGCCTACGCCTACCCCGACGGCCACCAGGCGCTGTTCGGGGTCGACCTGCACGTGCACGAGGGCGAGCGGGTCGCGCTGCTGGGTCCCAACGGCGCCGGCAAGACGACGCTGGTGCTGCACCTCAACGGCATCCTCACCGCCGGCGCCGGCTCGGTCTCGGTGAGCGGGCTGCCGGTGGAGAGGACCCACCTCAAGGAGATCCGTCGTCGGGTCGGCGTGGTGTTCCAGGACCCCGACGACCAGCTGTTCATGGGCACCGTGCGCGAGGACGTCGGATTCGGTCCGGCCAACCTCGGCCTCAAGGGGGACGAGCTCGACGCCCGGGTCATCCACGCGCTCGACCTGGTCGGGATGGCCGAGTTCGCGGACCGGCCACCGCACCACCTGTCCTTCGGCCAGCGGCGCCGGGTGGCGGTCGCCACCGTGCTCGCGATGGAGCCGGAGATCCTCGTCCTCGACGAGCCCTCGTCCAACCTCGACCCGGCCTCGCGGCGCGAGCTCGCCGACATCCTGAGGTCTCTCGACGTCACCGTCCTGATGGTCACCCACGACCTGCCCTACGCGCTTGAGCTCTGCCCCCGCTCGGTCGTGCTGAGCGACGGGATCATCGTGGCCGACGGGACGACGTACGACGTGCTGACCGACGACGCGCTGATGCGCCGGCACCGTCTCGAGCTCCCCTTCGGCTTCGACCCCCGGACGGTTGGTAGGTTCGGTCTGTGAGCAACGGGAGCGACCCCTCGGCCCTGGCCGCTGAGATCGAGGAGACGCGCGAGCGTCTCGCCAGCACGATCGACCAGCTCATGCACCGCGCCAGTCCCAAGACGATCGTCTCGCGCGAGGTCGCCCAGGTGAAGGGCTTCTTCGTGGATCCCGTCAGCGGCGAGCCCCGCACCGAGAACATCCTCAAGGTCGTCGGCGGCGTCGTCGGCGCAGTGGCGTTGGTCATGGTCCTGCGGAGGGTCACGTCCTGACCGACAAGACCCCGATCAGGATGCTCCACGACCGGATCCTGGTGGAGCTCGACAAGGACGCGGGCGAACGACGGTCATCCGGTGGCATCGTCATCCCCGCGACGGCCGCGATGGGTGCCCGCCGGCTCGCCTGGTCGCGCGTCGTCGCGGTCGGACCGCACGCCCGCGCGGTCGAGCAGGGCGACCGGGTGCTCTTCGACCCCGAGGACAAGTCCGAGGTCGAGGTGCACGGCGAGACCTACGTCGTCATGCGTGAGCGCGACGTGCATGCGGTCGCCGCCGACCGGCTCGACGACGGGGCGGTCGGAGACTCGACCGGGCTCTACCTCTGAGGCAGGTCATGCCATCAGATGGGGACGGCGACCATGTCGTCCCGGTGTTCTTCCTGTCCGACAGCACCGGCATCAGCGCCGAGATCATGGGCAACGCCTTGCTGATCCAGTTCCCGGACATGCGCTTCGAGCGGCAGCTCTATCCGTTCATCACCACCGTCGAGGAGGCGCAGCGGGTGGTGAAGGTGCTCGATGCCGCCATGGAGGGCCCTGTCGCGCCACTGGTCTTCGTGACCGCTGCCGAGGAGCTGATCCGGTCCGAGCTGGCGACGACCAGGGCGCCGGTCATCGACTTCTTCGAGATGCACATGCAGCGAGTGGAGGGGGTGCTCAACGCCCGCGGCATGAGGCAGGCCGCGCGACTGCACGGTGTCGGCGACATGGTCCGCTACAACAACCGGATGGCGGCGGTGGAGTTCACCATCGAGCACGACGACGGTCAGAGCGTGCGGTCGCTGGAGAAGGCGGACGTCATCCTCATCGGACCGTCACGGTGCGGCAAGACGCCGACCAGCATGTACCTCGCCCTCCAGCACGGGCTCTTCGTCGCCAACTATCCGCTGGTCCCCGAGGACCTCGGATCGGCCGACCTGCCGCGGCCGATTCGTGACCTCGCTGCCAAGTGCGTCGGCCTGACCACCACGGTCGAGCGCCTCAGCCGGGTCCGCAACGAGCGGCGTCCCGGCTCGGAGTACGCCACGGCGGACCAGTGCCGCTACGAGCTGCGCAGGGCCGCGCAGCTGTATGCCGCCCACCGGATGCCCGTCATCGACTCCTCGGCCAAGTCCGTGGAGGAGATGGCGACGATGATCCTGCAAAGCATGAAGGAGCACCCATGAGCGCGCCGAGCAGCAACGTCCGCTGGTTCTCGGGCCTGGGGATGGCCGATCTCGAGGAGGTGGGCGGCAAGAACGCCTCGCTCGGCGAGATGGTTTCCCAGCTCTCCGGTCTGGGCGTGCGCGTGCCTGACGGGTTCGCCACCACCGCCGACGCGTTCCAGCGCTTCATCGGTGACACGGGGCTGAAGGAGCGGATCGCCGCGCTGCTCGACGACCTCGACACCGACGACGTACGCCGGCTCGCCGAGGTCGGCGCCGAGATCCGTGCGGCAGTGCTGGAGCAGCCGTTCCCAGCCGACCTCGAGGCCGACGTCCGCACGGCCTACGACGCGCTGGTCGAGGGCTCCACCGTCGAGGGGGGCGACGAGCCGTCGTTCGCGGTCCGCTCGAGCGCCACCGCCGAGGACCTGCCCGACGCGTCGTTCGCCGGCCAGCAGGAGACCTTCCTCAACGTCCGCGGCATCGACGCGGTGCTGTCCGCGATCCGCGAGGTCTTCGCCTCGCTCTACAACGACCGCGCCATCGCCTACCGCGTGCACCACGGCTTTGCGCACAGTGACGTCGCGCTGTCGGCCGGCGTGCAGCGGATGGTGCGCTCTGACATCGGCGCCTCCGGCGTCATGTTCACGATGGACACCGAGTCCGGCTTCACCGACGCGGTGTTCGTGACTTCGGCGTGGGGCCTCGGTGAGGGCGTCGTCCAGGGCGCGGTGAACCCCGACGAGTTCTACGTCTACAAGCCGTCCCTGCGCGCCGGACGGCCCGCGGTGCTCAAGCGCGGCGTCGGCGACAAGGCGACCAAGATGGTCTACACCAACGACGCGAGGGTGGGCCGCACCACCGAGTTCGTCGACGTCGATCGGGCGGACCGGCGCCGTCTCAGCCTCACCGACGACGAGGTCGAGGAGCTGGCCCGGCACGCGCTGGTCATCGAGGACCACTACGGGCGGCCGATGGACATCGAGTGGGGCAAGGACGGCGTCGACGGGCAGATCTACGTCCTCCAGGCACGGCCCGAGACGGTCCAGTCGCGCACGACCGGCGCGTTGGAGCGCTACAAGATGCCCCAGGAGTCGACCAGCGGTGCCGAGGTCCTCGTCGAGGGTCGGGCGATCGGCCAGCGGATCGGCGCCGGAGCGGTCCGGGTGCTCCAGAGCGCGGACCAGATGAGCGACTTCCAGGCCGGGGAGGTGCTCGTCGCGGACATGACCGACCCCGACTGGGAGCCGATCATGAAGCGGGCCGCCGCGATCGTCACCAACCGTGGCGGCCGCACCTGCCACGCCGCGATCATTGCCCGCGAGCTGGGTATCCCGGCCGTGGTCGGCACGGGGAGTGCGACCCGTGACCTGGCCGATGGCCGTGAGGTCACCGTGTCGTGCGCCGAGGGCGACACGGGCCTCGTCTACGAGGGGCTGCTGGACTTCACGGTCGAGCGCACCGAGCTCGACACGATGCCGGAGATCCCGGTCAAGATCATGATGAACGTCGGCACCCCGGAGCAGGCGTTCTCCTTCGCACAGCTCCCGCACCGAGGCGTCGGCCTCGCCCGCCTCGAGTTCGTCATCAACCGGCAGATCGGCATCCACCCCCGGGCGCTGCTCCAGCTCGCGTCGGACCCGGAGCACCTGCCCGCGGACCTCCGCGCCGACATCGAGGAGTCGATCGCGGCGTACGCCGGGCCCCGCGAGTTCTTCGTGCAGCGGGTGGCCGAGGGTGTGGCCATGCTGGCGGCCGCGTTCGCGCCTCACCCCGTCATCGTGCGGATGTCGGACTTCAAGTCCAACGAGTACGCCAACCTCGTCGCCGGTCCGCTCTATGAGCCGGAGGAGGAGAACCCGATGATCGGCTACCGCGGCGCATCACGGTATCTCTCGGAGGACTTCGCCGACTGCTTCGCGATGGAGTGCGAGGCGCTGCGCTTCGTGCGCGACGACATGGGTCTGACCAACGTCTGGGTGATGATCCCGTTCGTCCGCACCCTCAAGGAGGCCAAGGGCGTCATCGACCTGCTCGGCGACCACGGGCTCGTGCGTGGGGAGAACGACCTCAAGGTCGTGATGATGTGCGAGATCCCGTCCAACGCGGTGCTGGCAGACCGGTTCCTCGAGCACTTCGACGGGTTCTCCATCGGCTCCAACGACATGACCCAGCTGACGCTCGGGCTGGACCGGGACTCGGCCCTGGTGGCCGAGGGCTTCGACGAGCGCGACCCCGCCGTGCTGCACATGCTCGAGCTGGCCATCAAGGCCTGCAAGGAGCAGGGCAAGTACGTCGGCATCTGTGGCCAGGGGCCCTCCGATCACCCCGACCTCGCCGTGTGGCTGCTCGAGCAGGGCATCGAGTCGATGTCGCTCAACCCGGACACCGTGGTCGACACGTGGCTGGCCCTGGCTCGACGGGATTCGTCTGCGGTCTGACTTGGCTTCGCCGGCTCGATGTCGCAGGCGAATCGACTAGGGCACGGCGGCGAAGGCGCGCACCGGGAACGTCGCCAGCCCGACGACCTTGACCGGGACCGCGCTGAACGTCGCGCCCACGGCGGGCAACCGATCGAGGCCGGTGAGGTGCTCGACGACCGGGATACCCTGGTCGAGCAGCAAGGTGTGCACCGGTCGGTCGCCGCGGGGCGGGGTCGCGTCGATGTTGACCGAGTCGATGCCGACGAGCAACGCACCCTGGTCGGCGAGCCAGGCTGCCGCGTCGGTTGCGAGGTAGGGGTGGCTCGGGTCGCCGTACTGCTCGGTGCCGAAGTGCGCGTCCCAGCCGGTGCGCACGAGCACTGCGGCACCGGCCACCTCGAGGCCCTCGAACGCGGCCAGCTCAACGGCCCCGAGGGTCGGTCCCGTGACGACGACGGCGGGCAGCATCGCGCACTTCTCGAGCGGCAGACCACTGAGGTCATGGCCGTCGCGGTAGCGGTGGCCTGGTGTGTCGAGGTAGGTGCCCGTGCTGGCGACCATCTCGATGCGGCCGATCGTGAACTCGGTTCCCTCGGCGTAGACGCCATGCGAGGCCTCGAAGGACAAGTGGTCGGAGATGGCGGGTGCGGGCAGGCCGGGGTAGGTGATCAGCCCGTGGGTGATGGTGTGGCTCAGATCGACCAGGTGCATGCCGCTGATCCTGTCAGCGTCCGCCGATCGCCCCCGCGCTGGGGACGAAGCCCAGCTGGGTGTTCTCGGCGTCGGCGAGCCGGCCGCGGGTCGGCTGCTCGCGCAGGTCGGGCATGAGCAGCGCTGCGAGCGCCGCCGTGGCCATGACCACGCCCATGACCGTGAAGCCGACGACGTAGCCCCGCTCCGCCGGGAAGCCGGATGGTCCGGCGTGTGCGGTGACGATTCCGGCCATCACCGCCGCCCCGAGCGAGCCGCCGATGCTGCGGATGTTGGCGTTCATGCCGCTCGCGATGCCGGTCTGCTCGGGTGGGACCGAGGCGATGACCACGCCGGCGAGGCTCGAGACGACCAGGCCGGTTCCGACGCCTTGGACCGTGGTGCTGAGGTAGAGCTGCCAGGTGTGGTCGTGGAAGAGCGCCAGTGTCACGAACGAGGTGCCGGCGACGATGAGACCGGTCGAGATGACCACGCGGGCGCCGATCCACGCGATGAGTCGCGCGGTGGTGAAGCCGACGACGAAGCTCGCGGCCGCGGACGGCAGCAGCAGGTAGCCGGACTCGGAGATGGTCGCCCCGAAGCCATAGCCAGCCTCGGGCGGAGTCTGGAGCAGTTGCGGCAGGAAGCCGAACGCGGCGAAGGTCGCAAATCCCATGGCGGCGGCGACGACGTTGGAGGTCCACACGCCACGGCGGCGCATGAGGTGCATGTCGACCATGGGGACGGGCACCCGGAGCTCGGTGCGGATCCAGGCCCAGGTCGCGAGTCCCCCCGCGGCGAACAGACCGAGGACCCGGAACGACGCCCAACCCCAGTCGTTGCCCTCGCTCAGCGCCACCAGCATCGCGACCAGTGCCACGGTGAGCAGGACCGCCGGGAGCACCGGCAGCCGTGCGGGCGTCCGGACCGGGGACGCCGGGATGACCAGGAATGCCGCCAGCGCAGCCACGAGGGTGGCGATCATCGGCAGCAGGAACAGCCATCGGTAACCGAGTCCGTCCACGATGGGACCGGCGACCACGATGCCCATGCCGAAGCCGACAGCGGTCAGGGAGGCGAGCACGCTGAGGGTGCCGTTCATCTTGGCCCCGAACTCGTCACGGACGATCCCGAAGGACAGCGGCAGGATGCCGCCGCCCACACCCTGGATCACTCGGGCCACGATCATCCAGCCGATGCTCGGCGCGAGTGCTGCCATCAGCGAGCCGACCGAGAGGACGACGAGGCACAGCACCAGCATCCGGGTCTTGCCGACGACGTCGCCGGCCCGGCCCAGCAGCGGGGTGCAGATCGCGGCGGAGAGCAGGTAGGCAGTGAGCACCCAGGTCACGGTCCGCTGGTCGGTCTCGAGCTCGGTCTGGATCGTGGTGAGGACGGGAACGGTCAGGGACTGCAGCAGCACGAACGAGCACACGGCGAGGGCGAGCACGGCGAAGGTGGCGGAGGTGTTCCCCGGCTGACGCCGCGTGCCGATGGTTGCCATAGGCAACCAAGTCTAGGGCGGGTCGGGGGTCATCCGGGAATCGGGAGCACGACCCGGAAGTGCGCGCCTTCTCCGGGTTCGCTCGGGACCATGACGACGCTGCCCTCGTGCCGCTCTGCCACCTGCCGCGCGATGGCCAGCCCGAGCCCGGTTCCTTGGCCGTTGACCGGGGGCGCCCGGTAGAACCGCTCGAAGATGCGCTCCCGGTGCTCCTCCGGCACGCCGGGGCCGTCGTCATGCACGTCGAGGACGATCCGACCCGCCCCCGGTCGGAGCGTGAGCCGGACCTCCGAGGACGCGTGCCGCACGGCGTTGTCCAGCAGGTTGCGGACGAGCCGGCGCAACGAGGTCTCGTCGCCGCGCACCTTGATCGGCCCGACCCGGTCGACGTCGACGACCACCGTGTTGGCCGGTTGCGGCCGGCCGGCCTCGTGCCGCACCAGCGCCTCCAGGTCGACGAGGTCGCGAGGCGCTGGCTGGTCGTGTCGCTCCTCCGCCTCGAGGGCTAGCAGGTCACCGACCAACAGCTCCATCTCCGTGGTCGCCGCGAGCATCGAGCGGACCCAGGACTCGCTCGCCTCCGACCGCACGTGGGAAAGCGCCACCTCGAGCTGGGTCCGCATCCCCATCAGCGGGTTCTGGAGGTCGTGGGCCACGTCGGCGACGTAGGCGCGCTGTCGGTCCGCCGCCTCACCCACGGCGACCCCGCTGTCGACCGAGCATGGTCGAGACCTGCACGGTCACAGGATGGCGGTGAACAGGCCCGACGCTCAACCCCTGACGATTAAACCTAGGTAGTTCCTAGGTGAATGTGGTGGGATGACGCCATGCGCAGCGCGATCGCCCCGTTCCTCGCCGTCACGCTGGGTCTCGGCGCCACGCTGATGCTTGCCGGCTGCGGTGCCGACGACGAGGGTGGTGCCGACGGAGGCGACGAGCCCACGACGCTCACCGTGTATGCCGCTGCGTCACTCACCAAGACCTTCGAGCAGATCGGTGAGGAGTTCGAGGCCGAGCACGACGGCGTCGAGGTCGAGTTCAGCTTCGGCGGCTCCTCCGACCTGGTCGCGCAGATCCAGGAGGGCGCCCCGGCCGACGTCTTCGCCTCCGCCGACATCGCCAACATGGACAAGCTCACCGAGGCCGGGCTCGAGGGACAGGAGCCACAGGACTTCGCGGCCAACTCGCTCCAGATCGCCGTGGCGCCCGACAACCCGCTCGGGATCGGCCGCCTCTCAGACCTGGTCGGCAAGGGCGTCAAGCTGGTGATCTGCGCGCCCGAGGTGCCGTGCGGTGCTGCGGCCGCGAAGGCGGCCGGGGCGGCCGGCGTCGGGCTGAGCCCGGTGAGCGAGGAACAGTCGGTCACCGACGTGCTCGGCAAGGTCACCTCGGGCGAGGCGGACGCGGGCCTGGTCTATGTGACCGACGTGATCGCCGCGGCCGGCGCCGTCCTGGGCGTCGCTTTCCCGGAGTCGAGTGCGGCCGTCAACACCTACCCGATCACGACCGTCGACGGGAGCGACAGCGATGCCCTGGCGGCCGACTTCGTCGAGCTGGTCCTGGGACAGACCGGCCAGACGATCCTCGAGGAGGCCGGGTTCGCGCCGGTGCCGTGAGTCATCGGCCTAGGCTCCGGGCCGTGGAGGCTCGGCTGCCGGTGTGGATCTATGTCCCGGCCGGGATCGGTGCGGCCTTCGTGCTCGTCCCCCTGATCGCGATCATCGCGCGCGTCGAGTGGGGCAGCTTCGGAGACCTGATCACCTCGGAGTCGTCGCGCGCGGCCTTCGTCCTGAGCCTTCAGACATCGGCGACGAGCACGCTGCTCTGCGTGCTGGTCGGTGTGCCCATGGCATCGGTCCTGGCGAGGACCACGTTCCCCGGTCAGGGGGTCGTCCGATCCCTGGTCCTGCTGCCGCTGGTGCTCCCCCCGGTCGTGGGGGGTCTCGCCCTGCTCTATACGTTCGGGCGCCGCGGACTGCTGGGCGAGTCCCTGGACACGCTGGGCGTTCAGGTCGCCTTCTCGACCATCGCGGTCGTGATGGCGCAGACCTTCGTGGCGCTGCCGTTCCTGGTGATCAGCATCGAGGGTGCCCTGAGGACAGCGGGGGCGAGGTACGAGGTCGTGGCGGCCTCGCTCGGTGCCCGCCCGACCACGGTCTTCCGCCGGATCACGCTGCCGCTGGTCCTGCCTGGTCTCCTTTCCGGGGCGGTGCTGGCCTTCGCCCGCTCCCTGGGGGAGTTCGGGGCCACCATCACGTTCGCCGGCAGCCTCCAGGGCGTCACCCGCACCCTGCCGCTCGAGATCTACCTCCAGCGCGAGACCGACCCGGACGCGGCCGTCGCCCTGGCGCTGGTGCTGGTCGTGGTCGCCGTCCTGGTGATCGGTCTCGCGCGACCGAGCAGGGGCTCGCTGTGAGCCTGCGCCTAGAGGCGATCGTCCTCGCCCGCGGTGTCGAGGTCGGGTTCCTCGTCCCGGACGGGCAGACGATGGCCGTCCTCGGCCCGAACGGCTCGGGGAAGTCCACCGCGCTCGGCGTCGCGGCCGGACTCGTCCGTCCGGACCGGGGCCAGGTCGTGCTGGACGGCCGGGTCCTGAGCGACCCGCTCGCCGGAGTCCATGTCCCACCCCACGACCGCCGGACGGCGCTGCTGGGCCAGGACCCTCTGCTGTTCCCGCACCTGAGTGCGGTCGACAACGTGGCCTTCGGGGCCACGGTCCGCGGCAGCTCGCGTCGCCAGGCGCGGGCGCGGGCGCTCGAATGGCTGCACGAGCTGGGCGTCGGCGAGCTTGCCGAGCGGCGGCCCAGCCAGCTGTCCGGGGGCCAGGCCCAACGGGTGGCCATCGCACGGGCCCTCGCCGCCGAGCCGCACGTGCTGCTGCTGGACGAACCGCTCGCGGCCCTCGACGTCGACGTGGCGCCGGCAATGCGGCAGATCCTGCGCAAGGTCCTCGTGGGACGGACCGCGGTCGTGGTCACGCACGACGTCCTGGACGCGTTGCTGCTCGCCGATCGGGTCGTGGTGCTGGAGTCGGGCGCCGTGGTGGAGCAGGGCGAGGCCACGGTGGTGCTCAGCCAGCCGCGGAGCCCGTTCGCGGCGCGGCTCGCGGGGTTGAACCTGGTGTCGGGCACCTGGGACGGAGCCCACGTCGTCGGTATGGACGGGGTGCTCGTCCACGGCCTGCCCGGCGCTCCGGCCCCGGTGCGCGACGAGGCGGTGGTGGCGACCTTCCGACCGCATGCCGTCGCCGTCTATCGAGAGGCCGTCTCGGGCAGCCCGCGCAACAGCTTCGCGGTCACCGTGACCGGGCTCGAGCCCGTCGGCGACCTGGTCCGGGTCCGCGCCGTCCGTGGCATGCAGAGTCTGGCTGCCGACATCACAGTGCAGTCCGTGGCGGCCCTGGAGCTGGCTACGGGTCACGAGGTCACCTTCACGGTCAAGGCGACCGAGGTCGCAGTCTATCCGCTCTAGCAGCACGCTCCTAGGCTGGCCACATGTCGACGTACCTGCGCATCGGCGAGGTGGCCCAGGCCGTGGGCGTCAGCGTCGACACTCTGCGTCGCTGGGAGTCCGAGGGGCGGGTGAGCTTCGAGAGGCGCGGCAACCAGCGCGTCCTCCCTGCCGAGGCGCTGGCACCACTGCTCGCCTCGCTGGCCGGGTCATCGAGCTCGTCCAGTGCCCGCAACCGCTTCGCTGGAATCGTCGTGGCCGTGAAGCGTGATGAGGTCATGGCACAGGTCGAGATGGCCTGCGGCGAATTCCGGGTGGTCTCCCTGATGAGCCGCGACGCGTGCGACGAGCTCGGCCTGGAGGTCGGCAAGCCGGCGGTGGCGGTGGTCAAGGCCACCACCGTCATCGTCGAGACACAAGCCACGTGAGTCACGCCGTCTGTGGCCCGCGTCCAGGCTCGTCTCGAGCGTGGGTCAGGTCCCGCAGTAGGTTGTGTAGTCGCCGAGGTCCTCGGGTGCCGGTGCTACGTATCGCTCGAGACCCGGACGCTCGAGGTAGGGGTGCCGCAGCGCCTCGAGCAACTGCTCGACCGGCCCGAGGTCACCCTCGGTGGCCGCGTCCAGGGCCTCCTCCACCAGGTGGTTGCGGGGGACATAGAGGGGGTTCGCCCGGTCCATCGCCTCGGCGTCCGGACCGAGCGCGAGCCAGACTCGGCTCCAGTCGTCGAACGCGGTGAGGTCGAGCACCATGCCGCGCGCCGGCTCGGCGTCTCCGCGGACGACCTGAGCGAGTGCGCGGAAGAACGCTGTGTGGTCGACGTGACCCGAGTTCATCAGGCCGTCCAACTCCTGGAGCATCGGACCCAGCACGTCGACGTCGACGCCGGACCACAGGCCGAGCTTGGCGCGCATGCCTTCGGTCCAGGCCTCGGCGTACGAGCCTGCGAACCGCTCCAGTGACTCGGTGGCGACGGCTACCGCCTGCGCGTCGTCGTGCGCGAGCAGCGGGAGCATCGCCTCGGCGAGGCGGGCCAGGTTCCAGAGTGTGACGGCCGGCTGGTTGCCGTAGGCATAGCGGCCGCCCTCGTCGATTGAGGAGAACACGGTCGTGTCGGCGTGCGCGTCCAAGAACGCGCAGGGGCCGTAGTCGATGGTCTCGCCGGAGATCGTCATGTTGTCGGTGTTCATCACCCCGTGCACGAAGCCGACCAGCATCCACGAGGCGACCAGTCGAGCCTGTGCGGCGACGACCGCGTCGAGCAGCGCGACGTACGGCGCCGGGTCATCGGCAGCGGACGGGTGGTGTCGTGCGATCGCGTGGTCGGCGAGACGGCGCAGGAGGGTGTCGTCCCCCGCCTGTGAGCCGAGGGCCCGGGCGTACTGGAAGCTCCCGACCCGGAGGTGGCTCGAGGCGACCCTGGCCAGCACGGCGCCGGGCAGCACCGTCTCGCGCTGGACCATGCGACCCGTGGCGACCACGGCCAACGTGCGGGTCGTCGGGACGCCGAGGGCGTGCATCGCCTCGCTGACGACATGCTCACGGAGCATCGGTCCGACGGCGGCCCGGCCGTCGCCACCGCGGGAGTAGGGCGTGCGGCCGGAGCCCTTGAGGTGCAGGTCGCGCAGCTGCCCGTCGGTGGCGCTCAGCTCACCGACCAGCAGCGCACGACCGTCCCCGAGGCGAGGGGAGTAGCCGCCGAACTGGTGTCCGGCGTACCCCTGTGCGACCGGTCGGGCGCCGGGCGGCAGGACGGTGCCGGTCAGGAAGCCCAGACCGGCCTCGGTGCGGAGCGCTCCGGGGTCGAGGCCGAGCTCGATCGCGACGTCCTCGGACAGCGCGAGGAGCTCCGGATGCGGAGCGTCCTCGGCGGCCCACGCCAGCGCGAGCTCGGGCAGCTCGTCGGCGAACCGGTGCTGCAGCGAGACGTCGAGCGCTGCGATGCGGGCCTGGGTGGAAGTCATCTCACCTCTAGTGAACCAGCGAGGGGACAACCGGGCTGCAGGTGCCACGGAACCGCTACTGGTACGCCATGAGGGACTTGAACCCCCAACCCGCTGATTAAGAGTCAGCTGCTCTACCAATTGAGCTAATGGCGCGAGGTTGATGCAGCCGATCACGCTACCAGCGGCCGAGACGCCGATAAAATCGTGAGGCCCCACCGGCCCCCCCGAGGATCAGGAAGCCCGCGTTAGCCACCCAGCTCGGCGAGCACCGCCTGGGCGGCGTTGTGGCCACCGATGCCCGACACGCCACCCCCGCGACGGGCTCCGGCACCGCACAGCAGCACGGCCGCGTGGTCGGTCTGCACGCCCCAGGCCTGGGCGGGGGTGTCCAGCCGCGCCCGGTTGGACGCCCAGGGCCAGTCCAGGTTGCCGTGGTTGGCGTGACCACCGGGGATCGCCAGCTCCTGCTCGACATCCTGAGGGATCCGGGCCTCGAGGCACGGCCGTCCGGAGGAGTCCTTGGCCAGGCAGCTCTCGAGCGGGTCGACGAGGTGGGCGTCGATGCCGGCGATGGCCCGCGCCACGATCGTGCCCTTGGCGAGCGGCGAGTTCGTCTCGAACAGCGCGGCCGGTGTGTGCAGGCTGGTGAACGTCATCAGGTGCTGGCCCGGCGACGCATCGCCGAGCACGGTCCGGTCGGTCAGCGTCGGGGTCACGATCGATCCCGGGATGGTCGCCGGCACCCGACCGACCGACGCGTCGGCATAGGCCGCCTCGAGGGTGGAGTACTCAAGGGAGACGTGGAAGGTCCCGGCGAACGCGACGGTCGGGTCCATGCCGGACTTCAGCCTCGGGAGCCGGTCCAGGAGCAGGTTGACCGTCACCTGCGAGCCCTCAGGCTTCGTCTCGGCGTCGTCGGGCTCACCCATCAGGATGTGCAGCACCCACGGCGCGACGTCGGCGAGCACGAATCGTGCCTGGGTGGTGTGGGTTCCCGACGCGTCCTCCCAGCTGACCTCGGCCACGTCCTCGCCGGCGCGGATGGCGCTCACCCCGGCGTTCGTGTGGATCTCGGCGCCGGCCCGGGTCGCACTGGCGGCGAGGGCGTCGGCCAGGACGCCGAACCCCCCGACAGGCACGCGCGCGTCCGCATGGCTGTGGCCCATCTGCGCATAGAGGAAGGTGCGGTTCTGGACGAGCGAGCCGGCCTGCAGCGAGGTGAACGTGCCGCGCAGCGCATCCGCCGCGACGACCCCGCGCACGGTGTCGTCGGTGAACCGGCGCTCGATCACCTGGCCCAGTGGGACGGTCGTGAGCTCGCGGAACGTCGCGGGGTCGACGCTCTCAGCGACGAGCCGCTCGGTCGGGAGGGGCTGCAGCAGGGTCGGCGTGACGGCCCGGGCGATCGCCGCCACCTCGCTGTAGAACGTGCACCACACGTCGTACTCGCGTCCGCCATCGGTCAACGCGATGAACGAGTTGCGGGTCGCGCGCCCTTCAGGTCGCTCGACCACGAGGGCCGCGGACTTCCCGTCGCGGATCACCGGGGTATAGGACGCCATCGGTCGCGGCGCGAGCCGCACCTCGACTCCGAGCTCCGCGAGAATCTGGTCGGGCATCAGCCACGCGATCGAGGAGTAGCGGGGGAGTCGGGCGGCGTGCCCGCTGAACACCGACGTGGCCGCGGCGGCGCCGCCGACGCCGCGGAGCCGCTCGAGGACGAGCACCCGCAGCCCGGCTCGCGCCAGGTAGGCCGCGGAGACAAGGCCGTTGTGCCCCGCACCGACCACGACGACGTCGTAGGTGCTCATCGGTCAAACCTAGATGGCGCTGGCCGTCGAGTTCGACAACGGGGCTGCTGGAATATCCAATCTTCAACTATCGTTGAGCCAACATGCCCGCCATCACCGTCGATGACCTCACCGTCCTGGACCGCCTCCGGGAGCCCGGCCTGGGTGACCAGCCGCGCCCGGTCTGGCAGGTCAGCACAGCACCGACCGGCTACGAGGGCGAGGGCTTCCCGGTCCGACGCGCGTTCGCCGGGATCGATCTCGCTCAGCTCGATCCGTTCATCATGATGGACCAGATGGGCGAGGTGGAGTACGCCCCCGGAGAGCCCAAGGGCACGCCCTGGCACCCGCACCGCGGCTTCGAGACCGTCACCTACATCATCGACGGCGTCTTCGACCATCAGGACAGCCACGGCGGCGGCGGCACGATCACCAACGGCGACACCCAGTGGATGACGGCCGGTTCCGGTCTCCTGCACATCGAGGCGCCGCCGGAGTGGCTGGTCCAGCAGGGCGGCCTGTTCCACGGCATCCAGCTGTGGGTCAACCTGCCGCGCGAGGCCAAGATGAACGACCCGCGCTACCAGGACATCCGCTCGGGCGAGGTCGCGCTGCTCACGTCGGCCGACGCCGGCTCGCTGGTCCGGGTCATCGCCGGCTCGGTGGACGGCCACGACGGACCCGGCTCGACTTTCACGCCCATGTCGCTGGTCCACGCCACGATCGAGCCCGGTGCCCGCCTCGAGCTCCCCTGGAACGTCGACTTCAACGCCCTGGTCTACGTCCTCAGCGGCAGGGGGACGGTCGGCACCGAGGGGCGGCCGATCCAGCAGGGTCAGTCCGCCGTGCTCGGCGCCGGGGACTTCCTCACCCTCACCGCCGACGGCAGCCAGGAGGGGCGCTGGCCCACGATGGACGTGATCGTCGTCGGTGGCCGCCCGATCAAGGAGCCGCTGGCCTGGGCCGGACCGTTCGTCATGAACACCAAGACCGAGGTCATGAAGGCCTATGAGGACTTTCAGCGCGGCAGCTTCGGGCAGATCCCCGGCTGACCGGCCGTAGGGTCGCGACGTGGCCCGGATCTATCGCGACGCCTACGGCGTCCCGCACGTCCGGGGTGCCTCGGTGCTCGACCTGGCCCGCGGCCAGGGCTGGGTCACGGCCCGCGACCGCGCCTGGCAGCTTGAGTACCTCCGCCGACGCGCCACGGGCACGGCCGCGGAGGTCCTCGGTGGTCGGCTGCGCGACTGGGACGTCCTGGCCCGCCGCACCCGGATGGCCGAGACCGGCCGCCGGGCGTTCGACGGCCTCGGTGTTGAGACGCAACAGTTCGTCACGGCCTACGTCGAGGGTCTGAACGACGGGCTGCATGCTGACGTCCCGGAGCTGATCGAGCTCGGTCTCGAGCCGGTGCCGTGGGATCCATGGACACCGCTCGCGGTGTTCCACGCCCAACACATGCTCTTCGCAGCCCTGCCCGACAAGCTCTCTCGACAGCGGGCCCGCAGCGAGCTCGGCGAGCACGCCCGCTTCCTCGCTCGCGACGGTGCGTCCTCGGCCGGGAGTAACGCCTGGGCGGTCGGAGGTGCCCGCACCGCGAGCGGACTGCCGATGGTTGGGGGTGACCCGCACCGGGTGATCGAGTCACCTGGTGTGTATGCGCAGGTGCGATTGGCCTGCGAGGACCCCGAGGACTCGTTCGACGTCTCCGGGTTCACCTTCCCCGGGGTCCCGGGCGTGCAGCACTTCGCGCATGCGGGTGACGTCGCCTGGGCGATCACCAACGCCTGCGGCGACTACCAGGACCTCTTCGAGGAGTCCCTCGACGACGTGGTCGAGCGCCGCGACGAGGTGGTCGAGGTCCGCGGCGGCGAGGGGTTGACCGTCGAGGTCTGGGCAACTGAACGCGGCCCACTCTTCGAGGTCGACGTGGAGACCGGGCGTGGACTGAGCGTCCGGGACTCGGCGACGGTTCTCGGCGACCTGGGCTTCGGTGCCCTGCTGCCGCTGCTCCGGGCGCGGACGGTCAACGACGTCGACGTGGCTCTCGACGCCTGGGTCGAGCCGGCCAACAACGTGGTCATCGCCGATCGCCACGGGACGGTGCGCTTCCGCAACGCCGGCCGCATCCCGGTCCGTCCCGAGCCGCAGCGGCGGGGCATCACCTCCAGCACCGACCCGGACGGCGGCTGGACCGGCTGGGTCGACCTCCCGCGCTACGACATCCCGCCCGACGGCCAGGTCGTGACCGCCAACGAGAACCGTGGGACCGAGAGTCGGCTCATCGGCACGACCTTCGCCCCGCAGCACCGCGCGCAGCGGCTGCACGCCCTGCTGCGTGGGCGCGACGACCTCACGCCGGCCGATTTCGAGGCGATCCACAATGACTCGCTCAACACCGCCGCTTTCGGCCCCGTGCGTATCCTCCGCGACCTCGAGCCGGGGCCCGAGGGGGTGCGGGTGCAGGCGTTGCTGTCGACGTGGGACGGCCGCATGGACGTGGACTCCGCGGGGGCGGCGGCCTTCGCCGCGTGGCGCACCGCCATGACCCGTCGCTTGGTCGATGAACCGGCTCTGGCCGGACTGCTCGACAGCGGCGCTCACGGTCCGGTGTTCGCGCCCTACCTGGACCTCACGGCCTCGGTCGGGCTCGCCCTGGAGACGATCATGGCCGCGAGCGAGTCGGGGGAGCCGTTCGGCATCGACGTACGACGACTGGCGACCCTCGCGCTCGATGACGCGGCCGGTCATGCGGCCAGCTGGGGCGACACCCACGTCCTGGGCCCGACCCACGCCTTCGACCTGGCCGACGAGGCCCTGGTCGCACCCGAGGTGCCCGCCGTTGCGTTGAGCGGCGACATCGACTGCGTGCGTTGCACCGGCTCGCTGCCGGCGATCAGCGACGCGTGCTACCGCGGGTCGGTGGCGCGCTATGTCTGGGACCTGAGCGGGGTTGGGACCAGCGGCTGGGTTGTCCCGATGGGCGCATCGGGCGACTCGCGCAGCCCGCACCACACCGACCAGCTCGACGCTTGGGCCGAGGGCCGGTTGCTGCCCATCGTCACCGACTGGGACCAGCTCAGCGAGGACCGCTGAGATCCTTCTCGAAGAACGCCTGCGCGTACGGGTTGTCGTTGTAGCGCTCGATCGAGCGGTAGCCCGCTCGCGCGTACATCGCGATGGCCTCGCTGAGCGCGCCGTTGGTGTCCAGCCTGACCGTGACGTAGCCGAGCCCGGCCGCCGTGGCCTCCAGGTGACGGAGCAGTCGCGACCCCAGTCCCGCACCGCGCCGGTCGCGGTGCACCCACATGCGCTTGATCTCGCAGACCTCCCCACCGAGGGACCTCACGCCACCGCAGGCGACCGGCCGGCCGTCGCTGCTCGCCAGCACGAAGGCACCCTGCGTCGCCGCGATCATGTCGCCGACCGCGGCCGGTCCGGGATCGAAGCCGGTGGGGAAGCGCTCGTCGAGCTCGGCGAAGTAGGCATCCATCGCGGCGGTCGCCGCGGGCGTCGTCGGGTCCACTACCTCGAAGTCGACGGTGGCCCCAGTCCCCGCCATTCCCCGACTCTAGTCAGCGAACGATGCTGGACGCAGATCGCCCCCGACCGGACTCTCGACCGGTCGGGGGCGATCCCTGCTTGGGGTGAGTAACGGGACTTGAACCCGCGACATCCGCCACCACAAGGCGGCGCTCTACCAGCTGAGCTATACCCACCATGGGTCCTGGCGCGCCAGGACCGACACGAGATTCTAGGGGAGACAGGCCCCGAGCCTCGAATCCGGATCGGCGCCGGAGGTCATGGCCTGTTGGCGGCCTCGGGTGGCGGCGCCTCGGGGGCGCCGGTGACCGAGCCACCGTGCTTGTCCGCGATCTCGCGTGCGGTGTCGCTGTCCGGGCCCGGTGACGGCACGAAGACCGCCTCGCGGTAGTACCGCAGCTCCTCGATGCTCTCCTGGATGTCGGCGAGCGCGCGGTGGTTCCCGCGCTTCGACGGGGCCTGGTAGTAGGCCCGCGGGAACCAGCGGCGCGAGAGCTCCTTGATCGAGGAGACATCGACGATCCGGTAGTGCAGGAACGACTCGAGGGTCGGCATGTCACGGATCAGGAACGAGCGATCGGTGGCCACCGTGTTGCCCGCCAGAGGCGGGCGGCTGCCCTCGCTGCAGAACGTGCGGATGTACGTCAGTACCTCGCGCTCGGCCTCGGCGAGCGTCACGCCGGCCTCGAGCGCTGAGCTGAGGCCGGACTTGTGGTGCATGTTCCGGACGTAGTCGCCCATCTGGTCGATCGCCTCGGCCGGCGGCTTGATGACGATGTCGACCCCGTCCCCGAGCACGTTGAGGTCGAAGTCGGTCACCAGGGCCGCGACCTCGATCAGGGCGTCGTTCGCCAGATCGAGCCCCGTCATCTCGCAGTCGATCCAGACCAGGCGCTCGCTCACGTCAGGCACCTTAGACCCAGAGCCCGCAGGCCAGGACTCAGTAGACGTTCAGGTCTGCGAACTAACGTCGCCCACCGTGACCAGCCCCCTCGTGCACCGTCTGGTGCCGTGGTTGGGACTTGTCGCCAGGCTCGTCGTGGGTGGCGTGTGGCTGTACGCGGGGGCCATCAAGCTAGGTGACCCGTCGCAGAGCGTGGCGGCCGTCCGCGCCTACCAGGCCCTGCCCGCGGCACTGGTCGCACCGGTCGGTCAGCTCCTGCCCGTGCTCGAGGTGGTGATCGGCGCGATGCTGGTCCTGGGGCTGCTCACCCGCGGCGCCGCTGCGGTCTCGGCGGCACTCTTCGTGGTCTTCATCGCCGGGATCGTCTCGGTCTGGGTGCGCGGTATCGAGATCGACTGCGGCTGCTTCGGTGGTGGCGGCTACGAACCGGACGCGACCTCGAAGTACCCGTGGGAGATCGCCCGTGACGTGGCCCTCCTCGGCGGCTCCGTGTTCCTCCTCCGGGTGCGGCTGACCCGCCTCGCCCTCGACAACCGCCTCTTCGGCACCCGAACCCAGGAGATCTGAACCCATGTCCAACAAGAGCAGGCAGATCAGGGCGGAGCGGGCTGCGGCACTGCTTGCCGAGCGCGAGAGGGCCGAGAAGCGCCGCCAGACGCTGACGGTGGTCGGCGTCGTCCTGGGCCTGGTGCTGGTCGTCGCCGGCGGCTTCCTCATCAACCGCATGCGGGACACGACCGGCAACGTCGTGGCCATCGACACCGGCGGTGCCTATGAGGTCACGGTCGGCACTGCGGACGCGCCGCGCGACGTAGTCATCTATGAGGACTTCCTCTGCCCCTTCTGCGGCGAGCTTGAGGCGCAGACCCGGGAGGAGCTCGCCGGTCTCGCCGAGTCCGGGCAGGTCCGGGTGACGTACCGCCCCTTCGTCCTGCTCGACCAGCTGGGCGACTACTCGCAGCGCTCGACGGCCGCGTTCGGCGTCGTGCTCGACCAGGCCGGCCCGGACGTGGCCAAGGCCTTCCACGACCTGCTCTTCGAGAACCAGCCCGCAGAGGAGGGGCCCTTCCCGGACGACGACCGGCTCGTGGACCTCGCGGTGGAGGCCGGTGCCGATGAGTCCGAGGTCCGTGGGCCGATCGAGGACCTGGCCGGCGCCGACTTCGCCCAGGGGGCGACCGACCAGGCGATCGAGGCGGGCGTTCAAGGGACTCCCACGATCCTCGTCGACGGGGAGGTCTGGCAGGACTACCGAAGCCTCGACGACATCGGGGCGAACCTGATCGGCGCCCTGAGCCGGTGACGGGCGAGTGACATCATCGGTCGGATGACCGATGCGCCCGCCGACCTCGCCGCATTCGTCCGCGGTCTGCCCAAGGCCGAGGTGCACGTCCACCACGTCGGGTCTGCGTCGCCGCGGATGGTCAGCGAGCTCGCCCAACGCCATCCCGGGACGGTGCCGAGCGACCTCGAGGAGCTCCGGACCTTCTACGAGTTCCGCGACTTCGCGCACTTCATCGAGGTCTACCTCGCGGTTGCGGCACTCGTCCGGACCCCGGAGGACGTGCACTTCCTCACCTACGAGATCGGCCGCGAGATGGCGACCGAGCAGAGCCTTCGGTACGCCGAGCTGACCTGCACGCCGTTCACCTCCGTGCGACCGGACGATCCGTCGCTCGGCATGCCCATCGAGGCCTACACAGAGGCCATCGAGACCGCCCGGGTCGAGGCCGAGCGTGACTTCGGCTTGGTGCTGCGTTGGGTCTACGACATCCCGGGCGAGTTCGGGCTGCCCGCCGGCGAAGCCACGCTGGGCTACGCCGTCGACCACCGCCCCGAGGGGCTGGTCGCGTTCGGCCTGGGCGGCCCGGAGGTCGGTGTCCCGAGGCCGCAGTTCCAGCGGGTGTTCGACGACGCCCGCGCCTCCGGGCTGCACTCGGTGCCACACGCAGGCGAGACCACCGGGCCGCAGACAGTCTGGGACGCGCTACACCTGCTGAGTGCCGAACGGATCGGGCACGGCACGTCCTCAGCGACGGACCCGGCGCTGCTCGCCCACCTCGCGGAGACGGGGATCCCGCTGGAGGTCTGCCCCTCGTCCAACGTGGCCACGCGCGCCGTCGCCTCCCTCGCCGAGCACCCGCTCCGCGCGTTCCGGGACGCTGGAGTCGTCGTCACCATCGGCTCCGACGACCCACCGATGTTCGCCACGACGCTCAACCGCGAGTACGAGATCACCGCGGGGCTGTTGGGTCTCGACGAGCAGGGCCTGACCGATCTGGCACGCGCCGGTGTGGACGCGTCCTTCGCCGAGCCGGACGTCAAGGCCCGGATCCACGCAGAGATCGACGACTACGTCCGCTCGACGGGGACGGGGTCCGGGAGATAGTTCAGGCCCCGCAACCTCATACGATGCGGGGCCACGACCAACGTAGGTCGGCGCAACCCGATAGCCCGGCATTGACCTAGGCGTGTCGTGGCCGTTGCTCCCGGCAGGACCGGCGCGGCCTCGACCCATCCGGTGCGTGACCGAGCTGGCTCGACCAGATCTAGGGTCGTGCCCATGGCAGGCACCGACGGACCGCCCGTCCGGGTCGCGATCGTCAACGACTACGAGCTGGTGGTCGTCGGCGTCGCGGCACTGCTCGCGCCGTACGCAGACCGCGTCTCGGTGGTCGAGCTCGACACCGGGATGCCGGTCGTCAAGGACGTCGACGTGATCCTCTACGACACGTTCGGGGCGGTTCAGGGTGGTGCGATCGACTTCCCGGGCGTCGTCGGTGAGTCCGACGCCAAGCTGGTGATCTTCAGCTGGAACGTCGCGCCGGAGCTGGTCACGCTATCGATGGAGACGGGCGCCTCGGCGTACCTGTCCAAGGGGATCGACGGGCCGTCACTCGTGGCGGCTCTCGAGGCCATCCACGCCGGGCGACGGATCGTCCCCGCGCGGGACGAGGTGGACGTCCCCAACGAACGGGTCCCAGGTGACTGGCCGGGCAAGGAGTCGGGTCTCACCGCTCGAGAGGCGGAGATCATCGCGCTCATCACGCAGGGCCTCTCCAACCAGGAGATCGCGGACCGCAGCTTCCTCTCGATCAACTCGATCAAGACCTACATCCGCACGGCCTACCGCAAGATGGGCGTCAAGACCCGGTCCCAGGCAGTGCTGTGGGGCGTCCAGCACGGCTTCCAGCCCGACATGATGCGCGCGCTGGTGATGGAGCGTCGGGACTGGTAGGCGCTCGCGCTCGGGTAACCCAGACGCCCCCGCCCTGAGGCAGGTCGAGCACGGCCTGCGGTCCCCCACGACATCCCGTAGCGTCAGTGGACCATGTGCACCCGACGTCCAGCCGTGCTCGTTGCCTCGGCCATCGTGCTCGCCGTTCTCTCTGGCTGCGGAGAGGATGACCCTCCGGACCCGGACGCCGACGAGTCGCCGTCGGCGACCTCGAGCCTCAGTGCCTCGAGCAGTCCCGCGCAGGAGCCGACGCCGACGCCGACGCCGGAACCTACCGAGACACCCGCGAGCGGGCCAAGCGTGCTCTCCACCCAGGATCTGGACCAGGGCCCGCCCCCGTCGGTCCCCTACCTCGCGGCGACCGACCCCGCCCAGCCGCCCGGCACCTGGTCGCTCGTGCGCCCATCGGGGGAGACGGTGCGGCTCACGGTGGACCGCCCGTTCGGGTTCGCATCCCTGGGTGACGACCTGGTTGTCCTGGTCGAGGACGGTGAGCGCACCGCGGCCGTGCTCCTGGATGCCACCGGCACCGAGGTCACCCGGCAGGACGCGCTGGGCTACCGCCTCGCCGTGAGTGCCAACGCGCAGATGGTCGCGTGGCTCGCACCCGACCGGTCGGTCCACGGCATCGAGACGGCACGCGGTCCCTTCGAGCTCCCCGCGGTCGACGGTGGCATCGAGATCGGCGCGTTGATCGGCTACGACACCTGCTTCGAGGCCGAGTCCGACGTCGGCGGCTGTACGGCGTTCGTCAACGTGGGCGAGCCGCGCCAAGCCTGGCTGACCAGCTCCCACGGGATCGTCGACGTCGCCGGGTCGATGCTCTCCGTGGTCGACGCAGCCGAGGGCGGCCGCGTCGTCGGGCTGACCTCGCTCTCCGACCAGGGTTCGTGCTCTGCGGTCTTCGTCAGGCAGCTGAAGCCGAGGTGGGAGACGTGCGACCACACCCTCACCGGCTTCTCGCCTCAAGGCACGCGGGTGCTCGGCACCGACACCTACCTCGACGGCCTCGGCCAGCGAACCGTTGCCCTCTTCGACAAGCAGGGTGGTCTGCTACACGGGTTCACCAGCAAAGGCAGGGGTCCGACGGTGCTACAGACGGCTTGGGAGGACGAGGACAACGTGCTCGCGGTCGTCTATGAGCGTGGCCAGTGGTCGGTCGTGCGGCTCGGCACGGACGGCTCCGCGGAGATGGCGATCGGCGTCATCGAGGGCAGCGACTTCGACCGCCCGTTCATCTTGGAACAGGGCTGATCCGAGGCCGTTTCGGCTTTCCCCATTCAGCCACGCGCACCCCTTCGCCCGACCTACCGTGATCAGGTGAGGGACAAGTCTCGTGGCGTGACCCGTGTGGTCATCGTGCCCAAGATCCTGGTGGTAGCCCTGGCGGTCGCCCTGACCGGCTTCATCGTGGTGCCCTCGGCGCAGGCTGCGCCGGTGGCGGTGCCCTATGCCCTGGGCGCCGGTGACCCGGTCCTGACCGCGGCTCTCGGTGAGGACAGCGCGCCCTGCGTCGAGGGGTCGACCAGTGGTTCCTTCTCCTACAAGCTCGTCCACTTCACCGTGAGTGACACCGGCTCTTACGTCGTCGCGGACGCCAGCACGCCCAACGACGGTCGGGTTGGCATCTACACGGGCGACTTCAGTCCGGCGAGCCAGACCGACAACTGTCTTGCGTTCGTCGACGTCGACGAGACGGTGAGCCTGAACCAGGGCTTCACCTACGGGCTCGTGCTCTCAACCGGCACCGACGGCGGCGCCGGCGACTACAGCGTGACGTTCGACGGACCGGGCTCGCCCACCGTTCTCACGCCGACCACGACGACGTTGGTCACGAACCCGAATCCTTCTGAGTTGTCCCAGACCGCGACGTTGACTGCGACGGTGGTGGGTGGTTCGCCGACGGGGTCGGTGGAGTTCAGCGACGGTGCCAGTGTGTTGGGGTCCTCGCCGCTCAGTGGTGGGGTGGCGACGTTGGCGGTGTCCTCGTTGGCGTTGGGTGATCATTCGTTGACGGCGACCTATGGCGGTGACGTCGGGCATGAGGGGTCGGTCGGTGGGGTGGTCCACACGGTGGTGCCGGTGCCGCCGGTGCTGACGCCGACCACGACGACGTTGGTCACGAACCCGAATCCTTCTGAGTTGTCCCAGACCGCGACGTTGACTGCGACGGTGGTGGGTGGTTCGCCGACGGGGTCGGTGGAGTTCAGCGACGGTGCCAGTGTGTTGGGGTCCTCGCCGCTCAGTGGTGGGGTGGCGACGTTGGCGGTGTCCTCGTTGGCGTTGGGTGATCATTCGTTGACGGCGACCTATGGCGGTGACGTCGGGCATGAGGGGTCGGTCGGTGGGGTGGTCCACACGGTGGTGCCGGTGCCGCCGGTGCTGACGCCGACCACGACGACGTTGGTCACGAACCCGAATCCTTCTGAGTTGTCCCAGACCGCGACGTTGACTGCGACGGTGGTGGGTGGTTCGCCGACGGGGTCGGTGGAGTTCAGCGACGGTGCCAGTGTGTTGGGGTCCTCGCCGCTCAGTGGTGGGGTGGCGACGTTGGCGGTGTCCTCGTTGGCGTTGGGTGATCATTCGTTGACGGCGACCTATGGCGGTGACGTCGGGCATGAGGGGTCGGTCGGTGGGGTGGTCCACACGGTGGTGCCGGTGCCGCCGGTGCTGACGCCGACCACGACGACGTTGGTCACGAACCCGAATCCTTCTGAGTTGTCCCAGACCGCGACGTTGACTGCGACGGTGGTGGGTGGTTCGCCGACGGGGTCGGTGGAGTTCAGCGACGGTGCCAGTGTGTTGGGGTCCTCGCCGCTCAGTGGTGGGGTGGCGACGTTGGCGGTGTCCTCGTTGGCGTTGGGTGATCATTCGTTGACGGCGACCTATGGCGGTGACGTCGGGCATGAGGGGTCGGTCGGTGGGGTGGTCCACACGGTGGTGCCGGTGCCGCCGGTGCTGACGCCGACCACGACGACGTTGGTCACGAACCCGAATCCTTCTGAGTTGTCCCAGACCGCGACGTTGACTGCGACGGTGGTGGGTGGTTCGCCGACGGGGTCGGTGGAGTTCAGCGACGGTGCCAGTGTGTTGGGGTCCTCGCCGCTCAGTGGTGGGGTGGCGACGTTGGCGGTGTCCTCGTTGGCGTTGGGTGATCATTCGTTGACGGCGACCTATGGCGGTGACGTCGGGCATGAGGGGTCGGTCGGTGGGGTGGTCCACACGGTGGTGCCGGTGCCGCCGGTGCTGACGCCGACCACGACGACGTTGGTCACGAACCCGAATCCTTCTGAGTTGTCCCAGACCGCGACGTTGACTGCGACGGTGGTGGGTGGTTCGCCGACGGGGTCGGTGGAGTTCAGCGACGGTGCCAGTGTGTTGGGGTCCTCGCCGCTCAGTGGTGGGGTGGCGACGTTGGCGGTGTCCTCGTTGGCGTTGGGTGATCATTCGTTGACGGCGACCTATGGCGGTGACGTCGGGCATGAGGGGTCGGTCGGTGGGGTGGTCCACACGGTGGTGCCGGTGCCGCCGGTGCTGACGCCGACCACGACGACGTTGGTCACGAACCCGAATCCTTCTGAGTTGTCCCAGACCGCGACGTTGACTGCGACGGTGGTGGGTGGTTCGCCGACGGGGTCGGTGGAGTTCAGCGACGGTGCCAGTGTGTTGGGGTCCTCGCCGCTCAGTGGTGGGGTGGCGACGTTGGCGGTGTCCTCGTTGGCGTTGGGTGATCATTCGTTGACGGCGACCTATGGCGGTGACGTCGGGCATGAGGGGTCGGTCGGTGGGGTGGTCCACACGGTGGTGCCGGTGCCGCCGGTGCTGACGCCGACCACGACGACGTTGGTCACGAACCCGAATCCTTCTGAGTTGTCCCAGACCGCGACGTTGACTGCGACGGTGGTGGGTGGTTCGCCGACGGGGTCGGTGGAGTTCAGCGACGGTGCCAGTGTGTTGGGGTCCTCGCCGCTCAGTGGTGGGGTGGCGACGTTGGCGGTGTCCTCGTTGGCGTTGGGTGATCATTCGTTGACGGCGACCTATGGCGGTGACGTCGGGCATGAGGGGTCGGTCGGTGGGGTGGTCCACACGGTGGTGCCGGTGCCGCCGGTGCCGCCGGTGACGCCGCCGCCTCTCACGCCGACCACGACTCGCCTGGCTGCGAACCCCACCCCTTCAGAGCTCTCGCAGACAACGACGCTCACTGCGAAGGTCACGGGTGGGTCACCGACGGGGTCGGTGAAGTTCCGCGACGGCGCCAGCGTGCTGGGGACCTCGCCGCTCAGTGGTGGGGTGGCGACGTTGGCGGTCTCCTCGCTCAAGCTCGGCGACCATGCACTCACCGCGACCTATGGCGGTGACAGCAAGCACAGCGGCTCGGTCGGCTCGGTCGGTCACAAGGTCGTCCCCGGGGCCAAACCCAAGGTCACACTGACGATCTCGGAGCAGGCGCCCTACGTCGGGCAGAAGGTCAAGCTCACGTGGGACGTGACCGGAGCCGACAAGGTCAAGGCGCTCGGCAGCTGGACGGGCAAGCTCGGCAAGAAGGGCAGTCGCACCGTCAAGCTCACAGAGCTCGGCTTCCACGTCTTCAAGCTCAAGGCCACCAACGTCAACGGGTCCAAACAGGCCACGGTCAAGGCGGTCGCCGTACGTGCGCCCAAGGACCTCACCCTGGTGCTCGAGAGCAAGATCATCGGCACGGGCAGCCGCGTCGAGGTCAAGGCCGCCGGGCTCGATGCCAAGGAGCGCTTCAAGGTCTTCCTCGACGGCGAGCCCGTCGGCAAGGGCTTCGCAGGCGAGAAGGGTGCCATCCTGCGCGTCCAGATCCCCAAGGATGTCAAAGAGGGCGACCACGTTCTCTCCGTCACCGGTAGCAACGAGGACCGCGTCGGGAGCATCGACATAGTCGTCGTGGGGCCCAAGACGCTCGATGTCAAGGTCGCCAAGGCCTCGCTCAAGCCGAGCAAGAGCCAGACCGTCACGGTCTCAGGACTGGCTCCGGGTGAGGCGCTGACCCTCACCTACGACGGCGAACTGCTGGTCAAGGCGAAGGCGAACAAGAACGGCGAGTTCAAGTTCACCTTCCCCGTCGGCAGCCAGGACGGAACCAAGACCGTCGAGGTCGTGGGCGCCACACGGCTCCGCAAGGGCAGGGCCGCCTTCGAGGTCAGGGGTGAACCGGAGGGCTCGTTCTAGCCTGGTCCATCACCTGACCGTTCGGCTTAGACTGCCCCGAGCCCCAGGGAGGCAGAGATGCATGCGAGGCGAGTGGCGGCCGGGATGGTCGCGGGGCTGCTCATGGCCGTGCCGGTCGTCGCTGACGCCAAGACCATCACGGGTGACAACAAGAACAACCGGCTCAAGGGCACCAGCGGCTCTGACACCATCACGGGCAAGGGCGGCGACGACCGACTCAAGGGCCTGGGTGGCAACGATCTGCTCGACGGCGGCCCGGGCATCGACAAGCTGGTCGGTTCCGACGGCAACGACAGGCTCAAGGGCGGCGCCGCTGACGACCTCGAGCTCGGCGGCGAGGGTGACGACACCATCGACGGCAATGCCGGCCTCGACACCCTCGATGCGGGTCCCGGCAACGACAACATCAACGGCGGCACCGAGAACGACACCGTCTACGGCGGGGACGGTGTCGACCTGGTCCAGCTCGGTGCCGGCAGTGACAAGGGTTGGGGCGGTGCCGGCAACGACGACATGGTCGGTATCGACGGCGACGATGCGATGTACGGCGAGGACGGCGACGACCACGTCTCGGCCGGCGCCGGCAACGACCTGCTGTTCGGAGGCGAGGGTCACGACGACATGGACGGCGGCGACGGTGACGACATCATCTACGGGGGCCCCGGTGACGAGGGTCTGCGCAAGGACGCGGACGGCAAGGGCAGCATGACGGGCGATGCCGGCAACGACCTCATGATGCCTGGGCCGGGCCAGGACTTCGTCTATGGCGAGGAGGGCAGCAATGTCATCGTCGTCCGCAACGACGGCGTCAAGGACGAGCTCTACTGCAGTCTTCTCAACGACACCGCGCAGGCCGAGGGCACTCTGGTCTACATCGACGCGCGTGACCCGCTCGACGATGTCCGGCGCTGCAAGGTCGTGTTGATGACCGAGGCCCAGGTTGCCTCGGCGTACCCGCAGATCGACCTCTCACTGGTCTGAACCTGTCCGGGCCACGCACCGGAATGTCCGAAAGGGTGACATCCGCGCGAAGCCCTGCGGAAGGGCGCGCCGACAGTAAGACTCAACTCATCTGTCGGTACCCCCAGCCCCGGAGAGTGAAGTCGATGCACCCCACGGCACGCCGGCTCGCCACTCTCGTTGCCACCGCAGTCCTGGCGCTGTCTGCTGCCTCGGCAGAGGCCAAGAGCGTCTCCGGCACCGGTGGTGACAACAAGATCAAGGGCACCGCGACCGACGACAGCATCAGCGCGAGGGCAGGTCACGACCGGGTCAAGGCCAGGGGCGGCAACGACCGGGTCAGCGGCGGTGCGGGCAACGACGTCCTCCTAGGCGCCGACGGGGCCGATGACATCGACGGCAACGCCGACAACGACGCCCTCTATGGCGGCACGTCGGGAGACGACCTCAACGGTGGCGCCGGCGACGACTCCGTGTTCGGAGAGGACGGCGACGATAAGATCCAGCTCGGGATCGGCAACGACACCGGCGCGGGCGGCACCGGCAACGACGAGCTCCAGGGCCTCGATGGCATCGACGTGATCCACGGCGACGACGGCGACGACCACGTCTCCGGCGGCGCGGGCGACGACCTCGTCCATGGCGACGGTGGCAACGACGAGCTTGACGGTGGCGACGGCAACGACTTCCTCTTCGCGGCCACCGGTGACGACACGATGACCGGGGACGCGGGTGACGACACGATCCTTCCGGGCCCGGGTCGTGACTACGTGTATGCCGAGGAGGGTGACAACCACATCGTGGCTCGCAGTGACGGCGCCAAGGACGACTTCTACTGCTCGCTGCTCGCTGACACGACCCAACCGGTCGGCCTGTTGACCTACGTCGGCAACGACACGGACATGCAGCTCCGACTCGATGACGTGCGTCGGTGCAAGGTCGAGGTGCTCACCGAGGAGCAGTTCGCGCTGAGGTACCCCACGATTCCTCTCCCGCTCGTCTGACCGCTCGACCTACGGTGGTGGGATGCACCTCACCACCACGATCCCCGCGCTGCCGTGCCGGGACGTCGCCGCGGCCGTCGAGCACTACGTCAAGCGGTTCAGGTTCGAGGTCCTGCACCACGACGACGGTTTCGCGGTGCTGGGCCGGGACGACGCGGTGGTCCACCTGTGGCAGTCCGGCGACGAGGGATGGCGCCGGCGCCCGGTCGAGGACCTCCAGGACTGTCCGGTCCGCACGGGTGCCGAGGACTTCCTCTCCGGTACCGCGAGCTGCCGGATCCAACTCGACAGCGTCGAGGGCGTCGATGAACTGTACGCAGAGCTGTCCGCCACCGGCGTGCTCCACCCCGTCGACGAGGGGAGCCCGGTCGACACCGACTTCGGCACCCGCGAGTTCGCCTCCCTCGATCTCGACGGCAACCTGCTGACGTTCTACCGCTGGCGGTAGCGGACAGGTCTCCGGCCCGAGCCGCCGCTCAGAGTCGCGAGATCAGCAGCGCGAGGCGCCGGCGCAGGAGCGCGGGCAGCCAGTGCATGCGCGGATGGGTCGCGGCCAAGGTCATGAGTGGGCTCCGAGAAGGGTGAACCATCATGCTCCCACGTTCTCGCTTCGACCGGTGCCCGGACAACCACCCCCTGGGGTGTGTCCTGACAGCGCCCCCGGCAGGACTCGAACCTGCGGCAACCGAATTAGAAGGCCGGCGCTCTATCCAGCTGAGCTACGGAGGCTGGTGCCCCCTCATTGTGGCTGACCGGCGGGAGAGGCCGGTACTCCGGCTCAGCCGAGCAGGTCGCCCATCCACGACTCGACGTCGTCCGCCGAGCGAGGCAGCGCGGCCGACAGGTTCCGGTTGCCGTCGGCGGTGACCAGGATGTCGTCCTCGATGCGGATGCCGACGCCGCGCAGCTCCTCGGGGACCAGGAGGTCGTCGTCCTGGAAGTACAGCCCGGGCTCGACGGTGAGCACCATGCCCTCGAGCAGGGTGCCGCGCGTGTATGCGTCGGGCGAGGCGACCGCCGCAGTCGTGGACGTCCATGCCGAGCATGTGGCTGGTGCCGTGCAGGGTCCATCGCGCATAGACCTTGGAGCTCGGGTCGAGCGCCTCCTCCGCGGAGACCGGAAGCAGGCCCATCGACTCCAGGCCGTGAGCGAGCACGCGCATCGCCGCGTCGTGGGCGGCGAGGAAGGCGACGCCGGGACGGACCGCCTCGATGCCGGCCTGCTGCGCGGCGTGCACAAGGTCGTAGAGGTCGCGCTGGACACCGGTGTAGCGGCCGTCGACCGGCAGCGTGCGGGTGACGTCGGCGGTGTAGAGGTTGTGGCCCTCGACGCCCATGTCGAGCAGGACCAGCTGGCCGGGGTCGATCGTGCCCGTGTTCTCGATCCAGTGCAGCGACGGTGGCGTGCGGGCCGCCGCCGACGATCGAGTCGTAGCCGATGTCGTTGCCCATCGCGCGGGCGCGACGGAAGAAGGTGCCCTCGATCCAGCGCTCGCCGTAGCGCAGCGCGTTGGCCCAGTCCCGCACGACGTCCTCGAAGCCGAGGGTCGTCGATGTCGCAGGCCTCCTGGAGCTCGCCGATCTCCCAGTCGTCCTTGACCAGCCGGACCTCGGAGACCACGCGGGCGAGGTCCTCGTCGCGTGACTCGTCCGCGGCCACCAGCCCGTCGACCGTGCTCGAGATGCCACGCAGCACCCGGGTCTTGGCGGAGCCGGCGAGGGCGTCGGGGAGCTCGTCGACATGTCGGACCTCGAGACCCAGCGAGTCCGAGATCTCGCGCAGCGACGGCCGGCGGCCCACCCACAGCTCGCCGTACTGCCGGTCCCGGAAGAACTCGTCGGTCTCACGCGAGGAGCTGGGCCTGGCGTAGAGCACCGCCTCGCCGTCCTCGATGACGAGCACGGCGTCGCTGGTCTGGTTGCCGCAGAAGTAGGTGTGCGCGGTGTCTGGCCGGAACCGGTAGTCGGTGTCGTAGGAGCGCACCTTGAAGGTGCCGGCCGGCAGCACCAGGCGTTCGCCGGGGAACGTCTCGGCCAGGGCCTCGCGCCGGCGGGCAGCGGCGTCGGCGATCGGGTGGCGCGGCAGGTCGAGGTCGCTGTCGCCCCAGCCCGTCCGCATGAACCGCGAGTAGGCCTCCGGGACGGCGGGATCGTGCGACTCGACCCTCAGGTCATGGGTCTCGGGTTCCGTGGCCTCGTCCGTCACCTAGCCAGGGTACGCCGCTCAACGGCAGTCGGTCGTGTCCCCGTTACGCTCCTCGACATGGCTGCGACGGTGGGGCGGGTGAGGCGCGACAGCCGCGCGTTCACCGTCGTCGTGTGCGTCCTGGTCGGCCTCGCGGCGATCCCGATGCTGCTCGTGCTGGCGCTCTCGAGCGCCCCAGCGATCACCCTCCTCGCCGCCGTGCTGGCTGCCCTTCCGGTCGGGCCGCTGGTGCTCGCCTACCTGTGGCTCGACCGCTACGAGCCCGAGCCACGGCGCTTGCTGCTGATGGCGCTCCTGTGGGGTGCTTTCGTGGCGACGTTCGGTGCGCTGGTCGTCCAGGGCATCGGCGGGATCTTCGCCGGGGTCTCGGAGGACGCCTCCCTGGCCGTGGTGGCGCCACTGAGCGAGGAGGCCACCAAGGGTCTCTTCCTCTTCTTCCTGCTGTGGTGGCGCCGGGCCGAGCTCGACGGCGTCCTCGACGGCATCGTCTACGCCGGCATGGTCGGCATCGGCTTCGCCTTCACCGAGAACATCCTCTATCTCGCCGCGGCCTACAACGGCTCGGAGGGCATGGGACCCGGCGGCGTCGCCGGCATCACGTCGGTCTTCGTGCTGCGTGGCGTCTTCAGCCCGTTCGCCCACCCGCTGTTCACCGCCTTCATCGGCATCGGCGTCGGCATCGCCGTCACCACCAAGCGCCCCGTCCTGCGGTGGTTCGCGCCGGCCCTCGGCTATGCGCTCGCGGTGCTCGCCCACGGACTGTGGAACGGCTCCACGATCTATGGCGCCGAGGGTTTCGTCGGCACCTACCTCTTCATCATGGTCCCGGCCTTCGCAGGCCTGATCTCGTTGGCCGTGTGGGCCAGGCGCTCCGAGCGTCGGATGCTGAGCGCCGCCCTGGACGACGCCGCCAAGCGGGGTCTGGTGCCGGCCACCGACATCGGCTGGGTCGTGGACCTGACCGCCCGGCGCAAGGCCCGGGCGCACGCGCTCCAGCAGGGCGGCAAGGCGGCCGAGGACGCCATGCGGGACTACCAGCAGGCCACCATCGAGCTCGGGTTCCTGCACCACCGCTACCTGCGTGGCACGGCGCCGGCGGACTTCGCGGCCCGAGGCGGCGACTACGTCGCGCGCATCAACGCGGTCCGGCCCGGCATCGCGTTCCCTGGACAGGTCGTGCCGACGCGATGAGCGGCCCGTCATGAGTCACAGCACGCCGGCGACGTACGGGACCGTCATGCTGACCGCCCTGGTCCGCCTCCGCGACGCGCTCAGGCAGGTTCACCTGCCGCTCGACCTGCCGGGGATGGACGACCACCGTGACGCCCGGCGCGAGATGGTCGACCAGCTCGAGGACTACGTGATCCCGCGGGTGACGACGCTCGAGGCGCCGCTGCTCGCGGTCGTCGGCGGCTCGACCGGAGCCGGCAAGTCCACGCTGGTCAACTCGCTCGTCGGGCACCGGGTGACCGAGCCCGGCGTGCTGCGCCCCACGACCCGGTCTCCTGTGCTGGTGCACCACCCTGACGACGCAGCCTGGTTCGGCCAGGACCGACTGCTCCCCGACCTCGAGCGGGTCGGCTTCGCGACCACCGACCCCGACGCGCTCCAGCTGGTGCCGAGCGAGTCGGTGCCACAAGGGCTGGCGATCCTCGACGCACCCGACGTCGACTCGGTCGAGGAGCGCAACCGGACGCTGGCCGCTCAGCTGCTGGCCGCGGCCGACCTCTGGCTCTTCGTCACCTCGGCCGCCCGCTACGCCGACCAGGTGCCCTGGGACTTCCTGCGGCAGGCAGCGGAGCGGTCGACCGCGGTGGCGATCGTGCTGGACCGTACGCCGGAGGAGGCGGTGCAGGCCGTCTCGACGCACCTCGCCCGGATGCTGGCCAGCCGCGGGCTCAAGGACTCGCCGCTGTTCGTCGTCCGCGAGGGACCGGTCGACGAGGACGGACTGCTCCCCGCCGGGCATGTCGCCGACATGCGCGGGTGGCTCCAGGCGCTGGCCGACGACACGACCGCACGCGGGGCCGTGGTCCTGCAGACCCTGGACGGCGCGGTCCGCGTCGCTCACCCTGCGCACCTTCCCGGTGGCCGACGCCGCCGCGGAGCAGATCGTCGCCGTCGACCGGCTGCGCGACGACGCGACCAAGGCCTACGAGGACGGCGTCGCCGCGGTCATCGCAGCGACGGCCGACGGCACCCTGCTGCGCGGCGAGGTGCTCGCCCGGTGGCAGGAGTTCGTCGGCACCGGCGAGCTGCTCAAGGGACTCGAGACCCGGGTCGGCCGGCATCCGGGACCGGCTGGTCAACTCGGTGAAGGGCAAGCCCCAGCAGGCCGAGCGGGTCACCGTCGCGGTCGAGTCCGGGCTCGAGACGCTGATCCTCGAGCACGCCGAGGCCGCCGCCGAGCGCGCCGAGGCCTCGTGGCAGCAGCTGTCCGCTGGTCAGGGGCTGCTCCGTGACGCCGGCTCCGACCTGGGCCGGGCCTCGCGCGAGTCTGCGGATGCACGCGGAGCGCGCGGTGCGCGAGTGGCAGGCAGACGTGCTCGAGATGGTGCGCACCGAGGGCGCCGACAAGCGCTCGACCGCGCGGTTCCTCGCGTTCGGCGTCAACGGGCTCTCGGTGGCTCTGATGGTCGTCGTCTTCTCCTACTCCTACGGGCTCTCCGGCGCCGAGGTCGGGATCGCCGGAGGGTCGGCGGTCCTGGGTCAGAAGCTGCTCGAGGCGGTGTTCGGCGACCAGGCCGTGCGCAGCCTCGCGGACCGTGCCCGGCACTCGCTCGAGCTCCGGGTCGCTGAGCTGCTCGACGCCGAGCGCGCCCGCTACACCGACCTCCTCGACGCACTCGGTCTGGACGGCGAGGCCCCCGAGGCTCTGCGCCGCGCGTCACGCAGGGTGGAGGACGCCCGCTACGCGGGTCAGTTGCCGGATAGTCTCTGACGGCTGTCCGACCCGTCCTGCCCGTCCGACCCGCCCTACCCGCCCCCGACGTCGAGAGAGACGATGACGTCCTTGCTCGAGGGTGCCCGCAAGCTGGTGACCCGAGGCTCCGACCTCGGGTCGCGCATCGAGGCGCTCGAGGTGGCGACCCGCGCGGCGCGTGGGCGTCTCGACGACGGCCTGGTCGCCGAGGCCGCAGGAGACACGTCGAGCGGGCCGCGCGACGCCTCCGGCTCTCTGCGGACCACACGGTGGTCGCGATCGCCGGTGCCACTGGCTCGGGCAAGTCCTCGACGTTCAACGCGCTGACCGGACTCGAGCTCTCGGCAGTCGGCGTACGCCGGCCCACCACGTCCTGGGCGACCGCCTGCGTCTGGGGCTCGGACGGCGCCGCGGAGCTGCTCGACTGGCTCGGGATCCCACCGCGGCACCAGACCACACGTGACTCGATGCTCGACACCCAACGCGACCGCGCCCGGACCCCCGACACCGAGATGGAGGGGGTGGTCCTGCTCGACCTGCCCGACCACGACTCCACCGAGGTCGCCCACCACCTCGAGGTCGACCGGCTCGTCTCAGCTCGCCGACCTGCTGGTCTGGGTGCTCGACCCGCAGAAGTACGCCGACGCCGCGGTCCACGACCGCTATCTCGCCCCGTTCGCCTCGCACGCCGGCGTCATGGTCGTCGTGCTCAACCACATCGACACCGTGCCGGCCGATCGGCGTCGGGCGATGGTCGACGACGTCCGGCGGCTTCTGGACCAGGACGGGCTGGCCGACGTCCCGATCCATGCGATCAGCGCGCGATACGGCGACGGCGTCGAGGCGCTGCGCGGTGAGATCTCGCGCCGGGTCGCCGACAAGTTGTCCACGCGGCACCGGCTCGAGGCGGACCTCCGCACGGTCGCGGCCCGGCTCAACCAGGAGTGCGGCACCGGCAAGCCCCGGTCGCTGGCCAAGGACCGGATCGACGCGACGGAGCAGGCGTTGGCCGATGCTGCCGGAGTGCCCACCGTGGTCTCGGCGATCGAGCGGTCCACCCGCCAGCGAGCCGGTCAGGCCACGGGCTGGCCCCTGGTTTCGTGGCTGTCGCGGTTGCGTCCCGACCCGCTCAAGCGACTGCACCTCGACCTGGGCGAGGAGGGCAGGCGGCTGAGCTCACGGTCGCGAACCTCGGTGCCAGAGGCGACACCCGTCCAGCGCGCCCGGGTCGACAGTGAGATCCGCGAGCTGGCCGACGATGTGTCGGCGGGCATGACACCGCCCTGGGCCGAGGCCGTGCGGCGAGCCTCGCTCTCCCGGTTGCCGGAGATCACCGACCGGCTCGACCTGGCCATCGCCGAGACCGACCTGGGCGTGGCCCGGCTGCCCGTCTGGGCCGGCCTGGTGCGGGTCCTGCAGTGGCTGCTCATCCTCACCGCGATCGGTGGTGGGGTGTGGTCGATCGCGATGGCCGCCTCCGGCACCCTGGGCGCGGACACGGTACCGAGGTACGCCGGCGTCTCGTTGCCCCTTCTCCTGCTGATCGGTGGCGTAGCGGCCGGAGTGGTTTTGGCGCTGCTCTGTCGGTTCCTGGTGGGGGCCACGGCGCGGTCGCGCGCGGCGGCCGCCGACCGGCGGCTCCGCGAGGCCGTGCAGACGGTGTGCGCCGAGCTGGTCGTCGGCCCGATCGCTGCCGAGCTGGACGCGTTCCGGACCGTGCGCAACGGCCTCGCCGCCGTTCTGAAGTAGCCACTTGCCACCCACAGGTGGCCTCCGACGACCGCCCTCCACAGGGGAACGGGCCCGCCCCGACGGTTTGTCGGTACGCCCGCCGAGCCTCGGAACAGGTCGCCCCACCCCGGGGCGGCGTGATCCGAGAGGAGACGAGGGTGAACGAGACGACCCTGACCCTGCTGGGCTATGTCGGCAGCCCGGTCAAGCTGCGCCTGGCCCGGGACGTGACGGTGGCGACGTTCCGGCTGGGCTGTACGCCGCGGCGCTACCAGCGCGGCACCGACAGTTGGTACGACGAGGAGACCCAGTGGTTCACCGTGGCCGCGTGGAGGGGTCTGGCCGACAACTGCGAGGCCTCCTTGAAGGTGGGCGATCCCGTGGTGGTGCACGGACGCATGTCGCTGCGGACGTGGGCCGACGCCGACGGTGTGGATCAGCAGACCTGGGAGGTCACCGCGACCTCGGTCGGACACGACCTCAACCGCGGGACGACCCGGTTCACCAAGCCGCAGCGGTCCCCGGCACCTCCGCCCCCTGACGTGGAGCCGCCGATGGAGCCGCCCGTGGACCAGGAGGTGGTCGCTGCCTAGCCCCGAATCGGCGTCGCGTGTGGTCCGCGCCTAGGCTTGCCGACCATGGCTGAGTACGTGTTCACCCTGCGCAACGTGCGCAAGGCCCATGGTGACAAGGTCGTCCTCGACAACGTCACCCTGTCGTTCCTGCACGGCGCCAAGATCGGCGTCGTCGGCCCCAACGGCACCGGCAAGTCCACGCTGCTCAAGATCATGGCCGGCCTCGAGCACGCCAACAACGGCGACGCGATCCTCGACCCCGACGCCACGGTCGGCATGCTCCAGCAGGAGCCGCCGCTGACCGAGGGCAAGACGGTGCTCGAGAACGTCGAGGAGGCCGTCGGCGAGATCAAGGGCAAGATGAAGCGACTCGACGACGCTCTACACGGCGATGGGCGACCCGGACGCCGACCTCGACAAGCTCAACGACGAGGCCGGCGACCTCCAGACCGAGCTCGACCCGCCAACGCGTGGGACCTCGACAGCCGGCTCGACCAGGCGATGGACGCGCTGCGCTGCCCGCCGCCGGACGCGCTCGTCGACAACCTCTCCGGTGGTGAGCGCCGCCGGGTCGCGCTGTGCAAGCTGCTGCTCCAGCAGCCCGACCCTGCTGCTGCTCGACGAGCCCACCAACCACCTCGACGCGGAGTCCGTGCAGTGGCTCGAGGGCCACCTCAAGACCTACCCGGGCGCCGTCCTGGCCATCACCCACGACCGGTACTTCCTCGACAACGTGGCCGAGTGGATCCTCGAGCTCGACCGCGGCAAGACCCACCCCTACGAGGGCAACTACTCGACCTACCTCGAGACCAAGAAGGACCGCCTCAAGATCGAGGGCCAGAAGGACGCCAAGCGCGCCAAGATGCTCGAGCGCGAGCTCGAGTGGGTGCGCTCCAACGCCAAGGCCCGCCAGACCAAGAGCAAGTCGCGTCTGGCCCGCTACGAGGAGATGGCGGCCGAGGCCGACCGCGACCGCAAGATCGACACCTCCGAGATCAACATCCCGGCCGGTCCGCGGCTCGGGCGACGTCGTGCTGGAGGCCAAGACGCTGACCAAGGGCTTCGAGGACCGGGTCCTGATGCACGACCTGTCCTTCACGCTGCCCCGCGCCGGCATCGTCGGCGTCATCGGCCCCAACGGCGTCGGCAAGACCACCCTGTTCCGGATGATCACCGGCGAGGAGCAGCCCGACGACGGCGAGCTCAAGGTCGGCCAGACCGTGAAGCTCTCCTACGTCGACCAGAGCCGCGGCGGCATCGACCCGACCAAGAACGTCTGGGAGGTCGTCTCCGACGGGCTGGACTTCATCAAGGTCGCCAACTTCGAGATGAACTCACGGGCCTACGTCGCGTCGTTCGGCTTCAAGGGCCCCGACCAGCAGAAGAAGGCCGGCGTGCTCTCCGGTGGCGAGCGCAACCGCCTCAACCTCGCGCTCACGCTGAAGATGGGCGGCAACCTGCTGCTCCTCGACGAGCCGACCAACGACCTGGACGTCGAGACCCTGTCCTCGCTCGAGGACGCGCTGCTCGACTTCCCCGGGCTGCGCCGTGGTCACCTCGCACGACCGGTGGTTCCTCGACCGCGATCGCCACCCACATCCTCGCCTGGGAGGGCGACGACGAGGACCCGGCGCAAGTGGTTCTGGTTCGAGGGCAACTTCGCGTCCTACGAGGACAACAAGATCGAGCGGCTCGGCATCGAGGCGGCCCGGCCGCACCGGGTCACGCACCGGCGGCTGACCCGCGACTGAGCGGGTCGGGCTACCGACCCCGGATCTCCATCTCGGGGTGCGCCGAGATGAGGTGGTCGGCGACCGCGTCCATGACCCGGCCGAGCGCCGCGAAGTCGTCTCCGGGCGGCGAGGTCGACCAGGTGGTCGCGCACGCCGTCGACATGGGTGGGTGCGGCCCGGACGAGGAGGTCGTGACCCTCGTCGGTCAGGCTCGCGACGATGCCGCGGCCGTCGTCGGCGGAGCGTGAGCGGCGCGACCAGCCCGGCCTTCTCCATCCGGGTGACGGTGTGGGTCACCCGGCTGCGGCTGTGCGCCAGCGCGTCGGCGAGGGCGGCCATCCGCATCGAGCCGTGGCGCTCGGAGAGCCGCACGAGGATCTCGTACTCGACCAGTGAGATGTCGAAGGCGCGGCGCAGGTCCTCGTCGAGGCGGTCGAAGAGCAGGGTCGTGCCCATCACCAAGGCACGCCACGAACGCTGCTGGCGGTCGTCGAGCCACCGCGTCTCCCCGAGACACGGAGCAGCGACGTTCAGACGCCGCTCGAGGATCAGCGCCATGCCCTGACCGCCGCCGACGCACATGGTGATCAGGCCGGTGGTCTTGTCGTGGAAGTCCAGCGAGTTGATCATCGTGTTCTGGAGCCGGGCGCCGGTCATGCCGAACGGGTGGCCGACCGCGATGGCGCCGCCGTTGACGTTGAGCCGGTCGAGGTCGATGCCGAGGTCCTGGTAGGACGGCACGACCTGCGCCGCGAACGCCTCGTTGATCTCGACCAGGTCGATGTCGCCGATGGTCATCCCGGCGTTGGCCAGGGCCCGCTTGGTCGCCTCGACCGGACCGAGGCCCATGATCTCGGGGGACAGGCCGCTGACGCCGGTGGAGACGATCCGGGCCAGCGGCGTGAGGCCGAGCTCGGCGGCCTTGGTGTCGGACATGATGACCACGGCCGCGGCGCCGTCGTTGAGCGCGCAGCAGTTGCCGGCGGTGACGACGCCGTCGGGGCGGAAGACCGGCTTGCAGCTCCGTGAGGCGCGTCGTAGGTGACGCCGGCGCGCGGGCCGTCGTCGGCTGCTGACCACGGTGCCGTCGGGCGTGGTGACCGGGGTGATCTCGCGTGCCCAGAAGCCGTCGGCGATCGCCTTCTCGGCGAGGTTCTGCGAGCGGACGCCGAACTCGTCGAGCTCCTTGCGGTCCAGGCCGCGCAGCCGGGCGACGTTCTCGGCGGTCTGGCCCATCGCGATGTAGACGTCGGGGAGCTGGCCGTCCTCGCGCGGGTCGTGCCAGTCCTGGCCACCCTCGGCGTACTCGTCGGTGCGGCGCCGCGGCGTCGTCGAAGAGCGGGTTCTGGGTGTCGGGCCAGTGGTCGGAGGTGCCCTTGACGAACCGGGACACGGTCTCGACGCCCGGCCGAGATGAACGACGTCGCCCTCGCCGGCCTTGATCGCGTGGAACGCCATCCGGGTGGTCTGCACCGAGGAGGAGCAGTAGCGGGTGATCGTGGCGCCGGGGATGTCGTCGTAGCCCAGCAGGACGTTGACGATGCGGGCCATGTTGTAGCCGGACTCGCCGCCGGGCAGGCCGCAGCCGAGGTAGAGGTCGTCGATCGTCGAAGGGTCCAGCTCGGGCACCTTGTCCAGCGCGGCCTGGATGATCGTTGCAGCCAGGTCGTCGGGACGAAGGTCCTTGAGCGAGCCCTTGTTGGCGCGGCCGATGGGCGAGCGGGCGGTGGAGACGATCACGGCTTCGGGCATGTGGCGAGCCTAGATGAGAACCGGTTCTACTGCGGCTGTGCGGTCGATCACGCGGTCGTGGACGGCGGCTCCAGACACTCACGACCGTGTGGCTCTGGCAGAGTCCTCGGCGTGCGTCACGTCTACGAGTGCCCGATTCGCCGGGCCGACCTGGACATGCGGGGGCATGTCGACGCCGTGACGTACGTCGACTACCTGCAAGAGACCCGTGTCGACATGTTGCGGACCCATGGGACCCATGGGCACGGGCAGGCCGACCTGGCCGAGGGCATGGTCGTCGTCCGGAACGAGGTGACGTATCTCCGGCCGCTGCTCTTCACCCCCGAGCCGGTGCTCATCGAGTGCTGGGTCAGCGACATTCGGGCGGCGTCGTTCACGATCGCCTACGAGATCTACCGCGAGTCGCGCACCCGTCCGGCGGGGCGCAGCGTGTTTGCGCGGGCCACGACCGTCCTGACGCCGTTCGTCTTCGCCAATGGGCGACCACGCCGGATCTCGGATGAGGAACGGAGCCGGTTCGCGCAGTTCCTCGAGCCTGGCGAACGCACACGGGTGAAGCCCCCGGAGCCGGTGCCGCGGACCCAGCTCGGGCACTTCCCGGTTCACGTCAGGTTCAGCGACCTCGACGTCTACGGGCACGTCAACAACGTGAAGTACTTCGAGTACTTCCAGGAGTCGCGGCTGCGCTTCCTTGCCCACCGGGTGACCGCCGAGGTGCCGACCGACCTGCCTCCGCTCGGGCTCGTGGTCGCGCAGACCGATGTGGACTACTTGCGGCCGATCCTGTTCCGCTCCGAGCCCTACGACTGCTGGTCGCAGGTCTCCCGGGTGGGGTCGCGGTCGTTCACCCTGGACGGGGAGATCCGTGACGGGGACGAGCTGTTGGCAAGAGCCGTGGCCACCGTGGTGTTCGTGGACCCGGACACCGGGGGCTCGGTGGAGCCGCCGGAGGCGTACCGGGCGCCGCTCCTGGCCGCGCTCAACATGCGGCCCGCGAGGGCCCGCGCCACAGCCGAGAACCGCTCGATGTTGACGTGACCGATTGACGGGTCCCATGCCTGTCCCTAGCCTGGGCGCTGCGCGGCTGATCCGCCGCTTGGAGGCACGAGGTCCATGCTCGAGCCGCGACTCCCACAGATGCCGAACGTTGCCGCATGAAGCTTGAGGTCAACGGACGGGCGTACGACCTCGAGGTGGATCCTCACACCTCACTGCTCGATCTGCTTCGCGAGCGGCTCTCGATCACGGGACCCAAGAAGGGTTGCAACCAGGGCGGCTGCGGCGCCTGCACTGTGATCCGCGACGGCGAGCGGGTCCTGGGATGCCTGACGCTGGCGCTTCAGTGCGACGGGTCGAGCGTCGTCACTGTCGAGGGGTTGGCGGGTCCCGACGGTCTGCACCCGCTTCAGCAGTCGTTCATCGACCACGACGGCCTCCAGTGCGGCTATTGCACCCCCGGCCAGCTGTGCTCGGCTCTGGCGATGGCGAGCGAGGTGTCGAGAGGTGCCCCGAGCCGGGTCACTCCCGGTCTCGACCCACCACAGGTCCGGCTCAGCGCTGACGAGATCCGGGAGCGGATGAGCGGCAACTTGTGCCGCTGTGGCGCCTACAACGGGATCGTCGCCGCCATCGCCGAGGTCTATGGCGACGAACGGGGCCGCGCCGCGGAGCAGGCGCCGTCGACGTGAAGCCCTTCACCTATGAGCGGGCGACCTCGGTCGAGCACGCCCTCACGCTGGGCGCCCGCCCCGGCACCACCTATCTCGGGGGCGGTACGAACCTGGTCGACCTGATGCGCGAGGGCATCGAGCGCCCCGACCACCTCGTCGACGTGTCACGGCTCTCGTGCGACATCGACGAGCGGCCCGAGGGCGGCACCTTCATCGGCGCGGGCGTCAGCAACGCCCGCCTCGCCGCGGATCCCGGGGTCCTGCGACGTCACCCACTCGTGGCGTCGGCGATCCTCAACGGGGCGTCTGGACAGATCCGGAACACGGCGACGGTCGCAGGCAACATCCTCCAACGGACCCGATGCCCCTACTTCTACGACGCCGAGGCGCGGTGCAACAAGCGGGTGCCCGGGTCCGGGTGCGACGCCCGCGGAGGTGAGACCCGCGGGTTGTCGATCCTCGGGGCGTCCGAGCACTGCGCGGCGACGCACCCCTCCGACCTGTGCGTGGCCCTGGTTGCCCTCGACGCCTGCCTGCACGTTGCCCGGCGCGGGACCGTCGAGGTCATCCCGCTCGCTGACGTCCACCTCCTCCCGGGCCGCACTCCTGACCGGGAGACGGTCATCGGGCCCGGCGAACTGGTCCTCGGTGTGGAGATCCCGCCCCACCGGGCCGCGCCGCACGAGTACCGCAAGGTCCGCGACCGGGCGAGCTTCGCGTTCTCCCTCGTATCCGTCGGCGCGCTGCTCGAGGTCGTCGAGCACCGGATCACCTTCGTGCGCATCGCGCTCGGTGGAGTCGCCCCCAAGCCGTGGCGCGTCCTCGAGGCCGAGCGGTCGCTCGTCGGCGGATCGCCGAGCGCCGAGGCCTTCGTCCGAGCAGCGACCCTGCTGCTGGAGGGAGCATCTCCGCTGGAGGGCAACGCCTTCAAGGTCCACATGGCGCACCGACTGGTCAGATCGACGCTCGCCGACCTTGCCCTCCAGGGGAGGCAAGGATGAGTCTCGCGCTGGCTGCCTTCCGCCTGCTGTCCCGGGCCCTTCCTGACCGTGCTCCGGATCGGCTGATCGCGAGTGCGACCCACGTCGGTGCCGCGAAGGCCCGGCTCGACGGCACGGTCAAGGTCACGGGTGCCGCGCGGTTCGTGTCCGACATCAGCATGGACGCCATGACGAGCGCGGTCATGGTCCGCAGCACGGTCTCCGCGGGCCGGATCCGCGACATCGACACCACCGGCGCGGCGGCGCAGCCCGGCGTGCTGGCGGTCATGACCTATCGCAACGCGCCCCCCATGAAGCCGGCACCCGCCATGCTCAGCCTCAAGGGTGCGGCCATGACGAAGGCACCGATCATGCGCGACGACCTCGTCCGGTGGTTCGGCGAGCCGGTCGCCGTCGTCGTGGCCGAGACCCGCGCCCAGGCCGAGGAGGCGGCGCGCCTCGTCGAGATCACCTACGACGAGAGACCCGCCGTCCTGACCTTCTTGGACCGCATCGCAGACTCGCGGCTGCCGAAGGACGTCATGGGTCAACCACCCCGGGTGCGACGCGGCGACGTGGTGCAGGCGCGACTGGGGGCAGACGTCAGCGTGGACCGGGAGTACACCACGCCGCGCTACAACCACGCAGCCATCGAGCCGCACGCGGTCACCGCTCACTGGACCGCACCGGACCGCCTCGAGCTCCACGACGCCAGCCAGGCCATCGCCCTGACGGCGGCCACCCTGGCCACGGTGTTCGACCTTCCCGCCGATCACGTCATCGTCACCTCGCCCTTCGTCGGTGGCGCGTTCGGCAACAAGATGGTGTGGAACCACCACATCCTCTGCGCGGCCGCCGCCAAGCTCATCCCCCGCCCGGTCCAGCTGGTGCTCTCGCGTGCCGACGTGTTCCACACGATCGGCGGCCGCACACCGTCCGTGCAGCGGGTCCGTCTCGACGCAAGGGCCGACGGGACGTTGAACGCGCTGGAGCACCACGCTGTGGTTGCCACCGGGTTGGACGGCAACGGCCACCCCGAGCAGGTCAGCCTCCTCGCCCGCCACCTGTACGCAGCCGACACGTACTTCGTCGACCAACGTGTCCTCGAGCTCAACACCGTGGCCAACACCACGATGCGGGCACCGGGTGAGTCCCTGGCCGGCTTCGCCCTCGAGTCGGCCGTCGACGAGCTGGCTCACGAGCTGGCCCTCGACCCCATCGAGCTCCGCCGAAGGCTGGAACCGACGTCCGACTGGGCCCACCGCTCGCAGTTCTCGAGCCGGAACCTCGTCGCGGCCTACGACCTCGGCTCCGAGCGCTTCTCCTGGGACAGTCGCGCGAGCCGCCCCCGGTCGCACCGCGACGGCGAGTGGTGGGTCGGCCACGGGTTCGCGGCCGCGTCCTACCCGTACGCCCGCTTCCCAGCCAACAAGGCCAGCATCCGCATCAACGTCGACGGCAGCGCTGGCGTGGCCAGCTCGGTGCACGAGATGGGCATGGGCACCGCGACCGTCCAGACCCAGCACGCAGCGGACCGGCTCGGGCTGCCGATGCAGCGGGTCACGTTCACCTACGGCGACAGCCGCCTCCCGCGGGGAGCGCCCGCTGGGGGGTCAGCGCAGACCGCGAGCACCGTCGCGGCCGTCGACGCGGCCGCGACGGCAATGAAGAAGCGACTCCTGCGCCTGCGAGTCCCCGCGGCTCGACTCGGCGGCCTGCGTCACCGAGAGGTGGAGTTCCGCGACGGTGGGCTCTTTGAGATCGGTGGCTCACGCGGCGCGAGCTTCGAGGCACTGCTCACCGAGGCCGGGCTGTCCCACGTCGAGGTCCACGGCACCGCCAGCCTGCCCTTCGAGCTGATGAAGCACTCGATGCACTCCTACGGCGCCCAGTTCTGCGAGGTCCGCGTCAGCGACGTCACCGGCGAGGTCCGCCTGTCCCGCTGGACCGCAGCCTTCGACGCCGGCAGGATCCTCAACCCGACGACTGCAGGCAGCCAACTCCGCGGCGGGATCGTGATGGGCATCGGGATGGCCCTGACCGAGGAGAGCCAGTTCGACGAGCGGCTCGGGCGCATCGTCAACCCCTCCATGACCGGCTATCACGTGCCGGTGCACGCGGACATCCCTGAGATCGAGATCTGCTGGACCGACATCCCCGACCTCCTCGCACCAGTCGGCGCCAAGGGCGTCGGTGAGGTTGGCGTGGTCGGTGTGGCCGCAGCGATCGCGAACGCCGTCTTCAACGCCACCGGGGTCCGGGTGCGACACCTGCCCATCACTCCCGACAAGGTCCTCGCGGGCCTCGACCCCTGATAGCACAGGACCGCCCGGATAGCCCTCTGACCTTGGAACGCGCGATCACTCGAAGGTGTTGACCATGAACTGGGCGGCGTGGGTGACGTAGTCCCAGAACTGCGCGTCCTGCTCCGGGGTCAGCGCGACCGAGTCGAGGGCATCGCGGAAGTGCACCAGCCAGCGCTGGGCGGCGGCCGGAGTCACCGCGAACGGCGCGTGCCGCATCCGCAGTCGGGGATGGCCGCGGGCGTCGGAGTAGGTCGTGGGGCCGCCCCAGTACTGAATGAGGAAGAGCCGGAACCGCTCCTCGGCGGGACCGAGGTCCTCGTCGGGATAGAGGGGCCGCAGAACCGGGTCCTCGGCGACGCCGTCGTAGAACTTCGCGACGATCCGGTGGAAGGTGTCGTATCCACCGATCTCGTCGTAGAAGGCCACTCGTCCATTCTGCCGACGTGCGGGGTGAGGCACTCCATCGGCCCGTGCCAGACTCGCGGCATGGCTACCACTCGCACTGCTTCCACCCACTGGGAAGGCACCCTCTTCGAGGGCGCCGGCAAGGTCACCTTCGACTCGTCGGGCCTCGGCACCTACGACGTCTCGTGGCCGGCGCGCGCCGAGGAGCCCCAGGGCAAGACCAGTCCTGAGGAGCTCATCGCGGCGGCCCACTCGGCCTGCTTCTCGATGGCGTTCTCCAACGGTCTCGCCAAGGCGGGCACCCCGGCGACGACGCTGGACACCAGCGCCGAGGTCGACTTCGTGCCCGGCACCGGGATCACCCAGATCCGGCTCACCGTCCGTGGCGCCGTCGACGGCATCAGCAACGACGACTTCGTGGCCGCCGCCCAGGCGGCCAAGGAGGGATGCCCGGTCAGCCAGGCGCTCGCAGCCGTGGACATCCAGCTGGACGCAGCCCTGGCCTGAGTCCCGGCCCTCGCCTCCGGTTTCGAGACGGAGCCCGCGCGCCTCCTCAACCCCCGTCGGGTGCTTCGGGCGCTGCGCTCGCGTGGGCATCCTTGTGCCAGACCACCCGCTGGGCGAAGGGGATCTCGATACCCTCGTGGTCGAAGCGCGCCTTGATCCGCTGACGCAGCTCGCGGGCGACCGCCCACTGCTCCATCGGCAGGGTCTTGACCATCACCCGCAGGTTCACCGAGTCGGGGGCCAGCATCTCCACGCCGGTGACCTCGGGCTCCTCGATGACCAGCTCGCGGTAGTCCTCGTCGTCCCACAGGTCGTGGGCGACCTCGGCGAGGACGCGCTTCACCCGGTTGATGTCCTCGCTGTAGGCCACGGACACGTCGACGACCGCGCGCGACCAGTTCTGGCTCATGTTGCCCACGCGGAGGATCTCGCCGTTGGGGACGTACCAGACGGTGCCCTGCAGGTCCCGGAGCCGCGTGACCCGCAGCGTGACGGCCTCGACGGTGCCCGTGGCCTCGCCGACATCGACCACGTCGCCGACGCCGTACTGGTCCTCGACGATCATGAAGACACCGCTGAGGAAGTCCTTGACCAAGGACTGCGCGCCGAAGCCCAGCGCGAGGCCGATGATGCCGGCGCTGGCGATGATCGGGGCGATGTCGACGCCGACCTCGCTCAGCATCATCGTGCCGACGATCGCGACCAGGACGCCGGTCACGATGCTCTTGAACAGGTCGCCGATGGTCTTGGTCCGCTGCGCGCGCCGGGTGCTGTTGGCGAGCTCGCGCGCGTGGTTGGTGATGGGCCGCTCCGCCGTCCGCAGCCCGTGTCGTCGCCCGAAGCGACCCACTGCTTCTGGCAGGACACCATCCTCGGCTCGGCGAACGACGCGGTCGATGACCCGGTGCAGGACCCAACGCACGACCAGCAGCAGCCCGAACAGCCCTGCCAGGACCAGCGGCTTGCCCACCAGCAGGTCTGCGACGGTGGCCACCTTGTTGCTGTCGGTCCAGTCATAGACCTGCGCGCAGATCGCCTCGTCAGGCTGGCAGGGGTCGCTCAGCTCGAACGGCATCCGATCAGGTTGGCACGCGACGGGGCCACAACCCAAGCCAGCCGATAGGCTCGGGGCGTGATCACAGCACTGGTCCCCGTCTTGATTCCGATGGACGTCCCCGTCGGCTGGAGCCCCAACCCGGAGGACGTCGACGTGCTCCGAGCCGTGCTGCTGTTGGGAGGCGTCCCGCTCCTGCTCTTCGTCGCCATCGCCCTGGCGGTCTACATTCCGTCGCTGGTCCGCGGAGAGTCCCTGGCCCCGGGCGGGCCGGTCGTGGAGAACCAGTGGCTCGGGGGTCCGCGCACGAGCCCCGCGCAGCTGACCGGCCCGGGGGCCGAGGAGACCGACCCGGCGGACCCGGACACCGGAGGTGCCAGTGGCCGCTGGTGAGACGCTCCGCAGTGCTGACCGGACCGTCCTCGACGAGACGATCCGCAAGGCCGAGCAACTCGCACGTGTCGAGTTCTCGGTCTTCGTCGGCAACGCCGAGGGCGATGCCCGACAGTTCGCCGCCGGCCTGCACGGCTCGCTGGCCGCGCCTGCCCGCAGCATCTTGATCATGGTCGACCCCCTCCAGCGACTGCTCGAGGTCGTCACCGGGAGCTACGTGCGCCGCACGCTCTCCGACAGTGAGGTCGAGCTGGCCGTGGTGGCGATGCAGTCCAACTTCGGCTCCGACGACCTCGTCGGCGGGCTGCGCCGCGGCATCCAGATGCTGGCCGAGCATGCCCGGGCGCCGCAGACACTGCACGCCGGCCCGGAGGTCTGATGGCTGTCGGCCTGGCGATCGGTTTCGTTGTCCTGCTCGTCCTCATCGCGGTAGCGAGCCTGGCGTTCTTCCGGTCCATCGCCGACGAACGAGCCCGCGCCGCCGAGCGACGGGTCGAGCAGCTGGAGAACCTGCTGGACGAGGTCAAGGACGTGGCCTGGACCAACCGCGAGATCGCCCCGGACCTGGCCACGATCATCATCGACACGATCCGCACCAGTGAACGCGACGAGCGACGTCGCGAGCTCCCCTGAGGCACTAGCCTGCGGCGCATGAGCAACGACATCGCCATGCGCCGCACCGGTCGCGGGATCCTGATCCTCGTCATCCTCGCGCTCGTGGTCGGCTTCTTCGCGCTGATCTTCGTGCGGCCCTCGACCGCGTCGACGGGGCCGGACCAGGTGTCGCTGCACTACAAGGGCGGCGCGTTCACGTCCAAGCGCTTCTCCGACTGCATCGCACCGTCCAACCGGGTCTTCGACGGGCCGGGGGACGGTCACTTCGCCTATCCCGCCTCGCAGAGCAACTTCGTCTTCGACGCCGGCGAGGGTGACGGTGGCCCGATCACCTTCGTCACCAAGGACGGCATCGAGATGACCGTGGAGGGGGTGGCCAACTTCGTGCTCAACACCGACTGCAGCCGCACGGAGATCGGCGGCAACACCTTCGAGGGCGGGCCCCTGCAGCGGTTCCACGAGCTGATCGGCAACCGCTACGCGGCCTACATGACCGAGGACGGCTTCCGCTCGGACGGGTGGCGTCAGATGTTGGCCATCTACATCGCCCGGCCCCTGGACACCGCCATCGACCGTGCCGGGCAGGGCTACACCTACGCCGAGCTCTACACCGACCCCGCCAAGAAGGCGCTGTGGGAGCAGTCGGTGCTGGACCAGCTTCCGGGCCTGGTCGATCGGCAGACCGACGGTGAGACCCAGTTCTTCCTCAACTTCGCCATCACCCTCCAGAAGCCTGAACCGCCGCAGTCCATCAAGGACGAGCTGGTCAAGCAGCAAGCCGCCGTCGCCGCGGCCAAGGCGGCCCAGGCGGAGGCCGAGGCCCGGGAGGCCGCAGCCCTGGCCCAGGTCGCGGTCGAGAAGGCCGAGGCCCAGAAGATCCAGGCACGCGTCGACGTCCTGGGTCAGCTGGGCTTCCTGCAGCAGTACGCCATCGACAACGGCCTGAACCCGTTCCAGCCGTCGACCAACTCGTTGATCAACGGCGGGGGCTGACTCTCTACCCTCGCGAGCTTCGGCCTCGAGACCATGACGACGCTCGCTGACTCTCTACCCTCGCGAGCTTCGGCCTCGAGACCATGACGACGCTCGCTGACTCTCTACCCTCGCGAGCTTCGGCTTCGAGACCACGACGACGCTCGCTACGCTCGCGGGCTCCGCCGTCGTCCTGGCCGTCGGCCGACGCGAGGCCCCGATCGCGAGGCGCGCTCGCTCCGCTCGCAACGCTCGCGGGCTCCGCCGTCGTCCTGGCCGTCGAGGCCGATCGCGAGGCGCGCTCGCTCCGCTCGCCCGCTCCGATTCCGCTCGGGTCTAGGCTCCTGCATCCTTGGCCTGTGCCCGCAGGGCGCGGGCGATGTCGTCGCGGTTCTCGCGGACGTAGCGCTTCGCGGCCGGATTGGCCGGTGACTCCTCGAGCCACTGGTCGAGCCGGTCGAGGAGCGCGTGGCTGGCGAGGAGCTTGGGGAAGATGAACTCCAGCGCGGTCGAAGCGCGCTGGGTGCCCTTGTCCTCCCACATCGTGTCCGCCGCGGTGAGGTACTTCTCGATGTAGGGCGTCAGCACCTCGTCCTGGCCGTAGGGACTGAACGAGAGGACGACGCTGCGTTGCGTCTCGTTGGGGACGTCGTCGCGGACCATGGCGAGCTCCCACGCCTCGGCCTTGGCCTCGGCAGTGGGCCGCAGCGCCTTGGCGGAGGCGGCGTGCTCCTTGCCGGAGATGGTGTTGTCGCGCGCGAGCTCCGCGTCGATCCGGTCGCCGTCGGCTCGGCCGTTCTTGGCGAGTGCCGAGAGCAGGGTCCAGCGCAGGTCCGTGTCGATCGCGAGGCCGTCGATGTCGAAGGAGCCGTCGAGCAGCCCGTCGATGTCGGTCAGTGCCTGCTCGCTGTGGGCGGCGCCGGCGTACGCGCGAACGAACGACAACTGGTGGTCACCACCGGGCTCGGCCGAGAGCAGCAGCCCGCGAAGACCGCTCTCCCAGCGGCCACGCAGTTCCGAGCGGTGGGTGGGCGCCGAGTACAGCTGCGCCGACAGCGCCGCGTAGCCCGGGATCCGGCTGACCCCGAACGCGTCGGTCTCCGAGGCGATGCCCGACAGGACCAGGGTGACGAAGTCGGTGGCCGACATCTCCGCGTCGCGGGTCATGTCCCACGCAGCCCCCCAGCACAGGGCCCGGGCCAGCGAGTCGTCGATCGTCTCGATGCTGGTCGTCGAGTGTCTCGAGCGACCGCTCGTCGAGGCGGATCTTGGCGTAGGCCAGGTCACCCTCGTTGAGCAGCAGCAGGTCGGGCTGCGGCTGGCCGATCAGCTCGGCGACGTCGGTGGTGCCCGCCCTCGACGTCGATCTCGAACGACGACCGGCGGACCAGCCTGCCCTCGACCTTGTCGTACAGGCCGATGCCGAGCCGGTGCCGGCGCAGTGTCGGGAAGTCGGGGTGTGCGGTCTGGAGGACCGAGAAGGACGAGTAGGCGCCGTCGGCGTCGACCTCGAACTGCGGGGCGAGCGTGTTGACGCCCGAGGTCTGCAGCCACTCCTGCGCCCAGGACTCGAGCTCCCGTCCGCTGGACTTCTCCAGCGCCATCAGCAGGTCCTTGAACTCGGCGTTGCCGTAGGCGAAGTCCTTGAAGTAGCCGCGGATGCCGTCGATGAACGGGTCGAGCCCGACCCAGGCGACGAGCTGCTTGAGGACCGAGGCGCCCTTGGCGTAGGTGATCCCGTCGAAGTTCACCTCGACGGCCTGCAGGTCGTAGTTGTCCGCGGCGATCGGGTGCGTCGAGGGCAGCTGGTCTTGGCGGTAGGCCCAGTTCTTGCGGGCGTTGGTGAAGCCGGTCCAGGCCTCGGTGAACTCGGTGGCGTTGGCGCATGCGTGGTAGTTGGCCCACTCCGCGAACGACTCGTTGAGCCAGAGGTCGTCCCACCACGTCATGGTCACGAGGTCGCCGAACCACATGTGCGCCATCTCGTGAGCGATCACCTCGGCCCGGAACTCGTAGAACGCGCGGTCCTGGCGGCTGCGGGGGAGGTACTCGTCGCGGAACGTGACCGCGCCGGCGTTCTCCATCGCGCCCATGTTGTACTCCGGCACGAACAGCTGGTCGTACTTGCCGAACGGGTAGGGGAAGTCGAACAGCGTCCTCGAAGAACGCGAAGCACTGCTCGGTGACCTTGATGAGCTCGTCGGCGTCGAGGTGCTGGACCAGCGACTGGCGGCAGTAGAGACCGAGCGGGATGTTCTGGGTCGCGCCCTCGTACGTGTACTGCACCGAGTGGTACTCGCCGGCGACCAGCGCGGTGATGTAGGTCGACATCGGCTTGGTCGTCGACGAAGCTCCACACCGACGTGCCGTCGCCCAGGTCGGAGGGTTGCGGCGTCGGGGAGTTGGAGACGACCGTCCAGTGCGACGGCGCGGTGACGTTGAAGCGGTAGGGCGCCTTGAGGTCGGGCTGCTCGAAGGTCGTGTAGACGCGACGGGCGTCGGGGACCTCGAACTGCGAGTAGAGGTAGACCTTGTCGTCGGCCGGGTCGACGAAGCGGTGCAGTCCCTCGCCCGTGCGCGAGTACGTGCAGTCGGCGCGCACGACGAGCGTGTTGTCCGTCTCCAGTCCGCTCAGCGCGATCCGGTTGTCCTGATAGGCGCCGACGTCAACTGTCTCGCCGTTGAGGGTGATCTCGTGCACGGTCGCGCCGACCAGGTCGGCGAACGTGTCAGCTGCCGGGCGCGGCTGCAGGTGAACTGGATCGTGGTCGTCGAGCCGAAGTGGGTCTCGCTCGTGGTGAGGTCCAGGTCGATGGAGTACGACGTGACATCCAGGAGGGCGGCGCGCTTGGTGGCCTCGTCGCGGGTGAGGTTGGTTCCGGGCATGCGTGTCATCCTGCCACCGTGACGGGATCTGGCCCTGACGAGGTCCGGCACCTCGTTCCGCTACGGACAGCGACGAAGGCCTGGTTCCTCATCTCGCTGCAGACCTTCGGCGGCCCGGCCGGACAGATCGCGGTCATGCAGCGGACCCTGGTCGACGAGAGGCGGTGGATCGGTGAACGACGGTTCCTGCATGCTCTGAGCTACTGCATGCTGCTGCCCGGTCCTGAGGCCCAGCAGCTCGCCGTCTACACCGGGTGGTTGTTGAACGGCTGGGCCGGCGGCGTCATCGCGGGAGTCCTGTTCGTACTCCCCGGAGCCATCGCGATGCTGGCGCTGTCCTGGGCGTACGTGACCCATGGGGACACCGCGATCGTGACCGGTCTGTTCCTGGGGCTGGCACCTGCCGTGATTGCGATCGTGGTCCAAGCGGTCCTGCGCATCGGGTCGCGGGCGCTCACCCGTCCCGCGCTGGTCGTGGTGGCCACGGCGTCGTTCCTGCTGCTGGTCCTGGTCCACGTGCCTTTCCCGATCGTGGTGCTGGGCGCCGGGGTGGCGGGCTGGCTGCTGTTGCGTCTCCGACCTGGCGACCCGGAGTCCCCGGCGGACACGTCCGACCCGACCGACGACGTGGCACCGCTCGTCCCCGACGACTCACTGAACCGTGCCGCGCCGTCCCTGCGCCGCAACCTGTCCATCCTGGGCTTCGGGCTGGCCCTCTGGGTCGCGCCGGTGTTGCTGGCATTTGCTCTCGCGGGCGGTGGCGGCAACGTCTTCACCGACCAGGGGATCTTCTTCGGCGGCCTGGCCATGGTCAGCTTCGGCGGCGCCTACGCGGTGCTGTCCTACGTCGCCCAGGCCGCAGTCGGCACCTACGGCTGGCTCTCGGCCTCGGAGATGGTCCGCGGGCTGGCGCTGGCAGAGACGACTCCGGGGCCGCTGATCATGGTGGTGCAGTTCGTGGCGTTCCTGGCCGCGTATCGCAACCCGGGAGACCTCGATCCGCTGGTTGCCGGGGTGCTGGGGGCGTTGCTCACGACCTGGGTGACCTTCGTGCCGAGCTTCCTCTTCATCTTCCTGGGTGCGCCGTACGTGGAGCGACTGCGTGGCAACCGGCCGCTGCGAGCAGCACTCGAGGGCGTGACCGCATCCATCGTGGGCGTCATCGCCAACCTCGCCCTCTACTTCGCCGTGCACACGCTGTTCTCCCAGAGCCGGGAGGTCGCCTCGGGTCCGTTCTCCCTCGAGCTGCCGGTGTGGTCGACCTACATCTGGGAGGCGTGGCTGGTTGCCGGTGTCGCCGCGTTCCTGGTGTTCCGAGTCAAGTGGTCGGTCCTGCGGACCCTCGGCGTCTGTGCGCTGCTCGGAATCGTCCTGAGCCTCGCCTGGTAGCTCGAGGAGACCGAGCTCGTCCTCTCGTGGGAGCTAGCTGCCCGCGACCGCCACGCCCGCGGCGGCGGCCACGGCGGCCACGACGGCTGCGTTGCTGGCCTTGATCGCCTCCCGGACCCCCGGGGCGGCCCAGGCGCCCTCGGTGACCTCCTTGGCCCGCTTCTTGATCTCCCGGCCCGACAGGCCCGGGACGACCTTGTGGGCGCGGTCGATGGCCGCGAGCACCGCGACCAGGGTCCCGGTGTGGGCATCGGGGGTCGTCCGCTGCACCAGGACCGAGGTGAGCGCCCGTCGTACCTCCTCCTCGCGGGTCTTATCGGCGACGGGCCAGCGAGTCCGAGGGATGAGTCCGAACAGCCGGTCCTCACGTCGCTCGAGCACCCCGCGATCGGCGAGCCGGTCAGCGAGGGTCGGGAGCAGGTCCTTGCCGAGCCGGGCGACCAGGGCCTGAGCGTTGCGCTCCTTGTCGCCGACCACCTCGAGCGCATCGGCGAGCACCCGGTCGCTGGGGGCGGGACCGGCCACCTGCACCGTCGGCGACCGGAAGCGGCTCTTGTTGTCGAGGATCGTCACGGCACCGAGGAGGGCGAGCTCGGCGAGGACCGCGCCGCCCAGCCCGATCGCGGCGACGCCCGCGGTGGACAACGGCACCTTGCCCGAGTCGTCGTCGAGCAGCAGGAGCAGGAGGTCCTCGGCGATGAGTGCCATGAGCCGACGGTAACCACCGCCCTAGGCTGGTGGCCATGAGCAAGGTCCTCTCCGCCGTCGCTTGGCCCTACGCCAACGGTCCGCGTCACATCGGGCACGTGGCTGGCTTCGGCGTGCCCTCCGACGTCTTCAGCCGCTATCAGCGGATGGCGGGCAACGACGTGCTCATGGTCTCGGGCTCCGACGAGCACGGCACCCCGATCCTCATCGCGGCCGACGAGGCGGGCGTCACTCCCCAAGCGCTCGCGGACACGAACCACCGGCTGATCTGCGAGGACTTCGTCGCTCTGGGGTTGACCTACGACCTCTACACGCGCACCACGACGCGCAACCACCACGCTGTCGTGCAGGAACTGTTCCTCGGGGTGTTCGAGAACGGCTACTTCGTCGAGCAGACGACCTACGGTGCCATCTCGCCGTCCACGGGACGCACGCTGCCGGACCGCTACATCGAAGGCACCTGTCCCATCTGCGGCTACGAGGGCGCCCGCGGGGACCAGTGCGACAACTGCGGCAACCAACTCGACCCCAGTGACCTGGTCAAGCCGAGGAGCCGGATCAACGGGGAGACGCCGGAGTTCATCGAGACCCAGCACTTCTTCCTCGACCTACCGGCGCTTGCCGAGGCGCTGGGGGAGTGGCTCGACGGTCGCGAGTCAACCGGGCTGTGGCGACCCAACGTCATCCGCTTCAGCAAGAACATCCTCGAGGAGATCCGTCCGCGGGCCATGACTCGCGACATCGACTGGGGCATCGCGGTGCCACTCGACGGTTGGCGGGACAATCCGACCAAGAAGCTCTACGTGTGGTTCGACGCCGTCATCGGCTACCTGTCTGCCTCGATCGAGTGGGCGCGGCGCACCGGTGACCCCGAGGCGTGGCGAGCGTGGTGGAACGATCCGGAGGCCCTGTCCTACTACTTCATGGGCAAGGACAACATCACGTTCCACAGCCAGATCTGGCCCGCTGAGCTGCTCGCGTACGACGGCCGCGGCGCCAAGGGCGGTTCGTTGCGCGAGTACGGCGACCTCAACCTCCCCACGGAGGTGGTGAGCTCGGAGTTCCTGACCATGGAGGGCAAGAAGTTCTCGTCCTCCCAGCGCGTGGTCATCTATGTCGGAGACCTGCTCAGCCGCTACCAGCCCGACGCCTTCCGCTACTTCGTAGCGGCCGCCGGACCTGAGAGCCAGGACTCCGACTTCACCTGGACGGAGTTCGTGCGCAGGACCAACGACGAGCTCGTGGCGGGCTGGGGCAACCTGGTCAACCGCACCGCCAACCTCATCCACAAGAACTTCGGTGAGATCCCGCCGCTCGATGAGACCACTCAGGAGGACGACGCCGCGTTGGCCTCGACTGAGGCGGCCTTCGGGGTTGTCGGAGACCTGATCGGGCGCAACCGCATGCGACAGGCGATCAACGAAGCGATGCGCGCCGTGGCCGAGATCAACAAGTACGTGTCCGACTCGGAGCCGTGGAAGATCAAGGATGACGATGCGCGGCTCGGGACCGTCCTGCACGTTGCGGCCCAGTGCGTCGCCGATCTCAATCTGGTTCTCGCGCCGTTCCTGCCGTTCGCTGCCAACGAGGTCGACCGGGCGCTGGGCGGCACGGGGGAGGTCGCGCCGATGCCACGCATCGAGGAGGTGCAGGACCTCGACGGCGGCGCCGGGTACCCGATCATCACCGGCGACTACACCGCGGTGCCCGAGTGGCGGCGCCATCGCCTCGTGGTCGGGGCGACGGTCGCCAAACCGACGCCCATCTTCACCAAGCTCGACCCGTCGATCGTCGAGGACGAACTGGCCAGGCTGTCGTCGGAGTCGTGATGCGTGATAGCTAGCATCATGATGCTAGTGTTGTGTCATGAGGACGACGATCACGATCGCCGACGACGTGTTCGCTGCCATGGAGAAGTTGCGCGAGCGGGAGGGTCTGGGCCCGAGCGAGGCACTGAACCTGCTGGCCCGACGAGGCATGGCTCGTCGCGCTGACCCTGGTGGCGACTACGTCCATCGGAGTGCTGATGTGGGGATCCGCGTCGATGTCGCCGACATCGGGGCGGTCCTCGAGATGCTCGACGCCGACTCGTGATCGTCGACGCCAACATCCTGCTGTACGCGGTCGACGAGTCCTCACCGCACCACGAGGTGGCCGCCGAGTGGCTGACCAGTGCGCTCAACGGGGACCGTCGGGTGGGGCTTCCGTGGCAGACACTGGGGGCCTTCATCCGCATCGTCACCCATCCTCGCGTCACCAAGCGACCACTGAGCGCCGACGCCGCCCAGGACCACGTGGACGCCTGGCTCGCTGCGCGGACGACCTGGATCCCGACTGCCAGCGAGCGCACCGCCGTTGTCTATGGCGCTCTGGCCCGGACGCACCACGTCACGGGCAACCTGGTCACTGACGCGCAGCTGGGTGCGTTGGCCATCGAGCACGGCGTCGAGGTGGTCTCGGCGGATGGAGACTTCGCCCGCTTCCACGAGGTGCGTTGGTTCAACCCGCTCGACGCTCGACGCGATCGGTGATCGGGTCAGCAGGGGTCGGGCGCGAAGGCGCACATCGCACCGCGGGTGGCCTCGGAGGCGTCGGCGAGGACCTGCGTGGCGATCTCGATCGCCTCGTCGCCACCGGCTGAGCCGTAGGACGAGTTCACCAGGACCGCGTTGCCCACGCGCGTCACCTCGACGGTCGTCAGCTGGCTGACCAGACCGTCGTCGGCGACGATCTGTTGGGCGAAGGTGACCGACCCATCGCCGACCGTCTCGACGTCGACCAGGCGGGACTCGATGAGGTCCTCGCCGCCCGCGGTCGGCTGCTGAGGACAGGCCTGGACCGCGGCCACGAGGGCGTCCAGCGAGGCCTGCGCCGTCACGTCGTCCGGCCAGACCTGCAGGGTCCGAGTGGTCGAGCTCTCGCCGTCGCCGCTGTAGAAGTAGGTCGCGGTGTCGGAGGTGCCTGGCGGGGTGGGGTAGGCCACGTCGCACAGCGAGAAGGCGTCGAGGTCACCCTCGGTGACCTCGCCCCCGCCGGTCACCATGCCCTCGGTCACCGGGAAGTCCGCCGGGATCTCGGTGAGCCACTGGGGCTCGACCTCCTCTGAGACGGAGGGCGCCGGTGCCGGCTGGACATCCTGCCGATCGTCGCTGTCGCCGGACAACAGCGCGACCGGTGTCGCGATGAACACCGCCGCCGCGACGACACCACCGACCGTTGCGAGCGCCACGTTGCGGCGACGCATCCGGTCGCCGCGACGGCGGACCTCGGCGGCGGGGAGCGAGCTCACGGGGAGTCCTTCGGAGAAGTTGTCGAGCGACTTCAGGGGATCGATGTCAGGCATGGGTGGCTCCCTGGTCCAGAGGTCCGTCGGCGAGGAGGAGGGCGAGTGCGGCGCGCCCACGGGAGAGCCGCGCCTTGACCGTGCCCTCGGGGGCGCCGATCTCCCGGGCCACCTCGTGCACAGGCAGGTCGGCGATGTGGTGCAGGACCAGCGCCTGGCGCTGGGCTTCGGGCAGCTGCTTGAGCGCCTCGACGAGCGCGACGTGCGTCTCGGTCGGCGCCGACGCCTGGGTCGGCAGGCTCAGGGCCCGGTCGGCGGGACGCCGTGCGCGCATCGTGCGCCGCCAGCGGCTCACCGCCAGGCGGTACGCCGTCGTGCGGACCCAGGCCTCCGGGTGCTCGGCCCTGTCGAGCTTGCCTCGGTGCGCCCAAGCACGCACGAAGGCCTCCTGGACGCACTCCTGCGCCTCATCGCGGTCCCCGATCATCGCGTAGACCTGGGCGGTCAGGCGCTGATGAGAGGCGGCGTAGAAGTCGTCGAACTCGCGTGCGTCCATCGATCTCCGCGTCCCGTCTCGTGGTGTCGTCGTGTGATGTCACCGGGGATACGCCCCGGACGACCTCACGGTTGCACGCGATGGCCAGAAACCGGGCGGGGACAGCGGGGTGTCAGCCTTTGGGCTTCTTGAGCCGCACCAGGCGGTCCTGGGCGCGCATGGCCAACGCGATGAACGGCTCGGCGCCCATCACCACGCCATCGGCGGGCACGAAGGTGAGCTGCGAGACCCCCGTGCCGTTGCGGACCACGCCCATCAGGAACGTGACCGTGCCTTCGTCGGAGATCTCGACCGTGAGCCGCCAGACGACGAGCTCGCGGACTCCCTGGCTCCGGTCCTCGATCTTGACGACCTCGGTGCCGAGATCGCGGTCCGTGCAGGACGCGAGCTTGTCGCGGATGTCGGCCATGAACGCCTCGGCCTGCTGCGGGCGCAAGGCGCCCACGGTCTGCGTCAGCCCGAACTGGGCGGGCAGGTCGACGCCTGGGATCAGGAAGGAGCGGGTCTCGGCGCGACTGATCCCCTCGGCGGTGAAGTCGGTCTCGTCGCAACGGGTCGCCGCGAGATTGGTGGTCGCGGGGGCGGGCGTGGTGCCCACCCAGGGATCGGTCACCTTGGCGACGGGTGGCAGGTCGACCTCGCCGAGCATGGCGGGCGACGTACCCGCCGCGAGAGGGGGCGCGACCTTGATCTGAGGGGTGGTGGAGCACTGGCCGCCCCGGGGCAGCAGGCAGAGCGAGTCGACCGCGCTGACCAGCAGGCCCGTGCTCGCCTGCGGGTCCGGCGACTTCGGCCCCGGCCGGGTCAGGGACGTCGTCGTCGTCACCGATCCGGTGCGGGCGATCCCGACGACCTGCACGTCGGTCGGGTCGTTCCAGTCCCGGAGCGTGAGGAGAACCGCCTCGTCACCGACGCCTTCGACCTCGTGGGTGGTGAGCAGCTGCATGCGCGGCGCCATGCACCCGGCGTACCAGCCCGCGGTGGTGAGGTACGCCGCGCGCCCCGCCTCCTCGTCGGCGGACACCTCCACCGACTGGCCGGCGGTGCTGGTCTGCCCCGCTGCGTCCCGCTTGAAGATGCGCACCAGGGCGGCGAGCCCGGCCGGGTCGGCGTAGCGGGTGCTCTGACAGGTGAACACGAGGCCGTCGCCCTCGGTGTTGCCCGAGGTCTGGCCTTGGGTCCACGTGCCGCTGAACGCGGCACCGACCTGGTCGGTGGTGAGCAGTGATTCGGCGCTCAGCTGCTCGATCTCCGGCTCGGGACGGTGGGTGGGCGGAGCCTGGTCGGGGGTCTCGCCCTCGAGCACCCCCTTGATGTCCAGGCTCGGACGGACACCGCTCGCGTCGGTCACGACGGAGCCGGAGATGACTACCGCGGCGACCGCCGCCGCCGCCCCGAACGTCGTGTGCGAGCGACGTCGGGCCGATCCGGCACGAGTGATGATCGAGGGCCGTGGCCAGCGGACATCCTCGACCTCGGTGCGTAGCGACTCGAGGGCCAGTCGGATGGTGGTGGAGTCGATGTCGCGGTTGACCGCGAACTGCGCGGTGGCGGTCTGCAGGTCACGTTCCGCGGCGGCCCGGCTGATCCCGACCTCGCGGGAGATGCCCTCGAGCGGCAACGAGGTCAGGTGGCTGAGCAGCAGGACGCGGCGCTGGGAGACCGGGAGCTTGGCGAGCGCATCGAGCGTGGCCGCGATCTCGGGGTCGAGGCCCTTCATCCGGCTCCACCACCGAGCCTGGCTGCGTCGTAGCGCCCGAGTCCACGCAAGTGGGCGGACGTACTCCGCGGGGTCGTCGAGCCGCGACACCTTCCGCCAGTGGTGCCAGGCGACGACCATGGCGTCGCGCACGGCCTTCTCGGAGGCCTGGAGGTCCCCGGTCAGCGCATAGGTCTGCACCAGGAGGCTGGAGCGGACGTCCTTGTAGAACGTCTCGAAGCTGTCCTGGCCCGCCTTGCTCATTGCCGGTCCACGGTAGGGGACGGTGGGAAACTCGGCCAAAGTGCGCCCGGGTCGGCGTGGGAGCGTGGCAGCGCCCTGGCGCGCGGTCACCATGGACGAGCCATGACGTCGCTGCTCCCCGACCGCCAGACCGCTCAGACGAAGCGCTCCGCCGCCCGGTCATCGGCACAGCTGAGCCACGACCTGAGGCACAAGCGACCGCTGGTGATCCTCGCGTTCCTCGCGGGGGTGCTGGCCGCTGCAGGCACGCTGACGGTCTGCCTCGCCGTGGGGGTGACCGGCTGGTTCCTCACGGACGCGGGTGTCCATGGCGCCCCGCGCGACGGTCTGCGGACCGGGGCCCTCGCCTGGCTGATGGCGCACGGCTCCGGTGTCCGCATCGACGGCGTGCTGGTCTCGGTCATGCCCCTCGGCATCACGATGACGTGTGCCTGGGTGACCTGGCGCACGGCGTACCGCCTGGGCGACTCGGTCTCGGGCCACGGCCCCGATGCCGAACGAATCGCCGACGGCGAGCGGGACTGGACGGTCCCGTCCGCCACGCTGATCTTCACCGTCGGCTACGCCGCGACCGCGCTGGTCGTCGGCAATCTCGCCTCGACCAAGGAGACCGCCCCCGATCTGGTTCGGGTGACCATCTGGGCGGTTCTCCTGTGCGGTGTGTTCGGCGCCGCCGCGATCGCCGCGGGCTCCGGACGCGCTTCGGTCTGGGGTGCCTGGCTCCCCACGTCCGTGCTCGCGGCCGGCGCGGCCTTCCGCTCGGTGCTCATGACCTGGGCGTGGGTCTGTCTCGCGTTCTTCCTGGGCGCCCTCCTCCTCGACCTGGGCACCGCAGCCAACCTGGTCTCGCAGCTGGGCACCGACGGCCCGGCCACGGCGATCCTGGTCCTGGTCTCGGTCCTCCTGGTGCCCAACGCCATGATCTTCACCGGCTCCTACCTGCTGGGCCCCGGCTTTGCCGTCGGCGTCCTGACCGTCGTCTCGCCGGCCGAGGTGACCGTCGGCGCGCTGCCGACGTTCCCGATGCTGGCCGCGCTTCCCGACAGCGGACCCACGCCCACCTGGACCGCGTGGCTGGTCGCGGTGCCACCCCTGGTCGCCGCGGCGGGCGTCGCGCGGGCCCAGCGTCGCCGCCCGACGCTCCGCTACGAGGAGGGGGCGCTGCACGGCTGTGCCGGCGGGATGCTGACCGGTGCGGTGTTCGGGATGCTCGCCCTGCTCGCCGGCGGCGCCGTGGGTCCGGGGCGGATGACCGAGGTCGGCCCGCTCGTCGGGTCGGTCCTCGTGCACGGCGTCACGGTGTTCGGAATCGGTGGCCTTCTCGGTGGCCTGGCCATGACGTGGTGGCAGCGTCGGACCTCCGTCGAGGCTCACCGGATCGCTCAATAGACTCCACGAGTGCCTGCGCGCCTGGTGGTCCTCGTCTCCGGGTCCGGCACCAACCTCCAGGCGCTGCTCGACGCCTGCGCCGACCCTGGGTACGGCGCCGAGGTGGTCGCCGTCGGTGCGGACCGCCATGGCATCGAGGGCCTGGCTCGCGCCCAGCGGGTCGGGATAGCGACGTTCGTGCACCGGGTCAAGGATCATCAGGACCGCGCGAGCTGGGACCGGGCCCTGGCCGGGTCGGTCGCCGAGCACCGGCCGGACCTGGTCATCTGCGCCGGGTTCATGAAGCTGGTGGGTCGGGACTTCCTGGTCGACTTCGAGGGCCGGCTGCTCAACACCCACCCGGCCCTCAGCCCGAGCTTCCCCGGCATGCACGGACCCGCCGAGGCCCTGGCCTACGGGGTCAAGGTGAGCGGGTGCACTCTCTTCGTCGTCGACGACGGCGTGGACAGCGGGCCGATCCTCGCCCAGGCAGCGGTCGAGGTGCGCGACGACGACGACGTCGACTCCCTGCACGAACGGATCAAGGTGGCCGAGCGGGCGTTGCTAGTGGACACCGTCGGACGGATCGCCCGCGAGGGTTTCACGATCAACGACAGAAGGGTCCGAATCGGACATGCCTGACCAGATCCCCATCAAGCGAGCACTCGTCTCGGTCTATGACAAGCTCGGCCTCGAGGACCTGGTCCGCGGCCTCCACGACGCGGGCGTCGCGCTCGTCTCCACCGGAGGCTCGGCCGCGCTCATCGAGGGCCTCGGCATCCCGGTGACCAAGGTCGAGGACCTCACCGGCTTCCCGGAGTGCCTCGACGGCCGGGTCAAGACACTGCACCCCAAGGTGCACGCGGGCATCCTTGCCGACCGCCGTCTCGACTCCCACGTGCGGCAGCTCGCCGAGCTCGGCGTCGAGCCGTTCGACCTGGTGGTGTCCAACCTCTACCCGTTCACCCAGACCGTGGCGTCCGGAGCCGCCGCCGACGAGTGCGTCGAGCAGATCGACATCGGTGGGCCCTCGATGGTCCGCGCAGCCGCCAAGAACCACCCCTCGGTCGCCATCGTCACCTCGCCGGATCGGTACGCCGACGTGCTCGCGGCTCTCGACACGGGCGGGTTCACGCTCTCCCAGCGCCAGGCGCTCGCCGCCGAGGCGTTCGTGCACACCGCCACCTATGACGTCGCCGTCGCGTCGTGGATGGGCAACGTCCTGACCGACACCTCGCACGGAACGGGCTTCCCGGCCTGGGTCGGCGCGACCTGGACCAAGTCCGCGACGCTCCGCTACGGCGAGAACCCGCACCAGAACGCGGCGTTGTACGTCGACGGCTTCGCCGCCAGCGGCCTGGCGACCGCCGAGCAGCTGCACGGCAAGGAGATGTCCTACAACAACTACGTCGACGCCGACGCAGCCCGCCGCGCGGCCTACGACTTCGACGAGCCCGCGGTCGCGATCATCAAGCACGCGAACCCGTGCGGAATCGCGGTCGGTGCCGACGTTGCCGAGGCGCACCGCCGGGCACACGAGTGCGACCCGGTCTCGGCGTTCGGCGGCGTGATCGCCACCAACGTTCCGGTCTCGGTCGCGATGGCCGAGCAGGTCGCGGAGGTCTTCACCGAGGTGCTCGTGGCGCCCGGATACGACGACGGTGCCGTCGCGGTGCTGGCCGCCAAGAAGAACATCCGGATCCTCGTGTGCGATCCGGTCCGTCGCGGCGGCGCAGAGATCCGGCCGGTGTCCGGCGGTTTGCTGATGCAGCACCGCGACGCCCTGGATGCGGACGGCGACGACCCGTCGACCTGGACGCTCGCCACCGGCGACGCCGCATCACCCGAGGTGCTCGCCGACCTGGCGTTCGCCTGGAAGGCCTGTCGGGCCGCGAAGTCCAATGCGATCCTGCTCGCCCGTGGCGGCGCCTCGGTCGGCATCGGCATGGGCCAGGTCAACCGGGTCGACTCGTGCCGCCTCGCGGTGTCGCGCGCAGGCGACCGGGCGGCCGGCTCGGTCGCCGCCTCGGATGCCTTCTTCCCCTTCGAGGACGGCCCGCAGATCCTCCTCGACGCGCAGGTCTCGGCGATCGTGCAGCCCGGCGGCTCGGTCCGCGACGAGCTCACGATCGAGGCCTGCAAGGCCGCCGGCGTGACGATGTACTTCACCGGCACCCGGCACTTCGCACATTGAGCAGGTCGGGCAGGATCCACGGGTGACCGCACAGAAGCTGGACGGGGCCGCCACCGCGGCCGCGATCAAGAACGAGCTCCGCGCTCGGGTGTCGGCCCTGCGGGAGCGCGGTGTCGTCCCCGGGCTCGGCACCGTGCTGGTCGGCGACGACCCGGGGTCGCGCTGGTACGTCAACGGCAAGCACAAGGACTGTGCCGAGGTCGGGATCGAGTCGATCCGGGTGGACCTGCCCGAGGTGGCTTCGCAGGAGGAGATCGAGGCGGAGATCGCCCGGCTCAACGCCGATCCGGCGTGCACCGGCTACATCGTCCAGCTGCCGCTGCCGCGCGGTCGTGACGAGAACCGGGTCCTCGGGCTCATCGACCCGGACAAGGACGCCGACGGACTGCACCCGACCAACCTGGGCTGGCTGGTGCTGGGTGCCCCAGCACCCCTGCCCTGCACCCCGTTCGGGATCGTCGAGCTGCTGCGCCGCCACGGTGTCGAGATCGCCGGTGCCGATGTCGTCGTGGTGGGTCGCGGGGTGACCGTCGGCCGTCCCCTCGGGCTGCTGCTCACCCGACGCTCCGAGAACGCCACGGTCACCCTGTGCCACACCGGGACCGTCGACCTGGCCGCGCACGTGCGCCAGGCCGACATCGTGGTCGCGGCGGCCGGGGTGCCGGGGATCATCACGGGCGACATGGTCAAGGCTGGCGCCGCCGTGCTCGATGTGGGCGTCTCGCGCGTCGACGGCAAGCTGGTCGGCGATGTGGCCGAGGGGGTCTGGGACGTCGCCGGCTGGGTCTCGCCCAACCCCGGCGGGGTCGGACCCATGACCCGGGCGATGCTGCTCTCCAACCTCGTCTCGATGGCCGAGCAGGGGTTGTGACCGAGGAGCCCGAGGCGTCATCGGGGCAGCCGGAGGACGACGAACGCCGATATCCCTCGACCATCGGGGGCGCGTTCTACATCGCGATCCTGGCCGTCTGCGTCGGGGGAGTGGCAATGGTGGCCGGCGGTGACTGGCGCCTCGGCGTACGGGTGATCGCCGTCAGCCTCATGGTCGCGGCGGGTCTGCGCCTGGTCCTGCCTGCGCGCGACGCGGGCATGCTCGCGGTGCGGCACCGCGCGGTCGACGTGGTCGTGCTGGGAGCACTCGGCGGCCTGATCTTCTTCCTGGCCTCCAGCATCCCCGACCAGGACTAGATGAGTCCGAGCTCCGTGACCGCGTCGCGCTCCTCGGCCAGCTCGGCGGTGGAGGCGTCGATCCGGCCGCGGGAGAAGGCGTCGATCTCGAGGCCCTGGACGATCTCCCAGTCACCGCCCTTGGTGACGACCGGGAACGAGGAGATGAGGCCCTCGGGTACGCCGTAGGAGCCGTCGGAGTGCACAGCCATCGACACCCAGTCGCCGTCGGCCGAGCCGAACAGCCAGTCCTTGGCCGCGTCGATGGTGGCGGAGGCGGCCGAGGCGGCCGAGGAGGAGCCACGGGCCTCGATGATCGCCGCACCACGCTTGGCCACGGTCGGGATGAAGGTCTGCTCGATCCAGGCCTGGTCACCGACGGTCTCCGCGGCGTTCTTGCCGGCGACCTGGGCGTGGAACAGGTCGGGGTACTGCGTCGCGGAGTGGTTGCCCCAGATCGTCATGTGGGTGATGTCGGTGACGGGGGCGCCGGTCTTGGCCGCGAGCTGCGAGATGGCCCGGTTGTGGTCCAGGCGGGTGAGCGCCGAGAACCGGTCCGCGGGGATGTCGGGGGCGTTCTTGAGCGCGATGAGCGCGTTGGTGTTGGCCGGGTTGCCGGTGACGCCGATGCGCACGTCGTCGTCGGCCACCGCGTTGAGGGCCTTGCCCTGCGCGGTGAAGATCGCCCCGTTGGCCGACAACAGGTCTCCGCGCTCCATGCCGGGTCCGCGCGGGCGTGCGCCGACGAGCAGGGCGAGGTTGACGCCGGCGAACATCTTCTCCGCGTCAGAGCCGATCTCGACCTTGGCGAGCTGCGGGAACGCGCAGTCGTCGAGCTCCATCACGACGCCCTCGAGCGCCTTGAGAGCCGGTTCGATCTCCAGCAGTCGGAGCTCGATGGGGCGGTCGCCCGTCAGGGAGCCGCTCGCAAGTCGGAAGAGGAGGCTGTAGCCGATCTGACCGGCGGCACCGGTGACGGCGACCTTCAGAGGAGATTCAGTCACGGCAGATGACGCTAGCAGCGATCCGGGATGCGTCATGATGCGGCCCATGCGTCGCGCGGGCACCCTCCTAGGTGCCGTTCTCCTGGCCACCACCCTCGCCTCGTGCGGTTCCGCCTCCCCCGAGTACGACGAGGTGGGCATCGACGAGCTGGTGATCCCGACGCCGTCGCCCGACCCCGACGACTTCCTCGGCTACATCGACAACCCGTGGCTCGCCTACGAGCAGGGGAGCGAGTGGCGCTACGACGTCAACGACGGTGCGACCGCAACGGTGAGGGTGGAGCCGTCGAACCTGTTGGTGGGCGGTGTGCGGGTCACCTCGGTGGTCACCGAGACGATGGTCGGCGAGGGGCCGGCGCTGTCGACGACCGACTACTTCGCACAGGACAGGGACGGCAACGTCTGGTGGTTCGGCCGTGCGGGGGAGTGGGACGTCACCGTGGCCGGCGCCGAGGCCGGACTCGCCATGCCTGCCTCGCCCCGGGTCGGCGACGGGTGGCGACTGGCGCTGCTCGATGGCGTGGTCGAGGACCGGGCGACGGTGCTCTCGGTCGACGAGGGCAGCCTCGTGCTGCGCGTTGAGAGCGACCTGGACGCCGGCGTCGTCGTCGAGAGGACCTACGACCAGGACGTCGGCCTGGTCGCCACATTCAACAGTGAGGGTCCGTCGGGTTCGACCGAGCTGGTCAGCGGACCCTGACCCGGGCTACTGCGCAGGTGCCTGCGGGTCGGCGGGGTCTTGGAACTGCTCCAGCGGCTTCCACTCCTGGGCCTCGTGGTCCCACTGCCAGCCGTCCTGGATGATCGGCTCCTGCGCGTGGGCTGCGGGCTTGGCCTGCTGGTTCCACTCCGCTTGGAAGTGGTCCGGTGCTCCATAGCCAGCGACCGCGGTCGGGGCGGACCTGCGCAGGCCGGAGCCGGGGACGGGTTGGGAGCCATGACCGAAGAGCAGCGGAAAGGTGAGTCCGGCGATCGCCGCACCCACCAGTGGCGCCAGGATGAACAGCCACAGCTGCATGATCGCGTCGGAGCCTGCGAACAGCCCCACGCCGATCGAGCGGGCCGGGTTGACCGAGGTGCCCGTGGCGGTGATCGAGGCCAGGTGCACCATCGTCAGCGCCAGGCCGATCGCTGCGGGCGCCAGAGCCGGGTGCTCGTTGCGGGTGTCGGTCACCGCCAGGATCACCCACACGAAGATCGCGGTGAGGATCAGCTCCAGCAGGAACGCGGCCCAGACGGCGTATCCCGTGCCGTCGTCGCCGAAGCCGTTCTGCGCGAGGCCGTCGGTGCTGATGTCGTAGCCGTCGAAGCCGCGCACCAGGATGAACAGCGTGAGGCCGGCCAGCAGACCGCCGACCAGCTGTGAGCCGACATAGAGCGGGACCTCGCGCCAGGCCATCCGGCCACCGAGAGCCGCGCCGACCGATACGGCCGGGTTGAAGTGCGCGCCGGAGACCCGTCCAAAGGCGTAGGCGCCGCAGAGAACGGTCAGGCCGAAGGCGAGCGCGGTAGCGGTGTAGTCGAACCCGACACCCACCGAGGTCATGATCGCGGTGCCGCAGCCGAAGAACACCAGGATGAAGGTGCCGATGACCTCAGCGGCAACCTTCTGGGTGTTGGTGGACGTGTCAGCCATGCCCGGAAGCCTAGACCCGAGCCGCGTTGCCGCTGCGCAAGCGCGAGTGACAGGCTTCGGGCATGGCGAAGATCATCTATACCCACACCGACGAGGCGCCGCTGCTCGCGACATACTCCTTCCTGCCGATCATCGCGGCGTATGCGGCCAAGGCAGGCGTCGACGTGGAGACCCGCGACATCTCGCTCGCGGGACGGATCATCGCCCTGTTTCCCGAGCGCCTCACCGACGAGCAGCGCATCGATGACGCCCTCGCGGAGCTCGGCGCCCTGGCCACCCAGCCCGAGGCCAACATCATCAAGCTTCCCAACGTCTCGGCGTCCGTGCCGCAGCTCAAGACCGCCATCGCCGAGCTCCAGTCGCAGGGCTACGCGCTGCCTGACTACCCCGAGAGCCCGGACAATGACGAGGAACGTGACGTCCGCGCCCGCTACGACAAGGTCAAGGGCTCCGCGGTCAACCCCGTCCTGCGCGAGGGCAACTCTGACCGCCGCGCGCCCGCGTCGGTGAAGAACTACGCCAAGAACCACCCGCACCGGATGGGCGCCTGGACCTCGGAGTCGAAGACCAACGTCGCGACGATGGGACAGGACGACTTCCGCTCCAACGAGACGTCGGTTGTCATCCCCTCCGCCGACACCCTCCGGATCGAGCACGTCGGCGTCGACGGCGCCGTCACGGTGCTCAAGCAGTCGGTGCCGGTGCTGGCCGGCGAGGTCGTCGACGGCACCTTCATGGACGTCGCGGCGCTGCGCCGCTTCCTCACCGAGCAGGTGGCGCGGGCGAAGGCCGACGACGTGTTGTTCTCCGTGCACCTCAAGGCCACCATGATGAAGGTCTCCGACCCGATCCTCTTCGGCCATGTCGTGCAGGCGTTCTTCCCGACACTCTTCGAGCAGTACGGCGACGTGCTGAAGGCCGCGGAGATCTCTCCGAATGACGGGCTCGGTGGGCTCCTGTCCGCGGCGTCGTCGTTGCCCGAGGGCGATGCCATCGCCGCCGCCGTCACTCAGGGACTGGCCGATGGTCCTGCGATGGCCATGGTCGACTCCGACAAGGGAATCACCAACCTGCACGTCCCCTCCGACGTGATCATCGACGCCTCGATGCCCGCGATGATCCGACAGTCCGGCCACATGTGGGGCCCGGACGGCGCGGAGGGCGACACCCTCGCGGTCATCCCGGACTCCTGCTACGCCGGCGTCTACCAGACTGTCCTCGACGACTGCCGCGCCCATGGTGCGTTCGACCCGTCGACCATGGGCTCGGTCCCCAACGTCGGTCTGATGGCCAAGGCGGCCGAGGAGTACGGCTCGCACGACAAGACCTTCGAGGTCCCGGCCGCCGGCACGGTGCAGGTCGTGAGCTCGGCCGGTGAGGTGCTGCTCTCGCACGCCGTGCAGCCCGGTGATGTGTGGCGCGCCTGTCAGACCAAGGACGAGTCGATCCGCGACTGGGTCAAGCTCGCCGTGACCCGTGCGCGGGCGTCCGGCTCGCCGGCCGTCTTCTGGCTCGACGAGACTCGCGCCCACGACGCCAGGCTGATCGCCAAGATCAACGAGTACCTGCCCGAACACGACACGTCCGGTCTGACGATCGAGATCCTGGCCCCGGCCGAGGCGACGGCGTACTCCCTCGAGCGGATCCGGCGCGGGGAGGACACCATCTCGGTGACCGGCAACGTGCTGCGCGACTACAACACCGACCTGTTCCCGATCCTCGAGCTCGGCACCTCGGCCAAGATGCTCTCGATCGTCCCCCTGATCAACGGCGGCGGCCTGTTCGAGACCGGTGCCGGCGGCTCCGCGCCCAAGCACGTGCAGCAGCTGGTCAAGGAGAACTACCTGCGCTGGGACAGCCTCGGCGAGTTCTTCGCACTGGCCGCCTCGTTCGAGCATCTGGCGTCGTACTCCGACAACGCCGGTGCGCAGGTTCTGGCCGACACGCTCGACCAGGCCACCGAGACGTTCCTCAACGAGGACAAGTCACCGACCCGCAAGGTCGGCGGCATCGACAATCGCGGCTCGCACTTCTACCTGGCGCTCTACTGGGCCCAGGAGATCGCCGCCCAGACCGAGGACACTGCGCTGGCCGAGGCCTTCCGGCCGTTCGCGGACGCGCTGGCCGCCAACGAGGGCATGATCGTCGAGGAGCTCCTCGCCGTCCAGGGCAGCCCCGCCGACATCGGCGGCTACTACCGCCCCGACCCGGCCAAGGCCGAGGCGGTCATGCGGCCGAGCGCGACTTTCAACGAGGTGCTCGCCTCGCTGTAGGCGCCTACGGTGAACCTCGTGACCGTGCTGCTCCGGTTCCTCGGCATCGAGCTCATCGCCCGGTTGGCGGCGCGGCTGCCCGGGGGGCTGGCCCGGTTCGCGACGGCGGTGGTGCTGGTGCTGGTCAACCTGCTGCCGGTCTGGGCGGTCACGACCGAGCGCATCGGGATGGGCGACGTGTTCCTCGTCTACTGGGTCGAGAACGTCGTGGTCTGGGCGTGCGGGATCGTCCGCACCGCCACCGCCGAGGGCCCCGGTCGCGACCCGGTCGACGCCACGGTCAACGGCCAGCGACGAGACGTGTCGTCGGCCAAGTTCTTCGCCCTCCACTACGGCATCTTCACGGCGGTCCACGGGGTCTTTGCGATCATCGTCGCCGCGATCGTCGGGCTGCAGGGCGGGTTGGGCCAGGTGGTCCTGCTGTCACTCGCGATCACCGCGAGCCACCTGTTCTCGCTGGGCGTGAACTGGTTCGGTCGCGACGAGCGCAGGGTCGTGAGCCCGGGGCAGGCCATGTTCGCGCCGTACCCGCGCATGCTGGTCCTGCACGTCGGCATCATCGTCGCGTTCGGCATCGCCCTCAACGGGCTGGACCACGGCGAGGACAGGGCTGACCAGGTCACGGCGGTGGCTGTCCTGTGCGTCATGAAGACCCTGGTCGACCTGGGCTTCCACGTCTGGCAGCACCGCTCGCGCCAGGTCGTTCGACAGGGTGACGGCTTGTACGGCGCGCCCGCGGCCCAGGAATAGGTCGGGTGCCGCGGGCGGTTGCACCATGGTGCCGGTGACCGACGTGACCGACGACCTCCAGATCGAGTCGGACGCACCCACGGTCACCGCCCCCCACGGCTACGGTCTCGCGCTCATCGCGCTCGCCTCCGGCGGGTTCGCGATCGGCACCACGGAGTTCGTCACCATGGGCGTCCTGCCGCAGGTGGCCGCCGGGGTCGATGTCTCGATCCCGACCGCCGGCCACGTCATCTCGGCCTATGCGCTCGGCGTCGTCGTCGGCGCCCCGGTCCTGGCCTTCTTCGGCGCCCGGTGGCCGCGCCGCGGTCTGCTCATGGCGCTGATGGGCGCCTACGCGGCGCTCAACCTGGTCAGCGCGGCAGCGCCCGGCTACCAGGTCCTGGTCCTCAGTCGGTTCCTGGACGGGGTCCCGCACGCCGCCTACTTCGGCGTCGCCTCGCTCGTCGCCGCGAGCCTGGCCGCGCCCGGCAGGCGCGGCCGGGCGGTCGCCAGCGTGATGCTCGGCATCTCGTTCGCCAATGTCGCCGGCGTGCCTGCCGCGACCTGGCTGGGCCAGCACGTCGGCTGGCGCGCGTCGTACGTCGCAGCGGCCCTGCTTGCGGCGCTCGCGACGGCCTTGGTCGCGGTGTTCGTCCCGTCGTGCCCGGGGCACGCCGACGCCACCGGCCGCCGCGAAGTGAGTCTGTTCTTCCGCAACGGTCAGGCGTGGCTGGTGCTGCTGGCGGGCGCGATCGGCTTCGGCGGTCTGTTCGCCGTCTACTCCTACATCGCTCCGACCGTGACCGACGTCGGCGGGCTGTCGGCCTCTGCGGTGCCGGTCTTCGTGCTCGGCTTCGGACTGGGCATGGTCGTCGGGACGTGGCTGGCGGGCGAGCTCGCCGCCTGGTCGGTGTTCGGGTCGCTCATCTGGTCCGGCATCGGCTCGGGCCTGATCCTCATCGTGTTCTGGTTCGCAGCCCCGCACGGATGGGCGCTGCTGCCGGTCGTCTTCATGGTCACGGCGCTCGGTTCGGTCCTGGTGGTCAACCTGCAGCTGCGGCTCATGGACGTCGCGGGGGAGGCGCAGACGCTCGGAGCAGCCATGAACCACGCCTCTCTCAACGCAGCCAACGCCCTCGGTGCCTGGCTCGGTGGTGTCACGATCGCGGCCGGCTACGGCTATCGGTCGCCGGCCCTGGTCGGACTGGTGCTGTCCGTGGTTGGCGTGGGGGTGCTGCTCGCGTCGTGGGCCAACGTGCGTGAGAACAGGATCGCGACCGGCTGAAAGATCGACCGAGGTGCTGGACATGGGCAGTTATGAGCGCACTGCCGACTGAGAGCTTCCTCCCCGTCGAGCACACGTGGGAGCTCCGCCTCGAGGAGTTCGAGGAGGGGCATGCGGTCAGACGGTTCGAATGCCTGGACTGCGAGGCCGTCCGCTTCGAGTGAGGCCATAGCCCGCTCCCACCAGCGCGTCGGCAAGAATGCCGCGCATGCCCACCGCCTCGCCCACGACCCAGCCCGAGGTCACCGTCCCGGCGGCCGCGTCGGGCGGTGGACGGCCCCGGGTGCTGTCCGGCATCCAGCCGACGGCTGACTCGTTCCACTTCGGCAACTACCTCGGCGCGCTGCGCCAGTGGGTCGACCTCCAGCAGGACTACCAGCCGTTCTTCTTCATCGCCGACCTGCACGCGATCACCGTCGAGCACGACCCCAAGGTGCTCCGTGAGCGCACCCTGCGCGCCGCCGCCCAGCTGCTGGCCATGGGCATCGACCCTGCGCGGTCGTCGATCTTCGTGCAGAGCCAGATCCCGGCGCATGCGCAGGCGGCGTGGGTCATGCAGTGCCTGACCGGCTTCGGCGAGGCACGCCGGATGACCCAGTTCAAGGACAAGTCGTCCAAGGGCGGCGAGGGCTCGGCCAGCGTCGGGCTGTTCACCTACCCGATCCTCCAGGCCGCCGACATCCTGCTCTACCGGCCGCACTACGTGCCGGTGGGCGAGGACCAGCGCCAGCACCTCGAGCTCACCCGCGACCTCGCCCAGCGCTTCAACAGCCGCTACAAGAAGACGTTCCGGCTTCCCGAGCCCTACATCCTCAAGGCGACGGCCAAGATCGGCGACCTCCAGCAGCCGACGGCAAAGATGTCGAAGTCCGCGTCCTCGCCGAGCGGCATCGTCGAGATGCTGGACGACCCCGCGGTGAGTGCCAAGAAGATCCGCTCCGCCGTCACCGACTCCGGCTCGGAGATCACCTTCGATGTCGAGGAGAAGCCCGGCGTGAGCAACTTGCTGACCATCTATGCCTCGCTGACCCAGCGCAGCATCGAGAGCCTCGAGGAGCAGTACGCCGGCAAGGGCTACGGCGACCTCAAGAAGGACCTCGCCGAGGTCGTCGTCGACTTCGTGACGCCGTTCCGCCACCGGACCCTCGAGCTGCTCGACGCGCAGGACCACCTCATGGACGTGCTGCGGCAGGGCCGCGAGACGGCCAGCGAGGTCGCCGAGGCCACGCTCAAGGACGTCTACCAGCGGGTGGGGTTCGTGGGACCCGCCCAGGGCGCCAGCACAACCCGCTAGGTTTCCGGGGTGCCGACGATCGGAGTGGCCGTGGCGATACCCGAGCCATGGGCGACCGAGCTCCAGCAGTATCGCGCCGCCGTCGGTGACACGACCGCCTCGAAGATCCCCACGCACATCACGCTCGTGCCGCCGACCGACATCGCGCCGGGGACCCTCGAGGACATCGAGACCCACCTGGCCTCGGCCGCCGACGAGGTCGCCGCGTTCAGCGTTCACCTGCGGGGCACCGGCACCTTCCGTCCTACGTCGCCGGTCGTGTTCGTCTCGCTGGCCGAGGGCATCTCCCAGTGCGAGCAGCTGGCCGCCGTCGTACGCCGTGGGCCGCTCGCGATGGACCTCGCGTTCCCGTTCCACCCGCACGTCACCATCGCCCATCACCTGAGCGACGAGCAGCTCGACCAGGCCTTCGACGAGCTCGCCGACTTCGAGTGCGAGTTCGACGTCGACGACTTCAAGCTCTACGTGCACGACGAGGACCTGGGCTGGCGACCCACTCGCTACTTCGCCCTCCAGCCGGGTACCTGAGCCGCATGGCCTCGCTGAAGCAGCGCGCGACCGACCGGGTCCACGAGCTGCGGCGGGCGCACCCGCACCTCGACCACGCCGTCCGCACGCAGCAGCACTACGGCGAGACTAAGGCTGGCCAGCAGGCGGGTGCGGTGACGTACTTCGGGTTCCTGTCGGTCTTCCCGATCCTGGCTCTCGCGTTCTTCGTGATCGGCTACGTGTCCAAGATCGTCCCGGACACGCAGGCCACCCTGGTCGAGGCGATCGACTCGATGCTGCCCGGACTCATCGGCACCGGCGACAACCAGCTGCAGCTGGCCGACATCGAGAACGCCGCCGGCACCGTCGGGCTGATCGGCCTGGTCGGCGTGACCTACTCGGGCCTCGGCTGGCTGTCGGCCCTGCGCGACGCGCTGACCACCGTGTTCGCCCTCCCGGACCGCCAGCAGCCGAACTTCGTGATGGGCAAGCTGCGGGACCTCCTCACCCTGGTTGTGATCGGTGTCGTGATGCTGGTTGCGGTGGCCGCGACCGGAGTGGTCGCCGGGTTCTCGGAGGACCTGCTCGGGTGGCTCGGCTTGTCGTCCGAGCTCGACTGGCTGGTCCGGCTGGTCACCATCGCGCTCGGGATCCCTGCCAACGCTCTGCTCTTCTTCGTGATGTTCCGGCTGCTCGCCGCCCCGGACCTCCCACGGCGCGCCCTGTTCTCCGGAGCGCTCCTCGGCGCCGTCGGCTTCGAGCTCCTCAAGCAGGCCTCCCAGCTGCTCATCAGGAGTATCGAGGGCCAGCCGGCGTTCCAGGCGTTCGGGATCGCGCTGATCCTCGTGGTCTGGATCAACTACACCTCGCGGGTCACGCTGTATGCCGCTGCGTGGGCTTGGACGCACCCGCTCGCCGTCGACGCTCCGGACCGCTGACCCGCTCTGGGCGAGGGACGAGAAGTGCGAGCGCTAGTGGCCGTGCCGCAGCGCCTGGTGCAGGTCCTAGTTGAGGCGGGAGATCACGTCGAGCGGGATCTCCTTGGGGCAGGCGGCGGTGCACTCGCCGATGTTGGTGCAGCCACCGAAGCCCTCGGCGTCGTGCTGGCCGACCATGTTGACGACGCGGCGGTCCCGCTCGGCCTGACCCTGGGGCAGCTCGCCGAGGTGGGTGATCTTGGCGCCGACGAACAGCGACGCCGAGCCGTTGGGGCACGCCGCCACGCAGGCGCCGCAGCCGATGCAGGTGGCGACGTCGAAGGCGCGGTCGGCCTTGTCCTTGGGGACCGGCACCGCATGGGCGTCGGGGGCGGCGCCGGTGTTGACCGAGATGTAGCCACCGGACTGGATGATCCGGTCGAACGCGCCGCGGTCCACGCAGAGGTCCTTGAGGACCGGGAACGCGTCGGCCCGCCACGGCTCGATGACGATCTCGTCGCCGTCCTTGAAGGACCGCATGTGCAGCTGGCAGGTCGTCGTGACCTCGGGCCCGTGCGCCTGGCCGTTGATCATCAGGCCGCACATGCCGCAGATGCCCTCGCGGCAGTCGGAGTCGAACGCGACGGCTCCTCGCCCTTGCCGTTCAGCTCCTCGTTGAGCACGTCGAGCATCTCGAGGAACGACATGTCCTCGGAGACCTCGTCGAGCTGGTAGGTGTGCCAGGGCGCCCTCGCTGGTGCCGTCGGCCTGGCGCCAGATCTTGAGAGAGATCCGCATCACTTGTAGCTCCGCTGCTTCATCTCGATGAACTCGTAGGTCAGGTCTTCCTTGTGCAGGACCGGCGTGCCCATGTCTTGGTGGCCCTCGTCGTCGGCTGGGCCGTCCACTCCCAGGCCGCGACGTAGGCGTACTGGTCGTCGTGGCGCAGCGCCTCGCCGTCCTCGGTCTGCGACTCGGCCCGGAAGTGGCCGCCGCACGACTCGCGCCGGTTGAGGGCGTCGATGCACATCAGCTCGCCGAGCTCGAGGAAGTCGGCCACCCGGCCGGCCTTCTCCAGGGACTGGTTGAGGCTCTCGGCGGAGCCGAGGACCTTGACGTTGCGCTAGAAGTCGATCGCGCAGCGTGCGGATCAGGTCGATCGCCTTGCGCAGGCCGTCCTCGCTGCGCTCCATGCCGCAGTACTCCCACATGATGTTGCCGAGCTCGCGGTGGTAGGAGTCGACGCTGCGGGTGCCGTTGCTCGAGATGAAGTGCCTCGATGCGGCCCTTGACCGACTCCTGCGCCTCGACGACGGCGGGGTGGTCCTCCGGGATCCGGTCGAACGGCCCGTCGCGCGAGGTAGTCGCGGATGGTGTTGGGCAGCACGAAGTAGCCGTCGGCCAGGCCCTGCATCAGCGCCGAGGCGCCGAGCCGGTTGGCGCCGTGGTCGGAGAAGTTGGCCTCGCCGGTCACGAAGAGGCCGGGGATCGTCGACTGCAGGTCGTAGTCGACCCAGAGGCCGCCCATCACGTAGTGCACGGCCGGGTAGATGCGCATCGGGACCGCGTACGGGTCCTCGCCCGTGATCCGGGCGTACATGTCGAAGAGGTTGCCGTACTTCTCCTCGATCGCCGTCGCGGCCCAGCCGCTCGATCGCGTCGGCGAAGTCGAGGTAGACGCCGCGGCGGACGCCCTCGACCTCGGGGCCGACGCCGCGGCCCTCGTCGCACATGTTCTTGGCCTGGCGGGAGGCGATGTCGCGGGGGACCAGGTTGCCGAACGCCGGGTAGATGCGCTCGAGGTAGTAGTCGCGGTCCTCCTCGGGGATCTCCCGCGGGTCCTTGGCGCAGTCGGCCTGCTTCTTGGGGACCCAGATCCGGCCGTCGTTGCGCAGCGACTCCGACATCAGGGTCAGCTTGGACTGGTGGTGGCCGGTGACCGGGATGCAGGTCGGGTGGATCTGCGTGTAGCAGGGGTTGGCCATGTAGCGCGCCCTTGCGGTGCGCCCGCCAGGTCGCGGTGACGTTGCAGCCCATCGCGTTGGTCGAGAGGAAGAAGACGTTGCCGTAGCCGCCGCTGGCGAGCACGACGACGTCGGCGAAGTAGGTCTCGATCTCGCCGGTCACCAGGTCGCGGACGATGATCCCGCGTGCCCGGCCGTCGACGACGATCAGCTCGACCATCTCGTGGCGGGTGTAGCACTTCACGGTGCCGGCCGCGACCTGGCGCTCGAGGGCCTGGTAGGCGCCGATGAGCAGCTGCTGGCCGGTCTGGCCGCGGGCGTAGAACGTGCGGGAGACCTGGACGCCGCCGAACGAGCGGTTGTCGAGCAGGCCGCCGTACTCGCGGGCGAACGGGACGCCCTGCGCGACGCACTGGTCGATGATGTTGGTGCTGACCTCGGCGAGGCGGTAGACGTTGGACTCGCGCGAGCGGTAGTCGCCGCCCTTGATCGTGTCGTAGAAGAGCCGGTAGACGGAGTCGCCGTCGCCCTTGTAGTTCTTGGCGGCGTTGATGCCGCCCTGGGCGGCGATCGAGTGCGCCCGTCGCGGGGAGTCCTGGTAGCAGAACGACTTGACGACGTAGCCGGCCTCGCCGAGCGTCGCGGCGGCCGAGGCGCCGGCCAGGCCGGTGCCGACCACGATCACCGAGAGGCGCGGCGGTTGGCCGGGTTGGCGATGCTGGGCCTCGAACTGGCGGGTGCCCCAGCGCTCCTCGAGCGGGCCGTCGGGGGCCTTGGTGTCGCGGACCGGGTCGCCGGCGGTGTAGTAGCCGGCCGCGTCGTCGTACTCCTCCTCGGCGGGACCGCGGTTGAGGGACGGTTCGGCGGTGTTGGTGGTGTCCGGCATGTCCGGACCCTTGTCGAACTGGCTGGTCACGAGATGACTCCGAACGCCGTGAAGATCGGGACGAGGGAGAAGCCGCCGGCGACGACGACGGCGAGCAGGAGCCCGCCGATCTTGAAGTTGCGCCGGGCCCGCTCGTTGTTGGTGAGGCCGAGGGTCTGGGCGGCGCTCCAGACGCCGTGGTGCAGGTGCAGGCCCAGCGCGACCATCGCGAGCAGGTAGATGCCGGTCATCCACCACAGGTCGAAGGTGTCGACCATCAGGTCGTAGGGGTCGTTGGTCGGCCCGCCCTGCGGGTTGACCTTGCCGACGGTGAAGTTCAGCAGGTGCCAGACGAGGAAGATCAGGAGCGTCGCACCGCCCCAGCGCATGGTGCGTGAGGAGACCGACGAGTGCCTGTATCTTCCGGACGGCGTACTTCTTGGTGCGCGCCCTGCCGGCCCGACGGGCGAGCACGACCGCGCAGGTCACGTGCACGAGCAGCGCCGTGATGAGGCCCACGCGCAGGATCCAGAGGACGCCACCGTGGGGGAGCATCGGCTCGCCGATCTCACGGAGGTGCTCGGCGTACTCGTTGAAGGCGTCGTGGCCGCTGAAGGCTTTGAGGTTGCCGTACATGTGGGCCAGCACGAACCCGATGAAGACCAGGCCGCTGAGGCGGCCATCAGCAACTTCAGCGTGATGGTCGACCGCGACGCCTTGGCGCCCTTGACCAGCGCTGTGGTCTGCGCGCCGTGCAGGGTGGATCCGGACTTCGCCACGACTACCGACGCTACTCCGGCACGACGGGTGCGCCACCCCCGTCGACGCCCGTCCCGTGTGACATTTCCCCGGTTAGGCGAGCCTAAGCACTACATCCGTCTCAGGTGGCTTTACCTTGTTCGCACTGCGGCGGTCACCACATCGCCGCGCGCCCAGCGGAGGTGTTCATGGCGTCGACCGACGCGAAAGAGTCGACTGCGGGATCGATGGGTGCGGGCGTCGGAGGACCGACTCGCGCGGCAGTCGGTCTCCGGACGTTGCGCGAGGACCGGTGGTGGCTCGCGCCGCTCACGACGTTCGTCGTGTTCTTCTCGTTCGTCGTCTACGCGACGTTCCGGGCCTTCTGGGGCAAGTACTACTACAGCGAGCCCTACCTGTCGCCGTTCTACTCGCCCTGTCTCGCCGACAAGTGCGGCTCGGCCTCGGACTTCGGTCAGCCGTTCGGCTGGTGGCCGCTCTCTGCGGCGCTGATCATCCTGATCTTCCCGCTGGGCTTCCGGATGACCTGCTACTACTACCGCAAGGCCTACTACCGCGCGTTCTGGCTCTCGCCGCCGGCCTGTGGTGTCGCCGAGCCGCACGGTGCCTACTCGGGCGAGACGCGGCTCCCGCTGATCCTCCAGAACGTTCACCGCTACTTCTGGTACGCCGCGGTCGTGGTCGGCCTGATCCTGTCCTACGACGTGGTGCTGGCGTTCGGGCCGGCCGAGGGTGAGTCCGACGGCATCCACATGGGCCTCGGCACGCTGATCCTGCTGGTCAACGTCGTGTTCATCTGGCTCTACACGCTCGGCGTGCCACTCCTGTCGCCACATCGTCGGCGGCCGGCTGCGGCACTTCTCCAAGCACCCGGTCCGCTACAAGCTCTGGACGTGGGTCTCGAAGCTGAACGGCCAGCACGCGCAGCTACGCGTGGCTGTCCCTGTTCTCGGTCGCGATCGCCGACTTCTACGTCTGGCTGCTCGCGGCCGGACACATCACCGACCCGCGGTTCTTCTGAGGAATCTGACATGACTGAGTCGCAGGAAAATTCGGCAGAGCGACACCCGATGACCGGGAACACGATGACCGGCGACGACCGCGGCGGCATGGAGCGTCACCAGTACGACGTCGTGGTCGTCGGCGCCGGCGGTGCCGGTCTCCGCGCCGCGATCGCCGCCCACGACGCCGGCGCCAAGACCGCCGATCGTCTGCAAGTCGCTGCTCGGCAAGGCGCACACCGTGATGGCCGAGGGCGGCATCGCGGCGGCCATGGGCAACCGCTGGCCGGAGGACAACTGGGAGGTGCACTTCCGCGACACCATGCGTGGCGGCAAGATGCTCAACAACTGGCGGATGGCCCAGCTGCACGCCCAGGAGGCGCCCGAGCGGGTGCAGGAGCTCGAGGACTGGGGCGCCCTGTTCGACCGCACCGAGGACGGCCTGATCTCCCAGCGCGACTTCGGCGGCCACAAGTACGCCCGGCTCGCCCACGTCGGCGACCGCACCGGCCTGGAGATGATCCGCACCCTCCAGCAGCGCGCCGTCGCAGCTCGGCATCGACGTCTTCATGGAGTGCACGGTCACCGACCTGTTCAAGGACTCGTCGGGCGCGATCTCCGGCGCGTTCGGCTACTGGCGCGAGACCGGCCGCTTCATCATCTTCGACGCCCCCGCCGTGATCCTCGCGACCGGCGGCATCGGCAAGTCGTTCAAGGTCACCTCGAACTCCTGGGAGTACACCGGCGACGGCCACGCCCTCGCGCTGCGTGCCGGCGCCTCCCTGATCAACATGGAGTTCGTCCAGTTCCACCCCACCGGGATGGTCTGGCCGCCCTCGGTGAAGGGGCTGCTGGTGACGGAGTCGGTCCGCGGCGACGGCGGCATCCTCAAGAACTCCGAGGGCAAGCGGTTCATGTTCGACTACATCCCGGAGTTCTTCAAGGCGGAGACGGCGGACACGGTCGAGGAGGCCGACGCGCTGGTACGAGGACAAGAAGAACAACCGCCGCCCACCCGAGCTGCTGCCGCGCGACGAGGTCGCGCGCGCGATCAACTCCGAGATCAAGGCCGGCCGTGGATCACCGCACGGCGGCATCTTCCTCGACATCGCCTCGCGTCGTACGCCGGAGTTCATCCAGCAAGCGGCTGCCGTCGATGTACCACCAGTTCAAGGAGCTGGCCGACGTCGACATCACCGCCGAGCCGATGGAGATCGGCCCGACCTGCCACTACGTCATGGGCGGCGTCGAGGTGGACCCCGACACCCAGGAGAGCAGCGTGCACGGGCTGTACGCCGTGGGCGAGTGCTCCGGCGGCATGCACGGCTCCAACCGGCTCGGCGGCAACTCGCTCGTCCGACCTGCTGGTCTTCGGCAAGCTCGCCGGCGAGCACGCTGCGGCGGAGGTCGCCTCGCTCGGTGACGCTCGGCCCGCGGTCGACGCGGCCGACGTCAAGGCGGCCGAGGCCAGCGCGCTGGCGCCGTTCGAGGTCGAGGGCGGGGAGAACCCGTACACGATCCAGTCGGACCTGCAGCAGTCGATGAACGACCTGGTCGGCATCATCCGCGACGGCTCCGAGCTCAAGGAGTCGCTGGTCGCGATCGAGGCGTTCAAGGAGCGGGCCCGGACGATGGTCGTGGAGGGCCACCGGCAGTACAACCCCGGCTGGCACCTCGCGATCGACCTGCGCAACATGCTGCATCGTCTCGGAGGCCATCGCGAAGGCCGCGCTGGCCCGCGAGGAGTCCCGTGGCGGCCACACCCGCGACGACTTCCCCGAGACCGACCACGAGGCTGGGGCACCAAGAACCTCGATCGTCAACCTCAACGAACGCGGTGACGGCGTGGTGCTCAGCGAGAAGCCGCTGCCGGTGATGCCCGACGAGCTCAAGAAGTACTTCGAGGGGAGCTGACCATGGGTTACAAGCTCAAGATGCGTCTGTGGCGCGGCGACAAGTCCGGCGGCGAGCTCAAGGACTACGACGGTCGAGGTCTCCGAGGGCGAGGTGGTCCTCGACGCCATCCACCGCGTCCAGGCCACCCAGGCCGGCGACCTCGCGGTGCGCTGGAACTGCAAGGCCGGCAAGTGCGGGTCGTGTCAGCGCGGAGATCAACGGCAAGCCGCGGCTGATGTGCATGTGCCGGCTCTCGGACTTCGAGGAGAGCGAGACGATCACCGTGACGCCGATGCGGGCCTTCCCGGTCGATCCGCGACCTGGTCACCGACGTGTCGTTCAACTACGAGAAGGCCGGCCGAGCTGCCGTCGTTCTCTCCGCCTCCGCGCGACGCCGACGGCAAGCGCCGGATGGCGCAGGTCGACGTCGAGCGCGGCCAGGAGTTCCGCAAGTGCATCGAGTGCTTCCTGTGCCAGGACGTCTGCCACGTCGTCCGTGACCACGAGGACAACAAGCACGCCTTCGCCGGGCCGCGGTTCTTCCTCCGGTACGCCGAGCTCGACATGCACCCGCTGGACACCAACGACCGGCGCGAGCTGGCCCAGGGTGCCGCGGGCATCGGCATGTGCAACATCACCAAGTGCTGCACCGAGGTCTGTCCCGAGGGCATCAAGATCACCGACAACGCGATCATCCCGATGAAGGAGCGCGTGGTCGACAAGAAGTACGACCCGCTCGTCTGGCTCGGCGCCAAGATCGGCCTGCGTTCCAAGGACGACGAGGGCCGCGTCCCAGCCAAACAGGGCAAGGCCGGCCACATCAAGCGGCCAGCCACGTAGCAGCTATCCGTTGATGACGCGGTAGTCGACGAGCAGCGAGCCGGTGGGGGAGGTCGCGCTCCTGATCGACTCGAGCGTTGTCTCGGGCACGCAATCGAGGAAGCGTCGCCCGCTACCCGCGATCGACGGGGCGATCACCAGCCGGAGCTCGTCGAGGACGCCGCCCGCGAGCAGCGCCTGCGCGACACGAATGCTGGCGTGCACCCCGATCACCGACCCTGGCCGGCCCTTCAGGTCGCGCACGAACTCGACCAGATCGCCGTTGACGACTGTGGTGTTGGCCCACTCCCGGTCGAGCGGCCTGGACGTCGCGACGTACTTCGGGACGGTGTTGACGAAGCTCGCGAACGGCTCGATGTCGCTGCTGGGCCAGTAGTTGGCCCACTCGTCATAGCTCGCTCGACCGAGCACCACCGCGTCCTGCTCACCGATGATGGCGGCGAGGTTCGCGTCCAGCGCTTCGTCCCAGCCGGCGAAGAACCGATCAGGCGACTCGGCTACGCCATCCAAGGACAACAGCATGTACGCGACGACCTTGCGCATCACCTAGCACCTCCGCCGGACGTGGATCCTGGTGGTTGGACCTCCGGTGAAGCGAGAACTCATCGCGTCTAGTGACGGTGACCCGCCATCGCCTCCAGACGCTGGATCCGGTCCGCCATCGGTGGGTGTGTCGAGAAGAGCTTGGTCATGCCCTGGCCGCGGAACGGATTGGCGATCATCATGTGGCTGGCGTTGACGAGCTGTTGGGTCTGCGGGAGTGGGTATCGGCTGGTGCCGTGCTCCAGCTTGTAGAGGGCTGAGGCCAGAGCCAGCGGGTCTCCGGTCAGCGTCGAGCCGTCCTCGTCGGCGTCGTACTCGCGGGTGCGGCTGATCGCCATCTGCACCACTCCGGCGGCCAAGGGGCCGAGGATCATGAGAGCGATCGCCGCGAACGGGTTGCGGTCCCGACCGCCGAAGAACAGGCTGAACTGTGCGAGGAACGTGATAGCCGCGGCCATGGCGCCCGCGATGGACGACGTGAGGATGTCCCGGTTGTAGACGTGCATCAGCTCGTGACCGAGCACGCCGCGCAGCTCGCGCTCGTCCAGGAGCTGCAGGATGCCCTCGGTGCAGCAGACCGCGGCGTTCTGGGGGTTGCGGCCAGTGGCGAACGCGTTGGGTGCCTCGGTGGGGGAGATGTAGAGGCGCGGCATCGGCTGCTGCGCTCTGTCCGAGAGCTCACGAACGATCCGGTACATCGCCGGCTGCTGCTCCTCGGTCACCGGGTAGGCGTGCATCGCCTTGAGCGCGAGCTTGTCGGAGTTCCAGTAGCCGTAGGCGTTCATGCCGAACGCGATCAGAACCGCGATGACGAGGCCGCCGCGCCCGAAGAAGCTGCCGACGACGACGATCGCCGCTGACATGCCACCCAGGAGCAGAGCGGTCTTGAGTCCGTTGAAGTGGCGATGGCCGTTCATGTCAGGTGAACGTCGGAACCGGCCGGATTCGTTCCGCCTGACCTGAGAACTGGCCGAGAAGATTGGTTCGAAGATCTGTCTGCACCGGCCCCTATGACCCCCCGCCGGTGTTGTCCTCGTAGGTGAAGGTCACCAGGTACTCGGTCTGATCGCTCGAGTAGTACCTGAACTGGCCGCACCCCATCGGGTCGAGGCGCACGAGGTCGCCGCGGTCCGTGCGGGCCAGGATCGTCATGGGGGCGAGGCCAGGATCGTCACAGTTCGCCGTGTCCTCGGATGCCGTCCGCCACGCCTCCTGCAGGCGAGCGGTCTCATCGGCCGCCAGGGTGACGGCCCTGAGCACGCCGGAGCCGGTGCAGGAGATGGCGGCCACGAGGTGCTCGCTGGCGGGGGTGGCCGGTGAGACCCCGCTCGTCATGCAGTCCGTTGGCGGGGTCACCTCGTCCGGCGCGTAGGGGTTCTCGTCGCGCTGCGCTCGCAGCCAGCGGAGGTACAGCGCGCCAATGCCATCGGCGGAGACCGTGTGCCCCTCGACCTGCACGTCGTCGCAGATCCCGGTCGCGACCACGACGGAGCTGCCGTCGGCCAGTTGCAGCAGCAGCCGGTCGTCGGTCGGGATCGGGTCCACGGCCGCGCACCGAGCCGGGTCGGCATCCGGAAGGTCACGGACGCCGCTCGCGAACTCGGAGAGCTCGGTGACCAGGGCGTCCGCGGGACCCTGCGTCGCAGGGAAGCCATCGAGCACCGGCGGCCGTGCGCAGTAGCGGACCGCGGTGACCTGGGCGACGTCGGAGACCGGGCCCTCCGGCCACGTCGACGACGGATCCGGGCACGGCGCCGTGATGTACGGATCCGGGATCGAGCTGTCGGCGACCAGGTCCTGCTTCTCGTCGCCGGCGATCGCCTGGACGCCGATCACGGTGCCCGCCACGAGGACCGCCGCGAGGGCGGTGGCACCGGCCACGAGGACCTGCCGCTGGCGACGGGCGGCTCGGACGACGGGGCCCGCGTCGGCGACGCTGTCGGGCGGCTCGGGGACGACGCGCGCGAGGACGTCGCGCAGCTGCTGCTCGGTCATGACTGCTCCTGGAGGATCGGCGAGGAGCGCAGCGCCCTCAGCGCTCGTGAGGTCTGGCTCTTGACGGTGCCGACGGAGATGTCGAGCGCCTCGGCGGTCTGAGCCTCGGTGAGGTCCTCATAGAACCGAAGCACCAGCACCGCACGTTGGCCTCGGGGCAGCGCGGCCAGCGCGGCCAACGTGTCCTGGCGCTCGTCGATAGATGCGTCGATGTGCATGGCGGTCTCGGGGAGCACCTCGGTCGGACGCTCGCCGTTCCACTTCCGACGCCACCAGTCGGTGTAGGTGTTGACCATCGCTCGGCGTACGTAGGCCTCGGGCGTGCCGTCGCGGACGATCGAGGACCACCGGCGCCAGCACTTGGCGAGCGTCGTCTGGACCAGGTCCTCGGCTTTGTGGGCGTCGCCGGTCAGCAGCCACGCGGTCCGCCACAGATCACGACCTCGCGAGGCGACGAACTCCTCGAAGCTGGGTCCCGGGCCGCTCATGACCCCTCAACGTGGTGGATGCCACAGATGGTTGTCGAGGTCGCGGTACGGGAAGAGTCACACTTCGTTGGCCGTGGGCCGGGTGCCTCCTACCCTTCAGCACGTGACCGACTCCCTCGCGCTTGCCGCGACCGAGGACTCCCATGGCCGCGCCGACTGGGAGGCCGAGGCGGCCGCGGTGCTCCGCAAGGCCCGTCGGCTGACCGACGAGGACGACGACTCGCTCGTCTGGCCGACGCTGACCCGCTCGACGCTCGACGGCATCGGCATCACCCCGCTCGGCACGGCAGACCTCCTCGACGACGTTGACGTCAGCCACCGGCCGACCCGCTCCGGTGACTGGGACATCCGCGCCCACCTCGGCGTCGTCGACGCGAAGGCTGCTCACGAGGAGGCCATGACCGACCTCGAGGGCGGAGTCACCTCCCTGTGGCTGCGAGTCGGCGCCGACGCCGACCTCGACACCTTGCTTGACGGCGTGTTCCTCGACCTGGCACCGGTCGTCCTCGACGCGACGGAGGACGCCCTGGGTGCGGCCCGGTCCTTCCTGGCCTACGCCGAGGACGTCGAGCTGCACGCTGCGACCAACCTCGGCATCCCCGCAGCCCAGGCCACCGCCGAGGCAGCCTCCCTGGCCGGCGGCGCTGGCGTGCTTGCCTTCGTCATCGACGCGACCGCCGTCCACGACCGCGGAGCCTCGGACGTCCAGGAGCTCGCGGCCTCGATGCAGGCCGCAGCGACCTATCTGCGCACGCTCACCGAGGCCGGCGTCACGGCGTCCGACGCGGCCTCCCTCGTCGAGTTCCGGTACTCGGCGACCGACGAGCAGTTCCCGACCATCGCCAAGCTCCGCGCCGCCCGTCGCGTGTGGGCGCGGGTGCTCGAGCTCAGCGGCGTCACCGGCGTCGAGCAGCGCCAGCACGTCGTCACCAGCCGGCCGATGATGAGCGCCTACGACCCGTGGGTGAACATGCTGCGCACCACCGTGGCCGCGTTCGCGGCCGGTGTCGGCGGGGCGGACGCGGTCACCGTTCTGCCGTTCGACAGCCCGCTGGGACGCCCGGACGCCTTCGGCCGTCGGATCGCGCGCAACACCAGCGCCCTCCTGATCTCCGAGTCGCACCTGGCCCGGGTCGCCGATCCGGCAGGTGGGTCCTACGCCGTCGAGAGGCTGACCTCCGACCTCGCGGCCGCTGCCTGGGAGCTCTTCACCCGCCTCGACGGCGGCGAGGACCTGGCGCCGCTCATCGAGGCCACCGTCGGCGAGCGTGACCGCCAGGTCGCGACCCGCCAGCGCCCGCTGACGGGGCTCACCGAGTTCCCGAACCTCGGCGAGGTCCGCCCGGCGCGGGAGCGGGACGCGCAAGCGCCCGAGGTCCGTCGCTATGGCGCCGCCTTCGAGGCGCTGCGCGACGACCCGCCCGCGAAGCAGGTCTTCCTGGCCACGATGGGCACGGTGGCCGCACACACCGCCCGGGCGACCTTCGCCTCCAACCTCCTCGCCGCCGGTGGTGTGGGCGTCTCGGTCGCCGGTGCCACCGAGACCTCCGAGGACCTCGTCGCGGCCTACGACGGGCAGGCGGTCGTCTGTCTCGCTGGCAGCGACGGCGGCTACAAGGGCTGGGGTCAGGAGGCGGCCGCCGCCCTCCGCGAGGCAGGAGCAACCTGGGTCGTCATCGCCGGCAGACCGACCGGCTATGCCGACGACTCGGCCGCGACGGGCGTCGATGCGCTGGCGTTCCTCAACCGCACGAGGGAGAAGCTGGCATGAGCATCCCGAGCAGCTTCTCGGGCGAGCCGTGGCTCAGCCCCGAAGGGATCGACATCCTCCCGATGTACGGCCCCGAGCACCTCGAGGGTCTCGACGCCCTGGACACCTGGCCGGGGCTCAGCCCGTTCCTGCGCGGGCCGTACCCGACCATGTACACCACCCAGCCGTGGACGATCCGGCAGTACGCCGGCTTCTCGACTGCCGAGGAGTCCAACGCGTTCTACCGCCGCAACCTCGCGGCCGGCCAGAAGGGCCTGAGCGTCGCCTTCGACCTGGCGACCCACCGCGGCTACGACTCCGACCACCCGCGGGTGCGCGGCGACGTCGGCATGGCCGGAGTGGCGATCGACTCGATCTACGACACCCGGACCCTCTTCGACGGCATCCCGCTCGACGAGATGTCGGTGTCGATGACCATGAACGGCGCGGTGCTGCCGGTGCTGGCGCTCTACATCGCCGCCGCCGAGGAGCAGGGGGTGAAGCCGGAGCAGCTCAGCGGGACCATCCAGAACGACATCCTCAAGGAGTTCATGGTCCGCAACACCTACATCTACCCGCCTGCGCCGAGCATGCGGATCATCAGCGACATCTTCAGCTACACCGCCGCAGAAGATGCCGCGCTTCAACTCGATCTCGATCTCCGGCTACCACATCCAGGAGGCCGGGAGCGACGGCCGACCTGGAGCTCGCGTACACGCTCGCGGACGGCGTGGAGTACATCCGTGCCGGCCTGGAGACCGGCATGACCATCGACCAGTTCGCGCCGCGGCTCTCGTTCTTCTGGGCGATCGGGATGAACTTCTTCATGGAGGTCGCCAAGATGCGCGCGGCCCGGGCGCTGTGGGCCCGGCTGGTCCGCGACTTCGACCCGCAGAACCCGAAGTCGCTCTCGCTGCGCACGCACTCGCCAGACCTCCGGCTGGTCGCTGACCGCGCAGGACGTCTTCAACAACGTCGGACGCACCTGCCATCGAGGCGATGGCGGCGACCCAGGGCCACACCCAGTCGCTGCACACCAACGCCCTCGACGAGGCGATCGCGCTGCCGACCGACTTCTCGGCCCGGATCGCCCGCAACACCCAGCTGCTGCTCCAGCAGGAGAGCGGGACCACGGGGACCATCGACCCCTGGGCCGGCTCCTACTACGTCGAGCGGCTCACCCACGACCTCGCCGAGCGTGCCTGGGCCCACATCCAGGAGGCCGAGCAGGCGGGCGGCATGGCCAAGGCGATCGAGCAGGGCATCCCCAAGATGCGCATCGAGGAGGCGGCTGCCCGCACCCAGGCGCGGATCGACTCGGGCACCCAGAAGGTGATCGGCGTCAACACCTACCGACTCGCCGCCGAGGACAAGCTCGACGTCCTCAAGGTCGACAACGACGACGTCTACCGCCAGCAGATCGCCAAGCTCGAGCGGCTGCGCGCCGAGCGCGACCACGACGAGGTACGAGCGGGCGCTCGAGGCGCTCACCAGCAGCGCCGAGTCCGGTCCGCTCGGCAGGCGGCTCCCTGGACGGCAACCTGCTCGCGCTGGCCGTCGACGCGGCCCGCGCGAAGGCCACTGTCGGGGAGATCTCCGACGCGCTGGAGAAGGTCTACGGGCGGCACCAGGCCGTCGATCCGTACGATCTCGGGCGTGTTCCGAGACGAGGCGAGCGCGGCGGACACCCCGGGCGGCACGCTGGTCCAGCAGGTGCTCGACGCCACCGCCGAGTTCGCGGAGGCAGAAGGCCGCCGGCCGCGCATCCTGGTCGCCAAGATGGGCCAGGACGGCCACGACCGCGGCCAGAAGGTCATCGTCACGCGCGTTCGCCGACATGGGCTTCGACGTCGACGTGGGTCCGCTGTTCTCCACGCCCGAGGAGGTCGCCCAGCAGGCGGTCGACGCCGACGTGCACATCGTCGGCGTCTCCTCGCTGGCCGCCGGCCACCTGACGCTGCTGCCGGCGCTGAAGCAGGCGCTCGCCGAGGCCAGGGTCGCGCCGACATCATGGTCGTCATCGGCGGCGTCATCCCGCCCGACGACGTCCCGACCCTGAGGGAGATGGGCGCGGCCGCGGTGTTCCTGCCCGGCACGGTCATCGCCGAGTCCGCGCTCGACCTGCTGGCCAAGCTGCGGGAGCAGCTCGGGCACTGATGCCCGACGTCGAGAGCCTGGTCGAGGGCGTCCGCGCCGGCGACGCGGGCCGCGGTCTCGCAGGCGATCACGCTGGTCGAGTCGACCTCGCCCGCGGCACCGCGAGCAGGCCCGTCGAGCTGCTGACCGCGCTCGCCGAGGGCGACGGGCCCGGACTGCCCGCGCCGACTGTGCGCGTCGGCATCTCAGGTGTGCCCGGGGTCGGGCAAGTCCACCTTCATCGAGGCGCTCGGCACCCGGCTGACCGCCGCAGGGTCACCGGGTCGGCGTCCTGGCCGTCGACCCGTCCAGCATTCGCACCGGCGGCTCGGTGCTGGGCGACAAGACCCGGATGGCGCAGCTCGTCGGCCGACCCCGACGCCTACATCCGGCCCTCGCCGACCGCCGGCACCCTCGGCGGGGTCGCCCGCGCGACGGTCCAGGCGATGGCTGGTGCTCGAGGCGGCGGCGTACGACGTCGTGCTGGTCGAGACGGTCGGGGTCGGCCAGTCCGAGGTCACCGTCGCCGGCATGGTCGACACCTTCCTGTTCCTCACCCTGGCCCGCACCGGCGACCAGCTCCAGGGCATCAAGAAGGGCATCCTCGAGATCGCCGACGTGATCGCGGTCAACAAGGCCGACGGCGACCGCGAGACCGAGGCCAGGGCGGCCGCCCGCGAGCTCGCCGGCGCGCTGCGTCTGGTGCGCGGTCACGGCGAGTGGGCGCCGCCCGTGGTGACCTGCTCGGCGCTGCACGACGTCGGCGTCGACGACGTGTGGGAGCGGGTGCTCGCGCACCGCGAGCACCTGGGGGCCGAGGGGCTCGCCGCCAAGCGCGCCGACCAGCAGCTCGAGTTCACCTGGGCGCTGGTCCGCGACGAGCTCGAGCAGCGGCTGCGCCGCTCGCCGCGGCGTCCGCGGCCGTCCGGGACGAGATCCGCGACGCCGTGCTCGCAGGTGAGCTGCCCGCCACCGTCGCCGCCGACCGCATCCTCGCGGCGTACGACCTGGGGAACGGGGCCACCCCTCCTCAGGGCTGAGGCGGGCGCTCGGGACCCGCCGTCGTTGTGCGGGACCCGTACCTCGTCAACTAACTTGGTCGGTGATGCCCGCGGAAGCCAGCGACGTGATCACCGGCGTGATCACCGACACCGTCGCCAAGTACGACGCCGACCTCGTCGACCTGCGCCGCGACCTGCACGCCCACCCCGAGCTGTCCTGGTCCGAGACAACGCACGACCGACCTCGTCGCGGCTCGGGTGGAGCAGGCCGGCTGGGCCGTGACCCGAGCGCACCGGTCGGGCGCGATCGCCGAGCTGGGCACGGACGGTCCCCTCGTCGCCCTGCGGGCCGACCTGGACGCCCTGCCCGTGGACGACCTCACCGACGACCCATGGCGCAGCACCGTCACCGGCGTCGCGCACGCGTGCGGCCACGACGTGCACACGGCCGCTCTCGTGGGCGCGGCCCTGGCGCTCAGCCGAGGTGCACGGCACAGGGCCTGCTTCCCGGGCGGGTGCGGCTGCTCTTCCAGCCCGCCGAGGAGGTCATGCCCGGCGGCGCCGTGCAGCTGCTCGACGAGGGCGCTCTGGAGGGGGTCGAGCGGGTCTTCGCACTGCACTGCGACCCCGGTGTCGACGTCGGCCAGGTCGGTCTGCGGGTGGGTCCGCTGACCAGTGCCGCCGACCGGGTCGAGGTCCGGCTGACCGGCACCGGTGGCCACACCAGCCGTCCACACCTCACCGAGGACCTGACCTTCGCGCTCGCGCAAGGTCATCGACCGAGCTGCCCGCGGTGCTGAGCCGCCGCCTGGACCCCCGCGCCGGAGTCAGCGTCGTGTGGGGGAGCCTGCACGCCGGCGCGGCGCCCAACGTCATCCCCGACCACGGTCTGGTCGCCGGGACCGTGCGGATGCTCGACGCGGTCGCCTGGGCCGACTGTGAGGCCATCGTGCGGTCCGCGGTGGACGACATCGTCCGGCCCTACGGCGTCCAGGCCGAGATCGACTACCAGCAGGGCGTGCCTCCGGTCGTCAACGATCCGGTGTCCAACGCGATCCTGGGCCGCGCGGTGCGCGCGGTGCTCGGCGACGAGGCGCAGGTGGTGGCACCGCAGAGCCTGGGCGGCGAGGACTTCGGCTGGTTCCTGGAGCGGATCCCCGGCGCGATGGTGCGGCTCGGCACCCGGACTCCTGGCGGCGCGACCTACGACCTGCACCAGGGCAACCTGCGGGTGGACGAGAGCTGCGTCGGCATCGGTGCGCGCCTGATGGCCCACACGGCCCTCGAGGCGCTGCGCGACCCGGGCTGAACTCCTGGGCCAGGCGAGGCCAACGTGCCCTATCGAATGGGTAACAACTTCAGTCGAGTGGGTTGCGGGGTGTTGCATCCGGTCGATCCGGGCTTAGTGTCGGCCAGACCTCTCGCCCGTAGCTCGGTGGGCGCGCCCGCGCGGACGCCGGGCATGGGGCTTCTGTCGAACCGCACACCTAGGAGACGTCTTGCGACGCAGCACACGACTCGCAGCCATTCTGACTGCAGGAATCCTGGCCCTCAGCACCGCCGCGTGCGGCAGCGACGACGAGGAGCCGGAGGCCGACGCGGCTCCCGCCATCCCCTGCGCCGCCAACGACGCTCCCGCGTCGGACAGCCCCGCTGCGGAGGTCAAGGTCGGCATGGCCTACGACGTCGGTGGTCGGGGCGACCAGTCGTTCAACGACTCCGCCGCGACCGGCCTCGACCAGGCGGTCTCCGAGCTCGGTGTCTCCTCGGACGAGGCCGAGGCCGAGGACGGCGAGGCCGAGACCGCCCGCGAGGAGCGCCTGCGCACCTTCGCCGAGGCCGGCTACGACCCGGTCATCGCAGTGGGCTTCGCCTACGCCGCGTCGCTCGGCAAGGTGGCGGCGGAGTACCCCGACGTCCACTTCGCGATCATCGACGACTCCAGCCTGGTCGACTGCCCGAACGTCGGCAGCCTGGTCTTCGCCGAGGAGCAGGGCTCGTTCCTGGTCGGCGCGGCCGCTGCGCTGAAGTCCGAGAGCGGTCACATCGGCTTCGTCGGCGGCGTGCAGGTCCCGCTCATCGAGAAGTTCCAGGCCGGCTACGAGGCCGGCGCCAAGGCGGTCAACCCGGACATCACCATCGACGTCACCTACCTCACCCAGCCGCCGGACTTCTCCGGGTTCGGTGACCCGGCCAAGGGCAAGACCGCGGCCGAGGGCATGTTCGACGCCGGGGCGGACATCGTCTACCACGCTGCGGGTGGCTCCGGTGGCGGCGTCTTCGAGGCGGCCTCCGAGGCCGGTGCGAAGGCGATCGGTGTCGACTCCGACCAGTTCAACACGGCCGACCCGTCGGTCCAGGACGTCATCCTGACCTCGATGCTCAAGAACGTCGAACGTCGCCGTCTTCAACTACCTCAATGAGATTGCGGGCGGCACGTTCCCGGCCGGCGTCAACACCTACGACCTCTCGGTCGACGGTGTGGGCTACTCCACCAGCGGTGGTTTCGTCGACGACATCGCCGCCGACCTGGACGCCTTCAAGGCGCAGATCGTCAGCGGCGAGATCGAGGTTCCGACCGCTCCGTGATGGTCTGAGCCGACCGGCTGAACCAACCTCCGGGTCCGTGGCCCCGCTTCGGCGGGCCACGGACCCGGAGTCGTCCTCCGGGTGCATTCCCGGCGCCGGATGGTTCAAGTAGTGTCCGGGAACGTCCCCAGAGATGTGCCCAGCCAGAGGTGTCCAGGGAGGACAGCGAGTGTCTGCACCGACAGTCGAGGGAGCCACCGAGACAGCCGCGCCGGTCACCGTGCGTCTGCGCGGGATCGGCAAGCGGTTCCCGGGTGTCATCGCCAACGATGACATCAACATCGACGTGCGTCGCGGGACCATCCATGCGATCGTCGGCGAGAACGGCGCGGGCAAGTCGACGCTGATGAAGATCCTCTACGGCGTGCAGGAGCCCGGACTCGGGCACGATCGAGATCGAGGGCCAGCGCGTCTCGCTGTCCTCACCAGCTGATGCCATCAAGGCCGGCGTCGGCATGGTCTTCCAGCACTTCATGCTGGCCGACAACTTCACCGTCCTCGAGAACGTCGTCCTGGGTGCGGAGAGACTGCACGGCATCGGTGGCGCCGCCCGGGCCGAGGTGCGTCGCATCTCGGACGCCTACGGCCTCGGCATCGAGCCCGACCGCCTGGTCGAGGAGCTCGGCGTCGGCGCCCGCCAGCGCATCGAGATCCTCAAGGTCCTCTATCGCGGGGCACGGATCATCATCCTCGACGAGCCCACGGCGGTCCTGGTGCCGCAGGAGGTCGACGAGCTGTTCGGCAACCTACGCGAGCTGAAGAAGGAGGGCCTCTCGGTCATCTTCATCTCCCACAAGCTCGACGAGGTGCTCTCGGTCGCCGACGAGATCACGGTGATCCGCCGCGGCACGACGGTCAGAGACGGTGATCCCGAAGGACGTCACCGCCCGCCAGCTCGCCGAGCTGATGGTCGGCTCCGAGCTGCCCTCGCCCAGCACCGAGACCTCGACGGTCACCGACCAGGTCCTGCTCTCGGTCCGCAACCTCAGCCTCCCCGAGCCCGGGGTCCCGTCCGCTGCTGCGACGACATCTCCTTCGACATCCACAAGGGCGAGGTGCTGGGCATCGCCGGGGTCGAGGGCAACGGTCAGGCCGAGCTCGTCGAGTCGATCATGGGCATGCGTCCGGCCGCGACGGGCACCATCACGCTCTCGGGCACCGATCTCCACCAGATGTCCACCCGCGACCGCCGCGAGGCCGGCGTCGGCTACATCCCCGAGGACCGGCATCGGCACGGCCTGCTGCTGGACGCTCCGCTCTGGGAGAACCGCATCCTGGGCCACCAGAGCCGCCCGCCGAGCGCCAAGGGTCCGCTGATCGACAAGAGGGCTGCGCGCGCCGACACCGAGCGCATCATCGACGAGTACGACGTCCGCACCCCCGGTGCGATCGTCCTGCGCCCGGGCCCTGTCCGGCGGCAACCAGCAGAAGCTGATCGTCGGCCGCGAGATGAGCAGCGAGCCGATCCTGCTGATCGCCGCGCACCCGACCCGCGGCGTGGACGTGGGTGCCCAGGCCGCGATCTGGGACCACATCAAGACCGCTCGCCGCAAGGGACTGGCCGTGCTCTTGATCTCGGCCGACCTCGACGAGCTGATCGGTCTGTCCGACACCATCCAGGTGATCCTCCGCGGCAAGCTGGTCGGCACCTTCGACCCCGCCGACGTGACGCCGCAGCAGCTCGGCTCGGCGATGACGGGGGCGACCGGATGACTCCGCGCATGACCAAGCTGCTGCTCGCGCTCAGCGCCCCTCTGCTCGCGCTGCTCACGGCGTTCCTCATCACCAGTGCGGTGCTGTATGTCGCCGACGACCCGGTCCTCGAGGTGTGGGACCAGCTGCTGTCGATCCCCGAGACCCGCAACCTCGGCAACATCATCGACAACGCCACCGTGCTCTATCTCTCCGGCCTGGCCGCCGCCATCGGCTTCCGGATGAACCTGTTCAACATCGGCGTCGACGGCCAGTACCGCATCGCCGCGTTCGTCGCGGCGGTCGTCGCCGGTGAGGCCTGGCTCCCGGGCTACCTCAACACGGTCCTGGCGATCATGTGCGCGATGGCCGTCGGCGCGGTGTGGGCAGGCATCGCCGGAGTGCTGAGGGCGACCCGCGGTGTCAGTGAGGTCATCTCGACGATCATGCTCAACGCGATCGCGACCGGTCTGGTGGCCTACCTGCTCCGCAAGGCCTCGGACCAGGAGGAAGGCAGCAACGTCGTCGCGACCAAGCCGATCCCCGAGGACGGCTGGGTCCCCAGCATCACGATCAGTGACGGTCCACCGGTGGTCGAGATCTACGGCTTCGTCGTGATCGCGGTGGTGGTGGGCTTCCTGTACTGGTTCGTCCTCAACAAGACCCGGTTCGGCTTCGACCTGCGTGCCACTGGCCGCTCGACGACCGCGGCCGTCGCCAGCGGAGTCAACGTCACCCGGATGACGATCTACGCCATGCTGCTCTCGGGTGCGGTGGCCGGCCTGGTCGGTCTGCCGATCCTGCTGGGCTCGGCGCACTCCTACGGATCGACCTTCCAGTCCGGCCTCGGGTTCGCCGGCATCGCGATCGCCCTGCTCGGCCGCAACAAGCCGATCGGCATCGGGGTCGGCGCACTGCTGTTCGCCTACCTCGACGAGCAGTCCAACCCGCTCCAGATCCTGGTCGACGTCTCGCCCGACATCGTGGCCATCACCCAGGGCGTGATCGTGCTGACCGTGGTCATCTCCTACGAGCTCGTCCGGCGCTACGGGGTCCGCCTCGAGCAGCAGTCCGTCGCCCGGGCGCTCGAGCGCGAGCGCGACCAGGACAGCAAGCAGAAGGCGGTCTCGGCATGAGTGTCCCCGCCACCGCCACCGGCGTCCTGGCATCCTCCGGCCCGGCTCCCAAGCGCCGCCGGCCGCGGTTCTGGATCCTGTACGCCGCCCTGATGACGGTTCTCATGCTGTCGATCCTCGAGGTCGTCACGGGCGCCGACGACCTCTTGTCGTCGGGCACCGTCTCGGCGACCCTCATCGCGACCACCCCGATCATGCTGGCCGGCCTCGGCGGGCTCTGGTCGGAGCGGGCGGGCATCGTCAACATCGGTCTCGAAGGCATGCTGATCCTGGGCACCTACGGGGCCGGCTACTTCGGCTACCACTACGGCCCGTGGGCCGGTGTGCTGGGTGCGGTGTTGATGGGCATGCTCGGGGGACTCATCCACGCCATCGCGACCGTGATCTTCGGCGTGGACCACATCGTCTGCGGTGTCGCGATCAACATCATCGCCCTGGGCGCGGTGCAGTACCTCGCGGCGCTCACCTTCACCGGGCTCCCGGGCGGGGGGTCGACGCAGTCGCCCAAGGTCGGGGACGTCCAGACGATCACGATCGAACCACTCAGTGACGCCCTGTTGGACATCGAGAAGAAGGACTGGTTCTTCGTCTCCGAGATGGCGGCGATCGCCCGGTCGCTGGTCGACAACCTGTCCACACTGGTGCTCCTCTCGCTGCTGTTGCTGGTCCTCACCTGGTGGGTGCTGTGGCGCACCTCCTTCGGCCTACGACTGCGGTCGTGCGGTGAGTCGCCGGCCGCGGCCGAGTCCCTCGGCGTGAAGGTGATGCGCTACAAGTTCGTCGCCGTGCTCATCTCCGGTGGACTCGCCGGACTAGGCGGCGCCGTCCTGGCGCTGGTGGCGGCCAGCAACTATCGCGACGGGCAGACCGGTGGTCGCGGCTACATCGGCCTCGCGGCGATGATCTTCGGCAACTGGCGACCCGGTGGCCTGCTCGCCGGGTCGGGGCTCTTCGGCTACACCGAGACCCTCGGCCTGCGGCAGGGTGGCGAATCGGTGCGAGCCCTGCTGCTCGCGGCCGCGGTGCTGGCCGTCGGAGCGGCGATCCTCCAGGCGCGACGGGGTGGGCGGGGCTCTGCGGTCGTGATGCTGAGCATCGGCATCGTGCTCGGGGTGACCTACTTCCTCATCGACGAGGTGCCCGGTGACTTCACCCGGATGACGCCGTACGTCATCACGCTGCTGGTCCTGGCCTTCGCCAGCCAACGACTACGAATGCCCGCGGCCGACGGGCAGGTCTATCGCAAGGGCAGCGCGGGTTAGCTGTGCCCGACGAGGACGGCGAGTTCGACTGGGAGGCGCTGCGCGCCCAGGCGGTGGCGGCGATGCAGCACGCCTATGCGCCTTACTCCGGCTACTCCGTGGGCGTGGCGGGCCGCGTCGACGACGGTCGGGTCGTCGTCGGCTGCAACGTGGAGAACGCGGCCTACGGCGTCGCACTGTGTGCCGAGTGCGGCATGGTCTCCCAGCTGCACATCACCGGTGGCGGCACGCTCACGCACGTCGTGTGCGTGAACGCCGAGGGCGCGGTGATCATGCCGTGCGGGCGCTGCCGACAGCTCCTCAGCGAGAACAGCCGGCCCGAGCATGCTCCTGTGGGGCGTCTCGGGCATCACGAGGATGGACGAGGTGCTGCCGGATGCGTTCGGCCCCGACGACCTCACTTGACCTGACCGCACCGGACGTCGTCGCAGACCCGTACCCGCACTTCGCGGAGGAGCGCACCGCGCATCCGGTCGCCTGGCACGAGCAGGCGGGCCTCTGGCTGGCGTTCGACCACGCCTCGGTCAGCGCGGTCCAACGCGACCGGCGGATGGCCCGGCTCTGGCGGGACCGATCGACAGCGGAGCGCTCGGCGGCGTACCTCGAGCCGTTCAACCTGCTGCACCGCAACCAGATGATGGAGAACGAGCCGCCCGAGCACACGCGCCTGCGCCGTCCGGTCGCTCAGGTCTTCGCCCGCGGCCATGTCGAGCGGCTGCGGCCCCGGGTCGGTGAGCTGGCCCGTGACCTCCTGGCGGAGGTCGACCCGGACGGCTTCGACGTGGTCGGCGACTACGCCGAGCCGCTGCCGGTGCTCGTCATCGCTGAGCTGCTGGGGGTTCCGGCGTCGTACACGGACGACCTCCGTGACTGGTCACAGGCGATCGTGAGGATGTATGAGGTCGGCCCGACGACCGAGGTCGTGGACGCCGCCGTCTCGTCGGCCGTGGAGTTCGCCGGTCTGATCCGAGAGCTGGTCAGGGAGCGCCGCGCACGTCCACGCGACGACCTGCTGAGCGGTCTGACCACCACCGAGCTGTCCGAGGACGAGATGGTCGCCTCGGCCGTGCTGCTGCTCAACGCCGGGCACGAGGCCTCGGTCAACGTGTTCGGCAACGGGCTGGCCGCGATGCTGCGCCGCGGGCTGCGGCCCGGCCCGGACGTTGCCGCATGCGTCGAGGAGATGCTGCGCTTCGACTCGGCCCTCCAGCTGTTCGAGCGCACCGCGACCGAGGACGTCCCGCTGATCTCGGGGGCCGGGGACGTCGTGGTCGAGGCGGGCCAACGGATCGCGGTCCTGCTGGGCTCGGCCAACCGCGACCCTGCGGTGTTCGACCAGCCCGACGAGTTCCGGGTCGACCGCACGCCCAACCACCACGTCGCCTTCGGGGTCGGCGTGCACTTCTGTCTCGGCGCACCACTGGCGCGCATGGAGCTCGTCGAGTCTCTCGGCGCCCTGTTCGCGGCGTTCCCGTCCCTGGCCCTGGCGGGGGAGCCGGTCAGCCGCGGGACCTTCGTGCTGCGAGGCTTCCGTCAGGTCCACGTCCAGGGAGGCACGCCGTGAGTGAGCCGTTCAGCGCCGTCGAGGTGATCATCGGCAAGCGCGACCGCCGAGAGCTGACCGACGCCGAGATCGACTGGGTCGTCGACGCCTACACACGGGGGGTCGTGGCTGACGAGCAGATGTCGGCCCTGGCCATGGCGATCCTGCTCAACGGCATGGGCCGGCGCGAGATCGCGCGCTGGACCGCCGCGATGATCGCCTCGGGTGAGCGCATGGACTTCGGCGCCCTGTCCCGGCCGACGGCCGACAAGCACTCGACCGGTGGGGTGGGCGACAAGATCACCCTTCCGCTCGCGCCGCTGGTCGCCGCGTGCGGGGTCGCCGTCCCGCAGCTCTCCGGCCGCGGGCTCGGTCACACCGGCGGCACGCTCGACAAGCTCGAGTCGATCCCCGGGTGGCGGGCCTCGATCTCCACCGAGGAGATGTTCGCCCAGCTCGAGTCGGTCGGCGCGGTCATCTGCGCGGCCGGCGACGGTCTCGCCCCGGCGGACAAGAAGCTCTATGCGCTCCGCGACGTCACCGGGACGGTGGAGGCGATACCGCTGATCGCCACCTCGATCATGAGCAAGAAGATCGCCGAGGGCACCGGATCCCTGGTCTTGGACGTCAAGGTCGGTTCGGGTGCGTTCATGAAGGACCTCACGAGCGCCCGGGAGCTGGCCGAGACCATGGTCGCGCTCGGCACCGACGCAGGTGTCCGCACGGTCGCGCTGCTCACCGACATGCACACGCCGCTCGGGCTCACCGCCGGCAACGCGATCGAGGTCGAGGAGGCCGTCGAGGTCCTGGCGGGTGGAGGTCCTGCGGACGTCGTCGAGCTGACCCTCGCCCTGGCCCGCGAGATGCTCGCCGGTGCCGGGCGCGCTGACGTCGACCCGGCAGACCGGCTCGCTGACGGCTCCGCCATGGACGCCTGGCGGGCGATGATCGAGGCCCAGGGCGGCGACCCCGACGCCGGGTTGCCGGTTGCGCAGGAGTCCCACGTCGTCGTTGCCCCGGCCTCGGGCACGCTGACGAGGCTGGACGCCCTCGCGGTGGGAGTCGCCGCGTGGCGGCTCGGCGCGGGGCGGTCCCGCAAGGAGGACCCGGTCCTGGCCGGTGCCGGTGTCCGCTGGCACGCGCGACCGGGCGACCCGGTGACCGAGGGACAGCCCTTGCTGACGCTCCTGACCGATGAGCCGGACCGATTCCCGCGCGCCCTGGAGGCGCTCGAGGGTGGCTACGACGTCAGCTCTGCGGCGTACCAGCCGACCCCGCTGTTGATCGACCGGGTTGACTGAGGCCATGGACCTCGTCGCCGGACAAGAGCTGTCGGTCGCTGGCCGGCTCCGACTGGGCATCGGTTGGGACAAGGAGCGCACCGCCGGCGCGATGGGCACCGGGGCGCCCGACGTCGACCTCGATGCCTCGGCGGTGCAGTTCGCGGCCGGCCAGCTCTTCGACCTGGCGTTCTACAACAGCCTCGTGACCCGTGACGGCTCGGTCGAGCACCTCGGCGACAACAAGACCGGAGCGGGCGACGGTGACGACGAGTCACTCACCGTCGACCTCGACAAGGTCCACGGTCCGGTGGACACGATCGTGTTGCTCGTCAGCAGCTACCAGGGCCACTCGCTGACCTGGCTCAACCGCGGCTACTGCCGGGTGACCGATGAGGCCGGCGACGAGCTCGCCACCATCAAGATCAGCGGCGGTCCTGACACGACGGGCCTGGTCATGGCCACGCTGCGCCGCGGCGCGGACGGCTGGGTCCTGCGCTCGGTGGGCGAGGGCGTCGCGATCACCGTCCCGACCCAGGGACTGGCCAAACTCAACCCCTATCTCTAGGCCAGCAGCAGCACGACGGTCTCGGCGACGCAGGCCGGCTTGGGCTCGTCCTCGACCTCGATGGTGTAGCTCACCGTGAGCTGCTTGCCTGCGGGCACGTCGGTCAGCGACACGATCGAGGCCCGGCCCCGGATCCGCTTGCCGACCATGACCGGGGTCGGGAACCGGACCTTGTTGAGGCCGTAGTTGAGGCGCGCGCCAGGAGTGTCCATCGTGAAGATCTGGCTGCTCAGCCAGGGGATGAGCGCGAGCGTCATGTAGCCGTGGGCGATGGTGCCGCCGAACGGGCCGGCCGCCGCCTGCTCCTCATCGACGTGGATCCACTGATGGTCGTCGGTGGCATCGGCGAACAGGTTCACCCGGTCCTGGTCGATCTCGATCCAGTCCGTCGCGCCGAGGTCCTCGCCGACCGCGGCCTCGAGCTCGTCGATGCTGGTGAACGTGCGCATGGGTCTCCACTTCAAGTTTGGGGGCGTGGCCAGGACGGCTGACAGGATGGGGTGATGAACGCCGTCCTGACCGAGCCTAGCCAGGGTCCGCGGGCCACGGAGGACCAGGTGGTCCGGGCGCCGAAGGTCCTGCTGCACGACCATCTGGACGGAGGGCTGAGGCCGCAGACCATCGTCGAGCTGGCCTCCGAGGTCGGACACGAGCTGCCGGCGCAGACCTCCGAGCACCTCGGCCGATGGTTCACCGAGAGCGCAGACTCGGGCTCCCTGGTCCGCTACCTCAAGACGTTCGACCACACGGTGGCCGTGATGCAGACGGCCGCCGCGCTGACCCGGGTGGCGCGCGAGTGTGTCGAGGACCTGCGTGCCGACGGCGTCGTCTACGCCGAGGTGCGCTACGCCCCGGAGCAGCACGTCGGGACCGGTCTGACCCTCGATGAGGTCGTGGCCGCCGTGCAGCAAGGCTTCGAGGAGGGGATGGCTGCGGCCGGCGACACTGCGGGGCCTGGCATCCAGGTGCGCCAGCTGCTGACCGCGATGCGTCACCAGGCGCGGTCTCGCGAGATCGCCGAGCTCGCGGTGGGCTGGCGCGACCGAGGGGTCGCTGGCTTCGACATCGCCGGCGCCGAGGCCGGCTATCCGCCCACCCGGCACCTCGACGCGTTCGAGTATCTCCAACGCGAGAACGCGCACTTCACGATCCACGCCGGCGAGGCGTTCGGCCTGCCGTCCATCTGGGAGGCCATCCAGTGGTGCGGCGCCGACCGGCTCGGTCACGGTGTGCGGATCATCGACGACATCACCGTGGTCGACGACGGTTCGGTCGACGGTGACATCCAGCTGGGTCCGCTCGCGGCGTACGTGCGGGACATGCGGATCCCCCTCGAGATGTGCCCGCACTCCAACGTGCAGACCGGAGCGGCCGACTCGATCGCTGAGCACCCGATCGGGCTGCTCACCCGGCTGAGGTTCCGGGTCACCGTCAACACCGACAACCGGCTGATGAGCGGCACCTCGATGGTCAAGGAGATGTCGTCCCTGGTCGAGGCGTTCGGCTACGGCGTGCGCGACCTCGAGTGGTTCACCGTCAACGCGATGAAGTCGGCGTTCCTGCCGTTCGACGAGCGACTCGCCCTGATCAGCGAGGTCATCAAGCCGGCGTACGCCGCGTTGGCGGCCGAGGGGTGACGACGAGCCACGGGATGCTCCAGCGTCCCATGGTGGTGAGCGAGCCGGCCTCGAACGCCTCGCGCGAGACGTGGGCGACGGTGCCGCGCGCGGGGTTGTAGACCTCCAGGCCGTCGGGACCCGCCCCGACGACGAGGACCACGTGTCGCGGGAGCCATCGGTCGCCGATGTAGATCGGGCACGGGTGCCCGGCAGCCGCGAGCCGGAGCAGGTCGTCAGACCGGTCCCCCCAGCGCACGACACGGGTGCGGTGCCCGTCGCCGGTGATCTCGGCCATCGTGCGCGCGACGGCCCAGGGTGGCGTGCCGAGGGCGCGCGGCCAGGGGAGCTGCGCGCGGCCGAAGGCCGTGCTGCGGGTGATCCGTCTGTGCAGGTCCAGGACGTCGTCCGAGAACGACGCGGGCTCGTAGGTCGGGTCCACAAGCATCCGCGCCGCGACGAGCGAGGACGGCCCGCAGGAGCGCTGGTCGGGCTGGGTGAGGCCGCGGAGCCGGTCGACGCTCACGGGACCAGCTCCCTGATCCGCCGCGCCGCCTCGTCCGGGCTGACCGGCTGAGCGCCGTGTCCCACGACCTCGGCCACCAGCCGCTGCTGCTCGCGCATCAACGCCAGCCCGCGCCGCACCAGGACCAGCGGGGGTTTGCGGTGCTCCCGCAGGTCGCGGGTGAGCCGCCGCCAGAAGGTGACCATCGGGTGCTGCCGCACGCAGAACGCCGCGGCGAGCACCCCGTCGGCGCGACAGGCGCTGACGACGTGGTGCGCGAAGATCCCCTCGGCCACGAAGAGCGGCGAGCCCTCGAGGTCGAGCACCTGGCTGCCGCAGCGGCCGTTCTGCGCGATCTCATAGATCGGGACCTCCGCCTTGCCGTCGCGGCACAGGTCGCCGAGCGCGACGAGGGCGTCCTCGAGGATCCAGGACCCGGGGTCGTCCCAGTCGACGATGCCGGCGTTCGGGCCCTCGGTGATCAGCGGCAAGGTCGGGTCGCCTCCGCTCTTGTAGAAGTCGTCCAGCCTCAGGACCGGGAGCCCGGACCGTTCGGCAAGCCGAGACTTGCCGGCCCCCGAGGGACCGGCAAGCACGATGACGCGCGCGCTCACACGCCCATCGGGTGCCAGACCGTCTTGGTCTCCAGGAAGGCGGTCATCGGCTTGAGGCCAGGCTCCTCGGACCAGTCGGGCTCGGCGGCCGGAGCCCGGCGAACCCTCTTGAGGTTGCCCGCGGACGCCTGCTCGAGCTCGGTCGCCAGCGCGACCTCCCCGGCGATGCCGGTGAGGTCGATGGCGTTGACGTCGAGGTGGGCGGCCAGCCACGGCCCGAGGGTCGCGGCCGAGCCGGTGAGCAGGTTGACCACGCCACCGGGCAGGTCGGACGTCGCCAGGACCTCGCCCAGCGCGACCGCCGGGAGCGGGCGTGCGAACGACGTCACGACGACGACGGTGTTGCCGGTGACGATCGCCGGTGCGATGACGCTGACCAGGCCGAGCAGCGAGGAATCCTGCGGCGCCAACACCGCGACGACTCCGGTCGGCTCGGGCGTCGAGAGATTGAAGAACGGACCGGCGACCGGGTTGGCGTTGCCGACGACCTGGGTGATCTTGTCCGCCCAGCCGGCGTACCAGACCAGCCGGTCGACGCTCGCGTCCACGACCTTGTCGGCCTTGGCGGTGCTGAGTCCCTCGGCCTGGCTGAGCGCCGCGGCGAACTGCGGCCGGCGGTCCTCGAGCATCTCGGCGACGCGGTAGAGGACCTGACCGCGGTTGTAGGCCGTGCGGCCGGACCAGCCGTGGAAGGCGGACCGGGCAGCCACGACGGCGTCTCGTGCGTCCTTGCGTGAAGCGAGGGAGGCGTTGGCCACGAACGTGCCCTTGGTGTCGGTCACCTCGTAGGAGTAGCCCGACTCCGAGCGGGGGAAGGCGCCGCCGATGTAGAGCTTGGCGGTCTTGCGGACATCGATGCGGTCGCTCACTTGAGATAGGCCTCCAGACCGTGACGGCCGCCCTCGCGGCCGTAGCCCGACTCCTTGTAGCCGCCGAAGGGGCTGGTCGGGTCGAACTTGTTGAACGTGTTGGCCCACACCACGCCGGCGCGCAGCTGGCTGGCGACCTGGAGGATGCGGGAGCCCTTCTCGGTCCAGATGCCCGCGGAGAGCCCGAACGGCGAGTTGTTGGCCTTGGCGACCGCCTCGCTGGGCGTCCGGAAGGTCAGCACCGACAGGACCGGGCCGAAGATCTCCTCACGGGAGATGCGGTGCGCCTGGCTGACACCGGTGAAGATGGTCGGTGGGAACCAGAAGCCGTTGTTGGGGATCTCGCACGGCGCGGACCAGCGCTCGGCGCCCTCGGCCTCGCCGACTTCGGACAGCTCGCGGATCCGGGCCAGCTGCTCCGCGGAGTTGATGGCTCCGATGTCGGTGTTCTTGTCGAGCGGGTCACCGAGGCGGAGCGTCTTCATCCGTCGCTTGAGGCGGGCCAGCAGGTCCTCGGCGATCGACTCCTGCACGAGCAGGCGCGACCCGGCACAGCAGACGTGTCCCTGGTTGAAGAAGATGCCGTTGACGATGCCCTCGACGGCCTGGTCGAGCGCGGCGTCGTCGAAGACGATGTTGGCGGCCTTCCCACCCAGCTCCAGGGTCACCCGCTTGTCGGTGCCGGCCACCGCCTTGGCGATCAGACGCCCCACGTCGGTCGAGCCGGTGAACGCGACCTTGTCGATGCCCGGGTGGCTCACCAGCGCCTGGCCGGCGCCGCCCGCGCCGGTGACGATGTTGACCACGCCGGGCGGCAGGTCGGCCTGCTGGCAGATCTCGGCGAAGAGGAGCGCGGTGAGCGGCGTGGTCTCGGCGGGCTTGAGGACCACCGTGTTGCCGCACGCGAGGGCCGGTGCGATCTTCCACGCGAGCATCAGCAGCGGGAAGTTCCAGGGGATGACCTGGCCGGCCACGCCGAGCGGGGTGCTGCCGAAGCCGGAGTACTCGAGCTTGTCGGCCCACCCGGCGTAGTAGAAGAAGTGCGCGGCCGCGACGGGTACGTCGACGTCGCGTGACTCCTTGATCGGCTTGCCGTTGTCGATCGACTCGAGCACGGCGAGCTCGCGGGACCGCTCCTGGATGATCCGGGCGATGCGGAAGAGGTACTTCGCGCGCTCGGAGCCGGGCATCCGGCCCCAGGCCTTCTGGGCCCGCCGCGCCGCCTTGACGGCGGCGTCGACGTCGGCGTCGCTGGCCTCCGCGATCTCGGCCAGGACCTCCTCGGTGGCCGGGTTCACCGTCTTGAAGGAGGTGCCGTGACCGTCGACGAACTCTCCGTCGACGAACAAGCCGTAGGACGGCCTGATGTCGACGACGGCGCGCGACTCGGGGGCCGGGGCGTACTCGAAGGGGCTCGGGGTGGAAGTCATCAGGTCCTCAGTCCAGCGTCACGTAGTCGGGGCCGCTGTAGTGACCGGTGGCCAGCTTGCTGCGTTGCATGAGCAGGTCGTTGAGCAGCGTGGAGGCCCCGAAACGGAACCAGTCGGGGTCCAGCCAGTCCTGGCCGGCGATCTCGTTGACCGTGACGAGGTACTTGATCGCGTCCTTGGTCGTCTTGATGCCACCCGCAGGCTTCACGCCGACCATCTGCCCGGTTGCCTCCCGGAAGTCGCGCACCGCCTCGAGCATGATCAGCGTGACGGGCAGCGTCGCGGCCGGCTGCACCTTGCCCGTCGAGGTCTTGATGAAGTGGCCGCCCGCCAGCATCGAGAGCCAGGAGGCCTTGCGGACGTTCTCGTAGGTCTGGAGCTCGCCGGTCTCCATGATCACCTTGAGGTGCGCGGCGGACCCGTCCGGCCGGGCGCACGCTTCGCGCACGGCGGTGATCTCGTCGAACACCTGGAGATAGCGACCGGTCAGGAACGCACCCCGGTCGATGACCATGTCGATCTCGTCGGCACCGGCCTCCACCGCGTCGCGGGTGTCGGCGAGCTTGATGTCCATCGCGGCGCGTCCGCTGGGGAAGGCCGTCGCGACGGCCGCGATGTGGACGCCGCTGCCACCGAGAGCGATCTTCGCCGTCGCGACCATGTCCGGATATACGCAGATGGCCGCGGTCGACGGGCAGGTGGGGTCGGTCGGGTCGGGTCGGATCGCCTTCGCGCACAGGGTCCGCACCTTGCCGGGGGTGTCCTGGCCCTCGAGCGTGGTGAGATCGACCATCCGGATCGCCAGGTCGATGGCGTAGGCCTTGGCGGTCGTCTTGATCGACCGGGTGCTGAGGCTTGCGGCGCGTGCTTCGGCCCCGACCTGGTCGACCCCGGGCAGTCCCTCGAGGAAGCGGCGGAGCGTGGCGTCGGACGAACTGACGTCCGACAGGTCGTGGGTGTGCGGTGCCGTCGCGAGCGTGGGGGTGCTCATCGAGCCAGCATAGGCTGGCTGGCGTGCCCGACGAATGCCCCGACGACGCCGTCGAGCACTTCCGCCCGGCGGGTGGCCGGGTCATCGGGGTGTGGGGCGTGCTCCTCGCGATGACGGTCGTGGTCACGTGGGCGCTGAACCGCGACGACGTGTCCGCCTCGGTCGCCGCACTGGCCCTGTTCGTGGGTGTCGCGGTGTGGGCGGCGCTGCTCCGACCACGGGTGTCGGCGACCCGCGAGACCCTGATCCTGTGCAACATGCTCGAGACGGTGCACGTGCCGCTGGCTGCGGTCGACGAGATGGTCGTGCGTCAGGTGCTCGCGCTGCGGGTGGGTGACAAGAGGTTCGTGAGCCCTGCCGTCGGACGCAAGCTGCGCACGGTGATGAGGGCACCCAAGCCCAACCAGCTCATCGGGCCGCGCCTGGATGACGTTGTCCCCGACGAGTTCGGCAAGCCCGACCCCGAGCGCCCGGTCACGGAGGTCGACTACGTCGACCATGTGGAGCAGCGAATCCGCGAGCTGATCGCGGACGCCCATCAGCGCCACGGGGTCCGCACCGACTCCGAGGAGGCGCAGGCCCTGGCCCGCGGCGTTCGCCGTGAGCCTGCGTGGCCCGAGATCGGCGCGCTCGCCCTGACGGCTGCTCTGTGCGTCGTGACGCTGTTGGTCTGAACTAGAGACCCAGCGCGACCCGGACGTCGTGCTTGACTGCGTCCAGGCGGCCCGCGGACGAGATGCGCGCGGCGTCGACTCCGGACTCCGAGTCCACGGGCACGACGACCTCGAGGTAGCACTTGAGCTTGGGCTCGGTTCCGCTCGGACGTACGACGACCCGGCCGCCCTCGGCCAGCCGGAAGCGCAGCCCTTCGGTGGGTGGCAGGCCGGTGGTCTCGAGACTGCCCAGGGCGAGGTCGTCCACACCCTCGACGTCGAAGCCGCCCAGCGCCGTCGGGGTCTCGGACCGCAGACGGGCCATCGCACCGGTGATCTGCGACAGCTCCGAGACCCGGACCGAGAGCTGGTCGGTGGCGTGCAGGCCGTGCGTGACCGCCAGGTCGTCGAGGACGTCGACGAGCCCCCGTCCCTCGGCCTTGCACTCGGCCGCCAGCTCACACAGCAGCAGGAGCGCGGAGATCCCGTCCTTGTCCTTCACGTGGTCGGGGTCGCAGCAGTAGCCCAGCGCCTCCTCGTAGCCGAAGGCGAGGTCCTCGACGCGACCGATCCACTTGAAGCCGGTCAGCGTCTCGGCGTATGGCCGCCCGGCCGCCCGGGCCATCGCCCCGAGCAGCGTCGAGGACACGATGGTGGTGGCGAAGGTGCCGGTGCGCCCGCGCCGGAGGAGGTGGTGGCCGAGCAGAGCGCCGACCTCGTCCCCGCGGAGCATCCGCCAGCCGTGCGGTGACGGCACGGCGGCCGCACAGCGGTCGGCATCGGGGTCGTTGGCCACGACGATGTCGGCCCCGCTCGACTCGGCCAGGGCCATCGCCAGGTCCATCGCGCCCGCCTCCTCCGGGTTGGGGAAGGGGACCGTCGGGAAGTCGGGGTCAGGGTGCTCCTGCTCGCTGACGATCCGCGGCGTCGCGAACCCAGCGGTCTCCAGGACCTGGGCCACGGAGGTGCCGCCGACCCCGTGCAGCGGCGTGTAGACGATCGAGAGGTCCCGGGGCCCGTCCTGCGCCAGCGCCGCGACGTCGTCGAGGTAGTGGTCCACGATGTCCTCGCCGAGGGTTCGCGCACCGGTGCCACGGGCCAGGTCGAGGACCGACGCGACCTCGGCGATCCGGTGCGCGATCTCCGCGTCGGCGGGCGGCACGATCTGGCTCCCGTCCCCGAGATAGACCTTGTAGCCGTTGTCCGCCGGTGGGTTGTGGCTCGCGGTGACCATCACCCCGGCCGCGCAGCCGAGCTCACGGATCGCATAGGCCAGCACCGGTGTCGGCAGTGGCCGGGGGAGGATCCGCACCGGGATCCCCACGCCGGTCAGGATCTCCGCGGTGTCGCGGGCGAAGTCGTCGCTCCCGTGGCGGGCGTCGCGACCCACCACCACGGGCCCTGTCGCGCCGGTGTCCTTCAGGTACGTCGCCAGCCCGGCGGCGGCCCGACTGACGACCGCCCGGTTCATCCGGTTGGGCCCCGCGGCCACCGCCCCCCGCAGCCCCGCGGTGCCGAACTCCAGGGTGCCGTCGAACCGGTCCGCGAGGTCCGCTCGGGCCGCCTCGTCCCCGCCCTCGACGGCCGCGACCACCTGCTCGAGCTCGGCGCGGGTCCCGTCGTCCGGGTCGTCCGCGATCCACGCTCGGGCCTCCGCGAGGAGGGTGTCGGTGTCGACCGGGGCAGCCATACCGGCACCCTAGGAGATGGTTCGACCCCGCAGTGCCAAGCCGGAGGCACGGGGTGCGTCTCACCGCCGCTTAGGGGGCGATCACGGAATAGGTCACGATCGACCCGGCAGGGATGGTCTGTGCCGCGGCGCCTGCGCACACGCCGAGGTGGAGCTGTGCGCCGCCCTGGTTGGTCTCGGTGACAAGCGTCGGGACGACGAACCCGGTGTTGCTGACCACGGCCCCCCCGGTGCTGGTCGTGATGGTGCCGAGGACCATGGATCCGAGGAGCCCCGCGGGCGTCGGGTTGGACAGACCGAATCGGACGCTCGCGCAATCGCCTGCTGCGATGTTGATCTGCGAGTTGACGGTCGCGGTCTGGCTGACTTGCCCCCCGCCGAGGTCGCGCAGCCGGATGCTGCGGTCGGCGATCGAGGCTGTCCCGACCGCGGCGTCCGCCAGTTTCAAGGCGCCTACCGATCCGTCCACCAACTTCGACGCCCCCACCGAGCCGTCGGCGAGGGCGGCCGCCCGCACGGCGCCCGGCTTGATCTTCGGCGCCGTGACGGCCCTCTTGTGGATCGTCTTGGCCGTCACCGCCCCCTTGGCAAGCTCGTTGGTGCCGACCGAGCCGGGCGCCAAACCGACGGCGTACGCCGTGCCCGAAAGCGCGACCGCCAGGGCCAAGCAGGAGAGGACGAGGCTGAGGTTCCCGCGCCAGCGCGCGGTCGTGGAGGGAGACATGACCAACCTTTCGGAACGAGGAGTACGACCGTTGCGCACGCTAGTCCTCTGGCTCCCTGCAGCTCGCCGGGCCCGGGGCCTACTTCACCTCGGAGCGGCGCAGGAACAGCAGCCCGAAGACCAGCGGCAGCACGATCCAGATCGTGGTGGTCGAGCCGAGCATGGCCCATTCCCGGGCCGTGTCCGTGCTGCCCTCGAACAGTGCGACCTGCGTGTAGTTCCAGTCGATCCACGGCTGCAGGTCACTGAACCAGTCACGCACCTGGGCGAGCAGGACGAGGATGCCCGGCAGGACGAGGGACACGACGAAGTAGCCGACGATCGCGGCCGCAGAGTTGCGCAGTACGACGCCGAGCGTGAAGCCGATCGCCATACCGACGAGGTTGCCGAGCACGATCTGCGGCGCGGTCGAGAGTGAGATGTTCCAGGCCGTGTCGACGCCCGCGAGCGCGGAACCAGCCAGGTTGCCCAGGGCACCGACTGCGAAGGCGACGGCCATCGAGACCACGCCGACCAGGAAGGTCGCGATCGCCTTGGCCCCGATCACGCGGCCGCGGCTGGGCACCAGGGTGAACGTCGTGAGCCCAGAGCGCTGGCTCCACTCGCTGGTGACGCCGAGGATCGCGATCATCGGCAGGATCACCGACATCGGGAAGCCGATCGCGGTCGCGAAGCTCTCGTAAGTGACCTCGTCGTCGGGGGCGAAGATGATGACCGCGCAGGTGGCCAGGACCGACAGGACGCCGATGCTGATCAGCATCCAGAAGCCCGATCGGGTGTTGAACATCTTGCGGAGCTCGCTCTTGACCAGGCGAGCTGTGGGTATCGTGCGGACCGCTTGGCGAACCGGGACGGCCGCCGTCGTGTCGGGGGAGATGGTCGTGGCGGTCATGCCGCAACTCCTTCGCGTTGGGTGTCGGCAGTGAGCGACAGGAACATGTCTTCGAGGCCCGCTCCTTCGGCGGAGCGGAGCTCGGTGAGGGCAATGCCGGCGGCCAGAGCCACCACCCCCACCCGGGCGGGATCGGCGTCGGTACGGACCGAGCCGTCACCCGCGAGCGTGCTGGGGATCCCGGCGTGCTCGAGCGCGTGCGCGAGGTCGCGCGGCGACGTGGAGCGGGCGAGGGTGCCGGCGGCTGCGAGCAGCTCCTCCTTGGTGCCGGAGGCGACGATCCTGCCGTTGCCGATGACGACGAGATCATCGGCGATGACCTCGATCTCGTGCAGGAGGTGCGAGGACAGCAGCACGGTTCCGCCCTTGTTGGCGTAGCCCCGCAGCAGGTCGCGCATCCAGCGGATGCCGGCCGGGTCGAGACCGTTGGCAGGCTCGTCAAGAATCAGCACTCGCGGGTCGCCCAGCAGCGCGGTGGCGATGCCGAGGCGCTGGCGCATGCCGAGTGAGTAGTTGCGCACGCGGCGCTTGGCCTCGGCCGGGGTCAGGCTGACCAGCTCGAGCATCTCGTCGACGCGCTTGCGGGGCAGGCCCATCGTGTCGGCGGCGACGATGAGGATCTCGCGGCCGGTGCGGCCCGCGTGCTGGGCGGAGGCGTCGAGGAGGACGCCGACCTCGAGGCCGGGGTTCGGCAGGTCGGCGAACCGGACTCCGTCGATGGTTGCCGAGCCGGACGTCGGGGCGGTGAGACCGACCATGACGCGCATCGTGGTGGACTTGCCAGCGCCGTTCGGACCGAGGAACCCGGTCACGTGGCCCGGCCGGGCGGTGAAGGAGACGTTGTCGACGGCGGTGAAGCCGGCGTACCTCCGGGTCAGTGAATCAACGGTGATCATGGGCCAAACCTCGCGGCAAGGCACCGTTCGGCGCATCGGGTGGCACCCCCATGCTCCCCCTACCCGACCCCCGCCCGACCCCTGCCCGACCCCTGCCCGGGACCGACCTCGACTGGGACGCCGCCCGACGTCCAGTGGAGGTCAGCCGTTGGCCGGCGCGGAACGCCTGCCAGGCATCACTCATCCGGTCGACCTCCCCCGGAGTGAAGTGATCCATGCAGAAGTCGTCGGTGTAGTCCATGAAGTTGCGGATGGGGTCCAGGCCGGGGGCCGGGCACGAGTCGGCACCGGTGGGGCACTCGAACTGCGGGTAGGCCTCGCGCGGGGTGTCCGCGACACCGTCTCCACTCGCTGAGCAGGCGCCGGCGAAGGTGTGCTCGAGCATCAGCCAGTGCCCGACCTCGTGCGTCAGGGTGTCGCCCTCGTTCTAAGGAGCGGCGTCGCCTCCGGGCATCGACTCGTCCAGGATCACCACTCCGTCGAAGACGTCACGGCCGTTGTTGTAGTCCTTCGGGAAGTAGGCCCACTCGAGCAGGCCGCCGCCGATGTCGCCGGTGTAGACGTTGAGGGTCTGCGAGTCGCCCTCGCGCAGGGCCGCCTTCATGTCCTTCTGGACCTTGCCCGGGGCGACCGTGGCCCAGGTCGGGTTAGTCACCAGGTTGACGTCGCTGGGGGCGAGCGTGAACCGGAACGGTGAGTTGAACGAGGGCACGTCGGACGCGGTCCCACCGGAGTACGCCACGTTGAGCACGTCCAGCTGAGCGGCCACCATCGTCCGTAGCTCGGCCTCGCGGGCAGGGGAGGGGGTGGTCGCGGTGATGACGTGGAACACGGTGCGGATGGTCACCGACCCTGGAGGCAAGGTCTTGAGGTCCTTGATGACGCCGCACTTCTTCGCGTCCTTGACGGCGTAGAGGGCCGGCTCTTTGGCCGTGACGCCCTTCATGACGCGGGCGGTGCTCGAGTCGTCGGCGCAGGCATGGACGGCGGCCGACGCCGTGCCGCCGGCCGCGCACACCTTCACATGCCTGGCTCGGTCACTCCAGAGTGTCGAGGTGGTCTCGAAGCCGCTGCGCGGTGCCGTCGACGTCCGTGAGCTTGTCGAGTCCGAACAGCCCGACCCGGAACGTCGAGAAGTCGTCGGCCTCGCCGCACATCAGGGGAACGCCGGCGGCGACCTGCATGCCGCCCGCCTTGAACCTGGCCCCGGTCTTGATCTCCGGGTCGTCGGTGAACGAGACCACGACGCTGGGTGCGGCGAACTCGGACGCGGCGACCGAGGCGAACCCGCGCTCGGCCAGCGCAGACCGCACCTTCGTGCCGAGGTAGACCTGGGCCTGACGCAGGGTCTCGAGCCCGAGGCCGACGCTGTCCCGCATGAGCGCGACGTTGTGCGTGAGCCCGTCCGTGGGCATCGTGGCGTGGTACGGCGTCTGCCCCTGGAGGTAGGCCTCGCTGATGGTCAGCCACTTCTGCAGGTCGACCGCAAAGCTGGTCGACGTCGTCGCCATCACCCGGGATCGCGCGGCCTCGCCGAGCATCACGTAGCCGGCGCACGGCGTACCACTCCAACCCTTCTGCGGGGCGCTGAGCAGGACGTCGACGCCGAGGTCGGACATGTCGACCCACAGCGCGCCTGAGGCGATGCAGTCGAGGACGAACAGACCGCCGACGGCGTGCGTCGCCATGGCGACAGCCCGGACGTAGTCGTCGGGCAGCACCAGGCCGGCCGAGGTCTCGACGTGCGGAGCGAAGACGACCTCGGGACGACCGCGCTCGATCGCCGCGACCACCTCCTCGACGGGAGCCGGGGTCCACGGGGCCTGGTGGGCGTCGGAGATCGGCCGCGCCATCAGGACCTCGGTGGACGCGGCCACCGACCCGGCGTCGAGGATCTGCGACCAGCGGTACGAGAACAGCCCGTTGCGGACCACCAGGCAGCGTCGCCCGGTGGCCAGTTGACGCGCGACGGCCTCCATGGCATAGGTGCCGCCGCCAGGCACGACCGCGGCCGTCGATGCGGCGTACGTCGTGGTGAGGGTCCCGAGGACCTCCTGCATGACCCCGACGAAGCGTCGGGACATGTGGTTCAGGGACCGGTCGGTGAAGACGACCGAGTACTCCAGCAGGCCATCGGGGTCGACGTCGGCGCGAGGCAGGTTCACCACCGCAGGTTGCCACAGAACGCACACCAGCCCTGGCGGGCCGCCTCGCCCGCCTTTTAGTTAGCAACAGTAATGAGTTAGGCTAAGAACATGCCCACCGTCGAGCGAGTAGCACGGACCGACACCGGTCTCGCCGCCGAGCTGCGCCAGTCCGTGATGCGGCTCCGCCGCAGGCTGACCAACGAACGCGACCCCAGCAACGAGCTGAGCATCGCCTCCATGTGCGTGCTCGGTCAGCTCTACCGGCTGGGCGACCTGACCGTTGGTGAGCTGGCCGCCCACGAGCGGGTGCAGCCGCCGAGCATGACGCGCCACGTCAACTCGCTCGAGTCCGACGGATACGTCGAGCGGAGATCGCACGAGACGGACGGTCGGGTCGTGCTCGTGCACCTGACCGCGCAGGGCCGCGACCAGCTCATCGCCGACCGGCGACGGCGTGACGAGTGGCTCTCGCGCCGACTGCGCGACCTGAGCGCCGAGGAGCGCGACGTGCTCCGCGCGGCGGCGCCCCTGCTCCAACGCCTCGCCGAGGAGGCCTGAGCCACGCCCGATGTCACACACCTTCCGAGCCCTCGAACGCAGCTCGAACTTCCGCCTCTACTTCGCCGGGAGCGTCGTCTCCAACACCGGCACCTGGATGCAGCGGGTCGCCCAAGACTGGCTGGTCCTCAGCCTGCCCGGCACGGGTGGTTCCGAGCTCGGCATCACGACGGGGCTGCAGTTCCTGCCGATCCTGCTGCTCTCGCCGTACGCCGGGGTGATCGCGGACCGGTTCCCCAAGCGTGCGCTGCTGCAGCTCACGCAGCTGAGCATGGCGGCGTCGTCCTTGGCCCTCGGCGCACTGGCGGTATCGGGTCACGCGCAGGTGTGGATGGTCTATGTGCTCGCGTTCGTGTTCGGCATCGGCGCGGCCTTCGACGGGCCCGCGCGGCAGAGCTTCACCTCCGAGATGGTCGACCGGGAGGACCTGACCAACGCGGTCGGGCTCAACGCCGCGGCGTTCAACCTTGCCCGGCTCCTCGGTCCGGCCTCAGCCGGGCTGCTCATCGCTCTGCTCGGCAGCGGCGCACGGGCGGCGGGCTGGGTGATTCTGCTCAACGGGCTGTCCTACTTCGCGGTGATCTGGCAGCTCCGCCGCATGGACGAGTCGCTCCTCCGCCCGACGGAGATCCAGGCACGCACGCCAGGAATGTTGCTCGGCGGCGTCCGCTACGTGCGCTCGCAGCCGACGATGCTGATGGTGTTGGTGCTCGTGTTCTTCGCGGGCACGTTCGGCATGAACTTCCAGATCACCTCCGCCCTGATGGCGACCCAGGTCTTCGACAAGGGTGCCGGCGAGTTCGGCATCCTCGGCTCGGCCGTCGCGGTCGGCTCGTTGGCCGGTGCCCTGCTGGCGGCCCGTCGCCCGCACATCCGGCTGCGGCTCCTGCTGTTCGCGGCCACCGGGTTCGGCATCGCGGAGATCATCGCCGGCCTGCTGCCGAGCTTCCTCACGTTCGCGCTGTTCGCGCCGATCATCGGGATCTTCGTGATCACGCTGCTCAACTCGTCCAACGCGACCATGCAGATGACGTCGGACCCCGCCTACCGCGGCCGGGTGATGGCGCTCTACATGACCGTTGTGATGGGCGGGACGCCGCTGGGGGCGCCGCTCATCGGCCTGATCGGCGAGGAGCTCGGCGCCCGCTACACCCTGATCATCGGCGGGGCGCTCGTGCTCGTCGGGGTCGGGCTGGCCGTGCTCGTCTATGAGCGGTCGAGCGCAGGGCGGAAGAACGACTCCGAGACGAACGGCCCGCCCACGTACGCCGCCTCGGCCTCGTCCTCCGAGCGCGAGGCGATCGTCGAGGCAAAGGCCTCCGCGTCGTCCGCAGGCTCATAGCCGAGGGCACGTCCCGGACCCAGGTCCCACCAGCCGCGGGTGTTGGCCGAGATGCCGTAGAGCACCGCGTAGCCAGGCGCCGGCGCGGTCAGGGACGCCTCGACCATCAGCACGCAGTCGTCGTGCGAGAGCCAGGTCGACAGCTGGCGCAGGCTCTGCGGCTGCGACTGGAACGAGCCGATCCGGCAGGAGACGGCGTCCAGTCCGTAGCGGTCGGCGTAGAGGCTCATGATCGCCTCCGCGGCGACCTTGCCGACGCCATAGAACGTGTCCGGCCGCGGGCGGTGGTCGGTGGTGAGGACACCGTCCACCGGCCGGGGTGTGCGCCCGACCGCGTGGTTGGAGCCGGCATAGACGAAGCGGCGGACCCCGTGCTCGACCATCGCATCGAGCAGCGCTGCCGTCGTGACCGTGTGGGAGAGGATCGAGTCGGGGAGTGAGGCCTCGTCGGGGTGCCCGGCGAGGTGGACGACGGCGTCGAGCGGCTCCCCGTGAGCCGACTGGGTCGCAAAGACGGCCGCGACCGCGTCGGAGTCCGCGCAGTCGCCGGTGTGCCAGGGGAAGGACGTGCCCTCTGGAGCCGGCACCCGGTCGAGGGCGACGATCTCGTGTCCGCGGTCCGCCAGGCCCACGGTCAGGACCTGGCCGATGGCGCCGGCGGCGCCGGTCACGAGCACCCTCACGGGTGCGACCGGTCAGTCGGAGTCGGCCCGGGGGCGACGGAAGGCATCGATCTCCTGTCCCAGCTCGGCGAAGAGCGCCTGGTTCAGGCCGAACGCTACCTTCACCTCCTCGAGGATCCGGGCCTTCTGCACGTCGCTCGTCTCGAGCGCGTCGAGGCGCGCCCGGTAGCCGTCCTTGTAGGGCTTGGGCTTGCCGACGGGGGCGAAGTCGTAGAACGCGATGCCCCGACCGCCGAGCGAGAACTCCCGGTCGAGGATCCGGCCGATCGCCTGGCCGCCGGAGAGGTCGCCGAGGTAGCGCGTGTAGTGGTGCGCGGCGTACAGGCCGCCCCACTCGCGGGTGTCGAGGATGCGGTCGGTGTAGGCCGAGGCGGCGGCTGAGTGCGCCGGCAGCGTCTCGCCCGGCGCCCACACGTCGAGGTCGGAGTCGATGGCCTCGAGCCGTTCGAGTGCCCGGTCGTGAACCGCGGCGACGAACGGGTCCTTGACCATCAGGGCCGGGACCGACTCGAGGGCGGCGTACACCTGGCGGAGCCGGAGGAGATAGGTCGCGTAGCCGAGCTCGTTGATCCGGCCGGCGAGGAGCTCGGTCATGAACTCAGAACCCTCGGCCGCCTCGTGCTCGACCTGCGAGCCGGTGCGCATGGCAGCCGAGAGTGGGACGTCGATCTGGGATACCACAGCGGTCATACGGAGTCCTCACTAGTGGTTAGCCTTGCCTAACTCAGCGTAGGCTAGCCTAAATCCGTGTCGAGGGTGAATGCGTTGGCCGCGCTGGTGGCCGTGCTGGTGGGCTTGAGTGCTGGTTGCGGCATCGAGGGACCCTCGGACCGCGCGGCCGAGCCGGCACCCTCCGGCGCAGCTCGCACGATCGCCGACGTCGAGCCCCTGGCCGACCCCCGCAGCTGGTCCGGTCCGAGCACGGCCGTGCTCGCGGCCGCACCGGTCGACCCGGTCGGCGGCACTCCCCAGCAGCTCCCGGTGACCGTCACCGACGTCCAGGGGACCAAGGTGACCGTCACCGACACGAGCCGGATCCTGGCGCTCGACGTCCACGGGACCCTGTCGCGCACCGTCTTCGAGCTGGGCCTGGGTGACCAGGTCGTGGGCCGGGACACCTCGACGCAGTTCGCGGAGGCAGCGGACCTTCCCCTGGTCACACCGGCCGGGCACGACCTGTCCGCCGAGGCGATCCTCGAGCTCGACCCGACCGTCATCCTCACCGACACCTCGCTGGGTCCCTGGGACGTGATCCTCCAGATGCGGGACGCCGGCATCCCGGTGATGGTGATGGACGCGCACCGCGGCCTGAACAACCTCGGCTCGCTGACCCGGCAGGTCGCCGACGCGCTCGGTGTCAGCGACGCCGGTCGACGACTCGCCGAGCGGATCGAGACGCAGGTCGACGACGTCCGTGCCCTGGTCGACGCTGTGGCCCCGGCCGACAGGAACGACCGGCTGCGCACCGTGTTCCTCTATGTCCGCGGGCAGTCGGGCGTCTACTACATGTTCGGGGAGGGCTCCGGGGCCGACGAGCTCATCAAGGGCGTCGGCGGCTACGACGTCGCCGAGGAGATCGGCTGGGACGGCATGCGCCCGGTCACCGACGAGGGCCTGATCGCCGCAGCGCCCGAGCTCGTCCTCCTGATGACCAAGGGCCTCGAGTCGGCAGGCGGAGTCGACGGTCTGCTCGCGCGGCTTCCGGCCCTGGCGACCACACCGGCGGGCCAGAACCGCCGCTTCGTCGACATGGACGACTCCCAGGTCCTCGGCTTCGGCCCGACGACGGCCGGAGTGCTCGACGCGTTGGCCGTCGCCATCTATGCCCCGGAGGCCGACTCGTGACGCTGACCGCTGCGACTCGGATCGGCCTGCTGGGCGGGCTGACCGGAGCACTCCTCGTCGCGGTGGTGCTGGCCGCCGGCCACGGCCAGCTCGACATCGCGCCGGCCGAGGTCATGGGCTCGCTGCTGCACCGGATCGGACTGGACGTGGGGCCGATGCCCACCCACCCGCAGGGCGAGACCACCCTCTGGAACGTCCGCCTGCCGCGCGTCGCGATGGCGGCAGTCGCCGGTGCCGCGCTCGCCACGGCGGGCGCGCTGATGCAGGGCGTGTTCGGCAACCCGCTCGCCGAGCCCGGGGTCGTGGGGGTCTCGTCCGGTGCGGCGCTGGCGGCCGCGACGATCATCGTCACCGGCTGGAGCTTCGCCGGCACCTGGACGGTCGCGCTCGCCGCGTTCGCCGGGGGCCTGCTGACCACCCTGCTCGTCTACGCGACCGCCCGCGACGGCGGGCGCACCGAGGTCGTCACGCTGGTCCTGACCGGGGTCGCCCTCAATGCGATGACCAGCGCCGGCCTGGCCTTCCTGCTGTTCGTCGGGGACCAACAGGCCCGCGAGGAGATCATCTTCTGGACGCTCGGCAGCCTCAACGGCTCGCGCTGGGCCTACGTCGCCGTCAGCGCGCCCCTGGCCGCGGTCGCACTGGTCGCGGCCCTGCTGATGTCGCGCCAGCTGGATCTGCTGTCGCTCGGAGACCGGGCGGCCCGGCACGTCGGTGTCGACGTCGAACGTCTGCGGATCCGGGTCATCGTCGTGGTGGCGCTGCTCACCGCGGCGGCCGTCGCCTTCAGCGGCATCATCGCGTTCGTCGGCCTGGTCGTCCCGCACCTCATCCGGCTCATCGCCGGACCGGGCCACCGGCTGCTCGTGCCCGCCAGTGCCCTCGGCGGAGCCGTCCTGCTCGTGCTCGCGGACCTGTGGGCGCGGACCGCGGTCGCCTACGCCGACCTGCCGCTCGGCATGCTCACCGCACTGGTCGGCGGACCGTTCTTCTTCTGGCTGATCCGCCGAGCCCGCAGCACCGCCGGGGGCTGGGCATGAGCACCTCCCAGCTCCGCGCGGTCGGGGTCTCCGTGACGCTGGGTGACGACCAGGTCCTCGACGCGGTCGACTTCGCTGTCCGCCCCGGCGAGACGGTCGCGCTGGTCGGTCCCAACGGCGCCGGCAAGTCCACCCTGCTCGGCGTGCTCGCGGGCGACGTGGTCCCCAGCCGCGGAGAGGTCACCCTCGACGGTGAGCGGATCGCGGGCGTCGGCGCGACCGCGCTGGCGCGGCGCCGGGCCGTGCTCCTCCAACACCAGGGCCTGTCCTTCGGCTTCCGGGTCGCCGACGTCGTACGCATGGGTCGCTCGCCGTGGCACCGCACCCAGCAGGCCGTGCACGACGACGAGATCGTCGACCGGGCGATGGCGCTCACCGACGTGGACGCCTTCGCGCAGCGGGTCTTCCCCACTCTGTCGGGCGGGGAGCAGGGGCGGGTCTCGTTCGCCCGGATCCTGGCCCAGGAGGCGCCGGTCCTGCTGCTCGACGAACCCACGGCCGCTCTTGACATCCGGCACCAGGAGGCCCTGCTCGGGATCGCGCGGGCGACGGCCCGGGCCGGGTCCGCGGTCGTCCTCGTCCTCCACGACCTGTCTCTCGCCGCGGCGTACGCCGATCGGGTCTGCCTGCTGGCCGGCGGTCGGGTCGCAGCCGACGGCACCCCCGAGGAGGTCCTCACCGCAGAGCTCCTCGGAGACGTCTACGAGCACCCCGTGTCGGTGACCCGGGTCGCCGGATCACTGGTCGTCCTGCCCGTCCGCGCGCGTGCCGGAGCGGAGGCCGACACGTGCGTCTCCTGATCGCGACCGTCCTCGCCGTGCTCGCGGTGTCGTCCCCGGCATCCGCGGAGCCCCGCGTCGAGGTCGGCAACGAGTCGGGCAACGCCGCCGTCGACCCGACGTACCTCACCGACCTCACCCTGCGCGGCCGCGGCTTCCAGTCGATCCAGGGCGGGCACGGCGGCATCTATGTCTTCTTCGGCACCGTGCGCGCTGGCTGGAGGCCGAGCCAGGGAGGTCAGACCGGGGTCGACTACTTCTATGTCCCCGACGCCGAGAACGCCGCCAACCAGGGCTACTCACGGTTCGTCGCGTTCCCGGGCTCGGACACCGCCGGATCGGCCAACGGCGGCACGATCAAGGCCGACGGGAGCTGGTCGACGACCATCCGGGTCCCGGGCGCGGTCTTCGAGGCCTATGACCGCGAGGGCGGCTCGCGCGCCATCGACTGCCGCAGGGTGACCTGCGGGATCGTCACCGTCGGCGCGCACGGGGTCACCAACGCGCGCAACGAGAGTTTCACCCCGGTGCGCGTCGAGAACGTGTCAGCCGCGGGGGAGAAGCCCTCCGCGCCCGCCCAGGAGGTCACCCAGGAGGCGCCGACCCCCGAGACGGCGACCCCGCCCGCCACCGACCAGACGCCCGCCGACAACGGACCGGCCGTCGCGACGACGCTCACCGTCGACCGGGGTGCTGCCAGAGCGGGACACGTCCTCTCGTTCTCCGCCTCCGGTCTGCCGGCCGGCGCCCAGGTGACCAGCGTGCTGGACGACGGGATCGCGGGTGCCGGACCGTTCCTCGTCGGCGACGACGGCCGGCTGGCCGGAGTCATCACCCTGCCAGCGGACCTCGAGGCGGGCACCCACGAGCTGCGCCTGTTCGGCGTGGACGGCGCTCCCAGCGTGAGCTTCGGGGTGTCCGCGGCCGAGGCGGCCACCGAGGCACCCACGACGACACCGGCCGCGGCCGAGGACCCCTCCGACCGGGCCGCCCAGCTGTTCGTGGCCGGGGCAACACTCCTACTGCTCCTGGCGGTCGGCCGCCTGGTCCTCGCGCGGCGCCGAGGTCGCCATGGCTGAGCGGAATCGCCTCGTCGCGCTCGGGCTGGTCGCCTGCGTGCTGTCGGTCCTGATGATCGCCGGTGCCGCCGCGGCAGAGCCGACCGAGAACCCGACCGAGAGTCCCTCGGAGACCCCCAGCGAGTCACCCAGCGAGTCACCCAGCGAGTCACCGTCGCCGAGCCCGACCGCGGCATCGGTGCCCATCGCCCACGCGGTCCTGCGGTGGGGCGTCAACAACGAGTCCAACAACAAGGCGTTCGCACCACAGACCTACAACTTCTTCTCCGCCGGTCTGCTGCCCGACCCGGGACAGGGCGGCCTGACCATCAGCGAGGGCCAGTGGCAGCAGACCACCGGCGCGACCCGGATCGAGAAGTGGAACGGCTCGGCGTGGCAGCCCGCCACCTGGGCTGGGCTGCGGACCGACAGCTCGGGTGCGGTGCTCACCTCACCGACCGAGGGTCGCTTCAGCGACCACACGTTCGTGATGAGCGGCGGCACCGGCACGGTCGACGCGGCGGCAGGCACGGCCACGATCGCGTGGGACGCCGACGTGACGGTCCTCTACTACTCCGGGATGTCATTCTTCCACGTCTCCGACCCGGTCCTCCAGGTCGCGGGTGGCCGGGGCACGGTCACCGCCCTCCTGCACGGATATCGGTCCTCGCAGAGCGACCAGGGTGTCTGGGAGGAGGTCGCGGCGCAGCGGGTCACGATCGCCGACCTGACGGCGGTCGACGTGTCCGGCTCCCTCGGCTTCGTGGTGACCCCGGCGTACGCCGGGGTCACGGTGACCGGGGTCCCACAGGTCACCACCGGCGCCGATGCCGGCGCCTTCCCGCAGTCCTATGTGACCTACCTCGACCAGCTCGGCAGCGCCGCCTTCTGGTACTCAAGCGGCGCCGCGACCGACCCGTTCAAGCCGGCCCTGCCGCTGTCGGTGTCCTATGACGAGGCCGCGCCCGTGGTCACGCCTCCTCCTTCCGCCGCTCCCACCGCCACGGACGCCGACCCGGAGGTGAGCGAGCCGAGCGCCGTGCCTCCACCGAGCGCGACCCCCGACCCGTCGTCCCAGCCCGTCACCGCCGAGCCGGTCGTGGTGGCCCCGGTGGAGGCGGTGCCGACCGGTGCCGCGCCTGTCGTCGACGACACCGCCGTGCTGCTGCCCCGCCCCGCGACCGAGGTAGGCCTGACCTCGGCTGCGCCCGCTGCTCCGGTCACCACCGCCGGCAACACCCGGCTCTGGTGGGTCGGTGGAGCGCTGCTGCTCGTCGCGGCGCTGGTCCTCCTGGTACCCCCCAGCCGCTCGGGCGGCCGCCCTGTCACCACCTCCACCTGAATGTGACGCGCCCGCGTCGCCTGAGAAAGGAACCACTCATGTCCACGCTCGTCCTCCCGAGTCGCCGACGGCACGCCCTGTCGGCGACCGCCGCCCTCGTCGGCGGTCTGCTCGCCGCGATGCCGGCCCAGCCGGCCGCGGCCGCCACGACCGGAACCGTGTCCACCGGCACCCTCAGCTGGGGAATCTCGACGTACATCAACTCGGCCAACCCTGGCCGGCCCAACCCGCGGCCGGAGTCGTACGTCGCGCCGGCGACCTTCGACGCGGCCACTCGGATCTCCACGTTTGGGACCGCCAGCGGTGCGGTGGCGGCCAACCTGAGCGCCACGCTCCAGCTGGACGGCACCTCGGTCAACTACGCGCCGACCAGTGGTGCCTGGCTCAAGATCGCCGACCCTGAGGTTTCGCTCGACACCAGCGGCAACGGGACCGTCACCGCCCTCGTCTCCTATGGACGGTCCCCGGGCACCAACCCCGTCCCCTATGACGACACGACCCCCCTGCGGCCGGCGACGCGGATCGACATGGTGGTGCTGAGCGGCAACACGGCCGGCGACCGCGCCGGCACAGCCACCCAGACCACATGGACCGGTCTCGATGGCGCCTGGTCTCCCGCTTTCGTCGACTTCCTGGACGGTGACACCGGGATCGACCCCTGGGTCTACGCGGCGACGTTCACGGGGGCGGCCGACCGGGTGCCGTCGCCCATGACGTTCTCGGCGCAGACTGCTGTGCCCGCCGTCAACGCGTCGATCACGAGCTCCAACCCCACGAGCGGGGTGACGGTCAACGTCGCCGGCACCGGCTTCCGTGCGGTCACCAACCCCGGCGACAGTGGTCTCTATGCAGGCATCGCCCCGTCGGGCGGCCTGCCGGACGTGTCCACGCCCGCCGGCCAGGCCGCGTTCGCCGTCTCGGCGTACATCGCACCGGGCGCGATCGTTGACGGTGCCTTCACCAGGTCGATGACTGCTACCAAGGCGGCCCTTGACCCCAGCAAGACGTACTCGGTCTACACGTGGCAGGCGCACACCCACTCCAACACGACCCAGGACACCGAGACGCCGATCAGTATCAACTTCTCGACACTGCTCGCCCCGTCGGCTGTGACCCCTGGCGGTGCGGCGACGACGTCGTACGGCGCTCCGCTCACGGTCACCGCGGCGGTCTCCGGGCCCGGCTCGGTCACGCTGAGCGGGGTCGGCGCCTCACAGACGGCCACGGTCGCGAACGGGTCGGTGTCATTCATGATCCCGGGCGCGTTGCCGGCCGGCAGCTACACCGCGGCGTTCGGCTACTCAGGCAGCGCCTCCCACGCGCCCTCCAGCGCTACTCGGGCGATCACGGTCACCAAGGCCACACCGGTGCTGGCCTCCAAGGTCCTGACGAAGCCGAGCGCCGACAAGCGCGGCAAGCGCGGCAAGCTCCGGGTGTCTGCTGCCGGTGTCGCGGGTGCCACCGCCCCCTCCGGCAAGGTCGTGCTCGTCCTGAAGCGCAACGGCGTCAAGGAGAAGGTGCAGGCGACGCTGGTCGACGGTGTGGCGAAGGTGAAGCTGCCCGAGCTCGGCACCGGTGGCTGGACGCTGACCGTGAGGTTCGTGGGTGACGCCAACTACGGCAAGAGCAAGCTGACCAAGCCGCTCGAGGTCACGGCCTAGCCACCTCTTCGGTCGGCGCGTCCTCCGCTCTCAGAGCAGGGGGACGAGCCGGCCGAGCAGGTCACCCATCCGGGCCGCCGCCGAGCGACCCGCCTCCAGGACCTCCTCGTGGTCGAGTGGCGCGCTGCTGATCCCGGCGGCCAGGTTGGTCACCAGGCTGATGCCCAGGACCTCCATGCCCGCCTCGCGCGCGGCGATCGCCTCGAGGGTCGTGCTCATCCCGACCAGGTGACCACCCAGCACCCCCGCCATCCGGACCTCGGCCGGGGTCTCGTAGTGCGGTCCAGGGAACTGCACGTAGACGCCCTCGTCCAAGGTCGGGTCGATCTCACGCGCCAGCGCGCGCAGGCGGCTGCTGTAGAGGTCGGTCAGGTCGACGAACCGGGCGCCGACGATGGGGGAGCGGCCGGTCAGGTTGATGTGGTCGCTGATCAGCACCGGGGTGCCTGGGGTCCAGGACTCCTTGAGACCGCCGCAGCCGTTGGTGAGCACGATCACCCGGCACCCGGCAGCCGCCGCCGTACGCACGCCGTGCACCACGGCCTCGACGCCCTTGCCCTCGTAGTAGTGGGTCCGGCTCAGGAACGCCAGGGCCGTGACCCCGCCGACGTCGAGCGAGCGGATCTTGCCCGAGTGGCCCACCACGGCCGCCTCGCCGAAGCCCGGCAGGTCCGTCGCGTCGATCTCTGCGCGCGCCGGCCCGAGCGTGTCCACCGCCGGGAGCCAGCCGGAGCCGAGCACCATCGCCACGTCGTGCCGCTCCACGCCGGTCAGCTCGACAAGTCGAGCGGCGGCCTGCTTCGCCAGGTCGTACGGCGTCTCGTCGGTCACCCGGAGACACTAATTCACTTGTCGAGGAGGTCCTCGACCACGACGGTCACCTCGAACGGTGCGGTGGCGTGCCAGGGTTCGTCGGCTCTCCACGGGGCCTCCGAGGCGTAGCAGAATGTGGGAATGCTCGACCACCTAGGTATCAACTGCAGTGACCTCGCCGGGTCGGCGGCGTTCTATGACGGCGTCCTCGAGGTGCTCGGCCACAGGCGGCTCATGGACTTCGGCGTCGCCATCGGGTACGGCACCGACAAGCCGGACTTCTGGCTCTCGTCCTATGAGGACCTGCCCACCAACCGCGAGGTCCACATCGCGTTCTCAGCCCCGGACGCGGACTCGGTGCGGGCGTTCGTCGCCGCGGCTGTGGCGCGTGGGGCCGAGGTGCTGCACGAGCCGCGCCTGTGGCCGGAGTACCACGACGGCTACTACGGCGGGTTCGTCCGCGACCCTGACGGCAACAACGTCGAGGCCGTCACCCACCGCGGGGACGGTTAGCTACAACCCGGTGGAGCGGCAGGGGCGGGCCCGGATGGCGGCGACGTAGTCGGCCGGGGCGGACGCGGCCTCGGCCGCGTTGGCGAGGAAGCCGAGGTACGACGCGGAGGGGAGACCGCCCTCGTAGGCGTCGAGGACGTAGGTCCAGACGACGAGCTCCTCGTTCATCGTCGAGACCCGCACCTTGGTCTTGCGGTAGAGCCCCGAGTCGGCGACCTCCCAGCCGTCCAGTCCGGGACTCGTCGTCGGGTGGTCACGTCGTAGACGGCGACGAAGACCTGCTCGAACGGGTCCTCGACGATGGTGGCGAGGGAGCCGTCCCAGCCGTGCTCCTCGCCGCCGAAGGTCAGCCGCCAGCCCTGCAGCCAGCCGGTGGCGTGCAGCGGCGAGTGCGGGCAGAGCGCGCCCATGCGCCCGGGGTCCAGGTTGGTGCCGTAGGCGGCGTACAAGGTCACGGAGAGCAGGCTAGCCGTCGCACTAGGCTGGACCTGTGACCGCTGAGACACACTTCGACCTCCTCGTCCTCGGCGCCGGCCCCGGCGGCTACGTCGCCGCCATCCGCGCCGCCCAGCTCGGCAAGACCGTGGGCGTGGTCGAGGAGAAGTACTGGGGCGGCGTCTGCCTCAACGTCGGCTGCATCCCGTCGAAGGCGCTGCTGCGGAACGCCGAGATCGCGCACATCATCACGCACGAGAAGAAGACCTTCGGGATCGAGGGCGACGCCACCATGGCCTACGCCCCCACCCACCAGCGCAGCCGCGGCGTCGCCGAGGCGAGCGCCAAGGGCGTCCACTTCCTGATGAAGAAGAACAAGATCACCGAGATCGACGGCTGGGGCACGCTGGTCGGCGTGGTGGACGGCAAGCATGGTGTCGAGGTCACTGGTCACACGGAGAGCGGGGACGGCAGCAAGGCGACCTACACCTGCGACGACCTGATCATCGCCACCGGCGCCAAGGTCCGGATGCTGCCGGGCATGTCGGTCAGCGACAACGTCGTGACCTACGAGGAGCAGATCCTCGACGAGAACCTCCCCGGCAAGATCATCATCGGCGGCTCGGGCGCGATCGGCGTCGAGTTCGCCTACGTCATGAAGAACTTCGGCGTCGACGTCACCATCGTGGAGTTCCTCGACCGGATGGTGCCGACCGAGGACGCCGACGTGTCCAAGGAGCTGCTCAAGCAGTACAAGAAGCTCGGCGTCGAAGGTCCTGCTCTCCACCAAGGTCGACAGCGTCGAGGACACCGGCAGCGGGGTCAAGGTGACCGTCAGCCCGGCCGGCGGCGCCAGTGGTGGGCAGCGCAGCACGGTCCTCGAGGCCGACAAGTTCCTCGCCGCGTTCGGCTTCGCTCCTCGCCTCGAGGGCTACGGCCTCGACACGTCCGGCGTCGCGACGACCGACCGCGGCGCGATCGCGGTCGACGCGCGCGGACGCACCAACGTCGCGGGCATCTACGCGATCGGCGACGTCACCGGCAAGCTCATGCTCGCCCACACCGCCGAGGCGATGGGCGTCGTCGCGGCCGAGACGATCGCCGGCGCCGAGACCATCGAGATCGACTTCGACTTCATCCCGCGGGCGACGTTCTGCCAGCCGCAGATCGCGTCGTTCGGCTACTCCGAGGAGCAGGCCAAGGAGAAGGGGTACGACGTCAAGACGGCTCAGTTCCCGTTCTCGGCCAACGGCAAGGCCCGCGGCATGGCCGAGGGAGTCGGCTTCGTCAAGATCGTCGCCGACGCCGAGTACAACGAGATCCTCGGCGCCCACCTGATCGGCCCGGAGGTGACCGAGCTGCTGCCCGCGCTGACCCTGGCCCAGCAGTGGGACCTCACCGCCGACGAGGTGGCTCGCAACGTCTTCGCGCACCCGACCCTGTCGGAGGCGATGAAGGAAGCCGTCGAGGGCATCGCCGGCCACATGATCAACCTCTGATGCCGACGACATGACCGATCGTGTCGTCATCCTCGGTGGCGGTCCGGGCGGCTACGAGGCCGCCCTGGTCGCCGCCCAGCTCGGGGCCGAGGTCACGGTCGTCGACCCCGACGGCATCGGCGGTTCCGCGGTCCTCACCGACTGCGTGCCCAGCAAGACGCTGATCGCCACAGCCGAGCTGATGAGCGAGGTGCACAGCTCCAACGAGCTCGGCGTGATGATCGGCGACGACGAGATCCACGTCGACCTCGCCCGGGTCAACCAGCGGGTCCTTCGGCTCGCAGCCGACCAGTCAGCAGACATCACCCGGCGCCTGGACAAGGAGGGCGTGCAGGTCGTCTCAGGCCGCGGTCGCCTCGACGGTCCGGGCCGGGTCGTCGTCGGTTCGGAGGGCGGCTCCGCGTCCTACGACGCGGACGCCGTGCTCGTCGCGACCGGCGCCGCCCCGCGAACCCTGCCCGGCGCCCAGCCGGACGGCGAGCGGATCCTCACCTGGGAGCAGGTCTACGACGCTGGACGAGGCGCCGAGCGAGCTGGTCGTGGTCGGCTCGGGCGTCACCGGCGCCGAGTTCGCCAGCGCCTACCTCGCGCTCGGCATCCCAGTGACCCTCGTGTCCTCCCGCGACCGGGTGTTGCCCGGCGAGGACGCCGACGCCTCGGCGGTTCTCGAGGAGGTCTCGACCCGCCGCGGCATGAAGGTGCTCTCGAAGTCCCGCATGGAGTCGGTGACCCGTGACGGGGACACGGTCACGGTGACCCTGACCGACGGGCGCTCCGTCCAGGGCTCGCACTGCATCCTGGCGCTCGGCTCGGTGCCCAACACCGCGGACCTGGGACTCGAGGACGCCGGGGTGAACCTGACCGACGGCGGCTTCGTCCACGTCGACCGGGTCTCGCGCACCTCCGCCCGCGGGGTGTACGCCGCCGGCGACTGCACCGGCGTGCTGATGCTGGCCAGCGTCGCGGCGATGCAGGGCCGGATCGCCATGTGGCACTTCCTGGGCGACGCGGTCCACCCGCTCGACCTCAAGAAGGTCTCGTCCAACGTCTTCACCGCCCCCGAGATCGCCACGGTGGGCTGGTCCCAGCAGGCGATCGACGCCGGCGAGATCCAGGCCGAGTCGGTCACCCTCCCGCTCAGCGGCAACGCCCGGGCCAAGATGCAGGGGGTCCACGACGGCTTCGTGAAGCTGTTCTGCCGTCCCGGCACCGGCATCGTCGTCGGCGGTGTCGTCGTCGGTCCTCGGGCCAGCGAGCTCATCCACCCGGTCTCGATCGCGGTCGCCGAGTCGTTGACCGCCGACCAGCTCGCGCAGGCGTTCACGGTCTATCCCTCGATGAGCGGCTCGGTCGCGGAGGCGGCCCGGCGGCTGCACCGGTTCAAGGTCGACTGAGCATGCCGCGGGGAGTCGTCGCCCTCGTTGCGGCTGCGGCCCTGCTCGTGCCGTCGGTGCCGGCCCACGCGGCCGTCGACGACTGGACGATCCCGGCCACCGCATCGATCCGGATCTTCGGGCATGGCTACGGGCACGGCCACGGAATGTCCCAGCACGGCGCCCAGGGGGCAGCGCTGCAGGGCCTGACCCACCGGCAGATCGCCGAGTTCTACTACCCCGGCACGACCTGGGGCCTCGTCAAGGGCAAGGTGCGGGTGCTGGTCAGCGCGGACACCAGCAAGGACGTGGTGGTCCGCCACCGACCCGACCTGCGGCTCAAGGCGCTCTCCACCGGGCAGGTGATCGACCTGGGCGCCGCCCGGCCCTCCGCGAGGCGCTGGCGGATCGTGCCGGTCGCGGGTGGCAAGGTCCGGGTGTCGTTCCGGACCTCCCGTTGGAGGACCTTCCGCACCCTGACGGGCGACGCGGAGTTCGCCGGCGCGGGCGGGGTCCTGGACCTCTTCCTGCCGTCCCGCCGCACCGTGGCCTATCGGGGGGCGCTCCGCTCGGCCGGCAGGGACACCGTCAACGTGCTGCGCCTCGACACCTACCTGCGCGGGGTCGTGCCGACCGAGGTCCCGCCGCTCTGGGCGCCCGAGGCGGTGCAGGCGCAGTCGGTGGCGGCGCGGACCTATGCGGCGTACGGGTTGGCTCACCCGATCGCGCCGCACTACGAGCTCTGCGACACCACGGCCTGTCAGGTCTACGGTGGGGCGGCCGCGGAGCACCCCGCCACGACCGCCGCGATCGCGGCCACGAAGGGCGAAGTGCTGCTCTACGACGGCGCGCCGGCGTTCACCCAGTTCTCGGCGTCCAGTGGCGGTTGGACCTCGACCGGCTCCGAGCCCTACCTGGTCGCGCAGCCGGACCCGTTCGACGGCTGGTCGGGCAACACGAACTCGACCTGGCAGACCCTGGTCAGCGACGGGACGATCGAGAAGAAGCTCCCATCCATCGGCGATCTGACCCGGATCCAGCTCGCCGGGCGTGACGGCAACGGCGAGTGGGGTGGCCGGGTCGGCAGCGTGACGATCACGGGCACCACGGGGTCGCGGACCATGTCCGGCGAGGAGTTCCGGTTCCTGCTGGGTCTCAGGTCCGAGTGGGTCACCCTGACCGTCAGCTGAGGACCAGCACCAGGTCGCCACCGTCGACGGCCTGGGTGCCGCTCAGCGCGAGCCGCTGGACCGTGCCGTCGACGGGCGCGGTGATGGAGGCCTCCATCTTCATCGCCTCGATGGTCGCGACCGTCTGGCCGGCGGACACCTGGGCGCCCTCCTCGACCACCACGGTGACCACACCCTGGAACGGCGCCGCGACCTGACCAGGCTGCGCCGGGTCCGCCTTCTCGGCGGCCTTGACGGCGGCCGAGACGCTGCGGTCGCGCACGCTGATGGGCCGGAGCTGGCCGTTGATGGTCGCCATCACGGTGCGGTAGCCACGCTCGTCGGGCTCGCTGATCGCCTGCAGGCCCAGCAGGATCGTCTTGCCCTCCTCGATCGTCACCTCGTGCTCCTCGCCGTAGCGCAGGCCGTAGAGGTAGTCGATGGTCGGCAGGACCGAGACGTCGCCGTAGGTCTCGCGAGACTCGGCGAACTCCTTGGTCGGACCGGGGAACAGCAGGTGGTTGAGTGTCGCCCGGCGCAGCTGAGAGCTGCCGGTCGACAGCGCCTCCGACTGCTCGGCGTCCACCTCACCCGTCGAGGGCTTCCAGGTGCGGCCCTCCAACGCCTTGGTGCGGAACGGCTCCGGCCAGCCGCCGGGCGGGTACGCCGAGCTCACCGTGGAGGAAGCCGATGACCGAGTCGGGGATGTCGAACCGGCCGGGGTTCTCGGCGAACTCCGCCGGGTCGGCGCCGAGACCGACCAGGGCGAGCGCCAGGTCGCCGACGACCTTCGAGGAGGGAGTGACCTTGACGATGTTGCCGAGGATGTCGTTCGCCGCGGCGTACATGTCCTCGACCTGCTCGAACTTCTCGCCGAGCCCGAGCGCGATCGCCTGCTGGCGCAGGTTGGAGAGCTGCCCGCCCGGGATCTCGTGGCGATAGACGCGACCGGTCGGTGACGGGAGTCCCGACTCGAACGGCGCATAGACCCGCCGGGTGGCCTCCCAGTAGGGCTCGAGCGCATTGACCGCAGCCAGGGACAGCCCCGTCTCGCGCGCGGAGTGGTCGGTCGCCGAGACCAGCGCCGAGAGGGCCGGCTGGGACGTGGTCCCGGCCATCGAGGCGCAGGCGGCATCGACCGCGTCCACGCCGGAGTCGATGGCCGCGAGCAGGGTGCCGAGCTGGCCGCCGGCAGTGTCGTGGGTGTGCAGGTGCACGGGCAGGTCGAAGCGCTCGCGCAGCGCCGTCACCAGCGTGCGGGCGGCGGGGGCCCGGAGCAGCCCGGCCATGTCCTTGATCGCCAGCACGTGCGCGCCGGCCTCGACGATCCGCTCGGCCAGCGCCAGGTAGTAGTCGAGCGTGTAGAGCGTCTCTGCGGGGCTGGACAGGTCGCCGGTGTAGCAGAGCGCGACCTCGGCGACCGTCGTCCCGGTCTCACGGACCGCCTCGATCGCCGGTCGCATCTGCTCGACGTCGTTGAGCGCGTCGAAGATCCGGAACACGTCGAGCCCGGTGTCGGCCGCCTCGCGCACGAACGCGCTGGTGACCTCGGCGGGGTAGGGCGTGTAGCCGACCGTGTTGCGGCCGCGGAGCAGCATCTGCAGACAGAGGTTCGGCATCGCCTGGCGAAGTGCCGCCAGCCGCTCCCACGGGTCCTCGGAGAGGAACCGCAGCGCCGACGTCGTAGGTAGCGCCGCCCCAGCACTCGATCGACCACAGCTCGGGCGTGGTCCGGGCGACGTGCCCGGCGACCTGCGAGCAGGTCGCGGGTGCGCACGCGGGTGGCGAGCAGCGACTGGTGGGCGTCGCGGAACGTCGTGTCGGTGACCGCGACGGTGGTCTGCGCCCGCAAGCGCCGGGCGAACTCCTGGGGGCCGACCTCCAGCAGGAGCTGGCGGGAGCCGGCGGGCGCTGGCACGCCGGAGGTCGACGGCGGGCAGCTTGGTTGCGGGGTCCAGACTGACCGGCGCCGGGCCGTGCGGCTGGTTGACGGTGACGTCGGCCAGGTAGGTCATCAGCTTGGTGCCGCGGTCGCCCGTCGCGCGCGCCTGGAGCAGGTGCGGGTGGGTCTCGATGAACGACGTGGTCACCCGGCCCCCCGCGAAGTCCGGGTCGTCGAGCACGGCCTGCAGGAACGCGATGTTGGTCGTGACGCCGCGGATGCGGAACTCAGCGATCGCGCGTCGGGCCTTGCGCACCGCGTCCTCGAAGGTGCGGCCGCGGCAGGTCAGCTTGGAGAGCATCGAGTCGAAGTGCGCGGAGATCTCGGCGCCGGTGTAGGTCGTGCCACCGTCGATGCGGACCCCGGCGCCGCCGGGGGAGCGGTAGGTCGTGATGACGCCCGTGTCCGGCCGGAAGCTGTTGGCGGGGTCCTCGGTGGTGATCCGGCACTGGAGCGCGGCACCGCGCACCGTCACCGTCTCCTGGGACAGCCCGAGGTCGGCGAGGGTCGCGCCGGAGGCGATCCGCAGCTGGGCCTGCACGAGGTCGACATCGGTGACCTCCTCGGTCACCGTGTGCTCGACCTGGATGCGCGGGTTCATCTCGATGAAGACGTAGCTGCCGTGGGGGTCGAGCAGGAACTCGACGGTCCCGGCGTTGTGGTAGCCGATCTCGCGGGCGAAGCGGACGGCGTCCGCGCACATCCGGTCACGGATGTCCGGGTCGAGGTTGGGGGCGGGAGCGATCTCGACGACCTTCTGGTGCCGACGCTGGACCGAGCAGTCGCGTTCGAAGAGGTGGATGACCTCGCCCTCGGCATCGGCGAGGATCTGCACCTCGATGTGCCGCGGGTCCGTGACCGCCTGCTCGATGAAGACCGTGGGGTCGCCGAAGGCACCCTCGGCCTCGCGCATGCAGGTCTCGACCGCCTCGCGCAGATCCTCGGCCCGGTCGACCCGCCGCATCCCGCGCCCGCCGCCGCCCGCGACCGCCTTGACGAACAAGGGCAATGCCAGCTCGGTCGCGGCCTCGACCAGCGCGTCCACGTCCGTCGAGGGCTCGACCGACGCCAGGGTCGGTACGCCGGCGGCCTTGGCGGCCGCGATGGCCCGGGCCTTGTTGCCGGTCAGCTCGAGGATCTCCGGCGGCGGACCCGACGAAGGTGATGCCGGCATCGGCGCAGGCCTCGGCGAGCGCCGGGTTCTCCGACAGGAATCCGTAGCCCGGGTAGACGGCGTCCGCTCCGGCCCGCACCGCGACGGCCACGATCCCCTCGGGGTCGAGGTAGGCCCGGACCGGGTGCCCGCGCTCGCCGATCTCGTAGGCCTCGTCCGCCTTCAGCCGGTGCTCGGATCCCCGGTCCTCGTAGGGGAAGACGGCGACCGTACGCACGCCCAGCTCATAGGACGCACGGAACGCGCGGATTGCGATCTCGCCGCGATTGGCGACCAGCACCTTGGAGAACATGGACCGAACCTACGACGGTCGGGTTGCGTAGGCGTTTCAGCGACGCAGGGCGGAACGGTCCGCGTCAGCCGCCGCCCGGCAGGCAGAACTGGCTGACCAGGTCCGGCAGAGCATCCTCGGCGAGCGCGACGGCGAGGTGCTCGGGGATGTCGATGACGGGCACCGCCTGGCCGCCGCCGGCGGTGGTGGCGACCAGTGTGGTGAGACCGGCCCGGCGCTGGAACCAGGTGGCGCGGAAGTTCCAGCCGATCACGTGATCGACCCCCAGCGCGCCGCGACGACGCACCACGCTCCCGGCCCGGGCGACGACGTGCCGGTCGACCAGCGCGTGGCCGAGCGACCGGGACCGGTCGGCGGCGAGCAGGGCGGCGACGGGCAGCGCGGCGCCGGCGCCGAGCAGCCACACGGGCGCACCCAGAGCGACCGCTACGGCGGCTGCCGCGACCAGGGCGAGCGCGGGTCCGAGCGCGCGGGTCCAGCGTCGGCGTACGGCGGCGGGTCCGTGCGGCACGAGCGGGCCGGTGACAGGTGAGGTGGCCCCGAGCACGGCGTGCGCGGCGCGCTCGACGGTCCGTCGCGGTGCGGGCGGTACCAAGGTCGAGCTGCCCTGGTCGCTGCGGTCGAGACCGGTGACGATGGCGCTCAGCCTGGCGCCGCCGGCGGCCCGCACGCCGAGAGGTTCGGTGAGCGTCACCCCGGCGACCCGGTCGTCGTCGAGGGTGGTCTCCCGGGTGGTGAACAGGCCGCGGGTCACGTGCCAGTCGCCACCAGGTCCGGGCGGCCGGCGGGTGACGAGGAACGCCCAGTTGGTGATGAGGTAGCCCGCCACGGCGAGCGCGGACATCACGACGAGAGCGAGGACGACGACGCCCGGCACCAGGACGACCAGCGGGACCCGTGGACCGCTCAGGGACTCGTAGTCCTCGGGTCCGAGGCTGTCCCAGAAGCCGACGATCTCGAGGAACTGGGCGCTGACACCGAGCGCGGCGGCCGCGATGACCACCCCGCTGCCGGTGAGCGGCGCGTAGCGGAGCCAGCTGGGCTGGAACCGGACGACGATCTCCTCGGCCACCGGTCCCGGCCGTCCCGCCCCGTGCTCGACGTCCGCGTCGTCGGCCGGGCTGACCCGGAGCAGCTCCTCCCGCAGCTGCCTGGCCGTCTCGAGGGGAAGCCCGTCGAGGTCGAGCCTCTCCTCATCGCCCGTCGCGGCGCTGCCGGTCCCGACCCGCAGGGTGGTCAACCCCAAGACCCGCTGGATCAGCGAGGACGTCAGGTCGACCGTGCGCACCCGCTCGACCGGGGTGGACAGGACGTGCCGGCTGAGCAGCCCGCGGCGGAGCTCGACCCGCCCGGCCGCGATCCGGTACCTGGTCGTGACGTAGCGGAGCACCCCGATGGCGACCGGCACGGCGATGCCGAGCGCCTGCCAGGCCTCCCTGCCGGACGCGCTGCCGGCGACCGCGATCGCGATCAGGGCCGGCAGGAACCGGATGACCTCCCGGACCGGGTGGACGAGCAGCATCCTCGGGTCCAGCCGCAGCCACTCCAGCTCGTCGACCGGTTCGCCGCTCGAGGTCACGTGGCGTCGCCCTCGACCGCGTCCGCCTTGAGGGTCAGCTCGTCCACGAGCCGCTGGGCGTCGTCACGGTCGAGCCCGGAGATCCGTAGCGCCCCCGCCGCCGAGGCGGTCGTCACGGTCACCGTTGCGAGCCGGAACAGCCGCTCGACCGCGCCCTCGCCGTGATCGACGGTCTGGATCCTGGACATGGGCGCGATCCGGCGTTCCCGGGCCCACCACCCGGTCTGCGTGTAGACGGCCGTCTCGGTGACCTCCCACCGGTGCACCAGGTAGCGCCACTGCGGAACGACCGAGGCCCAGGCGAGGTGCGCGACGACGGCCAGGGCAAACACCCACCACGGCACGTCGACCTCGTCCACGATGGCGTCGAAGGCCGTCAGCACGGCCAGCGTCATCAACGCCTCGACCACCGCCGAGACCTGCCACATCGTCCGGGCCCGCGGGCTGACCCGGTGGCTGGGCTCACGCAGCATGGGGGCGAGCGTACGGGCGTGCTGTCAGTCCTTGAGCTCGCAGATGACCGCACCGTTGCCGACCGTGACCCCGACCTCGGCCTGGAGGCCGGTCACGGTGCCGGCCTTGTGGGCCTTGAGCGGCTGCTCCATCTTCATCGCCTCGAGGACCACGACCACGTCGCCCTCGGCGACCTGCTGGCCCTCCTCGACGGCGATCTTGACGATCGTGCCCTGCATCGGCGAGGTCACGGCGTCGCCGCTGGCCGCGGATCCGGCCTTCTTGCCACCGGCCCGCTTCGGCTTCTTGGCGGCGCCGGCACCACCGCCGGTGGACAGCCCGCCGAGGCCGCCGGGGAGCACGACCTCGAGGCGCTTGCCGCCGACCTCGACCACCACGGACTGGCGCTCGTCCGGGCTCGTCGGCCTCGGCGGTCTCGCCGCCGTACGGCGTGATCTGGTTGTCGAAGTCGGTCTCGATCCATTGCGTGTAGATGCTGAAACCGTCGCCGTCGCCGATGAATGCGGGGTCGTCGACCACCGCGCGGTGGAACGGGATGACGGTGGGCATGCCGTCGACCACGAACTCGTCCAGTGCACGGCGCGAGCGCTCGAGCGCCTGGGTGCGGTCGCGGCCGGTGACGATCAGCTTGGCGATGAGAGAGTCGAACGAGCCAGGGATGGTCTCGCCGTTCTCGTAGCCGCCGTCGAGGCGGACACCGGGGCCGCTCGGCGGGCTCCACGCCGAGAGCGTGCCCGGGGCCGGCATGAAGTTGCGGCCGCCGTCCTCGGCGTTGATGCGGTACTCGATCGAGTGGCCGCGGATCTCCGGGTCGTCGTAGCCGAGCTCCTCGCCGGCCGCGATCCGGAACATCTCCCGGACCAGGTCGATGCCGGTGACCTCCTCGGAGACGCAGTGCTCGACCTGGAGGCGGGTGTTGACCTCGAGGAAGGAGATGGTGCCGTCCTGGGCGACGAGGAACTCGCAGGTGCCGGCGCCGTAGTAGCCGGCCTCGCGCAGGATCGCGCTTGGAGGAGTCGTAGAGCTCGGTGGTCTGCGCGTCGGTGAGGAACGGCGCGGGCGCCTCCTCGACGAGCTTCTGGTTGCGGCGCTGCAGCGAGCAGTCGCGGGTGGAGACGACCACGACGTTGCCGTGCTGGTCGGCGAGGCACTGGGTCTCGACGTGGCGCGGCTTGTCGAGGAACTTCTCGACCAGGCACTCGCCGCGACCGAAGGCGGTCACAGCCTCGCGCACCGCGGACTCGTAGGCGTCCGGGATCTCCTCGATCGTGCGGGCGACCTTGAGGCCGCGGCCACCGCCGCCGAAGACCGCCTTGATGGCGACCGGCAGGCCGTTGGCCTCGGCGAATGCGACGACCTCGTCGGCGTCCTTGACCGGGTCCTTGGTGCCCGGGGCCAGGGGGGCGTTCGCCTTGTCGGCGATGTGTTTGGCCTTGGCCTTGTCGCCCAGCGCCTCGATCGCCGCCGGCGGCGGGCCGATCCAGGTGAGCCCCGCGTCGATCACGGCCTGGGCGAACTCGGCGTTCTCGGCGAGGAAGCCGTAGCCGGGGTGCACCGAGTCGGCGCCGGTCCTGTGGGCGACCGCGATGATCTTGGCGATGTCGAGGTAGGACTCCGCGGGCGTGGCACCACCCAGGGAGTGGGCCTCGTCGGCGAGCCGCACGAACAGTGCGTCGCGGTCGGGCTCGGCGTACACCGCCACGGAGCCGAGGCCGGCGTCCTTGCAGGCACGGATCACGCGGACCGCGATCTCGCCGCGGTTGGCGATGAGGACCTTTTGCAGCGGGGTCGTCTCGGGCACGACGGGCAGGTTACCGTCCCCCTTCAGCGCGGTCCCGGCAGCATCCATACTGAAGACATGCGATCCCGGTGCGCGGTCTACGTCGACGCCGGCTACCTGCTCGCCTCCGCGGCTACGCGCGTGACCGGCACCTCGCTCCGCTCCGGCGTCCACGTCCTCTACGACCACCTGATCGACGCGATCGTCGAGCAGGCCGAGGAGGCCAGCCAGCTGCCGTTGCTGCGGGTGAACTGGTACGACTCGGGCTCGCGCGGTGGTCTGCCCGACCCGTTCCAGGAGCAGATCGGCATGCTCCCGCGGGTCAAGCTCCGCCTGGGCCGGCTGTCCTACTCCGGTGAGCAGAAGGGCGTCGACCTGCGGATCGGGCTCGACCTGGTCATGCACGCCCGCAACCAGGCCGTCGACGTGATGTTCCTGGTCAGTGGCGACGACGACCTCACCGAGGCCGTCGAGGAGGTCCAAGGACACGGGATCCCGGTGATCCTGCTGGCCGCACCCGACCGCGAGGGCCGCCCGCACGCGGTCAGCAAGCACCTCCTCCGCGAGGCCGACGGCATCGTCACCATCAAGCCGGACGCGATCGACATGTACGTCCAGGCCCGGACCCGACCTGAGCCGGACGACGTGTCCGCACCCGTGGCCACGCCCGCCCGGCCGTCGGCGCCGACCCCCGCACTGCTCGCGGGCCGCAGGCCGGCACCGCCCGGCGTCGTACCTCCCTCGCCGGAGGTGGTGCGCGCGTCCGCGCTCGTCTACTCCTCGGCGACCGGTCACCTGCCGGTCGAGGAGGCGACGTCCCAGGAGCTCATCGACGAGGTGTGCGCGAGCGTGCTGAGCACCTGGATGCAGCGGGCCCGCTCCGACGAGGTCGCCGAGCTGCGCGACAACGAACCGCTGATCCCGGGCGACATCGACCGCGCGCTGCTGACCGACCTGTCCGCCCGCACCGGGCACTACTACATCGAGGACTCTGACCGGTATCTCCTGCGCGAGCGCTTCTGGGTCAACCTGACCGGGATGTCACAGTGAGGGTCGCCGTCCTCGGCACCGGGGCGGTCGGCCGCGCCGTGGCTGGCCGGCTGTCCGGGCTCGGCCACCATGTCACGGTCGGCACCAGGGATCCCGGCCGAACCGCCGGGCGCGAGGAGTACGCCGCGTGGGCGACTGAGCATGACGGCGTGGGGCTGGCGAGCTTCGCCGACGCCGCGGCTGGCGCGCAGCTGGTCGTCAACGCCTCGGGTGGCGACGTGTCTCTCGGCATCCTGGAGCAGGCAGCGGCAGGTCTGGCCGACAAGGTGCTGCTCGACCTCTCCAACCCGCTCGACCACTCCCAGGGCTTCCCGCCGCGGCTCTTCGTCAAGGACGACGACTCGCTGGCCGAGCAGATCCAGCGCGCGCACCCGGACGCCCGGGTGGTCAAGACGCTGAACACCATGAACAACTCCGTGATGGTCGACCCGCAGTCGCTGGCGGAGCCGACCACCGTCTTCGTCAGCGGCGACGACGCCGACGCCAAGGCCATCGTCACCGGTCTGCTCGAGGAGATGGGCCACCAGGACGTCCTCGACCTCGGCGGCCTCGAGACCGCCCGTGGCGCCGAGATGTGGCTGCCGCTGTGGATCCGGATCGCGACCTCGCTCGGCGGCTCGGACTTCAACATCAGGGTCGTGCGCGGACCCTCGCTGTCCTGACCAGCTCCGGAACCAGAGGTTAGCGATCGTTAACCAACGCGGCTAGCATCGGTCGCATGAGCTACCAGCTGTCACGTGAGCACGAGGAGTTCCGGCGCAGCGTGCGCGAGTTCGCGCAGGCCGAGATCGCGCCGCACGCCGCTCAGTGGGACAAGGACCACCACTTCCCGGTGGACGTCGTGCAGCAGATGGGCAAGCTCGGACTGTTCGGACTGACCTCTCCGGAGGAGTTCGGCGGCGCCGGCGAGGACGGCGACTTCACCAGCCTCTGCGTGGCGATCGAGGAGATCGGCCGGGTCGACCAGTCGATGGGCATCACGCTCGAGGCCGCTGTCGGGCTCGGCATCAACCCGATCCTCACCTACGGCACCGACGAGCAGAAGCAGACCTGGCTGCCCGACCTGGTCGCCGGCCGGACGCTGGCCGGCTTCGGGCTGACCGAGCCGGGTGCCGGCTCCGACGCCGGAGCCACCCGCACCAAGGCCGAGCTGATCGGCGGTGAGTGGGTCGTCAACGGCGCCAAGCAGTTCATCACCAACTCCGGGTCCGAGATCACCAGCGTCGTGACCGTGACCGCACGGACCGGTGCTCGCGAGGATGGCGCCGGTGGCTCGAAGGCCGAGCTCAGCACGATCCTGGTGCCCGCCGGCACCGACGGGCTCACCGTCGAGCCGGCGTACGACAAGCTCGGCTGGCATGCCTCCGACACCCATCCGCTGACCTTCGAGGACTGCCGGGTGCCCGAGGCCAACCTGCTCGGCGCGCGAGGCCGCGGCTACGCGCAGTTCCTCGCCACGCTCGACGACGGACGGGTCGCGATCGCCGCGCTGGCCGTGGGTTGCATCCAGGCGTGTCTGGACCTCAGCGTCGACTATGCGCTGGACCGGCAGACCTTCGGTGTCCCGATCGGCCGCAAGCAGGGTGTCGCGTTCCAGGTCGCCGACCTCGAGGTGATGCTGCACGCGAGCCGCCTGCTGACCTATCGGGCGGCCGCGATGAAGGACAGCCAGCGCGACGGGCAGGGGGCGCCGGTCAAGGAGTTCAAGCAGGCTGCGGCGATCGCCAAGCTCTATGCGAGCGAGTCGGCGGTCACGGCCACCCGGATCGCCACGCAGGTCTTCGGCGGCTACGGCTTCATGGAGGAGTACCCCATCGCGCGGCTCTACCGCGACGCCAAGGTGCTCGAGATCGGCGAGGGAACCTCCGAGGTGCAACGGATGCTCATCGCGCGTGGGCTCGGACTGCCGGTCGAGTAGCGGGGTGGGAGTCGACCTGAGCGGGGGTCCTCCGCTTAGGCTTCCGGGGTGGAGAACCCCTGGAAGCGGTTCCGCCAGGAGGCGGGTAGGTTCCTCGCGGTCGGGTTCGTCGCCACGGTCGTGGCACTGATCCTCTTCAACTTCCTGGTGCACGGGTTCGGGGCCATGGACAACGCCTGGTTCAACGATCGACCCGAGATGGCCTACGTGGTCGCCAACGGCGTCGGCATGGCGATCAGCTTCCGCGGCACCAAGGTGTGGGCGTTCCGAGACCGCCGGAGCAGCCACGCCGACGGCGGGGTGGTCGCCTTCGTGGTCATCAACCTGGCCACCATGCTCATCCCGATGACCTGCCTGGCCATCAGCCGCGGCCTCGGGCTCGACGACCCGATCTCGGACAACCTCTCCGCCAACCTCATCGGGCTCGCGCTCGCCAACGCGGCACGGTTCTTCCTCTTCCGCGAGTTCGTGTTCCTCCGGGTCGACGACCCCGAGCTGGTGCTCGACCTCGAGCTCGCCACGCTGCACGAGCACACCCACGAGATCCCGGCCGTCCTCGACCCGATCCTGGATCTCAGCGCGGAGCCCACAGGTCGACCCAGGATCGACCCAGCCCCACCACGAGCTCTCTGACGAGCGGCAGGCTCACGCCGACGACGTTGTGGTGATCGCCCTCGATCCCGGTGACGAACGCGCCACCGAGCCCGTCGATCGTGAAGGCCCCGGCGACGAGCAGCGGCTCGCCGGTCGCGACGTACGCCGCGATCTCGGCGTTGGTGACCTCGGCGAAGTGGACCGTGGTCGAGGCGGTGGCCGACACGGCGTGGCCGCTGGCCGTGTCGTGGAGTGCGTGTCCGCTGTGCAGGACGCCCGACCGTCCGCGCATCGCTCGCCAGCGCGCGCTCGCGTCCTCGGCGTCGGCCGGTTTGCCCAGCGCCTCCCCGTCGAGCTCGAGAACCGAGTCGCAACCGAGCACCAGCGAGTCCTCGGGCAGATCATCTCGCCCGGCCACGGCCGCGCACTTCAGCTCGGCGAGCCGGAGCGCCAGCTCAGCGGCTGGGAGGTGGCCGAGCTGGTCCTCGTCGATGCCCGAGACGATCACCACCGGATCGATCCCGGCGCTGCGCAGCGTGGCCAGCCTCGCGGGTGACTGCGAGGCGAGGACGAGGGGGACCACCGCGGTCACCGGGGCAGCGCGCTGTTGCGCCAGCCTCCCGGACCGTGGGGCAGGGTGACCCTGGTCTGCCGGTGGTGCGCCGACCAGGCCGGCGCGGGCCTCGTCGGCGGCGTGGACCCGCCGAGGCTGCCGATCACGGCCACCAGGGCGGCGATCTCCTCGGGCGTCGCCTCGCCGCGCACGATCGTGAGGAAGGGCTCGGGCCGCTCGGTCACAGCGGGATGTTCCCGTGCTTCTTCGCCGGCAGGGTCTCGCGCTTGGACCGCAGCAGCCTCAGCGCCCGGACGATCTCGATGCGGGTCTCGTGAGGGGTGATGACCGCGTCGATGTAGCCCCGCTCAGCGGCGAGGTAGGGGTTGGCCAGCGCCTGGTCGTAGTCGTCGATGAGCTGCGCACGCTTTGCGTCCGGATCCTCGGCGTTCTTGAGCTCGCTGCGATAGAGGATGTTGACCGCTCCCTGGGCCCCCATGACCGCGATCTGTGCGGTCGGCCAGGCGACGTTGATGTCGGCGCCGAGGTGCTTGGAGCCCATGACGTCGTAGGCGCCGCCGTAGGCCTTGCGGGTGATCACCGTGATCAGCGGGACGGTCGCCTCCGCGTAGGCGTAGATCAGCTTGGCGCCGCGGCGGATGATGCCGTTCCACTCCTGGTCGGTGCCGGGCAGGAAGCCGGGAACGTCGACGAAGGTCAGCACAGGGATGTTGAAGGCGTCGCAGAACCGGACGAACCGGGCGGCCTTCTCGGAGGCGTCGATGTCGAGGGTGCCGGCGAACTGCATCGGCTGGTTCGCCACGATGCCGACCGAGTGCCCCTCGACCCGGCCGAAGCCCACGATCAGGTTGGGCGCGAACAGCTCCTGGACCTCGAGGAACTCGCCCTGCCCGTCGTCATTGGCGTCCAGCACCGCAGAGAAGACGTCGTGCATGTCGTAGGGCTGGTTGGGCGAGTCCGGGATGAGGGTGTCGAGGGCACGGTCGCGGTCGGTGACGTCGGTGTCCGCTGGGTCCTCGAAGGTCGGCGACTCGTCGAGGTTGTTCTGGGGGAGGTAGGACAGCAGCGCCTTCGTGTACTCCAGCGCGTCCGCCTCGTCAGCACCCATGTAGTGGGCGTTGCCGGACTTGGTGTTGTGGGTCCGGGCTCCGCCGAGCTCCTCCATCGTCACGTCCTCGCCGGTCACCGTCTTGATGACGTCGGGGCCGGTGATGAACATGTTGGACGTGCCGTCGACCATGATCGTGAAGTCGGTGACCGCGGGGGAGTAGACGTGGCCCCCGGCGCAGGAACCCATGATCAGGCTGATCTGCGGGATGACGCCCGAGGCGTGCACGTTGCGCCGGAAGATCTCGCCATAGAGGCCGAGCGAGACGACGCCCTCCTGGATGCGGGCACCGGCGCCTTCGTTGATGCCGATGATCGGGCAGCCGGTCTTGATCGCCAGGTCCATGACCTTGGTGATCTTCTCTCCGTAGACCTCGCCCAGCGACCCGCCGAAGATCGTGAAGTCCTGGGAGAAGACGCAGGCCTGGCGGCCGTTGATGGTGCCGTAGCCGGTGATCACGCCGTCGCCGTAGGGCCGCTTCTTCTGCAGGCCGAACGCGGTCGACCGGTGCCGGGCCAGCTCGTCGAGCTCGACGAACGAGCCCTCGTCGAAGAGCTGCTCGATTCGCTCGCGGGCGGTCTGGCGTCCCTTGGCGTGCTGCTTCTCCACGGCCTTCGCCGAACCGGCGTGCACGGCCTCGTCGAGGCGTCGCTCGAGGTCGGCCAGCTTGCCGGCGGTGGTGTGGGTGTCGATGTCGGCGGGAACCTCGGTGCCTTCTCCAGGCTGGGCCGTTTGCTCGGCGGTCACGGCGAGCACACTAGCCGCATGACCTCAGCCGAGTTCGCCGCCCGCCCGGCGCTGGACGCCGCCCGCCTCCGCGACCTGGACCTGGACGTCGCGCCGGGTCTGCGCGTGGAGGTGCTGGAGGAGACCGGGTCGACCAACGCGGTCGTCGGCGCCCGGGCCAGGTCCGGGGAGCCGGAGGGGCTGGTGGTCGCAGCCGAGCTCCAGACCGCTGGGCGAGGACGGCTGGACCGCAGCTGGGCGGCTCCCGACCGGTCCGCGCTGACGTTCTCGGTCCTGCTGCGACCCACGGTGCCGGCCGCGGGCTGGCCATGGCTACCGCTGTTGACCGGCTACTCCGTGGCCAAGGCGCTGCGCGCCGACGGCTACCGGGCCTCGGTGAAGTGGCCCAACGACGTGCTCCTCGGCACCGCGGCCGACGAGCGCAAGGTGGCCGGAATCCTGGTCGAGCGCGTCGAGACCGGGCTGGGCCCGGCGGCCGTGGTCGGGATCGGTCTCAACGTCGGCATGACCGAGGAGGAGCTGCCCGTGCCCGAGGCGACCTCGCTCGCCTTGGCTCGCGCGGGCGACGCGCCGGACCGCAGCGACCTGCTCATCCTGGTGCTCCAGACGCTGTGGGAGGGGTACGCCGCCTGGCAGAGCGGTGGCGACCCGGCCGCGGCGCACCTCGCCGAGTCCTACACCGCCTCCTGCGCGACCGTGGGACGCGATGTGACCGTGACCCTGCCGGCCGGTGCGTCCTTGACCGGCCGGGCGGTGGAGATCGACGCCACCGGTCGCCTGGTGGTCTCGAACGGGGGCGGGGAGCGCACCGTGGTCGGTGCCGGCGACGTCGTGCACGTCCGAGACGCGACGCTCGATGAGTGACATGATCCGTCCGTGGCTATCTCCAAGGACCTGCTCAACGAGGGCGAGTCGATCATCATCAGCACTCGCACGCATCCCAAGGCCCTGCTCCTGCCGATCCTCGCGCTGGTCGTCCTGCTCGCACTCGGGGTCTTCGTGCAGAGCAAGGTCGACCAGGAGGTCGTCACCTACGTCGTCTGGGCACTGGTCGTCGTCGGGCTGGTCGTCTTCGCGCTCCGCCCGTTCCTGGTGTGGCTCACCTCGACCTACGCGATCACCTCGCAGCGCCTGATCACCCGGCACGGCATCGTCACCCGCCGCGGCCACGACATCGCGCTGACCCGGATCAGTGACATCTCCTACGAGCGGCACCTGATCGACCGCCTGCTCGGCTGCGGCACGCTGCTGATCAGCGACGCGAGCCCCAACCCGCCGGCCCGGCTCCCGGACATCCCGCGGGTCGAGGAGACCCAGAAGAAGCTCGCCCTCCTCGTCCAGGAGCTGCACAACGCGCGCAGCGACGAGGGTGTCTGACCCGACGCCCGCGTCGGACGAGGGGGTGACTCCGGGTGGGGAGGCTCTCGAGCTCGCCATCCTGGGTGAGGACCCGGTCCTCACCGCGATGGAGGTCGCGGCCGAGACCGGCGTGACGATCGAGCAGGCCCAGCGACTGTGGCGCGCACTCGGGTTCCCCGAGCACGGCTCGGCGGTCGCCTTCACCCGCGGTGACGTCGGTGCCCTCTCGACGGTGGTCGGCCTGATCGACGGCGGCCTGCTCGACTTCGACCTTGCGGTCAACCTGACCCGGGCGGTCGGTCAGACGATGGCGCGGCTCTCCGACTGGGAGGTGTCGGCGCTGGTCCACCGCGTCGAGCAGCTCGACCACGGTGACTCCCCGGACCGGCTCGACATCGCGCGGCAGATGCTGGAGAGCTTCGAGACGCCGTTCGAGGAGCTCCTCGTCTATGTCTGGCGCCGCCACCTCGCCGCCGCGATCGCGCGCACCGCCATGCTGAGCTCCCGCGATGATCTGCACACCACCGAGCTCACCGTCGGGTTCGCCGACATCGTGTCGTTCACGGCCCTCTCGAACGAGCTGTCCGAGGACCGGATCGGCGACCTGGTCGAGCTGTTCGAGGCGCGCTGCGCCGACGTGGTCGCGGCTCAGCGCGGCCGGGTCATCAAGAGCATCGGTGACTCGGTGCTGTTCGTGAACGACGACCCGATCCGGGCCTACGACACGGCCGAGGGAATCATCAACGTCGTCGGCCGCGACACCCGGATGCCCGACGTCCGCGTCGGGTTGGCCAGTGGTTCGGTCGTGATGCGGCTCGGCGATGTCTTCGGCCCGCCGGTCAACCTGGCCTCCCGCCTGACCGGCGTCGCCCGCCGCAACCGGATCATCATCGACGCGCACACCGCCGAGCTGCTCCCGGCCAACCAGTTCGAGACCCGGTCGCTGCCCGCCCGGCCGGTGCGTGGGTTCGGGATCGTCGAGCCGGTCGCGGTACGCCGGCACTAGCTCAGGTCCGGTGCCGCACCCAGACGTTCGGCTCGACGTACGTCGCGATGCCCTGCTCGAGGTTGACCTGGACGGGGGCGAGGGCGTGCGGCACCTCGACGAGACCGGTCGTGTCGAAGGGCAGTCCGGTCCAGCTCCGCCACTCCTCGAGGGTGCCCGGGATGCACATGGAGCGAGGCGCCACCGTGTCGATCACGCCTCCTGCGCGCACGTGCACCCGCAGCCACGGGTCGACGGGCAGACCGTCCTCGCGGGTCCGGAACGCGTAGGTCTCCATCGCCTCGTGCACATCGACCTTGCCGTTGGGCCGGACCGGCGCGACCAGCTCGGCGAAGCCGTGACGGGCGGCGTTGTCGCGCATGGCGACGAGCATCGGCGCGGACAGGCCCGTGCCCTGCAGGTCCGGTCGGACGGCGATTTCGACCGCCGACACGGCATCGGGTGCCTCGCCGCGCAGGCTGGCCAGCACGCCGCTGCGGATGGCGAAGTCCCAGCCGTTCGCCGGGAGGTCCTCGGCGTCCAGCACGAACGGCAGGGAGTGGGCGACCGCGACCACCTGGCCCGACTCGTCCTGGGCGACCAGCACGTAGTCCGCGAACTTGGTCGAGCAGTTGCCGTAGTAGAGGCCACCGATGGGGTCGTTGCGCATGAAGTCCGGCCACGACGTGTCCATCGCCCACATGGGATCGACGAGGTCCGGGCGCTCCGCAAGGGTCGAGATCTTCAGCCGCACGCGAACATGGTGCCGGTAGTCCCTCGGCGGTCACTACTGTTTTGTCCGTGCCCGACCTCGCCCCCGTGATCGCCGTCATCGGTGGCGGACAGCTGGCGCGGATGATGGCCGAGCCCGCGGCGGCGCTGGGCATCCCGCTGCGGCTGCTGGCGGAGGCGGAGGGTGTGTCGGCGGCGCAGGTGATCCCGGACAGCATGGTCGGCGACTATCGCGACCTCGAGATGCTGCGGAAGGTGACGAGTGGTGCACGGGTGGTCACCTTCGACCACGAGCACGTGCCCACCGAGCACCTGCACGCGCTGGCCGCCGACGGCGTCGCGACACATCCGGGTCCCGAGGCCCTCGTGCACGCACAGGACAAGGCGGTCATGCGGCGCCGGCTGGCCGAGCTCGGGGTGCCGTGCCCGCACAACTCCGTGGTCGTGGACGTCGAGGAGGTCGAGGCGTTCGGGCTGCCGTGCGTGCTCAAGATGACGCGTGGCGGTTACGACGGCCGCGGAGTGTGGTTCGTCGACACCGCCGAGGACTGCGCGGACGCCTTTGCGACGGCGGCACGGGCAGGGGTCGAGATCCTCGCCGAGGAGCGGGTCGACTTCCGGCGCGAGCTCTCGGCGCTGGTCGCGCGCAGCCCGAGCGGGCAGGAGGCGGCGTACCCGGTCGTCGCCAGCACCCAGCTCGACGGCATCTGCCACGAGGTCATCGCTCCGGCACCGGACCTCGCGCCGGAGCTGGCCACGCGTGCCCAGCACGTCGCGCTGACGATCGCCAAGGAGCTCGAGGTGACCGGGATCCTGGCCGTCGAGCTCTTCGAGACCAATGACGGCCGGATCCTGGTCAACGAGCTGGCGATGCGACCGCACAACACCGGTCACTGGAGCCAAGACGGCGCGGTCACCAGCCAGTTCGAGAACCACCTGCGTGCGGTGCTCGACCTGCCGCTCGGCTCACCGGCCCCTCGTGCGACGTGGACGGTGATGGTCAACATCCTGGGCGGACCGAGCGAGCAGGTGGGCCGGCTGTACGACGGCTACCCGCACGCGCTGGCCCGCGACCCGCACCTGCGGGTCCACCTCTATGGCAAGGAGCTGCGACCCGGCCGCAAGGTCGGCCATGTCAACGCCTACGGCGACGACCTCGAGGACTGTCTGGAGCGGGCGCGGCACGCCGCCGCCTGGTTCCGGGGCGACCTCGGCAACGAGAGTGAGTGACAGTGAGCGACACCCCACGCAACGTCCGCGTCGGCATCGTGATGGGCAGCGACTCCGACTGGCCGGTGATGGAGGAGGCGGCCACGGCCCTCGGCGAGTTCGACGTCGCGTTCGAGGCCGATGTCGTCTCCGCGCACCGGATGCCCGAGCAGATGCTGGCCTATGGCAAGGACGCGGCCGGCCGCGGCCTCGAGGTGATCATCGCGGGCGCCGGGGGAGCCGCCCACCTGCCCGGCATGCTCGCCTCGGTGACGCCGCTGCCCGTCATCGGTGTCCCGGTCCCGCTCAAGCACCTCGACGGACTGGACTCCCTGCTCTCCATCGTCCAGATGCCGGCCGGCGTGCCGGTCGCGACCGTGGGGGTAGGCAACGCTCGCAACGCCGGCCTGCTCGCCGTGCGCATCCTGGCTGCCTCCGACCCGGTGCTCAGGGCCCGGATGGCCGCGTTCCAGGAGGAGCTGCGCGTCGTTGCGGAGGGCAAGGGCGAGGCGGTGCGGAGCGCGTCTGAGGGGCCGCGAAGGCTCGGCTTCTGAAGCAACAGCAACGCCTGGTCGGCGTCGACGTCGCTCGGTGCCTGGCGCTGCTGGGCATGGTGGCGACGCACGTCCTGGTCGAGCGCGACCTGGATGACAGCCTGACCACTGCTCAGTGGTTGGCGGGCGGTCGCGCCTCGGCGCTGTTCGCGGTGCTGGCCGGCGTGAGCCTGGCGCTGATCGCTCGTCGTACGTCGCGTGCTGGCGTCGCGGTCCGCGCGGTGCTCGTGGCGGCGATCGGGCTGGCACTGGGCGGGCTCGACACCGGGATCGCAGTGATCCTGACCAACTACGGCGTCCTCTTCCTGCTGGGCCTGCCGTTCCTGCGGCTCACCTCACGACCGCTGTGGGCCATGGCCGGGGTGTGGGTCGTCGCCGGCCCGGTCATCAATCAGGTGGTCCGGCCGCACCTGCCCGACCGGGGCTTCGAGAGCCCGTCTTTCGGCTCGCTGAGCGACCCCGGTCAGCTGCTCAGCGAGCTGCTGTTCACCGGCTACTACCCGGCCGTCGTGTGGCTGGCGTACCTGCTGGTCGGCATGGCGATCGGTCGCCTGGAGCTGCGCGACCGGATGGTGCAGGCGCGCCTCGCGATCGGTGGGCTCGTCACCGCGGTCGCTGCGACCGTGGTCTCACAGACGCTGACGGCACGCGACGCCGTCGCGACCAGGCTGCTCGCCGACGCAGCACCCGGCCAGGGCATCGACACCCTGCTCGATGAGATCTCGCGGGGGATGTTCGGCCAGACGCCGGTGGACGGCTCCTGGGCCTGGTTGTGCGTGGTGGCGCCGCACAGCAGCACGCCGTTCGATCTCCTCCAGACCATCGGCAGCGCGGCGTTCGTCCTGGGCGTCTGCCTCGGCGTGGTCGGGCTGGTGGGCCGGGCCGGCGAGCGCGGCCTCGCGGTGTTCTTCGGCGCGGGGACGATGACCCTGACCCTCTACACGCTGCACGTGCTGATGCGCACGGAGCGGGTCTGGCCGGCCGAGGAGCCGGAGTCCTTCCGCGTCCATGTCCTGGTGCTGCTGGCGGTCGGTGCGGCGTTCGTCGCGGCGAGGTGGCGCGGACCGCTGGAGTGGCTGGTGGGCCGCGTCAGCGGTGTCGCCACTCGATAGCGGGGCAGGTGTCCATGACCATGGGGACCCCCGCGACTGTCGTCCTCTCGAACGCGGCCACGTCGACCACCCCGAGCTGGAACCAGACCCCCTTGGCGCCGATCGCCACGGCCTGGTCGGCGAACTCGCCCGCCGCCTCGGAGCGCCGGAACACGTCGACCACGTCGACCGGGAACGGCACGTCCGCCAACGTCGCGTAGACCTTCTCGTCGAGGACCTCGCAGGGACCGTGCGCCGCGCGTGGGTGAATGGGCACGATGCGCTTGCCCCGGCCCTGGAGCAGTGCCGCGATGGAGTACGCCGTGCGGGTCGGGTCGCCCGAGAGTCCGACGACCGCCCAGGTCTCGCAGTCGTCGAGCATGAACCGGACCGACTCGGGGTCCTGCCACGAGGTCATCGGATGCCGCCCGTGGGCGAGCAGAGCTTCTTGTCGATCGACTCGGTGTCGTCCTCGATGATCTTCTCGAACATCTGCGGCGCGAGCTCGGGGTCCCAGTTCACGGCCAGGTCCTGGAGCGGAACGACGCAGGTCAGTCCGGCGTCGCCGTCGACCCGGGTCATGGCCATGGCCCACATGCCGGCGCGGGCCGGTCCCATGCCCTCACCGAAGGTGAAGAAGTCGGGGATCTCGTGGTTGAGCCGCCACCACCGCACCGGGTTGACCACGGTCCACGGTGAGAGCACGGACTCGCCGACCGCGGCGACGACCTCGCGCTGGCGGCGCACCCGGTCGATGTCGCCGATGCCCGAGGTGTGCCGCGAGCGGGCGTAGGCCAGCGCGGTCACGCCGTCCACCTCCTGGCAGCCCTTCTTGATCTTCAGGCCGGCCAGCTTGTCGGTCATGTTCCGCTTGGGACAGACCTCGATGCCGCCGACCGCGTCGACGACGCCGGCGACCCCGCCCATGCCGATCTCGACGTACTCGTCGATGCGGATGCCGGTCTCGGCCTCGATCGTCTCGACCAGGAGCGGCGGGCCACCGAACGCGTAGGCCGCGTTGATCTTGCCGGTGCCGTTGCCGGGGATGTCGACGATCGAGTCGCGGGGGATCGAGAGCAGCAGGTTGGGCCCCGACCCGGTGTGCAGCAGCATGATCGTGTCGGTGCGCCCGCCACCGGCGTTGCCGGTGCTGAGCTCCTTGCGCTCCGCCTTGGTGAGGCCGGCACGCGAGTCGGTGCCGACCAGGAGGTACGTCGTGCCCGGCTGGTCCGGTGGGCGGTCGTCGGCCGCGGAGGCGAACTCGACCTTCTCCACGTCGTTCCAGGCGAGGATCGGCACCGCGACCAGGAACACGACCCAGGCCAGCAGCAGCAGGAACAGGTAGCGGACCCGAAAGCGTGGGCGGCGCAGACCCCGGCCGCCCCGGGACGCCGGCGCGGGGTCGACGGGCGGTGTCCCCGGGCGCGGCTGGGTCGGCATCATCCGGGTCGCGTCCGACGCAGGTGCGCCCGACTCCTGCTCGTCGTAAGGAGAGTCGCCCTTGCCGCCGTACAGCCAGCCGTACTGCGGTCCGTCCTGGGGACCTTCCCCTGCCATGGCGGTGAACCTACCCGGTGGTATCCAGCCGGACCCGTTCGGCGCGTCGCGCCCTGCTGTGACGTGTGTGACTGGTGATACTGGCGGTCACAGATACTCCCCGACGACGGAGACCCGGTGCCTTCCCCCACCACTCCCGCCCGCATGGCGCTGACGACGAGCAGCGCGGCCGACCGCGCCGCACGTGTCCGGTTCCGTCGCGCGCTCGCGCTGATGGTGATGACGCTGGTCGTGCCGGGCTCGGCCCAGCTCGCCGCCGGAGACCGGCGGATCGGCCGGATCGCGCTCCGGATCTGGTTGGTGGCGCTGGCTACCGGGCTCGTTGTGCTGCTCGTCTCGCTCGTGCACCGGCAGTTCCTCTTCGACCTGGTCTTCGACACCCGGGTCCTGCTCCTCCTGCGCATCGGCCTGATCCTGGGCGCCGTCGGCTGGGCGTTCCTCCTCGTGGATGCGTGGCGGATCGGCCAGCCCCTGTCGCTCTCGATGCCGCACCGACGCGCGGCCATCGGCCTCAACGGCGCGCTGTGCCTGTTCGTGGCCAGTGCCCTCCTGTTCGGCTCGCACCTCGTGGGCGCCCAGCGGGACCTGGTGCAGACGATGTTCGGCAGCGGCGAGGCGAGCAGTGCCCACCACGGCCGCTACAACGTGCTGCTGCTCGGTGCCGACTCCGGCGCGGGCCGCTGGGGCCTGCGCCCGGACTCGCTGACCATCGCCAGCATCGACGAGGAGACCGGCAGGAGCACTCTCATCTCGCTGCCGCGCAACATGGCCAACTTCCCGTTCGCCAAAGGCTCGGTCATGGCCGAGCAGTTCCCGGACGGCTTCGACTGCGACGGGTGCATGCTCAACGGCGTCAGCACGTGGGCCGGCGACAACACCGAGCTCTTCCCACGGAGCAAGCACCCCGGCGTGGACGCCACGATCATGGCGGTCGAGGGCATCACCGGCCTCAAGATCAACTACTACGCGATGGTCAACCTGCGCGGCTTCCGCGAGCTGGTCGACGCCGTCGGCGGAGTGACGCTCAACGTGCGGCAGGCGATCCCGATCGGGGGGCTCGGCACCAACGTGACCGGCTATGTGAAGCCGGGCCTCCGCAACCTGAACGGCTTCGAGACCCAGTGGTACGCCCGGGCCCGCGAGGGCTCCGACGACTACTCGCGGATGGCACGCCAGAAGTGCGTGATGTCAGCGATGCTCCAGCAGATCAGCCCGCAGACGATGCTCAAGAACTTCTCCAGGATCGCCAAGGCGAGCTCGGAGATGGTCTCCACCAACATCCCCGCCGGGCAGGTCGGCGAGTTCGTCGACCTGGCCCTCAAGGCCAAGGGCCAGAAGGTCGCGACGCTGTCGCTCGTGCCGCCTCTGGTCAACACCGCCGAGCCCGACATCGCCCTGATCCGGGACAAGGTCGCGGAGATGATCGACAGGTCCGAGGGTGACTACGAGGCACCCGAACCGGCCGAGGGGGACAAGGCGGGCAAGCCCACGAAGGACAAGCCCCAGCCGCCGGCCGCGGTGACAGGTGGGTCCGTCGGCTCGCTCAGCCAGGGGTACGCCGCCAACGACTCGGAGGACCTGGGCTCGGCCTGCTGATCCTCGGGGGCGTCGTAGGCTGCCCGTGATGTCCCAGCCCACCGTGCTCGCCGTCGACGGCAACTCGTTGCTGCACCGGGCGTTCCACGCCTCGGCGCGCACCGGATTCCGGCTCGACGCTCGCCCGGCCTGGGCGGTCCGGGGCCTGCTGTCCCAGCTGGTCGCAGCCGTCGACCGGGTCTGCGCGGATGTGGTCGTGGTCGGCTTCGACGACCGCGGCAACAGCGTCCGCAAGCGCCAGTGGCCCACCTACAAGGCGCAGCGGAGCCCCAAGCCCGAGACGCTCGAGCAGCAGCTCGACCTCGCGGTCCAGGTGCTCGGCCACCTCGGCGTCGTGGTCGTCGTACCGCCCGGTCTCGAGGCGGACGACGTGCTGGCCAGTGTGGCGGCCCAGGCGCCCTCGCTGGGAGCCCGGACCGTCGTGGCCACCTCCGACCGCGACTCCTTCTCGCTGATCGACGAGCACACCCGGATGCTGCGGATCCTCAACGGTGGGGTCGACGCCTCACCGCTGCTCGACCCCGTGCGGCTGGCCATGGTCACCGGCGTGCGGCCCGAGCAGTACCCCGACCTCGCCGCGCTCCGGGGTGACACCTCGGACAACCTGCCGGGCGTCTCCGGGTTCGGGGCCAAGACCGCGGTCAAGCTGCTCACCGAGCTCGACACGGCCGAGCTCGCCTTCGCCGACGCCCTGGCCGGCGGGGAGCGTTGCCGGGCCGCGGTCGGGGCGGCGCGGGCCAGGACCCTGGCCACCGTCGCGGCCCGCGAGCGCTACGACCTCAACCGCGAGGTCATGGCGATGGTCACCACCGTGGAGCTCGGGCTGTCCCTGGAGCCCGGCGACACCGGCCGGCTCCCGCTGGACGAAGGGACCGTCCGCTCCGTCTTCGCCCGGTTCGAGCTGCACGTCCCGGCCGCCATCCGGGCGCTCGCCCTCCAGGAGCCCACCCGGTCGGTCGAGCCGACGTTCGTCGACCCGCGCTGGACCTCGTCGCCCGGCCCGCGGTTCGCCCCGCTCCCGCAGCTCGTGCCCAGCGCCCCGGCGTACGTCCAGGAGACGCTGTTCTGACAGGCTCACGCCTGTGACCGACCCGGCCGGACGACGCATCGTCGCCGTGGTCGTCACCTTCAACCGGCTGCCGCTGCTCATGGGCCTGGTGACCCGCCTCTCCGAGATCCCCGAACTCGACGAGGTGCTCATCATCGACAACGCGAGCACCGACGGCACCGGCACCTGGCTCATGGACGTCCCCGTGACCAGCCGCACGTTGAGCCTCAACACCGGGGGAGCAGGCGGGTTCCACGAGGGCCTGGGTTGGGCGCTCGAGCGCGGCGCCGACCTGGTCTGGCTGATGGACGACGACGGGCTGCCCGGGCCCGGTTGCCTCACCGCCCTGCTCGAGCACGGCGACCTCGACTTCTGGGGGCCGGTCGTCGTGGACCAGGGCGACCCCGAGCGCCTGGTGTTCCCGATCCGCTTGCCGGGTGGCACCAGGACGGTGCGCCGGATGGTCGACGTCCGCGCCGCGGCCGCCGACGGCGTGATCGCCGACGTGGTCATCCCGTTCAACGGGGTGCTCGTCACCCGTGACCTCGTGGCGCGGATCGGCCTGCCGCGGGCCGAGTTCTTCATCTGGGGCGACGACGTGGAATACCTCTGGCGCGCCGCCGAGTCCGGCGCCCGCACCGCCACCGTCGTGGACGCGGTGATTCACCACCCGGCCGTCGGCGACCTCGGCACGCCGATGATGTTCGGCCGCACGACCTACAACCACACCCCCAGCGACCTCAAGCACTACTGCATGGCCCGCAACAACACGGTCAACCTGCGTCGCTACCGGGGGTGGCCGCACGTGCTGATGTTCTGGGCCAAGACGCTGTGGTTCTACACGTTCACCAGGCCCGCCCCGAGGCGGATCCCGATGAGCATGGGGGCGGCGTGGTCTGGTCTGCGCGGGGACTTCGGCGGACACCGGAGATACCTCCGTGCCTGAGCAGACCGAGACCGTCGCCATCGTCGTGGTCACCTACAACCGCGCCGGGCTGCTGCTGCGGATGCTCGGTGCGCTCGCCGCGTCGGCGCGGCAGCCGGACGCGGTGATCGTGGTCGACAACGCCAGCACCGACCACACCAGGACGGTGCTGGACGGCGTTCGGGACCTGCCGCTGCACGTCATCCGGCCTGAGGAGAACCTCGGTGGGGCAGGCGGCTTCCACCTCGGCGTCGAGGCGGCCTACGAGCAGGGCTTCGACCGGATCTGGCTCATGGACGACGACGTCCTGCCCGCGCCTGACTGCCTGGACGTGCTCATGGGCGTGGACGAGGACTGTCTGATGTCGGTGCGCGAGGACACCTCGGGACGACTCGTCGAGAAGGCCGCGGTCACCTTCGACCTGCGCAACCCGCTCAGGATCAAGCCCAAGACCGCGATGGTCGAGACGGCGTACGTCGAGCGGTCGGCGATGCCGGAGCGGGTCGAGATCGAGAACGTCGCCTTCGAGGGCTTCATGGTCCGCCGCCGCGTGGTCGAGGTCATCGGGCTGCCGGACCCCGGCTTCTTCATCTTCTACGACGACGTCGACTACGCCCTGCGCGCGCGGCGGGCCGGCTTCAGGATCTGGGCGGTGCGCGACGCCGTCCTGGTCCGTCAGCTCGAGTTCGACCAGCAGCACGACCTGTCGGGGTGGAAGGGCTACTACATGTACCGCAACCTCTTCACGGTCCACCGCCGCTACGGCGAGAACCGGCTGGTGCGCGCCAAGCCCTGGCTGATCGCCGCGGGAGTTGTCGCGTTGTCGCCGCTGCGCGGTGGTCGGGACGAGGTGCGCAACGTGAGTCGGGCGCTCCGGGACGCCCGCGCCGTTGACCGCTGAGCCGATCACGCGTTCGGCCCCGCCGCTCACGGGGCGCGTGATCACCACGCAGCGCTGGTGCGACCTGACGTTCCTGCACTGGGCGCTCGACCCGGCCGAGGTGGCGCGGTTCATGCCGCCCGGTGTCCGGCCTGACATGCACGACGGGCGCACCTACGTGGGCCTGGTGCCGTTCCGGATGGTCGGCGTGGGCCTCGGGCGGCTCCCCGGGATCCCGTACTTCGGGACGTTCCTCGAGACCAACGTCCGCCTCTACTCGGTCGACAGCTCGGGTCGGCGCGGCGTCGTCTTCCTGAGCCTCGACACCGATCGCGCGGCGGCGGTCCCGGCGATCCGGGCCGTCATCGGAGCGCCGTACCGCTGGGCCCGGATGCGGTTCCACCGCGAGGGTGACGTCGTGTCGTACGACGCGCGGCTGCGCCGGTTCGGTGCGCGACCGGCAAGCCGGGTCGTCGTGCGGATCGGGAAGCCGCGCGAGCCAAGCCCCCTCGACGACTTCCTGACGGCACGCTGGGGCGCTCACATCCGGCGGGGGAGCCACACGACGTACGTCCGGAACGAGCACCAGACGTGGCCGCTGCGCGACGCCGAGGTGTTGGAGCTCGACGACGGGCTGCTCGCCTCGGTGGGGCTGCCCGGTATCGCGGACCGCCCACCCGACGCCGTGGCCTTCAGCGAAGGCGTCCGCGCGGCGTTCACGCGGCCCCGACGGGTGGCCGACGGGTGACAGGGGTCGCAGGCGCGCCGAGTCGAGCCGACGCGGCGCCAACCGTAGACTGATCTGTCGTGTCCACCCCTGATCTCGTCGTCGTCGGCTCCGGCTTCTTCGGGCTGACGATCGCCGAGCGATGTGCGGCCGAGCTGGACCTCAAGGTCCTGGTCCTCGAGCGCCGCCACCACCTCGGCGGCAACGCCTACAGCGAGCCCGAGCCCGAGACCGGCATCGAGGTGCACAAGTACGGCGCGCACCTGTTCCACACCTCCAACAAGCGGGTCTGGGACTACGTCAACCGGTTCACCGCCTTCACCGTCCTACCAGCACCGGGTCTTCGCGAAGTACCAGGGCCAGGTCTACTCGTTCCCGATGAACCTCGGGCTCATCAACCAGTTCTTCGGCAAGGCCCACACGCCCGACGAGGCGCGCGAGCTGATCGCCGAGCAGGCCAGCGAGATCGCGTACCGAGGACGCTGCGAACCTCGAGGAGAAGGCGCATCAGCCTGATCGGCCGCCCGCTCTACGAGGCGTTCGTCAAGGGCTACACCGCCAAGCAGTGGCAGACCGACCCGACCGAGCTGAGCGCGGACATCATCGCGCGCCTGCCCGGTCCGCTACACCTTCGACAACCGCTACTTCAACGACACCTACGAGGGCCTGCCGACCGACGGCTACACCGCGTGGCTGAGCCGGATGGCCGACCACCCCAACATCGAGGTGCGGCTCGACACCGACTTCTTCGACGTGCGCGACGACTACGTCGGCAAGGTCCCGATCGTCTACACCGGTCCGGTCGACGAGTACTTCGGCAACTCCGAGGGCCGGCTCTCGTGGCGCACCGTCGACCTCGAGCCGGAGGTCAAGGACGTCGACGACTTCCAGGGCTGCCCGGTCATGAACTACAACGACCAGGAGGTGCCCTACACCCGGATCCACGAGTTCAAGCACTTCCACCCCGAGCGCACCTACCTCCCCGGCAAGACGGTGATCGTGCACGAGTACTCGCGGTTCGCGGAGGACGGCGACGAGCCCTACTACCCGATCAACACCGCCGAGGACCGGGAGAAGCTGCTCAAGTACCGCGACCTGGCCAAGGCCGAGCCGCTGGTGCTGTTCGGCGGCCGGCTCGGCACCTACAAGTACCTCGACATGCACATGGCGATCGGCTCGGCGCTGTCCATGTTCGACAACAAGCTCAGGCCGCACTTCGCCGACGGCGCGGCCCTGACCAGCGGAGGGGTCGACGAGTGACCTCGTCCCAGGTGAAGTCTCAGGACCCGACGGTGCGGCGCGTGCTGCAGCGGCAGATCCTGCCGATCGACCGCGACTTCGACGTCTTCGCCCTCTACGTCGACCCCGAGGACGCGGCGCTCGACGCCGACAAGTACGAGGTCGGCGGCAACCGTGCGGCCAAGGACCTCAACAACGCCGCGATCCGTCAGTCCACGACCACCGGCCGCTCGATCCACCCCGAGCAGATCGAGTCGCGCACCGCGCTGCGGGTGAAGTCCGGCGAGCGGCTCTCGTTCGGCACCTACTTCAACGCCTTCCCGGCGAGCTACTGGCGGCGCTGGACCGTGGTCTCCGAGGTCCGGCTGACCGTCGAGATGTCCGGCCGAGGCGCCACCCTGGTCGTCTACCGCTCGATGGCCAACGGCCGCTCCCAGCGGGTCACCTCCGCCACCACTGGGGCTGAGGCCAAGGGCTCCTTCGTCTTCGACCTGCCGCTCAAGCCCTTCGTCGACGGCGGCTGGTACTGGTACGACGTCGTCGCCGGTGACGACGACGCGGTCGTCGAGTCGGCGGAGTGGTCCGCCGAGGTGCCGGCCGACCGTGCCGAGCACGGCACCGCGGACATTGCGATCACCACGATGAACCGCCCCGACTTCTGCGCCAAGCTCCTCACGCAGATCGGCCGACGACGAGGCGCTCCGCCCCTACCTCGACACCGTCATGGTGATGGAGCAGGGCACCGACAAGGTCGTCGACTCCGAGTTCTTCGCCGAGGCGAAGGGGCTGCTCGGCGACCGGCTGCGGATGATCGAGCAGGGCAACCTCGGCGGCTCCGGCGGCTACGCCCGCGGCCAGCTCGAATCGGTCCGCAAGGGCACCGCGACCTACGCACTGATGATGGACGACGACGTCGTCTGCGAGCCCGAGGGCATCGTCCGCGCCGTCACCTTCGGGGACCTCGCCCGCCGACCGACGATCGTCGGCGGCCACATGTTCAGCCTCTATGCCAAGTCCCGGCTGCACAGCTTCGGCGAGATCGTCCAGCCGTGGCGCTTCTGGTGGATGACGCCGCTCGACGGCTATGCGGACTGGGACCTCGTCCGCGCGCAACATCCGCTCGTCCCGCTGGCTGCACAAGCGCGTCGACGTCGACTTCAACGGCTGGTTCATGTGCCTGATCCCGCGCGTGGTCCTGGACGAGATCGGCCTGTCGCTGCCGCTGTTCATCAAGTGGGACGACGCCGAGTTCGGCCTGCGCGCCAAGGCCGCCGGCTACCCGACGGTGACCTTCCCGGGGGCCGCCGTCTGGCACGTGCCGTGGACCGACAAGAACGACGCGCGTCGACTGGCAGGCCTACTTCCACGAGCGCAACCGGTTCGTCGCCGCGCTGCTGCACTCGCCCTACCCGCGCGGCGGACGGCTGATCCGCGAGAACCTCAACCACAAGATCAAGCACCTGGTCTCGATGCAGTACTCCACCGTCGAGATCCGCCACCTGGCGCTCAAGGACGTGCTGGCCGGTCCGCACGGTCTGCACGACCTGTTGCCCGGGCGCCTCGCGGAGGTCAACGCGCACCGCAAGCAGTTCTCCGACGCGCAGCTCCAGGCGGACCGCGAGGCGTTCCCCGAGGTGCGCCGCGAGAAGCCGGCGCGCAAGGGCCGGGATGTGGTCGAGGTCCCGGGGCGGCTCTCCCAGCTCATGACGGCCGGTCTGTCGCCGATCCGCCACCTGCGGCCGGCGCGCAAGCTGTCCGAGGAGTTCCCCGAGGTCGAGATCCGCGCCAAGGACGCCAGGTGGTACCGCCTGGCGTCGTACGACTCCGCGGTCGTCTCGATGAACGACGGCACCTCCGCCGCGCTCTACCGGCGCGACCCGGTCAAGTTCCGCGAGCTGATGAAGGAGACCGTCCAGCTCCACCAGCAGCTGGTCCGGGAGTGGCCCAGGCTTGCCCAGGAGTACCGGGACGCCCTGGTCGACATCACCTCCCCCGAGCGCTGGGAGGAGACCTTCCGCCCGTGGACCGACCAGCGCGCCGCGACAGATGACTGACCCCGTCGCCGTCCGGCACGACCTCGAGCACCTGCCGATGGTCGACCCGGCGGCCAAGGGCGGGCTCGTCGGCGTCTTCCGGCGCCGCTACCTGCTGCGGCTGATGGTGAGGCGCGAGCTCCGGGCCCGCTACATCGGCTCGAAGATGGGGCTGCTCTGGTCCTACATCAACCCGTTCAGCCGGTTCCTGACGTTCTACTTCGTGTTCGGGATCGTGATCGGACGCGGTCAGGTCCCGCACTTCGCGATCCACCTGTTCGCGGGCATGGTCCTGGTCAACCTCTTCACCGAGTCGTTCAACGCCGGCACCCGGTCGATCCTGCAGAACAAGACGGTGGTGCAGAAGATGCCCCTGCCGCGCGAGATCTTCCCGGTCGCCTCGATGCTCGTCTCGCTCTACCACACGGTGCCGCAGCTGGTCATCCTGGTGGGCGCCTGCCTGGTGACCGGGTCGTTCGAGCCGGACCCGGTCGGGATGCTGGCCGCGCTGCTCGCGTTCGGGATCGTCCTCCTGTTCGGCACGGGGATGGGCCTGATGTTCGCCGCGGTCAACGTGATGTATCGCGACTGGACCAGGGTGGTGCAGATCTTCACCCAGATGCTGCCGTTCAGCGTCCCGATGATGTACCCCTACACGCTGGTCAACGAGCGGTTCTCGGAGTTCCCGATCATCGAGCATCTCTATCTCGCCAACCCGATCGCCGAGGCCGTGCTGCTGATGCAGCGTGGGTTCTGGATCACCACGGTGAGCGACCAGGACGCCGCGGAGGCCGGCGCCGAGTGGGGCTTCAACCCCGGGCTGTACGCCAACTTCCCCGATGACCTCTATGCCCGCGGCCTGATCATGCTCGGCATCGGTGCCGTCTTCCTCGTCTTCGCGCAGTGGGTCTTCACCCGCCTCGACGACAAGATCCCGGACCGGCTCATCTGATGGCCGGCCGATGAGCACGTCGATCCAGGTCACCAACGTCTCCAAGGAGTTCGCGCGGCACTACCAGCGCACCCTCAAGCAGATCGCGGTCGCCAAGCTCCGCCGCGAGGAGACCAAGAGGACCTTCTGGGCACTGCGCGACGTGAGCTTCACCGTCGAACAGGGTGAGGCCATCGGGCTGATGGGACTCAACGGGTCCGGCAAGAGCACGCTGCTCAAGCACGTCATGGGCGTGATGCGGCCGACGTCGGGGGAGGTGCGCACCCGTGGGCGGGTCTCGGGCCTGATCGCCACCGGTGCCGGATTCCACCCGCAGATGACCGGTCGCGAGAACATCTACATGAACGCGGCGATCCTCGGCATGACCGCGGACGAGACCGACGCGAAGTTCGACGATATCGCCGGGTTCGCCGATGTCGACGACGCGATGGACAGCCCGGTCGGCAACTACTCCTCCGGCATGTTCGCCCGGCTGGGCTTCGCGGTCGCCGTGCACGTCGACTGCGACGTCTTCATCGCCGACGAGGTCCTGGCGGTCGGCGACCAGCCGTTCAAGAAGAAGTGCATGAAGAAGATGGAGGAGGTCCGCGACAGCGGCGTCACGCTCTTCTACGTCAGTCACGCGGCCGCCTCGGTGCGCCGGATGTGCACGCGCGTGATCGTGCTCGAGAAGGGCGTCGTCGGCTTCGACGGCGACGTCGACCAGGGCATCAAGTTCCTCCACTACGACGACAGCGAGGGTCCCGACGCGGAGGACGAGGAGATCGCCGACGACGAGCTCGGCTCGGATGTCTGAGCCGATCGAGCCTGCTCTGGACAGCGGGCCCTTCTTCCACGGCACCCAGGCGGACCTGGGTCCCGGCGACGTGCTCGAGGCAGGCCGGAGCTCCAACTTCGGCGCTGAACGCAAGACCGCCAACTTCGTCTACCTGACCGCCACCATGGACGCGGCCGTCTGGGGTGCCGAGCTCGCCGCGGGCGAGGGGCGCGGCCGCATCTACCAGGTCGAGCCCACAGGTCCCTTCGAGGACGACCCCAATCTCACCGACCAGAAGTTCCCCGGCAACCCCACGCGGTCCTACCGCACTCGGGACCCGCTGCGGGTCGTACGTGAGGTCCTGGACTGGGAGGGACACCCGCCCGAGGTCCTCCAGCAGATGCGCGACCGTCTCGTCGAGCTGGAGCGGCAGGGCGTCGAGGCGATCAACGAGTGAGATATCGGCCGCACCGACGCATGGTCGCGTGGCCCGCTCAACCAGGCAGCATCGGTCCCCTGGCTCATGTTGTTGGGTCAGGTTCTCTGGCCAGCTCGCCCAAAGGGAGGAAGGAGAGCGGCGTGCATGACGTTGCTCGACTTCAGGAAGCGACCTCGGCCCTCCTCTGCTTCGACGCTTGAGCCTCCTGATTCGGGGGGATCCGGATGGCGTCACCGCGTCATAGGCGGAATGACTGTGCTTGCCGTCGGGTAGCTCAGCCGCTCGGGAGGCGTGCTTCGACGGCCCACCCGCCGTGGAGGGTTCGCCCAGCGTCGAACTGGCCCCCGAGTCTCTGGATGCGTTCGCGGAGTCCGACCAGGCCGCGCCCGGTCCCGGCCAGGGTCGTGTCGCCGTGCACCGTGTCGTCGTTCTCGACGCGCACGGCGAGACTGCGCTCGGTCTCGTCGACGCTGATGACGATGCGGACCTCAGACCCCGGTGCGTACCTGAGCGCGTTGGTGAGGCTCTCCTGGACCACGCGGAAGGCCAGCTGCGCGACGGGAGCAGCGATCCGATCACGGTCGCCTTCGAAGCGGCAGCTGACGTTGAGCCCGCTGCGGGTGGCGCGGGTGACAACCTCGTCCACCAGCGAAAGGTCCGGTCTCCCAACGACATCGTCCACGCTGCCACCGAAGAGCTCGATCAGCTGCTTGAGGTCCTCGGTGCCCTGCCGCGCGGACTCCGAGATCGCAGCGAGGGCCTCCTTGGCTCGTGCCGGATCGGAGCCCACCAGTCGTTGCCCGGCAGCTGCCTGGATCACCATCACGCTGATCGCATGACCGACGATGTCGTGCAGCTCGCTCGCGATCCGCGCCCGCTCGTGGCGCAGGGCGATCTCGGTGAACAGCTCACGCTCCTCCTCGAGCTCCTCGACGCGGGTGGCCAGCTGGTCAGCGGTCTCCCTGCGCAGTCGCAGCACGGTCCCGGCGGCGTACGGCGGGACGGTGAACACGAGCAGAGCCACCCAGCTGGTCTGGTCGCCGAGGAGGTAGACGGGCACCAGGTAGGCCGCCGCGCAGAGGGCCACCAGCCAGGCAGCGCGGCCGGACCAGCCCAGCGCCAGCACGGCGAAGCTGACGGAGTAGACAGCCCAAGCCGTGTCCGGGAACCAGCCACCTCCGATCGCTAGTGCCAGCAGCAAGAGGCCGAGCGCTACAACCGGGGCGGCGCGCGGACGGCTGCGCCACCACATCAGGGCGAGTCCGGCGCTCAGCACGGCGAGCGTGGACAGGTTGCCGCGGAGCGTCGTCGGCCAGCCGTGCAGCGCGGTCGGCAGCGCCACGAGGACGATGACCCCGAAGGCGATGCCGCTCCGCTCGAGCACATGCATGCGGGCGCTCTATCCCAGTACGGGGAGCTGGGCCAGGGCATTCGCGTGGCCTCGGCTCACCTTGACCTCGAGCGAGCCGCCGAGGAACGTGGCGCGTTCCTCGGCGCGGACCACAGCGGCCTTGAAGTCGGCTGATCTGTCGACCGGTCCGTGAACGCGGATCTTCAGGGCGTCGTCCTCGAAACGGACGCCCACCTCGATGGGCGAGTCCGGCTGGTCGACCAACACGTTCACCAGATGCTCGACGATGCGGTACGCCGAAAGCTCGACCCTCCCAGGGAGTCCACGCGGGTGACCGGTCACCGTCAGCCGAGAATCCGCGCCCATGTGCCGGGCCAGCAGCGCGTCGAGGTGGGCGACCGAAGGTGCGGGAGCCAGCGCGACGTCACCGCCACGCAGGAGACCCACGAGCTCGCGCATCTCCTCGAGGGTCTCGCGGCTCTGGCTCTCGATGGACTCGAACAGGGCCCGGGCGCCCTCCGGGTCGAGGTCCTTGCCGGACTCGGCAGCGGCTGTTAGCTGGACGAGCCGCTCCTGCAGCAGGCTGTCGAGCTCGCGAGAGAGCCGGACCCGGTCGCTGGCGAGCTCCAGGGAGACCCGTTGGTCGCGCAGCTGCCGGAGCTCGGCCGTGCGCGCCCGCAGCTCCGCACCCATGGCCGTGCGGTGTCGCACGGCGCGACCGATGGCGAAGACGATCAGCAGGATCGGCAACGTCAGCACGATGACTCCGAAGCCTGTGGTGGCGTCCCGCACCAGCACGGCCGCCGTGAGCATCGTGGCAAGACCCAACGCGATCCACGAACGCCTGTGCTCCAGGGAGGCGGCGCCGAGATAGGCGAGTGTGAACGCCAGCGGCAAGCCGGCCCCGCACCTGGTGACCCAACCGAAGGCGAGGTCGTGCGCCACCATCGCCGCCACGGCGATCCCGGTCACCGCCGTCACGTTGCGTCGCCACCACAGCACCGGGACCGTGGCCACGGCAAACGCGGGGACGATGGCCCACGAGTGCGACGTGATCTCGTGGACCATGCTCCCGGCCGAGATGTTCGCTGCCACCTCCGCGTCCGGAATCACGACGTTCGCGGCCATCATGCCTGCGCCCAGTGCGGTGAGGAGTCCCGCGAGCACCCAGTCAACGGGACGCAGCCCCTCGATGATGCCGTTCGAGCTCTCACCCATCGGTCGACCCCTCAGACGCGCACGTGCTCGAGTGCCAGCGTAGGCCCAGCTCCAGACTTCTCGGCACGCCTCTGCACGAACCACCCGATGCCGTAGACGAGGGCGGCGATCGGCACCGACATCACCAGAGCACCGAGACCATCGGTCGTCGAGTCCCACACCAACGTGACGAACTGCAGTGAGAAGACCCCGACCAGGCCGACGACCTGGTTCCGCTTGCTGCCGTCGAATCGCGCGACGGCGTACGCCATCGCCATCGACAGCGGCAACGCCCACCCGCACCTCGTCACCCACCCGAACAACGGGAGGCTGGCTGCGGTGACCACGAACGAGACACCGATCACCGCCAAGATGTTGCGGCGCCGCCACAGGATCGGCAGGGCGGCGACCACGAAGACCGGGATCATGAGCGCGGACTGCGAGTCGAGTGGGTGAGCGACCTCCACGGTCGCGTAGACATTCTCGAGCCCGATCAGCACCGCAAGGACGACCATGACGGCCGTCAGTACGTAGTCGAGGGGCCGGAGGCCCTTGAAGATGTCCATAGCTGCTTTCCTTTGCGATCCAGTGTCTGACTGACCCGTTGGCCTCACACTCACAACCCGGTCTGGTCGTCGTCGTCGTCACTGAGGATGAAGATCTTTCGGAGCGTCATCCTCAAGGACGGTTCGTCCATCGCCCGGGGGTCGACACAATGAGCGGGTGATCAGGGTCCTCATCGTCGACGACCAAGAGCTCGTCCGCACCGGCTTCCGGGTGATCCTGGAGGCCGAGGGTGACATCCAGGTTGTCGCTGAAGCCGACAACGGCAACGAGGCCGTCCGGCAGGCGGCACTGGCCAAGCCGGAAGTCGTGCTGATGGACATCCGGATGCCCGAACTCGACGGACTGGCCGCCACCGAGCAGATCCTGCGTCAACAGGACCCGCCCACGATCGTGGTGCTCACGACGTTCGACCAGAACGAGTACATCTATCGAGCACTCCGCGCCGGCGCCGCAGGCTTCCTCCTCAAGGACGCTCCTTCCTCCCGCCTGATCGCCGCGGTCCGTGCCGCCGCAACCGGCGACTCGCTGATCGAGCCGTCCATCACCCAGAGGCTGATCGAACGGTTCGCGGAACCGGAGGCACCCGCCGGGGTGCCGGACCAGCTAGCACCGCTGACCGAGCGCGAGCTCGAGGTGCTCCGCCTGATCTCCCGCGGCCTGTCGAACGCGGAGATCGCCGCCGCGATGGTGGTCGCTGAGACGACCGTGAAGACCCACGTCGCCCGCATCCTCGCCAAGCTCGGGTTGCGCGACCGCGTGCAAGCGGTCGTGGTCGCCTACGAAACAGGCTTCGCCCGCCGCAGCAGAACCTGAACCCTCAGAACTCCATCGTGCGCATCCGCGCGCACCGTCGGTCCGATCATGGCCCAGCTTTTGCTGGACCTCCCAATCGTCCAGCCAGAGCTGTAAAGAAGGACGCACCCATGTCGATTGCCTCGTGCCGCCCCGTCAGCTCCATTCTCGCCATCGTCACCGCGTCGGCCCTCACGTCAGCATGCGCAGGCAGCCCGGAGGCAGACGAGAGCCCCACGGCCTCATCGAGCACATCGGCCCGAGCCACAGGCGCGACGCTGAGTGTCAGGACTGTAGAAGAGGTCGGCGCGACGCGACTGACTTTGCCCGATGACCCCGATTGGCTGGCGCTCGACGTACACGGGCTCTGGGTACAAGGGGCGAGCGGTGAGCTCACACTCGTGGACCCCGACACAGCCGAGGTGACTGGATCCGTCGCCCTCGGGGTCACCGACCTCTGCCAAGGCCTGGGAGCGTCGTACGGGGCGGAAGGGTCTGGCCCTCCTTGGGACCAACTCGCAGCTGATCCGGGCGCTCAGTGCGAGCGTTCGGTTTGGACAGGCCAACCCTCGGATCAGGCGGCGTCCCAGTCGAGCGCGGTCGCGGGCAGGTCTCGGTAGATCTCGACCACCATCGGCAGACTCTCGCTGCTCATCGGGAGCTGGCGGGTGCCGGTGTTGTCGACCAGGTAGGTAGCCCCGTGCGGATCGCGCCACAGGTAGATGCCTGGGAAGGGCTGCTGGACCTGCCACCGACCATGCGTCTTGATCCGGTGGTGGGTGACGGTCATGGGTCCGTAGTTGCCGATGCCTGACTCGCCGCCCTGGTCGTAGGGGACGGTGTGGTCGTCCTGCATGTCGTCGTGGGACAGGCAGGCCCCATAGGGGAAGGTGTCGGCCGGCGTCAGGATCTGCACGGCCCGTCTATGTCGGTCGGGGATCTCGTAGGCGTCGACCGGCGCCATGCCCTCGATGTCGATGATGGGGTAGATCTTGAACCGGCACAGTGGGCCGAGCACGTCGCGGACGTAGTCGTCGGTGACCATCCTCCGGCGCCGTGACCCTCGAGACGCAGCATGGGTTCGCCGGGGTAGCCGTGGAGGTAGAGGTTCACCACCGGTGCCCCGTCGGCGAGCTTCGTGGCGTCCTGATCAGAACCTGGCGTCACGAGCATCGGGAACGCGTGCACGTCCCGCTCGTCGTCGGTGAGCTCCGGGAACTGGTCCTTGATGGCCTCGCTGTAGGCGCCGTGGCTGGCGGCGATCTGGTCGATGATCGGCAGGGGAGCGCGGATCAGGTAGGACCCCATCCCGAACGCTTCGGAGCGCAGCCTCTTGGCGAACGTGGCCCTGCGCGCCTTCTCTTCTCGCTCTCGTGCGGCCCGGGGGTCGGCCTGGGCGACCTTGGCCTCAACCTGCCTCACGAACCGCGACCAGGGGATCCGGCCATCCGCCGACCGGGCGACCTTGTTGGCCACCCACACGGCCTGCCTCTGCGGCAGGAGCCTGGTCCTGTCGACCACGTGTCGGGCGTAGGAGGCACGCACCTCGCCCCTCTCCACCCGATCCCACAGATCCCCGCTGCGGAGCTGCAGGTCCAGGGCATCGGCCATCAGCTTCTCGGCGGCGTACGTCGAGATCCCGAGCCGGGCGCCGAGCTCCGCGGCAGCGAACTCGCACACCTCCGGAGTCCCGTCGCCGCCGTAGTGACGCGACTTCTCACGACCGGGCTTGCTCGACTCCTCACTGTCGAGCTGGTCCGCAGGATGCACGATCGCCCACTGGTAGGCGACCCGCAGCTGACCGATCTGGGCGTCCCGCTCGGTGTTGGCGCACGCACTGGCGAAGGCGAGGAGCTCCTCCTCACCCATCCCGTCCAGCACCGTCGTCCCCAGCATGTCTCCAGCCAAGCACTGGCCACCGACACTGATGATGGTCAGATCAGCGCCCCTCCACAGCTGGCTGGCAGGGGGGCAGGTGGCAAAACTTCTGGGTGATGGTCGGCGTGTCGACTGGAAATTACAGTCTTGTAGTTACTCAGAAACTCTAGCGATCTCCTGTGACTGCTGTGACAGTTGCTTCTCGTGTGACCTTCCCCCACACGGCTTGGAGCAGCTCCCATGCGTCCCTCGCGCGCTCGATACGTCGCCGCCTGTCAGCGTCTGCTGGCACTCGGTGTCGTGGTCGTGGCCCTCGTGCCGGCCGCCAGTGTGGTCTCCCTCGACGTGGTCGCGGTAGCCCCGAGGAGCCCCGCCGTGCCCCGGCAGCCGCTGGAGACGACGTACCAGCACACACCGCGGGAGGGCGGCCTGCGCGATCACGCGGACGACCTGCGTGAGTACGCGATCGAGACCACGCACGAGTCCGAGGTGCCCATGTCGCCGGTCGACCCGGTCGTGCGCGAGGTCGCGCTGACGCCGCGGAGGCCGGCCGAGCCGGTCAGGCCGGCAAAGCCGGCCAAGGAGGCCGAGATTCTCAGCGAGCCGCAGGCGGTCGCCGGTCTCGGCGCGGTCGGTGTCACCTGGGACTCGGCCACCGAGGTCGCGGACGACGAGATCACCGTCCAGGTCCGCACCGAGACCGACGGCGCGTGGAGCGAGTGGAGCGATCTCGGCTACCACGAGGAGCACGGGCCCGACCCGGACAGCGAGGAGGCCGAGAACGCCCGGCCAGGCACCGACGGGACCATCGTCGGTGACGTCGACAACGTGCAGGTGCGCGTCGCGATGACCGAGGGCGAGCTGCCCGCCGACCTCAAGCTGGCCGTCGTCGACCCGGGGGTCGCCGCCGGGTCCGAGCTCGAGGCGCCGGCGATCGACACGGGCGAGCTCGAGTCCTCGCAGACCGCCGCGAGTGAGCCCACCACGGAGCCCACGACGGAGCCCATTGAGAGCGCTGAGGACACCGAGGACACACTCACTCTCCAGGGGACCACGTTCACGCCCAAGCCGGTGATCTATTCGCGCGCCCAGTGGGGCGCTGACGAGTCCAAGCGCGACGGCGAGCCGTCGTACTTCGAGGTCCACGGCGGCTTCGTGCACCACACCGTCAACGCCAACGACTACAAGCGCGCGGACGTGCCGGCCATCATCCGGTCGATCTACGCCTACCACACCCAGTCCCGCGGCTGGAGCGACATCGGCTACAACTTCCTCGTCGACCGGTTCGGCCGGATCTGGGAGGGCAGGTACGGCGGCGTCGATCGCGCCGTCGTCGGCGCCCACACGCTCGGCTACAACTCCTACTCCTTCGCGATGTCGGCGATCGGCAACTTCGAGCTCGTGCAGCCCCCGGCCAAGATGCTCGGGGCGTTCGGCGCGCTGATGGCCTGGAAGCTGTCGCTGCACGGTGTGTCCGCGGCCTCGACGCTGCAGCGGATCGGCACGACCGACTTCCAGGCCATCAACGGGCACCGCGACGCAGCCTCGACGGCGTGTCCCGGCAAGCACCTCTATGCCCAGATCCCGCAGATCCGGGCGATTGCTGCGGCCGCCCAAGCCGACTGGTCGGGCCGGGACCCGCAGCCCAACCTGGTCGGCACGCCTGCGCCGGATCTGATCGCCCGTCGGACCGCCGACAACCAGGCCATGATCCTGCCGCTGACGACCGACGCCGCGGGCGTCACCACGCTCGGCCGTCCGATCGCCACCGGTCTCAGCCTCAAGAAGGCCAACCTGGTGCTCTCGGTCGGCGACTGGGACCGCGACGGGTTCAATGACATCGCGACCCGGTCCAAGAAGGGCGCACTGCGGATCCGCCGCGGCGACGGCAACGGTGGCTTCGTGGGCACCCCGATCCCCCTGGGCCCCGGCTTCAACTCCGTGGACATGCTCGCCGCCGTCGGAGACGTGACGGGGGACGGCTATCCCGACCTGATGGGTCAGCCGACCGGTGCGGGGATGAACATCTATGCCGGCGGCGGGGTCGCCGGGTGGTCCACCATCTATCCGGCGTACGGCCCGGTCAACGGCACCCAGCTGGTCGGTGTCGGAAGGCTCGACGCGGACGGCGCCCCGGACGTGATGGTCCGCAAGGGCAGCACGTTGACCGCCTGGTCCGGCAACGGGCCCGGTGGCCTGACCGGAGCCATGCCGATCAGGGTGGACGTCACCAAGTACGACTGGATCGTCGGCGTCGGTGACACCGGGGTGGCCGGGGGCGCACCCGACCTGGTGGTCCGCAAGGCCGGCAAGGGCAGGCTCTGGCTTCTGCAGGGCGGCCCGACGGGCTTCGCGGCTCCGGTGACCCTGGCCCGCGGGATGAGGGCGTACGACTTGGTCGGCTAACCCACGAGCGAGGTGACACGTTCGGCCTGCGCGAGGCCGTCGAGCCGGTCGGACCCGACGTCGGGGCCGACCACGAGAACCACGGAGCCGCGGCGCGCGAGCGGCTCGGTGATGGTGGCGAGCTCCGGTGGGGAAGCCGGGCCCGCCACGACCATGAGGCGGCCGCCGTCGGCGAGGAGACTCCCGGCGGCGGCCGACCTCCAGAGCTCGCGGTGCGTCGTGGCCCCCCCACCACGTCGCACCGCGAGGTCGTTCTCCACCGGCGGGTCGTGGGCGAGGAACGCGTCGGGCTGGGACCACACCTCGACGCCCACGTCCCAGACCCCGGCCGGCAGGGGCTGCTCGAACCGAACGCCCATCGGGAGCAGGGAGCAGGCCAGGACGGGCAGGTCCTCGGCGTACGACGACCAGCGGTCGACCCCGGCGGGACCGGTGACCACCGCGTCCGGCTCGTCTCCGTCGTCGTCCAGCGCCACGGTGAGCCCCGCCGTCCACGCGGCCCCGAGGAACACCGGGGTGAGCCAGTGCAGGGGCAGGTCCACCCGCAGCACGTCACCGCGCTCGAGGTCGTGCTCCTCGACCAGGAGCGACGCGGTCTTGGCCACCCAGTTGGCGTACGTCGTCACCGACAGCTCGACGCGCTCGCCGGTGGACTCGTCGTAGAAGGTGATGAAAGGGCGACCGCCGTCACGTTTCCGCTCGGACTCGAGGAGCCGGGCGAACGTGGTCATTTGGCCACCGTAGGGTGCGCCCATGAGCGCTGGACCTGGGGCAGGCCCGATCGAGCACTTCTGGGCCGTGATCCCCGCCGGCGGTGCCGGCACCAGGCTGTGGCCCCTGTCGCGGGCCACCGCGCCGAAGTTCCTGCTCGACCTGACCGGCGCCGGGCGCACCCTGATCCAGGGCACCCTGGACCGCCTCCAGCCACTGACCGACGAGCGGGTCCTGGTCGTGACCGGGTTGGCGCACCGTGCCGCGGTCGCCGCGCAGCTGCCGTCGCTGCCCGAGGACGCGATCCTCGCCGAGCCGTCCGCACGCGACTCCATGGCTGCCATCGGTCTGGCCGCCGCGTTGTTGGAGCGGCGCGACCCCGAGGCCGTGATGGGGTCGTTCGCGGCCGACCACGTGATCACCGAACCCGGCGTGTTCCGCGAGACCGTACGCACCGCGGTCGCGGCCGCGCGCGAAGACTGGCTGGTGACCATCGGCATCGACCCGATCTCGCCGTCGCCCGCCTTCGGCTACATCCACCTCGGCGAGGAGCTGCCGGGCACGGACGGTGCCTACCGGGTGCGCTCCTTCGTCGAGAAGCCGTCGGTGCCCGTGGCCAAGGAGTACCTCGCCAGCGGCGAGTACCGCTGGAACGCCGGCATGTTCGTGGTCCGGCCCACCGTGCTGCTCGACCTGCTCGCCGGTAGCGATCCGGAGTTCGCCGCCACCCTGCGCACGCTGGCAGAGGACCCCTCGCGGCTCGACGAGCTCTGGCCGACACTGCCCAAGATCGCCGTGGACCACGCCGTGGCCGAGCCCGCGGCCGATGCGGGCCGGGTCGCGACCGTCCCGGCGTCGTTCGGCTGGGACGACGTCGGCGACTTCGACTCGCTCGCCGAGCTCCTCGGCGCCACGGGCCGCGCGGTCCCGGTCGTGCTCGGCGACGAGGCGCAGCTGCGCGTGGTGCACAGCACCGGTCTCGTCGTGCCCGGCGCCGGGCGGATGGTCGTGGTCATCGGGATCGACGACGTGGTCGTCGTCGACACCCCCGACGCCCTCTTGGTGACGACCCGGGAGAAGGCGCAGGACGTCAAGCGGGTCGTCGAGACCCTCAAGGAGCAGGGTCGCGCCGACCTCACCTGACCAGTCCAGGAGCGAGCGCGGGGGGTTTAGCCGGCGTCTGGCTCAGGGCTGTCCGTGTAGGGGTAGTCGTCCATGAAGGTCTTGAGGGCGGCGCCGCTCGGCTCGGAGCAGTACTGCCAGACGCCGACCTGCTTGGCCGGGTCGGTCTCGCCGATGCCGCCTGCGGACCAGTGGGTCAGCGCGAGGTGCTGACCGTCGGGGAACGCCTCGCCGTCGTCGCCGGTCCACGGCGCGGCGATGAACTTCAGCCGGAAGTTGTCGTCGCCGCTGCGGAACTTCTCGGCGATGCCCTCGACGACGTTGAGCTTGGCGTCGTCGTCGGCGATCGACTCGTCGTACCAGAGGATCGTGTAGCCGTGCTCGAGGTTGTGCACCAGCGCCTCGAGCTCGGGGCGGTCGTTGGAGGTATAGAACTTCCGCTCGAACGCTGCAGGCGCGATGCCCGGCTCGTTCCAGTGGGAACCGAAGGCGGGCGGTGCCTCGGCGTACTCGACCTGCTGCGGGTAGGGCACGTGCTCGGAGCTGCCGTTGGCCGGCTCGGTCGTGACGTCCTGGCAGACCGACGCCTCGGCGCCGATCTCCTGGAGGTTGAGGCTGTTGAACTCTGAGAGGTCCATGTTGCGCTTGATGATCGGATAGATCGCCAGACCGAGGATGACGATCGCGATCAGGGCGCAGACACCGACGATCGCGAAGCCCCGGCGTCGGTCGGCACCCTTCTGCTTCTTGCGGATGTCGTCGATGACCGCCTGGCGGTCGGACTTGACGGACTTCTTGACCACGGTTCGGGCTACCTCGGGGTGGGGTCGGTGGACAGGCGCGCAGAGTCTACGGAATCGCCGGTTGAAACCTGCCATTGATGCGCGAAGGCCAGAGCCGCCAGTCGGGCGTCGGGAGGCGCGGACACGAGCAGCGATCCGTCGACGTGGACGCGGACCTCGGCGCCGGTCACGAGTCGTACGGCGTCGGCGAGCTCCTCGGCCGAGGCGGGAGCGCCGAAGCCGACGCGGTCCGCGTGATGTCCCAGCAGTGCCCGGACCACCGCCTCGCGGGCGCCGTAGCCGAACAGGTCGGCCTCCTCCGCACGGACCAGGGCCCTCGCGCCGGGACCGTCGTCCCCGACGGGGAGGACGAGGTGCGGCAGGCCGCGGACGACGGTGAACGGCCGGGCACCGAGCTTGCCCGAGGCCAGCTCGGCCAGGCCCGCGATCTCGTCCGCGACGGCGGGAGCGGTCACGGCGAGTGGGTTGCCGTGCGCGTCGACCTGCCCGGCGTGGTCGTCGAGGACGACCAGCCCGGCGGCGCCGATCGCGATGTCGGTCTGTCCCTCACGCCAGGCTCGGCCGGCGGTGTCGGTGACGACGACACCGACGTTGGTGCCCGCGCGGTCGGCAAGGGATGCCCGCAGCCGCGCAGCGGAGGCGTCCGGGTCCACCGGCAGCAGGGCGAGGGTGCCGACCTCGACGTTGGAGGTGTCCACCCCGGCCGCGGCCAAGGTCAACCCGTGACGGGTCCGGACGATCGTGGTCGGACCACGGCGAGCGACCACCCGGACCATCTCGTCGGCGATGGCGGCGTCCCGGTCCAGGCCCGGGATCAGTCGCCCCTCGGACTTGCTCACGACCTTGCTGGTCACCACGACGACGTCGCCGTCCGCCAGGTCGACAAGAGGAAGGAGCAGGGTCACGAGATCGTCGCCGGGGCGGACCTCCGGGGCCCCGTCGGGTGCGGTGGCGGTGATGCCGGGCATGCCGGTCACGTGACGAGCTCGAGGGCGGCGGCGGCCATCGCGGCCGTGGCCACCGGGTCACTCATGATCAGCGGCACCGCGGCGGCCGCGAGGCCGGCCTCGTGGAGCCGGCTCAGGTCGGCCGCGTCGCGCTCGTCGACGAGCCAGCCGTCGAGGACGCCGCCGTCGGCCCGAGCGCCGTAGTGCAGCCCGACGCCGGCCGCGCTCACCTCGACGCCGATCGAGGTGAGCATCTGCTCGGCCATGCCGCGCACGTGCGTGCCGCCGATGATGGGGGAGAGGCCGACGACCGGAGCCTTGGTGGCCACGACCGCCTCGCGCACCCGCGGTACTCCGAGGATCGTCCCGACCGAGACCACCGGGTTGGACGGCGGCAGCACGACCAAGTCCGCATCGGTGATCGCGTCGATGACACCCGGCGCCGGGCTCGCCTCGTCGAGACCGACCACGACCACCGCCTCGGCGGGCACCGCGGCGCGCAGCTTGACCCAGTACTCCTGGAAGTGCACGACCCGTCGACCGCTCGGGGACTCCTGGTCAGCGATGGCGACGTGGGTCTCCACCCGGTCGTCGGTCATCGGGAGCAGGCGCACCTGTCGTCCGAAGGCAGGGACCAGCCAGCGCCGGCACAACGCGTCGGTGACCTGCGAGAGCGGGTATCCGGCGTCGAGCATCTGGGTGCGGACCAGATGGGTCGCCACGTCGCGGTCCCCGAGGCCGAACCACGTCGGCTCCACGCCGTACGCCGCCAGCTCCTCCTTGACGCCCCACGACTCGTCGCGACGACCCCACCCCCGCACCGGGTCGATGCCGTCTCCGAGTGTGTACATGACGGTGTCCAGGTCGGGGCAGACCTTGAGGCCGTGGACCCAGATGTCATCGGCGGTGTTGGCCACGACGGTGACCTCGGCGTCCAGCGCCACACCCGACAGCAGACCCGCGCGGATGCCGTGCAGGAGACCCTGCAGGAACCTCGCTCCACCCATGCCGCCGGACAGCACGGTCAGTCGGCGGATGCCGCGTCCGGATACAACCACGGGGCCAACCCTGTCAGGGCATGGGCCGAACTCGTGAGCCCATACCAGACCAGGGCTTGACTTCCGCGTATGACAGGCATGTAATTCCCATAGTGTTCTTCACTCGGGCAGGACACGACGGCAGGGTCGACGATGAGAGAGGCCGGGAGGCGAGTGCTGTGCGAGAACTCTTTCTCCTCGACGGGGACGCAGAGGACGCAGGCTGGCAGGAACGCGCGCTGTGTGCGCAGACCGATCCGGAGGCGTTCTTCCCCGAGAAGGGTGGATCAACGAGGGAGGCCAAGAAGGTCTGCCTCACGTGCGACGTGCGCAACGACTGCTTGGAGTCCGCGCTGAGCAACGACGAGCGCTTCGGCATCTGGGGTGGTCTCTCCGAGCGAGAGCGCCGCAAGCTGAAGAAGCGCGCAGTCTGACGCGCATCGCCGACGATCTGTTCGGCGACACGCAGTGAGGGAGCCCCCGGTTGAGCGGGGGCTTCTCGCATTTTCCGTCGCGCCAGGGGCCGGCTCCGCCTGACCCCTACTGTGGACGACCGTGTCCGACTCTGCCGCCTCGACCCGTGCGCACCCGGCTCCGCGCCGTGCCGAGGGCCGAGCGCGTGGCCCCGAGGATGTCGCTGTCCTGCTCGTGAGCCACGACGGAGCCAGATGGCTCCCGACGGTCCTCGAGGGGCTCGCGGTCCAGCAGGTCCCGATCGCCTGTCTCGTCGCCGTCGACACCGGCAGCAAGGACGAGAGCCGCGCGCTGCTGGAGGCCGCGTTCGGCGCCGACCGGGTGATCGAGGCTCCGTCGTCGACGACGTACCCCGGCGCGGTGCGCCTCGGGCTCGAGAGGCTCGACCAGGTGGGTGACACCTCGGAGTGGGTGTGGCTCCTCCACGACGACTCGACCCCGCACCCGGAGGCCCTCCTGGCGCTGCTCGCTGGCGCCGCCGAGGAGCCCGCGGCCGACGTGCTCGGCCCGATGCTGCGTGAGTGGCCCTCGCTGCGCGCGGTGCTGGAGCTCGGCGTCACGATCTCGGGCACGGGACGGCGCGAGACCGGGCTGGAGCGCGGCGAGTACGACCAGGGCCAGTACACCGAGGTGCGGCCGGTCCTCGCCGTCAACACCGCCGGGATGCTGGTGCGGCGCCGGGTGCTGGAGTCCCTGGGCGGGTTCGACGACGAGCTGCCGATGTTCGGCAACGACCTCGACTTCGGCTGGCGGGCCGCGAGCGCCGGCCACCGCACCGTCGTGGTGCCGCAGGCGGTCCTGTTCCACGCGGAGGCCGCGCACCGCGGTGTCCGCCGGACGCCGCTGACCGGTCGGCACACCCACTACCACGAGCGCCGGGCCGCGCTCTTCACGCTGCTCGCCAACGGCCGGCCCGGGTGGCTGCCGCTTCAGGTCGTGCGGCTGACGCTCGGCACCGTCGTGCGGATGATCGGCTTCCTGCTCGTACGCTCGCCGGGCGAGGCTCTCGATGACCTCGCCGCCCTCGTGTCGGTCCTGCGGCACCCAGGTCACCTGCGCAGCGCCCGCCGGGCCAGGCAGGCCACGGTCACCGCCGAGCTCCAGACGGTCCAGCAGCTCCTGCCGCCGTGGTGGCTGCCCTACCGGCACGGGCTGGACGTCCTGCGCGACCTCGCCAGCGCGGTCGGCCAGCAGGCCACGGACGTCGCCGACCGGCGTCGCGCGGCCAAGGCCGAGCAGGACCCGGAGTCGTTCGCCGCCCGCCGTACCGAGCAGCTCGAGCGGCTCGGCGACGACAGTGACGACGAGCTGATCGAGGACACCGGCCTCGTCGCCCGCTTCTTCACCAATCCGGTGGCGGTGCTGACTGCGGCCTTCGTCGTCGTCGCGCTCGTGGCCGCCCGAAGCGTGCTCGGCGACGTGGCCGGTGGCGGGCTCTCGCACCAGCCCGATGCTGTGGGCGCCTGGTGGTCGCTGCACGTCGAGTCGTGGCACGCCCTGGGCCAGGGGACCGCCGTGCCGGCTCCGGCCTATGTGCTCCCCCTGGCGATCGTGGCCACCGTGCTCGGCGGCAGCCCGGGTGCCGCGGTGTCGCTGCTCCTGCTGCTGTCGGTCCCCGGCGCGGCGTGGGGCGCCTGGCGCCTGCTGCGCGTGACCGGCCGGCTCGTGCGGGTCGCGGGTGCCCCGCGCTGGGTCATCCTCTGGGGTACGACGACCTACGCCCTGGTCCCGGTCGTCGCTGGCGCCTGGGGAGACGGCCGCCTCGGCGTGGTGGTTGCTGCCGTGCTGATGCCCTGGCTGGCGCATGCCGCGCTCGGCTTCGCCGACCCCGACGCCGACCGCCGTTGGCGTGCTGCGTGGCGCACCGGGCTGTTGCTGGCCGTCATCACGGCGTTCACCCCGGTCGCCTGGGTGCTCGCCGTGCTGTTCGGCGCCCTCGTCGTGGGGGTGGCCTTCGGCCTGCTGCGTGCCGCGATGGGCGACCGCTCGACCTGGGGGCCGCCGGCGACCGCGATCGGCATCGTCCCGGTCCTGCTCGCACCGTGGTGGCTGCCGGCGCTGGTGCAGGGTGCCGGGTCCGCCCTGCTCCTGGATGCTGGCCGGGTCCCGGGACCGGCGGGCGACGGCCTGGAGCTGTTGGTCGGCCGGCTGGGCGACCTAGGGGCCCCCTGGTGGCTGGGTCTGGCGGTCCCGATCCTCGCCGTGATCGCCCTGGCACCCCGAGCGACCCGGGTCCCGGTGGTCCTCTGCTGGATGATCGCGGCGCTCACCTCGGTCGTGGCGCTGCTGCTGTCCTTCCTCGACGTGGACCTGCTGACCGGGTCGAGCCCGGCCGGGCAGGGGTTCCTGCTCGTCGTGCTCCAGGGCGCACTGGTGGTGGCCGCCGCCCTTGGCGGTCTCGGTCTGGTCGAGCCGGGCATGCCGCGGTGGCGCCGCGCGGTGGCCGCAACCGTCGCGATGCTCGCCGCCGCCGTGCCGGTCAGCGGGCTTGCGTGGTTCCTCGTGGCCGGGCAGCCGGAGCTCGACGAGCCACTCGACCCCGACATCCCGGCCTACATGGTCCAGAGCGCGGAGCTCGGACCCGAGCACGGCATCCTCGTGGTCCGCGGCGACGTGGAGACCGGGTTGCGCTACGCGGTTCGTCGCGAGGACGGCATCCGGCTCGGCGAGGACGAGGTCGTCGCGCACTCGCCGGTGGACTCGGGGTTCGACGACCTGGTGCGCGCCCTGCTCTCGCGCCCGACACCCGGTGTCGTCGCAGCCCTTGGCGACGCGGGGGTCGAGTACGTCGTACTCCCGTCGCCGGCGGACCCAGACGTCTCGGCGGCACTGGACGCGACCGGCGGCCTGGTCGCCGCGAGCGCCGAGGACCGCAACACCCGCGCCTGGCAGGTCGACCGGCCCCTGTCGCCGCAGGCACTCGACGGTCCACGGTCCTGGCTGCGTGTGCTGCTTCTCCTCCTGCAGGCTGGCGCTGTCGTCGTCGTGCTGGTCCTCTGCGCACCCACGACGAACAGGAGGGGCCGGTGAGGCGGCTCAGGGCCGACCTGGTCCTCGCGGTGGTGTTCCCGCTCGTGTGTTTGCTCGCCCTGCTGGGAGTCCGCCCCGAGACGGGTGACCGGGGTGACGGCGTACGCCGTGAGCCGTTGCTGGACGTCCTGAGCTCGTCGTCGGTGGTCTGCCCCTCCGGCCTGACCGCCAAGGGCCGCGTCGGCGCGACGACCCTGACCGAGGCGAGCGGCGAGCTGTTGGCCGGCCTCGGCGACGAGGTCGCTTCGGTGCCGGTGCAGCCGTCCCAGGTCGCTGTGGTGCCGGAGACGGCCGGTCCCGTCGTGGTGACCGGCGTCGACGACCTCGCACCCGCACTGCTGGCGGGCCGGGCGGGCACCGAACCGCTGAGCGCTACGGACTGCCGGCCACCCTCGGCCGAGCAGTGGTTCACCGGCCTGGGTTCGGGAGCGACTCACAGCTCGGTCATCGAGCTGGTCAACCCCAACGCGGGTCGCGCTGTCGGCGACGTGCTGCTCTGGTCCCAGGCCGGACCGCTTGACGTGCCGGAGCTCTTGGGCATCTCGGTCCCGGGCGGAGAGGGCGTCATCCTCGATCTCGCAGAGATCGCGCCCAGGCGCGGCGAGCTGATGGCCCAAGTGACCACCAGCCGCGGGCGTCTCGCGGTCGACGTCGCCGACTCGGTCGACGAGCTCGGCACCGGCCTCGTCGCCTCCGACTGGCAGTCCCCCCAGGCCGAGCCGGCCGAGCGCAACGTCCTGCTCGGGCTGGCTCGTGGCTCCGGGGACCGCATCCTGGTGCTGGGCAACCCGGGCGACGACGAGGTCCGGGCGACCGTCAAGCTCATCACGCCGCGCTCGGTCTTCGCCCCGACCGACCTCGCTCCGATCGCGGTCCCACCGGGGACCACCAAGCCGATCTCGCTCACCGCCCTCCTCGAGGAGGCGACCAGCCAGGGCGCGATCGGGGTGCTCGTCGAGTCGACGGGGCCCCTGACCGCCAGCGTTCGGCAGCTCGCGGGCAACGACCTCTCCGAGGTTCCGACGGTGGCCCCGGTGTCCGCACCGACCGCGGTGCTCGTCCCGCCAGGCACGTCGCGCCTGCTCCTCGCCGACCCGGGAGGTGTGGGGTCCGCCACCGTGGTCGCGGTCGACGCGACCGGCGCCCAGCTGTCGACCGAGACCGTCGAGCTCGCGCCCGGCACCGGTGCCAGCGTCGTGCTCCCCAGCGGCACCGCGCTGGTGCGGGTCACTCCGCAGCGCACCTCGGTCCGGGCCGCGCTGCTCGTCGTCGCTCAGCGATCCGGAACCGCCGTCATCCCCCTGCGCGAGTTGCTCGTCGACGGGCTGGTCCCCGACGTGCGCCCGTCCCTGCCATAGGGGACCCCGGCCTCAGTCCTCGCCGCCCTGATAGCGCGGGTCCACGTCCTCGGCATCGATCCCGAGGAGCTCGGCGACCTGCTCGACGAGCACGGTGAGCACCATCGCCTCGAGGTCGGCCCGGCTGTCGCAGCGATGCTCGATCGGTCGCCGGAACAGGACCAGTCGGGTCGGCTTCGCCCCGGTGCCCCGCACGAGTGAGGACAACGGAATCCGGTCGTCCTCCCAGTCGTCAGGGATCCGGGGCGCGTCCTCCACGGCGTACTCGACCAGGCCCAGCCGGTCCGACCAGCGCTTGTCGATCGCCGTGACGGCCGCCAGCACGAGTGTGTCGAACCGTTCGCGAGACGTCGGCAGAGTCGGCACGCCCGGGCGCTCGGGGAGCACGCCCGGTCCGCGCATCCCGCGACCGCGGCGATCCCGACGAGCTGGCACGCCGCGAGCCTAAGGGGCGCACGAGCTCCCCGCCGCTACGGTCACACACTGTGAGTACCGCGCTGCACTCCGCCGCCCGCAGGTGCTCGCGTTCGACGTGCGGACGACCGGCGATCGCGACCCTCACCTTCGTCTACGCCGACCAGACCGCCGTCCTCGGGCCGCTGGCGACCTACGCCGAACCGCATGCCTACGACCTGTGCAGTCAGCACAGCGAGCGGCTGTCCGCGCCGCGCGGCTGGGAGGTCGTCCGGCTCGCCACGGACCTGTCCCCCCGCGGCCCCTCCGACGACGACCTGCTTGCCCTTGCCAACGCCGTGCGCGAGGCTGCCCGCCCCTCGCCTGTTGCGCCGCCGGCAGACGAGAGCGGCTCGCGCGAGACGATCCGCCGCGGACACCTGCGGATGCTCGCGCCTGAGGACCCCGCACCGGCACACTGACCCGCGCCTGCATCTAGGGTTCGGCTCATGGCAGGTGACCTGGACCCGGCGACCGTCGATGCCGTCTTCAAGGCGTACGACGTGCGAGGGCTCGCCCCCGAGCAGATCGACGAACCGCTGGCCCGCGCGACCGGGCGGGCGCACGCCCAGGTGACCGGAGCGGCGACGGTCGTAGTCGGCCACGACATGCGACCCACGTCCCCCGCTCTCGCCGCGGCCTTCGCCGAGGGGGCGAACCAGGCGGGTGCCGACGTCGTCATGATCGGGCTCGCCTCGACCGACCAGCTCTACTTCGCCAGCGGACATCTCGGCCTACCCGGGGCGATGTTCACCGCGAGTCACAACCCCGCGGCCTACAACGGCATCAAGATGTGCCGAGCCGACGCCGTCCCGATCGGCCTAGAGTCCGGCCTGGCCGAGATCCGTGACCTGGTGCTGTCTCCCCGGCCGGTCCCTGGCCCTGAGGGAAGCGTGAGCCAGCGTGACCTGCTCAACGACTATGCCGCGCACCTGCTCTCGCTCGCACCCGTGGGTGGTCGGCACCTCAGGGTGGTGGCGGACGCCGGCAACGGGATGGCCGGGCACACCGCCCCGGCGGTCTTCGACCTCCTGGGCGACCAGGTGACGCTGGTGCCGATGTACTTCGAGCTCGACGGCACGTTCCCACACCACGAGGCCAACCCGATCGAGGCCGAGAACCTCCGGGACCTCCAGGCCCGGGTGCTCGCCGAGGGCGCCGACGTCGGGCTCGCGTTCGACGGCGATGCTGACCGCTGCTTCTTGGTCGATGAGCTGGGCCAGGCGGTCTCGCCCTCGGCCCTGACCGGCCTGATCGCCGAGCGCGAGCTGGCCAAGGAGCCGGGCTCGACGGTGATCCACAACTTGATCACGAGCCGGGCGGTGCCCGAGCTGGTGACCAGGCTCGGCGGCACCCCGGTCCGAACGCGCGTGGGCCACTCGTTCATCAAGGCAACCATGGCCGAGACCGACGCGATCTTCGGTGGCGAGCACAGCGGCCACTTCTACTTCCGCGACTTCTGGCGGGCCGACTCCGGAATGCTCGCCGCTCTCCACGCCCTGGCGGCCCTGGCCGAGGCCGACGTGTCCCTGTCGGAGCTGCTGGCGCCCTACGACCCCTACCCGGTCAGCGGCGAGATCAACTCCGAGGTGGAGGACCCCCAGCTCGTGATGCGCCAGGTGGAGGCGGCGTACGCCGACGGCGCCGGGGTGACCACCGACCGGCTGGACGGACTGACGGTCTCTCACACCGACTGGACCTTCAACGTGCGTCCGTCCAACACCGAGCCGCTGCTCCGGCTCAACGCCGAGGGCCGGGACGCGGAGACCATGGGCCGGATGCGTGACGAGGTGCTCACGCTGATCAGGAAGGACCACCGATGAACCTGTCCGAGGAGCTGCTCGCCGTGATCGTCTGCCCGGACTGCCACGGCGACCTGGAGCCCGTGGACACGGGCGACGGCGGCGAGCTGGTCTGCCAGAAGTGCGGACTGGCCTACCCGGTGCGCAACGACATCCCGGTGCTGTTGGTCGACGAGGCCCGCCGGCCCGGCTGAGCTGCGCCCGACTGATGAGCACCTGGTTCGACGAGTCCCGGCTCGATGACGAGGCCGCGCTGGCCGCGGCCGACCTGCGACTGCGCCAGTTGGCGCAGTCCGGGGCGCGGGTGCGCCTGCAGGCCAGTGAGGCGGCCGAGGCGATCGCGGAGGCGGTGAGTCGAGCCCGTGAGCAGGCCCGACCGCGCGCGGTCATCGCGGCGGGACCCGACTCCCGGCTGCTCAGGGCGGTGCTCGAGCCGTCGTGCCCGGTGCCGTTCGTCGCCTGGCCCAACCCGGCGCTGCCCGGGTGGGCGGGCGGCCTCGATCTTGTCGTGGTGCTCGCCCCGGACGGCTCCGACTCGGGAACCGCGTCGGCGGTGGCCGAGGCGGTGCGCCGCGGGTGCCAGGTCGTCGTCGCCTGCCCGCCAAGCTCGATGGTCGCTGAGCACGCCGCCGGCCGCTGGAGCACGATCCTGCCGACCGTCGCCGGCGACCAGCTTGCGACCGCCGTGGTGATGCTGTCCTACCTCGACCAGGTCTCGCTCGGGCCGCTCGCCGACGCCGACCAGGTGGCGCAGGCCCTCGACGACGTCGCGATCGCGAGCTCGCCGCACCGCGACCTGGCGGTCAACCCGGCCAAGATGCTCGCCATCGCCCTGGCCGACACCAACCCGCTCGTCTGGGGAGGTTCGGTGCTGGCCGCTCGCGCGGCGCGGCGCGTCGCCGAGTCCGTCCGTCGGGCCAGCGGCCGGACCGCCCTCGCCGGCGACGCCGAACACCTGCTGCCGGTCATCGAGGCGAGCCGGACGCGCGACGTGTTCGACGACCCGTTCGCCGGCCCGTTTGCTGGCCCCGCTCCCGCCGACCTCCGGCCGATGCTCCTGGTCCTCGACGACGGGGCCGAGGAGGCGGTCGTCCGCGAGCAGCGCGGGCGACTCCAGGCCGCCGCTGCCTCGCGGGGCGTCCGAGTCGAGACCGTGGTGACCGAGGCGCCGAGCGAGGTGGCCCGCTACGCCTCACTGCTGCTCAGCGGCACCTACGCCTCGGCGTACCTCGGCATCGGGCTCGTCGAGGAGTGAGTCTGTGCGCGGGCCGGCACCTCGACGAGGAGGCTGCCGCTAACCTTCCCGCCATGGCCGGGACGGATCCTGCGAGGCAGGGGAGCAGGCAGTGAGCGCCGGCCTCTTCGGCCTCCTCGACGACATCGCCGCTCTGGCACGTCTGGCCGCCGCGTCGGTGGATGACGTCGGTGCCGCGGCCGGGCGGGCCAGCGCCAAGGCGGCCGGCGTGGTCGTGGACGACACGGCCGTCACGCCGCAGTACGTCCAGAACGTCGCGGCCAAGCGCGAGCTGCCGATGATCTGGCGGATCGCCCGCGGCTCGTTGCGCAACAAGCTGCTCTTCATCCTTCCGGCGGCGCTGCTGCTCAGCGAGTTCCTCGAATGGGCGCTCACGCCGCTGCTCATGTGCGGAGGCACGTTCCTCTGCTACGAGGGCGCCCACAAGGTCTGGGAGCGACTCAGGCGCCACGAGGACCACGCCCCGGTGGCGACCGAGCAGGGCGAGATCGGCGAGGAGCACGAGGAGTCGATGGTCGCCTCGGCGATCCGCACCGACTTCATCCTGTCCGCCGAGATCATGGTCATCGCCCTCAACGAGGTGGCGGGCGAGAGCTTCGTGCCGCGGGCGATCATCCTGGCGGTCGTCGCCGTCGGAATCACCGCGCTCGTCTACGGCGTCGTCGCGGCGATCGTGAAGATGGACGACATCGGCCTGGCGCTGAGCCAGCGACCCTCGGAGTTCTCCCAGCGCTTCGGCGCCGGCCTCGTGCGGGCGATGCCGAGGCTGCTCGCGGTCATCTCCACCGTGGGTGTCGCCGCGATGCTGTGGGTCGGCGGCCACATCATCCTGACCGGCCTCGAGGACCTCGGCTGGCACTGGCTCTACGACGTCGTCCACCACTGGGAGGAGGACGTGGACCACGCCCTCGGCGCGGTCGGCGGGGTCGCGGCCTGGCTGGTCAACACCGCAGCCTCAGCGGTCCTGGGCGTCCTCGTGGGTGCGGTGGTGCTGGCCGTCATGCACGTCCTCCCGTTCGGCAAGAAGTCGCACGCAGCCGCGCACTGAACGCGCGCCCCACCGGGAGGAGTTTTGTCGGGCGGCCGATGAAACTCCCGCCGGGACGACAATGGTTCATCGTCCGCCCGTGAGTTTCGTGTCGGTCAGCTGGCGCGGACCCGTTGGTTGACCGCGATGGAGTTGCGGAGGCGCTCATTCAGTTCGTGAGGCTGATCGAGCTCGGACCAGATGATGCGGAACATGCGGTACCCGGTCAGATCCTCCAGGAGACGCTCTCGCGCCCGCTCTGCTCGGATCACGTCGGTGATGCCCTGGCCGGGCTTGAGCAGGCGGCCGTACTTGATCTCACCGTCGAACTCGATCAGGGCGCGCTCCCGGTGCAGGACGAAGTCGACGATGCCGGCCAGCCGGCCGTCGGGGCGTTCAACCCGCCACTGACACTGGGGTTCGGGGTAGGACCAGTCGTGCAGGAACAGGCCAGTCCGAGTCTCGCCCACGGACGCTCGCTCCGGCCGAGCAAGGTCGAGGCGCGAGCCGAGGTCGACGGTCCCCGCCCAATCGAGCATCAGTGGGTCGACGTACCTGGCGCATTCGTCGCGGCTCGTCAGCTGCTTGTTCAAGAACCAGTCCAGTACCGCCACGGCGGCGTCGCGGCCTGCGGTGGCCGCGACCTCCATGGCGTTCCTCGGCGGACTCATGACCCAATGACCATCACTTCGACTGATGTCGCCGACCCTGCAGGTGCCACGGTGGTGACTGACCCCCGCCTGGGTCCGGTCACCTCGGCCGAAGAGGTTGGTGATGTGCACGGTTGATAGGTCAAGCCCCCAGGCGGGGCCTCCTCGCCGGATGACGCCGCTGGTATGGGACAGAGCGACCCGGTCGTCGTACTGCCTCATGACCGCCCAGCTGCGCAGATCATGACGCTGCGCGATCGAGGCGGGGGACCACACAGCTGGATCCGCGTAGGCCCCGTGGCGAATGTGAACCAGCAACCCCGCCCGCACCATCCTGGCGAGCCAGTTGTCATCGAGGCCCCGCGCGACCGCGTCTCGGCGCAGCAGGATGCCGCGCTCATCGAAGAGTGATCCGGTCATCTGCGCACCGTTCCGCACAGCGCCCCACGGTGGCGGCACACAACACCGGACCTGTGGACCAGGGCTCCGGGCGACCACCTGTGCAGGTGTCGTGGCTGATCCCCTACGCGGGTGGCCATGAATGTCACGTATGGACGATGAACCTTCGTCGTCCGGGCGTGAGTTTTGCAGGCCGGCCGATGAAACCCCCGCGGTCCGAGCTGAGGCCGCGTCGAGGATTCCCGCTCCGACTGCCAGCCGTCCTACTCTTTTCCGGTCAGCGTGGGAGATCCCGACAACGCGCAGAAGCGCGACGCAGACATGACTCCACCGTTCCCAGGAGACAGCACATGGACTTCAAGGTCGCCGACCTCAGCCTGGCCGACTTCGGCCGCACCGAGATCTCGCTCGCCGAGCACGAGATGCCCGGCCTGATGGCGATGCGCGAGCGCTACGGCGACTCCAAGCCGCTCGCCGGCGCGCGCATCGCCGGCTCGCTGCACATGACGATCCAGACCGCGGTCCTCATCGAGACACTGGTCGCGCTCGGTGCCGAGGTGCGCTGGGCCTCCTGCAACATCTTCTCCACCCAGGACCACGCGGCCGCGGCCGTCGCCGTCGGCCCGACCGGCACCGTCGACGCCCCCGCCGGGCGTCCCGGTCTTCGCCTGGAAGGGCGAGACCCTGGAGGAGTACTGGTGGTGCACCCAGCAGATCCTGAGGTGGCCTGAGGGCGCCTTCGCCAACATGATCCTCGACGACGGCGGCGACGCGACCCTGCTCGTGCACCTCGGCGTCGAGATGGAGAAGACCGGCATCGCGCCCGACCCGGCCTCGGCCGAAGAGCCACGAGCAGAAGATCATCTTCGACGTGCTCAACGCCTCCCTCGCGGAGACCAACGAGCGCTGGACCCCGATCGCCGGCGAGATCAAGGGCGTCACCGAGGAGACCACCACCGGCGTGCTGCGTCTCTACGACATGATGAAGGAGGGCTCGCTGCTCTTCCCGGCCATCAACGTCAACGACTCGGTCACCAAGTCGAAGTTCGACAACAAGTACGGCTGCCGGCACTCGCTCATCGACGGCATCAACCGCGCCACCGACGTGCTCATCGGCGGCAAGGTCGCGGTCGTCTGCGGCTACGGCGACGTCGGCAAGGGCTGCGCGGAGTCGCTGCGCGGCCAGGGCGCCCGCGTCATCGTCACCGAGATCGACCCGATCTGCGCGCTCCAGGCGGCGATGGACGGCTACCAGGTCGACACCCTCGACAACGTCCTCGGCGTCGCCGACATCGTCATCACCGCGACCGGCAACAAGGACGTCGTCACCGTCGAGCAGATGTCGCGGATGAAGCACAACGCGATCCTCGGCAACATCGGCCACTTCGACAACGAGATCGACATGGCCGGCCTCGAGGCCGACGGTGTCGCGACCCGCAAGAACGTCAAGCCCCAGGTCGACGTGTGGACCTTCCCTCCCAAGGGTTCGGGGAGGGCAACGCGATCATCGTGCTGTCCGAGGGCCGTCTGATGAACCTCGGCAACGCGACCGGTCACCCGTCGTTCGTCATGTCGAACTCCTTCACCAACCAGGTCCTCGCGCAGATCGAGATCTTCACCAAGCCCGAGGACTACCCGGTCGGCGTCTACGTGCTGCCCAAGCACCTCGACGAGGAGGTCGCCCGCCTGCACCTCGACTCGCTCGGTGTGCGGCTGACGCAGCTCACCGACGATCAGGCTGCCTACCTCGGCGTCGACGTCGCGGGCCCGTACAAGTCCGACCAGTACCGGTACTGAGGCTTCCACGGGGGCCAGCGCCCTCCCTGGTGTCACACTGGCCGCATGACCGCAGCACCCGCGACGGATCCGCCCAAGGGACGCGTGCTCGTCGTCGACGACGACGCGTCCCTGGCGGAGATGCTCACGATCGTGCTGCGGCAGGAGGGCTTCGACGCACGATCGGTCGCCCGGGGTGACGAGGCGCTGGAGAGCTTCCGGGACTACCGACCCGACGTCGTGCTGCTCGACCTGATGCTGCCCGGCAAGGACGGCATCGACGTGTGCAAGGAGATCCGCGCCGAGTCCGGCGTCCCGATCGTCATGCTCACCGCCAAGGGCGACACCGTCGACGTCGTGGTCGGGCTCGAGTCCGGCGCCGACGACTACGTCGTCAAGCCGTTCAAGCCCAAGGAGCTGATCGCCCGGATCCGGGCCCGGGTCCGGCGCATCGACGGCAACAGCCAGGAGTCGCTGCACGATCGGCGACCTCACGATCGACGTCGCCGGGCACTCGGTCATGCGCGGCGCGGTCCCCGATCAGCCTCACCCCGCTCGAGTTCGACCTCCTGGTGTGCCTGGCCCGCAAGCCGTGGCAGGTCTTCACCCGCGAGGTCCTGCTCGAGCAGGTCTGGGGCTACCGGCACGCGGCCGACACGCGGCTGGTCAACGTGCACGTCCAGCGACTCCGGTCCAAGGTCGAGCACGACCCCGAGAACCCGGAGATCGTGCTGACGGTCCGAGGCGTCGGCTACAAGGCCGGCAACCAGTAGGAAGGGGCGGCCGAGTGTTGAGGGCCCGGGCTCCGCGCCGACCACCCACGGCCGTACGACGGGGGCTGACGTTCTGGCGTCGCTCCGTCCAGGCGCGCGTGGTGGCGAGCACGGTGCTGCTCTCCGCGGTCGTCGTCGTGGGCGTCGGGTGGCTGCTGCTGCAGCAGACCCGTGACGGCCTGCTCGAGAACCGGGTGGCCGAGGTGCTCGCCGAGGTGGCCGACGAGGTCGACGAGGCCAACGAGCGGCTCGCCCAGTCCCCGTCCGCCGACCCGGACGCGACCGCCCAGCGCCGCGACCTGGTCGACCTGATCGTGCAGCGCGGCACGACCCGTGGCTACCAGGTCGTGGTGGTCTCCAGTCCGTCCGGTAGCGACACCGGCCTGATCTCCTCGGGCGGTACCGAGGCCAGTCCCCACCTCGACCTCGCCAGCGTCCCGTCGCGGCTGGAGCAGCACTTCACCGACATTCGGGCCGAGTCGGCCTGGACCTACACCCGGATCGGCACCGTCGACGACGCCGGCGAGGTGATAGGCACCGAGCCGGGAATCGTGGTGGGCTCCCAGGTCTCGCTGCCGGCGGACGGCAAGACCTACACGCTCTACTTCCTCTTCCCCCTCGAGCAGCAGCAGCAGACGATGGGTCTGGTCACCCGGGCCATGGTCACCGCCGGCGGCCTCCTCGTCGTGCTGATCGCCGGCCTGACCTGGCTGGTGGCCCGGCAGGTCGTGACCCCGATCCGGTTGGCCCGCCGGGTCGCCGAGCGCCTGGCCGCAGGTCGCCTCACCGAGCGGTTGCGGGTGACCGGCGAGGACGACCTGGCGCGCCTGGCGACGTCCTTCAACCAGATGGCCACCAACCTGCAGCGACAGATCCGGCAGCTCGAGGAGCTGAGCCGGGTCCAGCGACGGTTCGTCTCCGACGTGTCCCACGAGCTGCGCACACCCCTGACCACGGTCCGGATGGCCGGCGACGTCCTCCACGACGCGCGGGACCAGTTCGACCCGGCCACGGCCCGGGCGGCCGAGCTCCTCCAGACCGAGCTGGACCGCTTCGAGACCCTGCTCGCCGACCTCCTGGAGATCAGCCGGTTCGACGCCGGGGCCGCGGTGTTGGAGCTCGACGACGTGAACCTTGTCGACGTCGCCCACCGGGTCGTCGAGGCGACGCGTCGGCTGGCCGAGCAGCGCGGCGTCCGGATCGAGGTGCGCTCACCCGATCACCCCTGCCTGGCGGAGGCCGATGTGCGGCGGGTGGAGCGGATCGTGCGCAACCTGGTCACCAACGCCATCGACCACGCTCGTGGCGAGGACGACCCTGGGACACCCGAGGTGGTCGTGCTGGTCGCCTCCGACCAGCAGGCCGCCGCCATCGGGGTGCGCGACTACGGCGTGGGCCTGGCGCCGGGGGAGTCATCGATGGTCTTCAACCGGTTCTGGCGGGCCGACCCGGCCCGCGCCAGGACCAGCGGCGGCACCGGGCTCGGCCTGTCGATCTCGCAGGAGGACGCCCACCTTCACGGCGGGTGGCTCCAGGCGTGGGGTCGGCTCGGCGAGGGGTCGCAGTTCCGGCTCACCCTGCCGCGACGAGCCGGCGACGTGCTGCGGCAGAGCCCCCTGCCGCTCGTCCCGGCAGACGCTCCCGAGCCGGTCGGATGAGAAGGCACCGGAGCGGGGTCCTCGGGCTCCTGCTCGCGCTCGCGCTGACGGGCTGCATCGGCCTGCCCGACGATGGGCCCGTCGTCGAGGCCCAGACCTCGGGCAGCGGCACCCGGGCGGACGCGATGGCGATCAACCCCCTCGGACCGCAGGTCGGCCAGTCCGCGAGCGACACGGTCAAGGGATTCCTGGATGCGATGCAGGCCACCCCGATCCGCGACGACGTGGCACGTGAGTACCTCGCCGAGCAGTCCAGGGACCTGTGGGACCCCGCCGAGACGATCATCTATGACGACGTCTCGGTGCCCCGTCCCAGCCCGCAGGCGGGCAACCTGGTGGATGTCTCGCTCAGCGGCGCGGACCTGATCGACGAGCGCGGGTCGTGGCAGGGAGCGGTCGGCGACGGCGAGCTCCAGTTCACCGTCGTGTCGGAGGACGGTGAGTTCCGGATCGCTGGCCCGCCGGACGTGCTGATCGTCCCGCAGAGCTGGTATGCCCAACGGTTCCGTCAGGTCTCGCTGTTCTTCTTCGACCCGAGCGCCCAGGTGCTGGTCCCCGACCCGGTCTTCGTGCCGCGCGGCGCGGACCTCGCCTCGACGCTGGTCCAGCGGCTGGTGGCCGGGCCGGCACCGGATCTGGTCGGCTACGCGCGCAGCCTGCTGCCCGCCGGTGCCGATCCGGAGATCGCGGTGCCGATCGATGAGAGCGGCGTCGCAACCGTCGACTTCGAGGACGTGGACACCCCGGCGCTGGTCGACCAGGGGCTCCTCGTCGCCCAGCTCGCCTGGACCCTGCGTCAGGTGCCGTCGGTTCGACGGCTGAGCGTCCGGGTCGGTGGCGAGCTGGTCACCTCGACCGGTCAGCCGGACGTCAGCATCACCACGGGCGAGGTCTTCGCGCCCTACGTCGCGGACGCCAACCCGCTGTTCTTCGGACTGAAGGAGGACCGCATGGTGGCCGGTGGGGCGCAGAACCTGGTCGAGGTGAGTGGCCCCTTCGGTGCAGGCGGCCTCGGCCTGCGCACGATCACGCCGGACCTCCTGGCCAACCGCGCGGCCGGCGTCACCAGCGACGGGTCGACCATGTACGTCGGACCCGTCCGTGCCGTTGAGGCGGCCACCTCCGAGCCCACCGAGGTGGTCCCGGTCGTCACCGGTGCCGTGGACCTGCTGCCGCCGGCGTGGGACTTCCACGACCGGCTTTGGATCGTCGACCGCCGGCCCGAGGGGGCCACGGTGCGCTATCTGCGACAGGGGCGTGCCGAGGAGGTCACGGTGCCCCTGGTCAGCGGCGAGGACGTCAAGGCGTTCCTCGTCTCGCGCGATGCTTCGCGCTTCGTCGCGGTCATCCGCCGGGGCGGCGAGGACGTCATCGTGGTGAGCCGTCTGCTCCAGTCCCCCCAGGGGCGCGTCGAAGAGGCACTGCCCGCCCAGCAGGTCGACGTCGAGGACGGCCGCGGTCTGCGCATCCGCGACATCGCCTGGCTCTCGCCGACGAGCATCGTGGTGCTGCACCCGTTCGGTCCGGAGCTGTCCCAGGTGCGCACCGCGTCGGTCGACGGCGCCCCCAGCAGCAACGACGACCTGTCCTTGACCATTGACGCGCGGGTCACCGGCCTGGCCGGGACCCCCAATCCCGGCCAGAGCACCTACGCGATCACCCAGGACGGCGCCCAGGACCTGCTGATCGACCTGAGTGGCGGCTCGGGCGGGGATCTCACGGTGGCCGCGGGTATCACCAGCCTGGGCTACGTCGGGTAGTCCACAGGCAGACCCGACGGCGCTTGCGTCTCCGGCGCGGAGCCGTTGAGGTGGTCGCGGTGACCTGGTTGAGCGCGGCCGCAGCCGACCTGCTCCTGGGTGGACGCTGTGTGGGGTGCGGCGAGCCCGGGCACCCGCTGTGCGCCGGCTGCCGTGCCGGTCTCCCCGACGCCGCCTGGCCGGCGTGGCCGGACCCGGTCCCGGTCGGCCTGCGCGAGCCATGGGCCTGCGCGGCCTACGACGGTGTGGCGCGGGAGCTGGTCCTCGGGCTCAAGGAACGTCGCCTGCTGGGCCTGGTCCATCCGCTCGCCGCGATGCTGGCCGTCTCCGCGCGAGCGGCGGCCGCCGATGGGCCGGTGGTCCTGACCCCGGTGCCCTCGCGGGCGTCCAGCGTCCGGGCCCGCGGATACGACCCCATCCACGCGGTGACGACGCGCGCAGCGCGGATCCTGGCAGCGGACGGTCTGGACGTGGTGGCGCACCGGCTGCTCCGGCTCCGGCCCGGTGTCGTCGACCAGGCCGGTCTGGGCGCGGAGGAACGGGCGACCAACCTGGGTGGTTCGATGGCCTGCTCCACCGCCCTGATCCGTCGGCTCGCCGCGCGTCGGGAGCGGGGCTCGGTGGTCGTCTGCGACGACGTCCTCACGACCGGCTCGACCGCAAGGGAGGCCCAGCGGGCGCTCGAGGCGGTGGGTCTCCGGGTGGCCGGGATCGCCGTCGTGGCGGCGACCCAGCGGCGTCACCGAAGAACTCTCTGAGGGAGCCCCTTGGGTTCCGGCGACTCCCTTTCATGCCCACCGGAGGGCGAGTAACGTCTTGGCATGGAATCCATCCGGGTCCGTGTCGGTGCCATCGAGGCGCCCCGCCGGGTATGGGAGGAGGCGGTCGGCTGCCCCTGAGCTCGGCCCTGCGACCGGTGCTCCCGGTCGCGCACCCACACAGGATCCTGACCGAGGGAGAGTCGCATGGAAGTTGTGGTCACCGGACGGCACATCGAGCTCAGCGAGCGTTATCGGGCTCATGTGGAGGACAAGCTGGGGCGGCTGGAGAAGCACGACCACCGGATCATTCGGGTGCAGGTCGAGGTGGAGCACGAACGCAACCCGCGGCAGCACGACCGTGCCGTACGCCTCGAGTTGACGGCGTTCTCCAAGGGCCCGGTGATCAGGGCCGAGGCGTGCGCGGCGGACAAGATGGCCGCCCTCGACCTCGCGCTGGACAAGATGGCGGCGCAGATGCGGCGGGCCGCCGACCGGCGACGGGTGCACCACGGACGGCACGCGCCGGTGTCGGTGGGTCAGGCGCTGGCCGCCCAGAACGGCCGCGCGGACGAGGTGGTCGTCGAGGACGACGCGCTCGTCTCCGAGCGCCAGGTCGGCCCGATCACGGTGACCGGCGACGGTCCGCTGGTGGTCCGCGAGAAGACCCACCCGGCCGGCCCGATGACGCTGGACCAGGCGCTCTACGAGATGGAGCTGGTCGGCCACGACTTCTATCTCTTCGTGGACAAGGAGAGCGAGCGACCCTCGGTGGTCTACCGCCGTCGGGGCTACGACTACGGCGTGATCTCGCTCGAGGTCGACTGAGTCGGAGCACCGCCACCCCTGAGGGGGCGGGGACGGGCTGGCCCGAACGGGCCACTCCCCAGGCGCTGCCTATGCCCCGTTCGTGCCCCCATACCGCCTCGGGACACCACCCAACCGTGTCATGATGAGCGGGTGGCTGACAGCAACATCAACGGGGTAGAGCCGATCAGGGTCCTGGTGGTCGATGACCAGGAGCTCTTCCGTCGCGGGCTCACGATGCTGCTCGCCGCCGAGCCCGGCATCGAGGTCGTGGGCGAGGCCGGCGACGGTCTGGAGGGCACCAGCCTGGCCGCCACCGCGGCTCCTGACGTGGTGCTTCTGGACATCCGGATGCCCAAGCGCTCCGGTATCGAGGCCTGCCTGGCGATCAAGGAGGCCGTCCCCTCGGCCAAGATCCTGATCCTGACGGTCTCCGACGAGGAGGCCGACCTCTACGAGGCGGTCAAGAGCGGGGCCTCCGGCTACCTCCTCAAGGACTCCTCGATCGAGGAGGTCGCCCAGGCCATCCGCGTGGTGGCCGACGGGCAGTCGCTGATCAGCCCCTCGATGGCGGTCAAGCTCATCGACGAGTTCAAGCAGATGTCGCGCCCCGAGCGCGAGCACGTCCCGGGTCTCAAGCTCACCGACCGCGAGCTCGAGGTGCTCCGGCTGGTCGCCCGCGGCATGAACAACCGCGAGATCGCCCGTGAGCTGTTCATCTCGGAGAACACCGTCAAGAACCACGTCCGCAACATCCTCGAGAAGCTCCAGCTCCACTCCCGCATGGAGGCGGTCATGTACGCCGTCAAGGAGAAGCTGCTCGACCTGCCCTAGCGGAGTCGGAGCGGGTCGCTAGCCTCGGCCCGTGCAGACCCTGAGCCGGCGGCAGGCGCGCCGGATCGCGCTCGCGGCCCAGGGGTTCAAGGACCCCCGCCACGCGGCGCCCACGATGCGCACGTTCAACCGGACGCTCGCCCGCACCGGCGTGCTCCAGGTCGACTCGGTCAACGTGCTCCAGCGCGCGCACTACATGCCGCTGTTCTCACGGATGGGTCCCTACGACACCGAGCTGCTGCACCGGGCCTCGGAGGGGTCGCCGCGCCAGCTGGTCGAGTACTGGGCGCACGTGCAGGCGTTCATGCCCGTCGACCTGTGGCCGGTCATGCAGCACCGGATGGCGACCTACCGCGACAAGCAGGGCAAGTGGTGGCGCGGGGTCCCCGACGAGGTCATCGCGGTCCTGCTCGCCGAGATCGCCGACCGCGGGGCCTCGACGGCGCGCGAGCTGGAGCACACCATCGACGCCGGTCCGCGGCGCAAGGACCACTGGGGCTGGAACTGGTCCGAGGCGCGCAAGGGGCTCGACTTCCTCTACATGGTCGGGGACGTCGCGATCGCCGGCCGCACCAGCCAGTTCGAGGTCCGCTACGACCTGCCGGAGCGGGTCATCCCCACCGACGTGCTGGCCACGCCGACGCCGAGCGTCGAGGACGCCGAGCGCGAGCTGGTCCGCCGCGCCGCCGTCTCCCACGGTGTCGGCACCCTCAAGTGCCTCGCCGACTACTACCGGACCACCCAGGCGCCGGTGAAGCGGGCGGTGGCCGAGCTGGTCGAAGAGGGTGAGCTCATCGCGGTGAAGGTGGAGGGATGGGGCAAGCAGGCCTACCTGCACCGCGACGCGGCCCTGCCTCGCAGGGTCGACGCTCGCGCGCTGCTCAGCCCCTTCGATCCGGTCGTGTGGGAGCGCGAGCGCACCGAGCGCCTCTTTGACTTCTTCTACCGGATCGAGATCTACACCCCGGTGGAGAGGCGGGTGCACGGCTACTACGTGCTGCCGTTCCTGCTGCGCGACGAGATCGTCGCTCGGGTGGACCTCAAGGCCGACCGGGCCGGCGGCACGCTCCTGGTGAAGTCGGCCTGGGCCGAGGACGGCGCTCCCGAGGACACCGCGGCCGAGCTGAGGGCCGAGCTGGAGGTGCTGGCCGCGTGGCTGGGTCTCGACAGCGTCAAGGTCGAACCGAAGGGCGACCTGGCCCCCCAGCTCCGCGACTGAGCACGTCCGCCACGACATCTGCTCCCCTCGAGGCGCCCGGCATGGCTCGCACGGCAGCGCCGAGGCCGGCCGCCGCCGCCCGGCCTTGATCCCGCGCAGCCGGAGCAGCAGCCCGAACGGTCCGCTCGCCATCCGGCGCCAGCAGGTGTCGAAGGAGTGCTCGAGGGCGACGTAGCTGCGCCCCGCCGGTGCCCGCACGATCGCCGATGCGGCGTTCGGTCACGGCCTGGGAGTGCTCGCGGTCCAGGCGTAGCAGCTTCCACGTGTAGACGTCCGTGGCGACGACCAGCAGGTCCAGGAGCGCGTCGTCGGCAGTGGCGGGGGAGAAGGCATCGCGGACCCACTCCCGGTGCATGGCCTTGCCACGGTCGGTCACCCTGCGGGCCAGCTCGTCGTGGCTCTCCTGGGCCAGCATCAGCACGGCGGTCCGGCCACGGCGTTCGTAGCGCTGCACCACGCTGTGGACCGCGGCCCGGACGTCGCCCGCGGGCGTTCGGCGCTCAGCCGCGGTGTCCGCCATGGCGGCGTCCATCGCCGCGGTCACGAGCCCGTCGCGGCTGCCGAACTGGCGCAGCACCGTCTTGACGCTCACCGAGTCATGGACATGAATTTTGGCGGCGTCTCGGTGCGGAACCGATGCCTCACCCCGCCCGTTACGATGAACGACGGCCCTCGGGCCTTCTCTCGATCCTGACCTCGACCCAGGAGTCCTCCTTCCGTGCCTGCCATCATCGACAAGCTCCTCCGCATCGGCGAGGGCAAGATCCTCCGCCAGCTCGAGACGATCGCCTCGGCGGTCAACGCGATCGAGGACGACTTCGTCAAGATGAGCGACGACGAGCTGCGCGCGATGACCGACGAGCTCAAGAAGCGCTACGTCGACGGTGAGTCGCTCGACGACCTGATGCCGGAGGCGTTCGCCACCGTCCGGGAGGCATCCCAGCGGGTCATCGGCCAGCGCCACTACGACGTCCAGATCATGGGCGGCGCGGCGCTGCACCTCGGCAACATCGCCGAGATGAAGACCGGTGAGGGCAAGACGCTGGTCGCGACGCTCCCGGCGTACCTCAACGCACTGAGCGGCGATGGCGTGCACGTCGTCACCGTCAACGACTACCTCGCGAAGTACCACGCGGAGTGGATGGGCCGGATCCACCACTTCCTGGGGCTGACGACCGGCGTGATCCTGCCGGAGATGCGCCCCGCCGAGCGCCGTGAGGCCTACGCCTGCGACATCACCTACGGCACCAACAACGAGCTCGGCTTCGACTACCTGCGCGACAACATGGCGAGTGCTATCGAGGACTGCGTCCAGCGCGGCCACCACTTCGCCGTGGTCGACGAGGTCGACTCGATCCTCATCGACGAGGCGCGGACCCCACTGATCATCAGCGGCCCGACCCAGGACGAGGTCAAGTGGTACGGCGAGTTCGCCAAGCTCGTCAAGACGCTGGTCATCGACGAGGACTACGAGGTCGACGAGAAGAAGCGCACCATCTCGGTCCTCGAGCCCGGCATCACCAAGGTCGAGGACCACCTCGGCATCGAGAACCTCTACGAGGCCGTCAACACCCCGCTCATCTCGTTCCTCAACAACTCGATCAAGGCCAAGGAGCTGTTCCGCAACGACAAGGAGTACGTCGTGATGGACGGCGAGGTGCTCATCGTCGACGAGCACACCGGCCGCATGCTGGCCGGTCGCCGCTACAACGACGGGCTGCACCAGGCGATCGAGGCCAAGGAGGGAGTGACCGTCCGCGAGGAGTACCAGACCCTCGCCACCGTCACCCTCCAGAACTACTTCCGCCTCTACGAGAAGCTCTCCGGCATGACCGGCACGGCCATGACCGAGGCCTCGGAGTTCGACAAGATCTATGGCCTCGGCGTCGTGCCGATCCCGACCAACAAGCCGATGCTGCGCGCCGACAACGCGGATCTCGTCTACCGCACCGAGGAGGCGAAGTACGACGCCGTCGTCGAGGACATCGCCGAGCGGCATGCCAAGGGCCAGCCGATCCTGGTCGGTACCGTCTCGGTGGAGAAGTCCGAGCACCTCTCCGACAAGCTCAAGAGGCTCGGCGTCGCGCACAGCGTGCTCAACGCGAAGGTCCACGCCGACGAGGCAAAGATCGTGGCGATGGCCGGCCACAAGGGCGCGGTGACCGTGGCCACCAACATGGCCGGCCGAGGCACCGACATCATGCTCGGCGGGTCGGTGGAGTTCCTGGCCGACGACGAGCTCCGCAAGAAGGGCCTCGAGCCGCTCGGGGAGACCTCGGAGGAGTACGAGGCCGCCTGGCCCGAGATGCTCGAGCGCGTGAAGGCGCAGGTCGCGGCCGAGCACGACGAGGTCCGCGACCTGGGCGGCCTCTACGTGGTCGGCACTGAGCGGCACGAGTCGCGCCGCATCGACAACCAGCTGCGCGGTCGCTCGGGCCGGCAGGGAGACCCGGGGGAGTCTCGGTTCTACCTGTCGCTGCAGGACGAGCTGATGCGGCTCTTCAAGTCCGACTGGGTCGACCGGGTCCTTCAGGTCCTCAAGATCCCGGACGACGTCCCGATCGAGAACAAGCGGGTCACCAACGCGATCGCCAACGCCCAGGGCCAGGTCGAGTCGCAGAACTTCGAGTCCCGCAAGAACGTTCTCAAGTACGACGACGTGATGGACCGGCAGCGCAAGGTGATCTATGGCGAGCGCCGCGAGGTGCTCGAGGGCGCCGACATCGAGGACCAGGTCCGCACGTTCATCGACGACGTGGTCACGGGCACGGTCACCGGCGCGACCCAGGAGGTCACCGGCGAGTGGGACCTCGAGCAGCTGTGGACCGACCTCGGCCAACTCTGGCCGCTCGGGCTGGATCGCGAGCAGTTCGCCGCCGACGGCATCGACGCCCTCGACCGGGACGAGCTGATCAAGGCGCTGCAGGTGGACGCCCAGGCCGCCTACGACACCCGCGAGGCCGAGATGGGTGACGAGGTGATGCGCGAGCTGGAGCGGCGCGTCCTGCTCTCGGTGCTCGACCGCAAGTGGCGCGAGCATCTCTATGAGATGGACTACCTCCGCGAGGGCATCTACCTGCGCGCCTACTCCCAGCGTGACCCGCTGGTCGAGTACCAGCGCGAGGGCTTCGAGATGTTCGCCGCGATGATGGACGGCATCAAGGAGGAGTCGGTCGGCTTCCTGTTCAACCTCGAGGTCAGCCTCGATGAGGACGAGGACCTCGACGAGGACGAGGAGGAAGTGCTCGAGCCGATGCGGCAGGCGATCCGGAGCCAGCCGCAGCCCGACCACGACCACGACCACGAGCACGAGCACGAGCACGAGCACCCACTGATCCGTGCCAAGGGCCTCGAGCCGGCGCGGCAACCGCAGAAGCTGTCCTACTCGGCCCCGACCGAGCAGGGGGAGGTCGAGGTCAGGGGTAGTGCCACGAGCGAGGCGGAGGACCCGTTCGCCAAGGTCGGGCGCAACGCGCAGTGCCCCTGTGGCTCGGGCAAGAAGTACAAGATGTGCCACGGCCGGCCCGGCGGCCCGACCGGGCTGACGGCGCGGCCCGCCGGCTGACCTGCGCTGTTGGTGTCGACGCTGCTCAGGCAAAGTCCAGGGCAGTGCAGAGCCACCGCCCGCGACGCTCCTCGAACCGCGCCGCCACCGCGCGGCTGCGCTCGCCGTAGCGGACATGGATGCTCGTCTCGGCGACCGTCGGCGCGACGAAGCGGGTGTGCACGCTGCGCACCTGTGGCCGCACCGGCTGCACCCGGGCGAGGCCCGGTTGGTGCCCACCGGCTCGGGCCACGAGCAACGCGCGCCGGTGCAGGTCCTGGTAGACCGGGCCCGAGGTCCAGCGCAGCAGCTGGGTGACCGGTCGGTCTCCGCCGATGATCTCCACCGCTGCCTGTGCGAAGCGGCGGGCCCACAACTCCACCTCGGCCCCGTCGCCGCCGAGCAGCTCTCCGCGAGGTAGGGGTGGCTCGAGGTGCGGCTGCAGGTCCAGGGCGAGCGTGCCCTGGACGTGAGCCAGCGCGACGAGGGGGAGCGGAACGACGGTCATGGCGGATCTCCGAGTTCTTCAGCGGGGCACGACGAGACGCTGGCCTGGACGAAGGAGGTCCGGGTCGGCGCCGATGGTGGTGCGGTTGAGTCGATAGATCGCCCGCCATCGAGCCGATATCCGGCCAGGGTCGGCGTCGGGCGGCAGATCGGCTGCGGCGAGGCGCCAGAGACAGTCGCCGTCGCGGACCAGCACGGTGGGTCGGTGAGCCGGGCCGACAGCGCGGTCCGGGTAGGGCAGGCCCGCGATGCCGGTCGGCCCGGCGGACTGCTCGTCCGTGACCACGCCGAACGACGGGGTGACCAGGGCGACGCCGCAGCAGACCAGCACCACGCGGGGCAGCAGCGTCCGAGGTCTGCCGGGAGCGCCCCACTGTCGGGTCATCTTGGTGCTCAATTCGTATGTTTGCGTGTGTTTGAATGAGTCAACGCATGTTGGGCGAGGTGGTCAAGAGGCCGTCCACAGGAGAGGCTGGGACCCATGGCGTGGGAGGAGGAGCTGTTCGCCTACCTGGACGATCTCGAGCACCAGGCCGCGGCGCTCTACGACGGCATGCGGGCGCCCGAGCTGGCCGATCGGGAGCGGGCGGAGTACCAGCAGGTCTCCCTGGCCAGCCGGCTGATGGCCAGCGTGGACCTCGAGGTCACGCTCGAGCTGATCGGTGTCGGCCCTGTGTCCGGGCGGCTCGAGCGGGTCGCCGACGGGTGGGTGGTGGTGGCCGGGCACGGCCAGGACTGGGTCGTGCGCACCGCCGCCGTGGCGGCGGCGCACGGCTTGTCCGAGCGTTCGGTGCCCGAGCTCGCCTGGCCGCTCGTGGCGCGGCTCGGGATCGGCTCGGCACTGCGCAGGCTCTCCGACGGAGCCGTCACGTGCTCGCTGCACCTCTGGGACGGTCGTCGCCACGACGGCGTGGTGCGCCGGGTCGGGTCCGACTTCTGCGAGCTCCTGTCCGGCGGCTCGGGACGGTTGGTGCTGGTCGCGTTCGAGCAGCTGGCCGCGGTTCAGTCCCGGGCGTAGCCCGGGGCCCTCGAGATCAGGTGGCGTCCACGTCGTAGGGAGGGATCTCGCCGTCGACGAGCGGACGGAGCCCCTTGCGCCGGGGCTTGGCGTCCTGCTCGGCGTCCTCCATCGCCTCGATGATGTGCTTGCGCACGATCGTGCGAGGGTCGAGGTCGCGCAGCTCGAGGTCGGCGTACTCCGGGCCGAGCTCCTCGCGGAGCTCGTCGCGGGCCGCGTTGGCGAACTGCCGTGCCTTGCGGACCATCTGGCCGGCCTGCTTGGCCAGGTCGGGGAGCTTGTCCGGACCGAAGACGATCACCGCGATGAACGCGATGAGAGCCATCTCGGCCAGGCCGACCCCGAACACGGTGCGCTGGCTCTCAGAGCCGACCGGCGGGCGTGAGCCCGAGCTGCATGCCTGCCAGACCGCGCTGGCGACCCGAGAGTCGCTCGGCGACCTCGGTCAGCACCCTGGCCGCCGGTGCCGTGGGGTCGGCATCGACGATCGGCTTGCCCGCGTCACCACCCTCGCGCAGCGACACGTCGAGCGGGATCTGACCGAGCACCGGTACGTCGTAGCCGAAGCGGCCGGACAACGTGCTCGCGACGCGCGCACCGCCTCCGGAGCCGAACACCTCGAGCCGGTGCTCGGTGCCCTGCGCGGCGCAGTGGGGGCACTGCAGGTAGCTCATGTTCTCCACGACGCCCACGACGCGCTGGTGCATCATCGAGGCCATCGTGCCGGCCCGCTCGGCGACCTCGGCGGCGGCCTCCTGCGGGGTCGTCACCACGACGACCTCGGCACCCGGCAGGTGCTGGCCCAGCGAGATGGCGACGTCGCCGGTGCCCGGCGGCAGGTCGAGCAGCAGGACGTCGAGGTCGCCCCAGTAGACGTCGGCGAGCATCTGGACCAGCGCCCGGTCGAGCATCGGGCCCGCGCCAGGCGACCACCTGGTCGCGACGCGGCTTGAGCATGCCGATCGAGATGACCGAGACGCCCGACGCCGTGGGCACCGGCATGATCAGGTCGTCGACCTGGGTGGGCCGCGAGTCCGCCGACGCCGAGCATCGCGGGAACCGAGTGGCCGTAGATGTCGGCGTCGACGATCCCGACCTCGCAGACCCTGCTTGGCCATGGCGAGAGCCAGGTTGACGGTGACCGAGGACTTGCCGACGCCGCCCTTGCCCGAGGCGATCGCGAAGACCTTGGTCAGCGACCCGGGCTGGGCGAAGGCGATCTCGCGCTGCGCCTTGCCGCCGCTCAGCATCTCCTTGAGCCCGGCCCGCTGCTCGGCGGTCATCACGCCGAGCGTCAGGTCGACGTCGGTGACGCCGTCGACCGCGCGCAGCGCGGCGGTCACGTCGCGGGTGATGGTGTCCTTCATCGGACAGCCCGCCACGGTCAGGAGCACAGTCAGGCGGACGAGTCCGGCGCTCGTCGACGTCCACCGACTCGACCATGCCGAGGTCGGTGATCGGACGCTTGATCTCGGGGTCGTTGACCAGTGGCGAGGGCCTCGGTCAGCTGGTCGACGGTGGGAATGCTCATGATGGAGCCAGGGTAGTCGGGCCGTCCTGACCCTGAACTCGGGTCAGTCGACCGACTCGTCCTCGTCCTCGTGAGAGCGCTCGTCGAGCTCGTTGAGCAGAGATCGGAGCTCCGAGCGCAGGAAGTCACGGGTGGCGACCTCGCCGACGGCCATCCGCAGCGACGCCACCTCGCGGGCCAGGAACTCCATGTCCGCGTGCGCCCGGGCGTTGGCCTGCCGGTCCTGCTCGGCGACGACCTTGTCGCGCTGCTCCTGCCGGTTCTGGGCGAGCAGGATCAGCGGCGCGGCGTACGACGCCTGCAGGCTGAGCATCAGGGTCAGGAAGATGAACGGGTAGGCGTCCCACTTCCAGTCCTCGGGAGCCACCGCGTTCCACACGACCCAGAGGACGACGAACGCCGTCATGTAGATCAGGAACCGAGCGGTGCCCATGAACCGCGCGAACTGCTCGGCGAAGCTCCCGAAGGTGTCCGGGTCGTAGGCCGGTCGGCGGACCAGCGGCTGACGGCGGGTCTCGCGCGGGGTGTCGATGCGGGCGCGCCGGGCCCGGGAGTCAGCCACGGCGGACGGCCCCGGTCGCGCCAGTTCTCGGGGAGCATGTGGTCGAGCAGGTCGTCGACGGTCACCGCGCCGAGCAGGTGGCCGTCCTCGTCGACCACGGGTGCGGCCACCAGGTTGTACGTCGCCAGGTGGGCCGCCACCTCGTCGACCGATGCCTCGGGGCGGAGGTTCTCCATCGACTCGTCCAGGGCGCCGGCGACCAGGGTCGACGGCGGTTCGCGCAGCAGCCGCTGGATGTGGGCCACGCCGAGGAGGCGGCCCGTGGGTGTCTCCAGCGGCGGCCGGCAGACGTAGACCAGCGCGGCCAGCGCGGGCGTGAGGTCGGGGTTGCGCACGTGGGCCAGCGCGTCGGCGACGGTGGCGTCCGGGCCGAGGATCACCGGCTCGGAGGTCATCATCGCGCCGGCGGTGTTCTCGACGTAGGACATCAGCCGCCGGACGTCCTCGGCCTCCTCGGGCTCCATCAGCTCGAGCAGCCGCTCGGCGGTCTCCGGGGGGAGCTCGGCGATCAGGTCGGCTGCGTCGTCGGGGTCCATCTCCTCGAGCACGTCGGCGGCCCGCTCGTTGGCCAGCTGGCCGAGGATCTCGACCTGGTCCTCCTCGGGCAGCTCCTCCAGGACGTCGGCGAGCCGCTCGTCGTCGAGCGCGGCCACCACGGCAGCCCGGCGCTCGACCGGCAGGTCGTGGATCACGCTCGCCGCGTCGGCGGGTCGCAGCTCGTTGAGGGCGTGGATCAGCTGGGTGGCACCCTGGGTCGGCTCACGGCGGGTGAGCCCCTCGACCTCGCCCCACTCGACGACGATGGGTCTGCCCACGCCGCCGGAGCGCCTTGGCGGACTCCTGCACCGCGACCCGGCTGACCACCCAGTCCCGGTTGCGGGCCTGCTCCATCCCGACGTCGTAGACGGTGCCGGTGATGCCGGCAGACGTGATCGTCACCCGCTTGTCGAAGAGCTCGCCCGACGACCAGGGTCTCGGTCGAGCGCTGCTCGAACCGGCGCATGTTGAGCAGGCCGGTCGTGTAGACCTGCCCGCTGTCGATGTTGGTCACCCGGGTCATCGGCACGAAGATCCGCCGGCGACCGAAGACCTCGCCCACCAGGCCGAGGACCCGAGGCTGGCTGGCCTCCGAGCGCAGCGCCACCACGAGGTCGCGGACCTTGCCGACCTGGTCGCCCTGACGGGGTCGAAGATCGGCAGGCCGACCAGGCGGGCCGCGTACACGCGGGAGGGGGCCGTGCTCACGCGGTCACGCTACCGAGGAACCCCCGCCGGAGCCGGGAGGAACCCCCGGCCGGGACCTTCCGTCAACAAGGACCAGACGTCGGATCCGGCTGTACCCTGGGTGGGCTTGTCGTCGCAAGCGCGGACCTGTCGCGGGTCCGTCGGCCGCGCACTGGGAAGGGGAGCCGTGTCGAAGCATGTTCAGCTGCGTTCGCGTCGGTTCGCCCGGTTCAAGGTGCTGGCGTCGGTCGGCCTGGTCATCACGTTCGTGCTCCTGTTCGTGGGCGGCGCCACCGGAGTCATCGGCTCGCCCGCCGACGACGACGAGACCCGCGGCGGCGACGCGGTCACGGTCGGCCCCTCGACCGACCCGACAGCGGAGGCGGACGGCGCCGAGCCGGCCGGTCACGATGAACCGACCGACGTTGCGACCGACGGGGCCACCGAGGTGCCGGCGCAGGTCGTCCAGCAGGCCAAGCAGCTCAGGCGCACGCTGGAGTGGCTGCGCCGCGGGCTCGCCGACGACACGACGTTCCGGGTCGGCACCTTCAACGTCCTGGGCAGCTCCCATACCGCCCGAGGCGGGAACAGGCGGGGCTGGGCCTCGGGCGTGGCCCGGATGAACATGGCCTACGGGATGATCAGCAACGCCGATCTCGACCTGATCGGGTTCCAGGAGTTCGAGGACCCGCAGTACGCCCGCTTCCGCGCCCTGGCCGGGTCCCGGTGGGACGTCTACCCCGGGCCGACCCTGGACCGTGGCTCCATCCGCAACTCGCTGGCCTGGCGCACCGATGTCTGGGAGCTGGTCGAGGCCACCAGTGTCGGGGTCCCCTACTTCGGTGGTCAGTCGATCCGCCGTCCGGTCGTGCGGCTCAAGAACCTCGACTCCGGCCGAGAGATCTGGTTCTTCAACACCCACAACCCGGCCGACGTCCGGGGCAACCAGGCTCGATTCCGCGCCGCCGGGATCGGGATCCAGACCCGGCTCGCCAACGAGCTCGGGGCCGATGGGACGCCGGTCGTCCTCACCGGCGACTTCAACGACCGGGCCGCGGCGTTCTGCCCACTCGTGGGGTCCACCGGTCTCGAGGCGGCCAACGGTGGCAGCAACGATGGCTCGTGCCTCGTGCCGGACCGCCCGCAGGTCGACTGGATCTTCGGCTCCGGCGTCGAGTTCTCCGGATACGTCCTGGCCGAGCGGGGCGTCAAGGGTCGGATCAGCGACCATCCCTTCGTCTATGCCGAGGGCTTCATCCCGTTCGAGCCCCTGACCGGGGTCAAGAAGAAGCAAGCGGCCAAAGCCCGGTAGCGTCGCTCGGCGTGACGCGAGTGGGCCGGGTGACCGTCGACGACGACGGCGTCACAGCCAACTCGTTCCGTGAGGTCGTCCTCGACCTACACGTGGACGGACGCCGCGTCTACTCGTTCTGGCTGCACCGCGACGGGAGCAGGATCGGTGGGCGGCTCAGCACCCGCCATCGGGTGGCCTGGCCGCGCACCCTGAACGAGTTCCTCGACGGTTCGGCTCGCCTCTCGGTGGTCGCGCACGAGACCGGGGAGACGGTCTTCGACCAGCAGGTCGCACTCGGCTCCGGCCGGGGCCGGATCGAGATCGTCAACGTCAACGGCCAGCCGTTGAGCCTCGACAAGTCGTGGCGCCGGGTCGTCACCTTCGACACCCGCAGTGCGGCCAACATCGAGCCGCTCATGAGTGCGATCAGGATCGTGCTCGACGCGCTGGCCGAGGTGGGCATCGAGGCCTTCCTGGCCTACGGGACCCTCCTCGGTGCGGTGCGCGAGGGTCGGCTCCTCGGCCACGACAGCGACGCCGACCTGGGCTACGTGAGCCGGCTGCACCACCCGGTGGACGTGATCCGGGAGTCGTTCCAGATCCAGCGCACGCTGGTCGACCTGGGCTACCGGATCACCCGCTACTCCGCGCTGGCGTTCAAGGTGGACGTGGACGAGGGCGACGGGGTCATCCGTGGGCTCGACGTGTTCGGCGGCTTCCTCATGGACGGCCACCTCCACCTCATGGGCGAGATCCGCGAGCCGTTCGAGGAGTCTTGGATCTTCCCGCTCGGCACGACGACCCTCGAGGGTCGTGACTTCCCGGCTCCGGCCGATCCGGACAGGCTCCTCACCGCGACGTACGGCAACTGGCGGGTCCCCGATCCGGCGTTCAAGTTCGCGCCGCCGCCGGACACCGTCCGGCGCCTCAACGGCTGGTTCCGTGGTCTCCGCGTGGGCCGGGCTCGGTGGGACCGGATCTACTCGCGGATCCGCACCGCCTTCCCCGAGCCCTCTCCATTCGTCGAGTGGGTCGCCGGGCGCGAGCCCGAGATCGGTTCGTACGTCGATCTCGGCTGCGGGCGCGGCGCCGACGTGCTTCACATGGCGGGTCAGGGGATCCCGTCGCTGGGGCTGGACTTTCAGTCCCGGTCCTACGCCGAGGCCGAGCGCCGCGCGGGCGACGATCCCCTGGTGGACTTCTGGCCGTTCAACCTTCTCGAGCTGCGCCAGTCGCTCGTCGTGGGTGCGATCGTCGCGAGGCGGCCGGGGCCACGGGTGGTGACGGCGCGGCACCTGGTCGACACCATCAAGGCGCCCGCCCGGGACCGGCTGTGGCGGGTCGCCCGGATGATGCTGTCCGCGGACGGCGGGCGGCTCCACCTCGAGTTCCTCGTGCGCAAGGGCCAGGACGGCTACGCGGGTCGCCACCGCGTCCGGCGCCGCAAGGCTGCGATGATCGTGGGCGAGCTCGAGGCCCGAGGAGCCACGGTCCTCCACTGCGAGACCATCGCGGTCTCGAGCTCGCCGGAGGCCTCGATGGTGTGCCGGCTGGTCGTTGAATGGAGGCGTGGAGATGGCAGCTGACAAGCCGGCGGGCGTTCTGGAGCGACTGCGGTTGACGCGACCGGGTGAGGCCCTCGACCTGCGCCGCCGGGTTCGTCGGCTGGAGGCTGAGGTGCAGGAGTGTCGCGCGCTCAACGTGCGCCTGGCTGAGCTGACCGACATCGTCACCGAGCTGTTGCTCCCGGTGGCGGCCCGCGACGAGGCGAAGCTGGCGGCGCTGCTTGAGAAGTATCGCCAGAGCGTCTGAGCCGACCGCCCACCATGGCCTCCGAGGTCTTCCTTCACATCGGTCTCCCCAAGACCGGCACGACCTACCTGCAGTCGCTGCTGTGGGAGTGCAAACCCGAGCTGGCCCGGCAGAGCTACCTCCTGCCCGGCCGGGTGCGCCGCGAGCACCTGTGGGCCGCTCTCGAGCTCGAAGAGCGCCCGCACCTCGCCCGCCGGGACCCACGGGCCGTCGGGACGCTGGCCCGTCTGGTCACGGCGATCAACAAGCACCGCGGGCCCGCGATCCTGAGCCACGAGTTCATGTGCGGCGCAGGCCGAGACCAGGCCGGCAGGTTGGTCGCGAGCCTCGGTGCCGCCGACGTGCACGTGGTCGTGACCGCCCGCGACGCCCTCGGGATGCTCACCTCCGGCTGGGCGGAGTACGTCAAGAACGGCGGAACCCGGCCGCTCGCGGACCTGCAGGGCGCCAGGTTCGAGGGCCAGAACGAGTTCGGCTGGAGGACCTGGGACCTGGCCGGCGTGCTGCGTCGCTGGGGCGGGCACGTGCCGCCCGCCCACGTCCACATCATCACGATGCCCGAGCCCGGCGCCCCGGCTGACGAGCTCTGGCGGAGGTTCGCCGGGGTGCTCGGGCTGGACCCGGACCCCTTCCACGCACCGGTCGAGCCGCGCAACCCCGCGCTCGGGGTGGCCCAGATCGAGCTGCTTCGCCGGGTGAACCCGCTGCTGACCGACTTCCGCAGCGCCCTGGATCGTGGGACCTGGATCCGCGGCTACCTCGCCGAGCAGCTCCTGGTGCGTCAGGGTGGCGAGCGGCTCGGTGCCGGGGCCGAGCAGATCGCCGACTGCCAGCGACGCGCGGACCTCGCACTCCGGCTCATCGAGCGGCGCGGGTACCACGTCGTCGGTGACCTCGACCGGCTTCAGGTGCCCGAGCAGCCGGCGGACCGGCCGCTGGCCGAGGCCGTCACGGATGCTGAACTTGTGGAGCAGGCGATTACACTCGTTGCGGGTCTGCTCGCGGACGTCCGGCGCGTGGGGCGCGGCGAGGTGCCCGACCCGATCCCTCCCGACCTGACATCGGGTTCTTGACACGCCGCCGCCGCACACCGTGCGAGATCACACTTTTGGGAGCCAGCTGGTGAAGAGACTCACGACGCTCGGAGTCTGGGCAACCTCAGTCGCGCTGGTCGCCTCGCTGTGGGTCGCGGTGTCCACCGCCGAGGCCGTGGCTCCCCGCGCCGAGGTGGTCTCCCCCTCAGGCGCCCTCAAGTCGGCTCCTTCGGCAGCCGGAGAGGACACGGAGGCAGCCAAGCCCAAGAAGAAGAAGAAGTGGAAGGCCTACAACGGGCCCTTCTTCAACAACCCCCACCTGCCCAAGGACCGCTACCGGATCGAGCGACGCCTGGTCGACACCCTCAAGCACGTCCGCAAGGGCGAGACGGTGCGGATCGCGATCTACTCCTTCGACCGCATCCCCGTCGCCCGGGCGATCGTGGCCGCGCACAAGCGTGGCGTGCGGATCCAGATGCTGCTCAACGACCACTGGGAGAACCGCGCACTCAAGATCGTGCGTGCCGAGCTGGGCAGCAACCGAGGGCGCAAGAGCTTCCTCTACAAGTGCAAGTCCGGCTGCCGCACCCTGGTCGACGAGTTCCGCAACCTGCACTCGAAGTTCTACACGTTCACCAGGGCCGGCAAGTCTGAGAACGTGCTCGTGGTCGGCTCGGTCAACCTCACCCGGAACGCCGCGGGGCACCAATGGAACGACGCCTACTTCACCTCCGAGAACGCGGAGCTGTTCGACCAGTTCGTCGCGCTGTTCAAGGACATGAAGAAGGACTACAGCGAGACCCAGCCGTCCTACCAGTTCTGCGGTGTGCCGCTCAACGGCCAGTCCTGCGACGACTCACTGGACAAGCTCACCAACTACGTCTTCCCGAAGCGCTCGACGCCGGCCGACGACCAGGTGCTCAAGATGCTCGACAAGATCACCTGCCTGACGCCCGACGGCTCCGGTGGCAAGGACCGCACCAAGCTCGTCCTCTCCATGCACACGATGCGAGGCAGACGGGGCAACTACCTCGCGGAGGCCATCCGTCGCAAGTGGGCCGAGGGCTGTGACTTCCGGGTCAGCTACGGCCTGATCGGCTACCGGACCAAGAGCATCCTGGGCGCTCCCACGCCGCGTGGGCGCATCCCGCTGCGCTCCTCGGGCCTGGACTACCAACCCAAGGACGACTTCGACCTCAACAACGACGGTGAGGACGACGTGATCCTCACCTACTACACGCACCAGAAGTACTTCGTCATCCGGGGCAACTACAACGGCATCCCCAACTACTCGATGGTGCTCACCGGCTCGTCCAACTGGGCCAGCCTCGGCACCGCGCAGGACGAGCTCTTCTTCACCATCCGTGGCAAGTCTGTCGCCAAGAAGTACGTCAAGAACTTCAACATGCAGTGGAACAGCCGGCGCTACACGCGCAACGCCTACACGACGACCTACACCGACTTCCGGGTGGCCCGGACGGTGCGCGCACCTGGCGGTGGACTGCGCACGACGTACGTCACCGTGCAACGTCCGACGACCACGGTCGAGCCGGACGCGACCGTCGCGGGCGGTCCGTTCTGGGAAGGCGACTGAGCGGGGGCTCAGCCCGCCTCGGACATCGCTCCGTCCTCGGCGGTGAGCAGCTGCTGGGCGAACGCGACCGGCGAGTCCTGTCCCAGACCGCTGACCACGACACTGGTGCGCTTGGCGATGACCTTGGCGATGCCGACCTGGTCTCCGGCGGTGAAGAGCTTCCACGTCCCGGTGCCGAACGCCTCGAGGTCGACGGTGCCGGTCTGCTCGGCACCGGTGCCGAGCTGCTGCCGGACGTTGTCCCTGATCGACGCCGTGGTCTGGGTGAGCAGCACCGCGCTTCCGTCCGCGTCGGTCAGCACGATGGTCCATTGGCCGCCGTCCTTCGCGACGTACGCCGCACTGAAGACCGTCCAGCCGGCCGGGACCCCGGAGGGCACCAGGGCGGGGAAGCCGTCGTCGAGCGCGTCTCTCACCGCGGCGTTGATGACGGGCGACGAGACGGGCTCGCCCTCTGTCGGGGCGCTCTGGGTGGGCTCGACCGTCGGGGACCCCGAGTCGCTGGGCGGGACCGGGGTGGACGTCGGACTGCTCGTCGGCGACGAGGAGGTGTCGTCGGAGCCTGCTGCCGGAGTCGGCTCGTCGTCTCCACCGCCGATGACGATCGCGGTCACCACGACGATCGCGAGGACCAGCGCGGCGCCCAGCAGCGGAATCCGCCAGCGCGCGGCGCTCGACGGCGGCAGACTCGGGGACGCTGTGTCGTTCGTCATGGCCCAAGTGTGCGCCCGTCGGACCGCGAGCGTCTGCGCTGACGGGGGTATGACTTTGAGGGATTTTGTGAAAACTGTGACCAGTGGGGCTGTTGTGCTCATAGCATCCTGTCAGGCAGGATGCAGGCGCGACTCACCGAAGAACCTCGGAGGAATTTAATGACGGGCTTCCCCACCGTCCGGTCCAGACTGCGCTGGTGGTCGGTGACGGTCCTGGTCCTCGGCGTGCTCGCCGGCGGCACCACGCTCGCGGTCGCCGGTAGCAGCACCAAGACGTCCGACGAGTACGGTGACATGGGCGCGAGCCCCGTACCGGTCGTCGGCACGGTGTCCGGGCCGACCGGCTTCCGGGTCAGCTCCTTCAACGTCCTCGGGTGGGACCACACCGCCCCGGGCGGCAGCAAGTACAAGAAGGGCTACCGCGACGGACGACTTCGGATGAAGTGGGCCGTGAAGCTGATCCGAGAGCGACAGATCGACGTGATCGGCCTGCAGGAGCTGCAGCCGCTGCAATACGACAGGTGGGTCAAGAACGCCTCGGTCGACTACGACATCTACCCCGGCTACACCGGGACGGTCGGCTACCTGCGGAACTCGATCGCGTGGCGCCGGGACAAGTTCCGGCTCGTCTCCTCGACCTGGCTCAAGCTTCCGTACTTCCACGGTGACGTCCTGCGGATGCCCGTCGTGCTCCTGCAGTCGCTGCAGACCGGCCAGCAGATGTACTTCATGAACTTCCAGAACCCGGCCGACGTCCGCGGCAACGCCGAGAAGTGGCGCCGGATCGGTCAGCGGCACCAGATCGCGTTGGTCAACCTCCTCAAGGTGAGCAACGGGCTGCCGATCATCTGGACCGGAGACTTCAACGCGCGCACGCAGGCGTTCTGCCGGGTCACCAAGCAGGCGGGCATGGTCTCGGCCAGCGGTGGGCTCCGCACGACCGCGTCATGCGTCCCGCCGACGCGGATGGTCGTCGACTGGATCTTCGGCACTGGCGTGAGCTTCTTCAGCTACGTGCAGGACCGCAGCGCCAAGGTCGCCCGGGTCTCGGACCACCACCTGATCTACACCGACGTGAGCGTCGCTCCGGTCGAGCCGATCATCCCGCCGCCACCGCCGACCCCGACACCCACGTCGACGTCCAGCCCCACCTCGTCACCGACCGCGAGTCCCACCTTGTCGACCTCGTAGTCCACGCCGACCCCGTAGCCGCTGCTCGGCCGCCGGTGACCGGCAAGTAACCTCGGCTCCGCCCAGCACCGGGCCAAGCGCCGACTGCGGCAAGGAGCAGCATCATGGGTCGCCTCTGCCAGACCGACGGACTCACCGACGACCAGACCGAGATCCTCAAGGCCGTCCGCCAGTTCGTGGACGACAAGATCCTGCCGGTCGCCAACGAGCTCGAGCACGCCGACGAGTACCCCACCGAGATCGTGGAGGGGCTCAAGGAGCTCGGCCTGTTCGGCCTGATGATCCCCGAGGAGTACGGCGGCCTCGGTGAGTCGCTGCTGACCTACGCGCTCGTCGTCGAGGAGATCGCCCGCGGCTGGATGAGCGTCTCCGGCGTCATCAACACCCACTTCATCGTGGCCTACATGCTGATGCAGCACGGCACCGACGAGCAGAAGCAGCACTACCTGCCCAAGATGGCCGAGGGCGAGGTCCGCGGGGCTTTCTCGATGTCCGAGCCCGGCTGCGGCTCCGACGTCGCCGCGATCAAGACCAAGGCGGTCAGGGATCCCGACGACCCCGAGGTCTACTCCATCACCGGCCAGAAGATGTGGCTGACCAACGGTGGCTCGGCCAACCTGGTCGCCGTCCTGGTCAAGACCGACGAGGGCGTGGGCTCGGTCTACAAGAACATGACGACCTTCCTGGTCGAGAAGGAGTCCGGCTTCGGCGAGACCGCCCAGGGGATCACCATCCCCGGGAAGATCGACAAGATGGGCTACAAGGGCGTCGACACCACCGAGATGATCTTCGAGGGCCACCGGATCGGCGCCGACCAGATCCTCGGCGGGGAGCCCGGCAAGGGCTTCTACCAGATGATGGACGGCGTCGAGGTCGGCCGCGTCAACGTCGCTGCCCGCGGCTGCGGCGTCGCCAACCGGGCCTTCGAGCTCGGCGTGGCCTACGCCCAGCAGCGCGAGACCTTCGGCAAGAAGATCGCCGAGCACCAGGCGGTGCTGTTCCGGCTCGCCGAGATGGCCACCAAGGTCGAGGCGGCCCACCAGATGATGGTCAAGGCGGCCCGCACCAAGGACAAGGGCGAGCGCAACGACCTCGAGGCCGGCATGGCCAAGTACCTCGCCTCGGAGTACTGCTCGCAGGTCGTCGAGGACTCGTTCCGCATCCACGGCGGCTACGGCTTCTCCAAGGAGTACGAGATCGAGCGCCTCTACCGCGAGGCGCCGATGCTGCTCATCGGCGAGGGCACCGCCGACATCCAGCGGATGATCATCGGCCGCCGGATCCTCGAGGACTACAAGCTCAGGTCCTGAGGGACGGCCACGAGCGTGTCGGCCGACCGGTCAGCGCTCGACGACCTGGGCCCCGGGCTCTGGCATATCGGGTCGACGCCTCACCGGGGGGATGCCATGGTGGAGGGGTGACCAACGATGACCTCAAGGCCAAGATGCGCGAGGCGCTGGACCGCAAGAACACCAAGGAGAAGGGCGTGCACAAGGAGGCCGAGGCCAAGGCGAAGGCCCATGGCTCCGAGGTGATCGGCGGAGCCCCCAAGATGCACCGGCGCAAGGCCGGTGGCGGCGGCTCCTGACCCGTTGGGCAGGATGCGTCCATGCAGTTCGGTCGCAGCTATGAGGAGTTCGAGGTCGGTGCGACCTACAAGCACTGGCCCGGCAAGACGGTCACCGAGTACGACGACCACCTGTTCTGCCTCCTCACGATGAACCACCACCCGCTCCACCTCGACGCGCACTACGCCGGGGAGACGACCCAGTTCGGCAAGAACGTGGTGGTCGGCAACTACGTCTACTCGATCCTGCTCGGCATGTCGGTCCCCGACGTCTCCGGCAAGGCGATCGCCAACCTGGAGATCGAGTCGCTTCGGCACGTGGCGCCGACCTTCCACGGTGACACGCTCTACGGCGAGACGACCGTGCTCGACAAATGGGAGTCGAAGTCCAAGGACGACCGTGGCGTCGTCCACGTCGAGACGATCGGCTACAACCAGGACGGCAAGGTCGTGTGCGTCTTCCGCCGCAAGGTCATGGTTCCCAAACAGACCTACCTGGACGCCGTGGGCGGCGAGCAGCCCGGTCGACCGACTCCTCAGCCCGACAAGAACTGGCCGGGCGCCTCCGAGGAGTGAGGGTCAGTAGCCCAGCTCGCTGACCAACCATGCACCCTCGACGAGGTGCAGACGAGCCATGAACCGGCGGGCCGCGAAGGTGATTCAAGAGCTCCGCGGGTCCAGTTTGCGCGTGGTTGCGGGCACGAAGGTCCGGGCCAACGGGATCAGCGCCAGCACGAGAACCATCGGCAGGGCGAAGCCGACCCTGAGTGAGTCCTTGCCGACCAGACCGGTCAGCACGGAGCCGAGCAGAGCGCCCACGTAGTTGAACTGGTTGAACCGGCCGATCACCGCATCGACGGAGGCCCGGTCGGCGCCCTCGCCACCGGCGATCCGGGCGGCCGCCGAGAAGCTCAGCGGCGCCACCACCGACACGCCGGCACCCAGCAGGGTGAAGCCCAGGACCGCGACCGGCCAGGTCGGCGCGGCCACGACGACGAGCAGCGCCACGCTGGCGACCACCGACCCCGTGCGCAGCACCGGCACGGCGCCGTACCGCTCAACCAGGTGGTCGCCCGCGAGCCGGACGACCAGGCTGGCCAGCAGGTAGGGGAAGGTCGCCAGCGCGACCAGGGACTCCGGGGTGCTGAACGCGTCGTCCAGGTAGGTCGGGCCCCAGGTCTGGGAGGCCGTGTCGACCATGTAGAACACGACCAGCCCGAGGCCGACCATGACGATCGGTCGCCAGGGGACGGCCACGGCCTCGGCCGCGACGGTCGCCTCGGCGTGCTCACGGGCGAGGTACGGCGCGAACAGGGCCACCGCCGGCACGACGGCGACCACGGCGGTGGCGGCCAGCGGTGCGTTCCCCATCACCAGCGCCAGGCCCGCGCCCCACAGACCCCCGAAGGTCCAGGCGCCGTGGAACGACGGCAGGATCGGACGCTCGTAGCGGTGCTCGACGGCGACCGCCTGCATGTTGCTGGTGGCATCGACGACGCCCAGCGCCACTCCGTAGACGGCGAGACCTCCGACGAACACCGACAGGGACGGTGCCGTCGTCAGGACGGGGACCGCGATGGCGACCGTCAGCAGGCCGGCACGAAGCGTCGAGGCGCTGTCCCGGTGCTTGGCCACGACCTCTGCGAGCACCGACCCCCCGCCGGCCAGCAGGACCATCATCAGCAGCAGGAGCGACAGCTCGACCTCGCTCAAGTGCCAGTGCCGCCTGATGTCCGGGAGCCGCGTGGTGAGGCTGATGAACACGAAGCCCTGGGTGGCGAACGCCAACGCAGCGGCTCTGCGTGCCCTAGCGTCGGCGGGGGTCATGGCCCGATCGTGCCAGTGACGGAGCCGCCGGGCTGGGGGAGGATGCTCCGGGTCGTTGACGAGATGGAGTGGGAATGGCGCGCACGGGACAGCAGCTGCGGGTCCGGACGGCGAAGGCGATGGCGGCCAACAGTCGGACGACGGTCAAGGCGACGGTCGAGAGGCGGTCGAGCCTGGGCGACCGCCTGCGCTACAAGTTCGACAACAGCATGTCGTCAGGGACACCGGCGCTCATCGGCTGGCTGACCATCGCCACGATCGCACTGATCACGTTCTTCGCCCTCGTGATCACGCTGTTCCGCCTGCGGGAGGACGGCAACCGGGGCTTCTTCGGAGAGATGTACTTCGCCCTCCTGCACACCCTGGACCCAGGCACCATCGGCGGCGACGACGGCAAGTGGCGGTTCCTGCTCACCCTGCTGGTGCTGACGCTGGCGGGCCTGTTCATCGTCAGCGCCCTGATCGGTGTGCTCGCCAACGGCATCGATGCCAAGCTGGCCGACCTGCGACGGGGGCGGTCGATCGTCCTCGAGGAGGACCACACGGTCATCCTCGGCTGGTCGGACTCGATCTTCACGATCATCTCCGAGCTCACCCAGGCCAACGAGAGCCGCAAGGATCCGGTCATCGTGATCCTGGCCGACCGCGACAAGGTCGACATGGAGGAGGAGCTCAAGGTCAAGGTCGCGGACCGTCGTGGCACGCGCGTCGTGTGCCGGTCCGGCTCGCCGATGGACATCGACGACCTGCGGTTGAGCAGCCACGAGACCGCACGCTCGGTGATCGTGCTCGCCCCGGACTCCGACGACCCGGACTCCGAGGTCATCAAGACGCTGCTCGCGCTGACCCACCAGGGTCACGGCAGCACCCGGATCGTCGCGGAGATCCAGGACCCGGACAACCTCGAGGCGGCCAAGCTGGTCGGGACCGGACAGACGACGCTGCTCGACATCCGCGAGACGGTCGCCAAGCTCGTCGTCCAGACCTCGCGTCAGTCCGGTGCCGCCGCGGTCTACACCGAGCTCTTCGACTACGAGGGCGACGAGTTCTACTTCCTCGAGGACCACGGGCTCGCCGGCTCGACGTACGCCGAGGCGCAGCTCGCGTTCGAGGCGGCCTCGGTCGTCGGCGTGATCGACCAGGGCGTCTCGAAGCTGAACCTGCCGTCGGACACCCCTCTGACCGCAGAACAGACCCTGATCCTGGTGGCCGAGGACGACTCCGCACTGGAGGGCCAGACCCTCTCGCTGACCGAACCCGCACTCAACCGGCTGGGGCAGCAGGACGGCAACGACGAGCACCCGACCCAGGCGCTGCTGATCGGCTGGAACAAGCGGGCTCCGATCGTGCTGCGTGAGCTGGACCGCTACGCGCCCTCCGGGTCGGTGCTCACCGTGCTCACGGCGTACGGCGACCCGGACATCGCCTCGACTGCACAACCTGGCGGTCACGGTCGTGAAGGCGTCGACGACCAGCCGCGCGGTTCTCGACCAGCACGTGACCGGCGCTCTCGACCAGATCATCGTGCTCTGCTACGACGACCACCTCGACGTGCAGGCCGCAGACTCGCGCACCCTGGTGACCCTGCTCCACGTGCGTGACGCACTGAGCAAGCTCGGCTCGGACGTGCCCGTGGTCAGCGAGATGATCGACGACCGCAACCGGGTCCTCGCCTCGGTCGCCGATGTCGACGACGTGGTGGTCAGCGGCGAGATCGTCAGCCTGCTGGTCACCCAGCTGTCCGAGGACGGCCGGCTCGAGCCGGTCTTCAAGGAGCTGCTGGGCGCCGAGGGCAGCGAGATCTACCTTCGGCCAGCGGAGTGGTACGTGCAGCCGGGCGAGGACGTCTCGTGGGCCACGGTCGTGGCCGGGGCGTCACGCCGCAATGAGACCGCGATCGGCCTCAAGTCCGAGCTCCTGGCCGACCCTGGTCTGAAGTTCGGCGTGGTCGTCAACCCGCCGAAGTCCCAGACCTACACGATCTCGCCCGGCGACGCAGTGGTGGTCTTCGCGGAGGACTGAGACCCTGGGCCTCATGCCGCTGAACGCCGGTTGCCCTCGCTGCTCGACCCCGGTCGCGCGGGTGGCGGCGGACGGCGGCTGGTCCTGCCCCGACCACGGGGTGATCGCGCCGCTGTGGCGGCCCGACGAGGCGTCGTACGACGCGTTCGTGGAGCATCTGGGCGCCACGGCCACCATTCCGACGTACCTGCCTTGGCCGATGAGCCCCGGCTGGCGGGTGACCGACTTCGCGGCCGTGGGCGACGCCGGCGGCGGCCGGGCCGCGATGACCTGCGTCTCGGGCACGAGCGAGCTCGATGGTCCCGTCGACGTGCTGGTGATCAGCGAGGAGGCGGGCACGGGCTTGGGCGCCCGCGTGGCCGGCACCCCGCACCAGGACCCCGGCCACGAGGTCGGTCAGGGACCACCTACCGTCCGGGTGCGGGTCGACACCCAGAGCGTCCCGCTGTGGCCGGTGTCGACCAGCGAGTCCCACGGCGAGTGGGACCGCTCGGTGCTCGCCGGTGAGGCCTCCGGTCGCTGGCTCTGGATGGTGCTCCGGCCCGCCTCTGCGGTGCTCCTGCTGCGCGACGAGTGGATCCTGCGCGACGTCTCCGGCCTCGGCCCACCCCTCGTCGAGCTCCCCTTCGGTGGTCCGGCCCCCAGCTGGTGACGCCGACCCGTCGTTACTGATGAGCAGTAACGACAGGTCGCGGGGTGACGGCGTGCCGACCCGTCGTTACTGATGCGCAGTAACGACAGGTCGCGGGTGTCGGTGGCCGCGCTGAGCGCGGCCTAGGGTCGACGCGTGCGCATCGATCTCCACACCCAAACCAGGGTGAGCGACGCGACCGCGAGTCCCGCGGAGCTGGTGCGAGCCGCCGTTGCCGCGGGGTTGGACGTGCTCGTGCTGACCGACCACGACACCGCCAACGGCTGGCCGGAAGCCACCGCGACCGCCGAGGCCGCCGGCCCGACCTTCGTCCCGGGTATCGAGGTCAGCACCCGTCACCAGGTCGCGGCGTGCACCTCCTGGCTTATCTTGCGGACCCGGCCCACCCACCGCTGGTGGAGCACCTTGACAAGGTCCTGGACGGGGCAGGCACGGGTCGGGGTCGATGAGCGAGGAGACCATCGCGGTGCTGTCTGACCTCGGGCTGGTAGGCGTCGAGGTCGATCACCAGGACCACACCCGGAGGAGTTCGAGCGGCTGATGGACCTGGCTACTTCCGCCCGATCGCCTGGAAGCGGTGCAGCACCCCGCTCGGCACCACCCGTGCCATCGCCGTGAGCGCCTTGTACTGAGCCGAGGGGATCGAGAAGACCTTGCCCTTGGCGTGGTCCTTGAGCGCGGTGGCGACCAGCTCGTCGGCGTCCAGCCACATGAAGTCCGGGGCCGACTCGCGGCTGACGCCCATCCGCTCGTGGAACTCGGTCTTGGTGAAACCGGGGCAGAGCGCCGTGACGGTGACGCCCTGGTCTCGGTACTCGTTGGCCGCCCACTCGCTGAAGCTGTTCACCCACGCCTTCGCGGCGCTGTAGGTGCCACGGGGGAGGAACGCCGCGACGCTGGAGACGTTGATGATCCCGCCGCTGCCGCGCTCGGCCATGGCGCCCAGCGCCGCGTGGCTGAGCCGCAGGACCGCGGTCACCAGCACGTCGAGCTGGGCCTGCTCGGCGTCGACGTCGTTGTCGAGGAACCGGCCCTTGAGCCCGAAGCCGGCGTTGTTGACCAGCAGGTCGACCGGGCGCTCCCGGTCCGCCAGCCGCGTCGCCACGGCTGTGAGATCCGTCCGGTCGACAAGGTCGGCAGGCAGCACCTCGACCTGAACGCCGTGGGCGGATCGCAGCTCGTCGGCGAGATTCCTCAGACGCGCCTCGTCGCGGGCCACCAGGACCAGGTCATGACCTTGGGCGGCGAGCTGGAGGGCGAACTGCGGCCGATCCCGGCGGTCGGGCCTGTGACCAAGGCGGTGGGCATGGCGGTCAGTCAACCATCCTCGCGTCCGGCACAATGGGTCCCGATGACCAGCCCTTCCACCACAGTTCTCGCGATCGCCAACCAGAAGGGTGGCGTCGCCAAGACCACGACGGTCGCTTCGATCGGCGCGGCCTTGGCCGAGCTCGGCCACCGGGTGCTGCTCGTCGACCTCGACCCTCAGGCGTGCCTGACCTTCTCGCTGGGCATCGACCCCGAGGACCTCGAGCTGTCCGTGCACCACGTCCTCACCAAGGGCCTGGCCCCCGGGCGAGGCGATCCTCGCGACCGAGGACGGCGTCGACCTGCTGCCCGCGACGATCGAGCTCGCTCGCGCCGAGGCCGACCTGCTCACCCGGACCGGCCGTGAGCACGTCCTGGCCGGCGTGGTGGCCGACCTGGCCGAGGCCGGCACCGAATACGACTGGATCCTGCTCGACTGCCCGCCGTCGCTGGGCGTGCTCACCGTGGCGGCGCTCACCGCTGCCGAGGGCGTGCTCATCCCGCTCCAGTGCGAGACGCTCTCGCACCGCGGCGTCGGTCAGCTGCTCGACACCGTCCACGACGTACGCCGCTTCACCAACCGCGGCCTCGAGGTCTGGGGCGTGCTGCCGACGCTGTACGACGGCCGCACCAACCACTCGCGCACGGTGCTGGAGACCATCTCCGAGACCTACGACCTCGAGGTGATCGAGCCGCCGATCCCCAAGACGATCAAGTTCGCCGAGGCCCCGGCGCGCGGGCCGCTCGATCCTCGCCACCAGCCGCAGCAGCAAGGGCGCCAAGGCCTACCGCGAGGTGGCCGAGAACTTGGTGGCGCGCACCCAACGGTGACCGGGGGATGAGCCGCCACCGGGCGCAGCCGCCGCGCCGTCGCGAGACGATGCCGCCTCGGCGTGCGTCCCAGAACCCCGCGACGCCGCGCTACGGACGAGTGGGCGCGGTCGCTGTCTCGGCGTTCGTGTGTCTGGTTGCGCTGCTCGGTGGTGTCGGCGTCCTGCCCTCGGTCGCCGACGACGGCACCACGGTCGCCCGTGACCTCACCGGCCGCAACGGGCTCGCCACCCTCGGCGAGAGTGCCGTGCTGGTGCTCGACGCCGCGCAGAACCAGGGCGAGCCGGTGTCCCCGAGCGACGCTGCGGGTGCGAGCGCCGAGAGCGACCGGCCTGCCGACACCTCCGCGGACGAGACGCTGCCGGCCGACTCGGGCGAGGGCTACCGGGTGGTCTTCAGCGAGGCCCGCCAGCGGGTCTGGCTCGTGGACTCCGATGGCGAGATCGAGCGGACGTACCTCGTCTCGGGCAGTGTCTACGACAACCTCGACCCGGGGATGTTCGAGGTCTACTCACGCTCCGAGCAGGCCTACGCCTTCGACGGCTCGGGCAGCATGAAGTACTTCGTCCGGTTCGCCCAGGGGGACACCGGCGCGGCCATCGGCTTCCACGACATCCCGCTCGACAACTCCGGCGACCTGGTGCAGACCCTCGCCCAGCTGGGCACACCCCAGTCGCACGGCTGCATCCGTCAGGAGCGTGCGGACGCGATCGCTCTGTGGGAGTTCGCACCGGTCGGCACCGAGGTCGTCGTCGTCTAGATCCAGCGGACGCCGCTGGAGGCCCGCGTCACTCGGTGGCTTGCGCGGCGCTCCGCTGGCGCCTGCGGTTGCGGTTGCCGGACGCGGGACGACCCTCGGCCTTCGCCTTGGGTTGCTCGGCCGCGACGCCGTCGAGCTTCTCGCCGCTGCGGGTGCGGGTCCGGTTGCGGTTCCGGTTGCGCTGGCCACCCTCGCGTGAACCGTCCCGCGCGCCGCCGTCGCGACGCTCGCCGCGGTCCTCACGCGGCTTGCGCTCGACGGGGGCAGCGTCGACGATCCGGCCCTTGGTCTCCGGGGGGATGCCCTGGTCGTGGTAGAGGTGCTCGGAGGTCGAGTAGGTCTCCTGCGGCTCCTCGAACGGCAGGTCCAGCGTCTTGTTGATCATCTTCCAGCGGTGCGAGGTCGGCCCAGTCGACGAAGGTGATCGCGATGCCCGTGGCGCCGGCGCGGCCGGTGCGGCCGATCCGGTGGACGTAGGTCTTGTCGTCCTCGGGGCAGGTGTAGTTGATGACGTGCGAGACGCCGGCCACGTCGATGCCGCGGGCGGCGACGTCGGTGGCGACCAGGACGCGGAGCTTGTCCTCGCGGAACTTGGTCAGCGCCTTCTCGCGGGCCACCTGGGCCATGTCGCCGTGCAGGGCGCTGGCCTTGAAGCCGCGCTCGGCGAGGTCGTCGGCGACCCGCTGCGCTGCGCGCTTGGTGCGGGTGAAGACGATCATCTTGCCGGCGTCCTCGGCCTGCAGGATCCGGCCGATGATCTCGGGCTTGTCGAGGTCGTGGGCCAGGTAGATGAACTGCGCGGTCGCCGGGACCATCGTGGTGTCGTAGGACGACTCGGCGCGGATGTTCATCGGGTGCCGCATGTGGGTGCGGGCCAGCGCCGACGATCGCGGCCGGCATGGTCGCCGAGAACAGCATCGTCTGGCGGGTCTCGGGGGTCATCGAGATGCAGCTTCTCGACGTCGGGCAGGAAGCCCAGGTCGAGCATCTCGTCGGCCTCGTCGAGCACGAGCGCGTGCACGTGGGACAGGTCGAGGGCCCGACGGTTGGCCAGGTCGATGAGGCGGCCGGGCGTGCCGACGACGATGTCGACGCCGCTCGGTGAGCGCGTCGAGCTGCGGCGTCGTAGCCGACGCCGCCGTAGACGGTGAGGACGCGCAGGCCGAGGTCCTTGCTGGCCAGGGCGAGGTCGCTGGAGACCTGGAGCGCGAGCTCGCGGGTCGGGGCGACGATCAGCGCCTGCGGCTTGCCCTGCGGCATGTCGGCGTACGCCGGGTCGGTTGGGCGTCACGCTGCGCTGGAGCACGGGGATGCCGAAGGCCAGCGTCTTGCCGGTGCCCGTGCGGGCCTGGCCGATCAGGTCGGTGCCCACAGGGCGACGGAGAGGGTCATCTCCTGGATGGCGAAGGGGGTGGTGATGCCGGCGCGCTCGAGCGCGTCGCAGATCTCGGGGAGTACCCCGAGCTCACGGAAGGTGGTCAGGATCTTGTCCTTTTCATATGTGCCTGGGTCCGACGTCCGTCGGCCAGGTGGTGACGTGATGAGTTCGCAAGCGGCGGACTCCTGCGTCTACCGCGCACATACCCGGCCGCGCGAGCGCAGCCTCGTCACCGAGTCTATCGGTAGGGTCGCCGCATGACCGCATCTCAGTCGGAGGGGCTCTCCGTCGTGTTCGACGACCCGGTCTACACGGCGGCGGTCGTCGACCTGCTCGGGGCCATCGCGTACGGCGAGATCTCGGCCTTCGAGCGGCTGGCCGAGGACGCGCAAGCTGGCGCCGACGCTCGAGGACAAGGTGGCCATCGCCGGCATGGCGAGCCTGCGAGTTCGGCACGGTCGGACCGCTGCACGACCGGATCCGTAGCCTCGGCGCCGACCCGTTCGCGGCGATGGCGCCGTTCCGCGCCGCGCTCGACCTCTTCCACGAGCACACCGCGCCGTGCGGACTGGTACGAGGGCCTGATCAAGGCCTACGTCGGCGACGGGCTCGCCGACGACTTCTACCGCGAGATCGCGGCGTACCTCGACCCCGACACCCGCGACCTGATCGTCGCCTCGCTGGAGGACGCCGGCCACTGCCGAGTTCGTCGTGGAGCGGGTCCGCGCGGCCATCGCCGCAGACCCGCGGCTCGGCGGGCGGCTGGCGCTGTGGGGCCGGCGGCTGATGGGCGAGGCGCTGACCCAGGCCCAGCGGGTCGCCGCGGAACGCGACGCGCTGTCCGCGCTGCTCGCCGGCGGCGTCGACCGCCCCGGGCTCGACCTGGCCGCGATCGGCCGGATGTTCACCCGGCTCACCGAGCGGCACGCCGAGCGGATGGCCGAGCTCGGCCTGTCCGCCTGACCCGGTCCAGCGAGGCTCAGGCCTTCTTGCGGCCCGCTCCGGACGTCACGACGATGACGAGGATCGCGGCCACGCCGACCTGCCACAGGTGGCGCCACCAGTCGACGCCGCCGGTGTTGCTTCGGAAGTCGAGGACGTCGACATAGAGCCAGTTGCCGACGAGCACGCCGCCGATGCCGCACAGGATCGTGAGCCACAGCGCGATGTTGCGCTCACCGGGCGCGAACGCCTTGCCGAGCAGGCCGATGATGGTGCCGCCGATCAGCGCCCACAGGATCGTCGCGACCATCGTCAGCTCCTGAACCCGACCTGACCGGCCACACCGCCGCCGATCTCGACGTAGGCGACCTTGGCCGCCGGCACGAGGACCTTGCGGCCCTTGGTGTCGGTCAGGGATGAGACCGCCCTCGGTCGTCAGCGCGTCGGCGACCTTCTTCTCGACGGCTTCTGCCCCCTCGGCGGTGTCCACGACGAGCTCTCGGGTCGCGTGCTGGATGCCGATCTTGACCTCCACGGAGGTGCTCCTTCTGTCGGGGTCGTGCTGGGATGAACCGGGGCCCGGGTGGGTTCGTCAGGTCTGGTCGTCGGAGAGCGGGTAGCCCGCGATGCCGCGCCAGGCGAGGCCAGCGACCAGGGCGGCCGCATTCTTGCGGCTGATACCGCCCGCCTCGGTGAGCCAGAACCGCGCGCTGACCTGGGCCATTCCCACGAGGGAGACGGCCAGGAGGCGCGAGGCCTCGTCGGGCAGACCGGTGTCCTCGTGGATGACGCCGGCGACCATCGCCGCGCACTCGGAGGTCACCCGCTCGACGTGCTCGCGCACGGCGGGCTCGTTGGTCAGGTCGGACTCGAAGACGAGCCGGAAGGCCCCGGTGTCGCTGGCGACGTAGTCGTAGAAGACGGCCATCGTGGCCTCGACCCGCTGCTTGTTGTCCTTGGTGGACTCGAGCGCGGCCCGCAGTGTGGCGATGATCGTGTCGCAGGAGGCGTCGAGCAGGGCGAGGTAGAGGTCGAGCTTGCCGGGGAAGTGCTGGTAGAGCACCGGCTTGGAGACGCCCGCCCGGTCGGCGATGTCGTCCATGGCTGCCGCGTGGTAGCCCTGGGCCACGAAGACCTCGAGCGCGGAGTCGAGGAGCTGTGCGCGACGCTCTCGTCTGGGCAGGCGTCCGCCGCGAGGACGGGCCTCGTCCACGCTGGCATCGACGTCGTACTGCCCTGCGGTCACACGCCGAACCCTACCCACAGGTAGTGGGAACATCGGGGGTAGCCGTGGCGTTGCCCCGAAGTTGCCGCCGCAGCCCAAAGTCAACGACCAGTGACGTACGCCGACCGCAGGAGACCGACCCGATGTCCTTCGCCCCGCTCGTGGAGCCCGCCGACGAGCTGACCATCGACGAGGTGCGGCGCTACAGCCGCCACCTGATCATCCCGGACGTCGGCATGAGCGGCCAGAAGCGACTCAAGAACGCCAAGGTCCTCGTCATCGGCGCCGGTGGCCTGGGCAGCCCGGCGCTGCTCTATCTGGCCGCCGCGGGCGTCGGGACCCTCGGCATCGCCGAGTTCGACGAGGTCGACGAGTCCAACCTTCAGCGCCAGATCATCCACGGCCAGTCCGACATCGGCCGGCCCAAGGCTGAGTCGGCACGCGACTCGATCCTCGAGGCCAACCCCCATGTCAACGTCGTGGTGCACCAGGAGCGCCTCGACAACGACAACGTGCTGGGGGTCTTCGAGGGCTACGACCTCATCGTCGACGGCACTGACAACTTCGCGACGCGCTACCTGGTCAACGATGCGGCCTACTTCCTCGAAGATCCCCTACGTGTGGGGCTCGATCTATCGCTTCGACGGACAGGCCTCCGTCTTCTGGCCGCACGCAGTGTCCGAGGACGGCAGCGCGGTCGATGCGCCCTGCTACCGCTGCCTCTACCCCGAGCCCCCACCGCCGGGCATGGTTCCGAGCTGCGCCGAGGGCGGCGTGCTGGGGGTGCTGTGTGCGAGCATCGGATCGATCCAGGTCAACGAGGCGATCAAGGTCCTCACCGGCATCGGCGAGCCGGCCGTCGGCAAGCTCGTGATCTACGACGCCCTTGAGCTCGAATGGCGCAAGCTGCGGGTCCGCAAGGACCCCCACTGCGCGCTGTGCGGCGAGGCCCCGACGGTCACCGAGCTGATCGACTACGAGACCTTCTGCGGCGCGATCTCCGACCAGGCCGCCGACGCCGCCGTCGGCTCGACCATCTCGGTGATCCAGCTCGAGCACATGCTCAAGGAGCGCGAGGAGGGCGCCCGCGACTTCGTCCTGGTGGACGTTCGCGAGCCAAACGAGTACGAGATCAACCTGATCCCCGGCTCGGTGTTGATCCCCAAGGGTGAGTTCCTCAACGGCTCAGCGCTGGAGAAGCTCCCCGCTGTCGACTCCGGCAAGCAGGTCGTCATGTACTGCAAGACGGGCGTCCGGTCCGCCGAGACGCTCGCGAGCGTCAAGGGCGCAGGCTACGACGACGCCGTACACGTCGGCGGCGGTGTGGTGGCCTGGGTCAACCAGGTCGACCCCAGTCAGCCCACCTACTAGCGCCGACCTGTCGCTACTGCTCATCAGTAACGACGGGTCGCGATTGTTCGGCCAGGCGTGAGAGGGCCTTCGGGAAGATCTCGGCCGGGGGAGTGACCAGGCCCGCGCCGACCTGTCCGACGCCGGCGACCTTGCCGGCCATGCCGGTGTTGATCTGCGGGAGGATGCCGGTCCGGCACACCTTGGTGACGTCGATGCCGGTCGGCGTGCCCTGGAACTCCAGGACCGGGATCGTCCAGCGCGGGTTTTCGCCGAGAGTGATCTCGTTCATGCGCCGCGTGGTCGCGAGGGCGTCGGGCACCGTGCCGCCGACGAGCCGGACGATCGCGGGTGCCGTGGCCATCGCGAATCCGCCGATCCCGGCCGTCTCGGTGATCGCCGAGTCGCCGATGTCGGGGTTGGCGTCGTCGGGGCCGTAGTCACCGAGGAACAGCCCATCGGCCAGCTGGGCCGGGCCGGTGAACCACTCGTCGCCGGTGCCGGCGACCTGGATCCCGAAGTCGGTGCCGTTGCGGGCCATCGCCACGACCATCGTGGAGCCGTCGATCCCGCGGGCCGCGTCGAGCGCGAGCTTGCACGCGGGCATCGCGAGGTTGAGGAAGAAGTGGTCGTTGGCGCCCACGAAGCGCAGCGCCTCGGCGACGTCGCTCGGATCCCATCCACTCGTCACCATCGATGGCGCGAGGTCGCGCAGCAGCATCAGGGTGCCGGCGCGGTTGCGGTTGTGGGCCTCGTCCCCCATCTGGAGCATCTGGGTGAGGATCCCGGTGACGTCCACCGGGCCGTTGGCGCGCACTGCCCTCTGGAACAGCGGCCCGAGCACGTCGCTCATCCAGCGCAGCCGGGTCAGGACCTCGGGTCCGTAGGCGCCGTACCGCAGGACCTTGCCGAGGCCCTCGTTGAGTGAGCAGTGGGTACGCCGCCCGCTGGCCGAGTCCTCGAGCACCCAGAGCCACATGCTCGGCGTGACGACACCGGCCATCGGGCCGACCGTCGAGTGGTGGTGGCACGGGTCGAGGGAGACGCTCGCTCCGGACTCGAAGAGGGCGATGGCGTCCTCGGGGTCCCCGACCAGGCCTTCGAGCGCCGCGCCCCCCATGAGGGCGCCGCGCAGCGGTCCGGAAGCGCGGGCCCACTCGATCGGCGGACCGGCGTGCAGGAACTGTCCGGCCTCGAGACCGAGCGCCTCGGACGCGGGTACGACGTCGACCAGCGTCGCGGTGACCTCGAGCGTCGCAGCGAGCGCGCGGGCGTTGGCGTCGGGGCGGCGCGGGTCGGCGGCGACCGCGGCGAGGTCGGCCTGGGTACCGGCCATCGGCGGACGCCAGTCGACGCGGGTCACTGGCACCGCCTGGGCGTCGAGCGCGTCCGCCAGGAAATCGGCGCCCACGTTCACCACTGACGTCATGGCAGGAGCCCTCTCAGGAGTGACACGGCTCGGCGCGCGGCCCGCGCGTTCGAGAGGTGCACTTCGGCGCCGGCGCCGACCAGTGTCCGCACCTGACGGTCGAGACCCTGCGGGTCGGCGGCGGTTCCGACCACGACGACAACCACCGGCTTGCCGATGGTGGCCACCGCGGGAGCAAGCAGCGCCGCCGGGTCCGGTTCTGCCCCGTGGCCCAGCACGACGTCCAGCAGGATCACCGCCGTGTCCGGGTCCGCGGCAGCGCGGCGCAGGTGCTCGAGGCGCAACGTCGGGTCGATCATCGGGTGTGCACGACCGGCGGTGTAGGCGTCGTCGCCGAAGTCCACGAACGTGTGACCGCCGTCGGCTCCGAGCAGTCCGGTTGCGAGGATCGACGCCTCGGTGGCCAGCGTCCCGCCGACGAACAGCCCTCGCAGCAGTTGGCCGCCCTCGACAGCCTTGGCGGTGCCGACCACCGGCCAGTCGGGGACGGCGACACCTCGGGCGAGGAGCAGCCTCTCCGTGGCCTCGGTCAGGTCCGGATGGCCGGCGCCGAGCAGCGCCATCTCGACGGGCGTGTCCAGCCCGGCGGTGAACGCCCGGATCTCGTCGACCACGTCGTCAGCCGGCGGTTTCGACACCAGGAGGATCACCTCCACCGAGGGGTCCGCGTCGAGCCGCCGGATCGCCTCGCGGGTGGCCAGGCCGCGGATCTCGGCACCCAGGTCACGGCCGCCCACCCCCAGCACGGACGAGACACCGACGCCGGCGTGGTCGAGCAGCGCCAGCACCTGCTGGCAGCCGGTGCCGGAGGCCGCGACGATCCCGATCGGTCCGGGCGCAACCACGTTGGCGAAGCCCAGACCGACGCCGCCCAGGACGGCCGTGCCGCAGTCGGCTCCCATCACGAGCAGACCGCGCGCCGCGGCGTACCGCTTGAGCGCGAGCTCCTCCTCGACCGGGACGTTGTCGCTGAAGACCATCACGTCGCTCCCGGCCTCGAGCGCGTCCATCGCCTCCACGAACGCCGAGGGGCCGGGCACCGAGACGAGCGCGACGGCACCCGGAGCGCGGCGCAGCGCGCTGGCCGTGGTGCGCGGCGGCGCCTCCGCGCTGGGTCCGGGGGCGCGCCGGCTCGACGCGCTCAACGCGGCGTCGACCCCGGCCAGGGCCGCCTCGAGGTCGCCGCCGACGGACAGCCGGATGGCGACCACCATGTCGTTGGGCCCGGCCTCCTCGGGAACGGCGAAGCCCATCTCGCTCAGCACGTCGATGTTGAGCGGGGTGGCCATCGCGACCTGGGCCCCCGCGACACCGGCGACGCCCTGAACCGTGCGGCTGACCTGGAGCAGGGTCACCGAGTCGGCGTAGGCGCCGCGGCGGAGCTCGACGTGGCGCGTCATGCCGCCACTGTGCCAAGCGCTCCGACGGCGCCCTCGAGCAGACCTCGGCCCGACGAGTGGCCGACGGCCGCGAGGGCGGCTGCCATGGCGTCCTGGTCCGGGGTGCCGAGCGCGGTGAGGTACGCCGCGAACTCGGGGATCACCTCGCCGTGTAGGGCACAGTCGAGCAGCGTGGCCGAGAGCAGCGTGGTCCGGGTGAGGTGGTCCCGCACGGCAACGTCGACCTCCGGAGTCGCGACCTCGGCCGCACGGTGGACTGCGAGCCACCCGCACAGCACGTCGTCGCCGTACGGCGTGAGCCCATCGCCCTTGCCCACGAGCCCGGCCACGTCGACCGTGCCGGGCGTGCCGGGCGTGCCGGGCGTGCCGGGCGTGCCGGGCGTGCCGGTGGGACGTAGTCGAGGCACCGAGACGTCCACGAGGCGACCCACCACGAGCCGCTCGCCATCGAGGTGCAGCACGCCATCACGGACGGAGACAGATGACACCGCCGGGAGCGTGTCGAGCGCCGTGTGCAGCGCGCACGGCACCGCGGTGGCCCGTCTCCCCGTCACCCCGACGCACCAGCCGCCGACGTCGACATAGATCGCGTCGGGGCCGCGGTGCAGGAGGGTCGCTATCCCGTCCGGTGCAGCGCGTAGCCGGTCCCGGACCCGGGGCGGTGCGCTGACCGGGATCACTCGGTCACGCTAGGGGTCGGTGGTGGCACCACAACAGGGGTGCATGAGGTAACAAGGGCACTGTGAAACCAGCACCCTTCGCCTATCACTGTCCGCGGTCGGTCGCAGAAGCGGTCGCTGCCCTGGCCGGTGACGCGAATGCCAAGGTTCTTGCCGGTGGCCAGAGCCTGGTCCCGCTGCTCTCGATGCGCCTGGCCGCACCCTCGGCGCTGGTCGACATCAACGGGATCCCCGGTCTCGACGGGATCCAGGCCGACGACGCGGGGGTGCGCATCGGGGCGCTCGCCCGGCACGCGGACGTGCTGGCCTCCGACGACGTACGTCGGGTGCAGCCTCTCGTCTCCCTGGCCCTGACCCACGTCGCGCACTCCACCATCCGCAACCGGGGCACCTCCGTCGGCTCGCTGGTCCACGCGGACCCGGCCGCGGAGATGCCGGTCGTGCTCAGGCTGCTGGGCGGCTCGCTCGACGTGGAGGGGCCTGGCGGTCGCCGCACGATCCCGGCAGCCGAGCTCTTCGTCGGCCCGCTGGAGTCGTCGGTCCACCACGACGAGATTGCGGTGTCGGCGTTCTTCCCGGCCCTGGCGGCCGGCGCCGGCATCGCCTTCGAGGAGATCGCCCGCCGGCAAGGCGACTACGCACTGGTCGGTGTGGCCGCGCAGGTGAACGGTGACAGCGTCAGGGCCGGCTTCCTCTCCGTGTGCGACGTCCCGACCGTCGTGGACCTGACCGGCGTTGCCGACCACGAGCTCGGCGACGCGGCGTTGGCCCACCTCGAGGCGGCCGGGGGAATCCATGCCGACATCCATGCGACGTCGGCCTACAGGGCCCAGCTGGTTCGCGTGCTCACGCCACGCGTGGTTCGATCGGCCAAGGGGTGGATCAGGTGACCGAGGAGCAGTTCGACGTCCGGCTGTCGGTGAACGGCACCCCGCGTCCGCTCCGCCTGCCCGCCCGCCGTCTGCTCTCCGACGCGTTGCGTCACGACCTCGGCCTGACCGGTACCCACGTCGGCTGCGAGCACGGCGTCTGCGGCGCCTGCACGGTGCTGCTCGAGGGCCGCCCCGTCCGCTCCTGTCTCGTCCTCGCGGTGAGCGTCGACGGCCAGGAGATCACCACCGTCGAGGGGCTGGCCCACGAGGACGGCTCGCTCGGCCCCGTCCAGCAGGCCTTCATGGAGTGTCACGGGCTCCAGTGCGGCTTCTGCACCCCCGGCTTCCTCACCACGATCACCGCCGGGCTGCGCGACAACCCGACGCCCGACCACGACCAGGCCCGCGACATGGTCGCCGGCAACCTCTGTCGCTGCACCGGCTACCAGAACATCGTGAAGGCCGTCGAACGCGCCGCGGAGCTGAGCCAGGAATGACCACCAAGCTGATGGGCCAGCGGGTCCAGCGGGTCGAGGACCAGCGCTTCCTGCGTGGTCAGGGCCGGTACGTCGACGATCTCGCCGTCGGGGAGGGCACGCTCCATGCCGCGGTGCTCCGCTCGCCGCACGCGCACGCTCGGATCATCGACATCGACGTCGCCGACGTACTCGACCTCGACGGCGTGCACGCCGTGTGGACCTACGACGACCTCGCCGGGCTGTCCGCACCCATGGCCGACCCGCTCCCGCTGCTGATCCCACACCCGAGCCTCACCCACGGCCGGACGCAGTACGCGCTGGCCAAGGACGAGGTCAACTACATGGGCGAGGCGGTGGCATTCGTCGTCGCCGACGACCGCTACGTCGCTGAGGACGCGCTCTGGCGGATCCGCGTCGACTACGAGCTCCTCCCACCCGTCGTCGGCATCCCGGCCGCGCGCGCGGCCGATCACCTGGTGCACGAGGACGTCCCCGGCAACGTCGGCGCCCGGCTCGAGCAGGAGAACGGCGACGCCCGCACGGCCATCGCCAACGCCCCGCACCGGCTCACCCTCGACCTCGACGTCGAGCGCAGCTCCTGTCAGCCGTTGGAGGGGCGTGGGGTCGTGGCCCGCTGGGACCCCGACCTCGACCGGCTGCTGGCGTGGAGCTCGACCCAGACCGCGACCGGCGTACGCGCGGCGATCGCGGTGAAGCTCGGGCTCGACCTCGGTCAGGTCGACGTGATCACGCCGGACGTCGGCGGTGGCTTCGGTGTCAAGATCAACCACCCGTGGCCGGAGGAGCTCCTCGTGCCCCTCGCCGCCCGCGCCCTCGGTCGCACGGTGAAGTGGACCGAGGACCGGCGCGAGCACTTCATCTCCACCGCGCACGAGCGGGCGCAGGAGCAGCACATCGAGGTCGGCTTCGACGACGACGGCTTCCTGCTCGGTGTCGACTTCCACTTCTCGCACGACCACGGCGCCTACACGCCCTATGGCCTGATCGTCCCGATCATCACCTCGACCCAGTTCCTCGGCCCCTACAAGCCGCAGAACTACCGGGTCGTCTTCGAGTCGCTCTACACCAACACGGTGATGGTCACGCCGTACCGCGGCGCCGGCCGGCCGCAGGCCTGCTTCGCGATGGAGCGCACCATGGATGCGATCGCAGAGGCGCTCGGCAAGGACCGGGCCGAGGTCAGGGCGACGAACTTCATCCAGCCCGACGAGTTCCCCTATGACCACGGGCTGGTCTTCCAGGACGGCCGCGAGCTCGAGTACGACTCCGGTGACTACCCGGCCTCACTCGACAAGATCAAGGCGCTGATCGGCTGGGACGAGTTCCCGGCGTTCAAGGCCGAGATGGCCGCACAGGGACGGCAGGTGGGGATCGGCCTCGCGTGCTACGTCGAGGGCACCGGCGTCGGACCGTATGAGGGTGCGCACGTCCGCGTCGAGACCTCGGGCAAGGTCAAGGTCGCGACCGGACTCACGACCCAGGGCCAGGGGCACGCCACCGTGTTCGCGCAGCTGGTCGCCGACGAGCTGGGCGTGCGGTTCGAGGACGTCGAAGTGGTCACCGGCGACACCCGCCGGATGCCGTACGCCGTCGGCACCTTCGCCTCGCGCGCCGCCGTGATGAGCGGCTCGGCGATCCATCTCGCCGCCAAGCGGACCAAGGAGAAGGTGCTCCGCATCGCTGCCGAGGCGCTCGAGGTCGACGAGAAGGACCTCCAGATCGTCGACGGTGTGGTGTCCGTCAAGGGCATGCCGGAGGCGGCGATCGATCTCGGCACCGTCTCGGTCCTCTCGAACCCGCTGCGCTATGCCTTCGATGAGGCGTCCAAGGCCGCGACGCAGTTCTCGGTCGGCGACCCTGGCAAGCCTCCCGTCGCCGAGGACGACGAGCCCGGACTGGAGGGCAAGGACTTCTACTCACCCGAGCGCGCGACGTTCGCCTCAGGCATGCACGCCGTGATCGTGGAGACCGACCCGGACACGGCCGAGATCACGATCCTCAAGTACGCCGTGGTGCACGACTGTGGTCACCTGATCAACCCGATGATCGTCGAGGGCCAGATCCACGGCGGCGTCGCGCAGGGCATCGGGGGAGCGCTCTACGAGCGGATGGCCTATGACGAGTCCGGGCAACTGCTCAACGCCACGTTCATGGACTTCCTGATGCCCTATGTCACCGAGATCCCCGACGGCATCGACATCGACCACCTCGAGACGCCGTCGCCGCTCAACCCGCTCGGCATCAAGGGCGCGGGCGAGGCAGGTGTGATCCCGTCGGCCGCGGTGTTCGCCTCGGCCATCGAGGACGCCGAGGGCTTCACCATCAAGGCGATGCCGATCTCGCCGTCGGACCTGTTCCACCTCCGCCTAGTGCAGCAGCAGGAGAACGCATGAAGATCTCCGGGTTGAACGTCATCGACCAGCCGGTCGCAAGGGTCTGGGAGGCGCTGCTCGACCCCCGCGTGCTGGTCGCGACCATCCCGGGCTGCGAGCGGCTCGAGACCACGGGCGCCAACGAGTACGCCATGACCGTCACCACCGGCGTCGCCGCGATCAAGGGCACCTACAACGGCTCCTGCGCTCTGTCGGACCTCCAGCAGCACGAGTCGTTGGTGATGCGGCTGTCCGGTGCCGGCGCCCCCGGCACCGTCGACGCCACGGTCACCGTCGCCTTCACCGAGCTCGCCCCCGGACAGACCCAGATCGCGTACGACGCCGACGCGGTCGTGGGCGGGATGGTCGGCGGGGTCGGGCAGCGGATGTTGAGCTCGGTGTCGAGGCGGATGGCCGGAGAGTTCTTCGGCAACGTTGCCCAGGCCATCGACCCGACCGCGACCTCGGGCTCCGAGCCGATGGCCGCGGCGACGCCCGACCGTGCGGCGATGCCTGGCGTCTACAGGGCCCCGGTGAGGTCCAGCGGGATCGGCTCCCAGGACGACTTCGTCAAGGGCGTCGTCGTGGGCGCCGGGCTGGTCGTCCTCGGCGTCGTCCTCGGGAGCGTCTTCGGGCGCCGCCGGTGACCGACCTCTCCGTCGAGTCGACCGCGCGGGACCAGGCGGCGGCCGTCCGCGGCAAAGACATCTCCGCTCGCGAGCTCCTCGACCTGCACCTGGACCGGATCGTCGCGCGCAACCCTGGGCTCAACGCGATCGTCTCGCTCGACGAGGACCGCGCCCGGTCGAGCGCCGTGAGGGCGGACGAGGCGCTGGCTCGCGGCGACGAGGTCGGCCCCCTGCACGGGCTGCCGTTCGCGTTCAAGGACACCCACGAGGTGGCCGGCTGGCCGACCACCTTCGGCTCGCCGCTGTTCCGCGACCACGTCCCCGCACGGGACGAGCTGATCGTCGAGCGGATCCGCGCGGCCGGTGTGACGGTGATCGGCAGGACCAACGTGCCTGAGTTCGCCGCCGGGTCGCACACCTTCAACACGATCTTCGGGACCACGCTCAACCCTGTCGATCCGACCCGGTCGGCCGGGGGCTCGTCCGGAGGCGCGGCCTGTGCGCTGCGCTCCGCGATGGTGCCGCTCGCCGAGGGGTCCGACATGGGTGGGTCGTTGCGCAACCCCGCGTCGTTCTGCGGCGTGGTCGGGCTGCGGCCGAGCCTGGGCCGGGTGCCCCAGTGGCCGCAACCCAACCGTTGGGAGACGACCTCGGTCGCGGGGCCGCTGGCCCGCAACGTCGGTGACCTCGCGCTCCTGCTGTCCGTGATCGCCGGCCCCGATCCCCGGGCGCCGCACGCGCTCGGGGACCCTGGCGGCACCTTCGCGCCCCCGGTGGTCGGCTCGCTCGCCGGGCTGCGGGTCGCGCTGTCGGTCGACCTCGGGGGCGCGTTCGAGGTGGACCACGAGGTCGCCGAGATCGTCGAGTCGGCCCGATCGTTGCTCGGAGCCGCGGACGCGCATCCCGACCTGCCCGAGGCGGACGACACGTTCCGGACGCTGCGGGCCTGGCACTTCCAGGCGATGTTCGGCGAGCTGCTCGCCACCCACCCTGACGCGTTCAAGACCTCGCTGGCCGAGAACATCCGCGCGGGTGAGCACCTCACCGGCGCCGACGTCGCCCGCGCCTATCGCGGGCGCACCACGCTGGCCGACCGGATGCGCGAGTTCTTCACCGGGTACGACGTCCTGGTCCTGCCCGCTGCCCAGGTCCCACCCTTCCCGGCGGACCAGGAGTACCCCGCCACCATCAACGGGCGCGAGCAGGCGACGTACCTCGACTGGATGCGCGCCTGCTACTACATCACCGTGACCGGCTGCCCGGCGATCTCGGTGCCGTTCGGGCACACGGCGGACGGACTGCCCATCGGCCTGCAGCTCGTCGCGGCGCACGGCCGGGACCGGTTCCTGCTCGAGGTCGCGGCAGCGGTCGAGGCGGCGGTGGACTCAGGGACCTGAGCATCGAGCCCTGTCCTGGTGGGGGCTGCCGCCTGGGGGAAGTCCTACGATCCGGGACATGGAGCCTCTTCCGGTCGTCCGCGTCGCCGCGGTTCAGGCGATGTCCGTGGTCCTCGACCTCGAGGCGAGCCTCGAGAAGGCCCTCGGCCTGCTGGCCGACGCCGCCGCTCAGGGGGCCCAGCTGGTCGTGTTCCCAGAGACGTTCCTGTCGCTCTACCCGTCCTACGACTGGGCGGCTCGCGCCGGCCGTGACGAGGACGGGTTCTGGGAGCGCTTCTGGGGCAGCGCGGTCGAGGTCCCGGGTCCGGTGGTCGACCGGCTCGCCGAGGCGTGCCGGGCCTATGACGTGATCTGCGCGATTGGCGTCAACGAGCGCGAGGTGGACCGTCCCGGGACGGTCTACAACACCCTTCTGGTGATCGGGCCGGATGGGCTGCTGAGCCGGCACCGGAAGCTGATGCCCACGTTCCACGAGCGGCTCTTCCATGGCATGGGCGCCGGTGACGACCTGGAGGTCACCGGGACCCGGCTCGGCCGGATAGGTGGGCTGATCTGCTGGGAGAACCGGATGCCGCTGGCCCGCTGGGCGGTCTACCAGGGTGGCCCGCAGCTCTGGCTGGCGCCGACCGCGGACGACTCCGACGGCTGGCAGGCGACCATCCGACACATCGCCATCGAGGCCGGCACCTTCGTCATCTCGGTGCCCCAGTTCATCGAGACCTCGAAGTTCCCCGCGGACTTCCCGTACCGCCTCTCGGAGCGCGAGGTCATCGGCCGCGGTGGGGCCACCGTGGTCGCACCCGGGTCCGGTGACGTCATCGCCGGCCCCCTCTACGACGCCGAGGGCATCGTGCTCGCCGACTGCGACCTGAGCCAGACGCTGCATGCCAAGCGCTGGTTCGACGCCGCCGGGCACTACAGCCGTGCCGACGTCCTGTGGCCAGGGCCGCGCTGACCGAGGGCGTCCGGTAGACAAGGACGATGGCCCGCCGCATCCGCATCGGCATCGACACTGGTGGGACCTTCACCGATGTCGTGGCCCTCGATGAGGACTCCGGCGAGCTGGTGACGACCAAGACCCCGTCCACGCCGGGCAACCCGGCGGACGGCTTCCTGGCCGGCATCGACAAGGTCCTCGGGCTGCTCGGCGCGACCGGCGCCGACATCGACGCGGTGTCGCACGGGACGACGGTCGCGACCAACCAGTTGCTCGAGGGCAAGGTCGACCGACTCGGGTTCATCACGAACACCGGCTACGAGGCGATGCTCGAGATCGCCCGGCAGTCGGTGCCGGACGGCTACGGCAACTCGTACTTCTGGGTGAAGCCACCGCGGATCGTCCCGCGCGACCTGGTGAAGGGTGTCGAGGGCCGCCTCGATGTGCACGGTGCGGAGGTGCGGCCCTTCGACGAGGAGGGCGCCCGTGCGGCCGCCCGCTGGTTCAAGGCGCAGCGGGTCGACACCCTGGGCGTCTGCTTCCTGCACTCCTATGCCAACCCGGTGCACGAGGAGCGGATGCGCGCGGTGCTGCGGGAGGAGCACCCCGACGCCGTCGTGTCGCTGTCGAGCCAGGTGCTGCGCGAGTACCGCGAGTACGAGCGGGCGATGACCACGCTCGTCGACGCCGCGGTGAAGCCGCGGCTGTCGGCGTACGTCACCAACATCAAGAACCGGCTGCTCGTCCAGTTCCCACGGCACGGCGACGAGCGGGTCATCCCGTTCTATGTCATGAAGTCCAACGGCGGCGTGCTGTCGGCCGGCGAGGTGGTGCACCAGCCGATCACCACGGTCCTGTCCGGGCCGGCCGCGGGTGCGCTCGGTGCCGCGCTGATCGGCAAGGTCGCCGGCTTCGACCGGGTGCTGACCTGCGACGGCGGCGGCACGTCGACCGACGTGTCCGTCGTCGTCGGCGGCGAGCCGGCGCTGACCACCGAGGGCTCGGTCGGAGCGTTCCCGTCCAAGATCGCGATGATCGACGTGGTCACCATCGGTGCGGGCGGCGGCTCGATCGCGTGGCTCTCGCCCGAGGGCACCCTCAAGGTCGGCCCGCAGTCGGGCGGCGCCGACCCGGGCCCGCTCTGCTACGGCCGGGGCGGCACCGACGTGACGATCACCGACGCGCACGTCGTGCTCGGCCGGATCCCTCCGCACCTGCTCGGCGGCGAGATCCCGCTGGACGTCGACGCGGCCCGGGTCGGCGTCGAGGCACTCGCCGCCAAGCTGGGCCTGTCGCTGGAGGCCTGCGCCACCGGCGTCCTGGAGATATCGGCCTGGAACCAGACCAACGCGCTGCGCCAGGTCACCACCAAGCGCGGCCTCGACGTCCGCGACTTCACGCTGACCACGTTCGGCGGCTCCGGGTCGCTGCTGCTCTGCCGGCTCATGGACGTGCTCGGCATCGCGACCGTGTTGGTGCCACCCAACCCCGGCAACGTCTCGGCCTTCGGCCTCCTCACGGTCGACGTCAAGAACGACTACGTGCAGACCCACGTCGCGCTCGCCAACGTCCTCGAGCCCGCGACGGTCGCCGCGTCGTACGACGAGCTGACCGGCCGCGCAGCCGAGGCGCTCGCCACGGAGGGCTTCGCGGCCGACGAGCACCAGTTCGTCCGGACCGCCGACCTGCGCTACTTCGGCCAGGCCTTCGAGGTCCGAGTGGACGTCCCTGCCGGCACGATCGACGCCGCGGTCCTCGATCAGGTCGCGGCCCGCTTTCACGCCGACCACAGGTCGCTCTACGGCTACGACTTCTCCACCGACACCAGCCAGCAGGTCGAGTGGGTCAACCTCCGCGTCTCCGGCATCGGCCCGATCCAGCGGCCGGAGATCAAGCGATTCCCGATGGCCGAGTCGCACGTTCATCGCACGCCCGGAACCAGGCCCGTGTGCTTCGACGCCTCGGTGGGATTCGTGGACACACCGGTTGTCGCTCGAAGTGATCTGTCCCCCGGATCCGGGTGGCGCGGTCCGGTGATCATCGAGGAGTTCGGCTCCACCGTGCCGATCCATCCCGGGTTCGACGTCGAGGTGGACGAGTTCCTCAACCTGATCGTGACCAGGAGTGAGTCATGACCGAGTCACGGCGAGCACCCACGCAGTTCCCGTACGGCCACCTGACCGATGACGCCGGTGCGAGCGCCGACCCGGTGCTGGTCGAGATCGTGCAGGGGTCGTTGGCGAGCGTCGAGCTGGAGGTCGAGACCGCCATCGGCCGCACCTCGCGGAGCCCGATGATCCGCGACGCCCACGACTTCCGGGCCGGGATCCACGACCGTCTGCTCCGCAAGCTCACCGGCCGCTCATACTCCGCGCTCGTGCACCCCATCGCGCGGGACTTCCCGCTCGATGAGATGCGCGAGGGTGACGTCTTCTTCCACAACGACGTCTATCGCTCCGAGGGCGGGATCGGGCACCTGCCCGACCTCTGCGTGACGGTGCCCGTCTTCGGTGGCGCCGATGATGAACGCCGGGTCGTCGCGTTCGTCCAGGCGTTCGGCCACCACGACGACATCGGTGGGGCGGTGCCGGGCTCGATGCCGAGCCACGCGACGAGTGTGTTCGAGGAAGGACTGATGGTCCCGCCGATCCGCCTGTGGGACGCGGGCGTACCCAACCGTGCGGCACTCACGATCATGACCCGCAACTCCCGGATGCCCGAGTCGCTCGCCGCCGACCTCGACGCCGAGTGCTCGGCCTGCCTGATGGGTGCACGGCGGCTGGGCGAGCTGTTCGACAGGTACGGCGTGGAGACCGTCGAGTCCTGCTTCGACGCGATCCTGTCCCGGACCACCGAGACCTACCGCCGCGAGATCCTCGGCAAGATCCCGGTCGGCTCGTGGGTGTGGGAGGACTACGCCGAGCACGACGGGGTCGACGAGCCGATGCTGCACACCCAGCGGATCACGCTGACCCGCACCGCCGCCGACGACCCTCGGTCTGATGGACAGAGTGGCGAGCGGCTGATCCTCGACTTCGGCGGCACCAGTCCGCAGGCCAAGGGGCCGATCAACCACGTGGGCGACGCCAGCGACGGTGTGTTCCTCAAGAAGTGGCTCGCGCCGATCCTGCGCAACCTCGCCGACACCCCGGAGCGGATGGCCGAGCTCGACGTCAACGAAGGCGTCGTACCCCTCATCGAGATGCGGTTCCCTCCGCCCGGCACGCTGCTGACCCCGGTCTTCCCGGCGCCGACCAACGCGCGCACGTTCGTGATCCTGCGACTTCTCGGCGTGCTGTCCGGCGTGATCGCCAAGGCTGTCGACGGCAGGATGCCGGCCGACCAGGAGACGATCCGCTACACCGGTGTCTATGGCGAGGACCTCGAGGGGCGGCCCTACCTCATGCGCGAGGTGCTCGGTGGTGGGTCGGGTGGTCGCTACTACGCCGACGGCGAGGACGCGATCCACGTCGTGCCTGACTCGCGCAACCTGCCGACCGAGTTCACCGAGGCGCGCTTCCCGGTCCGGGTCGAGGTGCTGTCGCTCGCGATGGACAGCGGGGGAGCCGGCGAGTTCCGCGGAGGCCTCGGCTACGAGAAGCACATCCGGATGCTGAGGGACGGCCACTTCATGTCCATCGCGGACCGGTCGATCCTGGCCTGCTGGGGCGTGCGCGGCGGCAAGGCTGGTGCGCCGTTCCAGGTCGTCATCGATCCGGGCGGGCCCCACGAGCGTGAGGTCGACGCCCTGGCAGACGCCGAGCCCGTGGCGGCGGGCGAGATCATCCGGATCTGCACCACCGGTGGCGGCGGCTGGGGCAACCCGCTCGAGCGCGATCCGGCCCTCGTGGTCCGTGACGTGGTCTGGCGCAAGGTCTCGTCGGGCGCCGCGCTCGCGTCGTACGGCGTCGTGCTCACCGGCTCCGTGGACGACGACTCGCTCTCGTACGACGAGGTGGCGACGCGCACCGAGCGGGCCTCACGCCCGGCGCCGAGCGACGTGTTCTTCGACCGGGGTCCCGGCTACGCGCGGCTGTCCGGCGGGCGGACACACGCCGAGGTCGACGTCCTGACCCGACCTCCGCGCGCCGAGGCACCCTCCCGTTAGATTCGGTCGGATGAGGGTGTTGGTGGCGTTGGGCGGCAACGCCATGACCAATGCCGAGGGCCGGGCCCGCCCGGAGGACCAGATCGCCGCAGCCGGCGTCGCGATGGCCGCCGTTGCGGACCTGCTGGCGCACGCCGTCGAGGTCGTCGTCACGCACGGCAACGGCCCCCAGGTCGGCAACCTGCTCGTCAAGAACGAGCTGGCCGCGTCCGTCGTCCCACCGGTCCCGCTCGACTGGTGCGGCGCGCAGACCCAGGGGACGCTGGGGTTCGTGCTGATGAACGCCCTCGAGTCGGCACTGTCCGGCCGCGGGCTCAGTCGACCGACAGCCGCCTTGGTCACCCGCACGCTCGTCGACGCCCGCGACCCGGGCTTCAGCATCCCCACCAAACCGATCGGTCGCTACCTGCCTGGTGACCAGGCCAGGGTCCTGGTCGAGCACGGCGAGACGTGGGAGGACCGCGGCGACAAGGGCTGGCGACGCGTGGTCGCCTCGCCCGAGCCGCTCGAGATCCTCGAAGCGCCGGCGGTCCAGACCCTGATCGGCGACGGCTTCGTCGTGATCGCCAACGGTGGTGGTGGCATCCCGGTCGTCCGGGATCCCGACGGCTCGCTGCGCGGCGTCGAGGCGGTCATCGACAAGGACCTCGGCGCGGCACTCCTCGCAAGGACGGTGGGCGCCGACGTGCTCGTCATCGCGACCGACGTACCGCACGCAGTGCTGCACTACGGCACCCCCGAGGCGGAGGACGTCGGCACCGTGTCAGTGGCCACGATGCGTGAGTACGCCGCCGCCGGCCACTTCGCGAGCGGCTCGATGGGTCCCAAGGTCGACGCGGCGTGCCGGTTCGTCGAGCAGGGTGGTTCCAGGGCCGTGATCACCGACCTTGCCCACCTGATCAACGCGATCAACGGCGACGGTGGGACGGTCGTCACCAGGCACTAAGGAAGGATGCTCTGATGCCCGACGCCATCGAAGTACGCAAGGTCCCCATCCACTCCGTCGCCGACGCCACCGAGCTCGCGAAGCTCATCGATGACGGGGTCCTCCAGGCCGACCGTGTCGTCGCGATCATCGGCAAGACCGAGGGCAACGGCGGGGTCAACGACTACACCCGGATCATCGCGGACCGCGCGTTCCGCGAGGTGCTCGTCGCCAAGGGTGCTCGTGCCGACCAGGTCCAGCAGATCCCGATCGTGTGGTCCGGCGGCACCGACGGTGTGCTCAGCCCGCACGCCACGATCTTTGCGACACTCCCTCCCGAGAGCGTCACACCCACCGACGAGTCGCGCCTCACCGTCGGCTTCGCGATGAGCGAGCAGCTGCTGCCCGAGGACATCGGCCGGACGCCGATGATCACCAAGGTCGCCGACGCGGTGAAGGTCGCGATGGACAAGGCCGGCATCACCGACGTCACCGACGTCCACTATGTGCAGACCAAGACCCCGCTGCTCACCATCCACACCATCCGCGATGCCAAGTCGCGCGGCCAGACGGTGTGGACCGAGGAGACGCACCAGTCGATGGACCTCTCCAACGGGTGTACGGCGCTCGGCATCGCGGTCGCGCTCGGCGAGATCGAGATGCCGACCGACGCCGAGATCATGCACGACCGGTCACTGTTCTCGAGCGTCGCATCCTGCTCGTCGGGGGTCGAGCTGGACCGGGCCCAGGTCGTCGTGGTCGGCAACGCCACCGGCGTCGGAGGGCGGTACCGGATCGGTCACTCGGTGATGAACGACGCCCTGGACGCGGACGGCATCTGGAACGCGATCCGCGAGGCCGGCCTCGACCTGCCGGAGCGACCGCACGCCAGCGACCTGGACGGCCGCCTCGTCAACGTCTTCCTCAAGTGCGAGGCGTCCCAGGACGGCCAGGTCCGCGGCCGCCGCAACGCCATGCTCGACGACTCCGACGTGCACTGGCACCGCCAGATCAAGGCGACCGTCGGCGGTGTCACCGCAGTCGTCACGGGCGACCCGGCGGTCTTCGTGTCGGTCTCGGCGGCGCACCAGGGTCCCGACGGTGGCGGACCGGTCGCCGCCATCGTCGACCTCGGCTGAGCTCGAGCGACGACGTCGAGTCGGGCTTCAGACCGCCTGCAGCCCGGGGTTGCGGTCCTCGACCACGAAGGAGGCCGCGGTCCGCACCGTCGCGCCCGGGCGGCGGACGTAGGGCAACGTCCTGAGGTCCGCCCTCAGGTGCTGGCGCTCGAACCGGGTCAACAGGTAGCCGCGCCTGTCGCTCGCGAACCTGATGTGCGGGTTGTCCTGCCGTTCGGTCGTGACCGCGGGCAGGTCGTCGTGTCCGTCCCCACCGCTGGTCACCGAGGTCGTCACCAGCTCGACCCCGACCGGTGCGGTGGCGGGCCGGTCGAAGTCGACCAGGAGGTCGTTGGCGTAGTGCCGGTGGACGTCACCGGTGAGCACCACGGCGTTGCGCACCTCGCGCTCCTCGAACCCGCGCAGGATGCGCTCCCTCGAGGCGGCGTACCCGTCCCAGCCGTCCATGCCCACCTGGAGTCCGTCCTGGCGGGAGACGTCGCGTTGGGCGAAGAACACCTGCTGGGCCAGGACGTCCCACCGGGACCCGCCGAGCCCTCGGAGGAGCCAGTCCTCCTGCGCAGCGCCCGTCATCGAGCGGCCGGGGTCCAGCCGCCCCGCGCAGCCGGCGAGGACAGCACCGCCGCACGCCTGCTGGTCGCGGTACTGCCGGGTGTCGAGCAGGTGCACGGTAGCCAGATCGCCCCACCGGACCCTGCGGTGGATCCGCATGCCGACGCCTCGGGGCACCGAGGTGCGTCGCAGCGGCATGTGCTCGTAGTACGCGCGGAACGCGGCCGAGCGGCGGCGGCTGAAGGCAGCGGCGCCATTCTCGGAGACGGTGCCGGCCCAGTTGGCGTCGACCTCGTGGTCGTCCCAGATGACGCTCCACGGCGCGACCGCGTGCGCGAGCTGCAGGTCGGGGTCGGTCTTGTACTCGGCGTGCCGCCGTCGGTAGTGGGCGAGGGTCGTCGTCTCCGGTCCGGCGGAGCGGCGCACGTTGCCGTCGCGGGCGGCGTACTCGTCGTGGCCGAGCTCGTAGATGTAGTCACCGAGGTGCAGCACCAGGTCGGGGCCGTCCTCGGCGAGGCGGCGGTAGGCGGTGAAGAAGCCGTGCTCGTAGCGGGCGCAGGAGGCTGCCGCGACCGTCAGTGACGCAGGCCTGCTGTCGTACGACGGAGCGGTGCGGGTGCGGCCGGTGCGGGAGACGTGGCCCTCGGCGCGGAACCGGTAGTAGTACTCGCGCCCCGGGAGCAGGCCACGCACCTCGACGTGGACAGAGTGTGCCGCTGGAGGCGTCGCCGACACCCGACCCTCGCGGACCACCCGGCTGAACAACGCGTCCTCGGAGACCTGCCAGTCCACCAGGACCTCGCGGTGGGGCATGCCGCCCAGCCCGTCGGCTGCCAGCGGACGAGGCGCGAGCCGGGTCCACAACAGCACCCCGTCCGGCTCCGGGTCGCCAGAGGCGACGCCCAGGGTGAACGGGTCGGGTAGGGCGGTCCGCGACAGCGCTCGGGTCGGGGCGGACCGCGCGGGCCTCGCCCAGGCGGCGCCTGCTTCGACGAGCTGTCCCACCGACGTGGCACCGGCACCGACACCGATGGCGAGCGCCGCGCGCCGACCGATCGCACTCACAGACCTCACGGTCTCGGTGTCGTGAGCGAGAGCGGTGGAGCACAGGAAGACGCCAGACGAACGTCGGCTGAAGGCCCGTCGAGGCGCGCGGTCTTGAGTTCACCCGGACGACACCCAGGGGTCGCTCAGGAGTCCAGCCACTCCCGGATCGACTCGTTGTGCTGACCCAGGGTGGGCGGCGCGGCGTGGTCGGCACGGCCCCCGGAGTAGGCGTTGTCGTCGAAACGCAGGGGGGAGCCCGGCACGTCGATCTCGCCCAGGGTGCTGTGGTCGAGGGTCAGCCTCAGGCCTTGGGACAGGGTCTGCTCCCAGCCGTAGACGTCGTCCATCGAGCGCACCTTGCCCGCGGGCACGCCCGCCTCGGCCAGCAGCTCGAGCCAGTGCTCGGCCGGCTCGGCGGTGAAGAGCCCCTCGAGCCGCTCGACGAGCGCGTCGCGGTTGGCCACCCGCCCGGGATTGGTGGCCAACCCGGCCTCGGTGGCGTCCCACCCCAGGGCGCCGCACAACGCCCGCCACAGGCCCTCGGACCCACACGCGATCTGGATCGGCGCCGAGCCGGTCGCGAACATGCCGTAGGGCGCGATCGAGGGGTGGTGGTCGCCGGCGAGTCCGGGCACCTCGCCGGCCACGGTCCACCGGGTGCCCTGGAAGGCATGAACCCCGACCATGCCGGCGAGCAGCGACGTGCGCACGACCCGTCCGACACCGGTGGAGCTCCGCTCGTACAGGGCGGCCAGCACCCCGATCGTGCCGTTCATGCCGGCGATCAGGTCCGCGATCGGGACCCCGACCTTGGTCGGCTGGGTGGTGCCGGTGATCGACATCAGCCCGCCCTCGCCCTGGGCGATCTGGTCGTAGCCGGCCCGCTTCGCCTCCGGCCCGTCGTGGCCGAAGCCGGTGATCGAGAGGACCACGAGCCGGGGGTTGAGCTCGTGCAGGCGCGAGACCGGGAAGCCGAGCCGGTCGAGCACCCCGACCCGGTAGTTCTCCATCAGCACGTCAGCGCGCTCGACGAGCCGAGCGAGCACGACCTGGTCGGCCTCGGACTTGAGGTCGAGGACGAGTGACTCCTTGTTGCGGTTGGCGCAGAGGAAGTATGTCGACTCGCGGGCGTCGTCAGGCCCCACGAACGGCGGCCCCCACGATCGGGTGTCGTCACCCCGGGGCGGTTCGACCTTGATCACCCGGGCGCCCAGGTCTCCCAGGGTCATCGCGGCGTGTGGTCCGGCGAGCGCGCGCGTCAGATCCAGCACCACAAGCCCGTCGAGAGGTCCGCTCACCCGGGGAGCCTCCCACGCTCGTCAGCCGCACCCAGGTCGGCACCGGCCGGTAGTTTCCTGCTGTGCACCACCGCGATGGCCAGGACCACGACTACGTGGAGGACGTCCTCGCGATCGTCGAGTCGATCCCGCCCGGCCGGGTGACGACCTACGGCAGCATCGCCGAGGCTCTGGGCCGCTACGGCGCGCGCCGGGTCGGCAACGTGATGGCCTCGCACGGGGGCGCGGTGCCGTGGTGGCGGGTCGTGCGGGCCGACGGCTCGCTGCCGCCGAGCCACGAGGAGGGCGCCCGGCACCACTACCTCGACGAGGGGACGCCGCTGCGGAAGTCCGGTGCGATCGACCTGCGCGCGGCGTTCTGGGCGCCCTCCGACGGCGCGTGAACCGTGATCTGTCCGGGCAGACCTGTGGAACCAGGAGAATGTTCGGCCAACCCCTTGCGCGGGCGTTCCGAGGGGGCGTACAACTCTCTCACCGGGTTCCTTCGGGAGCCGGGTAGGCGGGCCGGATGCAACTCATACTTGCGTCGGGCCCGCTGCTTATTTCCGACCCGGCTTTCCGGTACGCGTCGGTAGTCAGCAGACTGGTCCGCATGCTCTACGAGGTCATGCACGGCATCGTGCCACCTCTGATGCGGGCCGTCTGGCGCCCCACCATCACGGGCGCCGACAACCTGCCGGACTCCGGTGGCGTGATCCTGGCCAGCAACCACCTCAGCTTCATCGACTCGGTCGCCATCCCGTCGGTGGTCAAGCGCAAGGTCGTCTTCCTCACCAAGTCCGACTACTTCACCGGCAGCGGTGTGAAGGGGTTCGCTCTCCGGGTGTTCTTCGAAGGTCTCGGGATGCTGCCCGTCGACCGCGACGACAGCAGGGCGGCGATCGAGAGCCTCCAGACCGCACTGGAGGTGCTGGGTCGCGGCGACGCGTTCGGGATCTACCCCGAGGGCACGCGGTCGCGCGACGGTCGGCTCTATCGCGGCCGTACCGGCGTCGCCCATCTCGCGCTGACCGCCGGTGTCCCCGTCGTACCCGTCGGCCTGTCCGGTACTGAGAACGTGATGGCCGTGGACTCCAACCGGGTGCGCATCGTGCCGGTCACCATCGAGTTCGGCAGGCCGATCGACTTCACCGGCCGGTTCGAGGGCGTGCCGCTCGGCCGGGCGCGCCGCGAGGCGACCGACGAGATCATGCGAGCGATCCAGGCCATCACCGGCCAGGAGGAGGCCGGCGTCTACAACGAGCGGCCGCCGGGCTGACTCAGCCGGCGACGGCGACGAAGCTCACGTAGCCCAGCAGCAGGCCGGCCGCGCCGAGCACGCCGTAGACGGGGATCCACAGGAACCCCTTGTCCGTGGCGCGCGTGGAGATCCCGGCCCTCAGGCCACCGTGCATGATCAGCAACGCCGGCAGCGCCATCAGCCAGAACACGATGCCGCAGACGAGCCAGCCCGCCACGAGGTCCGGGCCCGTGACCGCGTACTCGAGGAAGTTCCAGCCCAGCGAGCCGAACAGCGCGCCCCACATCGGGACCAGCAGGTTGGGTGCCCCGACCGAGGCGGCAGCGACCGTGCCGACCATCGAGAAGATGAGGAGCAGTGGCACCGCCGGGGCGATCAGGATCGCGCCGTCCGGGCACGGTTGCGCGCTGACGTAGGGACCGCCGTCGGCACAGGCCCCGCCGACGTTCATCACCGCACGCATCGACAGGTAGGTCCAGGTCAGGCATACCGCGACCACGAGCACGCAGGTCAGGGTGGCGGTGACCGCCCGCGGCGACAGGGCCGGCCGCACGGGGGCGGTGCTGCTCATGGCGACACTCTGGCAGAACCGGTTGGGTCGGCGGGGGATGGTCGAATGGCCACCATGCCGCCGTCCATCATCGCTTCGCCGACCTACCGGCTCATCCGGCCGTCGGCGCCCTCGGTGGTGCCCGAGCTCGACGACCAGCAGCGCCACGTCGTCGAGCACGCAGGCGGTCCGCTGCTCGTCCTGGCCGGCCCGGGGACCGGCAAGACGACGACCCTGGTCGAGGCGATCGTGCGTCGGATCGAGGACGGCGCCCACCCCGACTCGGTCCTGGCACTCACCTTCTCGCGCAAGGCCGCCGAGCAGCTGCGCGACCGGGTCACCGCCCGGGTCGGCCGCACGATGTCGGCCAGCATCGGCTCGACGTTCCACTCCTTCGCCTACGGGCTGATCCGGCGCTACGCGCCGAGCGAGCTCTACCTCGGGCCGCTGCGTCTGCTGACGGCCCCGGAGCAGGACGTCGTCCTACGCGAGCTGCTCCAGGACCACCCGGAGTCGGTGCGCTGGCCCGACGCGCTCAGCGCCGCGCTCGACACCCGGGGCTTCGCTCGTGAGGTGCACACCGTCCTGTCCCGCGCCCGCGAGAAGGGCCTGGACGGCGAGGCGCTCCAGCGGCTGGGGGAGACCCACGGGCTGCCGGAGTTCGTGGCGGCCGGGCTCTTCCTCGAGCAATACCTCACCATCCTCGACGAGCGCGCCGCGGTCGACTACTCCGACCTGATCCGCCGCGCCAGCATCGAGGCCACCAGCCACCGCGACGAGCTGCGCGCGCAGTTCGCCCACGTCTTCGTCGACGAGTACCAGGACACCGACTCGGGTCAGGTCGCGCTGCTCCAGGCGCTGGCCGGTCACGGCCGCAACCTGGTCGCGGTCGGCGACCCGCACCAGTCGATCTACGCCTTCCGTGGGGCCGAGGTGCGCGGCATCCTCGACTTCCCCAGCGCTTTCGCGCGCGAGGACGGGACACCGGCCGAGGTGGTCGCGCTCGGCACCACCCGCCGCTTCGGTCCGCGCATCCTGACCGCTGCCCAGCGAGTTGCCGAGCGCATCGGTCTGCCCGGCACCATCCCGGAGGCGGCCCGCGCGGCGTTCCTCGCTCCGACCGCCATCGTCGGCGAGCACGGCGCGGGTCGGGTCCTCGTCCGCACCTTCGACACCGACCGCGCCGAGGCCGAGCACCTCGCCGACCTGCTCCGGCGCGCCCACCTCGAGGACGGCATCGCGTTGGGACGAGATGGCAGTGCTGGTGCGGTCGGGCCGTGCTTCCATCCCGCCGCTGCGGCGTTCGCTCGGTGCTGCGGGCGTGCCGGTCGAGGTCGCGAGCGACGAGGTCCCGCTGGTCCGCGACCCGGCGGCGCTGCCGCTGATCGACGCGTTGCGGGTCGTGCTCAACCTCGACAACGAGGACCCGGACCACATCGACCACATCGACGCGGCCCGGGCCGAGGCACTGCTCACCGGCCCCCTCGGCGGCCTCGACGCGGGCGACCTGCGCCGCCTGGCGCGCCAGCTGCGACAGCGTGAGAAGGACGCGGCGCACGCCGAGGCCAGGCTGCCGACTCACTCCCGGGCGCTGGTCCGCCTGGCGGTGATCGATGTCGCCACGCTCGAGGGCCTGAGCGGCACCGAGGTGCAGCGGGCCCGCGCCGTGGGCGACCTGGTCCGGACGACACGCGCGCAGCTCGCCGCTGGGGCGACCGCCGAGGAGCTGCTCTGGACCCTGTGGGCGGGCACCGCCTGGCCGCGCCGGCTCCGGCAGCGCGTCGAGCTCGGTGGCGGCACCGCCCGACGGGCCCATCGTGACCTCGACTCGATCTGTGCGCTGTTCGAGGCGGCCGCCCGCGCTGAGGAGACCCGCGACCACGTCGGCGTCCGGGAGTTCCTGGCCACCCTGGTCGCCCAGCAGATCCCCGCCGACACGCTGGCCGAGCGCGGGGCCCGCGGCTCCGCCGTACGCCTGCTGACCGCCCACCGCGCCAAGGGCCTGGAGTGGCGGCTCGTCGTGGTCGCCCACGTGCAGCAGGACGGCTGGCCCGACCTGCGCCGGCGCTCGAGCATGCTCTGGGCGCCGACCGGATCGGGACCGAGGGCCTGGTGCCGGCGACGTCGGTCCGCGAGCTGCTCACCGAGGAGCGGCGGCTGTTCTACGTCGCGTGCACGCGCGCCCGGGAGCGGCTGGTCGTCACGGCGGTGGCGTCCGCCGAGGACGACGGTGACCAGCCGTCCCGGTTCCTCGCCGAGCTCGGCGTCACCGTCGAGGCGGTCGAGGGGCGCCCGGCCCGGACCCTCTCGCTGGCGGGGCTGGTGGCCGAGCTGCGGCGTACGGCCGCCGACCCGGAGACGAGCGAGGCCCTTCGCGCGGCCGCGGCCCGGCGCCTGGCCCGGCTGGCGACGGAGCGTAGCGGCGACCGGCCCCTGGTCCCCAGGGCCGACCCGTCGACGTGGTGGGGCACGCGCTCGGTCAGCCGGTCGATCCAGCCGGTGCGTCCCCAGGACCAGCCGGTGCCGGTGTCGGCGAGCATCGTGGACGCACTGGACGTCTGCCCGACGCGGTGGTTCCTGGCCCGCGAGGCCGGGGGCGTGGCTCGCCAGCACCAGTCGGCCAACGTCGGCGAGATGGTGCACGCGCTCGCCCAGCGGGTCGCCGCCGGGGAGCTGCCGGTGGGACCCGACGGGGTCGAGGTCCTGATGGGCCACGTCGAGAAGGTGTGGGACCGGCTCGAGTTCCGGACGCCGTGGTCCAAGGCCCGCGAGCTCGACCGGATCCGGATGGCGCTGGCTCGCTTCCTGGTCTGGCACCACGGCAATGCGCGCACCCTGCTCGGTGTCGAGGAGGGGTTCCGGGCGGTCCTCAGCCTGCCCGACGGCGAGACGGTCCGACTCGACGGCTACGCCGACCGGATCGAGCTCGACGCCGACGGCCGGGTCGTGGTCGTCGACCTCAAGACCGGGCGCACCAAGCCGACGGACAGGTCGGTCCTCACCCACGTGCAGCTCGGCCTCTACCAGCTCGCGGTCGACCACGGCGCCGTCGGCAGGCCTCGTGGAGGACGGCGTGGCCGGGGGCGCCGAGCTGGTCCAGCTCGGGCTGCCCGCGGATGCGGACCACGCCACGGTGCAGCACCAGCCCGCCCAGGCCGAGGACGGGTCGGAGCGCGACGCGCTGCGCGGCCGGCTCCAGCGCGCGGCCTCGCTGCTGCGGACCGAGAACTTCCCGGCGCTGGCCGGCCAGCACTGCCGCGACTGCGACTTCGTGCCCCTGTGCCCGATCAAGAGCGCCGGGTCGGTCATCGGGCCGGTGGTCGGCCCGTGACCGTCCAACCACGCCGGATCGACACGCCCGCCCACCTCGCGGCCGCCATGGGTGCATCCTGGCAGGCCAGCGATCAGCAGTGGGCCGCCATCACCGCACCCCTGTCGCCGGCGGTCGTGATCGCCGGCGCCGGGTCGGGCAAGACCCCCTGATGGCCGCGCGGGTCGTCTACCTCGTGCTCACCGGCGCGGTCCGGCCCGACCAGGTGCTCGGGCTGACCTTCACGACCAAGGCGGCCAGCGAGCTGCGCGGCCGGATCCGTCAGGCGCTCACCGACGCCGGGGTGCTCGAGGACAGCGACCCCGACGCCGAGGACGTGCTCGAGCCGACCGTGGCGACCTACAACGCCTACGCCGCCGGCCTGCTCACCGACCACGGCCTCCGGATCGGCCACGAGCCCGACACCCGGGTGATCACCGACGCGGCGCGCTACCAGCTCGGTGCACGCGTCGTGGACCGGCACACCGGCGAGGTCGCGCTCCTCAGTGACCACCCCAAGACGGTCATCCAGAACCTCCTCGACCTCGACGGCGTCGATGAGCGAGCACCTCGTCGGGCCCGACGACGTACGCCGGGTCGACACCGAGGCGCTGCGCGGCTTCCGGGCCGCAGCGGACGAGGAGCGAGCCGGCAAGAACCGGTCCACCTATCTCGAGGCCATCGACAAGGCCGCCAACGCCATCGAGCGGCGCGGCGAGCTCCTCGGCCTGGTCGCCGGCGTACCGCAGGATGAAGTCCGACCTCGGTCTGATGGACTTCTCCGACCAGATCGAGCTCGGCGCCCGGCTGGCCGAGGATCAGCCCGAGGTCGGCGTCGCCGAGCGCGAGAAGTTCAAGGTCGTGCTGCTCGACGAGTACCAGGACACCTCGGTCGCCCAGGCCACGATGCTGTCGCGGCTCTTCGGTGGCGGGCACGCGGTCACCGCCGTCGGCGACCCCAACCAGGCGATCTACGGCTGGCGGGGTGCCTCGGTGTCCAACATCCTGAGCTTCGCCGAGACGTTCCCGGCCGGCGACGGTGACGTGCGGTCATACCCGCTCACGGTCAACCGGCGCTCCGACCGCCGCATCCTCGCGATCGCCAACCGGCTGGCCGCACCGCTCTATGACGCCACGACCGCCGTTCGGCCGCTCGAGCCCAAGCCCGAGGCCGCCGCGGGCGTCGTCGCCGCAAGGGTGTTCGAGACCCAGCGCGAGGAGCTCGCCTGGCTCGCCGGGGCGGTCCGCGAGGCGCACGACGGCGCCGAGACCGGGCGCTGGTCGGACATCGGGGTGCTCGCCCGCGACAACGCCACCGCTGCCGAGGTCTTCGACGCACTCACCGACGCCGGGATCCCGGTCGAGATCGTCGGGCTCTCCGGCCTGCTCCGCCTGCCCGAGGTCGCGGAGGTCGTCGCGATCCTGCACCTCCTCCAGGACGTGACGGCCAACTCCTCGCTGCTCACGCTGCTCACCGGCGCCCGCTGGGCGATCGGCCCGCGCGACCTCAAGCTGCTCGGCGACCGGGCCGCGCGAGCTGGCCGGCACGCGCGGCCGGACGAGCGTGCCGGCCTCCATCGACGACCACCTGGTCGCGATCGCCGACGGCATCGACCCGGCCGAGATCTCCTGCCTCGACGACGCGCTGGTCGACCCCGGCGCGGCGTCGTACTCACCGGAGGCGCTGGAGCGGTTCGCGCTGCTCGCCGGCGAGCTTCGGATGCTGCGGTCCCACGTCGGTGAGCCGCTGCTCGACATCGTCCGCCGGATCATCGACACGACCGGCGTCGACGTCGAGCTCGCGTCGGCGGTGAGTCCGTCGGCCGCCGCACGCCGCGACAACCTCGACCTGTTCGTGCAAGCGCCGTCGCCGACTTCCAGGCCGTCGACGGCGAGGTGACGCTGGCCGCCCTGCTGGCCTACCTGACCGCCGAGGAGGAGGAGGGCAAGGGCCTCGACGTGGTCGCCCCGTCTGCCGCCGACTCGGTCAAGCTGCTGACCGTCCACCGGGCCAAGGGCCTGGAGTGGTCGGCGGTGTTCCTCGTCGGTGTGTGCGTCGGGCGCTTCCCGAGCTCGCAGTCCCGGACCCTCTGGACTTCCTCACCTGCCGTGCTCCCGGCTCCCCTGCGCGGTGACGCCGACGACCTGCCGCAGCTGCGCGGCTTCGACAAGGCCGCTCTCGACGGCTACCGCGCCGACACCAAGGAGCACGAGGCGACCGAGGAGCTGCGCCTCGGCTACGTCGCGTTCACCCGGGCCGCACACCGCTTGTCGGTCACGTCGTTCTGCTGGAGCCCGCGCGCGACACCGTTCGGGCCGTCGGCCTACCAGGTCGAGGTCCGCGACCAGCTCGAGGAGTGGGGTGAGCCGGTCGAGCAGTGGCTGGACGCGCCGGCCAAGGGCGACCCCAACCCCTACGCCGCCGAAGACCCCTCGCGTCCGTGGCCGCCGACCGGGACCAGTGCGGAGGCCCTGCGGCGCCGGGACGCGGCAGCCCTGGTGCGCGCCTCGGACCCGGCCGCGCCGGACGACGACCTCGACATGGTCGAGAGCGCGCAGGTCGCCGACTGGGACGCCGAGGTCGAGCGGCTCCTCGTCGAGGCCCGCTCCGAGCGCAGCGCCGAGATCGCCGTGCCACTGCCGGCCAGTCTCTCGGCATCGGCGGTGCTGCGGCTCCAGGAGGACGCCGACGCCTTCGCCCGCGAGCTCGCCCGCCCGATGCCGCGTCCGCCGTCGCGAGCCGCCCGGTTCGGCACCCTGTTCCACGCCTGGGTCGAGGGTCGCTCCCAGCAGCAGCCGCTCCTGGATCCCGACGACCTCCCGGGTCGCGCTGACCTCGACATCACCGACGACGACGACCTGGCGACGGTGATCGCGGCGTTCGAGGCCGGACCCTTCGCCGAGCGCCCGGCGTTCGCCGTCGAGGCGTCGTTCGCGCTCGTCCTCGACGGCCAGGTCGTGCGCGGCCGTATCGACGCGGTCTATCAGGAGTCCGACGGCTCCTTCCTCGTCGTGGACTGGAAGACCAACCGGGTGGCCACCGCCGACCCGCTCCAGCTCGCGATCTACCGGGTCGCGTGGGCCGAGCTCCAGGGCGTGCCGCTCGACCGGGTCCAGGCCGCGTTCCACTACGTCCGCAGCGGCGAGACGGTGCGGCCCGACGACCTGCCCGACCGGTCCGGCCTCGAGGCGCTGCTCAGCCTCGGGTGACGTCGGCCGGGCACTGCTCAGACGGAGGTCCCTCACCTAGGCTCGGTTCCGTGGACTACGCGCACGAGCGGATGGCGGCAGGCGCGCACGATCGGATCGCCGTACGACGCGTGGACGCCGGCTGGCTGGAGGACCGTTGGGCGGACCCGGAGACCCGCGTACTCGTGGTGGCCGGGACCCGGGTGCGCCCGGTCGACGGCGCCGTCGAGTGGGTCTCGCCGGCCGACGCGCCCGACGGGCTGCGGGTGCTGCTGGGGGAGCAGGAGGGCCGCGCCTGGTTCGCCCTGATCGCCGGGTCGGAGGACGCGAACACCGACGACGGCTGGGCGCCGCTGCGCGGACTGCTGCCGCACCTGGCCGACCAGGGGTTGTCCGGCGCTCCGCTGGTGTTCCATGCCCTCGGTCTGGCCGAGTGGCTCTTCGTCACCCGCTTCTGCCCGCTCTGCGGCGGCTCGCTCGAGGTCCACAAGGCCGGTCACGAGCTGGCGTGCACGGCGTGCGGCAGGTCCCAGTTCCCGCGCACCGACCCGGCCGTGATCATGGTCGTCGCCGAGGGCGAGCCCGGCTCCGAGGAGGAGCGTTGCCTGCTCGGCCGTCAGGCGATCTGGCCGGTGGGCCGCTTCTCGACGCTCGCCGGCTTCTGCGAACCGGGGGAGACCCTGGAGGACGCCGTGCGGCGCGAGGTGTTCGAGGAGACCGGCATCGCGGTGGGCGCCGTCGAGTACTTCGGCAACCAACCGTGGCCGTTCCCCGCGAGCCTGATGATCGGCTTCGTGGGACGCGCCGAGTCCCTGGAGATCGTGGTCGACCAGGACGAGATCGAGGACGCGCGCTGGTTCACCCGGGCAGAGATGAAGGCCGAGGCCGAGGCGGGCACCCTGGTGCTCCCCGGCGGCATCTCGATCAGTCGATCACTGGTCGAGCACTGGTACGGCGGGCCCTTGCCTGGCCAGTGGTGAGCGGCCTGGCCCGCAGGAACTCACGCTCCCCCGCCCATCCTTGAGCGGGCCAGCGTGAGTTTCACCGGGTACCCGGTGAAACTCCCCGCCCGGCTCAGCCCGCCAGCGCGGCCAGCTTCGCCTTGACCTGGATCAGCGACGGGTTGGTCATCGAGGTTCCGTCGGCATAGACGAGCGTCGGTACGGTCTGGTGACCGTTGTTGGCGGACTCGACGATCGCGACGGCGTCGGGGCGCTGCTCGATGTCGACGACCTCGAAGTCGATGCCCTCACGCTCGAGCTGACTCTTGAGGCGGTGGCAGTAGCCACACCACGGAGTGCTGTACATCGTGAAGCTGGTCATCAACTGCTGTCCGTCCTGGCATCTAGGGTGAAGGTCGTCGGTGAGTGAACCACCCTCACCCAACCGTTGTTCCATGCCCAGCACCCGGGAGCCTGTGACGTGCCCGACCTGTTGTCCGCGCTCGATCCCGAGCAGCGCGAGGTCGCCGAGGCGCTGCGCGGACCCGTGCGGGTGCTGGCGGGCGCCGGCACCGGCAAGACCCGGGCGATCACCCACCGGATCGCCCACGGGGTCGCCAGCGACGTCTACGCGCCCACACGAGGTCCTCGCGGTCACCTTCACGACCCGGGCGGCCGGCGAGATGCGGTCGCGCCTGCGCGCCCTCGGGGCCGGGGGAGTCCAGGCGCGCACGTTCCACTCGGCGGCCCTGCGCCAGCTGCGCTACTTCTGGCCACACGTCCACGGCACCGAGCTGCCGCAGATCATCGAGTCCAAGATCGGCCTCCTCGCGACCGCGGCTCGCAACCAACGGCTGCGCGCCGACCAGGCGCTGCTGCGCGACCTCGCCTCCGAGATCGAGTGGGCCAAGGTCAGCAACATCGGCGCCGGGCAGTACGCCGCCGCCGCCGAGGCCCGCGACCGCTCGGTGACCGGCCATTGACCCCGAGGCCGTCGCGCGGCTGTTCGACGCCTACGAGGAGGTCAAGCGCGGCCAGGGCCGGATGGACATGGAGGACGTCCTGCTCCTGACCGCCGGCCTGCTCGCCGAGGACGAGCGGGTCGCGGCCCAGGTCCGCCGTCAGTACAAGTGGTTCGTCGTCGACGAGTTCCAGGACGTCTCGCCCCTCCAGTCCGCGCTGCTCGACCTCTGGCTCGGCGGCCGCGACGAGCTGTGCGTGGTGGGCGACCCGGCGCAGACGATCTACTCCTTCGCCGGCGCCAACGCCGACTACCTCCGCGACTTCCCGCAAGAAGCACCCCGGCACCACCTCGATCGAGCTGGTCCGCAACTACCGCTCGACGCCCGAGATCGTCGGGGCTGCCAACGCGTTGCTCGCCGGCTCCCCGAGCCAGGGCGTCGCGCTGCGCGCCCAGCAGCCCTCCGGCGCGGCGGTCGAGTTCGGCGAGCGGTCCGACGAGGTCGCCGAGGCCGAGGCCGTGGCCGCCCGGGTCGCCGCGCTGCGCAGCAGCGGTCGCGCGCTCGGCGAGATCGCGGTGCTGTTCCGCATCAACGCCCAGTCCGAGACCTTCGAGGAGGCGCTGACCGGCCGCGGCATCCCCTACGTCATCCGCGGCGCCGCCCGGTTCTTCGACCGTGCCGAGGTCCGCGAGGCGGTCACCCGTATCCGTGGGTCGGCCAGGGCTGGGGAGTCGGGGGGCGTGGTCGACACCGTGCGCGGCGACGCTCGCGGGGATGGGCTGGACCGACGAACCGCCCACCGCCCGCGGCCAGACCCGCGACCGCTGGGAGTCGTGGCAGGCGCTGGTGGACCAGGCCACCGAGTTCGAGAGGTCAGGCGGCACCCTCGACGCGTTCGTGGACGACCTCGACCGGCGGGCCGCCGAGCAGCACGCTCCGGTGGCCGACGGTGTCACGCTGGCGACGTTCCACGCGGCCAAGGGCCTGGAGTGGGACTCGGTCTTCTGCTGCGGCCTGCAGGACGGCACGCTCCCGATCACCTACGCCGAGACGCCGGCCGCCGTCGAGGAGGAGCGCCGGCTGCTCTACGTCGGCATGACCCGGGCCCGCCACGAGCTCTCGCTGTCGTGGTCGCTGGCCCGGCAGCCCGGCGGCCGCGGCTCGCGCAAGCCGTCCCGGTTCCTCGGCCCGCTGCTCCCGGACACGCTGCTCGAGTCGACCGCGACCCGGAGCGCACGCTCCCAGCGCGGCGCGCGCACCTGTCGCGAGTGCGGCAAGCCGCTCAGCACGGGCCCGGAGAAGAAGACCGGCCGCTGCGTCGACTGCCCCGCGTCCTACGACGAGGAGCTGTTCGAGCGGTTGCGGGAGTGGCGCAAGGGGAGGGCGGACGCCGAGGAGGTGCCGGCCTTCGTGGTGTTCAGCGACGCCACGCTGCAGCTGATCGCCGAGCTCAAACCCGGCTCACCCAAGGCGCTCCTGGGTATCACGGGGATCGGCCCACAAAAGCTCGAGCGCTATGGCGACGAGCTGTTGGCAGAAGTTTCCCGGAAATAGTCATTAAATCGTTTGCCCATGACAACGCAGCACTTGTTACCTTGCTCGAGACCCAGAAGCGCGTCTGACGGAGCTGACAACTCCGGACGCCCACACGAACCGAAGGAGGTGGACAGCATGAACAGCATCAAGACCCGCAAGGCGGCCGAGGCAATGACCAGCCAGAAGATGACTTCTGCCCCGTCCACCGCTTTTGGCATGTCTGTGTGCGGCCACGTCATCGATGTGAGCGTCACGGCTGACCTGGGTCTCGCCGCCCGCACGTACCGGGGTTCCCATGCCTGGAGTCCACCGACCAGCTGATCCACTCAGCTGATCGGCAGCCTCCAGGCCGCGGAACCCTCACCAGGGATCCGCGGCCTTTCTGTTTCTCCAAGCAGCAGAACGCCCGCGGACACCCACAAGCCGATGCACGACCCGCGATCAAGGTGAATGAAGGAGGTGAAACACATGACCATCAGCGTCCTCAACGACGAGCTCGTGAGCCAGGAGCCCACCCTCGGCTTCCTGCACGACTCGGCGAACGTGGTGGACGACGAGCGGCTGCCGTGTCGGGTCAACAACCCGGAGCTGTGGTTCGCCGAGTCGCCCAGCGACGTCGAGTACGCCAAGGCCCTGTGCTTGGACTGCCCGGTCCGCGCCCTCTGCCTCGTCGGCGCACTCGAGCGTCGCGAGCCGTGGGGCGTCTGGGGCGGTCAGCTCTTCCTCCAGGGAGTGGTGATCCCCCGCAAGCGTCCCCGCGGTCGTCCCCGCAAGAACGAGGTGGCCGCGTGATCCCCGGCGTCAGCCAGGAGTCACGGCCGATCTCCCGTCCATCCGAAGGAACACACACCCAGCCATGAACGATCTCACCGTCAGGAGCAACCAGATGAACATCATGAACGAGAACCTCGCGCGCGCCCAGATGGCCGCGCGCCTGGGAGAGGCGCAAGCAGTTGCGGCGCGGCCAGCAGCTGGCCCGTGCCCGCCGACTCAGCCGCAAGGCCGAGCAGGCAGCGCAGCAGGCGCGTCTCGCCCTCGCCCGCGCTCTCTAAGACCTCGATGGGACCTCGCCAGTCAGCGAGACCTCAGCGGGACACCCTGATCGCGGGTGTGCACAAGAAGGACCGGATCCGATCTCGGATCCGGTCCTTCGTCGTTCTTCGGCCCTATGGTCGGGCCATGAGCACGTGCTCCTTCTGTGGCCGACAGGAGTCGGACGAGGCCAACACCCTCACCTGGACCACGTCGGTCGAGAACGGCCGTCAGCGGGTGTACTGCGACACCTGCTCGCGCGACCACCTGCGCGCCATGGAGGGCAAGCTCGACTCCGAGTGGTGGTGATCTCAGCCGGCGCTGAGCAGCTCGTCCCACGCGCAGCCGCACGCCGGGTGCCGCAACCACCGTCGCGGGGCGAGGTCGAGCTGCTTGGTCACGCTGATCGTCGCCGACCACGTGGCCGGCTCGCAGCCCTCGGCAAAGCTCACCAGGTCGCGGACGGCGAGCGACAGCGCGACCGAGCGCAGGGCGACGTCCACCGGAGCGCTGACGATCGGCTCCTGGTTGGCCACCTGCTCCACGACCAGCCCCCGACGCGGGTCGAGGTCGCCGAGGTGGCAGTCGACGCAGCGCAGGCACGCCGTGAGCCCCGGCGCGACGAACGGGCCCACGACCACCTCGTCAGGGTGCTCGCGTACCAGCAGGTGCGGCAGGTCCTCACGGGCCATCACGTCCAGACGGTCGCGGGGCACCTCGCCCTCTGTGACGAGCAGAACGACGTGCGGTGACTCTCGCTGGCCGACGGTCCGGGCGCCGGCCGCCTGCAGGAGCGACGAGACGCCCGCGGACACCTCGGGCGGCGCCTGGACACCGATCGGCCTCGCGAACCGGCGGGCCCGGCGATCGGCCGCGTCGTCGGGCACCAGCAGCCCCGCGCAGGCGATGGCAGCCAGGGCGCGGCCGACCTCGGGCGACGGGTCCGCGGGACGGTGTCCGATCGCGAGCTCGGCCACCAGACGGCGTACCTCCGGCAGGTCGCGCAGGACCGCCCTCCGCGGCGGGTCCACACCGAGCTGGAGATGGTCGGCGTCGCGCCGGACCAACCGGAGGCCGGGCAGCAGGCGCACGGAGTTGGTCATGGGCCCACGCTCACACGGGCGGGCGCCCTGGCGCCCGCGCTCTCCACAGCGGCAGGTCGGTGCGGGCATAGACGACGGCGGTGCCCCCGAGGGGACACCGCCGTCGACGAGCAGCTGAAGGATCAGGCCTTGCCGAGGATCCGGTTGAGGTTGGTGCTGCAGACGGGGCACACGGCCTTGGCCATCCGGGTGCCCTTGTCGTTCACCTTGACCTCGCCCGACGCCTCGCGCTTGGCCTTGCACTTCACGCAGTAGAACTCGCCGCTCCAGGTCTCCGCCATGACGGCCTCCTTGCCTATGGTTTCTTCTCGGTCGTCGCGACGGGGATTGATGGGGAAGCCCGCCGGGGGCCCCCTGGCGAGTGCTTGATGCCTCAGGGCCGATTCGACCCTACGACACGCTCAGACTCAGGCGTAGGACGCGCCCGGCGCGGCGTGCGCGCGCTGGATACGGTCAACCATGGCCCGACCTGGTGGACAGCTCACGCATCTGCGGCTCGAACGCCCCTCCGACGGGGTCGTCGTGCTCACCTTGGACAACCCGGACATGCGCAACGCGATGTCCGAGGAGATGACCGACGTCCTGGGTCCATGCCATCGACGCGCTGGCCGCCGACCGCTCCGTGCGGGTCGTGGTGGTGACCGGTGAGGGGGCGGCGTTCTGCTCCGGCGGCAACACCTCGTGGATCGCCAGCGAGCCCGACGCCACCGTCGACCACCTGCGCACCCGGATGATCGCGTTCTACCGCGCCTGGCTCTCGATCCGGCCGCCTCGAGGTCCCGACGATCGCCGCGGTCAACGGCGCCGCCATCGGGGCCGGGCTGTGCCTCGCGCTGGCCTGCGACCTGCGGTACGCCGCGGGCGGGGCCAGGCTCGGTGTGCCGTTCGTCCAGCTGGGCATGCACGCCGGCATGGGCGGCACGCACCTGCTGCCCGAGGTGGTGGGCCAGGCGCACGCGAAGGACCTGCTGCTGACCGGTCGGGTGGTCGACGCCGACGAGGCGCTGCGGATCGGCCTGGTCTCGCGGGTGCTCGCGCCCGCGACGTTCCACGACGACGTCCTGGCGATCGCCGCTGGGGTTGCCGCCGCCGCGCCGATCGCCACGCGCCTGACCAACCTCGCGCTGCGCGACGGCGGGCACACGGACCTGGAGACCGCGCTGCAGTGGGAGGGCATGGCGCAGCCGATCACGCTGGCGACCGCTGACCTCCAGGAGGGGATCGCGGCGAGCAGGGAGAAGCGCCCGCCGGTCTTCACCGGCACCTGAGCCCGGACCCAAGACGAGACCCCCGCGTCCGGCTCGAGAGACCCACCTTCCCCTTGTGGATCTCGCTCGCCGGGCCCGGGGGCCACGTCTGCGGCTGACGCTAGGTGGCTCAGCGGACAGGGTCAACGCCACGGCGCTCCCGCCTGTGGACAAGCCTGTGGACAACCGTGTGGACAACCCCCTCGGGCCGTGGAAACACGCTTCCCAAGCCGGGACAACCCTGTGGATAACCAGTTTTCTTCAGCCGCCAAGTCCGTCCTGACCTGCACGAACTCGGTTCCAGTCGCTGTGGAGGAAAATCAGTTGGCGATGTGGCCCGGCCCACCGCTCGGTTGAGGACGCTGTCCCGGCTTAGGGTTGGGCCGTGCCGGAGCCCTACGCCCGCGGACCCGTCGCGGCGCTGCGCCGGATCGCGTTCCTGCTCGAGCGGGGTCGCGAGGAGACCTACAAGGTCAAGGCCTACCGCAACGCGGCGGCGGCCATCCTCCCGCTCGGCGACGATGCCGTGGCCGCCGCGGTCGAGGCGGGCACGATCACCGACGTCCCAGGCGTCGGGTCGAGCACGGCCAAGGCGATCACCTCGGCCGTCCGCGGTGAGACGCCGGCCCGCCTGGCCGAGCTGGAGGCCGAGCACGGCGGCCCGCTCACGCAGGGCGGCCGGGCGCTCCACGCCCTGCTCAAGGGCGACCTGCACTCGCACTCGGACTGGTCCGACGGCGGCTCGCCGATCGAGGAGATGGCCTTCACCGCCATCGAGCTCGGCCACGAGTACCAGGTGCTCACCGACCACTCGCCGCGCCTGCGCGTGGCCAACGGGCTCTCCGCGGAGCGGCTTCAGCGCCAGCTCGGGGTCGTCGATGCCGTCAACCAGCATCTCTCATCAGCGGGAGGGGAAGACTTCACCCTCCTCAAGGGCATCGAGGTCGACATCCTCGACGACGGCAGCCTCGACCAGACCGAGGAGATGCTGGCCCAGCTCGACCTCCGGGTCGCCAGCGTGCACAGCAAGCTCGCCATGGACGCCGGCCCGATGACCAAGCGGATGGTCGAGGCGGTCCGCAACCCGCTTCACCAACGTGCTCGGCCACTGCACCGGCCGGATGGTCATGGGCGCCCGAGGCACGCGCAAGCAGTCGTCAGTTCGACGCCAAGGCCGTCTTCGAGGCGTGCGTCGAGAGCAACATCGCGGTCGAGATCAACGCCCGCCCCGAGCGCCGCGACCCGCCGACCAGGCTGCTCGAGCTGGCCCGCGACCTGGGCTGCCTGTTCTCCATCGACTCCGACGCACACGCGCCCGGCCAGCTCGACTTCCTCTGGTACGGCGCCGAGCGGGCCGAGGCCGCCGGGCATCGACCCGGACCGGATCGTCAACACCTGGCCCCGCGAGCGGCTGCTGGAGTGGGCCAACCGCCCGCTAGATTCGCGGCATGGGCGGCCAGACGCCGACGTCGAGGTGCGCCGGTCGAAGCGCCGCCGTCGTACGGTCTCGGCCTATCGCGACGGCGAGCGCATCGTCGTCCTGATCCCGGCCTACATGTCTGTCAAGGAGGAGGCCGAGTGGGTCGAGACGATGGTCGCCCGCGTGGAGAGGTCCGAACGCCGGGCCATCCCGACCGACGAGGAGCTGTGGGACCGGGCGCTGTCGCTCAACGACCGCTACCTCGGCGGGCTGGCGATGCCCAGCACTGTGCGGTGGGTCTCGAACCAGAAGCAGCGCTGGGGTTCGTGCACGCCGGCTGACCGCACCATCCGGCTCTCGAAGCGGCTGCAGGGGATGCCGGCATGGGTCGTCGACTACGTGATCGTGCACGAGCTGGCTCACCTGCTCGAGCCGGGGCACGACGCGGCGTTCTGGGCGTGGGTCGACCGATACCCCTCCGCCCAGCGCGCGAAGGGCTACCTGCTCGGCTGGTCGGCCGCCTCACACATCGAGCCGCCACCCGGCGAGGACGACCAGGACTACCGGGACTAGCCCTTGGACTAGCCCGGCTCCTCGCCGTCCAGCATGGCCCGCAGACCCTCGTCGAACTCCTCGTCGCTGAGCTCTCCGGCGCGTTGGCGTCCTCGCGGAAGCCCAACGGGTCGTCGAGGTCGGCGTCGGTCGGGAGCAGCGCCGGTGACATCCAGACCCCGTCGCGGGCCTCGATGCCCTGGCGGGTGCGCAGCGACCCCCACAATGTGGAGGCGTCGCGCAGCCGGCGGGGACGGAGCTCGAGGCCGACCAGGGTCGCGAACGTCTGCTCGGCGGGTCCGCCCGCGGCGCGACGGCGGCGGAAGGCCTCCTGCAGCTTGGTGGCGTTGGGCATCCGCTCAGTGGTGGCCTGGGCGACGACCTCGTCGACCCAGCCCTCGACCAGCGCGAGGACGACCTCGAGTCCGCGTGAGCGCCGCCCGTCTGGGCGGGGGAGTCGGGCAGCTCGAACATGCCGCTGTTGAGCAGCTGCTGCATGGACTCCGGGTCGGTCGGGTCGATGCCGCGCATCTGCTCCTCGACGCGCTGCTGGATGCCCTCGACATTGACCTCGATGCCCTGGGCGTAGTCGGTGACCGCGCCGATGACGTGGTCGCGCAGCCACGGGACGCCGGCGAACAGGCGCTGGTGCGCGGCCTCGCGGAGCGCGAGGTAGAGGAGGACGTCGTCCTCACTGACGTCGAGGCCCGCGGCGAAGGCCGCCACGTTGGTCGGAACCAGTGCCGCACGGCCAGGCGCACTGAGCGGGATGCCGATGTCGGAGACACTGAGCACCTCCCCGGCCAGCGTGCCGATGCCGGAGCCGACCTGGTTGGCCAGGAGCGCACCGATGGCCTTGCCGAGGATGCCGAGGATCGGTGCGGCCTGGGCCTGCGCACTCCTCGGGCAGGGCCGAGCCCATCGCGCCGACGGACTGCTGGGCGACCGGCTCGACGAGGATCTTCCACACGTCGGTGGTGTTGACGACCCACTCGGCCCGCGACCACGCGGTCGCGGTGGTGACGCCGGAGGGGAAGTTGGTGGCGGGGTCGAGCCAGTGGTCGGCCAGCCGGACCGCGTCGGCGACCCGCGACTGCTGGGCCGCGGTCGGTGTCGGGTCGGGGGTCGCGGCGACGGTCTTGCGGGCGAGGTCGAGGGCGACCTCCCAGTTGAGCGGCCCGTCGTACGGCTGGAGCATCGCCTGGAGCTGACCGAAGATCTGGCTCAGGTCGGGCAGCTGCCCGCCGGCGCCCTGGCCGCCCAGGGCACCGAAGATCTGCTCGAAGGGGGTGCCCTTGAACGGGTTGTCGTCCGGGCGCCCCTCGTCGGGGTCAGTTGCCATGCCTTCACGGTAGCCGTGAACGACAACCCTCAGGGGGAGCCGACCCACTCCTCGGTGCCGTCGGTGAAGCGCTGATGCTTCCAGATCGGGACCTCGTCCTTGAGGGTGTCGATCAGCGCCCGGGAGGCGTCGAACGACGTGCCGCGGTGGGCCGAGGCGGTGGCGACGACGACGGCCGCCTCGCCGATGGCCAGGGTGCCGGTCCGGTGCACCGCGGCCAGCGCGTGCACGTCGTACTCGGCCGCCACGCGCTCGCAGACCTCGCGCAGCTTGTCCAGCGCGGTCGGGTGCGCGCTGTAGTCGAGGCCGATGACTGCCTTGGTCCCTGATGACGTGACGTCGTGGTTGCGGACCCGGCCCACGAACACCGTGACGCCGCCGGAGGTGTCGTCCTCGAGCGAGGCCAGGACCTCGTCCACGCTGATCGGCTCTTCGCGGAGGTCGCACAGGCGTACCGGCGTGGGGTCCGTCATGTGAGGGAACCTACTTCCTACCGTGGGCGGGTGGAGATCCTGCTGTGGCTCGTGCCGCCGGTCGTGGTGACTGTGCTGGCGATGGCGTGGGTGTCCTGGTTGGGCCGCGAGGGACGTGGGGAGGTTGACCGCGAGGACGCAGTACGCCGTCTCGGACTCGCCCTCGAGAAGGACCCGCCTCGGGTGCGGGTCACCGCGACGGAACCGCGCGAGCGCTCGACAGGTGTGGCCGTCAGGCGCTTTGGGGGCGGATGAGAGGCTTCGGCCCATGACCCAGCGCATGATCGCGGCATGCGTGTCGGTGCCGCTGCTGCTGGGGTTGATCGCGACCGCGGTGTTCGTGCCCGTGCCGTTCGCGTCCTACCACCCGGGGCCGACCTTCGACGTCCTCGGCGAGGACGACGGCAAGGAGATCATCCAGGTCAGCGGCGCACAGACCTACCGCGACGACGGCGAGATCCGGATGACCACGGTCTCGGTCTCGCAGCAGGGCGTCGAGAAGAACATCGTCGAGATGCTGACCGACTGGATCGACCCGGACTCGGCCGTCTACCCCTACGACGTCGTGCACCCGCCGGGCACCACCCGGGAGCAGGACGAGGTCGAGGGCCAGGTGCAGATGGTGTCCTCGCAGGACAACGCCATCGCGGCCGCACTGCGCCAGCTCGACTACGAGGTGACCCCGGCGCTCGAGGTGCTCTCGATCGGGACGGGGACGCCGGCGGACGGCGAGCTCGCGGTGCGCGACATCTTCGTGTCCGTCGACGGGGTCGAGCTGACCGCCGACGAGGAGGGGCAGAAGGCGTTGCTCGATGCGATCCAAGGTGCCCAGGACGGCCAGAAGCTGAGCTTCGTCGTGCTGCGCGACGGCGAGGAGACGACCGTCGCGGTGCCGACCGAGGAGGTCACCGCCGACGACGGCTCCGCACGCCGCCAGATCGGCATCCAGCTCGGGGTGGGGTTCATCTTCCCGTTCACGGTGTCGGTCAACATCTCCGACAACATCGGCGGCCCGAGCGCCGGCCTGATGTTCGCGCTCGCCATCTACGACACCCTCACGCCCGGCTCGCTGACCGGTAGCGCCCACATCGCCGGCACCGGCGAGCTCGACCCGCAGGGCAACGTCGGCCCGATCGGCGGCATCCAGCAGAAGATCGCCGGGGCCCGCGAGGCCGGCGCCGACCTGTTCCTGGTGCCCGCAGGCCAACTGTGCGGACGCGCTCGGTGCCAACAACGGCGACATGCGAGCTGGTCCGGGCGACGACCTTCGTCGACACGCTGAGCCGCCGTCGAGTCCTGGGTCGAGGACCACGACGCGGAGCTCCCGAGCTGCCAGGACGCGACGTGACCGAGGAGACCTCGCTCGACCCGATGACCGACCCCCTCGGCTCCCTCGACGCCGACCCCGCGCTGGCCGCGGCAGTGCTCGAGATCGAGACGCACATCGCTGCCGGGGGCTGGGACCAGCCGGCCCGGCTCTACGCCCTCGTCGCCGACCGCGGACCTGGTCCAGCGCGAGCCCGGACTGGCCGCGGCGATGGGCCTGGACGACACCAGCGCCGAGGGCTCGCTGACGCCCGTCGAGCAGGACCAGCTGCCGCACGGCCGGCTGCTCGAGGACGCGCTTGACCGCGATCACCTGGCCGCCGCAGGTCGCCGGGTGCGCTGCTGTGGTCGAGCGGCTCGTGCTCCCGCCCGGCGTGGACGACGACGTCCCCGACGACCCGGAGGGCGCCGAGCGGTTCGCCCGCGAGCACCCCGACCGGCAGGAGGTGCGGATCGTGGCCGGCGTGACCCGAGCGGGTGCGACGTACTGCGCCCTGCGGCTGCGCGCCCACGACGACGACCAGTCAGTGGTCGGCGGGACCGAGCTGGTGCCCGGTCTGACCGAGCTGCTGGGGTCCACCCTGGACAATGACGTTGAGATGGACGATGTGAACGGTGAGGACGACGAGTGAGCGAGTTCTATGACGAGGACCCGCGCGACCCGCGTGACGTGCCGCCGGAGCGTGCCCCGGGGCGCTCGCGCGCGCTGGTCATCACCGCAGTCGTGCTGGTGGTCGCGTTCTTCGGCCTGACGACGTTCTCCAGCTTCTACACCGAGCGGCTGTGGTTCTCCGACGTCGGCTTCGCCTCGGTCTTCAGCACCCTCCTGTGGACCCGGGTCGGCCTGTTCCTGGTCTTCGGCGCGCTCATGGCCGCGGTGGTCGTCGGTCAACATGATCATCGCCTACCGGCTGCGGCCGCTGTTCCACCCACCGTCGCCGGAGCAGAGCGGCCTGGACCGCTACCGCCAAGCGGTCACCCCGATCCGCACCTGGCTGGTCGTCGGTGTCGCGCTGCTGCTCGGTGTCTTCGCCGGCACCTCGGGTGCGGGGGAGTGGCGCAGCTACCTCCTGTGGCGCAACAGCGTCCCGTTCGATCAGAAGGACGCGTACTTCAACCGCGACATCAGCTTCTACGTCTTCGAGCTGCCGTGGCTTCACTACGTGGTCGACGTCGTGATGGCCGTCGCCATCCTCTCGCTGCTGGCCGCTGCGGTCGTGCACTACCTCTACGGCGGCATCCGCCTGCAGACCCCCGGCGACCGTCTCAGTGGCGCCGCGCAGGCTCAGCTGTCGGTGCTGCTCGGCGTCTTCGTGCTCGCCAAGGCCGCGGACTACTGGCTGGACCGCTACGACCTGGTGCACCAGTCGGGCTCGCTCTTCACCGGCATCACCTACACCGACGACAACGCGGTCCTGCCGGCCAAGAGCATCCTGATGGGCATCGCCCTGATCTGTGCGGTGCTGTTCTTCGTCAACGTGTGGCGCCGCACCTGGCTGCTGCCGTCCCTGGGTCTCGCGCTGCTGGTCGCTCTCCGCGATCCTGCTGGGCCTGATCTGGCCGGGCATCGTGCAGCAGTTCCAGGTCAAGCCGAGCGAGGCCGACAAGGAGCGCGGCTACATCGAGAAGAACATCGAGGCCACCCGGCAGGCCTACGACATCGACGACGTCCAGGAGCAGGACCTCACGCCGCCCGAGGCCGCCGCCACGCTCGGCGGCCTGGCCAGTCAGGTCAGCTCCGTCCCGCTGGTCGACCCGCAGCTTGTTCGCGAGACCTTCGAGCAGAACCAGCAGGCCCGCGCCTACTACACCGTGGCCGACGTGCTGGACGTCGACCGCTACGACATCAACGGCGAGGAGCGCGCCCTGGTCCTCGGTGTCCGCGAGCTCGACCAGGGCGGCATCAGCGACAGCGACCAGAACTGGCTCAACCTGCACACCGTCTACACCCACGGCAACGGCATGATCGCGGCGTACGCCAACCAGCGGGACCGCGACAACCGGACCCCGACATCGCCACGTCGGGCGACGACGACCGCACCCAGTGGGCCGAGGGCAACGCGGCCAACCAGACCGACCTCGGCGACGCGGTCGGCGGCTACGAGGACCGGGTCTACTTCGGCGAGCGCAGCCCGGACTACTCGGTGGTCGGCAAGGGCGAGGGTGACAGCAGTGTCGAGCTCGACCTTCAACGGTCCACCACCACGGTCGAGCCCGCGGATGGGGGCGAGCAAGCGGCCGCCGAAGGCAGCGAGGGCACCACGACGTACGACGGCGAGGGTGGCGTCGACGTCGGCTCGACCTTCCGGCAGCTCCTCTACGGGATCCGGTTCGGCTCCACGAACTTCCTGCTGTCCGGACGGGTCAACGAGAACTCCGAGGTGCTCTATCACCGCGACCCGGCCGAGCGGGTCCAGAAGGTCGCGCCCTGGCTGACCCTCGACGACGACGTCTACCCGACGATCATCCCCGGCGAAGACGGTGAGGAGGGTCGGATCGTCTGGGTCATCGACGGCTACACGACCACCGACCGCTTCCCCGGCGCCGAGCGCGAGTCGTTCGCGGAGATGACCGACGACGCGTTCCAGCAGGACACCGGACTCCGCACCTTGCCGACCGACGAGATCAACTACGTCCGCAACGCGGTCAAGGCCACGGTCGACGCCTACGACGGCACCGTCACCCTCTATGAGTGGGACGAGACCGACCCGATCCTCAAGGCGTGGCGCGGTGCGTTCCCGGGCACGGTCAAGGACCGCGATCAGATCCCGACGGCACTCTTGGAGCACCTGCGCTACCCCGAGGACCTGTTCAAGGTGCAGCGGTTCCAGTACGCGCGCTACCACGTCACCGACCCGAGCCAGTGGTTCCAGGGCAACGACCGTTGGGCGGTGCCGGAGGACCCGAACAACAACAACAACCTCCAGCCGCCCTACCGGATGTTCACCAACCAGCCCACGCCCGAGGGCGAGACGGCCGCGGCCGTCCCCGAGCAGGTCTGGTCGCTGACCTCGGTGTTCGTCCCACGCGACCGCAACACGCTCGCGGCCTACGTGTCGGTCGACTCCGACGCCACCTCGGAGACCTACGGCCAGATGCGGGCCATCGACGTGCTCGACGACCAGACCCAGGGCCCCGGCCAGGTCGCCAACGCGATGCGTTCCGACGCCGATGCCGCCGAGGTCCTGGCGCCGTTCCGGCAGGCAGGCAACTCGGTGCTCTACGGCAACGTCCTGACCATCCCGGTCGGCGAACGCCTGCTCAACGTCGAACCCGTCTATGCCGAGCTCGGGGCAACGGGCTCCTACCCGACGCTGCGCTACGTCCTCGTCTCCTACAACGAGAACGTCGGCATCGGCGAGACCCTCATCGAGGCCCTCGGCGCAGCCCTGGGTGTCGACCCGGCCGACACGACCGATCCGACCGACCCGACAACCGACCCCGAGGACCCCGGCGATCCCGAGCCGCCGACGGGCACGGTCGACGAGCAGATCGCAGCCCTCCTCGCTCAGGCTCAGGCCGCCTTCGACGAGGCTGCCGCGGCGTATGAGGAAGGCGACCTCGGTCTCTACCAGGAGAAGAACGAGGAGGCCGCCGGCTACGTCGAGGAGGCCCTGGCCCTGGCCGACGGCCAGCCCGCCGAAGAGCCCGCCCCGAGCGAGTCGGCGACGGAGTAGTCGGTCGAGTCGGTGGTTGAGTCGGGTGGTTGAGCCGGTGGTTGAGCCGGTGGTTGAGCCGGGGGTCGAGCCGGGGGTCGAGCCGGTGCGAGCGTCCTCGAGACCGGTTGTCAGCGGTGCCCGCTCCCAGACCACCGTGACGCGCGATTTGAACGCTTCACCCCTTGTCCCGTAACGTTGCGTTCACCGACGCGGGGTGGAGCAGCTCGGTAGCTCGCTGGGCTCATAACCCAGAGGTCGCAGGTTCAAATCCTGCCCCCGCTACAAAGTAAAACCGCAGGTCAGCAACGCGGCGCCGAGGCGCACCATGGGGTGCGAAGATTCGGCGCCGCGTTCTGCTTGCGGTCCGCGGTGGGTCGGGCGGATTCTTGTTGGGTCCGTCGTGGTCGACCCCGTTTCATCTGTGGTGCCTGTGAGCCTGTAGGTCAGCATGGTGGTGGAGGGCTTCCACGGGAACCGTGGATTGGTGCCATCGAGCCCGAGTGTCAGACTTCCGATTTCTCCCTGCCCTTCCCGCGACGGACACCCGTTGTCCGGTCACGAGGAGGTAGAGCTGATGGAAGTGGTGCACCCCCGCTGTGCGGGGATGGATGTCTCGAAGAGGGACGCCAAGGTTTGCGTCAGGGTTGCTGGGGTGGGTCGCCGCAAGACGGTCGAGACGGTCACGACGTGGTCCTCGATGACCAGTCAGATCCTCGCGCTACGTGAGCACTTGGCCGGTGAGCAGGTCACGTGTGTGGTGATGGAAGCAACCGGGGACTACTGGAAGCCGTTCTACTACCTCCTCGAAGACCTGCCCGATGTGGAGGTAATGCTGGTCAACGCCCGGCACGTCAAGACGCTGCCGGGCCGCAAAACCGACGTTGCTGATGCGACTTGGCTGGCCCAGCTCGGCGCTCACGGGCTGGTCCGTGGATCCTTCGTGCCACCTGAACCGATCCGGCAGCTGCGGGATCTGACCCGGGCGCGGACTGCGATCACCCGTGAACGCGGACGTGAGGTCCAGCGGATGGAGAAGCTGCTCGAGGACGCCGGGATCAAACTGTCCAGTGTTGCCTCCGACATCATGGGGGTCTCGGGTCGGGCGATGCTGGAAGCGTTGATCACCGGCGACCACGATCCCGAAGCGCTAGCGGATCTGGCCAAGCGACGACTCCGGCGCAAGATCCCCGAACTGACCGAGGCGTTGAACGGGCGGTTCACCGAGCATCACGGTTTCCTCGCGCGGGTTCATCTGGACCTGATCGACCGGCACACCGACGCGATCAGCCAGCTCACCGCACGGATCGAGGTGATGATGGAGCCCTTTCAGGGGTTCCATCACCTGATCTGCACGATCCCGGGGGTCAGTGTCCTGACCGCCGATGTGATCGTGGCCGAGACCGGCGCGGACATGACCCGGTTCCCCACCGCCAACCATCTTGCGTCGTGGGCCGGGACAACGCCGGGGAGCAACGAATCGGCCGGGAAGGTCAAGTCCAGCCGCACCCGACCCGGAAACCCTTACCTGCAAGGGGCCTTGGGTGCGGCCGCGATGGTCTGCGGGCAGCACCCCGGCACGTACCTCAACGCCAAGTACCGCCGCATCGCTGCACGACGCGGACCGATGAAGGCCAACGTCGCGGTTCAGCACGCCATGCTGATCGCGATCTGGCACATGGGCACCACCGGCACCCTCTACGAGGACCCCGGCGGCGACTTCTTCACCCGGCTCCACCCCGACCGCGCCAAGAAACGAGCGATCGGACAACTCGAAGCCATGGGCTACCGCGTCACCCTCGACCACGCATCCTGAAACGCCCTGACACGAAGACCCACCCCGCTGGAGTGAATCTTCGTGTCAGAGCCGGGTTCGTGGGTCACCACGGGCCCGGCTCTGGCGTTCCGTGTCAGCAGAATGTCTGCTGACACTGCCTCGAGATGGCCCGGGAGTGGACCTCCTCGCGAAGAACGGCGAAGGCTGGCGAAGCTCCGCGGAAGGTCGAACCGTGGGATCTCTGGGTCATTGACCCAGAGGCCGTTAACGGTCTTGTCGCAAAACTGTGCCGGACGGGGCGCGCCTCCCGGCGTCGTCTGAGCCGGTCGGCGTTCGGTCGGCTCGCATGCGGAGCCGCGTCAAACCGCCGCCCACAAGGACGCGGCTGCTCGAGAACATCAGCCGAGGTGCAGGCGCAGTCGAAGCCTTCGCCGATGAAATGGCCGGTGGCGACGAGCATCATGCGAGGCTCGCCGCTCCGAAGGCGCTCGAGCTTGAGCGCGGCTTGACTCCGAGCCATGTCGACGCGTAGTTTTCCTATCAGTTAATTAACTGATAGGAAAACTATGAGTGCGAGTGTGACGTCGGCGGCCAAGGAGGATCGGCTCGACGAGACTTTTGCGGCACTGGCCAACTCGACCCGGCGAGCGATCTTGGCGCGCCTCACCGAAGGAGAGGCGAACGTCAATCAGCTCGCCGAACCATTTGACCTCTCGCTCCCGGCGATCTCCAAGCATCTCAAGGTGCTCGAACGCGCCGGACTGATCGTGCGAGGTCAACGTGCGCAGTACAGACCTTGCACCCTCGACGCGGCACCACTCGAAGAGGTTTCGACCTGGGCCGAGCGGTACCGACCCATCTGGGAGGCCCGCTTCGAGCGGATGGACACCTACCTCCAACAACTCCACCAGCAACGAAAGACGGGCAATGACGATGAACGATGACAACGGTGGCCAGAACCTGGTGATCGAGCGGACTCTCGATGCACCTCCGGAACTGATCTGGAAGATGTGGACAGAGCCCGAACACTTCGCAGCGTGGTACGGGCCAGGCGGAGCAACCATCCCAGTGGCCAAGATGGATGTGCGCGTGGGCGGCATCCGTCTGCTGTGCATGGAGATGACGACGCCGAACGGCACGATGCAGATGTGGTTCACCGGTGAATATCTCGAGGTCATCGAGAACCAGCGCCTCGTCTACACCGACTCCATGTCGGATGAGAACGGCAACGTGAAGTCACCGGAGCAGATGGGCATGCCCGAGGGTCACCCGACCACGACCGAAGTCAGAGTCGAGCTCGAGCATGTCAGCGGTGGAACCAGGATGATGTTGACCCACCTCGGCGTTCCCGCAGGATCCCCGGGTGCCGCCGGATGGGGGATGGCACTCGACAAGCTTGCCGCGAACCTTGATGAGGCACGCCGCTCGTAGTGGCCCTGGGCTCGGTGCCTCCCAAACCGGGAAGTGGATCTCATTTCTTGTCGCTGCCCGCGTCTACGCTGGCGGCCATGAACCGCATCGACCGCCTCTACGCATTGGTCGAGGAGCTGCGCGCGGCGGGGCCGAGGGCGCGCACGGCGCGGCGGCTGGCCGAGCACTTCGAGGTCAGCGTCAGGACCATCGAGCGCGACCTGAGCGCGCTGGGGCAGGCCGGGGTTCCGCTCGCGACGAAGCAGGGACGCGGCGGGGGTTACACGCTGGACCGTTCGATGAGCCTGCCGCCGCTGAACTTCACGCCACGCGAGGCGGCGGCTGTCGCGGTGGCGCTGAGCCGCAGCGAGCACGTCTTGTTTGCGCGTGATGCCCGCAGCGCCCTTCAGAAGATCGTGGCGGCGATGCCCGAGAGGGCGCTGGAGGAGGCGCGCGCGACCGCCGAGAAGGTCAGACTCCTCGTCCAGCCCGCGCCCGACCCCGACGCGGAGATCGCCGAGACGATCTGGCGGGCAGTGCGCGACAACCAGGTGCTTCGGATCGGCTACATCGACGTCGGCGGCATCGAGTCCGAGCGCGAGGTCGAGCCGCAGCACGTCGTGGTCGGGCCCAACGGCTCCTACCTCGCCGCCTGGTGCCACCTGAGAAGTGACGACCGGGTGTTCCGCATGGATCGCATCGTTCGAGCCGAGCGGGTCCCGTCGCTGCCGCGCCCGCAGCGCGTCGTCCCGGAGACGATTGTCGAGGGCCACCAGACAAAGTTGCCGGCCGCCGCGCTGCATCCCGAAGATCTCTTGCCAAACTCCGACATAGGACTGTCGCGACACCCCGAGACGGTAGGTGGATCCCGCCGCCTCGGCGGGTGAACCAAACGGCAGAAGGAGACACCCATGACCAACCCCGCTCCCGGCACCCTCGCCTGGTTCGAGATCGCCACCAGCGATCCCGACACTGCCGAGAAGTTCTACGGCAGCCTGTTCGACTGGACCTTCGACGCCGACGGGCCCGCGGCTTCCGGCGGCATGGACTACCGCAACATCAAGGCCTCCGGAGCCGACGGTCCGATGGGCGGCCTCTTCGGCACCGGCGGGCAGGTGCCTGACCACGCCGTGTTCTACATTCTCGTCGCCGACGTCGATGCCGTCTGCACCGACGCCGAGCAGCTCGGCGGCTCGGTAGCCAGCAAGCATCTCGATCCCGGCCCGGGCGCCCCGACGTTCGCCTACCTCCGCGACCCCGCCGGAAACCAGTTCGGCGTCTTCACCCCACCGGCGGCCTGATGGTTAGGAGCAAGAAGGACCTGTCGACGTCGGAGCCATCCGGCGGGGACCGTGCCGACGACGCCCGGGATCTCTACGACGAGCTCACCGACGACCTGCTCTACGATCCGGCCATCGGCCGGGCCACGATGATGGGCTACCCCTGCGTACGGCTGGCCGGAAGATTCCTCGCGTCGTACGACGACAAGGCCGGCTGCCTGGTGGTGAAGTTGCCTCGGGAGCGGGTCGCCGAGCTTGTCGAGAGCGGCCAGGGCGACCCGTTTGCGCCCGCCGGCAAGGTGTTTCGGGAATGGGTGGCGATCCCTACGGTGGACCGGAATTTGTGGCACACGGTGCTCGCGGAGGCCGTCGACTTCGCACGCCAGGGATTGGCTGAATAGTTCAGTCACGGCATCGTGAAGCACGCGGGACGGGGTTGACAGAGTGGGGAGGCGCGGGATGTCCGTCGATGTGCGGGTCGAGACGACCATCAACCGCGAAGTCGCAGACGTCGCGGCCTACGCCAGTGATCCCACGAACGCGCCCGAGTGGTACGTCAACATCAAATCCGTTGTCTGGGAGACACCGCCTCCGGTCGCAGTGGGTTCGCGAATGGCATTCGTCGCACAGTTCCTCGGACGCCGGATCGCATACACCTACGAGGTCACCGAACTCGTCACGCCCGGGCGGCTCGTCATGCGTACTGCAGACGGGCCGTTCCCGATGGAAACCACCTACACCTGGGAACCGTCCGGAAGCGCGACCCGCATGACCTTGCGCAACCGGGGCAACCCCAGCGGCTTCTCAAAGATGACCGCCCCGCTGATGGAACTGGCGATGCGTCGCGCGACCACCAAGGACCTTGCCCGACTCAAGGCGCTTCTCGAACGCTGAGTCCCAGCTCGACGGCGTGCGCCGTTCAGGGCTTGGTCGCCAAGGTGAGGGCGAAGTCGCCGGGGCCGTCGGTCCAGACCCGGGAGACACCGAAGCCGGCCTGTTCCAGCTCGGCGACGATCTTGCTGACCGGGAAACTTCGTTGGAGATCTCGACGTGGTTCCGTGGTCCGATCGACAACCCGACCTGGAGCGGACGTAGCCGGATTGCTGGTCGGCCGCGAATCGTGCGAAGCGATCGCGTTGAGGCTGACTCCGAGATTCGATCCCTGGTCTTTCACTGACGAAGCCCTGCGGAATCTTGGGGACGGCTCAGCTTGAAGACCTCCTTGCCGCTGACCCAGAGGTCAAGACCTCGATCAGGAGGCTCCTTCATAGTGGGGACGAAGAGGCGATTTCGCCCGACGGTCGCCATCCTCCGTCCACCTCGCGGCGTGCGCTGCATCGATGGCTTGCGGGTTCAGTGGCGGGGGCTGAGCTCGATCGCCACCGGCGCGCCTGTCGACTCCGGGACGCAGCAGGTCAGGTCCGCCCGGCATGACTGCGGCGGGCACTCAGCCTCGAGGGTGGCGGCAACGGCGTCGAGCTGGGCGGAGAACTGCTGCAGCTCGGCGACCCGGTCGGCGATCTCGGCTTGTTTCTCCTCGACCAGCAGGGCGACCCGGTTGTGGGCGGCACTGCAGTTCGTGCCGGCCCAGACCGGGATCAGTGCGGTGATCTGCTCGCAGCTGAGCCCCATCCGCCTCGCCCGGGCGATGAACAGCAGCCGGGTGGCCGCGTCCTCGCCGTAGTTGCGGTAGCCCGACGCGGTGCGATCCGGGAGGCCCATCAGGCCGACCCGTTCGTAATAGCGCACCGTCGAGGCCGGAACTCCGGCGGACTCGGCGAGTTCGGAGATCCGCACCCATCCACGGTAGACCTTGCACCCGGGTACAAGGTCAAGAGCGGTGTCAGGTCCTGGGTTGCGGTCTGGACCAGGGTCTTGACCTTGCACCCGAGTTCAACTCCTAGGTTCGGCGCGACGACCGGAACAACCGGTCCCGACCCAGGGAGCAACTCATGGGAATCTTCACTCGCGACAACACCGAGCTTGCCGTCGACATCGACGGTGCCGGCCAGCAGCACCGCGCCGAAGCGGGGGGCATGACCATCGCCCTCGAACGGTGGAACGCCGGCCTCGACACCGCCGAGTGGTTCGCCGACCTGCCCGGCGGCGCCTGCCAGGAGCCGCACTGGGGCTACTGCCTCAAGGGCAAGGTGACCATGCGGTTCACCGATGGCCAGACCGAGGTCATCTCGGCCGGTCAGGCCTACTACATCCGGCCCGGCCACAACGCCCACATCGACGCCGACACCGAGTTCGTCGAGTTCACCTTGGCCGACCAGACCCCCGGTATCAACACCGTCGCGCTGGAGGCGAGCGGTCACCGATGAGTCTTGGAGAGCCATGACCACGGTGACGAAGGAAGGACGTTCGACTTTGTGACAGTGATCCCGACGATGCTGGCCGCCGCGGAGAAGGCCTACCCGGGCTTCGAGGCGTGGTCCGCCTAGCTGCGAGGCTGGGTCTCGATCGAACGTCCAGATGCTGTGGGACCGTCCGACTCGACTGCGTGAGCCATCGGGGCTGACAAACGCGAATGTCGGCACGACGCGTGGACCGTGGGTGAGGAGGCCTGCGTGCTCCTGGACACCGGCGTCGCCGCCTACGCCAAACCCGTCTGATATCGGCTCGCCGGTTCGGGGTCCAGACCCCGATTCCGCCTCGGAGATGCCCACGAAACCTGAGGAAAACGCCTCATGAAGTCGGTGCCCCCTTGCTCCACGCTGGGGGTCATCGAAAGGAGATCATGATGCCGAAGGTATCGAAGGAAAGCGCGGCGAAGGTTCAGGACATCGGTGTGGGTGAGGTCCGAGAGGAGGTCGTCGACGGATACGAGATCAGCTTCCTGGACCTCCGCGAGGAGGCCGACATGGCGGGTCTGCTCAAGGGGCTCCCCGACGACCTCTGCCCCTGCCCCCACTGGGGGTACGTCACGGCGGGACAGGTCACGTTCACCTACGTCGACCACGCCGAGGTGTTCGAGCCGGGAGACGCCTTCTACGTCCCGCCCGGACACAGTCCGGCGGCGTCTGCCGGAGCCGCGTTCGTGCTGTTCAGCCCGGCTGAGCAGGTGGCCGAGGTGAACGCCGTGATCCAGCGCAACATGGAGGCGATGCAGTCCGCCTGACCACCCCAGTCACACCGCCAGTCACACCGGCACGGGTTCCTCGTCCCCGAGGAGCCCGTGTTGGGTGGCGAAGAGCGCGGCTGCTGCGCGCGTAGACACGCCGACCTTCGTGTATATGTGCTCGACGTGGTTGGCCACCGTCTTGGGGGAGATCACAAGGCGGGCGGCTATGTCCTTGTTCTTCAGTCCACGCGCGAGGAGTCGGAGGACATCGATCTCACGGGCGGTGAGGCCCGCTGGACCCGACTTTCGTCTCGAGGTTCGATGGCCGGCCGCACCGAGGACGGCCTCGACTGCGTCGGCGTCGAGGCGTCCAGCCCTGGCCTCCTCACGGAGCTTGAGTGCTGCCTGCTCGGCCGACCGAGGATCTCGGTGGGCACGAGGCTCGCGCATCGACCGGTACGCGTCGGCAGCGCCCAGCACCCGCGCGGATCGCGAGATCGAAGAACCCGACAGTCCTCGCGGATGGCCGGATCCGTCGAGTCGCTCCCGGTTCTGGACCGCGATCGCTCCGAGGGCGGCCAGCGCGGGGGACTGACGCAGCATCCGTTCGGTCAGATACGGCACCATCCGAATGCGCTCGCGCTCACCCGCGCCGAGCGGCGTTCGCTTGTCGAGGATCGCGTTGGAGACCCCGAGCTTGCCGAAGCAGTGCACGAGACCCGCGCGGCGCACCGTACGAGCCTCGCCAGGCGAGAATCCCAGCGTCGCCGCCGCATCGGCCGCCAGGTCGGCCACGGCTCGAGCGTGGCCGAGCGAGTAGGGCGACTTCAGGTCGATGAAGTCGGCGATGGCGACCAACGCGGCATCGAACTGGTCTCCCGAAAGCACCACCGCGAGTGCGGGTTCGGCTCCGATCACGGCCTCCCAGGTGTCGGCCGCCTCCAACCCGGAAAGCAGTATCTCGGCGTGAGCGTCGAACTCAGCGGCCAGGTGCGGGTCGAACTGCTTCCCGCACTGCAGACGCACGAGCTCCCTGGCCGAGTCGACACCCCCGACCCGGTGGGCCACCTCGGTGAACTCCCCGATGGCGGCCAACCTGGCGGCGATCGGTACGTCGACGCCACCGAGCTCGCCCGGCCAGCCCTTCCCGTCCCACTGCTCGTAGGAGGCATCGAGAGCGTCGAGGGTCTGCCTCCGTGAGGTCCAGCTCCTCACCGAGCTTGCGGGCCAGACGCGCATGATGGGCGATCATCGAGCTCAGGTCGCGGTGACCGGAGACGGCGAACTCCAGGCCGACGCGGAACCGGTCGAGCACGTTGTCGGCGCCCGATCCGATACGTCGGATCCCGGCTGCCGCGCTCTTGAACCCATGCAACCCGTAGGCGTACTTGTCGGACTTCATCGCGATGTCGTCGCCGAACCACTTCGCCTGCTCGTGCGCGTCGGAATGACAGCCCACGTTGACCAGCAGAGCGGTGTAGTAGACCGCTACCCGGTCGGCCTCGTCCACGCCGACCTCCTCGGCCAGCCTCAGGGCGATCAGGCACTGCCGGAGAACGTGCTCCATCGGCTGGCCGAACCCGAGATCGATCCCCAGCGACAGCGCGGCGACGAGCTCAGCCAGCCGGACGTTCCCGGAGTCGCTGTCGTCGCCCTCGTGCCGAGCGTACGCGTAGCCAGATGTCACGATCATTACCTAACCCGGGCCCGTCGGGCACCCGTCGGTCAGCCCTTGGTGGCCAACGTGAGTGCGAAGTCTCCGGGTTCGTCGGTCCATACCCGGGACACGCCGAATCCAGCCTGCTCCAGCTCGGCCGCGATCTTGCTGACCCGGAACTTCGTCGAGATCTCCACGTGGATCTCCTCACCCACCGCTAGCTCGAGGACGAGGCAGGCCCCCGGGATCGTGACCCGTTGCGGTGCCTCCGAGCGCAGCCTGAGGTCCATCCGCTCCATGTGGGGGTCCCAGAACGGCACGTAGGAGAACGCGTCGAGGTCGAAGTCCGCGCCCAGCTCGCGGTTGAGCACCCGCAGCGAGTTGAGTACGAACTCGGCGGTCACTCCGGCACTGTCGTTGTAGGCCGCGGTCAGGCGGTCGGCACTCTTGACCAGGTCGGTGCCGAGCAGCACCGAGTCGCCGGGCTCGAGGACATCGGCAAGGGCCCCGAGGAAGGCGCGCCGCTCCTCGAGATAGAGGTTGCCGATCGTGCCGCCCAGGAACGCCACCATCCGGCGACCGCCGCGCGGCAGCTGCGCCAGGTGCAGGGTGAAGTCGCCGACCACGGCCTCGACTGCCAAGCCGGGGTAGCAGCGAGCGATGTCGTCGGCGGCCTCGCGCAGCGTGGCCGCGGAGACGTCGACCGGTGCGAACCGGGTGAGCTGTCCGCTCGCGGTGAACGCGTCGAGGAGCAGCCGGGTCTTCTCGCTGGTGCCGCTCCCGAGCTCGACCAGGGTGGTTGCCCCGCTCGCAGCGGCGATCTCGGTGGCGTGGGCCACCAGGATCGATTGCTCTGCCGCGAACGGGTAGTACTCCGGCAGCCGGGTGATCTCGTCGAAGAGCTCGGAGCCCACGTCGTCGTAGAGCCACTTGGGAGGGAGCGTCCTCGGGTGCCTGGCCAGTCCGCGGCGTACGTCGTCGACGAGGCTGCCGCTGGCCCAGTCGGGGTCCAGCAGCACCGACACGACCGGCTCCTGCACGGCGGTCATGCCGCGCTCCGGGGTGCTCCGTCGTCGGCGAGCCGAACCCCGGACAGCGCCCATCGGGCGCCGGGAGGGAAGAAGTTGCGGTAGCTGGCGCGCGTGTGACCGGGTGAGGTGAGGGCGCAGCCTCCTCGCAGCACCATCTGGTTGGACATGAACTTGCCGTTGTACTCGCCGATCGCCCCGGCGGCGGGGTGGAAGCCCGGGTAGGGCAGGTAGGCCGACGAGGTCCACTCCCAGCAGTCGCCGTACGCCTGGCGAAGCCTGCCAGTCGCTGGGCCGGCCGCGCGGGGGTGGAAGGTTTCGCTGTCTGCGAGGTTGCCGTCGACCCCCAGACCGGCGGAGCGGACGCCGTGCTCCCACTCCGCCTCGGTCGGGAGCCGCTTGCCGGCCCAGGTGGCGTAGGCGTCCGCCTCGTAGTGGCTCACGTGCGAGACCGGCAGCCCCGGGTTGACCGGCCAGGTGCCGTGCAGGGTGTGCTCGAACCACACGCCGTCGACCTCGGCCCAGTAGAACGGCGCCTCCCAACCGTCGGACTGCACCCGACCCCACCCGTCGGAGAGCCACAGCTCCGGCCGCCGGTAGCCGCCGTCGGCCATGAACGCGAGCCACTCTGCGTTGGTGACCAGCCGGTCCGCCAGCCGGAACGGCTCCAGGTGCACCTGGTGCGGGGGGAGCTCGTTGTCGAAGGAGAAGCTGTCACCCCGGTGACCGATCTCCACGAGCCCGCCCTCGACATCGACCCAGCCGAGCCGGTCCGGTTCGCAGACCGGGCTCCGGGTCCCGGCGTAGGACGGCTGGAGCGGGTTGAGCGAGAGCACGTGCTTGATGTCCATCAGCAGCAGCTCCTGGTGCTGCTGCTCGTGGTGGAACCCCAGGTCGATCGTGCCCGCCAGCTTGTGGAGAGTGCCCTCGTCCAGGGTGCTGACCAGATCACGCATCCGGGCGTCCACATTGCCGCGGTAGACCCCGACGTCGTGCACGCCCGGCCGGCTGATCACCCCCCGCTGCGCACGCGCGTAACGCGGACCGACCGCCTCGTAGTAGCTGTTGAACAGAAACCAGTACTTGTCCTGGAACGGTGCGAAGCCCTGCTCGTGGTCGGCCAGCACGAACGTCTCGAAGAACCACGTGACATGGGCACGATGCCACTTGGTCGGGGACACGTCCGGCATCGACTGCACGGTCTGGTCCTCCGGCGACAGCGGAGCAGCGAGCCGCTCGGTGTGGGAGCGCACCTCGTCGAACTTCACCACGAGCTCGTCAGCGGTCCAGGGGATCGAAGTCATCGGTGCTACCTCCTCGCGCTGGCACACGCACCGTGTGCCACGGGCTTCTCGTCTCGTCTGCAGCCTAGGAACCCGCACCGACAGTGCCTGCGAGGTTCCGATGCTCTGTCTCGGCAGGCTCCTCAGCGTTACGGAGCAACCCGAGCGCGAGAGCCGGGTAGGCGACGACCGAGACGAGGCCCGCGCAGACCAGCGCGGCGGCAGTCGTGCTGCTCATCGTCCCGGTCGCGACCCCGATCTGGCTCGCCGTCACCAGGAACGGCAGCGACGTCGCCTGGAGCAGCCCCGCGGCCATCACCGATCGGCCGTCGTACCGGCGGGCCAGCAACAGCGCAGGGACACCACGGACCACCAGCAGCGCCGCGGCCAGGACCGGCACCCGCGCCAGTGCGGAGGGATCGTCGATCAGTCCCGCCAGGTCCAGCCGCAGCCCGCTGGCCACGAAGAACACGGGAATCAGGAAGCCGTAGCCGAGTGCCTCGAGCTTGGTCCGGTAGGAGGAGCGTGGCGGCGTACCCGAGCAGCGCGAGCCGCAGCACCGAGCCGCGCAGCCGGTGCACGTCGATCTCGAGCCCGGCGAGGAAGAGCAGGAAGGCCAGCCCAAGTACCGCCACCACCGAGACCACGAGGTCCGCATCGACCCATCCGAGCACGCTGGGTCCGACGACGACACCGACAACGATCTCCAGAACGACGGCAGGCATGCGAACCCGCGGCACGAAGCCGAGCGTCACTGGCGCCACCAGGGCGATGACGCAGACGACGAGCAGATTGGTGAACCCGACTTCGGGCATGGGTACTCCCGGGAAGAGTGACGAGAAGGTGGAGGGAACGGCGCAGAGCGAGCCGGAGCTCAGCGCTTCAGGTCGCGGAACGCGTCGAGCAGAGTCGCCTGTGCCTCGGGCGACAGGGTGTCAACGGGCACGGTGCCGAGCAGGTTCAGCGTCTCGCGCATCTGTTCGATGTAGCGGACGCAGGCGTCGCACTCGCCCAAGTGCTTGGCGAGCCGGCGCCGATCACGCCGCCCCAAGGTGCCCTCGAGGTACTCGGTGACGAGCTCGACCATCTCCTGACAACCCAGTTCGGCCATCTCAGCTCCCCTCCAGGTACGACGCCAGCCCGGCGCGGACCGAGCTGCGGGCCCGGTGCAGCAGGACCCGCTGGTTCGCCTGGGAGATCTCAAGCATCTCGCAGACCTCCTCGGAGCTGTGGCCGAGAATGTCGCGAAGCGTGAGGACGACCCGCTGCCGGTCGGGCAGCGCGTCGACCGCGGTGCGCAGCTCGCCGCGCACCTCACCGGCCAGCACCGTGCCCTCGACGGCGACGTCAGCCGGCCACGCCGCGGGCGCGGCCCGCCAGTGGCCTGGGTAGGCCCCGCCGGCGGACTGGAACAGCGCCGGGTCCAGGCTCGGCCCGGCGTCGTCACCGGCGACGCTGCTCCACGGCAGCGTCCGGTGCTCCTGCACGCCGCGGGTCTTCGCGGTGTTGACCAGGATCCGGTAGACCCAGGTCCGCAACGCCGATCGCCCCTCGAAGCGCTCCAGGCCCTTGATCACGGCGAGCCACGTCTCCTGCACGACCTCCTCGGCCGAGGCCTCGGTCGAGACGAAGCTGCGGGCCAGGGTCAGCATGGGTCGCGACCAGTCGGAGACGATCCGGGAGAACGACGCCTCGTCGCCTGCCCGGAGCGCAGCGACCAGCTCGCTGTCGTCTCGGGCCACGCAGGAACCCTATCCACCACTCATCGGTACTCCGGGTTCTCGAAGTCGAAGCGTGTCCCGTCGTTCCATGCGGAGCGCTGGTTGCCGTAGTCCGGGACGCCGCCCGCGTCCTTGAGCATCTTGGCCAGGTGCATGAGGTTCCAGGTCATGAACGTGGTGTTGCGGTTGGTGAAGTCGTTCTCGGGGCCGCCGCTGCCCGGGTCGAGGTAGGACGGCCCGGGACCGGCCTCGCCGATCCAGCCGGCGTCGGCGTTGGGCGGGATCGTGTAACCGACGTGCTGGAGCGAGTAGAGGACGTTCTGGGCGCAGTGCTTGATGCCGTCCTCGTTGCCGGTGATGAGGCAGCCGGCGACCCGTCCGTAGAAGAGGTACTGCCCCTTGTCGTTGAGCTCGCCGGACAGCGCGTAGATCCGTTCGATCAGCTGCTTGGTGACGCTGGAGTTGTCGCCGAGCCAGATCGGGCCGGCCACGACGAGGATGTCGCTGGCCAGGATGCCGGGGTAGAGGTCCGGCCACGCGTCGTTCTCCCAGCCGTGCTCGCGCATGTCGGGATAGACGCCGGTCGCGACATCGTGGTCGATGAGCCGGAGCTCGCTCACCTCGACCCCGTGCTTGCGCATGATCCCGGCGCTGGCGTCGACCAGCCCCTGGGTGTGGCTCGGCTCCGGGCTGCGCTTGAGGGTGCAGTTCACAAAGGTGGCCTTGAGGCCGGTGAAGTCGTGCTCGTCGGTCATGCGGTTTCTCCTGGTTGTCGAGGTTTGAGTGGCGGTTCAGAGGAGCTCGGCGTCCTGCTCGATGCAGAGCAGGGCCGGTCCGTCGGTGGCGAACAGCTCGGCCATCGCGGCGTCGAGCTGGTCGCGGTGGGTGACCTTGAGGCCACGGGCGCCGCACAGCTCGGCGTACGCCGCCCAGTCGGGGTTGGTGAGCGAGGTGTGCCAGACGGGGTAGTCGGCGGCGAGCTGCTCCTTGCTGATCTTGCCGAGCGCGTTGTTGTTGAGCAGCACGTGCTTGACCGGGATGCCGTGGTGCACGGCGGTGGTCAGCTCCATGGCGTACTGGCCGAAGCCGCCGTCGCCGGTCACCGCGACGACCGGCCGGGTCGGGGTCGGCGGCCCAGGCGCCCATCGCGGCCGGGATAGCCGAAGCCGATGGAGCCGAGGTAGCCCGACATCAGCACCGGCTGCCCCTTCGACTCCAGGTAGCGACCGAGGGAGTAGGCGTGGTTGCCGACGTCGACCGCGACGACCGCGTCCTCCGGCAGGTGCTCGGACAGGGCAGCGAAGACGGCGGCCGCCGAGACGCCCCGTCCGCGGTCGTCGGCCGCGCGCCGTGCCTTCTCGGCGCGCCAGATCGCCCACCGCTCCGCCACGTCGCCACGCTGGTCCTCAGCGTGGCTGCCGGCCGTCCGGACCGCCTCGGCGAGTGCGGGGACGACGAGGGCGGCGTCGCCGAGGAGGTCCGCGGTCACCGCGTCGAACCGGCCGATCGCGGTCGGGGTGTCGTCGATCTGCACGATCGTCTGCCACGGCGCGATGCCGGTGTGGTTCGAGAACGACGCACCGATGACGAGGAGGAGGTCCGCCTCGTTCATCAGCCAGCTGGCCACCGGGGTGCCGCTCCGGCCGAGCACGCCGGCGCCGAGCGGATGGGTGTCCGGCACCAGCCCCTTGGCCTTGAACGTCGTGAGCACCGGCGCCCCGAGTTCCTCGGCCAGGCCGATCACCTCGTCTCGTGCGTCCCGGGCGCCGTGGCCGACGACGATCACCGGGCGCCGGGCTCCCGCGACTAGCCCGGTCGCGCGGGCCAGTGCCTCCGCATCCGGGCCGACCGGCCGACGCGAGTAGCGGCCGTCGGGGGAGCCGGCCGGCGAGCTGGACGGCTGGGCCTGCACCTCGTCGGGCAGTACGAGGTGCGCGACGCCGCGGCCGTCCCGTGCGTGCTTGACCGCGAGCGCGGCGAGCTCGGCATGGTCGCTGCCGGACTGCACCGTCGTCGTCGAGATCGCGACGTCGCGGAAGACCGCCCCGAGGTCGAGGTCCTGGAACGCACCTCGGCCGAGCACCTTCGACGGGACCTGTCCCGAGATCGCGACGACCGGCGCGCCGTCCAGCTTGGCGTCGTAGAGCCCGGTGAGGAGGTTGGTGGATCCCGGCCCGGCGATCGCGAAGCAGGCCGCGGGCCGGCCGGTGAGCTTGCCGTAGGCGCTCGCGGCGAACGCGGCGGCGCCCTCGTGGCGGATGCCCACGAAGCGCAGCTCGCCACGCTCCTCTGCTCGCCGCAGCGCGTCCGCGAACCCGAGGTTGGAGTGGCCGACCATCCCGAACACGGTGTCGATGCCGTGCGCGACCAGGGTCTCGACCAGGACGTCGGCAACGGTGCGCGCGGGTGCCACCTGGTTTGGGAGGCGGACCCGGACACCCTCGGCGTTCTCCTCGACGTCGTACGCCGGCACCCGGTCGTCGAGGTGCTCAGCCAGCGCACCCGGGGGCGCACCGGTTGCGGGGTCGTAGTCGTAGCCGTGCCAGGGGCAGCGCAGCAGCCCCTTCTCGATCGAGCCCTCGCCCAGCGGTCCACCCTGGTGCGGGCAGTGGTTCTCCAGCGCGCCGAGCCGGCCGCCGCACCGCGTCATCGCGATCGAGCGACCATCGACGACGACGCTGCGAACTCGACCCTCGTCGGGCACGTCCCCTGGGCTCACGCGATGCCAGGTCTGGCCGTGGTCGTCCATGTAACGCTCCTGCTCCCATCGAGACCGATCTCCCGTCAGTGCCGCCCGCGCCGCGTCGCGTTACAACGACCGCATCCGAACGACAGGAACTGCCGTGGACCTCACCCGCACCCGCCTCGCCCTGCACGGTGTCGCCGAGCTGCTGCTCGCCGGACCGCAGTACGCCGTCAGCAACACCGTTCGTTTGCGGGTGGTCCCGGGTGGCATCGCGACCGTCGCCGAACCGGATCTCCGCATCGAGGGCACCGAGCTGGTGGGCGCGCAGGGCCGGCATCCGCTCAGGGGCAGCTACGCGGAGGTCGCGGTCGCGGCTGGGCTGACGCCTCGCCGACTCGACGACGTCTACCACGACGGGGTCGACGTGTCCGCCGACGACCCGATCGAGCTCGACCCCGACCACGTCGCCACACTGCTGAACGCCTTCGCCGCGGGCGACGCCGCGCTGCGGGCCTTCGCACCCGACGAGGTCCCAGTGCTGTGGCCCGAGCACTTCGACGTCGGAATCTCCCGCGACGAGGTCAACTACGGCGTCTCGCCGGGCGACACGCACCTGCCCGAGCCCTACGCCTACGTCGGTCCGTGGACCCTACGCGCCGGGGAGTTCTGGAACCAGTCCTTCGGCGCCGCCCGGCCGATGTCAACACTGCGTGGGGTCGACGCCGTCGTCGACTTCTTCCGCGAGGGCGAGCGAGCGGCGGCGGACCCCGTGGACGAGGAGACCTCTCCGTGAGGCAGGTCGCGCCCATCGTCGCTCTCGTGTGCGTCCTGGCCACCAGTTGCGAGTCGAACGACCCGTCCCCGTCGTCGTCCCGAGCCGACTCGACCGAAGCATCGAACTCTCCGACGGCGTCCAGCGCGCCGGCCTCAGTCCCGCCGCAGCCCACCGAGGCTGGCAGCGAGGCTGGCAGCGGGACCAAGATCATCACCGCCCAGAGCGAGTTCGGGACGATGCTCTACGACGCCACCGGTCAGCCGATCTACCTGTTCACAGCGGAGTCCGGCGACCGTCCTGCCTGCTACGACGACTGCGCCGCGGACTGGCCACCGGTGCTGACCACCGACACACCTCGGGGGGTTGCCGACGTACGGCTGGAACTCCTCGGCTCCACCCGACGGAGCGACGGCAGCACCCAGGTGACGTACGCCGGACATCCGCTCTATTACTACGCCCACGAGGGCAAGTACCAGGTGCTCTGTCACGACGTCGAGGAGTACGGCGGCACGTGGTTGGTGGTCCGGCCGGACGGGACGCCGGCACCCGGGTGAATCCGGGTCTGGCCCTGTAACGATCCTGCCCGGGTTCGAGACCGACGTCCCATGAGCTCCACCGTTCTCGCGACGCCCGACTTCCCGGCGATGGCCGACATGCGGGACCACGTGCAGCCGGTGCCGCGCCGACTCCGGGGAGTCGTCGCTGGCGTCACGGTCTTCGACAGCGTTTCGGCGACCTACGCCTGGGACACGCCGAAGTACCCGCACTACCTGGTCCCCAGGGACGACGTGCTTCCCGGCGTCCTGATCGACGAGGGTCGGGGGCAGCGGCTTCGGAGGGGTGCTGTGCACCTGCACGGCCTCCGGATCGGCGAGACCGAGATCCCGTCGGTGGCCCGGGTGTACGACGCCGCGGCCGGCTCGGTGGCCGGCCTGGTGCGCTTCGACTGGCAAGCCTTCGAGTGGTTCGAGGAGGACGAGCAGGTCTTCGTGCACCCACGCAACCCTTACACCCGCGTCGACGCACTCCGTTCCAGTCGACACGTTCGGGTCGAACTGTCCGGCCACCTTCTCGCCGAGTCGACCTCGCCGGTGCTGGTCTTCGAGACCGGGCTGCCGACCCGGTACTACCTCGACCGCAGCTGTCTCGACCTGAGCCTGCTGCGGCGTACGGACACGCGGACCGCCTGCCCGTACAAGGGGGAGACCAGCGACTACTGGACCGCTGAACTGCCCGGACGGGTTGAGGAGGACGTGGCGTGGTCCTATCGGCAGCCGTTCGCTGCGCTCGCACCCATTGCCGGGCTGGTCGCCTTCTACAACGACCGGGTCGAGATCACCGTCGACGGCATCACGCCCCCGCAGGCGGTCGACCTGTCCTAGATCCCGCTCGCCGCTCGTGCGGAGCGCTAGGCGATGTGGGACCGGGCGAAGATGCGCTGGACGTTTGACTCGGAGAAGAAGTCCACCGGTGACACGGCTCCCGAGACAACGCTGACGAAGCCGTCCATGGCCTCCTGGTTGCCGACCATGGCGCCGAGGAGTTGCTGCATCTCCGGTGGCGGGAGCTCGAGGGTGGCGAGCTGGGCGGTGAACTCGTAGATCGGCATCGCCTTGGCGTCGCGCTCCTGGTGCCACGCGGACATCGCGTCGTTGTAGGGCTTGCCGTCGTGCAGCCACTGGTGGATCGCGCCGGCGCAGCGCTCGGCGTCGAGGAACGCGTCGGTGATGCCCTGCGCGGTGATCGGGTCCTTGTTGTAACCGGCGTCCCCGACCAGCGCCCATCCGTCGCCGTAGGGTTTGCGGAACCAGGCCGGTACTGCTCCACCGAGGAACGGCGCCTCGCGCTTGGCGCCGCGAACGCGTTCGGCGAACTCGGGTACCAGCTCGAGGGTCTTGTGGAAGTTCCCCTCGACATCAGCCTTGTAGGCCGACGCTTCGGCGTACGGCCAGCCCGCGACCACCATCGTCAGGCCGTCGTTCGTTGGCGCGCAGGCGAAGCCCCGGTCCGGGCGGATGTAGGACTCGAAGGTCTCCGTCGGCAGCCCGCTGAAGTAGGTGAAGTAGGAGTACTGCAGCCGTGGCTTGGTGTCGTACTCCTCCGCACCGACAGCCTTCGCGACGCTGCTGTTGCGTCCGTCTGCGCCGATGACGATGCGCGCCCGGTCCTCGACGGTCACCCCTGCGGATGCCCACCACAGCGCCGCCCTCGATCAGCACATCGTCGACGTTGTACCCCTCCCTGACCTCCACCCCGGCATCGCTGGCGGCATCGACGAGGATCTTGTCCAGGACGGTACGGCGGGGCGCGTACGCCACGTCGATGCCGTCGACCGGCTTGGTGGTGCCGCTGACGGTGATCGGCCCGAAGTCGAACTGGTACCGGGTGATCGGCGGGCAACCCGTCGCGCTCACCCGGTCGAGCAATCCCCACCGCTGCAGGGCGGCGACCCCCGGCGCGTGGATCATGTGGGTCGAGAGGGTGTCGCTGGGGAACGTCGCGCGGTCGACTGCGAGCACGCGGTATCCCTTCCGCGCGAGCAACATGGCGGTCGGCGAGCCCGCGGTGCGGGCTCCGATGATGATGGCGTCGTAGGTCATGTGGCGATCTTGGGGCGCACGGAGCGAACCGGTATCGGGGAACTCCCCTATTTGCCGGCTGAGTCCCGACGAACGGCGTACCCCGCGGCTTCGGCACGGTTGCGTAGACCTAGCTTGGCCAGGACGTTGCCGACGTGGTGTTCGACCGTCTTGCGGCTGATGAAGAGTCGTTCGGAGATCTCCGGGTTGGACAGCCCCTTGCCGAGCAGCTGCAGGACCTCGTACTCGCGCTTGGTGAGCCTTTGGCCCGAGGGCCTCGGCGGCCCGACCTTCAGCCCGAGGCGCCTGAGCACCGCGGTGGCGGCATCGACACCCCGAGCGGCCTCCAGCAGTTCGAAGCTGTGCAGCGCGCGCCTGGCCTCCGCGACCGCGACCTCCGGGTTGGTCTCGCTGCAGGCTCGGGCGAGGTCGAGGCGGCACAGACTTGCCTCCAGTGGGAGCTGGGCGTCGGTGAAGCCCTCGACCGCGTCCCGCAGCCACACCTTCGGATCGCCCTGGCCGGCGAGACCCCTGGCCAGGGCGACCAGTGCGTTGGCATACGGAGACGGGTGGGTCTCAGCACACGCGGACAAGGCCTCGATGGTCAACGTCGGGTCCTCGCCACACGCGAGCTGTGACTCCACCAGCATGCCGAGCAGCGGGATGCACGAGCTGCTGCGCGGGTCGGAGTTCTGTACGGCGTGGTGCAGCAGATCCAATGCAAGGGCGAACTCGCCCCGAGCCAGGTGGAGCGCGGCCGTCGGTCGGATCGCCTCGTCGTCGCTCTGGCCCTCGAGCAGCGCGGCCGCCTCGTCGTACCTGCCCTGCTTGACCCTCAGGTCCGCCAGCCTGACGAGCGCGCCGGCCTTCAGGGTGCGCCTGCCCAAGGCCCAGAGACGTACCGCCTCGGTCAACGCCTCATCGGCCTCCGGCCAGCGTCCGGCCGCGATGAGGATGCCCCCGTAGTGAGTGCGGCAGTAGGCGCTCACCGCGGGTAGGTTCCGGCGCTCCGCGATCTGTTCGCCCACATGGATCCACTGCTCGGCTCGTGACACATCGCGGGCCCGCTCGCAGGCGGAGAACATCTGGCAGAAGATCTCCTCCACGATGATGAAGTCCTCGACATCACCGCCCGCAACGGCTGCCAGCGCCTCGTCCAGCAGCAGCATTCCCTCCTCCGTGCGATCGTCGTGGACCAGGCTCGCGCCCAGGTAGGCCAGCGTCGCGAACGTCAGGTCTGCGTCCCCCGTCACCCGACCAATCTCGACAGCGCGCTGGAAAGCCGCCTCCTTCTTCGCCCGACCGGGCTCGAACATCCCTTCGGTCAGGGCGACCCAGCCTCGCTCACTGCTGCCCGGCAGGTCGGCAAGCAGGGTCTTGGCTCGGGCGATCCAACCATTGGCGATCGCCCAGTCACCCGATGTCGTGCCGTGCATGTACCCCAAGGTCCGCGCCACCCGCGCCGCGCCGACCCCATCCTCGGTCGCGCGGTAACCGGCGTAGGCGCTCTCGAACTCCTCGATACCGCGCTCGTACTCGAACAGGATGTATGACGCAGCGGCCAGCCCCTCGAGGACTTCAGGCGTCGGGGGCACCCGGTCGAGAGCCGCTCGCGCCGTGGTCGCGTCCCCGATGCGCAACGCAGCCCGTGCCTGTGAGACGAGGGCCTCGGGCTCCATGTCGCGATCATCCACCACATGGACTGATGGAGGCTGGACGAAAGCCTGGCTCGCGTTCGGTGTTCCCCTCGACAAGGTCGCCCGTGCGAGAGCAATCTGAAGGCGGTACGACGGTCTCGGGTGACTCACGGACACGGGAGGCGTCATGGAGCTGGCTGACCTGCACCGCCGGAGCGTGGAGAGCTGGCGGTCCCGACTCGACGCCGTCGACGAGTCGCAGTGGGGCCTGCCGACCCCCTGCGCGGAGTGGGATGTGCGCGCCCTCGTCAACCACGTCGTCACCTTGTCCATCACGTAGAACGGCGTCCCGAGGAGCGCCGGGTCGTCCTCTGACCAACGCACGTCGCGACCGGGACGTCGGAGACCTCGCGGAGGTCCCGCTGGACCCGGGCCACCACGTCGATCCGGTAGTCCGGGAACAGGCCCGGACCGTCGGGCGCGGCCGCTGGGGTTCTCGCGACGCTTTCAGTCGGGCCAGACTTCAGCGGCGTGCGCAACCTCCGTGTCGAAGCACGCCGTCCCTGCCCCGGGAATGCCCTCATTCGGGGATGACGGGTCGGGCTGTGGTCGACATGTTGAGTCGTGTCTCGCATCGGGGCACGCGGCCCCGACGCGAGGCCCGGAGGGATGCCATCGTGCTCGACCTACGACGTCTGTCGCTGCTGTCCGTGCTGGTTCTGGTGCTCGCGGGGCTGGGGATCGTGACCGCCAGCGCGCCGGCTGTGGCGGCGCCCTGCGATGCGCCGATCCTGAGCCCGGTCGCGTGCGAGAACACGCTGCCCGGCAACCCTGAGAGCGAGTGGGGAGTCACAGGCGCCGGGTCGACGAGTATCCAGGGCTTTGCCACGCAGATCAGCGTCGACCAGGGCGAAACGGTTGGCTTCAAGGTCGACACGGCCGCGTCGTCGTACCGCCTCGACATCTATCGGATGGGCTACTACGGCGGAAACGGCGCACGCCGGGTGGCCACCGTGCTGCCGACGGTGCTCAACAATCAGCCGACCTGCATCACGGGCATCGGCACGGGTCTCGTGGACTGTGGCAACTGGACCCAGAACGCGTCGTGGGCCGTCCCGGGGACGGCGGTGTCCGGCATCTACTTCGCCCGCTTGGTACGCACCGACGGCCCGACCGGAGCGAGTCACGTCGTGTTCGTGGTCCGTGACGACGACGGCGGGTCGGACTTGCTGTTCCAGACCTCCGACACCACCTGGCAGGCCTACAACGCTTACGGCGGCAACAGTCTCTACACCGGTCAGCCGGCCGGGCGGGCCTACAAGGTGAGCTACAACCGACCGTTCACGACGCGCGGCAACGCCCCCGAGGACTGGGTGTTCAACGCGGAGTACCCGATGGTCCGCTTCCTGGAGTCCAACGGGTATGACGTCAGCTACTCGACCGGCATCGACACCGACCGTCGCGGCGCCGAGCTGCTGGAGCATGAGGCGTTCCTGTCCGTCGGTCACGACGAGTACTGGTCGGGAACCCAGCGCACCAACGTCGAGGCGGCGCGGGCCGCCGGGGTGGACCTGGCGTTCTTCAGCGGCAACGAGGTCTTCTGGAAGACCCGCTGGGAGAACAGCATCGACGGGTCGGGCACGCCGTACCGGACGCTGGTGACCTACAAGGAGACGCACGCGAACGCGAAGATCGATCCCCTGCCGAACGTGTGGACCGGCACGTGGCGGGACCCGCGGTTCAGCCCGCCCGGGGACGGCAACCGGCCGGAGAACGCGCTGACCGGTCAGATCTTCACCATCAACTGCTGCGCGATCAACATGGTGGTCGGGCAGGCCGACGGGCGGATGCGCTTCTGGCGCAACACCCGCGTGGCGACACTCGGCACCAATGCCACGACCACCATCGGCAGCAACGTCATCGGCTACGAGTGGGACGAGGACCTCGACAACGGCAGCCGGTCACCAGGGGCGTTCCGGGTCTCCCAGACCGCCGGCAGCGGCGACCGAATCACCGACTACGGAACCAACTACGCGCAGGGGGCCGCCACCCACTCGATGACGATGTACAGACACGCCAGCGGTGCCCTCGTTTTCGGCGCCGGCACGATCCAGTGGGCGTGGGCGCTCGACAACCAACACGATCGTGGCTCTGCCGCCGCGGACGTCGCCGCCCAGCAAGCGACCGTCAATCTCTTCGCCGACATGGGCGTGCAGTCGACAACCCTGCGCCCGGGACTGGTCGCGGCGACGGCCTCGACCGACGGCACGGCGCCGACCTCCGCGATCACCTCGCCGGCCGCGGGAGCGATCCTGCCGACCGGCACCCCCGTGACCGTCACCGGCACCGCAGCCGACGTCGGAGGTCGCGTGGGAGGGGTCGAGGTCTCGAGCGACAACGGGGCCACCTGGCGGCGGGCCACGGGCCGCGACACGTGGACCTACACCTTCACTCCGACGACCTCTGGCACCATCACGCTGCGCAGCCGGGCCACCGACGACAGCGCCAACATCGGCACACCGTCGACCGGTACGCCGGTGACCGTCGGCTCCGTGCCGGCGACGTGCCCGTGCACGATCTGGCCGAGCACCGCCACCCCGGCCGCCACCGATCCGGACACCAACCCGGTCGAGCTGGGCGTGAAGTTCCGCAGCAGCAGCGCCGGCTTCATCACCGGGATCCGCTACTACAAGCCCAGCGCGTCGAGCGGCACGCACGTCGGGAGCCTGTGGTCGTCGACCGGCACCCGACTCGCGAACGTGACCTTCACCAACGAGACCGCGAGTGGTTGGCAGCAGGCCAGCTTCGCCACGCCGGTCGCGGTCAACGCCAACACGACGTACGTCGCGTCGTACTTCTCCCCGGCGCGGTACTCCGTGTCCGGCGCCTACTTCGCGAGCGCACCCACCTCTCGTGGGCCTCTGACCGCGCTCCAGAACGGCACGGACGGCGGCAACGGCGTCTACCGCTACACCTCCACCGCCGGGGTGTTCCCGAACAGCACTTACAACTCGGAAAACTACTGGGTGGACGTCGTGTTCACCGAGAGCGTCACCGACACCACCAAGCCGACGCTGGCCAGCCGCACCCCCGCGCCCGGTGCCACCGGAGTCGTGGTCGGCGCCAACACGACCGCGGTCTTCAGTGAGGCCGTGCAGCAGGCGACCATCGGCTTCGGGCTCCGCGACCCGGGCGGTGCCTTGGTGCCCGCCGCCACCGCGTACGACGCTGCGACTCGGACCGCCACCCTCGACCCGAACGCCGCATTGGCGCCGGGCACCGTCTACACCGCCACGGTGAGCGGTGCCCGCGACACCGCAGGCAACCAGATGGATCCCGTCAGCTGGTCGTTCACCACCGAGGCCCCCGACACCACGAAGCCGACGCTGGCCAGCCGCACCCCCGCGCCCGGTGCCACCGGAGTCGTGGTCGGCGCCAACACGACCGCGGTCTTCAGTGAGGCCGTGCAGCAGGCGACCATCGGCTTCGAGCTCCGCGACCCGGGCGGTGCCTTGGTGCCCGCCGCCACCGCGTACGACGCTGCGACTCGGACCGCCACCCTCGACCCGAACGCCGCATTGGCGCCGGGCACCGTCTACACCGCCACGGTGAGCGGTGCCCGCGACACCGCAGGCAACCAGATGGATCCCGTCAGCTGGTCGTTCACCACCGAGGCCCCCGACACCACCCCGCCCACGCTGACCAACCGCACCCCGACTCCCGGAGCGACCGGCGTCGGCACGGGCAGCACGGTGACCGCGGTGTTCAGCGAGGCCCTCCAAACGGGCACGCTCGCGTTCGAGCTGCGCACCCCCGGTGGCACCTTGGTGCCCTCGACGACGGTCTACGACGGCGCGACCCGGACCGCGACGCTCACCCCGAACGCCGCCCTCACGTTGAGCACTACCTACACGGCCAGCATCAGTGGCGCCCGCGACACGGCCGGCAACCAGATGACTCCGCTCAGCTGGTCGTTCACGACGACCGCGAGCACCTTCAACTGCCCTTGCACCGTGTGGTCGAGCACCGCGACGCCTGCCGGCACGGACCCGGACACCAGTTCGGTCGAGCTCGGCGTGAAGTTCCGCGCCAGCGTGAACGGCTTCGTCACGGGCATCCGCTACTACAAGCCCAGCACGTCCACCGGCACGCACGTCGGCAGCCTGTGGTCGGCGACGGGCACGCGACTGGGTGCCGTGACGTTCACCAACGAGAGCGCCAGCGGCTGGCAGCAGGCGACCTTCGCCTCGCCCATCCCGGTCACCGCCGGGACGACCTACATCGCGTCGTACTTCACCCCCAGCCGGTATGCCGTCAACAGCGCGTATTTCGCCAGTGCGGCGACGACCCGCGGACCGCTCACCGCGCTGCAGAACGGCACGGACGGCGGCAACGGTGTCTACCGCTACACCTCGACGGCCGGCGCCTTCCCCAACAGCAGCTACAACGCCGAGAACTACTGGGTTGACCCCGTCTTCGCCGAGAGCGCCCAGGACAACCTGCCGCCCACGGTGATCGGCCGCTCACCGGCCGTAGGTGCCACCGGCGTTCCCGTCGGCATCCGACCGTCGGTGTCGTTCAGCGAGCCGGTGACCGGTTCGTCGGTGGTCATGGAGTTGCGCAACGCGGCCAACCAGGTCGTCGCCGGCGCGACGGCGTACGACCCCGCCACCGTGACCGCGACCTTCACGCCCCAGAGCGACCTCGCCTACTCCTCGACCTACACCGTCAACATCAGCGGGGCGAGTGACCCGAGTGGCAACACCGTGGCACCGGTCTCATGGACCTTCCAGACCTCCGCGCCGCCGCCGCCCGGCATCGACGACGGCACCGGCGGACCGATCGCGGTGGTGACCAGCAGCGGCAACCCGTCCTCCTCCTACCTCGCCGAGATTCTGCGGGCCGAAGGGCTCAACGAGTTCGCGAACCTCCGGGTCCCGTCGCTGACGGCCGCGAGCCTGACGTCGTACGCCATGGTCGTCCTTGGCGATGTGTTGCTCAGCGACACCCAGGTCGCCGCGCTGACTGCCTGGGTCGAGAGCGGGGGCAACCTAGTCGCGATGCGACCGGACGCGCGCCTCTACTCCTTGGCTGGCATCAGCGCGCAGTCGGGCACGGTCGTCGACGGGTATGTCGGGTTGAACCCGGCCAGCGAGCCCGCTGCAGGCATCACCACGGAGACCATGCAGTTCCACGGCACGGCCAGCCGCTATGCCCTTGCCGGCGCGAGCTCGGTGGCCGGGCTCTACAGCACGGCGACCGCGAGCACGGGCCTGCCGGCCGTGACCCTGCGCAGTGTGGGGACCAACGGAGGGCAGGTCGCCACCTTCGCCTTTGACCTCGCCCGTTCGGTGATCGCCACCCGCCAGGGCAACATCGCCTGGGCGGGTCAGGACCGCGACGGGCTCTCGCCGAACCGGTCCAACGACCTGTTCTTCGGCGGGTCGTCGACCGACTGGGTCAACCTCGCCAAGGTGCATGTGCCGCAGGCTGACGAGCAGCAGCGGCTGCTCGCCAACCTCCTCACCGTGATGGCCCGAGACAGGTTGCCGCTGCCGCGGTTCTGGTACCTCCCCGGCACCCACAAGGCGGCGATCGTGGCCACCGGCGACGACCACGGGACCGGTGGGACGTCCGGGCGGTTCAGCACCTACGCCGCCGCCAGTCCGCCGGGCTGCTCCGTGGCGCTGTGGGAGTGCCCGCGGTTCACCTCCTACGTCTACCCGAGCACGCCGCTCAGCAACAGCCAGGCCTCGAGCTTCCACAGCCAGGGCTTCGAGATCGGCCTCCACCCGCAGAACGGCTGCTCGAACTTCGCCTCGGAATCCGACCTCCTCAGCACCTACGCAACCCAGCTGTCGACGTGGCGAGCGAAGTACACGAGCCTCCCGTCGCCGACGACGAGTCGGTTCCACTGCATTGTCTGGAGCGACTGGGTGTCGCAACCCAAGGCCGAGCTGGCCTCGGGCATCCGGCTGGACACGAACTACTACTACTACCCCGGCTCCTGGGTGGCCGACCGGCCCGGCTTCATGAACGGCTCCGGCATGCCGATGCGGTTCACCGACACCGACGGTTCCATGATCGACGTCTACCAAGCGAACACCTCGATGACCGACGAGTCGGAGCAGAGCTTCCCGTTCACCCCGGATGCCCTTCTCGATCGGGCACTCGGGCCGCTCGGCTACTACGGGGCGTTCACCGCCAACCTGCACACCGACAGTGCGACCACGTTCGAGGACAACCAGGTCCTCGCCTCGGCGCAGGAACGCGACGTCCCGGTCATCACCGCCCGCCAGCTCCTCACGTGGACCGATGGCCGCAACGGCTCGTCGTTCGGCAACCTGACCTGGGACGGCTCAGGTCTCGGCTTCACGATCGGGGTGGGCGCGGGCGCGACCAACCTGACCGCGATGCTGCCGACCACCGGGCCGAACGGCACGACCCTCAGCTCGGTCACCCGTGGCAGCGCCTCGGTTGCGGTGACCATGATGACGGTGAAAGGGCAGCAGTACGCCGTGTTCGCTGCCATCGGTGGCACATACCGGGCGTCGTACAGCGTCGGCGGTGCCGCGGCAGTCAGCAAGGCGACCGCTCACGACGTCACCTCGGACGCAGCGACGGTCACCTGGCGGACCAGCCGGCCGGCCACCACCGTTGTCGAGCTCGGCACGAGCCCCGACGACCTGTCCACCGAGGTGGTCGTGGCCGAGCGCACCGAGGAGCACCGGGCCGATCTGAGCAACCTGCGGCCCGCAACCCGCTACCACTTCCGAGTCCGCTCCAGGGGCCCCGACGGCACCTGGCGGCTGTGGCCCTCGGCTGACCTGCCGCCGGCGACGTTCACCACGTCATCCCGGGACCTGGGCGCCCCCGTCATCAGCGGTGTCCGCACTGTCGCCCTGCCTGACGGCACCGCTCGAGTCAGCTGGCGGACCAGCGAGCCCGCCACCTCGCTGGTGCGTTTCGGCAGGGTCGGCGCCGCACGGATGCGGGTCCGCCTGGACCGGAAGCTCACCCGGCAACACACCGTCGTGCTGACGGGTCTCGCCACACACCGCCTCTACACGATGCGCCTCGGATCGCGCGACGCTGCCGGCAACGCCGCCGCAGTGCGCGTCGCGAGCCTGCGCACCGGCGCGGCAGGCCTGGCGATGCAGACCGCCGAGGAACTGCGGACGGGCCGGACCAGCGGAACCGCTGCCGTCACCGGCTTCGGGCTCGGGTCACTGACCGTGCGGGGCACGGGAACGGGCCGCTACCTCTCCCGCGTGCTCGACTCCGGACTGAAGGTGGCCTGGCGACGGCTGGTCCTGGACGCCGATGTTCCCCTGGGCACGCGGCTAGTCATCTCTGTGCGCACCGGCAGCACTGCCGTACCCGACGGCACCTGGTCGTCGTGGCAGGCCGCCGACACGGAGACCCCGCTGCGGCTCGCCGGACGGTTCCTCCAGTACGCCGTGGACCTGGCGGCGACCCACTCCACACGACCTCGGCTGCGCGCCATCGGCTTCACGCACTCGGGAAGGCCCCGGTCCGATGGTGAGCACTGACTCACGAACCGCCCGATGTGGACCGTGAGCTCACGATGACTCTCGGCATCGACGCCTGGCTCACCTCAACGGCGTGAGGGTGCGGATCGAGGCGGCGGACAACACTCCTAGTCCGTGACCGCCTCGAAGTCGGGCAGCGACCACGTCTTGTCGAAGAACTGCTCCGTGGGTGCGTAGAGCCGGAAGTAGACGAACCAACCGTCCTGCTCAACGGTCCTCATCCAATTGCTCTCGTGGCCGCTCGAGGCGCTCGGACCGATGTAGAGGTCGACGCTGCCGTCGTCGTTGTGCTGGAGCTGTGGGTCGATGCTGTCCAGGCTGATGTCGCGGATCGCGGACCCGCCGTTGTCGTAGGGGCGGCGGGTGTCCTCGCTGTAGAGCGTGAGGGACCAGAACTGCGCGACCGGGACGTCCGGCGGCACGTGCAGGCGGTAGGTCCGGTCGGCCCGCAGGAGCCTGCCCAGGCTGTCCCGCTTCGTGGTCATGTAGACCTGCCCAGCCCCGACGGTCGGGTTCACCATTCCCTTGCTACTGGTGACGGCCTCGTAGAACCAGGTGCCTCGCTCGTCGAGCTGGAGCATCGTCTCGGTCTCCTGGGAGATGTCGAAGTCAAAGCTCTTGTACCAGCTCGTGCCTTCCCAGTACGGGGTGGTGTAGCGAGGGTTGACCTGGAGGTTGCGCAGCATCAGCTCCCCGACCACGGAGGCCTCGGAGAGGATCCGGCGCTGCCGGCTGTCAGGATCGAACGGCTCACCTTTGACGAAACCGAGTGGGGCAAGCATCGCCATCATGATCTTGTCGACGTCGCGCACCGGCTCCTCGTCGAGGATCTGGGCCAGGTCGAGCCAGTAGTCGAACCCCCGGCGCGGGGTCGCGCTCCACTGTTGGTCGACTCCCTCGATGAACCGCACGGGTGTCGGCTCGGTCCTGACTCTCGACAGACGGAGGCTCTGTTTGCACGCGCTCATCACCTCGGGGTCGGTGCCGAGCACCCGGAACGCGATGAAGATGTTGACCGTCGCCGACTGGACGACGAACCGCTCGCTGTCGGCGTACTGGTCTGGGTCATCACTGGGGCCGAGAACCAGATAGCCACCCCCGCGGCCCGCGTCTGGGCCGGTGAGTCCCATGTCGGTGACGGGGCGTTGCCAGAAGTCGAGCACGCCGCCCGCAGTCGGGCCGGCCGGGTAGTCGATGAGCACCGGGCCGTCGGTGAGGTTGCTGAAGTTGATGAGGTACGGCGTGGTCAGGTTCGCCGTCACGATGCCGCGCTTCTCGCGCAGCGTCTCGTAGACCACGAAGTCACCGAACTCGAAGGCGCCGAACACCTCCGCCTGCTGTTGTCGCCAGGTCAGGAACCCCACCAGCGGCAGCGACCACAAGTACGCCTGCGTGGCTCGCTGGGTGTCCATCAGATCGAAGAGCATCGTCGAGGACTCGTCAGATGGGAAGGTGTGTTCCAGGCGAACGATGCCGAACGGTGTCTCGACCTCGGAATCCCCGACGAGCTGTGCTTCTCCGACCATGATGGACCCTCCGTTTGATGGTGTTGTTACCTTGCCCGATCCCGGCGACCGCCGCGCAGCTCCTGGACGGTTCGATGTGGCCGGGGACGGAGGTTCTCGATGGCGAGAGTGCGGCGCACCTAGCGGCTCAGCTGGGCTGTTCTGGGTCGCCTGGTTCTTCCGCTTCGTGTCGCGCGATCCAGTGCCGAGCGTCGCTGTGGGCTTGGCGCAGCGTTGCACCGACCCGCTCGTCGGTGGGGTAGATGTTCTCCCTTCCGATCGTCGCCGCGACACCGGTCGCCTCCAGCTGGTCGCGCACACGTGGGCTGGCCGAGACGATGACGAGCTTCGAGTCCACGGCCGCCAGCGCCTTGGCGTAGCGATTGAGCACATCCAAGAATGTGGAGCCCAGGTCGGTCCGGCCTCGGATACGCAAGATCACCACCGAGTGTCTCGACGAGACTCCCACCTTCGGAAGCGCAGCCTCGAACACCGGGGCTGCGGCAAAGAACAAGCTCCCGTACGCCTGTAGCACCAGAACCCGCCCACCGGGCGAGGAAGCCGGCGGGTCGGTCTCGATGAGCGTGCCGTCCTGCTCGAACCTCCACTCCTTGATCGTGACCTGGTTCGACTGCCGCACCACGAACAGGACCAGAGAGAGCCCGACCCCGACCAGCACCGCGAACTGGAGCGGGATGAGCATCGTCAGGACCACCGTCGTACCGAGCACCACCTTCTGCAGCGGACCGGTCTTCCACACCGAGCGCAGGTCGTCGGGCTTGATCGTGCGGTATCCGATCACGATCAGCAGCCCGGCCAGCGCCGGCATCGCGACACGCCCGACGATGTCGGCGAGCGCCAAGATCGTGGCCATCATCACCAACGCCGCGATCACCAACGACAGCCGAGAGCGGGCGCCAGCCTGAACGTTCAGCGCCGTGGCCGACATCGACCCCCCTACCGGCATCCCCTGGAACACGCCCGCTGCGACGTTCGCGGCCCCCTGGCCGATGAAGTCTCGTGACGTGTCCGGCAACCGGCCATCAGGGTTCGGGAACCCGGTGGAGACCCCGGCGCCCTGCACCAGTCCGATGAACGCCAGCGACAACGCGGGCACGATGAGCTCCGGCACCAGCCGCAGCATGGGCAGCTCGGGCACCGGAAGCGAGCGAGGGACTTCACTGATGTCGTTCAGCTCGACTACCGAGGACCAACCCAGCACCACCGCGACTGCCGAGGCGAAAACGATCGCGACGACCAGCCCCATCGCACCGACACGGGTCCGCTCCAGCGCCAGGATGAGCACCACGGTCAGCAGCCCGACCGTGACGCTCTGGTAGTCGAACTGGCTCGGGTTCAGCACCGTGTCGACCGCGCGGGTCACCCGGTTGGACCCCCGCGCGGCATAGCCGGTGAAGTTGGCGAGCTGGCCCAGCACGATGTTCACTCCCACAGCCGCGAGGAACCCGACCATGACCGCGTTAGACACGAACCGCAGCACCGAACCCAGACGCAGGAAACCTGCAACCAGCATCACCACGCCGGTCAGCACCGACAACGTGAACAACACCCGCGCGGAATCCGACGAGTCGTGCACCGCCGGGATGTCCGCCACCACCATCGACATCGCACCCGTGGCCTGGACAGCCATGAAGGTGGAGCCAGTGAACAGCGCGCCAGTCAACGTCCCGTACACGTACCCGTAGAGACCGGCGAGCGGGTTCACACCCGCGAGCAAGCCCGTCGCCAGACCGTCGGGAACGCTCTGCACGCCCAGGACGAGGCCGGCGACCGAGTCGTGCCGGAGGTCCTCGCGCCGCAGCCGGAGCCTCACCGGGGCTCGGGAGCTCGTCCAGGCACGCCGAGACGTGAACTCTTCCGCGCTGGTCGTGTCATCGCGAACTCCGTCCTGGACCTTCCGGCAACCCGACACCGCCGAAGCGAAGGTACTCGCAGCACGACGCCGGGACCACTGAAGGAGATGTCAGTGGTGACCGGCGCGGCGAGACCGCCGGACGAGCTGCCTGGCTCGGCCTCGAGCTCAGCTCGGTTTCGCGGCGATGCCCAGCTCGTCGAGCAGCACAAGCACCCGGCGTTCGATCTCGTCACGGATCGGTCGTACGTCGGCGACCTCGCGACCAGCCGGGTCCTCCAGCTCCCAGTCCTCGTACCGCTTGCCGGGGAAGTAGGGGCAGGCGTCGCCACAGCCCATCGTGACCACGACGTCGGCGGCCTGCACGATCTCATCGGTCCACGGCTTCGGGTACTCCTGTGCGATGTCGATGCCCCGCTCGGCCATCGCCGCCACTGCGGCGCCGTTGACCTGGTCGCCCGGCTCCGAGCCACCCGACCAGGCGACAGCCTGGTCACCGGCGTAGTGGTTAAAGAACCCGAGTGCCATCTGCGAACGGCCGGCGTTGTGGACGCAGAGGAACAGCACCACCGCTGTGCCGTCGGCGCTCTGGCCCTCGATCCTCGCCATCGCCTGGAGGCGTTGCTTGGCGAATCGTTCGGCCAGGAGCGACAAGAAGTTGAGCATGGTGGCCTTGCCGGCGAACTGGTCATAGGAGCTGTGCAGGAAACGTTCGATGGTCTCGGTGTTGAAGGTTCCCTCGAACTCTTTGTGCAGGCGGGTCGCGGCCGTCTTCAGGGCGACCTGCTGGTCCAGGGTGATCGCGGGATCGGTGTTGGTGGCCATGGCTGGTTCCTTCGGTTGTCGGGTCAGGCGTGCTGGGGAAGGCGCTGCGCCAACTGGTCGACGCGTTCGGTGAGCTCGGCGAAGACTGCGTCGTAGGCCGAGGGTCGGCCCTGCCGGACGGGGTCGGGCACCGACCAGTGCCGCCGCTCCGCGACGGTGAGTTCCTCGTGCGCCAGGTCGCAGACGGTGATCACGAGGTCGTCGGGCAGCAGTACGTCGATGAGACGACGAGGCCGCCGCCGCGGGAGTGGCAGGCCGTGTCGTTTGGCCACGGCGATGGCTCCCGGGTCGATCGCCGCGGCCGGGTGTGTGCCGGCCGACGCAGCCGGGATCGCGCTCGCGCACCGCCACAGGGCGGCCGCGAGGTGGGATCGGGCAGAGTTGGCAGTGCACACGAAAAGGACCCGCTCGGGTGAGGTGAGGGGGCTGCGATGGACCGCCTCGAGCGCGCCTGGACGAAGATGCACATAGCTGCGGCGCCCGTCACCCTCTGACCGTCGACGTTCGACCAGACCGGCCGCTTCGAGAGCCCTGAGGTGATGGGCAAGCAGGTTGGACGGCAGCTGGAGCAGCACCGCCAGGTCCGAGGGGGAAGCGTCGCCGAGGAGCAGGGTGTCGACAATTCGCAGCCTCGACGCGTCTGCGAGCGCAGCGTGCACGGCGACACGGTGCTCGACGGAGGTGGTTTGCTCAGCATTCATTGCCTCAAGTTTGACTGAGATAACATCGGACCGTCAAGATGCTCCCGTGAGTCCGCTTGCGCGCCGCCTGTTTGCCGAGTTCCTCGGCACCGCCCTGCTCGTTGCTGTCGTCGTCGGCTCCGGAATCGCTGCTCAGCAACTGTCCCCGGATGACGTGGGCCTGCAGCTGCTGGAGAACTCCACCGCCACCGTGTTCGGGCTGACCGTGCTGATCTTGTGGCTGGGGCCGATCTCGGGAGCCCACTTCAACCCCGTGGTCTCTCTGGCCGACTGGTTCCTGGGTCGACGAACTCGAACCGGACTGTCGATGGCTGACGTCGGTCTCTATTCGCTCGCGCAGATCGTCGGCGGTGTCTGCGGAGCCGTCCTGGCCAACGTGATGTTCGGGGTCGGCACGCACATCTCGACCAACGACCGAGTCACCGGAGGCCATCTGGTTGGCGAGGTCGTCGCCACCGCCGGGCTGGTCGCCCTGATCTTCACGCTGGTTCGGACAGGAAGGGGCGCGATCGCAGCCCCGACGGTCGGGGCCTGGATCGGTGCCGCGTACTGGTTCACCAGCTCGACCTCGTTCGCCAACCCCGCCGTCACGATCGGCCGGATGTTCTCCGACACCTTCGCCGGCATCGCACCGTCCTCAGCCCCAGCGTTCATCGCCATGCAAGTCGTCGGCCTCATCGTCGGAGTCGGGCTCACCCTCGCCCTGTATCCCGACGCGGGCACCAAGGCCGACGCCGTCGTCGTCCCGCACGTGAACTGACGCGTCATCGTGACTGGGGGATCGCTTGCCCAGCGGTCCGATTCCTAGGCGTGCCGCCACACCTTGACCGCGGAGAGCAGCAGCAGCGAAACAAGCACTGTCGCCAAGACCAACTCAGGAACGAGGTCTCGAGCCGGCCTGGTCTCAGTTCGCGAGGTACGCCCGCACCGACGCGGGAAGGCCTAGGACCACACGGTGCGACTCGTGGCTGAGCCGTAGGCCACGGGGGTCCCACCCGGCGACCCACCCGTGCATCGTGAGTAGGTGCGTGAGCGTGGCCAGCATCAAGGCCGACCGGCGCTCCGCGTCGATAGGTTGCCGGTCCGTCGCCAGCGCCACATCGATGTCGAGCTGGTGGACGGCCCGTCCGGTCATCGCCTCGAGGCGTCGGTCGAGCTCGAGCACGACGGGAGCCAGGTAGAGGTCGGGAAGATCGTGCGGTGTCGTGGTCATGAAGTACTCCAGTATTGGTCTGCCTTGGTGGATGTGTTTGGGTCCGGCCCTCGTGCTGCCGACTGGCGGACAACGCGACACTTGACATCCGTGTCCATGACACCGAGTCCAACAGAACCGGCCGGACGCCGTCAGGGACGAAGGACCTGATCGGCCGGGACCTTCGCGCCCTGTCGTCCTTGGTCGACCCGGCGCGGGCCGTGACATGGAGCAGTCGGCTACATCGCCACCTCACCCGCACTGGCAACCACTACGGAAGAGGGCACGACGGCAACGGTGCCGTGGGCGTGCTCGATCACCGTCGGGGCCACGGAGCCGTAGAAGATGTCGTTGAGCGCCGGGATCGGGTGGTGACCGATGACAAGCAGGTCGTAGTTGCCCGACGCAGTGATCAGGTGCTTGTCAGCGAACCCGACTGTCAGGCGTACCTCGACCTTGACCTCGGGAAACCTCTCCTGCATCCCGGCGAGCGACTCGGAGACCAGCGCCCGCTCGGAGGTGGTGTCCGGCTGGGACGTGGTTTCGACATGTGCAGTCTGTGTCACGTCCCAGTAGCAGTGCAGGACTGTGAGTGGCATTCCGCGGATCGAGGCCATCCGATAGGCGAAGTCGATGGCCGGGACAGACCGCTCAGTGCCGTCGACGCCGACCAGGATCCCGTAGCGCGGCGTGTCGGCACGGTGAGGCCGGTGCACGACGATCGGACAGGCGGCATGCTTCGAGAGCGAGACGCTGACGGAGCCGAGCAGCAGGCTGGCTACCGGACCTCGGCCTCGTGAGCCGACTACGATCATCGCTGCAGCCTCGGACAGGTCAAGCAAGCAGTTGCGGGGGTCAGCGTGGCTCAGCACCTGATGCACGGCCAGCTGGGGGTGGTCCTGGAGAGCGCGTTCGGTCGCGTTGTTCAGCAATGCGCGGGCGGCCTTCATCGACTGGTCCAGGAACATGCCGTAGTCGAGGCCGGTGGCGGCGCCCATGGTGCCCACGCTGGGGTAGCCCACGGGCTCCACGCAGTGCACCACCGTGAGTGATCGCTGCTCGAGTGCCGCCTGCTCCACCGCCCACGCGAAGGCCTCGTCCGCCCAGGAAGATCCGTCAATGCCGACCACGATGCTGCCCGCAGGTATCTGCTCTGCTGCCATGCCTCGAGCATGGTCGACGCATGCGGCCGTGCCCATGGGCCAAGGCCCCGGTACGGCTGGGCCCTTCGGCTCTATGTCGGCTCGGGGATGTGGTCGGGGTGATCGGCACGTTGGTTCTCGATGTCGCAACTCTCAGCCTTGGTGACCAGAGGGACAAGGGCGGTTCACGACAGGTTCAGGATGTCGTGCGTCGGTCGACGGAAGGTGCGCGGCAGCTGGCTGCGGCTGATCGACTGCCAGCCGATCCGGACCAGGATGAGCGGATGGGCCATCCCACCTAGGACGTCCCGCCTGAAGTTCAGACGGGTCTCGTCCACTTCCACGACCTGACTGAGCGGCACGACCGAGATTCCCTGGGTTGTGGCCATCAGCCACAACGCGCTGAGCCCCTCTCCTGCTGCCAGCCAACTGGCGACATCGTCGGACCCGCTGCACAGGACGATGAGTCCGTCCGATCCGTCGAGCACGCTGGCATTCTCCGGGGTCACCCCGGTGGCGAAGCGGTTGGGACGGGCGCCGCTCCAGGTCGCTGGCTCGAGGCCGAGAGCGGTTGAGGGGATGCCGTCGACAGCGCTGTGATGCACCCATGCCTGTTGTTCGTGAGCCAAACCCCTATCGGTGGACTGGAGCTCGAGGGCTCGCAGGATCAGCAACTCGGCCCGGAATCGTTCGGAGGCGGCTATCAGAGGAGTGGCGTGGACACCTTTCGCGGCTGCGGCGTTGGCAAGGTGCTGGAGTCGCTCGTCCGGCACCGGCCAAGACGTGAACCTGCGGCGGTCGGTGCGCCGGGACTCGATGGCGCTCAGTTCGGCATCGGCCGCGTCGGACGCCTTGCCGCGACACAACTGGATGCGCGCGAGCACCGATGAGTCGGGGCCGTCTGGCACCCGTTCGACTTCGGTCTCCCAGCCCAGAGCGCCGGCTCCCACCTGCAAGTGATTCAGCGCCGCGCCACAACTGATCACGAGATTGCGGCCGACGGGGTCGGCGAGCACCAGCTGCCTCGTGCGGTCAGCGTGGAGCTCGAGCCCGGCTCCAGTCATGCGCCAGCGCCAGCGCCAGGGCTGGGTGCTGGGGGCTCGCGCGGCGAGCTCGATGAGGCGGCTCAGCGGCGGCTTGGTAGTCGGCGCTGGGGGTGCGTTGGTTGTGGCCACCATGTTCTCCTCGGTTCGTGACGGGTCAAAAGGCGATGTGCTCAGCGTGCGTGCGCCTCGCGCACCGACTCAGGGTCGTTGGTCCCCTCGCGATGGGACCGACCTGATGCCTGACCGGCGAGTGCTGCCCGGCCGGCCTCGAGCCGGGCCACCGGAACCCGGAACGGTGAGCAGGACACATAGTCCAGTCCGACGTCGTGGAAGAAGTGGATCGACCTGGGGTCGCCACCGTGCTCCCCGCAGACCCCGATGTGGAGGTCCGGGTTGGCGCGGCGACCCTCCTCGGTCGCCCCCCGGACCAGGGCGCCGACGCCCTCGACGTCTAGTGACTCGAATGGCGAGATGGGGAAAACGCCGCGGTCTAGGTACTCGGAGAAGAACGACGCCTCGACGTCGTCGCGCGAGAAACCCCAGGTCATCTGGGTGAGATCGTTGGTCCCGAAGGAGAGGAAGTCGGCGCAGGCCGCGATGCGTCCAGCGGTGAGGGCCGCCCGGGGCACCTCGATCATGGTGCCGATCCTGCAGGGCAGGTCCATGCCCACCTCCGCCTCGACTTCGGCACGCACCTGGTCGAGCTCGACGCGGACCAGCTCCAACTCGTGCACCGAGGAGACCAGCGGCACCATGATCTCGACGCGGGGGTCGGCACCGGCGGCGAGCCGTTCAGCGGCGGCCAGGAACAGGGCACGGGCCTGGGTCGCGTACAGCCCCGGCACGACCAAGCCGAGCCGGACGCCCCGCAGCCCAAGCATCGGGTTCTGTTCATGCAGCCGTCGCACACCGGCGAGCAGTCGAACGTCGTGGTCGTCGATCGAACCCCGCGCCTCGGCCAGGGCGACGCGGACGGACAACTCGGTGAGGTCGGGCAGGAACTCGTGCAGCGGTGGATCGAGCAACCGGACCGTGACAGGCAGTCCATCCATCGCGGTGAGGATCCCGACGAAGTCTTCGCGTTGACGAGGGAGAAGAGCAGCGAGCGCGGCCTCTCTGCTGCGGTCGTCCTGGGCGAGGATCATCCGTTCGACGAGTTGTCGACGGTCGCCGAGAAACATGTGCTCGGTTCGGCACAGACCGATTCCGGAGGCGCCGAAACGACGCGCGCGGGCAGCGTCTTCGGGAGTGTCGGCGTTGGCTCGGACATCCAGACGGCGGCGAAGGTCGGCGTGCTCGGTAAGCAAGGCGACAGCCGCCACCAGGTCGTCCTGGACCGGGCCACCCTCGAACCAGTGCACGACCGGGGAGTCGACCACTGGGACGGACCCGGCGAAGACCTCTCCGGTGAAGCCGTCGAGCGAGATCACGTCACCCTCGACGAGGGTGTTTGCACCGCCGCGAGCCGTCAGCCGTCGAGCTGTCGTGTCGACCTCCAGGTCGTCGGCCCCACAGACGCAGGTGCACCCCAGCCCTCGAGCCACCACGGCGGCATGCGAGGTGCGACCTCCACGGCTCGTGAGCACACCCTTGGCCGCGATCAGTCCAAGGAGGTCGTCTGCGTCGGTCTCGTCGCGGACCAAGATGACGGCCTCACCTCGCGCGGCCCAGGTCACCGCAGTGGCCGAGTCGAAGACGACACGTCCCACGGCGGCACCCGGCGAGGCGTTCATGCCGCGGGCGATCAGGACGCGGGCCGCGGTCGGGTCGAAGCGGGGGAACATCAGTCCTGCCAGCTGAGTTCCTGTGACGCGGCGTAGAGCTTCGTCGAGGTCGATGGAGCCGTCTGCGACCATGTCGGCTGCAATGCGGAAGGCAGCCTCACCCGTCCGCTTCCCCACCCGGGTCTGCAGCACCCAGAGCCGACCGAGCTCGATGGTGAACTCGATGTCGCACAGATCGCGATAGTGGTGCTCAAGGGTCTCCATCACCCCCAGCAGCTGGTCATACGAGGTGCGGTCGAGCCGCTCGAGATCACCCAACGGGACGGTGTTGCGGATGCCCGCCACCACGTCCTCGCCCTGGGCGTCGGAGAGGTAGTCGCCGTACACGCCACGACGACCGGTTGCCGGGTCGCGCGTGAAGCAGACCCCGGAGCCTGAAGTCGATCCGCGGTTGCCGAAGACCATCGCCTGGACGTTGACCGCGGTGCCCAGGTCCTCGGGGATCTGTTCCTGGCGACGGTAGATCCGGGCACGTTGTGTGTTCCAGGAGTCGAAGACCGCGAGGATGGCCAGATCGAGCTGTTCGCGCGGGTCCTGGGGGAAAGGGCGACCTGCCTCCTTCTCGACCAGTTCGTCATACGTCGCCACCAACGACTTGAGGTCATCCGTGGTCAACTCGGTGTCCTGCGTGACCCCTCGGGTCGCCTTGAGCTCGTCGAGCGCGGCGGCGAAGCGATGGGTATCGATGCCGAGGACGGTCGCCCCGAACATCTGGAGGAGGCGGCGGTAGGAGTCCCAGGCGAACCGCTCCGAGCCACTCTGACGGGCCAGGCCCAGCACAGAGACGTCATTGAGACCCACATCGAGGACGGTCTCCATCATCCCGGGCATCGAGAACCTGGCGCCGGAGCGCACCGAGACCAGCAGCGGATCGAGGGGGTCGGCCAGACGACGCTGCATGCGCTCCTCGAGGGTCGCGAGATGGGCACTGACCTGGTCGTCGAGGCCGGCGGGCGAGCGACCGCCGGCCAGGTAGGAACGGCAGGCCTCAGTCGTGACCGTGAAGCCCGGCGGAACCGGCAACCCAATCCGCGTCATCTCGGCGAGATTGGCACCCTTGCCTCCGAGCAGGTCGCGCTGCGCCATGTTGCCATCGACGAAGTCGTAGACGAGTGGCTCCATGCTGCCGAGGCTGGCGCGCCGACGGTTGTCGCGGGCAGGACCCAAGGTCCCCAGTGCGGGGGACCTCAGGCACCGACCCGCGCTCGGCTTCCGGTGTGGTCAGACCAGAGATCGACATCGACATCGAGTGATGACCACCCGTGACCAGCACGGCGAGTGTGGGCGGCGGGCGCCCTTGAAGCCCGACCGCGGGGGTGTCGTCGTCACGGGCGAGACCACTGAGCCGGTCCTGTGATGAAACGTCCCCTACCTGCTTCCGGATCTCCAAGGTCGGTCGAAGGCTTGGTGGCGCTGCCCCACCTAGACCGTGATACTGGCCACGTCGCCGTGACCAGCATGGCGAGCAGGCGTCGAAGAACATCTCGAAGCCACTAACTGCGGGACTCGGCCCAGCACTACTCAAATAGAGGTTCTGATGCGCGTTTCTGTCCTGAGTTCGCCTCGCTCGGCGCTTGCCCTGGCCGCCGTCGCGACGTTGTTCGTAGCCAGTGCCTGCACCAGTTCCGATGACGAGGAGTCCGGTGGCGACGCCGACCTGTCGGTCCTGGGCGAGGCGCAGAAGGCGACGGGTTCGGCGGTCAAGGTGGGTCTGGTCACCGACGGGGGAGTCGCGGGGCAGACCGGCGACCCGAGCGCCGACATGGCGCGGGCGACCGTGAAGTACCTCAACGAGTACAAGAACGGTCTCAACGGTCACGAGATAGAGCTGGTCGACTGTGAGACCGGCAACGTCCCGTCCGGGGCCACTTCGTGTGGGGCGCAGATGGTCGAGGAGCAGGTCATCGCGGCGCTGATGCCGGTCTCGGCCCAGGACTTGAGCGTGTTCGCCGCGATGAAGGGGTCGGGGGTCCCCCTCGTCGTTCTCACCTCTGCGGTCCCGGACATCGAGCAGGACCCGAATGCGTTCATCCTGAGCAACCCGCTCGCGGCCTTCACTGCCATCACCACGGTCGCTGCCGAGAACGACCTGAAGACGGTGGGTATCCCGATCATCGATGTCCCGGCCGCGACGGGGCCGGTCAAGGAGCTCCTGGAAGGCCCCCTCGAGGAGGCCGGTCTGGACTTGGTGTTCACCCCGATTCCGCCGAGCGCGGCTGACCAGACCCCGCAGATCGTGCAGATGATCGATGCGGGGGTCGACCTGTTCGTGCCGGTCGGCACGGCGACGTTCGTGGCCGGGAGCCTGAAGGCGATCAAGCAGAACGGCTTTACCGGCCCGGTCATCATCGGCCAGTCGCCGATCACCGATGATTTCGTGGCCGCCGTCCCCGGTGGTCTCGAGGGTGTCATCAACGTCGGTGGCAACACCGAGGACCCTGAGGACGCCGACGTCAAGCTGTTTGCGGCCATCGGGGAGCAGTACGACGTTCAGAACGCCGCGGACGCCCCGCCTCTGGGCTTCCAGACCGTGCTGACCCTGGCCCGCGCCGTCGAGGGCCTCGAGGGTGATCTGACCTCCGCGACGGTCTCGCAGGCGTTCAGCGGCATGTCGGAGCCGGTGCTCAAGCCCATGGGCGGCGGTATCGAGCTGCAGTGCGGCCAGGAGCTCAACCCGGACAAGCCGGCCCAGTGCACCCTGCAGGGAGTGCAGTCGGTGCTCGACCAGGCCGGCAAAGCCACCTCATGGGACGTCTTCGGCTGAGCTTCCTGATCGACGGGCGATCCAAGGACGAGGCCCGACGCATCGGACCACGGAGCCAGGAGCCGCCACCCCGGGGGATCGGGGCGACGGCTCCTGGCAGTGGACTTGCTAGCGAAGGATCGGTTGATCCGCGACGATGCTCGTCTTCGACCACTGACGGCCGAAGCCCCAGGTGTTGCCCGCACTGAGAGCTGCGAGCGCGACCAGGGTGACCGCGCCGAGCAGGTGGTCATCGAGGAACGGGTGGTTCTCCGGGGGAAGGACGACGGTCCACATCAGGACGTAGAGCAGAGCGCCGGCGCCCGCGGCGAGCCGCATCCCGATACCCAGGGTCAACGCGATGCCGATCGCAACCAGGCCGAGCATGAACAGCACGTTGGCCCACGCGTCGCCGGCGATCGAGTTGTAGAAGTCCTTGAAGGGCCCATCAGCGCCGAACTTGAGGAAGCCCTCGGTGGGGCTGCCACCGTTGATCCAGGCCGCGTCGCCGAAGCGGTCCACGGTCTCGACGCCAGTCTCGGGGTTGACGCTGCGGCCGGTGGCGAACCCCAGGGCCAGCAGCTTGTCCAAGAAGGCCCACAGGAACGTGAGGCCGAAACCGATCCGCAGCACCGCGAGAGCACGGGCGGCGAACGGCGTGACGACCTGGGCGGTCTCTGTCTCGACGCTGGGGCTGGTCTCGGGGGGTTGCGACAACTTGTTGCTCATGAGGCGACCTTTCTCGGTCTGCATTGATGGTGCTTCGTCAAGACCAAGCCTGTGCGGGCAGCTCGAACCGGGTCAGAGTCGTTCGTCATCCCTGTGAGGGCCGATGGTCACCAGGGGGCGGGCCCATGTGTCGGGGACCACGACGACGGGGCAGCGAGCATGCTCGACGACGTTGATGGACACGTCAGCCAGGCCTCCAGGAGACCACTCGTGGTCGGTCCGCTTGCCAACCACGACCAGGTTCATGCGCTCGGCCTCCTGCACCAGACAGGGGGCCGGCAGTCCTCGAGTCACCTCGCGCGACACATGCACGTCGGGGTACCTCTCGCCGAGCCCGCTGAGAGATTCGGACAGCAGCAGGCGCGCGTCCTCGAGACTGGGTTGTAGTACCGGGTCGAACCGTGACGCCTCGGCGCCCAGGGCCAGGTCCCACTCCGAGTGCATCGCCGTCAACGGGAGGTGGTGCATGGATGCGTACTGGAACGCGAACTCCAGAGCCGGCAGTGAGTGAGAGGTGCCGTCCGATCCGACCAGCACGCCGCGACGTACGACGCCTCTGTTGTGGGGACGCACGACAACCACCGGGCACAGGGCGTGCCGCGAGACGGCGGCACTGACCGAGCCCATGAGCAGGCTGCGGATCGGGCCGCGGCCACGTGAACCCAGCACGATCAGCTCCGCGTCAGAGAGCTCCAGCAGGGCCTCACGGGGATCCTGGGCACGGATGAGGGTGCTGACCGACGCCGTGGGGAGTCTGGCGGTGACCCGACGCACGGCCAGGTCGAGAATTCGCTGGCCCTCGACCTTCGCGGCGTCCAGGAGGGTCGCCGGGTTGCCAGCGGTCCCTTGAGCAAGCCACGTGCTGGCGGCCGAGTCCGCGATGCCGATCGCGTGCACCAGCACCAGCGGAGCGTGGGTGCTGGCGGCCTGCTCGATCGCCCAGTCGAGCGCACGGTCGCTGGAGGGGGATCCGTCGACGCCGACGACGATGGCGTGCCGGGGGAGGGTGTGCTCGGTCATGCCAACACCGTCCACTCCGAGGCGCGCCGGTGCTACCGCCACGGGTCCTCGGCTGGGGAGACCTTCGTCCCGAGGCGCGCGGCCGTCGGGGTCACACTCGGCGGAGGACGGAAGGCTGGTCGCTCATGGCAATGCTTGTGCGACCGCGGGGGGTCGGACGTCCAGCACGTCGCCGAGTCGTCGTCGCAGGGTGCGAGTCAAGGTGCCCCGTCCGATCGGCTGCCATCCCAACCTCAACAGGAGATGGGGCAGAGCGGTGTCTCGGAGGACCCCGTAGCGCAGAGCAAGCCGGGTCTCCTCCACCTCCACGATCTGGCTCAGCGGGACCACGGAGATGCCCTGCGTCGTCGCGTCCAACCAGAGGGCGCTGAGACCTTCGCCGGTGGCGAGCCAGCTCGGTACGTCGTCGGCCGCACCGCCCAGCACGACGATCCCGTCAGACCCGGCGATGTGGTCGATGGCTCTGGACTCGAGCCCGGCGGGCTGCTCCTGCGCCAGCGCAGGATCCAACTGCTGGCGATCGAACGCACGGCTGACCAGGAGGTCGACCTGGACCCGGTCCGCGTTCAGGGTCACCACGTGGGCACTGGCGCCACTGACCGCGGCCGTGGCCGCAAGCAACTGCACCTGCTCCGCCGCGATCGGCCAGGAGGTGAAACGTCGGCGGTCTGTGCAACGACGCCTGAGGGCGTCGAGCCTGCCCAACGCCGCCGCATCAGCCGCAGCCGGACGCAGGGAGATCCGGGCGAACAGGTCGGAGTCCGGGCCGTCCGGAAGCCGGATCACGGCGGGCTGCCAGCCGAGCGCACGAGCGGCGACCAGCGCATGGTGCAGGGCCGCGCCGCAGCTGATGACGAGGCTGCGTCCCTCGGGGTCGGTGGCCGGCAAGCGTCTTGTCTGGTCGGCGTAGAGCTCGATGCTCGCGTCGTCGGTGGTCCACCGCCATGGCTGGGTGTTGTGGATACTCGGCGCTAGGCACGCCAGCTCCACCACCCGTGAGGGCGATGCCGGGTTCGCCATTCTCGCCTCTCGTCGTCCTACCCCTGTGGTGCCTCTGCCCAACCCACTGTGCGTCCGGTGAGAAGCGATGCGTAGGGCCCTTGGTCCTGACTGCGGCGGCCAACATCGCCGCGCGGTCGTCAAGCTGGTGCCGACCGCTAGGTTGACTGGCATGCCGGACCCCGTCGTCGAGACCACCCGGACCCCGGCGGGCGCCACCGACCCGATCCGGGTCTTCCTGCTCGACGACCACGAGATCGTCCGGCGAGGCATCAAGGAGCTGCTCGAGAGCGAGGGCGATCTTGTCGTGGTCGGCGAGTCCGGGCTGGCCGAGGAGGCCGTTCGACGGATCCCTGCACTGCGGCCCGACGTGGCGATCCTGGACGGCCGCCTCCCGGACGGGTCAGGGATCGACGTGTGTCGAGAGGTGCGTTCTCAGGACCCGGACATCAAGGCGCTGATCCTGACGTCGTACGACGACGACGAGGCGCTCTTTGCCGCGATCATGGCGGGCGCCGCCGGCTACATCCTCAAGCAGGTCCGTGGCACCGACCTGGTCGACACGGTGCGGCGGGTAGCCGCCGGGCAGTCGATGCTCGACCCAGCAGTGACGGCACAGGTCCTCGAACGGGTGCGCAGCGGGCCACCTGTGGACAAGGAGCTAGAGCAGCTGACCGAGCAGGAGCTCAAGATCCTCGAGCTGATCGGTGAGGGCCTGACCAACCGGCAGATCGCTGAGCGCATCTTTCTCGCCGAGAAGACCGTCAAGAACTACGTGTCGTCGATGCTCAGCAAGCTGGGTCTGACCAGTCGGACCCAGGCGGCGATCTTTGCGACCAAGCACCCGAGCTGATGGCCACACGACTCAGCTCGGCAGCACCCGGCGGCCGGTGATCGACGTCACCGCCACGGTCAGATGGACCGCCTTGGTGCCCTTGGGCCACACGTCGGGACGGCTGCCCGATCCTCCTAGCCCCGCGTTCGAGGTGTGCGCGATCCCGCGGACCAGGACACTCCAACCGGACCTGGTGGCCTCGTCGATCTGATCCACCTGGAAGGCTACTGGGCTGTCGTCGACCTCGCGCGCCATCGTGGAGTACGCATGCGTGTGGAGCGTGATCCCGCGCTCGGCGGTCACGTAGTTGACCGGGATCACCGAGATCCCCTCTGGTCCGCTCCAAGCCAACCGCCCGACGGGGAGCCCCGCGACCAGGTCCCAGCACTGGTCCTCAGACAGGTCGACCAAGCGACCTGGGGTCAGGTCGTTCGTGGTGGCCATGGAGGTCCTCTCGCCGGTGTCCGTGAACCCAGAGTCGATGCCGGGACCACCTCGGTGCCAGGGTCCTCGATCCTCTAGCGTGCGGACCTTGGTCCTGCCGTTGGCCTGCCGCGGGCACTAGCGTGGCCAAGTGCCAGATGACCGCGACGACTCCGGGGCTGCTTCGGCCTCTGGCGAGACCATGCGTGAGGTTCTGGCTCGGGTGGACAACGCGCTCGACGAGCAGACGCGTCAGAAGCTGCTCCTCGACGCGGTCGTGGTGATGACAGCGGATCTCAGCCTGGACGGTGTGCTCGCGCAGATCGTCACGACCGCAGCCCGGTTGACCGATGCCGAGTACGCGGCCCTCGGGGTGTTGGATGAACGGGCCGGAGCAGACCCGTCCAAGCGCCTGCAGACATTCGTGCACCAGGGGATGTCGGCGGAACAGGTCGCCCAGATCGGCGACCTGCCCCGTGGGCACGGGCTGCTCGGACTCATCATCGATCTCCCCGAGCCGCTGCGGTTGCCCGATATCGCCGAGCACCCGGCGTCGTACGGCTTCCCTCCCGAGCATCCACCCATGCACTCGTTCCTGGGGGTGCCGATCCGTTCTCGCAACCGGGTGTTCGGCAACCTCTACCTCACGGAGAAGGCGGGCGGCGGGGATTTCACACAGCACGACCAGGACGTGGTGGTGGCCCTGGCCGCAGCGGCTGGTGTGGCTATCGAGAACGCACGGCTGTCCGAGGAGGCCACTCGTCGTGAGCGTTGGTTGACCGCAACCGCCGAGATCACGTCGCTGCTCGCGGGGTCGCCGTCCGGCTCGGATGCCCTGCAGGCGGTCGCGGACCGGGCGAGGGAGGTCGCCGGAGCTGACGTGTCCTGGATCGTCGCCGGGCAGGACCCGTCCGGCCTGGTCCTCCAGGTCGTCTCCGGTGTCGCGACCGACTTGGCCGAGATGGCGGCCGTGCACTTCGAGAAGTCGTTGGCGGCCCACGTCGTGACCAGCGGCGAGGTCATGTTCATCGAGGACCTCGCCGTTGATCCACGGGCTCTCGACCTCGCATCAATGCTCGGTTGGCCCAGGCTCGGTCCCGTGATCCTGGTCCCGCTGCGCAGTGCCGCCGGCATCGAAGGTGTCCTGGCTCTGGCCTGGACCCCCGCCAATGTTGACGCCTACGAGGCCGTCGACTCGGCCCTTCCGGCACGGTTCGCCGAACACGCAGCGCTCGCGCTACAGGTGACCCGAGCTCACGAGGCCCAGCAACGGCTGGCCTTGTTCGAGGACCGTGACCGGATCGGACGCGATCTCCACGACCTGGTCATCCAGCGGCTGTTCGCCGTCGGCCTCAGTCTCCAGGGCGCCGCCCGACTCGACGATCGCGCCCAAGTCCAGGCTCGGCTCGACGTGGCGGTCGATGACCTCGACGGGACGGTTCGAGACATCCGGCGCACGATCTTCGCCCTCGGCTCGCTGGAAGGCTCCACCGACATCCAGGCGGAGGTGACACGGATGGTCGACCGTGCGGCGCACACGCTCACGTTCAGGCCCTCGTTGACCTTTGATGGCCCGGTTCGCACCCGCATCGACGCGCTCGTGGCCCCCGACGTGGTGGCAGTGCTCGGTGAGGCCCTGTCCAACGTCGCGCGGCACGCCGAGGCCAGCGAGGTGTCGGTGGTGCTGTCGGTCGGTTCCGACATCACCCTCGTCGTCGTCGACGACGGCCGTGGGCTCCCTGACGACCTGGCCGAGAGCGGGGTGCGCAACATGCGCCTTCGCGCGGAAGCGCGTGGTGGGAGGTTCGACCTGAGATCGTCCTCGGGTCGAACGCGTCTGGAGTGGTCGGTGCCTGTCGGTGGGCTCTGAGGGCCGGCTTCGGGTGTGCCGACGCCCCCGATGACCTTCATCGGGCCCGGGCGGGACCTTCGCCTCTGAGCCAGCGGGCGGACCGGGTGGTTGCGTGGTGACGCTGCCCGGAGGAACCCTCCGGCCGAAGGAGACGTCATGACCCAGGTCCAGGATCGCCCCGACACGACGCCAAGCAGCGAGACCGGCCGACTCGGGCTACCCCAGTCGACGGCCCTGGTCATGGGCAGCATCATCGGCGTCGGCATCTTCAGCCTTCCGTACGCGGTCGCGTCCTACGGGCCCATCAGCTTGTTCGCGATGGCCATTGCGACCATAGGTGCGATCTCGCTGGCCTTGATGTTCGCAGTGATGTCACGACGGCTGCCCGCAGCCGGTGGCCCCTACGCCTACGCCCGCACCGCCTTCGGCAACGGCCTCGGGTTCAGCAACGCCTGGTCCTACTGGATCACGGCCTGGGCCGGCAACGCCGCGATCGCCGTCGGCTGGGTGTTCTACGTCGAGACGTTCGTCAACGAGGGTGGCGCTCGAGGTTGGTCCATTCTCATCGCGCTCGTCGGTCTCTGGGTCCCAGCCGCGGTCAACCTCTCGGGAGTCCGCAACATGGGCGTCTTCCAGCTCTGGACCACGGTGCTCAAGTTCGTCCCGCTGGTCCTGATGTCCAGCGTCGGCCTGTTCTTCATCTCCAAGACGAACTTCACTCCCTGGAACATCAGCGGAGACAGCAACATCTCGGCCATCGGCGGAGCGATGGCGATCTGTCTGTTCAGCTACCTCGGCGTCGAGACCGCTTCGGTGGCCGCCGCCAAGGTTCGCGACCCGGCCCGCAACATCGGCCGCTCCACGATCTACGGCACGCTCGCCAGCGGAGTGGTCTACATGCTCTCCCTGGTCGCCGTCTTCGGCATCCTCCCGGCCAGCGCGCTGGCTCTGGACGACAACAAGGCGTCGTACTCGGCCGCTGCGGACGCCATCGTCGGCACCGGTTCGTGGGCCGGGACGCTGGTGGCCCTGGCCGTCATCGTCTCGGGCATCGGCGCCCTCAACGGCTGGACCATGATCGTCGCCGAGATGCCGCTCGCCGCCGCGAAGGACGGCCTGTTCCCACGACGCTTCGCCCAGCTGTCCTCGCGTGGCGTTCCGGCCTTCGGGATCGTCGTGTCGACAGGCCTGGCCTCGCTGGCCGTGGCGATCAGCTACCTCGGCACCAGCGGCGCCACCGTGTTCACCACCCTCGTCCTGATGACCGGCATCACCTCGGCGATCCCCTACGGGTTCTCCGCACTGGCGCAGCTCACGTGGCGTTGGAAGGACCACCAACGCGGCCACACTCCCCGTCTGGCGCTGGACCTGTCCGTCGCCGTGGTGGCGCTGGTCCTGTCGGCCGCCTTCATCTACTACTCCCGCAACACCGGGGACTCCTGGTACGTCGTGTGGGGTCCGTTCCTCATGGCGGGTGGCGCGTCGGTCGTGGGCATCCCGGTCTATCTGGCGATGCGCTCGACCATGACGCCGCCGCCCTTGCTGCCCGAGCCGGTCCCTGCCCCCACGACGAGCCACCGATGAGCGCGACCTCGGCCTTCCACGTCGACTCCGAGGTCGGACTGCTCAAACAGGTGATCGTGCACAGGCCCGGTCTCGAGCTGAGCCGGTTGACGCCGGGCAACGTCGCCGAGCTCCTCTTCGACGACGTGATGTGGGCCGACCGGGCCCGCGAGGAGCACGACGCGTTCGTCGCCCAGCTCGAGTCACACGGGGTCGTGGTCCACCACTTCGCCACGCTCCTCACCGAGGCGCTGGACCAGCCCGGAGCCCGCGAGTTCCTCCAGGAACGACTGACGACGGCCACGCGCTTCGGCCCCGCCCTGGACGCGCCGCTCGACGAACTCGTCGCTTCGACTCCGGCTGAGACCCTCGCTGAGCTGCTGATCGGTGGGGTCCTGAAGCGGGACGTGGCCTCGCAGCTGCACATGCCCAGCCTGCTGATGGACTACCTGTCTCCCGACGACTTCCTGCTCAGGCCGCTGCCCAACCACCTGTTCCAGCGCGACAACACCGCCTGGGTCTACAACAGCGTCTCCGTGAACCCGATGGCCAAGCCGGCGCGACAGAGGGAGACCATCAACTCCCGGGTGGTCTACAACTTCCACCCGATGTTCCGCGACGCATCCGTCGACTTCCTCTACGGCAACGACTCACAGGCCCACGAGTCCGCAACCATCGAAGGCGGCGACATCACCGTCATCGGCAACCGCGCCGTCATGATCGGGATGGGGGAGCGCTCGACCCCCCAAGGCATCGAGATCCTCTCCCGCAGCCTCTTCGCGGCCGGCGCGACCGACACCGTGATCGTCGTCGAGCTGCCGCGGGAGCGTGCCTTCATGCACCTCGACACCGTGATGACGATGATCGACCGAGACGCGTTCTGCGTCTACCCGTTGCTGCCGGCCAAGCTCCGCTCGTTCACCCTCACCCGCGTCGGCGACGGCGGTGACTTCAAGCTCGAGGAGAACAGCGAGCTCTTCCCGGTGGTCGCCGATGTGCTCGGCCTTGCCGACGTGGCTCACCTGCGCGTGCTGTCCACACCCATCGACTCGATGGGCGCCCAGCGCGAGCAGTGGGACGACGGCAACAACTTCCTGGCTCTGGCGCCGGGCTCGATCCTCGGCTATGAGCGGAACACCGCGACCAACCAGTACCTCACCGACCAAGGCCTGACCGTGCACCCCGTCGTCGGTGAGGAGCTCGGCCGCGGCCGCGGCGGACCCAGGTGCATGACGTGCCCTATCGAACGAGAGGCAGTGCTCGGATGACCCATCACGACCTGAGTGGACGGAGCTTCCTCAAGGAGCTCGACTTCACCCCCGACGAATGGCGGTCGCTGCTGGCGTCCGCCGCACGTCTCAAGGCGGCCAAGAAGAACGGGACCGAGGACCAGCGTCTGCGCGGCAAGAACGTCGCCCTGATCTTTGAGAAGGCATCGACCCGCACCCGCTGCGCCTTCGAGGTCGCTGCCCACGACCAGGGCGCTCATGTCACCTACCTCGACCCCACCGGTTCTCACCTCGGACACAAGGAATCCGCCGCGGACACCGCTCGCGTGCTCGGCCGGATGTACGACGCCATCGAGTACCGCGGATTCAGTCAGACCACAGCAGAGACGCTCGGGATGTTCGCGGGCGTACCCGTCTGGAACGGCCTCACGGACCAGTGGCACCCGACCCAGTCACTGTGCGACATGCTGACGATGCGCGAGCACGTGGCCAAACCGGACGACGAGATCTCCTTCGCCTTTGTCGGCGACGCCCGCGACAACACGGCGAACTCGCTGCTGGTCGCCGGCGCCATGCTCGGCATGGACGTCCGGATGGTGGCACCGGACTCGTTGGGCAACCCCGCCGACGTCGTCAAGGCTGCCGAGCGCATCGCGGAGTCCACAGCAGCGCGCATCACCTGCACCAGCGACGTGGCCGCCGGTGTCGCCGGAGTCGACTTCATCTACACCGACGTGTGGGTCTCGATGGGCGAGCCGGTCCAGGCGTGGGCCGAACGTATCGACCTGCTGATGCCCTATCAGGTCACCAGCGACCTACTCGCTCTCACTGGCAACCCGGCAGTGAAGTTCATGCACTGCCTTCCGGCGTTCCACGACCGGCAGACCGAGGTCGGCGAGGAGCTCTACGCACAGACAGGTCTCACCGCCCTCGAGGTCACCGACGAGGTCTTCGAATCGGATCGGTCGATCGTCTTTGACCAGGCCGAGAACCGCATGCACACGATCAAGGCCGTCATGGTCGCCACCCTGGGTCATCCGATGGCCCACGCGTGAGAGTCGTGGTCGCCCTCGGCGGCAATGCGTTGTTGAGACGCGGAGAGCAGCCAGACTCCGCCATCCAGGTCGAGCACGTGCGAGAGGCAGCCCCCGCGCTGGCCAAGGCGGCGACCGACCACGAGCTGGTGCTGGTCCACGGCAACGGCCCGCAGGTGGGGATGCTGGCGCTGGAGAGCGCAGCAGACACCTCTCTTTCGCGCTCCTACCCCTTCAGCGATCTCGTCGCGGAGACCCAAGGGGTGATCGGCTACTGGCTCCAGCAGGCCTTGGCCAACGCTGGCCTCGCCACCCCGGTGGTCACGCTGGTGACCCAGACGGTGGTCTCGGCAGACGATCCCGCGTTCGAGGACCCCACCAAGTTCGTGGGAAGCCTCTACGACGAGCACCAGGCCCGAGCGCTCGCACGCGAGAACGACTGGACCGTGGGAGCCGACGGTGCCGGGTGGCGCCGAGTCGTCGCATCCCCGGTGCCCGAGCGGGTCGTCGAGATCGCGACCGCCGAGCTCCTGCTGAGTCACGGCACCACCGTCCTGCTGGCAGGCGGTGGCGGTGTGCCGGTCGTCGAGCAAGGCGACGGCTCCGGACGGCTAGCAGGCGTCGAAGCGGTGGTCGACAAGGACTACGTCGCCGGCCTCGTCGCGGCCGCGATCGGTGCAGATCTGCTGGTGCTGCTGACCGATGTGCCGGCGGTCATGCGGGACTTCGGGGCGCCGTCGCAGCGGCCTTTGGGCACGGTGACCGTGGCCGAGCTGACCGAGCTGACCTTCCCCGACGGCTCCATGGGACCGAAGGTCGCGGCCGCCTGCCGTTTCGTGCGCGAGACCGGCGGCCATGCCGCCATCGGGTCCTTGAGTGAAGCCACCGACGTGATCAGCGGGATGGCAGGCACCCAGGTGCGACGCGACGCTGGTCCCGGCGATGCTGGGGACCTCAACACGCTTCAGGCGATCACGGTTGCCTGACATGGCCTCGACGACTGCGGCGGACGTGCTGCTCGCCGACGGCACCGTGGCCATCGTCAGGCCACTCGGCGTCGACGACCATGCAGCCGTTCGGTCCCTGCATGACCGCGCATCGGAGGAGTCGCTGTTCCGTCGCTTCTTCTCCGTTGGCCGCAACGCGGCCGACGCCTATGTCAGACACCTGGAGAACAGCCCGACGACGACCGCCCTCGTCGCCCTCGTCGACGGATCGGTCGTGGCGCTGGCAACCGCCGAGCCTGTCGATGCGACGACAGAAGAGGTCGCGTTCCTCGTTGACGACGCCCTGGCCGGTCGCGGGCTCGGCAGCCTGCTGTTGGAGCACCTGGCCGCCGGCGCGCGAGGGCGCGACATCTGTTGCTTCGTGGCCGACGTCCTCATGGAGAACCGCGCGATGCTCGGGGTGTTCCTCGACGCCGGCTTCGAGGTGGCACGTCGCGCTGACCAGGGCCTGGTCACCGTCGAGCTGGACACCGGAACCACGCCTAGATTCCAGGCTGCCGCCGACGCCCGGGAGCGGCACAGCGAAGCTCTGTCACTCGAACCTCTGCTGCACCCCGCCAGCGTGGCTGTGGTCGGCCTCCGGCGGGACGGGTCCGGAGTGGGACGCACCGTGCTGAGGAACATCCGCGCCGGGGGCTACGCCGGTCGCTTGTACGCGGTCCATCCGAGCGCCACCGAGGTCGGCGACACCACGGCGTACCCGACTCTGGTCGATGTCCCCGAACGTCTGGACCTCGTGATCGTGGCCGTTCCTGCCGAGGCAGCCCTCTCGACCGTGCGCGACGCGGTCACTGCCCGCGCACGTTCCGCCGTCGTCATCACCTCCGGCTTCGGGGAGCTCGGCAACGAAGGTGCGGCGCTGCAACACGCGATGGCGGCGCTGGCCCGCGCCCACAGCCTGCGGCTGGTCGGACCGAACTGTCTCGGCCTCCTGGTGGACGATGACGTGACGCGACTCAACGCCACGTTCTACGACACCATGCCTCCGCCGGGCGGTCTCGCCGTCGCGAGCCAGTCCGGCGGTGTCGGGATCGTGCTCATGGATCTCGCCACCCAGATGCGCCTGGGCATCGGGACCTTCGTTTCCCTCGGCAACAAGGCCGACGTCACCAGCAACGACCTGCTCATGGCCTGGCGCGACGACCCGCGTGTGTCGGCGGCGGCGCTCTACCTGGAATCGTTCGGCAACGCGCGCAAGTTCGCGCGCATCGCCCGCGCGTTCGCCGAGCAGAAGCCGCTGCTCGCCGTGGTCGGCGGTCGGTCGGCGGGCGGACGTCGTGCCGGCGCCTCGCACACCGCCGCGTCGGCCACTCCCTCGGTGGGCGTGGAGACCCTCTTCGCCCAGGCCGGGGTCATCGGCTGCGATGGAGCCGAGGACATGGCCGAGGCCGCCCTGCTGCTCACCAGTCAGCCACTGCCGCGCGGACCGCGCCTCGGCGTGCTCTCGAACGCCGGGGGCATGGGCGTCCTCGCCGCCGACGCGGCCGACGCCTGGCGCCTGCAGGTGCCGGCATTCTCCGCTCAGGTGGCGGCCCGGATCGCCCCGCTGGTGAGCGGGACCCTCGGAGTCGACAACCCCGTGGACGCCGGCGCCGGCGCCGACCCTCACGGCATCGCCGCCATCGCCGAGGAGATCCTCGGCTCCCATGAGGTGGACGCGTTGCTGGTGATCCTGGTCGCGACCGGCGTCACCGACACCGCGACGGCGCTGTCGGTGTTGGCGGAGACGTGTGCGGCCCACCCGGACGTGCCCGTCCTTCTCGTTCCCCTGGGCGAGCTGGACGTACCGCCCGAGGTCTCCGCGGTCCTGGCGACGTACAGGTCGGCCGGTGCCGCCATCCGTGCGCTCTCAAGAGCCGTCCGCTACGCCGCTTGGCGTAGCACTCCGCGAGCCGAGGCCGAGACCTCCCCACCGGCTCTGGTCGGTGAGGTGCGCGGCATCGCGCAACGGCTGATCACCGAGCACGCGACCGAGGCGACGAACATCTCGTCGTTCCTCGGCTTCGAAGAGGTCGGTCGACTGCTCTCCGCATACGGTCTGCGGCCAAGTGGCGAGCTCGTCGACTCGCCGGCAACCGCGGCGGACGCCGCGGCCCGACTCGGCTTCCCGGTCGCGATGAAGGTGGCCGACGGTGAGGTGGTGCACAAGACGGAGCGTCGGCTCGTGCGGGTGGGGCTGGCGAGTGAGACCGAGGTCGTCGAGGCGTTCGGTGAGTTCCGGCAAGAGCTCGGAGGCCAAAGGGTGAGCGCGTTGGTGCAGCCCATGGCCAGTGGGACCGAGCTCGCGTTGGGGGTCGTCCGGGACCCGGTGTTCGGTCCGTTGGTGATGGTCGCCGCCGGTGGGGTCGCGACCGAGGTGTGGGACGACCGCGTCTTCCTCATGCCTCCCGTGACCAGCACCGATGCGGCGCGGGTGGTGCGCGGGCTGCGCATCTGGCCCCTGCTGGAGGGCTATCGCGGGGCAGAAGGCGCCGACGTCACGGCACTGGAGCAGCTCGTGGTCGACGTGGGCCGACTGGCTGCCGAGGTGCCGGAGATAGCTGAGCTCGACCTCAACCCGGTGATGGTCGGGGCCACCGGGTGCGAGCTGGTGGACGCCAAGCTGCGGCTGGCTGCGGTCGAGGGACCCGGTGACGGTGGTCCCCGTCAGCTGCGTTCGGTGCGGTGAGCCAGGACCGGCTGACGGCAATCCGGGACGCGTCATCGGCGCTGCGAAGCCGGACGTGCCTTGGCGACCTTCTTCCAGGTTCGGAGGAACTCGCGTTCGTGGACCTCGGCCTCGCGCTCCAGGCGGGAGTAGAGCACGCCGTACGTGAACGTGTCCCGGCCGTTGGCGCGAGCGGAGTCGGCCAGGTCGAGCAGTCGCGCGGCCGCGATGACCGCGTCGTGATGGGCACCGAGGGCGTCCTGGATAGTCGAGCAGGCTGCGGCGAGGTCGCTGGCCTCTCTGCCGAGGATCGGTTGCAGGGTCTCGGCCGCGTACCGCGTCCTTTTGGCAGCCTTGCGCACGTCGTGGAGCAGCTCGGCATGATCTGTGGTGCCGCGCCCGGCACCGGCGGTCGCCACCGCGCTGGCGAGTCGCTTCCGCTCCCGGTGGAGGGTGCGGGTCGAGCGGTCCCGCGCGGGGCGGTTCGTGCGCTCCGCCCACCTCGGAGTCAGGGACCACCCGTGCAACGTGTCGATCAGGTGGAGGTACCGGTCTGAGGCCATCGCCGCGGCCGCCTGCCGGCGCGCCGAGCGGTGCGCGGCACCCAGCTGGCTGTCGAGCCACTCATCGGATCTTCCGCGCACCAGGTGCCGCGGTTGCGCCGCGACCAGGACGCCGAGCCGGGTGCGCAACACTTCGAGGTCCCGCGGAGCACCCAGCACCTCGATCAGCCACTTCAAGTCCGTCCGCACGCTGTCGACCGCCTGGTCCTCGAAGCTCCTCGCGAACGTCGCGAGGGTGGCGCGCAGCCGTCGGCTGGCGACCCGCATCTGGTGCAATGCGTCTGCGGCATCCGCGCGCACCAGCGGGTCCAGGCGCACCATCTCCGCGACCAGGTCGGCGAGCCGTCGATGCAGCAGCTCGTGTTCCGAGAGCTGCTTGCGTGTCTTCACCTTCTTCGTCCGACGCGCCGGGGGCAGCCCGAGCGCCTTGGCCAGCTTTGACGGGTGATCGGCAGGGCGCGCTCCGGCAGCTCGCAGCCGCGCGTCCGCGCGCTGGGCGAACCGCCTGCGGCCGTGGTGGAGCTCGACCTCCCACTCGCGCCATGCCTGGGTGCGTGCGCTGTCGGGGTCGTGGTGGACCGCCGACACCTTGTCGTCGCAGACCAGGGCGAGGAGCGCACCGTCGTCGCCATGCACTGATCGGACCTGGCGCTCGGTGTTCAGCGTGACCACGCGGATCAGGTCGGCGTCGCGCACCACTCCGTGGACGATCCGGCGGAGCGCGGCCGGTGGCAGCGAGACCCCGTGGCTGAGGGGGGCGTGGACCTCGTAGCGATCGTCGTCTTGCGGCAGCTTGAGGTGCCATCCCTCGTCGTCCCCCCCGGTCCGACGCCGCAGCGTGATGGCGTTGCGGGCGAGATCGAGGTCCGGCGTGTCGAAGTATGCCGCCTCGAGGTGGTGCAGCACGGGTTCGGAGAACAGGCTCACCCCGGGCAGGTCGCTGAGGTCAGGGATCGACGCGACATCGTCGACGTCGTACTTGCGCTCGATCTCGCGCCCGCCGGTGCCCATGACTAGTTCTCGCGTCCGGCCGGGAGAGTCTTCATGGTGACGTAGCTCGTGACGGCGGCCACGTTGGGCAGACCGGCCAGGCGACCGGCATGGAAGCGCTCATAGGCCGGAAGGTCGGGGACCTCGACATGGAGCAGGTAGTCGTAGTTGCCGGTCACGTGGTGGCAGGCCACCACTTCGGAGAGGTCGATCACCGCATGCTCGAATGCGACGACCTCTGAGCGGCCGTGCCGTACCAGTCGGACGCCGGCAAAGACTCGCAGGCTACGGCCCATTGCTGCCGGATCGATCAGTGCGCGGTAGCCGCGGATGACCCCGGTCGCCTCCAGGCGACGCATTCGCCGTAGGCAGGGGGACGGGGACAGGCCGACCTGGGCGGCGAGGTCGGCATTGCTGATCCGGCCGTGCTTCTCCAGCGCCTCCAGGATTGCTCGGTCCACCTCGTCCATGTAGCAGATTATTGCGCTTTGAACTCAGCTACCACATCAATCGACCGTGTTGGTGGCGCTACTTCCAACCAAAGTTGCGGCGACTCGTCGGCATCCGCGAGACAGTGCGCCACGCTGGCGCCGGTGTGAGGTTGTCGACGGAAGGGATGCCATGCCGGGATCCAGCACAGTGGCCGTGCACGCAGATCGGGATGTTCATCCCAGTAGTGATGTGGCTCGGCCCATCCACCAGACGGCGGCGTTCGCAGCCGAAGACTCGGAGTCGTTTGCCCGGGTAGCCACTGAACCTCGCGGCCACGACTTCTACACCCGGTACGGCAACCCGAACCACGCGCAGGTCGCGGCGGTGGTGGCGGCGTTGGAGGGCACCGAGGCGGCGATGGTCACCGCATCCGGGATGGCCGCGCTCACCACGTCGGTGCTGGGCCTGGTGTCCGCCGGTGACCACGTGATCGGGCAGAGGTCCACCTACGGGGGGACCGCGTCGGTGCTGATGAACCTGCTGCCGCGCCTGGGGGTGTCGGTCACTCAGGTCGATCAGACCGACACGGAGGCGTTCGCGCGTGCGCTGACCCCGCAGACCCGCCTGGTGCTGCTCGAGACGCCGAGCAACCCGCTGCTGCAGATCACGGACCTGACCGCGGTGGTGGAGCTGGCCCGAGCCCACGACGTCCTGACCATGGCCGACAACACCTTCGCCACGCCTCTGAACCAGCGCCCGGCGGAGTACGGCGTCGATCTCGTCTGGCACAGCGCGACCAAGTACCTCAACGGCCACTCCGACGTGTCGGCCGGAGTCGTGGCCGGGCCAGCGGAGACCCTGGACCGCATCTGGGACGTTGCGCTGCTCACCGGCGCCGTGCTCGGCCCGATCGACGCCTGGCTGCTGTTGCGCGGTCTGCGGACCCTGCCGCTGCGGGTGCCGCGGCACAACGCCAACGGCCGAGCGCTCGCCGAGGCACTCGCCTGCCACCCCTCGGTCACCCGAGTGCACTATCCCGGCCTTGAGACCCACCCGCAGCACGCCTTGGCGGCGCGCCAGATGAGCGGCTTCGGCGGTGTCCTGGCCGTGGAGATGGCCGGAGGCTACGAATCGGCTGACGCGTTCCTCGGGCGGCTCCAGTATGCGCGGAGGTCCGCGAGCCTGGGCGGCGTCGAGTCGCTGGCCGTGCACCCGGCAGCCATGTGGCGAGGCATGCTCAGCGAGGCACAGCTTGCGGACTCGGGGGTCCCGCTCGGTCTGGTCCGTTTGGCCGCAGGTACCGAGGACACCGACGACCTCATCGCCGACGTCCTCGCCGCCGCTGACGCCACCGCCTGACACGGAAGGGCGCTCACGTCATGAAGACTCTGATCACCGGTGGTCGCATCCTCAGTTTGGATCCTGCGGTCGGCGACTTAGCCCGCGGCGATGTCCTGATCATTGACGGCGTCATCACCGCAGTGGCCGACCGGATCAACGTGACCGACGCCGAGGTGATCGACGCAGCCGACCGGATCGTGATGCCCGGCTTCGTCGACAACCACCGACACACCTGGCAGACGACGTTCCGCGGCATCGGCGCCGACTGGACCTTCGACGACTATGTCGTGGGGATGCACGGCACTCTCAAGCCGCAGTACCGGCCCGAGGACGTCTACCTGAGCAACCTGTTCGGGCGGCTCGAGGCCCTCCACAGCGGTGTGACGACCATGCTCGACTGGTTCCACGCCGCGCTGAGCCCCGACCACGCTGATGCCGCTCTGTCGGGTCTCCGCGACGCACCGGGACGATCGATCTTCTGCCACGGCGCGGGATACCGCACTACCGACCGCATCGGTGCCGAGGTCCGCCGCGTCCGATCCGCTGTGGCCGACACCGGACTCGTCACGATGGCGCTGGGACTGCGGGGTCCTGGCGAGGCAACGATGGACAGTGTCGCTGAAGACGTGAGGTTGGCCGACGAGCTCGGTTTGCGGACGAGTGTGCACGTCGATGGCCTCTCGGGCGGCCGGCCGATCGCGGAGCTCCGGGCGCATGGCCTGTTGTCCGGGACCACGACGTTCGTGCACGCCAACGGGATCGGCGACGACGAGCTGCGGATGCTCGCCGATGCCGGCAGCTCGGTGTCGATCAGTCCGGATGTCGAGTCGAAGATGGGCTTCGGTTGGCCCGAGACCGGACGGGTGCTGGCAGCCGGTTTGCGCCCGACCCTGTCCATGGACGACGCGCCTGCCGCGGGGGGTGACCTGTTCTCCACGATGAGGACCGCCTTCGCCGTTCAACGGGGTCTCGACGGTGGCTTGGACTCCCGGACCCTGCTGGAGTTCGTGACGGTCGACGCTGCCGCGTCCTGTGGTCTCGGTGCCACGACCGGCAGCCTCACGCCCGGCAAGGCCGGCGACGTCATCCTGATCCGCACCGACGACCCGACCATCTTCCCGGTCACCGACCCCGCCGGCAGCATCGTCTCGGCAGGCCACCCCGGCCTGGTCGACACGGTTCTGGTCGCCGGCGAGGTGGTCAAGCGGAACGGCCGCCTGGTTGGCGTCGATCTGCCGACACTGCAGGCCCGACTGCTGGCCTCCCGGGACCGGATCGCAGCGGCAGCGGGCATCTCGGTCGATGGAACCTGGCGCCCCCTGGTGGCAGCGGAGTAGCCGCACCTGTGTGAACAGCGCAGGAACCATGAGTCAACGTGCCGTCGCGCTCCGAGTGACGAGGGTCTGCTTCGGCTGCTGGTCAAGGAGCTCCCATTTGCCAGCTCCTATCTGCGGGTGTGGAAGCGCCAGCCGTTGTCGGGATGTCGGCGGAGGTCGTATCGGTGGTCGTGGGCGCGGCGGTGGTGGTGGCCGCAGAGGGGGATGAGGTCGTTGAGGTTGGTGCGTCCGCCGAGTGACCAGGGGTTGAGGTGGTGGATCTCGGTCCAGGCGAAGGGGCGTTCGCAGCCGTCGATGCCGCAGGTGTCGTGGACGGTGGCGAGTGCTCTGCGTTGGGCGTCGGTGGCCAGGCGTTTGGTGCGGCCGAGGTCGAGCGGGCGGGAGGCGCCGTCCAGGACGATCGGGATCAGGCCGGCGTTGCAGGCCAGGCGGCGGGCCTCCCCGGCGCCGATGGCCACGCCGGTGTCGAGGCGGGCCGCGCCGAGGCCGTCGCGGAGCCGGTCGAGCTCCATGGTGATCAGCATCGTGACCCCGTTGGCGGCGTACCCGTCGGTGGGGAGGTGCTCGAGGAGCTCGCAGAACGCTTGCCCGCGCAGCTCGTAGACGTTGCGGTTGCCCACGGTCGGGTCCACGACGGTCTCACCACTCGGATCGCGGCTCAGGCGCCGCGGCGCGGTGCGGCGGCCGAGCCACTGCGCCAGCAGGTGGCCGTGCAGCTCCGGGATGTCGAACCTGCCGGTGGCCCGCCCGTCGCCGGTGAAGTCCACTTGGAGGTAGGTCAGGGCCTCGGCGGTGCGGGACTCGCGGCCCAGCAGGATCGCCTCGTGTCGGTGGGCGAGGTCGAGGTCGATGCGGGCGAACATCCGGCGCGCGGTCTGCCGCAGCCGTTTGGCGTCGATCCCCCGGCCTGACCTGGTCCCGGCGCCGGTGGCCTGGTCGACCAGCCACTGTTCGGCCTGCGTGAGCTGCGAGGCGGTGGCCTCCGGTGGCGCCTGGCGGGCGGCCCGGACGATGACCCGGACCTGGGCCAGGTTGAGCTGGCCGGCGGCGAAGGCGTCTCGGGTGTAGTGGAAGTGGTCGTTCAGGTCCTGGGCGATCAGCAGGCCGCCGCGGATCACCTCTCGGGTGTCGCCGGTCAGCGTGGCAGCCCATGCGTCGGTGCCGGTGTCGGCGGTCTGGTCGGCGACCCGACGCCGGTCGGCCTCGGCCAGCAGTCCCAACCGCAGCGCAGCGACCTGGGCCTGGAGCTGCGCGAGCCCGGCGGTGGCCTGTCCCAGTACCGCGGTCGGCACCCGCTCCCAGATCGAGGTCCGCAGCACGTCGACCGCGTCAACGGCCGCCGCCAGTGTGGGCAGCACCCCAGCGGCGCCGGGTGCAGCGCCAGACGGGGGGAGTGCGGTGATGGTCATCGTGCGTCCAGTCAAGCACGGTATGGCACATTAATCAAGCATATGTTCGAATATGTGGACTGAGAATACGGCGGCGCGTCTGGCGACGCACGTGCTGGTCGGGGAACGAAGCCCCGCGAGTAGTGCCGGCAGCCGAGGTCTTGGTTCAGGGCTCCCGCGACCACGAGGGTTGCCTCGGGGAAGCGCTTCCGGAGGCGCGCCCACTCGCGGCCTTCGTCGGACACGATCCGATCAAACTCGTCCCAGCCCCTGCCCTGTTGGTCCTCGGCCGGCCCGACGTCACCGTTCCACGGCAGCACGGTCCCGAACACGACCAAATCGCCTGCGTCACCAGTGTCGAGCCGAGCCGCGACACACCGTTGCGGGTCGGCGGTCGGCAGGCGTTCGATCACCGGCAGCGATGTCCAGATCGTCGTCCATTGGCTACCCGGCGTCACGTACCGCTGCTCCGAGTGAATGGCCTCGAGGCTCGCTGACAGCCCAGGTCGTCGTGGGTCTCGGTCAGCACCCACACATCTGTCGCCTGGCAGACCAGCAGGTCGAGCCGCCGCTGGTTCTTCTCGGCGCCGCGCGCGTCCTCGACGTTCCAGGTACCGACGCGAATTTCGCTCGACGGCACGCACATGGCGGAGCAGAGTAGTGACGAGCGCAGACGCGCTCGTAGCGGTTGGACTCACAAGACCATCGCGCGGCTCTCGATAGTGCGGCATCTCGGGACTCGCCCCATGGCCAACTCCGCGCTTCACGGCGGTCCGTCGAAGGCACCCTGATACCGATCACCGGCAAGGCTGTTCATGACTTCTCCTCAGGACGGGTACCTCGATCCCGTTGCACTGGATGCGACGCCCGGCGGCGCGTTCGCCAGCCACCGGGCGCGGGCCAACGGGATCGCCCGCTTCTACGCGTACACCCATCCCCTCGAGAATTTCGTCGCACGCAAGGGTGAGACGCGGAGGTTCGACGAGGACGCGTCGTTCGCGCTCATAGCTCATCTCCACGCTGCTGGTCAGGACGCCGCCTTCAAGGCCGAGAAGTCCCCGGAGCCGAGCAGGACCCTGGTCTCGAAGGTGCTGCACACCTGGACCCCTGGCGACGGGCGGGTCGGGACAAAGCGCGACTACGACATGGCGCTCAAGGGTCTGATGACCGCCACCTACCGCTACCGACAGCTGTTGAGCGCGAGCGATCTCGACTTCATCGCCGGCACTCTTGTTCCGGGTCACCTGGTGGGCGGCCATCGTCCGGAGACCGAGATCTACGAGGCGCCGCTGGTGAAGGACCCGGTCTTCGACACGGTCGTCCTGCTGGACAAGGACGTCCCGGAGACGGAGAACCATCTCCTGATGATCGAGAGCAGTCGCTACCTGTTCAACCAGCTCCTCGTTGAACGCGGCAGCGGTGACTCAGAGCACGACAACGCGGCGAACGGCCTGCGTGACTGGCTCCTGGGATATCTACAGGTGATCGCCAAGCACGACTTCCTGGAGTTCAACTCCCGCCCCTACGCGCGTCTCGCGCTGCACCCGCTCTTCAACCTCGTCGAGTTCGCACGCGACGAGTTCGTCCGGACGGCGGCCCGGATCCTGCTCGACTACACGATGATGAAGTACGCCGTCTCGAGCAGCCGGGGGCGTCGCGTCAGCCCCTTCCGGCGTCAGCAGCACCGGATCAACCATGTCGCGAACAACCACAACGACCTGTTCTCGACGTTCGGCGACCCGATCACCGGGGTATTCGCGGCCTACACGGGCTTCATCGACGCAGCGGGCAAGCCCGCTCGGATGCCGGAGACCCTGGCCGGCGCCACAGCCCTCATCGCGGCCACTAGCAGCTATCGGCCGCCCCCCGAGGCCTACCTGATCGCCCTGGACTCCTCCACGCCACCGGCCCTCCATCGGTTCTCGCACGGCTTGCGCCCGCGCCTCACAGCCTCCCCGGATCAGGCAGACGGAGGTGTCGAGATCTACTACCGGTCGCCGTCCTTCACGTTGTCGGCCGGCGGCAACTTCCTCAACAGCGGCTACGGCTACGACGAGTACGACGTCGGCCCGCTCAACAGCTGGTTGCAGACCTCGCGGGCCCAGGCGACGACACTCATCCCCACCCGAGCCGAGGTGGACTACGCCGACCTCGTCCGCTTTGAGCCCTGGCCGGACCTCGAGAGCGATCCCTACGGTGACGATCCAGACGAACCGGTGGCCGAGCGGCCGTCGTCGGTCAATCTCGGCGTACACCGGCGAATCATCGCCGGCGCGAACCTGCGGCCGGCCGAGAAGAAGACCGTGCTCGAGCACACGACGTCCCACGCCCTGGCGGTGTGTGCCCACGAGGACCGGAACCAGGAGAGCCGCCTGATGGCGGCGTGGAAAGGCTCGGGCAACGACCGCATCAACGTCGCCAGGGTGCTGACCACGACCCAGCTGGGTATCGACGGCGTCGAGGGTGTGGGTCGGGTCATGACCGGCTCGTTCACCACCGACGTCGCGCCGGCGATCGCCTCGCAGAGCGGTCGGCTCGTGCTGGCGTGGAAGGGCGTAGGCAATCACAAGCTGAACTTCGCCTTCTCCTTCGATGACGGCCGCTCCTTCTCCTGGCCCGTCACGCTCTCGGAGACCAGCGCCCTGTCCCCGGCGCTCACCGCACACAATGGGCGGTTCGTCCTCGCCTGGGTCGGTGAGGGCAACCAGAAGCTCAACGTGGCCAAGGTGAAGGTGACCCTCGGCGTCGGCGGGGTCGTCTGGGACGGCATCGAGGAGAAGGTGGTCGTCGGGGAGACCAGCGACGCCGCACCCGCCCTCGCCTCGCATGACGGGCGGCTCGTCCTGGGCTGGCGAGGTTCTGGCAACGGGCAGCTGAATCTCGCACTCTCCGAGGACGACGGCTGGACCTTCGGCGGGAAGGCCGTCCTTTCGGACAAGAGCAGCCATGGGCCGTCCCTGGCCGTGCACGACGGGCGGCTCCATGTCGCCTGGAAGGGCGTCGGCAGCAACGTCAATCTCAACGTCGCCCGCGTCGTCCTGCAGTCGACCGGCGGCGGAGCCATCAGCGTCGCGGCGCTCGAGGCCAAGACCACACTCCCGGAATCCGCCACCGAGGCTCCCGCGATCGGGTCCGCGAAGGGCCTGCTCCACCTCGCTTGGAGGGGGCGGGACAACAACAACCTCAACTTCCGGGTCAGCCGCGACACCCAGTTCGCCACGCCGGGCCCGTGGATCTTCGCCAACCGGGAGCAGCTGGGGTTCCATCTCGCGGCCTACCGGGCCCCGACGTACATGCCGAACTCCGATCCCGACGCGACAGAGTTCCCCGAACCCTGGATGACGCGTGAGCAGGCGCTGCACGACTTCGGTTTCGTGTTCGTCGATGAGGCGACCGAGCGGACCTATGAGGAGTTCTGCAGCCGGATCCTCAGCCGCAACGCGCACCTGCCGTCGACGCTTGACCACGACTCGGTCCACCTGTTCAACGCACCGAACGGAGCCACGTTCCACATCTGGTTCGGTATGCAGGGCTCGAAGTACCGGGCGCGCATCACGGAGCGATCCGATCCGGTCCGGGACCTCGAGGGACTGCCCCTGGTGAGCGGGGAGTACCTGTCCTCGCCGCACGGCCACGACGGATACCTCGAGGTGCGACACCCGGCCTGCGGCGTACCGCTGGTGCTGGACTACGGCGACGCGCTCCACCCCACCATCGCCGACAACATGCAGCGGTGCCCGTTGCTGGTCCTAGCCCGCGCGGAGTCGCTGCGCGAGTTCGGGTACTTCGAGTTGATCGCGGGTCGACACATCGAAGGGCTCACCGCGTTGCGCGAGCAGGCGGGCATCCTGGACCTCCTTGCCGCAAGCAACCCGACTGAGTTCACGCCCCGGTTGGCCCTCGCGCTCACTGAAGTGGCATCCCACCGGATCCCGTCCGAGCTGGGTTCGGCCGTCGAGGCGGCGAACCGGGCGGTCCTGCTGTACCGAGAACTGGCCGGCGTGCCAGAGGGCGACATTCTTCCCGACCTGACCGGATACGACGTCAACGATCATTGGGCCGGGCTCCAGGCCGCGTGGTCGGTCCTTGCCGAGGCGTACCTGGACGACGACGCAAAGACCGATGCCGCACGCTGCATTCACAACCGCGTTCGCGTCTGCGAGGCACTCGCGCAGAGCACCCCAGATCCGTGGGTGGCGGTCCTTGCGCAAGCCGTTGAGGATCTGACTCTGACCGAGTAGGCGATGTTGTACCGGCATCCACGAATGCATGAGAGGAACTCACACGCGGCGGTGAGCGCACCAGCCAAGGCCCGATCGCGATGGGCTTGCGCGCGGCCCTGGATGGGAAGCGAGGTGACTGAACTCAACCCGCCACGGCCACGATCGAGTAGCCGCCGACCACTATGCCCTTCGCGTCCGTGCAGGTGAGGCGGAGCAGGTGCGAGACGCCGGGCTCGCCGCCTAGTCGGCGGCCGACGGTGCCCGCGGTCAGATCGTCGACGTCGAGCTGGCGGGCGAGGCCCTCGACGAACGCATCGCCGAGCCGGGCGTCGGTGACGAGGGCGATCTCGGCGACCCGCTCGAGGCCAATGGCGTCGACGACCCGGCGTACGCCGCCGGCCATGGCGAAGGGGTGCGTCGACTCGCGCCGACGGCGGGCCGACTTGGCGCTGAGCTTGCGGTCGAGGGTGTCTGTGCGCTCGAGCGCACCCACCTCCTTGGCGAGCGCTGCGAGACGGCCGGAGTCGACGACCAGCGTGCGGCCACCCAGGTCGAAACCGCTCAGCAGGTGGCGCGCGGCGCCGACGTCGACGCCGAACGGCACCTTGTGGTGGTCGGCCGCGGTGATCTTGAAGGCTTGGGTCCGGTCGCCGTCGGTCAGGCGGATCTGCCCGCCGGTGACACCGGTGAGCATGGGCAGGACGGCGATGCCACCGTGCGTGAGCTCCAGTCCGCCACCCTCAGGCACCAGCCCGCCGAGCAACGTGACCAGGTCCCCGAGCCCCGTGGAGGGCGCGAGGACGGACAGGTTGCGCTGGCCGAGGTGGCGGTCGAGGTTGACGTCGAAGCCGCTGCCCCAGGGGTCGAGCGGGCAGCTCGCCGAGGCGACCAGGCACCAGTGGCCGATGGCAGAGGTCGGTGGCGTCCACCCCTGGTCGAGCTCGACGAGGGACACGCACCCCGGGTGGGTCCGGTCATCGAGGGCGACCATCGCGCCGCCGATCAGGGTCGGTGCGTAGTAGGGATCGCCGGCGTTGTCGGGGCCGAAGAACCCCGGGTTGACCGACCAGGCCCGCACGTGGACGCCCACGGCGGGCAGCAACCCGAGGTTCCACACTCGGACGAAGACGCGGTAGCTGCGGTTGGCGGTCGGGGCGGCCACGAGCCGGTCGGGCGAGAAGGGTCCGGTCCAGGAGGAGTCGATGAGCAGGATGTCGGGCGACTCCCAGAACGGGACCGGCGGCCAGAGCGGCCGCTGCCCGCGGTCGCCCGGCGACAGAGCCCGGACCAGCAGGTACGGGTAGACGTCCTCGCGGCGCGGCCGGTGCTCGCGACCGACCTCGCCGATCCAGCCGCGCCAGTCGTCGCCGAGGTGCGGATCCGGCTGGTAGCCGGGGTCGGCCTTCGTCTCCTTCGGCGACGTGGTGTGGCCGACCGGCCCGTTGCCGGTACTGCCGCGCTGCTCCTCGTCCTCCTCGGGCGTGAGCTCGGGGTGCTCCTGCTCCCGGTCCGGCAGTGCCGACTCGTCCCGCTCCTTGCCGCCCTCGCGCGGCTCGGACTCCTCGCCCTTCACCGGTCGTCCTGGCCCAGTCGTTCCCGCCACTGGGGGTCGGTCACCGGGGGGTGCGTCGGGTTGGCCCGGCACGGGTCCGCGCCGAACGGGTCCGGATCGGACGGTGGTGTGCGGTCGAGGTAGTGCGTCAGGAGGTCGCGGGACTCGTCGTACCACTGGCTCTCGGGGATGCCGGCGCCGGCCTCGAAGGGGTCGGGGTTGTCGACGTTGGCGTGGAAGAACTGCGGCGGGCTGCATGGCTGGCGGTAGTGGAAGTCCTCCGACCCCGGATCCGGCGGCGTGCCGACCTGCGTGAAGGCCGGCGCGCACTCCCAGGTGCCCTGATCGTTCGGCGCGGCCGGGTCCTTGCCCAGGTGGTGCCGGTCCCAGTCCCAGCAGTGCCAGGCGTAGCCGCGGTCGGCGTCAAGGTTGAAGTCCGGAACCCCGAACTCGGTCTGGCCCGCCTCGGCCGCCATCCGGCCGACCAGGTAGAGCCCGTAGTCGATCGGACCGCCGAGGTGCTCGTTGACCGCGAGCAGCGCGTCGAGGGCCTTGGCGGTCTCCTCGGGTGAACGACACCCTTCGAGCACGCCGCGGGCCCGGTCGTTCCCGAGCAGCCCGGACAGCAGGACCGTTGAGGCGTCACCGACCAACTGCGGGCCGACGTGCGTGGCGACACCCTCCTGGGCGACGCCCGCACCGGCCTGGTTGGTCTCGGGGTAGCGCCACGGTGCGATCCACTCGCTGGGCTTGAACACGTCGGTCTCGCCGGCGTAGTGGATCGGTCCGGTCAGGGTCAGGGCGCCCGCGAGGTCGGCGCGGGTGATGTCGGCGGGCTTGTCTCGGACGATGCCGCGCGGGTAGGCGCCGTCCAGGCCCGTCGGCGACGTCGCGGTGGCTCGCCCGGAGGGCTCGTTGACCTGGGAGGAGGTGAGCCCGTTGGCCAGGGGGTCATCGAGGGCGCCGGCGACCGAGAAGGTGCCGTTGGTGGTACCGAGCGTGGTCAGGCCGAGGTCGACCTCGCTCGCCATCGGCATCACGAAGCCGGCCATGACCAGGCCCCGGCGGGCGAGGATGTAGAGGTTCCACGCCGGCACGACGACCGCCCAGTAGACGACCTGCCGGGCCGGGAACGTCGACACGTCGGTGATGAGGCTGGGCAGGATCGTGGCCAGCCAGGTGATGACCTGGGCGATGTAGACCGCCCAGGCGAACAGCGCGAGCAGCAGGTCCAGCAGCGTGAACGACCGGCTGTCGTCGACGTCGGCGCCGCGGTTGGGGTCGCTGTCGATCCCGGCGCCGCCAAAGCCCGGCGGGGTCGGGAACGAGTGGTCGGTGAGCACCGAGGGCGGCGGCGGCAGGCGCAGGCTGATGCCACTGCTCGCGGTCAGCTTGAGGTAGGTGTAGGCGATGTCCCACATTTGCTGCATGGCCGCCTCGTTGGGGCGGCCGTCGGGCCTGCCGGCCGGGTCCGTCGCGGAGAACGCCGGGTCCTGCATGAGGATGTGCGGCCCGTCGGGGTGCACATCGCCCATCGCGTCGAGCAGGGCGGTGGCCAGGTGCTGGGGCAGCGGGTTGGAGGTGAGGTCAAAGAAGGTGCGGCGGTTGGCGGTCCCGGTCGGGCCGTCGGAGTTGTCGTAGGCCGGCAGCCCGGTCCAGTAGTTGTAGGCGGGCGCGTCCGGACGGCCGGCGTACGGCGCGGTGGACCGCGTGCGGAACGAGATCCAGAAGTGCAGCGCCGAGCAGCCGTAGTCGTCGTACAACGGCCCCGGGTGCAGGGCGCTGTAGTTCTGGGAGTCGAAGTGGTTCTCGGTGAGGTGGTGGCGCTGCCAGTGGTCGCGGTAGGGCCCACCGGTCTTGGCGTTGGTGAACGCGTGGCCGGTGACGTCGGTCGCGCAGTGCGTCATCCAGCCGACCGCGAAGGCGATCCGCGCCTCGGCGTCCATCCGCTCGGTGTCGGTCGTGGCGCTGGCCAGCGCGGCCTGTGCCTGCTTGAACAGCACGAACGGGAACTGGTAGGTGCGCCGGTAGTGGAAGACGTCGGACCAGTAGAAGGCGTCGTCGCCGTAGCCCTGCGGGACCCCGGAGGTGAGGATCCCGAACCAGTCGCCCATCTCGGCGAGCAGGCCCTCGAACGCTGACATGACAGCCCCGGTGAGCTCCTCCAGCACCTGCGCCAGCTGGTTGGACAGGCCGCCGGTCAGCTGTGAGGACAGCTGGGACTGGTTGGTCGAGATGGGTCCGATCCACTGCTCCCACCGGCCGACGAACTCGTTGTCCACGACCTGCCAGACATCGAGTGCCCACTGCACCACCTGGCGGATGACCGTGCCGCGGGTGTTGGCGAAGTCGGGCAGCAGGTAGAAGAGGTCCGGCCCCAGGGACCCGATCGCTAGGTAGTTGCGCCAGGTGAAGCAGTGCTCCCCGATGTCGCGGGCCTCGGCCGCGCTGATCGCGAACCCGGCCGGGACGTCACCGGCACGCAGCCGCCGCGCCGTCTCGTGCGCCGCCTCCATGTGGACGTACCACCCGGGCATCTGCTGCTCCTCACGCGTCGGAACGCTGTGCGCCTTCCCCGCGTGGGCCCTGCTGCCCTGAGGTCATCATCCACCCGTCCGGCCGTGCCGTCACTAGTGGACGAACGCTAGGCACGGCCTTGCTGCGACCGGGCGGTGAAGAAGCGCGCGGCGGCCCGGATCGCGTCGGGCGTGGGCGCCGGGTCCCAGCCGAGCTCGCGGACGGCTTTGGAGTGGTCGAGCGGGGTCATGGTGTGCATGAGACGCAGCGTCGCCGGCGTCAGTCTGATCGAGCGGCCGGTGACTCGCGCGACTGCTTCGTTGACGTAGGCGACCGCGTAGAGCGGCCAGAGGGGGATGCTCCGTCGGGCCCGGGGCGCGCCGGTGGCATCGGCGGCCAGCTCGTGGACCTCGCGGGTGGTCATGAAGCGCTCGGCGACGATGTAGCGCTCACCCGGACGGCCTCTCTCGCCGGCCAGGACTAGCGCCCGCGCTGCGTCCTGGATCCCGACCACCTCGGCGCCGACCCCCTTGATGTGGAACGGCAGGCGTCCGCGGGCGGCGGCGGCCAGCTGCCCGCCGTGGCCGGTCGGAGCGTGATCGCCCGGCCCGTAAGTGTTGGCGACGCACATGGCGACCGCAGGCAGCCCGCGCTCTCGGCTGTAGCGCAGGACGAGCTCCTCCGCCGCGACGCGTGAGCGGATGTAGGCGCCGCCGCGCTCGGCCCAGTTGTGCGGCCGGGTCTCGTCCACGAGCCCGTGGCTGTCGATCGCCAACGTGCCGACCGTGCTGGTGAACACGAACCGGGACAGCCCGGCGTCGACCGCCACGTCGAGCACGTTGCCGAGGCCCTCGACGTTCGTGCGGAAGAGTTGGTCGGTGTCCCGCAGCCAGGGTCGGGCGTCGAGGACGCAGTAGTAGACGACGTCGCAGCCGTGCATCGCGGTCCGGATCGCGGTGGTGTCGAAGACATCGCCGTAGTGCCGATCGATGTCGAGGTCGTCGATCCCGCGCGTGGAGCTGGTGGTGCGGACCAGGACGCGGACCTGCTCACCCCGCGCGACGAGCTCGCGGGTCACGTGCGAGCCGAGGTATCCGCTGGCCCCCATCACCAGCTTCATCGTGAGGTCGGCTCGCCGTCGGTCACGTGCGCGCGTCGGCGAAGAACGCCCGCACGTCCGGGACGAAGAGGTCCGGGACCTCCATCGCCGGGAAGTGGCCGCCGCGCGGCATGTCGGTCCAGCGGGTGACGTTGTACTGACGCTCGATCCAGGCGCGCGGGAAGCGGAGGACGTCCTTGGGATAGCGAGCGACCCCGGTGGGCAGCCCGATCCGCTGCTCGATGCCGTAGTGCCTGCTCTTGCGCGTCTCGTAGTAGAGGCGGCCCGCCGAGGTCGCGGTCTGGGTCACCCAGTAGAGCATCACGTTGGTCAGCAGCTCGTCCCTGGTGAAGACGGTCTCCGGGTTGTCGCCGCAGTCGCTCCAGGTCTTGAACTTCTCGACGATCCAGGCGCACAGGCCGACCGGCGAGTCGTTGAGAGCGAAGCCGGGCGTCTGGGGCTTCGTGCCCTGGAGGATGCGGTAGCCGCTCTCCTCCGCCTCGAAGTGCGCCATGTCGCCGAGGTCCGCCAGCTCCTCCGGGCTGAGGTCCGCCACGTCGGCGCTCGGGGTCGTCAGCGGCATGTTGAGGTGGATCGCGGCGACGTGATCGGCGTCGACGATGGCCAGGTAGTTCGTGATCATCGCGCCCCAGTCGCCGCCCTGCGCGCCGTACCGGTCGTAGCCCAGGCGCCGCATCAGCTCGGCGAAGGCGGCCGCGATGCGCTTCGCGTCCCAACCGGGCGTGCTCGTGGGCCCGGAGAAGGCGTAGCCCGGAAGGGACGGCAGCACCAGGTGGAAGGCATCCGAGGCGTTGCCGCCGTAGGCCTCGGGGTCGGTGAGCGGGCCGATGATCTTGAGGAACTCCACGATCGAGCCGGGCCAGCCGTGCGAGATGACCAGGGGGAAGGCGTCGGCATGTCGCGACCGCACGTGCACGAAGTGGAGGGCCTGCCCGTCGATGGTGGTCCGCCAGTGCTCGAGCCTGTTGAGCTCGCGCTCCTGCGCGCGCCAGACGTAGCCGTCGCGCCAGTACTCGACCAGGGGCTGCAGGTACGACAGCGGCATGCCGTACTCCCAGCCGGTGTCCGGGATCTGGTCCGGGAAGCGGGTGAGCTCGAGGCGCCGTTGCAGGTCGTCGAGCACGGCGTTGTCGACGTTGATCTCGAACCGCTCGATCGCCTCGCTCACCCGCGCGAACCTACTAGGGACGTGCTAGGAAGAGACCAAACTCCTGGACGAGGTAGGCGATATGGAACATCCCCCGGCCTTTGGTGAGGTCCCCGAGCGCGGTTACCGCTTCCTGGGTGACGAGGTACGACGACCCGGGCCGTTCCCCCGCGCCGAGGTGGAGGAGGCGCTCGACAAGTACTTCGAGCTCGCCGCGCACGGCACCACGACGGGGGACTGGAACCCGTGGGCCGACCTGTTCACCGAGGACGCGATCTATGTCGAGCACACGATGGGCGTCATCCGCGGACGGGAGGCCATCCGCGAGTGGGTGAGCACGGTGACCGGCTCGGTGCCGATGGACACCGTCGTCGCCCCCGGGTGGCACGTCATCGACAACGACCTCGTGGTCGTCTACACCTACAACGAGCGACCGGCGCCGGACGGCGGTGACCCGTTCCAGTTCATCGGTCTCTCGCCGTTCTGCTATGCCGGGGACGGCCTGTGGTGCTACGAGGAGGACATCACCAATCCGCTCGAGATCCTCCGGACCCGAGATGCCTGGACGGCCAACAAGGCAGCGGTTGAGTCGGCCGGATGAGCGGATCCGAGTACGCCAGCAAGCGGGTCGTGGTCACCGGCTGTGCGTCCGGGATCGGACGGGCCGCGGCGACAGCCCTGGTGGCGGCCGGCGCCGAGGTGGTCGGCCTGGACAAGTCGGCGGCACCCTCCGGGTTGGCCGCCTCCGTGCAAGTCGACCTCAGCGACCCGGAGTCGGTCGAGGCCGCGGCCGGCGCTGTCGACGGTCGGGTGGACGCCCTGTTCAACTGTGCGGGCGCTCCGCCGACCATCCCGTCTGTGGAGATCCTCAAGGTCAACTTCCTCGGCACCCGGCTGCTCACCGAGCTGCTCGTCGAGCGGATGCCCGTCGGCAGCGCGATCGTCAACACCTCCTCCGACGGCGGAGCGGGCTGGCGCAAGAAGCTGCCGCTGTTGACCGACTTCCTCGCCCTGGCCACGTTCGACGAGGGCGTCGCCTGGTTCGAGGAGAACGAGGCCGCCGCCGGCCACGCCTACTCCTTCAGCAAGGAGGCGCTCAACCTCTGGACGCTCCAGCAGTCGGCGGTCCTCATCCAGCGCGGGATCCGGATCAACACCTCTAGCCCCGGTGCGGTGCAGACGCCGATGCTCGAGGTGATCGAGGCGACCTTCCCACCCGAGCTGATCGCCGCGACCGAGCACCCGATCGGTCGGCGCTCAACACCCGAGGAGCAGGTTGGCGCGCTGCTCTTCCTAGGCAGCGACGCCGCGTCGTACGTCAACGGCGCCGACCTCGCGGTCGATGGCGGCTACTCCGCCTCGATGTCGGTGACGGGCGCGCTCTGGAGCTGAACGCTGCGTCTGCGCGGACCCGATATCGAAGAAGCGTGCTGGTGCCGATGGTGACCGACACCCACGATCTGCGCCCGTTCGCGCCCGACGCTGCGTCGGCCAGGTTGAGCAGTTGAGGGTCGGCTCGTGAAGGTCGCACTGATGGTGACCTGCCTCAACGACGCACTCTTCCCCGACACCGGTCGAGCGGTCGTCACGGTGCTGGAGCGGCTCGGTGTCGAGGTCGAGTTCCCCCAGGCGCAGACCTGCTGTGCGCAGCCGATGGTCAACACCGGCTACCTAGACGAGGCGGTGCCCATGGTGCGCGGCTTCGTCTCCGCCTTCGGGGCGTACGACGCCATCGTCACCCCGTCCGGCTCCTGCGCGGGGTCGGTGCGGCACCAGCACGGCATCGTCGCCCGGCGTAGCAAGGACCCCGGTCTCGCCCGTGCCGTCGCCGAGGTGGCGCCCAAGGTCCACGAGCTCTCGGAGTTCCTCGTCGACGTGCTCGGCGTCGACGACGTCGGTGCCTCGTTCCCGCACCGCGTGACCTACCACCCGACGTGCCACTCGCTCCGCCTGCTGGGGGTGGGTGACCGGCCGACCCGGCTCCTGCGCTCGGTCCGAGGTCTCGAGCTGGTCGACCTGCCGCACGCCGAGGAATGCTGTGGCTTCGGGGGGACCTTTGCGATGAAGAACTCCGACACCTCGGTGGCGATGGGGGCTGACAAGGCCAGGCGCGCGACCGACACCGGGGCCGAGGTGCTCGTCGCCAGCGACAGTTCGTGCCTGATGCACATCGGCGGGTTGCTCTCTCGCGAGTGCTCGAGGCTCCGGGTGCTGCACCTGGCTGACGTCCTCGCCGCGACGGAGGACGGCACGTGACCGCCACCTTCGTGGGCATGCCGGTCTTCCCGGTCGCGGCCCGCGCCGCCCTGGCCGACACCCAGCTGCGTCGCAACCTCGCGCACGCCACGTCGACGATCCGCGCCAAGCGGCAGGCTGCGGTCGACGAGATGCCGGAGTGGGAGACCCTGCGCCTGGCCGGGGCGGCGATCAAGGACAACGTGCTGGCGCACCTGGACGAGCACCTGCTCGCACTCGAGACCTCGCTGCAGGAGCGCGGGGCGGTGGTGCACTGGGCGCGGGATGCCGAGGAGGCGTGCGCGATCGTCGCTCGGGTGGCCGCCTCGCACGGCGTCGACGAGGTCGTGAAGGTCAAGTCGATGGCCACGCAGGAGATCAACCTCAACGAGGCCCTGGCGGCGCAGGGGATCGCCGCCTGGGAGACCGACCTGGCCGAGCTCATCGTGCAGCTGGGCGACGATCTCCCCTCGCACATCCTGGTGCCGGCGATCCACCGCAACCGGGCGGAGATCCGGCAGATCTTCCAGGACCGGATGGCCGGCGCTGGCCGACCGGCGCCCCCCGGTCTGACCGACGAGCCGGCCGCGCTGGCCGCAGCGGCCCGCGAGCACCTGCGGGAGAAGTTCCTGCGCGCGAAGGTCGCTGTGAGCGGAGCCAACTTCGCCGTCGCCGACACCGGGACGCTGGTCGTCGTCGAGTCGGAGGGCAACGGTCGCATGTGTCTGACCCTCCCCGAGGTCCTGATCTCGGTGGTCGGGATCGAGAAGGTCGTGCCGACGTGGGCCGACCTCGACGTCTACCTCCAGACCCTGCCGCGCTCCTCGACCGGCGAGCGGATGAACCCGTACACGTCCTGTTGGGCGGGGGTTATGCCCGGCGACGGCCCGCAGGAGATGCACGTCGTGCTCCTCGACAACGGCCGCACGCGGGCGCTCGCGGACGAGGTGGGGCGACAGGCGCTGCGCTGCATCCGTTGCTCGGCCTGCCTCAACGTCTGCCCGGTCTACGAGCGCACCGGCGGGCACGCCTACGGCTCGGTCTACCCGGGCCCGATCGGAGCCATCCTCAACCCCCTGCTCAAGGGTGTCGGTGTCGACGACCAGACCGACTCGCTGCCCTTCGCGTCGTCGCTGTGCGGGGCCTGCTTCGACGCGTGCCCGGTGCGTATCGACATCCCGTCGGTGTTGGTCGACCTCCGCGCGCAGGTGGTCGACAGCCGCCGCGGCGGTCTGCCCCAGTCCGAGGCGGTCGCGATGCGCTCGGCGGCCTGGGTCCTCACCAAGCCCGGTCGGCTACGCCGTGTCGAACCGCTGCTGGGACCACTCGTCCGAATGGCGGGCCGACTCCCGGGACCAGGTGCCGCCTGGACAAGCGCCCGGGACCTGCCGGTCCCGCCGCGTGAGCCGTTCCGCGGCTGGTGGCAGCGGACCCGGGGAGACCGATGAGCTCGCGCGACGCCGTGCTCGCCGCGGTGCGGACCGCTCTCGCCGGCCACCGTGGGCCCCCGGTCACGGTTCCTCGCGGCTATCGGGATCGCCGGCCGTCGGGCGATGTCGTCGCCCTCTTCGTCGAGCGGGTCGAGGACTACCGGGCTAGCGTCACCCGCTGCACCACCGACGACCTGGCCGCCACGGTCGAGGACCTCGTTGGCGCAAGGTCCTGCATCGTGCCGGCCGGGCTGCCGGTCGACGTGCCCGGCTCGGTCACCGACACCGGACAGTCGGCGGCCGAGCTCGATGCGATCCAGGTCGTGGTGACGACGGCGACCCTCGGCATCGCCGAGACCGGCACCCTCGTGCTCGACCACGGGGCCGGCCAGGGTCGGCGCGCGCTCAGCCTGGTGCCCGACGAGCACGTCTGCGTCCTGCGCGTCGACCAGGTCGTCGGCACCGTGCCGGACGCGGTCGCCCTGCTCGACCCGGTGCGGGCCCAGACCTGGGTCAGCGGCCCCTCGGCCACCAGCGACATCGAGCTCAACCGGGTCGAGGGCGTCCACGGTCCGCGCACGCTCAACGTCATCCTCGTCGACGACTCCCGCGGGGCTGCTCCGAGATCTAGGGTGACAGTCACACGCCGTACGCCGGTCGTGCGCGCGTCCCCACAACGAGGAGCAGGGTGGATGTGATGGTCATGAAAAACTTGCCGACCGCGACGCACGACATCGACAAGAACAAGCACGAGATCGGCGAGTTCGGCTACACGATCATTGCCGACGCGCTGTCGACGGAGCAGGTCACCGCGATGAGGGAGCGCCTCATCGAGCAGGCCATCTGTGAGGCGCGCGCCCGCGGCGGTGATATCGATGTCGAGGACGAGTACACCAACGGGTTCGTCCAGTCCCTGCTCAACAAGGGCGCGATCTGGCAGGACCTGTTCGACCCGGATCACGCAGTGCACCAGGTGCTCGAGCACGGGATGACGCCCGCGTTCGACCCGGTCATGTCCCAGACGCAGCCCCTCGACCAGCGATACATCTCGTTCGCGACGGGTGCGAAGTTCAAGCGCAAGGACCGGAGCCGGGTCGGCCCGGAGGTCTCCGCGGAGCGACTCAAGCCGGACTTCCACACCGACCAGAAGTGGGCTGCGGGTCACCTTGACTACCCGGTCATCATCACCGTCTTCTACATGCTCAGCGACTTCACCTACGACAACGGCTGCACCCTCGTCGTGCCCGGTAGCCACACCATCCCGTCGCCCGCCTACGGGACGGTCCGCCCGGATCTCCCGCCGCAGCCCAACGGCCGCCCGGCCTGGGACCGTGCGATGTACTCCGACCTCCACCCCGAGATCACCAAGGACGCGGTGCCCGTCGAGGGCAAGGCCGGCACGGCATTCCTCTTCGAGGGGCGGCTGTGGCACGCCGGTGGTATCAACACCAACGGTGATCTGCGGGTGCACGCCAACAACGTCTTCTGCGCGCCCTACATCCGGCAGCGCGAGCTGCACCCGATGAACCTGCGCCAGGAGGTCGTCGACCAGCTGTCCGAGCGGCAGCTGATGATGCTCGGGTTCGACACGGCGTTCCAACGCGACGGCGACGGCCTGCTCGGGATCATCGAACCCACGCTGGGGCGGAACAACCTCACCAACAAGCGCCCGCACATCGGAGAGTTGCACGACCCGAGCCTGGTGCCGGTCTGAGGGCCTGTCTGCCCAGGCCACCTTGACTTGATCGGCCCCTGACCAGAAGGATCGAACTCATGGCTGATGCTGTCTACACCGCCGAGGCGCTGTCCATCGGGGAGGGGCGGTCGGGCAACGTGCGCACCACCGACGGCTCCCTCGACCTCGAGATGGCGTTGCCGCCTGGTCTGGGTGGGACGGGACAGGGCCTGAACCCCGAGCTCCTGTTCGCGGCGGGCTATGCCGGCTGCTTCCACTCCGCCCTCTACTTCGCGGCACGCAAGACCGGCGCGGACATCACCGGCTCCTCGGTCGGCGCCCAGGTGAGCCTGGTCCCCAACGCCGAGCGCTGGGTGGACCTGGCGGTCCACCTCGAGGTGATCATCCCCAACCTCCCACCCGAGGAGGCCCAGCAGGTGGTCGACCTGGCCCACCAGCTGTGTCCCTACTCCAAGGCGACCCGCGGCAACATCGAGGTCACCATCGACGTCGCCGACGACTAGTCCGAGTTCGTCAGTCCGGGGGACCCGGGTCGTACTGGATCCCCCGGCGCACCTGCCGTGCCCGGTCGGCTCCTGCCAGCCGGGCCACGAGGTGCAGCGCCATGTCGATACCGGCGCTGACACCTGCGGAGGTGATGACGTCCCCGTCGTCCACCCAGCGGGCCTCCCGGCGTACCTCGATGGTGGGATCGCGCTGCGCGAGTGCCTCGAGGGCACCCCAGTGCGTGGTGGCCGGCCGGTCGTGAAGCAGTCCCGCCTCGGCGTAGACCAGAGCGCCGGTGCACACGCTGGTCATCACGGGCACCACGGTGCGCCGGCCGCGCAACCAGTCGAGGTGCTCCGCGTCGGAGCACAGCGCCCGGACATCCCCGCCGGGCTGGATCAGCACGGCCAGGTCGGGCAGGTCCACGCGAGAGTGGTGCGGTTGCACGACCAAGCCCTTGTTGCAGTTCACAGCCTTGCCGTCGACGGAGAAGGTCGACGCGGTGTAGCCGTCCTCGGGATAGGTCCGGGTCCACCAGGCGAGCACCTCCCAGGGGCCGACGGCGTCGAGCTCTTCGACACCGTCGAAGAGCAGGATGCCGAGGTGGCGGGGCTCGTCGGGGCCGGGGCGCGACGTCGCATCAGTTGTCACGAGGCCAGCATCGACCAGGCGACGAGGGACGCGCGAGTGGGGGCCACGCCCTAGGATCGGGCCCCGTGACCGGCGGAGACTACGACGAGATCGACTACGCCGTCGCGGACGGCGTGCTGACGGTGACGCTGGACCGTCCCGAGCAGCTCAACACCTACACGCCGACGATGGGCGCCGAGCTGCTGGACGCGTTCGACCGGGCCGACGCTGACCCGGAGGTGCGGGCGGTGGTGCTGACCGGCGCCGGCCGGGCCTTCTGCGCGGGGGCCGACGTCAGCGGGGGAGGAGACCGGTTCGCCTATCCCGACGACGTCGTGCACCAGGACCCGGGTGGGCGGCTGACGCTGCGCGTGCTGGACCTGCTTCAGCCGGTCATCGTGGCCTTCAACGGTGCGGCCTCAGGGGTCGGCATCACCCTGCCGCTGGCGGCGGACGTGCGCCTGGCCTCCACCACCGCCCGGTTCTCCCTCCCGTTCACCCGCATCGGCATCGTGCCCGAGGCCGCCTCAGCCTGGTTCCTGCCGCGGGTGGTCGGTCTGCCGCAGGCTCTGGAGTGGACCATGACTGGTCGCCGCTTCGATGCCGCGGAGGCGTTGGCCGGTGGGCTGGTCCGCTCCGTCCACGAGCCCGATGAGCTGCTGCCCGCGGCGTACGCGCTGGCGCGGGAGATCGTCGACAACACCGCGCCGGTCGCGGTCGCCACCACCCGTCAGATGCTGTGGCGCCTGGCCGGCGAGTCGGGGCCGCTGCCCGCGCACCGCGTCGGATCCAGGGCGATGCAGGCGCTCGGTCCCGGGCCCGACGCCCGCGAGGGCATCGCGGCGTTCCTCGCCAAGCGGCCGCCGGAGTTCCCCGGCCGCGTCCCCGCTGATCTGCCGGCGTTCGTCCCGTGGTGGGAGGACGAGCCCTTCACTCCGCCCGACCCGGCAACCTGAGTGCTCAGAGCGCCTTGCGTGCGTCGGTGGGGGCATGGGTTGCCATGCCCCGGACCATCGCGTCCACGGTGAACGAGGCGACCAGGGCGCCGCTCTGTGTGTGCACGCGGCACTCGCTGTGCACCATGCCGTCACCGGCGAAGGTGGAGTGATGGTGGTAGAGGAGCCATTGGTCGGCACGGACCTCGGAGTGCACCGAGAGGCTGATCGCGTTGATGCCGGTCGAGATGGTGCGGTGCGCGTCGCGCTGCCCGATGCCGGCGTGCGGTCGTAGTGCGGCCGCGATCGAGACGTGGCCGGTGAACTGGGCCATGACCGCTGTGTGGAGCACCGGATCGTCCGGAAGATCGCGGTAGCGCACCCAGGCATCGATGACCGGCGGACCCACCGGCGCGTCCGGGTCGCCGGTGTAGGCGGCGTCGACGAACCGCAGGTCGCGACCGGTGACCATCATGTCGTAGGGCACGGCGTCGTAGGGGCCGTCCACGGCCGGCGCCGACACGGCGTGACGGATCAGGTCGGGGGCGGTGCTGTCGAGCAGCATCAGCCCGTGCGCACACGTGCGACCGTCCTGCGCGGCCTGGACGGCGAGGGTGGTGAACGTGCGGCCGTGGGAGAGCTCCTCGAGCGTGATCGGGACCGGACGGGCGGCGTCCCCGGCGCGGCTGAACACCATGGACGCCGACACGACGCGGCGGCCCGGCGCGTGGCGACCGGCGGCGACGATCGCCTGGCCGAGCAGTTGGCTGGCCTCGACCACGCTGCGGTAGTGGCTGCCGCGGGCGCCTCCGGTGTAGCTGCCGTCCTCGCCGCGGCGTACGTCGAGCAGGTCGACCAGGTCGGCGGCGTCGCCCCAGACCGGCCACCTCTTCACGGTGACGTCGCGGGGGTCGTCACCCGGACGGCCGTCCACGACCTCGAGCTCGACGCTGCTCGGGTCGAACGCGACGAACCCGCTCAGGTCGCCCTCGCCCGCCCGGGCGGCCGGGTCGTCTGCGACGACGTCCTCGCGCGGGAACCACAGCTCTGGCGGTCCCTCGGCCGGGTCGCGGCGCCGGGCGTCGGTGGACTCGGCGAGCACCTGGTCGCCCCGGCGGGCGCGGGCGGCGTACCCCAACGGATCCGAGGTCACGCGGTCTGGTCCGCAGGCACCGCGAGCCCGATGGAGTAGGCCCAGAGGAGAGTGAGCTGCTCGACGGCGTGGTCGAAGTCGAACCGGCTCCACTCCTCGACGAACCACAGCTCGGCGAACCGGGCGACCATGGAGCCGAGCGCGACGGCGGCCAGGGCGGGGTCGAGGTCGGCGCGGGCCTCCCCGGCGGCCTGCATCCGCCGGATGCCGCGCTCGGCGCGCTCGGCGAAGTGCTTCTGTCGCCGCACGCGGGCTTCGTTGACGAGATGGTCGTACCTCGACACCTCCTCGATCACCCCCATGATGCGGGCGTTGTCGCGGTAGCGCTCGAGGTAGAGACGGTTGGATGCCTGGATCCGCTGGAACTCCGAGGGCGGGCCCTGACTGACGGAGACCGGGTTCGTCGCCTCGTCGCGAGGTGCGGTGAGCAGCGCCTCCTGCGACTCCGCGACCTCGCGGAAGACCTCCTCCTTCGAGTCGAAGTAGTGGTAGAAGGAGCCGTGCGACAGCCCGGCACGGTCGGCGATGTCGGCGATCCGGGCCTCGAAGAAGCCGGAGTCCTCGAACACGGCGCGCGCGGCCTCGACGAGTCGGGCCCGGGTCATGGCGCCCTTGCGGGACCGAGGGGTGTTGCCTGCCCTGGTCGACTCGCCGCGGCGCTCTGCGGTCGCACTGGCGTTCTCGTCGCGGTTGATCAGCGGCTGAGGCATGCGGTCATTCTATGAATTTGACGTCAAATCCGGAACCGAACCGCCCAGTCGTGACGTGGGGCTCGGGACCCGGGTCGCGGTAACGTGATTACGCACTGCCCAGGGACAGAGGAGGCCCGATGGTCGCGACTGCTGCTCGCGCGCTGTTCGAGCGGGACGGGGATCAGCTCGTGCCGAGTGAGCTGGCTCGCGGTCCGTGGCGCCCCGACGCGCTGCACGGCGCGGCGGTCGCTGCGCTGCTCGTCAGCGCCCTCGATGCGCCGGGTCGGACGCTGACGCGGATCACGTTCGACCTGCTCGCGTCGGTGCCACTGGCCCCGTTGAGCATCGACGCCGGCGCCTGGGAGGGGGGTCGACGGGTGACCCGCAAGACGGTCGAGCTGAGGTCGGCCGGCGTGGTGGTGGCCCGGGCCCAGGGCCTGTCGGTGCGCCAGACCGACCTCGAGCTGCCGGAGTCGAGGTCGGAGGCGCCGAACCCGTTCGCCGGGGTGCCTGTTCCGGACCTCAGCGAGCCCTATCGCGCGGCCGCCGCCAACATCGGTTGGGAGAGCTTCGACAGCGCCGCGGTCTCGCTGGCCTGGCTGCGCGGTGCGGCCCGGCCCGAGCACACGGTGTGCCAGTACGTCCGGCTTCTCGTGCCCGTCGTCGACGAGGAGCCGACGCCCGCAGTGGCGCGCGCCGTGGTCGCCGCCGACTTCGGGTCCAACCACGTCTACGGTCAGCTGCCGTTCGACCGCTGGAGCTTCATGAACGTCGACCTGACGGTCAACCTCGCGCGGAGACCGGTCGGCGAGTGGATCGGGATCATGGGCACCTCGATCACGCACCGGAGCGGGGCCGGGACCACCGTCAGCGGACTGTTCGACGAGTCCGGCTGGCTGGGCCAGTCCACGCAGTCCCTGTTGGTCGAGGAGCGACCGCGCGTGAGCGAACAGTGACACGGTGACGGCGCCTGGCTGTGATATCCCCGACCCTCGGACGAGCCAGATCCTCGATGCCGTCGTCCTCGGGTTCGAGTCCGGCGGCTACGACGCGGTCCACCTGCGGAGCATCGCCCGCGAGGCTCGCGTGTCGCTGGCCACCATCTATGAGATCTTCTCCTCGCGCGAGGAGCTGTGCGTCGCGGCGATGGAGCGCTGGATGGAGGAGCGGTTCTATGGCACGCTCCCCGAGCCGGCCGAGGGGGCCTCGCGCACCGAGCGCATGATGGCGATGGTGCATCACCTGCTCGAGCCGTTCCTCGCGCAGCCGGTGATGCTGACAGTGCTCGCGCGCGTGCGGCTCGGCCCCGGCGGTGAGGGCCTGATGGAGCAGGCGGTCGAGCAGGCCCGCGACATGTCCCGCGCCGTCAGCACCGGTCCGGACGACCGGGTCACGGCGAGCGAGCAGCTGATCGTCTACCACCTGCTCTACTCACTCGTCGCCCACTACGCGGCCGGCAAGATCGCCCTCGACGAGATCATCCCGACGATGCAGACCTCCGTGCGCCGTCTGATGGAGGGGCCGTTCGACCCCCCGTCAGCGGGGCAGACGTCCTGGCCTGCGTGACGCCGCTCAGGGCCGAGGTGGTCGGTCCTGCAGCCCGTCGGGTGTGATGAAGCGGCACCGGCGGGTGCTGAACAGCCAACGCGACGTCGCGACCCCGTCCTGGCGGACGAGCACGTCGTCGTAGACGGCACCGCGGAGCGCGCCGGTGGCGACCTCCAGGAACAGCAGGTTCTGCTGGACCGAGGCACGCCCGTCGTCGTGCAGTTCGACCACGGGCTGGCCGCCGAGGTGGAGGCCCCGCGGGGCGTTGGTCATCATCGACCGGAGTCCGTCGTGGCCCTCGAAGGTGCGGCCGTAGACGTGGTACGTGGCGTCCGTGGTGAACAGCGCGACCCACGCCTCGACGTCGTGGCGGTCGAGCGCGAGGCAGTAGCGGGCCAGGAGGTCCCTGACGTCATCGAGGTCGCTCATGACCGGTGCTCCTCACGCACGGGGAAGTCCCAAGAGCTGGCGTCCGACCAGGCCGCGCAGGATCTCGGAGGCACCGCCCGAGATGGTCAGGGCCCGGCTCCACAGGAAGTTCTCGTACCAACGCTCCGCGACGGCCTCGGCCTCGGCATCCAGCTCGACCGCCGAGGCGATCAGCTCCAGGGCCTGGTGGCACAGCTCGACGTTGAGCTCGGTGTAGGCCAGCTTGGCCACGGGTCCGTCGCTGGGGTGCTCCTGATCGACGAGGATCCGGTCGACGGTGTCGCGCACGATCAGAGTGACCTGGTGGACCTCGGCCGCCGCGAGGGCCAGTCGAGCCTGCACGTCCTCGTGCTCGATGGCCGCGGTGCCGTCGGCGAAGCGTGCACCACGCGCCAGGGAGACCAGATCTGCGAACTGCATCTCGAGCAGGAGCGCGTTGGCCCCGACAAAGGCACGCTCGGAGGCTAGGCCGGAGGTGACGACCTTCCAGCCCTGACCGACCTCACCGAGCACGTGCTCGGGGCCGAGCCGCAGGCCCTCGATGAACACCTCGCAGAACTCCTCCGCGCCGGTCATCTCTCGGATCGGGCGGATCTCGATCCCGGGCAGGTCCATCGGGACGACGAACGCCGTGAGGCCGGCGTGGCGGACGACGTCGGGATCGGTGCGCGCCAGCAGCAGACCCATGTCGGCCCATTGCGCGTCGGTGCTCCACACCTTCTGGCCGGTGACGAGGAAGTCGTCGCCCTCTGGCACAGCGCGGGTCCGCAGCGACGCGAGGTCGCTGCCCGCGTCGGGCTCGCTGAACAGCTGGCACCAGACGTGCTCGGCGCTGCGGATGCGGGGGAGGAGGTCCTGCTGCTGCGCCGGCGTCCCGAACGACAGCAGCGCGTGGCTGGCGAGCATGACCTGGTCCAGCGGGCGGTAGGCCCGAGCCCGGATCAGCTCCTCCATCAGCACGAGGTCGTGGACGGGCCGATGGTCGGGGCGCCCGCCCCACTGCTCCGGCCAGCCGGCCCCGAGGTATCCGGCGCTGTAGAGCGAGGCGAGCCAGGCCCGGATCGTCGCCTCCTCGGCGTCGTCACGGGGAGCACGCACGCCCTCGGCGCGCAGAGGTGGCGCCTCGGCGTCGATGAAGGCGCGCAGCTCGGCACGGAGCTGGTCGACGTCAGCTGACACGGGTCCAGCCCTCCAGCTCGGCGAGCGTGCGGGCCGCACGACGCGGGTTGGCGAGCAGCCGGGCGTCCTGTTGGGCCCGGCGCTCGAAGAGGTGCAGCCCGTGCTCCCACGTGAAGCCGATGCCGCCGGTCAGCTGCACCAGGTCGTGGAGCACCCGCACCGCGGCCGAGCTCACCGCGATCTCGGCGAAGGCGACCGAGCGACCCGCCTGGGGTGAGCCGTCCATCAACGCGTCCGCCGCGTCGTCGATCGCCAGGCCCAGGCCGCGAGCGCGGATCGTGTGGTCGACCAAGCGGTGCTGCACCGCCTGGAACCCGCCGATCACGGTGCCGAAGGCCTCCCGGGTGGCGCTGTAGGCCACCGTCCTGTCGAGGGACCGTTGCACCGCTCCGGCGGCGTCGGCGGCGAGCAGCAAGCCATAGAGGGGGAGGGGGTCGATGCCGGTGGCGACCCGTGTGCACCGCGCCGGGTCAATCGTGACGTCGACACAGGTGCGGGTCACGTCGAACGCGGGTCGCTGGGGTGTGCTCTGCCAGGCTCCGTCGGAGGCCAGGAGGAGCTCCCCGGAGGCCGCGTCGACCACGACGAGCGCGTCGGCGACAACACCGCCGTCGACGCCCCGCACGACGTCCGATCCCGCCTCGAGCAGGCCGAGGGCGGGCACCACCTCGCCGCCCAGGACGAGCTCGAGCAGCTCGGTCGACGCGGGGTCGGCGCTGTGCCCGAGTGCGTAGCCGGACGCCGCGACACCGGCGTAGGGACTGCCGTGCAGGGCCGCCCCCAGCGCCGTGGCGGCGGCGACAGCAGCATCGACCCGGAAGCCGAACCCGTCGGACTCCTCGGGCACGCAGAACGCCGGCAGCCCGAGGTCGGCCAGCCGGCTCCAGCCGGCACGCCAGCCGTCGTCCAGCACGGGGGGTGCGTCACCGGTCGGCGTCTGCAGCACTCCCGTGAGGGAGTCGCGCAGCTCATGGATCTCGTCGGCGGTCAGCGAAGATCTCCCGTCCGGTCATTTCGACATTGGTGTCAGTTTCATAATCCCAGAGCCTTTCGACCGGCGTCCAGCGGGTCCGTCCCGTGCGAAAGCCCGACGGAGCCCCGCCGCGCAGAGCGGCTAACGTTCACCTCTATGTCGAGAAGCCTCGCACCGTGAGCCTGGAGACGTCGTCCCCGTGGGCCGTCGACGGCGACGTCGACGTCGACCTCTCCGACGGCGTGGCGACGCTCACCCTGTCGCGTCCTCCCGGCAACGCGTGGACCCCGAGGCTCGGACGCACCTTCTATCGACGTCTCGAAGCCGTCGCCGCCGATCCGGACGTGCGGGCCGTGGTGGTGACCGGGTCCGGGGCGGACTTCTGCGTTGGCGGCGACGGCGAGAGCCTCAACAACGTGGCGGACGCCGGCGCCTTCGAGCGGGTGGAAGGGACACCGACGTACTGGCGACCCCTCACCGTGGGCAAGCCTGTCATCGCCGCCGTCAATGGCGCGGCGTTCGGGGTCGGCATGCAGATCACGCTCTTCTGCGACGTGCGGATCGCCGGTGAGGGGGCCAAGTTCGCCACGGCGTTCGTCCGGCGCGGACTGGTCGCGGAGCTGGGCATGACGTGGATGCTGCCGCGGATCGTGGGTCTCGGTGTCGCCAACGACCTGCTGCTCTCGGGTCGGTTGGTGCGCTCGGAGGAGGCGCTGCGGATCGGCCTGGTCAACCGGGTGGTGCCGGACAGGGACGTCCTGGCCGAGGCGCGGGACTACGCGAGCGGACTGGTCAGGACGAGCTCGCCCGCTGCCATGGCGAGGATCAAGCAGCAGACCTACACCGACCTCACCTCGACCCTGCCGCCCGCGGTCGAGCGCGCGGCGGCGTACATGGAGGACGCCCTCGCGTCGACTGACTTCGCCGAGGGCGTGCGCAGCTGGCGCGAGAAGCGCGCGCCGGACTTCGGCGACCTCGACCCCGCTGCGTCCTCGTACTCGCTGCCCGGCGAACCCGGCCAACCCGATGGAGCCTGAGCGATGACCCGTCCCCCCGACCTCCCCGTGGTCGACACCCTGATCGGGTTCCGCGGGACGACCAACATCCCGGCGCTCGCGGCCGTGCCCCAGCGCGACCGTGACGCCAACCCGATCAGCTACATGTTCAAGGGCATGCCTGCGGGCCGCGGGACCGAGGAGACCGACGAGACCGCGGTCCACGAGACGCTCGGGCTGATGGACGCGCACGGCATCAGGGTCGGGATGGTCGGCCTCGGCACGGCGTCGGCGCTGATCGCGCTTCACGAGCACCCGGACCGGTTCGTGGCCTCCCTCGGCGTCGACGCCAACGACGTGATGGGTGCGGTCCGGTCGATCCGGCGAGCTCACGACGAGCACGGCATCCGCGCCGTGACGACCTTCCCGGCAGGTGTCTCGCCACAGCTGCCGATCGACGACCGGCACTGGTACCCGGTCTATGCCACCTGCGTCGAGCTCGGGCTCCCCCTGTTCACCACCGTCGGGGTGCCGGGTCCACGGGTGCCGATGGCTGCCCAGAAGGTCGAGCTGCTGGACCAGGTGTGCTTCGACTTCCCCGAGCTGACGGTCGTGATGCGCCACGGCGCCGAGCCCTGGGTCGACCTGGCCGTCAAGCTGATGGTCAAGTGGCCGAACCTGCACTACTCGACGACGGCCTTCGCGCCCAAGTACTACCCCCAGGCGATCATCGACTACGCGAATACCCGGGGCGCCAAGAAGATCCTCTACAGCGGCTACTACCCGTTCGGCCTCGAGCTCGACCGGATCTTCGGCGAGATGGACGACGTGCCGCTCAAGGACGACGTGTGGCCGCACTTCCTGGGTGGGAACGCCGCACGGATCCTGGGTCTCGACCTGCAGGTCTGAGGGACGCTGGTGAGTCGGACGCCGGGCGGGGCCGCCGCGGTCACCCTCGTCGACCTGGACGGGGTCGACTGGTCGTCGCCGGACGCGAGGGCCGCCCTCGTGACAGCGGCGCCTCCCCTCCGGGTCGGGGTGTCGAGCGAGGTGCTGCCCCCGGAGTCCGCGGCCGTGCTCGAGTCGTTGCTGTTCACCGTCGCTCCCGGTGGCCCCGGGCGGAGCTGGGTCGATGCGGGGCGGGAACCGGACGTCGGCCGCGCCGACCCGGGAGTCGCCCGGGTCCTCGACGACGTCCTGTCCCTCACCAGCACGCTCCCGGTGCGTCAGGGTCTGGTCGTGGAGTCGCTGGCCTACTCGGCCCTGCTGGCCGGTCCCGTGTTCCGAGGGTGGCGAGCCGCCACACCGAGGGGTCCGGTGCCAGAGGACGACGACCCCGTCCTGCTGCGGCGCGAGGGTGGCGTGCTGCACGTGTCGCTCAACAGACCGCTCCGCCACAATGCGTTCGGCCGTGCGGTCCGTGACGGTCTGCTGGCGGCGCTCGAGCTGGCCACGCTGGACGACAGCGTGCGGCAGGTGGCCCTCGACGGCGTCGGCCCGTCGTTCTGCTCCGGAGGGGACCTCGACGAGTTCGGCACCACACCGGACGTCGTCACGGCCCACGGACTGCGGCTGGACCTCTCGGCAGGCTGGGCCGTGCACCGCCTGCGCGACCGGGTCCGACCCCACCTGCACGGCGTGTGCCTCGGCGCCGGCATCGAGGTGCCCGCCTTCGCCGACCACGTCGTCGCCGCCGTCGACAGCACGTTCGCGCTGCCCGAGATGCGCTTTGGCCTGGTGCCCGGGGCCGGCGGCACCGTCAGTGTGACCAAGCGGATCGGCCGCTGGCGGACCGCCTACCTGGCGTTGACAGGTGAGTGGATCGACGGCCCGACCGCCCTACGTTGGGGTCTGGTGGATGAGCTCGTCTGAGGTGGCCCGCTGGGCCGCGTCGGGGGCGATGGCGCTCACCGGTCGGCCGTCCGGTCCGCCCAGGGTCGGTCCCGGGAGGCCCTCCTCGTTCGTGGCGGAGCGTCTCGCGGCCCTCGGCCTCGCGACGCCCGGGCTCCTGGGTGGGCGGGCGGCCCATCTCGGGTTGCGGCGCCGGGGACCCTGGTCGTGCGGTGGGGCCATGCGCGTGCCCCGCACGGCCGACGGCCACATCGCGGTGTCCCTGCCACGACCCACGGATCTCGACCTCGTGGCGCCACTCGTCGGTCACGAACTCGACGAGGAGCCGTGGTCGACCCTGCTCCAATGGGCATCCGAGCGCAGCACGGCGGACGCCGCCGAGCGCCTGGAGCTGCTGGGGCTGGCGGGAGGGGCGGTCGAGCCGCTGCCTGCCGAGGTCGCCGAACCCGTCCCGCCGCCGTTGACGCCACGCTCCCGGGTCGACGGCACCCGGGTCGTCGACCTGAGCACGCTCTGGGCCGGTCCGCTGTGCGGGCAGCTGCTGGCACGTCGCGGTGCCGAGGTCGTGAAGGTCGAGAACCCGTTGCGGCCGGACGGCGTGCGCACAGGGTCGCCCGCCCACTGGGCGGAGCTCAACGCTGACAAGCAGCTGGTCGAGCTCGAGCCGCGATCTCAGCGAGACGAGCTGGTCCGCCTTCTCCGAGGTGCTGACCTGGTCATCGAGTCCTCACGCCCACGTGCCTGGCAGCAGCTCGGCGTGGTGGCCGAGGAGGTGGTCGCGTCGGGCACGGCGTGGCTGTCGATCACCGCCCGTGGGCGGGCGTCCTCGGCCATCGGGTTCGGGGACGACGTCGCGGCCCGCGCGGGTCATGTCGTGGCCGATGGTGCCGAGCTCCTGCCGGTCGGCGACGCCCTGGGCGATCCCCTGACCGGCGTCGCCGCCGCGCTCGAAGCGACCGACCTCCTGGTCGAGGGAGTTGCCCGGCTGGTGGAGGTGTCGATGTTCGACGTCTGTCGGCAGGCGGCCGCCGGACCCGTCGAGGAGCACGAGGTCTTCAGCCTTCGAGGCCGATGGTGGGTCGACACCCCCGACGGACCGGTACCCGTGGTCGAGCCGTGGTGATCCTGCACGACGTCGTGGTCGAGGGCACCCGCGTCGACGTCCGAGCCGAGGCTGGGCGCATCGTCGAGATCGCAGATCGCCTCGCCGATCGTGGTGCGGACGGTATCGACGGTCACGGTGGGGCGCTCCTGCCGGGGCTGCACGACCACCACCTCCACGTGTGGGCGACGGCCGCGCACCGCGACTCCGTCGACTGTCGGGCCGGCCTCGACGCACTGGCCGATGCGCCGGGCCCGAGATTGCGAGGCGTGGGGTTCGACGGATCGGTCACGCGTCACGAGCTCGACGCCGTCGAGCGGACCCGACCCGTGCGCGTGCAGCACCGTGGGGGCGCCCTGTGGATGCTCAACTCGGCCGCGCTGGCCGAGCTCGGCGACCTCCCGGACGTCCCAGGGGTCGAGCGCGACGAGGAGGGCCCGACCGGACGCCTCTGGGGCCGCGACGACCTGCTGCGAGGCACGTGGCCTTCGGTCGGCGATCTGGTCGCGCTCGGCGACGAGCTGGCGTCGTACGGGCTCACCGGTGTGACCGACGCGACCCCTGGCCTCGAGGTCGCACCGCCGCTGCGGCAGCGCGTGCACCTGCTCGGCCCGCGCAAGCTCCACCTCGAGGACCACGACCTGCCCACGTACGACGAGCTCCATGCCCGCGTCGCCACCCTTCGTGAGGCAGGCGCGGGGGTCGCGGTGCACTGCGTGACTCGTGAAGCGCTGTTGCTCACGCTCGCGGTGCTGGACGACGTGGGACGCCATCCGGAGGACCGGATCGAGCATGCCGCCGTCGTCCCGGAACCTGCCGTGCTGAGAGGACTTCGGGTCGTCACCCAGCCGGGCTTCGTCGAAGCCCACGGTGATCGCTACGAGGTGGAGGTCGAGTCAGACGATCTGCCTCACCTCTATCGCTACGCGTCACTTCTCGAGGCAGGCGTCGACGTCGTCCCGAGCAGCGATGCGCCGTACGGGCCCCTGGACCCGTGGCAGGTGATGCGGGCAGCGGTCGAGCGGAGGCTCCTTCCTCAGGAACGGGTCACACCTGCGACCGTCCTCGAGGGCTACCTGCGGGACGCTCGGCTGGCGCCTCGGCGGGTGGCGGTAGGCAGTCCGGCTGACCTCCTCCTGCTGCACTGCTCACTCGAGGAAGCGCTCGATGCGCTCACCTGTGAGGTCGTCCGATGGGTGAGCCCAGGACCCCCGACGGACGCCGAACCACGATGACGTCCCGGTCGGTCTGCTCTATCGGTTGGTGCGGATCAGGAACTGCTCGATGGCCGAGATGCCGTCAGCGGCCTCGCGACTGATGGCGCCGCTGCTCGAGCCGCCCGCTGGGTGATCGGTCGGCGGCGCCTGTCCTGCGAGTGCGTAGCCGCAGGTCGCCAGCTCCTCGAACGCGAGCCGGAAGGCTCGGCGCAGACGGGTCGCGACCGGGGTGAGCACGATGGGAAGAGTAATCTCCCTCACAGACGGCCGCAATGCACCTCGCGTTCGCCGAGCTCGACCTCGAGGCCAACCCAGTCTGCGGCTCGGCGTGGCCGGTTGCCATACTGTGACGTGACCTTCTGCGAACTGTGTGAACTGCCACTGGCCAACTGCATCCACGGCGCGAAGGCGGCAGGCGCTGAGCGGGTGGCCGCGGCGACAGTCATCCAGGTCTCGCCGACCGGCACCGCCCACTTCCCGGGCTGCTTCCACAGGGGCGAGGACCCGGACTTCTCCAAGTGGGGTGAGATCGAGGGCGTGGGTATCTGGCGGCGGCTTGCCAACAAGGAGCACGTCCCGGTGACCACGGGCACCCGGAGACTGACTGCGAAGCGTCGCTGCGACCACTGCGTCGAGCACGGGCCCTGGGAATAGCGGGAACGGACGCGGCGAACGGCCACGAAGCTGCGGATCAAGGGCCGCTGCGCGCATTCAGCCGAGCGGCCTGACGAGTGAGGTGGTCGCGCTCGCCCTGGCTGGGCGCGCAGTGCGCAGCATCGGCGTACAGGCGGGCGGCGATGGCGGGGTCACCCGCCCTCTCATGGAGGTACGCCGCGACGGCGGCGCGCCGGGGCACGTCGGCCGGAATCGAGTCCAGTGCGGCGAGGCCCGCCCGCCCGCCGTCCGCCTCGCCCACCGCGACCGCCCGGTTGAGCCGGACGATCGGGCTGTCGGTCAACCGGAGGAGCTCGTCGTACCACTCGACGATCTGGACCCAGTCCGTCAGGTCGTGGGACACGGCGTCGGCGTGCAGCGCGGCGATCGCGGCCTGCGCCTGGTACTGCCCGAGCCGGTCGCGAGCCAGGGCGCCCTGCAGGACCTCCACGGCCTCGGCGATCGTCGGGCTGTCCCACAACGAGCGGTCCTGGTCAGCGAGCGAGACCAGGGACCCGTCGGAGGCGAGCCGGGCCCGGCGTCGGGCATGGTGCAGCAGCATCAGCGCGAGCAGCCCGTGGACCTCGGGGTGCTCGTTCAGCCGGGCGACCTGGCGGGCCAGCCGGACCGCCTCGGCGGACAGGTCGACGTCGCCGGTGTAGCCCTCGTTGAAGACCAGGTAGAGGGTGCGCAGCACGGTGGCGAGGTCACCGGGGGAGTCGAGGCGGACCTCGGAGACGGTCCGCTTCGCGCGCGCGATGCGCTGCGCCATCGTGGTCTCGGGGACGAGGTAGGCGGCGGCGATCTGCCGGGTGGTGAGCCCGCCGACCGCGCGCAGTGTGAGCGCGACCGCCGAGGACGACGTCAGGGACGGGTGGGCGCACAGGAAGTAGAGGGACAGCGTGTCGTCGGCGTGCACGATCGGGCCCTGGGCGGGTCCGTGCCCGGCGACGGACTCGCGGGTGGACCGCGCGGACTCCGAGCGCGTCGCGTCGATGAACCGCCGCCACGCGGCGGTGACCAGCCAGGCCTTCGAGTCCCTGGGCGGGTCGAGCGGCCAGGTGGAGAGCGCCGAGACCAGTGCCTCCTGGACGGCGTCCTCGGCCGAGGCGAAGTCGGCTCCGCGCCGAACGAGGACACCGATCACTTGGGGAGTGAGCTCCCGCAGGAGGGCTTCGTCCACTACTCGGTGACGGTCGCCGGCTCGGCCAGGAACGGCCGGACCTCGAGCCACTCGTTGATCGGCTCGCCGTGAGGTCCCGGGGCTGCCGACAGCTCGCCGGCCAGCTCGTAGGCCCGCTCCTGGGTGTCGACGTCGATGACCATCCAACCGGCGATCAGCTCCTTGGTCTCGGCGAACGGGCCGTCGACGACAGGTGGCTTGCCCTCGCCGTCATGGCGCACCCAGGCGCCCTCGGGAGCCAAGGCCTGCCCGTCGACGAACTCGCCCGTGCCCTGGAGGCGGTCGGCGAAGTCACGCATGAACTGGATGTGGGCGCTGACCTCGTCCGGCGTCCACCGGTCCATCGGCGCGCAGTCGATGGGACGTCCACCGGCGTAGTGCTTGAGCAGCAGGTACTTCACGTTGATCTCCTCTGGGTGATGCGGCCCATTGTGGCCGCGCTCACCCCTGGGACGGAGCCGTCGAGGGGTTCTCGACATCGGTCGACGCAGACCTTCGAGACAGTTTCAGAGACCTAGCGAACCGAGGTCGGGCGGCACGTCGACGGCGTGCTGCTGGAGCACGCCGAGGGGAACGAGTCGGAGCACCCTCTCGTTGGTCGATGCGAGGACGACGGGTGCTGCTGCCCCGTCCTCGTGGGCGCGGGCCCAGTTGTGGGCGGTGACGCACCAGCGATCGCCCGGGTGCAGCCCGGGAAAGCCGAAGGCGGGCCGCGGAGTGGAGAGGTCGTTGCCGATGCTCACCTGATGGGCGAGGAACTCGGTTGAGAGCACTGCGCAGATCGTGTGCATCGCCTGGGTCTGGCCCCCGGTATGGCAGCAGCCGTCTCGAAAGAAGCCGGTCATCGGCTCGATGCTGCAGGGCTCGAGCTCCCCGCCGAGGACGTTGCGCTCGCTCACTCGGCCAGTGTCACAGACGGTGGGCCGGCGGCGTCTCCCTGTGACGGCGCCAGACCGCCGCCGATTGCGACAGTTCTTAACAACGGAGCCGTCATCCGTTCACATCGGTCCCCTACTTTCGGTACTGCGAAGCGACAGCAGCGCAACTGCACTCAGCGCTTAGGTGGCTGGTCCTGGGGGGGTCAGCACCTCGGGACATCTTGTGAAAGAAGCGTGAGCGGCAGGGGTCAGGGGGACCCGAGCCAATGAGAGACGACATGACTGCGGACCGCGTTGCGCGGCTCTGCCACGACCTACGACAGAACGTCGCGGCCGGTCTCCTGCTCGCCGCCGAACGACCGGGCGACGACACGCTCCCGGAGGACGTGCGGCTGCGGCTCCGGCTCGTGGTGGAGCAGCTGCGGGCGGTCTCCGACACGATCACGGCCGAGGGCGGCCGGCAGATGCGGGTCGTCGACCTTGCTGAGCTCGCTGCCGAGTGCGCCCGAACAGCCGAGGCCGCGCACGCCATGCGCGTGGAGCTCGTCGTGGAGCCATGCCCGAAGCTGCTGATCGAGCCGAGCTCGGTGCGCCGGGCGATCAACAACCTGCTCGACAACGCCTCGCGCGCCACTCGCAGTGGCGTCGTCGAGATGCGGGTCCTGAACCACCGCGGCTACGTCGCCGTGGAGGTGCTCGACGACGGGCTCGGGTTCGGGACGATTCCGGGCTGCACCGGCTGGGGACTCGCGCAGGTGCGTGCGGCCATGGACGCCCACGGGGGCCTCTTCGAGCGACCGGACTCGCCCACGGGCGGCACGTTGATCCGGCTCTCGCTGCCAGTCCACCGTGAGCCACGGAGGAGCGCAGCCTGATGCGGGTCGTCCTCTGTGACGACCACACCATGTTCACCGAGGCCCTGGCATCCCAGCTGGAGTCGCGCGGACACGTGGTGGTGGCTGCTCTCTCCTCGACCGACGGGCTCGTGCCCGCCGTTCTCGACAACCGTCCCGACGCGGTCCTGCTCGACCTGTCGTTCCCCTGCGGGTCCGGCCTGGACGCCGCGGCGGAGGTGCGCGGCGCCTGTGCCGATGTGCGGATCGTGCTCTGCACCGGAGAGAGCTCCTCCACCCTCGACACCCCTCATCTGCCGGTCCGGACGGCGTTGCGGGCCGGGATCCTGGACGCGCTGGTCGAGAAGACCGCCGACTATCCAGCGATCGAGGCGGCCCTGCGAGGTGACACCGACTGGACGTCCACCGCTCCGGCGGCCGCACCCAAGCCGTTCAGCCGACTGACCCCGCGCGAGGTCGACGTCCTGGCCGTGCTCGCGGAGGGACTGAGCACCCGGGAGGCCGCCGCTCGCCTCGGGGTGGCGCCCAGCACCGTCCACGCGCACGTGCAGAGCGTGATGCTGCGCCTCGACGTGCGCAGCCGGTTCGAGGCGGTCCACGAGTACGTCGTCGCCACGGGTCGGGCCTAGCCGCGCGATGGTCCGAGTCCTGATTGTCGACGACCATCGCATGTTCGCCGGCGCGCTGGGCGACCGGCTGCGGGCAGAAGGGACCTACGACGTCGTCGGCATCGCGCACACGAGCGGTGGTGCCCTCGCGTTCCTGCGCTCGACCCGGCCCGATGTGGTGCTGCTCGACTATCGGCTCGGGGACGAGACCTGCCTCGAGGTCCTCGCCGAGATCGAGGCGTCCGGCGGCCGGATGGTCGCCGTGGTCGTCTCGGGCGTCGACGACGTCCAGGACGTCGTGGCCGGCCTCGCAGCGGGGGCCAGGGCCTGGGTGCGCAAGGAGTCGGCGTACGCCGAGCTGCTGGTCGCCATCGACGAGGTGCGCGAGAACGGGGTCTGGTTGTCCGCGCCGCTGGTGGGACCCGTCGTCCACGAGCTGCTCGCACGGGTCGCGCCGCGCAGCCGTCCCCGCACCTTCGTCGACGAGCTGAGCCCGCGCCAGCTGGAGGTGCTGAACGCCCTGCTCGGAGGCGCGACCCGCACCGACATCGCCGAGCAGATGGTGCTCTCACCGCACACGGTCCGGACCCACATCCAGCAGCTGCTCAAGCGGTCCGAGTCGGGCTCGACGCTGGAGCTGCTCGCCAAGGCGCGAGCAGTGGGGACCAGGTAGCGACGACAAGACGGAGGGGTCAAGGCGCCGGCCGGGCACCGGGGGAGTAGCCCGGTCGGCGTCGTGACCCCTCCGTCGTGTCCACCGCGTCGGGTCAGATGCCGCGCAGCCGGCGCAGGCGCAGGCCTCGCCCGTGCCCACCCGCCGCGGAGAGATCGGTCTCGGGAACCCGGGCGTAGTCGTCCTCGAGGCGCTCGATGTCGTCCTCGTCGAACTCACCGAGCGCGATCTCCAGGAAGCGGGCCGGTGCCTCGTGGGGGTTGGACACCCGGTGCGCGGTGCCGCGCGGGATCCAGACCTTCTCGCCGGGCCCGGGCGACCAGGTGACGCCGTCGATCTCGACGCAGAGCCCCGCGTCGAGCATCTGCCACCACTCGTCGCGGCACTCGTGCGTCTGCAGCGACAGCCGCTGACCGGAGGCGACGGTGATGACCTTGACACTCACCTGCTCGTTGAGGACGAGGAGCTCGAACTGGCCCCAGGGCCGTTCTTCGAGGTAGGAGGTGGGCTCTTCGACGAACTCTCGGGTAGGAATCTGCTCGGCGATGCTCATCGTGGGTTCTCCTTCTTCTCGTTCTTCTCACAGGCGACGGTGTCTCCGTCGGGATCTAGGCCCTGCGTGTCCTCGCCGACGACCTTGAGGCCGTTGCCGAGGTAGCCCTCGCGTCGCAGGGCTTCGCAGGTCACTGCCTCGTCGACGGACTTGCCCAGGTCGGGTGCCCGTCTGGCGAGCGTGGGCACGCACACCGTGGCGCGGCGGCCGCGGTAGTTGTGGTCGCACCCGTCGCCGAGGGTGGTCGCGGTGAAGACCGGGCCGCCGTCGGGGCCGTAGTCGATCTCGCCCGGGCGCAGGCCCTCGTCGTTGGGCGTCCACCACGGATCAGCTTCGGCCGGCGGCTCCTGCTTCTTGCTGGCGAAGAACGCCAGTGCGAGGAAGCCGAAGAAGTCCAGGTCCGGGCAGCAGCAGTCTGCCGTGGCCGCGGGGTCCTGGCAGCTCTCGACCGCGGTGTCGCTGGCCTGGTGCGAGGCGTGCAGCGCGGTCGCGGTCGCGGTCCTGGCACCCGAGCCCGGCTGCGTCGGCACCTCGACCCAGCTGGCCACCGACGGCACGCCGTTCTGGTCGGTGACGACCAGCATGTAGGGGCCCGGCGGCAGCAGGTTGGGGTTGTCCGGCACGTCCAGGCTCAGCCCACCGGCGCCTTGGGTGAACGGGACGTCGACCAGGCGCAGGTTCGGGTCGAACTGGTGGGTGACCGACCCCGCCCGGATCAGCGATACGTCCCGGACGCCGGCGCCGGACGGGACGGTGACGTCCACGTCGTACGACGAGCCGTTGTCCATGATCGCGGGGGCGGCGTCGATCGTCGGCCGCGGACCCTTGAACAGGTAGCCGGGGGAGTAGACCGAGATCCGCATCTCGAACGTGCCCTCGTCGGGGTTGGAGCCGAACACCGCGACCCGGCCGTCCGGTAGGAGCAGCGCGGACGAGTGGTAGAGCCGGTCGATCGCCGGGGTGCCGGGAACTGAGGTGAACGCGTTGGTCTGCGGGTCGTAGATGCTCGTCGCGTGCTTGGGGTTGGTGTTGATCGCCTCGGCGCCACCGGTCTCGAACACCGTCCGGTCCGGCAGGATCGCCGCATTCACGTACATCTTGTTGGTGGGTAGCGCAGGTCCCTCGACATGTGTGCCCGCCACCAGGTCGTGGATGTAGGTGCTCGCTGTGGCCACCTGACCGCTGTAGCTGTTGCCGCCTCCAAAGACCATCACCTTCTGGTCCTGGGCGGGCGGCAGCAGCACGGACGCGGACTGGTCTCGCAGGTCCGGCTGGCTGAGCGGCAGGTCCTGGACCGTGTCGGTCTCGAGGTCCCACATCGCGGAGCCGGACATCGCGTTGCCGAAGGTGTTGGTGCCTGAGTAGAAGAGCTTGCCGTCGTCCATCAGGTGCAGTGACGGGTACAGGCCCCAGAACGACCAGCGCTGAGAGACGTTGCTCTCCCAGGTCTTGGTGTTGGAGTCGAACCGCTCGACCAGCACGGCCCCGCCGGTGCCGGTGTCGTCGAGCCCACCGACAACGTTGATGTCGCCGTCGCCGAGCATCGTCAGCGTCGGGTACCAACGGCCCGACTGCATGTCGGGCAGCTTCACAAACTCGTTCTGCGCGACGTCGAACTCGTAGTTGCTCGCCAGCCCGCCGAACCCGCGGGCGGCGTTCGGGTAGAACTTGTTGCCACCGGCCACCATCACGTTGCCATCTGCCATGTGCGCGTGGCCGGAGCAGAACATGTCCTCGGGGACCGGGATGTTCTCGAAGGTGTCGGTCACGGGGTCCCAGGTCGAGGCCGTGAACGTCCCGGCCGCGAACGTCACCTGGTTGTTGCCGGACCCGGCGACCATCAGCACCTTGCCGTTGGGTAGCAGGGTCGTGTGGATCGAGCGCACCGGCGTGTCCGTGGGGTTCTGCTGCCACTCTCCGGTCTCGGCGCGCGGGTCGGGCGCGGTACCGAGTGCGTAGGACGCTGACACGCTCGCGTCGCCGTGCGCCTCGTAGTACTCGATCGCGACGGTGTGCTCGCCGGCGCTGATCGGGACCGTCTCGGTGTAGGTCGTCGCGGCGTGGTCGGCCCAGCCGTCGAGCACGATCGCGTCGTCGACGCGGACGCGGACGCCGTCGTCGGCCGTCGCAGTCATGTCGTAGATGCCCCCGACGAAGGTCGACGTGCGGGTCCAGCGCGCGGAGAAAGTCTCGGCGGGCACCGCGGGGTCGGGAGACCCGAGGCCCCACTCGAAGTCGACCTCCGCGTCGCAGCGCTGGAGCACGGGCGAGCCGGCCAGGCCCTTGCCGGTGAAGAACGATGCGCTCCACTCGGTCGGCTGGCACGTGGTGGGCCCACCTCCGGCCGAAGGCACGAAGCCCGATGTGACCGTGGCGTCACCGTAGGCCTCGTAGTACTCGACCACCACGGTGTGCGGACCCGCCGTGACGGGCACGGTCGCGGCGTAGGTGACCCCGCTCTGCTCCGCCCAGCCGTCAGCGATGGTGGTGCCGTCAAGGATGATCCGCACGCCGTCGTCGGCGGTGGCCGAGAAGTCGTAGCTCCCCGCCGTGAACGTGACGGTCCTGGTCCACCTCGCCGAGAAGTTGTTGACCGGCACCGCCGGGTCGGGGGAGCCCGCGCCCCAGTCGAAGTCGACCGCCGCGTCGCAGCGCTGGACGACCGGCGAACCGACGAGGCCACGGCCGGTGTGGAAGGCGGCGGTCCACTCCCCGGGAGCGCAGCTCGTGGGCCCGCCACCGGCGGCAGCCTCGAAGCCGGCGGTGACCATCGCGTCGCCGTACGCCTCGTAGTACTCGATCGTGATGAGGTGCGAACCGGCGCTGACCGGGACCGTCTCGGAGTAGGTGACGCCGCTCTGGTCGTTCCAGCCGTCGACGACCAGCGCGCCGTCGAGCAGGATGCGGACGCCGTCGTCGGCGGTAGCGCTGAAGGTGTAGTCACCGGCGGCGAGGGTGACCGTCTGGGTCCAGCGCACCGAGAACTTGTTGATCGGCAGTGCCGGGTCGGGGCGTCCCGCCCCCCAGTCGAAGTCGACCGCGGCGTCGCAGCGCGCGAGCACCGGTGCCCCGGCCAGGGTCTGACCGGTGAAGTACTGAGCCGTCCACACGGAGGGCTCGCACCCCCCAACGGGCGCGGTCACGCGCTCGTGGGAGGCGCGAGCCTCCGCATCCCCCCAGGCCTCGTAGTACTCGACGACGACGGTGTGCTGACCGGCGGTGACCGGCACCGTCGCTGAGTACGAGGTGCTGCCCTGGTCAGCCCAACCGTTCACGACGAGGTCGCCGTCGAGGAGAATCCGGATCCCGTCGTCGGCGGTGGCGGAGAAGACGTGATCGCCGGCCGCGAACTCGCTGGTCCGGGTCCAGCGTGCCGAGAACTGGTTGACGCCGATGCCCGGGCCGGGCGCGTCTGCGGCCCAGTCGAAGTCGACCGCGTCGTCGCAACGCTCGAGCACGGGTGCTCCGGCGAGCGTGGTGCCGTCGAAGAACTCCGCCGACCACTGCCCTGGGGTGCAGGTCGGGGCGGCCTCAGCGGTCGATCCGGGCGAGGCGGCTCCCGCCATCGCCATCACCAGGGCCAGCCCCGCGAGGACGGGGCGGCGTCGAGGCCGGGGCCCGGTCATGCCGCTGCGCCGAGGGCCAGCGTCTGGTCGGACTCGGCAACCGGCTGCGGCTGGTAGACCACCTTGGAGACGAACAGGTAGCGCGCGGCGAAGGCGAGCGCGATGGTGAGGCCCTGGGCCAGGATCTCGTGCATCGCGAACGCCTCGACCAGGACGATGAGGAACGGCAGTCGCACCAGCGCCTCGACGTTGTTGAACGCGATCGTGTGCAGGGCGCGCTCGGACAGGGTCCGGCCGCCGTCGCGCTGGTCGGCGAAGACGTAGCGCTCCTGCAGCAAGAAGTTGCCCACGATCGAGATCTCCGCCGCGAGTATCGCGGCGAGGATGTAGTTCGCGCCCACGGCGATGAGCAGCGCCATCGCGACCAGGTTGACGACGAGGCCGACAAGGCCGACGAGACCGAACGAGAACACTCGGCCCATGCGGAGCTGGGCGAGCTGGGCGAGGAACGCGGTGCCCTGCTTCCAGCTGGCCTTGCTCTCGCCGTGGAACCGCTCGCCGAACGTGAACGGCAGCTCACCGACGCGGAGGTCGTGGCGGGCCAGGATCTCGAGCAGGATCTTGAAACCCTTGGGCCGCAGCTGCTCGAGGTCGACCGCGTCGCGGCGTACCGCGAAGAAGCCGGTCATCGGGTCCGTGCAGTGCCTGCCGACCCGCCGCGGGAAGGCGGCGCGGGCCAGCGCGGTGCTGGACGAGGAGACGGTACGGCGCCAGCTGTCGCTGAGGCCGGACGCGTCGCCGTCCCCGCAGTAGCGCGAGGCCACGACCAGGTCCTGACCGCCGTTGAGGCCGGCCTCATAGAGCCGCGGCACCATCTCCGGTGGATGTTGGAGGTCACCGTCCATGACGACGACCCAGGACCCCTCGGCGGCGGCCAGGCCGCGGGTCACCGCGCCGGACAGGCCACCGACCCGGTGGGCACCGACCCGGTGGATCATCCGGACCCGGAGCGGTGCCCGGCCCATCACGCGGCGGATGACGTCAGGGGTGTGGTCGGTGGAGTCGTCGACGAACAGGACCTCCGTGCGGATCCCGGCGCACGAGTCGGCGATCCGCCGGACGAGCTCCTCGACGTTGTCGGCCTCGTTGAACGTGGGCACGACGACGGTGAGGTCGGCGAGGGGACGGACCGCGGGGCTGGTGCGTCCGGTCTGAAGAGTCGTCACTGGGTCACCTGCCTGATCTCGACGTGGTCCTCGCCCTCGCCGAACTCGGCGACGACGGTGCTGTTCTGGTAGAGCGCATAGACCTGCGGCATGGACTCGGCGGTTGCGAAGCCGAAGGCCTCGGTCCACACGACGAACTCGACGTCGCGCCAGCCGTTAGGCAGCTCCTTGTCGGCCTGCGGGTCCAGGTCCAGCTTGGTGAACCAGACGACGCCCCAGCCCGGGTCCTTGCCCATCGCGGCCAGGTCGAGGAAGTAGTTGTTGTCAGTGACGATGACGTCGTTCGGTTGTGTGTTGTCCTTGATCCACTCGACCGCTTGCGGATGAGCGCTGTTGACGTCCTCGGTCATCGCTGTCTTGAGGGCGCCGGGCCAGCCCAGGAGGACCGGGCCGGCGACCAGTGCCGTGGCCATCAGTGCCGTCGCCGCGTGCGGGCGCGGGCGCTTGATCGCGGACCAGAGGTGGTCGGCTACCGCGGCGATCGCGAGGGCGCAGAAGGGCAGCGCCACCGTGATGTACATGAAGGGCAGGTAGCCGTCGGGTCGCAAGGCGACCGCGGCCGCGAGCAGCACGGCCGCGCCGATGGGGCGGGTGCGCGGGCGGAGCATGACCAGGAACGCCGCGGCCAGTCCGCCGACGACGAGCAGACCGTCGTAGGAGAGCCAGTACTGCAGGATGCCGTAGGCCCCGGAGCCCGAGTCGAGGATGAAGCCGCTGCCTTCGCGGTTGTTGAGCTGAAAGGACAGCGCGTCCTGGACCGACACGTGGTTCGGACCGGCGAACAGCTCGCCCTTGAGCTGGGCGTAGAGCAGGTACTGCCCGCCGGTGACCCCGAGGGCGAGGACGAAGCCGACCAGGTCGAAGCGTCGGGTGCGCCGGTCCGACCCGTGCCACAGCGCCCACACGACCGCCGGTGCGAAGACGAGCGTCGTCTCCTTGGTGAGGCAGGCGATACCGAGCACCGCACCGGCACCCATGGCGTGTCCCAGGCCGCGGCGCGGCGCGAGGGCCAGCGCGAAGGCGCCGAGGAGCCACGGGACCGCGAGGCCGTCCAGGAAGACCTGGCGCGACTCGAGGACGGTCAGCGGCGACAGTGCCCAGAGCAGCGTGGCCGCGACCGCGAAGCCTCGGCGCAGGTGCAGGCGGCGGGCCAGGATGTAGATGAGCGCTGCCGAGACCATCGCCACGACCAGCATCACGATCCGCCCGGCCACCAGCTGGGTCTCGACGAAGTGCGCGGGGAGCCACGCGAGCGAGGCGAGCTGGAGCCAGCCGGCGGGCGGGTGGTCGTACCAGTACGTGTACGGCGCCAGCTTGCCGTCGTAGGTGGCGAAGGCCTGGCTCAGGTAGGTGCCCTCGTCGTCGAAGAAGGCGGGCCAGCCGGCGATGTTGGAGCCGTGCACGACGCCGGTGACCGCGACCAGGACGAGGATCACCCAGAGCTCGCGGGAGCGGCGGCGGGTCGCCGCTGGCGCCGGCGACTCCGACTCGGTGCGCTGCGGCGCGAGGGTGCTCATGCCGACTCACCAGCGGTGGCGGGCACCAGGTGCGCGCCGGAGTGGGCGGTCTTCTCCCAGCGGAAGTCGCCGCCGACATACTTGACCACCGCGCGGAGCGCCGAGACCGCCAGCAGCAGCTGGTAGAACGGCGTGCTCACGACGAGCACCACGTAGTCGCGCAGGCCGAGCTCCCACTCGAGGTCCTTGCCGAGGTCGTGGAGGATCAGCACCTCGAAGCTGACCAGCGCGAGCGTGGGGATGAGGGGCAGGAACGCGATCATGCCCACGATCACCGGCAGGTCCGCGAACAGTGCGGTCGCGATCGCGAGAGGGAGCACCACACCCGAGAACGCCATCGCGTGCTGCTGGACCAGCGTCCACCACGCGCCCATCCGCTGCCGCTGAGTCGGGAGCGCGCGCCACTCGCCCTTGGCCAGCACCTGCATGAAGCCCAGGGACCAGCGGGTCCGCTGCTTCACCAGCGCCTTCAGCGTGGTGGGCGCCTCCTCGCGGGTGGTCAGATCGGCGTCGTAGGCGACCACGATCCGCTTGCCGCGGGCCGAGAGCCGGACGCCGATCTCGCAGTCCTCGGCCAGGCAGTCGCCGTCCCAGCCGCCGACCTGCTCGAGCACGTCGCGCCGCAGGAACACGGTGTTGCCGCCGAGCGGGATGAAGCCGGCCTCGGCGTGGCCGTGCAGCCGCGATCGGAACCAGATCCGGTACTCCAGGCAGTTGCGGAGCGTGAACCAGCGGGAGCGATAGTTCATGAGCTGGACGGCGCCCTGGACGACGTCCGCCTCGCGGGCCGCGAACGTCGCGTCCACCCGGCGTAGCAGGTCGGGTGCGGTGAGGCTCTCGGCGTCGATGATCCCGACGACGTCGCCGGTGCACATCTGGAGCGCGGTGTTGAGCTGGCGCGGCTTGTTCTTGACCTCGTGGCGGTCGACCGAGACCTTGATCCGCCTGTCGCCAGCGGCGATCCGGTCGGCGATCGCGATCGTCGGGAGGTCGTCGTGACCGACCGAGATGATGACCTCGAACTTCTTGTGACGCTGTGCGAGGAGCGCATCGACCGTCGCCCGCATCACCGACTCCGGCTCGTCGCGGCACGGGAGGATCAGGCTGAACGACAGCTTGGTCCGCTTCGGGTCGTCGGCGAACCGGGTGGCCTCGAGCTGGTCCGGCGAACGCCAGGCATACAGGCTCCACCAGAACGTGCCGGCGGCGATCATCGTCAGGATCAGCGCGGTGACGACCACCGCGGCGGACAGAAGGACCATGTCTCAATGCTTCGCAGCGCCGAGACCTGACACATTCCCATGAAGGGGGAGCCGACTACGCACATATAGGGATGCGCTCATCGCGGATCAATGCAGGCCCTGCTCGGAGCACGAGGCCCGCCGACCTTGCGCTCGCTCGAGCTGGGCACGTCGGGCACGAGAAGGACTCTGGCCGCTCGATCGGTGCTCCCCGGGCCCCCGGGGTCCTGGGGCCCGGTTGGGTCATGCGGTCGGAGAGCGGCCGGTGTTACGGTGCCGGCGTCGCGGTCTCGGGTCGGCGCACGTCGTACGCCGCCGGAGGGACGTGGGAGCAGCCGGGGGGCTGTGTCCTGAGACAAACCGGGGGCCTTGATGACCGTCACAATTGTCGCGCGGGCCCGTCGGGTGTGCATCGTCCTGGCCGCGTTGGCCGTGGTCGCCGGCTTGACCCAGGCGCCGGCGGCCGAGGCCGTCACGACGTCAGGGACACTGACCGCCAAGCCAGGCAGCGTCATCGCCGGCGAGAAAGTCGTGCTCTCCGGGGCGGTCGCGCCAAAGCTCAAGCGCACCGTCGTCCTGCAGCGCAGGAGCGGTTCGTCGTGGGTGAAGGTGGCGCAGAAGTCGTCGTCCACCGCCGGCGCGTTCTCCTTCGCCACCGTGGGAGGCACGACGACCACGAAGTACCGCGTGCTTGCTCCTGCCGCCACCGTCGGCGGCAGGAGGTACGCCGCGACGGCGACGCCGGTGCGCAAGGTGGGGACCCTTGACCAGACGGCGGGGCTCAACCTGGCCGCTACAGGCGTCGTCGGAGGGAGCAGCACCGCCACCGCGTCGTTCACGCCTGTCCGGCCGGGTCGGCTGGTGACGCTCCAGCGTCTGGAGGGAGGCGAGGCCTGGACGACGTACGCGGCGGGGACGCAGTCCTCGACCGGGACGGCGACGTTCCAGGTCGCGCACGAGGGCACGGGGACCTTCAAGTTCCGCGTTCTGGCCGCGGCATGGAAGGGCGCCGGCCAGACGACCTCGACCGTCGGCACGCTCGTGGTCGTGGAGGCATCCGACACCATGCCGCCGGGTCCGGTCACCTCGGTCACGGTCAACGGGGCGACCGCGTCGTCCTTGACGATCAACTGGGTCAATCCCGGTGACGGCGACTTCCAGGGTGTGCTGATCCGCCGCGCCGTGGGCCCGACCCCGCCGGCGACGCCCACGTCCGGGACCGCAGTCGCGGACAAGGGTCCGGGCGCGACGAACCACGTCGACACCGGCCTCGCCGCAGGAACGATGTACTCGTACTCGCTGTTCGCCTACGACGAGGTGCCGAACCACGCGGCGGCGGTGACCGGCCAGGGCACGACCACCGGACCGCCGGATACGACGCCGCCGGGTCCGGTCACCTCGGTCACGGTCAACGGGGCGACCGCGTCGTCCTTGACGATCAACTGGGTCAATCCCGGTGACGGTGACTTCCAGGGTGTGATGATCCGCCGCGCCGTGGGCCCGACCCCGCCGGCGACGCCCACGTCCGGGACCGCAGTCGCGGACAAGGGTCCGGGCGCGACGAACCACGTCGACACCGGCCTCGCCGCAGGAACGATGTACTCGTACTCGCTGTTCGCCTACGACGAGGTGCCGAACCACGCGGCGGCGGCGACCGGCCAGGGCACGACCACCGGACCGCCGGATACGACGCCGCCGGGTCCGGTCACCTCGGTCACGGTCAACGGGGCGACCGCGTCGTCCTTGGCGATCAACTGGGTCAATCCCGGTGACGGTGACTACGAGGGTGTGATGATCCGACGCGCGGTCGGCTCGACGCCCCCGGCGACCACGACTTCTGGCGCCCTGGTCGTCAACAAGGCGACGGCGAGTACGAGCCACCTCGACTCGGGTCTGGCCGCGGGGACGACGTACTCATACTCGCTGTTCGCCTACGATGAGGTGCCGAACTATGCGACGGCGGCGACGGGGCAGGGCACGACCGCCGCGGCGACCACGGCCGACTGGGCGCAGGCCCGTCACGACGCCGAGCACCGCGGCTGGTCACCGGCCGAGACCACGATCACCCCGGCAAATGCAGGCAGCGTCGCCGAGGAGTGGAGTCTCCCAGGTGGCGGTACCCCGGTGATCGCCGGCGGCGTGGCGTACGTGCTTAACGGCAGCGAGCTCAACGGTGCGGGTCAGCTGAGCGCCTATCAGCTGTCGACAGGCGAGCGGATCTGGCGGATCACGACAGGCAGCTGCAGCAGTGGCCCGGTCACGGTCACCGACGACCTCGTGGTGCTGGGCTGTACCTACCCGCGCGCCTATGCTCGTGGGGGAGCGCATCAGCTCGTCTGGGACACCGCGGAGGCCGAGGTAGGTCAGGCGGGCTTGCAGTACCTGCTCGTCACGGGCGACCGCATCGTCGCGTGGACCAACACCAGGGTGGCGAGCTACCAGCTCAGCGACGGCGCCCGTGCCTGGAACCTCATGTTGCCCGGGGGCGCCAGCAGTATCAACGACGTCGCGGCCTCGGGCTCGAGCGTCGTCGTCGCCTACGACGACCGGCTGCGCGCAGTGGCGTTGGCCAACGGCGTTCAGCAGTGGAGCAAACCCGGCGTCCTCACCCCGCAGCTCGCCATCGCGGATGGCTGGATCTACACGAGCAGCTCGACGGCGTTCGGCCGCTACAGCCTCGCCGACGGTGCTCCGGGCTGGTCAACTCCGGCGACGTACACCTTCGGCCGGGTGGAGGCGGTCGACGGAGACACCGTCTACGTGTGGGACCCGGACTTCAACTTCGGCCCACCTTCGCCCAGCGTGCTGAGGGCCCTCGACTCCAGCAACGGCTCGCAGCGCTGGGAGTACAGCGTGCCGTCACGAGTCGGCTCGGTTGCCGTGACTGGCGGGGTGGTGTGGCTGACGTCGACTGACATCTTCTCGCAGGACCGCAACGGCGACCTGATCGCGCTCAACCGGAGTAGCGGGACAGAGCTCAGGCAGATCCACTACGAGGACAACATCTACGGCTGGACAAGCGTCGCCTTCGGCGCCGGCAAGGTCGTGATGGATCAGGGTGGCAGCGCGGGCAACCCGGTTCCGCGTGCCCTTCGCGTCTTCGGACTGGCCGGCCCGCTCCCGACGGTCACCACCGAAGTGCTGCCTATCGGGCGGGTCGGGTCGGCGTACTCCTTCGACCTCGAGAGCACCGTTGGCGCCGCCACCTGGGGGGTCCACTCGGGCACGCTGCCACCGGGGTTGGGCCTGTCGGCGTCCGGCCAGATCACCGGGACACCCAGCGCAGCGGCGATCGTGCGGGTGACTGTGCGCGCCACCGCCCCGAACGGGCGCACGAGCGACCGTGCGTTCTCGATCCAGGTGGTGCCGGCCACCTCGACCGGCGGATGGCCCTCGCAGGGCCGCGAAGCCAGCGGAAACCCGTTCGACTGGGGCACCGGGCTCCTGGACCTCGAGGATGCTCCCTCCATCTCGTTCCGATGGAAGACCGCGGCACCCGGCGTGTCCGTGACCGGCAACCTGCTGGACGTCGTCGCCTCCGGTACTCGGATGTACGGCGTGCAGTGGGACGGCTTCCTGAAGGCCTGGGACACCGCCGGCTCGACGGCCAACCGTTCCCACGCATGGGCGGTCAAGCCGGTCGCCGCCAACTTCATGGGGGGCGCCACGATCGCCGGTGACCGCATCCTCGTCCGCGACGACAGCGGTGATCTCTACGCACGCGACGTCACCACCGGGGCGCCGATTTGGCAGACCGTCACTCCACCCGGCGCCGCCTTCGGCAACGAGGGCCCGTTGGTCGTTGGCTCGACAGTCGTCGTCCGCGACGGACTCAACAGTGTCCGCGCCTACTCGCTGGCCACTGGGGCACCGTTGTGGGGCGGCATGGCTGCGCCAGTGACCGACGTCTACCGGCCGCTCAGCAGTGACGGCACCCGCATCTTCGCCGTCGGCCAGTGCAAGCTCACGGCGATCTCGCTAGCGACCGGCGCCGTGGCCTGGCAGACGCCGATGTCGGCAGACACCAACGACTGTGGTTTGCCCGGCAACTTCCAGGGTCCGCCGGTCGTCGTCGACGGTCGCGTCCATGCGACTGAGAACGGCATTCGGATGGTCGCCGACGCGGCCACGGGTGCGCCACAGCTGAGCTTCAGGTCGACCGGTTACTGGGGCCAGACCAGCGTCGTGGTCGGCGGGGTTTGGATCTTCCTCGAGGGCGAGGAGCTCGTCGCGGTCGACACGACCACGGCTGAGCTGCTCTGGCGGCTCCCGGGCGACTGGCGTGGCGCCAGCGTATCGGCGACCGGAGACCTGGTCCTGGTCTCCGCGTTCGGGACGGTCCGGGGCTACAGCCGCCTCACCGCCGAGCAGGTCTGGGACGGCGGCTCTGTGTCGGCCTTCGGTGGCACTCCAGTGATCCACGGCAACCGGATCCTGCTGGCTGCCCAGGATGGTGTCCGCGCGTACGGTCCGCTCTAGCTGGTGCCCCGATCTGTGGTTGGTTGAATCATGAAGAAGATCGGGTTCCTGTCCTTCGGTCACTGGTCGCCGACGCCGCACTCGCGGACCCGGTCGGCCTCGGACGTCCTGCTCCAGTCGATTGACCTCGCGGTCGCGGCGGAGGAGGTCGGAGCGGACGGTGCGTACTTCCGTGTGCACCACTTCGCGCACCAGCTGGCCTCGCCGTTCCCCCTGTTGGCCGCCGCCGGCGCGAAGACGACGCGCATCGAGTTGGGTACGGGCGTCATCGACATGCGCTACGAGAACCCGCTCTACATGGCGGAGGACGCCGGGGCGGCCGATCTGATCGCCGGCGGTCGGCTCCAGCTCGGCATCAGCCGAGGGTCACCGGAGCAGGTGATCGAGGGCTACAAGTACTTCGGCCATGACCCCGGGGAGGGCAACGACCACGCCGAGATGGCGCGTGAGCACGCGCGGGTCTTCCTCGACGTGATCGACGGGCAGCGGTTCGCCCAGCCGAACCCTCGGCCGATGTTCCCCAACCCGCCAGGCCTGCTCGGCATCGAGCCACAGTCGCCCGGTCTGCGCGAGCGGATCTGGTGGGGAGCTGGGACCCGCAAGACCGCGGTGTGGACGGGTGAGCAGGGGATGAACCTGATGAGCTCGACGCTCCTCACCGAGGACACCGGAGTGCCGTTCCACCAGCTCCAGGCCGAGCAGATCCAGATGTTCCACCAGGCCTGGAAGGCGGCCGGTCACGAGCGCACCCCGCGCACCTCGGTCAGCCGCAGCATCTTCCCGATCGTCAACGACACCGATCGCGCCTACTTCGGCGCGGAGCGGCGCAGCCAGGACCAGGTGGGCTTCCTCGACGGCGGCACGGCGCGCTTCGGCAAGACCTACGCCGGCGAGCCAGAGCAGTTGGTCAAGGAGCTGGCCGAGGACGAGGCGATCGCGGCGGCAGACACCCTGCTTCTGACGATCCCGAACCAGCTCGGCGTCGACTACAACGCGCACCTGCTCGACAGCATCGTCCGCTACGTCGCGCCGGAGCTCGGCTGGCGTTGACCCGACCGATGCCAGCGCGCTGCACGTCGGCTAGCGTCCAATCCATGTCGATCGCTCCCGTGGTTCGCGTCCTGGACAAGAAGTGACAGGCGCCGACCGCGTCGCCCTTCGCCAGGCGCACCTCAGGCCGGCGGGGGAGCGGCCCGAGTCTTCGGCGCGCGGGCTGCACCACATGGCGCTGATCAGCGTCGATGTGGAGCGGACCATCCGCTTCTACCAGGACCTGCTCGAGTTCCCGCTCACCGAGCTGATCGAGAACCGCGACTACCCGGGCTCCTCGCACTTCTTCTTCGACATCGGCAACAGCAACCTGCTCGCCTTCTTCGACTTCCCCGGACTTGACCTCCAGCCGTACGCCGAGGTGGTGGGCGGTCTGCACCACTGCGCGATCTCGGTCGACCCGGTGCGCTGGGGTCGGCTGGTCGGGAAGCTCGACGCCGCGGGGGTCGAACACGTCGTCCACAGCGAGGTCTCGGTGTACTTCAGGGACCCGGACGGTGCCCGGATCGAGCTGATCGCCGACCCTCTGGGGGAGATGTACGGCGAGCGCGTCCTGTAGGTCAGCGCAAGACCCTAGCGACGCTCGTGCCAGAGAGCGAGTGCGGTGCGCGAGGTCAGGCCGAGCTTGGACAGGACACGGCTGACGTGGTTCTCGACCGTGCGCTCCGACAACGTGAAGTGCCGAGCGATGGCTGCGTTGCTCAGGCCCTGGGCCACGAGGGCGGTCACCTCGGCCTCTCGCGGGGTGAGGACCGGGTCGTGCTCCGCGGGACCCAGCAGTGCCTCGACCTGGTCGACCAGCGGAGCCATGCCAAGACGTCGCCCGAGCTCCAAAGCCGCGTGCGCTCGCTCGCGTCGGCCCGGGGAGCGCGCCGGCTCGAGGGCTGCGAGCTCGGCGAGGGCGTAGGCCTTGGACGGGAGTGCGTGGAGAGCCTCGCTGCTGGACAGTGCTGACCTCAGATGGTTGCCCGATGCTGTCGGGTCGCCCAGCAGTCGGGCGAGCCGGCCCAGGGCCAGGTCGACCGGGCCCTGGAACGGCGCGTGCGCGTGCGGGACGACGTGGAGGTGCGCGTAGGGCAGCAACCCGGCGTACAACCGGGCCGCGGTGTCACGGTCCCCCAGCCAGACGCACATCTCCACCGCGTCGGCGAGCGTCATCAGGAACTCCACTGCGTCCGTCGGCACGGCGGCAAGGTGTGGCGCCAGGGCCCGCCACTCGTCCGCGGCCTCGGCACTGAGACCGGAGCACCTCAGGGCCAGGCACAGCCAGGTGCGCGCGACGTAGGGGAGGTTCTCGACCTGCTCGCGCACCGCGTCGAGGAGCGACTTGACCGTGCCTTGGTGGCGTGCTGCCTCGAAGGCGAACGGGAGCCGGAGGAACGCGGCGTCGCTGCCCTCGCCGCCCAGGGCGGCGGCTTCGTCGGCGAGACGGACGACGTCGTCGAATCGTCCGTCCAGCAGCGCCTGGGAAGCACGGACCAGCAGGGCGCGCGACTGCCAGGCCGGGCCCAGGTGATCGGCAAGCACGGTCAGCGCGGCCAGCTCGCCCGCCAGCTCGACGCGCCGACCTACCAGGGCGTGCACGTCCATCGACCACAGGCGTCCCCACGCCTGCATCTCTCGGTTGCCGGTGGTCACGCCGATCCCGACGGCGCGGCGCGCCAAGGCCAGCCGCTCGTCGGCGCGACGCGGGTCATGGAGGGCTCCGATCGCCGCTTGGATCCGCGGGAGCTCGGCGGTCGCATCCGCGCAGTCCTCGGCCGAGTCACAGTCTTCGTGGAAGACGTCGCGGGTCGCCTCGAGCTGCGCCCTGACCTGCTCCGCGAACGCCTGTCCCGCGGGTCCCGAGCGGAGCAGCAGGACGAGGGCGGCGCCGGCCAGCGCATGGACCCGTGCACGGAGCACGGGGTCGAGCGGACGCCCCACCAGGATCGCGGCGGCCGCGACCAGCGACGGGTCCGAGATCTCGGTGCACAGGTCGACGACGGTCGCACAGGTGCGCACCGCGTCCGCGACCGCGCCCGCGGCATACTGCTCGCGGGCTCGGTCGAACTCGCGAACGGCGTCGTGCACAGCGCCACCGTAGGACGCGCCGCGGGGACCTGTCGCCCGTCAGGACGAGTGGCTGGGTGAGTGGTTCCACTCATGCGCACCCAGTGCAGCTCTTCCTACCGTCGACAGCGCCCCGGTCAACAGCCCGTCCAGAGGAGACCGCCATGACGACTCAGTCCTTGCAGCCCCACCGCACCGCATCCGAGCGGCGACCCCTCCCCAGCGGATTCGTGGCCGGGCTCCTCATCATTGTCGCGGGTGCCATGCAGGGCGACGGGGCCCTCATCAGCGCCGCCTACAGGGAGGCCTCGCCGGTCTCCGACGACCAGCTCTCCTTCCCGTGGGCAGGGACCACCGCCGTCACCACCTCGCTCATCTGGGGCATCACCCAAGTCCTGTTGGTGGTCGGACTCGCGTCGGTGCTCCGCAGCGGCGTTGCGCCGACCAGGGCTGGGCGAGCAGGTGGGCGCCTCGCGGTGGCGGGGGCCGCGCTCTATGTCGTCGCGCACGCGCTGTCGCTCGTGGGGTACGACGCCGCGATGGACGAACCGATCGCCGTCGTCGTGTTGGTCTGCTTCGGAGTCGGGACAGTCCTGACCGCCGTCGGGCTGATCATCGCGGGAGTCGTGGCCCGCAGGGCGGCCGTGTGGACGGGCTGGCGTCGGCACACGCTGCTTGCTCTCGGCCTCTGGATGGTCGCGATGCTGCCACTGCAGTTCACAGCGGCACTGCCGATCGCGGTCGGCATCTATGCCGTGGCCGTCATCGCCCTGGGCCTCGCACTCGTGGTGGAGGTTCTCGTGGGGAACTATCTGGAGTAGGCGCCTCAGCTGTTGACGGACACGCAGCGCGCCGGCAGGTCGAACCAGCGCAGGTGCTCGAACTCGGTGGAGACGCCAAGGGGTGGCTCGTCGGTCGCCGGCTCGGTGGCGAGCATGATCTCCTCGCCGAGCTTGAGGTAGTCCGAGAGCGCCGACTCGGGGGCGGTGTCATCGTGTCTCGGGTAGGCCATCGCGCCGTTCTCGTCGTAGGACACCTCGGTGAGCCGCATCGGCGGCTCGACCAGGCCGTCGCGGTGGTGCCAGAGGCCGGTGGCGATGTCGAAGCGGTAGTCGCCGAGCATCCGCCAGCCGTGTCGGGCGACCAACCGGACGGCGTCGACGATGTAGGTGAACGCCGCCTCGCTGATGAAGTAGTTGAAGTTGACCCGCACCCAGCCCGGCTTGATGCCCTCGCAGCCGCCGGTGATCTCAGCCTCGAACTCGTGGGAGCGATCCAGGTCGATGCCGAGCAGTCGGTGGCCGTAGGGGCCGGCGCACGAGCAACCCCCGCGGGCCTGGATGCCGAACAGGTCGTTGAGCAGCGTGACCACGAAGTTGTGGTGCAGGTAGCGACCGGTCGGCGTCCGCACGACGAAGGACACGATCGAGAGCCGCTCGGCCGCCACGTTGCCGAGGATCTGGATCGTCCCCTCCTCGAGCCACGCGGCGACCGCGCGGTGCAGGTAGTCCTCCTCGTGCGCCCGGATCACGTCGAGGCCGACGGCGTCCTTGAGCTGGAAGACCAGGCCGGTGCGGATCGACTCGACGATGGCGGGGGTGCCGCCCTCCTCGCGCTGGACCGGGTCGTCGAGGTAGCGGTGCTCGAGGCTGTTGACGTAGGCAACGGTGCCGCCGCCGGGGACGTCGGGCACTCGGTTGGTCAGCAGGGCCCGGCGTACGACGAGGACACCGGCGGTCGACGGCCCCCCGATCAGCTTGTGCGGGCTGAGGAACATCGCGTCGATGCCGTCCATGGACAGGTCGACGTAGGGTGCGGCGGCGGCGTAGTCCCAGAACGCCAGCGCGCCGTGCTCGTGGAGCAGCGCCGAGAGGCCAGGCACGTCACTGAGGATGCCGGTGACGTTGGAGGCGGCCGAGAAGGAGCCGATCTTCAGCGGCCGGTCGGCATGCTCGGCCAGCTTGGCGGCGAGGAAGGCCTGGTCGATGTGGCCGTCGGCGTCCTCGGGGCAGACCACGACGTCGGCGATCGACTCACGCCACGGCAGCTCGTTGGAGTGGTGCTCGAACGGGCCGATGAACACGACCGGCCGCTGGTCCGGCGCGATGTGGTCGGACAGTGCGTGCGAGTCGTCCAGGGTCGAGGGGATGCGCAGGCCGAGGATGCCGATCAGCTTGGCGATCGCGCCGGTGCTGCCGGACCCGGCGAAGATCACCGCGCAGTCGTCGTCGGCACCGCACGCCTTGTGCACGAGGTGGCGCGCGTCCTCACGGAGCCGGGTCGTCTGCAGTCCGGTCCCGGAGGACTCGGTATGGGTGTTGGCGTAGCGCGGGAGCACCTCGGAACGGATGAAGTCCTCGAGGAACCCGACCGCGCGGCCTGATGCCGTGTAGTCGGCGTAGGTGACCCGGCGCGGCCCGAACGGACCGCTCATGACGTGGTCGTCGCCGATGACCGACTCGCGGATCCTCCGCAGGAGAGGGGTCTCGGTCGGCATGCATCGAGGGTAGACCCGCTCATTTCGCCGGCAGCACCTGTTGGGCAGCGCGTGCGCAGGTCTGACTTCGTGAGGCTGGTGGGATTGGCGTGGTGAGGTCGTGCGCTGGGAGCCGCCCGGGTGCAATCCACCCAATCAGGTCACACGGCACTCCCAGAGCACTTACTTTTGACGAGCACGCTCACGCACGTCTCAAGCAAGGCCATACCCCAGGCTTCCCCTCGCCGCTGTGTGCGGCGATGTCGCCGACCTCATCAACCGGGTGGAACGATGTCAGACACAAGCGACAGCGGGGCCGGCAGCCGGCTCTCCGGGCTCGCGCCCGTCGAGTGGTCGCTGCGCAGCAAGGTCGCCCTTGCCGTGCTCATCCCGATCACCCTGGCGGCGATCTTCGGCGGTCTGCGGGTGCGCAACGACCTCGCCGAGGCGGACAGCTTCTCCGCGTCGGCCGACCAGGTCAGCGTTCTGCGGCCGGCCGTCGACTACCTCAACGCCGTCGAGACCGCGGTCGTGGTCGCCCGCGTCAGGACCGCGGCCGAAGACCCGGACCGCGACGCCGCGGTCGCGAAGGTCGTGACCGCGGGTGAGGAGTTCACCGACGCGATCAAGTCCGCCGGGCTGACCTCCGCCCAGCGCGAGCAGGCGGACTCGGTCATGGACCTCAGCGAGCAGCTGCGCAGCACGGACGGCTACGTCAGCGTCGGCCAGTCGGTCTCCCAGCTCAACCAGCTCCAGTCCGGCGTCCTCGCGCTGATCGACACCATCGTCTCGGAGCAGCGGCAGCCGGAGGCCCGGCTCCAGCTGCTCGGCAGCGTGATCGACGGTCGCGCGTCGCTGACCATCCAGCAGTTCTCCGTCGCCTACCAGGACGGCGTGGGCGTCAAGCCGATCGACCTCGCGGCCGAGCTCGGCGTCGAGGCTGCGGCCATCGACCGTCTCGCCGCATCGATGGGCATCGAGGACGCCGACGTCGCCGCGCTCCGCGCGCAGAACGCCGCCCACTTCGGCGCGGTCCGCGACGGCGGCACCGACCTGGGCGACGCGACGGCCTACGCGCCGTACGACCGCCTGAGCTCCGAGATCCTCGAGGGCATCGACAAGACGCTGGCCGACGCGGCCGACGACTCACAGCGCGGGGCGTTGCTGAACTCGGTCATCACGCTGGCCGCGCTGCTGGCCGCGATCCTCCTGGCACTGCTGGTCTCGCGCCTGCTCCTCGACCCGATCCGCCGGGTGCGCGAGGGTGCGCTCCTGGTCGCCCAGGAGAAGCTGCCCGAGGCGGTCCGCCGGATCCGTGAGGGTGGCGACCCGGGGGAGATCGAACCGATCCCGGTCACCACGCACGAGGAGATGGGCCAGCTGGCCCGCGCCGTCGACAGCCTGCACCAGGAGGCTGTCAACATGGCCTCCGGTGAGGCCAAGCTGCGTGAGCAGGTCGGCCAGATGTTCCAGACGCTGTCGCGACGCAGCACCTCGCTGGTCAACCAGCAGCTCGGTCTCATCGAGACGCTGGAGAAGGACGAGGAGGACCCGAAGCGGCTGGAGAGCCTCTTCCGCCTCGACCACCTCGCCTCGCGGATGCGCCGTACGGCGGACTCGCTCAACGTCCTGGCCGACGCGCCGCCGGCCGCGAGCGACCCGCACGGCCTCACCGTCAACGACGTCCTCCAAGCCGCGCTCGCTGGTGTGCAGGAGTACCAGCGGGTTCAGATCCAGGCTTCCGCGACCGAGCGGGTCGCGGGTGTCGCGGCCTCGGACGCGGTGCACCTGGTCACCGAGCTGGTCGACAACGCACTCTCCTACTCGCCGCCGAGCTCGACGGTCCTCGTCACGACCAAGAAGTCACCCGAGGGCGTCGTCATCAAGGTCAGCGACGCTGGGCTGGGCATGAAGGACGACGCCATGGCGGCGCTCAACAACGAGCTGCGCTCCGGTGGCGAGATCACACCCGAGACCGCGCGCCGGATGGGGTTGCTCGTGGTCGCGCGCCTGGCCAAGCGGCACGGCATGTTCGTCGAGCTGGAGCGCAACGCTCAGGGCGGCGTGACCGCCTCGATCGTGCTGCCCGCGCCCATCCTGCGCACGTCGGGCCAGCCGATCCAGTCGCTGAAGCCGGTCCCGGCTCCCACGCCCGCACCGGCGTCCGCATTCGCGCCGATCGCCTCGGCGTCGATGTCGGAGACGGCCCACAGCCACGAGGTCGAGGAGCCGGCCGCACCGACCAGGGTCGAGGCGGTCGAGGAGACGGCTCCGGTGGCGCCCGCCGCCGAGGCGCCGGGCGCCCTGGTCACCCCGGCCGCTGCTGCCCATCAGGTCGCGGTGGCACCGGCTCCGGCCCTGCCCGTCAGGCAGAAGCCCGAGGCCAGCCCGGTGGCGGGTCCCGGTGCCGACCTGGCCGCACGGCTCCAGTCCATGCGCGAGGCGCGCGAGGCCGCCAACCTCAGCAACGCAGGCACGCCGGCAACCCGCCTCCCGACGCCGTCCGCTGCTTCGGCGGCGTCGGGTTCCAAGGACGTCGACACCGACTCGATCTCGGCTGCCATCGATGCCGTCATGCGGCTGCCCCAACGGAGTCCTGGGTCGGCTGAGGTCCCGGGCCAGATCACCCCGCTGAGTGCCACCCTCGACCCCGAGGTCGCTGAGGTACCGGAGCCCGCGGTGGTCGAGGTGGCCGAGGAGTTCGCGGCCCCTGAGCCGGTGTCCGAGCCGGAGGCCGATCTGGAGTCCGAGTTGGAGTCCGAGTCGGCGATCGCCACGCTCACGCCGATCCCGGTGGCCACCACGACATTCAGCAGCGTCCTCGACGCGGGTGCCCCGATTCCCGATCTCCTCTCCGAGGAGGGTTCGATCTTCGCCTCCATGAGGTCGAACTGGTTCAGCAGCGACGGCACGGACCAGCCGTGGAGCGGCAACGAGATCGACACGGGTTGGCAGGCGGCCGACCGCGTCGCCGAGGCCACGCCGCTCCAGGTCAGCGAGGCCGGTCTGCCGGTGCGTCGCCCCGGCACGCGCATCGTCCCCGGTGGTGTCGCGCCCGCCACGGCCACGCTCGTGCGCGACCCGGAGGCGATCCGTGCGCGCCTGGCTGCCCATGCGGCCGGCGTCAACCGTGGGCGCAAGGTCGCCAACGGCCCTGTGGCCGTCGAGGCCACCGACGCCCACACCCACGCAGAGCACTCGCAGGAAGTTGACCCGTCATGACCGAGTACCTCTCCGAGATGGCTGACGAGCGCAACCTCGACTGGATCGTCTCCAAGTTCGTCGACGAGGTGCCATCGGCGGCGCACGGGATCCTGGTCTCGGCCGACGGGCTGCTGATGGCGGCCAGCTCGAGCATTCCCTACGAGCGCGCCGAGCAGGTTGGGGCGGTCTCGTCGGGCCTCGCCAGTCTCGCTGTCGGGGCTGCGCGCCTCTTCGACGGTGGCGCGGTCCTGCAGACCGTGGTCGAGATGCAGCACGGCTACCTCCTGCTGATGAGCGTCGGCGACGGCTCGCACCTCGCCGTGCTGACCGAGGACTCTGCCGACATCGGCCAGGTCGGCTACGAGATGGCGCTGCTGGTTGACCGGGTCGGCCGGGTCATCCAGGCGCAGGCCCGGGTTCCCGCGAGCGGCATGCCTGGCTGACATGACGCCGCTACCCGAGTCGCCTTGGTCCGAGCCCGAAGGAGACACCCCCGCGCCGCGGGTGGTGCGTCACTTCACGCTCACCGCCGGGCGCGCGCACACCGAGGTGGACATCCCGCTGGAGGCCACGGTCCGCCGGCTGTCGCTCGTCGACGGCACGCCGCTGCCCAGTGGTGTGCACGGCCGGATCCTCGAGATGTGTGACACCAAGTCGCTGGCCGAGGTCTCAGCCGCGTTGTCGATGCCGATCGGGGTGGCTCGGGTCCTGGTGGGGGACCTGGTCCAGCAGGGGCACCTCAGGGTCCAGGCGACCATCACCGACGACTCGTCGTTCGACGAACGACGTGACCTCATCGAAAGGACCCTTCGTGGCCTCCGCTCGCTCTAGCGCCTCGCGCTCTGCGGCGTCGACCAAGATCGTCATCGCCGGAGGCTTCGGCGTCGGCAAGACGACGCTGGTCGGCTCCGTCTCGGAGATTCAGCCGCTGCGCACCGAAGCCCTCGTCACCAACGAGTCCGAGGGAGTCGACGACCTGGCTGCCGTGCCCGGCAAGTCGACCACCACCGTGGCGATGGACTTCGGTCGCATCACCCTGGCCGAGGACCTCGTCCTCTACCTCTTCGGTACCCCGGGGCAGCGCCGCTTCTGGTTCATGTGGGACGACCTCTGCCTCGGCGCGATCGGCGCCATCGTGTTGGTCGACACTGCTCGCCTCGACGAGGCGTTCTCGCCCCTGGACTACTTCGAGTCCAAGGGTCTGCCGTTCATCGTCGCGGTGAATCAGTTCGACCAGGCGCAGAGGTACGAGCTCGAGGAGGTTCGGGCCGCGCTCGCGATCCCGCCCGAGGTCCCGATGATCAACATCGACGCCCGCGAGGCCACGTCGTGCAAGGAGGCCCTGATCAGGGTCACCGAGTACTCCCTGATGCGGCTCACTCAGTCCGTGGCGGTCGGCTGACCTGCCGCTACGGCATCAGAAGTCGTAGCCGTACGCCGCCACATCGGCGGCGAAGAGCTCGGCCACCTTGTCGCGGGACGCCGCCGTGTAGACGGCGTGGTAGTCCGGTCGGCCGGGGTCGATGTTGACGCTCTGCAGCTCGACCCAGGCCAGACCCAGGTGGTCGTAGATCGTGCGCAGGTCGTCCTCGAGGGACTCCTGCCGTCCGACGAAGTCGGCCTGGCGGTCGGCGGCGACCATGAACTCGACCTGGGGCTTGCGCAGCCGTGGGTGCTGATCGGTGGCCTCGAGGATGAAGGACTCGAAGTCCGGGTGATCCTCGATGATCCCGGCGACGAACGTGTTGCGCGAGAGGTGGTCGAGGTAGCGCTCGACACCCCGCTCGGCGCCGTCGCGGAACCGCTCGACCATCCGCCACCACGAGACCATCCGCGACCACGGGTTCCGCACGAAGCCGGCCGTCCAATAGTCGGCCAGTTCCGGCTCGAGCCGCAGCAACTGCTCCAGCGGTGCGTGCCGGTGGGCCTCCCTGATCCTGCGGACGTCGCCCAGCGATGCGGTGAGGTTGTTGTCGATCGTCGACCCACCGGTCTTCTGCACGTGCACGAAGAGGAAGCGGTGTGTGTCGGAGATCAGCACCCGCTGAGGCTATGCCGCGCCCTGGGGCAGGTCGAGCCGAGTGCCGACACTCAGGCCAGGTCGGAGATCTTCTCGATCAGCGCGGTGGTCGAGATCGCAGGCGTGCGAGGCAGGTAGACGACCTCGCAGATGTCCCGGAACTCGTCGAAGCGCCCCTCCCAGTCGTCGCCCATGACCAGGACGTCGGCGCGCGTACTTGCGCGATGTAGTGGCGCTTGAGCTCGAGGCTCTCCTCGACGAAGACCTCGTCGACAGGCTTGAGAGCCGCCACGATCGCGAGCCGCTCGCCCTGGCTGAAGACGGGCTCGCGGCCCTTCTTGCGACAGGTTGAGCGCGTCCGAGGACACCCCCACGACCAGCCGGTCGCCCTGCTGCGGCGGCGCGCTCGATGACCCGCAGGTGACCGACGTGGAAGACGTCGAACGTGCCGAAGGTGAGAACCGTCCTTGCCATGCGCGTGATTCTCCCAGTCCTCGGGCGTCGGGGAGAATCGCAAGATGGCGACCACCACGGCTGCACCCCCTTCGGGACCGATGATCGCCGGAGACCCGGAGGCGGACACGCGGCGCGCAGCGGCGTTGCGGCAGATGCGGAGCATCGCGGTCGGCCTGCTGCTGCTCGCCGCGGTCGTGTACGTCGCCACCTTGGGTCAGGACGGTGTCCTCGGGTTCGTCAACGCGGGCGCCGAGGCTTCGATGGTGGGTGCGATCGCGGACTGGTTCGCGGTCACCGCGCTGTTCAAGCACCCGCTGGGCCTGCCGATCCCCCACACGGCACTGATCCCCCAGCGCAAGGACGAGCTCGGCCGGGGGCTGGAGGAGTTCGTCGGCGAGAACTTCCTGCAGGAGGCGATCATCCGCGAGCGGATGGCCACCTCGACGCCGTCACGGCAGCTGGGGGAGTGGCTCGCCGAACCGACCCATGCGCAGCGGGTGGTCGACGAGGTGGCGGAGGTCGCTTCGATCGCGCTCAGCAAGGTGCGCGACGAGCACGTCGAGAGCCTGGTACGCGACGCGGTGACGCCACGGTTCCGGGAGGAGCCGATCTCTCCGCTGCTCGGCGGTCTGTTGTCCGAGGCGCTGCGCGACAACCTGCACCACGGTCTGGTCGACCTGGCTCTGACCGAGCTGCACGGCTGGCTCCTCGAGAACCCGGGCACCGTCGTCGGAGGTGCTCGGCGAGCGGGCGCCGTGGTGGGCCCCGCCGCGGCTCAACGATGCGGTCACGGGCCGCGTCCACGTCGAGCTGGTCCGCTGGGTCGACGACATCCTGCACGACCGGCATCACCGGGCCAGGCGGGCGCTCGACTCGGTGCTCGAGCAGCTCGCCGCCGACCTGCTCCACGACCCGGACACCCAGGCCCGGGCCGAGGCGCTCAAGGACCGGCTGCTCGACCACCCACAGGTCATGTCATCCCTCATCTCCCTGTGGAACGCGCTACGACGTGCCCTCACGGCCTCGCTGGAGGACCCGACCGGTGCGGTCCGGAGGCGGATGCATGTCGAGGTGACCAGGTTCGCCGAGCGGCTCGGCACCGACGAGGCGCTGCGGGAGCGGCTGGACGGAATCGCCGCGGACGCCGCCGTCTTCGTGGTGGACCGGTACGGCGCCGAGCTGACGGCCGTCATCACGCAGACCATCCAGCGCTGGGACGGCCGGGAGGCGGCGCGTCGTATCGAGCTGCACGTCGGTCGCGACCTTCAGTTCATCCGGATCAACGGCACCATCGTCGGCGGGCTGGTGGGCGTCGTGATTCATGCGGTGAGCGTGGCGCTCACCTGAGGCACGCCGCCAGTTTGCCCAGGGGACACGTCACGGCCGAAAATGCCCGGGTGACCGACTACAACGACATCCCCGTCGAGGAGGACGGCATCAAGCTCGGCCAGTTCCTCAAGCTCGCCGACCTCGTCGACTCCGGCTCCGAGGCCAAGCAGGTGCTCGCCGGTGGCGTGGTCCGCGTCAACGGGGACATCGAGACCCGCCGAGGCCGCCAGCTCGAGCGGGGCGACGTGGTCAACCTCGGCGCCAAGTCCGCCCGCGTGGGCGGCGAGCGGGACTGGTCCTAACCCACGCCGAGCAGGTCCACCACGAAGATCAGGGTCTCGCCCGGCTTGATCGCGCCGCCCGCGCCACGGTCGCCGTAGCCGAGGTGCGGCGGGATCACGAGCTGACGCCGTCCGCCGACCTTCATGCCCTGCACGCCGGTGTCCCAGCCCGAGATGACCTGGCCGACGCCGAGGCGGAACTGCAGCGGGTCGCCCCGGTTGTAGGACGCGTCGAACTCCTCGCCGGTGGAGTGGGCGACGCCGACGTAGTGCACCGACACGTTGTTGCCGGACGTCGCCTCTGTGCCGTCGCCGACGGTCAGGTCCGTGATGACGAGGTCGGTCGGCGGCGTCGGGTCGACGAAGTCGATCTCTGGCTTCTCCATGTCGACCAACCTACGCGCAGGATCAGCTCACCCCTGATGGACATACGAGTCGAGCTGGTCGCGCTCGAACGTCAGCTCGTCCATCTTGTGCTTGACGATGTCGCCGATGCTGATGATCCCGACCAGCTTGCCCTCCGAGACGACGGGCACGTGGCGGATGCGGCGACGGTCATGACCTCCATGAGCTCGTCGAGCTGGGTGGACGGCTCAGCAGTCTCGACGAGCTCGGTCATGATCGCGCGCACGGTGTTGTTGAGGACGGTGCCGTCGTCGTGCAGGTGGCGGACCACGTCGCGCTCGCTCACGATGCCGTCGAGCGACTCGCCGTCGCTGCTGACGATGAGGGCACCGACGTTGTGCTCGGCGAGGAGCGCGAGCAGCTCGCGTACGCCGGCGTCGGGTGCGATCGTGACCACTGTCGCGTCGTGCTTGGCCTTGAGGATGTCGGCGATGCGCATGCCTCGCACCGTAGCCGCGAGCGGTCCCGAAGAACAGGACCGCGTCAGTCCTCGGGCTGGATCGAGGGTTGGGACTCGGGGCGGCCGCGAGGGCGGAGCTCGGAGACCGAGCCGGGCCCGGTGGGTCGCCAGTCCGGGTCGTCGTCGCCCTCGTCCATCGAGCCGAGGAACGAGAGGGCCGCGTCGTGCAGGTGGCCGTTGGAGGCGAGCGCGTTGCCACCCCAGGGACCGTCCGTCGCCGTCGAGCGAGGTGAACTGCCCTCCCGCCTCGCGCACGATGATGTCGAGCGGCGGCCATGTCGTGAACGGCCAGCTCGGGCTCGGCGGCCAGGTCGACGGCCCCCTCGGCGAGGAGCATGTAGGACCAGAAGTCGCCGTAGGCACGGGTCCGCCAGCACGCGGCGCATCAGAGCGACGAAGTCGTCGATCTGCCCGCGCTCCTCCCAGCCGCGCAGCGAGGAGTAGGACAGCGACGCGTCCTCGAGGCGGCGTACGTCCGAGACGTGGCACTGGGTGGCCTTGAGCAGCGAGCGCCCGGTCCACGCGCCGTTGCCGGACGAGGCCCACCAGCGCCGCTGGAGCTGGGGCGCGGACACGACGCCGAGGACGACCTCGTCGTCGACGGCCAGGGCGATGAGAGTGGCCCAGACGGGTACGCCGCGGACGAAGTTCTTGGTGCCGTCGATCGGGTCGACGATCCAGCGTCGCTGGCTGTGGCCGGTCGTGCCCTGCTCCTCGCCGGTGACCGCGTCCCGCGAGCGGACCCGTGACAGCGTGCGCCGGATGGCCTCCTCGACGGCCTCGTCGGCGTCGGTGACCGGCGTGAGGTCCGGCTTGGTCATCACGTGCAGGTCGAGCGCCTTGAAGCGGTCCGTGGTCAGCGAGTCGGCGTCGTCGGCCAGGACGTGCGCGAGGCGCAGGTCGTCGGTGTAGTCACGAGCGGAGTCCGGCACGCCTCTCACACTATTCTCACGCACTCCACTTAACGTGCACCCATGGAGATCAACGGGCTTCCTCTGCACGCCCTCGTCGTGCACGCGGCGGTTGTCTTCGGTCCGCTGTCCGCGCTCGCCGGTGTCCTCTACGCGGTCCCCCAGCTGGCGCGACAGGCTGCGCTGGCCGCTGGTCGTGACGGTGGCGATCGCTCTGGTCTCGATCTGGGTCGCGTACCTCTCCGGGGAGTCCGTCGAGGAGGCGAACAAGTACGGCGGAGAGCTGGCCGAGCTGCTCGAGACCCACGAGGACCGCGCCGGCATGCTGCGGATCCTGATGACGGCCTTCGCAGGCGCCGCGTTCATCGCGAGCTGGAAGCACACCGTCACGGGCCCCGTCCGCTCGGTGCTGGCAGGTGTCGTGGTGGTCCTGGCTGTGCTCACCGGCATCTGGGTCGGCCTCGCCGGCGACGCCGGCGCTCAGCTGGCCTGGCAGGGGATCAGCGGTTAGCGACTCAATAGTCGGACACGCTTCGCGCGGTGAGCAGCCGCCGGAACGACGACACCCGTTCGGGATCGGCCTGCCCTGAGGCCACGGCCTCGTCGAGACCGCACTCCGGCTCGTCGTCGCCGTGCGTGCAGCCGCGCGGGCACTCCTCGGTCATCTCGTCGAGGTCGGGGAACGCCTCGATCAGGTTCTCCGGCCGGACGTGCGCGAGCCCGAACGACCGGATGCCCGGAGTGTCGATGATCCAGCCCTGGTCCCCGTCGGCAGGTCCCGGCAGGGGGAGCATGTAGGCCGACGTCGAGGTGTGCCGCCCACGGCCGGTGACCGCGTTGACGATGCCGACCTCGCGCATCGCGTCGGGGACCAGGGCGTTGACCAGGGTCGACTTGCCGACGCCGCTCGAGCCGACCAGCACGCTGACCCGGCCGGCGAGCCGCTCCCGCACCGCGGCGAGGTCGCCGCCGCGCCGGGTGACGACCCACGGCACGCCCAGGGAGCGGTAGGTCGACAGGCAGCGTCTCCGGGTCGGCCAGGTCGGCCTTGGTGAGGCAGAGCAGCGGCGTCATCCCCGCGTCGTAGGCCGCCACCAGGGCGCGGTCGATCAGCCGGGGCTGCGGCTCGGGGTCGGCGAGCGCCGTCACCACGACCAGCTGGTCGGCGTTGGAGACGATGACCCGCTCGACGGGGTCGTCGTCGTCGGCCGTACGTCGCAGCGACCGTCGTCCGCTCGGTCACCTCGACGATCCGGGCCAGCGATCCCTCGGTCGCCGGAGACGTCGCCGACGACACGGACCCGGTCGCCGACGACCACGCCCTTGCGGCCCAGTGGACGCGCCTTCATGGCCGTCACCGTGACGCGGTCGACCAGGAGCGTGAACCGGCCACGGTCGACGGTCACGACCGTGCCCGTCCACGGCGTCGTCGTAGGCCGGGCGGTCCTTGGTGCGGGGGCGGGTGCGGCGCCGGGGCCGGTCGTAGTGCTCCACGTCCTCGTCGGAGTAGCGACCCGCACCCGGCATCAGATCAGTCCGGCCCAGACTGCGGGGAAGTCGGGGAACGTCTTGCTGGTGGTGGCGACGTTCTCGACCAGGACGCCGTCGACGGCCGACGCCGACGATCACGCCGGCGTGCGCCATCCGGTGGTCGGCGTAGGTGTGGAACAGCCCGCCGTGCAGTGGCGCCGGCCGGATGCTGAGGCCGTCGGCGTGCTCGGTGACGTCGGCGCCGAGTCGACCGAGCTCGGTCGCCAGTGCGGCGAGCCGGTCGGTCTCGTGGCCGCGGATGTGGGCGATGCCGCGCAGCGCGCGACGGCGTGGTCGGCGAGGGCGCAGAGGGCCGCGATCGCCGGCGTCGAGCTCACCGACGTCGTGCAGGTCGGCGTCGAGTCCGCGCAGCCCGTCCGCGGGTCCCGTCACCGTCAGACCTTCCTCGTCCCAGGACACGCGACAGCCCATCACCGTGAGGAACTCCCGCAGGCGTCGCCGGGCTGGGTCGTTCGCCCCGGCCAGTCGCGCACCGTGACGGTCCCGCCGGTCACCGCGGCGAGCGCGAGGAACGGCGCCGCGTTGGAGAGGTCGGGCTCGATGACGTGGTCGACCGGTTTGATCGGGCCGGGGGCGACCGCCCAGCGGTTGACGTCCGAGTCGTCGACCTCGACACCGTGCTCGCGCAGCATCGCGACGGTCATCTCGATGTGGGGGAGCGAGGGGACCGGCTTGCCGTCGTGGCGCACGTCGACACCCGCGTCGTACCGCGCGCCCGCGAGCAGCAGGGCGGAGACGAACTGCGAGGACGCCGACGCGTCGATGTCGACGGTGCCGCCGGCGACCGACCCGGTCCCGCGGACGGCGAAGGGCAGCGCGTCGCCCTCGATCGTCACACCGAGTCCGCGCAGGGCGGTGAGCACCTCGCCGACCGGGCGGTTGCGCATGTGGGCGTCGCCGTCGAACGCTCACGTGGCCCGACGACAGGCCGGCGACGGGCGGGACGAAACGCATGACCGTGCCGGCCAGGCCGCAGTCGACCGCGGTGTCCCGGTCGAGCGCCCCCGGAGTCACCGTCCAGTCGTCCCCGGACGTGTCCACCTCCGCGCCGAGCCCGACGAGCGCCGAGGCCATGAGCAGCGTGTCGCGCGAACGCAGCGCACGGCGGACGACGCTCGGACCGTCGGCGAGCGCGGCGAGGACCAGAGCGCGGTTGGTCAGGGACTTGCTGCCGGGCAGCGAGACGACGGCGTCGACCGGCCCGGCCGCGGTGGGCGCGGGCCAGGGGTCGGTGACGGGCGGGTTGGTGTTCAGGTGAGCTGGGCCTTGGCGAGCTTGGCCTCACGGCGGGCGGTGGCGGCGAGATGCTTGGCCTCGCGGCGCGCGTCCTTGGCTACCCGCCGTGTGCGCCAGGCGACACCGGGCTTGCCGTCGGTGTCGCCGGCGGCGATGAGCAGGCCGCCGAGCATCGAGAGGTTCTTGAAGAAGTTGAGCTGCTGCTGGGTGCGTACCGCCGGGTCCTGCTCCTCCCAGAACCGGTGGCCACCGAGCGTGGTCGGCACCAGCGAGGCCGCGAGCAGGGCCGCGGAGATGCGCGGTGCTCGGCCGGTGGCCAGCGCCAGGCCGGCGCCGACGTGCACGGCGCCGTTGAGCCGGACGACGGCCGCGTGGTCCTGAGGGATCGGCAGCTGTGGTGCGGCCTTCGTGACCAGGGGCACCAGCTTGTCGAGGACCGGCTTGGCCCGCGCGGCCAGCATCTGGGGGTTGCGCAGCGCGTTGACGCCGCCGACGAGGAACATCGAGGCCAGCAGCGGACGGGCGATGGTGCGACTCACGCTCATACAGCTATCTTGCACCGCGCAGCGGGCCGCCACACGAGCAGGCCGCGCACCTCAGCCGGGTCCGCGACCACGACTAAGGTGGTCGCATGTGCGGTCGCTACGCCTCGAGCAGGCGTCCGCAGGACCTCGTCGAGGAGTTCGAGATCGTCGCCGACAAGGTCAAGGAGCCGCTGGCGCCCGACTACAACGTCGCGCCGACCAAGGAGGTCTATGCCGTCGTCGAGCGGCCGCCGTCCGATGCTCGGTCACGGGGGGAGGAGGCCGACCCGGAGCGCCAGCTGCGCACCCTGCGGTGGGGGCTGGTCCCGTCCTGGGCCAAGGACCCGGCGATCGGCAACCGGATGATCAACGCCCGGATGGAGACGCGTGGCAGAGAAGCCGGCCTTCCGTCGGGCGTTCTCCACGCGCCGGTGCCTGCTGCCGGCCGACGGCTACTTCGAGTGGTACCCCACCGAGGAGCTCGGAACGAGCGGCAAGCCGCTCAAGCAGCCGTTCTTCATCCGGCCCCGCGACGGCGGGGTGCTGGCGATGGCGGGGCTCTACGAGATCTGGCGTGACCCCACCCGCGACGAGGACGACCCCGAGCGGTTCCGCTGGACCTGCACGGTGATCACGACCCAGGCCGAGGACGAGGTCGGGCAGATCCACGACCGGATGCCGCTGATGGTCGAGCGGGACCGGTGGGCGGCCTGGCTGGACCCCCGACGACCCAAGGACTCGCTGCTGGACCTGCTGGTGCCGGCCGCCCCCGGTGCGCTCGAGGCGTACCCGGTCTCCAAGGCGGTCGGCAACGTCCGCAACAACGGTCCCGAGCTGGTCGAGCCGCTCGCACTCGAGACGGCGGGGGAGCAATGAGCATCGAGAAGCGGATCGACACCCCCCACGGCGAGGCCCGGCTGGTCACCCATCGAGCGAAGCAGTCCGCGCGCCACCGCTGCTGCTGAGCCACGGCGCCGGCAACGGGATCGACACCGCCGACCTCGAGGCGCTGGCCGAGAACCTCCCGCGGCACGGTGTCACCGTCGTGCTGCTCGAGCAGCCCTGGCAGGTCGCCGGACGCAAGGTCGCGACCCCGCCGGCCACGCTCGACGACGGGCTCGTCGCGGCGGCCAACTCACCGCGGGTCCGCACACCACTGGTGGTCGGCGGTCGCTCGGCCGGCGCCCGGTCGGCGGCCCGCACGCGCGAGGTCCCTCGGTGCCGTCGGCTGCCTCGCGCTGGCCTTCCCCCTGCACCCGCCCGGCAGGCCCGAGAGGTCTCGGCTCGACGAGCTGCGTCGGCGCCGGTGTGCCGACCCTGGTCATCCAGGGGGAGCGGGACACCATGGGCCGCCCCGAGGAGTTCCCGAGCGACCTCGACCTGACGGTGGTGCCCGGGGCGGACCACGGTCTCAAGGTCCCCAAGAACGGGGCGATCTCCCAGGCGGACGCGCTCGGGATCATTGTCGAGTCGACCTTGGAGTGGCTGGTCCGCGAGATCATCGGCTGACCGGGCCGGGAATGACATGCGGGTCTGACGACGTTGCCTTGACGGTGATCGCACTGCTCGAACGGCCTGCGGCGGCCGGGCACGTAGGCTTGGCTGCGATGACTGACGCACCTGACCTCGACGATCTCGGCGCGAAGACCCCGGCCTCGGAGATCGACGTCGCCACCGAGTCCGCCGAGGACCGCACCGCCCGCTTCGAGCGGGACGCGCTGCCGTTCCTCGACCAGCTCTACTCGCGCCGCGATGCGGATGACCCGCAACCCCGCAGACGCCGAGGACCTGGTGCAGGAGACCTTCGCCAAGGCCTACAGCTCGTTCCACCAGTTCCGGCCCGGGCACCAACCTCAAGGCCTGGCTCTACCGGATCCTGACCAACACCTTCATCAACAACTACCGCAAGAAGCAGCGCCAGCCGCAGCAGTCGATGTCCGAGGACGTCGAGGACTGGCAGCTCGCACGGGCCGAGTCGCACACCTCGACCGGACTCAAGTCCGCCGAGATGGAGGCGCTCGAGCACCTGCCCGACTCGCAGGTCAAGGACGCGCTGCAGCGGCTCCCCGAGGAGTTCCGGCTCGCGGTCTACCTCGCCGACGTCGAGGGGTTCGCCTACAAGGAGATCGCCGAGATCATGGACACCCCGATCGGCACCGTGATGTCGCGGCTGCACCGCGGCCGGCGCCAGCTGCGCGACATGCTCTCGGACCACGTGCGGTCCCACCACCTCCTGCGCGTCGGGCCGCGGACGAGGCGGACGAGTCATGAGCGCCCACGTCCACGGTCCGGGGGAGCCGACCGCCAGCGAGTGTGCGGACTTCCTCGACCGGATCGTCTACTTCATCGACAACGAGCTCGACGAGGCCGACTGCTCCGTGGTGCGCGCCCACCTCGACAGCTGCAACCCGTGCCTGGAGCGCTACGACCTGCAGCGCACGGTGAAGTCGATCGTCGCCCGGTCCTGCACCGAGGCCGCCCCGGACGACCTGCGCCAGCGCGTGATGTTCCAGATCCGCCAGGTGCAGATCCGCATCACCGAGGGCTAGCCTAACGAGTCACCGCTGCGACCGATGGTCGCGGCGGCTGACTCAGGCGTTGGGGCGCTTGCCGTGGTTGGCGCTCTTCTTCTTGCGTGCGCGGCGCTTGCGACCGGTCTTGCTCATCGTGACCTCCTGGGTCGGTAGGTCGACCACTCTCCCAGGCGTCAGCAGCGACCGGAAATCGGGCCTGCCGGCTATGCCTTCTTCTTCACCGTGATCTTGATCGTCGCGGCCGTCTTGTCGGAGTTGCCCGCAGCGTCGGTCGAGGTCACGTAGACGACGTGCGTTCCGATCTTCAGCGTGACCTTGAACGGGCTCGTGCACGGCGCGGGCTTCTTGCCGTCGACCGAGCACGTGAACGTGGCGCCGGCCTCCGTGGCGGTCAAGGGGATCGAGACCCTGGCCTTCTGGGCCTTGGTCTTGACCGTCTTCTTGACCTTGCCGAAGCCGGTGTCGGGAGCCACACAGTCGCCCTGCGACGACGTGACCGTCGGGCAGAGGTCCTGGGTGACGTCACCGAAGCCGTCGTTGTCAACGTCGGGCTCGACGTTGGCAGAGACGTTGACCCGGACAGTGGCTGAGGCCGTGTTGGTCGCGTAGGTCGAGCCCAGGGCCGGGTCCGGGCCCGTGCCCCCGATGTAGCGGATCGTGTCTGCTGCGTTGCCGGTGAGCACGCCGCAGGGTGCGATCGCGCCTACCGGGACCCGGAGCCCGAGCCGATCTCCAGCGGTCACGGGGATCCGCGAGGTGAATGTGTTGAGGGTGGAGGGCGTCAGCTGCTTGGGAACGCTCGAGCCCGTGATCGTGTAGACGTTGTCAGGAGCCTCAAGGCCGACCTTGAGCTGGACCTTTGCGGCGAGGGAAACGTCACCCATGACGGACCAGGACGTGATGACGCCTGCGCTCGGAACCGTGTAGGTCGGGGTGCCGCCGCCGACCGTGTCCTGGAAGAAGACGGCGTCGGGCCCGCACCCGGTCGTCTGAGCGGGCGTCGCCGCGGCCTGGCCCACCGTGACCGCGGTCGGTGCGGCGTGGCCGACCGCTGAGTAGAGCAGGGCGGTGAGGGGGAGCAGGACGACGACTCGGCGAAGGCGCATCCGTCGAAGTTACTCGCTACCGCGAGCCTGTGTCTGCAGTCGAGTGACGAAATTCTGCGCGTCCACGACCACCCGCGTGACCTCTCCCGAGCCGATCGCCTTGCCGTCCCCGCCGAGTTGGCGGGCGCTGACGGTGAAGCGGTGCAGTCGCCCGTCGACGTGCGTCGTGGACGCGGTCACCTCCACGACCTGGCCGACCGGGCTGGCGGCCAGGTGCTCGAGCGAGACCCGCGTCCCGACGCTGGTGGAACCCTCGGGAAGGGTCGGCTCGAGAGCGGCGCAGGTCGCAGCCTCGCACCAGGCGAGGAGCCGCGGAGTGCCCAGCACGGGCAAGGTGCCCGACCCGACGGCCCGCGCGGTGTCGGCGTCGGAGACCGTGAACGTGAGGGTGGCGCTGAGCTCGGTCACGTCGCCAGGTCCAGGCGGTAGGCGGCCAGGTCCACACCTGGCACGGGACCCAGTCCCGGTCCGGCACGCGCTCGAAGCCCAGCCGCCGATAGAGCCGGTGCGCGGGGCTGGTCGGCGTGAGGGTCGAGAGCAGGATCGCCGGGGCTCCGCTCTCGCGGAACCGATCGACGACGTGACGCACGAGCGCCTCGCCCACCCCCTGGCCCTGCGCGTCGGGCGACACGGCCAGCATCCGGAACTCGCCCTCGTCGCCCCTGGCGATCTCTCGCCACGGCGACCCGTCGTGGCAGATGGTGACGGTGCCGAGGATCGCGTCGGAGTCGTCGGGTGTCGCCACCCACAGCTCCGCCTCGCTGTCGCGGGCCGCGGCGTTGCGCAGCCGCTCGGTGTAGTCGGCCTCCGCGGCAGCCGGAAGGCTGGCGTAGGCCGCCACGGTGACCTCGCCGATGGCAGCGTGGTCCCGTGGCGTGGCGCGCCTGATCCGCACGTGTCCCTCCGCCTCAGATGCCGAAGGTCGCGCGGGGGTAGGCCGCATCGACGTCGGTGATGACGTTGACCAGGTAGGGCACTCCGGAGGCGAAGGCCCGGTCCAGCGCCGGACCGATCTGGCGCGGGTCGGTGACCGTCTCGCCGGCACCGCCGAGCGCCTTGACGACCTCGTCGTAGGCGGTGCGCGGAGCCAGGTCGGCGATCACGTCGTAGCCGTAGAGCATCTGCATCGGGCCCTTCTCCAGGCCCCAGGCGGAGTTGTTGCCCATCACCATCACGACCGGCAGGTCGTGGCGGACCAGGGTGTCGACGTCCATCAGCGAGAAGCCGGCGGCGCCGTCGCCGAGCAGCAGCACGACCTGCGAGCTGGGCCGGGCGAGCCGCGCAGCGATCGCCGCGCCCAGGCCGGCGCCGAGGCAGCCGTAGGGGCCGGGGTCGAGCCAGCCGCCGGGCCGCTTGGGCTCGACGTACTTGCCGGCGAAGCTGCACGAAGTCGCCGCCGTCGCCGATCACGACCGCGTCGTCGGCCAGGCGCGGGACCAGCTCGCCGTAGATGCGGGCCGGGTGGATCGGGTCGGCCTCGGCCCCGAGCAGCTCTGCGTCCGTTGGCGCCCGCGACCTGAACCGTGTCCTGGAGCTCGGTCGATCCAGGCGGACCAGTCCGGCCGGGGGCCGCGCTCGACGGCGGCGAGCAGGCCGTCGAAGACCGGGGTCAGGTCGCCCGACGACCGAGGCGGCCAGCTGCGGCGTGGCCGGAGACCTGGCCGGGCGAGTCGGCGACGTGCACCACCTGGGCGGGCGAGGAGCCCTCGCCAGCGTCCGAGTCGGCCGGCCACCGAAGACGCCGTAGCCGAGGCGGAAGTCGAGGGGGGTGCCCGACGACGACGACGAGGTCGGCCTTGCTGAGGGCTGCACCGCGAGCCTTGGTGACCAGCAGCGGGTGGCCGCCGGGCACGACGCCGCGGCCCATGCCGTTGGTGAGTGTCGGGAGCGCCGAGCGTCTCGACCAGGCGCAGGGCGGCGACCTCGGCGCCGTCGGCCCAGACGTCGGTGCCGAGGATCAGCACCGGACGCGACGCGTGGGCCAGCAGTCCGGCGATCCTTTGGATGGCGTCCGGGTCCGGCTCGGCGCCGCGTGGCCCGCACCCCGACGGTGCGGGGCCGGCGGAGGAGTCGAAGAACTCGTCCATCGGAACGTCGACGAAGACCGGTCCGCGGTGGGGCGAGCCGGCGACGGTGAACGCGTCGTCGATGCCGCCGAGCACGTCATCCGCGGTCATCAGGGTCGTCGCGAGCTTGGTGACGGCTGTCGACGATCGGCGGCTGGTCGAGCTCCTGGAGGCTGCCGCTGCCCCAGCGGTTCTGCGGGGCCCGGCCGCCGACGACGACCATCGGCGACCCGGCGAACTGCGCCTGCGCGATCGCGCTGACGCCGTTGGTGACGCCCGGACCGGCGGTGAGCACGGCGAGCCCCGGCACCCGGGTCAGCTTGCCGGTCGCCTCGGCCGCGAACGCCGCCGTCTGCTCGTGGCGGACGTCGAGGAGCCGCATCGGCGGGTCGGCCTTGACCGCGCCGTCGTACATCGGGAACACGTGCGCACCGGAGAGGGTGAACATGGTCTCGACGCCGTGGGCGCGCGCGGCCGCGACAGCCAGCTCGCCGGAGTGGCCCGTCAGCTCCTCGGTCACATCAGCTCCGCGTTGCTGCTTGGTCTGGAGGTAGGTGCGGGTTGGTGGTGCGCAGCGCGTCGACCAGCACCAGCAGCAGGTCGGCACGGATCTCGGGCGGGCGCGGGCCGAGCGCGAGCTGCAGGTACAGCGCACGCAGGAAGGCCTCGGCGTTGCCGCTGACGAGATGAGGATCGCGTTCGTCATAGGAGCTCTTGGCCGTCGCCGAGGCCACCAGCCGGGCGATCCAGGGCTCGACCAAGCCGAGCGGGAGCCGGTTGCGCCGCAGCACCTCCATGGTCGCCGCAGCGAGCCGGTCGGGCTCGCCGTTGCTGAACAGCCGATCGACAGGCAGCAGCACCCGGTCCGCGATCACGTCGAGGACCACGGTGAGCTCGGGCGCCCCGACGTGCGGCGACCGGGCCAGGGTGCCGAGTGCGTCGGCGCCGTGCGCGACCGCGTGCGCCCAGCCCTTGCCGGGCACGAAGCCGCGCAGGTCCCGCTCGCGCAGCAGCCAGGTGGCGACCCGGTCGCCCCACTCGAGGACCTTGCCGCCGGCCACCAGGGGCCGCTTGTTGTCGCGGCCGATGCACTCGCCGAGGATCAGTGCCGAGAAGCTGCGCCGGAACACCGAGTCGGTCTCGCGCTCGCCCAGTCCCACGCCCAGCCCTGCGGCCATCCCGTCCCCGAGCCCGGCCAGCAGGTCGTCGTAGACACCGCGGTCGACCCAGGTGGCGAGGGTCGGATAGGCGGTGCCATCTCGCGCCTCGGGATCCGTGTCGCCCAACATGCGAGTCAGCTCGGCGGTCAGGTCGCCCAGCGGGCGGTCCGAGGGAACCTCCAGACCGGAAGCAACCACCTGCCTCCAGTACTGACCCGCCATCCGGGCATCCTGCCAGGGAACCTCGACCCGCGGGGCTGCCGGGGACGGCCGGATCACCCCGGTGCATACGCTTCTCGGCGTGCCGTCGCTTCCCGAGCTCGCCAGGCTCCACACGGATCTCGTCGACGACGACGTCGCCTGGCTCCAGCTGCTGCAGGCGGACTGGCAGATCATCGCCGACCTCTCCTTCGCCGACCTGGTTCTCTGGCTCCCCGACCGCGACGGAACCGGATTCTGGGCGGGCGGGCAGATGCGGCCGACTACCGGCCCCACGGCGTACGTCGACGACATCCTGGGCACCTTCGTCGGCGACCGGCCGACGGCCGCTGGTCGACGCGGCCTACGCCGAGGGACGACTGGTCCGCGAGGGCGACCCGGAGTGGCGCGACGACGTGCCGGTGCGCGACGAGACCATCCCGGTGCGCCGGGCGGGCCGCGTCATCGCGGTCGTCGGCCGGCAACACCAACCTGCTCGGCGTCCGCACACCCAGCCGGCTGGAGCTGTCCTACCTCCAGACCGCTGCCGACCTGACCCAGATGATCGCCCACGGTCACTTCCCGTCACCCGGCCAGCGCAGCGACCACGCGGACTCACCGCGGGTGGGGGACGGCTTCCTCCGGGTCGACGCCGCAGGGCCGGGTGGTCTACGCAAGCCCGAACGCGCTCTCGGTGTACCGCCGCCTCGGGCTGGCCGGGGACCTGACCGGCGTGCTGCTCACCGACCTGACCCGCGACCTGGTCCCGCCACGCCTGCGCCCCGACGAGGAGACGCTCAGCGCTGTGCTCGCCGGCCGCGCCCACCGCGACACCGAGCTGGCCACCGACTTCGGTGGCGCTGATCGTCAGGTCGATCCCGCTCCGTCCGGAGGGCGAGCACATCGGTGCGCTGGTGCTGGTGCGCGACGTCACCGACCTGCGGCGTCGCGACCGCGAGCTGGTCACCAAGGACGCGACGATCCGCGAGATCCACCACCGGGTGAAGAACAACCTCCAGACCGTCGCCGCCCTGCTGCGGCTCCAGGCGCGGCGGATGGACTCACCCGACGCGAAGGCCGCGCTGGAGGAGGCTGTCCGGCGGGTCGGCTCGATCGCGATCGTCCACGAGACGCTGAGCCAGGACGTCGAGGAGAATGTCGACTTCGACGACATCGCCGACCGGCTCGGAACGATGGTCACCGACCTCAACATCGACGGCGGGGCAGCCCTCGACGTCTCCGGTGCCCGGGTCCGCCGCGAGGGGTCGTTCGGCGTGATGCCGTCCGAGATGGCCACGGCGCTGGCCATGGTGTTGACCGAGCTCGCTGCAGAACGCCGTCGAGCACGGTCAGCCGGGGCTCACCGAGATCGTCGTCGGAGCGCACCTCGAGGAGGAGGTTCTCCGGGTGACCGTCGACGACGACGGCGCCGGGCTGCCCGAGGGCTTCGACCCTGGAGGGCTCGACCAGCCTCGGTCTGTCGATCGTGCGGCACGCTGGTGGAGTCCGAGCTCGGCGGCCACCTCGCACTCGGGAGCCGGACCTGCGGGACGCGGGACCCGGGCCGAGATCGACGTCAGGCGGTCCTGACGCGGGCTCGTGCGCTGCGGCGCTTGAGCGCGCGCCGCTCGTCCTCGCTGAGGCCACCCCAGACACCGTGGTCCTGGCCGGCCTCGAGGGCCCAGGCCAGGCACTGCTCGCGCACCTCGCAGCGACGGCACACCTGCTTGGCCTCCTCGATCTGGAGGATGGCGGGACCGGTGTTGCCGATCGGGAAGAACAGTTCCGGGTCCTCGTCGAGACACGCGGAACGGTGGCGCCAATCCATGGCGGAGAACCTTGCCTTTCGGGGTGGTGCGGGCGGTGCTGCTGAGCCTTGTGGGCAGGATTGAAGGCGCGAAAGTACGGATCACCTTCCGCGCTGTGCCTAGGTTGCCCAGAATCGTCGTCCGAAACAAGGGTCACGGCTGGTTCGCTATGTCACAGACTTGACTGGCTCAAGATTTCATCGTTTGACAAGGTGGTCTCGTGAGCCGCCCGCCCTACCTGCTTGTCAGCGCCGGACTGACGGCGGTGGAGGGGCTGGCGCTGCTCGTCTATGCCGCGCTCGAGCTGGCACACCTCGATCCCGACCGGGCCAGCGCTCGCCGTCACGACCTCGGTGTTCTTCGCAGCCACGGGCGGGGCGCTGGTGCTGTGCGCCCGCGGCCTGTGGCAGGTGCAATCCTGGGCCCGGAGCCCGGTCGTCGTGGCGCAGCTGATCACCTTGCTGACCGCGTGGAGCTTCCACGGTGGCGACACGACACCGGTGGCGCTCACCCTCGCCGCGGTGTCCCTCGTCGTTCTGGGATGCCTGCTGCACCCGCGCAGCATCGAGGCACTTGCCACCGAGGGGCTGTGAGAGGTCACTCCTCGAGGGAGGTCCGCAGCTGCTCGAGCGTGCGGCTCAGCAGGCGAGAGACGTGCATCTGGGACACGCCGATCTCCTCGGCGATCTGCGACTGGGTCATGTTCTTGAAGAACCTAAGCAGCAGGATCCTCTTCTCCCGCGGGTCGAGCTGGTCGAGCAGCGGCTTGAGGGACTCGCGCACCTCGACCTGCTCGAGGTTGGCGTCGTCCACGCCGATCGATTCGAGCATGGACGCGGGCCCGTCGTCCGACCTGTCGCCGGCGTCCAGCGACAGGGTCGCGTAGGCGTTGCTCGACTCCAACCCCTCGACGATCTCCTCGACCGAGCAGCCGATCGCCTCGGCCAGCTCGCGCGGGGTGGGGGAGCGGCCCAGCCTCTGGGTGAGCTCGGCGCCGGTGCCTCCGATCTGCATGCGCAGCTCCTGAAGCCGCCGCGGTACGCGGATCGCCCAGCCCTTGTCGCGGAAGTGGCGCTTGATCTCACCGATGATCGTGGGGGTCGCGTACGTCGAGAACTCCACGCCTCGTTGAGTGTCGAACCGGTCGACCGCCTTCAGCAGACCGATCGTGCCGACCTGGACCAGGTCATCGAGTGGCTCGCCGCGGTTGCGGAACCTCCGAGCGCAGTGCTCGACCAGCGGCAGGTGCAGGTGGACCAGCTCGTCGCGTGCGGCCTCTCGGGTCGACGGCCCGGCGTTCTCGTCGCGGAACCGGACGAAGAGCGCGGCGCTGTCCAGTCGCGTCTGCTCGATACGGGTCAGGCCGAGGCTTTCCTCAGGGCCATCCACTGCGTCATCGAGCCCCTTGCGAGTCTCGTGGGCGGACATGTCAGCTCGGGTGGTCCTGCAGCTCGGACTGCATGCTCAAGGTGATCTCGAAGCGACCGTCCTCGACGGACACCGTCGCGTGGTCCGCGAGCGTGGTGAGCACCTGCCAAGCGAAGGTGTCGGTCTCCGGGGCCGACGCGATGGTGGACGGCACGCCGACGGTCACGGTCAGGTGACCCGGTTGCATGGAGAACCGGCAGGTCAGGTCGCTGCCCGCCTCCGCGAACCGAAGCACCAGGGCACTCGCCTCGCCGACCGCCATCCGGAGGTCCTCGATGTCGTCGAGGGTGAAGTCGAGTCGGGCCGCGAGGCCCGCACTGGTGGTCCTGAGCACCGAGACGAACGCGCTGTCGGCCGGAAGCCGGAGCTCGACGTCGCCGGGCCCGTGGCCTGCGGATCGGCTCGTGGTCATGCGCGTCCTTCGTCAGGGTCGGGTCGTGGAGAGGCTAGTGGTTGCTCCTTGCGCGCCGTGTGGGGTGCGCTGTCACGATCAGGCCGGCAGCGCGTCCGGACCGAGTTCGGATCGCAGGGTCTCCAGGATCCGCTTGAGCAGACGGGACGCCTGCATCTGGGTCACGCCGAGCTCATCGCCGATCTCCTGCTGGGTCCGGTCCTCGACGAAGCGAAGGTGCAGGATCCGGCGGTCTCGGACCGAGAGCTTGCCCAGCGCCGGGTTGAGAACGAGCCGGGCCTCCATGGCGCGGGCGTCGGTGGCGTCCTGGTCGGTCAGCCGGTCGATGGCGGCCCGTCCGTCGTCGGTCACCGCCACGTCGAGCGAGACGGGGGTGAAGCAACCCTCGGCCTGCAGGGCCTCCTTGACCTCGGACTCGGGCAGATCGAGCTGGTCGGCGATCCTGGCTGCCGATGGCGGACGGCCGCTCGCCTCGCCGTGGTGGTAGGCATGGATGACCTTCGACTGGATCTCCTGCACCCGTCGCGGTGGACGCACCGTCCAACCGTGGTCGCGGAAGTGGCGCTTGATCTCACCGGAGATCGTCGGCACGGCGTAGGTCAGGAAGTCGCGGTTCTGGGACACGTCGAACTTCTGGGCGGCCCGCACCAACGCCATGCAGGCGACCTGCTCGAGGTCGTCGACCGCGATGGAGCGATTGCGATAGCGGTGGGCGATCGCGTGGGCGACGCCGATGTTGAGGATGATGACCCTCTCGAGCAGGGCCTCACGCGTCTTGCCCGTGGCCTGCGCCGACTCACCTAGGAGCCGCGCGGTCTCCTGACGACGCACGCCGCGCGACGTAGAGCGATCGAGTACCGAGATGGACATGACTGGTCTCTGCCCCAGCACTCAAAGGGCAAACCCGGGTGAGGCGACTTTCACCCCAAGGGGTGCGTCACGCGAACGGGTATCGGAGTGGTCGAGGCCCACCGCCGGGCCGAGATCAGGACCGGTCGCCCCCGGCCGCGGCGCGCGACGAGCGTCCTATGCTGCTCCGGTGGCAGGCGTCAGAAACGTCCGGATACGGCGAGGACTCGGTCTGATCGGTGCCGTGGCGGCCGTGATCCTGCTGCGCAGGCTTGTCGCAGGTCACCGGAGGCTCTTAAGTGAGGTCGCCCCAGAGCTCCGCCGGCCCTTCCTGCCGTGGACCGCATACGGGGGGCCGTCGGCCAGGACCTTGGGCCTGTTCCGGTTGCCGTTTCGTGGCGAAGCCAAACCTCAGGATGGCGTCGTGGTGACGACCCGACGTCTCGGCCGCGGGCAGTCGGCGGTCGTCGCGGTCATCGTCACTCCGATCGGTGCCAAACCCCGCTCACCGGCGGTGCTGTGGCTCCACGGGGGCGCAATGGTCATGGGCTCGCCCGAGTTCGAGACCTTTGCCGCCGCCCCACTCGCGCGCCACCTCGGGTGCGTCGTGGTCATGCCCAAGTACGCATTGGCGCCCGAGCGGCCGTTCCCGGCCGGTCTGGACGACTGCATGAGGACGCTGTCGTGGGTGCGTGACCACGGAACGGAGATCGGTGTCGACCCCGATCGGATCGCTGTTGTCGGCGGCAGTGCCGGAGGCGGGTTGGCTGCTGCGATGGCTCAGCGTTGCCTCGACGAGGGCATTCCGCTGCGCGCGCAGGCGCTCAAGTACCCGATGCTGGATGACAGGACGGTGCTCGCGCAGGAGAACCTTGCGCGGCGATGGATGATGAACACGCCGAGCTCGATCCGTTTCGGTTGGTCCGCGTACCTCGGACCCCGTCAGTCTCTCGACGAGCCACCACCGTATGCCGTGCCGGCTCGCCGCGCTGATCTCACGGGCTTGGCGCCTGCATGGATCGGGGTCGGGACCCTCGACCTCTTTTGCGCGGAGTCACTCGCCTACGCCGAGCGGCTCCGAGAGTGTGGTGTTGCTTGCGAGCTGGTCGAGATACCCGGGATGTATCACGGTGCTGACGGTCTCGCTCCGCAGTCTCCGACCATGCTGCACTTCTTCAACAGCATGGTCGACTTCCTGCGACAGCAACTCGACGGCAACCACTAGCCGTCGGTAGGCCCAGTGACTGGCTGCGCGGGCGGCGCTCAGGCCTTCTTGGTCTCCCAGAAGATCTCGGCGATCTCGTCGATCTTGGCGAGCAGCTCGTCGGCCTTGGCGGCGTCCAGCTCGCCCTTGGTGCCGGAGGCGCCGGCCAGCTTGGTGGCCTCGTTGACGAGCGTGTGGAGCTGCGGGTACTTCTCGAAGTGCGGCGGCTTGAAGTAGTCGGTCCACAGCACCCAGAGGTGGTGCTTGACCAGCTCGGAGCGCTGCTCCTTGATCAGGATCGCGCGCGTGCGGAAGTCGGGGTCGTCGTTGTCGGCGACCTTGGCGATGATCGCCTTGATCGACTCGGCCTCGATCCGCGCCTGGGCCGGGTCGTAGACGCCGCAGGGCAGGTCGCAGTGGGCGGAGACCTCGAGGGTGGGGGCGAACAGGCGCGTCGAGCATGCGATGTCTCCTTCAAAGAGGTGGTTGCGGGCCAGTTGCGACACTACTCGGCGTGCGTCCCGCTCGAAGGTCGGTACCCCCTGCCGGCCACGGCACGCGTCGCTGGGGGTTCGCCACGGTGTCGGGTGACTCGATGCTGCCGACCCTGCGGACCGGCGACCGGCTCCTCGTCGACTACCGGCGCGAGGTGCGCTCCGGTGATCTCGTGGTGGCCCGGCTGGCCGACGGGACCGTCGCGGTCAAGCGCGCTGCCGAGCGGCGTACGACGCGCGCGAACGGCCCGGGCTGGTGGCTGCTGAGCGACAACCCGGACGTGGGCGTCGACTCGCGGCACCGAGGGGTGGTCGCGCAGGAGGATGTCCTCGCCGTGGTCCGGTTCCGGGTCTGGCCTTGGGGACGCGTCTCCTGACCCAGGTCCTGCTACCCGCCCCGCGCATGCCAGACTCGACGGGTGTCCGAGGGAGTGTCTGAACGAGTGTCTGCGGGAGAGCGCGCCGGGGGTCACCCCTTGGCCGGTGACCCCGTCTTCGACCTGCACGTCGGCGGCAAGATGGAGGTCAGCTCGACGGTCGCGCTCGACGGGCCGCGACGACCTGTCCTGGCCTACACCCCGGGCGTGGCCCGGGTGTGCGAGGCGATCGCCGCGGACCCGTGCGATGACCCAGCACTACACCTGGGTGCCCAACACGGTCGCGGTCGTCACCGACGGCACCGCGGTCCTCGGGCTCGGCGACATCGGCCCCGCCGCCGCGATGCCGGTGATGGAGGGCAAGGCGGTGCTCTTCAAGCAGTTCGGCGGCGTCGACGCCGTCCCGATCTGCCTGGCCACCACCGACGTCGAGGAGATCATCGAGACGGTCGTGCGGCTGGCGCCGAGCTTCGGCGGGATCAACCTCGAGGACATCTCCGCGCCCCGCTGCTTCGAGATCGAGGACCGGCTCAAGGCGATGCTCGACATCCCGGTCTTCCACGACGACCAGCACGGCACCGCGGTCGTGGCGCTCGCGGCGCTGACCAACGCGCTGCGCGCTGACCGGCCGTAGCCCCGGGTCGACCCGCGTGGTCATCTCCGGGTGCCGGCGCCGCCGGCGTCGCCGTGGCCAGGATCCTGCTCGAGGCCGGGGTCGCGCGACCTCGCCGTCATCGACCGCAAGGGCGTGCTGCACTCCGGCGCGCAGCGACCTCACCCCGGTCAAGCGCGCGCTCGCCGAGCTCACCGCCGACAAGACTCGGTCGCGCCGGCTCCCTGGCCGACGTGCTGGACGGCGCCGACGTCTACATCGGCGTCTCGGGCGGGACCGTGCCCGAGGAGGATCGTCGCCCGATGGCGCCGGAGGCGATCATCTTCGGCCTGGCCAACCCCACGCCCGAGGTGCACCCGGACGTCGCCCACCGGTATGCGCGGGTCGTGGCCACCGGCCGCTCGGACTTCCCCAACCAGATCAACAACGTGCTGGCGTTCCCGGGCATCTTCCGCGGCGCCTTCGACGTGCACGCGCACCGCGATCACCGAGGGCATGAAGCTGGCCGCCGCCACAGGCGCTCGCCGAGCTGGTCGGCGACGACCTGGCCGAGGACCTGATCATCCCCTCGCCGTTCGACCCGCGGGTGGGCCCTGCGGTCGCCGCTGCCGTCGCCGAGGCGGCCCGAGCGCGACGGCGTCGCGCGCCGCTAGATCAACTTGGCTCGGCATGTTCGCCGTCTACGCCGAGTCCTTCACCCCCGACGACCCGCTGTCCGGCCTGGTGGTCGGGGAGCGTCCCGAGCCCGGAGGTCGCCCGACGGCTGGACCACGGTCGACGGTCAAGGCCGCCGTCGCTCAACCACCACGACCTGTTCTCGCTGCGCGGCGTCGGACTGAAGGCCGAGCAGCTGCCGATGATCCTCGGCTGCGACGCCGCCGGGCTCGACGAGGACGGCAACGAGGTCGTCGTGCACGCGGTCATCAGCGACCCGACCTGGACCGGCGACGAGACCTTCGACCCCCAGCGCTCGCTGCTCTCCGAGCGCCACCAGGGCACCTTCGCCGAGCGGGTCGCGGTGCCGCGGCACAACGTCGTGCCCAAGCCGGCGTCGCTCTCCTTCGAGGAGGCCGCCTGCCTGCCGACCGCCTGGCTGACGGCGTACCGGATGCTGTTCACCCGCGGCGGACTGAAGCCCGGGGAGACGGTGCTGGTGCAGGGAGCCGGTGGCGGAGTAGCCACCGCGGTGATCGTGCTGGCGCGCGCCGGCCGGTGCTGCGAGTGCTGGTCACGAGCCGCGACGAGGACAAGCGCGCGAAGGCGCTCGAGATCGGCGCCCACGAGGTGTTCGAGTCCGGCGCCCGGCTGCCCGAGAAGGTCGACGCCGTCATGGAGACCGTGGGTCGGGCGACCTGGTCGCACTCGATCCGGGCGCTGCGTCCGGGCGGCCGGATCATCACGTCGGGCACGACGTCGGGGCCCCAGCTCGACGACGCCGAGCTCACCCGGATCTTCTTCCTCCAGCTCTCGGTGATCGGCTCGACGATGGGCACCCGCGACGAGCTCGCCGGACTGGTCACGATGCTCGACGCCACCGGCGCGCGACCCCTCATCGACCGCGACGCTGCCGATGGACCAGGCGCGCGACGGCTTCGCGGCGATGGCCGGGGGCGACGTCTTCGGCAAGATCGTCTTCACCCGATGAGCGACCCACCTGGTCACCGGCGCCGGGTCAGGCATCGGCCGGATCGTCGCCGAGCGTCTGCTCGAGCGGGGCGACGAGGTGTGCTGCTGGCCCGGTCCACCTCTCGGGCGCACGACCTGCGTGCCGACCACCCAGGTGCGACGGTGCTCGTCGCCGACCTCGCCCGGCCGGAGTCCTTGGAGCCGATCGAGCTCCCCGGGGCGCTCGACTCGGTCGTGCACGCCGCGGGGGTCGTGGAGCTCGGTGCGGTCGCCGGACCTGTCGCGTCGAGGACTGGGTCGCCCAGCTGCGGGTCAACCTGGTCGCGCCGGCCGCTCTCACGCGGATCGCGCTCGCCGGCCCTGCGCGCGGCGCGGGGGACCGTCGTCTTCGTGAACTCCGGCGCCGGGCCTGAGCGCCCACCCCGGGTGGTCGGCGTACGCCGCGTCGAAGCACGGGCTGCGGGCGCTGGCCGACTCGCTGCGCGCCGAGGAGCACGAGCACGGCGTGCGGGTGACCACGGTCTATCCGGGCCGGACGGCCACGCCGATGCAGGAGAAGGTGCACGCCCAGGAGGGCAGGGACTACGACGCCGCCGACTGGATCGACCCCGGGACCGTGGCCGATGCGGTCCTGCACGTGCTCGATCTCCCGGCCGACGCCACGCTCAGCGACCTGACGCTGCGTCCGACTTGGCGTCCATGACGTGCTCGACGGACGTAGGCGGCCTGCGATCAGCCGAACGACATCCGGAACGCCGTATGGCGCAACGACGCGAGCTGGCGAGCACCGGCCAGGAAGCCCACCGGCCCCGCGGGGTTGATGTCCCAGCTCGCGCGGGCCGGGAGGGCCTTGGACGACCCCCGCAGTGTCGCCGTGCGCTCCTGACCGTTCGTGTCGACGATGCCCGGCTGCCAGGTGCGGCCCTTGAAGGGCAGCCGCGGTGCGGCGCGCGAGAGGTCCTTGAACGTGGCGGCCGCGATGGGCGTGCGGCCCTGGACGGCGCTCCAGTCGGTGGCGCTGTAGGGGCCGCTGTGCTCGGCCTCGAGGGTGAAGTCGGCCAGACCCTTGGGGATGGCCCACAGCTCGCGTCCCCCGGCGACCGAGGCGGGGGAGTCCACCCAGATGTCGGTGATCGACACCCGGCGGCCGTCCGGGCCGGAGGACGCCGGTCGCGCGACGAGGAACTCGCTGTAGGTCAGCGGGCTGCCCTCGTCGTAGGACACGAATGCGGCGCCGTAGATGCCCGCCGGCCGCAGGTCGTCGACCGGTTCGGTGACCCTGAAGATGGTCAGCCAGAGGGATCCCACCATGTGCCACGGGGGAGGTGGGTAGCTCACGCCAGCGGTCGGGGACTCCACCCATTGAAGGGTCATGCCGAGCACCCTAGAACGTGTTCTCCTCAGTCGTCTGGGTCGTCGAGACGGGCCAGCCAGGTGGCCAGCCGCTCGACGGCGGTCTCGAACTCCGGGTGCGTGTCGGTGAACTCCTGAGCCGGTCGGCCAGCCACGCCAGGGTGACCTCCTCGTCGCCGCGGCGCGCGAGCAGCTCCTCGATCCCGCGGTCGGTGAAGTACACCCGTGTGGCCTACGTGAATGCCCGGTCGAGCAGGTCCTTCTGCTCCTCCAGGTGACGCTTCACGGTGCCGACCGACGGGGACGACGAGGCCCTGCGGGTGACCGGCTCGACGGTGGCGTCCAGCTCGGGCACCACGTTGAGCGCGTAGTGCGGCCACGGACCCATGTTGGAGGGCTCGTCCTGGACCCAGCGGACCGTGCTGAGGTTGGGGAAGCGGGCGATCTCGGCCTTGATCTCCTCGACCGGGCGCGGGTAGAGCTGCTCGACCCGAGCGATGGCGAACCGGCCCGGGTTCTCGCGCTTCTCCCGCTCGACCATCAGGTCCCAGGTGACCCGGCCCGAGCACAGCAGCAGGGTGTCGACCGTCTCGGGGTCGGCCTCCGCGTCGCCGATGAACGGCCGGAAGGTGCCGGTGGTGAAGTCGTCGGGCTGCGAGGCAGCCTCCTTGCGCTTGAGCATCGACTTCGGCGTGAAGACGATCAGCGGACGGTGCTCCTCGCCGAGCGAGTGCCGCCGGAGCAGGTGGAAGTAGGACGCCGGCGTCGACGGCTGGGCGACCACGAACGCGTCGTCGGCGCACAGTCGTCAGGAACCGCTCGATCCGGGCCGAGGAGTGGTCGGGACCCTGTCCCTCGTAGCCGTGCGGCAGCAGCAGCACGACGCCGGACTGCTGGCGCCACTTGGTCTTGCCGGAGGTGATGAACTCGTCGATCACCGTCTGCGCGCCGTTGACGAAGTCGCCGAACTGGGCCTCCCACAGGACCAGCGCCTCGGGGCGGGCCACGGAGTAGCCGTACTCGAAGCCGAGTGCGGCGTACTCGGAGAGCAGCGAGTCGTAGACGTGGAACTTGGCCTGGTCCTCGGTGAGGTTGGCCAGCGGCGTCCACTCGTCGGCGTTGACCCGGTCGATGATCGTCGCGAACCGCGACACGAAGGTGCCGCGGCGCGAGTCCTGACCGGCCAGCCGGACCGGACGGCCGTCCATCAGCAGCGACGCCGAAGGCGAGGATCTCGCCGGTGCCCCAGTCGATCGGGCCCGTCGGCGATCGCCGGCGGCGCGACGCTGCAGCTGCGGCATCACCTTGGGGTGGACGGTGAAGCCGTCGGGCGGGGTGACGTAGGCGTCGGCGATCCGCTTGAGGACCTCGGGCGTCACGGCGGTCGCGGTCTCGCCGGCGGGCTTGTCCGGGTAGTCCGGGACGGTGGTCCACTCCGAGGGCTGGCTGGTCGCCTCGCGCACCTCGGTGAACACCCGCTCCAGCTGCTGCTGGTAGTCGCTGAGGACCTGCTCGGCCTCCTCGATGGTGATGTCGCCACGACCGATGAGGGACTCGGTGTAGAGCTTGCGCACCGAGCGCTTCTGCTCGATCAGGTCGTACATCAGCGGCTGGGTGTACGACGGGTCGTCGCCCTCGTTGTGACCGCGACGGCGGTAGCAGACCAGGTCGATGACGACGTCCTTGTTGAACGCCTGGCGGTACTCGAACGCGAGCCGCGCGACCCGGATGCAGGCCTCGGGGTCGTCGCCGTTGACGTGGAAGATCGGCGCCTGGACCATCCGGGCGACGTCGGTGCAGTAGAGCGAGGAGCGCGACGAGCCGGGGGAGGTGGTGAAGCCGACCTGGTTGTTGACGACCACGTGGACGGTGCCGCCGGTGCGGTAGCCGCGCAGCTGCGACAGGTTGAGCGTCTCGGCCACCACGCCCTGGCCCGCGAAGGCCGCGTCGCCGTGGACCAGCAGCGGCAGCACGGGGTAGTCCGCGCCCCGGTCGAGGACGTCCTGCTTGGCCCGGGCGATGCCCTCGAGCACCGGGTCGACCGCCTCGAGGTGCGAGGGGTTCGCGGCCACGGAGACCTTGATCGTGTCACCGGAGCCGGCCACGAACTCGCCCTCGGCGCCGAGGTGGTACTTCACGTCGCCGGAGCCCTGGACCGTGCGCGGGTCGATGTTGCCCTCGAACTCGCGGAAGATCTGGGAGTACTTCTTGCCGACGATGTTGGCCAGCACGTTGAGCCGGCCGCGGTGGGCCATGCCGATCGACGACCTCGTCGAGGCCCGGCCTCGGCGGCGGCCTCGCAGATCTCGTCGAGGACGCGGGACGGTGGTCTCGCCGCCCTCGAGGCTGAAGCGCTTCTGGCCCGACGAACTTGGTCTGCAGGAACGTCTCGAAGGCCTCGGCCTGGTTGAGCTTGAGCAGGATCCGCAGCTGCTCCTCGCGGGGCGGCTTGCTGTGCGGCTGCTCGACCCGCTCCTGGATCCACTGGCGCTGCTCGGGATCCATGATGTGCATGTACTCGATGCCGGTGGTGCGGCAGTAGGAGTCGCGCAGGATGCCGAGGATGTGCCGCAGCTTCATGAAACGCCGGCCCTCGCCGCCGAACGAGCCGGTGGCGAACTCGCGGTCGAGGTCCCACAGGGTCAGCGCCGTGCGACTCCACCTCGAGGTCGGGGTGGCTGCGCTGGCGGTACTCGAGCGGGTCGGTGTCGGCCATCATGTGGCCGCGCACGCGGTAGGCGTGGATCAGCTCGAGGATGCGGGCCTGCTTGCTGATCTCGTCGTCGTGCGAGGTCGCGATGTCGTTGGCCCAGCGGATCGGCTCGTAGGGGATGCGCAGCGAGCGGAAGATCTCGTCGTAGAAACCTTCCTCGCCCAGCAGCAGCTGGTGCATCCGCTTGAGGAACTCACCGGACTGCGCGCCCTGGATGACCCGGTGGTCGTAGGTCGAGGTCAGCGTCATGACCTTGCTGATGGCGTTGCGGGTGATCGCCTCCTCCGAGGCGCCCTGCCACTCGGGCGGGTACTCCATCGCGCCGACGCCGATGATCGCGCCCTGGCCCTTCATCAGCCGAGGCACCGAGTGCTGGGTGCCGATGCCGCCGGGGTTGGTCAGGCTGATGGTGGTGCCCTGGAAGTCGGCGACCGTCGAGCTTGCCGTCGCGGGCCTTGCGCACGACGTCCTCGTAGGCGGTCCAGAACGCCGCGAAGTCCATGGACTCGGCGGCCTTGATCGAGGGCACCAGCAGCTGCCGGGTGCCGTCGGGCTTCTGGACGTCGATGGCCAGGCCGAGGTTGATGTGCGCGGGCGTGATCAGGTTGGGCTTGCCGTCGACGGTGTCGAAGCCGACGTTCATCTCGGGCATCGAGCGGAGCGCCTTGACCAGCGCGTAGCCGATCAGGTGGGTGAACGAGACCTTGCCGCCGCGGGCGCGGGCGAGGTGGTTGTTGATGACGGTGCGGTTGTCCCAGAGCAGCTTGACCGGCACCGAGCGCACCGAGGTGGCGGTCGGGACGGTGAGCGAGGCGTCCATGTTGCTGACGGTCCGGGCCGGGGCGCCGCGCAGCACGGTGAAGATCGGCTGGTCGCTGGCAGCGGGGCGTTCGGCAGGCGGGGCGTCCTTCGGGACCGGCTCGCTCGTGCCCTTGGCGGGCTCGGCAGCCTTCGCCTCGTGGCGGGGCTTGGCCACGGGCGCGGGCGCCGGTGTCGGAGTCGGGTCGACGTGAACCGCAGCCGGCTGGGGCGCGGGTGGCTTCATGGCGGGCTTCACCACCGGCTCGGTGACGCCTTGGCCGGCGCCGTTGTGAGCGCCGTTGGTGGCTCCGTGGGGGTCATCGCCGGAGAAGTACGAGGCCCAGGTGGGGTCGACCGAGCCCGGGTCCTGCCGGTAGCGGTCATGCATCTCCTCGACGAGCCACTCGTTGGCGCCGAACTCCTCGGGGATCGCCGGTGAGGGACTGGATGCGGATGGGTTGCCTGACTGCGGCACGGCTGGAATTCGCCCTCTTCCCGTTCGAGTGCTCGATAGATGCGACGTGGAGCGCGCCGCGACTGTCAAGGTTAGACCTCTGCGGCACACAAATGCAGCGGGTGGCCTACCCGCAAATCGAGGTGGCGTCAGGCAAGGTAGGACCTCGGGCGGGACCGCGGCTGCACCGGGAGCGGCTCGACCAGGACAACGGAGGACGACCAGCGCAGTGTTGACCAGTCTGAAGCGTTCGATGGGGCGTCCCGTGGCCGTGATGGTGGCCGTGGTGGTGACAGCCGCTGCGTTCGTCGGAGGCTGCAGTGCTGACGACTCGTCCCCCGATGCGGACAAGTCGCCGGGCGGGTCGGCCGAGACGGCCACCGACGAGCCGCCCCTGACCACCAAGGTCACGGTCGGCAAGGTCGTCGGCAAGGTGCGCGACGACGAGCGGCAGCTGATGAAGGACGAGGTCGGCGCTGTCGTCGACACGTTCTTCGACGAGGCCTACCTCGGCGAGTTCCCGCGCGCCTCCTTCGTCGAGGCCTACGCCTCGTTCACCGACGGGGCCAGGGAGGACGCGCAACGGGACGCGGATCTGCTGAGCAACGCCGACGTCTCCGACCAGATCGAGACCGCAACCGGCACCAAGCGCCGGGTCGCTCTCGATGTCCTCGCCGTCAAGGGCAAGGTCAAGGGCGTCACAGCCAGGTTCACCCTGCAGTACGAGACGACCGGCGATCTCGAGCAGACCGGCAAGGTCAAGGGCTACCTCCTGCTCGACCACCAGAACGGCGTGTGGCACGTGTTCGGCTACAACATCGTCAGGAGCGTGGTCGCGTGACCGCCCCCGCACGCCGCAGGCGTCGGCGCATCGCGACTCCGGTGCTGCTCGGACTGATCCTGGCACTGGCCGGCTTCACGGTGCCCAACTCGACCATCAAGCCCGCCGACATGGTGCTCGTCCAGCTCGAGCGGGCGTCCTCGGTCGACACGACGCCCGACGTCGTCTGGGTGCTTGCGGTCGGCTCCGATGCCCGTCCGGGCGAGGACATGACCCGGACCCGTGGCGACGCTCTGCAGCTGATCGGCATCAACACCAAGACCGGCGCGGGCACCTCGATCGGCATCCCGCGCGACTCTTATGTGACCATCCCGGGCTACGGCAGCGACCGGGTCAACGCAGCGCTCTACTACGGCGGGCCCCGGCTGCTTGGCGAGACGGTCGGCAACCTGATCGGGATCCAGCCGGAGTATGTCTTCGTCGCGGGCTTCGAGACCTTCCGAGCCCTGGTGCGCAACATCGGTGGCATCACCGTCGACAACCCGCGCGAGTTCTCCGACTTCTACCTCAAGGAGCTCGGGTTCCCGGCGGGTCGCATCGAGCTCAGCGGCTACGACGCACTGGCGTTCTCGCGGATCCGCAAGAGCCTGCCGGCCGGCGACTTCGACCGCTCCGCCAACCAGCAGCGGGTACTGCGCGGGATCCTCGACAGGGTGCGGGCGCAGGCGGGGGAGCGCGGGTTCATCGAGCGCGCCGTGATGTCGGTCCTGGCCAACACGGACACCGCGGCGTCGCCGCGGGTGCTGTTCAACCTCGCCCACGCTGTCACCCAGGTGCGACCGGGCCTCGTCACGACGTGCGTGGTCCAGGGCGCCATCGGCAACATCGGCGGTGCGAGCGTGGTGCTGCCCTACACCGACCAGGCCCAGCGCTACGGCGACGAGGCCCGCGACGACGCGACCATCGAGTCCTGCTAGGACACGTCCCGTCCGTACCCTGTCCGCGTGCAACGCGGCTTCCGGCAGGACATCCAGGGACTCCGCGCCCTGGCCGTGCTGCTGGTGGCGCTGGACCACGCGCGCATCGGCCCGTTCACCGGAGGTTTCGTCGGCGTCGACGTGTTCTTCGTGGTCTCGGGCTTCCTGATCACCTCGCTGCTCGTGCGGGAGGCCGAGGGTGCCGGCCGAGTGTCTCTCCTCGGTTTCTATGCCCGTCGAGCCCGACGGATCCTGCCGGCGGCCACGCTCGTCCTGCTCGTCACCATCGGGGGGTCCATCGCAGTGCTCAGCGCCGTCGAGGCGAGCTCCGCCATCGAGGACGCCGTCTGGGTGACGTTCTTCGCCGCCAACATCAAGCTGACCCTCGACGGCACCGACTACTTCAACGCCGAGGCGACGCCCTCACCGTTGCAGCACTACTGGTCGCTCGCGGTGGAGGAGCAGTTCTATCTGGTGTGGCCCCTGCTGGTCCTCCTGCTGTGCGTGTTCGTCGCGAAGGCGCACCGGCCGGTCAGGGACGTCGCGGTGCCGGTGCTCGGTGCGATCGTGGTCGCCTCGTTCGCCTGGTCGGTCCTCCACACCGGCTCGGACACCGTGGCGGCGTACTTCTCGCCGTTCACGCGGGCGTGGGAGCTCGCGCTCGGCGCGCTGGCCGCCTGCCTGGCCCCGAGGATCGCGAAGCTGCGCCCCGACCTGCTCGCGCTCGCGTCGTGGGTCGGTCTGGGCATGATCCTGGTCGCGGCGATCGGCTATGACGAGTCGACGCTGTTCCCGGGGTACGCCGCCGCGCTGCCGGTCGTCGGCTCCGCGCTGCTCCTCATCGGCGGTCTCCGTGCGACGTCATGGGGACCGCAGGCCGGCCTTTCGTGGGCGCCCGTCCGCACGATCGGGGACTGGTCGTACTCGCTCTACCTCTGGCACTGGCCACTACTGATCCTGGCCGGGGCGGTCTGGGGCGAGCCGTCGGGCTGGTACGGCCTGGCCGTCCTCGTCGTCGCCACCGCACTGTCCGGGCTCACCTACGTCTTCGTCGAGCAGCCGTTCCGGCGCGCCCGGGTGGTCACGGCGCGCAACGTGCGGGGGGTGCTGCTCTACCCGGCGGTGGTCATCCTGACCCTCCCCCTGCTCGTCGTCGCCGACCGGGTGGTCCAGGCCCAGCTGGCCGACGGCGGGCCGGCGATCACCGTGGCCGACTACGGGCAGCAGCCCGGTGATCCGGCCCCGAGCTTCAGCCCGGACCCGGTGGTCGCCCTGGTCGAGGCCTCGGTGCTCGCGGCGGACAACGGCTTCGCCATCCCGGCGGATCTCAGACCGACGTTGCTCGACCTGGACGAGGACCGGCCCGACGTGGGCGAGTGCGAGTACTTCGAGGTCAATGAGGACCGCCCGCTCTGCGAGCGTGGTGACCCGGGCGGCTCGCGCACCCTGGTGCTCATCGGCGACTCGCACGCCCGGCAGTGGATCCCCGCACTGGAGGACCTCAGCGAGCGCTTCGGCTACTCGGCGTACTTCTTGGTGCGCGAGGGCTGTCCATCCTCCGACGTCACGCCGTGGCTCAACAACGACACCGGCCCGGCCGTCCTGTGCGAGGACTTCCAGGACTGGGCGGTCTCCCAGGTCGAGCAGCTCCAGCCGGAGGTTGTCGTCCTCGGCTCGCAGGCCAACCCCAATGGCTTCGAGGGACCTGACGGCGAGCACGTGACCGACCTCGAGGACCGGATCGCGTTGTACGGCGAGGGCATGACCAGCGAGGTCGAGCGGCTCGCCCCCCATGCCGGCCGGGTGATCCTGATCGGTGACCCGCCGGACCTGACCTTCGACCCGGGTCGCTGCCTCTCTGCCCGCGATGCCACGTTGGCCGGCTGCACGTCCGAGGGCGACGAAACCAACATGCGGTTCGCGGACTCCCTCCGTGAGGGCGCTCTCGCGAGCGGCGCCGAGTTCGTCACGACCAGCCAGTGGTTCTGCGCCTTCGGGAGGTGTCCCACCGTGATCGGCGACTACATCGCTCGACGAGACAAGGCGCATGTGTCGGTGCCGTATGCCAAGCACCTCACCGACGACCTCGAGGAGCAGCTGAGGCTCGGGAGCTGACCGATGTGTCCGCGATCGGGTTGATGAGGGGTTCGGATGGGTAGGCACTGAGTCCTGGCGCCTCGGCCCGGGTAGTGTCCTCGGTCAGGATCCTCCTCAGCCGTCCCAGTGCTCGGTGTCTGGCGACCCGGACCGCGGTTGGCTTCATGCCGAGTGCGACCGCTGTCGACGCCACGTCGAGACCGACAACGTCGATGCATGCGATCACCTGGGCCTCACGCGGGGTGAGGTGGGCCAGGAGAGCTCGGGTCGCGGCCTGGGAGTCGACCTGGTCGAGGTCGTCGCGCCACGCCCCGAAGACGGGATCAGCGGCCGCCTCGACCGCGACTGGATCGGTGCGCCTGCGCACCGCCCTGCGGCGGGTGTTGGAGGCGTGGTTGCGGGCGATGGTGAAGAGCCAGCCCGCGAACTCGTCGTCGGACCCGCGGAACGCGCCGATCTTCGCGGCGGCGGTCAGCCACGCCTCGGCAGCGAGGTCTTCCGGGGAGGAGCCTGTGTCGATCACCGGCAGGGATCTCAACCACACGGTCAGGCGACGCGCGTGCAGGAGGTAGAGCTGACTCCAGGCATCGTGGTCGCCGGTCCGGGCAGCCGAGACGAGTGCGTCGCCTCGGCCTCCGACCATTCCACTCTCCGATATCTGTCGCCGACGGAGGGAGTAACGCTTCTGATCCCTCGCGACATGATGTACCCATGAGGCGCCGCCGGACTCGCGAATCCCTCGCACGGGACCTGCGCGCCGACCTGGGCCCGGCCCCGGTCGACGAGGCCTTCGTCGAGCAGCTCGCCGTCTTGGCCAGGACGAGTGCTCGGCCCACCACCAACCCCGCCTCACGTCGGCGGCGGGCTGCCGGTGCTGCGGTGGCACTCTCTGCGTTGACCGTCAGTGGTGGGCTCGGGGTCGCCTACGGAGCCGGCTTCGTAGCGCCGCCGTGGTCCTCTGACCCACATCCGGGCGACCCATCGCGCCAGGCGCCCACCGGTCCACCCCCGGGATCGCCGTCCGGCGACGCGTCACCAGGAGACCGCGGCACCAGCGGCCGGGGCCATGGCGCCGGGAATGGCCATGGCGCCGGAAACGGCCATGGCGCCGGAAACGGTCAGGGGAACGGAAACGGTCAGGGGAACGGAAACGGTCCTGGGAACGGCCCTAAAAACGGGAACGGCCAGGGGAACGGCCAGGGGAACGGCCAGGGGAACGGTCAGGGGAACGGAAACGGTCCTGGGAACGGCCCTAAAAACGGGAACGGCCAGGGGAACGGCCAGGGGAACGGCCAGGGGAACGGCCAGGGGAACGGCCAGGGGAACGGCCAGGGGAACGGCCAGGGGAACGGCCAGGGGAACGGCCAGGGGAACGGCCAGGGGAACGGCCAGGGGAACGGCCCTGGAAACAGTCAAGGGAACGGGAACGGCCAAGGGAACGGGAACGGTCCGCTCCGGTCGGGCTGACGTGGTCCTCCGGCGCGATCAGTGACGCTCCGACGGGACCTTACAGACGCGTGACATCAGCGGCCCCGCACGTCTGGCGCCCGGGTTTCGCGGTATGACTCATCGAGGGGTTCGACCCGCCCCGCAACAGAGAGAGTCCACCGTGCCTTCGATGATGCAAGACCCCTGGTTCTACGTGATCGTGATCGCGGTGCTGAGCGTGGCGATCCTCGCGCCGATGGTCGTGCTCCGCGTGCTGGCGGCGCGCGAGCGCTCCGGGGGCGACCCCACCCACGACCCGCATCTGCGCTGAGCCTCGACAACGCGTCCGGTGCACCGGCGAACTGAGCACCCCCGGTAGGATTCGAACCTACGCTTCCGCCTCCGGAGGGCGGCACTCTATCCCCTGAGCTACGGGGGCTCGGGACGTGCAGACCCTACCCGTGTGGCTGTCCGCCACGGAAACTGGTGCGAAGGGTGTGACTCCCCGCAGATACCCTTGGTCGGTGACCCCGGAAGAGCTCTCCACAGCGATCGTCGGCGTGCTGACGACCCTGTCCGTCGAGGGCGCGCTAGCCCTGCCGGACGGCGTCCCGACCACGGTCACAGTGGAGCGTCCGCGGCAGAAGGAACACGGAGACTACGCGACCAACGTCGCGCTGCAGCTGGCCAAGCAGGCGGGCCTGAATCCGCGGGACCTGGCGACCTCGATCCAGACCCGCCTGGAGGCGACCGAAGGCATCGCCAAGGTCGACATCGCCGGGCCAGGGTTCCTCAACATCACCGTCGAGGCCGGCGCCCAGGGTGAGGTGGCCTCGCAGGTCGTGGCCGCCGGTGGGGCGTACGGCACCAGCGACCTGATGGCCGGGGAGAACGTGAACCTCGAGTTCGTCTCGGCGAACCCCACCGGCCCGCTGCACCTCGGTGGTGTCAGGTGGGCGGCGGTCGGCGACGCCCTGGGCCGGATCTTCGAGGCGAGCGGCGCGGCCGTGACGCGCGAGTACTACTTCAACGACCACGGTGCCCAGATCGACCGGTTCAGCAGCTCGCTGCTGGCGAGTGTCCGCGGCCTGCCGGCGCCCGAGGACGGCTACGGCGGCGACTACATCCAGGAGATCGCCGACGCGGTGGTCGCCAAGCGACCCGAGATCCCCGGTCTGCCCGACGCCGAGGCACAGGAGGCCCTGCGGGGCGAGGGCGTCGAGATGATGTTCGGAGAGGTCAAGACGAGCCTGCACGACTTCGGGGTCGACTTCGACGTCTACTTCCACGAGGACAACCTCCACAAGACCGGTGCGGTCCAGAGGGCGATCGACCGGCTCACCGAGATCGGCAACACCTACGAGGCCGACGGTGCCCTCTGGCTCAAGACCGAGCAGTTCGGCGACGACAAGGACCGGGTCATCGTCCGGTCCAACGGCCAGCCGGCGTACCTCTCCGGCGACCTGGCCTACTACCTCGACAAGCGGGAGCGGGGCTTCGACCGCTGCTTCATCATGCTGGGCGCCGACCACCACGGGTACGTCGGGCGGATGATGGCGATGTGCGCGGCCTTCGGTGACACCCCGGGCACCAACCTCGAGATCCTCATCGGCCAGATGGTCAACCTGCTCACGGATGGCGCCCCGATGAGGATGTCCAAGCGGGCAGGCACGGTCGTGAGCATCGGCGACCTGGTCGGTGCCATCGGTGTCGACGCCTCCCGCTACGCCTTGGCGCGCTACAGCTCCGACTCCAACATCGACATCGATCTGGAGCTGTGGGCCAAGGCCGACCGGCGCCAACCCCGTCTACTACGTGCAGTACGTCGCGGCCCGGACGGCCTCGATCCTGCGGAACGCGGTCGATCTGGGCATGGAGCCCGCGCCCAACCCCGCTCTGCTCAACTCGCCGTACGAGGGCGACCTGCTGCGCGCGCTGGCGGGCTACCCGGCCGTGGTGTCCTCGGCTGCCCAGTTGCGCGAGCCGCACCGGGTGGCGCGCTATCTCGAGGAGACGGCCTCGAGGTTCCACAAGTTCTATGACCAGGATGAGCTCCGAGTGCTGCCGAAGGGCGACGAGGACCCGACGCAGGCGCAGCGCGCTCGGCTCGTGCTCGTGCAGGCGACCCGGACCGTCTTTGCGAACGGCCTGGGTCTGCTCGGCGTCTCTGCACCGGAGCGCATGTAGCGTGACTCACGAAGCCGGCTGGGCACACGCTCCAGGTGCTCTGCGGGGTCCGTCCTGGCTGCGTGAGCCGACCGACCCCAACGCGCTCGTGCCGCACCTCTGGTCGATGACGGCGCACAAGAACGACGCGGGCGAGCTGACCGTCGGCGGGCTGTCGCTGCCCGACCTGGTCGCCGACGTGAACACCCCGGCGTACGTCCTCGACGAGGCGGACTTCCGGGCGCGGGCGCGAGCCTTCCGCGACGGCTTCAAGGAGTACGACGTCTTCTATGCGGGCAAGGCGTTCCTCTGCACGGCGATCGCGCAGTGGGTCGCCGAGGAGGGCCTCAACCTCGACGTGTGCTCCGCCGGCGAGCTGACGGTGGCGCTGCGGGCGGGCTTCGACCCGAAGCGGATCGGCTACCACGGCAACAACAAGACGCACGCCGAGCTGCGCCGAGCGGTGCACGAGGGCGTCGGACGGATCGTGCTCGACTCGTTCGTCGAGATCGAGCGGCTCGCCCAGATCACCGCCGAGCTGATCTCGACAGGCTCGCTCACCGGGCCTCAGCCGGTGATGGTGCGGGTGACCGCCGGTGTGGAGGCGCACACCCACGAATACATCGCCACCGCGCACGAGGACCAGAAGTTCGGGCTTCTCCATCACCAGCGGCGACGCCTGGGAGGCCGTGCGCCGCGTCCTCGACGTGCCGGGCCTCGAGCTCCTCGGGCTGCACTCCCACATCGGCAGCCAGATCTTCGACTCGTCCGGCTTCGAGGTGGCGGCCCGCCGGGTGCTGGCGCTGCACGCCCGGATCAGCGCGGAGCTCGGCGTGACCATGCCGGAGCTCGACCTCGGCGGCGGCTTCGGCATCGCCTACACGACCCAGGACGACCCGCAGCGACCCCGCGCAGCTGGCGACCGAGATCACCAAGATCGTCGAGCACGAGTGCCGGGCGCTGGGGATCGACGAAGCCGCGCCTTTCCATCGAGCCCGGCCGCGCCATCGTCGGGCCCGTCGATGTGCACGGTCTACACGGTCGGCACGGTCAAGCCGGTCTCGCTGGACGGTGGCGCGGTCCGGACCTACGTCTCCGTCGACGGCGGGATGAGCGACAACATCCGGACGGCGCTCTACGACGCCGACTACTCCTGCACGCTCGCCAACCGTGCCTCGACCGCGGCACCGGTGCTGTCCCGGGTGGTCGGCAAGCACTGCGAGGCGGGCGACATCGTCGTGCAAGCGACGAGTTCCTGCCCGGTGACCTTGCTCCGGGGGACCTCGTGGCGGTGCCCGGCACCGGCGCCTACTGCCGGTCGATGGCCTCCAACTACAACCACGCACTGCGGCCGCCGGTCGTCGCGGTGCGGGACGGGGTCGCGCGGGTGCTCGTGCGGCGCGAGACTGAGGACGACCTGTTGGCGACGGACATGGGTGTCGTGAGGAGATGACGGTGAAGGTGGCCGTACTGGGCTGTGGCTCGGTCGGCTCGCAGGTGGTCCGGCTGCTGCAGCGAGCAGGCCGGCGACCTCGAAGCGCGGGTCGGCGCGTCGGTGGAGCTGGTCGGCGTCGCCGTACGCCGGCTCGACGCGCCCCGCGAGGTCGAGGTGCCCCAGGGCCTGCTGACGACCGACGCGGCGGCGCTGGTCGCGCGCGACGACGTCGACCTCGTCGTCGAGGTGATCGGCGGCATCGAGCCCGCTCGCACGCTGATCCTCTCCGCGCTCGAGAACGGCGCGAGCGTGGTCACGGCCAACAAGGCACTGCTCGCCGAGGACGGCCCGACCCTGTTCGAGGCCGCCGAGAAGGCCGGACGCGACCTCTACTACGAGGCGGCGGTCGCCGGCGCGATCCCGATCCTGCGGCCGCTGCGCGAGTCACTGGCCGGCGACCGGGTGACCCGGGTGCTCGGCATCGTCAACGGCACCACCAACTTCATCCTCGACAAGATGGACACCTCCGGTGCGGGGTTCTCCGAGGCGCTCGAGGAGGCCCAGGACCTCGGCTACGCCGAGGCCGACCCGACCGCCGACGTCGAGGGCTTCGACGCCGCCGCCAAGGCCGCGATCCTCGCCTCCCTGGCGTTCCACTCCCGGGTCACCGCGGCCGACGTCCACCGCGAGGGCATCTCCGAGGTCACCGCCGCCGACGTGCAGTCCGCCCGGGACATGGGCTCGGTCGTCAAGCTGCTGGCGATCTGCGAGCTCAGGGAGGACTCCGGGGAGGAGGCGGTCTCGGTCCGCGTCCACCCGGCGATGATCCCGAACAGCCACCCGCTGGCCTCGGTACGCGGGGCCTACAACGCGGTGTTCGTCGAGTCCGAGGCCGCCGGCCAGCTGATGTTCTACGGCCCCGGCGCCGGTGGCGCGCCCACGGCTTCCGCGGTGCTCGGCGACCTGGTCACCGTCGCGCGCAACCGGCTCGCGGGCACCCGGGGCGCCGGAGAGTCGGCGTACGCCGACCGCGCGGTGCTGCCGATGGGGGAGACCCTCACCCGCTACCACGTGGCCATCGACGTCGAGGACCGCGCGGGGGTGCTCGCCGCAGGTCGCCACGGCGTTCGCCGAGCACGGTGTCTCGATCCAGACGGTGCGCCAGGAGGGTCGTGGCGCGGACGCCCAGCTGGTCGTCGTCTCGCACACCGCGACCGACGCGCAGCTCGCCGCGACCGTCGAGCACCTGCGCGGCATGGACATCGTCCGCGAGGTCACCTCGGTGATGCGCGTCGAAGGCGGCGACGAGTGAACGCGGCAGCGACACGCAGCAGAACCCACCAGTGGCGCGGCGTCATCGAGGAGTACCGCGACCTCCTGCAGATCCCCGAAGGCGTCGAGGCCGTGACCCTTCGCGAGGGCGGGACGCCGCTGGTCCATTCCGAGTGGCTCTCGGCGCATACCCGCGCCGAGGTCTGGCTCAAGGTCGAGGGCAACAACCCGACCGCTCGTTCAAGGACCGCGGCATGACCACGGCGATCTCGGTCGCCAAGGCCGACGGAGCCGAGGCCGTCGTCTGCGCGTCCACCGGCAACACCTCTGCGTCGATGGCGGCGTACGCCGCCAAGGCCGGCCTGAAGCCGCTGGTGCTGGTTCCCGAGGGCAAGATCGCGGCCGGCAAGATGGCGCAGGCGATCCTGCACGGTGCCCAGGTGATCATGGTCCGAGGCAACTTCGACGACTGCCTCGGACTCGCCAAGCAGCTCGCCTGGGACTACCCGGTGGCGCTGGTCAACTCGGTCAACCCGGTTCGTCTCGAGGGGCAGAAGACCGCGGCCTTCGAGATCGTCGACTTCCTCGGCGACGCCCCCGACTACCACCTGCTGCCGGTCGGCAACGCCGGCAACATCTCGGCGTACTGGCTCGGGCTACACCCAGTACGCCGACCTCGGGATGGCTACCAGGCTCCCGAGGATCCGCGGGTTCCAGGCCGAGGGCGCAGCGCCGCTGGTGACCGGTGAGCCGTTCCCAGACCCTGAGACCAAGGCCACCGCGATCCGGATCGGCAACCCGGCCTCCTGGAAGCTCGCCGAGACGGCTCGCGACGAGTCCGGCGGGCTGTTCGAGGCGGTCAGTGACGACCAGATCCTGGGCGCCCAGCGCGAGCTCGCCTCGAGGGACGGCGTCTTCGTCGAGCCCGCCTCCGCGGCCGGCATCGCCGGGATGCTCCAGCGGGTCGCGGCGGGGGAGTCCTATGCCGGATCGACGGTCGTGGTCACCGTCACCGGGCACGGCCTCAAGGACATCGCGACCGCGCTCGAGGGCATGGGACCGGTCGTCGACCACGTCGTCGACAACGACGTCACCGCCGCGGCCGAGGCCGCTGGACTGGTCTGAGCCGATGACCTTCGTCGACGGCCCGGTCCGCGTCGAGGTGCCCGCGACCTCGGCCAACCTGGGCCCGGGCTTCGACTCGCTGGGGCTCGCCCTGGAGCTGCGCGACGAGCTCGAGGCAGAGGTCCGCGACGCAGGGCTGCTCGTCGACGTGACGGGGCAGGGCGCCGACACCGTGCCCCGCGACGAGTCCCATCTGGTGGTCCGCGCGGTCCGTGCGGCGCTTGCGGCGCTGGGGGAGACCGCGCCCGGGTTGCGGCTGTCGTGCCGCAACGCGATCCCGCACGCCCGCGGGCTCGGCTCCTCGTCGGCGGCGATCGTCGGTGGCCTCGCTCTCGGGCGTGCGCTGGTCGTCGACGGGGCCGCGCGCCTGGACGACGACGCCCTGTTCCGGCTGGCGGCCGAGCTCGAGGGCCACCCCGACAACGTGGCGCCTGCGACCTTCGGCGGCTTCGTGATCTCGGGTCGCGAGGCCGACCGGTGGTACGCCGTTCGGGCGCCGGTCGACCCGCGGGTGGTCGCGGCGGCGTACGTCCCGCCGGACCCGCTCTCGACCGAGGTCGCCCGTGGGCTGCTGCCGGCCGACGGTGCCCCACGCTGAGGCAGCGGCCGACGCGGGCCGCACCGCGCTTCTCGTGGCTGCGCTCGGCGGGGCGCCTGAGCACCTGCTGCCTGCCACCCGGGACTACCTGCACCAGAGCTATCGACGCCCTGCCATGCCCGAGTCGCTCGCACTCGTCGACCGGCTCCGAGGCGAGGGGCTCGCCGCGGTGGTCTCCGGCGCGGGTCCCTCGGTCCTGGTGCTGGCCGACTCGGGAGCCGTGTCGACCGCGGACCTGGCGGAGCGCTGCCCGCCGGGCTGGGAGCACCACCTGCTGATCGTGGCAGACGAGGGAGTCCGCGTCGCCGAGACCCGGTGATACATTGACGGCACGCCGTTCTCTCGGCGTGGCACCCGGGCTCAGTCCCGAAGCACCTCTCAGCAGTCGCATCGCACCCTTGGATGCGCGTGCCAGCACCCGCACCAGATCTGGTGCCTGGGAAGGAAGACACACGTGACGGACACGACCGACACCACCACCGCTGCCCCCGGCGTCGACGCGGCGCCCGAGAAGGCCGCGAAGAAGAAGGGCGGCGGCCTCAACACCATGCTGCTCGCCGACCTGAAGTCGATGGCGGGCGGCCTGGGCATCTCTGGGCAGGCTCGATGAAGAAGGCCCAGCTGGTCGACGCCATCAAGGCGGCCCAGTCAGCAAGCCAGTCAGCGGGCCAGTCGGCGGGCCAGCCAGCAGGCAAGTCGCGTGGGCCAGCGGGGGGCGGGACGGAGACCCCGACGGGCGCCAAGGGCTCGAAGGCGCCGCGCGAGGACGGCGATGCCGGCCGCGGCCAGGCTCAGACCAACCAGGGTCAGTCCAAGCAGGTCGGCGCCAGCAACCCGAACGGTCCGACCAACCAGCCCGAACACCCAGCCGAACAACCAGCAGAACCAGGGTGCCGAGGGCCCCGAGGGCGAAGGTGGGCGGCGCAACCGCCGCCGTCGTGGCCGGGACCGCGCCGCCGTCAGGCCGGCCGGCCCGGGCGGCGGTGCTGGCCTGGGCCAGGGCCAGGGCCAGCGCAACGAGCCCGACACCACGATCCTCGAGGACGACGTCCTGGTGCCGGCCGCCGGCATCCTCGACGTGCTCGACAACTACGCGTTCGTGCGTACCAGCGGCTACCTGCCCGGCGTGGACGACGTCTACCTGTCGCTGTCGATGGTGCGGAAGTACGGCCTGCGCCGCGGCGACGCGGTCGTCGGCCAGGTGCGCCAGCCCCGGGACGGGCGAGCGCAAGGAGAAGTTCAACCCGATGGTGCGCATCGACAGCGTCAACGGGACCGACCCGGAGTCGGGGCGGACCCGGCTCGACTTCGCCACGATGACCCCGCTCTACCCCTCGGAGCGACTGCGCCTCGAGACCGAACCGGGCAACCTCATCGGTCGGGTCATCGACCTCGTCGCGCCGATCGGCAAGGGCCAGCGCGGCCTGATCGTGTCGCCTCCCAAGGCCGGCAAGACCACGGTCCTTCAGTCGGTGGCGAGCGTCGATCACCGCCAACAACCCCGAGTGTCACCTGATGGTGGTGCTGATCGACGAGCGACCCGAGGAGGTCACCGACTTCGAACGGACGGTCAAGGGCGAGGTCATCGCCTCGACGTTCGACCGGCCGCCCGGGCGACCACACGATCGTCGCCGAGCTCGCCATCGAGCGGGCAAAGCGGCTGGTCGAGCTGGGTCACGACGTGGTGGTGCTGCTCGACGGGCTGACCCGGCTGGGCCGTGCCTACAACCTGGCGGCGCCCTCGAGCGGCCGGCAACTGGCCGGCGGCGTCGACGCGACGGCCCTGCACCCGCCGAAGCGGTTCTTCGGCGCGGCCCGCAACCTGGAGAGCGGCGGCTCGCTGACGATCCTGGCGACCGCGCTGGTGGAGACCGGCTCGGTGACCGACGAGGTGATCTTCGAGGAGTTCGAGAGCGCGGCCAACATGGAGCTGCGCCTGCGTGGCGATCTGGCCGACGCGGGCGCCTACCCGGCTGTCGACGTGGCCGCGTCCGGCACTCGCCGCGAGGAGCTGCAGATCGGTGACGGCGAGCTCCAGGTCCTCCACAAGCTGCGTCGTTCGCTCGCGGGCCTGCAACCCAAGAAGGCGCACGACGAGCTTGTCCAGCGCATCGCCCGCACCGGCACCAACATCGAGCTGCTGCGCCAGGGGCCGTGAGGGGTTGGTCAGACCGGGCTTCCGGCGCCTCCGTGGGGTTCGGTGAATTCCCGACGAAACCCCTGACATCACTGTTGTACTGGTCTTCAACGACGGACCAAAGAGGGGATGTCGAGTGGCTCGGATCGTGGTGGCCGACGACGACGTGGACATCCGTGAGCTGGTGGAGTTCAAGCTCGCCACGCTCGGACACACCATCGTGAGCGTCGGTGACGGCAGCGCCGCTGTCGACGCCTGCCGCACCCACCACCCCGACCTGGCTGTGCTCGACATCATGATGCCCGGTCTCACCGGCCTCGAGGCCGTCAAGGAGATGCGCGCCGATCCCGAGATGGCCGACATCCCGGTCATCCTGCTCACCGCCCGGGCCCAGCAGTCCGACGTGCAGATCGGCTACGACTGCGGCGCCGACGACTACATCACCAAGCCCTTCAGCCCGAGAGACCTCGCGGCCCGGGTCGAGGCCCTGCTCGCGCGCGGGGCTTGATACCCGCGTGAGCTTCGGCCCCGGGCCTACGACGGACGCTCGCTCCGCTTGATACCCGCGTGAGCTTCGGCCCCGGGCCTACGACGGACGCTCGCTCCGCTCGCGGGCTTCGCCGTCCGTCGTCGCCACCGAGCCCGATCACGCGGCGCGCTCGCTCCGCTCGCCGTCCGTCGTCGCCACCGAGCCCGATCACGCGGCGCGCTCGCTCCGCTCGCCTCGCGGCGCCCGGAATTAGGGCGGCCGTCCACGGGTTCCCTAGAATGACCCGTCGGCTCCGGTTCACGTGCTTCATCGAAGGCACGACCCGGGGCTATAGAGAGGACACCATGAAGAAGGACATCCACCCGGACTACGTCGAGACCCAGGTCACCTGCACCTGCGGCAGCACGTTCACCACCCGCAGCACTGTCACGTCCGGCACGATCACGTCCGACGTCTGCTCGCAGTGCCACCCGTTCTACACCGGCAAGCAGAAGATCCTCGACACCGGCGGCCGCGTGGCCCGGTTCGAGGCCCGCTACGCCAAGAAGGCCGCTGACGACACCAAGTAGCTGCCTCCGAGCGCCGACCCCCGCCCACGCGGGGGTCGGCGTTTCGCATTTGTCCAGCAAGCCCAGGAACGAGCAGCCGAGCCCAGGAGAGCGCATGTTCGACGCGGTGGACGGCCTCGATGCCGAGCACGCCGAGCTCGAGTCGCGGCTCGGCGACCCCGAGGCGCACGCGGACCCGCGCCTGGCCAAGCAGCTCAACCAGCGCTACGCCGAGCTGAGCCGGGTCCTCGCCGCCAAGCGGGACTACGACGCGATGGTCGACGACATCGAGGCGGCGCGTGAGCTCGCGGCCGAGGACCCGACGTTCGCGGCCGAGGCCGATCGGCTCTGGCCGACCGGCTCCAGGGCGTCGAGGAGCGGCTGCGTCGCCTGCTCGTGCCACGCGACCCCACCGACGACAAGGACGCCCTCCTCGAGGTGAAGTCCGGTGAGGGCGGCGAGGAGTCCGCACTGTTCGCCGGCGACCTGCTCCGGATGTACACCCGCTACGCCGAGATCCAGGGCTGGGGAGTCGAGATCCTCGACGCCACCGAGTCCGACCTCGGCGGCTACAAGTCCGTGACGGTCGCGGTGAAGGCCAAGGGGGCGACCGAGCCCGGTCGAGGCGCCGTACGGCCTGCTCAAGTTCGAGGGCGGCGTGCACCGCGTGCAGCGGGTGCCCGTGACCGAGTCGCAGGGACGTGTCCACACCAGCGCTGCCGGCGTGCTCGTGCTGCCCGAGGCCGAGCAGGTGGACGTCACGATCGACGACAACGACCTGCGCATCGACGTCTTCCGCAGCAGCGGACCCGGGCGGGCAGAGCGTCAACACCACCGACTCGGCGGTCCGGATCACCCACGTGCCGACCGGCATCGTGGTCAGCTGCCAGAACGAGAAGAGCCAGCTCCAGAACCGGGAGCAGGCGATGCGCATCCTGCGCGCTCGGCTGCTGGCCGCCGCGCAGGAGGAGGCGGACGCCGCGGCCAGCGACGCGCGTCGCAGCCAGGTGCGCACCGTCGACCGGTCCGAGCGGATCCGCACCTACAACTACCCCGAGAACCGGATCTCCGACCACCGCACCGGCTACAAGGCCTACAACCTCGACCAGGTGCTCGACGGTGACCTCGAGCCGGTCATCGAGTCCTCGGTCGAGGCGGACCTCGCGGCCCGCCTGGACAGCTCTGGACGCATGACCCCGACCCGGCGGCTGCTCGCCGACGCCGCGGCCCGGCTGCGCGAGGCCGGGGTCGACAGCCCCGAGCACGACGCCGCCGAGCTCCTGGCCCACGTGCTCGGCACCGACCGGTCGCGGCTCGTCCTGGTCGACGGCGTCGCCGACGACCTGCTCGCCTGCCTACGACGAGCTGGTGGCGCGTCGTGCTGCTCGCGAGCCGCTCCAGCACCTGATCGGCACCGCGTGGTTCCGCCACGTCGAGCTTCGGGTCGGGCCGGGCGTGTTCGTGCCCCGTCCGGAGACCGAGCTCCTGGCCGGCTGGGCGATCGAGCAGGCCGCACCACTCGCGGCGCCGGTGGTCGTCGACCTCTGCACCGGCTCCGGTGCGATCGCCAAGGCGGTCGCGCGACGAGGTCCCGCACGCGCGGGTCCACGCGGTCGAGCTGACGAGGAGGCATTCCGCTGGGCCGCAGCGCAACCTGCCGGCACCGGCGTCGACCTGCGCCTCGGCGACATGGTCAGCGGCGTTCGACGACCTGGTCGGTCACGGTCGACGTGGTGGTCTGCAACCCGCCGTACATCCCCCTCGAGGCCTGGGAGTCCGTGGCGCCCGAGGCGCGCGACCACGACCCGCACCTGGCCCTGTTCGCCGGTGAGGACGGCCTCGACGCGATCCGGGTGCTCGCGGTCCGCGCGGTCCAGCTGCTTGCGGCCCGGGGGAGTGGTCGGCGTCGAGCACGCCGACGTCCAGGGCGAGTCGGTGCCCGAGGTCTTCGTGGCCACCGGGCGCTGGATCGAGGTGCGCGACCACCCCGACCTCGCGGGTCGTGCGCGCTTCACGACCGCGCGGCTGGCACGATGACCCGGTGATGACCCCCGTGCTGCCCCGTGGTGACGTGGTGAGGGTCCGATGAGCGAGCGGTACACGACGGAGACGCCCGAGGAGCGGGAGACGGCCGTCGCCGCAGCCAGCCTCGCGATCCAGCGCGGAACTCTCGTGCTGCTGCCGACCGACACCGTCTATGGCATCGCCGCCGACGCCTTCGACCACGAGGCCGTGGCTGATCTGCTCGAGGCCAAGGGTCGAGGTCGCGAGATGCCGCCGCCGGTGCTGGTCTCGGCCGCCACCACCCTGGACGCGCTCGCGGTCAGGGTCCCCGGGCTACGCGCGAGCCCTGATCGAGGAGTTCTGGCCGGGGCCGCTCACCCTGGTCTGCCACGCCGCAGTCCTCACTGCAGTGGGACCTGGGCGACACCCGGGGCACGGTGGCCGTCCGGATGCCCGACCACGAGATCACCCTGGAGATCCTGGAGCGCACCGGTCCGCTCGCGGTCAGCTCGGCCAACACCACCGGCTCACCAGCCGCCACCGACGCCGACCAGGCCGAGGAGATGCTGGGGGACGACGTGCGCGGTGCTCGTCGACGTCGGGGCCCTCACCGACCGGCGAGGCTTCGACGATCGTTGACGTCACCGCCGCGCGAGGCCGGGTGCTGCGGCTCGGGGCGCTCAGCCTGGAGCAGCTCAACGCGGTCCTCGAGCCCCTCGGCGCCACGATGGTGGGCGAGGATGACGCGGACCATGAGGAGTAGGGGGCGCTGAGTGCGTGAGTACCTTCTCGTCTTCCTGGTCGCTGTCGCCAGCACCTACCTGCTGACGGTCATCGCCCGCGAGATCGCACTCCGGACCGGTGCGGTGGCGCGGGTCCGGGACCGCGACGTGCACGCGGAGCCGATCCCCTACCTGGGTGGGCTGGCGATGCTGGGCGGGCTGCTCGCGGCGTACGTCGTGGCGCGCCAGCTGCCGTTCCTCTCCGACTCGGGTCCGTTCGTGTTCCGCGACGCCGGCATCGTGCTCATCGCCGGCGCCCTGCTCTGCGCGGTCGGGGTCCTGGACGACCTGTTCGAGCTCGACGCCCTCACCAAGCTGGGCGGACAGGTGCTCGCCGCGGCGCTCCTCATCGCTTCCGGGATCCAGTTCTTCTTCTTCCCCTGGCGCGATGGCGTGTTCTCACTCGACCCCGTGCAGAGTGCCCTCCTCACCGGCCTCCTGGTCGTCGCGACCGTCAACGCGGTCAACTTCGTGGACGGCCTCGACGGGCTGGCCGGAGGGGTGGTCGCGATCGGGGCGCTCTCGTTCTTCCTGTTCTGCCTACCAGGTCACGCGCATCAACGACCTGCCGCGCGCAACCACGGCGGCGCTGTTGAGTGCGGCACTGGCCGGTGCCTGCATCGGGTTCCTGGTCCACAACTTCCACCCGGCTCGACTCTTCATGGGTGACAGCGGCTCGATGCTCATCGGCCTGGTGCTCTCGGCGAGCGCGGTGACGCTGTCCGGCCAGTTCCCGCCCGGCGCCCTGGGGGCCTCGGCGGCCTCGAGCTTCCTGCCGACGCTGCTGCCGATCCTGTTGCCGATCTTCATCCTGGTGGTGCCGCTCATGGATCTGGTCCTGGCGGTCGTGCGCCGGGGCCTGGTCGGGCTGCGCTCGCCGTTCAGCCCCGACAAGCAGCACCTCCACCACCGGCTGCTCGAGATCGGCCACAGCCACCGGCGCGCGGTCCTGATCATGTGGCTCTGGGCAGGGCTCGCCTCGCTGGGCACCGTGCTGGTCAGCCTCTACCCAGGGCGGACGGTGGTGTGGGCGGCCCTGGGGGCGATGGCGCTCGTGACGATCGTGCTGACCTTCCTGATTCCGATCATCCACCAGCCTCGGGTCGGGGCTCTCCAAGAGCCCTGAACCAGACCGCGACGGTCGGTCTCGGACCGACCAGAACTTTGTGTTAGTTTTCACAAGCACCCAGTAACGAGGCTGAAAAGGGGGTCTCCCTCCATGTTGAACCCCCAGTTCCCGAGCACCCCACCCTGTGATAATTTCGCCGGGTCGCCGCGCCTCAGCCCTCGTGACTCTGGTCGCGGCGACCTTCTGTACGCCGCCAGTACGCAGTCAACGAAAGCGACCCGGGTGAATGGCCCATGAGCCGACCGAGCCGAGTGGAGCGGGGTCCGCGGACTCAGGCCTCCGGGGTCGCGACCTCATCTCTTTGGGTGGCTTCCTGGTCGCCTCGGTCGTGGCTTGCACCGTCCTCGGCCTCGTCGTCGACGGCGCCGCCGACACCAGCCCGGCGTTCACCATGGCCGGTGTCTTCCTGGGCATCCTCGCCGGCGGTATCGGCTTCTGGGCGCGCGTCCGCGCGGCCCTGCGGTAGGCGGACGCGATGACCGAGACCACCGTCGACGGCCCGGCGGTCGGCCTGCCCAAGGCCTCGATCCTCACCGTGCTGCGCGACCAGCGCAAAACGGTCGGCGTCGCTGTGGCCCTTGCCGTCGCGGCGTTCTGGATCGCCGGCCAGCTCGGCGAATGGCGCCTGGCGGTCGCCATCGCGGTCGGTGTCGGGCTGGGACTGCTCAACCACCTGGCCACCGAGTACTGGCTGCTGAGGATCATCACCAGCGGCGAGACGCCCACTCGCGCCACGATGGTCCGTTCGACGCTTGTCCGCCTGCTGGTCCTCACCGTGGTCGCGGTGTCCCTCGCCGTGGTGTGGTGGCCGGACGGCATCGGACTGCTGCTTGGCCTCGCCATCTTCCGACTCATCGCCCTGGTGATGACCACGATCCCTCTGCTGAAGGAGCTGAAGAGCCAATGACGTTGCGCACTGCCCGACTTGGCGCTGTCGCCGTGGCCATCGTGTCCTTCGTGATCGGGACGGTTCTCACCCTGACCGAGGACCACCACGAGAAGGCCGAGATCACGATCGGGGAGCACGTCACCCGCACGCTCGGTGGCTTCACCTTCAACCTGGACACGATCATCTCGACGCTGGTCGCGGGTGGCGCCGTGCTGCTCCTCGGGTTCCTGACCCGTCGGGCGCTGACCAAGGATCCCGAGGACCACGTCCCGACCAAGCTTCAGATCCTCTGGGAGACGGTCCTCGACCAGGTCAACACGCAGGTCGAGGACAACCTCGGCAAGGTGCACCCCTACGTAGCGCCGCTGGCGACCTCGTTGTTCTTCTTCATCCTGTTCTGCAACTGGCTGGAGCTCCTGCCGACCGAGCTCAACCACGACACGCACCTGCTGCCCGCCCCCACGGCCGACACCAACCTCACCTATGCCCTTGCGGCGGTGACCATCGTCAGCGTCTGGGTCTATGGCATCCGGCAGAAGGGGACGCGGGGCTACTTCAAGCACTTCTTCGAGCCGTTCCCGGTGATGTTCCCGCTGAACGTGCTCGAGGAGCTGATCAAGCCGATCACGCTGGCGCTGCGACTCTTTGGCAACATCTTCGCCGGGGGCATCATGCTGGCCCTGATCACGCTGATGCCGATCTACATCCTGTGGGCGCCCAACATGCTGTGGAAGGCCTTCGACATGGCCATCGGCGGCATCCAGGCGTTCATCTTCGCCCTGCTGACGGTGCTCTACTTCGCGATGGCCGGACAGGGCCACGGTGACGAGCACGATGACGAGCACGACCACGCCGACTCCGAGGACGAGAAGGCACCAGTACCAGTGGGCTGACCCGCCGGGTCACCCACCGACAGAGGCAAGTCGAGGCGTCACTCGTGACGCACAAGTTGAGGAGAGAAGTGCAATGGCAGTAACTGATGAGGCCGTCAAGCTGGCAGGCGCTTTCGTCGGCGGCGGCATCGCCCTCGCCGGTGGCGCGATCGGCGCCGGTGTCGGTGACGGCTTGGCCGGTGCGTCCTACATCGAGGGCGTGGCCCGCCAGCCCGAGGCCCAGGGTCGCCTCCAGACCATCTTCTTCCTGACGGTGGGTCTGGTCGAGGCGATGTTCTTCATCAACCTCGCGTTCATGGCCCTGTTCGTCTTCGTCCTCGGCGCCGCCTGATCATGGCGCTCACGGCACTGCTGGCGCCACTGGCGCTGGCGGCCGCAGAAGAGGAAGAGACGACCCAGAACTTCCTGGTGCCCAACGCGACGTTCTTCGTCGAGCTGGGGGCGTTCGCGCTGCTGTTCTTCCTGCTCGCGAAGTTCGTCATCCCGCCGATCAACGCGGCGATGGAGCGACGCCAGGAGGCGATCCGCAGCGAGTTCGCGGAGCTGGACGAGGCCAAGGCCGAGGCCAAGGGCGCCGAGGAGGAGTACAAGGCGCAGCTGGCCGACGCCCGCAAGGAGGCCGCTCGGATCCGTGAGGAGGCGCGCGAGCAGGGCAGCCAGATCGTCGCCGAGGCGCGTGACGCCGCGGTCGTCGAGGCAAACCGGGTCAAGGAGCAGGCGCAGGCACAGATCGCCGCCGAGCGTCAGGCCGCGCTCATCTCTCTGCGCAGCGAGGTGGGAACGCTGGCGACCACGCTGGCCGGCCGCATCGTCGGTGAGAGCCTGGACGACGACGAGCGCAGCACGCGCGTCGTCGACCGCTTCCTGGCCGACCTCGAGGCGCTGGAGTCCTCCAAGGACGGGGCGTCGTCCTGATGTTGAGAGGCGCCTCAGCCGAGGCCCTGCGCGAGTTGACCGGCTCGCTCGGGAGCAGCGGCACCCTCGAGGAGCAGGCCACGCTCGGCCGGGACCTCTTCGGTGTGGTCGGCGTCCTGCGGGGCGACGCACCACTGCGGCGTGCACTCACCGACAACTCCGTCGAGGGGGACCACAAAGCCGGACTGGCCCGTGCCGTCTTCGGCTCGGTGCTCGTCGAGGAGGCAGCGGCCCTGGTCGCGGACGCGGTCGCACGGCGTTGGGTCTCCTCCGCCGACCTGGCCACCGCACTGGAGCAGATCGCGGTTGTCGTGACCGTCCGCTCGGCCGGCGCCCAAGGCCGCAGGGTCGGTGATGAGCTGTTCGCCGTACGCCGGATCGTCGACTCGAATCCCGAGCTCCGCAGCACCTTGTCTGACCTCACCCGGACCGTGGAGGACCGCAACGGGCTGCTCGCGGGCCTGCTGTCCGGCAAGGTCGAGTCCGCCACCGGGACCCTGGTCGCCCAGGCGGTCTCCCGTGGCCGAGGCAGCCTCGACTCGGCACTCGAGGACTATCTCCAGCTCGCCGCCGAGGCGCTCGAGGAGTCGGTCGTGACCGTGCACACGGCCCGCGAGCTCAGCGCGGCCGACCAGCAGCGGCTGTCCGAGGCGCTCGGCAAGCAGTACTCCACGACCGTGCAGCTGCACGTCGTCGTCGACCCGTCCCTCGTCGGAGGACTCCGGGTCGAGATCGGTGACGACGTGATCGATGGGACCGTCTCCAGTCGCCTGGACGATGCCCGCCGCAAGGTCGCCGGCTGACCAGCAGATCCGCGCACGCCCCTTAGACAGCACTAGTTCACGCACACGAGTTCAGGAAGAGGCAGAACTGATGACGGAGCTCTCGATTCGCCCGGAGGAGATCCGCGACGCGCTCCAGAAGTACGTCGACGACTACAAGCCGTCGGCGGCCAGCAAGGAGGAGGTCGGCCACGTCGCTCAGTGCGCGGACGGCATCGCCCGGGTCGCCGGGTTGCCCTCGGCGATGGCCAACGAGCTGCTCGAGTTCGAGGACGGCACCCTGGGCATCGCCCTGAACCTCGACACCCGTGAGATCGGCGTGGTCGTGCTCGGTGACTTCGACAAGATCGAGGAGGGCCAGACGGTCCGCCGGACCGGCGAGATCCTCTCGGTCCCCGTCGGCGACGGGTTCATGGGCCGCGTCATCGACCCGCTCGGCACCCCGATCGACGGGCTCGGGGAGATCGACTCCTCGGAGCGCCGCGCGCTCGAGCTCCAGGCGCCCGGTGTGATGGCGCGCCAGTCGGTGCACGAGCCGCTCGCGACCGGCATCAAGGCGATCGACTCGATGACCCCGATCGGCCGTGGCCAGCGCCAGCTGATCATCGGCGACCGCTCGACCGGCAAGACCACGATCGCGATCGACACGATCATCAACCAGAAGCAGAACTGGGAGTCGGGCGACCCGAGCAAGCAGGTCCGCTGCATCTATGTCGCCATCGGCCAGAAGGGCTCGACCATCGCCGCCGTGCGTGGCGCGCTCGAGGAGGCCGGCGCGCTCGAGTACACGACGATCGTCGCCTCCCCGGCGTCGGACTCGGCGGGCTTCAAGTACCTCGCGCCCTACACCGGCTCGGCCATCGGCCAGCACTGGATGTACGACGGCAAGCACGTCCTGATCGTGTTCGACGACCTGACCAAGCAGGCCGAGGCCTACCGCGCCGTGTCGCTGCTGCTGCGCCGTCCGCCGGGCCGTGAGGCCTACCCGGGTGACGTCTTCTACCTGCACAGCCGTCTGCTCGAGCGCTGCGCAAAGCTGTCCGAGGCCCTCGGCTCGGGCTCGATGACCGGCCTGCCGATCATCGAGACCAAGGCCAACGACGTGTCGGCCTACATCCCGACCAACGTCATCTCGATCACCGACGGCCAGATCTTCTTGCAGTCCGACCTTTTCGCGGCCAACCAGCGGCCGGCGATCGACGTCGGCGTGTCGGTGTCGCGCGTGGGTGGGGCCGCGATGACCAAGGCGATGAAGTCGGTCACCGGCTCGCTCAAGGTCGACCTGGCGCAGTTCCGCGCCATGGAGGCGTTCGCGATGTTCGCCTCTGACCTTGACGCCGCCTCGCGCCAGCAGCTCGACCGCGGCCAGCGCCTGATGGCGCTCCTCAAGCAGCCGGCATACTCGCCCTACCCGCTCGAGGAGATGACCGTCTCGCTGTGGCTCGGCACCACCGGCCGGCTCGACAAGATCCCGACCGACGACGTGCTCCGCTTCGAGAGCGAGTTCCTCGACTACCTGCGCCGCAACCACCAGGGCGTGCTCACCACGATCCGTGAGTCCCAGAAGTTCGAGGAAGACACCGAGTCCACCTTGACCGAGGCCTTCGACTCGTTCATCCAGCAGTTCGAGACCCATCAGGGTGGTGTCCAGCCGGGCACCGACCCCCATGAGGACGCGCTGACGGACGAGGCCCAGGAGCAGATCGTCAAGCAGAAGCGAGGCTGATCAAGACATGGCAGTCTCCCTGCGGGAGTACCGGGCGCGGATCAAGTCGACCGAGTCGATGAAGAAGATCACGCGCGCCATGGAGCTCATCGCCGCGTCCCGCATCATCAAGGCCCAGCAACGGGCCCAGGCGGCGGCGCCGTACGCGCGTGAGCTCACCCGGGCCGTGTCGGCGGTGGCGACATTCAGCAACGTCGATCACCCCCTGACCAAGGAGGAGGCGGACCCCAAGCGGGCCGCGGTCCTCATCATCACCAGCGACCGCGGTCTGGCCGGCGCCTACTCCTCAAGCGTGCTCAAGGAGGCCGAACGGCTCAACGAGATGCTGCGCGAACGCGGCAAGGAGGTCGACACCTACATCGCCGGGCGCAAGGGCGAGGCCTACTACAAGTTCCGCCAGCGTCCGATCGTGCAGGCGTGGACCGGGTTCTCCGACCAGCCGTCCTACGAGGTGGCCGCGGAGATCGGGCAGACACTCATCGACTCGTTCGTCCTCGACCCGGGCGAGCCTGGCGACGTCGACGAGGTGCACGTGGTCTACACGCGCTTCCGGTCGATGCTGACCCAGGAGCCCACCGCGATCCGTCTCCTGCCGCTGGAGGTCGTCGAGGGCGAGGACAAGGCCGACTCCAACGACGTGCTCCCGCTCTACGAGTTCGAGCCCTCGCCGGAGGCGGTGCTCGATGGTCTGCTCCCGCAGTACGTCCAGAGCCGGATCTTCTTCGCGCTGCTCCAGGCCGCGGCCTCCGAGCTCGCGGCTCGGCAGAAGGCGATGAAGTCGGCGACCGACAACGCCGAGGAGCTCATCAAGAAGTACACCCGGGTGGCCAACCAGGCCCGACAGGCCGGTATCACCCAGGAGATCAGCGAGATCGTCGGTGGCGTCAACGCGCTCGCCGACGCCCAGGCAGCAGGAGAGTAGGAGCCACCCATGACCGCAACGGCTGAAGAGACCAAGACTGCGACGAGCGGTCCCTCGACCGGACGCATCGCGCGTGTGATCGGGCCCGTCGTCGACATCGAGTTCCCGGTGGACTCGATGCCCGAGATGTACAACCTGCTGGAGACCGAGTTCGAGCTCCTAGGGGAGAAGCAGCTGCTGTCCCTCGAGGTCGCCCAGCACATCGGTGACGGCATGGTCCGCGCCATCTCGCTGCAACCCACCGACGGCCTCGTCCGCGGTGCCACGGTGAGCGACACCGGCGGCCCGATCTCGGTGCCGGTCGGCGACGCCACCCTCGGCAGGGTGTTCAACACCCTGGGCGAGTGCCTCAACCTCGAGGAGGGCCAGACGCTGGACGTCAAGGAGCGCTGGGGCATCCACCGCAAGGCGCCGGCGTTCGACCAGCTCGAGTCCAAGACCACGATGTTCGAGACCGGAATCAAGGTCATCGACCTGCTAGCGCCCTACGTCACCGGCGGCAAGATCGGCCTGTTCGGCGGCGCCGGCGTGGGCAAGACCGTGCTGATCCAGGAGATGATCGCCCGCGTCGCCAAGGACCACGGCGGTGTGTCGGTGTTCGCCGGTGTCGGCGAGCGCACCCGTGAGGGCAACGACCTCATCGTGGAGATGGAGGAGGCCGGCGTCATCGGGCAGACCGCCCTCGTGTTCGGCCAGATGGACGAGCCGCCGGGCACCCGCCTGCGGGTCGCGCTGTCCGCGCTGACGATGGCGGAGTACTTCCGCGACGTGCAGAACCAGGACGTCCTGCTCTTCATCGACAACATCTTCCGGTTCACTCAGGCCGGTTCGGAGGTGTCGACCCTGCTGGGCCGGATGCCGTCCGCGGTGGGCTACCAGCCCAACCTGGCCGACGAGATGGGCACGCTCCAGGAGCGGATCACCTCGACGCGCGGTCACTCGATCACCTCGATGCAGGCGATCTACGTGCCGGCCGACGACTACACCGACCCGGCACCGGCAGCGACCTTCGCCCACCTCGACGCGACCACCGAGCTGTCGCGCGAGATCGCGTCGCTCGGCATCTACCCCGCGGTGGACCCGCTGACCTCGACCTCCCGGATCCTGGACGCTCAGTACATCGGCCAGGCTCACTACGACTGTGCGATCAGGATCAAGCAGATCCTCCAGCGCAACAAGGAGCTGCAGGACATCATCGCGATCCTCGGTGTCGACGAGCTGTCCGAGGAGGACAAGATCATCGTCAGCCGGGCACGTCGGCTCCAGCGCTTCCTGTCGCAGAACACCTATGTGGCCAAGCAGTTCACCGGCCTCGAGGGTTCGACGGTGCCGATCGCGGAGACGGTCGAGGCCTTCAACAAGATCGCGGACGGCGAGTACGACCACGTCGCCGAGCAGGCGTTCTTCATGTGTGGCGGCCTCGACGACGTCGAGCGCAAGTGGGCCGACATCCAGAAGAGCCTCTGACGTCATGGCTGAGGCACTGCAGGTGGAGCTCGTCGCGGCCGACCGCACGGTCTGGTCCGGGGAGGCCACCATGGTGATCGCGAGGACCGTGGAGGGGGAGCTGGGTGTCCTCCGCGGCCACGCGCCGTTGCTCTCGCTGCTCGCGGACGCGGTGGTGGAGATCGATGCCGGAGACGGCGAGGTGGTGCTCGCGGCTGTGGACGGTGGGTTCATCTCGGTCGCCAACGACCGGGTCTCGATCCTGTCGCCCAACGCCGTGCTCGCCGCCGACATCGACGTGAGCGCGGAGCGCTCGGAGCTCGAGGCCGCCCAGGCGGGCGACGGAGCGGACGCGGAGGCCCGCATCCGCCGGGCCGAGGCCAGGATCCGCGCCGCAGAGCGCTCCTGACCCACGACCCAATCCGGAGGTACGACGAGGGGGGACGATGCCGCTGTGGCAGTGGCTGCTGGATGCAGCCGGGCTGCTGCTCGTGCTCGCCCTGCTCTATGGGGCTCTGCTGGTGCTCCGGCGCCGGCTGCTTGCGCGCCACGGTGGCACCTTCGAGCTGAGCCACCGCACCATGTCGGCCCCCCGGGGCCGCGGTTGGGTGCTCGGGCTCGGTCGCTACTCCGGTGACAACCTGGAGTGGTTCCGGATCTTCTCGCTGTCCCCGTGGCCCAAGCACGAGTGGGGCCGCTCCCGGATGACGTACGACACCAGGCGCGAGGCCGACGAGGGGGAGCGCCACGTGCTCTACCCGGGCCACGTGGTGATCGCGTGCTCGACCGCGGACGGCGAGATCGAGCTGGCGATGAGCTCGGCCTCGCTCACCGGGTTCCAGGCTTGGATCGAGTCTCGAACCCCTGGGACGGACTGGTCGCGCTGAGCGCTCCTGCCACCGTCGCTGCCCGCAACGCGGTCGCGGCGGTGTTCGTTGCCAACGGGTTGCTCTACGCGAGCCTGGTCTCACGGGTCCCGGACCTGCGCGGGGACCTCGACCTCGACAACCGCGGGCTGGGCCTGCTGCTCCTGGCGATCGCGATCGGCTCGATCATCGCGCTGCCCGCGTCTGGATGGCTGATCACGCGCACGAGCGCCGGCCGCGTCGTGCGGCTCGGCGCGGTCTTCTCGGTCGTCGGGCTGAGCGTCGGGGCGCTGGGCGCCGCCGTGGTCTCGACGGTGCCACTCGCAGCCTCGGGCCTGTTCCTTTATGGCATCGGCACCGGTTTGTGGGACGTCGCCATGAACGTCGAGGGTGCCGAGGTCGAGCGTGGGCTCGGTCGCTCCGTCATGCCGCGCTTCCACGCGGGCTTCAGCCTCGGCACCATCCTGGGTGCGGGCATCGGGGTGGGCGTCACGGCGATCGGCGTGCCGATGCTGCTCCACCTCGGGGTCGTGGGCAGCGTCGGCACGCTCGTCGCCCTGCGATGGACCCGGGGCTTCCTGCCGGCGGTCGTGGAGCCGGACCTGGGCGGCGCGAAGGGCGCCGCCTGGCTCGAGCCGCGCACCCTCGCGTTGGGTCTGATGATCCTGTGCTTCGCGGTGGCCGAAGGCTCGGCCAACGACTGGCTCTCGTTGGCCCTCATCGACGGCTACGACGTCGCGCACTGGGTGGGCGTGACCGGATACGCCGTCTTCGTGACGGCGATGACGGCGGGCCGGCTGGCCGGGACCGTGGTCCTCGACAAGTTCGGTCGGGCCCGGACGCTCTGGGCGACCGCGCTGGCCGCAGCCATCGGCATCGTGCTCGTGGTGGAGGGCGACCACGTGCTGCTCGTCGGCCTTGGCATCGTGGTCTGGGGCCTCGGCGCCTCGCTGGGCTTCCCCGTCGGCATGAGCGCGGCCGCCGACGACCCGGCCCGAGCGGCGGCGCGGGTGAGCGTGGTGTCGACGATCGGCTACGGCGCGTTCCTGGCCGGGCCGCCCCTGCTCGGCGCTCTGGGCGACCGGGTCGGCACCCTCGAGTCCCTGCTGGCCGTCTCGGCACTCATGGGCCCGGCCGTGCTCGCGGTCTTCGCGACCCGGTCGCCCGTGGTCAGCCGATGAGCGTGTAGTCAAGGTCACCCGGCCGACACGGGCCGCCGATGACGTGACACCGACCCCGATGGGGCACCGTGGGCCACATGACCATCCTCCTGGGGCTCCTGCTGCTCACGTGCGCCACGGCGGGGTTCGCCCTAGTCAAGGCAGGACGAGACATCGAGACCGCCGACGCGGATGGTCCCGGCCCGGTAGCCGGGTTCGTCGACGGCAGGCTCCAGCGCACCCGCACCGCGGTGGACACGCTGATGCAGCCGGACCTCACGGTTGCCGAGGTGCGTCCCAGCCGGCACGCCCTGCGCGAGCGCGCGACGACCTACCTGGTCTTCGGGGTCGGTCTGGTCGGTATCGCGGCGTTCTTGGCGGTCGGACTCTTCCTGCTCGACGGCTGACCTGTTCGGCTGGGTTCAGTCCCAGCCACGGCCCGCTCACCCCCGGGCACCCACAGCACGTCGCCGCGCTCGCGGTTGGCGTGTCGGGCCACGATGAAGAGCAGGTCCGAGAGCCGGTTGAGGTAGGTCAGGGCGAGTGGGTTCATGGACTCGCCGTGCTCGGCGTGGGCCGCCCAGCCCGAACGCTCGGCCCGGCGGACCACGGTGCGGGAGACGTGTAGCTGCGCCGCGGCCGGAGTGCCGCCGCTGAGGATGAACGAGCGCAGCGGCTCCAGTGGCTCGTTGTAGTGGTCACACCACCGCTCGAGGCGGTCGACGTAGTCGGACTCGATCCGCAGCGGCGGGTACTCCGGCTCCGGGACCACCGGCGTGGCCAGGTCGGCACCGACGTCGAACAGGTCGTTCTGCACGTGCACGAGCACCGCGGCGACGTCCTCGTCGATACCCTCGACCGACAGAGCGACGCCGATGTGGGCGTTGGCCTCGTCGACATCGGCGTACGCCGCCAGCCGGCTGTCGATCTTGGAGGTAATGCTGATGTCGCCCAGGCGGGTCTGGCCGCCGTCGCCAGTGCGGGTGTAGATCCGCGTCAGGTTGACCATGCCCCGCAGCGTAGGCCCCACCCGCAGGGGTGAAAGTGGGGCGCGGCATGCAACCAAAAGGTCACGAGCGGCGTCATGATGGGTGACAGGTCCGCAACGACGCGGGAGCAACGATGGACATCATGCTGGATGGGCCCACCCTGGTCCTCTGTGGCGACTTCGACGTGCGCAGCACGTGGGAGGTACGCACCGCGATCTACGAGCTCCTAGGAACCCACGACGGTGACGTCGTGGTCGACCTCACCGAGGTCGGCACCATCGACTTCACCGCCCTCAAGGTGCTCGCCGTCGCCACGCGCGAAGCCACCCGCGACGGCCACCACCTCGTCCTGCGTGGCTGCTCGGGGCCGGTCCGCCGGATGCTCCACCTCACCCACCTGCGCCGGATGGTGGAGGTCGAGCGCGACGTCTCGTGGCTCAGTGACAAAACCCTCACGGCTTGGCAGTGACCCGTCGGTAACCACCGGCCTACCCTCGACCCATGGCCGAGAAGGACAAGCCCTGGGTGATGCGCACGTACGCCGGGCACTCGACCGCCGCGGCGTCCAACGCGCTCTACCGCACCAACCTGGCCAAGGGTCAGACCGGTCTCTCGGTGGCCTTCGACCTGCCGACCCAGACCGGCTACGACCCGGACTCGCCGCTGGCCCGGGGCGAGGTCGGCAAGGTCGGCGTCCCCGTCCCGCACCTCGGCGAGATGCGCAAGCTCTTCGACGACATCCCGCTGACGGGGATGAACACCTCGATGACCATCAACGCGACGGCGATGTGGCTGCTGGCGATGTACCAGGTGGTGGCCGAGGAGCAGGCGGGCGTGCCCGAGGGCGCGGCCACCGCCGAGGAGGTGGCCGCGCAGCTGGCGGGCACCACCCAGAACGACATCATCAAGGAGTACCTGTCTCGGGGGACCTACGTCTTCCCGCCCGAGCACTCGCTGCGGCTGATCGCCGACCTGATCGCCTACACCGTCCACCAGATCCCGAAGTGGAACCCGATCAACATCTGCAGCTATCACCTGCAGGAGGCCGGGGCGACGCCGACGCAGGAGCTCGCCTACGCGCTGTGCACCGCGATCGCCGTGCTCGACCAGGTCAAGAACTCCGGTCAGGTCTCGGAGGACGACTTCGAGAAGGTCGTCGGGCCGGATCTCCTTCTTCGTCAACGCCGGCGTGCGGTTCGTCGAGGAGATGTGCAAGATGCGCGCCTTCGTCGAGCTCTGGGACGAGATCACCCGCGAGCGCTACGGCGTCGACGACGAGAAGATGCGGCGGTTCCGCTACGGCGTGCAGGTCAACTCCCTGGGTCTGACCGAGGCGCAGCCGGAGAACAACGTCCAGCGGATCGTGCTGGAGATGCTCGGCGTCACGCTCTCCAAGAACGCCCGCGCCCGCGCCGTCCAGCTGCCGGCCTGGAACGAGGCGCTCGGCCTGCCGCGACCGTGGGACCAGCAGTGGTCGCTGCGGCTCCAGCAGGTGCTCGCGTTCGAGTCGGACCTGCTCGAGTACGACGACATCTTCGACGGCTCGCCGGTCATCGAGGCCAAGGTCGCCGAGCTCGTCGCCGGTGCCCGAGCCGAGATCGACCGGGTGCAGGCGATGGGCGGGGCGATCGCGGCGGTCGAGTCCGGCTACATGAAGCAGGCGCTGGTGAGCGCCCACGCCGCCCGCCGGGCCGCGATCGAGTCCGGCGAGGAGAAGATCGTCGGCGTCAACGTCTACGAGACCACCGAGCCCTCACCGCTGACCGCGGACCTCGACGCGGCGATCATGGCCGCCGACCCCGAGGCCGAGCGGTCCGCGCTCGCCAGTGTGCGAGGCCTGGAAGGGCGAGCGCGACTCCGCCGAGGTGGAGAAGTCGCTGGCCAAGCTGGCCGAGGACGCCAAGACCGATACCAACCTGATGGCCGCGACCTTGGCCGCCGCCCGCGCGGGCGCGACCACGGGGGAGTGGGCCGGCACCCTGCGCGAGGTCTTCGGGGAGTTCCGGGCGCCCACCGGGGTGAGCGGTGCCGTGGGTGCGGTGGCAGACGTCGGCTCGGCGGGCGCCGAGCTGAGCGCCGTACGCGACCGCGTGAACGAGACCGGCGAGGAGCTGGGTGGTCGGCTGCGCCTGCTGGTCGGCAAGCCCGGGCTCGACGGCCACTCCAACGGCGCCGAGCAGGTCGCCGTTCGGGCCCGCGACGCCGGCTTCGAGGTGATCTACCAGGGCATCCGGCTCACTCCGGAGCAGATCGTCGCAGCGGCCGTGGCCGAGGACGTGCACTGCGTGGGGCTGTCGATCCTGTCCGGCTCGCACATGGAGCTGGTCCCCGCGGTGCTCGACGGCCTGCGCGACGCGGGTCTCGACGACGTCCCCGTCATCGTCGGCGGCATCATCCCGGACTCGGACGCCACGCGGCTCGCCGAGCTCGGTGTGGCGGCGGTCTACACGCCGAAGGACTTCGGGCTCACCGAGATCATGGGCGGGATCGTCGACGTGATCCGGCGGGCCCGCGGCCTCTCCTGACCGGACCGACGCTCAGTCGCACGCGCGGACGAACCGGAGGTCGAACGCCGCGACGGCGGTGTCGGAGTAGGTGCCCCGGGGCGTGGTGATCGTGTTCACCCCCCGGGTTCTGAGCGTGCCGGCGTTGGCCGACGAGTTGAGCCTGATCCTGTACTTGCCGCCGCCGGACCAGGTCACTCCGCCGGCCGTGCCACTGAGCGTGTAGGAACCCGCGGTCCGGTCGGTCGGGGTGAAGCTCAGCGTCAAGCCGGTGCCGCTGATGGTGAACGGCTCGCGCAGGTCGCAGATGACACCTGTCCCCCGGAACTCCCCGCCCCCGCCCTCGGCGGCGAAGGACAGTGGATAGGTGTCGAAGCGCAGGGACGCCTTCGCGACGCCGCGTCGAGACCGGGCCTCGAGGCTGACCTCCCCGGTCTGCTCGGCCTGCGGCGGTGCGGTGTAGGTGAATGTCGCGTCGGCCTTCACCTTCGTCCCGGACGGCTCCACGCCGGCAGCGCCCGCGGAGAGCTGCGCGGTGACCGTGCCGCCCACCGGACTGCCGTCGATGACGCTGCGTGGGGCGGCGGTGATGGTGATGGACGCCCCGGGTCGCACGCCCGAGGGGCCATCGGACGCCGTCGGCTCGAGCTTGACGCAGCGCCCGGACTTCCAGCGTTCCTCGGCAGCCTGCACGAGGCGATGGGCGAGGAGCCGGCTCATGATCATCGCTCCGTTGACCGCCTGCTGGGTGTAGTCCGCGGGCAGGTCCCCTCGGGTCTGGGTGACCTCGTAGTCGCCGTCGGAGTCGATCGACACCGCGACGTACTGCTCCTTGCCGCCGGCGACGTCGCCCTGCTCGGTCGAGAAGCTCTCGGTCGTGGAGACGATCTCGGCGTCGTCGCCGACCTGGATCTCGACATCGGCGGCGTAGCTGAAGCGGTGTCCGACCCCGTCCTTGCTGGCCGAGGCGTTCATCGAGCCCTTGGCCGTGGCCTTGCCGCTCGCATCCGGGCACGGGGAGACAGTCACGGAGGTCCCGACAACGACCTCGACCCCGTCGATGGTCTTGGTCACCTGGAACGACATGGTGCCGGTGTCCTTGGTGGCGGTGATGGTGATCCCCTCCGCGGTCGTGCCGCTCCCGGTGTGCACGCCGTCGACCAGGCCGGCGGCCGCATCCGCACCGAGCGAGGAGATCATCAGCGCGCCGAACAGCGATGCACCCTGGGCCTCGCTGAGCTCGTCGAGCCTCGACGGTGCGCTGGCCCCGAAGGCCTCGATGCTGCCGAACTGCGGACTGATCGCCGCCAGGTCTGCCCGGACGTCGGCGTTGACTGCGTCGAAGACCTGGTCGGCGCGTTCGGCGCCCACTGCCTCGTCAAGACCCGAGACCTTCCAAGTCGCGCGCTCCAGATCACGGTCGGCGTCGGCTGCGCGCCGCTCCTGGGCGTCGTCGTCCAGAGCGTCGAACTCCGCGAGGAGCTGCTCGGCGACCGTGGCGTCGACGGTGGTGCCCTCGACAAGCCCGCCGGGATCGGCGTCCCCGGTGGGCGAGTCCGGGCCACCACCGTCGCGCCCGGGATCCTCCGCAGGGCTGCTGCAGGCAGCGGCCGCCAACGTCAGGGACAGGGTCAGCACGGCCGTTGCCAGTGCTCGCGGACGGAAGGTCATGGCCGAATGTAGAGGCCCCTGAACCCGCGTGGCTGGAGTTGTTGGACCGGTCTATGCCAGGGGTCGCCGGTCGCGTCCTGTGGAGTGGGCCACGTTGAGGTGAGGCAACCCTAAGTCAGATGCTACGGTGTCGCCCGTGGCGATGGGCAAGGTGCGCAAGCTCCCGAAGACGGAGTGCTGCGTCTCGAAGAAGGCGTGCGGCCGCTGTCCGTTGCGGATGCTCAAGGAAGGCAGCCTGCCCTCCGGGTATACCGTCAAGAGACGCAAGCTCGTCAGGGTGGACGGCAAGAAGGTGACCAAGAAGCGGCTCAAGAAGGCCGCCTGACCCCGAGAGGGACCAGATGACGGCCGAGCGCTTCGCCGACCAGCTGAACAGCCAGATCGGCAATGAGCTCGCCGCTCACAACCAGTACCTCGCCTGCGCGATCTACTACGACGCCGTGACGATGCCGCGGATGGCGGCCTTCTTCTATGGGCAGGCCTTCGAGGAGCGCGACCACGCGATGATGATGGTCCAGTACCTCCTCGACACCGACTGCGAGGTGACGATCCCGGGGGTCGAGGCGCCGCTCGCGACGTTCGTGGACGTCGTGGCGCCGGTGCAGCTCGCGCTCAACCAGGAGAAGCGGGTCGCCGAGGAGATCAACGGGCTGCTCAAGGTCGCCCGTGAGGAGAGCGACTTCGCCTCCGAGCAGTTCATGCAGTGGTTCATCAAGGAGCAGGTCGAGGAGATCGCCACGATGAAGGACCTGCTGGCCGTGGTCTCTCGCAACCGCGACGACATCGAGGACATCGAGGAGTACATCGCCCGCGAGTCAGGCGGCGACGCCGTGGATCCGACGGCTCCCCGGGTCGCCGGCGCCTGACTGCGACACACTGTCCCCGTGAGCCGGGTGCTCGTGGTCGGCGCGGGGGTCGTAGGACTCTCGTGCGCCGCCCGCCTGCTCGGGGACGGGCACCGGGTCGACGTGATCGCCCGCGATCTGCCGCGGGAGACCACCTCTGCGGTGGCTGCGGCGCTCTGGTACCCGTACCGGGCACTGCCCTACGACCGGGTGCTCGCCTGGTCGCGCTCCTCCTACGACGCCTTCGCCCAGCTCGCCGCCGAGGCGCCCGAGTCCGGCGTCGCGATGCGCCGCGGCGTCGAGGTCCTGCCCGGTCCCGAGGAGCGGCCGTGGTGGGCCGAAGCGGTCCCTGACCTGTCGGAGACCTACGTCGTGCCCGAGGGGTTCTCGGCCGGCTGGACGTTCACCTCTCCGGTGGTCGAGATGCCCGTGTATCTCGCCTGGCTCGCAGATCTGGTGCTCGAGCGCGGGGGCACACTCACCCGGATGAACCTGTCCACGCTGCCGGCCGGCGCCGACGTGGTCGTGAACTGCTCGGGAATCGCCTCCAGGTTCCTCGCGTCCGACCCGTCGGTCGCTCCCGTTCAGGGTCAGGTCGTGCTGGTCGAGCAGGTCGGCCTCGACCGCTGGTGGCTGGACGGCGCCGGACCGACGTACGTCGTCCCGCGATCACACGACATCGTGGTCGGCGGGTCCGATGTCGAGGGGGAGTGGAGCCGCACGCCGTCAGCCGAGGTCGCTTCGGCGATCCTCAGGCGTGCCCTGCGCCTGGTCCCGGAGCTGGCCGGCGCCGATGTGCTTGGCCACCGGGTCGGGCTCCGCCCGGCCCGGCCCTCTGTGCGGCTGGAGCGCGACGTCGAGCGATCCGACCTCATCCACTGCTACGGGCACGGCGGCGCCGGTGTGACCCTGAGCTGGGGCTGCGCGGACGAGGTCGCCTCGCTCGTCAGCTGAGCGGGGTGACGGCCACGACCGCGCTGCGACTGAGCGGCCCATAGATGTGCGGGAACGTCTCGGTGGCCTCCGGTGCCGGCCGCTCCTCGACCCATGGCACGTCGAGCAGGTCGGTGTCGATCTCGAGCAGCACCAGTGGCTCGGTCGGGTCCGAGTAGTAGCGGTCCCGCACGCCCTCCCACTGGTCTTCGCGGCTCGCGTGCAGGTAGCCCTCCTCTTCAAGGGTGACCCCGACCGTCGAGGTCGTGTAGGCGCCCGTGGCCCGCGCCTGCGCCCAGTCCGCCTCTGTCGCGATGTGGAAGATCCGCACCGGTCGACGGTACGCCGAGGAAGTGTGGCGCTGCCGATCAACCTGCTTGATCGAGGACTCCACACCTGGGACAGGGGTGCGCCGCGCACCCGCTGCGGTCCGAGGTGCCACTGGACCCGGTCGTCGAGATGTGCCGTTCGGTGCACCACGACCCCGCGGGCGCCACGATCCGACGTGACCTGGCCACCGCGATGTGGATAGACGCGTCGTCACGCCCTCTGCGACCGGGGCCGTCAGCGATGCAGGTTGAAGCAGGACTCCACACTCAGTCACGGCTAGAACAGCCGATGGCTTGGGTCGTCGAGGCCGCGCAGGGCGTCGTAGTCGACCGTCGCGCAGGTGATGCCGCGGTCCTCGGCGAGGACCCGGGCCTGAGGCTTGATCTCCTGGGCGGCGAAGATGCCGCGCACGGCGCCCTTGCCGCTGAGCAGCGGGTCGCGGTTGAGCAGCTCGAGGTAGCGGGTCAGCTGCTCGACGCCGTCGATGTCGCCGCGGCGCTTGATCTCCACGGCGACGCTCAGGCCGGCGCCGTCGCGGCACATCAGGTCGACGGGTCCGATGGCGGTGGGGAACTCCCGGCGAACCAGCGTCAGGCCCTCGGCCAGCGTCGCCGGGTGCTCGGCGAGCAGCTCCTGGAGGTGCTTCTCGACGCCGTCCTTCTGCAGGCCGGGGTCGATGCCGAGGTCGTGGGAGGAGTCGTGGTGGATCTCCTCGAGGAGGATCCGCAGCGTGTCGTCGGTCTTGGTGCCGGTGACGGTCCACTCGACCCGGCCGTCCTCCGTGGTGCCCTCGCGCACGGTGCACGGCGGCGACATCCAGTTCAGCGGCTTGTAGGAGCCGCCGTCGGAGTGGATCAGGACCGAGCCGTCGGCCTTGACCATCAGCACCCGGGTCGCCATCGGCAGGTGGGCCGTCAAGCGTCCGGCGTAGTCGACCTGGCAGCGCGCGACGACCAGTCTCACGAGCGCCGAATCTACAGTGTGGGGCGTGGCCACTCGGTACGCCGTCCGCCCGCTACGAGGCGCCGACCTCAAGCATGTGGCCTCGATCGAAGCGTCCGGTGGGCAGCAGTATCAGGACCTGTTCGGCGCTGAACTCCATCCGTGCCTGCTTGCGCCGCCGGACTCGGGTTGGGACCGCGACGCGAAGAACGGGGTCATGCTTGTCGCCGCAGATGGGCTGCACCCGCCCGTGGGCTTCGCGCACCTGCTGGAGATCGACGACCATGCCCATCTCGAGCAGCTCTCGGTCCGCCCGGAGGCTCAACGACAGGGGATCGGCACCGCTCTGGTGCACGCAGCGATGCGGGAGGCGTGGCACCTCGGCCACCGGAACCTGTCGCTGTGCACCTATCGCGAGGTGCCGTTCAACGGGCCGTTCTACTCCCGTCTCGGCTTCGAGGAGGTCGTCGACCTGCTGCCCTACCAGCGGCTGCTCCGTGAGCACGAGCGTGCCATCGGCCTCGACGTCAACGGGCCACGCATCGTGATGTCGGCCGCCCTCGGAAGAAAGTTACCAACGAGTCAACTAACATCCGGCCCATGACTGACGCGGCAGCCGAAGAGACGACCGGCCGCACCTTCGAGACCATCGGCGATCGTCGGTCTCGGCACCATGGGTGCCGGCATCGCCGAGGTGTTCGCGCGCAACGGCTTCACGGTCATCGGTGTCGACCAGAACGAGGAGAGTACGGCGCGCGGGCGTCAGCACCTCGAGCACTCCACCGTGCGTGCGGTCGCCCGCCGGAAGATGACCGAGGCGGAGCAGGCCGAGGTGCTGGGCCGGATCACTCTCACCACCGAGCTCAAGGACCTCGCCGAGGCCGACTTCGTGGTCGAGGCCGTCGTGGAGTCGATGGAGGTCAAGAAGCAGATCTTCCGCGAGCTGGACGCGATCGTCGCCACCGACGCGATCCTCGCGACCAACACCTCGTCGCTCTCGGTCACCGAGATCTCGACGGCCAACTCACAGCCCGGCCGGGTCATCGGCGTCCACTTCTTCAACCCCGCTCCGGTGCAGGACCTGGTCGAGATCATCCGCACCGTCGTCACCGAGGACCACGTGCTCGACCGACGTGAGCGACCTGGTCGCGCACGCTCGGCAAGAACCCGGTCGTGTGCGGCGACAAGGCCGGCTTCATCGCCAACACCCTGCTGTTCGGCTACCTCAACCACGCGGTGTCGATGTACGAGGGCAAGTACGCCACCCGCGAGGACATCGACGCCGCGATGCGGTTCGGCTGCGGCTACCCGATGGGCCCGCTCGCGCTGCTCGACCTGATCGGCCTCGACACGGCGTACGAGATCCTCGAGACGATGTACCGCCAGGGCCGCGACCGGCTGCACGCGCCGTCGCCGATCCTCAAGCAGATGGTCACCGCCGGGATGCTCGGCCGCAAGACCGGCCGCGGCTTCTACACCTACGACGGCCCGGACAGCCCCAAGACAGTCGTGGACGACCAGACGCCGTCCGAGTCCGACAAGCCCCAGCTCCGGCACGACATCACGCAGGTCGGGGTCGTCGGCACCGGCACCATGGCGACCGGCATCGTCGAGGTCTTCGCCAAGGCCGGCTACGACGTGCTGTACGTCGGTCGCTGCGCAGGACAAGGTCGACGGCGTGGTCACGGCGATCACCAAGAGCTTCGACAGGCAGATCCAGCGCGGCCGGGCCACCGAGGATGACAAGGCGGCGGTGCTGGCCAAGGTCAGCGGCACCACCTCGCTCGACGACCTCAAGGACGTCCGACATCGTGGTCGAGGCGATCGCCGAGGACCTGGGCGTCAAGACCACCCTGTTCGAGAACCTCGACGACATCTGCAAGCCAGGGGCGATCCTGGCGACCACGACCTCGTCGCTGCCGATCATCTCGCTGGCCAAGGTCACCTCGCGTCCGCAGGACGTCGTCGGCATGCACTTCTTCAACCCGGCGCCGGTCATGAAGCTGGTCGAGGTCGTCTCCACCGTCGCGACCGACGACGACGTCACCGAGACCACCCGCGCGCTCTGCGACCGGATCGGCAAGGTGGCGGTCTCGTGCGCGCGACCGGGCCGGGTTCATCGTCAACGCGCTGCTGTTCCCCTACCTCAACGACGCGGTGAAGATGCTCGAGGCGCACTACGCCACCGCCGACGACATCGACACCGCGATGAAGCAGGGCTGCGCGCTCCCGATGGGCCCGTTCGAGCTGCTCGACGTGGTCGGCAACGACGTGTCGCTGGCCATCCAGCGCGAGCTCTACCTCGAGTTCCGCGAGCCCGGCTTCGCGCCGGCGCCGCTGCTCGAGCACCTGGTCACCGCGGGCTACCTCGGCCGCAAGACCAAGCGCGGCTTCCGCGACTACTCGACCCGCTGAGTCCCGCCGAGAACGACCCGCAGACCGAGCATCGTCGAGGGCACCTGCGGGTCGTCCGCGTCGACGACCGCGAGGAGATCGAGCTCGTCACCCAGGTCGCGGACCAGGCCGAGCCCCTCGACCTTGAGGACGTGCCCGTCGAGGCGCGGGAGGGCTGCGGAGGCCACGACCGTCGCGTCGTCGAGCAGCGCAAGCGCTGACCCGACGACCGGTCCGTCGTCGTAGGTCGTCGGACTGTCCTCGGCGGCGGAGCTCACCAGCACCCTGCCGTCCTGGAGGGCCACGGCGTCGGTGACCGCCAGACCGACCCCGCCGACGACCCCCAGGTCGTAGCGACGGACCGTCCCGATCGAGGGCTCGGCTCCGCCCAGCAGCGCGGCGAGGTGGACATCGACACTGGCCGTGGGGGCGCCGGCAGCCGGCAGCCCGCGCTGGAACCAACGCAGCACGTCGCCCAGGACGCAGGCCCCCTCGAGGTTGAGCTGGTCGTCCGGGACGCCGAGGGCGAGAGCGACCCGCGCGTAGACGGCGGTCAGATCCAGGACGTCGGGCCCCTCGACCCGCAGCCGGACCGCGCGCATCCGGGCTGGGGTCGACCCCGACCCGAGGGCCAGCACTGATGCGTCCGAGAGGGCCACGACCGCCTCGAGGTCCGGCTTGAGCTCCTTGGTCCCTTCGGCCTCGTCGAACTGGTCACGGCCATCGATCGGCGGCAGCAGCCGGAGCCGGGCCGCACTCGTGCCGTCCCACAGGCAGCCATGTGTCGTGTCGTCCTGCACGACCAGCCAGCGGTCGCCGAAGCGAGCGAGCCCGGAGGCGGCGCGGACCGGTGCGCCGTCGACGAACCGCAGTGGCCACGCGTCGGTGACGTGCACCTTCATCCGTGCATGGTCGCAGGTTCCGCCCCGGCTTCGACCTCTGATGCGTCGCCCGGTCAGGCGAGCGGCCGGATCCGGCCGCTCGCTCCCTCCGGCGGGTCGACCTGAGCCTCCCTCACCCGGTCGGCGATCCCATCGGGGAACGGCGCCGATCGACCGCCGGACACATGCACCCCGAGGATCTCCTCGGTGGCCCGCAGCCGGCCATCGACCCACACCTCGTGCCAGAGCCACAGGAGCTTGGCGGTCGACCCGATGACCGAGGACCGCACCTCGAGCTCGCTGCCCGCCGACACCTCGTCGAGGTAGCGGACGTGCGCCTCGACGGTGTAGAGCGACGCGTCATCGGCCCTGCGGTAGTCCGGACCAAGACCGACCGCCTCCATCACGTTGTCGGTGGCGTGCCCGAACACGAGCACGTAGTAGGGCTCGGATAGGTGCCCGTTGTAGTCGATCCAGGCGTCCTGGACCGCCTCCCGCCAGACGAGGGGCTCGCTCACACGCGGCCCAGCGCCCGCAGGATCGCGATCACGCCCCGGTCCCGCTCGGCCACGAGGTCGTCGATGCTGCGGCCGTCGGCCTCCAGCTCGCAGCCGTCGACGACGGCGTCGCGCAGCGCGGGCGTGAGCACGGGTGCCGCCAGACGGGTCCACGGCGAGAGCAGCGAGGGGCCGAAGTGGTCGAGCATGTGCGCCATGCCGCCCTGGCCCCCGGCCAGGTGGAAGGTGAGCAGCGGGCCGTGGATCGGCCAGCGCAGGCCGGGACCGTCGGTGATGGACAGGTCGATCTGCTCGACGGTGGCCTCACCGGCCTCCACCATGTGCAGCGCCTCGCGCCACAGCGCCTCCTGCAGTCGGTTGGCGATGAACCCGGGGACCTCGCGGTCCATGGTGATGACCGACTTGCCCGCGTGTCGGAAGAACGCGGCCGTCCACTCCACGACCTCGGCCGCGGTGCCCGTCCCGCCCACCACCTCGACGAGCGGGATCAGGTACGGCGGGTTGAACGGGTGGCCGACGACCGTGCGGTCAGGGTGCGCACACCTGTCCTGCATCTCGCTCATCGCGTAGCCCGAGGTGGAGGACGAGATCACGACGCCCTCCGGCGTCGCCGCGTCGATGTCGGCGAGCAACGTGCGCTTGAGCTCGAGGTCCTCCGGTGCGCTCTCCTGGACGAAGTCGGCCTGCGCGCACGCGGTCGCCAGGTCGTGCTCCACCGTGAGGTTGTCGAGGCTCGCGCCCTCGGCCAGCCCCAGCTCGGTCAGCGCCGGCCAGGCCGCGGAGACGAGGTGCCGCAGTCGCGCCTCGGCGTCCGGGGCCGGGTCCCAGGCGACGACCCGGTAGCCACGGGCCAGGAAGTACGCCGCCCAGCCGCCGCCGATGACGCCGGCGCCGATGCAGGTGACGGTGCGGACGTCCTCCGGCGCCAGTCGGCTCGCGGGCCCGCTCACCGGGGCCTCAGCGCGAGGATCTCGCGGCCCTCGTCGGGGGTGGCCACCGAGGCGCCCATGCTCTCGACGATCGTCCGGGCGCGCTCGACGAGCTGCGCGTTGGTCGCCTTGACGCCCTTGGCCAGGTAGAGGTTGTCCTCCAGGCCGACGCGGACGTGACCGCCGAGCAGGATCGACTGCGCCACCCAGGGCATCTGCATCGGGACCCAGGGCGAACGACGCCCACACGGCGCCCTCCGGGATCTGCGCCACCATCGCCGCCAGCGTCGGCGGCGTCGGCCGGAGCGCCGTAGGGGATGCCCATGCAGAGCTGGTACATCGCCGGGGCGTCGATGAGGCCTTCCTCGACGAGGGTGTTGGCGAACCAGAGGTGCCCGGTGTCGAAGATCTCCATCTCGACACGGACGCCGAGCTCCTGGATCCTCTTCGCCCCCTCGCGCAGCATGTCCGGGGTGCTGACGTAGACCAGGTTGCCCTCGCCGAAGTTGAGGCTGCCGCAGTCCAGCGTGCAGATGTCGGGGAGCAGCGCCTCCACGTGGGGGAGCCGGTCGATCCCGCTCACCAGGTCCGTGCCATCCACGAAGGTCGTCGGGTCGTGCGGGTCGAGGACGAGGTCGCCCCCCATGCCGGCGGTGGTGTTGATGATGACGTCGACGTCCGAGGCGCGGACCCGCTCGACGACCTCGCGATAGAGGGCGACGTCCCGCGAGCCCTTGCCGGTCTCGGGGTCGCGGACGTGGATGTGGATGATCGTGGCCCCGGCGCGGGCCGCGGCGATGCCGGACTCGGCGATCTGTTCCGGGGTCACCGGCACGTGCTCCGAGCGGTCAACGGTGTCGCCTGCGCCGGTCAGGGCGCACGTGATCATGACGGTGCGGTTCACAGGCATCTCCTCAAGGTTGATCAGCGGCCCTTCCAGACCGGCTTGCGCTTCTCGGCGAAGGCCTTGAAGCCCTCCTCGCCGTCCTGGGACGTGTAGAGCCTCGCCACGGTCGGGAGGCTGCTGGAGGTGACCAGGTCCAGCGCCTCCTGGAACCGCAGCGACTCCGCGGCCCGCGCGGTCTCCTTGATCGCGGCGAACACCAGCGGGGGACCGGAGGCAAGCAGCCTTGCGGTCGCCCAGGCGTGGGCGAGGACCGCCGCCTCGTCGGGGAGCACCTCGTTGACCACGCCCCACCGCTGGGCCTCCTCGGCGGACATCCACCGTCCGGTGAGGAGCAGCTCCATCGCGACGTGGTAGGGCATGCGTTTGGGCAGCTTGATCGTCGCCGCATCGGCCAGGGTGCCCGCGTTGATCTCAGGAAGTCCGAACCGGGTCTCCTCCGAGGCATAGATCAGGTCGCACGAGAGCGCCAGCTCGAAGCCACCTCCCACCGCCATCCCGTGGACGGCCGCGATCACCGGCTTGTTGAGATCGGGGAGCTCCTGGAGCCCGCCGAAGCCGCCGACGCCGTACTCGCCTTGCACCGCCGCGCCTTCGGCCGCCGCCTTGAGGTCCCAGCCGGCGCAGAAGAACCTGTCGCCCTCGGTACGCACGATGGACACGCGCAGGTCGGGGTCGTCGCGGAACTCGGCGAACACCCGGCCCAGCTCCTGGCTGGTCGTCAGGTCGATGGCGTTGGCGGGTGGACGGTCGAGCGTCACCTCGAGGACGCCGTCCTCGACCCGGGTGCGTACGACAGGGCTGGTCCGGTCGGTCATCTCAGGCCCCCAGCGGCCGCAGCATCGACCGGCTGATGATGTGGCGCTGGATCTCCGAGGTCCCGTCCCAGATCCGCTCGATCCGGGCATCGCGCCAGATCCGCTCCAGCGGCAGCTCGTCCATCAGCCCCATCCCGCCGTGGATCTGGATCGCCTCGTCGGCGACCATCGCCAGCATCTCGGTGGCCTTGACCTTGGCCATCGCGATGTCGGCGTCGGTGACGGTGCCCTGGTCGTGCTTCCAGGCGGCATACAGGGTCATCAGCTCGGCCGCGCGCAGCTCGCTGGCCATGTCTGCGAGCTTGAAGCCGACCCCCTGGAACCTCCCGATCGGCTGGCCGAACTGCTCGCGCGTCGCCGCGTGCTGGACCGAGAGCTCGAGCGCTCGCTCGGCGCGGCCCAGGCAGGACGCGGCGACCTGGAGCCGGGTCGAGCCGAGCCACTCGCCGGACAGCTCGAAGCCCTTGCCCACCTCACCGAGCACCGCGTCGTCTCCGACCCGGACGTCGTCGAAGTCGAGGATCGAGTTGGTGTAGCCGCGGTGCGAGACGTTGCGGTAGCCGTCGTGCACCGCCACGCCGGGGGTGTCGAGGTCGACGAGGAACATCGTCAGCTGCGCCCGGCCGCCAGCGTCGGATCCAGCGTCGGCACCGGTCACCGCCACGAGGATCACGAAGTCCGCCTCGTCCGCGTGGCTGATGAAGTGCTTGGACCCCTTGATCCGCCAGCCCCCACCACCGACGGAGTCGTCGCGAGTGGCCTTGGTCCGCATGGCGCGCATGTCGGACCCGGCGCTGGGCTCGGTCATCGCCAGGCAGTCGATCCTCTCCCCTCGCACGGTGGGGTAGAGGTACTTCTCGCGCTGGGCCTCGGTGCCGGCGAGCAGGATGTTCGAAGGGCGCGGGACACCGCAGTACTGCAGTGCGTAGTTGGCCCGGCCGAGTTCCTTCTCATAGAGCACCCAGGTCACCGTGTCGAGGCCGGCGCCGCCGACCTCCTCGGGCATGTTGGCGGCGTAGAGCCCCGCGGCGAGGGCCTTCTGGCGGATGTGGGCCGCGAGCTCGGGTCGCAGCACACCAGTGCGCTCGACCTCCTCCTCGTGGGGGTAGAGCTCGCGCTCGACGAACGAGCGCGTCACCTCGATGATGCTGCGCTGCTCGTCGGTCAGGCCGAAGTCCATCGCTTCCTCTCTATCTCGCTGCGAGTGCGGCCGCGGCGGCGCCCCGACCGGTCCGGACGGCACCCTCCATGTAGCCCGCGACCCATTGGTCGGAGCCGCAGACATAGAAGGGTGGCTCGTGGGTGCCGTGCAGCGGGCCGACGGCCTCGACGTCGCCGGGCTGCCAGTTGGTGACGTAGCCCTGCGTCCACGGGTCGGTGCCCCAGAGTCGGGTCCAGGTCTGCACGGGGGTCGTGGCGTCGGGGCCGTACATCTCCGCGATCTGCGCCAGCGCCTCGCGGACGCGGGTGTCGGGATCGGTCGCGGCGAAGGAGGCGTAGCGCTCCGGGGGCACGAGCGCCGAGAGGATGCCGTGCGACTGCGGCCACGTCGACCCGAGCACACCCTCGCTCTCGGACAGCGCGTTCTGACCACGCGCGCGCCAGAACGGGCCGTCGTAGGCCGCCACGAACTTGGCCGCCCACGCGTGTCGCTGTCGTCGCAGCGAGGCCAGCCGGGCCGCGCTGACGCCGGCGATGTCGATGTCCCGGGCCGGCCCCGAAGGCACGGCGATGACCACCGCTTCGGCGCTCAGCTCCTCGCCGTCCTGCGTGGTCACGATGCTGGTCCGAGGCCCGATCTCGATGCGCCGCACCGGGGTGGACAGCCGCACGTCGCGTAGCGCGGACGCTGCCGTGAGGGCCACGGTCGCAGAGCCCTCGACGACCCGGAGGTTCTCCCACTGGCCGACGTCGTAGGCGCCCGTGGCACCGCCCACACGGTTCTTGCGGGCATAGGCGAACATGCTGGTCCGCTCGGTCGAGCCGTCGGCGAGACCGAGATGCACCAGCTCGTAGAGGCGCAGCACGTGGGGCGTCGCTCCGACCTCGCGCAGCCAGTCGCCGACACTCAGCCGGTCGAGGCGGCTCAGGTCGGGGCAGGCCCAGGGATCGTCGGGGTCGATGGACGACAGCACCTTGTCGAGCGCCGCCTCCACCTCGTCGTACGACGCGCGGTCGGCGGGCGTGCACCACGACGGCCAGTCGCCGACGTCGACCGACTTCTCGACCGGGCCCGCCACCTGGCGGGTGATGTCACCCGGCTCCGCGACGTAGGACGCCGTCAGGGTGAGCCCGAGCTCCTCGACGAGGCCGAGATAGCTGGTGTGCGCGCTGCCGACGACCTCGCCGCCGAGCTGGACCAGGCGCCCGTCGGGGAGCTCGACCTGCTCGACACGTCCGCCGACGCGGTCGCGCGCCTCGAGCACCGTGACCTGCGCGCCACCGGCCTCGAGGTCGCGCGCCGCGCACAGTCCGGCCAGTCCCGCGCCCACCACGACGACGTCGGTGTGACTCATCGGGCGCTCACCGCAGGACCACCGTGTGCTCGGGGAGCCAGCCCATCTCGACGCGGTCGCCCGCCTGCCACCGGTCCTCGGTGCGCATCCGGGGCAGGTTCTGCTCGAGGACCGTCAGGGCGTGGTCGGGCGTGATCGAGACGAGGTACTGCGTGGTGGCGCCGTGGTAGCTGGTCGACACGATCGTGCCTGGCACCCGGAACATCTCGGGCGTGAGCTCGGTGAGCCAGATCTTCTCGGGGCGGACCGCGACACTGACGGCGTCGCCCTCGGCCGATCCCTGGTGGCCCGGAGCCGGGATCGACACCGACGGCGTGATCGACACGCCGTGACCGGACCAGATGCCGCTCATCAGGTTGCTGGTGCCGATGAAACCGGCGGCGAAGACCGAGGTCGGGCGCTCGTAGACGTCCTCGGGCGTGCCGCACTGCTCGATCACGCCGCCGTTCATGATCGCGACCCGGTCGCTCATGCTCAGCGCCTCGTCCTGGTCGTGAGTGACGAAGAGGAACGTGATGCCGACCTCGCGCTGGATCGACTTGAGCTCGGCCTGCATCTGGTGCCGCAGCTTGAGGTCGAGCGCGGCGAGCGGCTCGTCCAGCAGCAGCACCTTGGGCTCGTTGATCAGGGCGCGGGCGAGCGCCACGCGCTGGCGCTGGCCGCCGGAGAGCCGGCTCGGCTTCTCCCTGCCCCGGTCGCCGAGCTCGACGAGCTCGAGCATCTGTGCGACCCGCTGGTCGATCGCCGGCTTGTCGAGCCCCTTGCGCCTCAGGCCGAACCCCACGTTGCGGCGCACGTCGAGGTGCTCGAAGAGCGCATAGCTCTGGAAGACGGTGTTGACGTCGCGCCGGTGCGGCGGAGTGCTCGTCACGTCCTCGCCGCCCACCAGGATCGTCCCGGACGTCGGGTCGCTGAAGCCGGCGATCATCCGCAGCGTCGTGGTCTTGCCGCACCCCGACGGACCCAGCAGCGAGAAGAACTCGCCGCTCGCGATGTCGAGGTCGAGGTCGTTGACGACGGTGGTGCCCCCGAAGGTCTTGGTCAGCCCACGCAGGGAGACCGACGGTGTGGTCATCGGCGTTCGCCTCCGGTGATCAGGTCCAGGCTGGACGTGCCGCGACTGAGCAGGCGGGGGAGGGTCAGGGCCGCCACGATCAGCAGGGCCGAGGCGATCAGCATCAGGGTGCCGATCGCGTTGATGGACGGTGAGACGCCGAAACGGATCGAGGAGTAGACGCGCACCGGGAGCGGCTGCGGGTCGACGCCGGTCGTGAAGAAGGCGAGCACGAAGTCGTCGAAGACCAGGGCGAAGACGAGCAGCCCGGCGCCCACGAGTGCCGGGACGAGCGTCGGCAGGACGACGAGCCGCAGGGCCTGGAACGGCGTGCAGCCCAGGTCGCGTGCGGCCTCCTCGACCTCCAGGGAGATGCCGGCCAGCCGGCCCCGGACGATCACCGCGACATAGGCGATGGAGAACGTGATCTCGGCCAGGATGACGGTGGTCATCGAGAGCTTGACGCCGATGCCGGTGAAGAGCAGGAGCGCCGCCACGCCGGTGACGATCTCCGGGGTGACGAGCGGGAGCAGCGTGACCGCGCCGATGGCCCGCCCACGGCGCGAGCCCACGCGCTCCAGGCCGATGGCCAGCATCGTGCCCAGCACGAGCGACCCGGCCGTCGCGACGGCGGCGATCTGCAGGCTGGCGACCAGCGAGTCGATCAGTGCCGAGTCGTGGATCAGGGCGTCGTACCAGCGGAGGCTGAAGCCGGAGAACGACGACAGCGACTTCTTGTCGTTGAAGCTGAACAGCGCCACGGCCAGGATCGGCAGGTAGAGCCAGGCGAAGAAGACGACCGTGACCACGACGGCGAACAGCGGTTTGCGCTCCAGCCTGCGAGGGCGCGCCATCAGATCTCACGCGCCCTGGTCGCGGTCGCGCGCAGATAGGCGACCATCAGCACCGTCAGGGCGACCATCATGCCGACGGTCAGTGCCGAACCCAGTGGCCAGTTCTGGCCCTCGTTGAACTGCTGCTGGACCAGGTTGCCCATCATGTAGGTGCTCGCCCCGCCGAGCAGCTGGGCGCTCACGAAGTCGCCGAGGGCCGGGAGGAAGACGAGCAGCATGCCGCCGTAGAGCCCCGGCCGGGTCGCCGGAAGGGTGACGCTGAAGAACGTGCGGACCGGGCCGTGATAGAGGTCCTTGCCGGCCTCGATCAGCGCGACGTCGAGTCGCTCGAGAGAGGCATAGATCGGCAGGATCATGAAGACCACGAACCCGTAGACCAGGCCGCCGACCACCGCGTAGGACGTGTTGAGGAACGTGAGCCCGTCGCTCAGGCCCGACCCGCGCAGAGCGCTGTTGACAAGTCCTTCGTCGGAGAGCAGTGCCTTCCAGGCATACATGCGGATCAGGTAGCTGGCGAAGAACGGCACCACGATCGCCGCGATCAGCGCGTTCTTGTAGCGCCCGCCGTGCAGTGCGATCGCATAGGCGACCGGGTACGCGATCAGCACCGAGAGCACCACCGTGGCCAGTGCGTAGACCAGAGAGCGGAGGAACACCTCGAGGTAGACGTCGTTCCAGATCGCCCGGTAGTTGTCGAGGCGCAGGGCGAAGACCGGGTAGCCGTCATTGGTGGTGCGGCCGAACGACAGCAGCACCACGATCACCATGCTGGAGACGAAGAAGGTCACCATCCAGGCGGTGGGTAGTGCGAGCAGTGCCCCCCACAGCCGGGTGCGCTGTGCCGAACGTGGTGCCGTCGGGCCCGATGCCATCTCAGCTGGCCTTCACTTCGGTCCACATGGCCGCGCGGCGCTGGACCTCGTCGGCGCCGAGCAGGCGGAAGACATCCTCGTTCTCGAGGTCCGAGATCTCCACGTTGCAGGCCGGCACGTCCTTGGCGAGGTCGGCGAACGCGGGCAGGGCGTCCTTGAGCGGGAACGGGTAGTAGAGGTAGCCCATGTTCCTGATGGCGTTCTCGGGGCGCAGCAGGTAGTCGATGAACAGCATCGCCGTGCCCGGGTGCTGGGCGTTGGCCGGGATGGCGTAGGTGTCGGAGTTGATCGGGCTGCCCTCACGCGGCGCCTGGAAGTCGAACATCGTCGGGTCGTCCGCCAGGCCCTGCTGGAGATAGAGGAAGTCACCGCTCCACATGTGGTGGACCCACGCGTCGCCGCCCACCATGTTGTTGATGTCGTCGGAGGAGTAGGCGCGAAGGTACGGCTTCTGGCTGATCAGGAGCTTCTTCATCTCCTCGAGCTCAGCCGGCTTCGCGGTGTTGACGTCGTAGCCCAGGAGCAGCGCGGACATCGCCAGCGCCTCGTCCTGGTCGTCGAGGGTGAAGACGCGGCCCCGCGCCTCCTCGTTCCACAGGTCCTCCCAGCTGCCGGTCATCGAGGAGACCTTGTCGGTCCGCCAACCGATCCCGGTCTTGTAGACGGTGAAGGGGATCGACACCTGCGAGCCCTCGTCGTACCAGGGCTGGTTGAAGTAGGAACCGGAGTAGAAGACCTGGTCGGCGTTCTGCAGCTGGTCGGGGTCGATCGCGCGCAGCCGGCCTTCGCGCCGGAGCTTGACCACCCACTTGGCGATCGGGAAGACGATGTCGTACTGGTTGCCGGCGGCGAGCTTGGCGTACATGCCCTCCATCGAGTCGTAGTTGGACTCGATGACCTTGACGCCGTACTCCTCCTGGAAGCCCTTCACCACCTTGGGGGCGAGGTAGTCGGCCCAGTTGAAATAGACGAGGTCGCCGTCGATCTTGGCCTTGGCCGAGGGTGGCGGCGGCGTGTCGGTCGGCGCGTCGTCACGGATGTAGGCGCAGCCGGGGAAGGCCAGCGAGGCGCTCAGCGCCATGCCGCCGGTCAGGAACCCACGCCGCGACGGGGTCACGCGTCGGCCCCGCCCTCGAGGGGAGTCGGTGCGGGCAGGGGTCCGTCGTGACCCACCAGCAGGCCGACCACGGTGGCGATCGTGGTGCGCGCCTGCGCGAGCCCGAGGTTGGGGTCGTTGGCCAGCACCCGTGCCCCGAGGCCGTCGGTGAGAGCGACCGCGGTCTCGGCCAGCGCCCGCGGTCCGAGCGTGGTGGCGAACACTCCGGCGGCGAGGCCGTCGCGGACGATGCCGTCGACGGTGGCGTAGAGGTCCTCGTAGAGGTCGGCACCGACCTTGGCCAGGTGTGGGTCGCGGATGCACAGCAGCGCCAGCTCCTGCCAGAGCAGCCACTCGTGCGCGCGCTGGTCGTCGCTGGGCAGGCATCTCTCCAGGAACGAGGACAGGCGTTCGGCCGGGCCCTCGCCCGCGCCGACGAGCGCGCGCTGGTTGAGGTCGGCGGACAGGGCGTGCGAGTAGGTCAGCACTTCGCCGAAGAGGAGTTCCTTGGTGTCGAAGTGGTAGTGCAGCAGTCCCGCCGACACTCCGGCGGTCCTGGCGATCGATGCCATCCGGACCTGGGCCAGACCGTCCCGGACGATGCAGTCGGCGGCGGCCGCGAGGATCCTGGTTCGCGCGTCGAGCGGCCGCTTCCTCACGCAGGTTGCGCGCTCTGCTCCCAGCAGCCACGAGCATCCCTCCTGACATTTGACTGTTCAGTCAGTCAGGCGATGCTAGGTTGACCGGCGTGACGCGTCAAGGGTCGTCCACCCGGTCGTCCGGCACGCCCTTGGACGCCCTGTTCGCACCCCGGACGATCGCGGTCGTCGGTGCCAGCGACGACTCCGCGAAGTGGGGTCACATCCTCGGGGCGCGGGCTCTGGCCTCGCGCGGGGACCGCACGGTGCTGCTGGTCAACCGGCGGGCCGCGGAGGTCCTCGGCCAGTCGGCGTACCCGACCGCCCAGGCGGCGGCCGCCGCCCACGGTGCGCCCGTCGACCTCGCGGTCATCTGCGTGCCGTCGGCGGGCTTCCTCGCCGCGGTGACCGACGCCGTGGCCGCCGGAGCCCGGGCGGTCGTGGGCATCACCGCGGGTCTCTCGGAGTCGGGCGCCGAGGGTGCTCGGCTTGAGTCCGAGGCGCTGGCCGTCGTCCGGGCGGCCGGTGCCGTGCTCGTCGGTCCGAACTGCCTGGGGGTGGTCGACACCACGACCGGGATCCAGCTCGCGCACGCCGTCCTCCCGGCGGGGGACGTCGCCGTCCTGAGCCAGAGCGGCAACCTCGTGCTCGACCTCGCCGACCTCCTGCGCGACCGCGGGCTGGGTGTCTCCCGGTTCGTCTCGCTCGGCAACCAGGCCGATCTCGGGGTGGTCGACTTCCTGCACGCCTGCGTCGGGCACGACGGGACACGCGCGGTCGCGGTCTACACCGAGGACGTCGTCGACGGGCCGGCCTTCCTGGCCGCGGCCCGCGCGCTGCGCAAGGCCGGCAAGCCGCTGGTCCTGCTGGCCCCCGGACGCAGCGAGGCCGCGGTGCGCAGCGCGGCCTCGCACACGGGGTCGCTGACCAGCTCCTCGATGGTGGTCGATGCGGCCTGCGTGGCCGTCGGTGCGCACCGCGTAGACCACCCGACCCAGATGGCCGATCTGCTGGTCGCCCTGCGGTCACCGCGGCGGATGCGCGGGCGCCGAGTGGCGATCCTGACCGACGGTGGCGGGCACGGCGCGGTGGCTGCCGACGCACTGTCCGCGGTCGGTCTGCTGACGCCGGTGCTGACCGGCGCCGTGACGTCCGATCTCGAGGCCGCGCTGTGGCCGCAGGCGACGGTGACCAACCCGGTCGACCTCGCCGGCGCCGGTGAGCAGGACCCCGCCAGCTATGCGCGCGGGGTGGAGGTGCTGCTGGGCTCCGAGCAGGTCGACGGCGTGCTGCTGACCGGCTACTTCGGGGGCTACTCGTCCGAGGAGTCCCGCCTGACCGAGCCGGAGCTCTCTGCCGCGCGCCTGATGGCCGAGGTGGTCGCGGCCCAGGGCAAGCCGCTGGTCGTCCAGACGATCTATCCCGACGGCCCGACCGCCCGGGCCCTGCGAGCGGCGGGCGTCCCGGTCCACCGCGACGTCGACCGCGCCTGCCTGGTGCTGGCAGGGCTGGTCGAGCCGAGGACCCATGGGTTTGCCCTTCCCGTACCGCCTGCCGACGCCCCGGTCGTCGAGGCGTCGTACGCCACGGCGCGGGCGCTGTTCGCCGGTGCCGGCGTCGCCTTCCCGGCGGCACGGTCGGTCCGCGACCCGGCCGGGTTCGAGGCGGCGCTGGACGAGGTCGGCGTCCCGGTCGTGCTCAAGGCGACCGGTCGCCTGCACAAGTCCGAGGGAGGTGGCGTGGTGGTGGGCCTGGCCGACCGCGCGGCCGCCCGCGCGGCGTACCGCGACCTCGTCGACCGGCTGGTTCCTCCTGCCGTCTCGGTCGAGGCCATGGCCGACCTCGCCGACGGTGTCGAGCTCATCGTCGGCTGCGTCCGCGACCCGAAGTTTGGCGCGGTCATCATGGTCGGGCTCGGCGGGATCCTGACCGAGGTGCTCGGTGACACCGCCTGCGCGATCGCCCCGGTGTCACCGGAGGGTGCCCGGCGTTTGCTGCTGGGTCTGCGGGGGGCGCCGCTGCTGCGCGGTGTCCGGGGTCGCCCTTCGGTCGACCTCGACGCCCTGAGCGAGCTGGTCGCCCGCGTCTCGCACCTCGCCGCTGCCCACCCCGAGCTTGTGGAGCTCGAGCTCAACCCGGTGCTGGTCGGCCCCTCAGGAGTGCTGGCGCTCGACGCCCGCGTGGTCGTGGCCCCGGACGTCACTGAGGTAGCGCTGGTCGAAGAGGTGGACCCAACCGTCCTTGGCCGGGAAGACGCCGTGCTCGAAGGCCCGTGAGGTGACCCCGCGCTGGACCCGCTCGCAGGCCTCGTTGTCCTGACGCGTGACGAGCTCGTTGAAGTCGACGACCGGCCGCGGGTCGAAGTGGGGGTCCTCGAACGCCTCGGGGCTGAAGAGGTACTCCGTCACCAGCCGGCAGCTCCGCGGGCCGGTGGGGAACACCGCGGTAGCGAGCGCGGACGAGCCGTCCACGTCGAGGAACATCGTGGGGTAGACCAGCGCCCCGAAGTAGGACGACGGACCGTCCTGGTCCTTCAGGCCCGGCAGCAGCGGGAGCCGGAGCCGCGGGTCCAAGACGACGGTCGTACGACCGTCGGCCAGGGTCACCCCGCCGTCATCACGACCCTCCTCGAAGATGCTGCCCTTGCGGTACGCAGGGAGGACCGCGACCAGCTCGGGGTGCACGGTCGGGCAGTGCAGGCACTCGTTGTAGTTCTCGATGACGATCTTCCAGTTGGCCTGGACCTCGACGGTCGAGACGTGGCCGGTCCGGAGCTCGGCCAGTCCGACCCGGGCCAGGGCCAGCGGGTCGTCCGGGTGCTCGGCCAGCGACTCGAGCAACGGGACGGGGGTCTCGCGGCGCAGGTTCACGAAGACGAAGCCCTCCCATACGTCGAGGTGGACCGGCCACAACGACGTCGCGGCCCGGTCGATCTCGTCCTTTTCGATCATCGGGGTGGTCACGAGCGTGCCGTCGAGGGCGTAGCCCCAGGCGTGGTAAGGACAGCGCAGGTGGGTGCGGACCTCGCCGCTCTCGTCGTCGCAGATGCGGGAGCCGCGATGGCGGCAGACGTTGTAGAACGCCCGCAGCCGCTCGTCCTTGCCGCGCACGACCAGGACACTCTCATCGGCGATCTCGACGCGCATCCAGGCGCCGGGTCTGGCCACCCGTTCGGCCCGGCCCACATAGACCCAGTTGCGATAGAAGACCCGCTCCTTGTCGAGGGCCCAGGTCTCCTCGGAGTGGTAGGCCGCTCCGGGCAGCGTCTGTCGGATCTCGGCCATTCGCTAACTGTACGGTCAGTCAGTTGTGCTTGGGTAGGTTCGCGGCGTGCTGAACACCGTCGGGCTGGGGGCGTCCGGCTCGCGCGTCGTGTTCTGCCACGGGCTGTTCGGGCAGGGCAAGAACTTCACCGCGCTCGGCAAGGCGCTGGCCGCTGAGCATCGGGTGACCCTGGTCGACCTGCCTGACCACGGCCGGTCCCCGCGGACCGAGGGCTTCGACTACCTCCGCTACGCCGACCTGGTCGCCGACCTCATCGAGGCCGACGAACCGGTCGCGCTGGTCGGGCACTCGATGGGGGGCAAGGTCGCGATGCTGGTCGCCCTGCATCACCCCGAGCTCGTCGAGCGCCTCGTCGTCGTCGACGTCGCGCCGGTGTCGTACGACCACGCCGCAGAGTTCGAGGGCTACATCGCGGCGCTGCGGGCCATCGACCTCGAGACGTTGTCGTCGCGCTCCGAGGCGGAGGCCGCACTCCTCGACGCCGTGCCCTCACCGATGGTGCGCGGCTTCCTCCTCCAGAGCCTGCGGCGCGTGGACGACGGGTGGGAGTGGCTGCTCAACCTCGAGCTGCTCGGCCGCGACCTGGACCTGATCACCGGCTGGCCGGGCATCGACGTGAAGCCGTACGACGGACCCGTGCTGTGGGTCGGCGGCGCGGACTCGCGCTATGTGGCACCGGAGCACGTCGGCGCGATGGACCGCCTGTTCCCGCGCAACCGCCGGGTCACGGTCAAGGGTGCGGGGCACTGGGTGCACTCGGAGCAGCCCGAGGTGTTCCTCGAGGTGCTGAAGAGGTTCGTGGATCAGCGATTCCTGGCCCGGTAGGCCGCCACGGCGTTGCGGTTGCCGCACGTCGTGGAGCAGAAGCGACGTGAGCGGTTGCGGGACAGGTCGAGCACGATTCCTTCGCACGTGTCGTCGGCGCAGATGCCGAGTCGGGACATCTCGTCGGCTCGGATGACGTCGACCATGGCCATCGCGGTCTCGACGAGGATTCGCTCGTCGAGCGGCGCGTCGACGTCGATCGCGTGGATGTGCCAGTCGAGGGCGTCGTGCTTGACGAGCTGGGGGACCGCTTGGGCCTCGTCGAGCCAGGCGTTGACCAGGTGGACGGCGCTGTCGCGGTCGGCGGTGAGCAGGTCGCGCAGCCGGCCGCGGATCGCGCGGACCGCGTCCAGCTCCAGGCGGGTCCGCTCGTGACGACCCGTGAAGGAGAACTCGTCCCAGATGGCGTCGAAGTCGGTCACCGTCGTCAGGGTGTCGGGCTCGAGCGCGCTGTTGGCCAGGATGACCGCGGACTGCAGAGCCATCTCGGTGTCATGGGTGAAGGCCACATTGACATGTTACCGCGGTCCGCGTAGCGTCATGTCCCATGAGCATGTTGACCCATGACGCATCACTGGTGACCGGCCCGCCGCGGTCGCGACTCGGTGTCGGTGTCGTGCTCGCCCTCGTCTCCGCCGCGTCGTTCGGTCTGTCGGGGGCCGTGGCGAGGGGGCTGCTCGACAACGGCTGGAGCGTCGGGGCCGTGAGCGGCATCCGGATCGGCCTCGGTGCGCTGGTCGTGCTGCCGTTTGGTCTGCGCGCGCTGAGAGGTCGCTGGCACCTGCTGCGCGACAACGCGGCGCTGCTGCTGCTGTACGGCGCGCTGGCCGTCGCCGGGGCCCAGTTCTGCTACTTCTCGGCCATCCAGTACATGCAGGTCGGGCCCGCCATCCTGATCGAGCTGACGGCCCCCGCGGCGGTCGTGGTGTGGATGTGGCTGGTCCACGGTCAGCGTCCCGGCCTGCTGACGTTGGCCGGCGCGTTGGTGGCGACCGTGGGCCTCGTCCTGGTCCTCGACCTCGTCTCCGGCGCCGACCTCAGCGTCCGCGGGGTGCTCTGGGCGCTGGGCGCCATGGTCGGCTGCGCGGCCTACTTCGTCATCTCGGCCGACGAGCGACGCGGCATTCCTCCGATGACCCTCGCGGCCGGTGGCCTGGTGGTCGGCGCCGCGATCATCGGGGCGCTGGGCCTGGTCGGCCTGCTGCCCATGCGCGGCGCGACCGTCGACCCGACGTACGCCGGTGCGACCGTCTCGTGGTGGGCGCCGCTGCTCGTGCTCGGCGTCGTGAGTGCCGCGCTGCCCTACACGTCGGGGGTCGCGGCGAACCGCCGCCTCGGCTCACGACTCGCCTCGTTCCTGGGGCTCAATGAGGTGATTGCCGCCGTCGTGTGGGCCTGGCTGCTGCTGTCCGAGCTCCCCGGCACGATCCAGATCGTCGGCGGCCTGCTGATCCTCGCCGGTGTCGTCGGGGTCAAGGTGGGAGAGCGCGGCGTCGTCACCAAGGAAGGCTCCCGGCCTGAGGACGACGAGGCGCTGGTGGCCGTCCGGCTCTGACCCCCGGGACAACGTGCCCTGAGCTATCGGGTGTCCTGCCGTCTGACGAAGACCTCGCGGGTCAGCATCAGGATCGCGGCCGCGGTGGGGATGGCGAGCAGGGCGCCGACAGCACCCAGCAGCGCGGCGCCGGTCAGGGCCGCGATGACGGTCACCGCACCGGGCACGTCGACGGACTTCGCCATCACGCGCGGATAGATCACGTAGTTCTCGAGCTGCTGATAGATCAGGTAGAAGACAGCACAGGCGATGCCGATCTTCGGGTCCTCGGCGAAGGCGATCGCGGTGACGATCACGGCGCCGATGGTGGCGCCGATCATCGGGATGACGTCGAGGAGCGCGACGACGAACGCGAGCGCGACCGCGTACTTGCCGAGACCGACGACGAAGAGGAACACCAGCGACGAGGTGCCGGCGCAGAGCGCCACCACGAACGCGCCCGATACGTAGCCGCCGACGCTCCGGATGATCCGGTCTCCCAGGCGGCTGACCCGGTCGCGGCGCGAGGCGGGGGCGAGACCGTAGAGGGCCGCCTTGGTGGTCGCCAGGGAGGAGAGGAAGTAGAGCGTGAGGACCAGGACGAGGAACCCGTTCAACAGCGCGCCCAGGACGGCGAGGCCGAAGCCGAGCGCGCCGCCGAAGATCGTGCTCAGGAAGTCGCCGTCGGTGACGTAGTCCCTGATCTTGTCGATGATCTGGTACTCGTCGTCGAGCTGCTGGACCTGCTTGTTGTCCTGGAGCTGGTCGAGCCAGGCGGGCGCGTTGTCCGTGATCGAGGCGACCTGGTCGGTGATCACCGGCACGATCGCGACGAGGAACAGCGCGAGCGCGATCAGCACGGTGACGATGACACCGCCCACGGCGTAGCTGCGACGCACACCGCGACCCTCGATCCACTCGACCGACGGATTGAGGCCGGCCGCGATGAACAGCGCGACGACGATCAGGACGAGGGTGCTGCCGATGGCCGCGATGTTGGTGGCGAGCCAGAAGGCCAACAGGGCGCCGGTCGCGCCGACGAAGCCGACATAGAACGGCGCGTGCTTGTCCAGCGGGGGACCCGGCTCGCCGAGATAGCCGGGGTCGGCCACCGTCGGGTCCTCGGTGGTGTCCTCGCCGGCGGCCTGGCTTGAGCTCTCCGTGGTCTCGGTGGCCGGCTTCTCAGGACTCGTCGTCACCGAACCCCGCGACGACGTCCCGCAGCGAGGCGAGCTGGGCCGTGATGGCGTCACGGCGCTTGCTCAGCCGGTCGACCTCCGCCTTGAGCAGGGCGACCTCGCGTTGGCGCTCGGCGTCGCCGCTCGTCTTCACCGCGTCCGCCTGGGTGGTGGCTGCGGCCAAGATCTGCTCGGCCTCGCGACGGGCGCGGGACAAGATGGCCTCGGACTCCTTGGCGGCCTGGTCCCGCGCTCCCTTGGCCTGGGCGAGTGCGTCACGGGCGCGCTGCTCGGCCGCGGTGGCCCGCGCCTCGGCATCGTCGACAAGCTTCTTGGTCTCGGCGGTGGCGCTGGTGTGGTGCTCGGTGGCTTCGCGGGCGAGCCGCTCGCGCTCAACCGCGAGCAGGCGCTTGGCCTCCTGGACCTCTCGGTCGACGGCGGCTCGCTGCTGCTCGACCTCGCGCTGGGCACCCGTGCGCAGCTCGGTGGTCTCCTGCTGGGTGGCCAGGCGCAGCTGCTCGGACTCGCGGGTCGCGCTGGCCACCAGGTCGGCGGCCTCGCTCTGGGACAGGGTCCGCGCCTGCTCGGCGTCGGTCAGCACCCGCGTGCGCTGCTCGTCGAGATCCTTGAGCTGCACGATGCGCATGTCCTCGGCCTCGCGGGAGGCCTCCGCCTTGATGGCCTGGGCGTCCCGCGCGGCCTGGGCGCGGATCTCCTCGGCATCGCTGGCGGCGACCGCACGCATCTCGGAGGCCTCCTCCTCGGCGAGCCGGAGCATCGCCGAAGCGCGCCCGCCGAGACCGGCGTACGACGGGTTCTTGGTCTCCTCGATCTGGCTCAGCAGGGTGTCCAGCTGCTTCTCGAGGCCGGCGCTCCGGGTCTCGTGCTGGGCGATCGCGGAGGTGAGCGCGGCGCGGTCGGTCGCGAGCTGCGTGAGGCGCTGGTCGACCGCCGCGGCGTCGTAGCCGTTCTTGCGCGTGACCGGGAGTGGGCCGGTCGGCGGCGGCGGCACGGGGCGCGGAGCGGGGGAGATGGTCGGCACCGGGCGAGTGGCCTCTGGGAGCACCTCGGGCTTCGTCCCCGGTGTCCTGCTGGGCACCGCCTTGGTCGGCGCCGCCTTGGTTGGGACCGCCTGGGCGGCCTCCGCCTTGGGCAGCGCCGGGATCACCACGGTCTTCTCGGCATGGGGGTCGCCCTGGGGTGCCTCTTCCTCGGCCTCAGCGGTGCCGGGGTTCTCCTGGGGTTCGTCGTCGAAGATGGACAGACCCTGGTTCATGGAGAGGGCTCACTTCCGAGTGGGGGGACACGGCGAGTCACCAACTGTGCCTGATGAACCACAGTTGCGCACACCCGGGCTGCGCCCGTCCCCGCCGGTGCGGCGTCTGAGCAGGTCAGACGTCCCGGAAGCGGTTGATCGCCGTCTCATGCTGGGCCCGGAGCTCGAGGTCGCGGACGCCGAGCCCCTCCTCCGGAGCCAGGCAGAGCACCCCGACCTTGCCCTGGTGGGCGTTCCGGTGGACGTCGAGGGCGGCCTGGCCGACCTCGTCGAGCCCATAGGTCTTGGACAGTGTCGGGTGGATCCTGCCCTTGGCGATGAGGCGGTTGGCCTCCCACGACTCGCGGTAGTTGGCGAAGTGCGAGCTGATGATCCGCTTGAGGTTCATCCAGAGGTAGCGGTTGTCGTACTCGTGCATGTAGCCGCTCGTGGACGCGCAGGTGGTGATGGTGCCGCCCTTGCGGGTCACGAAGACGCTCGCCCCGAAGGTCTCGCGCCCCGGGTGCTCGAAGACGATGTCGATGTCCTCGCCGCCGGTGAGCTCGCGGATCTTGGCGCCGAGGCGCTTCCACTCCTGGGGGTCCTGGGTGTGCTCGTCCTTCCAGAACCGGTAGCCCTCTTCGGCGCGGTTGATGATCAGCTCCGCGCCCATCGAACGGGCGATGGCGGCCTTGTCCTCGTTGGAGACCACACACACGGGGGTGGCGCCGCCGTGGAGGGCGTACTGCGTCGCGAAGCCGCCGAGGCCCCCGGAAGCGCCCCAGATCAGGACGTTGTCGCCCTGCTTCATGTCGCCGCCGTTCTTGCTGACGAGCTGACGGTACGCCGTGCAGTTCACCAGGCCCGGGGAGGCGGCCTCCTCCCAGGTCAGGTGCTTGGGCTTGGGCATCAGCTGGTTGGCCTTGACCAGCGCAATGTGGGCCAGGCCCCCGAAGTTGGTCTCGAAGCCCCAGATCCGCTGCTGCGGGTCGAGCATCGTGTCGTCGTGGCCGTCCGGGTCCTCGAGCTCGACGCTCAAGCAGTGCGCGACGACCTCGGTGCCGGGCTTCCACCTGGTCACGCCGGGGCCGGTCCGCAGGACGACGCCGGACAGGTCGGAGCCGACCACGTGATAGGGCAGGTCGTGCCTCTTGGTGAGCTCGGAGAGACGGCCGTAGCGCTCCAGGAAGCCGAACGTGGACACCGGCTCGAAGATCGAGGTCCACACCGTGTTGTAGTTGATCGCCGAGGCCATCACGGCCACCAGTGCCTCACCCGGGCCGAGCTCGGGGAGCGCGACGTCCTCGACGTGGATCGACCTGCGCGGGTCCTTGTCCCTGGAGGGGGTGCCCTCGAACATGTCGACCTCGTCCTTGCGCACCAGGGCGGCGCGGTAGGACTCCGGCACGTGAAGGTGGGCGAAGTCGTCCGGGGAGGTGTCGCCGGCGAGGATCGCGTCGAGGATCTGCTGCATGGCCCGGAGGTTACCTGTCAGTAATGAACGCTGGGACGTGCTGTGCCGGACCCGACCCTCTCAGTGCTCGGGTTGCCCGGAGGTTGCGACCTCGACGAGCTCCACCAGGACTCCGCCGGCATCCTTGGGGTGGATGAAGTTGATCCGCGAGTCCGACGTGCCGCGCCGTGGCTCGTCGTACAGCAGCCGGACACCGCGCTCGCGCAGGGTCGCGCTGACCGCCTCGACGTCGGTGACCCGGTAGGCCATCTGCTGGATGCCCGGGCCGGACCGGTCGAGGAACTTCGCGATCGTCGAGTCCTCGTTGAGCGGCGCCAGCAGCTGGATGCAGGAGCCGGAGTCACCGACGGCCATCATCGCCTCCCGGACCCCTTGCTCGGCGTTGACCTCCTGGTGGGCGAGCCGCATCCCGTAGGTGGTCTCATAGAACGCGATCGCCTCGTCGAGGTCCGCGACGGCGATGCCGACGTGGTCGATCGCCGTGAACAGGTGGGCCGCCGCATCAACGGTGGGGCGCGTGTCGGAGGTCATGTCGGGCATGGTTACAGAGCGCTCACCGGCGTCGTAAGGTCGAGGGCAACTTCCGTGGCGAGGTCTTCGTCACGTCGAGGACCCGATCAGCTGGAGGACCGCTGTGCCCGAGAACCCTTCCGTCATCGTCGCCGGGGCCCGCACCCCGATCGGACGCCTCCTCGGCGGTCTCAAGAGCCTGTCCGCCGCGGACCTCGGTGGCGTCGCCATCAAGGGTGCCCTGGAGAAGGCCGGAGTGAGTCCGGAGCAGGTCGACTACCTGATCATGGGGCAGGTCATCCTGGCCGGCGCCGGCCAGAACCCGGCGCGGGCCGCCGGCATCGCCGCGGGCCTCCCGTGGAGCCTTCCGTCGATGACGATCAACAAGGTCTGCCTCTCGGGTCTCAACGCGATCGCCCTGGCCGACCAGCTGATCCGTGCCGGTGAGGTCGAGATCGTGGTCGCCGGTGGCATGGAGTCGATGACCAACGCCCCGCACTTCCTGCCGAAGTCGCGTGAGGGCTTCAAGTTCGGCGACGTCACGCTCGTCGACTCCATGGCCTTCGACGCCCTCTATGACCAGGCCACCCAGCAGGCCATGGGCGGCCTCACCGAGCAGATCAACGCCGAGGGCGTGCAGCTCACCCGCGAGGAGCAGGACCAGTTCGCCGCCGAGTCGCACCAGAAGGCCGCTGCCGCGTGGAAGAACGGCGTCTTCGACGACGAGGTCGTGCCCGTCTCGATCCCGCAGCGGAAGGGCGACCCGATCGTGGTCTCTGCGGACGAGGGCGTGCGCGGCGACACGACGCTCGAGTCGCTCTCGAGGCTGCCCGCGGCGTTCGCCAAGGACGGCACCATCACCGCTGGCTCGGCGTCCCAGATCTCCGACGGGGCCGCCGCGGTGGTCGTGATGAGCAAGGCCAAGGCCGAGGAGCTCGGCCTTGAGTGGCTGGCCGAGATCGGCGCCCACGGCATGGTTGCGGGACCCGACAGCTCGCTCCAGCTGCAGCCGGCCAACGCGACGCAGAGGGCTCTCGACAAGGACGGTCTGACCGCCGCCGATCTCGACCTGATCGAGTTCAACGAGGCGTTCGCAGCGGTCGGCATCGAGTCGGCCCGCGCGCTCGACCTGGACCCGGCCAAGGTCAACGTCAACGGCGGCGCGATCGCGCTCGGCCACCCGGTCGGCATGTCCGGCACCCGGGTCGTCCTGCACCTCGCTCTCGAGCTGAAGCGCCGCGGTGGCGGCGTGGGTGCGGCTGCCCTGTGCGGCGGCGGTGGGCAGGGCGACGCGCTGATCATCAAGGTGCCCACTGCCTGAGATCGAGGCTCGACCCATGGATGTGGGAGACCTCGTCGGGCGGGCCCGGTCCGGTGAGGCCCGGGCAGTCGCGCGGTTGGTGTCCCTCGTCGAGGGTGGCTCGAAGCAGCTGCGCGAGGTCATGGTCGCCCTGGCGCCGTACGCCGGCAACGCGCACGTCGTCGGACTGACCGGCGCACCCGGGGTCGGCAAGTCGACGGCGACCGGCGCACTCGTCAAAGAGCTGCGTGGCGAGGGCAAGCGGGTCGGGGTGCTGGCCGTCGACCCGTCGTCGCCGTTCTCGGGCGGCGCGCTGCTCGGCGACCGGGTGCGGATGGGCGACCACACGCTCGACGAGGGTGTCTACATCCGCTCGATGGCCTCCCGCGGCCACCTCGGCGGCCTGGCGTGGACGACGCCGCAGGCGCTGCGCGTGCTCGACGCGGCCGGCTTCGACGTCGTGCTGGTCGAGACCGTCGGCGTGGGCCAGAGCGAGGTCGAGATCGCCGGCCTCGCCGATACGACCGTGGTGCTGCTCGCGCCGGGGATGGGGGACGGCATCCAGGCCGCCAAGGCCGGCATCCTCGAGATCGGCGACGTCTTCGTGGTCAACAAGGCGGACCGCGAGGGCGCGGACCAGACCCGCCGTGAGCTCCGCTCGATGCTCAACCTGTCGGTCACCGGGTCGTGGAGGCCACCGATCCTCAGCACGGTCGCCACCGCCGGTACCGGGCTGGACGAGCTGGCCGCCGCGCTCGCCGAGCACCGTGCCTGGCTGGGGAGCAGCGGCGAGCTCCAGACCCGGCGCACCCAGCGGGCCCGCGACGAGATCGAGGCCATCGCCCTGAGCGCGCTGCGCGCCCGGTGGGGCGACGTGGGCGGCAGCGCCGACCTCGATGACCTGGCCGCGTCGGTGGCGGCGGGGGAGTCGGACCCCTACGCCGCGGCCGATCGACTGATCGACTCGCTCGGCTGATCCGGCGATTCGTCTGCGGTGCAGCGGGGATTCCCGGCGCGAATCGATCAGACGAATCGGCCTAGGATTGCCGCCATGACCCAGCAGCCGTTCTCCCGCCCCGGGGCCATCGACCTGTCGGCGCTGCGGCGACCGGCTAGCCCGCCCCCGGGGGGTCCGTCACCGACGGCGCCGGGTGGTGCGCCCGCGGGGGCGTCCTACTGGCTCGAGGTCGACGAGCCGAGCTTCCAGGCCACGCTCGAGGCCTCGATGACGGCGCCGGTGCTGCTGGTGTTCTATTCGCCGAGCCGCCTGCCCGAGAGCGAGACCATGGCCCGCGACCTCGCCACGGTCGCCGAGGAGTACGAGGGCCGGTTCCTGGCCGGTCTCGTCGACATCGACGCCTCGCCGGCGATCGCGCAGGCCGTGCAGCTGCCGTCGGTCCCCTATGTCTTCGCGGTCCTCGACGGCCGGCCCGCACCGCTCATCCAGGACGTGCTGTCCCTGGACGACCTGAGGGCGGCGATCAACCAGGTGATGCAGCAGCTGACCGCCCAAGGCATGACCGCACGCCACCAGCCACGCACCGGCGCCGTGGCTCCCGTCGAGGGTGATGACGAGCCCGCCGCGGACCCCCGGTACGCACCGGCAGAGGACGCACTGGCGGCCAACGACTTCTCCACGGCAGTCGCCGAGTACGAGAAGCTCGTCGCGGCCAATCCCGCCGACTCCGAGGCCGCCGCAGGACTGGCGATGGCCCGGGTGCTCAGGCGCACCGAGGAAGCCGACGCCGCGGCCGCCCTGGAGGCGGCGGCCGCCGCCCCCGACGACGTCGAGGCCCAGACGCTGGTCGCCGACCTCGACCTGCTCAGCGGCCGGGTCGACGACGCGTTCGTCCGGCTGATCGAGCTGGTCCGGCGCACGTCGGGCGACGAGCGCAACGCGGCCCGCGAGCACCTGCTCGGGCTGTTTGCGGCCGTCGGCAACGACGACCCTCGGGTCCTCAAGGGCCGGCAGTTGCTCGCCAACGCGCTGTTCTGAGACCTCTCAGCGGGCAACAGGGACGCAGAGCACAGGCCGGTTGGCCAGGTGCAGCAGCTTGTGCGGGGTGGAGCCGAGGAGCGCGCCGCGCAGTGGGCTGTCGCCTGCGGTACCGACCACGATGACCGTGGCGTCGAGCTCGTTGCCCACCTCGACCAGGGCTTCGGCGGGCTTGGCGTCGACCAGGCGCACGGTGGCGCTCACCCCGGCCGCCTCGGCCTTCTCGAGGGCGTGAGCGGTCGCGGTGCGGCCCATCTCCATCAGCGCCTCCCGATGCGCCCTGAACTCCTCGCCCATCCCGCCGGGCGGTGCGGCGCCGTAGACGAGCACCAGGTCCTCGCCGTACTTGGTGGCCACCTCGATGGCTGCCGACAGCGCGGCCTCCGCGCCGGGGGACTCGTCGTAGCCCAGGACAACAGTCATCGGTCTCAGCCTTCCAGGCCGTCGGGGTCGGGGCGCGCGTGCTTGAGCCCGTGGACGACATCGGGGTCGGGCAGGCTCGGGCGCTCGTCCCAGTAGCGCTTGTCCTGCGCGCGCCAGATGAACATGAACACCACGCCGACCAAGAAGACCCCGACACCGATCACCAAGGGGGGACCGACGCCGAGCCAGGCCTGGCCGCTGTAGGAGTTGTCGGGGTCGGACTGGTCGCGCACCGACAGGAAGAGCAGCCAGATCAGGAGGCCCGACCCGATCAGTGGGCCGACGCCGATCAGGAGCAGGTTCTTGACGCTCTCGGTCAGGTGCTTGCGGTAGTACACGGCGCAGGCGATCCCGGTCAGCGCGTAGTAGAACGCGATGAGCAGGGCCAGTGCCGTGAGCGAGTCGAACAGGGCGTTCTCGCTGACCTGGTACATCCCGACGTACCAGACGATCGCGATGGCGGCGACGGTCCAGGTGCTGATGTCCGGCGTGCGGTGCCGCGGGTGGATGTGACCGATCCGTGGCGGGATAGCTCCACGCCGCGCCATCGAGAGCCCGGTGCGGGAGGCAGGCAGGATCGTCGTCTGCGTGGAGGCGATGGCCGCGGTCGAGACCGAGAGCAGGAGGACCCAATCCCAACCGCCGAGGACCTCGGTCGCGAGGTAGTAGAAGACGAACTCCTCCTCGCCCGCGTTGTCGCTGAGCCACTGGGTGCCGGCGAACGCGACGACCGCTATCGCGACGGACACATAGGTGACCAGGAGGATGAAGGTCGACAACAAGGCGGCCCGGCCCGGGGTCTTGTCGCCGTCCTTGGTCTCCTCGCTCAGGTTGACCGCCGACTCCCAGCCCCAGTAGGCGAAGACGCCGAGCAGCAGGCCCGAGCTCAGCGCGGTGCCGCCGGCGCCGAACGGGTTGAGCCAGCTGAGGCTCGGCGTGATCTCGTCGAGCGGGCTGTCGCCGTCGATGGCCCGGTAGATCGCCACGACCGCGAACACGAGCAGCGACACGACCTGGACGAGGATGAGGATGTTCTGCAGCCGAGCGGACACGTCGGTGCCCAGAACGCAGATCCAGGTCATCAGCAGCACGAGTGCGATCGCCGCGGGCATCCGGATCCAGGCGTTGTCGCCCGCCTCGATCAGGCTGGTGCTGCCGAGCAGCTCACCGAATCCGTAGAGGCCGAAGCGGACGCCGACATCGGCCAGGGAGCCGACGATCAGCACCCCGGTCATCATGATCGCCCACCCGCCGACCCACCCGAACCAGGGACCCATCGCCCGGGTGACCCAGCTGAACGTCGTGCCACAGTCGGGGTCGACCCGGTTGAGATAGAGGAACGCTGTGGCGATCAGCGCCATCGGCACGAACGAGGCGATCAGGATGCCAGGGGCATTGACGCCCGCCAGCGCAGTGACCGCGCCGATGATCGCCGCCAGCGAGTACGCCGGCGAGGTCGACGCCAGGCCGATCACCAGGGCGTCGACGAAGCCGATCGACCCCGCCTTGAGTTCGGTCTGCTCGGCCTGTGCCTCCGCCATGCCCCACCCCTCACCCGATGTGTAGGGGTATGTCTAACCCACGGACCCGGCTCGCGGGAATGCCTGACCACTAGATTCGTGGAAAAGATGGCCTTCTGCGCGTGAAACCGTCGGATATTGCGGCGTCAGCCTCCGCTCTCGGTGTATGTCGGCGCCTTGCCTTCCAGGTTGCCGATGGCGGCCAGGACCCGGCGGGCGGTGAAGTCCGCGCACCGTTCGGCGACCTCGTCCAGCGTGCAGAACGCGGCGTCCTTGATCTCACGGGCCTGACGGACGATGGTGTCGGCGACCGAGGCCTCGTGAGCCCCGCCGTCGAAGACCAGGCACAGTGCGTCGTCCCAGCCGCTCCACGGCGGCAGCCAGTCGGTCAGCAGCAGGGGACCGGCCGCGATCGTGAGGCCGAGCTCCTCCTCGACCTCGCGGGACACCGCCAGCTGGGGTGACTCACCGACCTCGACGACGCCGCCGGGCAGGTCCCAGTCCTGCTTGTAGGTCAGCTGACAGAGCAGCACCCGGTCGTCCAGGTCGCGGACCAGCATCTGGCTGATCGCCCGCTTGCGGGGGAGGAACGAGTTGAGCAGCGCGCGGAACCCATCGGGCTCGTGCACGGGTGTGTCGGTGGCGAGTCTCCCGTAGACGGTGCGGTCGACCACGTCGCCGTCGACGGTGATGCCCCGCATCACGCCCTCTCGGCGCAGACCGGACCAGATGGCGTTCCGGTGCGCGTCGGTGTCGTCCGGGTCGACCCAGGCCTCGACCCGGGCGTGGCCCGAGAGTGCGGCCTCGACCTCACGGGCGACGGTGTCGAGAGGCGTCCCGGCCGACCACGACACCCGGGCCACGCCGTCCGTCACGGTCAGCACGACGACGGACGGCTCGCTCACCGGGTCAGGCTAACCGCGGGTGTCATGTCACACCGGTCGTGACCCGCAGGAACTCACGCTCACCCGCTCATCCTTCAGCGGGCCAGCGTGAGTTTCACCGGGTACCCGGTGAAACTCAGGCGCGCTGGCGGAACCACAGGGTGGCCAGGGGCGGAACCACGATGTCGGCGTACGCCGGCTGACCGACGTGGTCGCCGTCCAGCGCGGTGATCGAGCCGAGGTTGCCCACTCCGGAGCCGGTGTAGCCCTCGGCGTCGGTGTTGACGACCTCGTCCCACTCGCCCGTCGACGGCAGCCCGAGCCGGTAGTCCTGGTGCGGCACGGCCGAGAAGTTCGCGACGCACGACCACCTCGGGCGTCCCGGGCTCACCGCGTCGGATGAACGAGAAGACGTTGCGACCCGCGTCGTTGGCGTCGACCCACTGGAAGCCGTCCGGGTCGGCGTCGCGGCGCCCAGAGGGCGGGGGAGTCCACGTAGGTCCGGTTGAGGTCGCGCACCAGCGAGTGCACGCCCGCGGTGCTCCGGGTGGTCGAGCAGCCACCAGTCGAGCTCGCGGGCCTCGGCCCACTCCGACTCCTGGCCGATCTCGGCGCCCATGAACAGCAGCTGCTTGCCGGGGTGCGCCCACATGTAGGCGAGGTAGGCGCGCAGGTTGGCGAGCTGCTGCCAGCGGTCGCCCGGCATCTTGCGCAGCAGCGAGCCCTTGCCGTGCACGACCTCGTCGTGGCTGATCGGGAGCACGTAGTTCTCGGAGAAGGCGTAGACGAGCGAGAAGGTCAGCTCGCCGTGGTGGTAGGCCCGGTGCACCGGGTCGTGCTGCACGTAGGCGAGCGAGTCGTGCATCCAGCCCATGTTCCACTTGAAGCCGAAGCCGAGACCGCCGCCCGAGGTCGGACCCGGTCACCTGCGGCCAGGACGTCGACTCCTCGGCGATGGTGGTGGCGCCCGGGCACCCGCTTGTAGACGGTGGCGTTCATCTCCTGCAGGAACTGCACCGCCTCGAGGTTCTCGCGGCCGCCGTACTTGTTCGGCGTCCACTCGCCCTCCTCGCGCGAGTAGTCGAGGTAGAGCATCGAGGCGACGCCGTCGACGCGCAGCCCGTCGGCGTGGAACTCCTCGAGCCAGTAGAGCGCGTTGGCGTAGAGGAAGTTGCGCACCTCGTGGCGGCCGAAGTTGAAGATGTGGGAGCCCCACTCCTTGTGCCACCCGCGCTGCGGGTTGGGGTCCTCGTAGAGCGGCGTGCCGTCGAAGCGGGCCAGCGCCCACTCGTCGGTGGCGAAGTGGCCCGGGCACCCAGTCGAGGATCACGCCGATGCCGGCCTGGTGCAGCCGGTCGACGAGCAGCCGGAAGCCGTCGGGGTCGCCGAAGCGGGAGTCCGGCGCGAAGTACGACGTCACGTGGTAGCCCCACGAGCCGCCGAACGGGTGCTGCATGACCGGCATCAGCTCGACGTGGGTGAAGCCGAGGTCCGAGACGTACGCCGGCAGCTCGTCGGCCAGCTGCGCCGCACGTCTTGTCGCGTCGCCACGAGGCGAGGTGCATCTCGTAGACCGACATCGGCTCGTCGACGTGCTGCGCTGCGCCGGCCGGGCGGCCATCCAGGCGTCGTCGTCCCACTCGTAGCGGCGACTCGAACACCTTCGAGGCGGTGTCCGGCGGCATCTCGGCCCAGGACGGCCATCGGGTCGGCCTTCTCGCGCCACTCGCCGTCGGCGCCGAGGACGGCGTACTTGTAGCCGGTGCCGCTGCCGACGCCGGGGACGAAGAGCTCCCACACCCCGGACTGCCCGAGCTGTCGCATCGGGTGCTCGCGGCCGTCCCAGCTGTTGAAGTCGCCCTTGAGCCGCACCGCTCGCGCCGACGGCGCCCAGACCGCGAAGGCGGTGCCGCTGATCGGGTCGCCGAGCGGAGCGTCGTAGTGGTGCACCCGGGCACCCAGCACCTCCCACAGCTGCTCGTGCCGGCCCTCGTTGATCAGGTGGAGGTCCATCTCGCCGAGGGTGGGCAGGAAGCGGTACGGGTCGTCGGCGGTGTGGCTGTGCCCGCCGTCGTAGGAGGCGACCAGGCGGTAGTCGGGCACGTCGTCTCCGGGGATCACACCCACCCAGATGCCCTCGTGCTCGTGCTCGAGCGGGTGGTCGGTGCCGTCGCCGTGCCGGGCCAGCGACGGAGGCGGCCAGCGGCCGGAACGCGCGGAGCGTGACCCCACCGTCGTGCGGGTGCGGGCCGAGGATCGAGTGCGGGCTGCCGTGCTCGCCCCGGACGAGCTGCGTCGAGCTCGTCGGTGGCCACCGGCTGGACGGTCGGGGCGCTGTGTGGAGTGGTCATGTTGCTCCGATCCTCGCCACGGCCTGGAGCGGGTATCGTCGAGCCAGGTCGGGCGGTTGCGGGTCTCGTAGACGGTCTCGTAGACGGCCTTGTCGGCGACGTAGGCGGCCAGCAGCGTCTGCTGATCGGGCGTGAGCTGCCCGCCGGCGTAGGCGACCAGGAAGTGGTTCTTGTTGCGCTCGCGCCCACTCGCTCTGCCCGGTAGTCGCGCTCGGCGTCGGTCTGCGTCGCCCGCGGTCATCGCCCGCTCGACCACCTTGGGCGCGTAGTCGAAGGAGCGCAGCATCCCGGCGACGTCGCGCCAGGGCGAGTCCGGCAGCTGGCGCTCGGCCAGCGGCTTGGCGGGCTCGCCCTCGAAGTCGACGATCTTCCAGCCCGTGGCGGTGCGCAGCGTCTGGCCGAGGTGCAGGTCGCCGTGGACCTGCTGGACCTCGACGCCGTCGAGGCCCGCGACCCTGGCGAAGACCGCGCGGAGGCCGGCGGCGTGGGGCGCGAGGTCGGGGACGACCGCGGTCGCGGCGTCCAGCCGGTCGGTCATCTGCGCGGCCAGCTCCGCGGCCGCGGAGGCCGGCCGGACCTCGCTGGGGAAGGTGGCACGCAGGACCGCGTGCACCTCGCGCGAGCGCCTCGCCGAGCCGGGTCGCCTCGCCGGCGAAGTCGCCGCCGGACCTCGTGCGGCGTGCAGGTCGGCCTCGCGCGAAGAGGTGCGCGACGCTGGCCAGCGCCAGGTCCCAGCCGTCGGTGGCGGTGCGCAGGAACTGCTGGAGCATCGCCAGCTGGAGCACGCCCCCGTCGGGGTCCGCCGGGTCGGTCGCCTCCAGCCAGCCGTAGAGCGACGGCGACGTGCTCGGAGCTCGGCCCGGGTGAGCACGGCGTGGACGGTGATGTCGGGGTTGGCGCCGGGAGTGACCTTGCGGAACACCTTCATCAGCGCGTCCTCGCCGAAGGCGACCGAGGAGTTGGACTGCTCGCCCGAGAAGAGCGTCGAGTGCGCGGTCAGGTCGAGGTCGTGCCCGGGCAGCCGGTGGAAGCTCAGCCCGGCCGGAGTCGCGGTCGCGGGGCGTCGAAGGCCCGCTGCCACAGCGCCATCGCGTCGCGGTCGTGCAGCGCGTCGTAGGCGTGCACCCAACCGTGCTCCGGATCCTCCCACCAGCCGACGAAGGCGTGGTCGAGACGCTTCTCCGGGTCGCTCGTAGAAGGCCAGCGGGACCTGGTAGAGCTCGGTCGCGGCAACCGGACCGGGCGCGGTCTCGGAGTAGGTCAGCTCGACGAGGTGGATGACGACGAGCGGGGGTCCGCCGGGCAGCACGCCGATGGAGCGGACGTCGCTGACCTCGAACGGACGGCCCTTGCCGCCGAACCAGCGGGTGCGCGCGAGGTAGTGCTCGAACGCCGTCGGGTCGGGTGGTGCGGTCTGCGCGGTCACAGCAGCTGTCCCTCCGGACGCTCCTCGGTCCGCGTGAGGCGGAACCAGTAGAAGCCGTAGCCGGCGAGGGTGAGCAGGTAGGGCAGCTCGCCGATCGCGGGGAACGGCACGCCGCCGATGCAGCTCGACCGGGACGCAGACCCTCGAACCGGCGCAGGTCGAGCTCGACCGGCTGCGGGAACCGGGACAGGTTGTTGACGCAGACGATCACGTCGGAGGTGCCGTCCTCGTGCTCGTGCTCGCGGGCGTAGGAGAGCACCGTCGGGTTCGAGCCGCCGAGGTCGGCGAAGGAGCCGAGGCCGAACGCCGTGGTGGCGGCGGCGGGCCTGGATCATCCGTCGGGTCCAGTGCAGCAGCGAGGACGGGTTCTCCAGCTGGGCCTCGACGTTGACGCTCTGGTAGCCGTAGACCGGGTCCTGGATCGGCCGGCAGGTGCGAGCTTGCCGGGCGTCGCGGCGGAGAAGCCGGCGTTGCGGTCGGGGGTCCACTGCATCGGGGTGCGCACGCCGTCGCGGTCACCGAGCCAGATGTTGTCGCCCATCCCGATCTCGTCGCCGTAGTAGAGGACCGGCGAGCCGGGCAGCGAGAGCAGCAGCGCGGTGAACAGCTCGATCTGGTTGATGTCGTTGTCGAGCAGCGGGGCCAGCCGGCGGCGGATGCCGATGTTGGCCTTCATCCGCGGGTCCTTGGCGTACTCGGCCCACATGTAGTCGCGGTCCTCGTCGGTGACCATCTCGAGGGTCAGCTCGTCGTGGTTGCGCAGGAAGATGCCCCACTGGCAGCCCGGTCGGGATCGGCGGCGTCTGCTCGAGGATCTCCGAGATCGGGAAGCGCGACTCGCGGCGCACCGCCATGAAGATGCGCGGCATCACCGGGAAGTGGAAGCACATGTGGCACTCGTCGCCACCGGCCTCGAAGTCGCCGAAGTAGTCGACGACGTCGGCGGGCCACTGGTTGGCCTCGGCGAGCAGGATCTTGCCGGGGTACTTCGTCGTCGACGAACCGGCGGACCTTCTTGAGGAACTCGTGGGTCTCCTGGAGGTTCTCGCCGTTGGTGCCCTCACGCTCGTAGAGGTAGGGCACCGCGTCGAGGCGGAAGCCGTCGAGGCCCATGTCGAACCAGAAGGACACCGCCTCGATGATCGCGTCGTGGACCGCTGGGTTGTCGAAGTTGAGGTCGGGCTGGTGGCTGAAGAACCGGTGCCAGAAGTACTGCTGGCGCACCGGGTCCCAGGTCCAGTTGGAGGGCTCGGTGTCGACGAAGATGATCCGGGCGTCCTGGTACTTCTCGTCGGTGTCGGACCAGACGTAGAAGTCGCCGTAGGGCCCGTCCGGGTCGGAGCGGCTGGCCTGGAACCACGGGTGCTGGTCGCTGGTGTGGTTCATGACGAAGTCGATGATCACGCGGATGCCGCGCTTGTGGGCCTCGTCGAGGAGCTGGTGGAAGTCCTCGACGGTGCCGATCTCCGGGAGGATGTTGGTGTAGTCGGCGACGTCGTAGCCGCCGTCGCGCAGCGGCGAGGTGAAGAACGGCGGGACCCACAGGCAGTCGACGCCCAGCCAGGCCAGGTAGTCGAGCTTCTCGATCAGACCCTGGAAGTCGCCGGTGCCGTCGCCGTTGGAGTCGCGGAACGAGCGGACCAGCACCTCGTAGAACACTGCGCTCTTGAACCAGTCGGGGGTGGTTCCCGCGACCTCGAGGGTGTCGGGGAACGCCTCGGACACGGCGCCGTCGACGGTCACCGCGGCGCCGTGAGAGTCAGGATGTGTGCCGGTTCGGTGCCCGGGTCGAGACGGACGAAGCTGTGCTGGCCCCAGGCCCACTCGGCGCCGGTGATCTCGTCGTGGACGCCGAAGGAGTCGCCCCAGCTCGAGGCCGAGCGCGGGCATGTCGAGGTGGACGGTCGTCTCTCGCGTGCCGTGCGGGTCGAGGTTGACGATCACGATGACGACGTCGGTCTCCCCGTCGTCGAGCACAGCCCTCTTGGAGAAGACCAGGATGCTCTCGTCGTCGCTCGAGTGGACGGTGAGGTTGCGCAGCAGCTGGAGCGCCGGGTGCGCGCGGCGGAGCTCGTTGAGCCGGGTGAGGTACGGCGCCAGGGTGCGCCCCTCGGCGGCCGCCGCGTCCCAGTCGCGGATCCGGATCTGGTACTTCTCCGAGTCGAGGTACTCCTCGCTGCCCGGCTTGACCGCGACGTGCTCGTAGAGCTCGTAGCCGGCGTAGACGCCCCACGACGGCGAACCTGTCGCCGCGATGACCGCGCGGATCTTGAACGCCGCCGGGCCGCCGTACTGCAGGTAGGCGTGCAGGATGTCGGGGGTGTTGACGAAGAAGTTCGGCCGCATCAGTGTGGTCGGACTCGTGCGACACCTCGCGGAGGTAGTCCTCGAGCTCCCACTTGGCGGTGCGCCAGGTGAAGTACGTGTAGGACTGGTGGAACCCGACCGCGCCGAGGCCGCGCATCATCGGCGGACGGGTGAAGGCCTCGGACAGGAACAGCACGTCCGGGTCGGTGCGTCGGATCTCCTTGAGCAGCCACTCCCAGAACGCGACCGGCTTGGTGTGCGGGTTGTCGACGCGGAAGATCCGCACGCCGTGGGCCATCCAGTGCTTGACGACCCGCAGGACCTCGCGACAGATGCCGACCGGGTCGTTGTCGAAGTTGATCGGGTAGATGTCCTGGTACTTCTTGGGCGGGTTCTCCGCGTAGGCGATGGTCCCGTCGGCGCGGGTGGTGAAGAACTGCGGGTTGCTGGTCACCCAGGGGTGGTCGGGGGCCGCCTGCAGCGCGAGGTCGAGCGCCACCTCGAGACCGAGGTCGTTGGCGCGCGCGACGAACGCGTCGAAGTCCTCGAGCGTGCCCAGGTCCGGATGGACCGCGTCGTGCCCGCCGTCCTTGGAGCCGATCGCCCACGGGGAGCCGGGGTCCTCGGGGCCCGGGTGTGAGCGTGTTGTTGGGACCCTTGCGGTTGACCTCGCCGATCGGGTGGATCGGCGGGAGGTAGATCACGTCGAAGCCCATCTCCGCCACCGCGTCCAGGCGCTTGGCCGCGGTCCGCAACGTGCCGGTGACGACCTTGCCGTCCTCGTCCTGGGTGGCGCCCTCCGAGCGCGGGAAGAACTCGTACCAGCTGCCGAACAGGGCGAGCCGGCGGTCGGCGTAGGCCGGGTAGGGACCCTCGATGGTGGTGAGCTCGCGCAACGGGTGGCGCAGCAGCACGGCCGCGAGCCCGGGATCCTCCAGCACGGCCAGGCGGGCCTCGGAAGGGCGGCCGACGTCGGTCGCGGCTTCGATCGCGCCCTGGACGACGTGGGCGTCCCCCGAGGCCGGGTCGAGCGTGGCGTGCACCCGGTCGAGGAGGAGGCGGCCCTCCAGGAACATCAGGTCGACGTCGACACCGGCCGGGATCTTGAGTCCAGCGGCGTGCTGCCAGGTCGCCACCGGGTCCGACCAGGCCTGGATCTCGAAGGTCCAGCTGCCCGGCGCGTCCGGGGTGACCCAGGCGCCGTAGCGGTCCGGGACCTCGCCGTCCTTGGTCATCCGCACCGGTGCGCGGCGCACGCCGTCGGGTCCGGTCAGGACGACCTCGGCGCCCAGCTTGTCGTGACCCTCCCGGAACACCCGTGCGCTCACCGGGAACGGCTCACCGACCGTGGCCTTGGCCGGCTGTCGACCGAGGTCGACGACTGGCATGACGTCCATGACTGGGATGCGTCCGACCATCTCTCCAACCTAGTGGTTGCCGTTGGAGGTTCTTCGGGGGTGCGGGACACCCGAAGAACTTCCAGCGGTGACCACTAAGGCCAGGCGGGTCCAGATCAGGGGAAGCGACCGTTCTGGCGCTACCGGCTCCAAGGACTGAGACAGGGGCCGCACACGACCGTCTTGGATCGTTCAAAGAATCGCGCTAGCGTGCGCCGGTGCGCGCTATCGGCCGATTCACCGTCCGCCCCGTCCTGCCCGCCGCGCTCGCCGCGCTCGGCGAGCTGGCCCTCAACCTGAGGTGGTCCTGGCACCCCGAGACGCAGGACGTCTTCTGCGAGGTCGACCCTGAGCTGTGGGACGCCACCGGCCGCGACCCGGTCAAGCTGCTGGGAGCCGTCGACGCGCGCCGCTTTGACGAGCTGGCGAGCGACGAGGGGTTCCTCGGCCGGCTGAGCGCGGTGCGCGCCGACCTGGCGGCGTACCTCTCGGGCGAGCGCTGGTACCAGCGCCGGGTGAGCGAGGGGCCCGCGTCGATCGCCTACTTCTCGCCCGAGTTCGGTATCACCGCGGCGCTGCCGCAGTACTCCGGTGGCCTCGGCATCCTGGCCGGCGACCACCTCAAGGCCGCCAGCGACCTCGGGGTCCCCATCGTGGGCGTCGGACTGCTCTACCGGCACGGCTACTTCAAGCAGTCGTTGTCGCGTGAGGGTTGGCAGCACGAGGCCTACCCGGTCCTGGACCCGGACGGCCTCCCGATCTCGGCCCTGGTGGAGCCCGACGGGTCACCGGCCACCATCTCCATCGACCTGCCCGGTGGCCCGCCGCTGATCGCCAGGATCTGGGTGGCCAGCGTCGGCCGGGTCCCGCTGCTGATGCTCGACACCGGCGTCGAGGGCAACCCCGACCACTACGTCGACGTCACCGACCGCCTCTACGGGGGCAACAGCGAGCACCGGCTCCGGCAGGAGCTGCTGCTCGGAGTCGGCGGCGTCCGCGCGCTGCGTGCCCACAGCCGGATCACGGGTGCCCCGGCCCCCGAGGTCTTCCACACCAACGAGGGTCACGCCGGGTTCCTCGGACTCGAGCGGATCCGCGAGCTGACCGTCGCCGAGGGGGGACCCAAGCTCGACTTCGAGACCGCGCTCGAGATGGGCCGCGCCTCGACCGTGTTCACGACGCACACACCCGTCCCGGCAGGCATCGACCGCTTCCCGAGGTCCTTGGTCGAGCAGTACTTCAGCCAGGGCGGCGCGACGCCCGGCGTGCCGATCGACCGGATCCTTTCGCTCGGCACCGAGGGTTACGAAGGCGGCGACGCCACGGTCTTCAACATGGCGGTCATGGGATTCCGGCTGGCACAGCGCGCCAACGGTGTCTCCCAGCTGCATGGCGAGGTCAGCCGCGGGATGTTCAAGGGGCTCTGGCCGGCCTTCGACGAAGCAGAGGTCCCGATCGGCTCGATCACCAACGGCGTCCATGCTCCCAGCTGGGTGGCTCGCGAGGTCATCGACCTTGCGGTCACCCAGGGGGCTGATGTGCACGGCGACGACGTCGAGGCGTTCTGGGCCGCGGTCGACAAGGTCCCGGGCCCCCAGATCTGGGCGGTCAAGCGCCAGCTCCGCGAGCGGCTCGTCGTCGACGCCCGCAAGCGGCTCTCCAAGTCCTGGCAGCAGCGCGGCGCGGCCAAGGCCGAGCTCGGTTGGATCGACGATGCCCTCAGCCCGGACGTGCTGACCATCGGCTTCGCTCGCCGCGCGGCGTCGTACAAGCGGCTCACGCTGATGATGCGCGACGCCGACCGGCTGAAGTGCCTGCTCCTGCACCCCGAGCGGCCGATCCAGCTGATCATCGCGGGCAAGGCGCACCCCGCCGACGACGGCGGCAAGAAGCTGATCCAGGACATCGTGAAGCTCTCGGAGGACCCGGAGATCCGGCACCGGATCGTCTTCCTGCCCAACTACGACATCGCCATGGCCCAGCCCCTCTATCCCGGTTGCGACGTCTGGCTCAACAACCCGCTTCGTCCCTACGAGGCCTGCGGCACGTCCGGCATGAAGTCCGCGCTCAACGGCGGGCTCAACCTGTCCGTGCTCGACGGCTGGTGGGACGAGTGGTACGACGGCGACAACGGCTGGGCGATCCCCACCGCCGACGGTGTCGAGGACATCGACAAGCGCGACGATCTCGAGGCCGAGGCGCTCTATGACCTCATCGAGAAGGAGGTGGCCCCGCGGTTCTACGACGTGGCGGAGGACGGCGTCCCCTCGCGCTGGCTCGAGATGGTCCGGCACACGCTGAAGTCGCTGGGTCCCAAGGTCCTCGCGACCCGGATGGTTCGTGACTACGTCCGCACCCTCTATGTGCCTGCTGCGACCAACGCGCGCTCGCTCAATGCCGACTACACCGGTGCCGCCGCGCTGGCCGCGTGGAAGAAGAAGGTGCGCGCCGCCTGGCCCGGCGTCCGCGTCGAGCACGTCGAGAGCTCGGGGGTCGGCGATGCTCCCGAGGTCGGAGCCACGCTCTCGGTGCGCTCGTTCGTGTGTCTTGGCGACCTGGAACCCGACGACGTCCACGTGCAGGTCGTGCACGGCAAGATCGACAGCGACGACCGCCTGGTCGACACCAGGGTCGAAGACCTTGCGCTGGGGGAGTCCTACGACGGCGACCGCTACCGGTTCGACGGTGACGTCGTCCTGGATCGCTCGGGTGCGTTCGGCTATACGGTGCGGGTCATCCCGCGCAACGACCTGCTGACCTCGGTGGCCGAGCTCGGCGTGGTCGCGCTCGCTTGATCGGGGTGCTTCCCGGGCGAGTCTGACCGTTCCTGGTGGACGCGTCGGCCGGGAACGGTCGGAGTCCCCGCACCTGCGGTGACTCCGACCACGCTCACGACTCGCGCAAGACGACGATCGACTGCCGGCGCAGCTGGATCCGGTCGCCGGCCTTGACCGGGGTGCCGATCGTCAGCGTCGGGTCGGTGGAGAGGACGACCTCGCCCGCCTCCACCCAGTCGTTCTCGGGCAGCGTGATGGGCACGTTGGACCGGCCTGCGTTGAACCAGATCACGAACGACTTGTCGACCTGCTGCTCGCCTCGTGGCCCGGGGGAGCGCATCGGTGAGCCGGACACGAACATGCCGAATGTCGCGAGCCCGTGGTCGTGCCAGTCGTCGCCGGTCATCTCCCGGCCGTCGGGGTGCAGCCAGGCCAGGTCCTTGGGGCCGCCGCGGATGGTGGGTCGGCCCTCGAACCAGTGCCGCTGGCGCAACGCCGGGTGGTCGCGGCGCAGGCGCAGCGCGACCTTGGTGATCTCATAGACGTCGAGCCACGCGTCGTCGGCACGCCAGTCGATCCACGAGGTCTCGTTGTCCTGGCAGTACGGGTTGTTGTTGCCACCCTGGGTGCGCCCGCGCTCGTCACCGGCGGTGATCATCGGGACGCCGTTCGAGAGACACAGGGTCGCCATCAGGTTGGCGGCACCCCGGCGCCGTAGCCGCAGGATCTCCTCATCGGTCGTCTCGCCCTCCACGCCGTGGTTCCAGGAGCGGTTGTTGTCGGTGCCGTCCCGGTTCGACTCGCCGTTGGCCTCGTTGTGCTTGGCGTCATAGCTGACGAGGTCGCGCACGGTGAAGCCGTCGTGGGCGGTGACGAAGTTGACCGACGCGTACGGCGAGCGGCCGTCGTCGGCGTACAGGTCGGACGAGCCGGCGAGCCGGGTGGCGACGTTGCGGATGGCCGGTGTCCCGCGCATCCAGAAGTCTCGGATCTCGTCGCGGAACTGGTCGTTCCACTCCACCCACGGGGGCGGGAACTCGCCGACCCGGTAGCCGTCCATCGAGGCGTCCCAGGGTTCGGCGATGAGCTTCACGTGCCGCAGCGTCGGGTCCTGGCCGATGGCGACGAGAAGGTCGGAGGCCATGTCGACCTCCTTGCCCGTGCGGGTCAGCGCGGAGAGCAGGTCAAAACGGAAGCCGTCGACGTGCATCTCGGTGACCCAGTAGCGCAGCGAGTCGAGGATCATCCGCAGCGCGAAGGTGTTGGACGCGTCGAGGGTGTTGCCGCAGCCCGTGACGTCCCAGTAGTTGTCGGGGAACGGCTCTCCCGGGACGGTCGCCCCGACCCGGTGATAGACCTTGTCGTCCAGCCCGCGGAAGGACAGCGTGGGCCCCTCGGGCCCGGCCTCGGCGGTGTGGTTGTAGACCACGTCGAGGATCACCTCGAGTCCGGCCTCGTGGAACGCCTTGACCATCTGCTTGAACTCGGTGACCTGCTGGCCGCGGTCGCCGGCCGCCGAGTAGGCGCCGTGCGGCGCGAAGAACCCGATCGAGTTGTAGCCCCAGTAGTTCTTCAGCCCGCGCTCGCTGACGGTCGGCTCGGTGCAGAACTGGTGCACCGGGAGCAGCTCGACCGCGGTGACGCCGAGGTCGCGCAAGTAGTCGGTGACCGCGGGCGTCGCCAGCCCGGCGTAGGTGCCGCGCAGTTCCTCCGGCACGCGGTCGTGCAGTGCGGTCATGCCCTTGACGTGTAGCTCGTAGATCGCGGTGTCGCGCCAGCGTCGCTGGATCGGCACGTCGCCACCCCAGTCGAAGCGGTCGTCGACGACCACGCTCTTGGGGACGTACGGCGCCGAGTCGGTGTCGTCGCGCTCGGTCGGACTCTCCGCGTCGTACCCGAACACCGCCGGAACCGGGTTGAGCTCACCGCTGACCGCACGGGCGTAGGGGTCGAGCAGGAGCTTGGACGGGTTGAAGCGCAGTCCCTGTGCCGGTGCCCACGGGCCGGCGACCCGGTAGCCGTAGCGGGTGCCGAGCGCGACGCCCGGCACGGCGCCGTGCCAGATGCCGAGTGAACGCTCGGTCAACCGGTGTCGGGTCTCGACGTCGTCCCCGTCGAACAGGCAGACCCAGGCCGCGGACCCCTCGGGCGCCCAGACCGCGAAGTTCGTCGACTCGCCCGACCACGTCGAGCCCAGCGGGAAGTTGCGTCCCGGCCAGATCGGCGCGGTCTCGCCACGGGTGCGCCAGAGACCGGGAGCCACCCGCGGGAGTCTAGGTGGGCGCCGGTCGGGGGCGACCCCGAGACCAGGTGGCACGATGCGAGGCATGACTGAGTTCGTGAGACTGGAGGTCGCCGACGGAGTCGGCACCATCCGCCTCGACCGGCCGAAGATGAACGCGATCAGCCTCCAGGTGCAGGACGAGCTCCGCACCGTCGCCACCGAGGCGGCCGACCGTGACGACGTGCGGGCCGTGGTCCTCTATGGGGGCGAGCGGGTGTTCGCGGCCGGCAACGACGTCAAGGAGATGGCCGACCTCGGCTACGCCGATATGGTCCGCCTCGGCGGCTCGGTGCAGTCCGCGGTCACGGCCGTGGCCCGCATCCCGAAGCCGGTCGTCGCAGCCATCACCGGCTACGCCCTCGGCGGGGGCTGCGAGCTGGCGCTGGCGGCGGACCTTCGGTTCGCGCACGAGAAGGCGGTGCTCGGCCAGCCCGAGATCCTCCTCGGGATCATCCCGGGCGCTGGCGGTACACAGAGGCTCAGCCGCCTGGTAGGCCCCAGCAAGGCCAAGGACCTGATCTTCACGGGCCGGTTCGTGCCTGCGGACGAGGCGCTGGCGATGGGCCTGGTCGACCGGGTGGTTGCGGGGGAGTCGCCGGAGTCGGTCTATGACGAGGCCGTCGCCTGGGCGCAGCAGTTCGCCGGCGGCGCGACGTACGCACTGCGGGCCGCCAAGGAGAGCATCGACCGCGGACTCGAGGTCGACATCGAGACGGGGCTGGAGATCGAGCGGGCCCAGTTCGCGGCGCTCTTTGCGACCGCGGACCGGACCACCGGGATGCGATCGTTCATCGACAACGGTCCCGGCCAGGCACGGTTCGACGGCAAGTAGGAGCGAACGCGTCGACCTCGACCCCGGTCACAGCGGATGTCGGTTGCCGCGGAGCGTGTGAGGAACCCCTCGCTGGGAGCGGTGTTGGGTGCCGAGGACCCGGCGGTAACCTCCGAAGCACCATGAACATCATCGTCTGTGTCAAGCACGTCCCCGACGCCACCGCCGACCGCCACTTCAAGTCCGACAAGACCGTCGACCGCGTCGGAGTTGACGGCCTGCTGTCCGAGCTCGACGAGTACGCCGTCGAGCAGGCGCTGCAGCTGAAGGAGAAGCGGGAGGGCGAGGAGACCACCGTCACCGCTCTCTGCGTCGGCCCGGAGAAGGCCGTCGACGCGGTTCGCAAAGCGCTGCAGATGGGTGCCGACCAAGGCATCCACGTCGTCGACGACGCCATCGCCGGCTCCGACGCGATCGCCACCTCCCTCGTGCTGGCCAAGGCCGTCGAGAAGGCCGGCGCCGGCCTGTCGGCTGCAAGGGGCAGGGTCGACCTCGTCGTCTGTGGCATGGCCTCGACCGACGCGGCCATGAGCGTCGTCCCGGCGATGCTCGCCGAGCGCCTCGACCTCCCGCAGGTCACCATGGCCTCGGTCATCGAGTCGCAGGGCGACCAGGTCCGCATCAAGCGGGACGGCGACACCGCCACCGAGGTCATCGGCGCGACCATGCCGCTGATCCTCTCGGTCACCGACCAGTCCGGCGAGGCCCGCTACCCGTCGTTCAAGGGGATCATGGCCGCTAAGAAGAAGCCGCTGGAGACCTGGTCCCTGAGCGACATCGGTGTGGACGCCGGTTCGGTCGGCCTCTCGGTCGCCTGGACCGCGGTCCAGGACACCACGCAGCGTCCGCCGCGCACCGCCGGCGAGATCGTCAAGGACGAGGACGGGTCGGGCGCCACTGCGCTGACCGAGTTCCTTGCCTCCAAGAAGTTCATCTGAGGAGCAGGAAGACATGTCTGAGGTTCTCGTTCTGGTCGACCACGTCGACGGAGTGGTCAAGAAGCCGACCTACGAGCTGCTGACCATCGCCAAGCGTCTCGGGGAGCCGTCCGCGGTGTTCATCGGCGGCGGCGACAAGGGCGCCGAGGTGGCCGACAAGGTCAAGGCGTACGGCGCGGAGAAGGTCTACGTCGTCGACGATGCGGAGATCAAGGGCTATCTCGTGGCACCCAAGGCCGAGGTGCTGCAGCAGCTCGCGGAGCAGACCTCGCCGGTCGCGATCCTGATCCCCTCCACTGTTGAGGGCAAGGAGATCGGCGGGCGCCTGGCCATCAAGCTGAACTCCGGCCTCATCACCGACGCCGTCGACGTCGTAGCGGGTCCGATGACTACGCAGAGCGTGTTCGCCGGCAGCTACACCGTCACCGCCAAGGTCACCGAGGGCACCCCGATCATCACGGTGAAGCCGAACTCCGCTGCCCCGGAGGAGTCCGAGGGGGCCGGCACGGTGCAGGAGTTCACCGCGACGATCTCCGACTCGGCCAAGAAGGCGCAGATCGTGGCCTCCCAGCCACGTCAGGCCACCGGCCGCCCCGAGCTGACCGAGGCCGCGATCGTGGTCTCCGGCGGTCGTGGCACCGGCGGTGACTTCGCTCCGGTCGAGTCGCTGGCCGACTCGCTGGGCGCCGCCGTCGGCGCCTCGCGCGCCGCGGTCGACTCCGGCTGGATCGGCCACGCCTTCCAGATCGGCCAGACCGGCAAGACCGTCTCGCCGCAGCTCTACATCGCCGCCGGCATCTCCGGTGCCATCCAGCACCGCGCCGGTATGCAGACCTCCAAGACGATCATCGCCGTCAACAAGGACGAGGAGGCGCCGATCTTCGAGCTCGTCGACTTCGGCGTCGTGGGTGACCTCACCAAGGTCCTGCCGGCCGCCTCCGAAGCGATCACCAAGCGCAAGGGCTGAGTGCCCCGGCGCCGGCTGTCCGGCGTCGAGATACGGAAAGTGGCTGTTCTGGCAGGTCCGGAGCAGCCACTTTCCGTATCTCGACGCCCCTCAGCCGCCCGCCAGCTCGCGGGTCCAGCGCCGCAGCGCGTCAGCCACGGCTGATCGCGAACGCCGCGATGAAGCCGAGCGTGGTGATCAGGCCGCTGTAGAGATGGGTCTCCTCGAAGGCCTCGGGGATCATCGTGTCGGCCACCATCGCCAGGATCGCCCCGGCCGCGACGGCGGTGATGACCGCGATCGTCTCGGGCGAGGCGCCCTCGAGGAACAGCGCCCCGCACAGTCCGGCCACGCCACTGGCGAGGGCGATGCCGATCCAGACTCCGAAGACGTAGCGGGCGCTGCGACCGTTCGCCTTCATGCCCGCCGCACTGGAGAGTCCCTCGGGCAGGTTCGAGATGAAGATGGCCGCGAGGACGGGTACGCCGACGCCTCCGCCGCCCAGCAGGGTCAGACCGAGCACCACGGACTCGGGAACGCCGTCGAGCAGCGCCCCCACCGCGATGGCGCTCCCGCTGCCGGCCTGGTCCTCCTCCGACACCTGGCGCTGTCCGGCGTTCTTGCGCCGGGCGGCGCCGCGGCGGGTGAGTAGCACGTTCGCGGCGACGTAGGTCCCTGCCCCGACCAGCAGGCCGAGCACTGTCGGGCCGAGTCCGCCGGTGGTTTCCGCCTCGTCGACCAGGTCGAAGGCGAGCGTGGAGATCAGGACGCCCGACCCGAAGGCCAGCACGCCCGCGACCACCACCTGCGGCACCCGGACGAACCAGGCGACGAGCGCACCGAGCACGAGCGCGGCTCCGGCGACCAGCCCCCAGAGCCCCGCCTCCATCCACACCGGCACGCGCCTATCCTGCTCCCGTGATGCCCCGATGACCGACGAACAGGCTGTCCTCGACGCGTGTCGGCGCGCCCGCGCGGCCTCTCACGGGCTGGCCCTGGCGACCCGCGCGGCCAAGGACGCGGCGCTGCACGCGATGGCCGACGCCCTCCTGGCCCGCGAGGCCGAGGTGCTCGACGCCAACGTTGAGGACGTCGCCCGTGCCGAGGCTGGCGGTACGCAGCCCAACGTCGTCGACCGACTGCGGCTCACCTCGGACCGGCTCGCAGCCATGGCGCAGGGCCTGCGTGAGGTCGCGGCGCTTCCCGACCCGGTCGGCGAGGTGGTCCGTGGGAGCACCCTGGCGAACGGCCTGGAGCTGCGTCAGCTGCGGGTGCCGTTCGGCGTGGTGGGCATGGTCTACGAGGCGCGTCCCAACGTCACCGCCGATGCGGCCGGCATCTGCCTCAAGTCCGGCAACGCCGTGCTGCTCCGAGGCAGCTCGAGCGCCTCGGCCAGCAACCGGGCCATCGTGGCCGTGCTGCGCGACGCGGCTGAGTCCGCGGGGCTCGAGCCCGACGTGGTCCAGCTCGTCCCCGGAGACTCCCACGACTCGGTCAAGGCGCTGATGCGGGCCCGGGCCTACGTCGACGTGCTGATCCCGCGCGGCGGCGCAGGCCTGATCCGCAGCGTCGTCGAGGAGTCGATGGTGCCCGTGATCGAGACGGGGGTGGGCAACTGCCATGTCTACGTCGACCGCGCGGCCGATCTCGACAAGGCGCTCGCCATTGTCATCAACGCCAAGACCCACCGGACCAGCGTCTGCAACGCCGCCGAGTCTCTGCTGGTCCACGCGGAGATCGCCGACGTGTTCGTGCCACGGGTGGTCGCGGCCCTCCAGGCCGCCGGCGTGACCATCCACGGCGACGAGGTCTTCGCGGCCCACGACGGGGTAGTCGAGGCGACCGACGAGGACTACGAGACCGAGTACCTCTCCCTCGACATCTCCGCGGCCGTCGTACCCGACCTCGAGTCCGCGATCTCTCACATCAGGCTCTTCTCCAGCGGTCACTCCGACGCCATCGTCACCGAGGACCAGGGTGCCGCGCGCCACTTCGCGGCGGCCGTGGACTCCGCCGCTGTGCTGGTCAACGCCTCGACCCGGTTCACCGACGGCGGCGAGTTCGGGTTCGGTGCGGAGATCGGCATCAGCACCCAGAAGCTGCACGCCCGCGGACCCATGGGCCTGCCCGAGATGACGTCGACGAAGTACGTCGTCGTGGGGGACGGCCACATCCGCTGAGCCGAGCCCAGGCCGGTAGGGTGAGCGCATGTCGCTCTCCGTTGTCGCCATCCTCGCCGCCGAGGAGGCCGAGCACGAGGTCAACCACGCGCTGAGCTACGGCATCGGCGGATTGGCGCTGTCCATCCTGTTCGGACTGATGTTCGTGCTCATCGCCTTCGGAGCCGGACGCGAGCACTCCTGAGCGCCCTCCGGTGCTGAGTCCTCTCGACCGCCGGCGCCGGGTCGGCGTCATGGGCGGCACATTTGACCCCATTCACCACGGCCACCTGGTCGCGGCCTCCGAGGTCCAGGCGTGGTTCGACCTCGACGAGGTCGTGTTCGTGCCGACGGGCGACCCGTGGCAGAAGTCGGACCGGGTCGTCTCGCCCGCCGAGCACCGTTATCTCATGACCGTCGTCGCGACGGCGTCCAACCCGCGCTTCACCGTCTCCCGCGTCGACATCGACCGGGAGGGGCCGACCTACACGATCGACACCTTGAGGGACCTGCGGGCCGCCGGCCCCGCGAACGATCTCTACTTCATCACCGGCGCCGACGCGCTGGCCGACATCTTCACGTGGCGCTCGCCCGAGGAGCTGTTCGACCTGGCTCAGTTCGTGGGCGTGACGCGGCCGGGGCACGAGATGGATCCCGAGACCCTGTCGAACATTCCGTCCGACCGGGTGAGCATGGTCGAGATCCCGGCCCTCGCGATCTCGTCGACCGACTGCCGGGAGCGCACCCGCCGCGGTGAACCGGTCTGGTACCTCGTCCCGGACGGCGTGGTGCAGTACATCGTCAAGCACCGCCTCTACGACAAGGACTCCGCCCAGTGAAGGACGGCACGTGACCGCCACCGACCACGCCGTCGAGCTCGTCACCGCGGCGGCTCGCGCAGCCTCGGACAAGCTGGCTACCGACATCATCGCGTTCGATGTGAGCGAGCAGCTCGCGATCACCGACGCGTTCCTCATCGCCTCGGGCAGCAACGACCGGCAGGTCAAGGCGATCGTCGACGAGGTCGAGGACAGGCTCCGCGAGATCGGCGCCAAGCCGCACCGACGTGAGGGCGAGCGCGACGGGCGCTGGGTCCTCATCGACTACGGCGAGATCGTCGTGCACATCCAGCACGAGGAGGAGCGCCAGTTCTATGCGCTCGAGCGCCTGTGGCGGGACTGCCCGACCATCAAGCTGCCAGCGGACGTCACGTCCGGTCGTGGCTGAGCTCGTCCTGCTCCGGCACGGCCGGACCGCCTGGAACCACGAGGGACGCGTCCAGGGCCAGCTCGACGCCGAGCTCGACGACAGCGGGCGCGAGCAGGCCGCGGCGGCCGCCGACGCGCTGGCCATGCCGCGGCCGACGCTGCTCTGGAGCTCAGACCTCCTCCGCGCGCGCGACACGGCGTCGTACCTCGCTGCGAGGACCGGCCTCGAGCCGACCTACGATGCGCGGCTGCGTGAGTTCGACCTGGGGGAGCGGCAAGGGTTGACCCACCAGGAGTACGCCGCGATTGCGCCCGAGGAGTTCGCGCTGTTCCGCCAGGGCTACTACGACGATGCGCCCGGTGCCGAGTCCGTCGCCGACGTCCGCGCCCGGATGCTCGAGGTGCTCGGCGAGCTGCTAGCGACGCTCGGCCCCGACGAGCGCGCCGTCGCGGTCGGCCATGGCGCTGCGATTCGCGTGGCCATCGGTGCCCTGCTCGGCTGGCCCGACGACGGCTTCCAGAGCCTGCGGGCGCTGGACAACTGCGGCTGGGCCGTCCTAGGCCACCATCCCGAGACCGGACACCTGCGGCTGGCGGCCTTCAACCGCGTGGCCGATTAGCCGGTCGCCGACCCGTTGGCTAAGATTCCGCGAGTTGCCTGAGGGGCTTCCACCTGAGGGCAACACCTGGGGCTGTGGCGCAGCTGGTAGCGCATCTGCATGGCATGCAGAGGGTCAGGGGTTCGAGTCCCCTCAGCTCCACCAGGTTTTCGCAGGTCAGCAACGCGGCGCCGAGGCGCACCATGGGGTGCGAAGATTCGGCGCCGCGTTCTGCTTGCGGTCCGCGGTGGGTCGGGCGGATTCTTGTTGGGTCCGTCGTGGTCGACCCCGTTTCATCTGTGGTGCCTGTGAGCCTGTAGGTCAGCATGGTGGTGGAGGGCTTCCACGGGAACCGTGGATTGGTGCCATCGAGCCCGAGTGTCAGACTTCCGATTTCTCCCTGCCCTTCCCGCGACGGACACCCGTTGTCCGGTCACGAGGAGGTAGAGCTGATGGAAGTGGTGCACCCCCGCTGTGCGGGGATGGATGTCTCGAAGAGGGACGCCAAGGTTTGCGTCAGGGTTGCTGGGGTGGGTCGCCGCAAGACGGTCGAGACGGTCACGACGTGGTCCTCGATGACCAGTCAGATCCTCGCGCTACGTGAGCACTTGGCCGGTGAGCAGGTCACGTGTGTGGTGATGGAAGCAACCGGGGACTACTGGAAGCCGTTCTACTACCTCCTCGAAGACCTGCCCGATGTGGAGGTAATGCTGGTCAACGCCCGGCACGTCAAGACGCTGCCGGGCCGCAAAACCGACGTTGCTGATGCGACTTGGCTGGCCCAGCTCGGCGCTCACGGGCTGGTCCGTGGATCCTTCGTGCCACCTGAACCGATCCGGCAGCTGCGGGATCTGACCCGGGCGCGGACTGCGATCACCCGTGAACGCGGACGTGAGGTCCAGCGGATGGAGAAGCTGCTCGAGGACGCCGGGATCAAACTGTCCAGTGTTGCCTCCGACATCATGGGGGTCTCGGGTCGGGCGATGCTGGAAGCGTTGATCACCGGCGACCACGATCCCGAAGCGCTAGCGGATCTGGCCAAGCGACGACTCCGGCGCAAGATCCCCGAACTGACCGAGGCGTTGAACGGGCGGTTCACCGAGCATCACGGTTTCCTCGCGCGGGTTCATCTGGACCTGATCGACCGGCACACCGACGCGATCAGCCAGCTCACCGCACGGATCGAGGTGATGATGGAGCCCTTTCAGGGGTTCCATCACCTGATCTGCACGATCCCGGGGGTCAGTGTCCTGACCGCCGATGTGATCGTGGCCGAGACCGGCGCGGACATGACCCGGTTCCCCACCGCCAACCATCTTGCGTCGTGGGCCGGGACAACGCCGGGGAGCAACGAATCGGCCGGGAAGGTCAAGTCCAGCCGCACCCGACCCGGAAACCCTTACCTGCAAGGGGCCTTGGGTGCGGCCGCGATGGTCTGCGGGCAGCACCCCGGCACGTACCTCAACGCCAAGTACCGCCGCATCGCTGCACGACGCGGACCGATGAAGGCCAACGTCGCGGTTCAGCACGCCATGCTGATCGCGATCTGGCACATGGGCACCACCGGCACCCTCTACGAGGACCCCGGCGGCGACTTCTTCACCCGGCTCCACCCCGACCGCGCCAAGAAACGAGCGATCGGACAACTCGAAGCCATGGGCTACCGCGTCACCCTCGACCACGCATCCTGAAACGCCCTGACACGAAGACCCACCCCGCTGGAGTGAATCTTCGTGTCAGAGTCACGACGAGAGCCCTCTGGCGAGGGCGGCGTCTAACAGCGTTCGAGCGACCTGCTCGGCCTTCTCGGTCGCTGCGGCACCGACCGGCTTCGCCTCGTAGCGGTCCTGGTTGCGAGCGCGACGCAGGCGGTCGAACTCTCGCGCGGCCTTGTCCGCGGGCGGCTAGTCGAAGACGGCACGCAGATAGCGGCCGAGCGCCTCGTGCTGGCCGGGCCCGTTGGTCGTCCTGAAGCCGTAGGCCGCCAGCAACGCCTCCCCCGTGTCGTGGCAGGCGTCGTAAGCGATGCCGTACTGACCACGACACTGGGAGAGTGGCAGTTGGTCCAGGCGTTCCTCGGCCTGGCGCAGGAACGAGGTCGCACGCGCGAGGTCTGCGGCAGACATCGAGACGTCGGCCTCGACCAAGGCGAGGACCGTCGCCTGCTGGAGGGTGCGGAGTCAGCGCCACGGCAGGTCCCCGATCACGGCGACCGTCTGGCCGCTGCGCACGTTGTCCAGGAACCCGGAGGGCGCGGCGAACTCCTCAGGGGTGAGGATCGTCGGGTTCACGGGACGGTGCACCGCGGCCTCGGCTCGCGCGCACGCCTCGTAGACCGCGTCCACGTTGGGCTCACCGAGCACCATGACGTCGATGTCGTGCGGTGCCGGACCGGCCTCCCCGAGCATCCGGGCGGCGAAGGAGCCGTAGAGGAACGCTGACTCGATACCGTCGATGCGGGCAAGCTCCTCGGCCAGGACCACCACCGGGCCGGTTGCGACCGTGAGGATCTCGCGCAACGGGTCCACCAGCGGGCTCTCGCCGTTGGCGCGGATCAGCTTCGTGCGGCCCACCTGTCGCTGGCTCAGGATGCCAGCGTCCACCAGACGCGCAATCTCGCGGTGCACGGTCGGGTAGGCCAGGCCGGCCCGCTTGGCCAGATCGGTGATGCTCAGTTCGTCGCCGGTGAGCACCAAGGTGGAGAGCAGGCGCGCCTGACCGTCCGACCGGAAGATCGGAGCGAGGAGCGGCGCCTCAGTTCTCATATAACTGAGATTATTCTCCATTATATTGACAGTCAACCGGTTCCGCGCCTACTTCGGCGGTCCGAACGCCGGCGTCGTAGCTGCGCAGCATGTGGTGGCCTCGCCGACCCCCGGTGTGTCCTGACCCAACGGATGGCACATGGTCTCCCTACGTACCGGACGAGAGGTGCCGCTAGGTTGCGGGCTGATGCTGGACGCTCGTCAGTCGTTGCGCCACTCATGGCCCTCGCGAGCGAGTAGGGCCGTGGACTCCTGCGGACCCCACGTGGCCGCTTCGTAGAGGGGAATTGGCGCGCGATCCTGCGCCCAGTGCTCCAGGATCGGGTCGACGATGCGCCAGGAGCGAGTGACCTCGTCACCGCGGATGAAGAGGGTGGGGTCTCCTCGCAGCGCATCAAGGATGACGCGTTCATACGCCTCGGGGTAGTGATCGTCGAAGCCAGCGCCGTACTGGAAGTCCATCGATGCTTTGCGGATGTCGAACGACAGACCGGGAACCTTCGCACCGAAGTGCAGGCTGAGCGATTCCTCCGGTTGCACCCTGACGATGAGGGCATCGGGCTGGCGGCTGGACTCATTGGTGGGAAACAGCGGTAACTGCGGCGGCTTGAGAAAATGCATGACCACCTCGGTCACCCGACGCGGCAGCCGCTTGCCGGTGCGGACGTAGATCGGCACGCCGGCCCATCGCCAGTTGTCGACCAACAGGCGCATCGCTACGAAGGTCTCAGTGGTGCTGAGCGGGTCGACGCCAGACTCGTCTCGGTAGCCCGCCATCAGATTGTCCCGCGTGCCGCCGCGGGTGTATTGGCCGCGCACGGTGTTGGCGTCGATTTCCTCGGGGGTTAGCCAGGATCTGACCGCGCGAAGGAGCTTGACCTTCTCATCGCGAATGGCTTCTGGATGGAAGGAGGTAGGAGGCTCCATGAGAAAGAGAGAAAGCACCTGCAGGACATGGTTTTGGACGATGTCGCGCATCGCGCCGGCTGTTTCGTAGAAGCCACCGCGCTGTCCGACTCCGAGTGTCTCGGCCACCGTGACCTGGATGTGGTCCACCCACGTGCGGTTCCAGATCGGTTCGAAGATCGAGTTGGCGAACCGCAGTGCCAAGAGGTTCTGGACGGTGTCCTTGGCCAGATAGTGGTCGATGCGGAAAACCTGGCTCTCCTGGAAGACCGGCGAGATCTCCGCATACAGCTCCCGAGACGACGCCTCGTCCCAGCCGAATGGCTTCTCGATGACCAAACGGGAGAAGCCGCCGTCAGCACCCTCGTCCAAGCCGGCCTTGCCCAGGCTCGTGGCGATGGTGCCGAAGAGATTGGGCGGGGTTGCCAGGTAGTAGGCGCGGTTGCCGCGAGTGCCCAAAGTCTCGTCGCTCTCTCGCAGCACCTGAGCCAGGGCCTCGTATGTGCTCGGGTCGTCGTACCCGCCGCTGACATAGCGCGCAGTAGACACCAGACGTTCCCAGGCGTCTGAGGGAAGTTCAGTACGCGATGCTGCATCTCGACAGAGCCCCCGGAACTCATCGTCGGACATCACGCTGCGAGCCACTCCGATCAGGGCCAGCTCTTCGGGCACCCGGTTGAAGGTGGCCAAGCGCTCTATCGCCGGAAGCAGCTTGCGAGTGGTCAAATCCCCGGAGGCCCCGAAGATCACCAGGGCACACGGTTCAGGCCGGCTAGCGGCGCCCGGCGGCAGTTGCTCTTGCGGCTGCCCGACCGGGATCGCGGGGTCCATATCGGCTCTTTCCTTCAAGGGACGGTCCCCAAGGTTGTCCTAGCGGCATTTTGCTAGTGCGCGGCCAACCTGCGTCCGCCATGTCAGATGTCAGTCACTCGAACGCCTGCGCGAGCCTTGTACCTGCGTCAATGCTAGTGGGGTCTGCCGTCAGAGCCTCCACTTCGTCGGCGTTGCGTGCGCCCTAGGTTGTGCACGTGCGTCTGATGACCTGTCCTACCTGCCACGGCGTCGCGTTCCTCGAGATCCTCGAATGCGCGCAGTGCCTGACGCCCCTGGGTTTCCACCGCGAGTCAAGCTCCATGCTGGCGGTCGGCAGGGAGGGCGTGGTTCTACACGGACGGACCTGGGTGGTCTGCTCGAACCGGGCCTGGGGCTGCAACTGGCTGCTCCCCGACGACGAGGAGACTGCCCGCTGCGCTGCCTGCCGGCTGATCCGGAGGCAGCCGGACGCCGACGACACGATGGCCTGGGAGAAGCTCGCCACCGCAGCGGTCGACCTGCGGAGGCTGCTGGTGCAGCTCCACGAGATCGGGCTGCCGGTGGTCGGCTGGCACGAACGCGAGGGCGGGCTCGGCTTTGATCTGTTGTCGTCGCGGACCGCGAACACACCTGTGATGATCGGGCACGCGAACGGCATCATCACGATCGACCTGGTCGAGTCGCTTGCCGACTACCGCGAGTCGATGCGGGTGCGGCTGGGGGAGCCCTACCGGACCATGCTCGGCCACTTCCGACACGAGGTCGGGCACTACTACCAGTGGATCCTGGTGGAGTCCGCCGGGGACAAGACCTTGCTCGAGCACTGCCGACGCCTCTTCGGCGATGAGCGAGCGTCGTACCCCGACGCCATCGACCGTCACTACCGAATGGGACCGCCCGCGGGCTGGCAGACGACATACATCTCCGAGTACGCGACCATGCACCCGTGGGAGGACTTCGCGGAGTGCTTCGCCCACTACTTGCACATCCAGGGCACGTTGAGCACTGCAGCGTCCGGAGGTCTGGTCCTCCGGGCTGACCGGGTGCCGGAGGTCCTTGTCGAAGACCTCGTGCCGGGTCAGGACTACCGGGACCGCCCGGTTGAACGGATCCTTGACGACTGGCGGCTCCTGTCCCTCTTCTTCAACCGGATCAATCGGGCGATGGGCCACGACGACCTCTACCCCTTCGCGATCCCAGACCCGGTGGCACGCAAGCTGGCCTTCGTCCACCGGTTGGTGCTGCGGCGCGGCTGACATGCGAGGTACGCCTGCGTCAGGGTAGGGGCCGCAGATTCAGCAGTCGTCGGCCGTTGCTCGGTCCGGCGCTATCGACGACGACGGAACGCTGACATAGTCGCGCAGGTCGAGACTGTCGAGCTGCCTGCGCAGTCTGGCCGCGGTCCACGGCCAGGAGAAGCTGTTGCGGCCGTTGGCGTCGAGGAAATAGCTGCGGCAGCCGCCCGCGTTGTAGACGCTCGTCTGTAGGGCTGACTGAAGTTCGTCGTTGTGACGCTGCTGCGCGGCGGCACGCACCTCGACATCCACCTGAGCGACCCGCTGGTGGGCCAGGGCGCGCATGATGTGGCGCAGTTGGGACTCGACGATGAAGAACCCGGAGGTGACCGCACCCAGACCGGGGCCGAACAGCAGGTAGAGATTGGGGAAGCCGGTGACGGTCGTCCCGAGGTAGGCCTGTGGGCTGCCCTGCCATTGCTGGGCGAGCGAGCTCCCGGAGGCCGCGCGGATGCGTCGCGCGATGGGCATGTCGAGGATCTTGAAGCCGGTGGCGAAGATGAGGACGTCGACCTGCACCTCAGTTCCGTCGGCGCCCACCACCGTGTCGTCCCGCACGGTCGTCAGTGCCGTCGGGTGGACGACGACATGGGGACGGGCCAGCGCCGGGTAGTAGTCGTTCGACATCAGCAGCCGCTTGCAGCCGACGTCCCACGAAGGCGTCAAGACCTCCCTGAGTGCGGGATCCTCGATCCCGGCGTGGATGTTCTTGGCTCCCGCCGCTCGCAGCAGGCCTTGCAGCAGCCTGTGCCGGAACAGCAGGCCCACCAGCTCCATACGCAGATGCTTGCTGTACCAGGTCGCTTGGTGCGCGCCCGGGATGCGGGCGGCTATCCGAGTCCGCCGTGCGGTGGCGCTCCGATCGGACTTGGGCAGCACCCATTGGGGAGTGCGTTGAAAAAGGTGCAGCTCGGCGACCTGGGCGACGATCTCCGGAACGAACTGAACCGCCGACGCGCCGTTGCCGATGACGGCCACGCGTTTGCCGACCAGTTCGACGTCGTGGTCCCAGCGGGAGGAGTGAAACACCGGTCCGGGGAAGGACTCCAGCCCCGGTACGTCGGGGACGTTGGGCTGATGCCACGGGCCGGCGGCCGCGATCAGGGAGCGGGCTGCCACGTCGCCCTGGGTGGTCGTCAGCCGCCAGCGGGAGGTCGCCGGGTCCCATCGCGCGCCCAGGACCTCCACGCCGAATCGCACCTTGGCCAGGACGCCATGCCGCTCGGCAGTGAGCTGCAGGTAGGCCAGGATCTCGGCCTGTCCTGCGTACGAGCGGCTCCAGTGCGGGTTGGGGGCGAACGAGTACGAGTAGAGGATCGACGGGACGTCGCACGCGCAGCCGGGGTAGGTGTTGTCCCGCCAGACGCCACCGATCGAGGTCCCCTTCTCCAGCACGACGAAGTCGTCGACTCCGGCTTCGAGCAGCTTGATTGCGGCGCCTACGCCGGAGATCCCGGCGCCGATGACCGCGACGTCGACGTTGACGGTCATGACGCGGACCCTGAATGCAGGATGAGGTCGGCCGCGCGCTCTCCGATCATCATGGCGGGGGCGTTGGTGTTGCCGCCGGTGATCGTCGGCATCACCGACGCGTCCGCGACGCGCAGCCCGTCCACGCCGATGACCCGCAGCTGTGGATCGATGACGGCTCGTTCGTCGGTGCCGATACGGCACGTCCCCACGGGGTGGAAGATCACGGCCGCGCGCTCACGGACATCGTGGGCCAGCGCAGCAGCACCGGTCCGGGATCGACTGGGCTCGAGCTCACCGCGGACGACTTTGGCGAGGCTCGCGTCCGCCATCGCTTCGCGCACGAGCGACATCGCCGAGACCAGTAGTTCGACGTCGTTGGGCTCGGCGAAGTAGTTGGGGTCGATGAGAGGTGCCACGTCGGGATCGGTGGAAGCAAGCCGCACCGTCCCCCGGCTGCGCGGATACATCAGGATGCTGAGAATGGTCATCGCGGGAAAGGGCGCTTCGTGTGGGGCCTGCCGGCTGAAGGGCATCGCAAACAGCTGGACGTCCGGGACCGCGCCCGCGTGGGGCGAACGCACGAAGGCCACCCCCTCGAAGGGGGTCTGGGCGAGCCACGTCGAGTCGGGGGAGACCCGCTCACGGATCAGCGTGCGGGCGAACCGGCCGGGTGTGACGAGCCGGCCGGTTGTGACCGAGAAGGCCTGTGGCATGAACACGTGGTCCTGGAGGTTGTCACCCACGGGTAGGTCGCTGACCACATCGATGCCCAGCGAGCTGAGATGGGCGGCGGGCCCGATGCCGGAGAGCATCAGCAGCTGGGCCGAAGCGAACGTCCCGGCGCTCAGCACGACCTCCCGGTGAGCATAGATCTGCTCGATGCCCGACCGGGTGCGCACCTCCACGCCGATCGCGCGTCCCTGTTGCACCAGGACCCGCTGGACGGTACGTCCGGTGGTCGACTGCAGGTTGCTCGGCGCGTCGTCCAGGTAGCAGGCCGCGGTGCTCTGCCGCTGGCCACGCAGGACGCTCTGCTGGACGATGGCGGGACCCTCCTGCTCGGCGCCGTTGTAGTCGTCGTTGCGCTGGACGCCGGTCACGCTGCTGAGCGCCCCCAGGAAGCCCTCCGTGGCAGGGGCGCGGTCGCGCACGCGGGTCACCTGGATGGGTCCACTGCCGCCTCGGCAGTGGCTCGGACCATCCTCAAAGGTCTCCAACCGGCGGAAGTACGGGAGGACGTCGGCGTGTGTCCAGCCGGTGGCGCCGTCCGCGGCCCAGTCGTCGAAGTTCTGGCGGTGCCCCCGCACGAAGGCCATGCCGTTGACCGCACTCGTGCCGCCGAGCACCCGTCCGTGGATCTGCGGGAAGCGACGGCCGAGCGCGTGCGGTTGTCTGACGCTCTCGCGCTGCCAGGTCACGCGGCGCTGGATGCGGGCCACGGTATGCATCGGCCCGACGAGACCGGGGGTGCGCACGAGCGAAGAGCGGTTGCGCCGGCCCGACTCCACCAGGATGACCGACGCCCCGGAGTCAGCCAAGCGACGGGCCACGATCGCGCCGGCACTGCCAGCACCCACCACCACGTAGTCGGCGGATTGGGACAAGGGCTCAGAGGCCGAGCTGGACGCGGATGGACGGGTCGACGTACTCGTCGATTCGGGTGAGTCGGCCGTCCACGACGGTGAAGAAGTCCGCCAGGCGCGCGCAGAACGCGTTGCCGCTGGACTTCACCGTGCCGCGCAGCTCGATGCGGGCCACGACTCCGGTCGGCACGACATCCTCGGAGATGACATGGGCGGTCAGGTCATCGACCAGCGAACGCAGCATCGCGATCCCGGCCAGGGAGTCCCCTGCAGGCAGGTCCACGCCATCGTTGTTGTGCCACACAACCGCATCCGCGGCGAGCAGCTCGGTGAAGTCGGAGGGGTCCTGTCCGTCCAGGATCGCGACGAATGCTGCTACTGCTGCTTCCACGGTGTCTGACCTCTCAGAAGGAACGCACAAGGAGTACGGGAGTCTGGCGATAGTGGTGGGCAGTGCCTCGGCCCCGCCCGGTCCGGTGGGGAACCACCACCAGGGTGGTGCCAGTTCTACTGCACGCGGCTGCCCGAGAGCCAGGGGCTGGCCGGCGCAACCCGCTCAGCCTCCGGGACGAGCCGGCGTGGGACGAGTCCAGCGACGATGGGAGCGACGACGGCTACGACCGAGATCCAGAACCGCCAGGCGGCGGCAGAGGGCCTGCGGGTCCTGTCTCGATGCCGGTGTCATCGACACGACAGGCCGCTTCCCAGCGCGCCGGCCAACCCGCTGCGGGTGAGTCTCGCGCCGGCGCCGTGTGACGGCGTCAACCTCCCAGCTGAGGAGGATCGAGAAGCCGTCTGACGGCGCCCCTGGAGATCAGAAGCGCGACGATCAGCAGCGTCACGGGGATGAAGCTGCCGAGGCTGACCGCGTCACCGAAGATGACTGCGACCAACTTGAGAACGACGAACTTGCTGCCTGCGGCAACCACCCACAAGCGTGGCGCCAATGACCACCTTCGCCCGCCTTGTGCTGGCCGCACGCAGGCCGGCGACGACGTAGCTCTTGAGCAGGATCACCACTTCCAGGCTGATCTTGAGGAGGAGCGCGGTGAGCAGCGAGAGAGTGAAGCTCTCGCTGATGATCGCGGGCACGTACTCGATGGCGAGGTTGAGGACCACCACATAGACGAAGACATCGATGACGTCGTCCGGATGGTCGCCGAGCCACCGGCGAACTGGGCCTCGAGCGGCACCTGACGGCGGATGCTTCCTCGCGGGCTCTGTTGTCACAGGCACGATCCTGTCGCACACCTTGCGCGCCACGCCTCGGCACGCTCGTGCGCCTCGACGGTGTCAGTCTCTCCTCGGCAACAGCCTCACAGCTTCCACACCACCGGGACGACCCCGAGCGCGACGACGAGCCACCACACCATCACGGGCAGCCCGAGCTTCCAGTAGTCGCCGAACCGGTAGCCGGCGGGGCTCATGATCATCATGTTCGCGGGGGTGGAGATCGGGGTGAGCAGGGCCGCCGAACCAGCGATCGCGACGACCATCAGGACGGCGTGGAACGACGTACCCGTGGCCTCGGCGGCGGATACCGCGATCGGCACCACGACCAGCACCGTCGCGGTGTTGCTCACCACCTGGCCGAGGGCGGCGGTGAGGGCGAAGATCGCAGCCAGCAGGAAGATGGGGTGGCCGGACCCGACGGCATCGATGAGCACCGAGGAGATCCGGTCCGCGGCCCCGCTCGTCGACATCGCCGTCGACAGCGGGATCAGGGCCCCGACCAGCACGACCGTCTGCCACGACACGGCCCGGTAGGCCTGCGCCGCTGTGACGACCCGGGCCAGGACCATCGCGACGGCCGCGATCAGACCGGCGATCGCGGGTGGCACCTGCCCGCTGGCCAGCATCACGACCAGGAGACCCAGGATGGCCACGGCCGACGTCGCCCTGGCACCCCACGGCACTGCCTGACGGCGCACGATGTCCGGTGCGTCGACCAGCAGGACGTCGCGGTCCCGGTTCAGCTGGTCCAGTGCGGACCAGCGCCCGTGGAGCAGGATCGAGTCGCCGGCATCGAGCTCCACCGGCCCCAGGCCACGGTCCTTGCCCTGTCTTTGGACGGCGAGGATGACCAGGTCGTGCTGCCGCTTCATGCCGGGGTAGACGATCTCGCCGACGAGGCTCGACCGGGGTGGCACCACCACCTCGGCGACCCCGGCCTCCCTGGTGAGCAGGTCTTCGGCGTTCCCGGAGCCGACCATGCTGATCGCCAGGCCGTGGTCCAGCGCGAACTGGGTGACCTCGTGCGCGGTCCCGGTCACGATCAGCACGTCGTCGTCGTGAACGTGGTCGAGCCGCGGTGTCCCGGTGGAGGACTCGGCGGCGACCACCCGCACCCCGTCGGGGCCTCCGAGCTCGGTGATCGACCGACCGATCAGCTCCGACCTGGACCGCACGCGCAGCCGGTAGAAGCCGTCGTTGAACTGGTACTGGGCCTCGAGCGTGTCGGCGTACTGACCGAGGTCGGGGGGTGCGTGCTCGGGCTTGACCCTGGGCAGGACGCGCGGGCCGACGACGAGCGAGATCGCGACGGTCCCCAGAAGCAACGGGATGCCGACGAGCGAGAAGGCGAAGAAGGAGAACGGACCGGCCCCCGCTTCGTCGGCGGCTTCGGACACGATCAGGTTGACCGGGCTGCTCATCAGGAAGAGCAGACCTCCGGCGCTGCCGGCGAAGGCCACCGGCATCAGGAGCTGGGACGGCGCCATACCGATCCGGTAGGCCACCATCACCAGGAGCGGAAGCAGCGCTGCGACCGCACCGTTGAGGGTGATCAGCGAGGTCAGCAGGGCCGCGAGCAGGCTGACCGCGACCGTCACGCGGGTCCGGCTGGTGCCGGTCTGCTCCATGAGCCTGCGGCCCGCCCAGGTGGTCACACCGGTGGCGTCGATGCCCTCGCTGACGACGAAGAGGCAGGCGATGAAGATGACGACCGGGTCACCGAACCCCGCGACCGCCTCCTCGGCCGACACCAGGCCGGTGGCCCACAGGCCGAGGCCGGCCATGATGGCCACGGCGCCTACCGGCAGGCGATTCCAGATGAACAGCGCGACCACGACCGCCAGGACCACCAGCGCGGTGGTCGAATCCTCCACTCGCGCGGCCCTACTCGAGGTGGACCGGGGAGCCGGGGCCCCATGGGATCTCGACGAGGTACCAGCCGACGAAGAACAGGAGCCAGGTCACGAGCACCACGACGGTGTAGGGGATCATCATCGAGACCACGGTCCCCATGCCGGAGCTGGCGCGGTAGCGCTGGCAGACCAGGATGATGAAGGGCAGATAGACCATCAGTGGGGTGATCACGTTGACCGGTCCGTCGCCGACGCGGTAGGCCGCGATCACTGTCTGAGGGGCGATCCCGAGGTTGTAGAAGAGCGGGATGAAGATCGGCGCGATGATGGCCCACTTGGGGATGACGCCGGGCATGATCAGGTCGATCACGAACACCAGCAGCACAAAGAGGACCAGCAGCGAGCAGCGCCCCGATCTCCGCCTGGCCGAGCAGATCCGCCAGCTTGGTGGCGGCGATGTTGGAGATGTTGGAGTAGTTGAAGTAGGCGATGAACTGCGCGATCAGCAGCATCAGGAAGATCAGGCCGCCCAGGCCGTTGAAGGTCTTGACGATCGCGTTGATGACGTTGGTGGCCCCGGTGAGGCTCCCAGCGCCCTTGCCGTAGCCGAGCCCGGCCGCGAGGAACAGCATCGAGATGATGAAGAGCAGGCTGGACATGAACGGCGAGTTGCCGAAGATCTCGCCGGTCTCGGGGTTGCGGAGCGGGGCGTCGGGGATGAACGTGAGTGCCGAGACGATCGCGACCGCGACCAGCGTGTAGATGCCTGCCAGCCGAAGCCCGCGCGACTCGTGGGACAGCTCGTCCCCGCTCGGGACGTGGTCGACCACTGCCCCCGCCGGTCGCTCGGCCGGGTCCCACTTCCCGAGCCGGGGCTCGACGAACCGCTCGGTCAGGACCGTCATCACGAGGGCGGTGAAGAGGGTGGAGGCGATCGAGAAGTAGAGGTTCTGGGTGACGTTCAACGGGTCGGCACCGGGTGCTGCTCCACCCATGATCTCGTTGGTGACCTCGGTGATGATGCCGTCGGCCGGGGTGATCAGGATGTTGACGAAGAACGCGGCGCTGACGCCGGCGTAGGCCGCCGCGATGCCGGCGAGGGGGTGCCGTCCGAGGCTGACGAAGGCGGCGGCACCGAGCGGGATCAGCACCAGGTAGCCGGCGTCGGAGGCGACGCTGGAGATGCCGCCCAGCAGGACGATGATGAAGGTGATCATGCTCGCCGGCGCGACCTGCACCATCTTGCGGATGAGTGCGGCGATCAGCCCGGCTTCCTCGGCGACGCCGACGCCGATCATGGCCACGAGGATGACCGCGACCACGCCGAAGTCGTTGAAGTTCTGCACGGCCGTGGTGAAGATGAAGCGGATCCCGTCGCCGCTGAGCAGGCTCTGGGCCTCGATGGTCTCCGTCTTGATCTCGTAGTCGGGGACCGCTTCACCGGGGGGCCGCTCGCTCGACGGGTACGAGCTGCCCGCGTCGTCGTAGACCTGTGACTCGCTCTGGGGCTGGGACTCCGCCACCTCGGTGGTGACGCTCACCTCGGCCCAGGCCATCACCGCGGAGAGCACGATGACGCCGATGATCAGGCCCAGGAAGATGATCGCCGGGTGCGGGACCTTGTTGCCGACCCGCTCGATCCAGCCGAGGAAGCCCTTCTGTCCGGTGTCGCCGGCCGTGGCCTCCGCGGCGCTCATCGGACCGGCCCGTGCGGGAGCTCGAAGCGGGTCGCCACCTCGATGAGGAGCTTGGCGCCGAAGCCGCTCGCTCCCTTGTTGCGCCAGGTACGCACCGCTGGTTGCTGAGCCGTGCTGGCGATGTCCACGTGTGCCCACGGGACTCCCGAGACGAACTCCTCGAGGAACAGCGCCGCCGTGATCGAGCCGGCGTTCACCCCACCCATGTTGGTCATGTCGGCGATCGAGGAGTCCAGCTGCGAGCGGTAGGCCCGGTGCAGCGGAAGCTCCCACACCGGCTCGTCGGCAGCCTCCCCGGCCTCCTGGACCTGCGAGATCAGCCCCGCGTGGTTGCCCATCACGCCGGCGATGTCGACACCGAAGGTGCGCAGGCAGGCGCCGGTCAGGGTGGCGATGTCGATGATGGCGTCCGCCCCGTCCTCGACCGCGAGGCAGAGCCCGTCGGCCATCACCAGGCGTCCCTCCGCGTCGGTGTTGAGGACCTCGACCGTGGCGCCGTTGCGCATCCGTAGGACGTCGCCGAGCTTCATCGCCGAGCCCGAGGGCATGTTGTCCGTGCAGCACAGGTAGGCCGTGACCGCGGCGGTGCAGCCGAGGTCCCGCAGCGCGGTCATCGCTCCGAGGATGGCCGCCGAGCCCGTCATGTCGTTCTTCATCTGGGCGTGCGACTCGTCGCTCGGCTTGAGGCTGATGCCGCCGGAGTCATACATGATGCCCTTGCCGACCAGGGCCAGGTGACCTGTCGGGTTGTCGGGCCGGTAGGCCATCTTGATCAGGCGGGGCTCGTCCACGCTGCCGAGGTTGACGCCGAGGATCCCTCCACAGCCCATCTCGATCAGCTGCTCCTCGCCGAACAGCTCGACCTCGAGTCCTGCCTCCTGACCGAGCTCGACGGCGACCTCACCCATCCGGGCGGCGGTCAGGGTGGTGGCCGGGCAGTTGGACAGGTCTCGGCTGATGCTCGCCGCGCGGGCGATCGTCGCGCCGCGCGCGGCCCCCGCCCGGACGTCGTCCGCGATCGCTTCCGGCGCCACGATCAGCAACGACGTGAGCGTGGGCGTCTCACCGCCCTTGCCGACGAAGAAGCGCCAGCGCGCCAGCAGGACACCCTCCACCACCACCTGTGCGAAGTCGGCGGGCGGGATGGAGATCGCCCCGGCGGGCAGCTCGACTGCCAGGCTCGTGTGCTGCGGCACCGCGCGCGCGAAGCTCGCCGCGAGGTCGCGCACCAGGGTCGCGTCGACGGTCCGCTCGGACCCGATGCCGATCGCCACCAGGGCCCGCCCGTCTGGCGCGGGCAGCACGAGTGTCTGACCGGGACGTCCGGTGAACCCGGCGAGCGCGAGCTGGGCGGAATCGGTGCCCAGGTCCGGTGGAGGCTCAGCCCCCTCCGCCACAGGTACCGCCAGGGCCGCTGCGTCAGCCACCGTGGGAAGCTCGGTCACCACCGAGACCGTCACATCGGCCCTGGCCGACGGAACGGGGTCGAACTGTCCACGCGCGGGATGTCCGGTCATCGTCACTCCCTCACCTCCAGTGCCGAGCCTGTCGTAGGCGCGCTCGCCGCGCCACCCTTAGGGCGCCTTCCGCGCGCCTTCACTACCGCGTCACCATTGGAGCGAGCCGCGAGGTCGGTCTCGGCTCGCGACGCCAGCACGTCCAGGCCCAGGCTGCGTGCGAGGTGGCGGCGGCGAGCTGTCCGCGGACGCTGTTGCCGGTCGCGTCGAGGGGAGGCGCGAACGTGCCCAGAGCGCCCTTGCTGGGCGAGACCGTCAGGATCCCGCCGCTGATGCCGCTCTTGCCCGGCATGCCTACGTCGAAGAGCCAGTCGCCGGAGGTCTCGTACATGCCGGCGATCGTCATCACCGCCAGCGTCGCGTGGGCGATCTCGGCATCGACGACCCGCTCCCGCGTCACCGGGTTCACGCCGCCGTCGGCGAGCGTCGCTCCCATGGTGGCCAGATCGACGGCTGTGACCGACAGACAACTCTGGCGGGTGTAGAGGTCGACGACCTCGGCTGGGTCGACATCGAGCGCACCAGCGGACGCAAGCATGTTGGCGAGGGCTCGGTTGCGGTGGTTGCTCGACAGCGCCGACGCGAGCGTGTCCTGGTCCAGGCTCAGCGGTCGTCCGGCGAACCGCGAGAGACCGTCCTCGATAGCGGCCCACTTCTCCTCGAGGCCCGCGCCGGGGACCAGTGACGCGGTGGCGATCGCACCGGAGTTGACCATCGGGTTCGTGCGCGCCGTCGGATCGCGCTCCAACGCTTGCAGGGAGTTGAACGCGAGGCCGGTGGCGTTGACCCCCACCCGCCGTCGTACCGACTCGATCCCGTGGGACGAGCAGGCCAGGGCGAACACGAACGGCTTGGCCACGCTCATGATCGTGAAGGGGACCTCGGCGTCGCCCACGGCCACCGACTCTCCGAGGGTCGAGACGACACTGATGCCGAACAGAGAACGGTCAGCCGCCACGAGCGCCGGGTAGACGTCGGAGAGCTGCCCCTCGTCCACGGCTGCGTAGAGCCTGAGCGCCTCGTTGACGAGCTCTGACACCTCACCAAGGCGTGGGAGGCGACCACCGGAGACGAACCTGTTGGGAACCGGCGCCGACACCTCCACGTGGCCCACCCACCTTCCACGTCGTAGCCGGGCTTGTCGCGGTCGCCACCTGTCTTGCGAGGGCCAACCCCCTCCCGAGCACTGTAGTTGGGCGGAGGCGGCCGTTGGATGCGCGTCGTACCGCGGCAGTCCGCGTAGGCTCCCGTTCGACTTCACCGGTTCGCTATGGGCAGACGTCGAGGGCGGGAGTGCAGAGTGTGGCGAGGGATCCTGAGACCTCGGATTCGACCGACGACGACCGCTCTGAACTGGTGAGAGGAACCGAGTCGGGTTGGGTGAGGCCCGCGACCAGGATGCCTCGAGATCGACAGTCGTGGGGGCGCTCGGCGGCCATCGCTCTGCGAAGCCAGTTGCGCGCGCCCTTCAGCGCAGTGGTCGTTGGGCTCGCCTTGTCGTGGCTCGCCTTCACGCCTTCGCTGCTACCCCGCAGCCCTGTCTTCCAAGGCGTCGTCGTCGCGTTCGTGGCTGTGATCGGCTACGGGACCGGTGCTCTCCTGGGTTGGATCGTGCGCAGCTGCGGAGGCCGGCTGACTGGGCGGCTCCGGCAGCGCGCCTGGCGGGTGACCGGCGTCATCGGCCTCCTCGGAACGATCCTCGTCGCGTGGTCCTACGGACGCTGGGAGAACGCGCTGCGCGCGCAGGTCGGCGTCGACCCGATCGGCCTCGGCGACGTCCTCACAACACTCCTGATCGCGCTCGCGCTCGTCGCGGTGATGCTGGCCGTCTCGCGGTTGCTCAAGGCCGCTGGTCGCCGGGTGGCACGTCTCGTCGAGCGGCTGCTGCCGGCCCGAGTGGCGACTGTCATCGGCGGGCTCGTCGTGGCCGCGGTGGCCTACCTCCTGGTGGCCGGGGTCGTCACGGACCGGTTGCTCGGCACCCTGGACGCGACGTTCATGGCGATCAACGACGAGTTCACCACCGACCTCCCAGCGCCCACCAGCCTCAGCCTCTCGGCCGGGCCCGACTCGGGAGAGACGTGGGAGCGCCTCGGGAGACAGGGACGCGTGTTCATCTCGAATGCGCCCACGGCGGGCACCATCGCTGCCTTCACCGGCCGACCCGCCAAGCAGCCCGTGCGGGCCTACATCGGGGTCTCCACCGACGGTGACATCGAGCTGGCTCAAGAAGCGCAACGCGCCGTCGACGAGCTCGAACGTCTGGGTGGACTCGACCGTGCCGTGCTCAACGTCGCCACCGGCACCGGCCGGGGCTGGGTCAACGAGAACCAGGCGCGAGCCCTGGAGTACATGTGGGGCGGCGACACCGCCACGGTCAGCATGCAGTACTCCTACCTGCCCAGCTGGATGTCATTCCTCGTCGACGGTGACCGCGCGCAGGACGCGGGACGCCTCTTGTTCGAGGCGGTCTACGCCCGGTGGCTCGAGCTGCCCGTCGGCTCGCGACCCAAGCTCGTGGTGAGCGGCGAGAGCCTGGGCTCCTTCGGCGGCGAAGCGGCCTTCAGCGGGGCGCAGGACCTGGCCACACGCACCGACGGCGCTCTCTTCGTCGGGCCGACCAACAACAACCAGCTGTGGAGCCACTTCACCGCCGAACGCGACCGCGGTACCCCTGAGGTGCTCCCGCTCTACGATGCCGGCGCCATCGTGCGGTTCGCCGACCGCCCGCAGGACTGGGACACGCCGGGACCGTGGCCCGGCACCCGGGTCGGCTACCTCCAGCACGCCAACGACCCGATCACATGGTGGAACTGGTCACTCGCCGTGCAGCGCCCGGACTGGCTGAGCGAGCCACGTGGCCGTGCCGTGTCGCCGGCCATCCACTGGATCCCTGGACTGACCATGGTGCAGCTGGCGGCGGACCAGCTCGTCGCCAACGACGTCCCGGCCGGCCAGGGCCACCAGTTCGGCCAGGAGCCGGTCTATGCCTGGGCCGAGATCCTTCCCCCGGCCGGATGGTCGGATGCCGACACGACCCGGCTCGCCGTCGAGATCAAAAACCAGCGGGTGCTGGACGTCGAGTGAGCACTCTGTCTTGAGTCGCTGACGGGCTCCAAGCAGGCGTGCGATCACGAGCCCAGGAGGCGGGCCTTCGCGGCGGCGAACTCGGCGTCATCGAGGAGACCGGCGGCCCTCAGATCGGCGAGCTTCTGGATCTGGGCGACCAGGTCGTCGGTTCCGGTCGCTGGGGCCGGTGGCGCGACTGGGGCCGGTGGCGCGACTGGGGCCGGTGGCGCTGCCGGGGCTGGTGCAGCCATGGCTTGGGCCTGCTCTGCGTCGGCCTGAGCGCGGCCCATCTGACGTCGTTGCACGTTGCCCGAGACAGCGGTGGCCGTCCCGGTGATCACGGCGGTGCGAGCCATGGTGCCGACCAGTCCGGGCCTTCCCATACGGCGACGAGGCATCTCGAGTTCCTTTCGGTCAGCTGGCTGTCTCAAGGGCGGCCACGACCTCGTCGACGGCCTCCCGTGGGACTCGGAAGTTGGCCGCGAGCACTCCGCCGGCGTCGACGATGGCTTCACGGAGGGGACGGACCCAGGTGTGCTCGAACACCAGGATCGCAACCGAGCTTCCGGGTTCGAGATCCTGAGTGAGCTCTTCCACGTCGTCATCCGAGATCAGCTCCTCGCACCGATCGCAGAGCTCGGCGAGCCGGGCGACGTCCTCGTCGGGGCCGGCCTCGTCGATCTCCATGAACGTGGTGTTGCCGGCCGTGTCCTTGGTGACGAGCAGGCCGTCGACGATGCTGATCGTGCCGGCCTCGAGGAGCCGGGAGAGCTCGGGCAGGATCTGGCCTTTGAATCGGCTGCCGGGGAAGGCGATGACCACCACCTCGATCGGACCGAGCATGACGGTGACCTCCTCATCGACGCCGACGCCGAGGCCGACGGCACCGGTCTGTCTCGCCGGACTTTGCCCCAGGGCCGATCCGGGCGCGTCACCCGAACAGGGTGACTGAACTGAGCCTCACCCGACTTGGACGAGGCGTACGTCCGGCGCGGAAGCGACATTCCCAGTGTGTCGTCGACGATCCGCTCCGACCGGGCGCTCGCGTGACGGTGGCGCCTGGTCATCTCTGGAGTACTCGTGGCGAGCGCCGCGATCGGCGCGAGTTCGACCGGTCCGAGGACCGGTGGATCCTGAGGCTGAAGGACTCGTTCAAACTCGATCAACCTGGCCTCGCCGACGCGATCACGCTGCGGAGACGCTCACCTGGGACGGGGGATCACGGTGACGAGTGACCTTCCCGCGACCTCACCCGCATCAGGTGAGGCAGCGGCAGCTTGCGCCGTCCTAGTTTCACGATGCCCGGAGGATTCACTTAGCTCCTCAGACTCAGGAGACTCGCATGGCCGAGCACGCCAACATCCTCATCCTGTGGGGTGACGACATCGGCATCAGCAACCTCAGCTGCTACTCAGACGGGCTGAAGGTGAAGGAGACCCTCGGGGCAGGCGTTGCGAGCTCCTGATGCCGGCCAGGGCGAGAACAGTCGTGGGTGGCAGCACGGTTGACCTTCCGGGCGACGTCTTCGCCATGGGCAGCGACGAGTTCTATCCCGAGGAGGCACCGGTCCACCGGGTCCGGGTCGGGGCCTTCACCATCGATGTGGACCCGGTCACCAACGCGCAGTTCGCCGCCTTCGTGCGCGCGACGGGCTACCTGACCGTGGCCGAGCGACCACTCGATCCGGCTGACTACCCGGGCGCTCCCGTGGCCAATCTCCTGGCGGGGTCCATGGTGTTCACCCCGACGAGCGGGCCCGTCGACCTTCGACATCTGAGCCAGTGGTGGACCTGGACACCAGGGGCGTCATGGCGGGCGCCGGAGGGCCCTGGGAGCTCGGTGAAGCGACGGTCGGACCATCCCGTGGTGCACGTCGCGCACGAGGATGCGGCGACCTACGCGGCGTGGTCTGGCGCTGCCCTTCCGACCGAGGCCGAGTGGGAGTATGCCGCGCGAGGAGGGCTCGAAGGCGCTCGCTTCACATGGGGCGACGACAGTCGGCAGGACGGCGCGATCATGGCCAACACCTGGGACGGACCGGACTTCCCGTGGCGAAGCACCCGCGAGAGCGGCTGGACGCGCACCTCACCCGTCGGCAGCTTCCCGGCCAACGGCTTCGGCCTCCACGACATGGCGGGGAACGTGTGGGAGTGGACCGACGACTGGTGGAGCAGTCGCCACCCAGACGACGCGGGCAGCCCGTGCTGCGCTCCGCAGAACCCGCGCGGGGGTGACCGCGAGGCGAGCTACGACCCGGCCCAGCCCCAGTTCAGAGTGGGGCGCAAGGTCATCAAGGGCGGCTCGCACCTGTGCGCCGACAGCTACTGCCTGCGCTACCGGCCGGCGGCCCGACGTCCGCTCATGATCGACACCGGCATGAGCCACGTCGGCTTCCGGTGCGTACGACGGCCTGCGATGTCTGCCGGCTCCCACTAGACCGCAATGCTGAGGCCCGGTGCGAGCCGCTCACGATGGGACGCTTCAGCCTGGGTCGGGGGGATGCCCGCTGATCAGCGGCTCCAACCAGTGGGTCTCCGGGTTGGCCTGGATGAGCAGCGCCTTGCACAACAGGCTCATCGGCACCGCGAGCAGGGCACCCAGAGGCCCCAGGACGAAGGTCCAGAAGATCAGGGACAGGAAGGTCAGCGTCGTGGACAGCCCCACAGCGTTGCCGACGTACCGCGGCTGGATCACCGACTGGATGACCAGGTTGAGCACTGAATAGACCACGATCACGGCGAACATCAGACGCGGGCCGCCCTCCAACAGCCCGATCAGGGCTGGTGGGACGACCCCGATGACGAAGCCGATGTTGGGGATGAAGTTGGTGACGAAAGCAAGCACACCCCAGACGAAGGCCCCCGGCACCCCGAGCGCCCAGAGCGCGATGGTGTCGAGAACCGCGACGATCAGGCCGAAGACCGCGGAGACGCCCAAGTAGCGACGGGTGCCGTCGGTGAACGACCGCAGGGCATCGACCAGATGCGGCCGGTGCTGATGGGCGTGCTCAGCCAGGCGCCGGGCGTGTGCGGAATCGAAGGCCAGGAACAGCAGGAGCGCGACGATGAAGAACAGGCCCGAGAAGACCGAGATGACACTGGTCAGGACCGAGGTGGTCAGAGCGACCAGCCGCCCGATGTCGAGGGCACCCACGACGGCGTCGGCCTGGGCGTCCCCGACACCACGGGCCGAGAGCCAGTCGCCCACCCCGGCGGCGAACTCGTTCATCTCGGAGGTGTAGTCGGTCAACAGCGCGGCCATCCGGCCCGCTGACACCAGCAATGCCAGGGTGAGGCCGAGGATCAGGACGTAGGCCGCGACCAGGACCACCACGGACGCCGCCCATGGGGGCAGCCGACCCCCCAGTCGCATGCGGAGCGGGTGGAACACGATCGTGATGGACAACGCGAGCATCAGGGGCGCAACGATCCCGCTGGCAGCGCGGAGGCCTGCCACCACGATCACCATGGCGGCGGCAGTGAACAGCCACGAAGTGGTGCGGGCCTGACTCATGCGACGCTCCTCGAGAGATCCTTGCGATGTCCCAATGACTCCAGAGCAGCCACGAGGTGCCGGTGCAGGTCCTCGCCACCGACGATGACCTCGGTCGGGTCGACCAGCTCCTGAGGGGCCAGGAGGAAGCCGCGGTCCTGCCAGCCTCCGAGGCCCCCGTGGCAGCCCACTAGAGGTTCGAAGGCAGCGACGTCCAGGGTCTGGTCGTCGACCGTGCTGTTGACGTAGAGGTCGGGGGCTCGGTCCATGAGGACGGCGTTCCGCACCATGGCGGGTGCGTGCGGACCGAATGGCACCAGCGGGATCTTCGCCCTCAACCGCACCCGTGGCGAGATCATGTCTGCCCCGGGCACCGATCGCGACCGGGCCAGAGGCCCCCAGGCCGGCGACGAACCCGATCCCCTCGTGCCCGACGAGTCCGGGAACGAGTGCGGGCCACTGGGCGTCGATGTCCTCGAGGAGCAGGCGCTGGGGGGTCGCCGCGTAAACCAGACCGAGGTTGCCACTGCCCAGCACGATGAGCTCGGTCTCCGGGACGCCGCTGGGACGCACGCGCCGCTCGAGCCGGCGCGACGCGGCACCGGTGATTCCGATGGTGGCCGTCCCCGACAGATCGTCCAGGAGAGCGTCGACGTGACCCCACCCCTCGACGCTGCCCTCGATACCGGTGGTCTCCGAAAGGGTCAGCGACTGGCACAGGTCGCTCAGCTCAGTGCCGTAGCGCGAGGCGAACGGCTGACCCTGCGACTGCCCGTGGTCACTCAGTAGCACGAAGTGATAGCGACGCGGCGCCTTCAGGGCGACTCGCTCGAGCAGCGCCACCACGCTGTCCAAGCCGGTCAGCGCTGTCAGGGACTCGATCCTGGTGCTGCCAGCGTGGTGGGCGATCTCGTCGTAGTCGACGTAGTCGACATAGATGCTGCGGGCGCCCCGCATCATCTCCTCGGCGACCACAGCCGTGTTGAGGTCGCGCAGCAGCCCGTTGCTGAACGCGCGCAGGCCGGCGAAGGTCCACGATCGGTGCACGCGGGGATGCATGACGAGCCGGCGTTGTCGACGCGCCTGAAAGCGCTCGCGAGCCACCTCGGCGATGGTTCGCGAGAGGCTGCGCGAGAGGCCATCGGGACGCACCATGAACCGGGAGAACACCCGTCGTGTCCGGTGCGATCCCCGGCTCACCTGCAGGCGGCTCATCGTCATGGACGCCGTCGGTGCATCGCCGGTGAAGATGTTGGAGATCGATACACCGTCATCGGCCAAGAGCCCGCGTCCGGTGGTGGCCCGAGCCTCGATGATCGCCGCGTCGGCAGGGCGGTTGGAGACCAACACCCGACCGATCTCACGGTCGTACCAACGGAACGCCGGGACGCCGACGGCGGTGCCGTGCAGGATCGCCTGTTGGCTGGCCGGGGTGGTGCACGGCAGCTGCACCGTCCATTCGCGGAGGACGTGCGAGCCTGCATCGGTCCACCGCCTCAGGGTCGGCATGGTCCCCGACTGCAGCGCCCACTGCATGACCGGGAACGAGGCGCCGTCGAGCTGCAGGAACAGGACGCCGTCTACGTCAGGGTCACTCACCTGGCCAGGCGTGATCCGCAACAGGCTCGCGGCGAACGACTCATCGGTGCCTGCGCTGATCAGCCAGACGAGCAGGGTGCCGAGTGCCGCGACGATCCACGCGGCCGCGACCGCGGTCCAGAGCGAGTCGAAGGACGCCCCGGGCACGAGCGCCAGGGCCAGCTGCATGATGACCGCCTGACCGAAGACCGTGGCTGCGCCCACGGCTACCCAGCCGATCAGGGCGCTGACCTCGATCAGCACGGGGCGCACGAGCATCCCGACGACGCCCGTGACCGCAGCGGCCGCCGCCAGTGGCCGCCACGAGTCGTAGGAGAAGCCGGGAAGCAGCTCGGCGGTGAGGAGCAGGGCCACCAGACTGAGCGCCCAGGACGCAACCAGCCGCCCCAGGTCAGCGGCTCTGATGCGGGTCACCTTCGACCGACTCTCTCTGTGCTCCTCCGTGGCGGGTTGTCGCACCAGGGTCGACGAGAGGGCGCTCGACGACCTCACCCGTACAGGGTGACGACCGCCGTTCTCGCAGCTCCTGGGTCAGAGCGCGTCGCGGACGGCCTCGAGGGTGCCGAGATCCGCGCATGCCGCCACGGCGTTGTGCATCCCGCGCAGGCCGACCTCGATGGGCTGCCACTTGCTGCCCATCGCCGCGGTCGTGCCCGAGGACACGAGCGAGTACAGCACCCCGATGCGGAGGCGGTCCCACAAGGCGTCGAAGTCGGTCGAGATCACTCCCGCCTCGGTCAGCATCTCGTGGTAGCGACGCATCCAGCGCTCGCCCTCGCGACGGCGTACGTCGGGCGGGCACGAGTTGCCCAGGTAGTTGGCCACGTCCCGCATGCCGGGGTACTTGGAGACCACGGCCCAGTCGTAGATGCCGATCGTGTCACCGTCGATGAACTGGTTGCCGGCGTGCGTGTCCCCGTGGATCAGCGTGTGGTCGCCGTCCGCCCACAGCTCACGGATGCGCTCGTGGTTCTCGTAGAACAGCGTCGCCAGCTCAGCGAACACCGGCGGGAAGTCCGCGTGGAACTGCTCGCGCGCGCTCTCCATGAGCTGAGCGCCGGCCGCGGTGCCATACGGCGCCGGGAGCCAGGACAGCTCGTCGGCGAACCGGGGGTCCTCCCAGAAGTGGATGTGCAATCGGGCCAGCGACTCGATCAGCTGCCCACCGAACTCCTCGGCATGGGTGTCGAGCCGGGTCGTGAAGGTGCACCCGGACGCCTCCAGGTCCTCCATCACCATGATGTATTCGGTCGGCTGCTCGCCGAACGCCGCGTAGAAGGCCTTGGGGATCCGCAACGGCGCCTCGGCGGCGCCCGGTCCGGCGTAGAAGCGGGCCTCCTTGCGACCCATGTCGGTCATGGCGACGAGCTCGCGCTGATCCTCGGCAAACGGCGGCAGCTTGATGAAGACCGTCGCCGGACCACCCACGTCGTCGGCGTAGCTCACGCCGAGCTTGGCCCGGCCGGTGGTGCCCGAATGCGCGTCGAGCACCTGGATCTCGGTGACCTCGGCATCCGGCACGTCGGTGCCGAGGGCGGAGGTCAGCCAGCCGGGGGTGATCTCGTCGGGAGTCAACGGGAAGGGAAGCATGGTCATCTCCTGGGCCTGCCATCTGTGTGACGGCGAATGACTAGCGGGTGGCCCAGTTCTACTGCACGTGACGTCCCGAGAGCCAGGCTTGTATCGGGGACCGGCTCAGGGCCATCCGGCACCCGGGACGTCGACCTCGACGGCCTCGATCCGACCCTCTCCCCGTCCGGCGTTGCGCTCCTCGCCGTGGCCGGGAGCCGTCACGAGATACAACGTGCGCCGATCCACCCCGCCGAGGGCGCACGCGAACACTGGTTGACTGGCCGTGACGACCTCCAGCACCTCTCCACCCTCGGCCACCCGCACGCACCCGGCGCCGAGGGCGTCGGCCATCCAGATCGCACCGTCCGCATCGAGCGCACAACCGTCCGGTGCCCTGCCTGGGACCTCGGCCCACACCCGACGCTCGGTGAGCGAGCCGTCCGAGCGGATCGAGTACGCGGTGTATCGCGCGCCCATGGACTCGCCGACGATGAGCGTCGCGCCGTCCGGGGTGATCGCCGAACCGTTGGGGAACAGGAGATCGGTGGCCACCACCTCGGCTTGGCCGTCCGGCCTGACCAGGACGAGGTCAGCCACCCTCTTGCCGGCCTCGTCGTGCACACCGAAGTTCCCCACGTAGGCATCTCCGTTGGCGGCCACCACCATGTCGTTGCAGTCGCCGACGGCCAGAGCCGACAGGTCCGCGTGCACATGGGTCTGACCTGCCGAGTCGACCCGACGTACCTGGCGGCTAGTCATCGCTACGACAAGCAGGTCTCCAGACGGCAACCAGCCCAGACCGCTGGGCTGATCGTCCAGCTCGAGCTCGACTCGTGCCTCACCGGCGGTGTCGAAGGACAGCACCCGCCGCTGGAAGAAGTCAGAGACCCAGAGGCGGTCGCCGTGCCAGCGTGGCCCTTCGCCGAAGTCCAACCCCTGATAGAGGACCTCGATCTGACGGCTCATCAATCCTCGCTCTCACGACGGTCATCCACAGGCCATGGCCCAGGGCTGGGGACCGGGGGCCTCCCGGCCCGCACGAGACTAGCCATTCTGAGGCAACGTTCTAGAGTCCTTGGCGTGCGACGCACCGGGCCAGGCACGCGTGGGCTCACCGCCCGACGCCAACGCCGCTGTGCCGTGACGGGCACGGCCCCGTCATGACGTCCAGGCCCGCGCAGACCGCGTCGTCGCGCCCGGCAGGCTTCCCGGCCGTCCCCGGACGCCCCGCCGGATCCCCGACCTATGCGGAGGAGCTGTGGCGGACCGCGCGCCTGATCACCCTCAGTGGGCTGATCGCAGGGGTAGTTATCGGCGCCCTCCTGAGATTGGCGATGCTGGGGCTCCGGGTGGCGCAGGAGTCGGCGGTCGGGCTGACCTCGGACGATGGGTTCCTGATCGGTCAGGTGACGCTGTCGGGGACCTATGCCCTGGTGGTGCTGGGCGTCGGACTCGGCATCCTTGGCGCTGCGGCCTACATCGCGGTCGCGCCCTTCCTCCTCGGTCCTTCCTGGTTCCGGGTCGCGACGGTCGGCATCACTGCGATGCTCCTGGGTGGCGCTGTCGTCATCCGAGGCGACGGCATCGACTTCACGGCCCTCGACACCGAGCTCGCGGTGGGAGCGTTCCTCGTTGTGCCTCTCCTGTCGGGTCTGGTGGTTCCGCCGGTGGTGCACTGGGTGGACCGAGGGATGGACCACCTCGGGTGGTGGCCGCTGCTCGCGGCCCTGATGTTCCCCGAGGCGCTACCACTCCTCGTCATCCAGCTCCTCATCGTGAGCGCCCTCCTGCCCGTGCGCCGCGCACTCCTCGGCCCGGTCCTGGAGCACCTGTGGTCCCGAGTCCTCGTGTCGGCGCTGTTCGCACTGATCCCACTGCTTGCACTGGCGGCTCTGGCGCAGGATCTCCGCGAGGTGCTGTAGGTCCCAGGCTGGCGATATGGGGCGGTCGCGGATCGTCCAGGTCTGGGACATTCGGGCGCATGACCCAAGTCAACGCCTACCTCGGCCGCCACCACGTGGCACTGCTCGCGCTGCTGGTCGCGCTGGGAGGGACGTCGTACGCCGCGGTGCAGCTCCCCGCCAAGAGCGTCGGCACCGCACAGATCAAGAACAAGGCGGTCACCTACACGAAGATCCAGCCGGCCGCACGCGAGAGGCTGCGAGGTCTGACCGGTCCCGCGGGTGCACCCGGTGCGGCCGGTGCGCCCGGCACGACTGGGCAGGACGTGACGACCGTGTTCGGCACGGGGCAGCTGGCGGTGACGGCGGCGACGCCGTACACGCTGGTCCCCGGGCTCACACAGTCGGTCGAGGCGCCCGCCGGGGTCGAGGTCTTCGTCTCGACCGACGGTGGGGCGCAGAACACCGACGTGGGCACGACGTACGCCGTCATCGACCTCGCTCTGTTCGTGGACGGGCAGCCGTCGGGCTTCGCCGGGCAGCGCCGCGTGTCGATGGCCAACACCGCCACCCTGGCGCAGGTCGTCACCAACTGGAGCTTCGCGCGGAGCATCTCCTTGTCGCCTGGGACGCACACGATCGAGGTGCGCGTCGCCGGCGTCGACCCGAACGCGGCGCCGGCCAACGTCTCGTCGTCATCGGCGCCCCAGCTGCAGGGACAGCTGACCGTGGCGATCCTCAGGCAGTAGGCGAGCGGCGGCGCTCACCGCCCGTGGCCGGGTCAGACCGGCGTCAGCTCCGACCAGTCCACCTCGCGCAGGCGCGCCTGGTACTCCGCGACCATGCCCGGCCAGTTCGTCGTGATGCGGGCACCGTCGCGGTACCAGCTGTCGCAGGAGGCCCAGACGCTGTCGCCGAGCCGGGTCTGCATCTCGCGGTCGTAGGCCTCGAAGACTTCCGGGCGGACCTCGTAGGTCACTCCGGGCCCGTCGGCGATGTGTCGGACCACCTGGGCGATCCAGGCGGACTGGGCCTCGAGCATGCCGATGATGGAGCTGCCGCCCAGGTTGGTGTTGGGCCCGTAGACCACGAAGAGGTTGGGGAACCTCGCGACGTTGATGCCGAGGTGAGCGTGCGCTCCCTGCGCCCAGACGGTCGCGAGGTCGGCGCCGTTGCGCCCGGTCACCTCGATGCCGCCGAGGAAGTCGGTCGCCGCGAAGCCCGTACCCCAGATCAGCACGTCGATCTCGTGGAGCATGCCGTCGGCGGTGCGGACACCACCCGGCTCTAGAGCGGTGATGACGTCGGTGACCACCTCGACGTGGTCGCGATCCAGGGTCGGGTACCAGTCGTTGCTGAACAGGATCCGCTTGCAGCCGATCGGATAGTCGGGGCGCAGCCGGCCACGCAGTCCCGCGTCCCTGACCTGGCGACGCAGCTGCAGACGCCACGCAGCCTCGAGGCCCTTGAGCACCGGCTTGGCGGTCCAGGAGTCACCCTCCAGCGCGCGGTTGAGCACCTCGGTGAGCCGGAAGATCGCGCGACGCTCGACGCCGAGCAGATGGGGGTAGCGGTCGATGAGGCGGTGGTGACGCTGCGGGTACTCCACGTCCGGCTTCGGCACGACGTAGGGCGCGTGCCGCTGGAAGACGGTGAGCGACCCGACCCGGTCGACGATCCCGGGGACGAACTGGACCGCGCTGGCGCCGGTGCCGACGACCGCCACGCGCTTGCCGGAGAGGTCGAGGTCGTGGTCCCAGCGGGCTGAGTGGAACCTCGGGCCGGTGAAGGAGTCGGCACCGGGCAGGGCGGGAACCACGGGGTTGGAGAGCTGCCCGAGGGCGGTCACCACGACGTCGGCCTGGATCGCCGCCCCGCTGGCGGTCGAGACGGTCCAGGTGCGGGTGTCGGCGACGTACGCCATCGCCGTCACCTCGTGGCCGGTGTGCACGAGGTCGAGCAGACCGGCTTCGGCGGCAGCCTCCTGCAGGTAGTCGAGGATGTCGGCCTGGCTGGAGTAGGTGCGCGTCCACCGGTCGTGCACAGCCCACGACCAGGAGTAGAGCGCGGAGGGGACATCGCAGGCGGCGCCCGGGTAGGTGTTGTCGCGCCAGACCCCACCCACCTGGTCGGCGCGCTCGAGGACAGCGACGTCGTCGATGCCGCACTCGCGCAACGCCCTGGCTGCGCTGAGACCTCCGAACCCGGCTCCGACGACCACGACACGAGGTGAGGCCACGGCCCGAGACTAGAGGCGTCTCGCGGGCCGCGGCCTCAGGTGATGGTCATGCCGCCGTCGACGGCGAGGGTCTGACCGGTGATGTAGCCGGCTGCGTCCGAGGCGAGGAAGACCACGGCTGCCGCGAGCTCGCGCGGGTCGCCCTTGCGGCCGCTGGGGATGCGCCCCTGCATCTGGTCGAGGTATCCGGGCGGGTACTGCTCGGTCATCTCGGAGTCGAAGAACCCCGGCGCGATGGCATTGACCCGGATGCCCTTGCGGCCCGTCCACTGCTGCGCCAGGTCGCGGGTGAGGCCGAGCAGGCCGGCCTTCGACGCGGCGTACGCCGCTTGCGGCAGCCCAGCGGTCGTGAGGCCGAGGACCGAGCTGATGTTGATGATGCTCGAGCCGGGCTGCATCACGCGTCCGCAGGCCTGGGCCATCCAGAAACAGCCGTTGAGGTTGACCTCGATGACCCGCTGGAACTCCTCGGGCCTCTCGCGGGTGGCGGGCACCGCGGTGCCGATGCCGGCGTTGTTGACCAGGATGTCGACCCGGCCGAGCTCCTCCATGGCCAGCGTGACGAGGTCGCTGCAGGACTGGGGGTCGGCGACGTCGGTGGCGCCTGTCAGGGCCCTGCGTCCGGCAGGTCTCGACCAGGGCCGCGGTGTCGGCGAGCTTGGCGACCCGGCGTGCGCCAAGCACGAGGTCCGCACCGGCCTCGGCCAGTCCCCGCGCGAAGGCGACACCAAGGCCGCTGGAGGCGCCGGTGACGATCGCGACCCTGCCCTCGAGGCTGAACAGCTCGGGAACGGTGCGCTCTGCCATGCGCGTCACCCTAGTGTCGAACCTGGTGTGCACCCGTGGCGTCGGCCCGTGACTCGAGAGAGCCCTGGGCACGGAGTGGGCGGGGTGGTGACGTCGGGGGGAAGTCGTCTCCACCCCGCCCGGCACTGTGGGTCGTCTGGTGCTCAGCGCTACCTCAGGGGACGTGACGACCGTCAAGATTTCCTCAGATGAGTGTCAAGTGAGTGGCCGCGGCTGTCAACGCGGCGGCCCCCGTCGCCCTCGACTGCGCTGACATCAACGGCCCGGCCTTCACGCGCTAGCATGGCTCCCATGACCACCCGGTCCCAGCTCCTTGGACAGCCGCGCTGACCGCAGACACGTCGGCGCGGCAACCCCTCCTGCGAGAGGGGTTTTTTCATGCCAGGACAACGGACCGAGCAGGCAAGGACTTGAGGACATGAGCCAGGACAGCACCGCGGATCATCGAGACGCCGACCGGTACGACATCCACGCCGTCGAGGAGAAGTGGCAGCGGGTGTGGGAGGGCATGGAGCCCTTCAAGGCACACGACGACTCGGTGCTCGAGAAGCGCTACGCGCTGACGATGTTCCCGTACCCCAGCGGTGACCTGCACATGGGCCACGCCGAGGTGTTCGCGCTGCACGACGTGATCGCGCGCTACTGGTGGCTGAAGGGCTACGAGGTGCTGAACCCGATGGGGTTCGACTCCTTCGGGCTGAACGCCGAGAACGCCGCGATCCGCGACAACGAGCACCCGGCGACGTTCACCTACGCCAACATCGATCAGTCGATCGACTCCTGCCGCCGGTTCGCCACCAGCTTCGACTGGAGCCGAACCTTCAACACGTCCGACCCCGAGTACTACCGCTGGACCCAGTGGCTGTTCCTGAAGTTCCGCGAGCGCGGCCTGGCCTACCGCAAGGAGAGCCCGGTCAACTGGTGCCCGGTCGACCAGACCGTGCTGGCCAACGAGCAGGTCATCGACGGCCACTGCGAGCGCTGCGGCTCCGAGGTGACCAAGCGCGAGCTGACCCAGTGGTACTTCAAGATCACCGAGTACGCCCAAGAGCTGCTGGACAACCTGGACGCGCTGGGGCCGACCTGGCCCGACCGCGTCATCAACGCACAGCGTGGCTGGATAGGTCGCTCCGAGGGCGCCCACGTGACGTTCGAGGTGGTGGACGGCGAGACCCCCACCCAGTTGACCGTCTACACCACCCGCCCGGACACGCTGTTCGGTGCGACGTTCATGGTGGTGGCGGCCGACGCCAAGCTGGCCGGGGACCTGGTCACAGACGAGCAGCGCCCGGCGTACGACGCCTACTTGGAGGAGGTCCGCAAGGCCTCCGACATCGAGCGGCTGGCGACCGACCGCGACAAGACCGGTGTCTTCCTGGGGCGCTACGCCGTCAACCCGGTCAACGGGGAGCGGATTCCGATCTGGGCCGCTGACTACGTGCTGGCCGACTACGGCACCGGCGCGATCATGGCGGTCCCCGGGCAGGACCAGCGCGACTGGGACTTCGCCGCGAAGTTCGACCTGCCGATCGTGCGCACCGTCCAGCCGGCCGACGGCTTCGAGGAGGACGGCGGCCTCGCGTTCGTCGGCCAGGGTCCCGCGATCAACTCCGCCAACGACGAGATCTCGCTGAACGGCCTGGAGATCGGGCCCGCCAAGACGGCGATCATCGACTGGCTGGAGGGCAGGGGCGCCGGCACGCGCGCGGTGAACTTCCGGCTGCGCGACTGGTTGCTGTCCCGCCAACGATATTGGGGCGCGCCGATCCCGATCGTGCACTGCCCCACCTGTGGCGAGGTGCCGGTCCCCGAGGACCAGCTGCCGGTCCGGCTGCCCGAGCTTCGAGGCGCCGACCTGACGCCGCGTGGGGTCTCGCCGCTGGCCGCGGCCGAGGACTGGGTCAACGTCGAGTGCCCGTCGTGTGGCGGCCCGGGCAAGCGCGACAGCGACACCATGGACACCTTCGTGGACTCGTCCTGGTACTTCCTGCGCTACTGCTCACCGAACGACGACACCCAGGCGTTCGACTCCGACCTGGTCAACGCGTGGGGTCCCTGCGACATCTACATCGGCGGTGTCGAGCACGCGGTCCTGCACCTGCTGTATGCGCGCTTCTTCACGATGGTGCTGAACGACATGGGCCTGGTCGACTTCCGCGAGCCGTTCGCGGCCCAGCTGAACCAGGGCACCGTCATCAACGAGGGCGCCAAGATGTCGAAGTCCAAGGGCAACGGCGTGCGACTGGGGGAGCAGCTCACGGCCTTCGGCGTGGACGCGGTGCGGCTGACGTTGGTCTTCGCCGGCCCGCCCGAGGACGACATCGACTGGGCCGACATGTCGCCGGCCGGGTCGGTGCGGTTCCTGCAGCGCGCCTGGCGACTCAGCGGAGACGTCACCTCGCCGGCCGGCACCCCGGCCGAGGGCGGCGACCTCGACCTGCGTCGTACGACGGCCCGCACCGTCGAGGACGCCGGGCAGCTGGTCGAGGCGTTCCGGTTCAACGTGGTGATCGCGCGGACCATGGAGCTGGTCAACGCGACCCGCAAGGCCATCGACTCCGGCTGCGGGCCGGCCGACCCGGCGGTGCGCGAGGCCGCGGAGGCGGTCGCGGTCCTGTTGTCGCTCGTGGCGCCGTACACGGCTGAGGAGATGTGGGAGCGGCTGGGCCACCAGGCCACCGTCGCGCGGGCCGGCTGGCCGACCGTCGACCCGGCGCTGCTGGTCGTCGACTCGGTCACTGCGGTCGTCCAGGTCCTGGGCAAGGTCAGGGCGCGACTGGAGGTCAGCCCCGACATCTCGGCCGCGGACCTGGAGGCGATGGCCCTGGCCGACGAGGCCGTGGTGCGGGCGCTCGAGGGCCGCGAGGTGCGGCGTGTGATCGTCCGCGAGCCGTCCCTGGTCAACATCGTGGTCTGAGCGCACGAGCGGCATGACCAACACGCAGACCTCGACCGTGGGTGCGGGCGACGACCTGATCACCTACGACGTCCACGGCGACCTCGCTTCGGCGACACCGCTGTTCGTGTTCGGCTCGCCGATGGACTCCACCGGGTTCGGCACGCTGGTCGGCCTGATCTCCGACCGCCCGGTCATCACCTACGACCCCCGTGGCACCGGCCGCAACCCCGAGGGCACGACGCCGGTCACGCCCGAGCAGCACGCGTCCGACCTGCACCGGGTCGTCGAGGCACTGGGGGTCGCGCCGATCGACCTGATGGGCACCAGCGGCGGCGGCGTCAACCTGCTAGCCCTCGCGGCTGCGCATCCCGAGGACATCCGGCGGGCGGTCGCGCACGAGCCGGCGACCGCGGCGTACCTCGGCGACCGGGAGGTCCAGTTCGCGGCTGCACAGGACCTGGTCGACACCTATCACCGCTGCGGCCATGGCCCGGCGATGGCCAAGTTCATCCAGCTCGTGATGTTCGACGGTGAGCTCCCGGAGGACTACCTGGAGCGGCCCGCACCCGACCCGGCGACGTTCGGCATGTCGTCAGAGGACGACGGCAACCGCACCAACCCGTTGTTCCGCAACGGCCCCGCGTGCCAGCAGTACGAGGTGGACACCGAGGCCCTGACCGCCCTCGGTGACCGCCTGGTCCTCGCCTACGGCGCCACCTCGGGCGAGGGGATGCCCGCCCGCGGCGCGCGCAGCGTGGCGGCCGCTGATCGGCGCCGAGGCCGTCGAGGTGCCCGGCGGGCACAACGGCTTCTCGGGCGGTGAGTACGGCCAACCGGCCGGCGATCCCGACGCCTTCGCCAAGAAGCTGGTCGAACTGCTCGCCTGAACGCGTGAGGCACTAGCCTCCCGTTCCATGCCGGTCGTCGTGGTCACCGACTCGACGGCCACCCTCCCGCCGGGAGTCGCTGCCGAGCACGGCATCGTCGTGGTGCCCCTGCAGGTGGTCATCGGAGCCGACGTGCACGACGAGGGCTCGCACGGCGCCACCCCCGAGCTTGTCGCGGCGGCGCTGAAGGAGTTCCGGCCGGTCAGCACGTCGCGACCGACGCCCGCGGCCCTCCTCGAGGTCTACGGGCGGCTCGCCCGCGAGGGCGCCACGCAGATCGTGTCGGTCCACCTCTCGTCGGAGATGAGCGGCACCTTCGAGTCCGCCCAGCTGGCGGCCCGCGAGGCGCCGGTCCCGGTGATCGCCGTCGACAGCAGGCAGGTCGGCGTGGCGACCGGCTACGCCGCGCTGTCCGCGGCCGCCGTCGCGGCCGCGGGTGGCTCCGCCGAGGCCGCCGCGGCCGCAGCCCGGGACCGGGCGGCGAGCGCGTCCTCCCTCTTCTACGTCGACACGCTGGAGTACCTGCGCCGAGGTGGCCGGATCGGCGCGGCGGCGGCGTTGTTCGGCGGTGCTCTGGCTGTGAAGCCGCTGCTCGAGATCGCCGACGGCAAGGTGGCGAGCCTGGAGCGGGTCCGGACCTCCGGGCGCGCCCTGGCCCGCCTGGAGGAGCTGGCCGCGCAGGCGGCCGGTGGTGCACAGGTCGACCTGTGCGTGGCCCACCTCGCCTCGCCGGACCGGGCCGCGCAGCTGGCCGAGCACCTGGCCGCCCGGCTGGCCGACAACCTGGACGGCCGCGAGGTCTGGTGCGCTGAGGTCGGCGCGGTCCTCGGCGCGCACGTCGGTCCGGGCATGCTCGCGGTCTGCGTCGCGCCGCTGCTCTGAGGCCACTTGTCACCCACAGGCCCGGTGGTCTGAGGCCTGTCCACAGCCACGCGGTCACTCCCAGCGCCACGGGGGCCCGGCTACCTAGCGTTGCCGCATGCGATCTCGACGACCCAGCCCCGAGCACCAGGACGCGGTGTCGCGCCGCCTCGCGCTCCTGAGCGCCGAGCTGGCGGCGGTCCGCGAGGACCACCCTCCTGAGCCGCCCGTGCCTCCCCGTCCAGGCGACTGGTGGGACGAGCACACCCGGATCGCCGGCCCCCGGGTCCCGGTTGTCACCCCGGTTCCCGCGATCCCGGGGCCGCTGCCCGAGCCGCCGCGGATCCCGGTCCCGGGCCGACACGCCGCCCGACGTCGAGCTGGCGGCCTCGTCCCGGCGACGCTGCGAGGGCGGGTGCTGCTCGGGCCGGCCCAGCTCGCGGTCGTCGCGGTGCTCGTCGCGCTCGGGCTCGCCGTCACGACCTGGTGGGTGGTCCGGTCCGATCCCGGCCCGACCGAGCCGCTCGCCGTGGTCGCCGCCCCCACCGGGGGGCTGGTCCCGGTCGAGCCTGTGGCGACAGGTGCACCTGGGCCCGAGGCGTCGCCCACCAGCGTGACCGTCGACGTCGCCGGCAGGGTGCGCCGACCCGGTATCGCCGTCCTCGACTCCGGGGCGCGCGTCGTGGACGCGCTCGACGCCGCCGGGGGAGCGAGGGCCGGGGTGGACGTCTCCGGTCTCAACCTGGCTCGCCTCCTCGTCGACGGCGAGCAGATCCTCGTGGGCGTCCCGGCTGCCCCGGGGGTGGCGGCCGGGACGCTCCCGACGACCGGTTCCCCGCCGACGGCGATAGTCAACCTCAACACCGCTGACCAGTCACAGCTCGACACGCTTCCCCAGGTCGGACCGGTCACCGCCGCCTCGATCCTCGAGTGGCGCGACGCCCACGGCGGCTTCACGAGCGTCGATGAGCTGCTGGAGGTCGACGGCATCGGCGAGGTGACGCTCGCCAAGATCGCTCCTCACGTGACGGTGTGAGGCTCGGTGACCACGAGGCTCCAGATCCGTCCGACGGGCGGCCCGCCGACCGGCCCGACCTTCGGATGCCGCTGCTGGGCGCTGTGGCGTGGTCAGGCGCGCTGCTCGGGTCGAGGCAGGCGCCAGCCATCGGCTACGCCGTCGCCGGAGTCCTGGTGCTCGGCCTGTGGGCAGTCGCCGCGCGGAGAGGCTCGCCGCACCTGCCCCTGTTCGTGGGGGTCGGGCTGGTCCTCCTCGCCGCCGTTGCGGTCACCTCGGTCCGCCTGCACCAGGTGGCCCACAACCCGGTGGCCGCGCTGGCCCGCGAGGGAGCCGCCGTGTCGGTGGTCGGCACGGTCTCCTCCGACGCGGTGCTGCTGACCTCGGGGCGGACCGACAAGGTGATGTGGCGGGCTCGGGTGACCGAGATTCGTGGCCGTGGCCGCGTGACGGCGTTGGGGGCACCCGTGCTGGTGCTTGCTGGGGCAGAGACGGCCCGGCCCGAGCTGGGGGCCACCGTGCGGGTGGCGGGGCGGCTGCAACCGGCCGTCGACGACGACCTGGCCGCCCTCCTACTGGCTCGCGGCGACCCGGAGGTGCTGGCCGGACCGGGCCCGTGGTGGCGCGGGGCCGGTGCGGTCCGGGAGTCACTGCGAACCTCGGTCGCGCACCGACCCGAGGACCAGCAGGCACTCGTCCCGGCCCTCGTGGTCGGCGACGACTCGGGCCTGCCCGACGACGTGGACACGGATTTCCGAACGACGGGTCTCACGCACCTGCTGGCGGTCTCGGGCACCAACCTCACCCTGGTCGTCGGGTTCCTCCTGGTGCTGGCGCGGTGGTGCCGGGTCCGCGGGCGTTGGCTGGTCGTCGTCGGCGCCGCCGGAGTGCTCGGCTTCGTACTCCTGGCACGCACCGAGCCGAGCGTCCTGCGAGCAGCAGTGATGGGGACGGTGGCGCTGGTGGGCCTGGGACACGACGGGCGGCAGCGTGGCCTGCGGGCCCTCGGGGTGGCCGTTCTCGTCCTCGTGCTGGTCGAGCCGCGGCTCGCGGGGAGCGCCGGCTTCGTCCTGTCGGTGCTGGCGACCGCCGGGATCCTGGTGCTCGGCCCCGGCCTGAGGGACGCCATGGCCCGGTGGCTGCCACGCTGGCTGGCGGAGGCGGTGGCCGTCCCGCTCGCCGCCCAGCTGGCCTGCACGCCGGTGGTCGCGGCGATCTCGGGTCAGGTCAGCCTGGTCGCGGTCCTGGCCAACGTGCTCGTGGCCCCGGTCGTCGGTCCCGCGACCGTGCTGGGTCTGTTCGGTGGGCTGCTCGGCCTGTTCGCCGAGCCGCTGGGACGTGTCATGGGGACCCTGTCCGCGCTCTGCGTGGCCTGGATCGTCGCGGTGGCCCACCGTGGTGCCGACCTGCCTGCGGCGGCCATGAGCTGGGGGACCGGGGGGCTGTCGTTGGCGCTCCTGAGCGTGTTGACAGTCGTCCTCGCGCTCACCCTTCCTCGGCTGCTGCGCAGCCCGGTCACGGGCGTCGGCTGCTGTGTGGTCATGCTCGCCTCCGTGCTGGTCCGGCCCGGAGACCTCGACTGGCCGCCGGCGGGCTGGGTCGTGGTCGCCTGCGATGTCGGGCAGGGCGACGCCCTTGTCCTGCGCACGGGGCCTGGCTCTGCGGTGGTGGTGGATGCCGGACCGGATCCCCCACGCGTCGACGGCTGCCTCGACCGGCTCGGAGTCGAGCGGGTGCCGTTGCTCGTGCTGACGCACTTCCACGCCGACCACGTCGACGGCCTGGCCGGGGTGCTTGAGGGCCGGGACGTGGGCGAGGTGCTCGTCACCCGTCAGCTCGACCCACCGGACGGGGTCGACGACGTGTTGGCGGCGAGTCGAGGCGCGGGTCTGGTTCCCTTCCTGGCGCGAGACAGGTGGACCTCGACCTATGGCGCGGCACGGGTGCAGTCCCTCTGGCCCCTGCCGGGCCCGACCAGCGAGGGTCCCGGCGACGGGTCGAGCGCCAACGATGCCAGTGTGGTGCTGCTGGCCGAGGTGGGTGGCCTCCGGATCCTCCTGACCGGCGACATCGAGCCGCACGCCCAGGCGTTGCTGGCCCGGATGCTGCCCGACCTCTCCGTGGACGTGCTGAAGATGCCGCACCACGGCAGCGCCCAGCAGGACGAGGAGTGGCTGGTCTCCCTCCGGCCGGAGGTGGTGCTGGTCAGTGTCGGCGCCGACAACGACTACGGGCACCCGGCCATGTCGGCCCTGGCACCGCTGATGACGGCGGGAGCCGAGGTGGCCCGCACCGATGTCGGTGGCGACCTCGCGGTCGTCGTCGAGGACGGCAGACCGGTGGTGGTGACGCGTGGGCCGTGACCCGCGGCGGTGTCCGAGCCGTGTGACAGGCTGATCCGCATGGAGGTGCTCGGCCGGGTCATCCTGGTGACCGGCAAGGAGGAGTTCCTCAACGAGCGCACCGTCCAGCAGGCCCGCGCCGCGGTGCGGGCCCATGACCCGGAGGCCGAGCTCTCGGAGACCGCGGCCTGCGACCTGACACCGGCCACGCTGGGTGAGCTGGCGGCCCCGTCGCTGTTCTCCTCGATCCGGTGCGTCGTGCTCCGCGGGCTCGAGGACCTGCCGGAGGCCTCGGTCGACGGGCTGGTCGGCTACGCGGGCGCGCCCGACGAGGACGTCGCGCTCGTGCTCGTCCACGGCGGCGGGGTCCGGGGCAGCGGCACCCTCACCAAGCTCCGCAAGCTGTCGAGCGTCGACGAGCACAAGTCCGTCGAGCTCAAGGCCTGGGAGGTGGCTGGGTTCGTCGCCAACGAGGTGCGCCTGCACGGCGGGCGCATCGACAAGGAGACCGCGCAGTGCCTGGTCAGTGCCGTCGGCCAGGATCTGCGGGCCCTGGCCGCTGCGGCCGACCAGCTGAGCCACGACGCCGACGGACGGCCGATCACCGAGGAGGTGGTGAAGCGCTACTTCGGGGGCAAGGCCGAGGGCAAGTCGTTCGTCGTCGCCGACGCCGCCTTCCTCGGGCGCAGCCAGGCCGCTCTGGAGGAGCTGCGGTGGGCGATGTCGACGGGGGTGCCCTCGACCTTCGTGACCTCCGCGTTCGCCGGATCGGCCCGCGGGCTGGCCCGCTACCGCTCGGCCGCCAAGGACGTGCGCGAGACGGACCTGGCGCGCGAGGTCGGCGTTCCGCCTTGGAAGCTCAAGGACCTCAAGGCCCAGTCACAGGGGTGGACCGACCAGGGTCTGGCGCGGGCGATCCGGGCGGTGGCCCAAGCCGACGCTGACATCAAGGGCGCGGCCAGCGACGCGTCCTACACACTCGAGCGTCTCGTCCTGACGATCGCCGCTCTCCGCACCCCCAAATGACAGGGACCCGCCCGTGGTTCACGGACGGGTCGTCGGCGGCGCGGCTCAGAGAGAGGCGGCCGTCTTGGCGATGGCCGACTTGCGGTTGGCGGCCTGGTTCTTGTGGATGACGCCCTTCGAGGCGGCCTTGTCCAGCTTCTTGGCGGCGTCCTGGCCCAGCACGACGGCCTGGTCCTTGTCGCCGGCTTCGGCGGCCTCGCGGAACTTGCGCACGGCGGTCTTGAGGCCGGTCTTGACAGCCTTGTTGCGCTCGTGAGCCTTGAGGTTCTGCTTGTTCCGCTTGATCTGGGACTTGATGTTGGCCACAGGTGAACTCTCGTGAGATCGGATGCTGGACTACTCGTCGGGGAGCGCACGAGACAGAGCTCGAGCGCGACGGACAAGGCTAACAGCGCGGCTCGGTGGCGCCCAAATCACCAGGAGTCACCAGCCACGACGCTCAAGCAGCCACGTCCAGCACACATCACCTTGCCAGCGCTGGTGGTCACGCAGGTGCGGCGAGGTCGGGGGCACCGGGTCGAGGGCCTGACGCCAGAAGTAGCCGGTCACCAGCGCGAGCACGATGTCGATGCTCTCCGCGGGGACCTCGCGGGTCAGCCGGCGTGACGCCAGCACCGCCTCCACGTCCAGGCCGTCGCCGCGCGGTCCGACAAGGAGGAGGAGGGTGTCGACCCAGGCGGCACCGACGCACGGGAAGTTCCAGTCGCACAGCACCGCTGTGCCGTCGGGCCGGATCAGGATGTTGTCGTCCCGCACGTCGGTGTGGACCAGCGTCGTGCCGCCGACGACCTCCCGGTAGCGCCCGGCCAGGTCGGCGGCGTCCTCGAGCCGGTCGAGGTCGGGGCGCACGGTCCGCAGGTGCTCCCAGTAGCCCGGGAACGCCGCGAAGTCGTCCGCGAGGTCGTCGAGTCCGAGGGCCGCGGGCGGTGGGGTCAGTAGGTCAACGACCAGCTCCAGGGTGTCGAGGGAGGCCTCAAGGTCGGCCTGCCTCCAGGGGCGGCGGGGCTGACGGGACTCGACGTGCTCGAGGCCGAGGACGAACCAGTCCTCGACGTCCAGGGTCCACAGCAGCCCGGCAGCCGGCGTCTCGGCCGGCAGCGACTCGAGCTTGCGGGACTCCTCGCGGTAGGCCTCCGCGAACATCCGTTGCGCCTTGGTCGAGGCGGCCTTCACGAACGTCCGGGTGCCGTCCTCACACGTCAGGACCGAGGCGAGGCCGGGCGTGAACCCAGAGGTCCGCGAGACCGCTGAAGCCACCGGTGACCCGAGTTGCCCCTCCACCGCTGAGCGCACCCTTGGGGGGAGGTGCGACCACTCGACGCGGCGGGCCGTCCGACCGTGCGGGATCGGGTGCGGGCCGACGTCGGAGGTCACCAGGTCAGTCTGCGCCACCGCGAGGAATCGGAGCATGACCTGCACCGTGGGAGGATTTCTCACGATATGACGCGTCCTGCTCCGGCTCCCGGTCACACCGACCCGGCGATGCTCCGCAACTTCTGCATCATCGCCCACATCGACCACGGCAAGTCGACCCTCGCGGACCGGATGCTCCAGCTGACCGGCGTCGTCGACGAGCGCAGCGCCCGGGCGCAGTACCTCGACCGCATGGATATCGAGCGCGAACGCGGCATCACCATCAAGAGTCAGGCAGTCCGGCTGCCGTGGACGGTCCCGGCCGGCAACGCCGAGGGCGCCGAGCCGGGCATGTACGTGCTGAACATGATCGACACCCCCGGTCACGTCGACTTCACCTACGAGGTGTCCCGCTCGCTCGAGGCGTGCGAGGCGGCGATCTTGCTCGTCGACGCGGCCCAGGGCATCGAGGCCCAGACCTTGGCCAACCTCTACCTGGCCCTCGGCGCCGACCTCCACGTCATCCCGGTGCTCAACAAGATCGACCTGCCCAGCGCCAACCCCGAGAAGTACGCCGCGGAGATCGCCGGCATCGTCGGGTGCGAGCCGGAGGACGTGCTCCGGATCAGCGCCAAGACCGGCGAGGGCGTCGAGACGGTGCTCAACGAGGTGGTCAAGCAGACCCCGCCCCCTGTCGGCGACGCCGATGCCCCCGCCCGCGCGCTGATCTTCGACTCCGTCTATGACACCTACCGCGGCGTGATCACCTACATCCGGGTCATCGACGGCAAGCTCACGCACCGCGACCGGATCAAGATGATGTCGACCAACGCCACGCACGAGCTGCTCGAGCTCGGCGTGATCAGCCCGGAGGCGGTCAAGGCGGGCGAGATCGGTGTCGGCGAGGTCGGCTACCTGATCACGGGCGTCAAGGACGTCCGCCAGTCGCGCGTCGGTGACACCGTCACGACCCAGTACCACGGGGCCACTGAGGCGCTCGGTGGCTACAAGCACCCCAACCCGATGGTCTACGCGGGGCTCTACCCGATCGACGGGGACGCGTTCGGCGACCTCCGCGAGGCGTTGGAGAAGCTCCAGCTCAACGATGCGGCGCTCACCTATGAGCCGGAGACCTCCGGTGCGCTCGGCTTCGGCTTCCGGATCGGGTTCCTCGGCCTGCTCCACATGGAGATCACCCGCGACCGCCTCGAGCGTGAGTTCGGCATCGACCTGATCTCGACCGCTCCCAACGTCGTCTACGAGGTCGCCATGGAGGACGGCTCGCAGATCGTCGTGACCAACCCCAGCGAGTTCCCCGAGGGCAAGATCGCCGAGGTGCGCGAGCCGGTTGTCAAAGCGACGATCCTCAGCCCGAGCGACTACATCGGCACGATCATGGAGCTCTGTCAGACCAAGCGCGGCACCCTCAACGGGATGGACTATCTCTCCGAGGACCGGGTGGAGATGCGCTACACGCTCCCGATGGGGGAGATCGTCTTCGACTTCTTCGACCAGCTGAAGTCGCGGACCAAGGGCTACGCGTCGCTCGACTACGAGCGTTCCGGCGATCAGGCGGCAGCATTGGTCAAGGTCGACATCCTGCTCCAAGGAGAGCCCGTCGACGCGTTCTCCGCGATCGTGCACAAGGACGCGGCATACGCCTATGGCGTGATGATGGCGGGCAAGCTCAAGGAGCTCATCCCGCGCCAGCAGTTCGAGGTGCCCATCCAGGCCGCCATCGGCGCGCGCGTCATCGCGCGCGAGAACATTCGCGCGATGCGCAAGGACGTGCTCGCCAAGTGCTACGGCGGAGACATCACCCGCAAGCGCAAGCTCTTGGAGAAGCAGAAGGAGGGCAAGAAGCGGATGAAGATGGTCGGCCGCGTCGAAGTCCCGCAGGAAGCGTTCGTCGCCGCGCTGTCCACGAGCGGACCGGGGGAGAAGCCCTCGAAGTGACCTGCCATGGCGAGGTCAGTGGGTCTCCAGGGACGTGAGTGCATCATGAGACGTGTGGTGATGGCCGAAGCCGTCCAGGACTGAGACATCTGGGTCCTCAGGTTCAGATTCTGACCCGGATGATGATTCACTGACCTGGACAGCGTGGTCGGGGTGCTGTCGTTGGTTCCAGGGGGGAATCAGGTGGAAGCGAACGATGCTTCCCTCGGTCCGAGGGATGCTACGACTCGTGCGCAGGAGCTGCGTGCGAACCTCGGCGCGCGCCAGGACGCCGAGTCCATGCTGGCCGAGGCCGGCCGGATCAGGCAGGAGGCGGCCAGCGCCGCTGACGCGCTGGTCGAGGAGGCCCAGGAACTCTCGACGCAGCTCGTGGCCGAGAGCCGCGGCGCCGCCGAGCGGATCAGCGACGACGCGCGCGAGCGTGCCGACGGCATCCTCTCGCGGGCCCGGATCGAGGCCCAGGACGTCGCCGAGCGTGCCCGGGCGACCGCTGATGCGATCCGTTCCAAGGCCGAGAGCGACATCGAGGAGCATCGCCGCCGGGTGCGTGCGGAGGTCACCGACCAGGTCACGCGTGACCTGACCGAGCAACACCGGCTCGCCGCGGCCGGCGAACGTGAGCAGTCGGACGCGTTGATCAGCGACCTCGAGGCGTCCGTGCGGATCCTGGGTGTCTCTCTCGAGTCGGCCCTTGCCAACGTCACTGACCTTCTCGGGTCGATCGAGGAGCTTCGCTCCACCCCCACCGCGTCGATCCCGGGTGCCCCGACGCTGGTCGCGCCGCCTGAACAGGATCAGCACGAGGGTGAGACGACGTACGCCGACCACCAGGTCGCCCCAGCCAGCGCCGTGCCGAGCGCGATGTCGCAGTTCCGCACCGAGCCCGAGGCGCCGGCCCCGGCCGAGGCGCCCCTCGCGGAGTCGGCTGAGCCGGCCGAGTGGGCTGAGCCGGCCGAGCCCGAGGCATCCGCGGACCGGCCTCGCACGGCGACCGAAGCCTTCCTGAGTTCCAGCAGCCTCGAGGTCGAGCAGGCCAGCCGTGAGCTGCGCGACCTGCAGCACCCCGAGGAGGCGCGTCGCCGCCGTGGCGACGAGAGCCGTCGCGACGCCCAGCGCCGCGAGCTCGACGAGGGCTTCTCGGGCGACGAAGACGACGACCCTGACCCTGGGGACGGCACGCGTCCGCTCGGCTGGCTGTTCCGCACCGCCCAATAGGCCGCACTCGCAGGCATCACGAATTCTGGTGGTCCTACCCCAGGGGATTGCCCACATCGTCGGGTCCATGCCGATACTGGGTGCTTGGAGTCCGCGCTCGGCTCGGGGGGAACTGAGTTGGCCGCGGCTGGACACCACGTGTGGGGACGACGATGGACGTGCGCGACTTCGGCGCGGCCCTATGGCGGCAGAAGCTGCTCGTCCTGATGATCCTGCTCATCGCTGGGGCTGCTGTGGCAGGTGGGCTCTGGCTTGCACCGAAAACGTATGAGGCGACCGCCACGGTCGAGGCGATGAAGGACCCTGAGTCGACCGCCGACTCGGCCACGATCGACCGGGTCCGCCAGACCTTGGCCGCCGGAGCCGACTCCCCACAGGTGTTGGCCGAGGTCAGGCGCCGCCTCGACCTCGAGCCGGGCGTCGAGGTGCTCGCCGGCGACGTCGAATCCAGGTGGGAGCCAGGTACGGCCGTCATCGAGATCGTTGGCCGAAGCCCCGACCGGCGCCGCGCGGCCCTCCTGGCCAACGCGGTCGCAGCGGAGGTCGCCGGACTTGCGCCGCGGGACGGCCCGGTGACGCTGACGGTCACCGAGCGCGCCGTCACCCCTCGGGTCTTCGTTCGTCCGCCCCTGCTGCCTGTGCTCGCCGGGGCCGGCCTTGCGGCCCTGATGCTCGCCCTGGTGGTCGCGTTGCCCAGGGACCGACGCAGAGAGAAGGTGGAGGACCCTGCGGACGTCGAGAGCGTCGCCGTCGCGCCTCTCCTGGCTCACCTGCGCGCGCCGGCCGACCTCACCAGCATGCCCGCGTTGCGCCCCGGCTCAGCCGAGGCGGACATGTTCCGGCACCTGCGCCTGGCTCTGGAGGCCGAGACCAGTGGTGGCCCGTCGAAGAAGGTCGTCGTCGCCGGGGTGAGCGCCGGTGAGGTCGACGTCTGGCTCTGTGCCAACGTGGCGATCTCGCTGGCCAACGTCGGTCGTCGGGTGCTCCTCGTCGATGGGCGGATGGGCAACCGCTTCGGGCGCCCCGCGCAGCCCGAGCCGGGCACGCTCGGGCTCTACGACGTGCTGATGGGAGCCGATCTGGACCGCGCGCTCAGCCCGGGCCCGGTGGATCTTCTCAGCGTGCTGCCGGCGGGCACCTGGTCGGAGGAGCCGCCCATCTCACTGCTGGAGCACGCCTTCGACGGCGTGATGGCCGAGGCAGCGGCCAGGTTCGACGTCGTCGTCGTCCTCGCACCGCCACTCGACCTCGCCGACGACGCAGGTCAGATGGCGATCGCCGGGTCCCTGCTGCTCGCCGTCCCAGAAGGCGGCATCTCGGCCTCGTTGCTTCGCGCTCACGTCACCCGGGTGCGCACCGCGGGCGGGCGCATCCTCGGCATCGTCCTCATCGGCCGCAGCGCCGAGACCACAGCTGCCTGAGGACACGGTGACCAGCCGAAACGACGAGGAGTCGACCTCACGCCGACTCCATGTCCTGCACGTCTGCGCCTCTGGCTCCGGCGGGGTGGCGAACGTGGCGCTGGGCTACCTCCGGGACCAGGTCGGGCGAGGCTGGAACGTCTCGGTCGCGTGCTCCTCGCACGGTTTCCTCGGCTTCTCCGCGCGCGAGGCGGGCGCAGACACCTACTGGTGGCAGGCCGAGCGTGAGCCCGGCCGGCGCCTGCTGAGTGAGGCGCGGCGACTGTCTCGGATCATCGAGCAGGCAGACCCGGACGTGGTCCACCTGCACGGCGCGAAGGCCGGGCTCGTGGGACGCCTGGTGCTCAGGAATCGGGTGCCCACCGTCTTCCAGCCGCATGCGTGGTCCCATCCCGCAGCGGCGGGCGGCGTCCGCACGGCGTCGCGGCGGTGGGAGCACTTCGCCACTCGGTGGTCAGCGGCCACGGTCTGCGTCAGCGACGCCGAACGGGTGGCCGGCCTCCGACTGGGTGTCGACGGTCGGACCGTGGTCATCCCTCATGGCGTCGACCTGGCGACCTACCGCCCTGCGGGCCAGGAGGACCGGGCGGGGGCACGCAAGTCGCTCGGCCTGGCCGATGTGCCGACCGTGGTGTGCATCGGCGAACTGGTGGCGCAGAAGGGGCAGCGCGACCTGCTGGACGCGTGGCCGCGCGTGGTCGAGCAGGTGCCCGATGCCCGCCTGGTGCTCGTGGGCGAAGGGCCCGACCGCGCCGCGCTCGTGACGCAGTCGCGAAGCACGACTGGCGTCTCCCTCGTCGGGGGGCGCAGCGATATCGGCGCCTGGCTGGCGGCGTCCGATGTCGTCGCCGTGCCATCGCGCTGGGACGGGATGCCCCTGGTGCCGCTGGAGGCGATGGCGTGCGCGCGCAGCGTGGTCGCGACTTCCGTGGCCGGGATCGTGGAGAGCGTGCCGGAGGGCGCCGGCGCGATCGTGGTGCCGGGCGACGAGCTGTCGATGGCTGAGGCGCTTGCGGAGCGGCTGCTGGACCAGCCCGGGACCGACGACGAGGGCTTGGCAGGCCGGGCGCACGTGGAGGCGCACCACGACGTGCGCAGCTCGACGCACGAGCTCAGCCGCGTCTACCTGCGCCTCGTGGGGGAGCGCCGCGGCCGGTGAGGCCGGATCCGGCTCATCGATGGGGTTGCTACCGCTGAGTAGCCAGCGTGATCTAGGTTACGTCTCATCATTTCCGCGAGGTCTCGCGGAGATGCGGACCCCGTTATCCGAGACCCGGTCATCCAGGAGCGTCATGCCCATCTCCCACGACACCAGCTTCGTCGACAACCTCAAACCGAGCATGGCGGTGATGTTCTTCGACCGCGTGGCCAAGAGCCCCGGCAGCGAGGCCTTCCGTTACCCGGTCGGCGAGACGTGGCAGTCCGTCACCTGGAAGGAGGCGGGGGTCCGGGTCACCAACCTGGCCGCTGGCCTGCTGTCCCTCGGCATCCAGCCGGAGCAGCGGGTCGGCATCGCCTCGGGCACCCGCTACGAGTGGATCATCGCCGACCTCGCCGTCATGGCCGCCGGCGGCGCGACCACGACGGTCTACCCCTCGACGAACGCCGAGGACACGGCCTACATCCTCAGCGACTCCGAGTGCCAGATCGTCTTCATCGAGGACGACGAGCAGCTGGCCAAGCTCAACGAGCGCAGGGGCGAGCTGCCGAGCGTCGGCAAGGTCGTCACGTTCACCGGAGCCGGCGACGGCGACTGGGTGATCACCCTGGACCAGCTGGCTGATCTCGGCGAGAAGTTCCTGGTCGAGAACGCCGGTGCGGTCCAGGCCGCGATCGCCGCGATCCAGCCCGACCAGCTGGCGACCCTGATCTACACCTCCGGCACCACCGGTCGCCCCAAGGGGGTCCGCCTGCGCCATCGGTCATGGGTCTATGAGGGCGAGGCCATCGCCGCGCAGAACATCCTCGACGAGAGTGACCTGCAGTTCCTGTGGCTGCCGATGGCCCACTCGTTCGGCAAGGTGCTGCTCTCCACGCAGCTGGCCTGCGGCTTCGCGACCGCCATCGACGGCCGCGTCGACAAGATCGTCGACAACCTGGGGGTGGTGAAGCCGACGTTCATGGGTGCCGCACCTCGGATCTTCGAGAAGGCGCACGGTCGCATCGTCACCATGCAGGCCGCCGAGGGTGGCCTCAAGGAGAAGCTGTTCAAGCAGGCCTTCAAGGTGGGCCTCGAGGTCGACCGGCTCAAGCGCGAGGGCAAGTCCCCGGGCCCCCTGCTCAAGCTCCAGCACGGGCTGTTCGACAAGCTGGTCTTCAGCAAGGTCAGGGACCGCTTCGGCGGTCGGGTCCGGTTCTTCATCTCCGGGGCTGCGGCGCTCAACAAGGACATCGCGGAGTGGTTCCATGCCGCGGGCATCCTCATTCTCGAGGGCTACGGCATGACCGAGAATGCCGCGGGTGCGACGGTCAACCACCCACAGGACTACAAGATGGGCAGCGTCGGGACGCCGCTCCCCGGCAGCGAGGTCAAGCTCGGCGAGGGCGACGAGGTGCTCCTGCGCGGGCCGCACGTCATGGAGGGCTACCACAACAACCCGGAGGAGACCGCCAAGGCGCTCGACGCCGACGGCTGGTTGCACACCGGAGACAAGGGCAGCATCGACGCCGACGGCTTCCTCACCATCACCGGTCGTATCAAGGAGCTGTTCAAGACCTCGGGCGGCAAGTACGTCGCGCCGCCGGCCATCGAAGCGAAGTTCAAGGCCGTCTGCCCCTACGCCAGCCAGTTCATGGTCTTCGGCGAGGAGCGCAACTACTGCATCGCGCTGATCACGCTCGACCCGGACGCGATGGCGGGCTGGGCGACCGAGAACGGCATGAGCGGCAAGTCCTACACCGAGATCGTCTCCTCCGACCAGGTCAAGACGCTGGTCGCCGGCTACGTCGACACTCTCAACGCCCAGCTCAACCGCTGGGAGACGATCAAGAAGTGGGAGATCCTGGACCACGACCTGACCGTCGAGTCGGGCGAGCTCACGCCGTCCATGAAGGTCAAGCGGGCGATCGTGCAGGTCAACAACCAGGACAGGATCGACGCTCTGTATGCGTGACGAGTCCTCCGCAGCCTGCGCTGGGACTCCTCACAGGGATCGCATAGAAACTCACTGTTGCCTTGCGGCATGAGCCACCACCACGACAACGACCTCGAGGACCATGACCTGGGCCTCTCCCGCGACGTCCCGCTGATCGTCGCGCGTGAGCGGCGCTCACTGGGCCGGCGCGGGCTGCTCGGGATCATGGGTGGGGTCGGCGCGGTGGCGCTGGTCGGGTGCGCCGACGACTCGTCCTCATCCAACGTGGCCCAGGGTGGCCTCCCGGACGGTGGGCCCGCGCGCGCCGGCGACGGGGGAGCCGGTGGCGGGATGGGCGGGGACTCCTCGGTCGAGGTGTCCGAGGGCGAGATCCCTGAGGAGACCGCCGGTCCCTACCCGGGAGACGGCTCCAACGGGCCCAACGTGCTGAGCGAGGGCGGCATCGTGCGCAGCGATCTCACCACCAGCTTCGGCTCGCTCAACGGCACCGCGGAGGGGGTCCCCGTCACCGTCAAGCTCACGGTCTACGACCTCAACGGCACGGCCGTGACGGCCCTGCCCGGCGCGGCGCTCTATCTGTGGCACTGCACCCGCGAGGGCGGCTACTCGCTCTACTCCGAGGGCGTCACCGACCAAAACTACCTCCGTGGCGTCCAGGAAGCCGACGCCGACGGCGCGATGAGCTTCACCACGATCTTCCCGGCGTGCTACGACGGCCGCTGGCCGCACATGCACTTTGAGGTCTATGAGTCGCTCGAGAGCGCGACGACATACACCAACAAGCTCCGGACCTCTCAGCTCGCCATCCCGGCGGAGATCTGTGAGCAGGTCTACGGCGTCGTCGAGGGCTACGACGACAGCGTCTCGACGTTCAAGAGCGTCTCGCTCGACACGGACGGTGTCTTCAGCGACGGCTACTCGCTCCAGCTCGCGACCGTCACCGGATCGGTCGACGAGGGCTTCACGTTCAGCCTCAACGTGCCGGTGTGAGCCCTGTCGGAATACTGACGGGGTGGACCGCCTCCCCGACGACGCACTGGCGCAGGTCGGCGAGCGCGGGTTCGGCGTCTATGTGCACGTCCCCTTCTGCTCGGTCCGTTGTGGCTACTGCGACTTCAACACCTACACCGCCGAGGAGCTCGGCACCCGCCGAGGAGGGCAGAGCGTCCCCGGCGCGTCCCGCACGACCTATGCCGCAGCCGCCATCGCCGAGGTGCGCCGGGCCCGGGACGTGCTCGGCGACCGGGACCTACCGGTCTCGACGGTGTTCTTCGGGGGCGGCACACCCACGCTGCTGGACCCGCAGGACCTGGTCGACGTGGTCGCGGCGATCGACTCGGAGTTCGGTCTGACCGTGGACGTCGAGGTCACGACCGAGGCCAACCCGGACAGCGTGTCTGCCGAGGGTCTGGTGCGGCTCCGGGAGGGCGGCATCACCCGCATCTCGATCGGGATGCAGTCCGCGGTCGACCACGTCCTGCAGGTCCTGGACCGCACCCACGACCCGCGTCGGGTGCCGGAGGCGGTCTCGTGGGCCCGCGAGGCAGGCTTCGAGCAGGTCAGCCTGGACCTGATCTATGGCACGCCGGGGGAGTCGGTCGCCGACTGGGAGCGGTCCGTCGACGCGGCGCTCACGTGCCGACCGGATCACGTCTCGGCGTACTCGCTGATCGTGGAGGACGGCACCGCCCTGGCCAGACGGGTGCGGCGAGGCGAGGTGGCGAGGCCCGACGAGGACGAGCTGGCCGACAAGTATGCCCTGGCCGACGAACGGTTCGAGGCGGCCGGGCTGGGCTGGTACGAGCTGTCCAACTGGGCGCGCGACGCCGGGGCGCGATGCCGGCACAACCTCCTGTACTGGACCGGCGGGGACTGGTGGGGCATCGGCCCCGGGGCGCACTCACACGTGGCCGGTGTGCGCTGGTGGAACCTCAAGCACCCTGCGGCGTACGCCGAGCGGCTAGCTGCCGGGCGGAGCCCCGCGCACGAGCACGAGGTCCTCGACGAGGAGACTCGACGGGTCGAACGGGTGCTGCTCGAGCTGCGGCTGCGAGAAGGACTGCTGGTGAGCACTCTCGATGCTGCTGGTATCGCCGCGGTTCCCCAGCTGGAGTCGGACGGCCTCGTGGTCACGCAGCGGGACCGGCTGCTGCTGACCCGTCGCGGACGGCTGCTGGCAGACGCGGTGGTTCGTTCCCTGATCTAGCCCCGAGCCGACCCTGGGTACACCCTGGCAACCGGCTTCAGGCCGCGTGATCCACCTAGGGTGGTGTCATGACCTCAGGTCCCGAGACCCCGCCGCCTCCCGGCCAGCCCGGCCAGCCCGGTTGGCCGGTCCCACCGCCCGGTGCCTACGGCGTGAGCTCGACGACGCCCTACGGCATCCATCCGGCCACCGGGATCCCCTACTCGGACAAGTCCAAGCTGGTGGCGGGGCTGCTCCAGATCCTCATCCCGATCGGCATCGGTCGGTTCTACATCGGTGACACCAAGATCGGCGTCCTGCAGCTGGTGCTGTCCCTGTGTGGCGTCGGCATCATCTGGGCCTTCATCGACGGCATCATCATGCTGGTCACCGACAGCAAGGACGCCCAGGGCTACATGCTCAGGAGCTAGTGGTCACTGACCGGTGACGAAGTCGATGAGCTCCTCGACCCGGCCGAGCAGCGCCGGCTCCAGGTCGTCGTAGGAGCCGACCCGCGAGAGCAGCTGCTTCCAGGCGCGCGCGATATCGGCCTGGTCCTCGTGCGGCCAGCCGAGGTGGCGGCAGATGCCGACCTTCCACTCGATGGTGCGCGGGACCTCGGGCCAGGCGGCGAGCCCGATCCGGTCGGGCTTGATCGCTTGCCAGACATCGACGAACGGGTGGCCGACGACCAGAACGTGAGCACCGATGGGCGAGTGAGCCACAGCCTCGGCGATCCGGCTCTCCTTGGAGCCGGGCACGAGGTGGTCGATCAACACCCCGACCCGGCGGTCCGGCCCGGGGCCGAAGTCGCGCAGGTGCCCGGCGAGGTCGTCGACGCCGCCGAGGTATTCGACGACGACGCCCTCGAGGCGCAGGTCGTCGCCCCAGACCTTCTCGACGAGCTCGGCATCGTGGCGACCCTCGACGAAGATCCGGCTGGCCCGGGCGACCCGCGCCCTCGCATCGTGGACGGCCACCGACCCGGAGGCCGTGCGCGTCGGCTTGGGCGGAGCGGCCTGGCGGATCGGTGCGCTGAGGATGACGGGGCGGCCCTCGAGCAGGAAGCCCGGGCCGAGCGGGAACGTACGACGGCGCCCGCGCCGGTCCTCGAGGGTGAGCGTGTGCAGGTCGCGCTCGACCGCGACAACCTCGCCGCACCACTCGGTGGTGACCTCCTCGACCACGAGCCCGAGCTCGGCTACCGCGTCTCGGGCGCGGCCGCGCTTGGGTGCGGCCCAGTCGGTCGAGAGCACGTCGGTGCCGTAGCGGTCAGCCTTGCCAGGAGTCACAGAGCGACGCTAGGCGCGACCACCCCGGGTCAGCGGAGTGCCACGCCGAGGGCCCGCCTCAGACCAGCGGCAGGCGCTTCTGCGCCCGGGGGAGGTGCTCGTAGCCGCGACGCACGGCTGCGGCGAGCTCCTCGCGCGGGTAGGGCCACTCCGCGGCCTCGAGCGCGTCGGCGACCGGGATGCCGCGGGTGGCGAGGTCACGGATCGTCTCGCCCACGACGCCGATCGCGTTGCGCTGCTCCTCGACGAAGTCCCGGTCGACGGGAGCTCCGTGACCGGGCACCACGACCGAGGACGACGTCGTCAGGCCCAGCACGATGTCCAGGGCGAGCGGCCACTCCAGTGGGTAGCAGTCGTCGCCGAACCCGGGGACACCGTGCCGGGCCATCGACTCCTCGACCAGGTCGCCGGCCAGCAGCACGTCGACGTCGGGCACCCGCACGACCAGGTCTCCGGCGGTGTGGCCGCGTCCGGGGTGCACGAGCTCGACCTGGCGGTCGCCCAGATCGAGGGCGATGGCCGAGGAGAACGTCGTGTCCGCCGGCACGATCTCGGTCGCCTGGACCTCGTCACGGTGCGGGTCCTCGAGGTTGTCCTCCTCGTCGTACCGCCCCTGGATCCGCGCTCCTGCCGCGACCGTGCGCTCGGCGGCCGTCTCGTGCGCATGGATCGGCAGGGCGCCGTAGGCCGCGCGGAAGGCGCCGTTGCCGAAGGTGTGGTCGAAGTGCTCGTGGGTGTTGACGACCGCGTACACCTCGCCGACGCCGAGCCGGCGTACGTCGTCGACGACCGCCCGAGCCGCAAGCTCGGAGGCGTGGGTGTCGACCACCAGCAACCCGGCGGCACCTCCGACGAGCGTCACGTTGACGTCGAACCAGTCGTACCGTGCTACCCAGACCCGGTCGGCGACCTCGGTGAACCCCACGGGCCCACCCTAGGAGCGTGCTGACACAGCGCAGCGGCATCGAGCGTCCAGCAGCTCCTCCGCCATCGTGTGGGTGCGCGGAGGACGACCTCGCGCAGGCCGCGTGGCAGTCCGCTCACCCGAATGCCGTTGCCCCGCGTCCGGGTAGGCTTGGCACTCCGTAGATCCGAGTGCCAGGAGGTGTGGGCCGTGCAGGAGGACCGCAAGCTCGCCGTGCTCCGGGCGATCGTCGAGGACTACGTCGCGACCGAGGAGCCCGTCGGCTCCAAAGCACTGGTCGAGCGGCACCGCCTGGGCGTCAGCCCGGCAACCGTGCGCAACGACATGGCCACTCTCGAGGACGAGGGCTACATCACCCAGCCGCACACCAGCGCCGGCCGGGTGCCCACCGACAAGGGCTACCGCCTCTTCGTCGACCGGCTGACGACCGTCAAGCCGATGAGCACAGCCGAGAAGCGGGCCATCTCGACCTTCCTCGACGGCGCCGTCGACCTCGACGACGTCGTCACGCGGTCGGTGCGACTTCTCTCGCAGCTGACCCGTCAGGTCGCGGTCGTGCAGTACCCCACCATGTCCCGCTCGACGGTCCGGCACGTCGAGCTGGTCGCGCTCGCACCGACCCGGGTGCTCGTGGTCCTGATCCTCAGCTCGGGCCGTGTCGAGCAGCGGGTCGTCGAGCTGTCCGCGACGCTGAGCGACGATGCGCTGGCCGACCTGCGCACCACCGTCGGACGTGCGGCGGCCGGTCAGGTCATCGTCGATGCCGTGATCGGGCTACGCGAGCTCCCGACGACCGACCAGTCGATCGCGGCCGTGGTCGACGTCCTGGTCGAGGCGATGGTCGACCACCGCTCCGACGAGCGAATCGCCGTGGGCGGCACGGCCAACCTGGCTCGCTACGGCGACAGCTTCGACTCCGCCGTCCGACCGCTGCTCGAAGCACTCGAGGAGCACGTCGTGCTGCTCAAGCTGATGGGCGAGGCGACGGCCGGCGGGGCGGTCATGGTGCGGATCGGTGCCGAGGGCCCCTACGAGCAGCTGTCCTCGACCTCGGTCGTCGCCACCGGCTACGGGCCGCGTGACGAGGCGGTCGCGACGCTCGGCATCGTGGGTCCGACCCGCATGGACTACCCCGGAACGATGGCCGCCGTGCGCGCGGTGGCGCGCTACGTGTCCGGGATCCTCGACGAGGCGTGAGCCGCAAGACCTTGGAAGGACACCAGTGAGCCAGGACCTGTACGAGATCCTGGGTGTTGCCCGCGACGCGGACGCCGACGCCATCAAGAAGGCCTATCGACGGCTCGCGCGACAGCTGCACCCGGACGTCAACCCCGACTCCGAGGCGCAGGCGCAGTTCCAGGAGGTCGGACGCGCCTACGAGGTGCTCTCGGACCCTCAGAAGCGGGCGGCCTACGACCGTGGAGGCGACCCGTTCGGTGGTGCGGGCTTCGGGGGACAGGGCGCGGGCTTCTCGTTCACCGACATCATGGACGCGTTCTTCGGCGGCCAACCGGGAGCCCAGCAGCGAGGGCCGCGGCCACGGACGCGGCGCGGCCAGGATGCGCTGATCCGGCTGGAGATCGACCTGGCCGAGGCGGCCTTCGGGGTTGCCCGTGAGCTGAAGGTCGACACCGCTGTCGTCTGCACGAGCTGCGCGGGTGAGGGCGCGGCGCCCGGCACCCATCCCATCGCGTGCGAGACCTGCCGTGGTGCGGGCGAGGTGGCGCACGTCCAGCGCTCGTTCCTGGGGGAGGTCCGTACGCTGCGGCCCTGTGCGGCCTGCCGCGGCTTCGGCTCGGTCATCCCCGACCCGTGCCGCGAGTGCTCGGGCGACGGGCGGGTGCGCTCCCGGCGCAGCCTGACCGTCAAGATCCCGGCGGGCGTGGACACCGGCACCCGGGTCCAGCTGGCCGAGCAGGGCGAGGTAGGCCCCGGCGGTGGTCCCCCCGGCGACCTGTACGTCGAGATCAACGTGGCCAAGCACGCGACGTTCACCCGGCACGGCAACGACCTGCACTGCACGGTCAGCCTGCCGATGACCGCTGCCGCACTCGGAACGAGCCTGGAGCTCCCGACCCTCGAGGCCGACGTCGTCCCGCCCGAGGGCGCGAGCACCGACCTGGAGACGACGTTCGAGCTCACCATCAAGCCCGGCACCCAGTCCGGTACCGAGCAGGTGCTGCGTGGACGTGGCGTGCCGGGTCTGCGAGGTGGGCGCGGCGACCTGATCGTCACCATCGCCGTCGACACGCCGACCCGGCTGGACGCGCGCCAGGAGGAGCTGCTCACCGAGCTCGCGGCGATCCGCGGTGAGGAGCAGCCCGCCGGCTCGATCAAGGCCGGGGGCAACAAGTCGGTCTTCGACCGGTTGCGCGACGCGTTCAACCCGCACTAGAACCGCCCGATGAGCCTGCCGGTCCACATCGTCGCGTCGCTGACGGACGCGTCCGTGGGCAGCACGGTCGAGGTCTACGGGGACGAGGCGCACCATGCGGTCGCGGTGCGCCGGCTGCGGGTGGGGGAGTCCGTGGCCCTCACGGACGGTCGCGGCACCTCGGTCGTGGGTGAGGTCGCCTCAACCAACAAGCGAAGGTTCGCGGTCACGGTCAGGTCGGTGGCGAGGCACCCCGCCCCCCAGCCGGCCGTGGTGGTCGTGCAGGCGATCCCCAAGGGCGACCGCGGCGAGCTGGCGGTCGAGGTGCTGACCGAGGTCGGTGTCGCAGAGATCGTGCCCTGGGCGGCTGCACGGTGCGTCGCGGTCTGGAAGGGCGAGCGCGCCGACAAGGCGCTGGTCCGGTGGCGCTCGACGGCCCGCGAGGCGGCCAAGCAGGCCAGGCGGTCCTGGCTGCCCGACGTCGCCTCGCTCGCGACGACCGACGAGGTGATCAACCGGATCGGCACGGCCGACCTGGCGGTCGTGCTCCACGAGGCGGCGTCCGCTCGCCTCTCGGACCTCGCGATCCCGGCAGATGGTCGACTCCTGGTGGTGGTCGGCCCCGAGGGTGGGCTCAGCGACGAGGAGATCGATGCCTTCACCGAGGCCGGAGCGATCACCGTCCGACTGGGATCCGAGGTGCTCCGGACGTCGACTGCTGGAGTGGCCGCGGTGGCCGTCCTGCTGTCCCGGACACCGCGCTGGTCATAGGCCTATCTGCGGGTGTGGAAGCGCCAGCCGTTGTCGGGATGTCGGCGGAGGTCGTATCGGTGGTCGTGGGCGCGGCGGTGGTGGTGGCCGCAGAGGGGGATGAGGTCGTTGAGGTTGGTGCGTCCGCCGAGTGACCAGGGGTTGAGGTGGTGGATCTCGGTCCAGGCGAAGGGGCGTTCGCAGCCGTCGATGCCGCAGGTGTCGTGGACGGTGGCGAGTGCTCTGCGTTGGGCGTCGGTGGCCAGGCGTTTGGTGCGGCCGAGGTCGAGCGGGCGGGAGGCGCCGTCCAGGACGATCGGGACCAGGCCGGCGTTGCAGGCCAGGCGGCGGGCCTCCCCGGCGCCGATGGCCACGCCGGTGTCGAGGCGGGCCGCGCCGAGGCCGTCGCGGAGCCGGTCGAGCTCCATGGTGATCAGCATCGTGACCCCGTTGGCGGCGTACCCGTCGGTGGGGAGGTGCTCGAGGAGCTCGCAGAACGCTTGCCCGCGCAGCTCGTAGACGTTGCGGTTGCCCACGGTCGGGTCCACGACGGTCTCACCACTCGGATCGCGGCTCAGGCGCCGCGGCGCGGTGCGGCGGCCGAGCCACTGCGCCAGCAGGTGGCCGTGCAGCTCCGGGATGTCGAACCTGCCGGTGGCCCGCCCGTCGCCGGTGAAGTCCACTTGGAGGTAGGTCAGGGCCTCGGCGGTGCGGGACTCGCGGCCCAGCAGGATCGCCTCGTGTCGGTGGGCGAGGTCGAGGTCGATGCGGGCGAACATCCGGCGCGCGGTCTGCCGCAGCCGTTTGGCGTCGATCCCCCGGCCTGACCTGGTCCCGGCGCCGGTGGCCTGGTCGACCAGCCACTGTTCGGCCTGCGTGAGCTGCGAGGCGGTGGCCTCCGGTGGCGCCTGGCGGGCGGCCCGGACGATGACCCGGACCTGGGCCAGGTTGAGCTGGCCGGCGGCGAAGGCGTCTCGGGTGTAGTGGAAGTGGTCGTTCAGGTCCTGGGCGATCAGCAGGCCGCCGCGGATCACCTCTCGGGTGTCGCCGGTCAGCGTGGCAGCCCATGCGTCGGTGCCGGTGTCGGCGGTCTGGTCGGCGACCCGACGCCGGTCGGCCTCGGCCAGCAGTCCCAACCGCAGCGCAGCGACCTGGGCCTGGAGCTGCGCGAGCCCGGCGGTGGCCTGTCCCAGTACCGCGGTCGGCACCCGCTCCCAGATCGAGGTCCGCAGCACGTCGACCGCGTCAACGGCCGCCGCCAGTGTGGGCAGCACCCCAGCGGCGCCGGGTGCAGCGCCAGACGGGGGGAGTGCGGTGATGGTCATCGTGCGTCCAGTCAAGCACGGTACTGGCACATTAATCAAGCATATGTTCGAATATGTGTACAGCGCGAGCAATGTCGGCAGCTGCGAGCCACTGCCGGTTGGGCCTCGCCCAGGCAGGTCAGGACACGGTGATGGTCTTGGTGTCCTCGGTCGGGCCGGCACCCTCTCCGTCGGACGGGTCGTCGGTGACGGCCGCAAACGTGTAGGTCCCGGGCGAGAGACCGGATACGTCGACCTCCGCGGTCCACGGATAGAGCTTGTCCATCCAGCCCTCGGCCGTGGTGAACCCGTCGAGGACGACGGCCCCGGCCCCGTCACGGACCTCCCAGAGGACTGTCGCCTCGAACGAGCTGCCGACGCCCTCGGCGGTGAAGGCGCCGCTGACCGCAGCCCCCTCCTCTGGCGTGGTGACGTTCATGAACGCGAGGACCTCCAGTTGCGGGGCGGCCTTGAAGCCGTCACCCTCGTCCAGACCAAGGATGGGGGAGCTCGCGCCATCCAGCACGAAGCCGACGGGGATGCGCTCCTGGGCGACCCCCTGGGCGGTGTAGACGATCTGCTGCACCGCCAGACGCGCCTCCTGCTCAGACATCCCGGCCGGCCGGGCCGCCCAGCTCGAGTCAGGAAGCGAGATATAGAGCAGCTCGTCCTGCGAGTCCTCGCGGAGCCCGCCCGCCGGGAGGAGGGTGCCGTAGTCAGGGTCGAGCGCGTCACCGGCGGCGAGGAGCGCGAGCGCCTCCTCGAGCGGGTTGTCCGCCTCGACCTTGCGGAACTCGCGGTAGAGGCGCGGACCCTGCGGCGTCTGGCCGACGAAGTAGACCGGCACCGTCACGGTGTCGGCGGGGACCGACGACGACGAGGTCGCGTCCGGATCGTCGGTGGGCTCCTCCGTGGGCTCGCCGGTGGACGCGGTGGTCTCGTCGCCACCCGGATCCTGAGCGGTGGGCTCGTCGTCGCCGCAGGCGGTGAGCCCTGCGGCCAGGACGAGGGCTGCGGCGGCGGCCAGGGAGCGGTGCCGGGGAAGTCGGGTCATGGTGTCCATCCTCAGGTGGGATCGGTGCGCGGTTGCGGACCTACTGGACGACGACGGTGCGCGTGTCGGTGAACGCGCCGTCGTCCGTGGTGGCCACGAACAGGTATCGGCCGGGGTCGAGGTCGGACACGTCGATCGGCTCGGTCTCCCAACTGATGAGATGGGTGTCCATGCCGGCTGTCGCGTGGCCGCTCCGCAGGGCAGCACCGTCGGCATCGCGCAGCTCCCACGGCACGTTGCCCTCGAACGAGCTCGCGGCGCCGCGAGCGATGAAGCTCTCGGTCACGACGAGTCCTTCGGCCGGGTCGCTGATGCTCACCAGCGCCAGGACGTCCAGCTGGGCGCCGTTGCTCAGCGGCTCGCTCGTCGCTTGGCCGAAGAACTCGGCAACCGGGATGCCGTCGTGCACGAACTGGATCGGCAGACGCTCCTCGACGGCAGCCTGCAGGGTGTAGATCAGGCTCTGGAGCACGGCGTCGGACATGACGACGGCCTCGGTCGGCGCGAGGGCGGAATCGGTGACCTCGACGCGGATCACGCCGTCGGCGACCGTGGCGCTTCGCAGGATTCCCGATGACCACCACGAGATGTAGTCGGGGTCGTCGGGTGGTGTCGCGATCTCCTCCAGCGCCGCGTTGAGATCATCGCTGCCCGTGACCTGATGGAACTCGCGGTAGAGCCGGCGGCGGTCGTCGGGCGACTCTCCGACGTAGTAGACCGCCACCGTGTGGGTCTCGGGCTGGGCGAGCGGGCCGGGATCCTCGGCCTTCGGGGGCGACGGGTTGGTCACCACCGCGATCGCCGTCACGGAGGCCGCTGCCGCGAGCACGCCGGCGTACCAGCCGAACCTGCGCGGCTGCCCGGCCGTCGCACCGCGGATCTCGGTGAGCCGGTCAGCGGGCTCGATGTCGGAGACCGCATCCTGGAGCAGCTGGGCCAGATCGGTGTCGAGGGGATCCATCACAGGTCACCTTGCTGGTCGGCGAGCAGCGTGCGCAGGGTCGCGGCGCCGCGGGAGGCGTGGGCCTTGACCGAGCCGCGGGCGATGCCCAGGGCGTCGGCGATCTCGGCCTCGGAGAGGTCCAGGTAGTAGCGCAGCGCGAGCACCTCGCGCTGCCGCTCGGGGAGGGCGCGCATCGCGTCGAGGACGGCGGTACGCCGGGTGGCAGCGGCGACACCGTTGTCGGCGCCCGGCTCGTCGAGCGGAGCCGGCTGTCGAGCGGCGTAGCGCTGGACCACGCCGCGGTGTCGCAGCGCCGACCGGGACCGGTTCACCACCGTCTGCCGCAGATAGGCCAGTGCCTTGTCCGGGTCGCGCAGCCGGGACCAGCGGCCGTGCATGGCGACGAACGTGTCCTGGACGACCTCCTCGGCAGCACCTTGGTCCCTCAGGAGCAGCACAGCGAGCCGGACCAGGCCGCGCCAGTGCGCGGCATAGAGCTGCTCCAGGGCGGCATCGGCGTCCCAGGTCCCGCTCGGCCTCACTACGACGGCCTCTGCATGGACGCTCACGCTAGTTGGACGTCAGGGCAGGCCGTTCGGTTGACACCGGCCGGTGCCGCGTCGTGTGTCACCATTGCCTGTTGGGAGGAGGGCCCGTGTCTGCACCGTCGAACGACTGCTTGTTCTGCGGGATCGTCGCCGGAGACATTCCGAGCGACGTCGTGCACACCACCGAGCGCACCGTCGCCTTCCGCGACCTCAACCCTCAGGCGCCCACGCACGTTCTCGTCGTCCCCCGGGAGCACTTCGCCAACGGCGCCGACCTTGCTGCCGCGGACCCGGTGGCGACCGCGGAGCTGCTCACGACGGCGCGGGCGGTGGCCGCGGCCGACGGCCACGAGTCCTACCGGATGGTGTTCAACACTGGGGCGGACGCCGGGCAGAGCGTGTTCCACGCTCACCTGCACGTGCTCGCCGGCCGAGTGACCGGATGGCCGCCCGGATGATCCGCCGACTCAGTGAGACCGGACGGCTCAGGGTGTCCCTCGCGGTGCTCGTGGGCATCGCCTGCGTGGTGGCCGGGTTCATCGCGCTGGACGACCACGACCCGGCGCGCGCCACCACCACCACGCCGACCAATGCCGAGGAGGTCGTGGTCTCCCACGACGACACGACGCCCGTCTCGACGGCGCCGGTCAAGTCGCGCAGGCTCCGAGACGGTGAGCAGCGCAGCACGCTGCAGATCCCCACGGCATACCAGCCGAAGGCTCCCAACGACACCGGCACCGACGACTACCGGTGCTTCCTGCTCGACCCGGAGCTGGCCGAGGACGCCTGGCTGACCGGCACCCAGATCCTCCCCGGCAACCCGGAGATCGTGCACCACGTGATCCTGTTCCGGGTCACCGACGACCAGGTCGCCGCGGCGCAGGCCGAGGACGACGCGTCGCCGGAGGAGGGCTGGACCTGCTTCGGAGGCATGGGTCTCGAGGGGGAGTTCAACAACGTGGACGACGCCGCGTGGCTCGGCGCCTGGGCACCCGGCGGCCGGGAGACCGTGGCCCGCAAGGGGTACGGCGCCTCACTCGACCAGGGCACCAAGATCGTCATGCAGGTGCACTACAACCTGCTGCTCGGCGACGGCGCCGACCGGTCCGCGACGCAGATCCGCTGGACGCCCAAGGCCGGCTCCGACATCCAGGCGGTGCACACCACGCTGTTGCCCGCACCCGTCGAGATGCCCTGCCGCTCCGAGCACGCACTCGGGCCACTCTGCGACCGGGAGGCGTCGGTCCAGGACGCCAAGGAGCGCTTCGGTGAGGGGCCCGGACAGCTCGCGAACCTGCTGCACCTGCTCTGTGGCACCAACGTCTATGCGACCGACACCACGTCCTGCACGCGCACGATCCCACGCGCGATGACCGTGCTCGGTGCGGCCGGCCACATGCACCTGCTCGGTCGGTGGCTCAAGATCGAGGCCAACCCCGGCACCTCGGACGCGACCGAGGTGCTCGACATCCCGCTGTGGAACTTCGACGACCAGAGCGCCCGGCGGATCGAGCCGCTCCACCTCGACGCAGGCGACACCCTGCGCGTCACCTGTCACCACAGCCAGGAGCTGCGCGACCTGCTACCCGCCTTCGAGGGCACGCAGGAGAAGTACGTCGTGTGGGGCGAGGGCACCACCGACGAGATGTGCCTCGGCATCCTGCAGGTCGTCTTCGACGACGAGGACTGAAGCGCCATCGCTGGTCTCGCCCTTGGGCGACCTAGTCTCACCGCATGAGCGATCAGAGCATGACCGGCCGGACGGTCCTCGTGACCGGAGCCAGCGACGGGATCGGCGCGGAGGCCGCACGGGTCCTTGCCGCGAGGGGCGCGACCGTCCACGTGACCGGACGCTCGGCCGACAAGCTCCGGCCGGTCGCCGAGGCGGTCGGCACCGAACCGCTCATCGCCGACTTCTCCCGGCTCGACGACGTACGCCTCCTCGCCGCCCAGGTCGGGGAGCGCGTGGGCCGGCTCGACATGCTGCTGAACAACGCCGGCGGGACGTTCGCTCCGTCGAGGACGACCCACGACGGCCACGAGCCGAACTTCCAGGTCAACCACCTAGCGCCGTTCCTGCTCACCCACCTGCTCCGACCGCAGCTCGTCGCGGCCGGCTCGTCTCTGGTCCTCAACACCTCGAGCGCAGCCAACCTGGTCGGCAAGATCGTGCTCGACGACCTCGACTACGAGCGCCGTCGGGCCATCGAGCTGTTCGCCTACGGAACCAGCAAGCTGATGAATATCGTCTTCACCCGAGGACTCACCCAGCGGTGGGCCGACGACGGTGTGGTCTCGGTCGCCGTCCACCCCGGCTCGGCGGGCAGCTCGTTCGGCCGGGACTCGTGGATCGTCGGCATCGCCTACCGCACGCCCCTCAGGCGGCTGACCACGATCAGCGTCCCGGACGGCGCCGCGCCGTTGATCGCCCTCGCCGAGGGCGGCCCCGACCCCGAGGTCAACGGCCGCTACTTCGACCGCTTCACACCCGACGGGCGCGAGAACAAGCAGGCCCGGGACCGGTCGGTCATCGACGGGTTGTGGGAGAGGTCGGCCGCCCTCGTGCTGTCCTGAGGTCCGCCGACCTCAGCCGCCGTCAGAGCGCCTCGATCAGCCGCATCACCGCGAACACGACGGGCAGACCGAAGACCACCAGCAGCGCCCAAGCGGTGAACCGGTGCAGCGGCTTGGCGCCGTCGAGCTTGCCCGCGAAGTCCAGCAGGGCGCCGTCCGGGACGTGCTCGGTGAGGCCCATCCGCTGTGCGTCCTGCGGCAGGTGGCCGCCCGGGAACCAGACCGGCGGCGCGAGCTCGCGGGCCGGGTCGTCCCGGTCCTCGTCCCACGCCTCTTCGCGCATGGCGCCACCGTACGGGGCGACCGCACAACTCGATGGGACCGTCCACCTTGCTCCCGTAGCATGGAACGTCTCCATCACCTCAGCGGAAGGCCTGGCCCCTCGGGGCAACCATGACTGATCAACCACAGGACGTTCCTGCTGTGGACAGGGTGACCAAGCACACCGTCACCGTCCCCAACAGCATCAACATGGTCAGCCTGCTGGGTCCCGGGGACGAGCACCTCGGTCTCATCGAGGCCGCCTTCGACGCCGACGTCCACGTCCGCGGCAACCGCGTCACGCTCGAAGGTCCGCCCGCCGAGCTGGCGCTGATCGAGCGACTCCTCGACGAGCTCGTCACGATCATCCGCACCGGGCAGGGCGTGACCGGCGAGACCGTGGAGCGGGTGCTCTCGATGCTGCGCACCGAGACGACCGAACGCCCGGCCGACGTCCTGAGCCTCAACATCCTCAGCAACCGAGGGCGCTCGATCCGGCCCAAGACGCTGAACCAGAAGCGCTACGTCGACTCGATCGACAAGCACACGATCACGTTCGGCATCGGCCCGGCCGGCACCGGCAAGACCTACCTGGCCATGGCCAAGGCGGTGCAGGCGCTGCAGTCCAAGCAGATCAACAGGATCATCCTCAGCCGCCCGGCGGTCGAGGCCGGCGAACGGCTCGGGTTCCTGCCGGGCACGCTCAGCGAGAAGATCGACCCCTACCTCCGGCCGCTGTACGACGCGCTGCACGACATGGTGGACCCCGAGTCCATCCCCAAGCTGCTGGCCGCGGGGACGATCGAGGTCGCCCCGCTGGCGTTCCTGCGTGGGCGGTCGCTCAACGACTCGTTCATCGTGCTCGACGAGGCGCAGAACACCACGCCCGAGCAGATGAAGATGTTCCTCACGCGGCTGGGCTTCGGCTCCAAGATCGTGGTCACCGGCGATGTCACACAGGTCGACCTGCCGAGCGGCACCAAGTCCGGCCTGCGTGTCGTGCAGGACATCCTCGACGACATCGACGACGTCGCGTTCGTCAGGCTCACCGCCGGCGACGTGGTGCGGCACCGCCTGGTCGGCCAGATCGTGGCGGCCTACGACGAACACGACGCGCGCGCGGAGCGACAGGCCGACCGGCAGGCGGAGCGCCGGAAGCCATGAGCATCGAGGTCCTCGACGAGTCGGGGCACTCCGTCGACGTGCAGCACCTGTCGTCGTTGTGCCGGTTCACGCTCGAGCGGATGCGCGTGCATCCGCTGGCCGAGCTGTGCGTCAAGCTGGTCGACGTCGAGACGATCACCGAGCTCAACGTGCACTGGATGGGGGGCACCGGCCCGACCGACGTGCTCGCGTTCCCCATGGACGAGCTCCGACCCGGTCTGGTCACCGAGGAGCCCGAAGAGGGCATCCTCGGGGACATCCTGGTGTGCCCGGAGGTCGCGGCCAGACAGGCCGACGAGGCTGGCCATCCGGTCCGGGCCGAGCTCGAGCTGCTGACCGTCCACGGCATCCTGCACCTCCTCGGCTACGACCACGCCGAGTCCGAGGCGCACGCGGAGATGTTCGGTCTCCAGGACCAGGTGCTCGCCGACTGGCGGGCGGGAGCGGCCAGCCACACATGACCAGCGGTGACGTCTGGCTGCTGGTGACCGCGGCCGCGCTGGTCGCCGCAGCGGGCCTCTTCTCCGCGGCCGACGCCGCGCTGACGTCGTTCTCCCGCGCCCGGGCCGAGGAGCTCGCGGTCGACAACCGTCCCGGCTCCGCCCGGCTGCTCCGCCTGCTCGAAGACCCGGCGCGCTACCTCAACACCGCACTGCTGCTGCGGCTCCTCTGCGAGATCTCGGCCATCGTGATCGTGACCCGCGAGATCAACGACGCCTTCGACGGCGACTGGTTCCCGAGTGTCGTGGTCACCATCGGTGTGATGCTGGTGATCTCGTTCGTCGCCATCGGCGTCGCACCGCGCACCCTGGGCCGCCAGCACAACGAGGTTGTCGCGCTTTGGTCGGCCGCACCCCTCTCGTTCGTCACGACGGTCCTCGGCCCTCTGCCGCGTCTCCTGATCCTGGTCGGCAACGCACTGACGCCCGGCAGGGGCTTCCGCCAGGGACCGTTCAACACCGAGACCGAGCTGCGCGAGCTCGTCGACATGGCGGAGGCCTCGGCGCTCATCGAGTCCGAGGAGCGTCGGATGATCCACTCGGTCTTCGAGCTCGGCGACACCACGGTCCGTGAAGTGATGGTGCCGCGCAACGACGTGGTCTTCGTCGAGCGGCACAAGAAGCTGCGGCAGACGATGTCCTTGTTCCTGCGCAGCGGCTTCTCGCGGGTGCCCGTCATCGAGGACAACCTCGACCACATCGTCGGCGTCGCCTACCTCAAGGACATCGTCCGCCGCGACTTCGAGGCCCCCGACGTGGAGTTCACCCAGCGCATCGACGAGGTCATGCGCGAGGTCTACTGGGTGCCGGAGTCCAAGCCGGTCGACGACCTGCTCCGCGAGATGCAGGCCCGCCGACAGCACCTCGCGATCGTCGTCGACGAGTACGGCGGCACCGCGGGCCTGATCACCATCGAGGACCTGCTCGAGGAGATCGTCGGCGAGATCACCGACGAGTACGACGAGATCGAGATCGAGACCGAGGCGTTGGACGACGGGTCTGTGCGGGTCTCCTCGCGCTACCCGATCGACGACCTCGACGAGCTGTTCGGCTTCGACATCGACGAGGAGGACGTCGACTCGGTCGGCGGACTCATGGCCAAGCACCTCGGCCTCGTGCCAATCCCCGGCTCACAGGTCGTCGCGCACGGGCTCCGCTTCACCGCCGAGGACACCTCGGGGCGCCGCAACAAGATCGGTACCGTGCGGATCAGCCGGGTCGAGCCGGAGCCAGATCCGGAGCCCGAGGCCGAGCCCCAGCTGGCGAAGGAGACGGTCCGTGACTGAGTCAGCGAGCGGTCTCGCCGCAGAGGACCAGAAGCTGGTGACTCTCGCCAGGGCCACCCGGGCGCGCACCCAGGCGCTCGAGGGGGCCGCGGTCCGCGACCTCGACGGCCGCACCTACGCCGCCGCCACCGTCGACCTGCCGTCGCTGTCGGTCTCCGCGCTCGGCGTCTGCGTCGCGATGGCGGTCGCCTCCGGATCCCGCGGGCTCGAGGCCGCCGTGCTGCTGACCGAGGCGGGACTGGTGGGTGCGCCCGACCTGTCGGCGCTGCGCGACTTCGCCGGCACCGGGGTCCCGGTCCACATCGGCGACCCACGGGGCAACCTGTCCGCCCGAACCTCGACCTAGACCGTCCAGGGGTCGCAAGAGCGTTCCGTGCGGATATTCGCTGCGGCCCTCGTGGTGACTACGTTTGGCCGGTGAGCACCCGGGCCCAGCACTACGACGCACAGGTCCTGCTCCGTGAGCAGCTCTCGCCGCACCTGGTCAGGCTGACTCTCGGCGTCGAGGCCTTCGCCTCGAGCGGTGTCCCGGACGAGTGGGTCGGCCTGGTCGTACCTGGCCAGTTCCAGGTCCGCTACTACACGGCGCGAGCCCACGGTGACGGCGAGGTCGTGCTCGACGTCGTGATCCACGAGGTCGGGCTCGTCACCGAGTGGGCCTCTGGGGAATGCGCCGGCGACACCGTGGTCATCACCGACCCCAAGGGTTCCTTCGCGCCGCCCGAGAACGCGGAATGGCTGATGCTCGTCGGCGACCTGACCGCGATGCCGGCGATGGCGCGAATCGCCGAGACCGTGGACCTGCCCACGCGGGTCTGGGCCGAGGTCCAGGACGACCTCCCCGGGTACCTACCGGACCGCGCCGAGGTCACCTGGCTCGACGGCACCAGCGACCTCGCCGAGGTGGTCAGCGGCCTCGACTGGCCGGGCGCGCCAGGATACTTCTGGATGGCCGGGGAGTCGGCCGACATGCGGGCGATCCGCAAGCACCTGATGCGTGACCGCGGGCTGCCGTCCGCGGCGTACGACGTGATGGGCTACTGGCGGGCCGCGTCCGCCCGGCAGCCGCGCGCCGTGGACCCGGGCCCGATCTATCGTGCGGGCAAGGCGCAGGGCCTCACCGACGAGGAGATCTGGTCGGAGTACGACGACGCCCAGCAAGGGGCCCGGCCATGAGCGAGCGCACGAGCGGACACAAGAGCGGGTTCGTGTCGTTCGTCGGTCGGCCCAACGCCGGCAAGTCGACGCTGACCAACGCCCTGGTCGGTACCAAGGTGGTCATCACCTCCGACAAGCCGCAGACCACGCGCACCGTCGTGCGGGGCATCGTGCACCGCCCCGACGCGCAGCTGATCCTGGTCGACACCCCCGGACTGCACCGGCCGCGGACGCTGCTCGGGGAGCGACTCAACGACCTGGTCCGCACGACCTGGGCCGAGGTCGACGTGGTCGCGGTGTGCTTCCCGGCCAACGAGAAGGTCGGTCCCGGCGACCGGTTCATCGTCAGCGAGCTCGCCAAGGTGCGGCGTACGACCAAGATCGCGGTGGCGACCAAGACCGACCTCGCCGACCCGCAGCGGATCGGCAGCCATCTGCTGGACATCGCGACGCTCGGCACCGAGACGGGCACCGAGTGGGCCGAGATCGTCCCTGTCTCCGCGGTGAGCGGCGACCAGGTGCAGCTCCTGGCCGACCTCATGGTCGGCCTGCTGCCGGAGGGTCCGCCGCTCTATCCCGCCGGGGATCTCACCGACTCCCCCGAGGAGATCCTGGTCGCCGAGCTCATCCGGGAGGCAGCGCTCGAGGGTGTCCGCGACGAGCTCCCGCACTCGATCGCGGTCGTCGTGGAGGAGATGCGTCCTCGCGAGGACCGACCGACCGACAGACCGCTGCTCGACATCCACGCCAACCTCTACCTCGAGCGGGACTCCCAGAAGGGCATCATGATCGGCCACAAGGGGAGCCGTCTCAAGCAGGTCGGCAGCCGCGCCCGCACGCAGATCGAGGCGCTCCTCGGCACCCCCGTCTATCTCGACCTGCACGTCAAGATCGCCAAGGACTGGCAGCGGGACCCGCGCCAGCTCAGGAAGCTCGGGTTCTGATGTCCTGCCGATCGAGCGCGATGCCCGAGACGATCGCCGCCTGGCACCGGGTGGTCGAGGCCAGGGACCCGGCACTGCTCGACGCCCTGCTGGCCGACGACTGCGTCTTCCGGTCTCCCGCCGTGCACACCGCACAGGAGGGCAAGCAGGTCACGACGGGCTACCTCTCCGCAGCGATGCGCGTCCTCGGCCCGACTCTGACCTACCAGCGCGAGTGGTACGCCGAGGACTCGGCCGTGCTGCAGTTCGAGGCCGAGATCGACCGGCTGACCGTCGACGGCATCGACATGATCACCTGGGGGGAGGACGGCCAGATCACCGAGTTCGCGGTGATGGTCCGTCCGGTCAAGGCGCTGCACAAGCTGATGGAGCTGATGGCCACCGAGCTGTTCAGAGAGTGATCTCGACCGCGGCCTGCTCGAGGCTCAGATCCCAGACCCGCGCGGCCAGGTCGTCGTCCTGCGCGAACACGCTGAGCTTCGCCGGCCCGATGGGGCCCCGCGACTCGCCGATCCACTGCGGTCCCGTGTAGGAGCCGGGCTGGGCCTCGGTCGCGGCGAACAGCGACGGTCGGGCACCGGCCTTGGCGGACTGGAAGGCGACCCTGGTGAGGACAGGTGCGATGAACCGCACGGCCGCGTTGGCGCCCATCCCGTCCTTGCTTCCGAACAGCCCGGTCGCGCTGACGCCCGGGTGGGCCACGGCCGCGGTCAGAGGAGACCCTGCTGCGGCGGCTCGGCGCTGCAGCTCCCGGCCGAACAGGATGTTGGCGAGCTTGGTGTTGCCGTAGGCAGGCCTGGGCGCGTACGTCGCCTCGGGGTTCGCCTCGAGGATCGACTCGTCACCGTGGTGATGGGCGACGGAGGCGACGGGAACCACTCGAGGCGAGCCACTCGCGAGCAGCTGAGGAAGGAGCCGAGCAGTGAGTGCGACGTGGCCGAGGTGGTTGGTGCCCCACTGCAGCTCGAACCCGTCGTGTGTCTTGCGGTAGTGCGGCGGCGTCATCAGGCCCGCGTTGTTGACCAGGATGTCGACCGGCACGTCGACGGACGCGGCGAACCGGCGTACCGACTCGAGTGAGGCCAGGTCGAGCTCGTGGACCTCGGTGGAGCCGCTGATCCGCTCTGCCGCAGCCTGAGCCGTGTCCAGGTTGCGGCAGGCCAGCAGGACGTGAGCGCCCGCCTCGGCCAGGGCTTTGGCCGTGTAGAGGCCGATGCCGGAGTTGGCGCCGGTGACGACGGCAGTGCTTCCTGACAGGTCGGGAAGGTCGTTCTCGGTCCAGCTCACCGGTTCAGGTTAGTCAAGGCTCATGCTCCGGACGATTCGGTGTCCGGGGCCCAACACCTGCCGTAGCGCTGACCGGCCGCCCACAGCTCGGCGGTCGGCCACTCGTATCCCCACTCGTAGTCGAGGGCATCGTCGGCGATCGCACGCCCGGCGTCCTCGCACTGCGCCTGGCCCGCCGCGCGGACCTGCGCCACTCCCGGGTAGCCCTTGGCGCTCAGCTCCACGACCTCGACGGCGCGCCAGGCGTGGGCCTCGCGGCAGAGCACGCGCCGGAACGAGGGGGAGTCGGGTGCGGCGGTCCCGCACATCGCGTACGGGCCACCCCTGGGCTGGTCCTCCAACACACCTTCCAGCGTCCCCGCCAGCCGGGCCAGCTTGGCGTCGGCGGCCACGGCGACAACGTCACAGCGGAACCAGTCGGCGCCCGCGTCCGACTCCTCCATGCTCGGGGTGAACCACACCGCACGCAGCATCGTCAGCCGCAGGGAGTCGTCGGTGGTGCCCAGGAACGCCGCCAGCTTGCGCGGACACGCACGTGCCACCTGTGCCTGGACGCGCGTGGAGTCGACCGCGACGAGGTGGCCGTCGATCACGGTCTTGAGCCGGCCGACGGCGTAGGTCTGGCTCGTATGCGTCGACTGACAGCCCACGACCCGCCCGCTGTCCGTGGGAGCCAGGGCCTCCTCGAAGGTGAGCCGACGGCACTCCAGGCGCGTGGGACTCGGCGGCGCTGGGGGTGCGGTCGGCGGGGATGCGGTCGATGGCGCTGCGATCGGCGTGGGTGTCGCGGACGGGGAGGCGGTGGTGTCGGGTTCGTCGTTGCCCGAGCAGCCGGTCAGGGCGAGCGCGGCCATGAGGAGCAGGACGGCCGATCGGGTCACGCGGAGGTCTTTGCCCAGCAGACCGAGCGACGGTTGCCGGCCTTCCACTCACCCTCGTGGAACCAGGTGTAGCCGAAGTCGTACTCCGGCGGATAGCCGAGCCAGGCGCCCACCGAGTCCGAGCAGTAGTCACGCGTGGTGACCTCGGAGAGCCGGTCGCCCGGGTAGTCGTCCTCGGGTTGGCCGAGCTTGATCGTGGTGACCGCGCGCCAGATGTGCGGCTCGGTGCAGGGGACCTTGGGGCCGGTGTTGACCGTCTCGCCGTTGACACACACCAGCCATCTGTCCTTGGGCCGGCCCTCGAGTAGTCCGCGTGCGGTCGTCGGGAGCTCGAGCAGTCGCCTGCTCTCCGGGCCGCCACCGACGACGTCGCAGCGGTACCAGCGGGCACCCTGGTCCCAGCCCTGCTCCGAGGGTCTGAACCACGCCCAGCTCACGACGGTCCGCATGACCAGGCTCTCGTCGGCGTCGAGGAACGTCTCGAACGCGTCGCCGCAGGTCCGATAGGCGAAGGCGCCGAGCTCCTCGGACGCGTAGTCGACGTCGTGCAGCCCGGCGGGCAGCACGCCGGAGGCGAAGGTCTCGGCGGTGTGCCGCTCCTGGCACGGCACGGTGCGCGTGGCGTTGCTGCGTTCGCCGACGTCGTCGGGGGTCAGCACCCGGCACGCGCCGACCTCAGGCGCTGCCATCGAGTCGACCAGATCGGGGTCGGCGTTGCCCTGGTCCTGGTCCCCACAGCCGGCCGTGAGGGGAAGCAGCAGCGCCGTCGCGAGTGAGGCGAGGCGGATGCCGCGAACGCGCACATCGACTCCCCTCGGTGGACCGGCTCGATGACCGCTTCGAGCGTGCCGAGCCTACCGGCGGGGCCAGCGCCTCACGTGGCCATGAACAGGATCATCTCGCGTTCGTAGGTGCGGCCGTCGTGGTCCTCGGTCAGATGGGCGTTGGTGAGCTCGACGAGCTCGTCCTCGTCCTTGCCGACGACGGTCTCGCCACAGGGGCACTGGATGCGGGTCTTCATGCGAGACAGGATCCCACTCCGCCGAGCAGCTGCGGTACGGTGGGCGGGATGCGCGACTTCCTCCTCCTTCGTCGCCGCAGCGAGGTCTGAGCCAGAGCCGGACCCCCTCGCTGCGGAGTGAGTGCGCGCGACCGGCCTCTCGATCCACTCCCCACGAGGACACCGACGTCATGAGGATCCCGCCCCAGCAGCCGAGCCCGATGCCTTTCGGGCGCTACCACCAGTTCCCGCCGATCGACCTGCCGGATCGCACCTGGCCGGACCGGGTCATCACCGAGGCGCCGCGGTGGCTCTCCACCGACCTGCGCGACGGCAACCAGGCGCTCATCGACCCGATGAGCCCGTCGCGCAAGATGACGATGTTCGACCTCCTGGTGCGGATGGGCTACAAGGAGATCGAGGTCGGCTTCCCGGCCGCCAGCGAGACCGACTTCGCGTTCGTGCGCCAGCTGATCGAGAGCGACCGGGTCCCCGACGACGTCACGATCTCGGTGCTGACCCAGGCCCGTGAGGACCTGATCGAGCGCAGTGTGCAGTCTCTGGTCGGCGTGCGCCGCGCCAACATCCACCTCTACAACGCGTTGGCACCGCTCTTCCGCCGGGTGGTGTTCCGGGCCAGCAACGACGAGATCAAGGACATCGCCACCCGGGGCACCGAGATCGTCATGAAGAACATCGAGAGCTATCTCGACCCCACGGTGATCGGCTACGAGTACAGCCCCGAGATCTTCACCTCGACCGAGCTGCCGTTCTCGCTGGAGGTGTGCGAGGCGGTGACCGACGTCTGGCAGCCCGAGGACGGCCGCGAGATCATCCTCAACCTGCCGGCGACCGTCGAGGTGGCCACACCCAACGTCTATGCCGACCAGATCGAGTGGTTCGGTCGCCAGCTCACCCGACGCGCGAACACCGTGATCAGCCTGCACCCGCATAACGACCGTGGCACCGCCGTGGCCGCGACCGAACTGGCGATGATGGCCGGTGCCGACCGGGTCGAGGGCTGCCTGTTCGGGCACGGCGAGCGCACCGGCAACGTCTGCCTGGTCACCCTGGCGATGAACCTGTTCAGCCAGGGCGTCGACCCGCAGGTCGACATCTCGGACATCGACGAGGTGCGCCGCACGGTCGAGTACTGCACCCAGCTGCCGGTCCACCCGCGCCATCCCTACGCCGGCGACCTCGTCTACACCGCCTTCTCCGGCTCGCACCAGGACGCCATCAAGAAGGGCCTGGAGGACCTCGAGCAGCGGGCCGCCGACCAGGGCGTCCCCGTCGGCGAGATGCCGTGGGAGGCGCCGTACCTGCCCATCGACCCCAAGGACGTCGGTCGCTCCTACGAGGCGGTCATCCGGGTCAACAGCCAGTCCGGCAAGGGCGGCGTGGCCTATCTGCTCAAGGCTGAGCACAAGCTCGATCTGCCGCGCCGGGCCCAGATCGAGTTCAGCCGGGTCATCCAGGAACGCACCGACGCCGAGGGTGGCGAGATCACCGCCGAGGAGATCTGGCAGGTCTTCAAGGCCGAGTACCTTGACCGCGAGACCCCACTCAAGCTCAACTCCGTGCACACCTCCTCGGCGGCGGGTGAGAAGGACGCGCTCGACGTCAACGTCTATGTCGACGGGGAGATCCGATCGCTGCATGGCGAGGGCAACGGTCCGATCGCCGCGTTCGTCACGGCGATCAACGGGCTCGAGCTGGCCAGCATCGGGCATCCCGACGTCCGGGTGCTCGACTATGCCGAGCACGCGCTCAGCTCCGGTGGCGACGCGGTCGCCGCGGCCTACGTCGAGTGCCTGGTCGGCGACGCCGTCCACTGGGGCGTCGGCATCGACGCCAACATCGTCACCGCCTCGCTCAAGGCGGTCATCAGCGCAGTGAACCGGAGCGCCGGCTAGATCTAGGCGCTGTGCGTGAGTCTCATCGCCTTGGCGAGGGGGATGCGCACCGTGAACGTGGAGCCCTGCAGGTGGGCGGAGTCGACCTCGATCCGCCCGCCGTGGCCCTGGACGATGGCGGCCACGATCGACAGGCCGAGGCCGGTGCCCTGGATCTGACGGTGCTGGGCGGTCGAGGCCCGGAAGAAGCGCTGGAACAACTCGTCCTGCTCGTCGACCGGGATGCCGATACCGGTGTCACTGACCTTGAGCACGGCCTCGCCCTTCTCCTCGACGAGCAGCAGCTCGACCTCGCCGCCGTCCTCGGTGAACTTCACGGCGTTGCTGAGCAGGTTGATCATGACCCGTTCGAGCTGGGCGCGGTCACCGGTCACCCGCACCGGACGTCCTGGGGACCGGACGTTGAGCCTGAGGTCGCGACCCCTGAGCAGTGGGCGGACGGCGTCCTCGACCGGGCGCAGCGTCTCGACGAGGTCGACCGGGTCGTGCTTCCACCGGACGTTGTCGGCGTCCAGGCCACTGAGCATGAGGAGGTCGTTGATCATCGAGATCAGGCGCTGGCCGTTGCGGTCGATGGTCTCGAGCAGTGGCACCTGTTCCGTCAGGGGCTCGGCGACCTCGCCGTCGCGCAGCATCTCGACGTAGCCGACGATGCTCGTGACCGGTGTGCGCAGCTCGTGGGACACCGTCGAGACGAACTCGTTCTTGGCCTGGTCCAGGGCCCGCAGCCGCTCGACCGCGGTCCGCTCCTTGTCGAGCGCAGCGATGAGCATCTCCTGGCTGTGCCGCTGCTCGCTGACGTCGCGGGCGACGCACAGGTAGCCGCTCCGGGCCGCGAAGTCGTCCTGGGACACGCTCAGTGTCATCGAGACCAGCTGGTCGGCGCCGGCCTTGTTGACCCAGGTCCAGTCCCGCGCCTTGGTCTCGCCGTCATGGCCCAGACCGCGCACGAGGATCGCGAAGGCCTCTTCGGCACTGTCTGCCCCGGTGCGCTCGAAGAGCTCGTTCGACTGGAGCAGGTCGACGAACCGGGTCCCGACGAGCTCGTGCCTGTCGAAACCGAGCAGGTGCTCGGTCCCGGAGTTGACCACGCTGATCCGGCCGCCGGTGTCCACGCCGACGAGGGCGGTCGTGAACGAGGCTTCCATGAGGTGGTTGACCAGGCCGGCGGTGGCGCGCTCGGCCGTGACGTCGATGCCGGTCATCACGGCGTACGCCGCCTGGCCCTGGTCGTCGTGCACGATGTTGGTGTTCCAGACGATCCTGAGCTTCTCTCCCGACCTGGTCAGCGCGTCCGCCTCGCGGGCGACCGGCACTCCGGAACGGTTGGGCCACATGAGCAGGGCCTCGACGTCGCCGGCGTCCGTGGGCGCGAGGCCGAGCTCCCACACCGGGCGGCCGATGAGCGCTTTGGCCGGGTGGCCGGTGATCTCGGTCGTCGCCTGGTTGACCCGGACCACGGTGCCCTCGAGGTCGGTCACCATGATGATGCAGGCCGTCGTGTCGAGCGTGGTGCTGGTCAGCCGCTCGGCGATCTCGAGGGAGCGGCGGGCCTCGTGCTCTGCGGTGACGTCGAGCAGTTGGGCCGCCAGCAGGGGTTCGTCGGAGTCCTCGGAGAGCCGCGACAGTGCGAGCGTCACGTGGCCGGCCCGGGCACCGACTAGCCGGCACTCGGCCTGCCAGCCGTCGCGCTCACCGGCCAGCGTCTGCTCGAGCGCCGCGCCGAAGTCGTGGTCGAGCTCGACCAGGTCGAGGAGTGAGGTGTCGATCAGCTGCGCGCGGACACCGCCCAGGATCCGGACGGCGGTGTCGTTGAGGTCGACGATCCGCAGGTCCAGACCGAACTCCCGGTCTCCGCGCTCGGACCGGCCGCTCGGCGCGACCTCGTCGACCGCGAGGAACACCATGCCGACCAGGGACTCGGTGAAGTTCCGGCGGAACAGCAGCTCGTCGGCGCGGACCCGGTCGAGCAACAAGTGCGACTGGAGCGCGGCGACGGCCAGCGGGAGGGTGATGATCGCCGTGCACAGCAAGAACAGCTGCGCAGCGGCTCCGGCGGCGAGGACGTCGCCGGCGATGCCCTCGGTCGCTGTGGCGAAGGGGCCGCGGCTCTGGGCGGTGAGCACTGAGACGACGACCGCGAACGCGGCGAGCTCGACAGCCAGGGCTCGGATGCCGAGCCGGAGAGCCGCCCACGTCAGGACGACCAGGGGCGACAGCGCAAAGACCAGTGTCCCGGTGGGAACGAAGATCAGCAGGGTCAGAGTGCCCAGCACCAGGACCTGGAGCGCGAGCTCGGGCGACCAGCGTTGCGAACGCTGCCCCGTCGGCCGGGCGAGGACCAGCGCCGCAGGTAGCAGGGTCACCAGCGCGGCGGCGTTCGAGGCGGCCGTGGACCGGGCGGTGTCGAGGAACGGACCGATGTCCGCGAGGTGGACCGTGGCGCCGGCGATCACGCCGAGGATGACGGCCCCGAGCGCTGCGGTGCCCAACAACCGGAGCACGTCCTCCTGGTGGGTGAGCCGCGCCTGGCGCTTGAGTCCTGCGGTCAGCACCAGACCGGCGAGGACCGCCTCCGTCGTGTGCGCGAGGCCGAACCCGAGGCTCACCTCCACCAGGCGGCCTGCGGTCAGGCTGATGCCGCTGCTGACCGCGAAGACCGCGGGCACCAGGACGAACCAGTGCCGACCGGGCGCCAGCGCCAGCGTGGCGACGCAGAACGACGCGGCCGGCCAGAACGTGGCGACGGGAAGGTCCTCGGGCGCGAACAGGGCCGCGCCCACGCCGGTGGCGTAGGCACCGAGAAGCAGGGCGAACGACAGCGCCCAGCTCCTCCTCGGGTCAGAGAGGGCCACAGATCAAGTCTCAGCCAGACCTGGGGTCGCTGGTGGCACTTCGGCCACACTGGGTCGACCAATCTCCGGTGGTTACTCGTCGGTAGTATCGTGGGCTCATGGTGGTCTCCGAGCGCATCGGCCAGTTCTTCCTCGAGTCCGAGCAGGGCCGCGACCGGCTGGAGTTCACCGAGTACGGCGCAGGCGACTCCTGGGTCGTCCTCCTGCACGGTCAGCTCATGCCGCGCCGGATGCAGCAGCCGCTGGCCCGGGCGCTGGCCGCCGAGGGCCTGCACGTCGTCACCCTCGACCTCCTCGGCCACGGCCGCTCCGACCGACCGGCCGATCCGCTCGTCTATTCGATGACCGCGTTCGCCGAGCAGGTCGTCGCACTGCTCGACCACCTCGACGCGGGTCAGGCGGTGATCGGGGGCACCTCGCTCGGCGCCAACGTCAGCCTCGAGGTCGCCGATATCGCTCCCGAGCGGGTGCGTGGCCTGATCCTCGAGATGCCAGTGCTCGACAACGCGGTGGAGGCGGCCATCCTGGCCTTCGCGCCGCTGATGTTCGCGGCCCGGTTCCTGCCTGTCACGGTCAACGGGGTGCGTTGGCTGACCCTACCCATCCCGCGCGGTGTCGTGCCGTTCTGGGCCGGCATCGTCCTGGACACCCTCGACCAGCGCGCGGACTCGATGGCCGCCGTCGTCCACGGCCTGTTCTTCGGTCGGGTGGCGCCGTCCTCCAAGCGCCGGCGGGCCATCGAGGCACCCACCCTGGTGGTCGGCCATCCCGCGGATCCGATCCACCCCGCGGCCGACGCCGCGATGCTGGCTGGGGAGCTCCCGGATGCGAGGTTCGTCAGGGCCAAGAACATCTTGGAGTGGCGGTTCCACCCGGACCGGCTCAACCGGATCGCGGCCGGCTTCGCGCTGGGCTGCTGGGCCGAAGAGCACAGTGTCGACCGCCGCACCGGCGCGTAGCCGTCGCCGGCGAGGCGTGACGTAGCAGAATCAGGGGGTGCCTCTCTATCGAGACGAGGCGGTCGTGCTGCGCACCCACAAGCTGGCCGAGGCCGACCGGATCGTCACGCTGCTGACCCGCGAGCACGGCCGCGTGCGTGCGGTCGCCAAGGGAGTACGCCGCACGACCTCGAAGTTCGGGTCCCGGCTCGAGCCGTTCACCCACGTCGACCTGATGCTCGCCGAGGGGCGCAACCTCGACACCGTGACGCAGGCGGAGACGCTGACGTCGTGGTCCTCGACGCTCGGCAACGACTACGAGCGCTATACCGCCGGCACCGTGATGCTCGAGACCGCCGAGCGACTGGCCTCGGAGGAGAGGCAGCCCTCGGTCCAGCAGTTCCTGCTGCTCGTCGGCGGTCTGCGCGCGATGGCAGCGGGCGAGCATCGGCCGGGCCAGATCCTCGACTCCTACCTGCTTCGCGCGCTCTCGGTGGCGGGCTACGCCCCGTCGTTCGACGCCTGCGCGCACTGCGGTCTGGAGGGGCCGCACCGCTGGTTCAACCCGTCGATGGGAGGCGTGCTCTGCGCGACCTGCCGGGTGCCCGGGTCGGCCAGCCCGGCGCCCGAGACGGTGACCCTGCTGGGTGCACTGCTCGCCGGCAGCTGGGGTGTCGTCGAGTCCGCCACCCCGCGCCAGCTCACCGAGGCCAGCGGCCTGGTCGCGGCCTACCTCCAGTGGCACCTCGAGCGTGGGCTCCGGTCGCTGGCCCACGTCGAGCGCTCGTGAAGCGCAGCGTCCGGCCGCCGACACCGCACCCCTCCGGTGCGGTGCCGCCTCCCGTCCCCCGCGAACTGGTCCCCCAGCACGTCGCGATCGTCATGGACGGCAACGGGCGCTGGGCCAAGCAGCGCGGGCTGCCGCGCACTCGGGGCCACGAGGAGGGCGAGAGCTCGCTCTTCGACGTCGTCGAGGGTGGTATCGAGATCGGGGTGAAGGCGATCTCGGCCTACGCCTTCTCGACCGAGAACTGGAGCCGTTCCTCGGACGAGGTCACGTTCCTCATGGGCTTCAACCGCGACGTGATCCGTCGGCGCCGCGACGAGATGCACGAACTCGGCGTCAAGGTGCGATGGGCCGGCCGTGCCCCACGCCTGTGGCGTTCGGTGATCAGGGAGCTCCGGGTCGCCGAGGACCTCACCCGCGACAACGACGTCCTCACGCTGACCATGTGCGTCAACTACGGCGGTCGCGCCGAGCTCGCCGACGCGGCGCGCTCGATCGCTCGCGAGGTCGCCGCCGGCCGGCTCAACGCGGACAAGGTCGACGAACGCACCTTCGCGCGCCACCTCTATGTGCCAGAACAGCCCAACGCGGACCTCGTCTGGCGGACATCGGGCGAGCAGCGACTGTCCAACTTCATGCTGTGGCAGGCGGCCTACAGCGAGATGGTGTTCACCGACGTGCTGTGGCCCGATGTCGACCGCCGGGACCTGTGGGCCGCCATCGAGACCTATGCCCGCCGCGACCGCCGCTACGGAGGCGCTGACCGGTAGCGACACCTGGGCGGCGGTCGCTCAGCACCCACACAGGGTGCCTGGCTACCGTGGCGCGGTGCTCCGACGACTCCGCCGCCCCGCGGCCGCCCTGACCGCCGCGCTCCTCCTCCCCGCTCTCGCCGCCTGCGGCGGCGGGTCGGACGACGACGAGGACCCGAAGTCCGCCTCGGAGTCGTCGACCGAGTCATCCGCCCCCGCAGCAGGGGAGCTGGACGAGGTCTCCTTCAGCGGTGAGGTCGGCTCCGGCATCACCGCCACGTGGAACTCGGCGGTCGAGACCCCGGACTCGACGACCGTGGTGACCCTGGTCAAGGGCAGCGGCGCGGCGATCGCGGACGGCGACACCGTCAACACCTACCTGTGGGTCGGCAACGGCACCGCCCAGGAGGATGTCTACAGCGACTACGACAACGGGGCCCCCGAGGCGATCCCCTACAGCGACCAGCTCGACGACGTGTTCCGCCAACTGTTCGAGGGGGCGACGTACGGATCCCGGGTCGTCGCCGTGACCAACGCGGCCGAGCTGTTCGGCGACAACGTCGACAACAACGGTCTGGGGGTCGGCGCCACCGACAGCGTGGTGGTCGTCGCGGACCTCGTCGAGAAGCAGGAGGTCGCGCCCACGCCGTCCGACGAGTCGGCGCAGGATGCCTCGCCCGATGCGCAGCCGACGCTGGTCGAGGAGGGCGGTAGCCCGACGGGGCTGGACTTCACGGGCCTCGAGGAGCCCGCACTCGACACGCCCGTCCAGCGCCTCGTCCTGGAGGAGGGGACCGGAGCGGTGGTCAAGGCCACCGACACCGTGGTCGTCAACTACCTCGGGTCGACCTATGACGCCGAGGAGCCCTTCGACGAGAGCTACTCGACCGGGCAACCCCTGACCTCTGCGCTGAGCGGCCTGATCCAGGGCTGGAGCATCGGGCTCGAGGGTGTAAGGGTCGGCAGTCGGGTCGTGCTCCAGATCCCGCCGGCCTTCGGCTACGGAGCCCAGGGCAGCGGTGCGGCGATCCCGGGCAACGCGACACTGTGGTTCGTCATCGACGTGCTCGAGGTGCAGTAGTTCCTGGGGCGGGCACTAGGGGAGGCAGTCCGGGCAGGTCCCGAAGATCTCCAGGGTGTGGCTGACCTCGGCGTAGCCGTGCTCGGCGGCGATCGCCCGGGTCCAGCGCTCGACGGCGGGCCCCTCCACCTCCACGGTCCGCCCGCAGGCGCGGCACACCAGGTGGTGGTGGTGCGAGTCCGAGCAACGCCGATAGATCGCCTCGCCGTCCTCGGTGCGCAGCATGTCGACCTCGCCGGCCTCGGCGAGGCGCTGCAGGGTGCGGTAGACGGTCGCCAGGCCGACGCCCTCTCCCTTCTGCGCGAGCAGCTCGTGGATGTGCTGGGCGGACCGGAAGTCTTCGAAGCTGGCCAGCACCTCGGCCACGGCGAGGCGCTGCCGCGTCGGACGCAGGCCGGCCGGTCCCTCAGTGCTCGTCATAGTGCTCCCCGTGCGCCGCGTGCCGGTGGCCGTCGTGGACGTAGTCGACGTGGTCTCCGTGCTCCACCGCGACGTGGCCGCACTCCGGGCCGTGCTCGTGCGGGTGCGCCTCGGTGTCGACGTGGTCGAAGGGCGGGGCGCCGAGCTCGGCCGGGAACGGCGCGGTGAGCCGCTGCCGACCGCGCAGCCATGAGCCCACCGGCCAGGTGACGGCGAACCCGGCGAGCGCCAGGAGCACGATCGTCGGGCCGGGCGCGACGTTGGCGCCCGCCGGGGCGAACGCGGCGATCACCAGTCCACCCAGAGACGCCGCGACCCCCAGTCCCATCGCGGAGGTGAGAGTCGTGCGGAACGAGCGGGTCACCTGCAGGGCGGTTGCCACCGGGACCACCATGAGCGCAGAGACCAGCAGCAGCCCGACGGTGCGCATGGCGACGGTGACGCTGAGCGCGGCGAGAACGGCGATCAGCAGGTTGTAGGCCCGGACCCGCAGACCGGCGACCCGGGCGAAGTCCTGGTCCTGGGCGACGGCGAAGAGCTGGGGCGAGAGCCCGACGCAGGTCACCACGACGATGGCCGCCAGCACCATCGTCACGACCACGTCCGTGACGTCGATCGTGGTGATCGAGCCGAACAGGAAGCTCTGGAGTCGGGCCGCGCCGGCGCCGGCCAGCCCCGTGACCAGCACTCCGCCCGCCAGTCCGCCGTAGAACAGCAGGGCGAGGGCGACGTCACCGTTGGTGCTGCCGCGCTCGCGGATCAGCTCGATGGCCACCGCGCCCAGGACTGCCACCACGACGGCGGTCCAGGTCGGCGACGTCCCGGTCAGGAGTCCGAGCGCCACGCCCGTGACGGCGACGTGCCCGATGCCGTCGCCCATCAGGGCGAGGCGGCGCTGGACGAGGTAGGTGCCGACAGCGGGGGCGGCGAGACCGATGAATGCCGCCGCGATCAGTGCGCGCTGCATGAACGGGAGCGAGAACAGCTCGGCCGGGCTCACCGACGCCCTCCCTCGGTGCGACCGGTCAGGCCGATGGAGTGGCCGGTGACGGGATCGTGTCGGTGGTGGTGATGATCGTGGTCGTCCTGCCCGTGCGGGCGGCCGTGGTCGGCGAGCGGTGGACCGTCCCGGACGATCCGCCCGTCCCGCATGACGACCGCGCGGGTCACGAGCGGGGTCAACGGCCCGAGCTCGTGGGCGACCAGCACGATCGTCGAGCCGCGCGCGGTCAACGCCGCCAGGGTCGAGGCCAGGGCGAGCTGGTTGGCGAGGTCGACACCGGCCGTCGGCTCGTCGAGCAACAGCATGTCGGGCTCGCCCGCAAGGGCGCGCGCGATCAGGACGCGCTGCTGCTGACCGCCCGACAGACGCGCGACGCCGTCGCGGGCACGGTGCGCGAGGCCGACCACCTCGAGCGCGTCGGCGATGGCGGTGCGGTCGGCCTTGCTGAGCGGGCGGAACAGCCTTCGACGGGCCAGACGGCCGGCGGCCACGATCTCCCACACCGAGGCGGGGACTCCCGAGCCCGCGCCGGGCCGCTGGGGCACGTAGCCGATCCGTGGCCACTCGTCGAAGTCGTCGATGACGGTCCCGAACAACTCGAGGCGGCCCGTGGTGAGAGGGAGCAGTCCGGTCAGTGCGCGGACCAGCGTCGACTTGCCGGACCCGTTGGCTCCCATGAGGGCGAGGAAGTCGCCGGTCTCGACGGTCAGGTCGAGCCCACGCAGGATCGGACGGCCATCGATGGCGACGGCGCCGTCACGAAGGCGAACGGGCGGGGACTGGGAGGTCACGGACAGCCGTTGGCTTCTCGGAGGGAGCCGAGGTTGGCCTGCATGAGGCTCAGGTAGTCCTCTCCCTCGGTCTGGTCGGTCAGGCCCTCGGCCGGGTCGAGGACGGCCGTGGCCACCCCCGCGTCGCGGGCCAGCGTGTCGACGAGGTCGGGCGGTGCCAGTCGCTCTCCGAACACAGTGGTGATCCCATCCTCCTCGATCAGCCGCTGCAAGCGGCCCAGGTCAGCCGGTGTCGGCTCGGCGTCGGGGGAGAGGCCGGCGATCGCCTCGAAGTGCAGGCCGTACTTCGTGAGGTAGCCGAAGGCGTCGTGGCTCACCACGACGGTCTTGCGCTCGCAGCCGCGCAGGCCCTCGGCGTACGCGGCGTCGAGACCCTCGAGGTCCGCCCGGAGGTCCAGGGCGTTGGCTGCGAAGTCAGCGGCGTGGTCGGGGTCGACCTCGGCCAGCGCGTCGGCGACCGCGTCGCCCAGCAGAGCCATCCTGAGGGGGTCCTGCCAGAAGTGCGGGTCGAGGTCACCCTGGTCATCGTTCGCGACCAGGTCGACCACGTCGGCGGCGTCGAGCACCGCACCCTTGGCACTGGTCTCGACGGCGTCGTCGACGGCCGGCTGGAAGTCGCGTTGATAGACGACCAGGTCGGCCTGCGCGATCTCGGCGGTCTCCTTGATCGTGAGCCCCAGGTCGTGCGGCTCCCGGCCGGGCACGGTGAGGTTGGTGACCTCGGCGTGCTCGCCCGCCACTCGTTCGGTGACGAACTGCAACGGATAGAACGCGGTGGCGGCGCGCACTCCGCCGTCGCGGGCCACCGTGTCCTCGGTGAAGGCCGAGCATCCAGCCAAAGCAGCGGAGGTGCTCGTGAGGACGAGTGCGGTGAGGAGAGGAGCCACGCCACGACGCATGAGAATCATTATCAAACAAAGTGAGAACCATTGTCAACGTGTGTGGCGGTAACGTCGTCCCGTGCTGGTCGTGAGCCGCTTCCGGGTGCCCGTCGAGGAGGGCGAGTCGTTCCGTGCCGACCTCCAAGTGACCCTCGAGGTGCTGGCCGAGCGCCCGGGACATGTCGACGGCACGATCGGGCGCAACCTCGACGAGCCCGAGCTGTGGGTCCTGAGCACCCGCTGGGAGCACGTGGGGGCCTACCGGCGGGCGTTGTCGTCGTACGACGTGAAGCTCCGCGCCGTCCCGCTGCTGAGCCGTGCGCTCGACGAGCCCAGCGCCTACGAGCTCGTCGAGCCGGGGACCGTGCTCAATACCTCGTCGACACGCTCGATAACCTGACCCAATGCCGTCCGCTCCGCCCAAGAAGAATCAGAAGAGCGCCGTTGACCAGGTCGTCGGGCTCGCCAAGCGCCGCGGCTTCGTCTATCCGTGCGGCGAGATCTATGGCGGCACCCGGTCCGCATGGGACTACGGCCCACTGGGCGTGGAGCTCAAGGAGAACATCAAGCGCCAGTGGTGGCGCGCGATGGTGCAGCAGCGCGACGACATGGTCGGTCTCGACAGCTCGATCATCCTGCCGCGTCAGGTGTGGGAGGCCAGTGGTCACGTCGACACGTTCAGCGACCCGCTCACCGAATGCCAGTCGTGCCACAAGCGCTTCCGTGCAGACCACCTCCAGGAGGAGTACGCCGAGCGCAAGGGCCTCGGCGACCCGGACGAGGTCGACCTGGGCACGCTGGCCTGTCCCAACTGCGGCACCCGCGGCGCATGGACCGAACCCCGCCAGTTCTCCGGGCTGCTCAAGACCTACCTGGGCGTGGTCGAGGACGACAGCGGTCTGCACTACCTGCGACCCGAGACGGCGCAGGGCATCTTCGTCAACTTCGCCAACGTGTTGACCAGCTCGCGGATGAAGCCGCCGTTCGGCATCGCGCAGATCGGCAAGAGCTTCCGCAACGAGATCACGCCCGGCAACTTCATCTTCCGCACGCGCGAGTTCGAGCAGATGGAGATGGAGTTCTTCGTCAAGCCGGGCGAGGACGCGGAGTGGCACCAGTACTGGATCGACGAGCGCACGCGTTGGTACGTCGAGCTCGGTATCGACGCCGACAACCTGCGCCACCACGAGCACCCGCAGGACAAGCTCAGCCACTACTCGACACGCACCGTGGACATCGAGTACCGCTTCCGGTTCGCCGGGAGCGAATGGGGCGAGCTCGAGGGGATCGCCAACCGCACCGACTTCGACCTCACGACGCACTCGAAGCACTCCGGCCAGGACCTGTCGTTCTTCGACCAGGCGGCCAATGAGCGCTACACGCCCTACGTCATCGAGCCCGCCGCCGGCCTCTCCCGCAGCCTGATGACCTTCCTCGTCGACGCCTACTACGAGGACCAGGCGCCCAACACCAAGGGCGGCGTGGACACCCGGACCGTGTTGCGGCTCGACCCGCGGCTCGCCCCGGTCAAGGTCGCCGTGCTGCCGCTGAGCCGCAACTCCGACCTCTCGCCCAAGGCCAAGGACCTGGCAGCCGAGCTGCGCCGCTCCTGGAACGTCGACTTCGACGATTCCGGTGCCATCGGCCGGCGCTACCGCCGTCAGGACGAGATCGGTACGCCGTACTGCGTCACCGTCGACTTCGAGACCCTCGAGGACGGCGCCGTCACCGTGCGAGAGCGCGACACCATGCAGCAGGAGCGTGTCTCGCTCGAGGGGATCACGTCCTACTTCGCCGAGCGATTCGTCGGCTGCTAGTTCCAGTCACGGTGCACACTGACCGGGTGATCGGCCGACCGCCCCCCGTGCTGGCCCGTGCACTCGCGGGCGTCCTGTTGTGCACCGCCCTCGCCGGCTGTTCCGGCGACCCGAAGGCGTCCGGCCAGAAGGACCCGAGCGGTGCCGGGGACGCCTCGACCTCGACCCCGACCTCGACCTCGACCTCGCCCGGCTCGGCCAGCACGCTCCCCGTGCCCGAGGGCGTCGAGGTCACCGAGCCGGGGACCGCGCTGGACGTCGGTGCCACCGCCACGGTCAGGTACCAGGTCCGCCAGGGGATCGTCGGGGTGCTCGACATCAAGGTCACCCGCCTGGAGAAGACCTCGTTCAAGGAGTCGTTCGTGGGCTGGGGCCTCAGTGAGGAGACCCAGAAGGCCAAGCCGTACTTCGTGCGCGCCACGATCCTCAACCGCGGCGAATCCGACCTGGGTCGTCGCCCGGTCCCGCTCTACATCGTCGACGGCGCCAACACCCTGGTCGAGGCGACCTCCTTCGCCAGCAGCTTCAGGCCGTGCGAACCCGGCACCTTCCCCAAGTCGTTCCCGGCGGGGTCCACGACGAAGGTCTGCCTGGTCTACCTCGCCCCCGACAAGGGCGACTTGACAGCGGTCAGCTTCCGGCCCAGCCAGGAGGACGCCCCGATCACCTGGACCGGCGAGCTGAAGCAGCCCAAGCCCCCCAAGAAGGACAAGCCGGGCAAGGTGAAGGGCAAGGACCGGGACCAGTGACAATGGGCGGGTGTCCACCGCCACCGCCGAGCACCCCGGGCTGACGCTCGGGCCCCTGCACGTCGCCACGCCCGTGGTGCTGGCGCCGATGGCGGGCATCACCAATGCGGCGTACCGGCGACTCTGTGCGGAGCAGGGCGCTGGACTCTATGTCTGCGAGATGATCACCAGCCGCGGGATCGTGGAGCGCGACCCGGTCACGCTCGGGATGCTCGTGTTCGACGAGCTCGAGACCGTGCGGTCGGTTCAGCTCTATGGCACCGACCCCCTCTATGTCGGCAAGGCCGCGGAGATCCTGTGTGCCGAGTACGGCGTCGCGCACCTCGATCTCAACTTCGGCTGCCCGGTCCCCAAGGTCACCCGCAAGGGTGGCGGGGGAGCGCTGCCTTGGAAGCGCGGGCTCCTCGGGCGGATCCTCGAGGCGGCGGTGGGCGCCGCCGCGCCTTACGACGTCCCCGTCACGATGAAGACCCGCAAGGGCATTGACGAGGAGCACCTGACCTATCTCGACGCAGGCCGGATCGCGCAGGACGCCGGGTGCGCCGCGATCGCGTTGCACGGCCGCACGGTGGCGCAGTCCTACTCCGGACGCGCGGACTGGGCTGCGATCGGGGCCCTGGTCGATCACGTCGATATCCCGGTGCTCGGCAACGGCGACATCTGGGAGGCGAGCGACGCGCTGCGGATGGTCGAGCAGACGGGCGCCGCGGGTGTGGTCGTCGGTCGCGGGTGCCTCGGTCGGCCGTGGCTGTTCCGCGACCTGGCGGCCGCCTTCGCGGGCCAGAGCGTGGCCGTGCTACCGGGGCTCGGGGAGGTGGCGGCGATGATGCGGCGGCACGCCGAGCTCCTGGTGCAGCACCTCGGTGAGGAGCGCGGCTGCAAGGAGTTCCGCAAGCACGTGTCGTGGTACCTCAAGGGTTTCGCCGCTGGGGGCGAGGTGCGCCGCACCCTGGCCCTGATCTCGACGCTGGCCGAGCTCGACCGGCTGTTGGCCCGGCTGGACCCGGACGAGGCCTTCCCGGTGAGCGAGCTGGGCACCCCGCGCGGCCGCCAGGGCTCCCCCCGCGACAAGGTCGCCCTTCCGGAGGGATGGCTGCTCGACACGGACGGTGCCGATGTCGAGATGTCGGAGGACGCGACGGAGGTCACGGGCGGATAGGACGAAGTGCAGTATCTCAGGCGTGAATCCCTCGGCGTGACGGGCGACACGTCCGAAATGGCGCATGGCGATTGGCGAGGGTCGCACCCGGTGTGCCAGTGTCGCCACTGCTGCTTGCTCTAGCAAGCACATGCCCTGTCAGCAACAGCAAAGGATCAGCGCTGTGGCCATCAACAGCCACAAGCGGGACACCAATGCCCGCCCCAGACCGAAGGCCGTGAGAATTGCGGCCCCACTCGCGTTGATGGCGACCGTCTCTGCGGTCAGCCTCGGCGTTCTGATCAGCGACCCGGTCGTCGAGACCGTGGTGGCGAGCAGCGCGACCAGCGCGACCAACCCAGTGCCGGTGCCCGACCGCGATGACACGGTCACCCGTGCCTCCTCCCGGACGCTGACGGGTGCCATCGCGCTCGACGAGGCGACCCGCACTCCGCATGCCCTGTCCAAGAACGCCATGTCCAAGGCCGCGATCCGCAAGGCCGTCAACGGCGCGGACCAGAAGCTCTGGACCACCGACACCCTCAACATCTGGGACGAACCTGGCGACAAGGCCCTGAAGCTCGGTGAGCTGGACGCAGGCAAGCAGGTCCTCGTCACCGGCCGCGAGATGTGGGGGCGTGTCGAGGTCGTGCTCGGTGGTCGGGCGCGCTGGGTCACCAGTGGCTATCTCAGCTCCGAGGAGCCGGCGACCCTCGGTGGGCCGTGCACCAACGGCACCTCGGTGGCAGGCGGTGTGAGCTCCTCGATCGTGGCGGTCCACCGAGCCGTCTGTGCCGGCTTCCCGGAGATCAGCGTCTACGGCACGCTCCGCGGCGGTGGGGGAGACCACCCCCAGGGCCGGGCCGTCGACATCATGGTCAGCGGTGACCGCGGGTGGCAGGTGGCCCGGTTCCTGCGCGAGAACTACGCGGCGTTGGGTATCTCCTACATCATCTACTCGCAGAGCATCTGGTCGGTCGAGCGCGCCGGCGAGGGCTGGCGGGGCATGTCGAGCCGCGGCTCGAGCACCGCCAACCACTACGACCACGTGCACGTGTCGGTCTTCTGACGGGTCGGCGGCCGGGGCCCTGCTGAAGCGGTCGTCCCTGGCCGGGCTCCACACGGTCCCTACAGTGTCCAGCGATGGACTTCTCAGACCTCTACGACGCGCACGCACGCGAACGGCTCGTCCCCGAGCCGCCCAAACGGGTGGAGGCTCCGGAGCGCACGGCCTTCGAGCGTGACCGGGCCCGACTCGTGCACGCCGCGTCGTTCCGGCGCCTGGCGGCCAAGACCCAGGTGGTCGGGCCGGAGACCGACGACTTCGTCCGCAACCGGTTGACGCACAGCCTGGAGGTTGCCCAGGTGGCGCGGGACCTGTCCCGCGCGCTGGGCAGCCAGCCCGACATCGCCGAGACCGCCGCGCTCGCCCACGACCTCGGCCACCCGCCGTTCGGGCACAACGGTGAACGGGCGCTCGCCGATCTCAGTGAGGCGTGTGGAGGCTTCGAGGGCAACGCCCAGACCCTGAGGCTGCTCACCAGGCTCGAAGCCAAGACGGTCGACGCCGACGGTCGATCGGTCGGGCTCAACCTCACCCGGGCGACACTCGACGCGTGCACGAAGTACCCCTGGCCGCGTGATCAGGAGGGACCGAAGTTCGGCGTCTATGACGACGACAAACCGGTCTTCGGCTGGCTGCGAGACGGGGCACCGGGGACCCGTCAGTGCCTCGAGGCGCAGATCATGGACCTGGCCGACGACGTGGCCTACTCGGTGCACGACGTGGAGGACGGAGTGGTGGCCGGTCGCCTCGACCTCACCGCGCTGGACCGGTCGGCGGTCTGGGAGACCGTGCGCGCGTGGTACGTCGCCGGTGCCACCGACGACGAGCTGGACGACGTCCTGGTGGGGCTGCAGGGCCTCGGGAGCTGGCCGACGGCACCCTACGACGGCAGTCGCGGCGCGCTCGGCGCCCTCAAGAACCTCACCAGCGACGTCATCGGGCGGCTCTGCGGTGCGGTGCAGTCCGCGACGTTCGCCGCGAGCCCCGGCCCCTTCATCCGCTACGACGCCGACCTGGTCGTGCCCGAGCGCACCCGGCATGAGATCGCGGTCCTCAAGGGCATCGCGGCGCACTACGTCATGCAGGCCCAGGACCGGCTTGCCCTGATGGGGCGCCAGCGCGAGCTGCTCACCGACCTGGTGGGCGCGTTGGTGGACCGGGGGAGCGACGCGCTCCAACGCTCGTTTGCCCAGGACTGGCACCACGCCGCCGATGACGCTGCGCGGCTCCGGGTGGCCGTCGACCAGGTGGCTTCACTGACCGACCCCAGCGCGGTGGCCTGGCACCGGCGGCTGTGCCCATGAGGGCTTCGTGAAGCCGCTGGTCTGGCTGCCCTTCGACCCGTCGGAGCTCGGCGACCCCCCATCCGAGCTCCGCTACGAGGTGGTCGACCCGACCGAGCACGTCCCGGACAGCGTCTCGGAGGTCGAGCTCTATGTGCCGCCGTACCGCGTCGACCCCCAGGTCGGCGAGGTGCTGACCCGGATGACCTCGCTGCGCCTGGTGCAGACGCTCACCGCTGGCGTCGACAACATCCGCCCGCACGTCCCGGATGGCGTGACCCTGTGCAACGGCCGCGGAATCCACGACACGTCGACCGCCGAGCTCGCGGTCACGCTGATCCTGTCCTCGCTACGGGGCATACCGGACTTCGTGCGCCGCCAGGACCGACGCGAGTGGAGGTCCGAGTGGCGTCCGGCACTGGCCGACAAGCGGGTGCTGCTCGTCGGCTACGGGGCCGTGGGGGCGGCGATCGAGCGTCGGCTCGCGCCGTTCGAGGTCGAGGTGGTCCGGGTTGCGCGGAGCGCCCGAGACGGGGTGCACGGGAGCGCCGAACTGCCCGAGCTGTTGCCGTCCGCCGATGTCGTAGTCCTGGCCGTCCCACTCACCGACGAGACCCGTGGACTCGTTGACGCGGGCTTCCTGGCGCGGCTGCGGGACGGCTCTCTGCTGGTCAACGTGGCCCGCGGACCGGTCGTGGTGGAGGCCGACCTCGTCGCGGCGCTCGAGACCGGCCGGATCACCGCAGCCCTGGACGTCGTCGACCCGGAGCCACTGCCGGGCGACAGCGCCCTCTGGGGCGCACCGGGGCTTCTGGTCTCGCCGCACGTCGGCGGCGCGAGCAGCGCCATGTGGCCGCGCGCCCATCGACTCGTCCGTGACCAGCTGCACCGCTTCGTCGCCGGCGAGGAGCCTGTGAACGTCATGTGGGGCTCCTACTAGGTCGCGCCTAGGATCGACCCATGCCGGGGCGGATTCGCGACGAGAGCATCGCCGAGGTCCGCGAGAAGGCCCGGATCGACGACGTCGTCGGCCAGTACGTCACGCTCCGCAACGCCGGCGGCGGCTCCCAGAAGGGCCTGTGCCCCTTCCATGACGAGAAGACTCCGTCGTTCAACGTGTCCGCCACCAGGAACACGTTCCACTGTTTCGGTTGCGGGGTTGGTGGAGACGTCTTCTCGTTCCTCCAGCAGATCGACGGCCTGACGTTCATCGAGTCGGTCGAGCGGATGGCCGAGAAGTACGGCGTCGAGCTCAAGCGCGAGGAGGGCGAGGTCCGCGACGACCGCCCGCGCGGCCCGGCTCGCGGCAAGCTGATCGAGGCCAACCGGGTCGCCCAGGAGTTCTACGCCGAGCAGCTGCGCACCCCCGCGGCCCAGCAGGCCAGGCAGTTCCTCCAGGAGCGCGAGTTCACCGGCGACGACGCGGAGCGCTTCGGGGTGGGCTTCGCGCCGCGTGGAGGCGAGGACCTGCTCCGGCACCTGCGCCAGCGCGGGTTCAGCGAGGAGGAGTGCATCGCGGCCGGCTTGGTGGCGCAGAGCCAGCGGGGTGGTTCGGGCTACGACCGGTTCCGCGGCCGGCTGCTGTGGCCGATCCGTGAGACCTCCGGGGAGACCATCGGGTTCGGGGCCCGGCGGATCTTCGAGGACGACCGGATCGAGGCGAAGTACCTCAACACCCCGGAGACGACGCTCTACAAGAAGAGCAAGGTGCTCTATGGCATCGACCTGGCGCGCAAGCAGATGGGCCTGACCTCGCAGGCGGTCGTGGTCGAGGGATACACCGACGTGATGGCCTGCCACCTCGCCGGCGTCGGCACCGCGGTGGCCTCCTGCGGCACCGCGTTCGGCGACGATCACGCCAAGATCCTGCGTCGTCACATGGCCGACCACGAGGAGTTCCGCGGGGAGGTCATCTTCACCTTCGACGGCGACGCGGCCGGTCAGGCGGCGGCGCTCAAGGCCTTCGCGGGCGACCAGAACTTCGTGTCCCAGACCTATGTGGCCGTGGAGCCCGACGGCCTCGACCCGTGTGAACTGCGGCTCAAGCACGGCGACTCCTCGGTTCGCGAGCTCATCGCCCGCCGGGTGCCGCTCTATCGGTTCGTGCTCAGCAACGTGGTCGCGAAGTACGACCTCGACCGAGCTGACGGCCGCATCGACGCGCTGCGGGAGAGCGCGCGACTGGTCTCGAGCATCCGCGACAAGTCCAAGGTCGACGCGTTCGCGCGCGAGATCGCCGGCATGGTGGGGGTCGACGTCGAGGAGGCGAGGGCCGAAGTACGCCGCGCCGGCAACCGGTCGCGTCCTTCGGCGATGACCGGTTCGGCGCCCGCCGATGCAGCCCCGCCGCCTCGCAGCCGGCTCCCGGACCTCCGCGACCCTCGGTTCGCCTTGGAGCGCGAGACGCTCAAGCTGGTCGTGCAGCACCCGATGGTGATCGGCCGGACCACGAGCGACGTCGGGCCCGAGGACTTCATCCACCCGACCTACCGGGCGGTGTGGGAACTCGTCGTCGAGGCGGGCGGGCCGCTCGCCGGAGCGTCGGACTCGGACTGGTCGGCTCAGCTCCGCGGCGCCGCGGAGCAGCGCGGTGACCCCGCCTTGACCTCCGTGGTGAGCGCCCTGGTCGTCGAGCCGCTCCTGCTCGACAAGGAGCCGGACGCGGCCTACGTCATCCAGCACGTGGTGCGGCTGCTCGAGCTCACGGCGATGCGGCGGATCAACGCCGTCAAGTCCAAGCTCCAGCGCACCAACCCGGTGGAGGAGGCCGACGTCTACAACCGGATGTTCGGTGAGCTGGCGGCCCTGGAGGCGCACCGGCGGGCACTCCGCGACCGGATCCTGAGCAGCGCGTGAGCCCCCGTTGAGTCTCACGTGAGACTCCCCCAGCGAAGTCCGGCGCTGGACCTGGTGCCGGGGGAGACCGAGCTCGCCCGAGCAACGAGCCACCTCGGCCTGGTCGTTGGCACCCGCGACGCGCTCTACGTGCCGACCAGCGTCGGGCACGTCCGGGTGCCGTGGGAGCACGTGGAGTCGGCCGACTGGGACACCGACGGGGAGCTCCTGCGGGTCCGCGAGGTCGGGTCCTGGGGTCAGAGGCGCCCGGAGTACCACGTCGCGATCATTGACCCGGGTCGCCTCCTGGAGCTGGTGCGGGAGCGGGTCACGGCCACGGTGCTGCTGCAGCGACACGTCGCCATCGAGGGGTCGCGCGGCGTCCGCGTCATCGCCCGGCGAGCCCCGTCCGGACGGCGAGAGGTCACCTGGCTGTTCGAGTACGACGAGGGGATCGACCCGGCCGAGCCGCTTGTCGCCCAGGCCGCCGAGACCGCACTGAGCGCGGCCCAGGAGGAGGTCGGACTCTGACCGGCGCCGGATTTCAGCACCGCCGCGAGAGGTTGCTAAGGTTCACCGCCGATCCCCCGTAGCTCAACTGGCAGAGCATTCGACTGTTAATCGAAGGGTCGTTGGTTCGAATCCAACCGGGGGAGCCATGTGTCGTCTCAGGCGCCTTGGTACCCCAGGGTGGCGCATGGCCCGTTCGGGCCAGGTGGGGTAGTCCGCCGCCACCGACCGATGTGTCGAACGGCCACACTCCCGGCCCACACCTAGTCACCACCGCGATCCAGTGATGTGATTCTCATGAGTCGTCGGGCTAGTCCCGAACGGCGAAGACACACCCCGGATGCGGGATGCTTGTGGATCACCCCCCGACACTGGCGTCCCGCATCTGTCATGCCCGGATCATGGTCGAGCGACTCTGAGTGCGCCCCAGGCGTCGCTGAGCTGTATCAGCGCTGCGTGGTGGGCGCTCCTTCTCGATGACTGGCACTCGTCAGTCACCCACCGCGCCGGGCGTGCGTCCGGCTGACAGAAGGGGGCAGCCCATGCCCAAGTACCTCTCCCACGAGGAGATCTCGACCCAGTTCCTCGAGTCGGGCTCCGTCGACTTCGACGCCGTCGGTCAGTTCGTGGCCAAGCTCGGACCGGACCTCGTCACCCGCGACGACGGTCTGCACGGCGTGATCTATGGCCGCTTCAACACCCTGGCCTGCTTCCTGCGCGCCGACGACCTGCACCACGTCTTCACCGGTCTGCGCGGCGTCAGGGGACTGGCCGAGGCCGTGGACCTGCCGCAGGGCTAGTCATGCTGAGCGTCGAACCGTCGACGTCCTCAGCTCCTTCGGGCCAGGCCGCGGGCTCCACGGCCTGGCCCGAGGGCGACCTGGAGAGACGTCTCATCCGAGCCCTGGACTTCGCCGAGCAAGCCATCGCGGACTTCGGCGAGACCGGCTACGTGGACCAGGTCCGGCCCGCGCTGGGGTTCGGTCCGGAGAAGGTCGTGGCCGAGACCGCGATGATCGCGTACGCGTCCTACGGCGTCGGTGCGTCGGCGGCCCTGGACATCCGGGTCGCGAGCCTGGCAGCGCACGTGGCCCCACTCGTGCGCTCGTCGCGGGCCCTCGCGGACCTGGCCCTCGACCCGGAGCAGGCCTTCCGGCGCGCTGTGCCACATGTGCTCCTCACGGCGATGGGCCTGCCGCACGACGACTTCGACGACTTCGCCGCCGACCGGTGCGCGCGGGTCCTCGCCCACGCGGCAGACCAGCCCGCCACCGTGCTGGCCGAGCGCAGCTGGCTGGCTGGGACGTGGGGTCGGGCACTACCGGAGCGTCCCGAGACCCACCTCGGCACGGTGATCAGCCACCCCTTCGACCTCCTCCTGGGCTCGCGGGAGGATGCCTACGGTCTGACGCACCTGCTGTTCTACGTCACCGACTTCGGTCGGGTGAGCGACGTCGAGATCGCCCGGCCTCGTTCAGACCTGTTGGCGGACGTCGAGGCGCTGCTCGTCCGCTACCTCGACCAGGGTGACTACGACCTCGTGGGCGAGCTGCTCATGGCCTGGCCCCAGCTCCGGGAGCAGTGGTCACCGGTCGCGGCCTTCGCGTTCCGGCTGCTCGCCCGGGTCGAGGACGAGGTGGGCGTGCTGCCGTGCGGCAACGTCGACATGGACCGGCTGGCGGCCCTGGTCGGCGCCGAACGGACCCGCTACGCGCGCGCCGCGTCGTACCACACGGCGCTCGTCATGGGCTTCCTGTGCGGAGCGGTCCTGCGTTCAGGGATGGCGCCGCCCACCAGGTTGGTCGGGCCCGAGTGGGGCGACGAGGCGTGGCAGGAGCTGCGCGCGCTGGTCGGCGAGCACGCCGGGGACTGGCTGTCCGTGTTCGATGCGTGCCCGGACGACGAGAAGCGCGTGCTCGTCCCCATGCTGGGTGACCTCGCGATCGCCCAGGCGCTCCGCCGGCGCGAGTTCGCCGTGCTCCACGAGGCCGTCGCGACGGCTGCGCGGGCCGGCCTGCCCTCGACCCCCATGCAGGCCGCCGCCGCCGACCTGCTGCGGGCGCTCGGCACCGCCATGGTGCTCTCAGGCGGAGGCGTCGGTCAGGACTGAATGCCCACTGTGGAGAAGAAGCTGCGGTCGCTGCTCCTGAGCTCGAGTGGCTCGCCCGTCACCTGGAAGGCCCCGCTCAGTGTCCGCTCGTCGGAGTTGGTGCCCAGGAACACTCGGGTCTCGCCGGCATCAACCGAGAAGGTGCCGCGCGCGTTGGAGTGCCCCAACTGGCGCGCCGAGACGGTGAAGCTCACCCGTCGGGACTCGCCGGGCTCGAGCTCGACCCGGGCGAACCCGCCGAGCTGCTGGTCGGGCCGGGTGATGCCGGGGGTCCTGGTACCCAGATAGAGCTGGACCACCTCGGCTCCAGCTCGCGCTCCGCTGTTGGTGATCGTCGCGGAGATGGTGACCTCGCCGTCGGTCCCCATCGTCTCGGCCGTGAGCTGCAGATCGTCGAGCTCGAACGTGGTGTAGCTCAGCCCGAAGCCGAAGGGGAACTGCGGTGTGGCCGGTCCGTCGATGTAGTGCGTACCGAACGGTGTGTGGCTGCGGTAGCCACTGGCCGAGCGTTGGTGGTGGAAGATCGGCAGCTGCCCCTGGTGGCGAGGCATCGTGTAGGGCAGCTTGCCGCTGGGGTTCACCTCACCGGCGATGACCCGGGCCAGGGCCGAGATCCCGCCCACGCCGTTGTAGGACGCGGAGATGATGGCGTTGGCTTCGAGGACCCCCTGGGGCAGTACGTAGGGCCGGCCGTGGACGACCACCGCGACGGTCGGCTTGCCCAGCGCCTCGACGGCCTCGATCAGCTTGAGCTGCACCGGTGGGAGGTGGATGCTCAGCGAGTCGCTGGCCTCGCCCTCGGTGCGGTCGCCCACGAACCAGGCGCTCGCGCCGCCGACGGCCAGCACGACGACGTCCGCGTTCCGGGCCGCTTCCACAGCCCGGTCGAAGGCCGCGTCGTCGAGTGCCGCCATGATCCCGGTGCCGGCCTCGGCGGTGACGGTCGCACCGAGGGCCTCGAGCTCTTCGGAGAGTCCCAGCACGTCGTACTCGCTGCGGGCCCACTCCTCCTGCGGCGGCGGGGCACTGCCCGAGCTGTCGCCCTCAGGGAGATAGTCGTCGATACCGACCATGTTGTTGAACCCGCCCTGCGCCATGAAGACGCCGACCGCGCGGGCCGCTGGGTAGGAGTACGCCGGGTACTGCAGTGCGGCCGCGTTCGCGTGTGGGCCCACGACCGCGATCTGCGCGCCCGCCACGGCCAGGGGGAGTAGGCCGTCGTTCTTCAGCAGCGTCACGCTGCGCTCGGCCATCTCGACTGCGAGCTCGCGGCCCTCGCGACGCACCGCGTCCAGGTCGATGGTCTCCTCTGCATAGGGGTTCTCGAAGAGCCCCAGCTCGAACTTCGCGGTCAGGAGCCGCAGCGCCGAGACGTCAACCAGTTCCTCCTTGATGCGGCCGGCGCGGACCTCCTGGGCCAGGAGCGGGCCGTAGGACCACGGTGCCGGGAGCTCCAGGTCCAGCCCCGCCTCGAGCCCGAGCCGGGCGGCCTCAGCGGCATCGGCCGCGGCGTGGGCCCGTTCCACGACATGCTGGAAGGAGATGTAGTCCGAGGACACATAGCCCTGGAACTGCATCGTCTCGCGCAGCAGCACCGTCAGCAGCTCGTGGGAGATGGCCGCCGGCACGCCGTTGACCTCGGAGTAGGTGTTCATCACCGAACGGAGGCTGGAGAGCTGGATCGCAGCCTCGAACGGCAACGCGAAGACGTCGCGGATCCGTCGAGTGCCGTGCTCGACGTTGGCCGAGTTGAGGCCGCCCTCCGAGGCGCCGTAGCCCATCAGGTGCTTGGCGCAGGCCACGACCCCGGTGGCGAGGTCCGTGCCCTGCAGCCCGCCGATGTAGTCGACGCCGAACGCGGCCGCGAGGTAGGGGTCCTCGCCGTAGGTCTCGTGCACGCGTCCCCAGCGTGGCTCCAAAGACACGTCCAAGGTGGGGCCGAGCGCCTGGGTCATGCCCAACCGGCGCATCTGCCGACGCACCAGGTCACCCATCTGCCGGGCCAGGTCCGGGGACCAGGTCGCCGCGACGCCACTCTCGGTCGGGAACACGACGTGGCCAGGAGCCTGGGTGCCCGCAATGGCCTCGTTGTGGAAGACGGCCGGGATGCCCAGGCGTGTCTTCTCCCTCAGGTGCCGTTGGATCTGGTTGATCTCGTCGGCGATCCGCTGGGGGTTGGTGCCTCCGGTCGAGGTGAGCGGGGAGACCTGCCCGATACCGTTGCCCAGCACCTCGTCGGCGGTGTCTGCTCGGAGGCTCCCCGCGAGGATCACCGACTGGGGTTGGATGCAGGTCAGCTGCTGCGCCTTCTCCTCGATGGTCATCTCGCCGAGGAGCAGAGCCGCCCGCTCCTGCGGGGACAGCGTGGCGTCGCGGAAGGTGTGCACGTCAGGCATGTGGGATCTCGTCTTTCGCAGGGAGTCGGGTGCTGCGTTAGTTTCGGGCGCCGATGAGGTGCTCGAGGGCGAGCTGGTTCAGGCGCACGAAGCCATAGCCGACCTCACCGGCCTTGTCGGCGTCGAAGGCGGCAACGTCGGTGTCGGCAAGGAGGTCGCCGTAGGTCTCGCCCTCAGCCAGGGTCGGCTCGGAGAGCTCGAGGACCTTGGAGGCGACGAGGGCCTCCTGCACCTCCGGGTCGGCACGGAAAGCGGCGGCCCGTTCCTTCAGCAACAGGTAGGTGCGCATGTTTGCCGCGGCGGAGTCCCAGACACCGTTGAAGTCCTCGGTGCGTGAGGGCTTGTAGTCGAAGGCACGAGGTCCGTCGTAGGTCGGCCCCCCTTGGGGGCCGCCGTTCTCCAGCAGGTCGACGAGGCTGAAGGCGTTCATCAGGTCACCATGACCAAAGACGAGATCCTGGTCGTACTTGATGCCGCGCTGACCGTTGAGGTCGATGTGGAACAGCTTGTCGTGCCACAGCGCCTGGGCGATCCCAGCGGTGAAGTTCAGCCCCGCCATCTGCTCGTGACCCACCTCGGGGTTCACCCCGACAAGATCGGGCTGCTCGAGCTCGTTGATGAACGCGATCGCGTGCCCCACGGTGGGCAGCAGGATGTCGCCGCGTGGCTCATTGGGCTTCGGCTCGAGCGCGAACCGGATGTCATAGCCCCGGTCCGTGACGAACTGGGTGAGGATGTTCAGGCCCTCGCGGTAGCGGTCCAGAGCTGCCCGGACGTCCTTGGCGGTGTCGTACTCCGCGCCCTCGCGGCCGCCCCAGAGCACGTAGATCTGAGCACCCAGCTCGGCTGCCAGCTCGATGTTGGTGAGCACCTTGCGCGTCGCGAAGCGGCGCACGCCCCGATCGTTGCTGGTGAAGCCACCGTCCTTGAAGACGGGGTGGGTGAACAGGTTGGTCGTCACCATCGGCACCGTCATGCCGGTCTCGGCCAGGGACTCCTTGAACCGCGCGATGATGTGGTCCCGTTCACCCGCGCTGGAGCCGAACGGGATCAGGTCGTCGTCATGGAACGAGACACCGTAGGCACCCAGCTCGGCCAGCCGCTCAACAGCCTCCACGGGGTCCAGCGCCGGACGGCTGGCGTCACCGAACGGGTCACGACCCTGCCAACCCACGGTCCATAGCCCGAACGAGAACTTGTCACTCTTCGACGGCGTTGTCGTCACAGTTCCTCACACTCTCGCGATCTCAGGTTGGGGCCCGTTTCGGGGGACAGCCTCCCCCTTCGCCGCGGCGACGTCCAGAGGAAGATGTCCAGGAGCCGAGACCCCGTGTCTGTGGCAGTCTGGCGGCAGCCCGCCGTGCCTCCTGAACGCCACCCTGCGGCATCGGGCGAACAGTTGAGCGAGGAGCCTCTGTGACCGAAGCAAGCGGATCTGCCTTCCCGGTGCCGGTGGGCCTGAGCGCCCAGGCCCACGAGGTTCTCGCCCGACCCCTGCCGGCACCCATGGCCTTCCCCGAGCTCACCGACACCGAGGAGTGGCTCAGGCACATCGAGCAGGTCGACCGCCAGATCGCTGGCATGTTCCCAGCAGACCTGCCGGTCCACGTCGAGGAGACGTCGTTGGGCGGTGTGCACACCTACGTCCTGCGAGCCGACAGCACACCCGAGGAGGACGGCGGTCCGATCCTTCTCGACCTGCACGGCGGGGCCCTGGTCTACGGCGGCGGTGATCTGTGTCGGATAATGGCTGCGCCGAGGGCCCTGGCGAGTGGCATGACCTCGTGGGCGGTCGACTACCGGATGCCTCCGCTCCATCCGTTCCCCGCCGGTCTCAACGATGTCACCGCGGTCTATCGCGCTCTCCTGGAGGTGCGTGCACCCGAAGACATCTTCGTCAGTGGCGGCTCGGCTGGCGGGAACCTCGCGGCCGCCCTGATGCTTCGCCTCAAGGACGAAGGCCTGCCGTCACCGGCCGCGCTCGTGCTCCTCAGCCCGGAGGTGGACCTCACCGAGTCCGGCGACACCGTCAACACGCTTGCCCCGTCCAGTGGGTCGATGATCCTGCGACCGATCAACCTGCTCTACGCCGATGGCCGCGACCTGGCCGAGCCGTACCTGTCCCCGTTGTTCGGCGACCTGACCGGCTTCCCGCCGACCTTCCTCCAGGCTGGGACCCGCGACCCCTTCCTCTCCAACACCGTGCGGATGCATCGCAGGCTCCGTGCTGCGGGGATCGAGGCCGAGCTGCACGTCTTCGAGGCCATGCCGCACGGTGGGTTCGGCGGCGCGCCGGAGGATCTCGAGGTGAGCGCCGAGCTGCGACGCTTCCTGGACCGGCACCGCACGTCACGTCCGGGCGGCATGTCCGCACGTGCAACTGGCAGACATCCACGAGTGTGAGGCGGGACGACGTTGAGCGACATCGGGAGGCTGCGGGCAGCCGACGAAGGTATGAACCATCAGATCGTGGACACGTTCGCGACCGTCTCGCAGAACGACCTCGGCTGGACCGAGAAGATCTGGGCCTCGCTCGCGAGCATCGACGGCTCCCTCCAGGTTGACCTCGGCCTGGGCCGCTACCACAACCGAGGCGTGATCGACGGCTTCGGCGGCGTCTCCCGCGGACGCGAGCAGTGGACGGTGCGGGCCAGCCGAGAGCTGGAGTCCGCCCCTGACGACCTGGCGGTCGGCCCGGTCCGCTACGAGATCGTGGAGCCCCTGCGCCAGGTGCGCTTCATCCTGGAACCGAACGACATCCAGCCGATCTCCTTCGACCTCGTGATGTCCGGCGTGACGCCGCCGTTCTTCGAGGATCGCAACCTCACCCGCAACAAGCGCACCGGCCGGGTGGAGGTGGACGTGATCCGCTACCACCAGGGCGGCTGGGTCACCGGCACCGTCACCGTCGACGGCGAGACCCACCAGATCGGCGGCCAGGAGTGGTTCGGCATCCGGGACCACTCGTGGGGGGTGCGGCAGGCGGTGGGAGCGCCGCCGTCCGATGTCATCCCGGGCCTGTCGGCAGAGCGACCGCCCGGCTTCCGCAGCGGGTTCAAGTGGTCGCCGATGTTCTTCGGCCGACCGGACGGCTCCTACTACGAGACGGCCATCCACGCCTCGCAGACCGTCGGCATCGCCTCGTGCTTCATCAACGACGACGACGGCAGCCAGGCGCGGGTCCGCTCCGTCGACACCCGGATGACCTACGACCCCCGGACGCGGTTCGTGGTCGGCGGTGAGCTGGGCCTGACGATGGAGTCCGGCGAGGAGCGGGTGATCGAGGTCGAGGCCCTCGGCGAGTCCGGCTTCTTCCTGCGGACCGCCGGCTACGGCGACTGGGGGGGCCACAAGCACGGCGCGTGGATGGGGCCTCTCGTGGTCGACGGTGACTACATCGCGGACTGCTGGGATGACGAGTTCCTCCCCCAGCTCGGGCAGCTGCGAGACACCCCCGTCCGGGTCCGCGAGGGCGACGCCGTGGGCTACGGGATCATGGAGAGCATGATGACCGGCGAGTGGCCCGAGCTCGGGCTCACCGCCGAGTCCGACCACCGTCCGAACTATCTGTGATGGCGACGTCGAACGACGTGAGCGGCGACGACGTCGCGACCAAGCTCTCCGCGTTCTTCGCCAGCCAGATCCCCGACGCCGACGAGGTCCGGGTGGAGGGGCTGGACGCCGTGACGTTCGGGCACTCCGCTGAGACCCTGCTGCTCACGCTGGTGACGAGCATCGGGGGAGAGGAGCGTCGGCAGGAGGTCGTCGTACGCCAGCGGCCACCGGCTCCCGGGCTGCTCGAGCCCTACGACCTGCAGGTCCAGTACGACGTGCTCAAGGGGCTGCGCGGCACCGACGTCCGCGCCCCCGGGGCACTGTGGATCGAGCCGACGGGGGACGTGCTCGGGCGTTCGTTCTTCGTGATGGAGCGCATCGACGGCGAGGTGTGGGAGATGCAGCCCATCCCGCCCGGGCTGGAGGCCGAGCCGGGCACACTGCGCCGGATGTGCGAGAGCATCGTCGACCAGGTCGCCGCGATCCACCTCGTCGACCTGGAGGCGACCGGCCTGAGGTCGCTGGCGGACGGGCGGGACTTCCTCACCCGTGAGCTGGACCGTTGGGCCGGTGAGATGCACCGGGTGCAGCGAGGCCCGGTGCCGGCTTTGGAGCGGATGCTCGCAGAGCTGCGGCGGCAGCAGCCCGAGCCGTGCCCGAGGATCACGCTCGTGCACGGGGACCCGAAGCCCGGCAACTTCGCCTTCGTGGCCGACGAAGTGTCGGCGGTCTATGACTGGGAGCTGGCCTCCATCGGCGACCCGCTCACCGACGTCGGCTACCTCGACCTGCTGTGGGCGATGCCGGTGGGCATCACCAGCCGGCCGTCGTCGCTGACCGCCGACGAGTTCGTCGCCCGCTATGAGGAGCGCACCGGGATCGAGGTGCAGCACCGCAAGTGGTACCGCGCCATGCAGGTCTTCAAGGTCAACGTGATCCAGCTGATCGGGTCGATGCTGTTCGACGCCGGACATTCACATGACCTGCGCGGCGTCGGGATGGCCAGGGGTCTGGAGATGATGGCTCCGATCGGTCTCCGCGACCTCGGAGTCACCGACGAGCTGGAGATGGGCGCGATCTATCCTCGCGAGGAACGCATCCGTGAGGCGGAGGCACTCGCCCAGCCCTCACACTGAGCCGGTCAGATCGGCAGGCCGATCGTCTTGGTCTCGAGGTGCTGCTCGAATCCCTCGTCGCCGTTCTGGCGGCCGTTGCCGCTGGACTTGTAGCCACCGAACGGCGCCTCGGCGCCGTACCAGAGACCGCCGTTGACCGACATCGTGCCGGTGCGGATCCGGCGACCGACGGCCAGCGCACGATCCAGGGAGGCGGAGCGGACCGACCCAGAGAGGCCGTAGCGGCTGTCGTTGGAGATCCGGACCGCGTCGTCGTCGTCGTCGAACGCGATCACCACGACGACCGGGCCGAAGATCTCCTCCTGGGCGATGGTCATCGCGTTGTCGACGTCTGCGAAGACGGTCGGTTCGACCCAGAACCCGGGTTCGAGACCGACCGGCCGGCCACCACCGAGGGCGAGCCTGGCGCCCTCCTCGACCCCCTGGGCGATGAGTCCCTCCACACGGTCGCGCTGCCGGGCGTTGATCAGCGGTCCTTGGATCGTCGCGGGGTCGTGAGGGTCACCGACCGTGACCTGGCCGAAGGACTCGACGATCAGCTCGAGCCCCTCGTCGTACCGTGAGCGCGGCAGCAGCACCCGGGTCGGCAGCGCGCAGCCCTGCCCGGCGTTGTAGCAGATCGATCGCGACACGCTGGCGAGCGACTCCTGCAGGTCGCAGTCGTCGAGGTAGATCTGTGCGGACTTGCCGCCGAGCTCGAGGAACAGCCGCTTGATGCCATCAGCGGCGTTGACCATGATCCGCCGGCCGGTGGCCGTCGACCCGGTGAACGAGATCATGTCGACGCGGGGGTCGGTCACCAGCTGCTCGCCGCGCAGGTGGTCGGAGCTCGGCACGATGTTGACCACACCGGCCGGGATGTCGGTCTGCTCGGCGATCAGTCGCCCGATCCGGGTCGCGCAGAACGGTGTGTCTGGTGCCGGCTTGAGGACGACGGTGTTGCCGGTCACCAGCGACTGGGTCAGCTTGCTGAGCACGATCTCGAACGGGAAGTTCCACGGCGTGATCGCGCCGACGACCCCCACCGGCTCCTTGACGACGATCCGTCGCGAGCGACGGCCCATCAGCTCGAGGTCGCCGATGGCTCGCTCCCACGGGAACGTGTCCATGCGTTCGAGCGGCCAGCGGATGACCTCGTCGATCGGTGCGTCGACCTGTGGACCGTAGGTCAGCTGCAACGAGGTGCCGCACTCGGAGATGACTTCTAATCGGAGCTCCTCCCGCTCAGACTCCAGCGCTGCCTGCAGCTGCTCGAGGCAGCGCTTGCGGAGGTCGAGGTCGGTCGACCAGGCGGTCTCGTCGAAGGCGCGCCGCGCGGCCGCGATGGCGTCGTCCATGTCCTGCTCGGTGCCGTCGGCAACCACCCCGAGCAGCTGCTCGGTCGCGGGGTCGACGTTCTCGAACGTCGCGGCGGCGCTGCTGTCGCGAAGCATGCCGTCGATGAGGAGCCGGGTCTCGTACGTGCTCATGTCGCCTCCGATGTCGTCGAGGGACGCGCAGCGTCCCCTGAACCGCCTGCGTTCCCTCCGCCTCCCAGGATCCTCGCAGGCCGAACGGGGTCGAGGGCACGGAGGGGATAGGGTCTCGTGCGGTCGGCGCACCCCTGTGGCTGCGGCAACCCCGCGCGGGGCGGTAGCTCAGTCGGTCAGAGCAGAGGACTCATAATCCTTGGGTCGTGGGTTCGAGCCCCACCCGCCCCACCAAGCCCCTACCTCGGCTGCCTCGACGGGGGGCCGATGGTCAGGAGGCTGCTGCCGGCGGGCGCGCAGCACCCGTCGATCTCGTCGGCCGGCAGACCGTCGAACTGGCCCGATCCTCCGCAGACCCCCGATTCAGGAAGGATGAGCTCGACACGTGCGGCGGCTTCGTGATCGCCGGCGATGGCCGCGACGACGCTGCGGCTCTGCTCGAACCCGGTGAGGGCCAAGAAGGACGGGGCTCGGCCATAGGACTTCATGCCGACCAGGTAGAGGCCGTGCTCGGGCTGCGCAAGCTCTGCGGCGCCATGAGGGTAGACAGTGCCGCACGAGTGGATGTTGGGGTCGATCAGGGGCGCGAGTCTGGTGGTCGAGGACAGCACGGGATCAAGATCGAGGCGCACCTCGCTGAGCCATCCGAGATCGGGTCGATAGCCCGTGACGCTGATGACCTGGTCGACGCTCTGGAGGGTCTCGCCGGAGCTGCTGGTGAGCCTCAGCTGGCCGCCAGTCACCTCGACGGCCTGGGTGCGGAACGAGGTGTGGACGCTCACGAGACCGTTCGCGACGACCTCGCGGGCGCGGTCGCCGAGTGCCCCGCGGGCCTCGAGCTGGTCGTTGTCGCCGCCGCCGAAGGCGTCGCCGACGGAGGGTCGGCGCACCAACCAGGAGACCCGGGTGCCGGGATGGCTGCGGGCCAGCCGCTGGAGCCCGACCAGGACGTTCTGCGCGGAGGCGCCGGTGCCGGCCACGGCGACGTGCCTGCCCGCGTATCGGCCCTGGATCTCCGGATCGTCGAAGTCTGGGATGGAGTAGGTGATCTGGCTCCGGGCCGCGATCTCGCCGAGGGCAGGGAGGCCGTCTCCACCGAGAGGATTGGGCTGCCCGTGGGTGCCGGAGGCGTCGATCACCGCGTTGGCGACCAGCCGCAGCGGGCCGTCTGGCGTCTCGACATGGACGGTGAACGGCGCCTGCTCACGTCCCGAGTCGACCAGGCGGTCGCGGTCCTGCTTGGCCACGCCGGTAACGGTGTGGCCGAATCGGACGGACACCTCGCTCGTCGTGTGGATCGCGGCCGCAAGGGGTGCCAGGTATCGCTCCGCCCACTCCAGCCCGGTCGGGTAGGCATCCGGGTCGGGACGCTGCCAGCCTGTGGGGCCGAGCAGCAGCTCGGCGGCAGGGTCGACGAGCTCGGACCAGGGCGAGAACAGGCGGACGTGGCCCCAGCTCCGGACCGCCGCACCGGCGCGATCGCCGGCTTCGAGGACGATGGTGTGAAGTCCGCGCCGGCTCGCGTGGGCGGCTGCGGCCAGGCCGATGGGTCCAGCGCCGACGATGGCGAGGTCGTAAGGAGTGCTCATTTCAGTCTCCTGCATAGACGACTGTCGATGTGTGGGGACGATATCGAACGCCGTCGATGAACGCAATATCGACATGAATCAATGTAGTCTGCAGACGTGACGAGCCAAACTGGGACGGAGTTGGTGGCGCTGCCTCGAGAGGCGGCGGAGGAGTACGCGAGCTGGTTCACCACGTTGTCTGACCCGACGCGGGTTCGGCTGCTGCACGCGGTGGCCACGGCGCCTCGGGGCTACCTGCGCGTGGGCGACCTCGCGACCGAGCTCGGCATCAGCCAGCCCACGGCGACCCATCATGTGCAGAGGCTCGAGGAGGTCGGCTTCGTGCGCGTCGACCGCGTGGGGACGACCAAGCAGGTCAGCGTCAACCCCGCGTGCTGCACCGGACTTCCGCACGCAGCAGACATCGTGATGGGCACGGTGGCCGAGCCACCGTGCTGCCCCGAGGACCTGCCCGGGGACGTGACCACCCGGCCGATGCGCAAGGGCGACCTGAAGCGTGTGCGCGCCATCTATGAGCAGGGCATCGCCACTCGCAACGCGACCTTCGCGACCGAAGCGCCGCCAGCGCAGCAGCTGTGGGACACCTGGGTGCCTGGCCACCGTTGGGTCGCCGAGATCGACGGCCAAGTGGTCGGCTGGGCCGCTTCCTCACCGGCGTCCGCGCGGGCCTGCTACGCGGGGGTCGTCGAGACGTCGGTCTATGTCGCCGAGGGTGCCCGCGGTCGGGGCATCGGCAAGTCCTTGCTGCACCGGCAGGTCAACGAGGCCGACGCCGGCGGCCTCTGGACCCTCCAGACGTCCATCTTCCCCGAGAACAGGGCGTCGATCGCGCTGCATCACGCTGCCGGCTTCCGGACGCTCGCGGTGAGGAGCCGGATCGCGCAGCTCGACGGCGTCTGGCGCGACACGGTGCTGCTGGAGCGGCGCCGCGACGAGAGCGCCTAGATCGAGGGCGCCGCGCGCCGCGGGTGGAGATGCGGCACGGGCACTCTGTCCGGCAAGTCTGTTACGCAAGTCATATAGAGTGACGGATGATGTTCGACGTGAACACCGACCCGGCTCACGAGCGGCGCCTGCTCCTCAAGGCTGCGCTCGGAGGCGGTGCCGTGGTGGGAGCGTTCGCCGGCGCCTCACGGCTGGGACTGCTCGGCGAGGGTGGCGCTCCGTATTCAGGACTCCCGGGTCTGCAGTTGTCCTCCGACGAGGGTTCAGACATCGCCGCGCTCGAGCTTCGTCTCGGCGAGGACTACCTGCCCTCCGTGGGGTCCCGACGTTGGCGGACCAAGGCCCTGCCGACTGGCACCCACTCGATGGTCGGATTCACCTGGTCGGCCGGTGTCGCCGCGCCGCGCATCCAGATGAGCTCGAGGCGCGGGGGAGGGTGGGGACCGTGGCGTGACGTGCCGTTGCTCCATGACCTGCCCGACGAGGACAGCGACGAAGCCACCGACGTGGCGGGCACCCAGGTGCTCTGGATCGGACCCGCGAACGGCATCCAGGTCCGCGTGGGAGGCAACCGGCCGAGGGACCTGACCATGGTCCTGCTGTATCCGGCCCCCCGCGCCGAAGACGCGAGGGCGGAGAGCCGTCGGTCCGCATGGGCCACTGGATCGGCCAGTGCGAAGACGACGGCCAAACCGATCCTGAACAAGCGCAGCGCCTGGGGCGCAGACGAGTCACTTCGCAACGGCAGTCCGCGCTACAACCCGACCATCGAGCAGGTGCATGTCCACCACACCGTCAACAGCAACGACTATGGCGAGGCTGACGTCCCGGCACTGATCCGGGGGATGTACCGCTACCACACGCGCAACCTCGGCTGGTCCGATATCGCCTACAACTTCTTGGTGGACCGATTCGGTCGCATCTGGGTCGGCAGGGCCGGCGGTGCCGGCCGGCCGGTGCGTGGAGCCCACACCCTGGGGTTCAACGCGACGTCGAGCGGCATCTCGGTGATCGGCAACTTCGAGCTGGTGGCTCCGACGGCCCAGACCGTCGAGGCGATCGCCCAGGTCGCGGCCTGGAAGCTGTCCCGCTACGACCGCGTCGCGGATGGCACGACAGCTGTGGTCTCCGAGGGCAGCGACAAGTTCCCCAAGGGCAAGGTCATCACGCTGCCCGTCATCGACGGGCATCGCGACACCAACGACACCGCCTGTCCCGGCTCCCACCTCTACGTCGTTCTGCCGGCGATCCGGAGCCGGGTGGCCGCGATCATCGCCGCGGCTCAGCAGCAGCCGATCGCGATCACGGCGCCGTCGACCCTGGTCGGCCGTCCCGTCCTCGGTCGGGCGCTCACCGTCACGGCCGCGACGGTCGTCCCGGCCGATGCGGTGGCGACCTACGCCTGGCTGCGCAACGGGACGGCCATTCCCGACGCGACCCTGCCGTCCTACGTCGTGGTCCCGGAAGATATCGGCGCCCAGCTGAGCGTCCGGGTCACCCACGTGCGCGTCGACTACCTGCCCACGGTCGAGGACCTCGTGGCCGGCGAGCTCTCGAGGGCCGGGTCCGTCACGACGATCCGATCCCGGAAGCGGCGTGGACGCGCCTCGATCTCCGTGGACGTCGCGCCCGTCGGTCTCGGCGTCGTGCCAACCGGAACGGTCCTGGTGCGGGTCGATCGACGCAAGAAGACGGTCCCGCTGACCAACGGGCGCGCGACCGTCCGCTTCCTCGGCTTCCCCAAGGGCCGCTACGAGGTCCGCGCGAAGTACTCCGGGGACGGCGCACTGCTGCCCTCACGGGGCGCCGACACGGTTCGCGTTCGCTGAGCCGCAGCAGGTTGCGACCCCGCATCCCGGCTAGGTACCCAGCATCAGGGATCTAAGCCAAAATCCCACCGGACAGGCCGGGCCGGCGCTAGCCTCGAAGCCTCCCCAGTTGTGGCCCCTACGCCTGGGGAGAGGCGTCGCCCCCACCCCCATGCAGCTGCTCGACGGGGGCGACGCCACGCCACGCTCAGCAGACCACCGCGAGGTGGAACGAACGCGCGCTCGGCGCACCACCGGCGTCGGTCGTGTTGACCCGCACCGTGTCGACCGTGCCCACGAGCAGCCCGACGCCGGCCTGGCCCTGGACGGTGCCCGAGATGACACTGCCGACGGTGGCGACGTACGCGCACTGCGTGATGTCGAGGTTGAAGTCGATCTGGTAGCGGCCGACGCCGTCGCCGGCCGGCAGCCGCAGGCCGACCGCTCCGCCACTCTGTCGGACCACGACGCCCTCGTCGGTGAGCACGGCGTACAGGACGTTGACGTCCTGGTTGGTCAGGCTGCCGTCACGAATGTCGATCCCCGTGAGCGTCTCGTTCCGGATGGTGCGGCTCCGGAGCGTGTTGGTCTTGATGTCGCGCTGGACGATCGTCTTGTCCTTGATCTGTTTGCTCGTGACCTGCCCCGCCGCGATGGCGCCGCCTCCGGCGCAGGCCAGCCCGAGCACGAGGCCCGCGATGACGCTCGGTGTCGACAGATTCCTCACGGCGTGACCGATGCTCACGTGGTTCCTCCCTCTCGGCCGCGACCCGACGCGACCCGTTCCGCCGACTCTGCCACTGGTCCGGCGCGGCGTACAGCGCCGCTGTGGGTGGCTCCTCACGCCTCGCCGGCGATGAGGTAGCCGCCGTCGTCGGTGAGCTCGAGCTGGAGCGAGACGTCCTGGGTGCGAGGTCCCTTGCCGCGGACGTTGAAGCGGTACCGGTAGTCGACGACCAGTGTCTCCGGGTCGGCGTCGACCGACAGCAGCTTCGTGGCCACCACCGTGTCCCAGAAGTCGCGGTAGCCCTCGATTCCGTTGCTCGCCTCCTGGAAGCCCGGGGTGAGCAGCTCGAACGCTGCCTCCGGGTCGCTGACGACCAGTGCGAGGTAGTCCTCGACGAACGCCTCCATGTCGTCGGCGGAGGCCTCGACCGCTGCCGGCGGTGACGACGAAGGGGTCTGGCCCGGGTCCGGCGAGGCGCCCGGTTCGTCGTCGCCCCGCAGGCCGATCAGGAACGCGAGGCCGGTCAACGCCAGCACGGCAAGCAGCGCGGCGACCGCGGCCCACGGCGTACGCCGCCACACCGGCCGGACGCCCGGAGCGGGCCGTGCCGGGGCAGCGAGGACCAGGGCCTCGAGTGTCGAGGTGCGCTCGGCCGATGCCGTCGGATCCCGGTCAGCCTCGAGGAAGTCCCGGACCTGGGCTGCGCTCCAGCGGCGTGCCGGGTCCTTGACCATCGTTGCCTCGAGCAGGGGCGCCAGCCACCCGGCCGCGGAGGGCCGCGGGGGAGCGTCGTGGACGATCTTGTAGAGCGCACTCATGACGTTGTCGCCAACCTCGTAGGGCGGCCGACCGGTCAGTGCGTGGCACACCGTGGCTCCCAACGACCAGAGGTCGCTGGCCGAGGTCGCCGAACTGCCGGTGGCGACCTCGGGCGCGAGGTAGGCCGGTGACCCGGTGATCAGGCCCGTCTGGGTCAGCGCCGCATCGGCCTGCGCGCGGGCGATCCCGAAGTCGCTCAGCTTCACGTTCCCGTCCGGGGACACCAAGATGTTGGAGGGCTTGACGTCTCGGTGGACGATCCCGGCGGCGTGCGCGGCGGTCAGCGCGTCGGCGACCTGGGCGAGGATCGGCGCGATCCGGTCGGGCGGCAGCGCGCCGTGGCTCCTGACGATCTCGCTGAGGTTGGTGCCCTCGACGAGCTCCATCACCATCCACTGCTCGTCGCCCTCGTCGACGAGGTCGAACACGGCCACGACGTGGGGGTGGTTGAGCCGGGCGGCCAGCCGGGCTTCCCGCTCGGCCCGTTCCACGTCGGGCGTGCCCCCGCCTGGTGCGACGCCGATCCGCTTGAGGGCGACGCTGCGGCCAAGAGTCTCGTCGGTGCCGACCCAGACCGCCCCCATGCCGCCTCGGCCGATCTCCCGGTCGAGGGTGTACCTGCCCGCGATCACCGTGCGAGCCTAGGCCGCCTGCCAGGCAACCGAGTGGGAGAAGCGTCGCGCCATGAGGCAGGCTTGGCTCGTGTCCGTGGCTCCCAGCGATCCTCAACTCCTCGACGACCTCGTCTGGCGAGGTCTGGTCGCGCACTCGACGGACCTCGACGCCCTGCGCGAGGCCCTGACCGGCCGCAGTGTGCGGTTCTATGTCGGGTTCGACCCGACGGCTCCGAGCCTCCACATGGGCAACCTGGTCCAGCTCGTCACCGCGATCCGGCTCCAGGCCGCGGGTCACACGCCCTACATCCTGGTGGGCGGCGCCACCGGCATGATCGGTGATCCCAAGGAGTCCAGCGAGCGCACGCTCAACGACACCGCGACGGTGAAGGACTGGACCGAGCGGGTCCGCCGCCAGGTCGAGCCGTTCGTCTCGTTCGAGGGCGACAACGCGGCGACCATCGTCAACAACCTCGACTGGACCGAGAGCCTGTCGACCATCGACTTCCTGCGCGACATCGGCAAGCACTTCCCGGTCAACCGGATGCTCGCTCGTGACGTGGTGAGGACGCGGCTCGAGAGCGGCATCAGCTACACCGAGTTCAGCTATGTCCTGCTCCAGTCGATGGACTTCCTCAACCTCTTCCGCGACCACGGTGTGACCCTGCAGTTCGGCGGCTCCGACCAGTGGGGCAACCTCACCGGCGGCGTCGAGCTGATCCGGCGGGCCGACGCCGGGCACGCGCACGCGTTCGCGACGCCACTGGTCACCAAGGCCGACGGGACCAAGTACGGCAAGACCGAGGCCGGGGCCCTGTGGCTCGACGCCGCGATGATGTCGCCGTACGCCTTCTTCCAGTTCTGGCTCAATGTCGAGGACGAGAAGGTCGGGGAGTTGCTGAGGATCTTCACGTTCCTCAGCCGTGACGAGATCGAGGCACTCGAGGCCGAGCACCGCGAGAAGCCGTTCCTGCGCTCCGGCCAGCGCACCCTCGCCCGCGCCGTCACCACGCTCGTGCACGGCGCCGAGGCGACGCAGCGGATCGAGGCGGCCTCGGAGGCACTGTTCAGCGGTGGCTCGCTCGCAGAGGCGGACCCGGGGGTCCTGCGTGAGGCGCTCGCCACCGCGCGTCCGCTTGTCACCGACGCCGAGGGCCGCAGCATCACCGACCTGTTCGTCGACGCCGGTCTGGTGCAGAGCCGGAGCGAGGCCCGTCGTGCCGTTGCCGAGGGCGGCGCATACCTCAACAACGAGCGTGTCGACGACCCCGACTACATTCCGACCTCCGCCGACTTCCTCGGCGGCGAGGTCCTGGTCCTGCGTCGCGGCAAGAAGCACTTCGCCGGTGTCTCCGCGTCGTGAAGGAGCACCGATGACCTGGCTCGACGGACTCGAGGGGCGGGCCCGAGCGGCGCTGGACCCGTCGGTGTTCGAATACCTCGCCCAGGGCGCCCGCGACTCCACCACCGCGCTCGAGGCGCCATGGGTCTGGAGCGAGCGACGCTTCGTCCCGCACGTCCTGCGCGACGTCACCGACGTGAACCTGTCGGTGCCGTTGCTCGATGTCCCCACCGACCTGCCGTGGGGCGTGGCGCCCACCTCGCTCCAACGCGCCGTGCACGCCGACGGCGAGCTCGCGATGGCGCGGGCCACGGCCGCGGCCGGCACCGTCATGGTCGTCTCCAGCAACGCCGGTACCTCGTTCGCCGACATCGCGGCCACCGGAGTGCGCTGGTGGCTCCAGGCATACCTGCCGGCGGATCGGACCCTGGCCGAGCCGATGCTCGAGCGGGCCGTCGCGGCGGGCGCCGAAGCCGTCGTCCTGACCGTCGACACCCCCGTGGTCGGGACCAAGTACGCCGCCGGCGACAAGGTCGTGTGGGACGTCGTCGACCCCGCCCTGGTGCGGGTGAACTTCGACCCCGGCTATGAGGACGCCCCGGGCGCCGAGAAGGCCACCGACCTTGGTCCGCACGACCTGGTGTGGGTAGCCGAGCAGACTGGCCTGCCGGTGATCGCCAAGGGAGTGCTACGCCCCGACGATGCACGTCGCTGCGTCCAGGCCGGTGCGCGCGGCGTCTGGGTCTCCAACCACGGTGGGCGACAGCTCGACCGGGTCGCGAGCACGGCCTCGTGCCTCCCCGGTGTGGTGGCCGCCGTCGAGGGTGGCGCCGAGGTCTATGTCGACGGCGGGATCCGCTCTGGCCTGGACGTGCTGGCAGCACTCGCACTGGGGGCCGACGCGGTCTTCCTCGGGCGACTGCCGCTGTATGCCCTCGTCGACGGCGAGGAAGGGGTGTCGCGGATGCACGCCGACCTTCGCGAGGAGACCGAGGAGGCCCTGCGACTCGCGGGTTGTCGCACCGTCGCCGATACGCGGGGCATTGTTCCCGACCCCTAGTCTTGCCGGGTGCCTGACAACCGCCGACCGTCCCGGCCCCCGCAAGACGGCCAGCGCGACGGCCAGCGAGGTGGCCAGCGAGGTGGCCAGCGAGGCTCGGCCAGCACGCCGACGGGGCGACGCACCGGCGGCAAGCCGGCCGAGAGGCGCACCGGTGGCACACCACCGGCCAAGGGCGGGAGCAGTGGCCGACCGGCACGCCAGGGCGAGTGGAAGCGGCCCCGGGACGAGCAGGCCCCGCGCTCCAAGGAGCAACAGCAGTACGACGGCCCCGACCTCCCCGAGGAGATCACCGGCGCCGAGATCGACCGCACGATCTCGTCCCAGCTCAAGGGGCTCCCGGAGAAGCTCGCCTCGCGGGTCGCCCGTCACCTCGCGGCCGCGGGACAGCTGATCGACGAGGACCCGGAGACCGCCTACCGGCATACGCTGGCGGCGAGAGCTCGGGCGCCGCGGCTCGCGGTCGTGCGCGAGGCCGCCGGTGAGGCGGCCTACGCCGCGGGGCACTACGCCGAGGCACTCGCGGACCTGCGGGCCGCCAAGCGGATGAACGGCGCGACGGCGTACCTCCCGATCATGGCGGACTGTCACCGCGCGCTCGGGCATCCCGACCAGGCGGTCAAGCTGGCCAAGAGCCCGTCCGTGGCCAACTTCGCACCGGCGGCCAAGGCCGAGATGACCATCGTGGAGGCGTCCGCCCGGCGCGACATGGGCCAGCTCGACGCGGCCCTGCGCACCCTCGAGCTGGCACCGCTGAGCTCGAAGTCCCGGGAGCCGTGGGTGGTCCGCCTGCGCTACACCTATGCCGACACCCTCGAGGTGGCCGGACGCGACTCCGACGCGCTGGCGTGGTTCCACCGCACCGACGCCATCGACAGCGAGCAGCTGACCGATGCCGCCGACCGGGCCGAGGCGATCGAGCACCGCATCAACGACTGAGGACCCTCGCCACAGCGGGGGAGATCGCCGGCGGGGACCGCGGCGTCTTGACCATGTTGGCCGGCTGAGGGTCTACTGCGTTGGTCACAGTCCGGTCTCGGGCCCGAGGAGGTGGCTTGCGTGCTCAGGTTCTCCGGCGCGGGCATCAGCCATGTCGGCCTGGTCCGTGACTCCAACGAGGACTCCGGCTTCGTCGCTCCCTATCTCGCGCTGGTCGCCGACGGTGTGGGCGGTGCGGCCGCCGGCGAGGTCGCCTCGGCCACCGCGGCGTACGCCGTCGCGGCCACGGCTCTCCAGCGGCCCGGCGTCGACGCCGGGCTGGTCGTCGCGGACGCCTTCGCCGCGGCCCGCGACAACGTCCGGCTCGGGGTGCAGCGAGACCTCACCCGGCTCGGCATGGCCACGACGCTCACGGTCCTGGTGTGCGATGGACGCAGCGTGGTCCTCGGCCACGTCGGCGACTCCCGCGCCTATCTGCTCCGCGGCGGTGAGCTGCGCCAGATCACGACCGACCACACCTACGTCCAGCATCTCGTGGAGACCGGTCGGCTCTCCGCTCAGGCGCGCGGCACCCACCCCTGGCGCAACGTGGTGCTGCGCTCCGTCGACGGGGACCCCGAGGGCGTCGGGCTCGACATCACCCGTCTCGACGCCCGGATCGGTGACCGGTTCATGATCTGCAGCGACGGGCTGAGCGACCTGGTCGACGACGTGCGGATCGCCGCCATCCTGCGTACCCAGGATCCCGAGATCGCGACCGCTGAGCTGGCCTCCAGTGCCCTGGCCGCCGGGGGCCGGGACAACATCACGGTGGTCGTCGTCGACGTGATCGGCGGTCCGCGGGTGGTGGGGGACGGTCGGCTGCACGGAGCGGTCTGCGACCCGCGCAACATCGTCGACGCGACGGCGGTCCGGCTCGCCTAGTGCCCTGCGCTAGCAATCACCCGCCCCATGAGTCACAATGGGGGCACAACTACAGGGCTGTCATTCGACTCCCGTCTCAAGACTGCGAATCGCTGGGGAAGGCGCACGTCGCGACCTTGAGATGAAGGAGAACCCGGTGACCGCGAATCGACTCTCTGGCGACGCCCGCGTGGGCGAGCGCACCACCCGTGGCGTGCTCTTCATCCACTCGGCGCCCTCCGCCTTGTGCCCGCACGTCGAGTGGGCGGTCGGCGGTGTCCTCGACTCGCCCGTCAGTGCCCAGTGGATCTCGCAGGCCGCCCAGGCCGGGACCTACCGGGCCGAGCTGTCCTGGTCCGGAGCTCCCGGCACTGCGGCGTCCATCGCCTCGGCCCTGCGCGGCTGGAACCATCTGCGGTTCGAGGCCACCGAGGACCCGACTCCCGTGAGCGAGGGCACGCGCTTCTCCTACACCCCCGAGCTCGGCGTCTTCCACGCCGTCACCGGCCTGCACGGCGACATCCTGATCCCCGAGGACCGGCTCAAGGCCGCGGTCGTGAAGGCGGCGCTGGGCGAGACGACGCTGATCCACGAGATCGACAAGCTCCTCGGCAAGCCCTGGGACGACGAGCTCGAGACGTTCCGGCACGCCGGTGAGGGCGCCCCGGTCCGCTGGCTGCACCAGGTCGTCTGACCCGAGGGCTAGAGCGGGATGTTGCCGTGGTGTCCCTTGAGCACACCGACGGTCTGTACGGCGTCGTCGATCGCCCGGGCGATGGCGGAGCGGGTGGCGCTCGGCTCGACGATCTGGTCCACGACGCCGATCTCGACCGCCTTCTCGACGCCGCCGGCCAGCCGCTCATGCTCGGCTGCGAGCTCCGCCTCGACCTGCGGGCGGATCTCGGGGGAGACCTCGGACAGCTTGCGCCGGTGCAGGATCCGGACCGCGGCCACCGCGCCCATCACCGCCACCTCGGCGCCCGGCCACGCAAAGACCTTGGTCGCACCGAGCGAGCGGGCGTTCATGGCGATGTAGGCGCCGCCGTAGGTCTTGCGCGTCACCAGGGTGATCCGCGGGACCACGCACTCGCCGAACGCGTGCAGCAGCTTTGCGCCGCGCCGCACCACGCCGTCCCACTCCTGGCCGACGCCGGGCAGGTAGCCGGGCACGTCCACGAGGACGATCAGGGGGACGCCGAACGCGTCGCACATGCGCACGAAGCGGGACGCCTTCTCGGCCGACAGTGAGTCCAGGCAGCCACCGAGCCGCAGTGGGTTGTTGGCCACCACCCCGACCGTGCGCCCGCCGAACCGGCCGAGCGCCGTGACGATGTTGGGCGCCCACTTGGCGTGGATCTCTTGCGTCGTGCCCTCGTCGAGCACGGCCTCGACGAGCGGGTGCACGTCGTAGGCACGCTTCTTGGACTCCGGCAGGATCGCGCCCAGGTCGATGTCGTGCACGTCGTCCACGCGCAGGCTGCCCTGGGCGCCGAGCAGAGCGGTGACCGTGCGGGCGCGCTGGAGCGCCTCCTCCTCGGTCTCGGTCAGGATGTGGACCACGCCCGAGCGGCGGCCGTGCGGCTCGGGGCCGCCGAGCCGGAGCATGTCGACGTCCTCACCGGTGACCGAGCGCACGACGTCGGGGCCGGTGACGAAGATCCGGCCCTCGGGGCCGAGGATCACGATGTCGGTGAGCGCGGGGCCGTACGCCGCCCCGCCGGCGGCCGGGCCGAGCACCACCGAGATCTGCGGGATCGTGCCCGAGGCCTGGGTCATCGCCTGGAAGATCCGGCCCACTGCGTGCAGCGACAGCACGCCCTCGGCCAGCCGGGCGCCGCCGGAGTGCCAGAGTCCGATGATCGGCACGCCGTCGGTCATCGCCCGGTGGTAGGCGTCGACGACCACCCGACAGCCGACGTCGCCCATCGCGCCCCCCATGACGGTGGCGTCGGAGCAGAACGCCACGACCGGCGAGCCGTCGATCTTGCCGACCGCCGCGAGCATGCCCGCTGTCGTCGTCGGGGGTGATCAGCTCGAGGGTGCCCTCGTCGACCAGAGCCGTGAGCCGCTTGACCGGGTGACGGGGGTCCTCCTCGCGGGGCAGCTTCGGCTTCGCGGCCGGGGCGGCGGTGGTGGTCATTTCGGGGTCCCCTCGGAGTTGTGTGCGGAGGAGCGCAGCGGGGTAGCGCAGAACTTCGTGGGGTGAGTCATTCAGCGGCTCCCGAAGGCCACGGCGACGTTGGCGCCGCCGAACCCGAACGAGTTGTTGAGAGCCGCGATGTCGCCGAGCGGCAGGTCGCGGGGCTTGGTGGCGATGTCGAGGTCGACCTCGGGGTCCTGGTTGTCCAGGTTGATCGTCGGCGGAACGATCCGGTGGTGCAGCGCCAGCACCGTCGCGATCGCCTCGAGGGCGCCGGCGCCGCCGAGCAGGTGGCCGGTCATGGACTTGGTGCTGGTGACCACGACCTGGCCGACGTGCTGGCCGAGCGTGGCGTGCAGCATCAGGCCCTCGGCGATGTCGCCCTGCGGGGTCGAGGTCGCGTGCGCGTTGACGTGGTGCGATGGCGTCCGCCCCGATCTCGCCCTCGGCGAGCGCGCGCAGGATGGCGCGGGAGCCGCCGCGGCCCTGCGGGATCGGGCTGGGCGATGTCGTGGGAGTCGGCGGTGATGCCGGCGCCGAGCACCTCGGCGTAGATCCGGGCCCCGCGGGCGCGTGCGTGCTCCTCGGACTCGAGCACGAGGACACCGGCGCCCTCACCGAGCACGAACCCGTCGCGGGCGGTGTCCCAGGGCCGGGAGACCGTGGTCGGGTCGCGGCCGTCCTCGCCGCTGGCGGTCTTGGACAGCGCCATCATGTTGGCGAACGCCGCCATCGGCAGCGGATGGATCGCGGCCTCGGTGCCGCCGGCGAGCACGACGTCGGCGCGGCCGAGGCGGATCTGGTCCAGCGCGAGCGAGATCGCCTCGTTGCCGGACGCACAGGCCGACACCGGGGTGTTGACCGCGGCCCGCGCGCCGACGTACAGGCTGATCTGCGCCGCCGGGGCGTTGGGCATCAGCATCGGGACCGCGAGGGGTGACACCCGACGCGGACCCTTCTCCTTGAGCACGTCGTAGTTGTCGAGCAGCGTGGTGACGCCCCCGATGCCCGAGGCCATCGCGACCCCCACCCGCTCACTGTCGAGCTGGTCCTGGACCTCCGCCAGGCCCGCGTCCGCCCAGGCCTCCATGGCCGCGACCATGGCGAACTGGGAGGAGCGGTCCAGGCGGCGGGCCTTGACCCGCTCGAGCACCTCGGAGGGCTCGACGGCGATCCGGCCGGCGATCCTGACCGGCATCTCCGTCGGCCCAGTCGTCGTCGAGGTAGCGGACGCCGGAGCGACCGCTGACCAGGGCGTCCCAGGTTGAGGGCACGTCACCGCCGACTGGGCTGGTGGTGCCCAGTACCGGTGACGACGACACGGGTGCGGGTCATGGTGATGCCTTCCTGATGAGTACGTCAGATGGTCGGGCCGGCGGCCCGGGTCGATCAGCCTTGGGCGCGCTCGATGAACGCGACCGCGTCACCGACGGTCTTGAGGTTCTTGACCTCGTCGTCGGGGATCGAGACGCCGAACTTCTCCTCGGCGGCCACGACGACCTCGACCATCGACAGCGAGTCCACGTCGAGGTCGTCGACGAAGGACTTGTCGAGCTGCACGTCGTCGGCGTCGATGCCGGCGACCTCGTTGACGATCTCGGCGAGGTCGGCGCGGATCTCCTCGGTGGTTGCCACGGTGGTTCCTTTCGGTTGATTTCTCTGACACGGGGTTGGTGGGTCCAGGAGCCTCAGGGGACGAGGACGACCTGGGCGGCGTAGGCGAGGCCTGCGCCGAAGGCGATGAGCAGCGCGGTGTCGCCGGACCGGGCGTCGCCCTCAGCGATCATCCGGTCGAGAGCGAGCGGGATGGACGCCGCCGAGGTGTTGCCCTGCTCGGCGATGTCGCGGGCGATCTTGACGGTGTCGGGCAGCTTCATCGCTCGCGCCATGGCGTCGATGATCCGCATGTTGGCCTGGTGCGGGACGAAGCACGTCGAGCTCGTCGGCCGTGATGCCGGCCCGGTCGAGGGCCTGCTGGCCGACCTTGGCCATCGCGTAGGACGCCCAGCGGAACACCGGGTTGCCCTGCATGACCAGGTGCGGCATCTCGGGCTTCTCCGACGCGATGACGTCGCGCCAGTCCTCCTTCTGCCGGATCAGGTCGAACTGCTCGCCGTCCGAGCCCCACACGACCGGGCCGATGCCCGGCGTCTCGCTCGGACCGACGACGGCGGCCCCCGCACCGTCGGCGAAGATGAAGGCCGTGCCGCGGTCACCCACGTCGGTCAGGTCGGAGAGCCGCTCGACGCCGATGACCAGGACGTAGCGCGGCGCTGCCCGCGCGGACCAGGTCGTTGGCCAGCGCGATGCCGTGGCAGAAGCCGGCGCAGGCCGCGGAGATGTCGAACGCCGCCGCCTGGTCGGTGCCGAGCTCGTGGGCGACGGCCGTGGCGAGCGCTGGGGTCTGCAGCAGGTGGGTCACCGTGGCGACGACCACGGCGTCGATCTGGCGGGCATCGATCCCCGACCGCTCGAGCGCCTGCCGAGCGGCTCCGACGCTCATGACCTGGACGGTCTCTTCGGGCGTGGCCCAACGTCGCTGCCTGATGCCCGAGCGCTGCTGGATCCACTCGTCGCTGGAGTCGATCGCCTCGATGACCTCGGAGTTGGGGATCGACCCGCGACGGACGGTAGGCGCCGATCCCGAGGATGGCGGTGTGCGCGGCCCCCTGGGAGACGTTGAGCGTCACCATCAGGAGACGCCCTCGGGGTGGAGTCGGACCAGGGGCTGACCGGGCGAGACCAGGTCTCCGTCCTCGACCAGCCACTCCACGACCTGGCCGCCGTGGTCGGAGACCACGCTGATCCGGTCGCGGGAGCTGGCGACGTCCCCGATCGGTGCCCCGGCGGCCAACACCGACGCGTCGGTGGCCTCCGGGGAGATGTGGAAGGTGCCCTTGCTGGGCGCGACGACCATCCGCCAGGTCGGGGTGGTCTCGATCTCGGTGAACTCACCGTGCTTGTCGCAGAACGCCCGGGCCTCGTCGAGCTGGTCAGGGGTCTTGAGGGCGAAGGTCTCGACGCCCTTCATCGCGCGCTTGGCGATGCCGGTGAGGGTGCCGGCGGGCGGCATCTCCAAGAAGCCCGTGACGCCGAGGTCGAGCATCGTGTCCATGCAGAGGTCCCACCGCACCGGACTGGCGATCTGGCCGACGATCCGCTTGAGGACGTCGATCCCGCTGTGCACGATCCGGCCGTCCCGGTTGGAGATGACCCGGGTCCGCGGGTCGTGCACCGAGACCGACCGGGCCAGCGACGCGAGGTGACCCACGGCCGGTCCCATGTGCTCGGTGTGGAAGGCGCCGGCGACGCTCAGTGGCATCAGCCGCGCCTTCTCCGGGGGGTCCTCGGCGAACGCCGCGAGCTGCTCCATCGTGCCGGCGGCGACGAGCTGGCCGGGACCGTTGTCGTTGGCCGGGGTCAGGCCGTGCTTGTCGATCGCGGCGAGCACCTCCTCGCGGTCGCCGCCCAGGACCGCGGTCATCCCCGTAGGCGTCGTGGCCGCGGCGCGGGCCATGGCGTTGCCGCGCTCGCGGACCAGGACCATGGCCTGTTCGGCAGTGATGACGCGTGCTCCGGCCGCCGCGGTCAGCTCGCCGACACTGTGGCCGGCGACAGCGCTGACCTTGCCGAAGGCATCGGTGGGGTGGGGGAAGATCCCGAGTGCCGCCACCAGGCCGGTGGCCACCAGGAGCGGCTGTGCGATCTCGGTCGCCCGGATCGTGTCGGCGTCCGCCTCGGTGCCGTAGTGGATGAGGTCCACGTCGGCGACCGTCGAGAGCCACTCGAAGCGCGCGCGGAACGTGTCGTCCTCCAGCCATGGAGCGAGGAAGCCGGGAGACTGAGCGCCTTGACCCGGCGCGGCGATGACGAGCACGGGCACCACTCTGCCCAAGTGCGACCCGGGACTCGCCTCTGGCACGCACGAACCTCAGGCCATATTCTTTGTGGGAACCCCACAAAGACATGCGAGGATGCGGCCGTGGTCGGGAAGCGTGGGCCTGCGGACGCGCTGCGGCGCTCCACGGGCAAGCTCAGCACCGCGGCGATGTCCCGCATGGACTCCGAGCTGCCCTGGTTCAAGGAGCTCAGTGCCGAGAACCGCTCCTGGGTCGGCCTGATCGTGCAAGCGGGCGTCCGGGCGTTCGTCGACTGGTATCGCGACGGCGCCGGCTCGCTGAGAACCGAGGGTCAGGCGTTGACGTCGTCGGTGTTCGGCGCTGCCCCCAGGGGCCTGGCCGGCGTCATCACCCTCCAGCAGACCGTCGACCTGGTGAAGCTCTCGATCGAGGTCGTCGAGAGCAACATCGACGACCTGCTGGACCCGGCTGATCTGCCGGAGGTCCGCACCGCCGTGGCCCGCTACGCCCGCGAGGTCGCGTTCGCCACCGCGGAGGTCTATGCCCGCGCCGCCGAGGCCCGCGGTGCGTGGGACGCCCGTCTGGAGGCTCTGGTCGTCGACGCGGTGCTGCGTGCTGAGGCCGACGAGGCCGTCCTGTCGCGGGCCAGTGCGCTCGGCTGGGCCGATCGCGGCGCGGTCGTGGTGGTCCTGGGCCAGACCCCGTCACGGGGCGGCGGCACCGATCTCTTCGACGAGGTACGCCGCGTGGCCCAGACCGCTGGCCTCGACGCCCTGTGTGCGGTCCAGGGCGAGCGGCTGGTCGTGATCCTGGGCGGCGTGGCCGAGCCGCGGGCTGCGGCCACGGCGGTGATCGGCCTGTTCGGCGAGGGCGCCGTGGTCGTCGGACCGGTCGCCCCCGACCTCGGCAGCGCGGCCGCCTCGGCCCGCGAGGCCGTCTCGGGCCACCGGGCGGCGTCCGGCTGGCCCGACGCCCCTCGGCCCGTGCTGAGCGGTGAGCTGTTGCCCGAGCGCGCACTCGCCGGCGACGGTCACGCCCGACGGCACCTGGTGGACGAGGTCTTCCTCCCCCTCGTCCAGGCGCGGGGTGCGCTCACCGAGACCCTGACCGCCTGGCTGCGAACCGGCGCCTCGGTCGAGGGCACGGCGCGCGTTCTCTTCTGTCACCCCAACACCGTGCGCTACAGGTTGAAGCAGGTCGCGGAGGTCACCGGACTCACCCCCGGCGACCCCAGGGACGCCTTCACGCTCGAGATCGCCCTGGTCCTGGGACGTCAGTCGGGACGCGACTGACGACGGCTGGACGAGGCAATTGGCCGGCTGTTCGTCTGCCGTTCTTTTCGCGGTTGTGATTCAATCTCGAACCACCGGGGAGCGCTAGGACTCGCGCCGCAGGGCGCAACGAGGGAGTCGTCGTGGGGGATCGTCTGCAGGCGACGGGACCGCATGAGGTCCAGTACGTCACCCTCCACGGTCACCGCCGCGCGTACGTCAAGGTCGGCTCGGGCCCCGCGGTGCTGCTCCTCCACGGTCTCGGCTGCGACCACACCACCTGGGAGCCGGTGATCGACGCCTTGTCGCGTCGATACACCGTCATCGCTCCGGACCTGCTCGGTCACGGCCGGTCCGACAAGCCGCGCGCCGACTACAGCGTCGGGGGCTATGCCAACGGCATGCGCGACCTGATCACGGTGCTCGGTATCGACAAGGTGACGGTGGTCGGCCACAGCTTCGGCGGCGGCGTCGCGATGCAGTTCGCCTACCAGTTCCCCGAGCGCACCGAGCGGATGATCCTGGTCGCCTCCGGCGGTCTCGGCGCGGAGGTCAGTCCCGGCATCCGTGCGGTCACCGCGCCCGGCTTCCACCAGGTGATGGGTCTGCTGTCGCTCCCCGGCGTACGCCACGTCGGCGTAGCGGGCCTCAAGGCCCTGTCCCGGACCGGCCTGAAGGCCACCCACGACCTCGATGAGCTCGCCGAGATCTATGACTCGTTCCGAGACCCCTACGCCCGGGCGGCTATCCGGCACGTCGTGCGTGCCGTCGTCGACTGGCGCGGCCAGATCGTGACCATGGCCGACCGCGCCTACCTCACCGACGAGATGCCGATGGCGGTCATCTGGGGCCGCGACGACCGGGTCATCCCGGTGCGCCACGCGTCCAATGCCGCCGCGCTGGCGCCGCGGGCCCGCGTCGAACTGATCCCCAACGCCGGCCACTTCCCGCACAAGGACCACCCGCAGCGGTTCGCCAAGCTGGTCCACGAGTTCATCCGGTCCACCGAGCCGGCGGCGTACTCGCGCACCCGGTTCCGCTCGCTGCTCAAGAACGGTCGGACCACCGCGCTCAGCCCCGTGGGGTCGGTCCGCAGTGTGGGTGACGCCAGCTAGCACCGGCGAGTTTCACCGGGTAGCCGGTGAAACTCACGCTGACCCGCTGATCCTTGAGCGGGTCAGCGTGAGAACTAGCGGGGCAGGCCTTCAGGCCGCGGTACGACGAAGCTTGGCGCGCACGCGGTCGGCCGTTTGCTCACCGCAGAACAGATCGGCCCAGACGAGCCGGATGAAGCTGAAGTCGGTCAGCTCGCGAAGCTCGTCCTCGCGCCTCTTCTCGCGGAGGACGGCCTGGGTCACGGTCTCGCCCTGGCGGCGGAATCGTAGGTATTTGACCTTGCCGTCGAACTCACCGAACAGTTTGCGCTCGGGCCAGGCCCAGTCCGTGCGACCGGCCAGGGTTCCGTCGGGACGAAAGACCTCGAACTGCGGGATTGGCATCGGCAAGAGATGCTTGCGGAACAGCTCACGGCCCAGCGTCTCGCCGACAGACTCTGCCCTGCCGTCGCAGCGGTCGATCACGAGTCGAAGGATCAGCGCACCGGGCCAGTCCTTGACGCACTCGTAGACGGGCCACAGCTCGTCCTTGCTCGTCAGGCCACGACGGATGAAGTCGTCGGCGACGACGATGCCCGCTTCGACCCCGCGGGTCATGCCGACGTCGAGAATCGTCCTGGCCGGTGAGGTCAGCCAGGCATCGTCCTTGCGGCTGATGTCCAAGACACGCACGGAGCCCTTGTGGTGCGTGATCCCGGCCACGTTCCTCCGGCCGGTGCTGCCCGGCAGGTGGAGCAGGTGGACATCGGTCAGGACCAAGCCGTGGGTCGGTCCGTCGTGACGGACCACGGCACTGTCGTGGGTGAGAGCGACCGTGCCGTCGTACTGTTTGAGCACTGCTCGGCACAGAGTGTCGTGCTGTCCTCGCTTGTCGAGACTGTTCCAAATGGGCGTAGAAGCGTAGGCCCCCTGCCTGATGCGCGTGAGCAAGCCGGCCTTGACGAACCTTGCGAGGGCGTTGTCGTCGTACCCCGCTGCCAGCGCCTCGCGCCGTAGCACGATGCCGTGCGAGTCGATGAGTTCGATGACCATGCTCCGGACCGTGCACCCCCACCAGGGGGTGCCGTCGGTCGAGTGAGCAGTCCCTGTGGAGCAACGACGTCAGGACGCCGCTGTGCACGTAGGACGGACTCCGAGTCGCGGACTCTGGACCCAAGCCGCGGGAACTCACGCTTGGTCGCTCACACTTGAGCGCCGGAGCGTGAGTTTCACCGGCTAGCCGGTGAAACTCGGGCCGGGCGTCAGGCGTCCCCACCCTCCTGCTTGACGTTGGACACGGCGGTGGGGTCGTCGATGCGGTACTGCGCGAACGCCTTCTCCACCTGGGCCCGCTCGATCTCACCGGCATCGGCGAGTGCCTGGAGCGCCTGGACGACGACCGACTGCGCGTCGATGTGGAAGAAGCGACGGGCGGCGGGACGGGTGTCGGCGAAGCCGAAGCCGTCGGCGCCGAGGACCCGGTAGTCGCCCGGCACCCAACGGGCGATCTGGAGCGGGACGGCGCGCATGTAGTCCGACACGGCGACGACCGGCCCGCTGGACCCGCCCAGCCGGTCGGAGACGTACGCCGTGCGGGCGCTCTCTCCCGGGTGCAGGAGGTTCCACTCCTCGGCCGCGGTGGCGTTGCGGGCCAGCTCGTTCCACGAGGTGACCGACCACAGGTCGGCGGTGACGCCCCAGTCTTCGCGGAGCAGCCGGGCGGCCTCGTCGATCCACGGGAACCCGACCCCGGAGGCGAGCAGCCGGACGCGCGGGCCGGAGCCCTCGCCGGTGGACACCTGGTGGATGCCCCGCAGGATGCCGTCGACGTCGACGTCGACCGGCTCCTTGGGCTGGCTGACCGGCTCGTTGTAGACCGTGATGTAGAAGATCACGTCCTCGCCGTGCGGGTGCGTCTCGGTCTTGCCGTACATCCGGGTCAGACCCGACTCCATGATGTGCGCGACCTCGTAGGCGAACGCCGGGTCATAGTGCACGACCGCCGGGTTGGTGGCGGCCAGCAGCGGCGAGTGGCCATCGGCATGTTGCAGGCCCTCGCCGGTCAGGGTCGTCCGGCCGGCGGTCGCGCCCACCAGGAAGCCGCGGGCCAGCTGGTCGGCCATCGCCCAGATCGAGTCGCCGGTCCGCTGGAAGCCGAACATCGAGTAGAAGATGTAGAACGGGATCATGTGCTCGCCGTGGGTCGAGTACGCCGAACCGGCCGCCGTCGCGGAGGCCATCGCCGCGGCCTCGGAGATGCCCTCGTGGAGCATCTGGCCCTGCGCGGACTCCTTGTAGGCGAGTAGCAGCTTGCGGTCCACGGCCTCGTAGAGCTGGCCGGCGGGGTTGTAGACCTTGGCGCTCGGGAACATCGAGTCCATGCCGAACGTGCGGTACTCGTCCGGCGCGATCGGCACGATCCGCTGGCCGATCTCGGGGTCCTTCATCCAGTCCTTGAGCAGCCGGACCGTGGCCATCGTGGTGGCGATCTTGTTCTTGCCCGAACCCTGCTTGAGCTCGTCGTACATGCCCTTGCCCGGCAGGTTCAGCGGCTTGGCGCGCAGGACCCGTTGGGGCAGCGAGCCGCCGAGCTGGCGACGGCGTTCCATCATGTACTGGATCTCGGGGGAGTCCGGCCCGGGGTGGAAGAACGGCGCGGTGCCCGAGGCCTCGTAGGCCCCCTCGATGTCGCGGTCGCTCATCGGCAGATAGAGCCGGTCGCGGAACTTCAGCAGGTCCGCGAGCTTGAGCTTCTTCATCTGGTGCGTGGCGTTCTTGCCCTCCAGCGCCTCGATCGTCCAACCCTTGATCGTGTGGGCCAGGATCACCGTCGGCTGTCCGGTGTGCTTCGAGGCGGCGTCGAAGGCGGCGTACACCTTGCGGTAGTCGTGGCCGCCGCGCGGGAGCTTCTCGATCTGCCGGTCGCTCATGTGCTCGACCATCGCCCGCAGCCGTGGGTCGGGGCCGAAGAAGTGCTCGCGGTTGTAGGCGCCGTCCTCGGTCGAGAACGTCTGGAACGACCCGTCGGGGGTCTTGTTCATCTGGTTGACCAGCACGCCGTCGACGTCCCGGGCGAGGAGCTCGTCCCACTCCCGGCCCCAGATGACCTTGATGACGTTCCAGCCGGCTCCACGGAAGTTGGCCTCGAGCTCCTGGATGATCTTGCCGTTGCCGGTGACCGGGCCGTCGAGCTGCTGCAGGTTGCAGTTGATCACCCAGGTGAGGTTGTCGAGCTCCTCACGGGCCGCGATCCGGAGCGCGCCGAGCGACTCGGGCTCGGCCATCTCACCGTCGCCGAGGAAGGCCCACACGTCCTGCTGGCTGGTGTCCTTGATGCCGCGGTTGTGCAGGTAGCGGTTGAAGCGCGCCTGGTAGATCGAGCCGATGCCGGTCAGACCCATCGAGACCGTCGGGAACTCCCAGAAGTCGGGCATCAGGCGCGGGTGCGGGTACGACGACAGGCCCTTGCCCACGCCGTGCTGAACCTCCTGGCGGAAGCGCAGCAGCTGCTGCTCGTCGAGCCGACCCTCGAGGAAGGCCCGGGCATAGATGCCGGGGGAGCCATGGCCCTGGATGTAGATCTGGTCGCCACCGCCGGGGTGGTCCTTGCCCTTGAAGAAGTGGTTGAAGCCGACCTCGTAGAGGCTGGCCGCCGATTGGTACGTCGCGATGTGCCCACCGACCTCGAGGCCGGGCCGGTTGGCGTCGGAGACCATGACCGCCGCGTTCCAGCGGATGAAGGCGCGGATCCGGCGCTCGATGTCCTCGTCGCCCGGGAACCACGGCTCGCGCTCCGGGGGGATGGTGTTGATGTAGTCGGTGCTGCGCAGCGCCGGCACGCCGACGTTCATCTCCCGCGCCTTCTCGAGCAGGCGGAGCATCACGTAGCGGGCTCGGTCCCGGCCGCGTTCGTCGACCAGCTGGTCGAAGGAGTCGAGCCAGTCGGCCGTCTCGTCGGGGTCGATGTCCGGCAGCTGGGTCGGCAGTCCTTCGTGGATCACGGTCGGGATCGAACCGGTGCGGGCGGGGGCGGATGGATCGCTCACGCCCTCATCCTGTCACTCGTGACGAGCCCGGAGTACCTACCGCTGAGTAGGTCCACCAGTCGCCCATCGGAGAGGCTCGGGTTGCATGCGCGGTGGACTTCCGATGGACTAGCGCTCACCCCCGCCCACACCACGGGCACCACGACCGACTGGAGGAACCCGCAGTGAGCTCGACGGACGCCGCGCCAGGCGCGGCCGATCGCCTGGGGCTCTCGGCGGGCATGGTCGTCCAGGAGCTCGGCTGGGACAACGACACCGACGACGACCTGCGGGTCTCGATCGAGGACACGATCGACGCCGACATGGTCGACGGCGACTACGGCAATGTCGTCGACTCGGTCGTCCTGTGGTGGCGTGACGAGGACGGCGACCTGGTCGACGGACTGGTCGAGGCGCTGACCGACCTGGTCGGCGGTGGCTCCATCTGGCTTCTCACCCCCAAGGTGGGTCGTCCCAACTCCGTCGATCCGGCCGACATCGCCGAAGCGGCCCCCATCGCTGGTCTCGCACAGACGACCAGCGCGGCGGTCAGCAAGGACTGGTCGGCGACCCGCCTGATCGCCCCCAAGACCGTCTCCTGAGCCTTCGCGGGCGTGACATCCTTCACTCCGTGCTGCCCTCCCCGTTGGACAAGCTGGCGAATCGCGCCTCCTCGGTCGGTGACGGGCTGAAGGTCCTGGCCGGGTGCGGAATCCTCAAGCCCTACTCGCCCATCGCGCTGGCCAAGGCGGGCGCAGTCCTGAGGAGCTACGGCACGGGACCGGCAGGTGGCTTCCTGGCGATGGCGAGGCTGGTGCCCCACCGGATCTGGGTCATCGACGAGCGCGGCGACCTGACCTTCGGCGAGATCGACCGGCGCACCAACGCCCTGGCCCGGGCCCTGCGCAAGCAGGGGATCCACGAGGGCGAGTCGATCGCGCTGATGGCTCGCAACCACCGCGGCTTCGTCGAGGCGACCATCGCCGCGGCCAAGCTGGGCGCCGACCTGATCTACCTCAATACCGCCTTCGCCGGGCCGCAGCTCGTGGACGTGCTCGAGCGCGAGCAGCCGAGCATCGTGGTTCACGACGAGGAGTTCACCGCCCTGCTGTCCGGGGCCGACGTGGACAAGCGCGTCCTCTCCTACGCCGAGGACGAGCACGATGCGGACCGTGACGGCACCCTCGAGGCCCTGATCGCCCGGGAGCAGGACGATTCGCCGCTCCGGGCGCCGGACCACCACACCCGGATCATCATCCTGACCTCGGGCACGACCGGGACACCCAAGGGCGCCCCGCGCGCCGAGGCGGGCATCGACGCAGCGATCTCGTTGCTCTCGCGGATGCCGCTGCGTCAGGGCTGGACGGTGCACATCGCCGCACCGTTGTTCCACACCTGGGGCTTCGCTCACCTGATGTTGTCGCTGCTGCTGGGCCAGACGGTCGTGCTGCGCCGGACCTTCGACCCCGAGGCCGCGCTCCGGGCCACCGACGAGCACACGTGTGAAGGCATGGTCATGATCCCCGTGATGCTCCAGCGGATCCTCGCCCTGCCCGACGAGACGCTGGCGGAGCACAGTCTGCGGAGCGTGGAGGTCGTCGCCGTATCGGGCTCGGCCCTGCCCGGCGACCTGGCTCTGGCCTGGATGGACCGCTTCGGCGACACCCTCTTCAACACCTACGGCTCGACCGAGGTCGCCTACGCCTCGATCGCGCGTCCCGAGGACCTGCGCAAGGAGCCCTCGACCGCAGGCAGGCCACCCTGGGCGACGGTCGTGAAGATCTACGACGACCAGGGCAAGGAGCTCGGGCCAGGCGAGTCCGGCCGGATCTTCGTGGGCAACAGCATGCTCTTCGAGGGCTACACCGGCGGGGGTGGCAAGGACATGATCGACGGACTCATGGCGTCGGGAGACGTGGGTCGCTTCGACGACAACGGACTGCTCTATGTCGAGGGCCGCGACGACGAGATGATCGTGTCCGGAGGTGAGAACGTCTTCCCCAAGGAGGTCGAGGACTGCCTGGCCCGGCACGAGGCGGTGCGCGAGGTGGCCGCGATCGGGGTGGACGACGATGACTTCGGCATGCGGCTGCGTGCCTTCGTGGTGTTCCGCCCAGGCTTCGAGGCCAGCGAGGACGTCCTCAAGGCCCACGTGACCGACAACCTCGCCCGCTTCAAGGTGCCGCGCGAGATCGTCGTCCTCGACGAGCTGCCGCGCAACGCGACCGGCAAGGTCCTCAAGCGCGAGCTCGCCGACCGAGACCACCAGCGGGAGACGGCATGATCGGGCTCGCTCTCGGCAGCGTCGCCCCCGACTTCACCCTGCGCGACCAGTTCGGCCAGGACGTGAACCTCGCGTCGTACCGCGGCGAGAAGGCGGTTGCGATCGTCTTCTACCCCTTCGCGTTCTCAGGCATCTGCACCGGAGAGATGGCGGGTCTGCGCGACCGGCTGGCCGAGCTGATGACCTTCGGCTCCGAGGTCCTGGCGGTCTCGTGCGACCCGGTCTATGCGCTGCGGGCGTTCGCGGATGCCGACGGGCTCAACTTCCCGCTGCTCTCCGACTTCTGGCCGCACGGCGAGGTCACCCGCGACTATGCGGTGTTCAACACGGACCGCGGGTGTCCACGCAGGTCGTCCTACGTCCTCGACAAGGACGGCGTCGTGCGCTGGTCGGTGCACAGTGACGGACCGGCGCGGGACCTGGACGAGCACATCCGGCAGCTCGCGACATACAGCTGAGAACCACTCCGTTCGGCCAGCACATCCACGTCTCACCCCCGGGTGACCCACGGCTTGGCGGCAATGGTCCAGACCGCTCCCATGACTTGACCCGGCGGGTTTTGACGGGCCGCACGGCCCCACTACATTGAGCCCAGTTGAGCCGCTGGTGACCCGAGACGCCGGCGGCTCAGCCCATTTCGGCTCCGGCCGCCGCCGGCGATGTCCGGTGGGCGCAGAGGGGATCGAACCCCCGACCACCTCCTTGTAAGGGAGGTGCTCTACCGCTGAGCTATACGCCCCGGGCGCCGGTCCGGCGCGGCGGACAGCCTACGGCGTTGTTGCGACCTGTTGGCATCTGCGCGGATCGCCCGTCGTTGCGGTGACGGGCTCCGAACGCTCTGTGACACGGCCCACCAACGGGACGTGTCGACGAGAGGGAGCACCCATGAACGACACCAGCAGAAGGAAGTTCCTCGCCGCCACTGGCGCTGGGGTGGCCGCGGGCGCGGTCGGAATCGGTGGCCCGGCGGCCGCGGCCGCGGTCACGAGAAGCAGCAGGGCGGCCACCGAGCCGGTCGTCGCCTACGTCGAGAACCCGCACTCCGGCGTGATCTCCCTGATGCTCGGCGACCGCGAGGTGGTGGTCGAGGACCACGATCTCGTCGCTCGCATCCTGAACGCCGCAGGCCAGAAGACTGGAGACAACTGACATGTCCTCACACCGCGAAGCACCGGAGATCTCCAAGGACGCAGTCGCCGACAGCACCGACGTCTACGCGTTCGTCAGCCCGGACAACCCGAACACGGTGACGCTGATCGCCAACTTCATCCCGTTCCAGAAGCCTGACAGCGGCCCGAACTTCTTCGAGTTCGGTGACGACGTGCTCTACGAGATCCACGTCTCCAACAAGGGCAAGTCCGAGTCGGACATCGTCTACCAGTTCGAGTTCTCCACGAAGATCCGTGACAAGCAGACCTTCCTCTACAACAACGGCCCGATCACCAACCTGGCCGACAAGAACTGGAACCGGCCGCAGAGCTACACCGTCACCCGCGTCGAGAACGGCAAGTCCAAGGTCCTCGGCAAGAACATCCCGTGCCCGCCGTGCAACGTCGGGGTCCGCAGCACCCCCAACTACCCGGCGCTCGCGGCCAAGGCCGTGCGTAGCCTCGGTGGCGGCCGCAAGGTGTTCGCGGGCCAGCGTCAGGACGCGTTCTTCGTCGACCTCGGCAGCATCTTCGACCTCGGGGCGCTGCGCCCGCTCAACGCCGCCCACCTGATCTCGATGCCCAACATGAACGGCGTCAACGGACTGCAGGGCTTCAACGTCCACAGCATCGCGATCCAGGTCCCGATCCGAGAGGTCACCCGCAACGGCAGGAAGCCGACCAGCGTCACGGCCAAGAACGCCGTCATCGGTGTCTGGTCCACCGCCAGCCGACGCAAGTCGCGGGTCTTCGACAGCAAGACGAGCAAGTACGTCGGGTTCGGGCCCTGGAAGCAGGTGTCCCGGCTCGCGAACCCGCTGGTCAACGAGGTCGTGATCCCGATGGCTGAGAAGGACCAGTGGAACGCGCGACCGCCCAAGCGGGACTCCCGGTACGCGAAGTATGTCAACAAGCCTGAGCTCGCCAAGCTGCTGCCGGTGCTCTACCCGGGCGCCTTCCCCAACCTGGCGGCCTACGGCAAGCCCCGCGCCGACCTCAACGCGATCCTGCTGACGGGCATCCCGTCGGGGGTCGTGCCGGGGTTCCAGAACTACACCGGGCCCGTCGAGGCGGACATGGTGCGGCTCAACCTGGCGATCCCGCCGAACACCACCAACCCCAACAAGCTGGGGCTGGTCGGCGGCGACCCCGCCGGGTTCCCCAACGGTCGCCGGGTGAACGACGACGTCACCACCATCGAGATCAGGGCGATCGCCGGCCTGACCATCCCGCTGGTCGACAAGTCGTTCACGCCCGACGGTGCGGCGAGCGCCGCGGCCGACGGCACGACGAACACCAACGCGGCCACGCTGGCGACGTTCCCGTATCTGGCGCCCGCCGGTGGGGGATACCAGACCGTCCCGGGCGCCACGACGGCCTGACGTGATGACCGGCAGCCACCAGGAGAACCCGCACGCCGGGCAGGGCGCCGTCCTGCTCGACATCGGCGGTGACGTCGGGGCCCTCGTGGTCACGGCGTCCCCGGCAATGGTCGGCGAGGAGGTCGAGATCCTCCCCGCCGGCGTGGTCGGCACGCCGGCCGACCCCGGGCACGCACATGACCACCACGACCACCACGACCACCACGACCACGGACCCGACCACGACCACGGACCCGACCACGACCACGGCCATGGCCATGGCCATGGGCACCGTCAGCACGTCGCCGTGGTGGACCGTCCCCTGCCGGGCGGGGGAAGCGCGGCGTCGTTGGTCTATCCCGACCTGGTCGAGGGCGACTACGACCTGATGCCCAAGGGAACCGACGACGTCTGTCTGACCGTCCAGATCACCGGGGGCGCGGTCACGACGGCCTCCTGGCCGGACTGACCGTCACACCGGCCGCTTCGGGGAGGGCCGGGGGGAGGTGTGCACCTGGTCTGCGGGGGATGGCGACATCCCCCGCAGACCAGCACCGGTGCTGACCGCTCACCCCGTATGACACGATCGCGGGCGTGACGGAGGGGACGATTGCCGAGCGCCTGGCCGGCCAGCACGTCCTGGTCACCGGTGTCACCGGCTTCGTCGGCGAGGCTCTGCTCCACCTGATCCTGCGCGACGTGCCCGAGCTGCGCACCACGGTCCTGGTTCGCCCCAAGGGCTCGACCAGCGGGGCGTCCCGCACGGCCAAGCTGCTGGAGAAGCCAATCTTCGCCGAGATCGTCGAGCAGTCCGGCGGGGTCGAGGCGCTGATGACGGCGCGCGTGTCGGTGCTCGACGGCGACCTCGCGGACGTCCCGGAGCTGCCGATCGACATCGACGCGGTCGTGCACTGCGCGGGCGACGTCTCCTTCGACCCGCCGGTCCACGAAGGCTTCACGACCAACGTGATCGGGGTCCGCGACCTGCTCAGGCGCATCGACGAGGCGAGCACCGAGTCCGGGCGCGACATCCACTACGTCCACATCTCCACGGCCTACGTCGCCGGCCGCCGCCGCGGCAGCATCCCGGAAGCCCCGGTCGAGCACGACGTCGACCTCGAGCGCGAGCTCGAGTGGGGCCTCGGCCAGCGTCGGGCCGTGGAGGACGCTTCGCGTGGCGCTGAGCTGCTCACCAGGGAACGCAAGAAGGCCGAGAAGGAGCACAGCCGCGCTGGCCTGCTGACCGCGGCCCGCGCGACCGAGGCGGCCCGCAAGCAGTGGGTCAAGGACGAGCTGGTTCGGATCGGCACCGAGCGGGCCCGCAGCCTCGGCTGGACCGACTGCTACACCTTCACCAAGGCTATGGGCGAGTGCGTCGTCGAGCGCTGGGCCACCGCGGTGGGAGCGCCGAAGCGTGCCTCGGTCGTTCGCCCGAGCATCATCGAGTCCGCCCTGGAGAGGCCGCACGCAGGCTGGATCGAGGGCTTCAAGATGGCCGAGCCGCTGATCCTGGCCTACGGACGCGGTGAGCTCCCGGAGTTCCCGGCCGCCCCCGACACCATCGTCGACATCGTCCCGGTCGACCACGTCGTCGCCGCGATCGTCGCGGTGCTGGCGCACCCACCGGAGCCTGCCGAGGTCGGCTTTTTCCACATCTCCAGCGGGGACCGCAACCCGCTGACCTTCAACACCCTCTACACGTCGGTGCGGACCTACTTCGACCACCATCCGTTCACCGCCGGCGAACGGGGGGCCGCACGGCTGCCCGAGTGGCGCTTCCCCGGGGCGCGCTCGGTGGAGCGACTGCTCTCGACCAGTGAGAAGGCCTGGAAGGCCGCCGACTACGCCATCGGACACGCGCCGCGCAGCGACCGGACCCGCGACCTGGCGCGCAAGCTGCACCAGCAGGGCCGGAGGCTGGAGTTCCTGCGCCGATACCTCAACCTCTACATGGAGTACGCCACCGCCGAGCTGCGCTTCTCCGACAAGCAGACGATGGCCCTGTTCGACTCGCTGTCCGAGACCGACCGCGCCACCTTCGCCTTCGACACCTCGGTCATCGACTGGGAGCATTACTTCATCGAGGTGCACTGCCCGGCGGTGACCGCGCCGGTGCGCCGCCTCGACGAGCTCCGCGCGCTGCGCAGGAAGCCGGCCAACACCCAGCTGCGCAAGGTGGGGACCGAGGCCACCGGTATCGCGGCGTTCTTCGACATGGACGGAACGCTGCTGTCGTCCAACGTCATCGAGACCTACCTGTGGGTGCGGCTACGCGAGCTCGACGGCACCGAGCGGCTGGCCGAGCTGAGCCGGATCGCGTCCAGGGTGCCGAGCCTGATCCAGGCCGAGCGCCGCTCGCGCAGCGACTTCCTGCGCGGCATCTACCGCGAGTACGAGGGCGCTCGGCTGTCCGACCTCAACGACGTGGCCGACGAGTACCTCACCGACCACGTGCTGTCGCGTCTCTCGCCGGACGCGGTGCGGCGGATCCGCCAGCACCGTGCGGCCGGCCACCAGACCGTCCTGATCACCGGCGCGATCCGGCCGCTCACCCGGCCGCTGATCCCGCTGTTCGACCACATCGAGGCGGCGGACCTCGCGGTCGACGAGCGAGGGATCTGCACCGGGCACCTCGCATCGTCGCCGTTGGTCGGCGAGTCGCGCGGCGCCTGGATGAAGTCGTATGCCGCGGAGCACGGCATCGACATGGCGGCCTCGTTCGGTTACGCAGACTCACACTCGGACCTGCCGCTGCTCGAAGCGATCGGCCACCCGGTCGCGGTGCGGCCGGACGTCGCGCTCTATCGCCATGCCCGCCGCTCCCACTGGGACGTCGCCGACTGGGCCAGTCCCAGCGGTGCCACCCGTGGTCTCGACCCGGCCCGGACCAGCTCATGATGCTGGCGCTGGAGATGTTCCGCTCCCTGCCGCGCACGGTCGCCGGCAAGGCAATGGGCTCGCGGATGCCGGGCCTGCTGTCCGGCTACGCCGCGCCGCTGCGCATGGTCACCATCGACCCACCCCGGTCCGACCGACCGGGCTGGGCCCGGGTGCGGACCCGGCTCTCCGGGATCTGCGGTTCGGACCTCGGGATGCTGTCCGGCAAGACCAGCCTCTACTTCTCGGCCGTGGTGTCACTGCCGTTCGTGCCGGGCCACGAGGTGGTCGGTGAGCTGCTCGAGGACTGCGAGGAACTCAAGGCCGGCACCCGCGTCGTCCTGGACCCGGTCCTGACCTGCGCCGCGCGGAGCGTGGAGTCCTGCGAGAACTGTGCGGTCGGCGCGACCAACCGGTGTAGCCGGATCACGGTCGGCAACCTGTCGCCCGGCCTGCAGACCGGGTTCTGCAAGGACACCGGCGGCGGCTGGGGCCAACAGCTGGCGGCGCATCGGAGCCAGATGCACGTCGTGCCGGAGGGCTACTCCGACGAGCAGGCGCTGCTCGCCGAGCCGGTGGCCTGCGCGGTGCACACCGCCCTGCGGGCCGGGGTCAAGGCCAACGACCGGGTTCTCGTCAGCGGCGCGGGGTCGGTCGGCCTGTTCGCCACGCTGGCACTGCGCGAGCTGACGCCCGCAGGCGAGATCATCGTGGTCGCCAAGCACGCTCACCAGAAGGAGCTCGCCCTCGAGCTCGGGGCGACCGAGGTGGTGGCGCCCAACGAGGTGCTCCGGCGGGTCCGCCGCTCGACGGGCGCGTTCCAGCTCAAGCCGGAGTTCTCGTCGCCCTACCTCCTGGGCGGTGTGGATGTCGCCGTCGACGCGGTGGGCAGCAAGCAGTCTCTCGAGACCGCGCTGCACGCCACGCGGGCCGGGGGCCGCGTCGTCATGTCTGGCATGCCCGCACCCGCGGACCTCTCAGCGGCGTGGTTCCGTGAGCTCGAGGTGGTGGGCACCTATGCGTCGTCCCGCGAGGAGCCCGGCGCCAACGGTCGCCCGGCGTTCGAGGTCGCGCTCGAGCTGGTCGCACACGAGGCCGTCGCCCAGATCGCCAAGTCGGTCGCCAGCTATCCCTTGCACCGGTGGCGCGAGGCCATCGACCATGCGCACTCGGCCGGCGGTCTCGGTACCGTCAAGGTCGCCTTCGATCCAAGGAGCAGTTCATGAAGGAGGGCAAGTGAGTCGCCCAGGTTTCGTGCTCGAAGTCGACGACCGGACCCCGCCCCTGATCGTGCACGAGGGTCTCGGTTTCCGCCTCGAGAACTTCCCGCTCGGCACCCGCGTGGTCTATCCGCCGGAGTCGCTGCCCGCCGTGCCGGACGTCGACGAGGCGATCCGCGAGGCCCTGCTCCACCCGGTCGACTCCGACCCGCTGCCGACGCTGCTGTTCTCGGGCATGCGGCTGACGATCGCGTTCGACGACCTGTCGCTGCCGCTGCCGACCATGAAGTCGCCGGACATCCGTGGCCGGATCATCGAGCACGTCCTGACGATGGCCGCCGAGGCCGGCGTCGACGACGTGAAGCTGATCGCCGCCAACGCCCTGCACCGGCGGATGACGGGCGCCGAGCTCAAGCACATCGTGGGGGAGCGCGTGTTCCGCTCGTTCTACCCGCAGGGTGACCTCTACAACTTCGACGCCGAGGACCGCGACGAGCTCCTCCACCTCGGGACGACCGACAAGGGCGAGGATGTCGAGCTGAGCAAGCGCGCAGCCGAGTCCGACCTGCTGATCTATGTCAACGTCAACCTGGTGGCGATGGACGGCGGCCACAAGTCGGTCGGTATCGGCCTGGCGTCCTACAAGTCGATCAAGCACCACCACAACGCCAAGACGATGGTCCACTCGCGCTCGTTCATGGACCACAAGGCCTCGGAGATGCACCACTCGGCATGGCGCATGGGCCGGATCATCAAGGACGCCGTCAAGGTCTTCCAGATCGAGACGACGCTCAACAACAACGTCTTCCCCAAGCCCTACGACTTCCTCCAGAAGCGCGAGTGGGAGTGGTCGGTCAAGGACCAGGCCACGATGCTCGGCATGCGCCGTGGCCTCTCGATCGCGCCGCCGAAGTTGAAGCACAAGATGTTCCACGACCTGCGCTCGGTCTACGGGCTGACGGGCATCAACGCCGGCGAGGTCGAGGCGGTGCACGAGCGGACGCTCCAGAAGGTGCACCAGCAGCACCTTGTCGAGGTCCAGGGTCAGTCCGACGTGCTGGTGATGGGTGTGCCCTATCTCGGCCCCTACAACGTCAACAGCTCGATGAACCCGATCCTCGCCACGTGCATGGGACTCGGCTACTACTTCAACTCCTATCGGGGTCAGCCCGTGGTCCGCAAGGGCGGTGCGGTGATCCTCTACCACCCGCTGAACGAGGGCTTCAACCAGCTGCACCACCCGTCCTACGTCGACTTCTACGAGGAGGTACTCGCCGAGTCGACCGACCCGCACGTGGTGGGGGAGAAGTTCGAGCAGCAGTTCGCCAACGACCCCTGGTACATCCACCTGTACCGGACCTCGCACGCTTATCACGGCGTCCACCCGTTCTATATGTGGTACTGGGCGGCGCACGCGATGGACCACGTCGACGACGTGATCTGGGTCGGCGCCGACCGTCGCGCGGCCTCCAGGCTCGGCTTCCGGGCGGCGACCACGCTGCAGGACGCGTTGGAGATGGCGTCGGGCACCGTCGGTACCTCCCCGTCGATCACCTACTTGCACAATCCGCCGCACCTGCTCGCGGACGTGCGGTGAGGCTCGCATGAGCCTGGTCCGCGGTGGCGTCTCGGACGTCAAGCAGGTCGCTCGGGGCTGGCGCTGGGGACGGCGCGGTCAGGTGCCGCGCTCGGCGGAGCCGTTCGTGCTGCCGTCGAGGTCGACGGTCTTCCCGAGCGACTGGTCGCGACGCAAGCCCGCGATGCTCGCCCGCGAGATCGCCCACAAAGGCGGGCTCGAGCCGCTCTTCCGCTCGCAGGTCCGCACCGAGGTGCAGGGCCTCGATGTCCTGGACCGGATCCACGGGCCTGTCATCTTTGCGGCCAACCATGCCTCGCACCTCGACACCCCCCTGGTCCTGCTGTCGCTGCCGGACGAGTGGCGGCGTCGGACGGCGGTTGCGGCAGCGGCTGACTACTTCTTCGACACCTGGTGGCGGGCGGTCGGCTCGTCGCTGATCTTCAACACGTTCCCGATCGACCGACGCGGCGGCACGATGGCGACGACACCGGGGGAGGTGCTGGCCGACGGCTGGAGCCTGGTGATCTTCCCTGAGGGCACCCGCTCCAAGGACGGCTGGATCGGCAGCTTCCGGATGGGCGCGGCGTTCCTGGCGTTGGAGCACGGCGTCCCTGTCGTCCCCGTCGCGCACCGCGGGACGTTCGCGGCGATGCCGCGTGGGCAGAACTGGCCGAGCCCCGGACGACGTCAGCTGACGATCCGCTTCGGCGAGCCGCTGCACCCGGGTCCCGACGAGGGAGTGCGTGAGTTCGCGCCCCGCATCAAGGACGCCGTGGCCGCACTGCTCGATGAGGACAAGACGACCTGGTGGGAGTCCAAGCAGCGGTCCGCTGCCGGCACGACCCCCGACCCGACTGGTCCCAGGGTCGCGCCGTGGCGGCGGGTCTGGGAGCAGTCCGAGTCCCCGGTCTCGACAGTCGGCCCCGCGTCGCGACTGCGCGCCTGGAGGCGATGAGAGGGGTCTCATCGACGGCTCATGGTGCGCTCACTCCGCCCGGAGACAGTTCACTCGTCAACCACTCGACGAGAGGACCTCTCATGCACCAGGCACTGCGACTCAGCACCATGGCCCTGGTCGGCGCGACCGCAGCCGGCGTCATCGGCTTCACCGCCCCCGCGATGGCCGACGATGCCAGCGACGCCGCGTTCAAGCGAGACGACGACTCGGGCCAGGTCGTGACCACCAAGGACAGCGGCGACGACGACGGTGACGACGACACCGGCGGCAACACGAGCACCGGCACGGGCGACGACACCGGGTCGGACGACACCAACACCAACACCGGCACCCGGACGAACGGCTCCGACACCGACCACAGCCGGGTGAGGTCGGTCAAGGACCTCACCAACGACGGCCCGGGCAAGAACAACGTCGACCACTCCCGCGGTCACACCAACGACGGCTCGCGCCACAACACCCGCGGCTGACATGGACCTGCGCAGCTGGGGCTTCGTACAGGGTGACGAGATCACCCCTGACCTCGTCGCCATGAAGCGACTCGGGGGCGGCACGGCGTACGAGGCCTACCTCGCTTTCGACGAGATCACCTTCGGTCCCGTCGTCGTCAAGGTCGTCCGGCCCGACCAGGTGGCCGACGAGTCGAGCCTGCGCGGGCTGCGCCGAGAGGTGCACGCGCTGGCGGCCGTCAACCACCCGGTCGTGGTCCGCGGGCTGCGGCACGACCTCGAGGGGGCACGCCCGCACGTGGTGCTGGAGCAGATCGACGGGCCACGCCTGTCGTCCCTGATCCGGCGTCACGGGCGGCTCCCCGAGCAGCAGTACCTCCCGCTGGCGATCGAGATCGCCAGCGCGCTGCACTACCTGCGGCGGATCGGCTGGACCCATCTCGACGTCAAGCCGAGCAACATCATCATGGGAGCCCCGGCCCGGCTCATCGACCTCTCGGTGGCCCGGCCGACCGACGACGCCGCGACGCTGCAGACCGAGATCGGGACCGACGCCTTCATGGCTCCCGAGCAATGCCTCCCGGGGCGGCTGGGGCAGCCGGGGCCGGCCAGCGACGTATGGGGGCTCGGCGCGACGCTGTTCGAGGCGATTGCCGGCTACCGAGCCTTCGACAGGGGTGACCCGTCCGCCTCGGACCGCGAGCTGCGCTACCCGCAGCTGGTCGAGGCGCCGCACGGGCTCCCCGAGGACACCCCGCACGAGGTCGTCAAGACCGTGTTCGCCGCTCTCGAGCCCGACCCCGCCGACCGTCCTCTCCCGCACGAGGTCGCCGAGGCGGTCGAGCCGGTGCTGGCCCGCCAACCCAAGGCCCGCTTCGGCGGCTTCAAGACGACCCGCTGAGCATCACCCACCAGGAGGAACCACCATGAACCGCATCCATTCCCTCTCGCTCGCCCTCACCGCCGCACTCGCCTGCGGCGTGACACTCTCCGCCGCTCCGGCCCAGGCCGGCGGTGGTGCCGACGACCGGGTGATCCGCACCGGCAGCTGCTCCGGTTCCGCGGACTGGAAGCTCAAGGTCAAGACGGACGACGGCCGTCTCGAGGTCGAGGGCGAGGTCGACAGCAACGTCGCCGGCCAGAGCTGGGGCTGGAAGATCAAGGACAACGGCGCCGTCGCAGCCAAGGGCACGTCGACCACGTCCGGACCCAGCGGCTCGTTCTCCGCCGAGCGCAGGATCGCCAATCAGGCCGGCACCGACAAGGTCGTGTTCAGGGCGACGTTCGGCGGTCAGACCTGCAAGGCGACCATCGCTTACGGCTGACCCGAACGCGTCAGTCCGCCTGCCGTTGTTGCTGGTCACCCGCCAGGCACCGAAACATGACGTCCTTCGATGCTGCTTGGATCCTGACCGGGTCATGGAACAGCGGACTGCACGCGGCACGGGTCAGCTCCCGCCGGGTGGTGCCGTCGTCGAAGCCGTTGCCGACGCACCAGTCGTAGTAGACGTAGACGTCACCCACCACCCCGTCCGGGCCGCCCAACCGGAGCGCCAGCGCCTCGTGACCGAACTCGTCGTCCGGGCAGTTCTCGGGCTTGGTGTCAGGGCCCCCTCCGGGGGGTGCCGCGCGCATCGCCTGCACGACGTCGCGAGCCGCGGTGCCTTCGATTCTTCGTGAAGCGATCAGGCCGACGGTGCCGGTTCGCGCGTACTGGCACACGAGGATCGAGTCGACCTCCGCACGGGAGATGTCGAACGGCTTCCTCGGAGGGACGAACCGACTCGACTGAGCAGGCGACGTGGTGTCACAGCCCACCGCGTCGACGTCGACGACCCGAGCCGACGACATGATCGTCGCTGCCAGCGGCGCGGTCGTCCCGTCGGTGAGGAGCGAGACCTGCACCTCGCCCACCGTCTTGGCGGTGAGGGTCCAACCATGGAAGGTGCGGACACCATCGGGCACCAGGCCGCGGGCCGCCAGCCGGAACTCGAGGTGCCCTTGCCACAGTCGCCGGGGAATGGGCGGAAAACCGGCGGGGACCTCGGAGAGCTTGCAGCCATAGCTCACCGCGGGTCGTGGTGGTTCGGGCAGGGCGACGTAGGGCCGGCCGACGAAGGAGCCGGGGTCCGCGACGGCACACCACAGGTCGGGGAGGTCCACCCGGTCCGGCCACGTTGCCGGCACGTCGACCGCGACGTTGCGGGAGCGCACCGTCCTAGTCGTGGCGGGCGGCTGGCTCGGCGTGGCCCCGGAGGGCGCCTCGGCTGATGCCCGGCCCTCGGACGCCGTTCCGGGCGACAGCGCGGCAGGATGTGAGGTGTCGGAGCCGGACGCGACGAACCACGTGCCGGCGACCAGAGCGACTGCTGCGGCGACCGGGACCAGGACCCACCGGCTCCGTCGGGCGGTCATACGGCGCATTCTCCGCGGCCTCCGGGGCCGTGCAACCGAGCACTCGGAGGCACCGTACTGGATGACTGATTCAAGGAATCAGTCATCTACTGTCGAGACGTGCGAGGACTGGGACAGTGGGTGCTGCGGCACCGCAGGATGGTCATGCTGGGCTGGCTGCTCGTGGCGGTCGCCGGGATGTCGGTGACCAGCACGGTGAACGACCGGCTGACCGTCGACTTCTCGCTGCCCGGTCAGCCCGGAACCGAGACGGCTGACCAGATCGTCGAGGCCTACGGCAACGGCGGGAGCACGGTGCCCCTGATCGTGACGGTGACGATGCCGGACGGCCAGACCGTGACCGGCAACGAGCAGGGGATTGGCGAAGCGTTCGCTGCCGTGGGGCAGGCGGACGTCCCCCTGCGGCTGATCGACGAGGCCAACACCGGCGACGACGCGTTCCGCACCGACGACGACCGCACGGCGTACGCGATGGTCTTCTACCCGTTCCCGGAGAGCTTCTCGACTGTCCTGCCGGTCGACCAGGTCAAGGAGCTGGTCGGCGCGCAGGCGCCCGAGAGCGCGACCGTGGGTGTCACCGGGATGGACGCGTTGGCGGTCGGGGACGAGGCGGGTGGCAACAGTGTCCTGGCGGAGACGCTCCTCGGTGGCCTGGGCGCGCTGGCCGTCTTGCTGTTCGTCTTCGCATCCTTCCTGGCCTTCTTGCCGTTGGTCGTGGCAGCCGTCTCGATCCTGACCACGTTCCTGCTGCTGCTCCCGATCACCTACCTGACCGACGTGTCCTTCATCGTCGAGTTCCTGATCGCTCTGGTCGGCCTGGGAGTCGCGATCGACTACTCGCTGCTGTTTGTCACTCGCTGGCGCGAGGAGCGCGACCGCGGCAAGGACAACCACGAGGCCGTGGTAGCGGCCATGGAGACCGCCGGCCACGCGGTGCTGTGGAGCGGTATCACCGTCGCGATCGGCCTGCTCGCACTCGTGGTCCTGCCGGTGCCGTTCCTGCGCAGCATCGGCTTCGGCGGCGCGCTGATCCCCCTCGCGAGCGTGCTCGTCACGCTGACCCTCACCCCGGCGATCCTCGGCGGGATCGGGCCGCGCGTGGACTGGCCCAAGATTCGTCACGAGACCGAGTCGAGCAAGGGCTGGACCGCCTGGGCCCGCCTCGTGGTGCGCCACCGATGGGTGGCGGCGGGAGCAGCGGTGCTGATGCTGGGCGCGCTCACGGTCGCCTTCGCCGGCATCAAGATCGGTGCCGCAGACTCCGCGTCACTCGCCAAGAGCGGCCCGGCCTACGAGGCGCTCGTCACCCTCGAGGACGGTGGCGTCGGAACCGGTGTGCTGACGCCGATCGAGGTCCTGACCGAGACCGACAAGGCCGAGGCCGCCGCCGCCAAGCTCGGGGCGGTCGACGGCATCGACCACGCGTTCGTCCCGACCGGCGAGGGTGCGGACGCCGACGGTCGGACCGTGGTGGTGCTCGTCCCAGCGGAGGAGACCGTCAACTCCCAAAGCGTCGACGTGGTCCGGGAAGTGAAGGCCGTCGCCGCCAACACCGACGGCGTGATCGGGGTGGCCGGCCTCGGCGCCGACCAGGTCGACTTCCTCAAGGCCGTCTATGGCAACCTGCCGTTGATGCTCGGGCTGATCAGCCTGCTGACCTACGTCCTGCTGGTCCGTGCGTTCCGCTCGCTGCTGCTTCCGCTGAAGGCGGTCCTGCTCAACCTGTTCTCGCTGATGGCGGTCTTCGGCGCCATGGTTCTCTTCTGGCAGGAGGGCTTCGGCTCCAACGCGATCTTCGGCATCGCGGCCACCGGGGCAGTGACGTTCTGGATCCCGATCATGGTCTTCGCGTTCCTCTACGGACTGTCCATGGACTACGAGGTCTTCATCCTGGCTCGCGTCCGCGAGGAGTACGACGCGGGCGCGTCGACCGACGAGGCGGTGATCCGCGGTATCGGCCGCACCGGTCGGCTGGTCACGAGCGCGGCGCTCATCCTCTTCCTGGCGTTCTCGGCGCTGGCGTCCGGCCCCGGCACCGACATCAAGGTGCTGGCGACGGGTCTCGGCATCGGCATCCTGCTCGACGCGACGATCATCAGGTCGCTCCTGGTGCCGTCGCTGGTCTCGCTCTTCGGGCCCTGGAACTGGAAGCTGCCCGACAGCGTCGCGCGCCTCTTGCGGATCGAGCCCTCGGTGGTGCACGCCGAGCCGGAGCACGATCAGACCGCGAAGCGGTAGCCCATCCCGCGCACGGTGGCGATGGTCGCGGCACCGAACTTCTTGCGGAGGTAGCCGACGTAGACGTCGACGACGTTGGAGCCCGGGTCGAAGTCGAAGCCCCAGACCTGATCGAGGAGCTGCTCGCGGGACAGAACCTGACCGGCATGGGTCATCAGCACCTCCGCGAGCCGGAACTCGCGGGCCGACAGGTCGATCTCCTTGCTGCCGACCGTGGCGCGTCGGGTCCGAACGTCCAGCCGGATGCCGCCGGACTCCAGCAGGTCACCCCGGCCGTCGCCGGGGTCCGTGCGCTGGCGCAGGCGGAGGTGGATCCGGGCCAGCAGCTCGGCGAAGCGGAACGGCTTGGCCATGTAGTCGTCGGCGCCACCCTCGAGGGCCGAGACGGTGTCGGTGACCGAGTCGCGCGCGGTCAGCACGATCACCGGCAGCCTCGAGCCCTGGGAGCGCAGCTGGTCGAGGACGTCGAAGCCGTCGATGCTCGGCAGCCCGATGTCGAGCACCATCAGGTCGAAGTCGCCGGACAGGGCGTGGTCCAGGCCCTCGCGACCGTCGCCGACGACCGTCGTGAGGTGACCGTCGGCGCGCAGCCCCTTGGCTACGAACGAGGCGATCCGCTCCTCGTCCTCGACGATCAGGACCCGTGCCATATGGGCAGCTCCTCGGTCTGGTCCTCGACCTGGGTGTCCAGGTGCGTGGAGTCGTCGGCATCGGCATCGGCATCGGCATCGGCCGGCTCGGGCTCGGATCGGATCGGAATGACGAGTGTGAACACCGCGCCACCTCCGGTGGCGTCGGACACGCTGACCGTCCCGCCGTGAGCGCGCGCGATCGCTCGGACGATGGAGAGCCCCAGCCCGAACCCCTCGTCGTCATCGGGCGTCGTGCTGCGGCCGAACCGCTCGAAGATCTGGTCCCGGTCACCTGCGGGGACGCCGGGTCCCGAGTCGCGCACCCACAGCCGCGCCGTGCCGGCGTCGTAGGACGAACCGATCGCGATCACGTCGCCCGGACGCGTGTGCTTCACACCGTTGTCGCAGAGCTGGAGCAATGCCTGCGTGAGCCGCTGCTCGTCGACGGCCGCGGTGACGCTGGCTGTCTCGTCCAGGGTCCAACGCCGCTCCCCGAGCCCGCGCGCCTTGGCGAGGGAGTCGACGGTCAGGCCGGTGAGGTCCGTGGGTCGCAGGCTGACGAAGTCGGGGCGGTCGCTCTTGGCCAGCAGGATCAGGTCGCCGACCAGTCGGGCCATTCGATCGACCTCGTCGAGGAGCAGCTCGCGGGTCTCGGCGACCTCGGCGGGGCTGCCGACGTCGAGGAGCTCCAGGTGGCCGCGTAGCACGGTCAGGGGGGTCTTGAGCTCGTGGCCGGCGTCGTCGAGGAACTGCCGCTGGCCGACGAAAGCAGACTCGAGCCGGTCGAGCATCCCGTTGACCGTGCGGGTCAAGGCGGTGATGTCGTCGTTGCCGCTGACCGGGAGCCGCCGTGACAGGTCGGTGTCGGTGATCTCCTCAGCCGTCTCCCGCAGGGTGCGCAAGGGGGCCAGTAGCCGGCCCGACTGCCAGCCCGCGAACGCGGTGACCAGGAGCAGTGAGAGCCCAGCCACGATCGCGTAGGTCCGCATCGTGTCGTGGAGGCCCTCGTAGGTCTGGGCCTGGAACGTCACCACCACGAGCGCTCCGGTCGTGGTGCCCTGCTGGACGCCCTGCACGTCGATCAGGAGCGTGCCGAACTCGCTGTCCATGCTCGAGCTGCCGTTGGTCGCGACCAGCGGTCCCACCGTGTCGACGAAGACAGGGTCCTTGGTGACCGCGTCCCAGGCCGGCGACTGGACCTGTGGCTTGTCCTCCCACCACCCGACGAGGAGCTCGTTCTGCGATGGCACGTTGCGGCGCAGGTACGTCGAGATCAAGGCGTCCACGTCGGCGAAGGGCTGCCCGGTCTCGGCGTCGACGCCGTTGACCTGGAGCTTGGCGAACTCGTCGAGCTCCTGTTGGACCATCTCCTGGTTGGTGTCGTCGACGCGGCCCTTCTCGATCAGGTAGACGATCGCCCCGGCGCCCGTGAGGGCGAGCGTGGTCAGGAGGGCGACGGCGGCCGTGATGCGCAGCCGGACCGACGCACCCGGACGGCGCGGCCGCTCAGTCGTCGTCACCGCCGCCGTGGCCTGACGAGTCGTGCCCATCGTCGTCCCGGTCGTCGTCCCGGTCGTCGCCCCGGTCGTCGTCCCCGCCCGAGCCGGACCCGCCGCCACCGCCGGGACCGGAGTTGCCGCCGTGCCCGTTCCCGTGGTCGTCGTCCTGGTCGTCGTCCCCGTCGTCCCCATCGTCTACGTCGTCCAGATCGGGGGTGATCGTGTCGACGTCGTCATCGTCGTCATCGCCTGACCGGGTCTCGCTCGAACTCGGCCCCCCGGACGGTGCTCGGGTCGGCTCGTTGGTGGGCGTGGGGGTCGGTTCGCTGGCCGGCGTGGTGGTGGAGTCGTTCTCGCGGATCACGATCGTGTCGCGGTTGGGTGGGGCGTCGGAGGCCGATGCCACCAACGACCCCGCCACGAAGGCGCCGAGCGGCAGCACCAGCGCGAGCGGCACAAAGATCTTCCAGAGCGTACGCATGACCCTCACGATCTTGCCCCAAGGTGGGGCGCGGGTGAGAGTGCCATGAGAGGTCTCTCACGCGGGCGGCACGGCGGGACAACCCTGCCGCAACCCGGCCCGACTACGCTCGGGAGCCGTGCACGTGCCCTTCAGCGTCAACGACTTCCTCGACCGCGCAGTTCAGGTCTACGGCGAGCGCACCGGTGTGGTCGACGAGCCGGACCAGCCCGCCGCGTCGCAGGGCGCCCTCACCTACGCGCAGATCGGGGCGCTCGCCCGACGGCAGGCCGCCCGCCTCGACGAGCGCGGGATCGGGGTCGGCGACCGGGTCGCCGTGGTCAGCCACAACAGCGCCCGGCTGCTCACCTCGTTCTACGGAGTCTCCGGCTCCGGTCGGGTCCTGGTGCCGGTGAACTTCCGGCTGAAGCCCGACGAGGTGCGCTACATCGTCGAGCACTCCGGCGCCCGTGTCCTCTACGTCGACCCCGAGCTCGAAGCCGACCTCGCGGACGTCCCCGCTGAGCACAAGCTCGTGCTGGGCAACGACGACGAGCTGTACGCGGCGCAGGGCAGCGAGCCGCGTCCGTGGGAGCCGGACGAGACGGCGACCGCGACGATCAACTACACCTCCGGAACGACCGCGCGACCCAAGGGCGTGCAGATCACCCACCGCAACATCTGGACCAACGCGGTCACCTTCGCCCTGCACGCCGGTGTCACCGACCGCGACGTCTATCTCCACACCCTCCCGATGTTCCACGCGAACGGCTGGGGGCTGCCACTTCGCGGACCGCGGCGCTCGGGGTCCCGCAGGTGGTCCTCCGCAAGGTCGACGGTGCCGAGATCCTCCGCCGCGTCGCGAGGCACGGCGTCACCGTCATGTGCGCGGCCCCCGCGGTGGCCGCGGCGGTGCTCGAGGCTGCCCAGACCTGGGAGGGCGAGATCCCCGGTCGGGACAAGGTCCGGATCATCATGGCCGGTGCTCCGCCGCCGACGAAGACCGTGGTGCGGGTCGAGGAGGAGCTCGGCTGGGAGTTCATCCAGATCTATGGCCTCACCGAGACCTCGCCGCTGCTGACGGTCAACCGCACCCGCGCTGAGTGGGACGGCCTCTCGGCCGAGGACCGGGCCGCGAAGCTGGTCCGCGCGGGCTCCCCGGCCATCGGCGTGAGCCTCAAGATCTCCGAAGGCACGGGGGACGGCGAGGACGACGACCAGGGTGGGGAGGTGCTGGCCCGCTCCAACGTGGTGCTCGAGGGCTACTGGGAGCAGCCGGAGGCGAGCGCGAGCGCACTGCGGGACGGCTGGTTCCACACCGGTGACGGTGGCTCAATCGGCGAGGACGGCTACCTCACCATCAGCGACCGCAGGAAGGACGTGATCATCACCGGTGGCGAGAACGTCTCCTCCATCGAGGTCGAGGACGTCCTGTTCTCCCACCCTGCCGTCGCCGAGGTCGCCGTCATCGGGGTGCCGAGCGAGAAGTGGGGCGAGACCATCAAGGCGCTCGTCGTCCTCGAGGCCGGCAAGCAGGCCACTGAAGCCGAGCTGATCGCGTGGTGCAAGGACAAGGCCGCCGGCTACAAGGCCCCGACCTCGGTGGAGATCCGCGACGAGCTCGCACGGACGGCAACCGGCAAGCTGCAGAAGTTCAAGCTGCGGGCGCCGTACTGGGAGGGCCGCGACCGCCAGGTCAACTAGCGAGGTCAACTAGCCTCGCTCCGTGCCCAGGCTCCAGGACGTGGTCGACCTTCTGCACGGCTGGTACCCGCCCGCCACCGCCGACTCGTGGGACGCGGTGGGTCTGGTCACCGGGGACCCGGCGCAGGGGGTCACCAAGGTGATGTTCGCCGTCGACCCGGCGCCCGCCGTGGCGCAGGAGGCGGCCGACTGGGGTGCGGACCTGTTGGTCGTGCACCACCCGCTTGTTCCTCAAGCCGGTCCACGGGGTCGCCCGGACGACGCCCAAGGGGCGCACGCTGGGCGTGCTGCTGGACGCCGGCTGCGCGCTGCTGACCGCACACACCAACGCCGATCAGGCCGTCGCAGGGGTCAGTGAGGCGTTGGCGAAGGCCCTGGGCCTGACGGACCTCGCGCCCGTCCAGCCGCGGGACCCGGCGCCGAGCGACAAGCTCACGGTCTTCGTCCCGGTGGCGGACGCCGAAGGGCTGCGGGTGGCCTTGGCCGACGCGGGCGCGGGCGGGATCGGCGACTACGACTCGGCATCGTTCACGGGGCCGGGCGAGGGCAGGTTCCGGCCGCTGCCCGGCGCCAACCCCACGATCGGCGAGATCGGGCAGCTCGAGGTCGTCGAGGAGGTGCGCATCGAGGCCGTGCTGCCTCGGCACCTCCGGACCTCCGTCGTGGCGGCCCTGTTGGCCGCGCACCCCTACCAGGAGCCGGCGTACGACGTCGTCGAGATCGCCGACGCGCACGACCGGGGTCACCGGGTCCGGTCGGATCGGTGACGTCGAGCCGACGACCCTGGCTGACTTCGCCGGGGTGGTGTCGGCGGCGCTGCCCGCGACCGCCGGGGGAGTGCGGGTCGGTGGAGATCCCGGGCGATCGGTCCGGCGGGTGGCGGTGTGCGGGGGCGCGGGCGACTTCCTGCTCGAGGCAGTGCTGGCCACCGACGCTGACGTCTATGTCACCAGCGACCTGCGGCACCACCCGGCGAGCGAGTTCGTCGAGCAAGGGCGGTGCGCTGGTGGACGTCTCGCACTGGGCGGCCGAGTGGACCTGGCTGCCCGCGGTGGAGGAGAAGCTGCGCGGAGCGCTGGGGGATACGGTGGGCACCCGCGTGAGCACCATCGTCACGGACCCTTGGACAGGAGCCATCCGCTGAAAGCCGATCCCGCCGCCCAGCTCGCCCTGCTCGACCTCCAGGCGATCGACGCGCGGGTCGACGTGCTCCGCCACCAGCGCCGCTCCCTGCCCGAGCTCGCCGAGATCGCCGCGCTCCAGGAGTCGCGGGCCGGGTTCGACGCCCAGCGCCGGGACGCGCAGATCATGGTCGACGACCTCGGCGCCGAGCAGCGCAAGGTCGACAACGACGTCGAGCAGGTCAAGACCCGGCGCACCCGCGACCGTGACCGGATGGACCAGGGGCTGATCTCCAGCCCCAAGGACCTCCAGCGGATGCAGGGCGAGCTGGAGTCCCTGGACCGCCGGATCACCACCCTCGAGGACGAGGAGCTCGAGGTGATGGCCCGCCTCGAGGACGCCGAGAAGGACCTCGAGGGCTTCACCCAGCAGGTGGCGGTCGCCGACGAGCGGCTCACCGTCCTCACCGCGGCGCGTGACGACAAGACCGGTGCGCTCGACGCGGAGCTGTCGTCGTTGGCGGCCGAGCGCCGCCCCGCGGTCGACGGACTTCCGGTCGACCTCATCGCGCTCTACGACAAGCTCCGTGAGTCCAAGGGCGGGGTGGGTGCCGCCCCGCTGCGGGCTCGCGAGTGCGGCGGCTGCCGGCTCACGTTGGACGCCCACGAGATCGCCGAGATCCGCGCGAAGCCCGAGGACGAGGTCGTGCGCTGCGAGGAGTGCCAGCGAATCCTGGTGCGGACCTCCGAATCCGGCCTGTGACCTCGCCTGTGACTGACCCGTTCCGCCACCGCAAGGTGCTGATCGAGGCGGACGGCGGTTCGCGCGGCAACCCCGGTCCCGCGGCGTACGGCGCGGTGCTGAAGGACGCGGAGACCGGTGAGGTCATCGCCGAGGACGGCTCGACGATCGGTGTCGCGACCAACAACGTGGCGGAGTACAGCGGGCTGATCGGTGGTCTGCGACTGGCGGAGGAGTTCGCCCCGCACGCCGAGATCGAGGTTCGGATGGACTCCAAGCTCGTCGTGGAGCAGATGTCGGGCCGTTGGCGGATCAAGCACCCGGACATGAAGCCGCTGGCCGCGGAGGCCAACGGGCTGGCGCCGTTCGGGACGGTCTACACATGGGTGCCACGTGAACGCAACGGTCACGCGGATCGGCTGGCCAACGAGGCGCTCGACGGCAAGCGCAACGGCGTCACTGCGCCCGAGGCCGACGACCCGTCGCTGCTCGAGGAGATCCAGGACCCGGCACCCGGTCCGGAGACCAAGCCGGTTCAGGGCTGGGGCCCGCCGACCGCCGAGGCGACCACGCTGATCCTGGTCCGGCACGGCGTCACCCCGCACACCGCCGCCAAGCGGTTCTCGGGTGGTCTCGGTGGTGACAACCCGGCGCTGAGCGACACCGGCCGCGACCAGATCCGCGTCACCGCGGACTGGCTGGCACCGGCCGCTGATCGGATCGACGCCGTCGTCGCGTCGCCGGTGCGCCGGACCCGCCAGTCGGCCGACCTGCTGGGCGAGGTCCTCGGTGTGGGTGTTGAGGAGGAGCCCGGATTCGCGGAGATGGAGTTCGGCGTCTGGGACGGCCTGACCTTCCCCGAGGTCGGTGCGCGCGACCCTCAGGGCCTCGAGACCTGGCTCAACGACCTCGACTACGCGCCGGAGGGCGGCGAGTCGTTCCGGACCGTCGAGGAGCGCGTCGTCGCGGCGCTGGGCCGGGTCCGGGCCGCCCACCACGGCCGCACGGTCGTGGTCGTCAGCCACGTGACGCCCATCAAGATCCTGGTCAGCCGGGCGCTCGGCGCACCGCTGGAGGGGGTGTTCCGGATGGAGCTCTCACCGGCGTCGGTCAGCGTCGTCTCCTACTACCTCGAGGATGACGGCACCCGCGAGCGGGCATCCCTGCGGCTCTACAACGGCCGGCCTCCGGGCACGGACGGCTTCGGGGGCGTGGCGACCTCCTGGTGAGGCTCAGAGCTCGCTGACCACGACGTCGAGCCGGGTGCCTGCTTTGCCGGAAGAGTCGACCTCGACGGTCCAGCCGAGGTCGCGCAATGCCTCGGCGAGCCGGGCCGGGGTCCGAGGCGCGGCGCCGGCCTCGAGGAGCTCGCGCACGATCCTTCCCTTGGTGGCCTTGTTGAAGTGGCTCACGACCTGCCGCTTGCCTGCGACCTCGTGCAGCACGCGCACGGTTGCGACCCGCCGGGACAGCGTGTTCGGCGCCCGCCAGAACGCGGCGTACATGCTGCTGCGCAGGTCCACGAGCAGTCGGTCGCCGAGAACTCGCTCGACCTCCGGGCCCAGGGCATCGCGCCAGGTCGCCGCGACGCCTCCAAGTCCGGGGAGCACCGCGTCGCCGGAGAGGCGGTACGCCGGGATGCGGTCGGCCGGGGACACCAGTCCGAACAGGCTCGAGGTGACCAGTAGCCGTGATGTGGCCCGCCGTCGCGCGGCCGTGCTCAGTGTGGCGGCCGACAGTGCGTCGTAGAGGACTCCTGAGTAGACCTGGTCGGCGCGAGCCGTCGGCGCTGTCCGCAGTCGGGAGTTGAGGTCAACGAGCTCGAGCTGGGACTTCGGCACCTCCAGGACCCGGGCGGCCTCGACGGGCTCTGCGGAGCACAGCGATACGAGCGCCTCCAGCACCCGCTCGCGGGCCGGGATGAGCCCCGGCATGGTCAACGCCCCAAGGTCCACCGGCTTGCCCCGTCGCGGCGCGGTCTTGCCCTCGCTGGGAGGGAGCAGGATCAGCACGCAAAAGACACTAGGGTCAACGCCATGTGGGGCAACCGCGTGGTCAGCGTCCGACCGCGGCTCGAGGGACCGGAGCGGGCCGAGGGTGTTGCTGCCGACACCCTTCGCGCCGGGATCGCGGACATCCAGGCCGAGCTCGAGGTGCGGCCGGAGTTCCCGCCCGAGGTCGAGGCGGCAGCTGCTGCCGCCGCCGGCAGCCCGCGGCTCCCGGACCTCGACCGCACCGACCTGCCGCTCCTCACGATCGACCCGCCCGGATCGATGGATCTCGACCAGGCCCTGCACCTGGCGCGCGACGGCGACGGATACGTCCTGTCCTATGCCATCGCCGACCTGGGCGCCTTCATCACCCCGGGCGATCCCGTCGACGTCGAGGCCCACACCCGCGGCCAGACGTTGTACGGCGCGGACTCGAAGGTGCCGCTGCACCCGAAGGTCCTCTCGGAGGACGCCGCGTCGTTGCTGCCCGACCAGGTCCGCCCGGCGCTGCTCTGGACGCTCCGCCTCGACTCGGGCGGCTCACGCACCGATGTCGAGGTCCAACGCGCGCGGGTGCGCTCGACCTCGCGGCTCACCTATCAGGAGGCGCAGCACGCCATCGACGACGGCTCCGCGTCGGAGTCGCTCCAGCTCCTCAAGGAGGTCGGCCTGCTCCGGCTCACCCGGGAGGCGGCGCGGGGCGGGATCTCGCTGCCCACCCTGGAGCAGGAGGTGCATGTCGCGGACGACCGGTTCAGCCTCGCGTTCCGCGAGATGCTGCCGGTCGAGAGCTGGAACGCGCAGATGTCGTTGCTGACCGGCTTCGCAGCGGCGTCCCTCATGGTCTATGCCCGGGTCGGTCTGCTCCGGACCCTGCCGGACCCCGACCACCGCGACGTCCAGCGGCTGCACCGCACGGCCCGGGCGCTGGGGATCGAGTGGCCGGCCGAGCTGCTCTATGCCGATCTCATCCGCGAGCTCGACCCGCACCAGCCGGACCAGGCGGCACTCATCGTCGCCAGCACTCGGCTTCTGCGGGGGAGCGGCTACGTTGCGTTCGACGGTGAGGTCCCGGCCGAGCCGAGGCACGCGGGCCTGGCCGCGGAGTACGCGCACGTGACCGCGCCGCTGCGCCGGCTCGCCGACCGCTACGCCTCCGAGGTGTGCCTGGCGCTCTGTGCCGGTGAGGACGTGCCTGACTGGGTGCACTCGGCGCTACCCGAGCTACCGAGGACCATGCAGCGCACCGGCCAGCTCGCCGGGCGCTACGAGCGGATGGTGCTCGACCTCGTCGAGGCCGCCGTGCTCCGGCAGCGGGTCGGCGAGAGCTTCGCAGGCGTCGTGGTCTCGGTGGACGAGAAGGAAGCGACGCGCGGCACCGTCACGGTGCGTCAGCCGGCGGTCGAGGCGCCCGTGGTCTCGGCCTCGCCGCTCCCGCTGGGCACCGAGGCGCACGTGCGTCTCACCACCGCCGACGTGGCCCGGCGCAGGGTCGAGTTCACTCTCGAGTGAGGCCGACCTGGTCCCGCAGCGCCGTCTCCCACGCCTGCTGGAACGCCGGGTGGAGCTCGAGCGAGTCCACGTCACCGACAGCCACCCAGCGGTGCGCCGCGCTCTCGGCACCGTCCTTGAGACGCAGGTCCTGCGTGGCTCGGCCCAGGATCGTCTCGTAGACCCAGCCGCCGCACTCGGCGACGTAGGAACCCTGGGTCTCGACGTGCTGGGGGTCGATCCTGAGCTCCTCGTGCGCCTCGCGCAGGGCCGCCTCGACCATCGACTCTCCATGCTCGCGGGCACCGCCCGGGATCGACCAGGTGCCGCCCTGGTGCGCCCACCGGGCCCGCAGCTGGAGCAGGACGTGGCGCTCGCGCACGAGCAGCAGCCCGGCGGCTCCCTGCGGCCCCCAGTGCTGGTGCCCGAGGGTGCACGTCGCCCAGGTCATCGCCGCCTCATGCTCGCTGGGCCTCGCCGCTCACCGGCTCATCGTGCCAGGGCTGGGAGCCGGGCCACGCCGGCGCCGGGACGCTGGTGTCCGCCAGGGTCACCCGCGTCGGATGAGGCTCGGACCGGTCGGGAGAGGCACGGTGAGCACCTCACCCCACGAACGGAGCAGCAATGTCCACTACTCCCACGCTGGCCCAGAGACTCGCGGCCGAGTTCCTCGGCACCTTCGTGCTGGTCTTCGGTGGCTGTGGGTCCGCGGTCCTCGCCGCGGTCTTCCTCACCCAGGAGGGCACCCAGCTCGGCATCGGCTTCGTCGGTGTCGCCCTGGCGTTCGGCCTCACCGTGGTCACCATGGCGTACGCCGTGGGCCACCTCTCCGGTGGACACTTCAACCCGGCTGTCACCCTCGGGCTGGCCGCGGCCGGGCGCTTCGCCTGGCGTGACACCGTCGGCTACATCGTCACCCAGGTCGCTGCGGCGATCGCCGCAGCGGCCGTCCTGTTCGTGGTGGCCAGCGGGCACAGTGGCTTCTCCGCCTCCGACTCCGGGTTCGCGACCAACGGCTATGGCGACCGTTCACCAGGCGACTACAGCCTGCTGGCCGCGCTGGTGATCGAGGTTGTGCTCACCGCCATCTTCCTCTTCGTCATCCTCGGCGTGACCGACACCCGCGCTCCCAAGGGGTTCGCTCCCTTGGCGATTGGGCTCGCGCTCACGCTCATCCACCTGGTGAGCATCCCGGTCACCAACACCTCGGTGAACCCGGCTCGATCCATCGGTCCGGCGCTGTTCGCCGGTGGCGATGCCATCGCCCAGCTCTGGCTGTTCATCGTGGCGCCCGTGGCAGGAGCAGTCCTCGCCGGGCTGGTCTTCCAGCGGCTGTTCGCCGAGGGCGACCCCGTCTCCCTCGAGCAGGCCTCCGCGGGCTGACGGTGGCGGAGCTGGCGCTGACGTGGTGGGGGCACGCGAGTGCCACCGTGGAGATCGGTGCGGTGCGAGTCGCTCTGGACCCACTTCTGTCGGACCGGCTGGCCCACCTGCGCCGGCACGGACCGACACCACCCGACGTTGCGCTCAACGCCGACGTCGTGCTGGTCTCCCATCTGCACCACGACCACCTGCACCTCCCGTCGCTGCGGCGGTTCCCTCTAGACACGCCGATCGTCGCCCCGGTCGGCTCCCAGCGGCTGCTGCGGGGTCTGGGCCTGGAACGGATCGTCACCGTGGCACCGGGCGACGTGGTCGAGGTCGGTGGCCTGGGGATCGAGGTGCTGCCGGCCAGTCACGACGGTCGTCGTTCGCCCGTCTCGCCCTACCCCGGTGGGGCGATCGGGTTCCGGGTCACCTCGGGTCGATCAACCTTCTGGTTCCCCGGGGACACTGGCCTCCGCGACGACATGGCAGCCGTCGCACCGGTGGACCTGGCGATCGTCCCGGTCGGGGGGTGGGGGCCCACGTTGGGTCCCGAGCACATGGACCCGGTTCAGGCCGCGGAGGCGGTGTCCCGCGTCGGCGCCCGGCACGCGGTTCCGGTGCACTGGGGCACGTTCTGGCCCTATGGCCTGACCTCACTCGCTCCGGCGGTCCACCAGAGGCTGTTCGTGACACCCGGACGCCGCTTCGCTGAGGCCCTCGGCGAGCGGGACCAGCCCATCCGGGCGGTAGTGCTGGCGCACCAGCAACGCCACGAAGTCCCCTGACACTCACCCGAGATGGATGATCCGTCCCACCCTCGACTCGCTCGATGCTGGGCCCATGGACGACTACCCCCTCCTCAACCTGATCCTCACCATGATCTGGTTCTTCTTCTTCATCGCCTGGCTCTTCCTGCTGGTCCAGCTGACGGCCGACATCTTCCGGAGCGACGACCTCTCCGGTTGGCTCAAGGCGGCCTGGATCCTGTTCCTGATCGCGGTGCCGGTGATTGCTGCCCTGTGCTATCTCGGGTTCCGGGGCGGCAAGATGCGTCAGCGCCAGCTCGACGACATGGCCGCACGTGAGGCAGCCCTGCGTGCCCACTTCGGCGGCTCCAGCACGGCCGAGGACCTGACCAAGCTCGCCGCACTCCGTGACAGCGGCGTGCTGAACGACGAGGAGTTCACCGCCCAGAAGGCGCGCCTTCTGGGCGCCTGAGGGCCGGGGCTCACAGCAGCCCCAGGCGTCGCGCCGCGGCGACCGCGTCGCGGCGCGAGGCCACCTCGAGTTTGCGGTAGAGGCTGCGCAGGTGGGTCTTGACGGTGTTGACGGAGACGAACAGCACTCCGGCGATGTCGTCGACGGTGTTGAGCGACGGAAGTTCGCGCAGCACCTCGAGCTCACGGGCCGTCAACGCGATGGTGGAGACGCTCGGCGGGTGGGCACCTCGTTCCAGGACGCGGCTGACCAGCTGATCGTGGACACCCCAGCGACCGATGCCCTCGCGCAGCACAGTGTGGAACACGTCTCCGGCGTCGACCAGCGGGCGGAAGCCATGCAGGCGTTGGGTGACGTCGAGCCCGCGCCGAGCGAGCGCGGTGGCGTTGAACGCGTCGCCGTCCGTGTGCGCCAGGACCGAGGCAAAGACCAGCACCTCGGCCTCGGCGAGGGGCCCGATGAGGCTCTCCGGGCGTTTGGTCACGTCGGCCAGCAGAGCGCGCGCGTCCGCGCGTTTGCCGGTGGCTTCCTTGTACATCGCTTGGATCAGGTCAGCCTCGCCACACGGCCCGAACCGTGTGCGCAGCAGCGCCACGAGCTCGGGAACGCGGTTCAGCCGCTGCGTCTGCAAAGCCATCCGGGCGTCGGTGAGTGCGGCATAGGTGACCAGCGTCGGGGCCAGCTCGTGGCCCGGAAGCGTGACCATGACCTCGTGCATGTTGCTGGCGTCCTCGGCTCGGGAGTCGCCCGCCTCGGTCGGCAGCTCGTCGTAGGACAGGGCGGTGTCGAGCGCCGAGATGGAGATCAGGACGGTCGGGTCCGCGGTCGGCTCGACCAAGGCAACCGCGCGGCTCAGGTGGGCACGGGCCAGATCGTTGTCGAGGTCCTGGTACGCCGCCCAGGCGCGCAGCATGTGCGGGTAGGCCACCCGCGGCGTATCGGCCCAGCCGTGCGCTTCCCCGAGGTCGATGGCCTCCTGGACGGCGTCGCGCATCGGCACGAACCTGGACCGTGACGAGTGCACGCCACCCAGGAAGGCCAGGCAGTCGATGAGAGCCGCGGTCCGCCCGAGCCCGCGCGCGATCTCGATGCCCTGCTTGAGCTCGGCCTCGCTCGCATCGATGTCGCCCTGCCACACGAGGGCCGAGCCGCGCTGCGCGGCGAGTATCAGGCGCAGGTCGGGGTCCTCGGAACCGAGGGGTGGCCTGGTCTGGGTCACGTCGAGGAACGAGCCGCGCCTGCGCAGCAGATGGGCCTCGGTGGCCTGACGAAGGAGGGCGAGCTCGATGTCGGCCCCGTCGTGCTCGATCCGGTGCGGTTCGACCCGCTGGAGCTCGGCGGCTGCCTCGTGCAGCCGGCCGGTGTCGAGAAGGGCAGCGGCGCGGATCAGGCTGGTCCAGACCGACTCCTCGCCCCGGCGCCGCCCCGGCAGGTCGAGCGCGCCGAGCAGCATTCCCGCTTCACCGGCGTTGACGAGACCCGGGCCGGCGGTGCTGACCACAGACTCCTGGAACGTGGTGTCCCCGGACGCAGTGGCGTGGCGGACCGCGTCGAGGTCGAAGCCGGTGGCGAGGCACCATCGAGCGGTCGTCTGGTGAGCCAGACGCGTGGCGTCGCGGTCTCGGCGCTGGAGCTCGCCGTGCAGATAGGCGCGCAGCATCGGGTGCATCCGGTAGACGGGACTGTTGGTTGCCGCATGCCACGAGGAGGAGATGAGTCCGGAGCTCTGCATGACCCTTCTGAGCAGCTCTCCGGCGTCCGCGCGGCCGGTCAGCTCGGTCGCCAGGTCCACAGTGATCGTGTCAGGCACCGCCATCAGCATCACGGCGCGCTGGAGGTCGTCAGGCTGCCGCCGGAGCGCCTCGTGGAAGAGGTAGTCCGCGAGGCCGACGTCCGTGGCCGGGTCCTCGAGGGGCTCTTCGCCGGAGCGGACCGCGAGGTGCATCAGCCTGACCATCGCGGGCCAGCCCTCCGTGCGTTCCCAGACCATGCGGACCAGCTCGGGAGCGAGGTCCTGGCACCACGAGTCGGTCTCGTCCGCGGTGAACGCCAGGTCAGCGGCGCGGAGCTGGGTCAGGGTGCCCGACACCTTGGCCGTCTGGAGGGCCGGCAAGGGCGGGTCCGAGCGGCTCGAGAGCAGGACCGCGACGCCGTCCGGCAGATGAGTGAGGAGGAAGTCCAGGTCGCCCAGCACGCCCGGATCGGTGATCTCGTGCAGGTTCTCGAGGATCAGGACGACCGGCCGCACCTCCAACGCCTGGACCACCCTGGTCACGAAGTCCGGGCTGCCCGCCCGGTGCGGCGCCGGCACGGGCGCCAGGGCCTCGGCCAGTCCGCCGTCAGGCAGGGACAAGGCGGACAGCACGCTGGACCAGAAGCGGAAGCTGTTGGCATCGCTGTGGTCGAGGCTGCACCAGGCGACCGGAACGCCAGCCTCACTCCCGCGAATCGCGACCTTTGACAGCAGCGTGGTCTTGCCGAAGCCGGCAGGTGCTGTGACCAGACCGAGCTGTGAACCATTGCGCGGCTGCAGCAGCGGGACCAGGCGGTCGACCAGCCGCTGGCGGACGAGCATCGACGCCGGGGGGGCAGGACGCACCAACTTGGCGCGAACGACGCGCGCCCGTGTCTGATCCACCCTCCAGCCTCCGACCTTCCGCCGGTCAGCCTAGGGGCTCGGGCGCGCGCGGAACGGGAGCAACGCGTTGACGCCGATCACCCGGGATGGATGACGTCGGTGGTCTCCCGCGCCGCGACGATGAGTCCCGAAGCAGTCGCGAGAGGAGGGGACCCGTGAGTGGTCGGCAACGGCGTAGCACCGTCGTGCGCTACGAGTTCCTCATCGCCGAGCAGCCGTCCAGCACTGTGCTTGCGTCCTTCCCGGAGCTGAGCGCCGCCCCGGGACCGACCGGGGGCACCGCGCTGTGGGGGGAGATCCAGGACTCCGCCCACCTGCACGGGGTGCTCGGCCGCTTGCAGACCTTCGGCATCGACGTGGTCGAGATGCGACGACTCCCGGACTGACCGAGTGCAACGACAGGAAGACGCATGCTGAAGAGACTGCTCATCGCGTGGCTGGTCGTCGCCGCGGCCCTCGGGCTGGCCGACGCACTCCTCGACTCCGTCCGCATCGACGGTGGGGTGCTGGCGCTGTTGGGGGCCGCCCTGGTCTTCGCGCTGGTGCACCTGCTGATCGGGCCCGTCTTGAAGCTGATCTCGGCGCCGGTGACCATCGTCACCCTCGGGCTCTTCTCGCTGGTGGTCAACGGGGTCCTGCTCGCGATCACCGCCGGCATCAGTGACTCGCTCGAGGTCGGCGGCTTCCTCGGTGCGATCGTGGCTGCGTTGCTGATCTCGGTGCTCCTCGCCATCCTGCGCTTCGTGGTCGACAAGACCGTGCCGTCCGGTTCCTGAGCCGGGCGCCGGTACCTGACATGGGCTCGTGGCTCGGCTGGGTCCTGGCCGTCCTCGGCGTGGTCTTCGTCGTCGCTGAGGTCGGGCTGCGCATCGTGGCCCTGGGAGTCATCCCCGGCAACCGCAAGCCTTCGACTGGGATGGCGTGGTTGCTGTTGATCCTGCTCGAACCGATCATCGGCTTCTTGATCTTCCTGCTCCTCGGACGGGCGGCCCTCGAGGGGCGCCGCCACGAGCGTCAGCGGGAGGCCAACCGCGCGGTCGCGGCCCGGACCAGCGGTCTGGTGGCCCCCGAGACGGTGCTCCAGGACCCGCCGTACCTCCGGTCGGTCGTGGACCTCAACCACCGGCTGGGGTCCCTTCCACTCTCGGTGGGCAACCACGTCGAGCTGCTGCCGGACTATGGCGGCTCGATCGAGGCGATGACCGAGGCGGTGGCCGGCGCCCAGCACTACGTGGACGTCCAGTTCTATATCACCGCCCTCGACGAGATGACCGAGCCGTTCTTCAGCGCGCTCGAGGCTGCCGCCGCACGTGGCGTCACTGTCCGCCTCCTGTTCGACCATCTCGGTTCCCGCGGGATCCCGGGCTACCGCGAGATGGTCAGCCGCCTCCGGGGCGGCCCCATCGACTGGCATCCGATGCTGCCGATCGACCCGTTGCGTGGCACGTTTCGCCGACCCGACCTGCGCAACCACCGCAAGCTCCTGGTCGTCGACGGCGAGGTCGGCTTCACCGGCTCGCAGAACCTGATCGAGCCCGGCTACAACAAGCCGAAGAACCACAAGCTCGGTCGTGAGTGGGTGGAGCTGATGTTGCGGCTGCACGGACCGGTCGTGACCTCGCTCGAGGCGGTGTTCGCCTCCGACTGGTTGGTCGAGACGGGCGAGACTCTCGAGGTGACGGCCTACTCCGGCACGAGGAGACAGGCGGGCGCGGCGATCGCCGAGGTGCCTTGTCAGGTGGTGCCGAGCGGGCCGGGCTACGTGGCGGAGAACAACCTGCGTCTCTTCACCACCCTGATCTACTCCGCGAAGCACCGGGTCTCCCTGACGAGTCCCTACTTCGTCCCCGACGAGTCGCTGCTCTATGCCGTGACCACCGCGGCCCAGCGCGGCGTCGACGTGGAGCTGTTCGTCAGCGCGCAGGCCGACCAGTTCATGGTGGGCCACGCGCAGGCGTCGTACTACCGAGCCCTGCTGGAGGCCGGAGTGACGATCTGGCTCTACCCGGCGCCGTACGTCCTGCACTCCAAGCACTTCTCCATCGATGACGACGTCGCGGTGGTGGGGTCCAGCAACATGGACCTGCGCTCGTTCGCCCTCAACTACGAGATCTCGCTGATGCTGGTCGGTCGAGACGTGGTCGACGCGCTGCGCGTCATCGAGGACGGCTACCGCAGCAGGTGCGCGCAGCTGACCCTTGAGGAGTGGCTGACGCGTCCGGCCCGCACCCGCTACGTCGACAACGTGATGCGGCTGACCTCCGCGCTGCAGTAGGCGCGAGCACGGCGTCCCTGCTCAGGAGCCGCTCGGGCGGGCGGGCACGCGCACGTCGCTGCCGCCCTCGATGGTGAGCCGGTCGCAGACCTGCAACAGCGTCGGTGCCGAGACAATCGGCCCGGCGACGAGGGCCCGGCCCTGCGTGAACGCCGGGGACTCATCGAGCAGCTCGGGAGGAACGAACCCGAATACCGTGGCGAGCTCGGCGAGGTCTGCCCGCGAGTTCATCCGCATCAGTACCAGGTTGTCGCACTGGCTCAGGACCTGCGGGTGCAGCTTGGAGGGGCGCTGCGTGGACAGCAGCAGCCACAGTCCGTACTTGCGTCCCTCGGCGGCGATCTGGATGAGCCGGTTGACCAATGCTGTCTGCAGGGTGCCGGACGGGGCGGAGGGACAGAGATTGTGGGCCTCATCCAGCACGATCAGCGTCGGTGTCCGGCTCGCCCGCTTCGCCCACAGCTGCTCGACCAGGTCCAGGCACACGGCGATCGGCTCGAGGGGGTCGCCGAAGCCGTTGAGGTCCAGCACGGTCAGGCCCGACCCGGACTCGACCAGCTCCGCCGCGGACTGGAGGTCCTGGGCCCACACCTCCCAGTCGAGGAGGCCGAGGTTCTCGATGCGCTGGGCCAGTGCGACCTCGTCGACCCCGCCCTCGCGGAGCTCGGCCACGACGCTTTGGAGCTCGAGCGGCTCACCGGCGCGCGACATCAGCTTGACGAAGAGGTTGTACTCCCCTCGGTCGCTGAGCGGGTCGAGCCGCAGCACGGCGGCCTGTGCGGCCCGTGGCATCGTGGCAAAGCGGAGTCGCAACGGGATCGCTCCGGTCGCGTCGGAGCCGAGCACGCTGAGCGACTCGGCGGCCCATTGCGCACGCACGGCGGAGGGGACGCTGTCTCGCGTCTCGCCCATCCGCACGTAGTCGGCGTTGGGGTCGAGGACCACGATCCTCAGTCCGGTCTCGAGCTGCAGCTGCTCCAGGAGCACGCCGAGCGCGTAGGTCTTCCCGGACCCGCTCTGGCCGCACAGGAACGTGTGCCGGCCGAACCCTTGGGCGCGCAGCCGCGCGGGGGCGTGGGTCTCGTCAGAGGTCAGGACGCCCACGGTGAGCTCGGTCATGGGCGATCCCTCCGTTGACACTCCGACGGTCGACGGCCCACCCTCGCGGCCCTCGGGCGCGACGGCATCACCCGGACGGGGTGATGGCGTCGCCACGCCGGGGCATGAGGATCGCTGGCATGCCCACCACAGCGAAGCTGCGCCGACCCGGAGTCGTGCTGCTGACGGCGCTGGCCTGCCTCCTGTCGGTGCTCAGCCTCGTGTCGGTGTGGGGGCGCAACCAGATCCTCGACACCGATCGCTACCTCGCGGGCGTGGCTCCGCTGGCGACCGACCCGCTGATCCAGGACGAAGTCGCGCGGAAGGTGTCGCGGGCCATCACGGACCGGCTCGACGCGGCTGGACTGGCCCAGCGGGCATTGCCGCCCGCGGCCGGGTTCCTGGCCGGTCCGCTCGGCGACGCCGTCGACGAGTTCGTCGTGCGCGAGACGCTCGACTTCGTGCGCAGCGACGCCTTCGAGAGGCTGTGGACCGAGCTCAACAGGACCGGGCACACCGAGCTGGTGCGGATCCTGCGCGGGGAGGAGCCCCAGGCGGTCGTGATCGCGGACGGTCGGCTCAGCCTCAACCTCGCTCCCATCGTGGAGGCGGTGCGCGAACGCCTCGTGCAGTCCGGCCTCAGCGTCGTCGCGACGTTGCCTCAGATCGAGCTCGTGGTCGATGTGGCCGATGCACAGGGCATCGAGCGGGCGCAGGTCATGGTGCGTCACCTCGACCTGCTCGCCACGGTGCTCCCGATCCTCACGTTCGCGGTCCTGCTCGGCGCGATCCTGTTGACCCGGAGGCGCTGGACCAGCGCGGCCGCGGTGCTCGTCGCGGCGACCTGGTCGATGGTCCTCGTGCGCGGTGCACTGGCCCTCGGGTCGAACCTGGCCGCGGCCAAGGTTCCCGAGTCAGTGGCGACGAGTCCTGCCGTGCACGCCTACTACGCACATCTCACCTCGCTGCTGCACCGCGGTGCCACGATCGTCGGCGTCGTGTTCGCCCTGGCTGCCTTGGCGCTGCTGGTCGGCCCGGTCATTGTTGCGAACAGACGCGGCTCGCGGCGTACGGACGGCCCTCGGACCCGCAGACTGCTCACGCTCGGGGGCATCGGGCTGGTCCTGCTCGTCTGGCCCTCACCAGGGACGGTGACGGTGGCACTGCTCCTCGTGACGATGTTGGTCGCGATCGGGGTCGGCCGGGCCCTCGGCGGGCCGAGCCAGAACCTCGATAGGGGCTGGCGAGCCGACCCCGGTGTTGCACCGATCGCGCTAGGCGAGCCGGTCGTAGGTGGACTCGCCCACACCGCGTTCGCGCAGCTTGTTCTTCTGCACGCGGAAGGTCGCCTGGGTCGTCGGGATCGAGTCGATGACCTCGACATAGCGAGGAAGCGCGAACTTCGGCACCTTGGGGCCGAGGAAGCCCAGCAACGCGGCCGGGTCGAGGGTGGTGTCCGGCTGCGCGACGACGAAGATCATCACCTCGTCCTCGCCGACCTCGGACGGCACGGCGACGGCGGCGACCTGGGAGACGTCGGGGTAGGCCAGCACGGCCTGCTCGACCTCGAAGGAGGAGATGTTCTCGCCGCGGCGGCGGATGTAGTCCTTGGCCCGGTCGACGAAGTAGTACTCGCCGTCCTCGTCGTAGGTGAAGGCGTCGCCGGTGTGGTACCAGCCGTTGCGCCACGCCTTCACGGTGGCCTCCGGCATGCCGGCATAGCCCTGGTTCAGGGTCCACGGAACCCGCGGCCGGACGATCAGCTCACCGACGGTGTTGGGCCCGACGGGCATGTCCTCGTCGTCGACGATGGCGATCTCGGTGGGTGACTCCTTGATCTCGCGGCCGACACTGCGCCAGTTGGCATTGGTGACCGGCCGCTCGAAGGAGAAGAGGACGCTGCCGACCTCGGTGCTGCCGAACATCGTGTAGACGTTGACCCCGAACCGGCGCTTGAACTCGTCCACGTCGGGGATCACCGGGCCCATCATGATGGCCTGCAGCGGGTTGTCGGCGTCGTCATCGCGCGGGGGTGCGCTGGCCAGGAACTTCGCCGTGACGCTGATGGTGTAGGCGGTCGTGCAGCCGTACTTGCGCACGTCGTTCCAGAAGTCGCCCACGCTGAACCGCTCCCGGAAGACCAGGGTGCCGCCGTAGGCCGCAGGGAGCAGCAGGCTGGACTTGCCGAGCACGTGGAACGGCGGCCAGAACCCGTAGAGCACGCTGTCGCGGAACTCAGGCGGCGCGTACAGCAGGCTGCAGCTCTCCTGCATCCCCCACGGGATGAGCACGCCCTTGGCCTTGCCCGTCGTGCCCGAGGTGTAGATGACGTTCATGACGTCGGACTGCTTGGGGGCTTGGAGGTCCTCGGCGGGCTCGATGCTCGCCATCAGCTCCGAGCCGGTGACGACGCGGAATCGCGCCGTCAACTGGGCGTCGAGCTCGTCCTCGGGCTCGGCGTCGAAGATGACGACCACGCGGACGTGGGGCAGGCTCTCGGCGACCAACGCCAGCTGGGGGGCGAAGCGACGCGAGGTGATGATGATGCGCGCGTCCGCGGTGTTGATGGCGTGCGTGAGCCACTCCCCGCGGTAGTCGGTGTTGATCGGCACCTCGACGGCGCGGACCCAGGCCACCCCAAGCCACACATAGAGGGCCTCCGGCGTGTTCGGCATCATCGTGACGATGCGCTCGCCCACCTCGACCCGCATGCGGAGGTTGGCCGCGGCCCACACCCGGGAGCGATAGTCCAGCTGCTGCCAGCTGATCGACTCACCCGTGGAGACCGACTCCAGGGCCGTCGCGTCCGGCATCGACTGGGCTCGCTCCGAGACCAGGACGGGGATGGGCTTGAAGTGATACATCGACGTGCACTCCCTCGAATCGGCCCACCCGAAGTGGGCACTCTGGTCGCACACTCAACCGTCTAAGGCGCCGGGTGTCGAGACCAGAATCACACTGGTTCTCGTGGGCACCTTTGCCCGCGCATCGCCGCGGGTGCTCTGCAAGTCCCTCCGCGAACCCACGGTCTAGCATCCGAAGCATGCCGCCCGCCGACGCGACCTCAGGCCTGGCCGCTCAACTCGAGGACGTCTACCGCGACCTGCACACCCATCCCGAGCTGTCGTTCGCGGAGCATCGCACCGCTGGTATCGCCGCCGGCTGGTTGAGGGCCCGAGGGTACGAGGTCCACGAGGGAATCGGTGGCACCGGCGTCGTGGGCGTGCTGCGCCGTGGCGACGGTCCGGTCGTCCTGCTGCGTGCCGACATGGACGGACTGCCCGTTCAAGAGGCCACCGGGCTCGCCTACGCCAGTACGACGCGTGGCGTCGACGGTGGCGGGCACGACGTCCCTGTCATGCATGCGTGCGGCCACGACGTCCACGTCACGTGCCTCATGGGCGCCGCGGCCCGTCTGGCCGAGGACCCGTCCTGGACGGGAACTCTGGTCGCCCTCTTCCAACCCGCCGAAGAAGTCGCCGGCGGCGCGGCCGCGATGGTGGCCGACGGCCTCTACTCGCGCATACCCCGCCCTGACGTCGTGCTGGGTCAGCACGTGGCTCCACTGCCAGCCGGACTGATCGGCCTGACCGCGGGTCCGGCGTTCGCCGCCTCCGACAGCCTGCGCATCACCTTGACCGGAGTGGGCGGTCACGGATCTCGCCCCGAGGCCACGATCGACCCGGTGCTCATGGCGGCATCGACGGTGGTGCGGCTGCAGACGATCGTCTCCCGTGAGGTCGCCGGGGGCGACACCGTGGTGCTCACCGTGGGCGCACTGCGCGCGGGCACCAAGGCCAACGTCATCCCGGAGACCGCCGAGCTGTTGCTGAACATTCGCACGTACCGGGCCGACACCCGGGTCGCGGTTCTCGACGCGATCACCCGCATCGTCAAGGCGGAGGCTAGCGCGTCGCGCGCACCCGAGCCACCCAGGATCGAGTCCATCGAAGCCGCGCCCGCGCTCGTCAACGACGCCGACGGCGTAGCCAGAACCTGGACGGCGCTCGAGTCCGTGGTCGGAACCGGTCACGTGGTCACCCCAGGTCCGGTCACCGGGAGCGAGGACGTCGGCGTGCTGGCCGCCGCCGTGCCTGCACCCTGCGTCTTCTGGCTCCTCGGCGGCGCAGACCCGGAGGCGTTCGGCGGCGCCAACGACCTGGCCGGCATCGTCAGTGTCATGGACGGGCTGCCGTCCAATCACTCCCCGAGCTACGCGCCCGTCATTCAGCCCACCCTCGGGATCGGCGTCGACTGCCTCGTCGCAGCAGCACGAGAGTGGCTTGGCTCATCCTGAGGTCAGACGTCTCCCAGGTGAGTAGGCGTGGTGCGGACGGGCTGGCCTGTAGGCCGGGTTCTGTCTCCGGGCCCCTTGCGGGTCCCGGTGGGCGACCATCCATCTAGGAGCACCGTTGCCGGTGCCCTCCAGCGATCTACCCGTGCACTCGGGCGGGCAGCCCTCGGTCGTGCACTGTTCGATCTTGCTCCAGGTGGGGTTTGCCTAGCCGGTCCGGTCGCCCGGACCGCTGGTGGTCTCTTGCACCACCGTTTCACCCTTACCTCTCTCGAGGCGGTCTGTTCTCTGTGGCACTGTCCCGCGGGTCACCCCGGGTGGCTGTTAGCCACCACCTCGCCCTGTGGAGCCCGGACCTTCCTCGGCGGCGTCCCGGGTTGCCCCGGAGTACGCCGACGCGGTCGCCCGGCCAGCCCATCCGCCCGGTCAGTGTGGCAGTGGTGGCTCGCTCAGGCCAGTCGGGTGACCTCGACCTCGACAAACATCCGGGACGTCGCGGCCCCCGAGTAGATGCCTGACAGCGGCTTGACGTCCGTGTAGTCGCGGCCGGTGGCGACGGCGACGTACCGGTCTGAGGGCTCCTGAGCGTTGGTGAGGTCGAACGGGTGCCACCCCTCGTCCCACCACTCGACCCAGGCATGCGACTCGCCGGTGACGTGCGCGCCGATGACCGGCTCGGCGGAGGGGTGGAAGTAGCCGGAGACATAGCGAGCCGGCACGCCGATCGAGCGGAGTCCCCCGATGACCAGGTGGACCATGTCCTGGCAGACGCCCGCGCGCTGGCCCCAGGCCTCGGCGGCCGGGGTCTGGACATCGGTGGAGCCGGGCCGGTGCTCGACCTCGTCCGAGACGAGGGCGCACAGCGCCCGGGCTGCGTCGCCCGGCAGCGCCGAGTCGGCCGCGAGGGCCGCGACGCGGCGGGCGAAGTCCTCCGGCGGGGCGACCAGCTGGGGGAGCGCGAGGTACTCGGTCCAGCGGTCGGTGACCTTGCCCTCCCGGATCGCGTCCCAGGTGGTGGTCGGCCGTGCGCTCGCCGGGCGGTTGGTCTGCACGGTCGAGGTCGCCGTCACCGTGAGCGACTCGTGTGGGTCCACCACCTCGAAGGCGGTGACGTGGGTGCCGAAGTAGTCCCGGTACTCGTAGGTCCACGGCTTCGGGGACACCTCCAGCCGGCTGTGCACGACGATCTGCTCGTAGGTCGTCACCGGTGTCATCCGCGCCTGGTTGTAGGACGCGACCGCCTTGCCGTCGTACTCGTAGCCGGTGGTGTGCACCACCCGCAGGTACATGCTCATCGCTCCCACCTCATGACCGAGTCACCCTTCGATCCCCTGCCACACGAGCGCCTCGGACCCGGCGAAGTAGCGACGCGTGACCGCCTCGGTGGCCTGGGCGCAGGCGCGCTGGAGCCGCTCCATCTGGGTGGGCAGGTCCTTCATCAGGTCCGAGAGCGAGCGGTACTCCAGCTCGGAGCGGGTCCGGCCGAGGAGCCGGTGCGCCTCGTTGTGGAACCCGGCCCGCTGACCCGACGACTCGAGGTTGTCGAGGCACTGCTCGGCGCGGTTGAGGGCGAAGACCACCGACCGGGGGAACAGCCGGTCGAGGAGCAGGAACTCCGCGGCACCGCGCTCGGTCTCGAGACCGCGGTAGGTGCGGAGGAACACCTCGTACGCGCCGCAGGCGCGCAGCGTGGTCGTCCACGGCGCCGCGAGGCCGCCGGAGGACGCCGCGGTGGCCACCAGCCGCGAGGTCATGTCGGCGCGCTCGACGCAGCGGCCGAGCATCAGGAAGTGCCAGCCCTCGTCACGCACGGTGGTGGCATCGGCCGTGCCGTTGATCAGGGCCGAGCGCTCGCGCACCCACTGGAAGATGACCGGCGGTCGCTGGGCGTGGAACTGGCCCGACGGGATCGCCCGGTACGTCGTGTTGATGGCCTCCCACATCGGGACCGAGAGCGTCTCCCGGGCCCGGCGCGCGCTCTCGCGCGCCGCGCCGAAGGCGGAGGCGATCGAGACCGGGGAGGCCGGGTCGTAGCAGAGCATGTCGAGCATCTGGGCCATGTCGACCCGCACGGGTGTGGCCTCGGGGTCCTCGTCCTCGACGCCCATGATCGAGAGCAGGGACCGACAGGTCATCTCCTCGTCGATGCCGGCATCCTCGAGGATCAGCTGGGTCTGGACGTCGAGGATGCGCGCGGTGTCCTCGGCGCGCTCGACGTAGCGCCCGATCCAGAACATCGACTCCGCGATCCGGCTCAGCATGCTCGCTCCTCATGGCCGCGGCCCTGCTGCTGCTGCTCGGCCTGGGACTGCATCTCGCGGAGCACGGGCCCGCTCGGCATCTCCGGAGCATGATGCTGGGGCTCCTGTGGCGCGGCACCGCCGACCCGGCCGAGACTTTCTGCCGGGTCAGCGGTGATCGCGGAAGTTTCTGCCGGGTCGGCGTCCTCGTGCTCCTCGCGGTCGGTCTGGGTGGGGCCGGCGAGGACCCAGGTGTCCTTGGAGCCGCCGCCGCGGGAGGAGTTCACGATGAGCTCACCCTCGGCGAGAGCGACCCGGGTGAGTCCGCCGGGGAGGACCCAGACCCGCTCGCCGTCGTTGACCGCGAACGGGCGCAGGTCGACGTGTCGGGCACCGAGGCGGCCGTCGACGAAGGTCGGGACGGTGGACAGCTGGACGACCGGCTGTGCGATCCAGGACCGCGGGTCGTCGAGCACCTTGACCCGGAGCTCGTCGAGCTCGGCGCGCGTGGCGGCCGGGCCGATGACGATGCCCTTGCCGCCGGAGCCGTCGACCGGCTTGAGCACGAGCTCGTGGAGGCGGTCGAGGACCTCCTCGCGGGCCGCGGGCTCACCCATCCGCCAGGTGTCGACGTTGCGGAGGATCGGCTCCTCGGTGAGGTAGTAGCGGATCAGGTCGGGCATGTAGGTGTAGACGAGCTTGTCGTCGGCGACCCCGTTGCCGATCGCGTTGGCCAGCGTCACGTTGCCGGCGCGGGCCGCGTCGACCATGCCCGGGCAGCCGAGCACCGAGTTGGCGAGGAAGTGCACCGGATCGAGGAACTCGTCGTCGACCCGGCGGTAGATCACGTGCACCGGCTCGAGGCCCTTGGTGGTCCGCATCATGACCCGGCCGCGACGGCACTCGAGGTCGCGGCCCTCGACCAGCTCGATGCCCATCGTCCTGGCCAGCAGCGCGTGCTCGAAGTAGGCGCCGTTGTAGACGCCGGGGGTCAGCACGACCACGGTGGGGTCGGTGACACCGGCCGGCGCCGCGGCCCGCAGCGCGGCGAGCAGGCGTTGCGGGTAGGCGGCGACCGGCCGGATCCGATGCTCGGAGATCGTCTCTGGCAGCGCGGCCGAGATCGCGCGGCGGTTGGTGATGACGTAGGAGACCCCGGACGGGACGCGGACGTTGTCCTCGAGCACCCGGAACTCGCCGGCGTTGTCGCGGATCAGGTCGATGCCCGAGACGTGCACGCGGACGCCGTTGGGCGGGCGGACGTTGGCGGCCGCCCGGTGGTAGTGCGAGGACGTCGCGATCACCTCGCGGGGGATCACCCCGTCATCGAAGACCTCACCGGCGTCGTACACGTCGGCCAGGAAGAGCTCGAGGGCGCGCACCCGCTGCTGCACCCCGCGGTCGATCGTGGTCCAGGTGTCCATCTCGATGACCCGCGGCAGGATGTCGAGCGGGAACGCCCGCTCCTCGCCGCCGATGTCGAAGGTGACGCCCTGGTCGAGATAGCTCGCCTGCAGCGCCTCGACCCGGCCGACCAGGTCCGGCGTGGTCATCGCGTCGAGCGAGGACCGCAGGCGGCGGTACGGCGGCCGGAGCTCGGTCCCGTCGAACATCTCGTCGTACGCCGGTCCACCCGAGCCGTAGCCCTCGAACATGGCGTTCATGTCACGACCCTACAAAGACCCACGCACGCGATAGTTTCGGGAGTGTGACGAAGTATTGGTGGTGCCTGAATCACAGTTCCGTCGAGGGCCCGGACGGATGTGCCTACAAGGACCGGCTCGGGCCCTACGCGACGGAGGCGGAGGCCGCGCGGGCCCTCGAGAAGGTCAAGGAGCGCAACGAGGCCTGGGACAACGACCCCAAGTGGAACGACGACGTGCTCGAGGACTGAGCGTGGCCGTCGAGGGCCGGCGCGGCTCGATCAGGCGGGCCTGACCCGCAGGATCAGGTCCTGGCCGCCGCCGTTGGAGGTGGTCACGAGCAGGTCGCCTCCCGGTGTCAGGGTGAAGGTCCGGAGCCTGCCGTACCTCTCCAGCGCCTTCGGGAGTCGCTGCTTGCTCAGGTTGCCCTGGGCGTCGAAGGTGAAGAACAGAGCCTGGCTGGCGGCCAGGCAGGCCACCACCAGCGCCCCGTCGTAGGCGCCCCACTGGGATCCATAGACGAACGTGCCGCCCGACGTGGCCACCGTCGGGTAGCCGCTGCTCCACTTCGCCGCGACCTGCTCGCCGGGGAGGCTCTGGTCGGTCATCGGCACCGACTCGTTGTAGCCGGGGACCGGGTTCCAGCCGTAGTCGCCGCCGTTGACGAGCAGGTTGATCTCGTCGTTGCGGTCCGGGCCGTGCTCGATCGACCACAGCGTGCCGTCGTTGCGCTGGGCGAGTCCCTGGACGTTGCGGTGGCCGTAGGTGTGCACGAAGCGGCGGTTGCCGGATGCGTTCGCGTACGGGTTGCTCGGCCAGGGTGCTCCGCTCGCCCGGTTGACTCTGAGCGTCTTGCCCCCGAGCGAGTCGAGGTCACGCGGGTTCGTCCCGATCGCCGCGTCGCCGGTGCCCACGATCAGCGAGCCCGCGTCGTCGATCAGGAGCCGGCAGCCGCCGTGGCGGCCGCTGCTGACCGGCAGTCCTTTGAGGATCGTCTTGGAGCTCGTCACCTTGCGGGCCTTGGCGTCGAGCGTCCAGGCGATCACCCGGATGTCCTGGCCACCGCCCGTGCGCCACCCCTGGCACGTGTAGATCCGCCGGTTCTGCGTGTAGTCGGGGTCGACGGCGAGGCCGAGAAGGCCGGTCTCGCCCGACACCCAGACCTTGCGACTCGGGAAGCCCTTGACCTTGCGGACCTTGCCCTTGGCGTAGGTGCTCAGCGTGGCCCGGTCGCGCTGGGTGAACAGGTACGTCGACCGGCCGATCGGCTGGATGTCCCAGACCAGGTCGAGGCCGGTCGCGAGCTTCTTGACCTTGAGGGCGGGGACCTTCTTCGCCGCCGGGGTGACCGAGGGCTTGGACGGCTCCGGAGCGAGCGCGCCCAGGGCGGGGACGGTGGTGAGGGTGGCCGCGAGGACGGCGGCGACGACCGGGGGGAGCAGGCGCATGGCTGCACCGTATCTGTCCGCCAGCGGTCAGAAGGTGTGCTCGGGCCCGGGGAAGGTGCCGGCCCTGACGTCGTCGGCGTAGGCGCGGGCCGCATCGAGGAGCACGCCGTGCACGTCGGCGTACTGCTTGACGAACCTCGCCATCCGGCCGGTGCGCAGGCCGAAGGCGTCCTGCCACACGAGCACCTGGCCATCGGTCTCGTTGCCGGCGCCGATGCCGATGGTCGGGATACGGAGCTTGCGCGTGATCTCGCCGGCCACCTCGCCGGGCACCATCTCCATGACCACGGCGAAGGCGCCAGCGTCCTGGATGGCCTCTGCATCGGCCAGGACGCGGGCAGAAGACTCGCCGCGTCCCTGGACCCGGTAGCCGCCGAGGGCGTGCTCGCTCTGCGGGGTGAAGCCGATGTGGGCCATCACCGGGATTCCCCCACGGCTGAGCTTCTCGATCTGCGGCACCATCTCGACGCCGCCCTCCAGCTTGACGCAGTGGGCGCCGCCCTCCTTCATGAAGCGGACCGCAGTCAGGTAGGCCTGCTCGGGGCTCGCCTGGTAGCTCCCGAAGGGCAGGTCGCCGACGACGAGTGCGCGCTTCGTCGCGCGGCTGACCCCGCGGGTGAGTGGGATGAGCTCGTCGACGGTGACCGGGATCGAGGTCTCGTTGCCATAGACGTTGTTGGAGGCGCTGTCGCCGACCAGCAGGATGTCGATGCCGGCCTCGTCGAAGGTCTGTGCGGCGTACTGCTCGTAGGCCGTGAGCATCGTGAACTTCTCCCCGCGCTCCTTCATCTCGCGCAGGTGGTGCGTCCGCACCCTCTTGACCGGCGCCGTGGGTGCTGCCGGGCCGGAGCCGTACGGTGCGGCCTCTTCGCTCATCTGGTCAGGCTATCGGCGCTTGGGCCCGCGGGATCCTGTGTCGGTCGTCACGCGTACGTCGCCACCACCGCGAGGTGATCGCTCGGAGTCTGCACGGTGACCACGTCGGCCGGTGCGGCCGGAGCGTGGATGTCGTCGATCTGGCGGCGCGCGCCGTGGGTCCCGGAGGTCCGGTCGGGGGCGTCCCACGCCGACATCAGCCCCGGGATCCGGAAGCCGTGGAAGTTCGAGTCGCCACCCGCGTACGTCGGCCCGTCCAGACCCGCGACGAGCTCCCGCAGCGCGGCGGCCTCGCGCCGGTGCCGGGCGACCAGCCGCGGGCGGTCGGCACGGTAGGCGTCGTCGCCGCCCTGGACCTGCGAGGCGAGGTGGTAGACCACGAAGTTCAGCTCGTCGCACGTCACGACACTCGCGCGCCTCGGGGGCTCGAGACCGAGGAACCGGCCCGACCGGTCGGCGCGGCCGGGCCGGCTCAGCCACGCGGTGCGGCGCTCCTCGGACCTCGAGCCGAGTCGCGACGGACGCCGATCGCACAGCCGCCCAGCCAGGGCGCGAACCAGGTGAAGTCGGCGAACCCACGCAGCAGCCACCAGCGCGACGGGAACCAGGGGTGCCACTCCTGCAGGCCGATGAGGTCGGGACCGAGGGCGACGACCGCGGCGAGCGTCGCATGGGCCTGTTCGCGGCTCAGGGATGCCTGGACGTTGGCGGAGGCGACGACGAGCGGCACTTCCTGATTGTGCGTCAGGACGCGGCGTCGGCGGCCGCCTCAAGCTCGACGAGCACGATCTTGCGTTGCTTGAACATCGCCTCGGTGGCGGCGCGGGCGCGGGCCGGGTTCGGGTCGGAGAACAGGTCGTAGGCCCCGATGGGGACGATCTGCCAGGACAGGCCGAACCGGTCCTTGAGCCACCCGCACACCGACTCCTCGCCACCGTCGGCGAGCAGGCGGTCCCAGTAGTGGTCGACCTCGGCCTGGTCCTGGCAGTTCACCGAGAACGAGACGGCCTCGCTGAACGTGAACTGCGGCCCGCCGTTGATGCCGCGGAAGGTCGTCCCGTCGAGCGTGAACTCACCGGCCATCACCGTGCCGGGCTCACCGGGCCCGGCGCCGGAGTAGCGGGTCATGTGGCCGACCGAGGAGTTCGGGAAGATCGCGGTGTAGAACTGCGCTGCCTCCTCGAGCTCGCTGTCGAACCAGAGGCAGGGGTTGATGCTGGTGGTGCCGGGCGTGATGGTCATGCGCGATGAGACCCCCAAGTCGGCGCAGACTCATCGGTTCGGGCCTCCGCGCTCCTAGACTCGACGCGTGGACTTCTACTCGGCGTACGCGCACGGGTTCGCGCGGGTCGCGGCGTGCACGCTGCCGGTGACCGTCGCCGACCCCGCGGCCAACGCCGCGCAGGTCATCGCGATGGCCCAGGAGGCTCACGAGGACGGCGTCGCGGTGGCCGTGTTCCCCGAGCTCTGCCTCACCGGCTACGCCATCGACGACCTGCTCATGCAGGACACCCTGCTCGAGGCCACGCTCGCGGCGCTCGCCGAGGTCGAGACGCAGTCGGCGGACCTGCGGCCGGTGCTGGTCGTGGGCGCCCCACTCGTGCACGGGACGCGGCTCCTCAACTGCGCGGTCGTCATCCACCGCGGCCGGATCCTCGGCGTCTCGGCCAAGAGTCTACCTCCCCACCTACCGAGAGTTCTACGAGCGCCGGCACTTCGCCCCCGGCGATGACCGGCGTGCCGCCACGATCACCGTCAACGGCCAGACGATCCCGCTCGGACCGGACCTGATCTTCCGGGCGACCGACATCCCGGACCTCGCGCTGCACGTCGAGATCTGCGAGGACATGTGGGTGCCGATCCCGCCGAGCGCGGAGGCGGCCCTGGCCGGCGCGACGGTGCTGGCCAACCTCTCCGGCAGCCCGATCACGGTGTCGCGTGCCGAGGACCGGCGGCTCCTCGTCCGGTCCGCGTCGCGCGCGCTGCAACGCGGCGTACGTCTTTGCGGCCGCCGGCCAGGGCGAGTCGACCACCGACCTGTCGCTGGGACGGCCAGACCATGGTCTACGAGTGCGGTGACCTGCTCGCCGAGGGCGAGCGGTTCCCCGACGGTCCCCGGATGACGGTCGCCGACGTCGACCTCGACCGGTTGCGCCAGGAGCGGATCCGGCAGGGCACCCACGACGACAACCGGCGGACCCATGACGCCCGGATCGGCGAGTTCCGCACCGTCGAGTTCGAGCTCCAGCCGCCGACCGGTGACATCGGGCTGCGCCGCAAGGTCGACCGGTTCCCGTTCGTGCCGGACGACCCCGAGCGGCTCGCGCTCGACTGCTACGAGGCCTACAACATCCAGGTCTCCGGCCTCGAGCAGCGGCTGGCCGCACATCGGCACACCGAAGGCGATCATCGGGGTCAGCGGCGGGCTCGACTCGACCCACGCCCTGATCGTCGCCGCCCGGGCGATGGACCGGCTCGGTCGACCGCGCAGCGACATCCACGCCTTCACGATGCCGGGCTTCGCGACCGGCGACCAGACCACGCGCGTACGCCACTCGGCTGGCCAAGTCGCTGGGCGTCACGTTCGAGGAGATCGACATCACCGCGGCCGCGCGCCAGATGCTCGCCGACCTCGACCACCCGTTCGCCGACGGCAAGCCGGTCTACGACGTCACGTTCGAGAACGTGCAGGCCGGCCTGCGCTACGACTACCTGTTCCGCCTGGCCAACCACCGCGGCGGCATCGTGGTCGGCACCGGCGACCTCTCGCGAGCTCGCGCTGGGCTGGTGCACCTACGGCGTCGGCGACCAGATGTCCCACTACAACGTCAACGCCGGGGTCCCCAAGACGCTCGTCCAGCACCTCATCCGCTGGGTAGTCCGACCACGGCGAGTTCGACGAGGACACCAACGGGTTGCTCCGCGAGATCGTCGAGCAGGAGATCACTCCCGAGCTGATCCCGGACGGAGGAGGGCAAGAAGCCAGGCAGTCGACCGAGGACCTCGGTCGGGCCCTACAACCTTCAGGACTTCACGCTCTACCACGTGATCCGCCGCGGCTCCCGGCCCAGCCGGATCGCCTTCCTGGCCTGGCACGCCTGGCGGGACGCGAGCGCCGGAGAGTGGCCTCCGGCCTTCCCGGACGCGAAGCGCGTGGCCTACGACCTCGGCGAGGTCCGGCACTGGCTCGAGGTGTTCGTCCGCCGCTTCTTCTCCAGCCAGTTCAAGCGGTCGGCGCTCCCCAACGGCCCCAAGGTCGCGGCCGGAGGCACGATGTCGCCGCGCGGCGACTGGCGGATGCCGTCGGACGCGAGCCCGACCGCGTGGCTGGCCGAGCTGGAGAACGTGCCCAGCAGCTGAGGCCCGGCGATTCGTCTGCAAGGCCGAGCATGGGAAGACCCAGCGGACCACAGACGAATCGCGCGGCGACGCTCGCTACGCTCGCGCCATGGGCAAGCAGGAAGACTTCGTGCTCCGCGCACTCGAGGAGCGGGACGTCCGGTTCGTGCGGCTGTGGTTCACCGACGTGCTGGGGTTCCTCAAGTCGGTGGCGGTCGCACCGGCCGAGCTGGAGGGTGCCTTCGCCGAGGGCATCGGCTTCGACGGCTCCGCGATCGAGGGCTTCGCCCGGGTCTACGAGTCCGACATGCTCGCCAAGCCCGACCCGTCGACGTTCCAGATCCTGCCGTGGCGCGGCGAGGGCCCGAGCACGGCGCGGATGTTCTGCGACATCGTGATGCCCGACGGCAGCCCGTCGTACGCCGACCCGCGCTACGTCCTCAAGCGGACCCTGGCCGCGGCTGCCGACAAGGGGTTCACGTTCTACACGCACCCCGAGATCGAGTTCTACCTGTTCAAGGACGCTCCCGACCCCGGCGAGGAGCCGGTCCCGGTCGACCGCAGCGGCTACTTCGACCACACCGCACAGTCGCAAGGGCGCGGACTTCCGCCGCGAGGCGATCACCGATGCTCGAGTCGATGGGGATCTCGGTGGAGTTCAGCCACCACGAGGGCGGCCCGGGCCAGCAGGAGATCGACCTGCGCTACGCCGACGCGCTCTCCACCGCCGACAACATGATGACCTTCCGCACCGTCATCCGCGAGGTCGCGCTGAGCCAGGGCATCTGGGCGACGTTCATGCCGAAGCCGTTCACGACCCACCCCGGCTCGGGCATGCACACCCACGTCTCGCTGTTCGAGGGCGACCAGCAACGCCTTCTTCGAGGCCGGTGTCGGAGTACCAGCTCTCCAAGACCGGCCGGCAGTTCATCGCCGGGATCCTCGCGCCACGCCCCCGAGATCAGCGTGGTCACCAACCAGTGGGTCAACAGCTACAAGCGGCTGATGTTCGGCGGCGAGGCCCCGTCGTACATCTGCTGGGGCCACAACAACCGCTCGGCGATGATCCGGGTGCCGATGTACAAGCCGCATCAAGGGGCAGTCGACCCGGATCGAGCTGCGCACCATCGACGCGGCCTGCAACCCCTACCTCGCGTTCGCCGTGATTCTCGCCGCCGGGATGAAGGGCATCGAGGAGTGACTACGACCTGCCGCGCGAGGCGGAGGACGACGTGTGGTCGCTGACCGAGCGCGAGCGGACCAGTCCTGGGCATCGCACCCGCTGCCCAAGAGCCTCAACGACGCGATCGAGATCGCGGAGCGGTCCGAGCTGCTGGCCGAGACCCTGGGCGAGCACGTCTTCGACTTCTTCCTGCGCAACAAGCGGGCGGAGTGGGACGAGTACCGCGGCCAGGTCTCCGCCTTCGAGCGCGACCGGATGCTGCCGGTCCTCTGAGCGTCGTGACTGTCGTCTACGGCGCGGACCGCGAGCGTCGGCTCCGCCTGGTGCTCCGCGCGGTGGTCGTGCTGGGCGCCATGCTCACGCTGCTGGCCGCGTGGACGTTGCTCTTCGCCGCCACGGAGTTCAGGGGCTTCGGCGTCGTGCTCGGGGTCCTCGGCATCACCCAGCTCGGTGTCACGACCCTCGCGATCCGCGCGCTGCCGGTCCGCGACCGCACCGCCAAGAGGGCCGCCGTCGCGACCGGTGCCGTGGTGCTGGTCTCGGGGTTCCTGCTGGCGACCGGGATCCTCGGCTGGGCGATGATCGTGCTCGGCATTGCCGTCCTGGTCCTCGCGCTGCTGCGCGACGACCCGGAGCTGATGACGTGACCGGTCCGCGGGTGCTCGTCGTGCAGCACGAGGCCGACGGCCCGCCCGGGCACGTCGGACGTTGGCTGCTCGAGGCCGGCTGCGAGCTCGACGTCCGCCGTCCATACGCCGGCGAGCAGCTGCCCGCGGACCTCAACGGGTACGACGGTCTGCTGGTGCTCGGCGGCGCCATGGGTGCCGCCGACGACGACCAGCACTGGTGGCTGACACCGACCAAGGACCTGATCCGCGCGGCTCGGGGCGTGCCGTCCCCACCCTCGGGATCTGCCTGGGCCACCAGCTCGCCGCGTCGGCCCTGGGCGGTGTGTCGAGGCGCAACCCGCGCGGGCAGCAGATCGGCCTGCTCGAGGTTGGCCTCGACGCCGGAGGCCGCCGCGGACCCACTGCTCGGGACGCTCGTCGGACCCGTGCGCGGGGTCCAGTGGAACTACGACGTCGTCGACCGCTCTGCCCGACGGCGCCACCGTGCTGGCCGCGACCGCCGACGGCGAGGTCCAGGCCGCCCGCTTCGGCCCGGCGATGTGGGGCGTCCAGCTGCACCCCGAGGTCGACGAGACGATCGTCGGCGCGTGGGTCACCGACGACGAGCGGACCGCCTTGGCCGACCGCGGCCTGGACGCCGAGGCGATCCTGGCCGAGATCGAGGCGGCCCGGCCAGAGCTGGACCAGGCATGGCGGCCGTTCGCCGAAGGCTTCGCCCGACTGGTCCACCAGCACCGGCGCGCCCAAGGCTCGAGCGACAGGGCATGAGCCGCCCGACCACGACCAAGGGGCATCTCACCCGGCTCGGCTTCGTGGACGCCGACCTTGCCGAGCAGCACGTCGCGCTCCTGGGTGAGGCGGCCGAACCGCTGGTTGCGCTGCTCGCCCGCACCGCCGACCCCGACCAGGCGCTGGCCCAGCTCTGCCGGCTCGTCGAGGTGGCCCCGGACCGGGCGACGATGCTCCGCGCCGTCGCCGACGACGAGGGCACCGCGATGCGGCTGCTCAGCGTGCTCGGTGCCAGCGCGGCCCTCGCCGACCACCTCTGCCGCCACCCCGAGCACTGGCGCGAGCTGAGCGACCCGACGCTGGGCTCGACCCGCCCGGCGGCGTACGCCGTCCGGGAGCGGCTGCTCGAGGCCGTCGGCGCCGACCCGCACGCAGCGCTGCCCGACAGCGACGAAGCCGGACGCCGCCGCCGTCGACGCGCTGCGGGTCGAGTACCGCCGGGTGCTGCTGCGCCTCGCGTCCCGCGACCTGGCCCACGACCTCGGCTGTCGACGACGCCGCGGCCGAGCTCTCCGACCTGGCGGCCGGGACGCTCGAGGCCGCCCTGGCCGTGGCCCGGGCGCGGGTGGGCGAGCAGGCAGCGGCGTCCGCGCGGCTGGCTGTCATCGCGATGGGCAAGTGCGGCGGCCACGAGCTCAACTACGTCTCCGACGTCGACGTCATCTTCGTCTACGAGCCCGTGGCCGGGGTCGACGACACCGTGGCGGCCCGCGCGGCGACCCAGCTGGCCAGCCAGCTGATGCAGGTCTGCTCGGACCACACCGCCGAGGGCACGATCTGGCCGGTCGACGCCAACCTGCGCCCGGAGGGCAAGGCCGGGCCTCTGGTGCGCACGCTCGCCAGCCACCGCGGCTACTACGAGCGCTGGGCCAAGACCTGGGAGTTCCAGGCGCTGCTCAAGGCGCGGCCGGTGGCCGGCGACCTCGCGCTGGGCCGCGAGTACGTCGAGATGGTCTCGCCGATGGTGTGGAGCGCGGCCGAGCGCGACGGGTTCGTCGAGGACACGCAGGCGATGCGGCGCCGGGTGCTCGAGCACATCCCGGCCAACCAGGCCGAGCGGCAGCTCAAGCTCGGGCTCGGGCGGTCTGCGCGACGTCGAGTTCGCCGTCCAGCTGCTCCAGCTCGTGCACGGCCGGGCCGACGAGCGGATCCGGCCGCCCACGACCCTGAGCGCGCTCGCCGAGCTCACCCGCGGCGGCTACGTCGGGCGCGAGGACGGCGAGGCGCTGCACGAGGCCTACGCCTTCCTGCGCACCCTCGAGCACCGGATCCAGCTCTACCAGCTGCGGCGCACCCACGTGGTCCCCGAGGACGAGCCGTCCCTGCGCCGGCTCGGTCGAAGCCTGGGCTTCGTCAAGGATCCGGTCGCCACGCTCGACAAGACCTGGCAGCACCACCGCCGCGAGGTGCGCCGGCTGCACGAGAAGCTCTTCTACCGCCCGCTGCTCTCGGCGGTCGCCCGGCTGCCGGGCCCCGAGGCCCGGCTGTCCCTGGAGGCTGCGGTCGACCGGCTGGCCGCGCTCGGCTTCGCCGACCCTGACGGTGCGCTGCGCCACCTCGAGGCGCTGACGGCCGGTGTGACCCGGACCTCCAACATCCAGCGGACCCTGCTGCCGGCGATGCTCGAGTGGTTCGCCGACGCTCCGGACCCGGACGCCGGGCTGTTCGGGTTCCGGCGGATCAGCGAGTCCCTCGGCACGATCGCCCTGGTACCTGAAGACGCTGCGCGACGAGGGTGAGGTCGCCCAGCGCCTCGCCACGCTGCTCGGCACCTCGCGCTACGCCACCGACCTGCTGGAGCGCGAGCCGCAGGGCGTTCGGATGCTGGGGGAGACCCTCCAGCCGATGTCCGCCGAGACGCTGACCGAGGAGATGCTCTCCGCCGGACATCGTCAGGGCGACGTCGAGAAGGCGGTCCGGGCGATCCGCGCCGTACGACGTCGCGAGCTGTTCCGGATCGCCGCCGGTGACCTGGTGGGTCTCACCGACGTCGCCGACGTCGGTGCCGGGCTGTCGCGGCTGACCGACGCCACGCTGGAGGCGACGCTCGCTGTTGCCACCGAGGCGGTGCGCGTCGCGAAGTCGCTTGACCAGGCTCCGACCCGGATGGCGATCGTGGCGATGGGTCGCTACGGCGGCTTCGAGCTGTCGTACGGCAGCGACGCGGACGTGCTCTTCGTGCACGACCCGCTGCCCGGCGTGGACCCGCACGACGCGTCCTCGTTCGCCCAGGCCGTCGCCCTCGAGCTGCGTCGCCTGCTCTCGCTGCCCGGTCAGGACCCCGCCCTCGAGGTCGACGCCGACCTGCGTCCCGAGGGGCAAGCCAGGGGCCGCTGGTCCGGACGCTCGACTCGTACGCCGCCTACTACGCCAAGTGGTCCGAGCCGTGGGAGGGACAGGCACTGCTCCGCGCGGACGCGGTCGTGGGGGACCCTGACCTGCGCCGCCGGTTCGAAGAGCTCATCGACCCGCTGCGCTACCCCGAAGGCGGGATCAGCCAGCACGACGTCATCGAGGTGCGCCGGATCAAGGCGCGGGTGGACAAGGAGCGGCTGCCGCGCGGTGCCGACCCCAAGGGCCACCTCAAGCTCGGTCGGGGCGGGCTCGCCGACATCGAGTGGACGGTGCAGCTGCTGCAGATGCGCCACGCGGGCGCTGTGGCGGGGCTGCGCACGCCGCGCACCCTGGAGGCGCTCACGGCGGCCCGCGCGGCCGGGCTGCTCGAGACCGCCGACGCCGAGGTGCTGGCTTCGGGCTGGCGGACCGTGAGTCGGGTTCGCAACGCGATCACGCTGGTGAAGGGCTCGGGGAGCGAGGAGCTGCCGCACGACATCCGGGACCGGGCCGCGGTCGCAGCGATCCTGGGGTACCCGGCCGGTGCGACCGACGAGATGGTCAACGACCTGCTGAGGACCATGCGCCAGTCCCGTGGGGTGGTCGACCGGGTGTTCTGGGAATGAAGCTCCGGGTCCACCAGAAGGAGGCGCTCGACGCGCTCGATGGCGCCTGGGCGGCGGGGAGCCGCCGCGCGTGGGTGGCGCTGCCGCCCGGGGCGGGCAAGACGTTCGTCGGCCTGGTCTCGATCCAGGACCGGATCGCGGCCGGAGCGGTCGGGCGCGCCGTCGTCCTGGGTCCCAACACGGCCATCCAGGGTCAGTGGCAACGCTCCGCCCGCGAGCTCGGCCTCGACGTCGGCACGGACCGGTCGCTCTCGATGACGGTCACCGCGCTGACCTACCAGGCGCTGGCCGTGTTCGACCCGGACGCGGAGGTGGACGACGACGGGGTGCCGCCGGGCAGCAGCGGTGCCCCAGCCACCGAATCGGTGGAACCTCCGGTGGCACAGCCACCGCCCGCTCCGCTCCTCTCGCGCCTGCACGAGAACGGACGCGCCTTCGTCGAGCAGCTCAAGGTCGCCGGTCCGCTGCTGCTGGTTCTCGACGAGTGCCACCACCTGCTCGAGGTCTGGGGACGGCTCCTGGGGGAGCTGCTCGACGAGCTCCCCGACGCGATGGTGCTCGGTCTCACCGCGACGCCACCCGAGGCCCTGTCCGCGGACCAGTCACTGCTGGTCGACGAGCTGTTCGGCACGCCGCTCTACCGCGCGAGCATCCCGGCCGTGGTCAAGGTCGGCGACCTGGCGCCGTACGTCGAGCTGGCCTGGCTCACCACGCCCACGCCGCAGGAGAACGACTGGCTGAAGGAGGAGGCGTCCCGGTTCCAGGAGCTGATCACCCAGCTGTCCGCCCCGGCGTTCGGGTCCATCCCGTTCCTCAACTGGCTCGACTCGCGGTTCGTGGCGACGACGGTGCCGTGGTTCAACCTGCTCAAGGAGCAGCCCGAGGTGTGCCGGGCCGTCCTCAGGCTGCACCACGTCGGGATGCTCCGGCTCCCACCCGGCGCCCGCCTGGCCGAGGAGCACCGCACGCCCCCGACCGCCGACGACTGGTGCCTGCTGATCGACGACTGGCTGGGCGGACACCTGACCAGGACCGGGACGCTGGAGGACGAGCAGGTCGTCGAGGCGGTCCGCCGCGCCCTGCCGTCGGTCGGCTACCAGTGGACCAAGCGCGGGATTCGACGAGGCCGCAGCCCGGTGGACCGGGTGCTCGCGCGCAGTGAGTCCAAGACCGACGCCGTGGTGGCCATCGTCGGGGCCGAGCACCGCAACCTGGCCGACGGGCTCCGGATGCTGGTCCTGTGCGACCACGAGCGGGCCGGTGCGACCCTGCCCGCCGACCTCACCGGCGTCATCGACCAGCAGTCGGGCTCGGCGCACGCCATGCTCCTCGCCCTGGTCGAGGGCGCGGAGACCGGGCTGCTCGCCCCGATGCTGGTGACGGGCAAGACCGTCGCCGGCGCCCCCGGCACACTGCTGGCGTTCAAGGAGTGGCTGCCCGACAGGACCCTGGCCGACAAGCTGCGCGTCGAGCCGCTCACCGGGTCGACGACGACGCTCAGCAGCCTGGTCGGCCCGTGGGAGAGCCGCGACTGGGTCGCGCTGGTGACGACGTACTTCGAGGACGGCCGCACGAAGGTCCTGGTCGGCACCCGGGCGCTGCTCGGTGAGGGCTGGGACGCCAAGCGCATCACCGGCCTGGCCGACGTCACCGCGGTCACCACGATCACCAGTGTCGTCCAGACCCGCGGCCGGGCGCTGCGCTCGGACCCGCTGTGGCCCGAGAAGGTCGCGGTCAACTGGTCGCTGGTCTGCGTCACCGACAGCCACCCCAAGGGCGGCAACGACTGGGACCGGCTGGTCCGCAAGCATGCCGGGTTCATGGGGCTCGACGTCGCGGGCCAGATCGTCGATGGCGTCGCACACCTCGACCCGACCTTCTCGCCGTTCGTCCCGCCACCGGTCAGCGAGTTCGCGGCGGCCAACGCCCGCGCCCTGCTGCGCAGCGAGCAGCGCGCCCTGATCCGCGAGCAGTGGCAGGTCGGGCAGCCCTACGTCGACTCGACGGTGCCGACCATCCGGATCAAGGAGCGTGGGCTGCCCGGCGGGGGTGGGTTCGGTCTCGGGAAGGAGGCGGCCCAGGTCGTGCTGCGGCCAGACGCCGCCGAGCTGCGCGGCATCCGGACCCACGTGGTCCGGGACCGGGCTGCGTCGCTGGTCACCGGCGCCGCGGTCGTGGCCGGGCTGGTCTCGATCGCGGTCGGGGCCGTCCCGATCCTGGCCGGTGCGGTGCTGCTCGGTGGTGCCGCGGCGTACGCGCGGGTGCGCAGCCACTTCTCGCGAGGTCGGGAGCTGCTCGAAGCGGCGCAGACCTCGCCGTCGGTCGTCCGGGTCGCCTCGGCGGTGGCCGACGGGCTCCTGGGTGCGGGCCTCACCCGTCGGGGCTCGGAGTCGGTCGAGGTGGTGGTCGATCATGACGGCGAGTACCGCTGCCTGCTCCGCGACGTCTCCGAGGTCGAGGCGGAGACGTTCGTGACGGCACTCGAGGAGGCGGTGTCGCCGATCGCCCTGCCGCGGTACCTGATCCCCCGGTGGATCCGCACGCCGCACGTCCGCGAGGGCGCGGTCGGTCGTTGGGCTGAGCGCTGGTCGGCGCTGATGGCTGGGTTCGGGAGGATCCGCAGCGACGGAGTCGTCTATCACGCGGTCCCGACCGTGCTGGGCGTCAACGCCGAGCGGGCCGCGGCGTACGCGAAGGCGTGGGACCACTGGGTCGGCGGAGGCGAGACGGTCTATACGGGCTCTCCCGTGGGGCAGGGGATCCTGGCAGCCAACCAGGGGACCGACCCGTTCGAGGCGAGCACCGTGATGCGTCGGCAATGGGCCTAGGGCCCGTCGGTACGTTGAGGCACATGACAGCTGAGGAGACCACGAGGACCAAGGGCGCCGAGCTGCTGCGCCTCCACCGCGACGACACGCTGCTGACCGTCGTCAACGTGTGGGACGTCATCACGGCGCGGACGGTGGCCGCGGTCCACGGCACCGCCGCGCTGGCCACGGCCAGCCACTCGATCGCCGCGGCCTTCGGCTACGAGGACGGCGAGAAGATCCCGCTCGACCTCCACCTCGCACACATCAAGCGGATCGTGGACAGCACCGACCTGCCGGTCACCGCGGATCTCGAGGGTGGCTACGGCAACGCGCCCGAGACCATCCGCCGGGCCATCGGCCTGGGCGTCGTCGGCGCCAACATCGAGGACCAGCTCAAGCCGCTGGCCGAGGCGGCCAAGCAGGTCGAGGACATCATGAAGGTGGCCGAGGACGAGGGAGTCGACTTCGTCCTGAACGCCCGCACCGACGCGTTCCACCTCAACCGGGGGGCCGACCCGGCAGACAGCCTCGCGCTCGCGATCGAGCGCGGCCGGGCCTACCTCGACGCCGGCGCCCCGGTGGTCTTCGTGCCGGCCAGGCTCGACGAGGAGCAGATCGGCACGCTCGTCGAGGCGTTCGGCGCCAACCGGCTCACGACCATCGGCATCCCCGGCATGCCGTCGCGCGACTGGCAGGAGGCCAACGGCGTGGCCCGCACGTCGTACGGTCCGCTGTCCCAGAACGTCGCCCTCACCGCGTTGCAGGAGCTCGTCGAGGAGGTCCACCGGGGCGGCGGCGTGCCCGCCAACATGCGCATCCTCAACTGAGGGCTCACCCCCTGGCATAGTTCGAGGCGCCCCACCAGTCCACGACCACGACCGGCTCGTCGCCGACGACCCAAGCGTCGTGGCCCTCCGGGAGGGCCGTCACGTCGCCGGGCACGGCGTCGAACTCGCTGCCGTCGGCCATCTGGACGCGGAGCGTGCCCTGGACGTGGTACTGGAAGTGTGGTGCTTCGCAGAGGTCGGTCCCGGCGATCGGCTTGACGTGCTCGGACCAGCGCCAGCCGGGCTGGAGGGTGAGTCGGCCGATCTGTGCGCCGCCGATCTCGAGCAGCTCGACGACGCCGTGCTCGAAGGCGCGCGTCTCGTCCGGGTTGGCGAAGTTCTTCTGCTCGGCGGGTGCAATGGTGGTGGTCATGGGTCCTCCTCGGTGATGTCACCGAGCGGATCTCGCCCGGCGAGGCCGAGACTCGTCCACGGTCCTTGCAGCGTCCTTGCACCGCTGGTGAGCTGCCGTTGCAAGGACGGTGCAACGCACGCCGAGGACGGTGTGCTCATGAGCCGCACCACAGCCATCGAGCTCCTCCTCGTCGGGTCGCACCGGCTGTGACGCAGTACGCCGGGCTCGCCGAGCTCTGGGCTGCCGACGCGGCGCTCGTCTACGGCCCACTCGCGCGGCACCTGGTCGACCAATGCCCGGTGGCACTCGTGGGTGCGCTCGCTCTGGATGCCGGTGCCGGCTCCGGCGTCGCGGGCGACGCGCTGCGGGCCGACGGCGCAACCGTCGTCGCCTCGGATCGCGAGCACGACATGGCGGCGTTCGGGGGTTGCCCGGCCGTGACCGCCGACATCACTGCTCTGCCCTTCCGCCACGACGCGTTCGACGTCGTCGCCGCCGCCTTCGTCGTCAACCACCTGCCTGACCCCGTGGCGGGACTGGCAGAACTGTGCCGGGTCACCAGGTCCGGGGGAGCCGTGCTGGTCTCGACGTTCTCGTCGGACCGCGCGTCCGCCAAGAGCGCTGTCGACCGCGTCGCCGCAAGGTACGGCTACGTGGCGCCGGACTGGTACGCCGAGCTGCAGGTCCGGGCCGAGGCGATCGGGGGATCGGGGCTGCTGAGCAACGCCCTCGAGGCCGCCGGTTTCAGCAGCTGGGCGGTGACCGAGGCGCAGGTCGACGTCGGGCTCACCGACCCGGCCGACGTCGTTCGCTACCGCCTGGCCGTCCCGCACCTGCACGGCTTCGTCGACACGATGGACCACGGCGTCCGCGCGGCGCTGGTCGCCGACGCCATTGCGGCAGTGACCCGAACCGACGAGAGGTTCGCCCCCGTCGTCGTCGAGGCGGTCGCGTTCTCCTAGGTTTTAGGGCGCGGACCGGTGCGCGACGACCGCGCGGAACGACTCTGCACGGCCGTCGGCCTCGCGGGCCACGTGCTCGGCGAGAGCAGTGGCCACGGCCCGGGCGTGGCCAGAGCCGGTCGCGTCGGCCACGTCCATGGCCAGCCACCAGCCCTCCAGGGCAGCGAGGCCGGCGAGGGCGTCGAGGTCGGCGGTCAGCTCGGCCGCGTCGACCGGAATGCCGAGCCGTGCCGACGCCGTCGCGCGCACCAGGCGGGCAAGCACGACGTACCGCGCGTCGCCGCGGGCCTCGGCGCCCGCGATCACGGGTTCGGCCGCTTCGAGCGCGACCGCGGCGTCCCGCTCGGCTAGCGCCAGCCGGGCGAACAGGAGGGAGCGCCGCTGGTCGAAGCGCCACTTGTTGTGGAACGCACGGGTGCCGGACTCGGAGGCCGCCCGGTCCAGTCGGGCCGCCGCCGCGGTCAGGTCACCCGCACGGAGCAGGCAGTCGGCCAGGTCCAGGTGGGACTGGGCCAGGATCTCCTGGGATCCCGCCACCTCGAGGCCTGCGTGTGCGACCTGTGTCGCGTCCGGGTCGCCGAGGTTGCGCAGCACCCAGCTGCGATAGGTGTGTGGAAGGCCGGCGTACCTCACCTCCGTGCCGCGGCGCCGGAGCTCCTGCTCCAGCCGGTCGAGAACCCGCAGCGCGTCGGCGGCCCGACCCAGCAGGCCGTAGGCGTGGGCGGTCATCTGCAGGGTGTGTTCGACCCAGAACGCCTGGACGCCGCGCCGCGCGTCGACGCCCAGCATTGGCTCGAGCGTCGCCAGGGCCTCGGCCGGGCGGCCCTGGTGCACCCGCAGCACGCCGGTCCAGGCGGGCAGGCCCAGGTCGGCGGGACCACCCGCGGCCTGCGCGAGCACGGCGTCGGCGCGGCGCAGGTCGCCGTTGCCTCGGTGCCCGAAGGCGACCGCGATCAGGCTGCTGGAACGCACCGCAGGGTCCGTAGCGACATCGGCCGCCGCCCGCCCGAGACGGATGGCGCCGTCCAGGTCGTGCCGGTTGCGGGCGACCCAGGCGCGCAGCTCGAGCGCCTCGCCGGTGTCGTCGGTGGCCCTCGCGGCCTCGGCGTCCTCGTCGGCACCGGCGAGGTCGCCGCGGGCCATCCGCACGCGGCTGCGCCGGAGCAGCAGAGGCGTGGTCATGTCGGTCGCTAGTGCCTCGTCCAGCAGGCGTTCGGCGCCGGCGAGGTCGAGTCGCGCCTGGGCAAGCTCGGCGGCGCGCGCCAGCGCGCAGGCCGTCACCGCCCGGTCACCACCGGCTCGGGCGTGGCGTGCCAGCTCCAGTGGGTTCGAGTCCGGACGTGACCCCAGCACCGCGCTGGCTCGTCGGTGCAACCAGGCGCGGCGGGCCAGCCCGGCCGCGGCCTCGAGGGTGAGGCGGACGAGCTCGTGCCGGAACGTGAGGCGTGCGTCGCGTTCGACGAGGAGGGCCTGCCGCAGGCCGACGTCGAGGTGCTCGAGAACGTCGAGGGGGGAGCAGTCCAGCGTGGCGGCCAAGAGGTCGAGGTCGATGACCGCGCCGAGCACCGCGGCGGCCTGCAGCGTGGTGCCGGCCTCCCCGGTGGTTCGCCAGCGGGCCGCGACGGCCTCCCGCAGGGAGATCTCGTCACCCCGGGCGAGCTCGGTGACGAGCAGTGGATTCCCGCCGCTCTTGTCGAGCAGGTCGACTGCCCGGTCGGCGCCGACCAGCAGGGCGACCTCGGCGGCTCCGAGGGGCTCCAGAGCCACGACCGTATCCGCAGTCAGCTGCGCCGCCGAGCGGTCGCGCACCGCGAGAACCACCAGCAACCGCGCCGCCCGGCGTTGCCTGAGGTGCTCGAGCCAGGCCCAGGTCAGCGGATCCGCGCGGTCCGCGTCGTCGATGGCGAGCACGGTGCCGGTCCCGCGTCTCAGGGAGTCGATCGCGTCGTCGAGACGGGCGAACGCGGCCTCGGTCAGCGCATCGGCCGTCGCACCGGACCCGGGCAGTCCGCCGGCCTCGGCCCACTGCTCGGGCGCGGCGTCTGCGCCGCAGCCGGCCAGCGCGTCGAGCACGGCCTGGAGCGCGAGGCCGTCGGTGTTGGCGGCGCTGCCGCGCAGCACCACCACGTCCCGTCCGGCCACCACGGCCGTCCAGTGGTCGAGCAGCGCGGTCTTGCCGATTCCCGGCTCACCGACGACGAGGACGACCCGGGGGTGGGCGAGCGACCGGGCGAGCTCCTCGTTCAACACCTCGAGGTGCTCGGCGCGGCCCACCAGGCCGGCCGGCGGGTTGACCTCGTCGGTCGAGGTGGTCTCTTCACGCAGGATCTCCTCGTGGACGACGCGGGTCGCGGCGCCCGGGTCCACGCCGAGCTCCTCGGCCAGCAGCTCGGCGACGCGGGCGAACTCGGCGAGGGCGGCGGCCGGCCGGCCGGCCGCCGCATGGGCCCGCATCAGTGTGCGCAACGCGGACTCGTCGTACGGGTCGATCTCCATCGCGCGGGACGCGTGGATCACCGCGTCTCCGAGCTGTCCCGCGGCGAGAGCGGTGGCGGCAGCAACCCCGCGGGCCTCGGCCGCCACCCGTGCGGCGGCGGTCCGTGGCGCCTCGGCCCAGGACGCGTCAGGCTCATCGGCGCACAGGTCGCCGCGCACCAGCGCCACGGCGCCCGCCGCCGCGATCCGGGCGCCGACCAGGTCGCGGGCCTCCAGCCGGCGCACAGCCTCACCGGCTAGGTTCTCCAGCTCGTCGACGTCCCACCAGTCGGCCAGGAGGGCGTAACCGCCACCACGGCGGACCAGCCGCTCCGCGCCCACGAGGGTCCGTGCCCGGCTGACGAGGACGTGCAGGTCCCGGTCCGGCTGCGCGGGTCGGGCATCAGACCAGACGGCCTCGACGAGGGAGTCGATGTCGACCGTCGCGCCTCGGGCCAGGGCCAGCCGCTTGAGCAGGGTGCGGGCCTGACGGCTGCGCAGTGAGGTGACGTCGGCGCCGTCCAGCGCGAACTCGCCGAGGAGCCGAATGCCCAGACGTGCGGCCATGGCGGTCATTGTGCTCCCAGGCCGCGGTGCTGCCCCCGGTGGCGCAGTCAGACCAGCTTGACGACCTGCTTGGCCTTGGCGCTGACGTTGCCGGCCGAGTCCTTGGCGGTGCCGGTGACCTTGACCGTCACCTTGCCGCCGCCGTTGAGCGCAGCCTTCGCAGCCTTCTTGGCCGCCTTGGTCAGCTTCAGCTTGACCGTGCGGGTGCCGTCGGCGGCCACCTGGACGGTGACGGACTTGAGCTTGATCGTCACCTTCTGGCCCGAGGCGGTCACAGCCTTGAGCGTCCCGGAGACCTTGGTGGCGCACGCGCGGTCGCAGTCGGCGCTCAGCTTCACCTTGGAGCCGACCTTCTGAGAGGCCTTGCCGGCCAGGACCAGCGTGGGCCTGGTGACGGTCACGACCTGGCTGGCCGGCGTCGGGTCCGACTCCCCGCTGATCAGCGACCGGACCTGGAGGGTGTGTTGCCCTGCGGTCAGGTCAGCGAACGTGGCGCCGGTGGCCGGGCACGCGGCGAACGCGGCCCCGTCGACCCGGCACTCGAATCCGGTGCTGAGCGCGGCGGGAGATCCGGTGAAGGTGACCTGGGCGGTGTTGCCGGACACCGTGGTCGCTGTGATCTTGGTGTCTGGGGGACCGAGCACCTTGAACGGCATGCGCTTCTGCACGGTGCCGCCGTCGCTCATCGGCCCCCAGGCAGCACCGGTCAAGGACTGCACGGCGTTGCCGGCCGCGTCACTACCGGCCAGGACCACGGGTGGCTGCCAAGGACCTGACGCCAGGCTGCCGGCGTACTGCACGTCCAGCCAGTAGGTGCCGGCCGGCAGTGTCGTCGCGGCCGCCGCCGAGACTCGCATGATGGGTCGCTGCGTGTTGTCCAACGTCGAGGGCGTCACCCGATAGACGCCGGTGAATGTGGAGCTCACGAGCCGGTTGGTCGTCGTGTCACCGAACACCACGATCGGCCCGGTGTCGTTGGGTGTGAGGTCGGGAGGTCCGTTCCAGATCCGGAGGTTCACCTCGGTGATGGTCGAGGTCGTGGTGGACCCGGTCTGGTAGGTGAAGAGGTCGAAACCGCTGATCGTCCAGCCGGCCGAGTCGGTCACCGTGAAGTCGTCGGCGACCCGGTTGCCGGCCGACTTCTGGGCGCCGAAGCCCACGACGGTGTCGGCAGGGCTCATCACGCTCAGCCCGGGACCGTCCGGCCCGTTGCCCGGGCCGTTGGCGATCGGGCCGTTGCTGTTGAACGTCGCGCCAGTGGCAGACGCTGCTGCGACCAGGACGGCGGCCAGGGACGTGGAGAGGACGAGACCGAGGCGCCGACGGGTGCGCAGAGGTGACATCCCGCCATCGAACCGCAGTTCGGGACGCAGAGCCGCAGTTCGGGACAGACGTGAGCGCCGGTCTAGAGCAGTCGCTTGCCCCGGACGGCCTGCTCCTCCCACCAGGCCAGCTCATCGTCGTATCCGCCGAGCGCCTTCTCCCAGCCGAACTGCACCAAGGCACCCATCAGGGACAGTCCGAGCTGCCGGTCCCACCACCCGTCGGTGGCGACGCCGTGGCGTTCGAGGGCGTCTCGGTAGCCGGCGATCGACTCCTCCTTGGAGGTGGGGAGTCGGCGGCAGTTGATCGCGAGGTACCAGGCCAGGTCGCTGGCTGCCGCTCCGCGACCGGGCAGCTCCCAGTCGAGCAGGACGGTCCGGCCGTGCTCGTCGCCGCCGAGGTTGTCGAGCTTCCAGTTGCCGTGCACGAACGTCTGCGGCGTCCTGGCCAGGGCCTCGACCAGGGGCGCGGGGTCGTGGACCAGCGGGACGACCACGGCAGCTGCCGCGGGCGCGACCTCGGCGAGCATCGGCCAGCCCTGGGCGACCAGCCGGGGGACCAGGTGGTCGGAGCCGAGCTTCGCCTCGGCGGCCGCCATCCGCGGTGAGAGCTCCAGGTAGCGCCGCTCCGTGGGGACAACGTCGATGTCGCGGTCGGTGTCCCAGAACACTGCGTGCAGCTCGGCCATGTGGTCGAGGAACCGCTCGTGCTGGTCAAGCGGCACCGGGTCGTCGACCGCGGGCACCAGATGTGCGCCCACGTCGTGCATGAGCAGGGCCGACAGCCGAGGGTTCTCGCGGTCGTGGGCGACTGCGACGATCGGCTGCACGATCGAGGCCGGAAGGTCGTCGAGGATGCCCCGGCGCCACAGCTCGACGGTGGCGCTGCCAGGGACGGCCCCGGCACGCAGTGTCCAGTCGGCGTCCTCGTCGAGGTACTTCACGACGTACGGCTGGCCGTCGACCCAGACCCGCTCGAGCCGGGCGCCGGACTTGCCCGGGGTGTCGAGGGGCTCGCGGCGCTCGGACCCGGCCAGCAGGGCGCGCACCGAGTCGAGGACAGGCCGCACGTCGTTCATCGCGCTCACCTCGTCGCCGGCAGTGCACTGGCGAGCACGGTCAGCGAGTCCACGATCTGTTGGCCGACCCGGTCGGAGGTCGACGAAGGCAGGCCGATCTGGACGAAGACATAGGTCGCGCGGTCGACGGACACCATCTCGACCTCGACCGCGCGCCAGCCCTTGACGTCGAAGCAGTCCTCCCAGGCCTGGGCTGCACCCACCCATGCGGTGCCGAGGTCGGGCGCGTGCTCGTTGGTCGGGATGCAGCCGGCCTCGGTGAGGTAGGCGGCCTGCTCGCGGCGTCGTTTGAGGACCTGAGTGACAGCGGCGTCGTCGAGACCGACCAGGCCCAGATCACCCAGAGCCGCGGCCGAGGCGCCGACGTACGCCGTCTCGTCGCTCTGGATGCGGAAGTCGGCCGGGTCCGGTCCGGCGCGCAGTGCGACCCCCGGACCAGTCACCCCGGGGATACCGACGAAGCCGTCGTCGAGCACAGCCCACGTCGCGGGGACGTCGACGCTGATCGCCCCCGAACCGTCCGAGACCCGTTTGAAGGTGGGGGCTTCGTCGACACCGGGGGTCTCGGTCTCCAACACACTCGGATCGTCACTCGGATCGTCACTCAGACCGACGACGGACTGGACCCGATCCGGTGAGATGATGCCGCCGACGATGCCGCTGACGGCGGTGGTGAGAGCCGCGGTGCCGGCGATGACCGCGATCCGCCTGGTGTTCTTCCGGCGTCGTTCGGCGGGGGTCGGTTGTCCAGCCCGCTTCCCCGGTGGCTGCACGACGGTCACACCGGCAACGTAGGTGCTGGGCCGCCCGCACGTCATCACCTGCGCTACAGCCGTGCATGACACAACGCACAGCGAACGCGTCCTCCCCGGTCACCTGGACGAAACGTCACTGACACGCGGCGGGCCTAGTTTCGCCGAGAGGTGCCGCGGAGGGCGGCGTGTCGTAGGAGCGTCTGAGGAGCATGCCGTGAGCGCGAACCCGGTCCGACTGTCAGCCATCACCGCCGTCGAGGCCTACGTGCCGCCGCCGATCACCTTCGACCCCGGCGAGGAGCCGGGCGAGATCTTCGGTATCAACGTCTTCAGCCTCTCGGTGATGCAGAAGCGGCTGCCCAAGACGGTCTACAAGTCGGTTCTCAACACCATCGAGAAGTCCGCTCCGCTCGACCCCGAGATCGCCGACGCGGTGGCGTCGGCGATGAAGGACTGGGCGATGGAGAAGGGTGCGACGCACTACGCGCACGTCTTCTACCCGCTGACCGGTCTGACGGCCGAGAAGCACGACAGCTTCCTGGACCCGGTCGGCGACGGTACGGCGTTCGCGTCGTTCTCCGGCAAGACCCTGATCCAGGGCGAGCCCGACGCCTCCAGCTTCCCGAACGGCGGCCTGCGCAACACCTTCGAGGCGCGCGGCTACACCGGCTGGGACGTCATGTCCCCGGCTTACGTCCTGGAGAACCCCAACGGCAACACGCTCTGCATCCCCACCGTCTTCATCTCGATGACCGGCGAGGCGCTCGACCACAAGACTCCGGTCCTGCGCTCGCAGCAGGCGATGGCGGTGCACGCCGAGCGCGTCCTCACGCTGTTCGGCCACGACAGCTCCGAGCACGTGGTGTCCTACCTGGGCCCGGAGCAGGAGTACTTCCTGATCGACCGGCACTTCTTCCTCTCGCGCCCCGACCTGATCAACGCCGGCCGCACGCTCTTCGGTGCCAAGCCGCCCAAGGGCCAGGAGTTCGACGACCACTACTTCGGCGCCATCCCTGAGCGCGTCCTGGCGTTCATGATGGACACCGAGCGGGAGCTCTTCAAGCTCGGCATCCCGGCCAAGACCAGGCACAACGAGGTCGCCCCCGGACAGTTCGAGGTCGCGCCGATGTTCGAGCGCGCCAACGAGGGTTCCGACCACCAGCAGCTGCTGATGACGACCTTCAAGGCCGTCGCCAAGAAGCACGGTATGGAGTGCCTGTTCCACGAGAAGCCGTTCGCGGGCGTCAACGGATCGGGCAAGCACGTCAACTTCTCCCTCGGCAACAGCCAGCTCGGCAGCCTGTTCGTCCCCGGTGACAGCCCGCACGACAACGCGCAGTTCCTGGTCTTCTGCGGCGCCATCATCCGTGCCGTCGACCTCTACAGCGGACTGCTCCGCGTGTCGGTCGCCTCGGCCAGCAACGACCACCGGCTCGGCGCCAACGAGGCTCCGCCCGCGATCATCTCGATCTTCCTCGGCGAGCAGCTGGCCGACGTCTTCGACCAGATCGCCAAGGGTGGCGCGACCCGTTCCAAGGAGAAGGGCACGCTCACCATCGGCGTGGACACCCTGCCGAACCTCACCAAGGACCCGGGCGACCGCAACCGCACCTCGCCGTTCGCGTTCACCGGCAACCGGTTCGAGTTCCGCGCTCCGGGGTCCGGGCAGACCGTCGCCGGCCCCATGGTCATGCTCAACACGATCATGGCCGAGGCGCTCGACTACTGCGCCACCGAGCTGGAGACGGCGGTCGCGGCCGGCACCGACTTCAACGAAGCGGTGCAGTCCCTGCTCGCCGAGATCGTCAGCAACCACGGCAAGGTGATCTTCAACGGCAACGGCTACTCCGAGGATTGGCCGATCGAGGCCGAGCAGCGGGGGCTCAAGAACTTGCGGACCACGGTCGACGCGCTTCCCGAGCTGATCACGCCTGAGGCGATCGAGCTGTTCGGGAAGTACAACGTGTTCAGCGAGCGGGAGATGCACAGCCGCTACGAGATCGGCATCGAGCAGTACGTGCTCTCCGTCGTCGTCGAAGCCAACACCACCCTCGAGATGGGCAACACCACCATCCTGCCGGCCGCCATCCGCTATCAGACCGAGCTGGCGCAGAATGTCGCGGCGCTCAAGGCTGCGGGTGTCGAGGCCGACACCACCACGCTCGACACGGTCTCAGCTCCGATCTCGGCACTCCGTGCAGGTCTGGCGAATCTCGAGGCCGCGATCGAAGCACTCCACGACCAGGAGGGCCTGGCGGAGGCGACCTACTGTCGCGACGCCGTCCTGCCCGCGATGCTCCAGATCCGCGAGGCCGCCGACGTCCTCGAGGGCCTTGTCGCCGACGACCTGTGGGCGCTCCCGACCTATCAGGAGATGCTCTACATCCTCTGACGGGGTACGGACCCCTCGTCCTCGACGAGGTCCGGGTGGTCCTGCGGTGGGCTGTGCTGCTCCAGGAACGCCTGGGCCGTCCGGGCCGACCGGTGGAGCCCTGCGGCCGCGACGAGAATGATCGCCGCGATGACCAGCCAGCCGAGCTCACCCCAGCTGATCGCCAGGAACGTGTAGAGGGCGGGTGCCCAGACCCTGCCGAGCGTGCCGCTGAGCTCGGCGGCCCCTTGGTACTCACCGCGGCGGCGCGGGTCCATCAGCTCTGCCTCGAAGGACCAGCTCGCTGCGGAGAGGTAGAGCTCCGCGCCGGTGACGGTCACGTGACCTAGCCAGACCAGCGCGATGGTGACCCAGCCGACCGTGTCATGGGTGTAGAGCGTGATGAGGCACGAGGCCACGAAGAACGCTGCGGAGAACCGGATGGCGCGGAGCGCGGTGGTGACGTCCCTGATCCCGCGCGCGGCGAGCATCGGCAAGAAGATGCACATCACAGTGTTGGTGCCGAACAGGAATGCCAGCAGCACCCGCGGCGCATCGGTCTTCTCGACCAACCAGAGCGGGATCACGATGTTGAGCAGGACCTGGTTGGTCCACAGAACGCCGAGGAAGAAGGTGCTGCTCATCCAGCCTAGGTTGCGCAGGGGACCGGGTCCGGGGACCTTGACCTTGCGTTCCTCGGGGGTGCGCTCGTCGTGCGGGGCGTTGGGCAGCCGCATGATCGCGGCGGCGTTGACCAAGAACATGACCGCTGTGAACCACGGGATCGCCTGGAGCAGGGTGTTGGAGTCGAAGGCCAGCGCGACGCCGCCGATCAGGGCGCCGAGCGTGAAGCCGACGTTGAGCGCGGAGTACATGTAGGCCCGCGACATGACCCGCTCGTCCGGTGGCAGCACGTCGATCGTGTAGGCGCCGTGGGCCGCTCCGCCGAGCGAGCCGACCACCTCCATGGTGACTGCCATCGTGACGTAGCCGGCGAAACCCTCGATGAACGGCCACACGCAGAACAGGCTCGCCTGGCTGGCGGCGCTCACCGCCCAGCAGCGTTTGGGACCGAACCTGTCGACCAGCCTGCCCATCGGGTAGGCCGCCACGAACGAGGCCAGTCCGGCCAGGGTGAGTCCGAGTCCGACCTGGGCGGCGCTGAGGCCCACGACCTGGGTGAAGAAGACCGCCGAGCCGGTCATGAAGGTGCCGTCACCGAGCGCGAACAACAACGACTGGGTCGCCAACCGGCCCGCCAGGGGTGACGGCGGTCGCATGCGGCGTACGACGGATCCGAGCATCGTCGGCGAGTGTGTCATCGGGTGCTGACGCCGGTCGCCTGCTTTTCCGGGCGGGTCCTAGGGTTCAGGCGTGCCCGAAGCGCCCGCACCGCCCCAGGGCTTCTGGTGACGTTGCGAGCCGACGATTCGAGGTACATTCCCAGCGCAGTGGCCGAGCCGCAACAGCTCCCGAGCCGGACTGACCTCAGAGGAGGACTGTTGTCCAACCTTCAGCGACCAGCTCTTGGCGAACTCGCGCACGAGGTGTTGCTGGCCAACCAACGCATCCCCCGTGCAGGGCTGGCGGCACTGACCTGGGGCAACGTGAGCGGAATCGACCGGGACTCGGGTATCTACCTGATCAAACCCTCCGGCATCTCCTACGACGACCTGACCGTCGACCTGCTTGTCCCGGTGGACCTCGAGACCGGGAGGGTCGTCAGCGGCCAGCTCAAGCCGTCGGTCGACAGCGAGAGCCACCGCGCCTTCTATCTGGGTTGGCCCTCGGTCGGCGGCGTCACCCACACCCACTCGACCCACGCGGTGGCCTTCGCCCAGGCCGGACGCGACGTCCCGGTCCTGGGGACCACCCATGCCGACACCTTCGTGGGGCCCATCCCTGTCACCCGCGACCTCACCGAGGCCGAGTGCGCCACTGACTACGAGCTCAACACCGGTCGGGTCATCATCGAACGCATCGGCAACGATGAGGCCGCGCTCGGGACCCCCGGGGCCCTGGTCGCCGGACACGGGCCGTTCACCTGGGGTCTCACGGCGACCAAGTCGCTGGAGCACGCGATCGTCTGCGAGGCGGTGGCGGAGATGGCGCTGAAGACCCTGGCCCTGAACCCTGACGCGTCGCCACCGCAATGGCTCCTGCGCCGCCACTTCACCCGCAAGCACGGTGCCGGCGCCTACTACGGCAACTCACTGCCGCCGCGTTGACCAGCGTCGGCTTCGTCGGGCTCGGCAACATCGGGAAGCCCATGGCCCTGCGGATCGCCTCGGTCGCGCAGGACAGGGACCTCGAGCTGTGGGTCCACGATCTCGCGGCGGGACCCGTCGCCGACCTGGTCGCCGCGGGTGCGCACGCGTCGCCGTCGGTGCCGGACCTGGCGCCGCGCGTCCAGGTCCTGTGCGTGATGGTGCGCGACGACGACCAGGTGCGAGACGTCCTGGACCAGGCCCTCGAGACCGCTCGCGAGGGCCTCACCGTCGTCGTGCACTCCACGGTCGGTCCCGACACCCCGGCGGCTCTGGAGGAGCTGGCGGCCGGTCGCGGCGTACGGGTCCTGGACGCGCCGGTCAGCGGAGGTGCGATGGGCGCCGGTGATGGTCGGTTGGCGATCATGGTCGGAGGGAGCGAGGAGGCGGTGTCGTCGGCTCGTCCCGTCCTGGACGTGCTCGGAGCCAAGATCGTGCACGCCGGCGCGATCGGTGCGGGGACGCGGATGAAGCTGGCCCGCAACCTCATGCACTTCGTCGCGTACGCCGCAGCCACTGAGGCGCAGCGGCTGGCGGAGGCCTCGGGGCTGGACCTGAAGGTCTTGGGTGAGGTGGTGCGCTACACCGATGCGATCACCGGGGGGGCCGGAGCGATCATGCATCGGGGGACGACGGGGCCCCTGAGTGTCGACGACGTCTGGCGCGGTGTCTTCGAGCCGCTCCGCACACTCGCCGAGAAGGACCTGTCCCAGGCGATCGAGCTGGCCGACCAGCTGGGAGTCGAGGTGCCACTCGCACAGCTAGCGCTGGCCGAGCTGCCTGCCGGTCTGGGGCTGGCGCCCTAGGAGGCCCGCCCATAGCGGATCCGAGCCAACCGGTCGGTGGGCCCGGAGGGAGCCACCGCGAAACGCTTCAGCAGGGTCGCCGTCGCCGGACGCCACACCCCGAGTTCCGTGGTCCCGTCGCGGTCCCAGTCTCCTGTCACCGGCACGTCACCGGTGCGGCCGAGGCGGATCCGGGTCCTGAAGGGGTCGCCGAACGGGTTGATCTCGCGCAGCTTGAAGATGCCCCTCTTCGGGTCGTAGACGCCCAGGTCGGTGATTCCGTCGCCGTTCCAGTCGCCCGTGACCGGGACGTCGTCGGCGTCTCCGAGCACGACTCGGGTGATCGAGCCGTCGGTATGGCGGAGCAGGAACGTGCCGGTGCTCGGCCGACGTACACCGATCTCCGTGGGACCCGCGCCGTCCCAGTTGCCGGCGACGGGGAGGTCGCCACGCTTGCCGAACCTGATCGTCTTGTTGTGGCCGCGCACGCGCAGCTTGAAGGTTTGTCCTTGGGGGGTGCGCACGCCCAGGTTGGCTTGCCCGTCGCCGTCCCAGTCACCGATGACCGGCTGACTGGTGGGGCCGCCCATGGGCACGACTCGGGCCGGCTTGCCCTGGCGTGCCACTCGGAAGCCGGCCCGGCCCGTCCGGCGGTAGACCACGGCGTCGGGCGCGCGGCTGCCGAGCACGTCCGCGACCAGCGGGATGTCCGCCGGCGCGACCTTGCCGCAGTTGTTCGAGGTGACCGTGGAGTTGGCCGGCAACACCGCGCCGTGGAACCAAGGGTCGACGACCGCGCCCCCGACCCGCTGCTCGAAGTGCAGGTGGGCACCCTCGGAGTTGCCGGTCGCGCCCAGCGTCCCCAACGGCGTTCCCGTGGCGACGTACTGGCCGACGGTGACCTGGACCGAGTCGAGATGCGCATAGAGCGAGCTCTCGCCGTTGCCGTGGTCGATGACGACGTGCTGCCCGTAGCTGGGCAGCTTCTTGCCGACGACGGCGGTGACGACAGTCCCGCCGGCCGCCGCGACGACCGGTCGGCCGAGATCGCCGTCCGAGTGGTTGAAGTCGACCGCGCGCAGGCTCGGGCTGTGCCCGGCCCGGGTCGAGCCGTACCAGGTCTCTCCACACGGGAACGGCAGCTCGTAGCGCGTCGTCGGCGCTGCGGTGGGCACCAGGTCCGCCAAGGAGACCTCGGTCTCGCCGTCCTGGTCGGCGTCGTCAGCGGCCGCTGGCGGGCGGGGCTTGCCCGGTTTCGACGAATGTTGGGGATGCCGGGGATGTTGTGGCGCGGCGTGCGGGTTGCTCTTGGAACGTGAACCGGAGTCCGCAACGGCTCCGGTGGACGCGGTGAGGATCAGTCCGACCGCGGTCAGCCCGACCACGGCGCATCGTCCCCAACTAGTGACGGCCTTCACAAAGTGAGAATGACATTCTCTATTCGAAGAAGCAAGTATGCGTTTACAGAGATCCCCAATTTTGGGCGACCCTGGGCGCGCAAGGATCGGCGACCCTGCACATGACCGACCCCGGCGGGAACACCTGGCGCCAGTACCCCTGGCCTGCAGCTCGACGTGAGACAGTCGGGCTAGGCGGTTTCCCACGCGCGGAAGGCGTCCACGGCGGTCGGCAGAGTGGCGAAGATGCGGTTCTCGCCGATCCGGTCGAGCAGCCCGGTCGGAACCAGCTGGTCACGCAGGTCGCGCTTGAGGCGGGCCAGCGCGAAGACGACGTCGCGCCGGGCCAGCTCGGCGCGCAACTGCTCCAGCGCATCGGCGCCGGTGACGTCGACATCGACATTGGCCTCGACGTTGAGCAGGAACCAGCGCACGGGGACCTTCGCGTCGTCGACCGCAGCGAGGGCGCGGGTGCGGAAGTCTTCGGCGTTGGCGAAGAACAGAGGCGAGTCATAACGGTAGATCAGCAGGCCGGGGATCACCTCCGCAGCGGGGTAGTCGTCGATGTCATGCATTCCGGCAAGGCCGGGCACGAACCCCAGCACCGAGTCGTGGGGGCGTGCCACGCGGCGGAGTAGGTCGAGGACGGAGAGCCCGATGGCCACGACGATGCCGAGCAGTACGTCGAGCACGAGCACACCGGCAGTCGTGGCCAGCGCAAGCACCAGCTCGCTGCGGCGGAACCTGGCGAAGCGCACCAGCTCGTGCACGTCGACGAGTCGGGTGGCGGCGTACACCACGACGGCGGCCAGCGCGGCGAGCGGGAACGCAGCCAGGAGTGGCTTGAGGGTCAGTAGCGCCATGAGGGTGCAGCCGACTGCGACCAGCCCGGTCAGCTGGGTGCGGCCCCCCACGGCATCGGCGATGGCCGTGCGGCTGCCGCTGCTGCTGACCGGGAACCCCTGCAGGAGCCCGGCGCCGAGGTTCGCTGCACCGAGGGCGAGCAGTTCGCGCTGGGGATCGGTGGTCTGACCGTGCCGGAAGGCGAACGCCCGGCCCGTGAGGATGTTGTCGGTGTAGCCGACGAAGGCGATCCCGAGGGCGGGCCCCCACATGGCGCTCAGCGCGGCCGTGCCGACGTCGGGGAACCCGGGCACCGGCACTCCGCCGTGAATCGCGCCCACGAGGAGCACCCCGTCCTCGGAGAGGTCGAGGAAGGCGGCGACCGCGGTGGCGCCGAGCATGCCGAGCAGGGCCACCGGCGCACCTGGAACGACGGCAGCGGTGGCCAACATCGCGGTCAGTGTGACGAGGCTGAGGGCGGCCGTCGGGCCATGCACCTGGTCGAGCCGGCTGACCACCTGACCGACCTCGGCGACGAAACCTCCCGCGTCCTCGGGTACGCCTAGGAGCGTGCCGAGCTGCGAGGCGACCATGATCGCGGCGATCCCGGCCAGGTAGCCGACCAGCACCGGGCGGGACAGCAGGTCCGCGATAGCGCCCAACCGAAGTAGCCAGCCCAAGAGGCAGAATGCGGCCACCAGGATCGCGAGCGCTGCGGCGTAGCCGGCCTCGGATCCCGATCCGGCGACCGTCGCCAGAGCCGCGGCCGTCATCAAGGCCGTCGTCGACTCCGGACCGACGGACAGCTGCCGCGAGGACCCGAGGAACGCGTAGAGCGTCAGCCCCCCGATCGCGGACCAGAGGCCGGCCACGGCGGGGACACCTGCCAGCTCGCCGTACGCCATCACCTGGGGCACCAGGTAGGCCGTCACCGTGACCCCCGCGAGCACGTCGCCTCGCAGCCAGGTCCGTTCGTAGCCGCGTACCCACGTCGACATCGGGGCTCTCACGGGTCGGCCCGCTCGCGGCGGTGAACGAGGCGGCCTCCTAGGACGCGTTCCAAGGATCCCAAGAATCAAAGGCCTGGGCGTGGCGCGCCTGCATCTCGTCCAAGAGTGCATCGCGCAGCGCGAGGTGCGCCAACCTGAGGGACGGGGACGTCGTCGACGACCTGAGGGTGTGCGTTGAGGCTGACCAGACCTCGACGAGCCGCCGCCAGGGAAGGCCGCGCACCAGGAGGACGCCGGCAGCGGGGGTGAAGGAGGGATGACGGGTCACGGACAGGACCTGGTCGGCGGTCGTCCACGCTGCTGTCATGTCACCCAGGGTGCCACTGCCACCGATGCATGCCATGGGCATGAGGCACGCACAGCGCGGGACCAAAGACCTTGCCGGGGGGGGGGGGGGGGCTTGTTCGATGCGACACGGGCTCCGACCCACAGCCTCATGGGTGGTCGAGGCGGTCGAGGACATCCTCGACGGGGCGTCGCGCCGTGCGGGTCAGCTGGCGTCGACCCAGCTCCTGCCAGCCGAGCCGGAAGAGAAGATGAGGAACCGCGAGCCCGCCGAGCACCTCGTGCTCGAGCGAGCCCCGGGTCTCGTCGACCTCGATCACCTGGCTCAGCGGGACGACGGACAGGCCGTCCAGGGTGGCGCGCAGCCAGATCGCGCTCAGGGCCTCCCCGGTGCGCAGCCAATCCGCGGGGCTGTCGGTGTACCCGCACAGCAGAACCACGCCGTCGCAACTCTCCAGCTCGGGTGGGGCGTCCTGGAGCAGTCCGGTGCCGAACCGCGACGGGATGACCACCGAGGTTGTGGTGTCGGGCGCGGGCAGCACCGTCGACGGGATCCCGTCCACCGCGCCACGATCGACCCACGCCCGTTGTTCTTGCCCGACCAGAGGGTCGCGGCGCTGGAGGTCGCCGGCGCGGTCGACCAAGCGGTCCACCCGAAACCTGTCGGTGGGATCCAGGATCGGCACCGCGTGGGCCCCCCACAGGCCCGCGAGCCTGGCGTAGTCGTGCAGCAGCCCGTCGGGCACCGGCCAGGACGTGAACCGGCGACGGTCGGTGCACCGCTCACGCACCGAGAGCAGCACCTCGGCGGCGTCGCCCAAGGTGTCGGCCCGGGTGAGTTGTAGACGGGCAAGCAGGGTCGAGCCATAGCCGTCCGGGAATCGCTCGAGCGCGGGCGACCAGCCGAGCGCGCCCGCGACCACCTGGGCGTGGTGGAGGGCGGCGCCGCAGCTGATCGTGAGGTTCCTGCCGGACGGGTCACTGACCTTGAGCGTCCTGGTCGGGTCGGTCAGCAGCTCGAGGCCCTCGCCCGTCGTCCGCCACGTCCACGGCTGGGTGTTGTGCACGCTGGGGGCGCGACACGCGAGCTCGACGATGGTTCGCAGCTCGGCTCTTCCGGGCAACGCCGGGCCGTTCACGTGCGCACCAGGACGCCGACCACGCCCGGGACCGACTCGGCCACGACGTGTGCGGTCATTCGGTAGGGCGACCCGTCAGGACCGGACAGCTCGACCTCGCCGTTGGTGACCGTCACCAGCCAGTCGCCGAGGCCGACCTCGGTGAGCCCCGTACCCACGCGCCGCTCGATGTCCTCGTCGGAGTGGGCCAGGACCCGGAGAATGTCGCTGAGGCTGAGCATGCCGACGAGACCGTGATGCTGGTCGACCACCGGAACGCACGTGACACTGAGCGTCGTGATCAGCTCGACCGCCGCGGCCAGATCGGTGTCGGGACCAACAGTGACCGGGTGCAGGCTCATCACGTCGCCGACGACGCTAGGTCGGTCGTGCCACGCCCCCGGAGCCGGCCATTGGTGGGTGCGCTCGTCGGGCGGAACGAGTTCGCGGATCAGGTCGGCCTCGCTCACCACGCCCTCGACCTGGCCGCGTGCATCGAGGACCGGGGTGGCGGTGATGCGGTGCCGTTCCAGCGTCTCGAGCACTTCCTTGACGGAGGTATCGCGGGTGACGGTGACCGGCTGGCGGGTCATCACCTCTCGGACCAACATGGCGCACCGTCCTCTCTGCCGTGGGTGATGGGTGCGTGTGTCCACTGTCGGTCGTCACGTGGGTCGTTGGGAGGGACCTTCGTCCCGTAGCCGCGGGTCGATGAACCTGTGTCCGGTCCGAGCGGGGCGGGCTGACGCTCCAGCCGAGTACGCCGCGGTCCGCACACCGGTTGCTAGCGTGACGGCCGTGTCGCGCGGAGATGATCTCGCCGGGGTCGAGCAGGCCAAGCTGCGGCTGCTGCTGGACGGCTTCGTCACGATGGCCTCGGACCTCTCCCTGGACGGGGTTCTCTCGCGGATCGTCGTCATCGCCGGTGACCTGGTGGATGCCCGCTACGCCGCTCTCGGCGTCCTAGACCCGGGTAGCGAACGCCGACTCCGCACATTTGTTCACCACGGCATGCCCAGTGAGCAGGTCGCCGAGATCGGTGAGCTGCCGTCGGGGCACGGCCTCCTCGGTCTCATTATCGACCGACCCGAGCCGCTCCGCCTCCACGACCTACGCGATCACTCCGCGTCGTACGGCGTCCCACGAGGGCACCCGCCCATGACGTCCTTCCTCGGTGTGCCGGTTCGGATCCGTGACCAGGTGTTCGGCAACCTCTATCTCACCGAGAAGGTCGGCGGCACCGACTTCACCGACCAGGACGAGAGCATCGTCGTGGCACTGGCGGCGGCGGCCGGAGTCGCCATCGAGAACGCGCGGCTGTACGAGGAGACTGCGCGGGCCCGCGACGACCAGCAGCGACTGGCGGTCTATGAGGACCGCGACCGGATCGGACGTGACCTCCACGACCTGGTGATCCAGCGCCTGTTCGCGGTCGGGCTGGGCCTTGAGTCGGTGGCCCGACGGTCTGCAGATCCGGACGTAGTCGTGCGGCTGGAACAGGCGGTGGACGACCTTGACGGCACCATCAAGGACATCCGGCGGACGATCTTCGCGCTCGGCTCGATGGCGGAGGCGACGGACCTACAGACCGAGGTGATCCGAATTGTCGACCGGGCCGCCGCGACGCTCAAGTTCAAGCCCACCCTGAGCATCGAGGGTCCGGTGCGTTCCGTGGTCTCGCCCGAGGTGGCTCCGGACATGCTGGCGGTGCTCGGCGAGGCTCTGTCGAACGCCAGCAAGCACGCCAACGCCTCGGCTGTGGATGTGAAGGTGGCCGTGGGCGAGGACGTCGTGATCTCGGTCTCCGACAACGGTCGCGGGATGGCCGACGATGTCCGTGAGAGCGGGCTCGGGAACATGCGGGCACGGGCCCTCAAGCACGGCGGCACTTTCACGCTCAGTTCCACGACCGGCCATGGCACGACGGTCGAGTGGCGGGTCCCGACTATCTGACAACTCCGCACCACTGCTTCGAGGACGGCGACATGAGTCACTCGCCTCGGGGACCAAGGACCCTGCTGCGGCTGGGCGGAACGAGGAAGGGTGGTCGAGGGCGACACCGTCCGGTGAGTCTCAGAGGGAGGGCGAAGATGATGAACTGGGACGGCGATGGCTCTTGGCCAAACAGCGGTGCCGGCTACGTGCTGATGGTCCTTGCCATGCTGGTCTTCTGGGGCTTGATCGTTGCCGCGGTTGTGTTGGTGTTGCGCCTGCCAAACCGACAGGCTCACGCCATCGACGACTCGGTTGGCGCGCCTCGCTCGTCTCAGCAGGTGCTCGCTGAGCGATTCGCCGCTGGCGAGATCGACGAGGCGGAGTTCGGCAGCCGGCTGGCCACGCTGCGCCGCCACCAGCTCTTGTGACGAGACGTCGCAGTCAATTCGTGTCCCACCCGCGGACCACCGGCCATTTCCCCGTTCGGTTTGCTGCCACCGCACAGGCCGCGAGTGTCACCTGGGGACCACGAACGCCCCGGCCATTGCCGGGGCCTCGTTCGACTCGAACCAGCGCCTTTCGAGCTCCAGGGTCGCGTTCAAGCGCCAGTGTCGTTGACAAGTGACGGCGCATGTCCTCGAGCCGTGCAAGGCCTCATGCCGGTGGGGTGATCGGCATGGCTTCCCAGGCTCGGGAGAGGTCGGCGAGGGTGAGCGGCGCGTTGTCCCCGGGCTCGGGATCCTCAGCTTTGGTCAGCTCGTGCCAGAACTCACGGTGCCGATCGCAGTGCAGCACGGCGGTGATGCGCCCGCGAACGGGTTCGTGGTCGTGGGCGGCACTGACCTGGACCTAGCGGCCGCCTGAGTCGCTGGCCCGCCAGGCCATCAGGTCGGGTTCGGTCAGGGTGTTGGCCCAGGCGAGCAGCTCGGAGGGGGTCCCGACGATGGCGGTGACGTCGCCGACGACGTCGAGCTCGCGGCTGACCCTCAGCAGGACGCCCAGCTCGCGAGCCGATCGGGAGGGGTACATCTCAGCGCGTTCCTCCTGGTGAAGGGGTGATCAACCGGGTGGACGAGAGCGGGCCTCAACCCGGCAGGGATCGCCATGGTGCTCGCGCTGGAGGACGAGCTGAGGCTGGCGACCGGGCCTCCCCAACAGCCGCGACTTCGGTGAACTTCGGCCGACGAACGCCACCTGGGCGCGGGTGCACCGAACGCCGGGTGGTGTCTCTGAGGCGCCAAAGGGCCCTTCGGCTGGGGGACCTAGGCCTCTCACGAGCTCAATGTCGACAGGCCTAGCGTCAGATCCAGGAGCAACGGATCGAGGCGAGCCATGTGCAGGAGACTGTTGGTGCTGGGTGCCGGAACCGCCGGCACGATGATCGTCAACAAGTTGCGCCGTAAACTTCCGCGCGAAGACTGGGAGATCACCGTCGTCGACCAGGACGACGTCCATGCCTACCAGCCCGGGCTGCTGTTCCTGCCGTTCGGGATGTACAGCGCCGACCAGCTCAGTCGCCCTCGGCACGAGTTCGTGCCGGAAGGCGTCGATCTCGTTCTCGGCGAGATCGACCGCGTCGACACTGAGGCTGACACAGTGCAGCTGGTCGACGGTCGGACGTTTGGCTACGACTTCTTGGTCATCGCGACCGGCACGTCCCCGCGCCCGGACCAGACCCCGGGCATGCTCGGCGACGAGTGGCGCCGGAGCATCTTCGACTTCTACACCCTCGATGGGGCAGTCGCCCTGGCGGACGCCCTCCAGCGCTTCGACCACGGTCGGCTGGTCGTGCACATCACCGACATGCCGATCAAGTGCCCTGTGGCCCCGCTCGAGTTCACCTTCCTCGCGGAGGCCTGGCTGCGGAAGCACCGCCTGAGGGACCGGGTCGAACTCGTCTTCGTCACTCCCTTGCCCGGTGCCTTCACCCAGCCGGTGGCTTCCGAGCACCTCGGAGACCTGCTGGATGAGCGCAAGGTCGTAGTCGAGAGCGACTTCCTGGTCGAGAGCATCGACAACGAGCGCAAGTGCCTGGTCTCGTACGACGAGCGCGAGGTCCCCTTCGACCTGCTGGTCACCGTTCCGCTCAACATGGGCGCCGACTTCGTGGCCCGCTCGGGCCTGGGAGACGAGCTCAACTACGTTCCGGTCGACAAGCACACCCTCCTGAGCGCCGCGCGCGAAAACATCTTCGCCGTCGGCGACGCCTCCAACATCCCGACCTCGAAGGCCGGCTCGGTCGCGCATTTCTCGGTGGAGGTCTTCACCGACAACTTCGTCGAGCACGTTGCGGGGAAGTCGATGACCGGGTCGTTCGACGGGCACGCCAACTGCTTCATCGAGTCCGGTGACAAGAAGGCGATGCTCATCGACTTCAACTACGACACGGAGCCGCTCACCGGCACCTACCCGGTGCCGTACGCCGGCCCGCTCGGGCTGCTGAAGGAGACCCGGGCCAACCACCTCGGCAAGGTCGCGTTCCGCTGGATCTACTGGAACGTCCTGCTCCCGGGCCGCCCGTTGCCACTGCCCGCTCACATGTCCATGGCCGGGAAGCACCCGGCGAGCACGAAGGAGACCAGCTCATGACCGTCGCCACGCTCGAAGGCCAGCAGTTCCGCGTCAATGACGAGGGGTTCCTCACCGACCCTGGCGAGTGGACCGAGGCGCTCGCCCCTGCGCTGGCCGCCCAGATCGGCCTCACCCTGACCGACCAGCACTGGGAGGTCCTCCGCTTCCTGCGGGCCGACTTCGCCGAGACCGGCGAGACCGCGACCCTGCGTCGTACGTCAACCCGCAGCGGTGTCCCCGTCAAGCAGCTGTTCGCCCTGTTCCCACAGAAGCCCGCCAAGAAGATGGCGTACGTCGCCGGCCTGCCCAAGCCGCACGGCTGCGTCTGAGCAAGGAGAAGTCATGACCGTCACAGACACCGCACCGGCACCCGTCCCGAGCTTCGACAACGCCGGGAGCGAGGGCCGCAAGCTGGCCATCATCTGCTCCAAGGGCAACCTCGACATGGCCTATCCCGCGCTGATCCTCGCCAACGCGGCGCTCGGCGAGGGCGTCGAGACGCACCTGTTCTTCACCTTCTGGGGCTTCGACATGATCACGAAGAGCACCATGGGCGACCTGAAGTTCACGATGCTCGGCAACACCGCGACCCACATGCCCCAGGGGCTGGGCGGATTGCCGGGGATGACCGCGATGGCCACCGCGAAGATGAAGAAGTCGATCGCCGCGCTCGACGTCCCCGAGATCCCGGAGTTCCTCGAGCAGATCGTCGCCTCGGGCGGCCACCTGTGGGCCTGCCGCATGTCGGCGGACATGAACCACCTGACCGAGGAGGATCTCTACGAGGAGGTCGAGGGCATCATCAGCGCCAGCGACTTCATCGAGAAGACCGACAGCGCGCAGCTGCTCTTCATCTGACGCGTCGCCACAACTGCCCGGCCGCGCGGGTGCTGCCGAGCGCGTCGCGTGGCCGGTCTCCTCGGCCGGGTCAGGCCAGGCCGAGGAAGAGCTTCTCCATCTTCTTCACATCGATCGAGTCGATGCCGTCGCCGGCTGCGAGGCACTGCTGCAGTCCGGTGGCCACGACCGCGAACCCGGTTCGCTCGAGGGCCTTGAGGACCGCTGAGAGCTGCGTGACGACGTCCTCGCAATCGGTGCCCTGCTCCATCATGGCGATCACCTTGGCCAGATGACCGTGGGCTCGCTTGGCGCGGTTGATGATCGGGCGGATGTCGCCGGGCTCGAGCTGCATCACGCCTCCACTGCGGGCGGGTAGTCGGTCGCCACCAAGTCATCGAGTGCAGCGCGGAGGCGTTCACGTGCCTCGGTGGCCACCTCGCGCACGACGGGGGAGTCCTCGAGTCGGGCCATGGCGTCGGGGTCGATCGCTTCGATCAGCGTTCCCCCGTCGGCTCCGGTGCGCACGACGACGTTGCACGGAAGCAGCGCCCCCAGCGACGGGGTGGCGGTCAGCGCCTTGTGTGCGAGCTCGGGTCGGCACGCGCCGAGGATGACCTGAGCCGGGACGTCGACGTCCAGCCTGGCCTTCATTGTGGCGCGTACGTCGATCTCGGTGAGCACGCCGAAGCCCTGAGTCTTCAGCGCCTCGCGGACCGCGCTGACGGTCTCTTCGTAGGGCCGATCGAGGGCGACAGTCATCGTGTAGCCGCTCATGAGAGTGGCGCTGGTCGGTTCGACGGTGGACATGGGATTCCTCCTTGATGGACTTCGTGTGCCATCATAACCCCCACGGGGGATAACCCCCCAGGGGGATAGCGGATTTATCGCACGCCAGCAGCCGACCAGTCAGCACAGGAGCTCTCATGACCAGCACCGCGTCCGACCGGACTCGGAAGGCCGCCCCGGCGCTCGATCCCCGGCTCTACGGGGTTCTCGGCCGGCTCGGACTGGCCGTGACCCGACACCGTCGGATGACGCTGGTGGTGTGGGCCCTGGTCGTGATCTGTCTCGGCGTCTTCGCACCCCGGGTCGAGTCCGAGCTCTCCGGGGCCGGATGGCAGGCGAACGGCTCGGAGTCGGTCGCGGTGCGCGACCTTGCCGTCGAGCACTTCGGCGGCAACGCCAGCTCCGCGATCCAAGTCGTGGTCAACGATCCCGGTGGGGATGTCCTCAGCGGAGCGGGCGGCGAGGCGATCGCGCGTGCCACAGCCATCCTGGAGGCTGACTCCCGCGTCGGCGAGGTCCTCGCACCGCAACCCGGCGCCACTGTCAGCCAGGACGGCCACACCGCCGTGCTGCTGGCCGGGGCCGGCGCGGACACCAACGAGATGGTCCGCGTCGCTGATGACCACAAGGCAGCGTTGCAGGATCTCGGCGTCGACGGGGTGACCGTGCAGCCGACCGGGGCCTCGGTGCTCTGGTCGGACTTCAACAAGGCCAACCTCGACGCGATGCTGACTTCGGAGCTTTACTCCTGGCCGGTGACCCTGGCGATCCTCGTCCTGGCCTTCGGCGCCCTGCTCGCCGCCGGGCTGCCGCTGGTCCTGACGCTGGCCGGACTCGTCGCTTCGGCGGGGTCCCTGGTGCTGATCAACCACCTGGTGCCGGTCTCGATCTGGGCGATGAACTTCGCGATGATGTTCGCCCTCGCCCTGGGCATCGACTACGCGCTCTTCATCGTGCAGCGGTTCCGGGCCGCCAGGCTCGGATCTCATGAGGACGCCCGGCAGGCCATCGCGGAGACCATGGACACCGCAGGCAAGGCGGTTCTGCTGTCCGGGCTGACTGTCCTGGTCTCGCTCTCCGCGGTGATGCTGGTGCCCTCTCCGTCGTTCCGTTCGATGGCCGGCGGGATCATGCTCGCCGTCGTCTTCGTGCTAGCCGCGACACTCACCCTGCTCCCCGTGGTGCTCTCCAAGCTGGACGAGCGGGTCAACTGGGGTTCCCTGCCGTGGGTGCATGTTGGTGATCACCGGTCCTCGCGGTTCGCCGCGTGGGGAGAGCGGCTTTGGCGCCGCCCGGTCGCCTACGGCACTGCCGCTCTCGTGGCCCTGTTGTTCCTGGCGGCGCCCGTTGTCGGCCTCCACACGGCGATGCCGTCGATCAAGGTGCTCCCGGAGGACTCCTCCGCACGAATCGGCTACGACCTGGTCAAAGACCAGTTCGGCCCCGGCGCACCCGGCACCCTGCAGGTGGTGACCGAAACCGACCAAGCCGCCGCGGCCCTTGAAGTGCTGGGCGCCGACGCCGGGATCGGCGCGGTGATGATGCCCGCTCAGCCCACCGCGGACGACAGCAGCCTGGTCCTCATCTCCGCCGTTCCGACCGTCGACCCCTCCGACCCTGAGCTGAGCGCCACGGTCGACCGCCTCCGCGACCACCTGCCGTCCTCAGCCAGGGTCGGTGGTGCGGCCGTCGAGAACCTCGATCTCAAGGCCCAGCTCGACGACTCCACCCCGCTGGTGATCGCAGTCGTCCTCCTCCTCGGGTTCCTGTTGCTGCTCGTGGCGCTGCAAGCGCCGCTGATCGCCTTCCTCGGCACCCTGGTGAGCCTGCTCTCGACCGCCGCTGCTTTCGGGGTGGCCCGCGTGCTCTTCCAGGAGGGTTGGGGTTCGGGTTTCCTGGGCTTCGAGTCCCAGGGCTTCCTGGATGCCTGGGCGCCTGTCTTCTTCTTCGCGATGATCTTCGCGATCGCCATGGACTACACGGTGTTCCTGCTGGCCTCGGCCAAGGAGCACTACGAGAGGTCCGGGGACCCCCACGAGGCAATGGTCGGGGCGCTCGCGCACTCGGGCCGCGTGATCTTCGCCGCCGGTGCGGTGATGGTCGCCGTCTTCTTCACCTTCGCCCTGTCCGGGCCGCTGCCGCCCAAGGAGATGGGGATCGTTCTGGGCGTGGCCGTCCTCCTCGACGCCTTCCTGGTCCGGCTCGTCCTGATGCCTGTTCTGCTTCGGCTCACTGGTCGAGCCGCCTGGTGGGCCCCAGCCTGGCTCACCCGGATCCTGCCGGATATCCGGTTCTCCCACAGCTGAGGATCACCACGAGAAGAAGGAGCGACCCATCATGTGTCACGCAGTGACCTGCAAGACCTGCGGCAAAGCGAGCTGGGCGGGCTGCGGCCGGCACGTCCAGCGGGCCATGGCCGGTGTTCCGGTCCCGGAGCGTTGCCCGGGCCACGCCAAGGGTGAGAACCCGGGCCTCCTCGGGCGCTGGTTCGGTGGCCGGTCATGAACCTCGACCGAGCCGTCCTCGCGGTCGCCGGCAGCATCGTCCTCCTCAGTGTCCTGCTCACGGCCGCGGTGTCGAGCTGGTGGCTCCTGCTGACGGGGTTCGTCGGGCTCAACCTGCTCCAGGCGAGCCCTGACAGGCTTCTGCCCGGCTGCGATCGTCCTGCGCCGGGCGGGAGTGCCAGCGGATGCGCATTCGTCCCGCCGGACCGGAGGGCAGGACGATGAGTCGCGTCGTGATCCTCGGAGCCGGTGTCCTCGGAGCCGGTGTCCTCGGAGCCGGTGTCTCCGGACACACCGCCGCGCTCCACCTGCGCCGCCGGTTGGGCAAGGAGCATGAGGTGCTGGTCGTCTCGTCCAACTCGCAGTGGAACTGGATCCCGTCCAACATCTGGGTCGGCGTCGGACGCACCTCCGCCGTCGCCACGGACTCTTCACCCAGTCCTGGCGATTCCTGGTCATCAACCTCCGGATGATCCGGATGATCCGCCGTAGCCACACACCGCCAGCCAGCTGACCGCCCGACCCTCATCCCTAGGAAGGTTCCTCATGACCACGACCGCCACCAAGCACGGCCACGGCAAAGACGTCCTCGACGCACTCAACCCCCTGCATCGCGAACTGCGCCGCGCGGTCCCCGACGTCTACAAGGGCTTCGCCGAGCTCCACAAGGCAGCGTTCGCACCCGGAGCGCTCGCCCCGCACAACAAGGAGCTGATCGCGCTCGCCATCGGCGTCGTCGAGGGCTGCGATGGATGCATCGCCTCCCACGCCCAAGCCGCTGCCCGCGCCGGCGCGAGCAAGCAAGAAGCCGCCGAGGCGATCGGCGTCACGTTCCTGATGAAGGGCGGCCCCGCGACCATCTACGGCCCACGTGCCTACGACGCGTTCTGCGAGTTCGCCGACGCTCTCGGCTCAGCATCCGAATCTGTGCGGGCCGGACAGGTGGCCGGATAGAGCCTCGGTGTCCACACCCTGCAGTGCTTGGAAACACCCTCTTTACATGCGGCTCGCCTGACTACCCGAGCGATCCGCAAGCACGTCGATCAGCCTTGGGTCTGTCGAGTCACGGTTGTGCCCTGGCCATCAGCCCGGGTGTTCTCGATGACGGTGAAAGACTGAGCGGATGTGACGAGGTCAAGCGCCACCATCGACACGTCCGAAGCCGCGTGCCCTGGCCAACAGCACGGCGGCGACCCGGTCCTGCGCGCCCAGCTTCACCAGGATGCTCGAGACGTTGTTGCGCACGGTCTTCGGCGCGATCTCGAGGCGACGGGCGATGATGCCTGTGGACAGGCCCTGGGCCAGGAGTTCCAGGATCGAGGACTCGCGAGCCGTCAGCCCTTCGATGGGCGCACCTTCTGGAGTCAGGGCGTCGCGGCTGACCGAGCCCAGGACTGAGTCCGCCACGGCTCGTCCGAGCACGACGTCACCACCCGCCACCGTCTCGACGGCACGAACCAGCTCGTCCTGTCGGGCACCCTTGACGACGTAGCCCCGAGCGCCAGCGGCTAGAGCGGCGCGCACCAGCGCCTCGTCCTCGTGCATCGACACGACGATGACTGCGGCGTCCGGCTGCTGCTGCACGAGCCGCCTAGTCACCTCCGTGCCGTCCAGGTCGGGCAGCGTGAGGTCCATCATCACCACGTCGGGAACCAGCTCGAGCGCGAGCGCTAGCCCCTCGGTGCCTGTCTCGGCCGCGCCCACCACGTCGAACCCTCGCGAGGCGAGCAGACCCGAGATGCCGTCGCGGAAGATCGGGTGGTCCTCGACGACCAGGACCCGGATCCGGTGGGTGCCCTGGCTCATTCGATCGGCAGTCGTGCCGTGACCAGGGTGCCCCGGCCGTGGGAGGGGCCGATGCTGAAGCGGCCACCGAGCTGCTCGCACCGCTCGCGCATCGAGACGAGGCCCACCCCTGGACGGTGCGCTACGCCCAGGCCGCGTCCGTCGTCCCGCACGTCAAGCTCGAGCTCCCGTCCGCGTCGCAGGCGCACGTCGCACAGGTGGCCGTCGGAGTGGCGCACGACGTTGGTGATGGCCTCCATCGCGATGTGGTAGGCCGCGAGCTCGACGCCCGGCGGCAGCGCGTCGAGCTTCTCGTCGAGGTCGAGCACCACGTTGAGCGACCCCTCGCGCGGCATCAGCCGGTCCACCTGGGCCCTCAACGCTCCGGCGAGCCCCAGCGCGTCGAGGGTGGGTGGCCGCAGACCGCGGACGAGCAGGCGGACGTCGTCGTAGGCATCGGTGACGTCGTCGCGCAGCCGGTTGACCAGTCCCTGCACGGCAGGGACGTCAAACTCGTCCGGGTCCACCTCGACCAGGTTGTGGATGGTGTCCAGGCCCAGGCCGATCCCCGCCAGGCTCGGTCCTAGTCCGTCGTGGAGGTCGCGACGGATTCGCCGCCGCTCGTTCTCGATTGCACTCAGGATCTCCGCTCGTGACTCACGAGCCCGGTCGGCCGCAGACGCGGCACCGAGGGCCGCAGCCAGGAAGGGGCAGAGCGCGTCGATGAGGACTGCTGGGTCTTGTCCCCGCCGCCTCCGGCCCGGCATCGAGACGGTCAGGCTGCCGACAGATCCCCCTGCCCACACGAGCTCCCGGTGCTCGGTCGGCTCGACGCACTGACCGTGCTCGACCGCCGCGTCCGGAGTGCGCAGGGCAACGTACGGCGAGGCGACTGCCTCGGCCACCGCCTGCGCGAGGCTGCGGGCCAGGTCGCCTCCGTCGCCGTCGCCGTCGCCGTCGCCGAAGGCGCGGCCGAGTCGCAGCACCGCGGCACCGTGGTCGGAGATGTCCCCGAACAGCCTTCGGTCCAGCACGGAGCCGATCAGATCGCGGACCGGTGCAAACAGCACTGCGACGCCGGCGGTGGCGAGGACGGCAACGACTCCGGTCTCCGAGGCGCCGAGCACCCCGCCGACCGAGACCACGACGGCGACGTACAGCCCGGTCAGGAAGAGCGCCGACAGGGCGTAGACCAGCGCCCGCCCCGCCACCCGGTCGATCCCCGGCAGGTTGTCGCCGAGGGCACCGACGCAGAGAGCGAGAGGCAGCGCGAGGGTGAAACAGGCGATGACGCCCTGGGTGACGGGGGAGTCGTCGCCGAGGTCCAACGCGGTGGTGACGAGGAGCCCGACGATGCCGACGGCAACGGTGCCCAGAGGCCAGGCCAACGACCGTCGGCGTCGACGGTCACCGGCCCGGTAGCGGAGGACCAGGCCGGCGAGCGCCGCGACGAACGTCGCCAGGACCCCGATCGAGGCCGCTTCGACCACAGCCAACAGCGGGCCCGGAGGGTCAGCGAGCCCGAAGGGGGAACGCGCCACCAGGATGCCGAGCCCCATCACCGCCCAGCACGACGCCCAGGCGATGATCACCGCTCGCCAGCGGCTGGAGGCCAGGCGGCCGTCCGGGACGTGCAGCACCACCAGCGGCAGGACGGGGAACCCCAGCCACCACAGCAGGTCGCCGGCCCAGGCCCACCACTCCTCGGACCCTGCTGCCAGGTCACTGTGAGTGACCATCGCCGTGGTCAGGGCGCCGAGCTGGAGCGACATCGTGACGACCAGGAGCAGCCAGCCCAACGGTGAGCGCGGCCGGACCGCGGCGATGAGCACCCCCGCCCCGAGCATGGGGAGGTAGCTGAGCGCGAGCCAGAGGATGGCGACGTACGACCTGTCCCCCAGGTTGCCCACGACCACGGCGACCACGCAGGTGGCAACCCCGAGCGCGGCTGCGCCGACAGCGGCGGATGCCCGACTCAGGCTGGGTGACACGCGCCGAGGCTATCGGTCATTGCGGACGGTGAACTCCGCTGCCATTCCCCGGGCGAGGTGATTGGTGCCAGCCTCGTCCTCGAGCTCGCAGAAGATGAAGTAGTGGCCCGGCGGCAGCTGCTCCGCCAGCACGAGCACGCTCTCCTGGCCCGGCTCGACGGGAGGGATAGAGGCCACCGGAGCCGGGACGACGTTCGGGGGTAGCTCGTCGGCCAGTGCCTGCTCCAGCATCACCGACGAGTCGATCCGCTTGATGACCAGCTCGTGCGGCTCGGCGCCGTCGTTCCGGACGCGGAGCGCGAAGACGCCCGAGGCGAGTCCCTTCGCGTCGAAGTCGAAGCTGTCGTCGTCCATCGTCACGTCCACCAGGGTCATGCCGTTCGGCGCGGACAGACCCGCTCCCGAGTCGAGCTGCAGGTCGGTCACCTCCCAGCCGGACCCACTACGCGCCAGGGCCACCCGCGTGGCGTGCAGCCCGCTCTGGACGCGGGTCACCAGGTCGATCGTGGCGGTCTCGCCCTCGACCAGGGGTGCGCTGAGCGAACGGATGTCTACGGCCGGCTGGCCGGCGAAGATCTGGTCGGCGTGACCGACGAGGTCCGCACACGGCTCACCGAAGCCGTCGACGCAGAATGCCTCGCTCAGCAGCCCCACGAAGTCGGCGCCATTGCGCTCGTTGAAGGCGAGCATCAGGGAGCGCGCAGCGTCGACCACGTCCGCGGAGTCATCCGGAGGTGGCGTGGTGGGTGCGGCTGACGACGAAGGCTGGGTCGGCGTGGTGTCCGCGGACGGTTGGTCGTCACTGTCCGAGCACCCCGTGAGCAGGACGAGTCCCAGGCAACAGGTTACGAGCAGTGGCATGAAGGCTCTGTTCATGCCTCGACGGTGCCGCCGACGATGTCCCAGCCGGAACGGCGAATGACCCGGATCACCCCGGGAATCGGTCCCGGGTGGGCTTCGGCAATCGCAATCGCGAGTCCTGAGGCCAACTGCCTCGTCGTCAAGGGCAAGATCCACCGACCCGTTCACCCGAGGCCGGAGCGCTTGAGGCAGAGCAAGCCCAGAAGCCGTCCGGTCAAGGGATGGGTCACCGCAAGTCGGCGACGTCCTTGGCTTGTCATCCCGCGCCACGTCTCCGCCAGGTCGGTGTCCGGGGCGACGGTGCGGCCTGCAAGCCGGCCGGCTGAGCCGGGTGGTTTGCTCGCTGACAACCCATCGAGGTCTGCACGTTCGACGACTGCGAGCAACCGGCCGTTGGGGCCACCACCAGGGCGGCGTGGACGTGCTCGTCTCGGAATAGGGCCTGCATCTCTACGACGCGGGCGGTCGCGGCGACCACCTTCGGCGCGTGCACCATGGCATCCGCCACTGAGCGAGTCATCGGCTAGATGCCCCACTCGAGGAGTCGAGGGTCGCGGGCGACTCCTCGCCCGTCGCCGGGCCACAGGTCGGATCTTGCCGCCTGGTTGAACGGCTCCAGCGCACTCATCAGGCGAGCGCGCTCGGTCTGCGTCATGCGGTTCGCGATCATGACGAGCTCCTTCTCGCGCCTGGCCATCAGCCTCTCGACGAAGTCGCGGCCCTTCTGCGTCAGCGTGAGGGTCACGTGGCGACGGTCGATCGTGCCCTGGCCGCGGCTGATGAGCCCGTCTGACACGAGCCGGTCGCACGTCCGGCTGGCGTTGGAGGCGTTGACGCCGAGCCCTTCGGCGACGGCCGAGAGGTTGAGCGGCTCCCCGGTCCACAGCAGCACCAGCACACGCATTTGGGGGACCGAGACGGTCGCGTCGACGCTCTCCAGCGCGCGTACCACGGCCGCGGTCACGGCGCGGCTGGCGAACATGAGCGGGCTGATGTCCCCCGCTGTTTCCGTGGCTTGTGCGGTCATCCCTTGAGAGTAGGGACGCCTTCACCGCGGCGGTCCCATCGTTCGACCCATGCGCTCGGGACTTATGTCCCTAACCGCAAAGACAGCTCGTTAGCAATGTTGGTACTAACGCAAACATTCGTGGCGCAAAGGAGCGGGACATGTGCACGACCAGGCAGACGTCGAGCAACGGGCGGGCGTCGTTGATGCTCGGGATCGCGACCCTCGGCTTCGCCCTCAACTTCTGGGCGTGGGCCTTGCTGTCCCCGTTGGCGGTCTCATTCACCGTCGCCCTGCAACTGTCGTCCTTCCAGCAATCCTTGCTGGTTGCCGTTCCTGTCGTGGTCGGTTCCTTGGGTCGTATCCCCGTCGGTGCGTTAACTGACCGCTTCGGCGGCCGAGTGATGTTCCCGATCATCTCGTTGATCACGGTCGTCCCGGTGCTCTACTTGGGCCTGATCGGCCACTCCAGCCTGACGGCGTTGTTGGTCGGCGGCTTCTTCCTCGGCATCGCCGGCACCGCGTTCGCGGTCGGGGTTCCGTTCGTCAGCGCGTGGTTCCCGCCGGAGCGCCGTGGTTTCGCTGTCGGTGTGTTCGGCGCGGGCATGGGCGGCACCGCGATCAGCGCGCTGACCACCGTGCGACTTGCGAATGCCCACACCACGAGCACCCCGTTCGTGATCACCGCGGTCGTGCTCGTGGCCTACGGCATCCTGGCCGCGCTGGTCCTGCGCGACTCCCCGACGCGCAGCATCCCCACCGAGTCACTGGGCGGCCGGCTGCGCAGTGCGGCGGCCCTGCGGATCACGTGGCAGGCAGCCGCGCTGTACGCGATCGGTTTCGGCGGGTACGTCGCCTTCAGCGTCTATCTGGTGACCTACCTGAAGAACGCCTACCTCCTGACCCCGGCCGACGCCTCGAACCGGATGGCCGGGTTCGTCCTGGTCGCCGTGCTCATGCGCCCCGTCGGGGGTTGGCTATCGGACCGACTGCGGCCCGCGTCGGTCCTCACCGTCGCCTTTGCGGTGGTCGCCACCGGAGCCGTCATCCAGTCGTCGACGCCGCCCCTAGTGCCCTTGGGTACGGTCGTCTTCCTGGCGATGGCCGCGGCGCTCGGAACAGCTTCGGGCGCGACGTTCGCCCTGGTGGCGCAGCGGGCACCGGCCGCCATGGTCGGCTCGGTCACCGGCATCGTGGGTGCGGCCGGAGGGCTGGGCGGCTTCGTCCCACCCTTAGTGATGGGCTCGATCTTCGGCCATGGGGGCGACTACCGCACCGGCCTGCTGGCGCTCGCGGTGATGGCGGGCCTGGTGCTGGTGCTGGCCGCCTCGATGCGGCGTACGGCCGTGCCGCAGACCGTCTGAATAGTGACCTTCTCTTCCGCCTCCCGCCTGAGACCGGTCCTGGGTCTAGTGTCCGAAGACACCCCCGGCTGGTCCGTCGACTCCCTTGGAGCCTCGCTGATGACCGAACACGTGCGCGCGAACGGCGGAGCCCCCGCACTGGACGACCCGCTCACTGACGCACTGGTGCGCAGCCGCCGCTTCTTCACCAAGGGCACGGTCTCGGAGGACCTGAGGACCCTGACCAAGGCCGGCGGGCGCGGAGCTGACGCGTTCTACCGGGACCGGTGGAGCCACGACAAAGTGGTGCGCTCCACGCACGGCGTGAACTGCACTGGTTCGTGCTCGTGGAAGGTCTACGTCAAGGACGGGATCATCACCTGGGAGACCCAGCAGACCGACTACCCGTCGGTCGGCCCGGACAGCCCGGAGTACGAGCCCCGCGGCTGCCCGAGGGGCGCGGCGTTCTCCTGGTACACCTACTCGCCGACCCGGGTGCGCTATCCCTACGTCCGCGGCGTGCTGCTCCAGATGTACCGCGAGGCCAAGGCCCAGCACGACGGCGACCCGGTCAAGGCCTGGGCGCACATCGTCGACAACCCCCAGCGGGCCAAGGCCTACAAATCCGCCCGCGGCAAGGGCGGCCTGGTCCGGGCGAGCTGGGACGAGGCCACCGAGATGGTCGCGGCCGCCTACGTGCACACCATCGCGAAGTGGGGACCCGACCGGGTCGCCGGCTTCTCGCCGATCCCCGCGATGTCGATGGTGTCCCACGCGTCCGGGGCCCGCTTCACCTCGCTCATCGGCGGCGCGATGCTGTCGTTCTACGACTGGTACGCCGACCTCCCGGTCGCCTCGCCGCAGGTGTTCGGCGACCAGACCGACGTCCCGGAGTCGGGCGACTGGTGGGACGCGGGCTACCTGGTCATGTGGGGGTCGAACGTGCCGGTCACCCGGACGCCGGACGCGCACTGGATGACCGAGGCCCGCTACCGCGGCCAGAAGGTCGTCGTCGTCGCCCCCGACTACGCCGACAACGTGAAGTTCGCGGACGAGTGGCTGGCCATCCGGCCCGGCACCGACGGCGCACTGGCCATGTCGATGGGGCACGTCATCCTCAAGGAGTTCTTCGTCGACCGGCAGACGCCGTACTTCGTCGACTACACCAAGAAGTACACCGACCTGCCCTACCTCGTGGCCCTCGATCCCGGACCGGACGGCGCGACCTACCGGGCCGGCAAGTTCCTCACCGCCGCCGACCTCCCTGAGCACGCGGGGCAGGAGAACGCCCACTTCAAAACCGTGCTGCTGGACGCCGCGACCGGTGCGCCTGTGGTGCCCGACGGGGCCCTCGGCCACCGCTGGGGCGAGGCCGGGATGGGCCACTGGAACCTCGACCTCGGCGAGGTCGACCCGGTGCTTACCCTGCTCGAGCCGGGCGCCGAGACGGTGTCCGTCGAGCTGCCGCGGTTCGACGACGTCGACGGGACGCCGGGCTCGTTGCACCGCGACCTACCGGTGCGCCGGGTCGGCGACCGCCTGGTCACCACGGTCTTCGACCTGATGCTGGCGCAGTACGGCGTCGGCCGCGAGGGCCTCGGCGGTGCGTACGCCACGTCGTACGACGACGCGACCGCGCCTTACACACCGGCATGGCAGGAGGCGATCACCGGTGTCTCCGGTCCCGCCGCCGCGCGGATCGCCCGGGAGTTCGCGCAGAACGCGGAGGAGTCCAGGGGCCGCTCGATGATCCTCATGGGCGCCGGTACCAACCACTGGTTCCACTCCGACACGATCTACCGCGGCTTCCTCGGGCTGACCACGCTCACCGGTTGCCAGGGCGTGAACGGCGGCGGCTGGGCGCACTACGTCGGCCAGGAAAAGTGCCGGCCGGTCACCGGCTGGGCCCAGCTCGCGTTCGGCCTGGACTGGCAGCGCCCGCCGCGCCAGATGATCCACACCGCGTACTGGTATCTCCACACCGACCAGTTTCGCTACGACACCTTCGGCGCCGACACGGTCTCGGCGAAGACTGGCAGCGGTCTGCTTGCCGGACTGAGCACCGCAGACGTGATCGCCAAGAGCGCGCGGATGGGCTGGATGCCGTCGTACCCGACGTTCGACCGCAACCCGCTCGACCTCGCCGACGAGGCGGCCGCCGCCGGGCGTCCCGTGGCCGACCACGTCGTCGACCAGCTCGAGTCCGGCGACCTGAGGTTCGCCGCAGAGGACCCGGACGCACCCGAGAACTTCCCGCGGGTGCTCGCGATCTGGCGAGCCAACCTGCTGGGGTCCTCGGGCAAGGGCAACGAGTACTTCCTCAAGCACCTGCTCGGCACCGACAACTCGCTGCGCGCGGACGAGGCGTTGAAGGCCCGGCGACCGCAGGAGGTGGAGTGGCACGACGGTGCCCCGGAGGGAAAACTCGACCTGCTGCTCACCCTCGACTTCCGCCAGACCAGCACGACGATCTTCTCCGACGTCGTGCTCCCAGCGGCCACGTGGTACGAGAAGCACGACCTCAACACCACCGACATGCACCCGTTCATCCACTCGTTCAACCCGGCCATCGCGCCGCCGTGGCAGACCCGCACCGACTGGGACGCGTGGCAGACCATCGCCACCAGGTTCAGCGAGCTGGCCGCGGGCCGGCTTGACACCCGCACCGACGTCGTCGCCGTCCCCCTCCTCCACGACACTCCCGACGCCATGGCCAACCCTCACGGCGTGGTGCGGGACTGGAAGCACGGCGAGTGCGAGCCGGTGCCCGGCGTCACGATGCCCAAGATCGTGGAGGTCGAGCGTGACTTCACCGCGGTCGGCGCGAAGATGCAGGCGCTCGGGCCGCTGCTGGAGAAGCTGGGCACCACCACCAAGGGGGTGACCTACGACGTCACCGCGTCGGTGGACTACCTGCTGCACAAGAACGGCGCGATCCGCGGCGGCGCCGCCGACGGGCGGCCCTCGCTGGTCAGGGACGTGCATGCCTGCGAGGCGATCCTGGCCCTGTCCGGGACCACCAACGGCCACTTGGCCACCCAGGGCTTCAAGACGTTGGAGAAGCGCACTGGCATCCAGCTGCACGATCTCGCAGCCGAGCACGAGGGCAAGCAGATCACCTTCGCCGACACCGTCGCCGCACCCGTCCCGGTCATCACCTCACCTGAGTGGTCCGGGTCGGAGACCGGCGGCCGGCGCTACTCGCCGTTCACGATCAACGTGGAGCGGCTCAAGCCCTGGCACACCCTGACCGGGAGGCAGCATTTCTACCTCGACCACGACTGGATGACCGAACTGGGGGAGGGGCTGCCGGTCTACCGACCGCCGCTCAACATGGGCGCACTCTTCAGCGAGCCCGACATCGGCTCCATGGGGGAGGTGCACGGGCACGCGAGCGTGACCGTGCGCTACCTGACCCCGCACAACAAGTGGTCCATCCATTCGGAGTACCAGGACAACCTGTTCATGCTCTCGCTCTCGCGAGGCGGGCAGACGATCTGGATGAGCGACGTGGACGCCGCCAAGGTCGGGGTCGAGGACAACGACTGGATCGAGGCGGTCAACCGCAATGGGGTCGTCGTGGCCCGGGCGATCGTGTCCCACCGGATGCCCGAGGGGACCGTCTACATGCACCACGCTCAGGACCGCTTGATCGACGTACCGATCGCGGAGACCTCGGGCAAGCGAGGCGGGATCCACAACTCGCTGACCCGGATCTTGGTCAAGCCCAGCCATCTCATCGGTGGCTACGCCCAGCTGTCCTTCGCCTTCAACTACTTCGGCCCGACGGGCAACCAGCGCGACGAGGTCACCGTGATCCGCAAGCGTTCCCAGGATGTGACGTACTGATGAAGGTCATGGCCCAGATGGCGATGGTCATGAACCTCGACAAGTGCATCGGGTGCCACACCTGCTCGGTCACGTGCAAGCAGGCGTGGACCAACCGAACCGGCACCGAGTACGTCTGGTTCAACAACGTCGAGACCCGGCCCGGCCAGGGCTACCCGCGGCGCTACGAGGACCAGGAGGAGTGGAAGGGCGGCTGGACGCTCAACAAGCGGGGCCGGCTCGCTCTCAAGGGCGGCGGCCGCTTCCGCAAGCTCTTCACGATCTTCTCCAACCCGAAGATGCCGACGATCCAGGACTACTACGAGCCCTGGACCTACGACTACTCCACGCTCACCGACGCGCCGGCGCAGGAGCACACACCGGTCGCCCGACCCAAGTCCCTGCTCACCGGCAAGGACATGAAGATCACCTGGTCCTCCAACTGGGACGACAACCTCGGAGGGTCGAAGGCGACCCTCGAGCACGACCCGATGCTCAAGAAGATCGCCGACAAGGTGAAGTTCGAGTTCGAGCAGACGTTCATGTTCTACCTGCCCCGGATCTGCGAGCACTGCCTCAACCCGTCCTGCGCCGCGTCGTGCCCCAGCGGGGCGATCTACAAACGCGAGGAGGACGGCATCGTCCTGGTCGACCAGGACAAGTGCCGCGGCTGGCGGATGTGCATCTCGGGCTGCCCCTACAAGAAGATCTACTTCAACCACAGGACCGGCAAGGCCGAGAAGTGCACGTTCTGCTTCCCGCGCATCGAGGTCGGTCTACCCACCGTCTGCGCCGAGACCTGCGTCGGTCGGCTCCGCTACATCGGCCTGATGCTCTACGACGCCGACAAGGTCCTGGCCGCCGCCGCCACCACCGACGAGCACGGGCTCTACGAGGCACAGCGCGAGGTCTTCCTCGACCCGAACGACCCCGAGGTCCAGCGCGAGGCCGAGAAGGCCGGGATCCCGCGGGACTGGGTGACCGCGGCGCAGAGGTCGCCGATCTACGCGCTCATCAACCGGTTCAAGGTGGCGCTGCCGCTGCACCCTGAGTACCGGACCATGCCGATGGTCTGGTACATCCCGCCGCTCTCCCCGGTCGTCGACGTCGTCAAGGACACCGGCTACGACGCCGAGGACAAGGGCAACCTCTTCGCCGCCATCGACGCGCTCCGGATCCCGGTCGAGTACCTCGCCGAGCTCTTCACGGCCGGTGAGGTTGCCCCCGTCGACCGGGTCCTGAAGAAGCTCGCTGCGATGCGCTCCTACATGCGCGACATCAACATGGGCCGGGACCCGGACCCGTCGATCCCCGCCGCCGTCGGCATGGCAGAGGAGGAGATGTACGACATGTACCGACTCCTCGCCATCGCGAAGTACGACGAGCGCTACGTGATCCCGCCGGCCCACTCCGAGCAGGCCCACTCCCTGGAGGAGGTCGGCACCGAGTGCGCGGTCTCCGACTACGGCGGAGGCCAGCAGGGCCTCTTCGGCGAGGGCTCCGGCGTACCGACGCCGATCGCCGTGGAGAACTTCCAGATGCTCCAGGACCGACAGACCGCCGACAGCCTCGCCTCGCCCTCGGACAAGGCCTCCCGGGTCAACCTCCTCAACTGGGACGGCAAGGGCAGCCCGACCGGGCTGTTCCCGGCTCGCCCCGGGCAGGACGAGCGGCCGTGAGCCGCACCGCGACCACTCGCAGACCTTCTGCGCTCACCGACCCTCAGCTCACCGTGGCTTGGCAGGCCGCCTCACTGTTGCTCGGCTACCCCGACCAGGAGCTGCTCGGCCGGCTCGACCTGATCGAGGTGGCTGCGGCCCAGCTTCCCGAGCGCGTCGGCCAACCCCTGGCGGCGTGTGTCGCCCACCTCCGGGCCACGCCACTCGGTGCGCTCGAGGAGGACTACGTCGAAACCTTCGACACCCGAAGGCGACACAACCTCTTCCTCACCTACTTCGCCCACGGTGACACCCGCAAGCGCGGCATGGCGCTGCTGCGGTTCAAGCAGACCTACCTCGCCTCGGGGTTCGATCTGGTCGACACCGAGCTGCCCGACCACCTCTGTGTGGTGCTGGAGTACGCCGCCACCGTGGACCACGAGCAGGGCCGGCAGCTGATCCTCGATCATCGAGCCGGGCTCGAGCTGCTCCGTCTCTCGCTGTCGGAGGCTGGCTCGCACTGGGCCGGGGCCGTCGAGGCGATCACGGCGACGCTGCCGCCGCTAAAGGGTGACGAGTGGGACGCGATCCGCCGGCTCGCCGCTGAGGGGCCACCGGCCGAGGAGGTCGGCCTGACGCCGTACGAGACACCAGCCTTCGACCCGGGACCTGCGCTGCCGGACGGTCCAACGCCGCTACCGATGCCGTCGTTCCCAGCGCCGGTCGGGAGACGCTGATGGACACCTTCCTCTGGGTGATCGTGCCCTACCTGTGCCTGACGACGTTTGCGGTCGGTCACTTCTGGCGCTACCGCTACGACAAGTTCGGGTGGACCACCCGTTCCTCCCAGCTCTACGAGGACCGGCTCCTCCGCATCGGCAGCCCCTTGTTCCACTTCGGCATGCTCGGCGTCGTCGGCGGCCACGTGATCGGCCTGTTCATCCCGGAGGCCTGGACCGAGGCGGTCGGGGTCTCGAAGGAGATCTACCACGTAGCCGCCGTCGGCGGCGGGATGGTCGCCGGCGTCATGACCCTGGCCGGCCTGGCGATCCTGATCTACCGAAGACGGACAGTGGGACCGGTGTTCTCGGCCACCACCCCGATGGACAAGGTGATGTACGCCTTCCTCGGGACGGTCATCGTCCTGGGCATGTGGAACACCATCGCGGGTCCCATCCTCGCGGTCGGTGGTGAGTACGACTACCGGGAGGGCGTTTCAGTCTGGTACCGCTCGTTCCTCGCCTTCCAACCTGACGCCTCGCTCATGGGTGACGCACCGCTGGGCTTCCAGCTGCACGCGCTCGTCGCTTTCGGTCTCTTCGCACTGTGGCCATTCACCCGACTGGTGCACGTCTTCAGCGCCCCCATCGGCTACCTGACCCGGCCCTACATCGTCTACCGAAGCCGCGAGGACACCCAGCTCGGCAGCCACCGGCCGCGTCGTGGGTGGGACCGGGTCGGCTGAGGTGTGCCAGTACTGCGGTTGCCGCGGTGTACCTCCGATCACCGAACTCATGGACGAACACACTGCCCTGGTCGATCATGCGCACGACGTACGAAGGGACCTGGGGCGCGGAGACCTCACTGCCGCGATGTCGTGCTTGACCCATCTCGTGGAGCATCTCGACCGGCACGTGCGACGTGAGTAGGACGGAATCTTCCCGGTCTCCGTGGTCACGCTCGACGCCACCGGCTGGGCGATCATCGACGATGCCCACACCAGGTCGCCGAGCTTTCTGCTCGATCCTGCGACCCGCGCTCCAACGGTCGAGTACGCCCGGGCAGCTGCCCTTCACATCGCACACGAGGAGCACGCATGCAGAAAGAGTCCCTGACCGCACTGGTACGTCATCACTTGGAGTCGGCGTCGACCGCATCCAGTGGGCGCAGCGCCCACACCATCTACGGAGGTCACGAGCACACCCTGCGACAGACGCTGATCGCGCTACGTGCCGGCTCAAACCTAGACGAACACGAGAACCCAGGAGAAGCGACCCTCCAAGTCCTACACGGCCGCGTCACCCTCATCTCGGGAGAGAACAGATGGAACGGCTCGCCCGGAGACCTGATGACCATCCCCGACTCGCGTCACGCCCTCGAGGCAGTTGAAGATTCCGCGGTGCTCCTGACGGTGGCGACACGACGTTGACGTGCGGCATCCGCTACTGACCATCGAACCGACGAAGGCCTCGGCCGGTGCCGAGGCCTTAGCTTGGTCGCTGAACCCGCGAGTTCGAGCTCTATTGGATGTCGTAGTAGTGAAGAGGACGCATGCCCTGATCTGCGGAGACAGCCTTCGTCATGACGCTCGGGCCGCGGTGGGGCCTCATGTGCCCACGGTCTCAGCTCGGTACTCCCACCGGAGAGCGGGCCGCTTGTCGTCGACCTGCTCCGTGCGAACCTGTGGATGGTGACGAGAGCATCTCTGCGGCCGCAAGACATCGCTCAGTCCATCAGCCCGTTGCGGTAGGCGGCGATAACTACCTGGACCCGATCACGGGCCCCGAGTTTCGAGAAGATGCGCGCCACGTGCGTCTTCGCCGTCGACTCCTCGATGTATAGCGCCTTGGCGATCTCGGCGTTGGTGAGCCCACGGGCGATCTGTCTCACCACGTCCAGCTCGCGGCTCGTGAGCCGCTCGAAGCTCTTGTCTGGCGGGACCTGTGAGGCCCGGTGACCGACCCGCCTCTCGATCAGCCGCCGCGTGAGGCTCGGGGCCAGGAGCGAGTCGACGCCACGAGCGGCTTGGCGGACGACGCTCACGATGTCCTCGGCCGCCATGTCCTTCAGCAGGAAACCCGCGGCGCCCGCCTCGAGCGCGGCGAAGACGTAGTCGTCGAGATCGAAGGTCGTGAGCATCACGAAGCGGGTCGAGCTGCCCTCCATGGCCAGGGTCCGTACCGCCTCGATCCCATCCATGGTGGGCATCTGGACATCGACCAGGGCGACGTCGGGACGGGTCTCGCGGATCAAGGTGCAGGCATCGACTCCGTTGTCGGCCTCACCGACGACCTCCAGGTCGGGTTCTCCGGTCAGGATCAGGCGGATCCCCCCGCGCACCAGCTCCTGGTCGTCGACGATCACCACCGTCACCACGCGGGAACCTCGATCCGCTCGGGCAGGTGGACGAGCACGCGGAACCCGCCGTCGTCAGTGGGGGACCAGCGCGCAACGCCACCCATCGCCTCGACCCGCGCCTGGATTCCCAGCAAGCCCCGCCCACCTCCGGGAGACGGATCCGCCCGCCGCGTCGCGCGCCCGGATGTCACCAGAAGGCTGGTGCCCGACACTGTCTCGCCGAACTCAACCCGGACCGCGGCGCCCGGCGAGTGTCGCAGAGCGTTGGTCAGGCACTCCTGGAGAACGCGCCTCACGACCTCGCTGCTCGGCCCCGTGGGCTCCTGACCGACGACCTCGATGTCGGCGCCTGCCGCGTGGGCGTCGCGGATTAGCTCGCTCGTCGATGGCGCGACGCTGAACCCCGTCGCCAGCTCCTCCAGCGCCTGTGTGACTGCCAGCCGGGCATGCGCGAACGCCTCGTCGCCGCGCCGGTCGTGCGCCGGGAGCCGTCGGGCTGCTCCGGCCTGGATCGCGGCGACGGTGAGGCGATGCCCGACCGCGTCGTGGACCTCGCGCGCCGCGACCAGTCGTTCCTCGGTCGCTGCCTGCTCGAGGTCGAGGAGACGTCCGTCGGAGGCATGGGCGTGTGCCTCACGCACCTGGCCGGCCAGGACGCGGCGACGCCGGATCGCCAGCCCACCGCCCACGGCCAGGACGGTGACGACGCCCAGGCCGGCCGGGTCGTCTGTGCCGAGGCCGTGCGTAGCCGCGAGGACGGCCAGGGCGATGGCCGGCAGGGCGGTCCAGCGCGGGGGCAGGAACAGACCCACGAGGACCTGCGTCACGACGAGGAGCGCGAGCGGGAGAACGGTGCCGTCCAGCGGCGCGACCAGGTGGTGCCAGGCCGTGAAAGCCACCCAGCTGACGGCGATCGCCGCGAGAGGCAGTCGCGGGACGGCCCGAGCAGGCGCCAAGGGGCGCACCGCGGCCACCGGGACAGGGCCGGGTTCGGTCAGGGACACTACGGCGTCCCTCGTGGACGCCAGCAACGACCGGGCCTGCAGCTCGAAGGCCGCGCGGTCCTGCTCGGCCGTCAGTGCGTGTAGACCCGAGTCCAGGGTCTCGCGGAGCTCGGCGGCGAGCGTCAGCTGTTGCTCGGCGCGGACGCGACGCACGTTCATCTCGTGGTCGCGGGCAGCGCCCCGTTCGAGCTCTGCCAGATCGTCGGCGAGGTCCCGCTGCACCTTGACGACCCGTCCGACCCCGGCAGGGATGGCGACGAAGAACAACGCGGTGAAGGCAGCCCCTCTGAAGGCCTCCATCGGTGTCATGACGCCTTGCAGCAGGTTCGCGAGGAACACCAGGAGCGCAGGAAGGGGCGCGCCCAGAACCAGGGTCCGCACCTCGCCCCGCGATCCGAGTGAGTAGCTCAGCAGGACGACCGCGACGAGTGGGACCACGACCTCCGTGCGACGGGGGGACGGGTCAGCCAACGTCATCTGGACCAGGCTGCTGGTGATCGCCAGGCCGACGAAGACCGCCATCGCCCGGAGCGGATGGGTCCGGCGCCACAGCAGCGCGACGAGCGCGAGACCGAGCGGCAACCCGGAGACGAGCCACATCAGGTGACCCCACATGCGCCAGGTCAGCTCCGCGGACCAGAGCGCGACGAGGGCGGCGACCTCCAGCCGCTGCCACCTGCTCACCCGCCGGAACGTAGCAGCCGGATCGCCTCGCGAAGTCCCCCTGGAGGTGTACGCCGAGCGGCCGGTCAACGGCCATCCATGGAGCGATGTTCTAACCCCTGCCGTGCTTCTAGCGTCCCGGCAACAGCCGTCCGACACGAGGAGACGCACCATGAAACCGTCGACCTATCGCTACGCCGGCATCGCCGGCCTGCTGTTCATCGCCCTGGGCTTCTTCGGCCTCGGCGGGCCGTACTACGAGAACCCCAGCCGCTCCGAAGTCGTCGACTGGGCCCGGGACAACCACCACGCCATCCTGATCGACGGCATGCTCTACGGCGTCGCGCCGCTCTTCTTCGCCGTCGCCGTGCTGGCCTACATCCATCGCACCGGGGATCGAGGCCCGTTGGCGCTGCTCGCCGTTATCGCCGTCGCTGCCGACGTCGTCGTCAGCCAGATCACGATGTTCATCAACTTCGCCCTGGCCGACGTGGCGAGCTCGGACGCCGCCGAGGGCGCCGACGACGCGGTCATCGCGCTGTTCAGCCTCGCCAAGCACACCGACTACTACGAGGCCGGCGTGGCCGCGGCAGTCATCCTGCTGACCTCGGCCCTGGCCATGCGGACCCGTACCCTCCCACGGTGGCTCTGCTGGCTGGGTCTCGTCGACGGCGTGGTCACGATCGTCGGCTTCCAGGTTCAGGCCATCGCGTTCGGCCGCCCCGACGCAGGTCCGTCCGGGTTCGTCGGCGCGATGCTGGGCCTGGTGTGGGTCGCGGCGGTCTCCATCTCCCTCATGCGCCCGCGACGGGCGACCGAGGAGGCTAGCGGCGACCACGCGCCTGAGGCGGCTTTCTCCTGACGGCATCTGGTCATTCCTCGTGGGCGCCGCGTCCCGGTCGTAGGTGACGAGACCGGCTCCTAGGGCAAACAGATCGGGTCCGAACCCTCGCTAGGAGGGCTCGGACCCGATTTCGTTCAGAAGTGTGCACGATGTGTGCGCGGAAACCCTTGTGATTCGCGTTTGTGCAGCTCAGAAGGGGTTTCTTGACTAGATGTCGTAGTAGAGCTCGAACACCCGAGGGGGTGTTGGACACCTCCGGAAATCTCGGACAAACACGGTCTGACCTGCGGTAACGCGGAATCTGGTTGTCGGACGATGTTGGCCGATTTGGGCCTCGAACGGTTCTCCTGCGGAATCACTGCGGGATTTCCAGCGTCACTCCGACTCGCTCGGGCTATAGCAAGGCTTGCTATACTTGGCACATGGACAAGCGTTCGGTGCTGCGCGGCGTGATGCTCGATACGGACACCACGCAGTCAGAGTTGTCCCGTCTCAGTGGCGTCCGCCAGCCCAGCATCAGCCAGTTCCTCTCAGGCAGGGTCGAGCTCAGCGATGATCAGCTCGATCGGTTGCTCTCCTGCATGGGATACCGCCTCGAAGTGGTGCGACGTCCCGTCGTACCGGAACTCAACCGATCCGAACGACGCTCTTGGCAACTCCATCGCCGACTGTCCACACATCTGGACCGCATGTCCCTCGAAGAGTGGCGTCCGATCATCGAGCGAAACCTGAAGCGCCTCACCGACCAAGTGACCGGGCAGCCGCACGAGCGGAACCTCGACCGGTGGCGAGAACTCGTCGACGGTGATGACCTGCCGCGCCTACACCGCGTGCTTACCGGATTGGACCGTGACTCGATCGAGATGCGCGAGGTCTCTCCGCTGTCGGGACTGCTGAGCCAACAGGAGCGCACCGAAGTCCTCCAGAGGGTGTCCTGATGCGACGCGACCAGCTCGAGCACGCCATTCGAGCGTCGTGCCAGATCATCCAGCACGGCGAAGTCATCGTCGTGGGCTCTCAAGCGATCCTCGGAACCTTTGACGAATCCCAGCTACCAGCCGCCGCCACGATGTCACTCGAAGTCGACATCCTGCCCATCGCCGAGACGAACGAGGAGACGGCGAGGCTGGCTGACCTGATCGAAGGCGTGGCCGGCGAGTTCTCGACGTTCGAGGATCTGCACGGCTTCAGCATCGACGGTGTGTTCTTGACCCAGTCGCTGCCGCAGATGGTGAGGCGTCGGTCGTTGCGGCGCGTGATCACCACGTCCCCGATCCGCGCCACGCAGTCGTCGGAGAGTGACACGGCAGCACCAGCAGTCCCGCGGTCCGCCTGGGCCCGCAGGTTGAGCTCGCGGACCAGCTCGCGCGTGGGGGCGAGCATGAGGCAGTCGCGGCCACCGGCGCGCTCGCGGGCCCAGGCGTTGAACACCGCGTCCGCGCAGGTGACCGTGTCGCCGACATGGACCCGGTCGTGGTCGAGGTAGTACCCGAGCGCCGCAGGGTCCCCGTCGCGCAGGTCGAGGGAGGCGGCTGCCCTCGGTGGGATCGGTGAACCGGACGAGCTCGTCGAGCCGAAGTGCGCCGTGGGTGGCGGCGATGTCGCGGAGCACGCCGCCGGCGCCGATCGAAGCGAGCTGCTGGTCGTCACCGATGAGCCGGACGACGGCGCCGCGTTCGACGGCGTAGGCGACCACGCGGTCGAGGGTGAGGGTGTCGGCCATCCCGGCTTCGTCGATCACGACCAGGGTGCCGGCCCGAACGGACGCCACGAGGTCCGAGGCGGGGGAGTGCGCGAGGTCGTGGTCGAGCTTGGCCAATGTCTCGCACGGCATCCCGGTCGCCTCGGCGAGCGCCGCGGCGGCCGCGGCCGAGGGAGCCAGGCCGATAGCGTTGCACGCCGCCTTCGGTCCAGACGCTGGCGAGCACCTGCATCGCGGTCGTCTTGCCCGACCCGGCCGGCGCCAGGGCGAGCGCCACCCGCGCTCCGCTGGTCGCCATCGCGGTGACGAGAGCCTCCTGTCCGCTGTTGAGCGTCGCGCCGTCGAGCCTGGCCGCGAGCACCGATAGCTCGACGTCGTCGGCCGACCAGGCGAACCCGCCACCGCGCCCAGCCGTCGCGACGATGCGCTGCTCGGCGTCGAGGATGCGCTGGCTGGTGTAGCGGTCGCGCCCGGTGTGTCGGTAGACGCTCTGGCCGTCGCTGCGCCGCAGCCCCGCCGGCTCGGCGACCGGGTCGAGGTCGGGGGAGAGGTTGACCGACAGGCGGGTGGTGACGTCGTCGACGACCCACTCGACCACTTCGGCGAGTCGGTCCGCGGGGACCGCCACGTCGCGCACCTGCCGCTGTGCCTCGGCGCGGACATGCTGGATCTGCCACGTCGCCCGACGTCCCTCCAGTTCCGCGACGACCCTCGCCGCCGTCTCCCGGACCCACGCGGCCGTCACCTGCCGTTGCGCCCGCGGCGCCGGGTGCAACGCCGCCGACGACCATCCGTGCGAGCGCCTGCGTCCGAGCCGAGCACGCTCGACGGCCTCGGCTCGCCACGCGGTCCGCTGATCGGCGTACGACCGCGGCTCGTGCTTGGCCTCCCGGGTCTCCAGATTCGCCTGCTGCGCGAGCGCGACCGCCTCGGTCACTGTCGGCGGGCGACCGTGCGCCTTGTGGAACTCCCGAGCCAGCTCCCGCTGGCGCACCACGATGTCGGAGCGCCGCTGGGACCACCGCTCGCACAGCGCCCGGTCGACGCCCTCGATCTCCCGCACCGGCCGCTTGTCCCGCGGGGTCCCAGGCCGGTCGGCGAACTGCACGCCGAGCGCCTCGGTCAGCCGCCGTTCGAATGCGGTGTTGTACGTCTCCGACGCGGCGACGACGTGCTCGTGCAGGACCTTCCCGAAGATCGACAGCCACTTGCCTGCACGGGTCTGCACCTTGTTGGCGACCGCGACGTGGGTGTGCAGGTCGGGGTCGCCGGCGCGGGAGTCGCGGTGGGTGAACGCGGTCGCGATCAGGCCGCGGGTCTCGACCTGCCGGGCGCCGTTGCGGCCCTCGCGGGTGAACAGCACCTCGCGCTCGATGAAGGCGAGGGCATCGCGTACGGCGGCATCATGCGCCGCCTCGATCGCCTCGGCGACCTCGCGTGGCGCCACCGCCCAGAGCGCCGAGACCGACTTCACCGGGCTGAACGTCAGGTCGTACCCAGCCACCGCGGTCTGTCGTGGCCGCGAGTAGCGCGCAGGGCGTCGGAGAGCTCACGAGCGCTCCCGGGCTCGCGGCCCTGCTCGGCGACGAACCGCTCCCGCGCCACCTCGCTGCGTACCCGGGCGAGCACGTCGTACGGCGGCTTTGACTCGGCCGTTGCCGGCGGCACCCGCCGGGCGACCTCGGCGTTGAACCCGTCGACGCCGGTGTTGTCGTAGACCTTGTACGCCGCCCCGAGCGGCTCGCCGGTGAGCGGGTGCGAGCCCGTGCCGAACAGGTGCTTCATCTGCTCGGCCGTGACCACGTCGCCAAGTTCCAGAACGTCGACGCCGACCAGCCCGGAGCCGACCCAGCGCCCGGGCGACTCGCCCTTCGCCGAGTAGTAGTCGGCCAGCGGCAGTGCGCCCTTCTCGGTCGAGTCGAGCGCGGCGACCTGGCGAGTCAGGTACTCGTACCCCGACCCCGCCGACAGCTTGTGAAGCGTCATGGTCACATCCCAAAGGGCCGGCGACGCGGATCGCGAGTGGCCAGCGCCCGGGGTGTGGATGAAAGAGGTGTGTGCTGGTCGGGGTGAGGAGGTGAGGAAAGCCCCGTGGCGGGCTCGGTTCGCGGATAGCGTCACGGGCGTGACGGGGGACCCGGTGCCGGAAGAGAAGCGGATGCGCTTGCGGTATTCGGGGACCTGCCGGGTATGCGGTGTCGACTTGCCCGCGACGACGGACGCGATCTACGAGCGGACGACCAAGACGGTGCGTTGCGCTGACTGCTCGCCTGTGGCGAACAGTCGTCCCGCCGACGCTTCAGCCGGACCGCGATGAGGTCATCGACGTCGGCACTCCGGGGGCCTCCGCGCGACGGGAGTTCGAGCGACGTCAGACGCAAGCGCGAGGAACGTATCCGTTCCAGGCACCCAAAGCTCGGAGGTCTCATCCTGGCTCTCAGCGACGAGCCGCAATCAACGAAGGCCTGGGACGTCGGCGCGGTGGGCGAGGAGCGGGTCGGCACGCGCCTCAACGAGCTCGAGACCGAGTCATTGCGGGTGTTACATGACCGACGCATCCCCGGGAGCCGAGCCAACATCGACCACATCGCCGTCGCCGCGAGCGGCGTGTACGTGATCGATCCGAAGAGGTACAAGGGCCGCCCAAGCCTCAAGGTCGAAGGCGGACTGCTCCGCCCGCGGGTCGAAAAGTTGCTCGTAGGGGGCCGGGACTGCACCGGGCTCGTTGACGGGGTGCTCAAGCAAGTCGATGTCATTCGCGGGATCGTCGGTGACGAGGTCCCCGTTCACGGCGTCTTGTGCTTCGTCGACGCCGACTGGCCCTTGATCGGAGGCTCGTTCACGACTCCGCCAGGTGGAGGCACTCTGGCCGAGGAAGCTGTATCCGATGTTGCAGGCCGACGGACCTCTGACGGTCGACGCGATCGCCGACCTGCACCGAAAGCTGGCAGCCGGGCTTCCCGCAGCCTGATCCGTCTATTCGGCGGGGGTCGATGCCCCTGCTTCGAGTGCCGCGGCCACGGCCTCGAACTCGGCCAATGCCGCGGTGAGGTCCTCGACGATCTCGCGGGCGATGATCTCGGGGGCGGGCAGGTTGTCGAGGTCCTCCAGCGACTCGTCGCGCAGCCAGGTGATGTCGAGGTTGACCTTGTCCCGAGCGATCAGCTCGTCGTAGGTGAACGACTTCGAACCGCTCGGACTCGACCCGCTCGTCGCGGGCCTTGCCGGGCAGGTAGCGACTCGACGAACTCGTCGAGGTGGTGGCGGCGCAGCGGGTTCTGCTTGAGGGTGAAGTGCTGGTTGGTGCGCAGGTCGTAGACCCACAGCTTCGACGTCCAGGGCTGCTCGGACGCCGGCTTCTTGTCGAAGAACAGCACGTTGGCCTTCACGCCCTGGGCGTAGAAGATCCCGGTCGGCAGCCGCAGCAGCGTGTGCAGGTCGAAGTCGGCCAGCAGCTTGCGCCGCAGCGTCTCGCCGGCGCCGCCCTCGAACAGCACGTTGTCGGGGAGTACGACGGCGGCGCGGCCGTTGATGTCGAGGATCGTCATGATGTGCTGGACGAAGTTGAGCTGCTTGTTCGACGTGGTGACGACGAAGTCCTGGCGCTCGATCTCGAGGTCATCGCGGACTTCTCGACCGTCGGCGCCGATCATCGTCACGACGACTTCCGGCCGAACGGCGGGTTGGACAGCACCACCGACCAACGCTCGCCCGGGATCGGCGATCAGCGCGTCGCGTACCTCGATCAGCGAGTCGCCGTCGGGCTGTGCCGATGCCGTGCAGCAGCAGGTTCATCGCGGCCAGCCGGGCGGTGCCGTCGACAAGCTCGAACCCGTGACGAAGCTCGTCGCGCAGGTGGTCGCGCTGCGTCGGGGTCAGCGACTCGGCGTCCGCGGGCGGCGTGCTCGTGCGCGACCAGCAGGAAGCCGCCGGTGCCGCAGGCCGGGTCGACGACCGTGTCGCCGGGGTCGGGCTGGATGCAGTCGACCATCGCCTGCGATCAGGGCGCGCGGCGTGAAGTACTGGCCGGCGCCGGAGCTTATGTCCTCGGCGCCCTTGGCCAGCAGCTCCTCGTAGGCGTCGCCCTTGATGTCGGTGCCCGAGGCTGACCAGTTCTCCTGGTCGATCAGGTCGACGATCAGCCGCTTGAGCTTGGCCGGGTCCTGGATCCGGTTCTGCGCCTTGCGGAAGATCGTGCCGAGCGTGCCCGGCTGCTGCGCGAGCCCGATCGAGCATGTGCGGTGTAGTCGACCTCGAGCTCGTCGCCGTCGGCGTCGAGCAGCCGCTGCCACGAGTAGCCGTCCGGCACGATCTGCTGCGGGTTCAGCGGCCGGGTCGCCCGCTCGTGCGCCATCTTCAGGAACAGCAGGTAGGTGAGCTGCTCGGTGTACTCGATCGTCGCCGACGCCGTCGTCGCGCAGCACGTTGCAGTAGGACCAGAGCTTGTCGACCAGGCGACGGGAGTCAGACACGGGCCATCGCCTCCAGCTGGTCTCCGTGCAGCCGACGGTCGCGCCAGCGAACGCGCGCCGCGAGAAGGCAGCGCCGAAGCGTGCCGCAGCGCTCGCGATCTCCGTGACGCGGCAGCTGAGCTCGCGTCGACAGCTGCGGTCGAGCCGGCTCAGCGTCGCCCGTCGAGATCCGACTGCGCACATGGACAGCTGCTGCGCCTGGCGACGGCGACCGGGATCGTTGACTTCGACGGCACGTTGATGCCCGGATGAGTGCACTGCCTAGCGACTCAGCTGGCCGTCGTGCATCGCCCGTCGCGTCTGACTCTGGCCGTCGAAGCGTACTCGGGACAGCACCTCGGCATCGCCGACCCGAACTGCGAAGCGCAGTTCTGGTGGATGCACGTCGGCGACCTGCGTCAGAGCGCGGACCTGACCGAGCTGTCGCGCTCGCCGATCCTCGATGCCAGCAGTCACCGTCTCGGCGAGCGCATCAGTTCGCCGCGAACCGCTCGCCGCGAGCGATCTCGCATGTCGTTCGATGCGACCGTATGGAGACTCGCCGCTCGACTGACGTCCAGGCGACCGATCGTGACGTCACGAGCAGGTCGACGTCGGACGTTCGGCTCGACCGCCAGGCGCAGCCGCGGACAACTCGCTGTCGGTCTGCCGCGTCGACGGCATCCGAGCGGCGCGTGCCGATCGCGGTCAGCGTCACGCGAGAGCGTCAACGGTGACGGCTCCGTGACCGTCCAGAACGCAGAGTCGATCGCGAGCTTGGCACGAACGACGCTGCCAGACGCTCGCAGTCGCTCGAGCGACGCGGCACGGCGGCGTCGAGGCGGGAGAGGTGGTCTTCGAGGATGTCGACGATGCGCCGCTGCTCGTCGAGCGGCGGGAGCGGAATCGGCCAGCGCTTGAGAGCGTTTGCGCGCGATGTGATGGCTGACCGACGCCCGTGACTGCGGCACACGCGCCGCAGCTCGCGGCGGCTGAGCCGTACAGTGAGTAACGCGGGTCGACGGTCCGGACGGCGAACGCAGGATGCGGTCGTCTGTAAGCGATCGCCGGATCGTGCCGTCCAGAGGCGGCACTCCGACCGAGTCGGCCTTCCGCCATCTCGCGACCAGCACGTCGCCCGGGATCGAACGTGCGGACGCGATCGAGCTGCCGTCCGACTTCTCGGTGCGTCGACGCTCGGCCACGTCCGACGCCGACGTTCGAGCGTCGTCGATACGGCCGCATGCGCTCGACCGCGGTAGTCGCTCGGTGCCTTGCGACTGCAGCCGTCGGCCGATCTGTCCACGAGCTCGTCGCCGAGCGTCGGCCAGCGTCGCCATCCAGCTCGGCAACGTCACGCGGTGAGCTCCGCGTTGAGTTCGTCGAGAGGTCGGCGGCGCGGTCGCCGAGGTCGCGCAGCGCGCCGTCGGTGCCGCCGCGTTCGGTGAAGGGGGCGTTGTCGAGGTCGGCGGTGTTGATGCCGGCGGAGGAGGCGATGACGGCGGCGATGCGGTCGAGCCACCACCTCTCCGTGTCGGTGAAGGTGACGCCGGCCTGTTCCTGCTGGCTGAGCCAGCCGGCGTACTTGCTCGTGGACCGTGTCGGCGTACGGGACGAGCTCGTCGTCTGCGCCGACGGTATAGCGCAGCAGGGAACCAGGTCGGTCAGCGTGTGCTGCGGTCGGTCTGGCGGACCTTGGGTCCGTCGATGGCGACGTAGGCGTTCCAGATGATGTCGGGCGTCCAGTTGTACGGCGGGCGGGCGATCCGGTCGGCGAGTTCCCGGATGTCGGCGAACGCGATCCGGCGCTCCTTGGCCTCGCCGATGAGGAGCTGGATGGCGGTGATCTCGTCGCGGTGCTCGTCGAGGTAGGCGCGCCAGGAGTCGACGATCGACCTGGCGCGGCCGGTGTCGACGACGCCGTAGGCGTCGAGCAGGACGTCCCGGCTGACCTCGTCGATGACACGGTCGTGGGTGGCGCGGAGCTCGAGGATCCGCTGCCGCAGCGCGGGGTTCGCGGCGAGCGGTTCGACGGCCGTCGATCGATGAGTCTGCGACGCGCCTGCGTCGCGGCTCGGCGGCGTCGCATCGGTGGCCTTGCGCTTGGACGTCGGGGTCGACGGCGTCGACGAGTCCGCGGACCACGTCGCGGACGGGCGCGCCGGCGACGGTGTCCAGTTCGGTGCGCTCTTCGGGCGTGAGCTGCGGCTTCGAGCTCGGCGAGCCGGGAGGCGAGGGTGGCGGTCTCGTCCTCGGTGATGGTGAGGTGCGGCGGCCTTGTCGAGCAGCTTCTTCGAGGCTGACGTACTTGTCGCGGTTCAGCGGGCGGCGTCGACGAAGTCGTGCTCGGTGACGCCGACGGCGTCGACGATGACGAAGCGGGTCTTCGCCGTGGCGTCGGGGGTGACGGCCTGGAAGTCGGCGCGGGGATGGTGCGGGCACCGCGGCCCTTCATCTGCTCGAAGTACTGCGCGGAGCGGACGTCGCGCATGAAGAACACGCACTCCAGCGGCTTCACGTCGGTGCCGGTGGCGATCATGTCGACGGTGACCGCGATCCGCAGGGTGGGCGAGGTGCGGAACGCCTGCGAGTTGGCCCTTCGGGTCCTTGCGCGGTGTAGGTGATCTTGGCGGCGAAGTCGTTGCCCTTGCCGAACACCTCCCGGACGGTGGTGACGATCTCCTCGGCGTGGGCGTCGTCCTTGGCGAAGATCAGCGTCTTCGGCACCGTCGGCGGCCGGGGAAGATCTCGGTGAAGAGCCGGTCCCGGAAGGTCTCCAGCACGAGTGCGGATCTGGATCTTCGCGGTGACGGCCCGGTCGAGCTGCCTGCTGGGTGTACTCGAGGTCCTCGTCGAGCGCTTCGAGCCGCTGGGCGCGGGTGCGGCGGTCGACCTTCGGGACGATCGTGCCGGCCTCGATCGTTGCTGCCCTGCTCGCTGATCTCGGTGCTGGATCCGGTAGATGTCGAAGTCGACGTTGACCGGTCGGCGACCGACTGCGGGTAGGTGTACTCGGAGACGAGGTTCTGCTGGAAGAACCCGAACGTCTGCTTGCCCGGGGTCGCGGTCAGGCCGACGACGTGGGCGTCGAAGTACTCCAGCACCCCGCGCCACACGCCGTAGATGCGACCGGTGGGCCTCGTCGACGATGACCAGGTCGAACGCCTCCGGCGGCATGTCCGGGTTGTAGGCGACGGTCGACCGGCGCGTCGGGGACGAAGTCGTCCAAGCCCGGGTCGTCGCCGTCGGCGACCTCCTCGTTGCGCAGCACCTTGAAGACGCGCTGGATCGTGGAGATCACCACGCTGCCGAGGATCCGAGCATCCCGGCGCCGGTGAGCTTGTCGACGTTGTAGAGCTCGGTGAACCGGCGGCCGTCGTCGGGGGTGCGGTAGTTCTGGAACTCGGCGCAGCGTCTGGTCGGCCAGGTTGTTGCGGTCGACCAGGAACAGGATCCGGTTGAACCCGCCGTGCTTGAGCAGCCGGTAGGCACTCGGTGACTGCGGTGAAGGTCTTGCCCGCACCGGTGGCCATCTGCACCAGGCTGCGGTCGAAGCGCTGCTCGGCGAGGCTCGCTCGATGCCCTCGATCGCGGTGATCTGCGCCGGGCGCAGCGGCGCGCTCGTCGAGCGCGGGCATGGCTCGGACCTTGGCCCGCCACGTCGGCTGCTCCTGGTCGGCCTCGGCGTCGCGCAGGATCCGGGCCAGGGTCGACGGCTTCGGGAAGTGGAACAACCGACGCGCCCGCGGCGTCGGGGTCGAAGCCGTTGGTGAAGTGAGTCTCGGTGCCCGACGCCTCGAAGACGAACGGCAGGCGGCCGTCGACGGTCAGCGCCTTGCAGCCGCACGTCGGCCGGCAGCCCCTCGGCGTACATCGCCGACTGCCACTCGACGCCCGACAAGGTGGTGCCCTGCGGGCTTGGCCTCGATCACGCCCACGGCCCGCTTGTCGACGTACAGCAGATAGTCGGCGCGACCGTGCCCGGCCGCCATCACGACCTCGCGGACGGCGACGCCGTCGGACCGGCGAACAGGTTCAGGTCCTTCTTGTCCTGGACGGCCCACCCGGCGGCGGCCAGCTGCGCGATCGATGAGCACCCGGGCGCGCTGCTCCGCGGCGAGGCGCGCGTCATCTGGGCTCATGGTGAGGCAAGGCTATCGGCGCGAGCGGAGACAGGTCGGCGGTTCGGTGGCCACTCGCGAGACTCATTGCGGCCTTTAGGGGTAGGACCAACCCCGACAGGCAGGAGCCCACCATGACCGAGTACCTCCACCGCGACTCCACCCTCCGCGACGCGCTGCTGACGATCGAGGAGGTTGCCGAGCTGCTCCGCATGCCCGTCGCCTCGCTGCGCTACTGGCGCGTGCTCGACACCGGGCCGCGCGGCTTCATCATCGGGCGGCGGCTGCGCTACTGGCGCCAGGACGTCATGGACTGGCTCGACGAGCAGCGCGAGTCCACAGGCCGCGGAGTCGCCTGATTCATCCACAGGCACGGCGATCGCCGTCGCCTCGGGCGGCGACGGTGCTACGGCGGACAGATGAGCAGGCAACCCAGGACCTTGCCCCGACAGCGGCGCTCCCAGCGCGGAGCCGTCGAGGACCGTTGGCGCAAGCGCGTCAAGGACGCAGACGGCAACACCATCGAGGTGCCGTCGGCCGTCGCGGGCAAGGTGACCCGCTGGCGCGCGCGGTACGTCGACGACGCTGGCCGCGAGCACACCCGCGCCTTCGATCGGAAGGTCGACGCCCAGAAGTGGATCGACAAGCAAGCTCTCCGCGCTGCTGCGCGGTGACCACGTCGCACCCAAGGACGCCAAGCTGACCGTGGGGGAGTGGTGCGACAAGTGGCTCGCCGGCTACGGCACCCGCCGCAAGTCGACCGTCCGGCAGGCCGAGGTCCACCTCAAGATCATCAAGGCGCACTTCGGGTCGGTGCCGCTGTCGGCGGTGAAGCCGTCCGACGTGCGCGCCTGGACCGCCATCCTCAAGGACGAAGGCCGCGCCGACTCCTACATCTACGCGCTCTACTCCCGGCTCTCGCAACTCTTCACCGACGCCGTCCACGACGGACTCGTCGCGCGCAACCCGTGCTCGCGGCGTACGTCGCCGGGGATGGGCAAGCAGCGGCCGTACGTCGCGACCACGCGACAGGTCTGGGCGCTCTACGACGCGGTGCCGCGCAGGCGTGCGGCCCGCGATCCTGCTCGGCGCCCACGCCGGTCTGCGGCTGGCCGAGGCCGCGGCGCTGCGGGTCGAGGACGTCGACTTCGCGACCGGGTGTCGTCTCGCCGATCGATCCAGTGGGTCGACGAGCCGCTGAAGTCCGAGACCAGCCGCACGACCCATCCCGATCCCCAAGGAGATGGCGCACCTGCTCGCCGAAGCGATCCGGCTCGGCGACGGGCGGTTCCTGGCGAGCGACCAGTGGGGCAACCCAGCGGGGCCGTGGACGATCGAGCGCGCGGTCCGCGCATGCCGCGAGACAGGCGGGCTGCCGGACGACTTCCGGTTCCACGACCTGCGCCACTACTTCGCCTCGCTGCTCATCGCGTCGGGGCTCGACGTCAAGGTCGTCCAGGCGCGGCTGCGGCACGCCTCGGCCAAGACGACCCTCGACACCTACGGCCACCTCTGGCCGGACCGGGACGAATCCTCCCGAGCCGCAGTGGCGGCGGTGTACCGGGAGCGGACTCCAAGCGGCGGCCCTGCTCACTGATGGATGGCCTCGTGTTGCCGCGCGGGGTACGAGCCCGAGGCCGCCCCCAGGCGTGTGTCATGCAGGGCCCGCCCAATTGGCCCACAGCTGACGGTCTCCAGCAGGTGCTGCACACCGCCCAAAGTGACACAGAGTCCCATGCGGGATTCAGAGTGTCCCGCCGCTGACGATTCCCGCTCTGAGCATCTCGCTGTCGCCGCCGCGGACGGCACCCTTACGGCACGGTTCTGTCTGCTGGGGCCAAGGTCTCACAGGCTTCGCGCCTAGCCCTTCGACGTGGGCTGGCCCCTCGAAAGTCCCAGTTCGGCACTCCAAACCAGCGCGCTGCGCACCGGCGACAGCAAATCACCAATGGGGACCAGCCATGGCGATGCAACACCACTACGCTCGGCTCCCTAGCCATCGACACGACTGTCCGAAGAATGATCGGGCACGAACAGCGGGGAGAGCCTGGTGACGCCCGACTTGTCCGTCCGCAGCGAGCCCGCGCCAGTAGTCAGATGGGCCGGCTCGAAACGTTGGCTAGTACGGAAGGACGTTCGACAACTCATCGGGCATGTTCGCGGCATCTACTACGAGCCCTTCTTGGGAAGCGCAGCCGTTTTCCTTCATCTGCGCCCGGAACGTGCGGTCCTTTCCGACTCAAACAAGCACCTCTATGAACTTCTATAGGGCAATTCAGGCCGACCCAACGGCAGTCGCGGTACGGCTCAGGCAGTTCGGGCGTGGCCCAGACGAATACTATTCCATCCGTGCCGCATTTCCCGACGACACCCTTCCACGTCAGTTGCAGCGGCTCAGTTCTATAACTGAACACATTCTGTTTCAACGGTCTATATCGAGAAAACCGTGCTGGGAAGTTCAACGTTCCATACGGGAAGCCCAAGAATGAAAATCTAGTAGACCAGGATCGTCTCCAGTTGCTAAGCGCGGCATTGATGACCTGCGTCCAACTTGAAACCGCAGATTTTCTAGATCAACTAGCACAAGTTGAAGCCACGGACACTGTGTATCTTGACCCACCTACGTCGCTCACCATAGAACGGCAGCATTCATTGACTACAATAGTCAGCTCTTCACTTGGGAACACCAAATAGAGCTTGCCCAAGAGTTCAAGAGATTATCGTCGATTGGGGCAAGCATGGATGATCTCCAACGCAAATATCACGATAGTATTAGTCCTTGTATGCAGGCAGTCGCATAATTGACCTGACGAGACATTCGAGCATGTCGGGAACGACGACGGCGCTGGTAGAACAAGTGAGATTCTCATTACAAGATCGTGGGGGGCTCGAAGTGGCCCGCCTGAAGATCCTCGTCATTTCAGATATTCACGCTGGTGAAGAATAACGGAAAGACACCTATGTTCCGGTTGAGCCACCAACCGCTAGGCCTAATCTCCATCCTCTGAACGACTTGGTTTCTTGGCGGATAAGCATAAATTCAAAGCGGAAGACCACGTCGTGCCACGGGACATCTCGAATCGGGCAACGCAGGAGGCCTGCATCGCATGGAGCAAGTTGCAGCAGCTTGCTCGATCTCTGGACGCCAGATTGCTTGCGGCTCCTGGCAATCACGACGTCGTGACCCGAGAACCGGCCGATGACCCACGAGACGCGCTCAAAGGCCTGCTTCCTTCATTCCCAACAGGCGACAAGCGCGCCGATCTAGGGTTGGTCGAGGGGTTCTGCATCGTTAACGATCACCATCGTTTTTAATCCTTGACAGTACCTCGACTTTCCTAGGCACCCGGGTAGTTTTGCCAGAGACATCGAAGAATTGCAGTATCTCAGTGAGCTTAACCGTGGTGGCATTAAGGACGAAACTCTCACCATTCTCGAATCAGAACTTTCGTCGATGGAGCGCAAACTAAAATTCTCGTTCTTCATCACCATCCCTTAGAACACCAACTACGTCACCACATGCGAGACTGGCACGGAGCGATGCGTAATGGCGGCGAGTTGGTCTCGCTGCTTTCGAGTTATCCTGACGCTGGACGCTGGTTGGTAATTCACGGCCACAAGCACATCCCGCAGCTAGTTCAAGACGTCCGAGTGAGCGCGAGCGGCCCGGTTGTACTTTGTTCGGCGAGCATCGGCCACCATCTATGGCCGCCGGTGACGTCCTTCATCAGCAATCAATTCCACATTGTCGAAGTGACGGACGCACGATTACCTGGAGTTGGCAGCTTCTCTGGAACGGTTGCAACCTTCAATTGGGGGTACTCGATTGGATGGCAGTTGGCACCTGAGCAGGCGTTGCACTTACCGCCGCATACGGGGTTTGGCTTCATTGCAGACTCCGGCAGTTGGCGACGTCCAATCAAGAAGCACATGACGGAGGCGCTTCTTCCAATTCTTAGACATGCCGAACTTCTCGCGGCGTTTCCTATGGTTCCATACCTGGCCCCACTTGATCGCGCGGCACTCAATCGCGAACTCAAGAACCTAGGCCTGCGCCTCGAAGTTAATGAATTGGGCGAAGTGGACCAAGTAGCGGAAGTCGCACCGGGAGGGGGTGGCTGAGTTGGACGTTAATGCATTGAACGCCAAACGTATGCCGATGCAATCCGTAGTGCAGTCGTTTGTTGTTCCTGAGACATTCGAACGGCTCACCAGTAACGACCACGCATTTCTTATCGGGCCTCGCGGCAGCGGGAAGACAACGCTTCTGAAGATGCTGAGCTGCCGCTTCCTCGCCTTATGGGATCAGCTCGACCCGGAGGCCGCCAAGACTGCTACAGGATCGCTTGGGTTCACTGGAGTATTCCTTCCAACTGACTCACTATGGACGACGCAGACCCACTCGTCGTCACGTTCCTTTGCGTTTGCTTGCCAACTATTGGCGAGCCTGGTCGATGCTATGCAATTTTGGGTGGGGGTCTCGTCGTCCATGGACGGTCGCGACTTGAGGTTTCCGGCCCTCATCGGACCTCACGAGGAGGCCGAGCTAGTACGCGAACTGTCGGGGGCGTGGCGGGTCCCCGTGGAAAGTCACACGCTGGGTCGTTGTCAGCCTCACTTGAGCGCATGCTGCTCTCTGCTTCAGACCCGGCCCCAGGGTCGCCGTTAGCACGCGACCCGTTCCAAATGGCAACACACGGAATGCGCACCTTCAACAGGATCGCCCATCAGGCGGACCACCGGTGGTGTCTGCTAATAGACGAGCTCGAAATTGCGCCGGTTGAGATCGTTGAGCACGTAATGCGAGTGGTTCGTGGTGGGGGCAGCGAACTGATCCTTAAGGCATCGATGAGTCCTAGTGACCACAAACGAGGCGGCACGCTACTGACTGATATCGGGCGACCCATGCCCGGTCACGATTTCGTCCCAGTTCACCTATTGAGTCAGTCACCAGCGGCTCGTCGCCACTTCGCGCAGGTTCTCTGGCACCGGACTCTGGACGAGGCGGGGATAGATCCTGTTTCGATAGAAGCTTCTTTCGGACGTTCGTTCCAAGCAGCGGCACACGAAGAGGGTGTCATTGACCCTATTCGCGCCGAGTTCGAGTTGGCATTGACATGGGACAAGGATCTGTCGGCTTGGTTCAGCGAGCGAAATCTTACGCTAGAAAAACTCGAAAGTATGGAGTATGTAGATTGCTCAGCGATCGCCCGGAGCACTTATCCGCTGCTGGTCTTTAGAAACGGAATATACAAGACCAAAGACCATCCTAAAGGGTGGGGCCGCCGGTCTCGCAAGAAGGAGTTTGAGGCATTCTCTGGCGCGTCACAAATCATCACGGCCCTTGAGGCAAACCCTCGTTGGATTAAGAGCGCATTCCGAATCATGGTCGGGAACGTCAGCCGTGTCAACGGACAGGTCGACGCGCCGATGCAATTCTCTGCCTTGCTGGACGTGGCTCGTTCGTTCGAATCGTTCCTCCGATTTGTTCCCACTCCAGATGTGACCGGACGAGTTGTAAACGATATGAGTCTCATTCAGTTCGTTGACGCAATCGCGAAAACAATGCACGCTTTCCATACGGGAAAGTTTTCACCGGATCCTCCGAACTCATTCGTAATTGACGACTCAATGGCCCGCCGCTTCGGCCCAATCATCGATCTAGGCTTGTACTCTGGGGTCTTGTGCATGTGCGAAGCGGATCGTCGCCCCCAATTCTGTCCGAGTATGCAGGCCAACGATTTCGATTGACTTATCTACTTGCAGTGCGGCCGAACGCGTCATTCCCACTGAGGCTCGGTCGGGCAGTCCAGCTGGGTACAGTATTGGCGGGGAATGATATTCTGAGGGATTACCCATACGATCCCGGTCAACCTGCTCTGCCGCTGGGCGCGTCGTGATCGAGGTAATGGACGGAGGTTTCTCGGCTTCGGATAGGTACGACCTTTTTCTTATCGCTGGCGGGTACGAGTCACGAAGTGCCTACCTCGCTAGGTTGGAGGTCGAGGCCGACTCACGAGTCGCCGTGCAGTTGCCCTATATTGGAGGGGCATTCTATGAAGCGAACTGGAAGTTTCTGGACGAAGCGGGATGGGAGCCCGTGCCGGCGGCACGCGTTCAGGAGTGGATTCAAGAGTTTGTGACAGCCGTCCAGTTCGGGTCACCGCTTCGCATTGCCACACAATAAGTAGCCTGCCGCGACAAATTCTCGGGGCGATTCTTGAAACTCTCAACTCGCATGGCGGCGGCGTTGCAGTAACCTTTCTCTACTGTCCCGCCTGGTTCGAGACCTCGGAACGCCAAGCGCGACCGGAGGTTGCTTTGTCAGCACAGCCTGTAAGTGACTACTTCGCAGGTGCTGTGAGACCTCCACAACTACCCATCGGGCTGGCTGTCGGTCTTGGCCTCAGCCCTCATAGGTCCGACGGTGTTCGCGAGTTCCTCGAGCCGGAACGGCTGTGGGCGTTCGTGGCGCAGGGCCTTGACGAGCGCTTTGTGCTTCGGTTCTCAAAGTGAATGTAACTATTTCCTACGAGGCGGGGGGGTTGAGGCGTTGCGGTACCACATGCGGGACATCGTGGGTACCTATCGCGTGCTTAGATCGATGACTTCCGCGGCAGGACATCTCTTTCGGGTGGTTCTTGACCCCGCAGGACCCAAGGCGTTTACCTTGGCCTGTCTACTGGTGGGCTAGATCGTGACGTCGAAAGGCCCGCCGTGTGGCGAGTGGGTGCGGCCGTCCCGCCCTCCGAAGCGGTCGATGTCGAAGCGACGGGCGAAGTGGTCTCCTGCGTCGTTCGGTTCTTGGCGAGGTTGCGGCTCAAACCGGTGATGGTGAATCAATCCGCCGGTTGTTCCTTAGCAAGCTCGGATGGACTTGCCGCTCCTCGGTTCGCAAAGCTGTCGTTTGGTCAAGATGATGCAATTCGCAGTCGCGGCCAGCTGAAGCCGAGGAGGAGCGCTACGGGCACGAAGTGCATTTTGGACTAGGCGAACCGGTACGGAGATTGATGATTCATTAGGGCGACGGCGGTTGATCGTCGGGGGCGCTTCCTCAACACGCCTACGTTCGGAATCTCGCATCCCTCGGGTGTGCGAGTCGCAGGTGACGGCGGGCGCCAGAGGGGAGCCCTGGCAACGGCCGTCGCCGATGACCTGCACGCCTCGACCGGCGCGGGTTGATCGGCAAGTGCGGCGTCGCCATCGGTTGACGGACATGACTAGCCGGCGTCACTCCGGCTCCGCGAATGCTCCTGACCCAGGACCGATGTGACCGTGGCTCCCGGAGGTGAGCGCGGTTGGCTCTCACAGCGCGGCGGGCCGATCCACCGCGGAACCCTGCAAATTGGCCCTATCCCACCACCGAACCGCCCCGTCGCCTGCGTTTCCGCAGGTCAGGGGCCGGTCGGCGTTGCGACGTTCTCAGATG
>CAWDIF010000002.1:0-648516 GCA_963802315.1 uncultured Actinomycetota bacterium
CGGCCCGCGGGGCATCTGCACGACCAGGTAGACAAAGCCACCGATGAACGAGGCGACCAGCAGGTAGCCCATCAGGGAGGGCATCCGGATCCCGAGCAGGAGTGCGGTCAACAGCAGCGTCGGGGAACCGAACAGGCCGACCCAGGCCAGCATCCGGTCGCGGGGGACCTTGGGCAGCGGCGGCGGCGGGGGTGGGACGAAGCGCTCCTCGTCGTAGCACGGCGTGAGCTCCGCCGGGACCTCGAACGGATCAGCGACCGGAACGGGGCCGCAGGTTCGGCCGGTGCGGGCGGGGTCACTCGGGTCGAGCTCCGCGGGGTCACCGTAGTTCTCGACGATCTCCCGCCAGGCTTCGTCCTCGTTGCTGCGCGGCACGTGCCGAGTCTAGGTCCCCGAGGGACTAGGCTGCGTCGGGATCGTCGGCGGACCGGTCGACGTGGGCTGTTGGGAGGTGCGCGGGTGTTCTACTGGTTCCTGAAGTGGATCGCGCTCGGGCCGGTCCTCCGGCTGGTCTTCCGGCCCCAGGTCAACGGCGTGGACAACGTCCCGGCGAGGGCCCGGCGATCCTGGCCAGCAACCACCTGTCGTACGCCGACTGGCTGTTCATGCCGCTGACGCTGCCCCGCCGGGTCACCTTCGTGGCCAAGGCGGAGTACTTCACCACGCCCGGGCATCAAGGGCTGGTTCCAGAAGAAGTTCTTCTCCGGCGCCGGCCAGGTGCCGATCGACCGCTCGGGCGCCACCGCCGCCGAGGGCGCGCTGAGCGGCGCACGAGGATCCTCGACGAGGGCGACCTCTTCGGCATCTACCCCGAGGGCACCCGCTCCCACGACGGCAAGCTCTACCGCGGCAAGACCGGCGTCGCCCGGCTCGCGCTGGAGACCGGGGTCCCGGTGATCCCGGTCGCGGTCGTCGGCACCGACGTCGTCGCGCCGCCCGGCAAGAAGTTCGGCACGTTCACCCGCCCGGTCGTCCGCTTCGGCAAGCCGCTGGACTTCTCCCGCTACGAGGGCATGGAGAACGACCGCTACATCCTGCGCTCGATCACCGACGAGATCATGTACGAGATCATGCGGCTCTCCGGCCAGGAGTACGTCGACATGTACGCCACCAGGGCCAAGGAGGAGGGCAAGCGGCTCGAGCGCGAGGAGCGCGCCGCGGCCGAGGCCCGCGCTGTCGAGGACGAGCCCGAGGAGAGGCGAAGGCGTCCTGACCGAGGCTGAGGCCCCGATCAAGCCCTCGCCCGGCCGCAGGGCTGTGCCCGCCGCCGTTCGCCGGTTGCGGACCGCGTGGTTCGCCCCGGCGATGACCGTGCAGGACCGGATGTTCCGGTGGCTCGCGGTGCTCCGGGTCGTGGTGCTCGTCAACGCGGTCGCACTGGCGTGAACCGCTTCGACAACTTCCAGACCCGAGCGCTGGCGTCGGCTGCGTGGCGGCATGGTGGTGTGGACCTGCGTCGCCATCTGGGCCTACCCGAGCCGGCTCGTCGTCGGCCGCCGCTGCTCGTCGCCGACCTGGGCGTCGCGGTCGGGCTGATCGCGATGTCCCGTGGTCAAGGGCGCCGGCTTCAACGCGACGATCCCCGGCTTCTGGGTGATGGGCGCGCTGCTCGCCTGGGCGATCCACTGGCGCTGGGTCGGCGGCCTGGCCGCCGCGGTCGTGCTCTCGGTCGCCGACCTCGCGGTGCGCCAGGACGTCGAGCAGGTCAACTACGGCAACGTCTTCCTGCTGCTGCTCGGCGGCCCGATCGTCGGCTTCATGGTGGAGTCGCTCCAGCGGATGGCCGCGAGCGGGACCGCGCCGAGCGCGCGGCGGCCGCCGCGGCCGAGCGCGCCCGGCTGGCCCGGGCCGTGCACGACGGCGTGCTCCAGGTGCTCGCGCTGGTGCAGCGCCGGGCGCCGAGCTCGGGGGCGACGCGGCCGAGCTCGGCCGGCTGGCGGGTGAGCAGGAGGCGCCCTGCGCTCCCTGATCCGGCAGCAGGACGCGGTCGACCCCTCCTCGACGGCTCCCTCGTGGATGTCCGCACCGCGATCGCGCAGCTCGCCACCAGGCCGGGGTCGAGGTCGCCACGCCGGGAACGGCCGTGGGCTCCCGCGCGAGATCGCGCGGGAGATCGTCGCCGCCGTGGGGGCCTGCCTCGACAACGTCACGGCCCACGTCGGTCCTGACGCGCCCGCCTGGGTCCTGCTCGAGTCACTGCCCGACCGTGTCGAGGTCTCGGTCCGCGACGAGGGCCCGGGCATCCCCGACGGACGGCTGAACGCGGCCGAGGCCGAGGGCCGGCTCGGGGTCGTCGGCTCGATCCGCGGCGGCTACCGAGCTCGGCGGCACCGCGACGCTGCACACCGGCCCGACGGCACCGAGTGGGAGCTCGTGGTCCCACGGTGACGATCCACACGACCCACCCCTTCGCCGACCCCGAGCCGGACCCCGTACGCCGGTTCCGCGGCCGGCTGGGCGGCGCGGTGACCCTCTGGACCGCGGAACCGGGCCGGGCTGACGGTCACGTCGCTGATGGTCGCGCACGGTGACGAGCCGCGGGTGCTCGCCCTGCTCGACCCGGACGCCGACCTCACCGAGGCGCTGCTCGGGACGGGCCGGGCGGTCGTCGTCCTGCTGTCGTGGGACGACCGCGACCTGGCCGAGGTCTTCGCCGGCACCGCGCCGGCGCCGGGCGGGCCGTTCCGGATGGCGGAGTTCGTGGACAGCGCCCACGGCCCGCGGCTCGCGAGCGCCGCGACGTGCGCCGAGGTCTCATGGAGTCCGACGTGGAGGTCGGCTGGTCGGCTCTGGTCACCTGCGCGTCGATCGCGTCGTGGTCGGCGACGAGGACGACCGCTGGTGCACCGTCGCGGCCGCTACTTCCGGTTAGGGTCGAGAGCATGACCGACGGTTCGGGGATCCGGGTGATGGTGGTCGACGACCACCCGATGTGGCGCGACGCGGTCGAGCGCGACCTGCCGACGCGGGCTTCGACGTGGTCGCGGTCGCGGCCAACGGGAGCGAGGCGCTGGCGCGCTTCCGCGCGTGCCGCCCCCAGGTCGTCGTGCTCGACCTGCAGATCCCCGGGCCCAACGGCGTCGAGGTGACCGCGGAGGTGCTCGCGCACGACCCGACGCGCGCGCGTGCTGATCCTGTCGGCCTCCGGCGAGCAGGACGACGTGCTGGACGCGGTCAAGGCCGGCGCCACCGGCTACCTGGTGAAGTCGGCGTCCCGGACCGAGCTGCTCGACGCCGTACGCCGCGTGGCTGACGGCGACACCGTGTTCACCCCCGGGCTGGCCGGCCTGGTGCTGGGGGAGTTCCGCCGGCTCGCCGAGGGCGGGCCGACGGCCGACCCCACGCACCAGGACTGACCGAGCGCGAGACCGAGGTCCTCCGGATGGTCGCCAAGGGCATGTCCTACAAGCAGATCGCCGAGCGCCTGGTGCTGTCGCACCGCACCGTGCAGAACCACGTCCAGAACACGCTGCGCAAGCTGCAGATGCACAACCGCGTCGAGCTCACCCGCTACGCCATCGAGCAGGGCCTCGACGAGCCGGACGAATGACTAGCGCGGGCTACCTCGAGCGTCTGGGCGTCGACCCGGGCCGGCCTCCGACGCTCGATACGCTGTTCCTGGTGCACCGCGCCCACCTGGACGCGGTGCCCTACGAGAACTTCGGGATCATGCTCGCCAACGCCGCCGGTCTGCCGCCGCCCGCTGTCGACACCGACGCGTGCCTCGCCCGGGTGGCCGACGTCGGGCGCGCCGGCTACTGCTTCCACCAGAACGCCGCGCTGGGCGCCGGCCTGGAGGCCCTTGGTTTCGAGGTCACCCGGCGGCACGGTCATGTGTGGACCTTGCCCGGGCAACGGGACGAGGGCGAGCTCAACCACCTGGTGCTGGTCGTGTCCGGACTGCCCACAGACGACAACCCCGGCGGGCGGTGGTGGCCCGACGCCGGACTCGGCGAGGGGTTCCGCAACCCCGTGGCGCTGGTCGACGGAGAGTTCGAGGACGGCGGCTTCGGCTACTCCGTGGGCGGCTCGAGCGAGGACGGCTGGTCATTCACCCATGCTCCCGGCGGCACGTTCAGCGGCATCGAGGTGAGCGGGCGACCGGTCGGGACCGACGACATCGCGGCCTCGCACCGCGAGCTGTCGACGCCGCCGGACGGGCACTTCGCGCGGATCCTCGTCGTGCAGCGCCGCCAGGACAGCCACTACGACTCGTTGCGCGGCTGCGTGCTCGGTCGGGTCACCGGTGGTTCACGGGAGGAGCGGGACGTGACCAGGTACGACGACTGGCGCGGTGCCCTCGTCGACGTCCTGCGGGTCCCGGTGGACGACGTGCCGAACGAGGCGCTGCGGGCTCTCTGGGCCCAGGTTCGCGCTGCGCACGACGCCTGGGACCTGGCCGGGAGGCCCTGATGGATCTGCTCGAGATCGCCGACGAGCTCTACGCGCTCCCGCTGGCCGACTTCACGCCGGCCCGGGACGCGAAGGCGAAGGAGCTGAAGGGCACGGACCTGGCGGCGCGGGTCAAGGCGTTCAAGAAGCCGTCGCTCGCCGCCTGGGTGGTCAACCTGCTGGTGCGGCACGAGACCGAGCAGGTCGAGCAGGTGCTCGCGGTCGGGGCGGCGCTGCGCGAGGCGCAGGCCTCGATGTCCGGCGACGAGCTGCGGGCGCTGACCAGGCAGCGGCGTCAGCTGACGGCCGCGGTGACCACCCGGGCCCGGGCACTGGCCCGCGAGCACGGACAGAAGGTCACCGAGGCGGTGGCGGACCAGGTCGAGGCGACCCTGACCGCCGCGATGGTCGACGAGGGTGCGCCGCGGCGGTGCGCAGCGGACTGCTGGTCGCGGCGTTGACGGCCACCGGCGTCGATGCGGTCGAGCTCGACAGGGCGGTGGCGCTGCCTGAGGCGCTGGGCTTCATCGCCGCCCCCCGAGAGGCACCAGTGCCGACCAAGCCCGACCTGCACGTCGTCCCCGACCCGGACAGGCACGACAAGGCCAGGGCGGCCGGCCAGGCGGATCTCGACGCCGCAGAGGCGGCATTGGCCGAGGCGGAGCAGGGCCTGGAGACGGTCGCCAAAGAGCTGGCCGAGCTCGAGGCCCGGTCGCTGCAGGTCCAGGCCGAGATCGACGAGCTCAAGCGCAAGCTCGCCGAGCTCGACGAGGCCGCCGACGAGGTCGACGAGGCGATCGGCGAGGCCGAGGACGCCCGTGACGCGGCCCAGGACGCCGTCACCGAGGCCGTCCGCGACCGCGACGACGCCGCCACGAAGCTGGCCCGGCTGGGGGGATAGTCCGTCACCTTCGGTCCCCGGATCGGGCTGGGAGCCCACCCAAAGGTGACTGACTATCCCGCCGCTATCCCGCCGCCCAGCCCTTCGACCGCTCGACGGCGTCCTTCCAGCGGGCGTGCGCAGCGTCGGCAGCGGCGCGGTCGGAGCCCGGGGTCGAACGACTGGTCGAGCTGCCAGGTGTCGCGGAGCTCGTCGGTGGAGGACCACACACCGGTGCCGAGGCCGGCGAGGAACGCAGCGCCGAGAGCGGTGGTCTCGACGAGCCTGGGACGCTCGACCGGCACGCCGACCTGGTCGGCCTGGAGCTGGCAGAGCAGGTCGTTGGCAGAGGCGCCGCCGTCGACGCGCAGCGTGGCCAGGCCCGGCATCGTCTCCAGGACGTCGCGCACCTCGAAGGCGATCGCCTCGAGCGTCGCCCGCACGATGTGTGCCCGGGTGGTGCCGCGGGTCAGCCCGATGATGAGCCCACGCGCGTGCGGGTCCCAGTGCGGGGCGCCGAGACCGGTGAGCGCCGGCACGAACACCACGCCGTCGGTGGTGTCGACGGTGGACGCGATCGCGGCGGTCTCGGCCGCCGACCCGACGATCTGCAGCCCGTCGCGCAGCCACTGGACGGCGGCGCCGGTCACGAAGATCGCGCCCTCGAGCGCGTAGGTCAGCTCACCGGCCGGCGAGCGCCAGGCCGCCGTTGACAGCAGGCCCGCGTCCGAGCGCTGCAGGGTCGTGCCGGTGTTGGTGAGGATGAACGAGCCGGTGCCGTAGGTGCACTTGGAGTCGCCCTCGTCGAAGCAGGTCTGCCCGAACAGCGCCGACTGCTGGTCCCCGGCGATGCCCGCGATCGGGAGTTCGAGGCCCAGGAACGAGCCCGGGTCGGTCCTCGCGAGGTCGCCCCAGTTGGGGACGAGCTCCGGCAGGGCGTCGCGGGGTACGCCGAAGAGCGAGCACAGCTCGTCGGACCAGTCGCCCACGGCCAGGTCGAACAGCAGCGTGCGCGAGGCGTTGGAGACGTCGGTGACGTGCCAGGTGCCGCGGGTCATCCGTGCGATCAGGTAGGAGTCGACGGTGCCGATCGCGTAGCGGCCGGACTCGACCAGCGCCCAGGTGTGCGGCTCGTGCTCGGCCAGCCAGACCAGCTTGGTGCCGGAGAAGTAGGGGTCGAGCCGCAGGCCCGTCAGCTCGGCGACGCGCTCCTCGTGACCGGCGTCGCGCAGCCGGGCGCAGATGTCGGCCGTGCGACGGTCCTGCCAGACGATCGCCCGACGCGGCGAGCCGAGGGTCTCGCGGTCCCACAGCACGATGGTCTCGCGCTGGTTGGTGATGCCGATGCCCGTGATCTCCGAGGCGTCGACCTGCGCCAGTGCGGACCTCGTCGCCTCGAGAGTGGCCTGCCAGATCTCCTCCGGCCCGTGCTCGACCCAGCCCGGCTTCGGGAAGTGCTGGGGGAACTCCTGGTAGCCCTTGGCCGCGATCGCGCCGTCGCGCGTGACCACCACCGCCGTGACGCCGGTCGTGCCGGCGTCGATGGCCAGGATGCTCACGAGTCCGTACCCCGCCAGTCGGCGGTCGCCTCGCGGATCTCGTCGACCACCCGGGTGGCGGTCCAGCCCTCGCCGCCGAGGGCCTCGTAGTTGCGCACGCCCATCCACTCGACGAAGCTGCGGTGCCCGAGTTCGCGGGCTCTGCCGTCCAGTTCGTCGAGCAGCTCCGGTGTGTCCGCGCTGCGCTCGTCCTCGGGGACCTCGGCGTTGAGGGCGTCGTGCAGGGCGAGCAGCCGGGCGAGCTCGTCACAGGGGTTCGGGTGGTCGTCCACGCGGAGGTCCACGGCGATGTCGTCGCGCCCGTCGTACCCCGCCTCGTCCTTGACCACGAGCAGGGCCGCCGACTGACGTCCCCGGGCATCCCCACCCGCCGCGTCCCCGGCCCGCAGGGCGTCGACCAGTCGGTGCGCCAGGGGAGTCTCGGGCCCCGAGGCGAGGAACGCGCTCTCGACTGCTTGAACGACTTCGGGGCCGGTGAGGATGTTGCCCTGGACGGCGTACCCGTCTCCGGTGAAGCCCCCCGCCCACTCGAGGCAGGCGGGGCCGGTGTGGGAGGCTGCGCCGCCCTCGACGTCGACGATGCCCACCTGGCGGTGGTCACGGCCGTCGTCCTCCTCCAGCAATCGCTGAAGAGCCACGGCTGCGGTGGCACCCTGGTCGAGATGGGACAGGGCGATGCCCTTGTACGCGACGTTGGCCCATGCCTGGGTGGCGATGGCACCGACCCCGGCGACCGCCGCCGGAACGGCCGAGCCCACCGCGAGGAACTTCGAGGCGACCGCCACCCCCCAGGACTCGCCGTCGGCTGACCGGGCCACGATCGAGAACGTCATGGCCACGGACCCTAACGCTTGGCTTGACACCCTCGACGGGTTTAGGGTCGGGGCCGGTTGAGAGCGTTCCAACTCACAGGGGAGTCCTCAGATGCGCGTTGGCGTACTCACCGGCGGCGGCGACTGCCCGGGCCTGAATGCGGTGATCCGGGCCGTGGTCCGACAGGGCGTCAAAACCCACGGCTTCGACTTCGTCGGGTTCCGCGACGGCTGGAAGGGCCCTCTCGAGGGACTGACCATGGAGCTCGGCATCCAACAGTGCCGCGGCATCCTGCCGCGCGGCGGCACGATCCTCGGTTCCTCGCGCACCAACCCGTTCAAGATCGACGGCGGCGTGGACCGGATCAAGGACAATCTGGCCGAGGCCGGTGTGGACGCCCTGGTCGCGATCGGTGGCGAGGACACCCTCGGCGTGGCGACCAAGCTCGCCGACCTCGGCGTCAAGGTCGTCGGGGTCCCCAAGACGATCGACAACGACCTCTCCGGCACCGACTTCACCTTCGGGTTCGACACCGCGGTCAACATCGCGACCGAGGCGATCGACCGGCTGCATACCACCGCCGAGTCACACCACCGGGTGCTGGTCGTCGAGGTCATGGGCCGACACGCCGGGTGGATCGCGCTGCACGCGGGCATCGCCGGAGGCGCCAGCGCCGTGCTGATCCCCGAGCAGCCGTTCGACATCGCCGCGGTCTGTGCCCACGTCGAGACCCGCTTCCAGACGCAGTACGCGCCGATCATCGTCGTCTCCGAGGGCGCGGTCCCGGCCGAGGGCGGCGACATGACCCTGGTCTCCGGCGAGCTCGACGCCTTCGGGCACGTGCGCCTGGGCGGCATCGGCGACCGGCTGGCCGGCGAGATCGAGCAGCGCACCGGCAAGGAGGCCCGGGCAGTGGTGCTCGGCCATATCCAGCGTGGCGGCACTCCGTCGGCGTTCGACCGCTGGCTCGCCACGCGTTTCGGCCTCGATGCGGCCGACGCGGTCGCGGACGGCGACTTCGGACACATGGTGGCGCTACGCGGCACCGACATCGTCCGGGTCCCGCTGAGCGAGGGCACCGCCCAGCTCAAGCTGGTCAGCCCGGAGGAGTACGCCGAGGCATCGGTCTTCTTCGGCTGACGTGCTCGGCTCGAGCGACAGTCCGGCGGAGTGTGAAGTGCGCTGACAGGGGTACTGACCCCTCAGGGTGCACGCCCGGGTGCAGCCCTGCCGAAGCACGTGACAGGGAGATGCCATGACTGCGCAGACCGCCGACCAGGACGCCCACGGGTCGGAGCCCGATCTCAGGCGGGTGATGGGCCCCAAACTCCTGCTCCTGTTCGTCGTCGGCGACATCCTCGGCGCGGGCGTCTATGCCGTCACCGGCCAGATGGCCGGCGTCGTGGGCGGCATCGTCTGGCTGCCCTTCCTGGTCGCCTTCGCGGTGGCCACGTTGACCGCGCTGTCCTACCTCGAGCTGGTCACGAAGTACCCCCAGGCCGCGGGCGCCGCGCTCTACACGCACAAGGCGTTCGGTGTGCACTTCGTGACCTTCCTGGTCGCCTTCGCGGTGATCTGCTCCGGCATCACCAGCGCCGCGACCTCCTCCAACGTGCTGGCGCAGAACCTGACCGGCGGCCTCGAGGCCAACGGCTGGATCGACGAGACACCCGGGACCGGTGTGATCACTCTGATCGCGCTGGGGTTCATGGTGCTGCTGGCGCTGGTCAACCTGCGTGGAGTTGGCGAGTCGGTGAAGTTCAACGTGCTGCTGACCATGGTCGAGGTCACCGCCCTGACGATCGTGATCGGCGTCGGCTTCTATGTCATCGCCCAGGGCGACGGCAGCTTCGAGCGGATCACCACGTTCGAGAACCCTGACGACAAGGGTCTCTTCCTCGCCGTCACCGCCGCGACGTCCATCGCGTTCTTCGCGATGGTCGGCTTCGAGGACTCGGTCAACATGGTCGAGGAGACCCAGGAGCCGGAGCGCATCTTCCCGCGCACGCTGCTCACCGGGCTGGGCATCGCGGTCATCATCTACATGCTGGTGGCGGTCTCGGTGGTCACCGTGCTCACCTCCGAGCAGATCGCCGACGCGGCCGACGGCCGGGCGCTGCTCGAGGTCGTCCGGATCGGCGCACCTGACTTCCCGATCGACAAGGTCTTCCCGTTCCTCGCGGTCTTCGCGGTCGCCAACACGGCGCTGATCAACATGCTGATGGCGAGCCGGCTGCTCTACGGTCTCGCGCACCAGGACGTGCTCCCACGGGTCCTCGGCAGGGTGTCGCCCCGCACGCGGGCTCCCTACGTCGGCATCCTGTTCTCCACCGTCCTGGCGCTGGGTCTGATCGTCTATGTCGCCAACCGGGCCGAGGACGACGTGGTGATCAACCTGGCCAGCGTCACCTCGCTGCTCCTGCTGGGTGTCTTCACGGTGGTCAACGTCGCCTGCCTGGTGCTGCGTGGTGACGGCCGCGAGTCGATGTTCAGCTCGCCCGGGCTCACACCCGCGATCGCGGCGCTGGCGTGCCTGTTCCTGATCGGCCCGTGGGTCGACAGGCCCGGCATCGTCTACCAGATCGCCGGCGTGCTCCTCCTGATCGGCGTCGTGCTCTGGGCGTTCACCTGGGCCACCAACCGCGGCGTGCGCGCACAGAAGACCGGCTTCCGCGATATCGAGCACCTGGAGGACTGAGTCCGCTCGCCCCGTACGCTTGAGCGGTGAGCACCCCTGACGCTGTCCCGACCCTGGAGGCGCTGCGCGCCCTCGGCCCGGCCCAGCAGCCGGCGTACGACGACCGCGCCGCTGTCGACAGTGCCGTCGCTCGCCTACGCACGATGCCGCCGCTCGTGTTCGCGGGCGAGTGCGACGACCTCAAGGCCAAGATTGCCGCAGTGAGCCGGGGCGAGGCGTTCCTGCTGCAAGGTGGCGACTGCGCCGAGACCTTCGCCGGGGTGACCGCCGACAACGTCCGCAACAAGCTGCGGGTGCTACTGCAGATGGCCGTCGTCCTCACCTACGCCGCGTCGGTCCCCGTCGTCAAGGTCGGTCGGATCGCCGGGCAGTACGCCAAGCCGCGCTCCTCAGACCTCGAGACCCGCAACGGCGTCACCCTCCCGGCCTACCGGGGCGACGCGGTCAACGGCTACGACTTCACCCCCGAGTCCCGGGTTCCGGATCCTCAGCGCCTGGTCGACGTCTACCACTCCTCGGCCGCGACGCTCAACCTGGTGCGCGCGTTCGTGACCGGCGGCTACGCCGACCTGCGCCAGGTCCACACCTGGAACACCGACTTCGTCCGCGAGTCGTCGGTGGGCATGCGCTACGAGCTGGTCGCGGCCGAGATCGAGCGAGCGCTGACCTTCATGAAGGCCATCGGCGCCGATCCGGACGAGTTCCATCGCGTCGACTTCCACTCCAGCCACGAGGCGCTGCTGCTCGAGTACGAGCACGCGATGACGCGCATCGACTCGCGGACCGAGCAGCCCTACGACGTGTCGGGCCACTTCGTCTGGATCGGCGAGCGCACCCGTCAGCTCGACGGAGCGCACGTGGAGCTGCTGCGCCACATCAAGAACCCGATCGGGGTCAAGCTCGGTCCGTCCACCTCGCCCGACGACGCGATCGCGCTGGCCGCGAGGCTCAACCCGGACAACGAGCCCGGCCGGCTGACCTTCATCACCCGCTTCGGCGCCGGCAAGATCCGCGACGGGCTGCCGGTCGTCGTCGACAAGGTGACCGCCGCAGGCGTCGAGGTCGCGTGGGTCTGTGACCCGATGCACGGCAACACGTTCGAGGCGTCCTCGGGCTACAAGACCCGTGCCTTCGACGACGTGATCGACGAGGTGCAGGGCTTCTTCGACGTGCACCGCTCGCTGGGCACCTGGCCCGGCGGCCTGCACGTCGAGCTCACCGGCGACGATGTCACCGAGTGCGTCGGCGGTGGCGAGGAGCTGCTCGAGATCGACCTCGGCAACCGCTACGAGTCGGTGTGCGACCCGCGCCTCAACCGGGTGCAGTCACTCGAGCTGGCCTTCCTCGTCGCGGAGATGCTCCGGGCGGCTTCGGACTGACCCGTCTCGAAACCCACGACGCCGACGTCGAAGGAGCCCATCGCCGATGATCGACCTCCGCTCCGACACCCTCACCCGTCCCACCGAGGCGATGCGTACCGCGATGGCGCGTGCTGAGGTCGGGGACGACGTCTACGGCGAGGACCCGACCGTGCGCGCGCTCGAGGAGCTCGTGGCCGGGCTGCTCGGGCACGAGGCGGCGCTGTTCACTCCCACCGGCTCGATGGCCAACGTCCTGGCGGTCGGGTCGCTGGTGCAGCCCGGTCAGGAGGTGCTCTGCGAATCCTCGGCGCACATCGCCCGGGCCGAGCTCGGTGCGCATGCCGCGATCGGCGGGCTGACCATGCGTACCTGGACCCACGCGCGGGGACAGGTCGACCTGCCTGCGATCAGCGCTCTGTTCGCCCCGGAGATGGGTCCGTTCTTCGTGCGCACGGCCGCGATCTCGGTCGAGAACACCCACAACTTCTCCGGCGGCACCGTGCTGCCGCTCGAGGACCTCCACGACCTCCACGCGTTCGCCGTCGGCGCCGGGGCGCGCGTCCATCTCGACGGCGCCCGACTCTGGAACGCACACGTCGCCACCGGGACCCCCCTGGTCGAGTACGGCGCCGTCGCGGACGTCTTGTCGGTCTGCCTGTCCAAGGGACTCGGCGCCCCCGTCGGGTCGCTGCTCGTGGGATCGGCCGACGCCATGGCGCAGGCGCGGGTCCGGCGCAAACGGCTGGGTGGCGGCATGCGTCAGGTCGGGATCCTCGCGGCCGCGGGCCTGCACGCCCTGGAGCACCATGTCGAGCGGCTGGCCGAGGACCACGCGCACGCGCGGCTGCTCGCCGAAGCGTGCGGCGTCGACCCGGCCACGGTCGACACCAACATGGTCCTGGTGCCTCGCTCGGACGCCGCCGACTTCACCGAGGCCGCCGAGGCCTCCGGGGTCCGCGTGGCCATCGTGGCACCGACGACAGTCCGGCTGGTCACCCACCTCGACGTGAGCAGGACGAATGCCGAAGAGGCGGCCGCGATCCTCGCGCGCCTCTAACCCTTCAGGAGCACGTCGCTGATCGCGGTGAAGTCACGGCGTGCGTCACCCTGGCCGGGTGCGGTGGTCGTGATGATCTTGAGCACGACCTTGCGCACCTCGACGGCGTCGACCTCGATGGTCTGGAGCGCGCGGCCGTCGGTCAGGTCCTGGCGCACCGGGTCGCCACGCCCGAAGTTCCACGTCACCCGCGCGATCCGGCGGTGCCCGACGTACCAGTCGAAGGTCTTCCCTTCGCTGTCGGTCGCTGTCTTGGCATAGCCGTTGATGAGCCCGACCTGGGTGATCCGGGTCTTCTCAGCGAAGGTGAACACGAGCTTGATCCCCTCGCCGTCGCCGGCGACCCGCCACGCGGTCTCGGGCACCCCGTCGAGCATGTTGCTGGCCTCGTAGGACGTGGGTCTGCCATCGACGTCCTCGGTCGGAGGGGCGGTCCGCGGCGCCTGGGCGCGAGCGTCGGCGGTGTGGTCGGCTGCTTGGGCCGTCGGCTCCGCGTCGCCCGATCCGGGATCGTCGGCGGCGTCACCCTCGCCGCCGAGGGCCTGCCCGAGGAGCCAGGCGCCGCCCACGAGCGCACCCAGGACGAGTGCCGCGGCGATCACCCACACCACGCGCGGCCGGCGCTCCGCGTCCCACTCCTCCCAGTCGTCGTCCTCGTCCGACTCCTCCTCGTCGTCGAGGATCTCGGCGGCCATGTCGGACGGATCGGGAACGGGTGCGACAGGGGGAGCGGTCCGCGTTGTGGCCACCTCGTCGGCGAAGAGCGGGAACCGTGGCGGAGGCGGTGCCTCGACCGCAGGCGGAGGCACCCGCGGGGCGACCTGCCGGGCGGCGACGACCTCCGCCGACACCGGGGGCCGGGGCGTCCGCTCGGCGGTGTCGGTCCGCCAGTCCTGCTCACCGCCCTGCTCACCGCCCTGCTCACCGCCCTGCTCACCGCCCTGCTCACCGCCGGGCTCGGACCGGACCTCCGGTATCGGTTCGGAGAGCAGGTCGGTGTGCCGGGCGGTCACGGGGTGGCCGCAGTTGGTGCAGAAGCGGCCCAGGCCCAGGACGTGGCCGCATTGCGTGCAGTGCTTCACGGCGTTCCTCCGACGTCGCCTCGGGCGTGCGTGCCCGGCGGTCAGCCTATGCGGATGCGCGAGGAGGCGTCGGCCCGTCCCACGACGGCGGGCAGACGGCGCACGACCTGGGCCAGTTCGCGCAGGTCCGAGTCGACCAGCGCCTGCGGCCCGTCGCACAGCGCGGTCTCGGGCCGCGGGTGCACGTCGACGATCAGCCCGTCCGCGCCGACGGCGACCGCCGCTCGGGACAGGGGCACGACGAGGTCCTTGCGTCCGGCGGCGTGCGAGGGGTCCACGATGATCGGGAGGTGGCTGGTCGCCTGGACGACGGGGACGGCCGAGATGTCGAGCGTGTTGCGGGTCGACGGCTCGAAGGTCCGGATCCCGCGCTCGCAGAGGACCACATCGAGGTTGCCGCGCTGGGCGATGTATTCCGCCGCCATCAGCCACTCCTCGACCGTCGCGCTCATGCCGCGCTTGAGCAGCACCGGCTTCCCGGACTCGCCGACGGCCTGGAGCAGCCCGAAGTTGGCCATGTTGCGGGTGCCGACCTGCAGCATGTCGGCGTGCTCGGAGACGACCGGCACGTCGCGGGCGTCGACGACCTCGGTCACGACCGGCAGGCCGGTCGCGGCGCGCACCTCGGCCAGGATCTCCAGACCTGCGAGGCCGAGTCCCTGGAACGCGTAGGGCGAGGTGCGCGGCTTGAAAGCTCCGCCCCGCATCAGCGAGGCCCCTGCGGACCGGGCCATCACGGCCGCCTCGTAGGTCTGTTCGCGGCTCTCCACAGCGCACGGTCCGGCGATGAACGTGAATGTCTCGGGGCCGATCGGGACCTGGTGGTCAGGGGGACCGACCCAGACCGTGGACCGCTCCGGATGGTGCTGGAGGCTGACCAGCTTGTAGGGGTCTGAGATGCGATGGACGTCTGCGACACCGCGCAGCGCGCGCAGGTTGAGGTGGTGGAACGACTCGATGTCACCGACCAGACCGATGATGGTGCGGACCAGCCCGCGGGAGACGAACGCCTCGCCGCCGACCTCCTCGACCCTGGCGACGACCGCGGCGATGTCCTCGTCGGTCGCGCCGGGTGCCATCACCACGACCACCGCGCGAACCTAGCGGCGCAGGGCCCTCGTGGACCGTCCAGAACCCGGAGTTCGGACAGGTGTGACGCAATCGTGATGCTGGACGGGGTCTGGACAGCCCCTGCACGGCTCCTCAGGTGACGAGGTGCTGCACCTCGCCCTCGACCGGTCGCCGCGGTGGCCAGAGCTCGACGACGAGCATGGCGGCCAGCACCATGAGCCCGCCGAGGAGCATCCGCCCGGTGACGACCTCACCGCCGAGCAGCACGGCGAAGAACGCTGCAAAGACCGGTTCGGTGCTCATGATGATGGCGGTCCGGGTCGGTGCGAGGTGCGCCTGCGCCCACGTCTGGGCCAGCAGACCGAGCGCCCCGGCGACCAGGGCCATGTAGATGATCGCGAGCCAGTCCCGGCCGCGGTCCGGCAACACGATGCCGTCGGGCGCCGTGGCGACCAGGCAGACCACCGCGATGACGATCAGCTGGACCACCGACATGCCCAACGCCTCGCTCGGGGTGGACCAAGCGCCGAGGCCGACGATGTGCAGGGCGTAGATCAGCGAGGCGACGAGCGTGATCGCCTCGCCGTAGCCGACCGCCCCGGAGAAGAGGGATGGTCCGTCGAGGGTCAGCACCCCGAGGCCGGCGGTCGCCAGGAGCACCGCCCCCCAGGTCACGCGCGTGACCTTCGTGCGGAGTATCACCGCAGCGAACAACGGCGTCGCGACGACATACATCCCGGTGATGAACCCGGAGACGCTCGCGGCCGTGTGCGCGAGGCCGGCCGTCTGGAGGATCTGCGCGACTCCATAGAGAAGCCCCAGCACCACGGCGTGCCGCCTGGACTCGTGCGAGAGGCGGCGGAGCGCCCCTGGTGCCACCGCGGCCATCACGACCCCGGCGATGAGGAACCGCACGGCAAGGAAGTCCAGCGTCGGCACTCGGTCGAGCAGGTCCTTGATCAGGAAGAAGGTGCTGCCCCACGCCGCCGTGGTCCCCAGCAGCGCCGCGGTGGCGAGCAGGGAGGTACGCCGGGTGGTCACCCGCCGAAGGGTGTCAGACGACTCAGATCAGGTAGAGCGTGATCGTCGACCCCTTGGCGACCGACGACCCGGCGTCGGGGTCCATCGAGAACACGAAGCCGAGGCCGAGGAAGCCGGGTGCCTGGGCGGTCGCCACGACGAACCCCAGCCCTTCGAGCGTCTCGGTCGCCGACTCGACACCCGAGGCGACGACGTTGGGAACCTCGACCAGCTCCGGCCCGAGGGAGACCCGGATCGAGACGGTGTCGCCCTTGAACAGGGTCCCTCCGGTGGGCTCCTGGGCGATGACGAGACCGGAGCCGACGGTGTCGTTGTACTCGGCGGTGCGCACGACCTTGAGACCGCGCTGCTTGAGCACCCGCTCCGCGCGGTCCGCGTCCTTGCCGACCCAGTCGCCCACCTGGATGGGTCGGGGCCCCTTCGAGACGATGAGGTCCACGATGGTCCCGGGGCGCAGCACCGTGCCGGGCTTGGGGTCCGAGCTCAGCACGATGCCCGCGGCGAGCGTCTCGGAGAACTGCTCGATCGTCTTGCCGTAGGCCATGTTGGTCTCGATGATCTGGTCCTGTGCCTGGTCGACGGTGAGCCCCCGGAGCTTGGGCAGCTCGTAGGTCTCCTTGCCGAGCGAGACGACGATCGCGACCTTCTCGCCGTCGAGCACCTTGTCACCGGCTCCGGGGTCCGCGCTGATCACGCGGCCCTTCTTCACCGTCGAGGAGTACTCGGACTCACCGACGACGACGTCGAGGCCGGCGGACTCCAGGCGCTCGGTCGCCTCGGCCTGGGTGAGACCGATGACCCCGGGTGTGGTCGTGTAGCGGGCGTAGCCGAACCACCAGGCGCCGACGCCGATCGCGCTGGCGACGAGCAGGGCCAGCACCAGCAGGACCAGCCCGCGGCGTGAGCGTCGGGTCCGCCCCGGCTCGTCGCGAGCCGGTCTGCGGGCCGGGGGCGGGGTCGGCGCCAGCCGGGCCGGCTCGGGGTGCGCCTCGACCTTGGGACGCGCCTGCGTGCCGCGGTCCAGCGCGGCGGTGGGCTCGCGGATGGGCCGGCGCAGCACCTCGGCGGTGTCGTGGGGGACGTTGGCGACCTCCGCCTCCGCGAACGTGCCCGCGGTCACCCGCGGCTTCAGGTCCGCGACCAGGTCGGCGTCCGAGCGGACCCCGGCGTTGAGCGCCTGGGTGACCCGGCGTAGGTGCTGGAGCAGGACCCCCGCGTCGGCGGGACGCTGCTCACGGTCCCGAGCGGTGGCGCGGGCGACCAGCGCGTCGACGTAGTCCGGGACACCGGAGGCGTACGCCGACGGCGGAGGGACGTCCTCGTGGACGTGCTTGTAGGCGACCTGGATCGGGGTCTCGCCCTGGTGCGGCTTCGAGCCGGTCAGCAGCTCGTAGAGGATGACGCCCACGGCGTACACATCGGCTCGGGCGTCCGAGCGACCCTCGACGACGAGCTCCGGGGCGATGTAGGAGACGGTGCCGATCAGGACGCCGGTGGCCGTGTGCTTGGTATTGGCGCTCACGGCCTTGGCGAGGCCGAAGTCGGCGACCTTGACGCGGCCGTCGTCGGCGATCAGGACGTTCTCGGGCTTCACGTCCCGGTGCACGAGACCCGCCCGGTGCGCGGCGGCGAGGGCCGAGACCACCGGCTCGAGGAGCGCGAGTGCCTTGGACGGCGACATCGGCGCTTCCTTGCCGATGGTGTCGCGCAGCGTGTGCCCCGCAATGAGCTCCATCGCGAGGAAGACGGTGCCGTCGTCGTTGCCCTGGTCATAGACGGCGACCACGTTGGGGTGGGACAACCGGGCCGCGCTGCGGGCCTCGCCGACGAAGCGGCTGGCGAACTCTTCGTCGTCGCCGAGCCCGGGGTGCATGACCTTGACCGCTACGGTGCGGTCGAGCCGCAGGTCCATGGCCTCGTAGACCGTCGCCATGCCTCCGCGTGCGATCCGACCGCTGATCCGGTAGCGGCCGTCGAGGAGGCGTCCGAGCAAGGGGTCGGTGATGCCCGACGACTGCCCTGTCTCCGGGCCCTGCGGGCGGCCCGTCGAGGCATGCCCGTCAGACATGTCGACCTCCTGCGTCCGGACGGGGAAGGGGTCCGGATCCGACCATGGTACGGATTCGGGATACCACGAGCGTTTCGACGCACCGGTGTGGACCGTGGCTCCCCGCCGCCGCCACGGGTGCAACGATTCAGCCATGACGGATCTGCCGCTGGCCGAGCACGACCTGGCCGCCCTGGTGGAGGAGTGGCTCGACTGGAGCGCAGCGGCCCGAGAGCTCGGCGTGACCGAGGCCAAGGTGCGCACGATGATCCGCGACCACGAGCTCGCCGCGGCTGTCCCGCGTCCGGGTGCCGGGCCCCAGGTGCCGGCCGGGTTCATCGAGGACGGGCTGCCCGTCAAGGGCCTCGCGGGCCTGCTCACCGTGCTGCACGACGGCGGCTACGACGACCGTGAGGTGCATCGCCTGGCTCCACCTCGACCTCGGCCTGCCGGGCCGGCCGATCGACGCCCTGCGCGAGAACCGAGGGTCAGAGGTCAAGCGCCGGGCCCAGGCGATGGCGCTCTAGGCGCACCGGTGACGTGGAACCGGCAGACCATCACGTGGGTCATCTCAGCCTTCGCCCTGGTCGCATTCGTGTCACTGATGCTCGCCCTCGGCTCGGAGGAGCGCACTCTCCCCATCGGTGGAGACGACCCGACGCCCGGCGCGCCGCCCAGCGCCTCCGTGGGGCCGGACGTCGACTCTGGCGACACCGACCCCGAGTCGGGTCTGCAGTTCGTCCGTGAGGACGAGCTACCGGTCTTTGCCCAGGGCACCCTGGCCCTGATCGACCAGGGCGGCCCGTTCCCGTGCGACAAGGACGGCTCGACGTTCGGCAACTTCGAGGGCCTGCTGCCTGACCGGGACCGCGGCTACTACGCGGAGTTCACCGTCCTGAAGGCAAGCGGTTGCCAAGGACCGCGGGGTGCGCTGCGCATCGTCACCGGTGACGGAGGCGAGTTCTTCTGGACCGAGGACCACTACGAGTCGTTCGAGCGGATCGCCCGGAGAGCGGGTTGAGCGGGCTCGCCGGCCTCCTCGCCGGCCACCAGGACCCCGGCGTCTATCGCTGGCACGCGGCGTTCGACGTCGAGGACGTGCGGCACCGCGTCGAGATGGCGGGGCATCGGTTCGGGTATGTCGACGGGTGGCACCACCAGACCGGTCGCGAGGTCCTGACCGCCATCGGGGAGGCGCTCGGGTTCCCCGACTACTACGGTCGCAACCTCGACGCCCTCAACGACTGCCTGGCCGACGTCGAGGGCCCGGTCGTGCTGCTGTGGGACGGCTGGGGCCCGCTGGCCCACGAGGACGAGTCGACCTTCACGGTCGTCGTCGAGATCCTCGGCGAGTGGTCGGACCGCGTGAGCACGCTGCTGCGCGGTGACGGGCCCGAGATCGATGTTCCGTCCCTGGACTGAGCCGGCGTCCGGGCACAGTCAGACGACGCGCTGGGTCACGGCCGTGGCCAGGCCGCGCAGGACCTCACGGGCGTTGTCGTCGATCTCAGCGCGGTCGAGTGCGGTGAGCGCCAGGGAACCGAGCTGCGCGATGACCGCCTCGACCTGGGCGTGGGCGCCGCTGGCCTCGATGATCGCGCGGAGCCGCGCGACGTGGTCGGGTGACAGCGCGGTGCCGAGCGAGGCGTCGAGCTCGGCCGCTTCGGTGGGGTCAGCGGCGTCGAGAGCCAGGGCGACCAGGACCGTGCGCTTGCCCTCGACCAGGTCGTCGCCGGCCGGCTTGCCGGTCAGGCCCGGGTCGCCGAAGACGCCGAGCAGGTCGTCGCGGAGCTGGAAGGCCTCGCCGAGCGGGAGACCGAACGCGCTCAGCTCGGCGAGCGTGGCCTCCGAGGCACCGGCCAGCGCCGCACCGATCTGGAGCGGCCGCTCGATGCAGTACTTCGCGGACTTGTAGCGCAGCACCGTCATCGCGGTCTCGACGTCGGCGCGACCGCGCGCCTGCACCGAGACGTCGAGGAACTGGCCGGCGATCACCTCGGACCGGCACAGGTCGAACACCTCGAGCGCCGGCGCGACGGCCGTGACCGGGAGGCCGCAGCGGCGCAGCAGCTCGCTCGGACCAGGACAGCAGCAGGTCGCCGAGCAGGAGTGCTCCGGCGGCGCCGTACTGCTCCGGATCCCCGTGCCAGCCGGCGGCGCCGTGCTCGGACTCGAGCGCGCGGTGGGTGGACGGGTGCCCGCGGCGGGTGTCGGAGGCGTCCATCAGGTCGTCGTGGACCAGCGCGCTGGCGTGCAGCAGCTCGAGCGCTGCGCAGGCCCTGATGAGTGCCCCCGGGTCCTCGGGTCGGGCCACCGCGTGGTGCCCCCACCAGCAGAACGACGCGCGGAACATCTTGCCGCCGGCGACCGAGGTGCGGCCCGCTGCGATCAGACGCCCGACGTCCGCGCCCAGCGGTGCCAGCCGGGTCGCCTGGGCGTCCAGTGTCTCCGTGAGGGCAGCCTGCACCCGGGCGCGGAAGTCGTCCGCGTCCCAGCTCAACGTCACGGGTGCGACCCTAGCCAGGGTCGGCCGAGGAGTGGTCAGGATTGGGTGGTCACCCGGACCCTCGCTGACAATCGACCCATGACCACGGGACGCGGCCGCAGCATCCAGGAGATGCTGGAGCACGGCGAGCACTCGTACTCGTTCGAGTTCTTCCCGCCGCGAGGACGAGCGCCGGAGAGGCCCAGCTGTGGGACGCGATCAGTGCCCTCGAGCCCTACCGTCCGTCGTTCGTGTCCGTCACCTACGGCGCCGGTGGTTCCACCCGCGACACGACCGTGCGGGTCACCGGCCGGATCGCCCAGGAGACCTCGCTGACCCCGGTCGCACACCTGACGTGCGTCGGGCACACCCGCGAGGAGCTCGAGCGGATCCTCGACACCTACCGTGACGCCGGAGTCGCGCACCTGATGGCGCTGCGCGGCGACCCGAGCGAGGGGCCGCGGGCACCGTGGTCCCCGACGCCGGGCGGGCTCAACTACGCCCACGAGCTGGTCGAGCTGGCGCGCACCCGCGGTGACTTCCGGATCGGGGTCGCCGCGTTCCCCGAGGGCCATCCCTCCGCCGAATCCCTCGACCAGGATGCGGACGTGCTGGTCGCCAAGGCGCTGGCCGGGGCCGAGTTCGCTGTGACCCAGATGTTCTTCAGGGCCTCGGACTACTTCGCCCTGGTCGAGCGCGTGCGTGACCGCGGCGTCGACATCCCGATCCTTCCGGGCATCATGCCGGTCCTCAACCTGGCCAACATCCGTCGACAGGGTGAGCTCATCGGCACCGAGGTCCCGGCGTTCGTCGTCGACAGGATCAGCGCGCACGACGGCGACCCGGTGGCCATGCGTGCCGCGGGCATCGAGCTGGCCGCCGAGCTGTGCGCCGAGCTGCTCGAGGGCGGAGCGCCGGGCCTGCACTTCTACACCCTCAACCGGTCGAAGGCGACGCTGGAGATCTTCTCGGCCCTTGACGTGCGCGTCTGAGGTCCTGGCCACGCAGGGTTAGTGTCGCGAGCATGGCACGCAGCATCACCGTCACCGGCCATGGCTCGGCCACCGCCGTCCCCGACACCGCCGTGGTGAGGGTGGCCGCGGTCCACCGCGCGTCGGGAATGGCCGAGGCGCTGTCCGGAGCCGAGTCGGCCCGGGTCGCGGTCGTGGCTGCGGCGGTGGACCTGGTCGTGTCCTCCACGGATCTCAGCGTCTGGCCGGCCCACGACACCGAAGGGCGGCGGGCAGGCTTCGAGGCCAGGCACGCGCTGACCATCACCGGCGGCGACCTCGACGCGGCCGGTGCGCTGATCGGCAGGCTCGCGGAGGAGGTCGGCGACCGGCTTCAGGTCGAGTCGGTCTCGTTGGTGGTCGGCGACCCGACCGCGGCGCTCGGGGCGGCCCGCGAGGCGGCCTTCGCGGACGCCCGGGCGCGGGCCGAGCACCTGGCCGAGCTGTCCGAGGCCTCGCTGGGCGAGGTGCGCGAGCTGGCCGAGGGCGCCGGCCCTCCGGTCGCCCGTGGTGCTGAGATCGCCTCGTTCAAGGCCGAGGCCGGCTTCGCCCCCGGCCAGACCCAGCTGACCTCGACCGTGACGGTCACCTGGGCGCTCGGATAGCCCCACAGCCGGGCCTGCCCCGCAGAAACTCACGCTGCGCCGCTCATCCTTCAGCGGCGGAGCATGAGATTCACCGGGTACCCGGTGAATCTCACGCCGGCCCGACCGCCTGCGCGACCAGGGCGGCGGACAGGCCGACGAACGGGAGGCCCGCACCCGGTGTCGCGTGCGCGCCGGCGGCATAGACACCCGGGACGGGGGTGGACGGGCCGAGTCGGCGGCGTACGGTCGCACGGCCCTGCCAGAGGACCCCGTGCGGCGAGCCGCCCCAGTGCTCGACCAGCGCGCGTGGGCTCCGGTCGAGCCGCTCGACGACGTGCGGCCGCAGGTCGATCCCGTGCCGGGTGAGCGCGTGGAGGATGTCCCCGGCCAGCGCGCCGCGGCCGTGCACGGTCCAGGCCGCGTGTCCGTGGGGTGCGCGGCCTCCGGTCCGCACCACGAGCAGCGGATCGCCGTGCAGCACCGTCTCGTGCGGCATCGCCGCCAGGTTCTCCGGCAGTTCGCCCTGCAGGCCCACGTGACAGACCACGGGCGGCATCGCCGGCACGGTGCGGTCGACGTACGACGCGAGCGAGGGGAGCCGCCGCGGGTCTATCGCGACCACGACGACATCGGCGTCGACGTCACCCCCCTCGGTGCGTACGCCCACCGCCCGCCCGTGGCGGACCACCACGTCGAGCACGTCCACCGAGGTCTCCACGGCGACCCGGCGGGTGGTCAGCCGTTCGCCCAGTGCGTTGGCCAGGGCGCCCGTGCCTCCATCGACGGTCCAGGCGCCGAAGCGCTGCTCGAGGTAGGCGACCAGCCCGGCCCAGGCAGGCACGTTGCGCGGGTCGTGCCCGTCCGCGAGGAACGGGTGGGCGGCGACCTGGCGCATCCGCCGGTCCTTGAACCGCTTCTTCAGCCGCGTGTGCAGCATCTCGCGCGAGTCGAGCCGCGCGGCCACGTCCTTGGGCAACGTGGCAGGCGTCCACGGCACCTCGAGGTAGGCGCGGCGCAGGACCTCCCAGTCATCGGCGTACGACGCCACGTGGGCGACCCACTGCGGCCCCAACCCGGGGGAGAGCGCGTCGAAGGCGGCCATCTGCGCGGACCGGGAATCGCCGGGCAACCGCAGCACCGAGGCGTCCTCGAAGACGTGCTCGCGCACCAGGTCGAGCGGCACCAGCTCGAGCTCCTTCTCGACCGGCCGACCGGACTTGCGGAACAGGTCGCGCACGACCGCGGGCAGCAGGGTCGAGGTCGCGATGTCCCACGAGTAGTCGCCGAGGGTCACCGGTACGAGCGCGCCGCCCAGCACGGGGAGCCGCTCCAGCAGGGTCACCTCGTGCCCCGCCTTGGCAAGCCGGGCGGCGCAGGCGAGCCCGCCGAACCCGCCGCCGATGACGACGATCCGGCTCATGGAGGGGCGGACTGGACGACACCCGGGGGTGCGTGGCGGTTCTTGTAGCGTCGCCAGCCGCGCCGGATCAGCTTGGCGACGGCATAGAGGACGCCGAGGCCGACGGCGAGGAACACCGCGGCGATCCCGGCAGCTGCCCGTGGGTGCTCGATCGCGAACCACATGACGCCGAGCACGGCGACGTCCTCGGCGAGGGACGCCAGGACGTTGGTGACAGGCTCCGGGGAGGCGTTGATGGCCAGGCGGCTGCCGGCCTTGACCAGGTGCGAGGCGAGCGCGGTGCCGCCGCCCACGGTGCCGCTGACCGCCTGGTCGAGCGTGTCAGCCTCGCCGGCGAGCAGCACGCCGATGACGGCGCCGATGGTCGGGCGGATCGCGGTCGAGATGACGTCCCAGGTCGAGTCGACGTAGGGGATCTTGTCGGCGACGAACTCCATCGCATACATGAACGCCGCGATGCCGAGGACCTCCCAGCGGCCCAGCACGTCCGGGATCTCCGCGAAGTCGCCCACCCGGTCGGCGATGCCCAGCACCAGCACGACGAGGTAGGCGTTGATGCCGCTCGCCCACCCGCTCGAGAACGCCAGGGACAGGGACTCCACGGCGTCAGCCTAGAAGGAGCGCGGTCTCACTCGACGTCGATCCTCGGCGCACCCGTCATCGCGGCGAGCTCGGCGTACGTCGTGCTGAACACCGCCGCCGGGTGTCCGGCCGCGGCCCAGACGATGTCGTAGCGCTCCAGCCAGGAGTCGAGCCAGGTCGGCACCGTCGCCGGGTGGCCGATGGGGGAGACGCCGCCGATCACCTGGCCGGTGTGCTCGCGAACGAACTCGGGTTTGGCGCGCTTGAGCCCGGCGACGCCGATGGTCGCCGCGACCTTGCCGGTGTCGACCCGGTGGGAGCCCGAGGTGAGGATCAGGACGGGTGCCCCGTCGGCGTCGAAGAGCAGGCTGTTCGCGATCGCGCCGACCTCGCAGCCCAGCGCCTCGGCGGCCAGTGCGGCGGTGTGGACCGAGTCGGGCAGAATGACGACCTCACCGGTACCGCCCAGGCGGGCGTGCTCGTCGCGGAACCGGCTGATCGTCGGGTGCTCGGTCGTCATGGGGTGAGCCTAGAAGTGGAGGGTCGTGTGTCCACGGAGGAGTCCGCAGGGGGATCGGGTCGGCCGAGCTCGGTGACCCGGGCCATCCGGATGCACTGGCTGCTGGTCATTCTCGGTGCCGTCGCCGTGGTGCTGATCGTCGTGCTCAACGACGACCTGATCCGGTCGTGGGCCGAGGGCCGTCGGGACCTGCGTCGGGTGCTGGAGACCCAGGGCCTGCAGGCGATCAAGGACGGCGCCGTGCGCCCGCCGGCGTTCATCGCCCCGTCGATCACGTTGTACGTCGTGGTCGGCCTGCTGATGTGGATGCTGCTCGTCTTCTTCGCCAACGGCAACAACTGGGCGCGGCTCTGCCTCACCGCGCTCCTCTTCTTCACCGCGGTCGCGACCGTCGCCGGCATCCGTACCGACCCTCCCGGGGTCTTCGTGGTGCTCTCGGTGGCGTCGCTGGTGCTCGAGGTCGTAGCGGTCGCGTACCTGTGGCACCCCGACACGACGAAGTTCCTGAGACTGCCCGTCAGTTCTTGACGCACTGTCGTCGCCCGGGTGTACTGTTCGAACAAGTGTTCGAACAGTACGAGGAGGAGCGATGCGGCGCTACGAGGACCAGGTCGAGGTGCGCAGGGGGCCGGTCGACGGTGCTGTCGCGACCCTAGAGGCGGCCACCGACGACCGCGCGCCCGCGCAGTTCCTGTGGCACGGCCGGGTCTGGAAGGTCCGCGCGGTGCTCGCCCACTGGGTCGAGACCGGACCGTGGTGGAGTCGCCGGGGGTGCGTGCGGTGATCGGCTCCGAGGGGGCCGAGAGCGAGCAGGGTGCGGGCGACCAGCCCGAGCTGTTGCGCCCGCTGGGTGACCTGATCACCGAGCGTGAGCTGTGGCGGGTCGAGGCCGGTCGCGGCCCGAACCTCGGCCCCGACGGCGACACCGGCGGGGTCTTCGACCTCGCCTTCGACTGGGCCGACGGCTGCTGGCAGCTCGTCGGGTGCATGGACTGATGACGATGACCGAGGACGCACCCATGACCGACAACCCGTTCAACCTGCCGGCGACGACCCACTCCTACCTCGCCCGGGCGGCGGAGTCGCTGAGCGAGGCGATGAACGCGACCGAGGTCGCGGCCCGCTACGCGCTACGCCCACGTCGCGGCGCTGCGCGCGGCGGCCGCGCTGCTCGCCGCCCGGGCCCGGCCGGCCACCGCGCCGCCGCCCGCAGAAGAACGCCTGGGTGCTGCTCGCCGAGGTCGCTCCCGAGCTGTCGGAGTGGGCGAGCTTCTTCGCGGCCGGTGCCGGCAAGCGCGCCGCCGCCGAGGCTGGTTCGACCCGTGCGGTCACCGAGCGCGAGGCCGACGACCTGGTCCGCGACGCCGACCGGTTCCTCGGGGTGGTCGAGAAGGCCCTGGGCCTGGCGCCGCACGTCCCGCAGCCGCAGCTCCCGCTCATCCGCGCTGTCGGCTAGTGGTCATCGCCGGAGTCGTCGGTGGTGACCACTGACGATGCCTGACCCGTTCGCCCACCTCCACGTCGCCTCCGGCTACTCCCTGCGCTACGGCGCCTCGCACCCGCAGACGCTGGTCGCGCGGGCCGCCGAGCAGGAGATGGACACCCTGGCGCTCACCGACCGCGACGGCACCTACGGCGCGGTGAAGTTCGCCCGCGCCTGCTACGCCGCCGGGATCCGGCCGGTGCTGGGCGTCGAGCTCGCGCACCGGCCGGCACTGGCCGGCTCCTGCGGCCGGCCCGGACCAGGACCCCGGTGCGCGGCGGCGCGTTCCGCGAGCCGGTCGGCGGCGGGCTGCCGCGGGTCACCTTCCTGGCGACGGCCGACAGCCGGGCAGGCGGTCGAGCCGGCTGGGCGGCGCTGTGCCGGCTGGTCTCGGCCACCCACCTCGCCGGCGAGCGCGGCGTGCCGATCCTGGATCCGACGACACTCACCGACGACGTACGCCGGGCGCTGGCTGACGGACACCTGCTGGTGCTGCTCGGCCCGGCCTCCGAGCTGGCTCGGGCCGCGCTCTGCCCATCGGGGGACGCCGCGACGACCTCGGCCAGGCCGCGCTCGCCCCCTGGCGCGAGCTCGTGCCGCGCACCCACCTCCTGGTCGAGCTGGTCTCCCACCGGCTCCCGGGCGGCGGGGTCTCGGGCGGCACCTGGGGCCCGGGCACCTCCCCGCACGCCGCCCGGATGGCCGGGATGGCCCGCCGGGCCGGGCTCGGCGCGGTGCTGACCAACGCCGTCCGCTACGCCGACCGCCGCGACGCCGCCACCGTCGACGTCCTCGACGCGGCCCGGCGCCTGGTGGCACTCGACCGGCGGCACGTCGACCGCGGCAACGCCGAGGGCTACCTCAAGTCCGGCAAGGAGATGGCCGAGGTCGCCGAGGAGGTCTGCCCGGCTCTGCCGGTCCGGGAGCCTCGGCGACCCCGAGCGGGAGGCGCAGCGGCTGCTCGCCCACACCCGCGCGGTCGCCGACCGGTGCGCGATCGACCCGCGCCGCGACCTGGGGCTGGGCGAGGTGCACTTCCCGGAGTTCGAGCTCTCCACGGATCACCACGACGCGGACGTGGCGTTGCGCGCCCGCTGCGAGGGCGCGCTCGGCGACCGCTACGGCTCGGTCCCCAAGGCAGTGGATCTGGAAGCGGCTCGACGACGAGCTCGAGATGATCCGCGGACTCGGCTACGCGTCCTACTTCCTCACCGTCGGCGACGTCACCGACCTGATCCGTGAGATGGGGGTGCGCTGCGCGGCCCGTGGCTCCGGCGCGGGCAGCCTGGTCAACTACCTGCTCGGCGTCTCCGGGGTCGACCCGATCCGCCACGGCCTGCTGATGGAGCGGTTCCTCTCACCGCTGCGCGCAGGCGCTGCCCGACATCGACGTCGACGTGGAGTCCGCGCGCCGGCTCGAGGTCTACGAGCGCGATCCTCGACCAGCTACGGCGGCGAGCGCTGCGTGTGCGTCTCGATGATGGACACCTACCGGGTCCGGCACGCCGTCCGCGACGTCGGCGCCGCGCTCGGGATGCCGCCCGGCGAGACCGACACGATCGCCAAGGCGTTCCCGCACATCCGGGCCCGCGACGCCCGCGCCGCGCTGCGCGAGCTGCCCGAGCTGCGCGCCAGCGGGCTCGACCGATGTCCGGCTCGACCTGATGTTCCGGCTCGTCGAGCGGCTCGACGGGCTGCCCCGCCACATCGCCATGCACCCGTGCGGGGTGCTGCTCTCCGACGCCACCCTGCTCGACCGCACGCCGGTCGAGGCCAGCTTCGCGGGCTTCCCGATGAGCCAGTTCGACAAGGACGACGTCGAGGACCTCGGCCTGCTCAAGCTCGACGTGCTCGGCATCCGGATGCAGTCCTCGATGGCCCACGCGGTCGCCGAGATCAAGCGGGTCGACGGGCATCGAGATCGACCTCGACGACGAGGCGCAGGTGCCCTTCGACGACCCGGCGACCTACGCCATGATCTCCTCGGCCAAGACCCTCGGCGTCTTCCAGATCGAGTCGCCGGGCCAGCGCGAGCTGGTCGGCAAGTCCGGGCTCGACTCGCTTCGAGGACATCATCACCGACATCTCGCTGTTCCGGCCGGGGCCGGTCAAGAGCGACATGATCACCCCCTACCTCGAGGGCAAGCAGGGCTGGAAGGCGCCGACCTACCTCCACGACGGACCTGCGCCCGATCCTCGGCGGCACCCAGGGCGTGGTGGTCTTCCACGAGCAGGTCATCGAGATGATCGCCCAGTTCGCCGGGCATCTGCAACGCCGAGGCCGACGAGAAGCGCCGCGCCCTCGGCGACGTCGAGGGGATGGCCGAGACCAAGCTCTGGTTCTTCCCGCGCGCGCTCGGCCGCGGCTACCCGCTGCCGGTGGTCGAGCGGGTCTGGAAGGTGCTCGAGGCGTTCGCGTCGTTCGGCTTCTGCAAGGCGCACGCCGCGGCGTTCGCGCTGCCGACCTTCCAGTCGGCCTGGCTCAAGGCGCACTGGCCGGCGCACTTCCTGTCCGGGGTGCTCACCCACGACCCGGGGATGTACCCCAAGCGGCTGATCCTCGACGACGCCCGCCAGCTCGGCATCGCGGTCCTCGGCCTCGACGTCAACGCCAGCGAGAAGGCCTACGTCGTGGAGCGCATCGAGGGGCCCAACGGTGAGCCCCGCGACGGCATCCGGCTGGCCCTGGCCGAGGTCAAGGGCATCAACGAGGCCGAGGTGGAGCGGATCGTGGCGGCCCGGCCGTACCACTCGCTGACCGACTTCTGGCACCGCGCCCGGGTGTCCCGGCCGATCGTCGAGCGGCTGGTGCTGGCCGGCGGCTTCGACGGCGTCTACGGCATCGGCGCCGACGGACGGCGCGTGCACCGCCGCGGCCGGGTGACCCGCCGCGACCTGCTGCTCCAGGTGGCCGAGCTCGACCGGCACGCCCGAGCCGTCGAGCGCGCCGGTCGCGGCCGTGGTCTGGCCGGCCGCTCGGTCAGTCGCTCCGGCAGCCGGGCCGGGTCGGTGGCACGGGCCAAGGCCGACGACGCCGCGGCCCGCAACAGCACCGACCCCCGGGTCCGTGACACCGCCGCCGACCTGGAGCGACACCCGCTCGGCACCGCCGGCGTGTGGGCGCGGGCGGCCGCGCAGTCCAAGGCGACCGCGCCGCCCCCGCCGGTCGACTCGGTGCAGCTCAGCCTCGAGCTCGGCGACGAGCCCGCCGAGGGCGAGGTGTCCGGGCTGCCGGAGATGACCCTCGAGGAGCGGATGCGCGCCGAGCTGGAGATCCTCGGCCTCGACGTCAGCCGCCACGTCGTCGACTCCTACGCGCCGTTCCTCGACGCGCTCGGCGTGGTCCGCAGCCGCGACCTGCTCACCCGGCGCAGCAGGTCCGAGCTGCTGGTGGCCGGGGTCAAGGTCGCCACCCAGACCCCGCCGATCCGCTCCGGGCGCCGGGTCATCTTCCTGACCCTCGACGACGCGACCGGTCCGGTCGACGCGACCTTCTTCGAGGACGCCCAGGGCCCCTACGCCGCCACGGTGTTCCACTCCTGGTTGCTGGTCGTGCGCGGCGAGCTGCGCCGCACCGGCTGCCGCGGGGTCTCGCTGCGGGCCACCGGTTGCTGGGAGCTGCCGGTGCTCGCCGCGCTGTGGCAGCGCTGCCGGGATGGCGATGCGGTGCCGCGAGCAGGCTGCGCCGGTGGTCGCCGCCGCCGGCGATGTCGGCACGAGCAGGGCGTCCGGTGGCACCGGCCGACGCCGGGTGCTGGTGCACTCCAGCGGCTTCCAGATGTCGCCCTACGCCGACATCAAGCCGGCCGGCGAGGACACCAAGGACGTCGCGCGCAAGCTGTGGCACCGCAGCCCCGGGAGCCCGGGATGACCGTGTCTCACGAAGCCACTAGGGTTGGAGCCATGTCGGCCAGTGAGCGTCGTCGCAGCGCCCGCACCGCGGTGGTGTGGGAGGCGCTCGAGCGCGCGCTCGACCAGCAGTCGGTCGCGCATCGTCGACATCGGCGGCGGCACCGGCGGGTTCGCGGTCCGGCTCGCCGAGCTCGGTCACCGGGTCACCGTGGTCGACCCCAGCCCCGACGCCCTGGCCGCCCTCGACCGCCGGGCCCGCGAGATCGGCGTCGCCGAGGTCACCGGCCTCCAGGGCGACCTGTCCGACCTGCTCGACCTGGTCGACCGGAGCGCCGACGTGGTGCTCTGCCACGGCGTGCTCGAGGTGGTCGACGACCCGGCCGCCGCCCTGGCCACGATCGCGCGAGGTGCTCCGTCCCGGCGGCACCCTCTCGCCTGCTGGTCGCCCAGCGGCACGCCGCCGTCATCGCCCGCGCCATGGCCGGCCACTTCCCACAGGCGCTCGCGCTCCTGGCCGACACACCCGTCGCCGGTGCGCCCGCGTCCGGCCGGACCGGACACCGGTTCACCGCGCGACGAGGTCACCGCGCTGCTCGAGCAGGCCGGCTTCGAGGTCACCTCGACCCACGGCATCCGGGTCTTCGCCGACCTGGTGCCCGGCTCCCTGCTCGACCTCGAGCCCGGTGCCACCGCGGCTCTGGTCGAGCTCGAGCGGGCCGTCGCCGAGCGCCCCGAGTACCTCCCGCTCGCCACGCAGCTGCACCTGTTCGCTCGCTGACCTGGCAGAAACTTTCGGCCGGGTCACCTTGGGTGAGGTCACCTGCGGCTCGGTGGAGGATCGTCGTGACTCCCTCTGCTAGCGCTCCGGTCGCCACGCCGATCCTCCACGTCGACATGGACGCGTTCTACGCGTCGGTGGCCACCCGGGACCGCCCCGACCTGCGGGACGTGCCGGTGATCGTCGGCGGCGGCTACCGCGGGGTGGTGCTGTCGGCCAACTACCTCGCCCGGGCATACGGCGTCCGGTCCGGCGATGCCGATGACCCGGGCCCGGCGGCTGTGCCCGCACGCGGTGGTGGTCGCCGCCCGACTACGACGACCTTCGCGACGGTGTCCGCGTCGGTGATGGAGACCTTCCGGCGGGTCACGCCGCTGGTGGAGGTGGTCTCGCTGGACGAGGCGTTCCTCGACGTCCGCGGCTCGACCCGCCGGCTGGGGCGACCCGGTCGCGATCGCCGAGCGGCTGCGCGCGACGCATCCACGACGAGCAGGGCATCACCTGCTCGGTCGGGGTGGCCGCCTCGGTGTCGGTGGCCAAGCTGGCCAGCCGCCGGGCCAAGCCCGACGGCGTGGTCGTCGTCCGCGCCGAGGACATCACCTCGTTCCTGCACCCCCTCGACGTCGGCGAGCTCTACGGCGTGGGGGAGAAGACCCAGGCGATGCTGCACCGGCTCGGGCTGGTCACCGTCGGCGACGTCGCGCACACCCCGCTGCGCACCCTGCAGCGGGCGGTCGGCGACGGCCTGGGCCGCCAGCTGCACGAGCTGGCCTGGGGCACCGACCGGCGCGAGATCACCCCGCGTCGCGTCGCGGTGTTCGGTCACGGCGGCGACCCGGACAAGTCGATGGGTGCCGAGGAGACCTTCGGCCGCGACATCGACGACCGGGAGGTGGTCGCTGCGCGAGCTGCTGCGGCTGACCGCCAAGGTGGCCGCCCGGATGCGGGTCGGCCGGGGTGGCCGGGCGCACCGTCACGCTGACGGTCCGGTTCGCCGACTTCACCACCATCACCCGGTCCCGCACCCTGCCCGAGGCCACCGACGTGACCCAGGAGATCTACCGCACCGCGGTCGAGCTCTACGACGCGCTCGGCCTGCAGCGGGCCCGGCTCCGGCTGGTCGGGGTCCGGGTCGAGGGGCTGGTGCCGCGCGCCAGTCGTGCACCGCCAGCTCGTCCTCGGCGAGCGCGAGCACGGCTGGTCCGACGCCGACCGGGCTGTGGACCGGGCCTCGAGGCGCTTCGGCAGCCAGGTCGTGCAGCCGGCGAGCCTCCTGAACCGTTAGGACACAATTCTGGTGAGACGGCTAGTGCGGCCACCACGGCCTGCCTACACTTGCACCGTCCACACGTCGCGATCCACGCGCACCTCCGGACCATGGGAGGAACCGGTGCCGCTCTCCGAAGAGGAGCTGCGACTGCTCGAGCAGATGGAGCGCGCCCTCGTCGAGGAGGACCCCAAGTTCGCCTCCACCCTGCGCGGCACGTCGCTGCGCCGCTCCGCCCGTCGCCGCGCGATCGATCGCCGGCGTCGTCTTCCTCGGCGGTGTCACGATCCTGATGGCCGGCGCGATCAGCCAGATGCCGATCATCGGCATCGCCGGGCTTCCTGGTGATGCTGGCCTCGGCCACCGTCGCGCTCACCTCGATGCGCGGCCAGCAGGCCGCCTCGATACCGGCCGACCCGCGCACCGTGATGCATCCGTCCCGCGGCTTCACCGTCATCGACGGCGGCCGCTCCGCCCGCCCGCGCGCCAGCGGCGTCCGGCCTCGTCCTCCGGCTCCTTCATGGAGCGCATGGAGGAGCGCTGGCGTCGGCGCCGGGAGTCCGGAGGGTTTTGACACCCGCGCGCTGACTTGGGTGTCGGCGCGCGTGGCACCTGCTGGCACGGACAGCGCGACTGGTCGCCCAGACTCATCCCACGTGGTCGACGACCCCCGCGAACGCAGGCCTGTCGGAGTTCTCGTCCGTGTCTGACGGCTTGACCATGGCCCGCTCCCGCACCGCACAGCGACCGCGGCCACCACTCGGCCCGGCGGCGGACCCGCCGCGGCGCCCCGCCGACCAGGGCCAGCACGCAGGCCTCGACGTCGTCGGACCACGACCCGGAGGCACCGGAGTCCCGCTCGGCGTAGCGTCGCAGCTCGAGACCGAGCACGATCCGGTTGAGCGCGTCGACGGCGTCCGGGTTGACGCTCGGACCCCGACGCGGGCGCTCGGGTGTGAACTCGTCCGGCGGCGAGCCGAACCAACCCACCAGGGCCTCGGCGGTCTGGCGGGGTGACCGCTGATGCGGCCACCCCAGGCCGAGGTCGCGCACCGTGTCGCGGAGCTCGAGCCACGCCTCCTCTGGCCCGCCGGCCACCCGGGCCGCGCGACGGCGCCGTCGCAAGGACCTCGGGGTCAGCAGCAGAAGCCCGAGGAGCGCCAGCGCCGCCATGACGAGCAGCAGCGGCAGCAACGGCAGGCCGGACCCGCCGTCGGCGCCGGCCGTGTCCTGGTCCTCCGCCTGCGCAGAGGGAGTCGCCGAGTCGAGCCGGTCCGGGTTCTGGATGTTGTCCTCGGTGGGGTTGCTCGAGGGGTCGTCATCGGGCAGGTTGACCGCCTGCGTGGTGTAGCCGGGGACGGTCTCGGCGCGACCGCCGGGCGTCGGCTCGAACCGGACCCAGCCGGCGCCGGTGAGGTAGAGCTCGGGCCAGGCGTGCAGGTCGTGCGCGCTGTAGACATAGGTGTCGGGCCCGACCTCGTCGGGGCGCAGGAAGCCGACCGCGACGCGGGCAGGGATGCCCAGGATCCTCGCCATCACCGCCATCGACGCGGCGAACTGCTCGCAGTAGCCGGTGCGCCCGCCGGGTCCCTCGGTCAGGAACGCGGCGAGGTCATCGGCGCCGTTCTTGCCCTCTGTGCTGTCGTCGTAGGTGAACCCCCCGCCGCGCCGGAACCAGTTCTGCAGGGCCACCGCCTTCTCGAAGCGTGACGGCGCTCGCTCGGTCACCTCGAGAGTCAGCTGGCGGATCTCGTCGTCGATGCCGGAGGGCAGGTCGGTGAGCTCTTCGCTGACCTGGCCCGCTGAGGATGGAGCGAGCGCCAGCTCGTTGGCGTCCAGGTCGAGATCGACCGAGGTGAAGCTCCACGAGAGGCCTGAGGTGTCGAGGTCGTCGTCTCCCGCGAGGAAGTCCCGGGTCTCCAGGTCGTAGCGCCAGTCCCCGAACGCCTCGATCCGTCTGAGGTTGCCCTGGGTCGGGAGCCAGATCGAGGAGAAGTCGTCGCTGGCGCTGATGGAGTACTCGAACTCCTGGCGGGGGACCGTGGGGTCGACGCCCTCCAGGGAGGGCAGCTCTCCGTCGGCCTGCTGGCTGCTCGGGACGTCGCGGTCGCCGGAGCTCCAGGCCTCGGAGGCGAAGCGGTTGAGCACCGCGATCCGGAGGTACGACGGGTCGGGGTCGTCGGTGACGACCTCCAGCAGGTCCTTGTCCGTCCCGCGGATCAGGTCGCGCCGGAGGTCGACCATCGGGTTGGTGATGGCGATATCGCCGTCGCCGCCGGACCCCGGCCCGAGGTCGAAGACCTGCAGGTCCAGGGTCGGGATGGCGACCGGGACCACGATCGCGAGGGCGGTCACCAGGCCGCCGATGGCGCCCGCGTTGGCTCGCACTGCACCCGTCCGTACCCCGAACGGATCGCCGTCGCCGCCGCTCTTGTCGCGCTCGAGCGAGCGGCCCCAACGCGAGACCTGCTCGTCCTCGTGGACGAACAGCATCGACATGAACCCGGCGGCCGTCAGGGCGAAGACCCACCACGACGGGCCGGCGCCGAGCATGCTGAGCGGCACGCTGAAGATCGTCAGCAGCGGCAGCCCGGCGAGCGGGATGCGGCGCAGCGTGCTGGCGAACAGGTCGACGAGCAGCATGCAGCCCAGCCCGCCGACGATCAGGATCGGGTCGACGCTCGGGGCCTCCTCCGGCACCGGGGGAGCGAACCTGTTGGCGCTGTCGAACGCGTCGGTGAACGTGGTGACCAGCTCGGTCCACGACGAACCCACCGGCAACGGCGAGCCGGTCAGGAGGATCGAGGTCACGACCCCTGTCGTCAGCAGCTGGGCGAGGAAGACCACGGGAGCAGGCGCGCGCGACCAGCGCCCGAGCGTGCCCGTGACCACGAGCACGCCGCCCAACAGCAACAGCGGGCCGAGGAAGTGGCCGGAGAGCTCGACGAAGCCGCGCCAGGACAGCAGCGCCACCCACGTGGTGGCCACGCCGAGCGTCGAGAGGGTCGCGAGGGAGACCAGGCTGGCGCGGGAGCGGGGCATCACCATCACGGCACCGCCGTGGGTATGTGGCCGCCGCGGGACCGGGCGCTCTGGGTCGACCCACGACCCAGCTCGTCCCACGAGGACTCGAGCCGGTCCCTCGGCCCGAGGGGTACGGCGCGCCAGCCCTGCTGCGTCAGCAGCCCCGCTGCCCCGCCGGTGCCGACTCCACCGGAGACCCAGGCATCCACGTCGAGCGCGATCGCAAGAGCCGAGCCGGCGTGGGCCTGCATGCGGCGGAGCACCGGGGCGTCGGTCGCGTCGATCCCGCCGACGACGGCGACGACCAGGCCGCCGCTGCCGTGCTCGGTCAGCCAGCCGGTCTCGACCCGGTGCGCCTGGGTCGGCGCGAGGACCGCGAGGGCCTCGAGCAGCGGAGCCGGTGTTGAGCTGCGGAGTCCCGGACGTGCCAGGCGCTGGAGGGGTCCTCGCCGACGGCGGTCACCAGCCGCACGGTGAAGCCACGGTGGCTGAGGTGCACGGCGATCGAGGCAGCGACGGACACGGCCGCCTCGAGCGAGGAGGCGATGCCCTGGCCCCGGTGCGAGCGCATCCGGTTGTCGAGGAAGAGCGTGGCCCGGGACTGCCAGGGCTGCTCCTCGCGGCGCACCATCAGCTCGCCGACCCGGGCCGAGCTGCGCCAGTGCACGCGTCGCAGATCGTCGCCGCGGCGGTACTCGCGGACCGTCACGTCCTCGGCGCTGCCGGTGGCGAAGGCGCGCGGCCGGTTGTCGCCGGAACCGGTCCAGGCCCCGCCGAGCGGGATGGAGGGGAGCGGGACCGTGCGCGGGGTGACGGTCAGCGGGACCGTGGTCTGGAAGGCCCGGCCGAGCTCGACCAGCCCGAACGGGTCGACGACGCGGACCGTCATCGGGACCGATGTCGAAGCGGCCGCGCACGTCGGAGCGCACCTGGTAGGACACGTGCCGGCGCCAGCCGTGGCCGATGCCCTCGAGCACGAAGCGCGGCCGGGTGCCCAGGACGTAGGGCAGGTGGTCCTCGAGCAGCAGCACACCGCTGGGGGTGCGACCCTCGTTGGTCAGCGACGAGCTGGACCCGCGCCGGCTGGCCCGCGGACACGATCTGCGGCGAGACGGTCCGCACCAGCGCGAGCCGGTAGCGGCTGCGGCCGATGAACAGCGCGGTCACCAGCGGCAGCCCGAGGACGAGCACCCCGATCCGGCTGAGCGAGGACTCACCCATGAGGACCGCGCACACGATCGCGGTCACCCCGGCGGCGACGAACGCCCGGCCCCGGAGGGTCAGTCCGCGCAGCGCCTCACGCATGGCCGCTGACCACTCGCTACGCGGTGCCGCTCGGCACCGGCACCGAAGCGATGATGCCTTGCAGGACCGCGGCCGTGGAGCGTCCGCTCATCGAGGCCTCGACGCTCGGCAGCAGGCGGTGCGCCAGGACCGGCGGCGCCAGCGCGTGCACGTCGTCGGGGAGCACGTAGTCGCGGCCCTTGATCGCCGCGATCGCCTTGGCGGCCCGCACCAGGTGCAGCGTGGCGCGGGGCGAGGCGCCCAGCGTGAGGTCCTCGGAGCGCCGCGTGGCCGAGGTCAGCGCCACGGCGTACCGCTGCACCGCCTCGGCGACGTGCACCTGGCCGACGATGCCGATCAGCTTGCGCGATCTCGGCGGCGTCGGTGACCGGCTCGAGGTCGTCGAGCGGGTTGCTGTGGGTGTGCGAGTCGAGCATCGCGATCTCGGCGGCCTCGACCGGGTAGCCCACCGAGACCCGCGCCATGAAGCGGTCGCGCTGGGCCTCGGGCAGGGCGTAGGTGCCCTCCATCTCGATCGGGTTCTGGGTCGCGATGACCATGAACGGCAGCGTCGAGCTGGTAGGTCGTGTTGTCGACGGTGACCTGGCGCTCCTCCATGCACTCGAGCAGCGCGGACTGGGTCTTGGGGGAGGCGCGGTTGATCTCGTCGCCGACCACGATGTTGGCGAAGACGCCGCCGGGCCGGAACTCGAACTCGCGGGTGTTCTGGTTGAAGACCGAGACGCCGGTGACGTCGGAGGGCAGCAGGTCGGGCGTGAACTGGATGCGCCGCACCGAGCAGTCGATGCTGCGGGCCAGCGCCTTGCTCAGCATCGTCTTGCCGACGCCGGGCACGTCCTCGATGAGCAGGTGGCCCTCGGCGAGCAGGACGACGAGCGTCGACTGGACGACGTCGGGCTTGCCCTCGATGACTTTCTCGATGTTGCCGCGGACCCGCGCCACGACCCGGGACAGCGTCTCGAGGTCCGCACCGACCCCGGGCTGCTCAGCCGATGCGTCCACACCGTAGGCTCCGTCTGCTCTCAACCCCGGGGCACCTTGGCGACACCGCAGATCGTGCCTCACTCGGCATCCGCGCCACGATCGGCGGACTGCGCGACCGCGTGGCGATGGAGGTGAATGTGGTTGACGGTGGAGGGAAGTGGAGTAAGGTGGAGGGAAGTGGAGGAACCGAGCACAGTGATGGAGGAGCCCGATGTTCTTCATGGGCACCTACACCCCGCAGCTCGACGACAAGGGACGGCTGTTCCTCCCGGCGAAGTTCCGGGACCAGCTGGCGGAGGGGCTCGTGGTGACGCAGGGACAGGAGAAGTGCCTGACGTGTGGCCCGCCGCCGACTTCATGGCCGAGGCCGACCGCGCCAAGGCCCGCGGCATGACCTCGCGAACGGGTCGCGACTACGCCCGCATGCTCTTCGCCAGCGCCGAGCAGGGCACCGCCGACAAGCAGGGCCGGATCACGCATCACCGCCCTCGCTGCGTGAGTACGCCGCGCATCACCCGCGACGTCGTCGTGATCGGCGCGATGGACCGGTCGAGATCTGGGAGCCGACCCGCTGGCGCGAGTACTCCGCCGCCGCGCAGGAGAAGTTCGCCGAGCTCGACGAGGAACGCCCCGCCGACTGACCACCGCTCCACACCGCTCACCGCTCACAACTCAACAGGGGACTCGCAGGACGAGGTCTCGGCCCGCTCCTCCACCTGCTCACCGCAGCAACGCCATCTGGGGCACCTTCCCCGGTTCCAGAGGACGTCGGTGGAGCGGGCAGAGACCTGGCCCTACGAGTCCCCGTCAGCACCGTCCCCGCACATCGCTCATCCGAAGGGTCGACCACCATGAGCACCCCCGTGATCCAAGGCCAGGTCGAGGCAGGGCCCAGCTCGCCCCGGGTCCGCCACCAGGCCCGCGAGGCCGTGACGCTGATGGCGTTCTCGGCCGTCACCTCGCTCTGCCTCGCCACGGCACTCCTGGTCCTCACCCACCTCGGTCAGCTCGGCTGACCGACGGGGCCGATCGAGACCATGGACAGCCCCCGCCACGTCCCGGTCCTCCTGGACCGGGTCGTCGCCCTGCTGGCGCCCGCGCCTCGAGCGTCCCGGGTCGGTGCTGGTCGACGCGACCCTCGGCCTGGGCGGCCACACCGAGGCGGTCCTCACCCGGTGCGAGCTGGCGCGGGTCATCGGCATCGACCGCGACCCGGCCGCGCTCGAGCTCGCGCGGCACCCGGCTGGCGCCGTACGGCGACCGGTTCACCGCCGTGCACGCGGTCTACGACGAGCTGCCGGACGTGCTCGACGACCTCGGCCTCGAGCACGGTCGACGCGGTGCTCTTCGACCTCGGCGTCTCCTCCATGCAGCTCGACGTCCGCGAGCGCGGGTTCGCCTACGCCGAGGACGCGCCGCTCGACATGCGGATGGACGGGACCACGGGTCCCACGGCCGCCGACGTGCTCAACACCTACTCGGCGGCCGACCTGACCCGGGTGCTCCGCGAGTACGGCGAGGAGAGGTTCGCCCGCAGGATCGCCGCCGCGGTCGTGCGCCGGCGCGAGCAGGAGCCGTTCACGACCTCGGCCCGGCTCGTCGAGCTGCTCTACGCCGAGATCCCGGCGCCGGCCCGACGGACCGGGGGACACCCGGCCAAGCGCACCTTCCAGGCGCTGCGCATGGAGGTCAACGACGAGCTCGCCGTGCTGCGCCGCGCCATCCCCGCCGCCATCGACGCGATCGCGCGTCGGCGGTCGGGTGGTCGTGGAGTCCTACCACTCGCTCGAGGACCGGCTCGTCAAGCGGGCCTTCGCCGATGGCCACCCGCTCCACCGTGCCCGAGGACCTGCCGTTCGTCCCCGAGGGGCAGCGAGCCCGCGCTGCGGCTGGTGACCCGCGGTGCCGAGCAGGCCGACGAGCAGGAGATCGCAGCAGAACCCACGGGCCGCCTCGGTGCGGCTCCGCGCCATCGAACGCACCCACCTTCCCCGGGGAGCCACCGCATGAGCACCGCCAACACCGCCGTCGCTGCGACGGCCCTGACCCGTGCCCGGGCGCCGTTCGAGGCCGCCGTCGAACGGGCCCGGCTCAGCGTCGTCCCGCACCGCCGGCGGGTGCGCGCGCCGCGGATGCCCTTCGTGACCCTGGTCAGCCTGGTGCTGCTCGGCGGCATCGTCGGGCTGCTCTGCTTCAACACCCGATGCAGCAGGCCTCGTTCGCGGCCACGACCCTCGAGGAGCGCGCCGCCAACCTGAGCGCCCGCGAGCAGACCCTGCAGAGGGAGCTCCAAGCCCTGCGCGACCCGCAGCACGTCGCCGTGTCGGCGGCCCAGGCCGGGATGGTCGCTCCCACGGACGCCTGCACCCTGCGACTCGGTGCGGCCGCCAGCACTGGGACCTGCACCGCGGCCACGCCCGGCAACACCCCGGACCCGCTCACTCCAGCGCCGCCCAAGCCCGCGGAGATCAACCCGGACCCGATCATCGTGACCGTCCCGTCGACCGAGACGGTCGCCGTGAAGCAGGCGAACCGCAACGAGAACCAGAACGGCCACCACGGCCGGCAGCGGCGCGACACGGGCCGAGGCTGACCGGATTCACCAGCGCCGGGCGTCACGATGACAGTCCAGCCCTCCCAGACCTCACGCCGACCAGACAAGGACCATCTCAGTGCCGCGACGCAGGAGCCTCCGCCGGGGCGGAGCGGTCGGTCTGGGCGGCCTGCGCGGGTCGCCGCAGCACCGGCTGCGGGTGGGCTTCGTGCTGATCGCGATGGTGCTGTCGGTCTTCGGTGCGCGCCTGGTCCAGCTCCAGGGCCTTGACCCCGGGCACGTACGCCGCGATGGCGGCCGCCGAGGGCACGGTCCGGGTGGTGCTGCCCGCCGAGCGCGGCGACATCCTCGACCGCAACGGCGAGCCGCTCGCGGACTCCGTCGACGGGCTGATGGTCGTCGCCGACCCGAAGCTGACCGAGGAGGACGCGCCGGCGATCGCGCGGTTCCTGGCCGAGCGGCTCTCGGTCGACTACATCGACACCCTGGCCCGGCTGCGGGAGCGCGGCAGCCGGTTCGAGTACGTCGCCCGTCGGGTGCCCTCCACGCTGGCCAACGACGTCCTGACCGAGGCCGAGGCCCGCGGGATCGAGGGGCTCTCGACGCGCCGTGACCCGGTCCGCACCTACCCGGCGCACGACGTGGCGGCCAACATCATCGGCTTCATGGGCACCGACGAGGCCTTCGGCGGCCTCGAGCAGGTCTTCGACAAGCACCTGTCCGGCAAGGACGGCTCGGCCCGCTACGAGGTCGGCGGCGGCAACCGGATCCCCCTCGGCCACCACAAGACCGTGGCCGCGCGCGACGGCGCCGACCTGACCACGACCATCGACCGCGACCTGCAGTGGTTCACCCAGCGGGTCCTGCGCGGACGCGGTGCGCGAGGCCCGCGGCGACTCCGGGATCGCGATCGTCATGGACTCCCGGACCGGCGAGGTCCTGGCCGACGCCGACTACCCGACGTTCGACGCGGCGAGCCCCGCGGACTACCCGACCGACGACCGCGGTGCCAGGTCGATCAACCTGGCCTACGAGCCCGGGTCGGTCGAGAAGGTCCTCACCCTCTCCTCCCTCATCGACGCCGGCCGGATGACCGCGCGCACGCAGTTCACGGTGCCCGGGAGCCTGGCCCGTCAGGACCGGGTGATCCATGACTGCTTCGAGCACGGGACGATCCGACTGACGCTGGCCGGGATCCTGGCCAAGTCGTCCAACATCGGCACCGTGCTCGCCGCCGACAGGTTCAAGCCCGGCGAGCTCCGCTCCTACCTCAACGCGTTCGGCCTCGGCCAGCGCACCGACGTGGGCCTCGAGGCGGAGTCGCCGGGCATCCTGCCGGACCCGGCGCTGTGGACCGAGCAGGCCGAGGACCGGATCGCGTTCGGCCAGTCGATCTCGGTCAACGCCATCCAGATGGCCGCGGCCGTCAACACGATCGCCAACGGGGGACTACGGGTCTCGCCGAGCCTGATCAAGGGCACGGCGGTTACGCGACGACGGGGTCGAGGTCGGCACCGACGTCGCCACCACCCGTCGGGTCGTGAGCTCGCACGCCGCTCGCCAGACGACGCTGATGATGGAGCGGGTGGTCGACCCCGAGGACGGCGTGGCGCCGGCGGCGCAGGTCCCCGGCTACCGGGTCGCCGGCAAGACCGGCACCGCGCAGCGGGTCGGCCCCGAGTGCGGCTGCTACGACGGCACCTTCACCGTGTCGTTCGGCGGCTTCGCGCCCGCCGACGACCCGCGGTTCACGATCTACGTCGCCATCCACAACCCGCGCAACGGCGGCGGCGGCGGCTCGGTGGCCGGGCCCGGTGTTCTCCCAGCTCATGAGCTGGCCCTGCACCGCTACGGCGTGCCCCCGACCGGTCGCAAGCCCACCGTCCTGCCGGTCACCTGGAAGCCGTGACCGGAGACCAGCGCTATAGCCTGCGCTGGTGACGGACCGGGACGTGGGCGAGGACCTCTCGGCACGCCCGCAGCGCCCGCCGCTCACCCCGCTGAGCCGGATCGTCGGCTGGCTCGCGGCGCACGACGCCAGCACGCACGCGGACGGCGACCCCACGACCCTCGTGACCGGCCTCACCCTCAGCACCAAGCGGGTCTGGCCCGGGGACCTCTACGCCGCCCTGCCCGGCGCGTTCGCGCACGGCATCGACTACGTCGAGGAGGCGCTGGCCGCCGGCGCGGTCGCGGTGCTGACCGACCCGGTCGGCGCGGCCCAGCTGCGCCCGGGGATCCCGGTGGCGGTGGTGGAGCAGCCGCGCAAGCTCCTCGGTGGGTTGGCCGCGCGGATCTACGCGACCCCGCCCGGTCGATGCGGATGATCGGCGTGACCGGGACCCAGGGCAAGACCACCACGACCCGGCTGGCCGAGAGCGCGCTGGAGCGCGCCGGCCTCAAGGCCGCCACGGTGGGCACCCTCGGCACCCGGATCGCGGGCGTGACGTCGCCGACCTCCTTGACCACGCCCGAGGCGCCCGACCTGCACGGACTGTTCGCGGTGATGCAGGAGCAGCGGGTCGCGGCCTGCGCCATGGAGGTGTCGAGCCACGCACTCGTGCTGGGCCGCGTGGACGGGGTGGTGTTCGACGTCGCCGTGTTCCTCAACCTCGGCCGCGACCACCTCGACTTCCACGAGACCCTCGAGGACTACTACCTCGCCAAGGCCTCGCTGTTCACCCGCGCGCGGGCCCGACGCGGCGCTGGTCAACATCGACGACGAGCACGGCCGCCGCCTGGCTCAGGAGACCGAGCTGCCCGTCGAGACCTTCTCGACCCAGGGGGGCGCCGCGGACTGGACGGTCAGCGACGTGCGCCTGCGACCCTCTCGTTCGGAGTTCGTGGTGCACGGGCCGCTGGGAGGGCTGGTCGTCGCGACCTCGTGTCCACTCCCCGGAGAGTTCAACGTCGCCAACGCGCTGGCCGCGATCGCAGCCTGCGCGGACGCCGGCTTCGACGTCGAGGCGGTCGCCGCGGGCATCGCGTCATCGGAGGGGGTGCCGGGGCGCTTCGAGCGCATCGAGCAGGGCCAGGACTTCACCGTCGTGGTCGACTACGCCCACAAGCCGGACGCCGTGGATGCCGCCCTGCGCACCCTGCGCCCGCTGACCGAGGGCGAGCTCATCGTCGTGCTCGGAGCCGGTGGCGACCGCGACCCCGGCAAGCGTCCGATCATGGGCGAGGTGGCCGCGGGGCTGGCCGACGTCCTCATCGTGACCGACGACAACCCGCGCAGCGAGGACCCTGCCCTGATCCGCCGGGCGATGCTGCTCGGTGCCAAGCGGGTCCGGGGGACGCGGGTCATGGAGATCGGCGACCGCGGCCGGGCCATCGCGATGGCGATCCGGGTCGCCCGGCCGGGCGACATCGTGCTGATCGCCGGCAAGGGTCACGAGACCGGGCAGGAGGTCGCGGGGACGGTCCATCCCTTCGACGACCGTGAGGTGGCGCGCCGCACGCTGCGCGGCATGGCGTGACCCTTCGTCGGACGCCGTGCGGGATCATGTGCTCATGCGTGCGGTGCTGTTGGGGGGTGGCATCTCCTTGCTCATCTCGCTGCTCGGCACCCGGGTCGCGATCAGGCAGTTCAGCCGGCTGGGCTTCGGCCAGGAGATCCGCGACGACGGACCCACACCCACCACACCAAGCGGGGCACGCCGACGATGGGTGGGCTCGTCATCATCCTGGCGAGCGTGTTCGGCTACTTCGCGGCCAAGGCGATCACCTGGAACGCGCCATCCGCCTCAGCGCTGCTGCTGCTGTTCCTGTTCGTGGGGCTGGGCACGGTGGGCTTCCTCGACGACTTCATCAAGGTCGCGAAGCGACGGAGCCTGGGGCTGCGAAGCAAGGCCAAGCTCGTCGGGCAGGCGGTCATCGGGCTCGGCTTCGGCGCCCTCGCGCTGTCACCCTGGCTGGAGGACGACCGGGGCCGGACGCCGGCTTCGCTGAAGGTCTCCTTCCTCCGAGAGATCGAGTGGCTGGCCCTCCCGATGGTCCTCGCGATCCTGCTGATCCTGCTGATCGTGACCGGCACCAGCAATGCGGTGAACCTGACCGACGGCCTCGACGGTCTGGCCACCGGCGCGTGCGTGATGGTCTTCGGTGCCTACACCCTGGTGAACATCTGGCAGAACAACCAGTTCTGCCAGGAGGACCCCAGCCCGCTCTGCTACAACGTCCGCGACCCGCTCGACCTGGCCGTCATCGCCGCCGCGATCACCGGGGCCTGCTTCGGCTTCCTGTGGTGGAACGCCTCACCGGCCGCGATCTTCATGGGCGACACCGGGTCGCTCGCGCTCGGCGGCGCCATGGCCGGGTTCGCCATCCTCACCCGCACCGAGCTCCTGCTGCTCGTCCTGGGCGGCCTGTTCGTCCTCATCACCATGTCGGTGATGCTTCAGGTCGGCTTCTTCAAGGCCAGCCGGGCGAGCGGCGCCTTCCGCAGGGTGTTCCGGGTCCAACCCGGGTACCGGCTGTTCCGGATGGCTCCGCTGCACCACCACTTCGAGATGCTCGGGTGGGAGCAGGTCACCGTCGTGATCCGGTTCTGGATCATCACCGGGCTCTTCGTCGCCACCGGACTGGGCATCTTCTACGCCGAGTGGGTCGCTCGGTTGTGAGCAGGCCGTGACTCCCGACCACCTCGGCCGGCACGACTCCTGGGACGGCGTCCGCGCGGTCGTCGCCGGCTTCGGCGTCTCCGGCTTCGCCGCGGCCGACAACCTCACCCACCTCGGTGCCGCGGTCACCGCGCTCGACGAGTCCAGCGAGGGGGACCAGCGCGCCGAGAAGGCCGAGCTCCTCGAGGTGCTCGGCGCAACCGTCCGGCTGGGGGCGGGGGCGACCGCGACGCTGCCCGACGACGTCGACCTGGTCGTCACCTCGCCGGGCTGGAGGCCCTCCGCGCCGCTGCTCGCCCAGGCCCGCGCCCGCGGCATCCCGGTGTGGGGCGAGGTCGAGCTGGCCTGGCGGCTGCGCGACCCCGACCACGACACTCCGTGGCTGGCCGTCACCGGCACCAACGGCAAGACCACCACCGTGCAGATGCTCGACTCGATCCTGCGGGCCGAGGGCCTGCGCAGCCAAGCGGTCGGCAACGTCGGCCTGCCGATCGTCGAGGCGGTGATGGACCCCGACGCCCTACGACGTCCTCGCCGTCGAGCTCTCCAGCTTCCAGCTCCACTACACGGACTCGATGAGCGCCGAGGCAGCGGCGGTGCTCAACCTCGCCGAGGACCACCTCGACTGGTACTCCTCGTTCGAGGACTACGCCGCCGACAAGGGCCGCGTCTACGCGAGGGTGCAGCGGGCCTGCGTCTACAACGTCGAGGACCCGCTCACCGAGCAGCTGGTCCGCGAGGCCGACGTCGTCGAGGGGGCCCGGGCCGTCGGGTTCACCCTCGGCCTGCCCGCAGGTCGGCATGGTCGGGGTCGTCGAGGACATCCTGGCCGACCGGGCCTTCGTCGAGCAGCGAGCCACGAGTGCCGCCGAGCTCTGCACCCTGGCGGACCTGGCCGACCCCGGCCTGCCGGGCCGGCCACCGGCACCCCATACGGTGCAGAACGCGCTGGCCGCTGCCGCGCTCGCCCGTGCTCACGGGGTCAGCCAGGCGGCGGTCCGCGACGGGCTCCGCGGGTTCCGTCCGGACGGTCACCGGATCGCCGTGGTCGCCGAGCACGGCGGCATCACCTGGGTCGACGACTCCAAGGCCACCAACCCGCACGCCGCTCGCTCCTCGCTCCTGGCCTACGAGCCGGTGGTCTGGGTCGCCGGCGGGCTGGCCAAGGGCGCCACCTTCGACGACCTGGTTCGCGACGTCCGGGACCGGCTGCGCGGCGCGGTCCTGCTCGGCCGGGACCGGGAGCGTGGTCGCTGACGCGCTCGCGCGACACGCGCCCGATGTCCGTGTCATCGACGTGGGGGGCGGCAAGACTGCTGGGACTGAAGGTGCAGATGACCATCAGGGTGACGGACGGGAACTAGGGCTCAGCGCCATGAGGCGCGTCGTGCGAGCCGCGGCCGAGCTGGCTCGGCCCGGGGACACGGTGCTCCTGGCCCCCGGCTGCGCCTCGATGGACATGTTCACCGACTACGCCGCCCGCGGGGACGCGTTCGCCGCGGCGGTGCGAGAGCACACCGGACAGGGCTAGCCGCACGGAGGGGGGAGGACATGACCCTGGTCAGCCCACCACCCGTCGCGCCCGTCGCTGGGGGCTCTTCGCGAGCGCCTGCGCCGCGGCTGGTTCTCCGCGCTGCGCGAGGCCCTCGACCGACCGCTCACCTCCTACTACCTGCTGCTCGGTGCGTCTGCCCTGCTGCTCACCATCGGTCTGATCATGGTGCTGAGCGCCTCGAGCGTCTACTCCTACCGGCTCAACGACGGCGACAGCTACGCGGTGGTCCGCAGGCAGCTGATGTGGGTCGTGCTCGGTCTCCCCATGGCCTACGTCGCCAGCCGCATCCCCGTGCGCTGGCTCCGTCGCCTGGCCTACCCCGGCTACCTGTTCTCGCTCGCCCTGCTCCTCCTGACCGCGTTCATCGGCGTGACGATCAACGGCAACCAGAACTGGCTCGCCCTCGGGCCCGCCCAGATCCAGCCCTCGGAGTTCGCCAAGCTCGCGGTCTGGTCCTCTGGGCCGCCCACGTCTACGCCAACAAGGACCGCCGCCTCGACAGCGTGCACGCACGTCCTGGTCCCGGTCGTGCCGGGCCTGCTCATCGCCACGGCGCTGGTCATCGTCGGCGAGGACCTCGGCACCGCGCTGGTGCTGGTGGCGATCCTGCTCGGCATGCTCTGGGTGGTCGGCGCACCGATGCGGTTGTTCGCGCTGTCGTTCTCGGTGCTCGGCGTCGGCGCGATCGTGCCTGGCCGGCACCAGTCCCGAGCGCCTGACCCGCATCACCACCTTCGTCGACCCGTTCAAGGACTTCCACGGCGCGGGCTGGCAGCCCGCCCACGGTCTCTACGCGCTCGTCGACCGGCGGTCTGTTCGGCGAGGGCATCGGCGCCAGCCAGCAGAAGTGGGGCGACCTGCCCGAGGCCCACACCGACTTCATCTTCGCCGTGCTCGGCGAGGAGCTCGGCCTGGTCGGCACGCTGCTGGTGTCGGCCTCTTCCTCACCATCGCCTTCGCCGCGCTCCGGGTCGCCCGACGCACCGCCGACCCGTTCGTGCGCTACGCGACGTTCGGCATCATCGTGTGGCTGGTCGGCCAGATGATCATCAACGTCGGCATGGTGCTCGCCCTGCTGCCCGTCATCGGCATCCCGCTGCCGCTGGTCTCCTACGGCGGCTCGGCGCTGCTGCCCATCGCTGGTCGCGCTCGGCCTCCTCGTCGGCTTCGCGCGGCGCGAGCCCGAGGCGGCCCGCGCGCTGGCGCAGCGCAAGCAGCAACGCTCCGCGGGCCTGTCCGCGGGTCGCCGCTCCTGAGCTGCAGATCCGCTCTCTAGTCTCACTCCTGATGCGCATCCTGCTCGCCGGCGGCGGCACCGCCGGCCACACCTCGCCGTTGCTCGCGACGGCCGACGCGCTGCGTCGACTCGACCCGGCCACCGAGATCACCTGCCTCGGCACGCCCCGTGGCCTGGAGACCCGGGTCGTCCCGGAGGCCGGCTACCCGCTCGAGCTGATCGCGCCCGTGCCGCTGCCGCGCAAGGCTCGGTGCCGACCTGGTCAAGGTGCCCGGCGCGGCTCCGCGGCGCGGTCAAGGAGGCCCGGGCGGTCATCGACCGGATCCGTCCCGACGTGGTGGTCGGCTTCGGCGGCTACGTCTCGGTGCCGGCGTACCTCGCGGCCCGCCGGCGCCGAGCTGCCGATCGTGGTCCACGAGCAGAACGCGCTGCCCGGTCTGGCCAACCGGCTCGGTGCCCGGCTCGCCAGCCGCGTCGCGGTCAGCTTCCCGGACACCCCGCTGCCCGAGGGCCGAGTACGTCGGGCTGCCGATCCGCCGGATGATCTCCATGCTCGACCGGGACGTCCCTGCGCGCCGAGGCACGGGAGTTCTTCGGGCTCGACCCCGACCGTCCGACCCTGCTGGTCACCGGCGGCTCACAGGGCGCCCGGCGGATCAACGAGTCCGTGGCTGCCGCTGCAGCAGTCGCTCGATGCGGCCGGCGTCCAGGTGCTGCACGTCGTCGGACCCACCGGCGACTGCGAGTCCGCGGCCGACGACGGCGCCGTACGTCGTGAAGCAGTTCGTCGACCGGATGGACTACGCGCTCGCCGCCGCCGACCTGATGATCTGCCGGGCCGGTGCCAACAGCGTGACCGAGGCCGCCGCGGTGGGCGTCCCGGCGATCTTCGTGCCGCTGCCGATCGGCAACGGCGAGCAGGAGCTCAACGCCCGGCCGGTCGTCGACGCCGGGGGAGCGCTGCTGGTCTCCGACGATGCCTTCACCCCCGAGTGGGTCGCCGGCACCGTGCCGGCGCTGGCGACCGACGTGCCCGGCTGGCCGCGATGAGCGCCGCGGCCTCGGGCCTGATCCCGCGCGACGCCGACGAGAAGCTGGCCCGGATCATCCTCGAGGCCGGCGCGATGAGGTCCCGTGCCGACGAGCTGCCCGCCGACGGCTGGGCCGCGTGCACTTCGTCGGCATCGGCGGTGCGGGTCTGTCCGGCATCGCCCGTCTGCTGCTCGCCCGCGGGGTGCAGGTCAGCGGCAGCGACGGCGTCGCCACGCCGACCCTCGACTCCCTGCGGGCCCTGGGCGCCAGGGTGCACGTCGGCCACGACCCGCGGCACCTCGACCACCTCGCACCGGGGGACACGGTCGTCGTCTCGACTGCGGTCAAGCGCCGACAACCCCGAGTACGCCGAGGCCATCTCGCGGGGGCTGCGGGTGCTGCCGCGGGCCGCGGCGATGGCCGCGGTGATGGAGGGTCGTCGGGTCGTCGCGGTCGCCGGCACCCACGGCAAGACCACCACCACCTCGCTGCTGACCGTGGCGCTCCAGGCTGCCGGCGCCGACCCGACGTACGCGATCGGCGGCGACCTCTCGGCTACCGGCGTCAACGCCGCCGAGGGCACCGGCGACCTGTTCGTCGCCGAGGCCGACGAGAGCGACGGCGCCTTCCTGGTCTACCGTCCGCACGGCGCGATCGTCACCAACGTCGAGGCCGACCACCTCGACCACTGGCTCACCGAGGAGGCCTACGCCGCCGCCTTCGAGCAGTTCGCCGACCGGTCGACCGGTCCGGGTTCCTGGTCTGCTGCACCGACGACGCCGGGGCGGCCGGTCTGGCGGACCGGCAGCGGGCCGCCGGACGCCGGGTGGTCACCGTGTCCACCCGCGACGGCGGGGCCGACCTGGGGCCGGCCGCGCTGGACGGTGTGTCGCTCTGGTCGCCGGGTGAGCACTACCTCGCCGACGCCCTGGCGGCGCTACGCCGCGGGCGTCGAGCTCGGCTGTCGACCCGGATGCGCTGAGGGTCGGCATCGCGTCCTACACCGGGACGCGTCGTCGCATGGAGTCCAAGGGCGAGGCCGGGGGAGTGCGCGTCTACGACAGCTACGCCCACCACCCGACCGAGATCGCCGGCGACCTGCGAGGCGGCGCCGGGCGCTGGCGGGGGACGGTCGGCTGCTGGTCGCCTTCCAGCCGCACCTGGTCTCCCGGACCAGGGTCTTCGGCGCCGCGATGGGCGAGGCGCTCGGCGCCGCCGACGAGGTCGTGGTGTGCGACGTCTACCTGGCCCGCGAGGACGCGGACCCCGCGGTGACCGGTGTGCTCGTCGCCGACGCCGTACCCCTCCCGCCCGACCGGGTCGCCTTCGTCGCGCGGCTCGCCGACGTCGCGGCCGAGCTGGTCGCCCGGAGTCGGCCGGGGGACCTCGTGCTCACCCTCGGGGCCGGCGACGTGACCGAGGTGGGGCCTCAGCTGCTCACCCTGCTCGCGGAGCGCGCCCGTGCCTGAGCGACCCCGGGACCGATCCGGTGCCGCCAACAGCAGGAGCCGTCGCCGGTTCGCGCGCCGGCAGTGGCGGCGGCGCTGGCTCGTCTGGCGCTACGTCATCGTGCTGTTCGTGGCCGTCGCGCTGCTCTGCGCCGGTGGCTACGCGGTGTGGTTCTCCGCGTGGCTCGACGTCGAGGACGTCCAGGTCAGCGGCGCTCAGACCATGTCGGCAGACGATGTGCGCGCCCGGGCGCAGGTCGAGGACGGGACCCCGCTGGCCCGGGTCGACCTCGGCCGCGCCGAGGCCCGGCTCAGGTCGCTGGCGATCGTCAAGGAGGTCGACGTGAGCCGGCAGTGGCCGGACACGGTCCTGATCGAGATCGTCGAGCGGGTGGCCATCGCGGTCGTCGAGATCGGCGGCCGGCTGCGGGGGATGGACGCCGACGGCGTGGTCTTCAGGGACTTCCAACGAGTGCCTCCAGGGCTGCCCAAGGTGCAGACCGACATCGGGACCTCGGCCGAAGCACTGCGGGAGGCGGCGCTGGTGATCTCGGCGCTGCCCGAGTCGCTGACGCTGCTCGTGGACTATCTCCAGGTCACCTCGGTCGACGAGATCTCGTTGTATCTCAAGGACGGCCGCAGGTCGTGTGGGGGAGCGCGGACGACTCCGAGACCAAGGCCACGGTGGCCATCGACCTGCTCGAGAAGGTCGCCGCCCAGATCTACGACGTCAGCGTGCCCACCCAGCCGACGACCGGTCCGGCCTCCGGTCGGCTGACCGACGGCTGACCGACGACTGACCGACGGGGCGCGGCGTGTCGCCACGATCCCGGGCCCGGCCGTGCCTAGTGTCGTGAGCGTCGGCAGGTTGACATAACTATAACCCTCAGCCTGAGGGTCACACTTCTCGAGAGAGGCTCGGCCGTGGCAGCAGCGCAGAACTACCTGGCGATCATCAAGGTCGTCGGCATCGGCGGTGGTGGCGTCAACGCCGTCAACCGGATGATCGAGGTCGGCCTCAAGGGTGTCGAGTTCATCGCCATCAACACCGACGCCCAGGCGCTGCTGATGAGCGACGCCGACGTCAAGCTCGACATCGGCCGCGAGCTCACCCGCGGTCTCGGTGCCGGCGCCAACCCCGACGTCGGCACGCGGGCCGCCGAGGACCACGCCGACGAGATCGAGGAGGTCATCAAGGGCGCCGACATGGTGTTCGTGACCGCCGGCGAGGGCGGCGGCACCGGCACCGGCGGCGCCCCCGTCGTGGCCCGGATCGCCCGCTCGCTGGGCGCGCTGACCATCGGCGTCGTGACCCGGCCGTTCGCCTTCGAGGGTCGTCGACGTGCCAACTCCGCCGAGGAGGGCATCGCCGCACTCCGCGAGGAGGTCGACACCCTCATCGTGATCCCCAACGACCGGCTGCTCTCGATCAGCGACCGCAACGTCTCGGTGCTCGACGCCTTCAAGCAGGCCGACCAGGTCCTGCTCCAGGGTGTCTCGGGCATCACCGACCTGATCACTACCCCCGGCCTGATCAACCTCGACTTCGCCGACGTGAAGTCCGTGATGGCCAACGCCGGCTCCGCGCTCATGGGCATCGGCTCGGCTCGCGGCGAGGACCGTGCGGTCGCGGCCGCCGAGATGGCCGTCTCCAGCCCGCTGCTCGAGGCCAGCATCGACGGGGCGCACGGCGTGCTGCTCTCCATCGCCGGCGGCTCGGACCTGGGTCTCTTCGAGATCAACGAGGCGGCCGCGCTGGTCGCCGAGGCGGTGCACCCCGAGGCCAACATCATCTTCGGCGCCACGATCGACGACGCCCTCGGTGACGAGGTCCGCGTGACCGTGATCGCGGCCGGCTTCGACGGCGGGATGCCCAAGCGGGCCAAGGAGGGTTCGGGCTTGCGTCGGACTCCAGCGGCTCCTCGCCAGACGCAGGAGGAGACCTTGGCAGCGGCCAAGGCTGGGGGCGGGGCCCAGCGCTCCGAGGGGGCCAAGGAGCCGGTGCCGGCGGGCGCGAGCGCGCCCGGCCGATCCACTCCGACGCAGACCACCACCCCGGCGCCGCAGCGGTCCTACTCCTTCGACGACGACGACCTCGACGTCCCCGACTTCCTGAAGTAGCCACCCCCCGGACCAGACTGGAGGCGATGTACGCCTTCCGTACCCGCCACGGCCCCGCCGACCTGTGCTTCACCGACCGGTCAGGCGGGGTCGGTGCGTCACCCCAGGACTCGCTCGACCTGGTGGACCCCCGCAACCTGCGGCTGCTCCTGGGCGACTTCGCCCCGGGCGCCGAGCTGTGTGACCTCGTCCAGGTGCACGGAGCCGACGTCGCCGTGGTGGACCACCGATCGCCGGTTGCGCGCCCGGTGGCGGACGCCATCGTCACCCGCGAGCCTGACGTCGTGCTGATGGTCCGGGCCGCCGACTGCGTGCCAGTGCTGTTCGCCGACGCCGGCGATCGAGGCGGTCGCCGCCGCGCACTGCGGCCGACCCGGACTGGTGGCCGGGGTCGTGCCGGCCACGCTGGCGCGGCTCCGGGCTCGGGGCGACTCGAGCATCACCGCGTGGATCGGTCCGCACGTGTGCGGCGCCTGCTACGAGGTGCCCAGCGAGATGCAGGACGAGGTCGCCGCCGTCGTTCCGGCCAGCCGAGCGACCACGTCGTGGGGCACGCCGTCGCTCGACCTCGGCGCCGGAGTCCGGGCCCAGCTGGAAGCCGCGGGGGTCGAGGTCGTCGATGCGGCGCGCTGCACGCGCGAGTCCCCGGACCTCTACTCCTACCGCCGCGACGCAGAGCGCGCGGGGCGGCACGCGGGACTCATCCGCCTGGCGGTGACGCAGTGAGCGATCGCGGCGAGGAGCTGCGGACCGCGCTCGTCCGGGTCGAGCAGCGCATCGCCGCGGCCTGCGCCGACGCCGGGCGTGACCCGCGCCGACGTCGAGCTGGTCGTGGTCACCAAGATCTTCCCGGCCTCCGACGTCCGGCTGCTCGCCGACCTCGGCGTCACGGACGTGGCCGAGAACCAGCACCAGGAGGCCGCGGCCAAGCCGCCGAGTGCGCGGACCTCGACGTGCGCTGGCACTTCGTCGGCGGTCTGCAGAGCAACAAGGCGGCGGCGGTCGCCGAGGTACGCCGACGTCGTGCGAGTCGGTCGACCGCACCAAGCTGGTCGCAGCGATGGACCGGCGCGGACGCGCCCGTCGACGTGCTGCTCCAGGTGAGCCTCGACGACCCCGGTGGCGGGCATCGGTCAGGTGTCCCGGTCGAGGGTCTCGACGAGCTGGCTGCCTCGGTCGATGTCGTCACAGCATCTCTCGCTGCGCGGCCTGATGGCCGTGGCTCCCCTGGGCGAGGACCCCGCCGTCGCCTTCGCCCGACTGCGCCGCGGTGCGCGAGCGACTTCCTGGCGTCGTACCCCCCGACGCTGACCTGGCTGTCCGCCGGGCATGAGCGGCGACCTCGAGGCACGCGATCAGGGCCGGTGCGACACACGTGCGTGTCGGCTCCGCGGTCCTCGGTTCGAGGCCTCCGGTCCAGTAGTGTCACGAGCAGCGAGTAGCTCCGTCAGGCCCGGAAGGCAGGCAGTCATGAGCGCGATGCGCAAGATCGGTGAGTACCTCGGCCTGCTCGAGGACACCGGGCGCTACGACGACGAGTACGACCAGGGCTACGACGATGGCGGCTACGGGGCGTCCCACCGTCAGGGCCACGACGCGCGGACCGAGGAGCACGACGTCGTGACCCCAGGACGCCTGTCGCGGCGCGAGTCACGGGGTGGACGGTCTCGGACCTGAGCGAGCGTCGACGACCTGTCGCCGCCAGCGTGGAGCTGTCGCGGATCACCACCCTGCACCCGCGCACCTACAACGAGGCCCGCACGATCGGTGAGAACTTCCGCGACGGCACCCCGGTGATCATGAACCTCTCGGAGATGGACGACGACGACGCCAAGCGTCTGGTCGACTTCGCGGCCGGCCTGGTGTTCGCCACCCGCGGCACCATCGAGCGGATCACCAGCAAGGTCTTCCTGCTCTCGCCGCCCAACGTGTCCGTGGCCGCCGAGGACAAGGCAGCGCATGGTCGAGACGGTGGCTTCTTCAACCAGAGCTGATCCTCGCGAGATTTCGCGGACCCGCTGACGCACCCTTGCCTGGCCCGGGCATGATCTCCCTGTGAACGCCGTCTGGGTCGTGCTCTACGCGATCGTGTGGGTGTTCTTCGGCTTTCTCTGGGTCCGCTTCGTCGTCGACTGGGTGCAGGTCTTCGCGCGTTCGTGGGTGCCGACCGGGTCCGCTTCTGGTCGGTCTCGAGGGCGTCTACACGACCACCGACCCGCCCATCAAGGCGCTGCGCCGGTCTGATCCCGCCACTGCGGATCGGGTCGGTCGCACTGGACCTCTCGTTCATCATCGTGATGATCGTGACCTGGATCCTGCTCCAGTTCCTGGCGGGCCTGGCCCGCTGACAGCGTCGGCCCATCCGCGTGTTCGAACTTTGGTCAGCCCTGTCACACCAGCCACACCAAGGCGCTACAGTTCAACCGATCACCGGCGTTGTGCGATGACGCACCGCTTGATGCAAGGATGCTTGACCGTGTGCAACCGACTGTGCGAATTGACGAGGGTGGACCATGCCGCTGACGCCTGAGGACGTGAGCAACAAGCGCTTCACGCCTGTCCGGCTCCGCGAGGGCTACGACATGGGTGAGGTCGACCAGTTCCTCGACGAGGTCGAGGCCGAGCTGGCCCGGCTGACCAAGGAGAACGACGACCTGCGCGCGAAGCTGTCCGCAGCGCAGACCGGTGGTGCCTCGAGCTTCGAGCCGCCGGCGACCCAGCAGACTCCCGTCGTCCAGGAGCCCGAGCCGACGCCCGAGCCGACGCCCGAGCCGGAGTCCGTGGTGGTCGCGGCCGCCGAGCCCGTCGTGCCGCAGACCATCCGGGTCGAGACGGTGCCCGAGGCCTCCAACGCCGCGGCGCGTCTGCTCGAGATCGCGACCCGCAACGCCGACGAGCTCGTCGACGAGCGCCAAGAACGACGCCGACAAGATCATCGGTGAGGCCCGCACCAAGGCCGAGCGGCTCGAGGCCGAGTCCAAGGAGCAAGGCCGACCGCCTCGAGGCCGACGCCCGGACCCGCGCTCAGATGCTCGACTCCGAGACCGCCGAGCGTCGCCAGACAGCTGTTCGGCGAGCTCGAGCGCGAGCGCGACAAGCTCAACGGCGAGGTCGAGAACCTGCGTGCCTTCGAGCGCGAGTACCGCTCGCGGCTCAAGAGCTACTTCACCCAGCAGCTCGAGGCATTGTCCGGGCCGGGCGAGTCGCCGGCCGCCGGCGACGACGCTCCCGCCCCCAAGCGTCTGCGCTCGATCCTCGGCGACGACGAGGGCTGAGACCCGGCGGCCCTCGTGCCGCCTGGTCCCGTCGTGATCGGGTCGTGTCCCGGTGAGCCTGTTTGAGCGATCAAACCTCAGCCGCTACGGTTCCCGCCAGCACCGCTGCGGTCCGCCGCGGTCGACCGGCCAGAGGAAGGCCGTGCCATGGCACGCAGCACTACGAAGTCCGTCGCCGGGAAGGCGGCCGCAGCTGTCCGCAAGGTGATCGCGCGCCGGCCGGCCACGGTCGCTGACGGCCCGGCCAAGAAGGCGGCACCGGCGAAGAAGGCGGCACCGGCCAAGAAGGCGGCACCGGCGAAGAAGGCGGCACCGGTCAAGAAGGCGGCACCGGTCAAGAAGGCGGCACCGGCCAAGAAGGCCGCACCGGCCAAGAAGGCGGCACCGGCCAAGAAGGCCGCACCGGCCAAGAAGGCCGCACCGGCCAAGAAGGCCGCGCCCGCCAAGAAGGCCGCGCCCGGCCAAGAAGGCCGCGCCCGCCAAGAAGGCCGCACCGGTCAAGAAGGCCGCACCGGCCAAGAAGGCCGCGCCCGCCAAGAAGGCCGCGCCCGCCAAGAAGGCCGCGCCCGCCAAGAAGGCCGCCCCGTGAAGAAGGCGCGCCGGCGAAGGCGCCGGTGACCCACAAGGCGTCGGTCAGCAAGCTGGTGGTCAAGGAGGGCGAGGGTGCCTGGACCAAGGCCGAGCTCAAGGAGGTCCTCAAGGACCTCACCGAGCAGCGGGACCACAGTGTGTCGGTCCTCTCCGGTCTCGAGGACGAGCTCACCGGGCTGATGCGCGACTCCGGTGACGGCGCCGGGCAGGACCAGGCCGACATGGGCGCGACCAGCTTCGAGCGCGACCACGAGCTGACCGTGCTCAACAGCGAGCGCGACAAGCTCGCCCAGATCGAGCGGGCACTGGCGCGCATCGACGACGGCACCTACGGCGTCTGCGAGTCATGCGGCAACCCCATCGGCAAGATGCGGCTGATGGCCTTCCCCCGTGCGACACTGTGCATGACATGCAAGCAGCGCGAGGAGCGTCGCTGAGCCGAAGACTCAGCGGAGGCGACGGCTGCTCCCACCCGTCGGCGCCTCGTCGGGCTGTTCGCGCTCGTCGCCACGGTGCTCTACGTGACCGACGTCGTCACCAAGCGCCTTGCGGTCGAGCATCTGACCGGGCAGCCGGACCAGCAGCTGGTCGGAGAGCTGCTCCAGCTCCACCTGACCCGCAACCCGGGGGCGGCGTTCAGCACCGGGACCGCATTCACCGAGGTCCTCACCTTCGTCGCGATCATCGCCGTCGGGGTGGTGCTGTGGCTGAGCCGCCGGCTGGGCAGTGCGACGTGGGCCGTCGCGCTCGCGTTCCTGCTGGCGGGCGTGACCGGCAACCTGACCGACCGGATGTTCCGCGAGCCCGGTCCGTTCCGCGGGCACGTCATCGACTTCCTGATGCTGCCGAACTGGCCGGTCTTCAACGTCGCCGACATCTGCATCAACGTGGCGGCAGGGCTGATCCTGGTCCAGGCCTTCCGCGGGGTCCGCATCGACGGCACCAGCGGCGGCCACGTCGAGAGCGCAGCGATGACTGACCGCCGGAGCACCGTGCAGGTGCCGGAGGCACTCGCGGGGGAGCGGGTCGACGCCGCGATCGCCCAGATCTTCGGCGTGTCCCGCACGCGCGCGGCGGACCTGATAGTCGAGGGCCTCGTCGCAGGTCGACGGTGCTGCCGCCAGCAAGAGCGACCGAGTGCTTCCCGGGGCGACGCTCGACGTGGACGATCCCGGCCCTGGCGGACCCGCTGGCCGTGCGGCCCGAAGATCGTCGAGGGCATCCGGATCATCCACGACGACGACGCGATCGTCGTGATCGACAAGCCGGTCGGCGTCGCCGTCCACCCCTCGCCCGGATGGACCGGACCCACGGTGGTCGGCCACCTCGCGGCCGCCGGCTTCCAGATCGCCACCAGCGGCGCCGCGGAACGGCAGGGCATCGTGCAGCGGCTCGACGTGGGCACCTCTGGCGTGATGGTGATCTGCAAGTCCGAGCACGCCTACTCGGTGCTCAAGAACGCGTTCCGCGACCGCACGGTCGACAAGACCTACCACGCGCTGGTGCAGGGTCATCCGGACCCGCTCGAGGGCACGGTGGACGCACCGATCGGCCGGCACCCCAAGTCGGACTGGAAGTTCGCCGTCATGGCGGACGGTCGACCCAGCATCACGCACTACTCGACGCTCGAGGCCCACCGGTTCGCCTCGCTGCTCGAGGTCCACCTCGAGACCGGGCGCACCCACCAGATCCGGGTCCACATGGCGGCGCTCAAGCACCCCTGCGTCGGCCGACCACCTCTACGGCGCCGACCCCACCCTGGCCAAGCGCGTCGGTCTCGAGCGGCAGTGGCTGCATGCGGTCCGGCTCGGCTTCGAGCACCCGGACTCGGGCGAGCAGGTCGAGTACGAGTCGACCTACCCCGATGACCTCGCCCGCGCTCTTGAGGTCATCCGTGGTGCCGCCTGAGCCGGGCTCCGACCTGACCCTCCGTCCCGCCACGGGCGAGGACGTCGAGGCTGTCGTGAAGGTCCAGATCGCGTCCCGGAGCGGGGCCGCCATGCCTGCGAGCATCCACCCCGAGCACGAGGTCCGGGCCTGGCTGAGCGAACGACTCCGGCACGATGAGATGTGGGTTGCCGAGGTGGACGGTGCCGTGGCGGCGTACGCCCGGATGACCCAGACGTGGCTCGACGATCTCTACGTCCTCCCCGACCGCGCCGGCCGGGGGCTCGGCTCCGCCCTGCTCGACGTGGCCAAGGCGCAGCGCCCTGACGGGTTCTGCCTGTGGGTCTTCGAGATGAACGAGCCCGCCCGCAGGTTCTACGCGCGGCACGGGCTGGTCGAGCTCGAGCGCACCGATGGCCCGGCCAACGAGGAGAGGCAGCCCGACGTCAGGATGGCCTGGCCGGGAACCGACCCGCTCGCGTTCTTCCGCGGCCTGATCGACGAGGTCGACGGCGAGCTCGGCGACCTCCTCGCCCGCCGGGCCGCCCTCACCGTCGCCGTGCAGCCGCACAAGCCGGTGGCAGGGCGGGACCCGGACCGGGAGCGCGCGATCGCCGAGGCCATGGCTCAGCGGGCTCCCGCACTGGGCGCCGATCGGCTGGCCCGGATCGTGAACGCGATCATCACCGAGAGCCTCGACGTGGCACGGATGGGGGCCTCAGGCGCGCAGGGCTAGGGTCGTCGTACACCGTGCCCACGGCACCGCGCATCCCTGCGTCGCTGCGAGCCCGCTGGGAGAGAAGGTCGCCGTGGCCGCACCCGAACGATCAGCGCGTGACGACGAGCTGCTGACCACTCTGTTGTCGGAGGTCAACCGGGCACGCACGCGGGTCCGCAGCGGCAGGGGCGTCCCAGGGGGTTCCTATGCGACCCAGGACCAGGAGCGCCGGTGCGAGGTCCTGGTCGAGGCGCTCGAGGCCTATGCGCGAGCCGTGGCGGCTGCGGGTGTCCCGTTGCCCTACCGCTACCGCAACGAGATGCGGCTCTATCGGTCGGTCTACCCCCGGGCCGCGCGCGGCTCCGCCGAGGAGAGCCGCCGGCGGATCTGAGACTGTCGGCGCGTGATGCCAATGTGGGTCACGAGCCGTCGTAGGCTGTGGACTCCTTCCCCAGGACCACCGGCGTCTCAGTCCCCGACGGCGCCGACGCATCGGCGTCCGCCGACGAGCCTGAGGAGAGATCTGACCGTGGCGCAAGGCAGCCAGGACTCCTTCGTCCACCTGCACGTGCACACCGAGTACTCCATGCTCGACGGTGCCGCGCGCCTGGGCAAGCTCACCGAGCGGGCCGCGGAGCTGGGACAGCCAGCGGTCGCGATGACCGACCACGGCAACGTCTTCGGGGCCTACGAGTTCTACACGTTGGCCAAGGCCGCCGGGGTCAAGCCGATCATCGGCATCGAGGCCTACTTCGCGCCCAACATCAGCCGGTTCGAGCGCAAGGGCGTCAACTTCTATGGCGGTGGCCCGGACGACGTCTCCGCACGTGGCGCCTACACCCACATGACGCTGCTGAGCGAGTCCACCAGGGGATGCACAACCTGTTCCGGCTGAGCACCGGCGCCTGGCGCGACGGCTTCTTCAAGCAGCCCCGCATGGACCGCGAGCTGCTGGCCCAGCACTCCGCCGGCATCATCGGCACGACCGGCTGCCCCTCGGGCGAGGTGCAGGTCCACCTGCGGCACGGCAACTACGACGCCGCGCGTCAGACCGCGAGCGACTACCAGGACATCCTGGGCAAGCAGAACTACTTCCTCGAGCTGATGGACCACGGCCTGGAGCTCGAGCGCCGGGTCCGCGACGGCCTGCTCCGGCTCGCCGGCGACCTGCAGATCCCGATGCTGGCCACCAACGACTCCCACTACGTCGATGCGTGAGGACGCCCCGAGCCAGGAGCACCTGCTGTGCATCAACTCCGGCTCGACCATGGACATCCCCGCCGGCGACGGACCGGGCCAGCGGTTCGCGTTCTCCGGCGACGGCTACTACCTCAAGTCCGCCGAGGAGATGCGGCAGCTGTGGCGCGAGCTGCCCGAGGCCTGCGACAACACGCTGCTCATCGCCGAGCGCTGCGACGTCACCTTCACCGAGGTGCCGCGGCAGCTACATGCCGCGCTTCCACTGCCCCGAGGGCGAGAGCGAGGACTCCTGGCTGGTCAAGGAGGTCGAGCGCGGCCTTCGGGCCCGCTACCCGCAGGGCATCTCCGACGGCCGTCCGCCAGCGCGCGGACTTCGAGGTCGGCGTCATCACCAGATGGGCTTCTCGGGCTACTTCCTGGTGGTCGCCGACTTCATCAACTGGGCCAAGGACAACGGCATCCGCGTCGGTCCGGGCCGCGGCTCCGGCGCGGGCTCGATCGTCGCCTACGCGATGCGGATCACCGACCTCGACCCGCTCGTCCACGGACTGCTGTTCGAGCGGTTCCTCAACCCCGACCGCGTCTCGATGCCCGACTTCGACATCGACTTCGACGAGCGTCGGCGCGGTGAGGTCATCCGCTACGTCACCGACAAGTACGGCGACGACCGGGTCGCGATGATCGTCACCTACGGCACCATCAAGGCCAAGCAGGCGGTCAAGGACTCCAGCCGGATCCTCGGCTACCCGTTCGCGATGGGCGACCGGATCACCAAGGCGATGCCGGCCGCGGTGATGGGCAAGGACGTCCCGCTCCAGGAGATCTTCAACCCCGAGCACGGCCGCTACGGCGAGGGCGGTGAGTTCCGGGCGCTCTACGACGGCGACAACGACGTCAAGCGGGTCGTCGACACCGCGATGGGCATCGAGGGTCTCAAGCGGCAGTGGGGCGTCCACGCCGCCGGCGTGATCATGTCCAGCGAGCCGCTGGTCGACGTCATCCCGCTCCTCAAGCGCCCGGCCGACGGCGCGATGATCACCCAGTTCGACTACCCGACCTGCGAGAACCTCGGCCTGATCAAGATGGACTTCCTGGGCCTGCGCAACCTCACGGTCCTCGACGACGCGCTCGCCAACATCGCGTCCAACCGCGGCGAGCGGGTCGTGCTCGAGGAGCTCGAGCTCGACTGACGCGGCGACGTACGCCTTGTTGCAGCGCGGCGACACGCTCGGCGTCTTCCAGCTCGACGGTGGTCCCATGCGCGCCCTGCTGCGCTCGATGCGGCCCGACACCTTCGCCGACATCTCCGCGGTCGGCGCCCTCTACCGCCCCGGCCCGATGGGCATGGACTCCCACAACAAGTACGCCCGCCGCAAGACCGGCCGCGAGCAGGTCGAGCCGATCCACCCCGAGCTGGCCGAGCCGCTCGCGGAGATCCTGGACGAGACCTACGGCCTGATCGTCTACCAGGAGCAGGTCATGGCCATCGTGCGCAAGGTCGCCGGCTACACGCTCGGCCAGGCCGACCTGCTGCGCAAGGCGATGGGCAAGAAGAAGAAGGAGATCCTCGACTCGGAGTTCATCCCCTACTCGGAGGGCATGAAGGCCAACGGGTTCTCCGACGGCGCGATCGACGCGCTCTGGCGGACGCTGCTGCCCTTCTCCGACTACGCCTTCAACAAGGCCCACTCCGCGGCCTACGGCCTGGTGTCCTACTGGACCGCCTACCTCAAGGCCAACTACCCGGCCGAATACATGGCGGCCCTGCTCACCTCGGTGCAAGGACGACAAGGACAAGTCGGCGATCTACCTCAACGAGTGCCGCCGGATGAAGATCCAGGTGCTCCCGCCGGACGTCAACGAGTCGGCCGCCAACTTCACCCCGGTCGGCCACGACATCCGCTTCGGGCTCACCGCGATCCGCAACGTCGGCCACAACGTCGTCGACGGGATCGTGGCCGCCCGCGAGGAGCAAGGGCCGCTACGTCGACTTCAACGACTTCCTGGAGAAGGTCCCGGCGCTGGTCTGCAACAAGCGGGTCATCGAGTCGCTGATCAAGGCCGGTGCCTATCGACGACATGAAGCACCGGCGCCGGGCGCTCGTGGCGATCCACGAGAACGCGGTCGACCAGTACGTCGACATCAAGCGCAACGAGGCGATCGGCCAGGACTCGCTCTTCGGCGGGCTCGACGACGAGGTCGGCGGTTTCGGGACCACCGTGGCGATCCCCGACATCGACGAGTGGGACAAGACCACGCTGCTCGGCCACGAGCGGGACATGCTCGGCCTCTACGTCTCCGACCACCCGCTGCTCGGGCTCGAGCACGTCCTGCGCACCAACACCGACTGCACCATCGGCCAGCTGATGCTCGACGAGGAGCGGGCCGACGGGTCAACGGTCACGATCTGCGGCCTGGTCACCGGCGGTGCAGCGCAAGATCACCAAGCGCGGCGACGCCTGGGCGATGGTCACGCTGGAGGACCTCGACGGCGCCATCGACGTGCTGCTGTTCCCGAGCTCCTACCAGCTCGCCAGCACCCTCCTGGTCGAGGACGCGATCCTCACGGTCAGGGGCAGGCTGTAGCCGCGACAAGGACCAGCCGGAGATGCACGGGCAGGAGGTCAGCGCCCCCGACCTGTCCGACGCGGCCTCGGGCCCCGTCATGATCAGTCTGCCGGTCGACGCGCTGCACCGGTCCCGTGGTCGAGCAGCTCAAGGACGTGCTCGGCACCCACCCCGGAATGACCGAGGTGCGCCTGCGACTCTTGACCCGTGAGGCGACCAAGGTCATGCGGCTCGACGACCGACTGCGGGTCACCCCCAGCCCAGCGCTGTTCGCGGACCTCAAGCAGCTGCTGGGTCCGGGATGCCTGACCGGTTGACCGCACTGCTCCTCAAGCCCGTCCTGCTGCTCAGCCTGTTCGCCGTCTCCGGGATCGCCGGCGGCTTCGCCTGGCGTCATCTGTGGACGCCGCCCGACGGGGTCGCCCGCGGTGGCAGCTGGGTGCCCACCCCCGTTGAGGAGGGCTTGCAGAACGCCTTCTCCACGGTCGGCTGGTACGTCGTCGTCGCCCTCGCCCTCGGCCTCCTCTTGGGTGCGGTGACCGCCTATGTCCTTGACCGCGCCGAGGTGCTCGGTGTCCTCGTGGCCCTGGTCGGCTCGGCCCTGGCTGCCTACCTGATCCTGACGGTGGGGGAGCGGCTCAGCCCGCCCGACCCCGACGAGGTGGCCGCCACGGCGGCCGACGAGACCCAGATCCCCGGCGATCTGGAGCTCCAGGGTTGGACACCACTGCTCAGCGCCCCCGTGGGGGCACTGAGCAGTCTGAGCTGTCTCTATCTCCTCTCCACCAGAAGGCCTGTGGGCGAGGGAACCCGCCGGTAGGCTCCCGCCGTCACAGCAGCAACAGTCTCACTGCGACACACCTCGCCTTCTTGGGATCGGAGCACCCGTGTCCACGCACCTCCCTCCGTCAGGTCCGCCCTCGGGTCCGCCGCCCCCGCCGCCTGAATTCTTGGACAGCGGCGGCGGCCGCCCGATCGAGCCCGCGCCCAACGGCTCGGGCCGCGGCGGGCTCAAGAAGGGCCTGCTCGTCGGTGGCGGGGTCGTCGGGCTCGTGGCCGTCGGAGTGGGCGCCTGGGCGGCGATGTCGTTCTTGGCGACCGGCCCGCAGCCCGCGCAGGCCCTGCCGGACAGCACGCTGGGCTACCTGTCGATCGACCTCGACCCGAGCGGCGGCCAGAAGATCGAGGCACTCCGCACGCTCAACAAGTTCCCCGGGTTCGAGGACGAGGTCGGCATCGACCCCGACGACGACATCCGCAAGGCGCTGTTCGAGCAGATCCAGGGCGAGCTCGACTGCGACGGCCTCGACTTCGAGGACGACATCGAGCCGTGGCTGGGCGACCGTGCTGCCGTCGCCGCCGTCGACAACGGCGGTGAGACCCCTGACCCGGTCATCGTGCTGCAGGTCAAGGACGCCGACGCCGCCGAGGACGGGCTGGCGGCGATCAAGGACTGCTCGGGAGAGCACGAGGGTGGCTGGGCCATCGAGGGCGACTGGGCCGTCATCGCCCAGACTGACAAGATCGCCGAGACCGTCACCGACGACGCCGCGGAGGCTTCGCTCGCCGACGACGAGGACTTCCAGAAGTGGGTGGGCCAGGCCGGTGACCCCGGCGTCGTGACGATGTACGCCGCCCCGTCCGTGGGTGACTACCTGGCCGAGCACGCTGACGAAGCCTTCGGCGTCCCGCTGGCCCTCGGCTCAGGGATCAGTAGCGACTGCGCCGTAGCCGAGCCGCCGCTCCCGCCGCCCGGTGCGGGTGCGGACCTGATGCCCGGTGAGATCGTCGACGACTTCGAGGAGTGCTACGAGGGCGACGTCGGGGGAGACCTCGGCGGCTCGGAGTCCCTGATCAGCGACGAGCTCAAGGACACGCTCGAGGAGTTCCAGGGCGCAGCCGGCGTGGTGCGCTTCAGAGACGGCGCGATCGAGGTCGAGTTCGCGAGCGACGGCGAGGTCGCCGGGAGCAACCTGCTCGCCAGCGATGCCGGGGGTGACACCATCTCGAGCCTTCCGGCCGACACCGCAGCCGCGATCGGCGTCGGCTTCAGCCAGGGCTGGTTCGGCGACCTGCTCGAGATCTATGCGCCCTCCCTGGGCGGCGGCGAGGACCTCGACGCGATCCTCGAGGACATCGAGTCCGAGACCGGCCTGGTGCTGCCCGATGACGTCGAGACGCTGTTCGGCGACTCGGCAGCCCTGGTGCTCGGCTCCGACTTCGACCCGGACGCGATCTTCGAGTCCTCCGACGGCTCCGACGTCCCGGTGGCCCTCAAGGTCGACGGCGACCCCGGCGAGATCGACGCGGTCCTGGACAAGCTGCGCGAGCAGTTCCCGGCCGACGACACCCTGGTCTTCGATTCCGACTCCGAGGGCGGCACCGTGGTGATCGGCCCCAACGGGGACTTCCGAGCGGAGGTCCTCGAGGACGGAGGGCTCGGCGAGGACGAGGTGTTCAAGGACGTCGTTCGTGAGGTCGACGATGCCGCGGTGGTCCTGTTCATCAACGTCAACGAGCTCGAGGACCTCATCGAGGAGAGCATGGGCGACCACGACCAGGAGTTCCTCGACAACGTGAAGCCGATCTCCGGGTTCGGGATCTCGGGCTACGTCGACGAGGGCGTCGCGCACACGGTCCTGCGTCTCACCACCGACTGACGTCGGCCACGATCGCCCCGGTCGCCTCCACGAGGTCGTCCGGGGCGATCTCCACGTCCAGCCCCCGGCGCCCCCCGGAGACGAAGAGGGTCGCCCACACGTGCGCGGTCTCGTCGACCACGGTGGGAAGCGCTCGCTTCTGGCCGAAGGGCGAGATCCCGCCGGCGACGTAACCGGTCGCCCGCTCGGCGACAGGCAGATCCGCCATCCGGGCTCGGCTGCCGTTGAGCTCGCGAGCCAGCGCCTTCAGGTCGAGCATCGCGGTGACTGGCACGACACCCACCACCAGCCGCCCGTCGAGACTCACCACCAGGGTCTTGAACACACGATCGGGCTCGACGCCGAGCCGCTCGGCGGCCTCGAGCCCATAGGACTGGGCGTTCTGGTCGTGGGTGTACTCGTGCAGCGTGTAGGTGACGCCGGCCGTGCTGAGGGCGTCGACCGCAGGAGTCATCCCTCGGAGAGGCTCAGTTGGGGCTCCATCGGGTCCTGGCCACCTCGGTGGCCGGCAGCGACGGGATCACGTGCATGGCCTGGAGCTCGGAGTGCAGCAGGTCGGTCACCATCCTGAGCCGTTCACCCGCGTCCTCGGCCTCCAGCAGTCCCTGCCGCTCGTGCAGGGGGAGTGGTGCGCAGGCGGCGAGCGTCCATGACAGGTATGTCGGGTCCTGGGGCAGGTCGCCCTCGTAGGGGTCGGCCCGGATCTCGGCCAGGGCGGCCCGGTATGCGGTGAACGTCCTACGCGCCCGCTGCAGGAGCTCCTCGTCGACCGGTGCCTCGGGCTCGGGCCGGTCAACCACGTGCCCGACGGGGAATGTGCCGGTCGTGTCCAACCGCTCGAGCTGGATCCGGTCGATGCCCACGGCCTCGATGGTGAAGGTGCCGTCCGCGTGCGACTCGACCTCCGTCAGCTGCACCCGGCAGCCGATCCGGAACAGCGACTGCGCGCCGTGCTCACCGACCTCGTAACCCTCGCGGATCCCGACCGAGCCGAACATCCTCTGGGTGGGGTCCTCCACCCGGAGCAGGTGGTGGACCAGTGCGCGGTAGCGGTCCTCGAACACGGTGAGTGGCACACGCACGCCGGGGAAGATGACCGCGTTGAGCGGGAACATCGGCAACGACGTGCGCACGCTCCGACACTAGCCCTGCCCGGGTCAGCCCCAGCGGACGCCACATGGTCTGATGTGGGAGCAACCTGCCGTCTTCGACTCGGAGAAGATCATGCATACGTCGCACGTCTCAGCACGCCGTCCACTCGCCGGCGTCGCTGCCCTCGCGGTGGTCGTCACCCTCGGGCTGGCCCCTCAGGCTGGCTCCGCGCCGGCGCTGCAGCGGTCCGCCGACACGACAGGTGCCTGGCGCGCCTCGGGTGAGATGCACTACCGCGCCCTGCTCGAGAAGAAGAACAAGAAGACGTACGTCAAGCTCGACCTGATCGCCCTCAACGACCTGCACGGCAACCTCGAGCCGCCGACCGGGTCGAGCGGCCGGATCAACACCACCTCCGCCGGAGGTGCCGCCTTCCTCGCGAGCGTGCTCACCCGGGAACGGAAGAAGTCGAAGGCGGCCGGGGCCACTCCTCTCACCGTGGCGGCCGGCGACCTGATCGGCGCGAGCCCGCTGCTCTCCGCTGCGTTCCACGACGAGCCCACCATCGAGGCGCTCAACACGATGGGACTCGATGTGGCCTCCGTGGGCAACCACGAGTTCGACGAGGGTGTCACCGAGCTGCTGCGGATGCAGCACGGCGGCTGCCTCAACGACGGCAACGGCGCCAACGGCCAGGACTCCTGCCCGGGCGGCCGCGCGTTCACGGGAGCGGACTTCCCCTACCTGGGGGCCAACGTGTTCTGGAGGAGCGCGACGGGCAAGCCGCGCCCCACGCCGTTCCGTCCCTTCAAGATCGCCAAGGTCCAGGGACAGAAGGTCGGCTTCATCGGCATGACCCTCGAGGACACCGACACGATCGTCGCCCAGGCAGGAATCGCCGACGTCGAGTTCCGCGACGAGGTCGAGACCGCGAACGCGCTGGTCCCCGTGCTGCGCAAGCGAGGGGTCAAGGCGATCATCGTGCTCCTGCACGAGGGAGGCACACCTGCCGACGCCACCGCCGCGACCGGCCTCGACTACAACGGCTGCAACGCGGTGACGGGCGCCGGGCTGACCATCGCGCAGAACCTCTCGCCCAAGATTGACGCGGTCATCAGTGGACACACCCACCAGCCCTACAACTGCGTGGTGCAGGACCCGCAGGGCACGCCGCGGCTGTTCACCAGCGCCTCGTCGTTCGGCCGGATGATCACCAAGCTGCACTTCCTCATCGACCCCGAGACGCGCGACATCGTGCGCCCAGCGGCCTTCGCCGAGAACACGGTCGTCGCCAACGCGGGCGGTCAGCCGCAGTCGGTCAGGATCAACAAGCTCATCGCGACGTTCAAGGCGCTGGTCGCCCCCATCGCCAACGCCGTGATCGGTCACCTGGGCGCGGCCAACGCCTGCTCCGGGGGTGCCGTGTGCGTGACCCGGACCACGGACGCCAACGGCTCCGACTCGCCTCTGGGCAACCTGATCGCGGACTCTCAGAAGGCCGACCCGACGGTGATCCGCAACGGGCAGGGCCCGGTCATCGCGATGATGAACCCCGGTGGCATCCGGGCAGATCTCATCGAGAACGCTGCCGGTGACGTGACCTACGGTGCTGCCTTCACGGTGCAGCCGTTCAACAACTTCGTGGCGTCGATGGACCTCACGGGAGCGCAGATCAGGGCGGTCCTCAACGAGCAGTGGAACGGCACCAACGAGTCCACCGTGTCGACCAACAAGATCCTGCAGGTGTCCGGGCTCAGCTACACCTGGGACGTGAGCCAGGCAGCGCTGCCCAACACGGATGCGTTGGTGTCGGTCGAGTTCGACGCGGACGGCAACCCGGCCACGGCCAACGTCCCGCTGGTCGACGCTCAGGTCTACCGGGTGGTCGTCAACAACTTCCTCTCCGACGGGGGCGACAACTTCGCCACCTTCAAGGCGGGCACCAACAAGCTGATCGGTGGGCTGGACATCGACTCGCTGCGCCTCTACCTGCAGACGCACGACCCCTACGACGCCACGCCGACGACCAGGATCAGCAACGTCCCGTAGGACCAGTGTCCCGCACGCGGGGCACTAGCCACGGAGCCAGGCGAGCACCGCGAGCACGCGGCGGTGCTCGTCCGGCGTCTGGTGCAGGTCCAGCTGGGTGAGGATGCGTGCGATGTGGGTCTCGACACCGACACATCCCGTGGCGCCGGTCCCAGCCCTCGTCGGGGGTTCGGGCCCGGCGCCACCTCGTTCGTAGAATCGAGCCATGATCCGCCGCATCGACCTGCGCGGGGCCTCCGACGGCTCCGTCGACTACCGCGAAGCCGTGCCGCGTGCCGACTTCGACGTCGAGGCGGCGGTCCCGGCGGTCCACGCGATCTGCGAGGACGTCCGGATCCGGGGCCTGGAGGCGATCTTCGAGCTGTCGGCCCAGCACGACGGGGTCGAGCAGACCGACATCCGGGTCCCGGCGACCGCGATGACGAACGCGCTGGCGGACCTCGACCCGGCGATCCGCGCGGGCCTGGAGGAGTCCATCCGGCGCCTCCGGCTGACCAGCGAGGCCGAGCTCGAGCAGGACGTCGCCACCGAGCTCGGCGCCGGTGCCCGCGTCACGCACCGCAAGGTGCCGGTCGACCGGGTCGGCCTCTACGTGCCCGGCGGCCTGGCTCCGCTCGTCTCCAGCGTGCTGATGAACGTCGTCCCGGCGCAGGTGGCCGGAGTGCGCTCCATCGCGCTGGCGTCCACGCCGCAGAAGGACTTCGGCGGCCTCCCGCACCCGACGATCCTGGCCGCCTGTGCGCTGCTCGGGGTCGACGAGGTCTACGCCGTCGGTGGCGCCCAGGCGATCGCGATGTTCGCCTACGGCGTCGGCCCGTGCGCCCGCGTGGACCTGGTGACCGGACCCGGCAGCATCTGGGTGGTCACGGCCAAGCGGATCCTCAAGGGCCGCGTCGGCATCGACTCCGAGGCTGGCCCGACCGAGATCGCGATCCTCGCCGACGACACCGCGGACGCGGCGTACGTCGCGGCCGACCTGATCAGCCAGGCCGAGCACGACCCGCTGGCCGCCGCCGTCCTGGTCACGACGTCCGAGCGGCTGGCCGACGACGTCGACGCCGAGCTCGACAAGCAGGTCTCCGCGACCAAGCACGTCGAGCGCATCCGCACCGCGCTCTCCGGACCGCAGTCGGGGATCGTCTTCGTCGACGACGTCGACCAGGGTGTGGCGGTGGTCGACGCCTACGCCGCCGAGCACCTCGAGATCCACACCGTGGACGCGGCGGCCGTCGCCGCCCGGGTGCGCAACGCAGGAGCGATCTTCGTCGGACCGCATCGCCCCGGTGTCCCTCGGCGACTACTGCGCCGGGCTCCAACCACGTGCTGCCGACCGGCGGCTGCGCCTGCCACTCCTCGGGCCTGTCGGTCCGCGCGTTCACCAAGTCGGTGCACGTCATCGACTACACCCGCGAGGCCCTCGCTCGAGGTGGCCGACCACGTGGTCACGCTCGCGGAGGCCGAGGACCTGCCGGGCCACGGTGCCGCGGTCCGGGTTCGGCTCCGGACATGACGTGGCCGCCGCTCCGCGACGAGCTGGCGGGACTCGAGCCGTACGGCGCACCGCAGCTCTCGCTCGAGATCGCCCCGGTCCAGCTCAACGTCAACGAGAACCCGTACGGACCCTCCCCGCTGGTCGTCGCCGACATCGCTGCGGCCGTCGCCGGTGCGGCCTCGACCCTCAACCGCTACCCCGACCGTGAGTTCGTCGCGCTGCGGCACGCGCTCGCCGGCTACCTCGGCCACGACATCGGTCCGCAGCAGGTGTGGGCAGCCAACGGCTCCAACGAGGTCATGCTGCAGCTGCTGCAGGCCTTCGGTGGTCCGGGGCGGACCGCGGTCAGCTTCGCGCCGACGTACTCGATGTATCCGGAGTACGCCCGAGACACCAGCACCACCTGGGTGGAGGGTCGACGCGACGACGACTTCACCCTCGACGTGGGACGCGCTCGCGCCCTGGTCGAGGAGCTGCGTCCAAGCGTGGTGCTGCTGCCCTCGCCCAACAACCCGACGGGCACGGCCCTGCCGTCCGAGGCGGTCACGGCGCTGTGCGAGGCCGGTGGCGACGGCTGCGTCGTGGTGGTCGACGAGGCGTACGGCGAGTTCCGCCGCGCCGGCACTCCCAGCGCGCTCGAGCTGCTGCCGCGGCACCGCAACCTGGTCGTCACGCGCACCATGAGCAAGGCGTTCGCGCTGGCCGGCGGGCGGCTCGGCTACCTGGCGGCGGACCCTGCCATCTGCGACGCGATCCGCGTGGTCCGGCTGCCCTACCACCTCTCGTCGGTGACCCAGGCGGTCGCACTGGCCGCGCTGCGCCACGCCCCGGAGCTGCTCGGCAAGGTCGACCAGCTGCGCAGTCGAGCGCGACGACACCGTCGCGTGGCTGCGCGGGCACGGCCTGCAGGTGGCCGACAGCGACGCCAACTTCGTGTTGTTCGGCCTCTTCGCGGACCGTCATGCGGTCTGGCAGGCGCTCCTGGACCGAGGGGTGCTCATCCGTGAGGTGGGTCCGGACGGTTGGCTGCGGGTCTCGATCGGCACCGGCCCGGAGATGACGATCTTCAAGCGGGCACTGACAGAAGTCCTGGCCGCGGGTGATACTGGTGTGGCTCCTGTGATAGGGGCAGAGACGGAAGTGAGCACGGCATGAGCACACGCACCGCGCGCGTGGAGCGTCAGACGAGTGAGTCCAAGGTCGTCGTCGAGGTCGACCTGGACGGCACCGGACACCACGAGGTCTCCACCGGGGTCGGCTTCTACGACCACATGCTCACCTCGTTCGCCCGACACTCGCTGGTCGACCTGACCGTGCAGACCGACGGCGACACCCACATCGACGCGCACCACACCGTCGAGGACACCGCGATCGTGCTGGGTCAGGCGCTGCGCGAGGCGCTCGGGCGACAAGGCGGGCATCCGCCGCTTCGGCGACGCCACCGTGCCGCTGGACGAGGCGCTGGTCCAGGCCGTCGTCGACGTGTCGGGCCGGCCCTACTGCGTGCACACCGGTGAGCCGGAGGGCCAGCAGTACGTCGCGCTCGGCGGCGGTGCCGGGCACGGTCCTGCGTACCTCGGGTCCCTGACCCGCCACATCTTCGAGACGATCGCGTTCCACGCCCACATCGCCCTGCACGTTCGCGTGCTGGCCGGCCGCGAGCCGCACCACATCGTGGAGACGCAGTTCAAGGCGTTCGCCCGGGCGTTCCGCGACGCGGTCGCGCTCGACCCGCGCGAGACCGGGGTCCCTTCGACCAAGGGCGCGCTCTGACCAAGAGCGTCGTCGTCCTCGACTACGGCTCGGGAAACCTCCGCTCGGCCGTGCGCGCCGTCGAGCGGGCCGGCGCGGTCGGTCACGCTGACCGGGGACTTCGACACCGCCTTGGACGCCGACGGGCTGCTCGTGCCCGGCGTCGGCGCCTTCGCCGCGTGCATGCGCGGGCTCCGCGACATCAGGGGCGAGCGGATCATCGGCCGCCGGCTCGCCGGCGGGCGACCCGTGCTCGGCATCTGCGTGGGCATGCAGGTGCTGTTCGAACGTGGCGTCGAGCACGGCGTCGAGACCGCTGGCTGCGACGAGTGGCCGGGTGTCGTGGAGCGGCTCCAGGCGCCGATCGTGCCGCACATGGGCTGGAACACCGTCGAAGCGGCCCGGGGAACCGAGCTCTTCGCGGGGGTCGAGGACGAGCGCTTCTACTTCGTCCACTCCTACGGCGTCCGGCGCTGGACCCTCGAGACCAACGACCGCACCAGAGCGCCGCTGGTCACCTGGGCCGAGCACGGAGGCGACCGCTTCGTGGCGGCGGTCGAGAACGGGCCGCTCTGGGCGACCCAGTTCCATCCGGAGAAGTCGGGCGACGCCGGCGCGCGCCTGCTGCGCAACTGGGTGGACTCGCTGTGAGTTCTCTGCGCGAGACGAGTCGGTGAGCAAGGAGCGTGCCCGCCGCCGCGAGGAGCGCGAGCGACTGGCTGCGGCGGCCGCTGACGAACGCCGGGCCGCCGCGGCGAAGCGGGCCCGGCGCGACGCGCGCAGACAGAGCGTGACGAGATATCTTCCGGCCACGCACTCTCGTCAGACCGGGTCACTCGCCGAGCGGAAGCGACGGCAGGTCCTGCGGCACCGGCGTGGTGCTGGTCGTCCTCAACATCATGGTCCTCGCCGTGAGCCGCGACCCGTCGTTGACCGCGTTGTGCCTGGTCGTGAGCCTGCTCGGCGCCCCCGTCCTCTACACCCTGCTGTTCCGGAAGGCCTGACCATGAGTACCTACCTCGAGCTGCTACCCGCCGTCGACATCGCCGACGGCCAGGCGGTCCAGCTGGTCCAGGGCGTCGCCGGTTCGGAGAAGCGGTTCGGCGACCCCGTCGAGGCTGCGCTGCGCTGGCAGCGGGCCGGGGCCGAGTGGATCCACCTCGTCGACCTCGACGCGGCGTTCGGCCGGGGTCACAACCGCGAGCTGCAGGCCCGGATCGTCGGCGACGCTCGACATCCAGGTCGAGATGAGCGGGGGGATCCGCGACGACGAGTCGCTCGAGGCCGCGATGGCCACCGGCTGCCGCCGGGTCAACATCGGCACGGCCGCCCTCGAGCAGCCCGAGTGGTGCGCCCGGGCCATCGCGACGTACGGCGACCGGGTGGCGGTCGGGCTCGACGTCCGCGGCCGCACGCTGGCCGCCCGCGGCTGGACCCGCGAGGGCGGCGACCTCTACGAGGTGCTGGCCCGGCTCGACTCGGAGGGCTGCGCCCGCTACGTCGTCACCGACGTCAACAAGGACGGGATGCTCGAGGGTCCCAACCTGCAGCTGCTGCGTGACGTGTGCGCGGCGACCGACCGCCCAGTCGTGGCCTCGGGCGGAGTCACCACGCTCGACGACATCAGGGCTCTGATGGAGCTCGTGCGCCCTGCTGGATCGGTGGGAGGCGTCGAAGGTGCCATCGCCGGCACCGCACTCTACGAGGGCAGGTTCACGCTCGAGGACGCCCTCGCCCTCACCCGGGGTGCATCGTGAGCCTCGCCGTGCGAGTCATCCCGTGCCTGGACGTCGACGGCGGCCGGGTGGTCAAGGGCATCAACTTCACCGACCTGCGCGACGCCGGCGATCCCGTGGAGCTCGCCCGCACCTACGACGCCGAGGGGGCCGACGAGCTCACCTTCCTCGACATCTCCGCCTCCCACGAGGGCCGGGCCACGACCATGGCGGTCGTCTCGCGCTGCGCCGAGGAGGTCTTCATCCCGCTCACCGTCGGAGGGGGAGTGTCGTCGGTCGAGGACGTCGACCGCCTGCTTCGGGCGGGCGCCGACAAGGTCGCGGTCAACACCGCCGCCATCCACCGGCCCGAGCTGGTCGCTGAGATCGCGGACCGGTTCGGCAACCAGGTGCTCGTGCTCTCGGTGGACGCGCGCCGTGTCCCGGAGGGAACCGACTCCGGCTTCGAGGTCACCACGCACGGCGGCCGCAGGTCAGCGGGGCTGGACGCGATCGAGTGGGCCGCCCGCGGCGCCGAGCTCGGCGCCGGCGAGATCCTGCTCAACGCGATGGACGCCGACGGCACCCAGGACGGCTTCGACCTCGACCTGATCGCCGCCGTCCGTCGCGAGGTCAGCATCCCGGTCATCGCCTCCGGCGGCGCCGGGCGGACCGAGCACTTCGCCCCCGCGGTGGACGCAGGCGCAGACGCGGTGCTCGCGGCGACGGTCTTCCACTTCGGCACGCTGCGGATCGGTGAGGTCAAGCGGGCTCTCGCGGACGCGGGCCACCCCGTCCGCTGACTTCCAGCGCTGCTCGCCACCCTGGTTCGCCGGCCTATGGAGACCCGGGGCCAGGTCCCAGCCAAGTCTCGGTCGTCCGGGTCCTGGTGCAGGCCGGGTCGGCAGCTGGCCAGGGCCTTGATCAGCCGTGCGGTGCCCACGCCGCGGTACTTCTCCCGCACCGCAACGGGGGCGGTGATGAGCTGGTGACGGATCTGGACCTGCGCGGCCTGGCGAGCCTTGGCGGCGGAGCGGCGTGCGTTGGCGAGTGCTCGCAGCGCGTCGATGCTGCTGGTCTTGGCGTGCGCCTCGGCGTTGCCCGCCAGCGCCGCCCGGGCGGCCTGGTAGGCGTCCAAGGGGTCGGACTTGCCCTGGCGGCGGCGTTGGGCACGGTCGGGGCGGGTGACCTCGCGGACCTCGATCCCGGCGGCCTGGACCGCGCGGGTCAGCCCGATCCCATAGGAGCTGGTGCCCTCGATCCCGACCACCAGCAGCCGCCCGAAGCTGATCAGGAACGCCAACGCGGCCCGGTAGCCAGCCGGAGTCGTGGGTGACTCCCGGTCACCCAGCGCCCGTCCGAGGGCGTCGATCAATGCGACGTGGATGGTGTCGGCGTGGGTGTCGACCCCGCCGATCACGCACGACGGTTCTGGTGCTGTCGCTGTCATGATGGGACTGCCTTCCGTTCATCGAATCCGGATGGGTCGACGCCGGTCGGGCGAACAGACAGGACACTGAAGAGGCTTTAGCCAGGCTCTTATGAGGTCATGTCCGCCCGGCCGGCGAGCGGGATCCCCGGGCGGCCGGACGGTCCAATTGATGGTCAGCCCAGCAGGGCGACAGTCGGTGGTTGAGTCACGACCGCCCAGGGATCTGAAGCATCTTCAGTGTCGGTGGTCGCCTCTAGCGTGGTCGGTATGGACGATGAGCAGGACTTCACCGCGGAGGACGTGCTGGCGGGCGCGTCCGACGTGGTGCGCCGTCGTCGTCTGCTCGAGCTGGAGGATCTGGACTTCCTGGCCATCTGGGCGGTGCTGCACTCGGCGGACCCGACCGAGGGCCTGGAGGGCCACGACCTGCGTCGGGCCAGGTTGTTCGGTGACGTGCTGGTCCGGGTCGGCGGGGAGGGCACCCCGTTGGTCCAGGAGTTCTGTCTGGGTGAGATCGCGGTGGCTCGGGGCACCGGGGTGGGGGCCACGAGCAACGCGTTGGCCGACCGGCTCGACCTGGAGTTCCGGATGCCGCTGACCTGGCAGGTGGTGCGTGGGGGTGCCGCTGAGGTCGGGATCGCCCGCCGGGTCGCGAAGCTCTCGCGGCACCTCCCTGTGGCCGCGATGCCCGTGGTCGACCGGGCGGTCGCGAGGGTCATTCCCACCGAGTCCGGTGGCCGGGTGCTGGCGGTCGCGGAGGCCAAGATCATCGAGGCCGACCCCGCCCTGCACGCCGAGCGGGTGCGAGGCTGAGCGCCGCCGCCGCTACGTGACCTCGGGGCGGACCGACGAGTTCGGGTTGCGGACCGTGATCGCCCGCTGTGAGGCCGGGGACGCCGCCTGGGTCGAGGCCACCGTGTCCCGGGTGGCGGAGATCATCGCCCCGCTCCATCCCGAGGCCGGTGCGGACGAGGTCCGGGCGATCGCGTTCGGGTGGCTCGCCCGCCCCGCCGAGCTCCTGGTCCTGCTCCTGGAGCACCGCGGCGAAGACACGCTGGACCTGGACGTGCACGAGCCAGCGGTGAACCGGGCGATGGCGTTCCCCGCGGACCTCCTCGACGCCCTGCGCGACCTCGACCTGACCCCGCTCGCACCCAAGGCCGTGCTCTACGTGCACACCCACCAGGCCGCCATCGACGGGGTCGCGACCGACGCTGTGACCGGAGTCGCCCGGGTCGAAGGGATCGGACCGGTCACCTACGCCAACCTGGCCGAGCTCCTGGCCCGCACCGACCTGGTGATCAAGCCCGTGATCGACCTCGCCGACCGGGTCCGAACCACCGCATACGAGCACCCCGAGTCCCTCAAGGAACGCATCCACCTGGTCACCGGTGGCGACTACTGGCCCTACGCCACCTCCACATCACGCACGGTCGACTACGACCACCCGACCCCCGACGACGACACCGGGCCACCGGGTGCACCGGGCCAGACCGGGACCCACAACTCCGGGCCCCTGAGCCGCCGACACCACCGCTGGAAGACCCACGCCGGCTACCGCGCCCGACAATGCGGCCAAGGCAGATACGTGTGGCTCACCCCCCACGGCCTCGGGTTCCTCGTCGACCACCAAGGCACCCGACGCCTCAGCACACACGAAGCCCTGCTGATCCTCAGCGCCCCACCCGGCCTCGACCTCTACCCCGGCTGAACGGCCTGGCGGGCGAGCCGGTCGTTGACGGGGAATAGCCTGCCCGGGCGCCCGGTTGGGCGAGCGAGGTGGACATGAGGAGCAGCGGGTGAGTGAGGCGACGGCGCCGACCCGGGTTGCCACCACCCGTGACGGCTTCGCAGTCCTCTGGGTGGCGATCAAGCGCGAGCCGTGGATCTTCGCGCTGTCGACGGTGGGCAGCGTCCTGTTCGGGGCGCTCACCGTGGCCGACGCCTGGGTACTGGGCTGGTCGACCGACCACGTCGTGCTCCCGGCGTTCGAGACCGGTGAGGTCGACTCGTCGATGCTGTGGGCGATCCTGGCCCTGTTCGTCGGGGTCGCGATCCTCCGGGCGGTCGGCATCGTCGCCCGTCGCCTCGGAGCCGGGATCATGCAGTACCGGATGCAGGCCCACAGTCGCCGCGCCGTCACCCGGCAGTACCTCGCGCTGCCGATGGAGTGGCACCAGAGGCACCCGACCGGAGAGCTGCTGTCCAACGCCAACTCCGACGTCGAGGCGGCCTGGGCGCCGATCGCGCCTCTGCCGATGGCGGTGGGCACCGTCGCGATGATGGCGATCGCGGTCGTCCAGATGTTTGCTGCCGACCTGGTCCTGGCGCTCGTCGGGCTGCTGGTCTTCCCGGCCGTCGTGGTCGCCAACCTGGCCTTCCAGAGACTGGCCTCTCCCCTCATGACCCAGGCCCAGGAGCTCCGGGCCGAGGTCAGCGAGATCGCCCACGAGTCCTTCGACGGCGCGATGGTCGTCAAGACGCTGGGGCGCGAGGGCGAGGAGACAGACCGGTTCGCGGCCAAGGCTCACGAGCTGCGCGACGTCAACATCCGTGCGGGCGCGCATCCGGGCGGTGTTCGACCCGACGCTGGCCGCGCTGCCCAACCTCGGTGTCCTCGTCGTCCTCGCGGTCGGCGTCCACCGGGCACTCAACGGCCAGACCGACGCCGGTGACGTCGTCACGGTCGCCTACCTGCTGACCATCGTGTCGTTCCCGATCAGGTCGATCGGCTGGCTGCTGGGTGAGTTCCCACGCAGCGTTGTCGGCTACGAACGGGTGTCCCGCGTGCTCGCCGCGACCGGCGAGATGTCCTACGGCACCAGGTCGCTGCCCGGACCCGGGGGCGACGGTGCCCGGCTCCAGGTCGAGGGCCTCCAGTACGCCTACGTGCCTGGCCAGGACCTGCTGGACGGGCTCTCCTTCGACGTCGCGCCCGGACGGTCGCTGGCCGTCGTGGGCGCCACCGCCTCGGGCAAGAGCACGCTGACCGCGCTGCTCACCCGCCTGGTCGACCCCGACGCCGGCCGGATCCTTGTCGACGGGGTCGACCTGCGCGACCTGGGACCGGGCGAGCTGGCCGAGGTGGTCGCCGTCGTACCCCAGACGGCGTTCCTCTTCGACGACAACGTCCGCGGCAACGTCACCCTGGGGGCCGACATCCCCGACGACGACGTGTGGGCGGCGCTGCGCTCCGCGCAGGCCGACGGCTTCGTTGCCGACCTGCCGCACGGTCTCGACACCCGGCTGGGGGAGCGCGGCACCTCCCTGTCAGGGGGCCAGCGGCAGCGCATCTCGCTGGCCCGCGCACTGGTGCGCCGGCCGCGGCTGCTGATCCTCGACGACGCGACCTCGGCGGTGGACCCCGAGGTCGAGCAGCGGATCCTGGCGGCCCTGCGGGAGGCCGAGAACGACGCGACCCTGGTCGTCGTCGCCTACCGCAAGGCCACCATCGCCCTGGCCGACGAGGTGGTGCACCTCGAGGACGGCCGGATCGTCGACCGCGGCACGCACGCCGAGCTGCTGGGCCGCAGCCCGGCCTACGCCCGGCTGGTCAACGCCTACGAGCACGAGGACCAGCACCGATGAGCACGCTCGAGGAGCTCGAGAAGGATCGCGACGACACCGAGGTGCTCGGGGTCGGCACGGCCATGGACTCGGGCGAGGACATCGCCGCGATGGACACGATCCGCCGCGGCCTCGCCATCAGTCGCCGGAGCTGAAGGAGGGCATCGGCGGCACCCTGCTGCTGGCGGTCGTCGCGTCCTTGGGCCAGGTCGTCGTCCCGATCGCTGTCCAGCAGACCCTCGACCGCGGGCTCAACGGCCCGGATGGACCTGACGTCTCGTTCACCGTCTGGATGGGGGTTCTCGCCGCGCTGGCGATCGCGCTCACCAGTGCGGCGTCCTACGTCATGACGAAGCGGCTGTTCACCACCTCCGAGCGCGGCCTCGCGACGCTGCGGATCAAGGCCTTCCGGCACGTCCACGACCTGCCGCTGCTGACCCAGAACACCGAGCGCCGGGGTGTCCTGGTCTCCCGGGTCACCAGCGACGTCGACCAGGTCACCCAGTTCCTGGTCTTCGGCGGCCTGTTCTTCATCATCAGCGTCGGACAGGTGTTGGTCGCCACCGTCGTGATGGTCGTCTACAGCTGGCAGCTCGCGCTGGTCGTCTGGATCTGCTTCGCGCCGCTCTTCTTGTCCCTGCGCTACTTCCAGCGCAGGCTCTCGGAGGCCTACGGCGTCGTACGCCGCCAGGTGGGCGTCATGCTCGCCGCGATCTCCGAGCCGGTGGTCGGGGCCGCGGTCGTTCGGTCCTACGCCGTCGAGGGCCGCACCCAGGGCCGGATCGACGCGGCGATCGACGACTACAAGACGGCCAGCACCCGGGCCCAGGGATACACGGTCATCTCGTTCTCGCTCGGCGGCATCTCCGCCGGCCTGGCCAACGCCGGCGTGCTCATCGTCGGCATCTGGCTCGGGCTCGCATGGGCCTCTGGGGCGGCACCATGACCGCCGGCGAGGTGCTGGCCTTCGCCTTCCTGGTCACCTTGTTCGTCGGACCGGTGCAGATGGGCACCCAGATCCTCACCGACGCGCAGAACGCGATCGCGGGCTGGCGTCGGGTGATCGGCATCCTGGAGACCCCCGCCGACCTCGTCGACCCCGGTTCGGACGGGGAGGTGCTGCCGCAGGGGACCGATCGACGTCAGGTTCGAGCGACGTGTCGTTCGCCTACCCCGGCGGGCCACTGGTCCTGCGCGACGTCGACCTCGACATCGCCTCCGGTCGTCGGGTCGCGGTGGTCGGCGAGACCGGGTCCGGCAAGTCGACGGTCGCCAAGCTGCTGACCCGGCTGATGGATCCCGTGGCGGGCGCGGTCCGACTCGACGGGATCGACGTCCGCGAGATCAGGCAGGACTCGCTGCGGCGCAGCGTCGTCCTGGTGCCGCAGGAGGGCTTCCTGTTCGACGACACGATCACGTCCAACGTGCGCTACGGGCGTCTCGACGCCACCGAGGCCGACATCCGGGCCAGTGCCGACGAGCTCGGACTCGCCGACTGGCTCGCCGGGCTGCCGCGCGGTCTCCAGACGCAGGTCGGCCAGCGCGGCGAGTCGTTGTCGGCGGGGGAGCGGCAGCTGGTCGCCCTGCTGCGCGCCCACCTCGCCGACCCCGACCTGCTGGTGCTCGACGAGGCGACCAGTGCCGTCGACCCGGCCCTGGAGATGCGGATCGGCCGCGCCCTCGAGCGACTCATGAGCGGCCGCACGTCGGTGACGATCGCCCACCGGATGTCCACCGCCGAGTCCGCCGACGAGGTCGTGGTGGTCGACCGGGGCCGGATCGTCCAGCGCGGACCGCACGCCCAGCTCGTGGCGCAGGCGGGCTCGGTCTATGCCGGACTGCACGCGTCCTGGGTGGCCCAGCAGGGCTCGTGAGCGGTCAGCGCGTCCTCCGGCACATCGGACCCGCACAATGGAGGGGTGACCACGCTCGCCCCGGCCATCGCCGCGCGCCTCAAGCGCTCCGCTGACGGGCTGCTGCCCGCGGTCGTGCAGCAGCACGACAGCGGCGAGGTGCTGATGCTCGGCTGGATGGACGACGAGGCCCTGGCCCGCACGCTCTCGGGCGGCCGCGCGACGTACTGGAGCCGCTCTCGGCAGGAGTACTGGCTCAAGGGAGAGACCTCCGGGCACGTCCAGTGGGTCAAGGAGGTCCGCCTGGACTGCGACGGCGACACCCTGCTCGTGAAGGTCGACCAGGAGGGCGTGGCCTGCCACACCGGTGACCGCACCTGCTTCGACGCCGACGTGCTGCTGGGCGCAGCGGGTGACTGAGGCCCCCGACCCGCGCCGCCGGACGTTCGGGCCTGTGGTCGTGCTGGGCCTGCTCGCGGGGGCGGCCGCTGCGATGTCGGGGACTCAGGCCTGGTTCGGCGGTGACGGCTCACAGAGCTCCGAGGCCGGCGGCTTCGAGTCCGGTCTGTCGGGGACCGTCGACCGCGCCGACGTCCCAGCCCTCAACGCTCTCGCGCTGGTGACCCTCGCGTGCTGGGGAGTCGTCCTGGTCACCCGTGGGCGCTTCCGCAGTCTCGTCACGGTGCTGGGGCTGTTGGCCGCCGCCGGCGTCGTGGCGGTGGCCGTCAACACGTGGCTGACGCTGCCCGACGCGGTGCGCGAGTCCGCTGTGGACCTGGGGCTCGCCGAGCCGGACCTCGGCAGCACGGGCTGGGCCTGGATCGGCTCGGTCGCTGCCGTCGCGGGACTCGCCGCGAGCCTGGCCGCGGTCCGGTTCGTCGGGGGCTGGCCCGAGATGGGGAGGCGGTACGACGCACCCGGGGCGCAGCCCGCCGCGCGGTCCGAGCTCGACCTGTGGAAGGTGATGGACGAGGGCCGCGACCCGACCTCCTAGACTGCCACCAGAGTTCTCCACCGACCACGAGGAGCCCGCATGTCCGCGAACCACGGCAACACCCCGGCCGCCTGGACGGCCGTCGTCGTGGGCCTGGTCGGCTTCATCGTCGGCGGGGTCGGCCTCATGTTCGAGCCCGTGAGGATGCCCGTCTTCTGGGTCGGCGTCGCGATCACCGTCGCCGCCGGTGTCGTGTTCATCGTGATGAGCAAGCTGGGTCTCCATGGCCCACTCACTGACTAGTCTTCGTGCTCCCGCGCTCGCCATCGGGGGCCTCGCCGCCGCGACCCTGGCGCTGCGCCTCCGCGACCCCCACGAGAAGTACAGCTGGGGGCTCTGCCCGAGCGCCGCGCTCGGCTTCTCCTGCCCCGGCTGCGGAGGCCTGCGTGCGGTCAACGACCTGACCCACGGCGACCTGGCCGCGGCCGCATCGAGCAACCTGCTGCTCGTCGTCGCGATCCCGTTCGCCATCATCGCGCTGGCGGTCTGGGCGATGGACTGCTGGCGGGGCGACGAGCCGACCCTCACCTGGACGCGGTTCAAGCCGGTGGCTCCCGTGCTGGTCGGCGTCCTCGTCGCCTTCACCCTCGCACGTAACCTCGCCTTCGGCGCATGGCTCGCACCCTGAGAGACTGGACCGCCCCCGAGGTAGACCAGGAGATCCCGCCATGTCCGTGCTCGACGACATCATCGTCGGAGTCCGCGAGGACCTCGCGGTGCGGCAGCAGGCCACCCCGGTCGCCGACCTCCGGGCGGCGTTGGCCGACGTCGACCCGCCGCGCGACCCGATGCCCCACCTGCGCGACCCAGGCTCGAGCGTGATCGCCGAGGTCAAGCGCCGCAGCCCGAGCAAGGGCAACCTCGCCGACATCGCCGACCCCGCAGCCCTCGCGCGCCAGTACGCCGCGGGCGGGGCCGCCGCGATCAGCGTGCTGACCGAGCAGCGCCGGTTCGGGGGCAGCCTCGACGACCTGCGCGCCGTGCGGGCCGCGGTCGAGGTCCCACTGCTCCGCAAGGACTTCATGGTCGACGCCTACCAGGTGCTGGAGGCTCGCGCCGCCGGTGCCGACCTCGTCCTGCTCATCGTCGCGGCGCTGAACGACGACGTGCTGCGCGCGCTCCACGACCAGGCCCGCGGGCTCGGCATGGCGGTGCTCGTCGAGGTGCACGACGAGGCCGAGACCGAGCGCGCCGTCGCCCTGGGTGCCGAGCTGGTCGGCGTCAACGCCCGCAACCTCAAGACGCTCGCCGTCGACGACGACACATTCGGGCGGCTCGCCCCGCTCATCCCTGACGACCGGGTCAAGGTGGCCGAGTCCGGCATCACCGGCCCCGTCGACGTCAAGCGCTTCGTCGCAGAGGGCGCCCGCGCGGTGCTGGTCGGGGAGGCGCTGGTCCGGGACGGCGACCCCGAGGGCGCGGTGCGCGCCATGACCGGGATCACCGCATGAGCGCTGCCAGCAACACGTCAGTGTTCGAGGCCGACGACCAGGGTTGGTTCGGTCGCCAAGACGACGGAGGTTTCGGCGGACGCTTCATGCCCGAGGCGCTCATCGCCGCGCTCGACGAGCTCACCGTCGCCTGGCAGGAGGCGATGGCGGACCCGGAGTTCCTCGCCGACTTCGACACGATCCTGCGCGAGTACGCCGGCGTGCCGAGCCTGCTCTACGACGCCACCCGGCTCTCCGAGCACCTGGGCGGCGCTCGGATCCTGCTCAAGCGCGAGGACCTCAACCACACCGGCGCCCACAAGATCCGCAACGTGCTCGGCCAGGCACTGCTCACCAAGCGGATGGGCAAGCACCGGGTCATCGCCGAGACCGGCGCCGGCCAGCACGGTGTCGCCAGCGCCACCGCGGCGGCGTACTTCGGCCTGGACTGCACCGTCTACATGGGCTCGGTCGACACCCGGCGCCAGGCGCTCAACGTGGCCCGGATGGAGCTGCTCGGCGCGACGGTCGTCCCGGTGGACAGCGGCAGCGCGACCCTCAAGGACGCGATCAACGAGGCGCTGCGCGACTGGGTCAGCCAGCGTCGACCACACGGCCTACCTGTTCGGCACCGCGGCCGGGCCGCACCCGTTCCCCAGCATGGTCCGCGACTTCACCCGGGGCATCGGCGACGAGGCGCGGGCGCAGTGCCTCGAGCTGACCGGCCGGCTGCCCGACGCCATCGCTGCGTGCGTCGGAGGCGGCTCCAACGCGATCGGGCTGTTCACCGCGTTCCTCGGCGACGCGGACGTCGCGCATCTACGGGTTCGAGCCCGGTGGCGACGGTGTCGAGACCGGCCGGCACGCCGCGACCATCCACGCCGGTGACTCCGGCGTGCTGCACGGTGCCCGCACCTTCGTGCTCCAGGACGAGGACGGCCAGACGATCGAGTCGCACTCGATCTCGGCGGGACTCGACTACCCGGGCGTCGGCCCCCAGCACGCACACCTGGCCCGGAGCGGCCGCGCCGACTACCTGCCCGTGACCGACGCCAGGCGATGGAGGCGCTGGCCGCTGCTGGCCGCACCGAGGGCATCATCCTGCGCGATCGAGTCGGCGCACGCGCTGTCCGGTGCCTTCGACGTGGCCCGCGAGCTCGGCCCGGGCGGCATCGTGCTGGTCAACCTGTCCGGCCGGGGCGACAAGGACATGGAGACCGCGCTCGAGTGGTTCCAGCTCGGCACGAAGGCGGTGGCGGAAGGGTGAGCAGCTCGCCGACGACGGGCACGGCCTTCGAGAAGGCCCGCGCGGAGGACCGCGCGGCCCTGGTCGGCTACCTGCCGGCCGGGTTCCCTGACGTCCAGGGCGGCATCGAGGCCCTCAAGGTGATGGTCGAGGCCGGCTGCGACGTGATCGAGATCGGTCTGCCCTACAGCGACCCGGTGATGGACGGCCCGACGATCCAGGCCGCCGCCCAGCAGGCCCTCGACCGCGGAGTCCGCACCGCCGACGTGCTGCGCACCGTCGAGGCGGTCGCCGCCACCGGCACTCCGACGGTCGTGATGACCTACTGGAACCCCATCGAGCGCTACGGCGTGGACCGGTTCGCCCGCGACCTCGCCGCGGCCGGGGGCGCCGGCCTGATCACTCCCGACCTGACCCCCGACAGCGACCCGCATTGGCCGGCCGCGGCGGACACGCACGGCCTCGACAAGGTCTATCCTGGTCGCGCCGTCCTCGACCGACGAGCGGATCGCGATGACGACCGAGGCCTGCCGCGGCTTCGTCTACGCCACCGCGGTCATGGGCGTCACCGGTGCCCGCGCCAGCACCAGCGACCTCGCCGGTCCGCTCGTCGCGCGCACCAAGGCGGCGACGGACCTGCCGGTGGCGTGGGTCTCGGTGTCAGCAACGGTGACCAGGCCGCCGAGATCGTGGCCAAGGGCGGGATCGCGCCGACGGCGTGATCGTCGGCTCCGCCTTCGTCCGGGTGCTGCTCGACCACCCTGGCGACGACGCGGTCGACCGGGCGGCCGGGCTGCGGGCGCTGGCCGCGCTGACCGAGGACCTCGCCGACGGGGTGCGCCGGCGTGCCTAGGACCGCGCTCGCTCTGCGTCCTCACCCTCGCCGTCGCGCTGCGGTGCGTGCAGTGACGACAAGACCGCGGTCGAGCTCCACGGCAACCAGGTCGACCCGCCGTTCACGGTCTCCGGGCAGCAGCTCGTGGACACCGACGGTGCCGCGTTCTCGCTCACGACCGACACCGACAAGCGGCTGACCCTGGTGTTCTTCGGCTACACCAACTGCCCGGACATCTGCGGCATCGTGATGGGCAACCTCGCCTCGGCCCTGACCCGGCTCGACGACGACGACCGCGACCAGGTCGAGGTGGTCTTCGTGACCACCGACCCTGGTCGCGACACCGGGCCGGTCGCTCCGCGACTACCTCGACCAGTTCGACCCGGAGTTCATCGGGCTCACCGGCGACCTCGCCCGACCATCGAGCGGGTCGGCTGCCTCGGTGGCAGTCGGGCCACGGCGACGAGCTGCCCAGCGGCGGCTACGAGGTCGACGCTCACACGACCACGGTCACCGGCATCGACGTCGCCGGCCAGGCACCGGTCTACTGGTCCCAGGACACCTCGCCGGCCGAGTTCGCCGCCGACATCCACCTCCTGCTGCGTGAGGACTGACGTGACCCCATCGCTTGTCACAGCGTCCATCCCGAGCCCCTCGCAGGGCGTCTGGCACCTGGGGCCGCTGCCGCTGCGCGGCTACGCGCTGGCGATCATCCTCGGCATCGTGGCGGCGATCTGGATCGGCGAGCGGCGTTGGGTGGCCCGCGGCGGCACCCGCGGCGAGATCTCCGACCTGGCCGTCTGGGCCGTCCCGTTCGGCCTGGTCGGCGGCCGGCTCTACCACGTGCTCACCGACCCCGACCGCTACTTCGGCGCCGACGGCAACCCGTGGCGACATCGCTCTACGTCTGGCGCGGCGGCCTCGGCGTCTGGGGCGCCATCGCGATGGGCGCCGCTCGGCGTGGTCATCGGCTGCCGGGTCAACGGGATCAAGGTGCTTCCGGTCCTCGACGCGATGGCGCCCGGCGTGCTGGTGGCCCAGGCGATCGGCCGCTGGGGCAACTGGTTCAACCAGGAGCTCTTCGGCAGGCCCACCGACCTGCCGTGGGCACTCGAGATCGACTTCGAGCACCGGCCCCCCGGCTACGGCGACGAGACGACGTTCCACCCGACGTTCCTCTACGAGTCGCTCTGGTGCCTCCTGGCGGCGGTCGCTGGTGGTCTGGGCCGACCGGCGCTTGCGGCTCGGCCACGGCCGGGTGGTCGCGCTCTACGTGATGCTCTACACGCTCGGCCGCGGCCTGGATCGAGAACCTGCGGATCGACACGGTGCAGATGAACGACGTGCTGGGCCTGCGCCTCAACGTGTGGACCTCGATCGTGCTGTTCCTCCTCGCGGCGGCCTAGTTCGTCTATGCCGGTCGACGTTGGCCCGACCGCGAGACCGAGGTCTACACGGACCGGCGCGAAGGCGTCTCGGAGCCGGCGGAGCCGTCAGCTGAAACAGAGGGGCCTCGCTCCGGGGCCCTTTGATAGCCTGAGACCTCCGCGCGGGCCAATGTCGTCCCCTGCACCACGCCCCGCGAGGGCGCCAGCCCAGTGACGGGAGAGCCGACGGTGACCTATCCGCACGCCTACCCGCCGCCCCAGGGCCTCTACGACCCCGCGCCACGAGCACGACGCGTGCGGCGTGGCGTTCGTCGCGACCCTGACCGGTGTGGCCAGCCACGACATCGTGCGCAAGGCGCATCACCGCCCTGCGCAACCTCGACCACCGTGGCGCCGCCGGCGCCGAGACCAACTCCGGCGACGGCGCGGGCATCCTGATCCAGGTCCCCGACGCGTTCCTGCGCGAGGTGACCAAGGACGCTGGTTTCGAGCTCCCGCCGCAGGGCTCGTACGCCGTCGGCACGGCCTTCCTCCCCGGCGACGCCGAGCACGTCGCCAAGACCCGCAGCCGGATCGAGGAGATCGCCGACGAGGAGGGCCTCGAGGTCCTCGGCTGGCGCGAGGTGCCGGTCGACCCGAGCTCGCTCGGCCGGACGGCACTGGGCGTGATGCCGGCGTTCGTGCAGCTGTTCGTCGCTGGCAAGGGCAGCCGGGTCACCGGCATGGCGCTGGAGCGCGCGGCGTTCTGCCTGCGCAAGCGCGCGGAGAAGGAGACCGACGTCTACTTCCCGTCGCTCTCGTCGCGCACCCTGGTCTACAAGGGCATGCTCACCACCGACCAGCTCGACCAGTTCTTCCCGGACCTGCGTCGACGAGCGGATGGCCTCGGCCCTGGCCGTCGTGCACTCCCGCTTCTCCACCAACACGTTCCCGAGCTGGCCGCTGAGCCACCCGTTCCGGTTCATCGCGCACAACGGCGAGATCAACACCGTGATGGGCAACCGCAACTGGATGCGCGCCCGCGAGGCGCTGCTCGCCTCCGACCTGATCCCCGGCGACCTGGAGCGGCTCTACCCGATCTGCACGCCCGGTGCGTCCGACTCCGCCTCGTTCGACGAGGTGCTCGAGCTGCTGCACATGGGCGGCCGCTCGCTGCCGCACTCGGTGCTGATGATGATCCCCGAGGCGTGGGAGAACCACGCCGAGATGGACGCCCAGCGCCGCGCGTTCTACGAGTTCCACTCCGCCGCTGATGGAGCCGTGGGACGGACCCGCGTGCGTCGTGTTCACCGACGGCGACCAGGTCGGCGCCGTGCTCGACCGCAACGGCCTGCGCCCCTCGCGCTACTGGGTCACCGACGACGGGCTGGTCGTGCTGGCCTCCGAGGTCGGCGTGCTCGACCTCGACCCGGCCACGATCGTCCGCAAGGGTCGGCTGCAGCCGGGCCGGATGTTCCTCGTCGACACCGACGAGCACCGGATCATCGAGGACGAGGAGATCAAGTCCGAGCTCGCCGCGGAGCACCCCTACGACGAGTGGCTGCACGCCGGGCTGATCCACCTCGACGACGTCGCAGGACCGCGAGCACATCATCCACACCCACGCCTCGGTCACGCGCCGCCAGCAGGTCTTCGGCTACACCGAGGAGGAGCTGCGGGTCCTGCTCACCCCGATGGCCAACGCCGGCGCCGAGCCGCTCGGCTCGATGGGCACCGACACGCCCATCGCCGCGCTGAGCGACAAGCCACGGCTGCTCTTCGACTACTTCGCCAGCTGTTCGCCCAGGTCACCAACCCGCCGCTCGACGCCATCCGCGAGGAGCTCGTCACCTCGCTGTCCGGCACGATCGGCCCCGAGGCCAACCTGCTCGAGCCGCTGGCCGTCGTCCTGTCGCCAGGTCGTGCTGCCGTTCCCGGTCATCTCCAACGACGACCTGACCAAGATCCGCCACATCAACCGCGACGGCGACATGCCCGGCTTCATCACCCACGTCTCCCGCGGGCTGTACGACGTCGAGGGCGGCGGAGCCGCGATGGCCCGGCGCCTCGACGAGATCTGCCAGGAGGTCAGCGAGGCGATCGCGGGCGGCGCGCGCGTCATCGTGCTCTCCGACCGGCACTCGACCCAGGAGCTGGCGCCCATCCCGTCGCTGCTGCTCACCGGCGCGGTCCACCACCACCTGGTGCGCGAGAAGACCCGCACCCAGGTCGGTCTGCTCGTCGAGGCCGGCGACGTCCGCGAGGTGCACCACGTGGCGCTGCTGGTCGGCTACGGCGCGGCCGCGGTCAACCCCTACCTCGCGATGGAGTCCGTCGAGGACCTCGCTCGCGAGGGCTACTACGTCAAGGTCGAGCCCGAGAAGGCTGTCGCCAACCTCGTCAAGGCGCTCGGCAAGGGCGTCCTCAAGGTGATGTCAAAGATGGGCGTCTCGACGGTCGCGTCCTACACCGGCGCGCAGATCTTCGAGGCCGTCGGGCTGTCCCAGGCGCTGGTCGACCGCTACTTCACCGGCACCACCTCCAAGCTCGGCGGCATCGAGCTCGAGACCGTCGCCGAGGAGGTCGCCCGCCGGCACGCCACGGCCTACCCCCGCGGCGGCATCGCCCCGGCGCACCGAGAGCTCGAGACCGGCGGCGAGTACCAGTGGCGCCGCGAGGGCGAGCCGCACCTGTTCGACCCCGAGACGGTCTTCCGGCTCCAGCACTCGACCCGCACCGGTCGCTACGACGTCTTCAAGCAGTACACGTCACGGGTCGACGAGCAGTCCGAGCGGCTGATGACGCTGCGCGGGCTGTTCCGGTTCAAGGACTCGTCATCGACCGGGCGTCGGTCGATCCCGATCGACGGAGGTCGAGCCGGTCTCCGAGATCGTGAAGCGGTTCTCGACCGGCGCGATGTCCTACGGCTCCATCAGTCAGGAGGCGCACGAGACCCTCGCCATCGCCATGAACCGGCTGGGCGCCAAGTCCAACACCGGTGAGGGCGGCGAGGACGCCGAGCGCCTCTACGACCCCGAGCGCCGCAGCTCGATCAAGCAGGTCGCGTCCGGACGCTTCGGGGTGACCTCGGAGTACCTCACCAACTCCGACGACATCCAGATCAAGATGGCGCAGGGCGCCAAGCCCGGCGAGGGCGGCCAGCTGCCCGGCCACAAGGTCTACCCCTGGGTCGCCAAGACCCGGTACTCGACGCCGGGCGTCGGCCTGATCAGCCCGCCGCCGCACCACGACATCTACTCGATCGAGGACCTGGCCCAGCTCATCCACGACCTCAAGAACGCCAACCCGTCGGCACGGGTTCACGTGAAGCTGGTGGCCGAGGTCGGCGTCGGCACGGTCGCCGCCGGTGTGTCCAAGGCGCATGCCGACGTCGTCCTGATCTCCGGCCACGACGGCGGCACCGGTGCTTCGCCGCTGACCTCGCTCAAGCACGCGGGCGGCCCCTGGGAGCTCGGCCTCGCCGAGACCCAGCAGACCCTGCTGCTCAACGGCCTGCGGGACCGGATCGTCGTGCAGACCGACGGCCAGCTCAAGACCGGTCGGGACGTCGTCATCGCGGCACTGCTGGGCGCGGAGGAGTACGGCTTCGCCACCGCGCCGCTGGTGGTGTCCGGCTGCATCATGATGCGGGTCTGCCACCTCGACACCTGTCCGGTCGGCGTCGCGACCCAGAACCCGGTCCTGCGCGAGCGCTTCAACGGCAAGGCCGAGTACGTCGTCAACTTCTTCGAGTTCATCGCCGAGGAGGTCCGTGAGCTGCTGGCCGAGCTGGGGTTCCGGACCCTGGAGGAGGCCATCGGCCAGGTCGGGTCCCTCGACGTGGTCGAGGCGGTCGAGCACTGGAAGGCCTCCGGTCTCGACCTGACGCCGATCCTGCACGAGCCCGACCTGTCGGCGTTCCCGGAGCAGGCTCTGCACAACACCAAGAAGCAGGACCACGGTCTGGAGCAAGGCGCTCGACGTCACCGAGCTGCTGCCGCTGGCCGAGCCCGCGCTGGCGACCGGGGAGCCGCGTGCGCGCCCAGGTGTCCATCCGCAACGTCAACCGCACGGTCGGCACGATCCTCGGTCACGAGGTGACCAAGCGGTACGGCGGTGCGGGCCTGCCCGACGGCACCATCGACCTGACGTTCATCGGCTCCGCGGGCCAGTCCTTCGGCGCGTTCGTGCCGCGCGGCATCACGCTGCGCCTCGAGGGCGACGCCAACGACTACGTCGGCAAGGGCCTGTCCGGCGGTCGGCTCGTCGTCCGGCCCCGACCGAGCAGCGACGTTCCGTGCCGACGAGCAGATCATCGCCGGCAACGTCATCGGCTACGGCGCCACCTCGGGCGCGATCTTCATCCGCGGCGGCGTGGGGGAGCGGTTCTGCGTGCGCAACTCCGGCGCGTGCGGCGGTCACCGAGGGCGTGGGCGACCACGCCTGCGAGTACATGACCGGCGGCCGGGTCGTGGTCCTGGGCAAGACCGGACGCAACTTCGCCGCCGGCATGTCCGGTGGCGTCGCCTGGGTGCTCGACCTCAAGGAGCAGCGGGTCAACCCCGAGCTCGTCGAGCTCGGCGCGGGTCGAGGGTGAGGCCGCGGCCGAGCTCGAGCAGCTCGTGCGCGAGCACGCCGAGGAGACCGGCTCCGAGGTGGCCGCTGCCCTGCTGGCCGACTGGCCGGCCGCGCTGGCGCGCTTCACCGAGGTCATGCCGAGCGACTACCGCAGCGTCCTGGAGGCCAAGGCGAAGGCCGAGGCCGAGGGGCTGTCCGAGCCGAGGTCGCCACCGCCATGATGGAGAGTGCTCCATGGCTGACCCCAAAGGCTTCCTGAAGAGCGGCCGCGAGGTCGCGAGCCGTCGTCCGGTCGACGAGCGCGTCCAGGACTGGAACGAGGTCTACCCCGACGGCATCGGCCGGGCGCTGCTGCCGATCATCACCACCCAGGCCGGGCGCTGCATGGACTGCGGCATCCCGTTCTGCCACCAGGGCTGCCCGCTCGGCAACATCATCCCGGAGTGGAACGACCTGGTCTGGCGTGACGACTGGGAGGGCGCGATCGAGCGCCTGCACGCGACCAACAACTTCCCGGAGTTCACCGGTCGGCTGTGCCCGGCGCCCTGCGAGACCGCCTGCGTCCTGGGCATCAACCAGGACCCGGTGACCATCAAGAACGTCGAGGTCTCGATCATCGACAAGGCGTGGGACTCCGGCTTCGTGCGGCCCCAGCCGCCGGAGTGGCTCTCCGGCACGCACCGTCGCGGTGATCGGCTCCGGGCCCGCGGGCCTGGCCGCCGCCCAGCAGCTGACCCGGGCCGGCCACACGGTCGCGGTCTACGAGCGCGCCGACAAGATCGGCGGCCTGCTGCGCTACGGCATCCCCGAGTTCAAGATGGAGAAGAAGCACCTCGACCGGCGCCTGGATCAGATGCGCCGCGAGGGCACCGTCTTCCGCGCCGGCGTCGACGTCGGTGCGCCGAGCTGACCGGTGAGCACCTGCGGGACCGGTTCGACGCCGTGGTGCTGGCCATGGGCTCCACGGTCGCTCGTGACCTGCCGATCCCCGGCCGCGAGCTCGGCGGGCATCCACCAGGCGATGGAGTTCCTGCCCCAGGCCAACCGCGCGTCGCTGGGCGAGGAGGTGGAGGACCAGATCCTCGCCACCGGCAAGAACGTCGTCATCATCGGCGGCGGCGACACCGGCGCCGACTGCCTCGGCACCTCCACACGCCAGGGCGCCGCGTCGATCACGCAGCTCGAGATCATGCCCGAGCCGCCGGACGCTCGTCCCGCCGGACAGCCGTGGCCGACCTACCCGATGACCTTCCGGGTCTCCTCGGCCCACGAGGAGGCGGCGATGAAGGATGTCAACACGCGTCTACTCGGTCTCCACGAAGGAGTTCCTGGGCGACGAGGACGGCAACGTGCGCGCGCTGCTGCTGGTCGACGTGGTCTTCGAGAACGGGCGGTTCGAGGAGGTCCCGGGCTCCGAGCGCGAGATCCCGGCCGAGCTGGTCCTGTTCGCGATGGGCTTCGTCGGTCCGGAGCGGCAGGGCCTGGTCGAGCAGCTCGAGGTCGACCTCGACGAGCGCGGCAACGTCGCGCGCGACAAGGACTACCAGACCTCCGTGCCTGGTGTCTTCGTCGCCGGAGACGCCGGTCGCGGCCAGTCGCTGATCGTGTGGGCCATCGCCGAGGGGCGCGCGTGCGCAGCCGCGGTGGATGAGTTCCTGACCGGCTCGCACCACGCTGCCCTCCCCGATCGCCCCGACCGAGCGCCCGCTGGTCGTGTAGGCCCAGCCCCGACGCAAGTCGACCTGCTCAACGTCTTTCAGCGGCACTGCCTGTTTGATCGTTCCAAGACTCGCTAGGGTTTGCGACGTGCGAAGAGCGAAGATCGTCTGCACCCTGGGTCCGGCCACCAGCTCGCGAGCGGAGGATCCGGGAGCTCGTGGACGCCGGGATGGACGTCGCCCGGCTCAACATGAGCCACGGGACCCACGAGGACCACGCGCGAGACCTACCGCCTGGTGCGCGAGGCCTCGGACGCCAGCGGTCACGGCGTCGGCATCCTCGCCGACCTCCAGGGCCCGAAGATCCGGCTCGAGACGTTCTCCGACGGTCCGGTGCACCTGGCCCGCGGGCCAGCGCTGGACGATCACGACCCGCGACGTCGACGGCAACGCCGAGATCTGCGGGACGACGTACAAGGGCCTGGCGGGGGACGTCGGGGTCGGCGACCCGCTCCTCATCGACGACGGCAAGGTGCGGCTCCGGGTCCTCGAGGTCCTCGAGGGCACCGACGTCGTCACCGAGGTGCTCGTCGGCGGCAAGGTCAGCAACCACAAGGGCATCAACCTGCCCGGGGTGGCAGTGTCCGTGCCGGCACTGTCGGAGAAGGACATCGAGGACCTCCGGTTCGCGCTGTCGCTGACCGTCGACTTCATCGCGCTGAGCTTCGTGCGCAACGCCGCCGACGTCGAGGACGTCCGCAAGGTCATGCGCGAGGAGGGCGTACTGCATCCCGGTGATCGCCAAGATCGAGAAGCCGCAGGCCATCGAGAACCTCGACGAGGTCATCGCGGCGTTCGACGGCTTCATGGTGGCCCGCGGCGACCTCGGCGTGGAGTGCCCGGCTGGAGGACGTGCCGTTCCTCCAGAAGACGATCATCGACAAGGCCCGCCTCAACGCGAAGCCCGTCATCGTGGCGACCCAGATGCTCGAGTCGATGATCTCCAGCCCGTCGCCGACCCGCGCCGAGGCCTCCGACGTCGCCAACGCGGTCCTCGACGGCGCCGACGCGGTGATGCTGTCCGGCGAGACGAGCGTGGGGGAGTACCCCATCCATACCGTCGAGACGATGGCCCGGATCATCATGGCGACCGAGGCGCACGCCTTCTCGCAGCGCGAGGTCGGCACCCTGCGAACGCTCGCGTGGGACCCGCACACCAAGAGCGGGGTGATCGCCAAGGCGGCCGGCGAGGTCGCCGAGCGGATCGGCGCCAAGTACGTCGTCGCCTTCACCCAGTCCGGTGACTCCGCCAAGCGGCTGTCGCGGCTGCGTGGACCGATCCCGATCCTCGCGTTCACCCCGGAGGACCGGACCCGCTCGCAGCTCGCGCTGTCGTGGGGCGTCGAGACCTTCAAGACCGACACCGTCGAGCACACCGACGAGATGGTGCGCCAGGTCGACGAGCAGCTCCTGCGGATCGGCCGGGTCTACGAGGGCGACCACGTCGTGATCATCGCGGGTGCTCCTCCCGGCATCCCTGGTTCGACCAACGCGCTGCGCATCCACCGGATGGGCGACGCCATCAACGAGGTGGCGCCGGCGTACCGCCGCGAGGAGTGACCTCAGCGGCTGTTGCTGCCGTGCGCAGTGCCCCGGGTGGGATTCGAACCCACACTGGACGGTGTTTGAGACCGCATTCTCTGCCGTTGGAATACCGGGGCCAAGCGGTGACCGAGCGTAGCCGAGCTGTGGGGCACCGAAAGAGTTGGCAAAAGTAGAGTAATTCAGTATGTTTTAACCCGTGAGTCTCTGGAGCTGGTCGACAGTGAGCAACGAGCAGGCGGTGGCGAACGCGCGGATGGCCGCGGTGGAGTGCTCGCGACGCCGGCTCGAGCACGCCGAGGTGGCGCAGTTCCTGGCCGAGCTCGACCCGTCCCTGCCGGTGCACGCGCAGGCTCGATAGCCTTCGGGCGTGACCGAGGCCCCCCCATCACCTGGCACTCCGCTGAGCTCCACCCCGACGACGCGCACCGTGGTGGTCGCCGAGGACGAGGTGCTGATCCGCATGGATCTCGCGGAGATGCTCACCGAGGAGGGCTACGAGGTCGTCGGCCAGGCCGGCGACGGCGCCACGGCCATCGAGCTGGCCGAGCTGCACCGGCCCGACCTGGTGATCCTCGACGTGAAGATGCCGGTCCTGGACGGCATCGCCGCGGCCGAGCGGATCGCGGCCCAGCGGATCGCGCCGGTCGTCATCCTGACGGCATTCAGCCAGCGCGACCTCGTCGAGCGGGCCCGCGACGCCGGGGCGATGGCCTACCTGGTCAAGCCGTTCACCCGCAACGACCTCGTGCCTGCGATCGAGATGGCGGTGAGCCGGTTCGCCGAGCTCAGCCAGCTCGAGTCCGAGGTGGCCGACCTGACCGAGCGCCTCGAGACGCGCAAGGCGGTCGAGCGCGCCAAGAGCGTGCTTCAGGAGCAGCTCAGCCTCGCCGAGCCCGACGCGTTCCGGTGGATCCAGAAGACCGCCATGGATCTGCGGCTGTCGATGCGTCAGGTGGCGGAGGGCGTCATCGAGCACGGTCCTGGCATCGCTGGGAGCTGACCCGGCGTCACGGTCTGGTCACGGCCCCGTGACCAGTGCGTTTCGTGGTCGGGCGCCCGCCAGGGGGTGGCGCATTCCACACCGCCCGGTCATAGAGTGTCCCGCAGCATCCGGTCGGGTGCGTGGGAGGAGGACCCGAGTTGAAGTCTCGACACGTCACTCGCGGGCGCACCGTCGGGCGGGCAGTGGCCGGGTTGGTCCTGGGTCTGCTGGTCGCGCCGTTGCTGCTCCTGATGACCGGCACCTCAGCACAGGCCGCGACGCTCTGCGTCCCCAAGGTCGACGAGATCGGCTGCATCCAGGGCACCCTGGGTGATCGGGCCAACCCCGTGGCCGGCGTCGACGTCATCCTGACCAAGCCGGACGGCACCACCGAGACCCAGACGACCGAGGACGACGGCAAGTTTGCGTTCCAGGTCACCGAGTCGGGCGACTACCTCGTGGGCATCGACCAGGACACCATGCCCAAGGGCATCGAGTTCAAGCCGCCCCCGGGTGACCTCCGTGGGGAGGGCGACACCTTCAAGGTGACCATCGACCTCAGCAGCCCGCAGACGGCGAGTCGGGTCGCCAACCTCGAGGTCGGACCCCCCGCCGCCGAGGCGCGCAGCACCTTCGACAAGGTCACGCAAAGTGCCTTCAACGGGCTCAGGCTCGGCCTGCTGCTCGCACTCGCCTCGGTGGGCTTGTCGCTGATCTATGGCACGACCGGCCTGTCCAACTTCGCGCACGCCGAGCAGGTGACTCTGGGCGGAATGCTCGCCTACCTGTTCGTCAACAAGGGTGGCCTGCCGCTGCTCGTGGGGGGCCTGCTGGTGATCGCGGCGTGCGCCTTCACCGGCTGGTTCCAGGACCGCGTGCTGTGGCAGCCACTGCGACGACGCGGTCTCGGTCTGACCCAGATGATGATCGTGACCATCGGCCTGTCGCTGGCGATGCAGTACTCGTACCAGTACCTCGTCGGCTCCAGGACCGTCCGGGTCGTGGTCGACAACCCGACAGTGACCTCGTTCGGTCCGATCACGACCACCGACCAGTCCCTGGTCGCGATGCTGATCTCCGCGGTCGTGCTCGGCGCCGTGGGTTTCGCCCTGCTCCGCACCCGGATCGGCCGGGCGACCCGCGCGGTCTCCGACAACCCGGCGCTGGCCCAGGCCTCGGGCATCGACACCGACAAGGTGATCCGCCTGGTGTGGGCCGTCGCGATGGGCCTCGCCGGACTCTCGGGGATCCTCTACGCCTTGGTGACCAACGGCATCAAGTGGGACACCGGGCTGCAGATCCTGCTGCTCCTGTTCGCCGCCGTCACGCTGGGCGGTCTCGGGACCGCGTTCGGCGCGCTGGTGGGCTCGCTGATCATCGGGTTCATCGTGGAGATGGCCCCGCTGCTCCCGTTCGTGCCGGGCGACTTCAAGTACGCCGCCGCGCTGCTCATCCTCATCCTGGTCCTGCTGGTGAGGCCTCAAGGCCTCCTCGGCAAGGCGCAGCGAGTCGGTTAGGAGACTGAGACCACATGGACGAGATCCAGGCGATCCTCAACTCGATGATGTCGAGCGCGACCGCGCCGCAGACCGCGGCTGTCGCGATCGCGGTCATCGGCCTCAACATCCACTTCGGCTTCACCGGCCTGCTCAACATCGGCCAGTCGGCGTTCATGCTGCTCGGCGCCTACGGATTCGCGATCACCATCAAGGAGGGAATCCCGGCCCTTGGCATCGACCCCCTCACCTTCGCCGCGCTCGTCGCGGGGGTGGTCGTCGGGATGGGTCTGGCGTTCCTGTTCGCGTTGATCCTCGGTGTCCCCACGCTGAAGCTTCGGGGTGACTACCTCGCCATCGTCACCATCTCGGCGGCGGAGATCATCCGCTACGTCGGTCGATCGGTCGGCTACGAGACGCTCTTCGGGCTCACCGGTGGTGCGCAAGGCATCCCGGGCAGCCAGTACCGAGATCCCTTCACCGACCTGTCGCCGTTCGGCAACGGCAACACCACGTTGCTGGGGTTCAACTACGCCGACGTCGCCGACGGCGCGGTCTGGGTCCGGGTCGTGGGGTGGCTGGTGGTCGTCGCGCTCGCGGTCGGGGTCGTCTCCGTCGCCCGCGGCAGGGCTGGCCTGACCGGCACCGCCAAGCGGTTCGCCGTCGGTGGGTTGAGCCTCCTCGCCGCCCTCGCGTTGCTGTTCGTGGCCCCGGTCAACAACCAGAACACCGGCGTCGACGGCTGGTGGGTCACGATCGTCGCGTGGGTGCTCGCGGTCCTCTGCACCCTCATCGTGCTGATCCTGGTCAAGAGCCCGTGGGGGCGCGCGCTCCGCGGCGTGCGCGAGGACGAGGACGCGATGCGCAGCCTCGGCAAGAACGTCTTCGCGATCAAGATGCAGGCGCTGGTCATCGGCGGACTCTTCGGTGCCCTCGGCGGCATGCTCTACGTCCTCCCGGCCACGGTCCAGCCCGACTCGATGGGGCGCTCGCTGACGTTCTTCTGCTACACGGCGCTGCTGCTCGGTGGGGCGGCGACGATCTGGGGACCGATCCTCGGGTCGATCATCTTCTTCGCCGGGCGCATCTTCATCATCGGCTTCTCCAACACCTACTTCGACGGCTTCATGAGCAGCCAGGAGTCCAGCCAGTTCGCGTTCATCGTCGTCGGCATCCTGCTGATGCTGCTGGTGATCTTCAGACCGCAAGGCATCCTGGGCGACAAGAGGGAGCTCCGGTTCAATGTCTGAGTCAGTGGCAGCATCCGTGACCCGAGGTGGTCTCGCCGACCCCGCTGCGCGCAAGAGCCTGCTGGCGGACGTCGATCGAGTGCCGGGCTCGGCCAAGCCGGACCCGATCCTCGAGGTCGACTCGATCACCCGTCAGTTCGGCGGCATGACCGCCGTGGACGTCGGCCACCTCGAGGTCCAGCGCGGCATCATCACCGCGCTGATCGGACCCAACGGTGCCGGCAAGACGACATTCTTCAACCTGATCACTGGCTTCGACCGACCCACCTCGGCCGGCAACGGTGCGAGCTGGTCCTTCGACGGCCGGGCGCTGGACAAGACCTCGGCGTCCGCGGTCGCCAAGGCGGGCATGGTCCGCACCTTCCAGCTCACCAAGGCCCTCAACCGGATGACCGTCATCGAGAACATGATGCTCGGGGCCCAGAACCAGACCGGTGAGAACCTCTTCAAGTCGTTGATCAAGCCGTTGTGGAGCAGCCAGGAGAGCGAGGTCGAGGCCAAGGCCGACGAGCTCCTGGAGCGGTTCAAGCTGCTGGAGAAGAAGCACGACTACGCCGGTAGCCTGTCGGGCGGTCAGCGCAAGCTCCTGGAGATGGCGCGGGCGTTGATGAGCGATCCCAAGATGATCATGCTCGACGAGCCGATGGCCGGCGTGAACCCGGCGCTCACGCAGTCCCTTCTGGGTCACATCCAGGCGCTGCGCGACGAGGGCATGACGGTGCTGTTCGTCGAGCACGACATGCACGTGGTCCGGCACATCTCCGACTGGGTCGTGGTGATGGCCGAGGGACGCGTGGTCGCCGAGGGCAGCGCCGACACGGTGATGTCGGACCAGGCCGTGATCGACGCCTACCTGGGGGCCCACCACGACACCGACCTGGGTGACGACGCGCTGCTCACCGACGAGACGTTGGAGCAGCTCGCCGAAGAGGTGGCCGAGGAAGAGGCCCAGCGCGAGGAGGAGGACAAGGCATGACCACTTCCCACGAGGTGAGCCCCGTCCAGCAGGGCACCGCCGTCGTCGAGGCACGCGACCTGGTCGCTGGCTACCTGCCCGGCGTCAACATCCTCAACGGCTGCAGCCTGGTCGCCTACCCGGGCGAGATGATCGGCATCATCGGTCCCAACGGAGCGGGCAAGTCGACGCTCCTCAAGGCGATGTTCGGGCTCGTCAAGATCCACTCCGGCAGCGTCACCCTGGGTGGCGAGGACATCACCAATCTCAAGGCCAACCGGCTCGTGGAGATGGGCGTCGGCTTCGTGCCGCAGACCAACAACGTCTTCCCCTCGCTCAGCATCGAGGAGAACCTTCTGATGGGCCTGTTCCTGCGGCCCAAGAAGTCCACTGAGCGACTCGCCGCGATGTGGGACCTCTTCCCGGTCCTCCACGACCGCCGCACCCAGAGCGCGGGCGCTCTGTCGGGTGGTGAGCGCCAGTCGCTGGCGATGGCCCGCGCCCTGATGATGGAGCCGTCCGTGCTCCTGCTCGACGAGCCCTCGGCCGGTCTGTCCCCGGTTCGCCAGGACGAGACCTTCATCCGCACCCGTCGGATCAACAAGACCGGCGTGTGCGTGGTCATGGTCGAGCAGAACGCCCGCCGCTGTCTGCAGATCTGCGACCGGGGCTACGTGCTCGACCAGGGCCGCGACGCACACACGGGCACCGGCCGCGAGCTCGCCAACGACCCCAAGGTCATCGAGCTCTACCTGGGCACTCTCGCCGAGGACGTCGACTCCGAGCGCGAGGATCTGAAGCACTGAGCACAGCGTGACGGCAGGTTGAGGCAGCACCGGGCGAGCCGCTGCTCAGCGACTCGTTCTTCCCAGTGCTGACTGTGGTTCATACGGAAGGCAGAACGCCCCCCGGCCCAAGGCCGGGGGGCGTTCCGCTTGAGCCTGGGCTTACTTGACACCCTCGACCGTGGTGGTCAGCTCATTCTTGTTCTCCGCGTTGAACTGGTAGACACCGACGAACGCCGAGGACGGGTCGTTCTCGTCGTCGATCGGGCCGATGCCAGACGGGCCGGCGTAGCGGATCTCGCTGCCGCTCTCGAGCAGAGCCACGCAGTCGACGAAGGTGGTGCACTCCTCGCCGTCCGTGGCACCCGAGACGGCCGCGAAGTTCTCCTGGACCGAGGTCGACTCGTTGGAGCCGCCCTTGATCGCCGCCAGCGCCGCCAGCATGGTGGCGTCGTAGGACTCTGCGGCGTAGGAGAAGTCGGTCAGTGCCTCACCCTGGGCGGACTCGGACCAACCGGACACGAGGTCCTTGAAGGACTGCTCGGCGTCGGCACCCGGGATGGTGCCCTGGGCGCCCTCGAGCGTGCCGGGCTCGAAGTCCTTGCTGAAGTCCGAGGTGTTGCCGTCGGTGAAGTACGTCTTGGACATGTCGAAGCCGGACGCTGCCAGCTCGGGGACGATCGACTTGGTCTCGTCGAAGGCCAGGATCACGATCGCGTCGGCGCCCGCGGCGGTGACCGCCTGGACCTCGGACGAGAAGGTGGTCTGACCGGCGGGGAACTCGTCGCCGTCGCCCTTGCAGCCGTAGACGCACGAGCCGCCAGCACCCTCGATGCTCGCCTGGACGACGTCACGCAGGCCGGTGCCGTAGGTGTCGTTGAACACCAGGAAGCCGATCTTGCTGTAGCCGTCCGAGGAGATCAGCGAGCCGAGCGCGGAGCCCTGGATGCCGTCCGGCGGAGCGGTGCGGAAGTAGAACGGCGAGTAGCCGCTCAGGTCGACCGCCGTGTTGGCGGGGGAGACCTGGGTGATCTTGTTGTCCGCGAAGGTGTCGACGACGTTCAGCGAGACGCTGGACGAGGCGGCCCCGATGACGACCGACGGCTTGCCCTGAACGAGGTTCTTGGCAGAAGCGGTCGAGATCGACAGGTCGGTGGAGTCACCGGAGTCCTGGATGTCGTGGCACGCCTGGGCGCCGTTGACGCCACCGGCCGCGTTGATCTCGGAGACGGCGAGGCCGACTCCAGCGATCTCCGGCGGGCCGAGGAAGGCCAGGTTGCCGGTCAGCGGCAGGATGCCACCGACCTTGAAGGTGTCGGCGCTGGTGGCACCGGCGGCACAGACGTCGTTGGTGAACTCGGGCGCGGCCTCGGAAGACTCCGGCTCGGACGGGGAGGACTCGGACGTCGACGGCTCGTCGGTGGTCTCCGTGTCGTCTCCGTCGTCGCCGCACGCGGCGAGGGCGAGCGTGAGCGCGGCGGTGCCGGCCATCAGCTTGACCCAGGATGCGGTCGTTGATCGATTCACGTGGTGAACCCTTCTTTATCGGTGTGGGCACTTCGCCGCGGCCCGCCCCCCGGAGCGCGGGCACAGCAACGCTCACCGTATGTGGGAGACATCACGGCAGCGTTACCGGGCACCCTGTCTTTATTGAACCGTTACGTCAATGCCCTCGCGGGTCAGCGTTCTGGGCAATTCATTGGGTCACCCGGGCAATCTCGACAAGAACTGGGGCCAGCAGGAGTGCGGGCAGGAGATCTGCCACGGAGACCTCGCGGATACGCAACAGGCGCAGGGCGACCCCCACGAGGAGCAGGCCGCCCACCGCCGTGATGGCGGCGAGGTGCGCGTCCGGGAGGACGTCCCCGAGTGCCACGCCCACCAGGGTCAGGCCGCCCTGGACGACCACGATCGTCACGACGCTGGCCCCGACGCCCCAGCCGAACGACGCCGCGAAGGCGATCGCCGCGAACCCGTCGAGGGCCGACTTGAGCAGGATCTGGTCGGGTCCGTTGCCGAGTCCGTCGTTGAGCGAGCCGAGGATGGTCAACGGTCCGCTGCAGAACACCAGGGACGCGACCACGAAGCCCTCGACGAAGCGGGCGCGCTCGGCCGACCCGGTCTCGTGGGACAGCCGCCCCTGAAGCCAGCCGCCAAGCCCCTCGATCCGGGACTCCAGCCGCAGCAGGGACCCCGTGATCCCGCCGATCAGCAGCGACCCGAGGACGATGAGCATCGGCGCGGCGTCGCCGACGACGTCGCTCAGGTCGGGGGAGAGGACCGCGGCCGCGGAGGTCGCGGCGATCAGCAACGTCACGAGTCCGAGGGCGTCGGTGACCACGTCGCGGGTGCGAGCGGCGAGCCGACTGCCGAGGGTGACTCCCAGGACCGTGCCGGCCAACACAGCGGCAACGTTGACGAGGGTGGCGAGGCCGGGGAACAGGGAACGACTCCAGACGGGCGTGACGGAAGGGACTCGTGAGCGTAGTGTCAGCGCTCATCGTCTGCTCGGGAGGCGGCGTTGCATGTAGTCAGGGGCGCGCGCACTCGCGGGTCCGGGCTCAGCGAAAGGCGAATGTATGAGTCGCACCCCGCTCTCCCTGCGCCAGGCCACCGCGGACGACGTCGTCTTCCTCACCGACCTCTGGCAACACGTCCTGCGCCGTGCCGATCCGCAGGAGCAGGCCGCGGACCTCGAGCTGATCATCAAGAGCAGCCAGGAGTCCTCGGAGCAGCGGCTGGTGATCGCAGAATTCGGCGGTGAGCCCGCCGGTGCGGTGCTCCTCGTCGTCTCGACTCAGAGCCCCCTCAACCTTGAACCCGTGGTCCAGGCGCTCGCCCCGTTCGTCGCGCCGGGCTTCCGCCGTCGCGGGGTCGGCCACACGTTGATGGATGCCGCGGTGACCTACGCCGAGGAGCTCGGCATCGGCTACGTCGTGACCGCGGTGTCCAGCCGCTCTCGCTCCAGCAACCGGTTCATGGCGCGACTCGCACTCGGGCCGCAGGCCCTCTTCCGCGTCGCACCGACGCCGGCGGTCCGTGCCAAGCTCACCGCGCAGACGCCGACCAAGCTGCGCCCGGCTGGTGCCAGGCCGGTCGGGCAGGTCCTCGCCGTGCGGCGGTCTCTGCGGCGCACCCAGCAGTCCGAGGCCGGTCCTGGGCCTGCGCTGGGCCAGTCCTAGAAGCGGTCCTTCGCCACCAGCGTGCAGGTGATGCGGGCGGTGCACACGCGCTTGCCGTCCTCGTCGGCGACCACGACCTCGTAGGTCGTCATCGTGCGGCCCAGGTGGATCGGTGTCGCGACGCCGGTGACCGTGCCGGACCTCGCGGCGCGGTGATGCGTCGCGTTGATGTCGACGCCGACCGAGATTCGGTCGGGGTGGCCGTGGATGGCCGAGCCGACCGAGCCCAGAGTCTCGGCGAGCACCACCGATGCGCCACCGTGCAGCAGGCCGTAGGGCTGGGTGTTCCCCTCGACCGGCATGGTGGCGACCACCCGCTCGGCGCTCGCCTCGACCAGTTCGATCCCCATCCGCTCGCTGAGCGCACCCATGTTGCTGCGCAGCTGCTCCAGCCTCTCGTCCATGAGCCCATCCAACCGGAGGGTCCGGTGTCGGCGACCGCGACTAGGCTGACGAGGTGACCGAGGCTCGACCCAGGCTGCTCCTGCTCGACGGCCACTCCCTGGCCTATCGCGCGTTCTTCGCGCTCCCCGTCGAGAACTTCTCGACGACCACCGGCCAGCACACCAACGCGGTCTTCGGATTCACCTCGATGCTCATCAACGTGCTGCGCGACGAGCGGCCCACGCACCTCGCGGTCGCCTTCGACGTCTCGCGCCAGACCTTCCGCCTGGCGGAGTACGCGGACTACAAGGCGGGGCGCAGCAAGACTCCCTCGGAGTTCAGCAGCCAGCTGCCCCTCATCGAGGAGGTGCTGACCGCGCTGCGGATCTCCTTCCTCAAGAAGGACGGCTACGAGGCCGACGACATCATCGCCACCCTGGCGACCCAGGCCAAGGCGGCCGGCTTCGAGACGCTGATCTGCTCGGGCGACCGCGACTCGTTCCAGCTGGTCGATGCCGACACCACGGTGATCTACCCGATGCGTGGAGTGTCGGAGATGAAGCGGATGACCCCCGAGGCGGTCGAGGAGCGCTACGGCGTCCCACCGTCGCGCTACCCCGAGCTGGCCGCCTTGGTCGGCGAGACCTCCGACAACCTCCCGGGGGTGCCGGGCGTCGGCCAGGGTTTCGCCGCGAAGTGGATCAACCAGTTCGACGGCCTCGACAACGTCATCGCCCGCGCCGACGAGATCACCGGCAAGAAGGGCGAGGCGCTGCGCGAGCACCTCGGCGACGTGATGCGCAACCGTCGGCTCAACGCCCTGGTGTGCGATCTCGAGCTCGAGGCCGGACCGGAGGACCTGGCCTGGAGCTCATGGGACCGCCAGGCCGTGCACACGCTCTTCGACGGGCTGGAGTTCCGGGTGCTACGCACCCGGCTGCTCGAAGCGATCCCGACCGAGGAGGATGCCGTCGACGACTCGGGCTTCGATGTCGAGCATGCGTGTCCTCGACACCGGCGAGCTCGCGGGCTGGCTGGCCGAGCACGCCGCCGGCGCCGACCGGGTCGGGTTGCATCCGCTCGGGCACTGGCGCGCGGGCACCGGCGACGTCACGGCGCTGGCCTTCGCGACCGAGGCCGGCGCGGCCTACGTCGCCACCGACCGTCTCGACCCGGCCGACGAGCAGGCCCTGGCCACCTGGCTCGCCGACCCGGCCCGACCCAAGGTGCTGCACGACGCCAAGGGGCCGATGCTCGGCTCTGGCCGCGCGTGGGCTGGCCGCTGGTCGGGCTGGAGCGTGACACCGCGCTGTCGGCGTACCTCGCCCGTCCCGACCAGCGCTCCTACGACCTCGCCGACCTGACCCTGCGCTACCTCAAGCGCGAGCTCAAGCAGGGCGGGGGTGGGGACGGATCCGACGACGGCCAGCTCAGCCTCGACATGGGCGTCGGCGGTCTCGGTGAGGCCAGCACCGCAGGCGAGACCGCGATGCTGCACGCCCGCGCCGTCCTCGACCTCGCCGCCACGCTCGACGAGGAGCTCGAGGACCGCGGCGGCACTCGGCTGCTCGCCGAGGTCGAGCTCCCGCTCATCGACCTGCTCGCCCGCATGGAGCAGACCGGCATCGCCGTCGACGTCGACCAGCTCGCAGTCCCTGGAGGCCGAGTTCGCGGGCCAGGTCAAGCTGGCCGCCGAGGAGGCCTTCGCGGTCATCGGCAAGGAGATCAACCTCGGCTCGCCCAAGCAGCTCCAGGTGGTGCTCTTCGACGAGCTCGGGATGCCCAAGACCAAGCGCACCAAGACCGGCTACACGACCGACGCCGACGCGCTCCAGGCAGCTGCTACGTCAAGACCGAGCACCCGTTCCTGCTGCACCTGCTGCGACACCGCGACGTGTCGCGGCTGCGCCAGACCATCGAGGGCCTGCTCAAGACGGTCGCCGCCCGACGGCCGGATCCACACCACGTTCAACCAGCTGATCGCCGCGACCGGCCGGCTCTCGAGCACCGACCCCAACCTGCAGAACATCCCGGTCCGCACCGAGGAGGGTCGCCGGATCCGCGAGGCCTTCGTCGTCGGGCGAGCGCGAGCGGCTACGAGTCGCTGCTGACCGCCGACTACAGCCAGATCGAGATGCGGATCATGGCCCACCTCTCCGAGGACGACCTGCTGATCGAGGCGTTCAGGTCGGGGCGCGACTTCCACTCGATCACCGCGTCCCGGGTCTTCGACGTGCCGGCCGACGCGGTGACCGGCGAGATGCGCGCCAAGATCAAGGCGATGAACTACGGCCTCGCCTACGGGCTGTCGGCGTTCGGTCTCGGCGGCCAGCTCGGCATCGAGCCCGGCGAGGCGCGCGGGACTGATGGACGAGTACTTCGAGACCTTCGGCGGCATCCGCGACTACCTCGGCGGCGTCGTCGACGAGGCCCGGCGCACCGGCTTCACCGAGACGATCATGGGGCGTCGCCGCTACCTGCCCGACCTGACCAGCGACAACCGACAGCGCCGCGAGATGGCCGAGCGGATGGCGCTCAACGCGCCCATCCAGGGCTCGGCGGCCGACCTCATCAAGGTCGCGATGCTCAACGTCGACCGCGCCATCGGCGTGGCCGGCCTGGACTCACGGATGCTGCTCCAGGTGCACGACGAGCTCGTGTTCGAGGTGGCGACGGGCGAGCGCGACGCGCTCGACGCGCTGGTGCGCGAGCAGATGGGCTGCGGCCGCGGACCTGCTCGTCCCGCTGGACGTGTCGGTCGGCACCGGCCGCAGCTGGCACGAGGCGGCGCACTAGACACCTCGGTCGCAGGGACCCTGGTGGACGGCTGGCTGGCCGCCAGCGCGAACAGCGAGACGAACAGCACCCCATCCACGGCGACGACCAGCATCACGAGCGTCGTCGCAGTCGACATCGACAGTGCGATGGTGACCAGGACCGCGAGCGCCGTCCAGATGATGAGGACGGTGCGTCCCTGACGGCGGGCCAGGGCCGAATACACCAGCAGCTGGATCATCGCGAGCAGCGTGCCGACGATGGCGAACTTCCACAGGTCGTCCTTGATGCCGGCGAACTCGTCGCCGCCCACGAAGAGCAGGGCCAGGTCCGGCACCAACAGCGTGCCGAGGACACCGACCATCCCGAGTGACGCAGAGACGCTCAGGGCGAGGGCGAGCGTCTTGCGCGAAGCGCCTTGCTTGGACATCGTCGGGAACGCGATGACAACCACGAACTGCGGCAGGAACAGGATCGCCTTCACCATGATCAGACCGCTGGCGTAGAGGCCAGCCTCGGAATCCGACATCACCGCGCGCGCGATCAGGATGTCGGCGTTCGACAGAGCGAAGAAGGCGAGCAGTGCCTGGCTGCTCGTGCCGACCTCGCGCATCAGCTCGATGCCGGGGTGACCCTTCTCGTGCACCCGCTCTCCCCGCGGCCGGCGCAGGGCGACCCAACCGACAAGGACCGGGACCCAGCAACCGAGCGCGACGCCGAGCATCGCCGAGAACTCGCCGGGCCGGACGATGATGAGCCCGGTCCCGAGCATGATCCGACCGAGGCCGGCAGAGAGATAGACCAGCGCCAGTGGCTCCCAGCGCTGCTCGCCCTGGAGCACCCCGGACTGTGCGCCCATGTAGGTCAGGGGGACCGCGGCCACCGCGACGAGAAGTGCGGTCGGCAGGCTGTCGAGGCGGAGAACGCTGTTGAGCACCGGAGCCAGCAGCAGGCAGATGACCCCGAGCCCCAGCGCGCTCCGGAGCCCGACGTCGAGGACGATCCGCTCGATGGCGACAACCTGGTCCGGGTGCGCGGCGATGCGGCGGGCGCCGGTGGCCTGCAGACCGAGGGACAGCACGCTGATGACGAGCAGGGCACCCATCAGCGCGGAGAACGCACCGTAGGGCTCCTTGCCGATGGTGTGCGCGGCGATGATGGTGTAGGCGTAGGACGTCAGGTTCATGGCGGCGATGGCCACCGCGATGACTGCACTGCTGCGAAGGAATGCGCGGTCGAGCACTCGTTCCTTCTCAGTGCTCGGCACTACGCGAGTCTCGCACGCGCCAGGTCGCCCTGGCCGGGGTCCTGCGTGTCGATGCGGCGTCCGTTCATCGCGGCGACCAGCACCACCGCGAACGAGGTCCGCGAGTTCTCCCACGAGAACGCCGAGCATCGGTCCCGGGCGCCGAAGCCCAGCCGCTCGCGGAGGCGACGGTCGCCGACCAGCCGCCGGATCGCCTGCTCGAATTCTGCTTGGTCCTCGACCAGCAGTCCGGAGAGCTCGTGCGCGATCGACTCCTGGGTGCCGCCCGCGGACCGATAGGCCACGGTCGGCGTCGAGTGGGCGCCCGCCTCGGAGACCACGAGCCCCCATCCCTCTTTGATGGACGGGAGGAGGAGCGCCCAGGCAGCCTCGTAGATCTGGTGCTTGCGTCGCTCGTCGACATGACCCTCGAAGACCACGGTGCCCCCGGCGTCACGGGTCTGCGCGTACTCGTGGAGGACGCCCTCCCACCAGCCGGCGCCCACGATGTGCAGGGTCAGCCCTGGATGCTCCTCACGGAGGGCGAGGGCGGCGTCGATGGCGTGCTCGACCTGCTTGTGCGGGACGAGCCGTCCGACGACGGCCAAGGTGGGATGCTGCGCCTTGCCTCCGGCGACGGGCGGCGAGCCCTCCGACCCGTTGTGCACCACCGCGATCCGGGGTCCGCGGACGCCGAGGCCGCGTAGCTCGGAGCGGGTCGCCTGGGACACTGCGACGTACTGGCTGCCCCGATAGACCCGTGGAGCCAGCCGACTCTCGAGCCACCAGCCGACCTTGTTGAGGGGTCCGGGCACGGCGACGGGCCACTGTTCGCGGTGGACGTGGTGGACCAGCACGACCACCGGCTTCCTGGTGACCAGTCGGCTCCAGAAGGGCAGCCCGTTGAGCACGTCGACCACGACGTCGGGCGAGCCGAGCGAGCCGCGACCCAAGGCGAGCATGCCGTGCAGATAGACGCCGAAGCGTCCACCACGGCGCACGTAGCGGATCCCCCCGACGGTTTCGTCGGGCGGTACGGCGGGGTGGGCCGCGGTGAAGATCGTGACCCGAGCACCCAGCTCGACGAGACCGGCCGCCACCATCTCGAGGTACTTCTCGGCACCGCCGCCCTCGGGATGCCGGGTGTCACGCCAGCTGAGGAAGAGCACGTGCTTCCCTCGGATGCCGTCCACGTCCTGCACGCGCGGGACCATACCCGCCATCCGTCTACCCTGGCCGGGCCATGAGGATCCCGCGGCCCAGCCACCCCAGCACCTGGGCCGCGATCGGTGTCTACCTCGTTCTCCTGATGGCCGCGTTGCTCGAGCAGGTCGGCAAGACCACCAACGACACCAAGACCCCGCTCATCGAGTCGCCTACTGCCTTCCTCCAGGGGTCGCTGGGTCTCTGGAACCCGACACTCAGCCTCGGTGAGCTGCAGAACCAGGCCTACGGTTACCTCTTCCCACAGGGCCCGTTCTACCTGCTCACCGAGCTCGTCAACCTCGCACCGTGGATCAGTGAGCGGCTGTGGTCGTGTCTGATCCTGGTCGCGGGGTGCGAGGGGGCCCGACGTCTCGCCCAGGCGATGGCCATGTCCCCGTGGTCGGCCTGGGTGGCCGGGATGGCCTACGGCCTCAACCCGCGCGTGATCAGCCAGGTCGGGACCCGGACCGGTGAGATCCTGCCGATGGCCGCGCTGCCGTGGGTCGCCCTGCCGATCGTCCTCGCCCTCACCGGCCGGATCGGCGCCCGCCGCGCGGCCCTGTTCAGCGCGGCCGCGTACATGTTCACCGGTGCCCTCAACGCGACGGCGACGGTGGCGATCCTCCCGCTTGTCTTCATCCTCATCCTCTGGGGCGTGCGACGACGGCTCGTCGGCGTCGGGTTGCTGGCTTGGTGGTGCGGACTGATCGCCGTGGTGTCGGTGTGGTGGGCGGCGTCGCTGATGAAGCTGCGGATCTACTCGCCGCCGTTCTTCGACTATGTCGAGGACGCCGACGTCACGACCAGGACCACCGGCTTCACCTCTGCGCTGCGGGGCGCGTCCAACTGGATCATCTACAACGCCACCGGCGGGTACCCGACGTGGCCTGCGGGCTTCCAGCTCGCCTACGAACCCTGGATGGTCGCGGCGAGTGGGCTGCTCGCCGCGATCGGCGTCCTGGGACTCGTGACCTGGCGCTCACCGTGGCGCACGCCGCTGGTGTGGTCGCTGCTGCTCGGCATGGCGTGCCTGGTGGTCGGTCACGACGCCACCCTCGGCTCGCCCCTCAACGGGTGGGTCCGCAACATGCTGGACGGCGACTGGGACCTGTTTCGCAACGTCTCGAAGATCGACCCGATCGTCCGGCTCCCGCTGACGATCGGGATGGGCGCGGCGTTCGCCCGGGGAGCGGCCTGGCTGGCCGCGCCGCACTCGTCACGCCGGCCGCGAGCGCGTGCGACGACCGGGCGGGTGGCCGTCGCCGGCCTGACGTTCCTGGTCCTCCTCATGGCGCAGCCCGCGGTCGGTCTCAACCTGCGCACACCCGGCTGGACCGCGGTGCCGGACTACTGGCACCAGACAGCAGACTTCCTGGAGGCCCAGGGGGATGACACGCGGGCCTGGATCATCCCCGGCTCCGGGTTCGGCGTGCAGACCTGGGGCTGGACCATGGACGAGCCGATGTCGACCGTCTCGGACACCCCCTGGGTGACTCGCTCCCAGGTTCCGCTCGTCCCTCCCGAGACGATCCGGGTGCTGTCCCGGCTCGAGGAGTTCCTCGCCTCCGGTGCCGGCTCGCCCAACCTCGGCGCGATGCTGGCCCGGCTCGGCATCAGCCATGTCGTCGTCCGGCACGACCTCGACCCGACGCTGGCCGAGGCCACGTCGATCAACCAGGTGTCGATCGCGATGGCGCGCTCGGACGGTGTGACCCGCGAGCGCACCCTCGGCGAGGCGGACTTCGGGCCGGCCATCGAGATCTTCTCCGTCGACGACGAGACGGCAGCGCCGATCTCGGTCGCCTCCGCAGCCGAGACGGTCACGGTCGCCGGAGCGTCTTCCGACGTGGTCGACGCCGTGGGGCGCGGGCTCGTCACGCCCGAACAGGCCGCGGTCGTCCAGGGAGACGACGAGTGGGATCGTCCCGCTGACGTCGTCGGTGACGCCTACCGACTGCGGGAGCGGAACTTCGGTCGGGTCCACGACTCCGAGGGGGCGGTGCTCGCTCCGGGCGAGCCGAGGCACAGCACGCGCAACGTCGGCAACTACCCGGGCAACCCTGGTTCGACCCCCGTGGTGGCCCGCTACACCCGGGTCAAGTACGTCGACGCCTCGTCCTCCATGGCCTACATCGACGGCTTCGGTGAGGTCCGGCCGGAGAACGCGCCGTTCGCAGCCGTCGACGGCGACCGAGCCTCGGCGTGGCGCTCCGGCTTCCTTGAGGACCCGATCGGGCAGTGGCTCGATATCCGGCTCGTGAAGAAGCAGGACATCGGCGGTGTCCAGATCCTGTCGACGGTCGCCAACCCGGTGGTCGGCGAGGTGACCCGCTGGCGGGTCCAGGCCGGCGGCGCGACCAGGACGGCCGAGGTCGACCCCTTCACCGGGCTGGCCGACGTCGACCTGACCGGCGTGACCAGCGACCGGCTCAGGCTGACCGTCCTCGGTGTCAACGCCGAGCGTGGCATCGCGCCGATCTCGGTGCAGGACGTCGACTTCGCCGGCCCCGCGGCCGAGCGGACCCTGGTCCTGCCGACCGCCGTGACGGCCCAGGACGCGGCGTTCGTCTTCACGGCGCAGCCTGAGGTGCGCGAATGCATCACCACGCTGCTCGCCCCGGACTGCAGCGTCGGCAGGGGTCGTGCCTCGGACGAGAGCGCCGGCATCGACCGGACCTTCGAGGTCGGCGACAGCGAGAGCACCCGACTGACCGGCACGGTGATCGCCCGGTCGCGACTGGCCTCGCACCGGCTGCTGGACCCGCTCGGCGGGCCGGTGATCATCAAGGCGTCCTCGACCCTGGCCCAGGACCCCACAGTGTCTGCGCGGATGAGCTATGACGGCAGTGGCGCGACCAGCTGGATCGCCGAACCGTTCGACGCGGACCCCACGCTGACCGTCGACTTCGCGAGGCCGCGGACCGTCTCGCGGATCGGTGTGGCGCAGCCCGCCCAACCGGCGGTGACCCCGACCGAGGTCGTCCTCCGTGGCGGGGGTGAGACACGTGTCGTGGAGCTGGGCGACTTCGGATCGTTCGAACCGCTCCGCGCCCAGCGCTTCACGATGACCTTCCGCAACCCCACCCGGGGCCTGTCGCCGATCGGCATGAGCGAGCTCTACCTGGGCCCCAGGGGGCTCGCCCTGCCGTTCGACGGTGCGACCCGCACCGGTGCGCCGTGTGGATTCGGGCCGCCCGTCGAGCTGGACGGCACGAGGTACGACACGGCGGTCGACGGCTTCATGGGCAACGTGGTGTCGGCCGGTCCGCTCGACCTGGAGCTCTGCGACGACCAGGGCGCCGGTGGCGGGGAACTCAAGCTCACGCCGGGCACCCACCGCATCCGAGTCATCTCGACCGATGAGTTCCAGCCCGTGGTGGTCGCGTTGCGCTCGAGCTCCGACACCACGGCGCCCGCAGTCCCACGCGACCTCGAGGTCCTGACCGACGAGCCCAGCAGCCAGGAGCTCACGCTGGGTCCCGGAGACGCGTCGGTCCTCCGCACCACCCGCAACTACAACGCGGGCTGGGTCGCCGAGCTGAACGGCGTGCCGCTTCCCGTGCAACGTGTGGATGGCTGGGCCCAGGGTTGGCGGCTGCCCGAGGGAGAGGGTGGCTCGCTCGTCATCCGCTATGCCCCCGAGCGGTCGTACGTGGTCCTGCTCTTCTCGGGCCTCGCGGTCGCGCTCGGCCTCCTGGGACTCGCCCTGGTGTTGCTCCTGCGCACCCGGCTCGGCCCGGAGGCACAGCCCGGCGACCTGAAGCCGCGCGCTCAGCGGCGCGGCCTGGTGGCCGCGGTGCTCCTCGCCGCCTCGGTCCCCGCCTGGGTCCTCGGCGGTGTCCCCGCGGCCACGGGTCTCGTCCTCGCCGCCGGACTCGCAGTCCTCGGGTGGCGTCGGCCGGGGCTGTGGCTCGCCGGGTTGATGCTGGCCGCCGGCCCGCTCGTCGTGGCCATGTCACTGCACCTCGGCGAGGGTGCGGACCACCCGGCGGCCGACCTGCTGTCGGGGGTGGGGTTGATGCTCGCGATGGGCATCGTGCTCGTCCGCGAGTCTTCGGAGCCGACGGTCACATGAGCGGCGCCCGGCGCGACCGCCTGGTCGACCTCTCGCTGTCGGCGGCGCTCGCGCTGCTCGTGCTCGGCCCCCTGCTGCTGGGCCGTGGCTACGGGCTTCGCGGCGACATGGTCTTCGTCCCGCACCAGCCCTGGAAGGACGCCTGGCTGGCCCTCGACGGCTCCGCCCCTCGTTTCGTCCCGGGCGATGCGGTGCTCTGGCTGCTCACCTCGGTCGTCCCTGGTGACCTCGTGCAGAAGGCGCTCCTGTTCGGCACCCTCCTGCTCGCAGGCACCGGCGCGGGGCTTCTGGTCCGCGACCGCGGCGCGCCCGGCCGCAGCGCGGCGATCGTGTTGTTCCTCTGGAACCCGTGGGTCTTGGAGCGGCTGAGCATCGGCCAGTGGGGGTCCGTCGTCGGCTACGCCGCGCTGCCGTACGTCGTCCTGGCCGCGGTCCGGTTGCGCGAGGACGCCCGTTCGGGGTGGCCGCTCCTGACGTTGTTGCTCGGCTTCACCGCACTGTGGTCTCCGGCCTCGGCGCTCCTGGGTGCGCTGACGGCGTTCTGCGTCGTGGTCGTGGCCGGTCGCGCACGACCGGTGCTCCTGGTCCTGGGCATCGCGGTCCTGGTGAACCTGCCGTGGCTCGTCCCCTCCGTGGTCAGTGGTGACCGGATCCAGTCGCCCGGAGCTCAGTTCGCGGCGTTCGCAGCCCGTGCCGAGTCCGGCGCCGGACTGCTGCCGAGCGTCGCATCGCTGGGCGGCATCTGGAAGACGTCGGTGGTGCCCGCCGAGCGCACGCTGGCGCTCGTCGTGCTGCTCTCGTGCCTCACCACGGTGCTCGCACTGGTGGCGCTCTGGCGCACGCGCAGTGACGGGACCCACGGGGCTCTGGCGCTCCTGGCTGCGGTGGCCGTCAGCCTCACGGTGCTGCCCGCCCTCCCGGGGCTCACCGACACCCTGGACTCCGCAGCCCAGCGGCTGAGCGCCCTGGCCGCGCTCCGCGACAGCCACCGGTTCCTGGGCCCCGCGGTGCTCGTGCTGCTCCCGGGCATCGCGGTGGTCGTCGACGCGCTCTGGCGTGCCGGGAGCCGCGGCCGCGAAGCGCTGCGAGCGGTCGCGGTCGTAGTCGCGCTGCTGCCCGTGCTGTGCCTCCCGTCGATGGCGTGGGGGCTCGGCGGCGAGCTGCGACCGGTGGCCTACCCCGCCGAGTGGTTCCGGGTCGCGGACGTGCTGGCCGCGGACGTCCGGGACCGCGGCGGCGCCACCGTGGTGCTGCCGTGGACCGGCACCTACCGAGGGTTCGGCTGGAACGACTCACGTGCCCAGCTCGACCCGGCGCCCCGCTTCTTCGAGGGCGAGGTGCTCATCGACGACCGGATCTATCTCGGCGCGACGAAGGGCAGCGACGTGCTCGACAACGAGGACCCGCGGCTGGCCGCGGTCACCAGAGCGCTCGAGGCCGATGACCCTGTCGCTGACCTCACGGCCCTCGGCGTGGGCCGCGTGCTCGTCGAGAAGGCCAACGGTCTGAGCGCCGAGGACGCTCCGCCCGGACGGCTGCTGCACGACGGGCGCGGCCTCACGCTGGTGGCCTTGGAGGGGCCGACGACCCCGGACTCGCTCGGCACGCGAGGACGCTCAGCCATGGTCATCGGCGACGTGCTGGCTGGTCTGACCTGCCTCGTCGCGGCGGCTGCCCTCGCGCGCCGCCGGGTGTATGGTGAGCCCGCTGTCGACCATGGGAGGGGTGCTGAATGAACGTCGCGATCGCTGGAGCCGTCGGTGGAGTGCTGGCGCTGTTCTCGGTCATCGGCGGTGTCACCGCCTACAACGGCGACCCCGAGGGTGTGGCCCAGAACAGCCTCTACAGCTACGCCGACAACTGATCCGGGCCTGCCCGGATGCAGTTGGTCATCCCCGCTCGCAACGAGGCGGCGCGGCTCCCGCGCACCCTGGAGGCGTTGCGCGCCCACGTGCTCGCGGCCGGGGAGTCACCCGGCGCGCTCGAGGTGATCGTGGTCGACAACGGCAGCACCGACGACACGGCCCTGGTCGCCACCGCCGCTCACACACCGGCGATGCCGGTCAAGGTCATCCGCTGCGATGAGCCCGGCAAGGGCGCCGCAGTCCGTGCGGGCATCGGTGGCACCACCGCCGACATCGTCGCGTTCATGGACGCCGACGGGGCTACCCGGCTCGAGGCGCTGGCCGACGGGGTCCGCGTGATCGACGCGGGCGCTGACGTGGCCATCGGCTCCAGGGCGGTGCCCGGCTCGGTCACCACCGAGCGTCACAGCCCAGCCCGGGTCCTGGGGGCGCGGATCTATCGCCGCTGCACCCGTGAGATCGCCCCCGGGATCGCCGACACGCAATGCGGCTTCAAGGTCTTCCGTGGTGACCTGGCCCGGGCGGTCTTCGCCGACCTCCGATCCACAGGCTTCTCCTTCGACGTCGAGGTCATCGGTCGCGCGCAGCGTCGTGGCGCGCGAGTCGTGGAGTTCCCGGTGACCTGGGACGACGTACCCGGCTCGACGTTCCAGCCGTTCCGGCACGGGGCGGTCGCCTTCTGGGACCTCGGTGTCATCGCGCGCCTCCTCAAGGACACACCGGGCACCGCCGAGGTGACGGTGCTTCGGCAGGCACCCGGTGCCGCCGCCGCAGACCTGGCTCCCGTCGTCGAGGCGTGAGCCTGGTCGACCACCGAGTGGTGGTGATCAACTGGCGGGACCCGTGGCATCGCCTCGCGGGCGGCAGCGAGCGCTACGCGTGGGAGCTCTCACTCGCGCTCGTCGCGACCGGCGCCGCGGTCGAGTTCTGGACCGCCCGGGACAGGGGCCAGTCGGCACGTGAGACCCGGGACGGGATCGTTGTACGCCGCCGAGGAGGCCAGTACCTGTTCTACCTCGGTGTCTGGGCGCGGCTGCTGGGCGAGCGGCTGCGGCGTCGGCGCCCGGACGTGGTCGTGGACATGGACTGCGGGATCCCCTCGTTCACGCCGCTGGTGCTCGGACGTCGGGCCGTCGTGGTGCTGTTCGTGCACCACGTGCACCAAGAGCAGTTCCGGCTCGCGTTGCCCAGGCCGCTCTCGGATCTCGGCAGGTTCTTGGAGGGCCGACTGATGCCGGTGGTCTACCGCGACGTGCCCACCATCGCGGTGTCCGAGTCGACGGTCGCGGAGATGCGTGCGCAGCTGGGGTGGCGAGGCGAGGTGCGGGTGGTCCACAACGGAGCGGATGCACCGACGAGCCCGCCCGGTGCAGGGCCGGCGGGGGAGCGAGTCGTCGTCCTCGGTCGGCTGGTCGCCCACAAACGCACCGACCTGATCGTCCGGGCGTTCGCCCGCGTGCTCGAGCATCGCCCCGGAGCCACGCTGGACCTCGTCGGGACTGGACCTGAGCTGCCGGCGGTCTCGGACCTGGTCGACCAGCTGGGGCTCGACGGGTCGGTCCGGATCCATGGCTTCCTGCCCGAGGCCGAGAAGTCCAGGGTGCTGGGCAGCGCCCGGCTGCACGTGTGTGCCTCAGACGCCGAGGGCTGGGGGCAGGTGGTGCTCGAGGCTGCGGCGCACGGCGTGCCGACCCTGGCCCGCGACGTCCCCGGCATGCGTGACTCGGTCCGTCCGGGACGCACGGGTTGGCTGGTCGATGCGCCGGCGGAGGCTGACCCGGAGCGCTTGGTCGACGTGCTGGCGGACGCTCTCGACAGCGCGCTGTCGCGGCTCGAGGACGCGCAGGTTCGTCACCGAACCGGTGCCGAGTGCCGGGCGTGGGCGGGTGGATTCGGGTGGGACCGGATGCGTGCGGAGGCCCTCGACGCGGTGCTGCAGGCCGTGTCCGAGTGATCTGGCCGGCTGCACAAATTGCGGGGGTCGCGAGGCTAGGTGACGACCGTCACTCCTGCTAGTGTCCGTCCGGGTTGTCGTGCTACCTGCCGGTAGCACGACTAGAGGGAGGAAATTCGATGCGTCGTCTACTGGGGCCGATCCTGGCCGGTATCGGTGCGTTCTTGGTGGTGACGGGCCTGTTGGCTCGGTTCTACGCCTACCCGGCACTCGCCGTGGCACCGATCGACCAGAACAGCGTGACGTCGCTCTCGGCGACGGGCGCGAGGATCCTCGACCTCTCCACCCTCAAGGAGGTCTCCGCCGACCTGAGCGTCGCGAACCGCACCGTCGGTGACGTCGAGGCGTCCAAGGACGCCGGCGACGGCACCCGTGTCTGGGCGAGCACCACCTCCTACCGTGACCAGCTCGGCAACATCCGCTCCCGCAGCGCGGAGCGCTACGCCTTCGACGCGTTCACCGGTGAGGCCATCAACTGCTGCGGTGGCTTCGAGGAGACCACCGACGGCGAGCGCGAGGAGGTCAAGCGCAGCGGGCAGGTCTCCAAGTACCCCTTCGGCACCGAGCAGCAGGACTACAAGTGGTGGGACTCCACGCTCGGCCAGGCCGTGACGACGAAGTTCGTCAAGGAGGACGAGATCCAGGGCCTCAAGGTCTACGAGTTCAAGTACGAAGTGCCCACGACCACCGTCGGTACCCGTGAGATCCCGGCGTCCCTGATCGGCGAGACCGGGGATGCCATCGAGGTCGAGATCCAGTACTCGACGACCACCCAGCACTGGGTGGAGCCGGTGACCGGTGCCGTGATCGACCGCGTCTCCGACACCCAGAACACCCTGGCCCGCGACGGCGAGACCGTGATCACGACCTCGGGCGGCGAGTTCTCCTACACCGACGCGCAGGTCAAGGCCAACGTCGACGAGTACGAGGGCAAGGCGTCCTCGCTCTCCCTGGTGAAGACGACGGTGCCGCTCGTGGGCGTGGTCCTCGGGCTGCTGCTGCTGCTGGGTGGTGTGCTCCTGAACCGGCGCAACCGCGACGAGGACGCGGCTGCCAAGTCCTCCGACCAGTAGGACTACTCCGCGGCGGCCAGCCCGGCGCTGGTGAAGAGGACCAGCCGGTCGACGAAGCGTGGGTCGAGCCCTTCGCTGGAGATCGGGTGCCCGTAGCCCGGCAGGTCCACACCGGCCAGGGCGCTCAGCATCGAATACATCGCGATCCCGACCCGACGGTAGAGCTCGTCGCCGTGGATGCCCGGCAGCGCCCGCTGGAGCACCTGGGCATAGAGATCAGCGATGCTCGGGGCGCGCCCCACACCACGCATCCACATGGGCTCCTCGGCCAGGCCCAGCGAGGTGAACAGCTTCATCCACGCCAGTCCGGCTACCGGATCGTGGTTCAGCACGTCCACGAAGGGGCGGATGACCGCCTCGACGAGGTCGCGCACCCCGAGGTCGTCGTCCCCCTCGACCAGAGCCGACAGTCGGGCACGGACCTCCTCGCCGACCGGGTCGGCACGGCGGCGCAGGACGGCCTCCACGAGAGCGCTCTTGTCCGGGAAGTAGTGCGTCAGCGCCGCCGGCGCCACGCCCGCCCGGCGGGCCACTGCCCGCAGCGACACCCCGTCGACCGACGAGCTGCCGAAGAGCATCTCGGCCGCGTCCACGAGGGCCGAGGGGACATCGACGTCGCTGCGGGGCCCGGGACGTCGTGCGGGGACGGTCACCCAGGTGACGCTAGGGGTTGACCCCCGTGCGCTGGAATCGGTCTCCGGCAACAAGACGGACACAATTTGCTCAGACACGCAAACTGCTTCTTCCCCCAGCCGTGACGGTGCGGTTTGATTGTGATCGCCGTCACGGTGGGGGCCGCAGCGAGGGAGGAAGCCGAACATGCGTGCAGGGAACCGTCGTCAGGCACGAGAGCTGGGAGTTCGCCTGGGTGTGGTCGCCACAGCGCTGGTGCTTCTCACCGGCGCCTGCTCCTCCGATCGGTCGAGCGACGACCCTGATGTCGATGGCAGCAGCGCTGTCGCGGACCTTCCCACCGATACCTTCGGGGACATCGAGTCTCCCTGCAGTGAGGGTGACGCCTCCGGCGCGACCGACCAGGGCGTGACCGACGACTCGATCGCGATCGGCTACGGGGACGACTCCGGCTACGCCAACGCGCCCGGCCTCAACGACGAGATGGGTGACGCGATCGACGAGATGATCGCGTGGTGCAACTCGGTCGGCGGCATCAACGGCCGCGAGATCGTCGGCCACCGATATGACGCTGCGCTCGACAACGCCGCCCAGGTGATCGTCGAGTCGTGCGCGCAGGACTTCATGCTCGTCGGCCAGGGCTTCGCCGGAGACGAGGACATCGAGGCCGACCGGATCGCCTGCGGGATGCCGATGGTCCCCGGCTTCGCCCTCTCCGGCAGCGCCACCAACGCGCCGATGAGCTACGCGCCGCTTCCGTACCCGGTGGACCAGCTCAGCGTTGCCCGCGCTGAGCTCACTCTCGCGACCTACCCCGAGGCAGCCAGCTTCGACTTCATCGGTCACGACTCGCCGTTCACCCAGCTGGCCGAGCAGCGCACGCTCGCCGTGATGACCGAGGCGGGCGCGTCCGAGGCGGGCTGTGGCGTGGTGCTGAAGTCCGCGGGAGGAGACAACTACCGCGCGCTCGTCCAGCGCTTCCAGGACTGTGGGGCCACGGTGCTCTTCGACCAGGGGACACCCACCCCGGCGACGTTCTCGTTCCTCGACGCGATGCGGGTCGAGGGCTTCGCACCGACCTTGCTCACCGACGCGACGTGGTACGCCGACGTGGTCAAGTCAGCCAACATCGACGGGCTCACCGAGGGCGTCAACGTCACGATGCAGTTCCAGCCCTTCGAGAACGCCGATGCGGTTCCGGCCGTGGCCGACTACCTCGCCGTCATGGCCCAGAACCCGGACGCGACCACGGGCCTGCTGGGCATGCAGTCGACCTCGGCGTTCCTGCTGTGGGCGACCGCAGCCAAGGCCTGCGGCGCCGACCTGACCCGCCAGTGCATGGTCAACGAGCTCTCCCAGGTGACCACCTGGACCGGTGGCGGTCTGCACGCGGAGGCCAACCCGGGCGGCAACGAGCCCCCGCGCTGCGCGATCATCATGCAGCTCAAGGGCGGCACCTACGAGCAGATCGCTCCGGCGACGAAGGGTGAGTTCTACTGCGCCGAGGGGGCACTCGCGACCCCCGAGGAGTCGTGGGGAGTCGAGCTCAACGAGGACCGGATCGCCACGACGTACCTCACTGACGACATCATCGTCCCGGAGGGCTGAGCCTTCCCGGAAGGGGAGTGCCTGATCCGTGGACGAGTTCCTCAAGTACACGATCCTCGGCCTGATCCTCGGAGCGGTCTACGCCATTGCGGCTTCGGGACTCGTGCTGACCTACACCACCTCCGGGATCTTCAACCTCGCGCACGGCGCGCAGGCGATGCTGTCCGCGTTCCTGTACTGGCAGCTCACGGTGCCGTGGGGACTGCCGACGGTTGTCGCGCTGCTGCTGGTGGTCGGTGTCATCGGACCGCTGATGGGCATGGGCCTCTACCAGCTGCTGATGAAGGGGCTGAGAGACGTCGACGAGGTCACCAAGGTGATCGTCACAGTCTCGGTGCTGCTCGGCATGGTCCAGCTGTCCCTGTGGATCTGGGAGCCGAGCGAGCCGCGCAAGGTGGAGCTGCTCCTCGGCAACACCAACTCGGTCGACCTCCTCGGCACCACCGTGCGCTGGGGCGAGATCCTGATCGTCGTCGCCGCGATCGCCTTGGCGGTCGGGCTGCGGATGTTGTTCACCCGCACCCGCACGGGCGTGGCGATGCGCGGGGTGGTCGACGATCCGGACCTGTTGCGCCTCAACGGCTTCAACCCACAGCGGATCGCCCTGACCAGCTGGGCGTTCGGCGCGGCGCTGGCGGCCTTCGCCGGTGTCGTCGTGACGCCGGTCGCCGGCGGTTCGCTGGAGGCCAGCACCCTCACCCTGCTCATCATCGACACCTTCGCCGCAGCCATGTTCGGACGGCTGCGCAGCATCCCGCGGACGTTCGTGGGTGCGATCGTGCTGGGGCTCGCGGCGACCTACATGGTCGGCTACGCGCCCACCCGCTTCGACTGGGTCTCCAACCTGCGCGGCGCCCTGCCTGTGATCCTGCTCTTCATCGTCCTGCTGCTCCTGCCTCAGGACCGGCTCCGAGGTGCGGTGCAGCAGCGGAGCCGTCAACGCCCTCGCGTCCCGTCGGTGCACCAGGCGCTCGGGTGGGCCGTGGTCTTCGTCGCGCTGGTCTTCCTGCTCGGCAAGATCGCGAGCCCGATCATGATCGGCCCCTGGGTCAACGCTCTGGCGTTCGCGATCATCGCGCTCTCGCTGGTGCCGCTGACCGGCTACGCCGGTGAGATCAACCTGGTGCCGCTGTCGTTCTGTGCGGTCGGGATCATGGTGGCCTACCACTCCGGCATCGAGGGGATCGGCGTCGACTCCCGGATGACCTGGGTCGGCATCGTGGCCGGCGTCGTGGCGACCGCCCTGGTGGGCGGTCTGGTCGCACTGCCGGCGCTTCGGCTGCGTGGGCTCTACCTCGCGCTGGCGACGCTCGCGTTCGGTGGTGTCATGACGACCCTGGTGCTGCGCGAGATCAACGTCAGGCACTGGTTCGGTCTGGACATCGCGCTGTTCCCCAACGCTCGGCTGATCGTGCCGCGGCCGCAGATCGGTCCGCTCGACCTGGACGAGAACACGACGTTCCTCGTCGCCCTGGCCGCGGTGTTCTCGGTGCTCGGCGTGCTGGTCGTGGCGCTGCGCAACAGCGGCTACGGACGACGGCTGGTCGCCATGCGAGACAGCCCCGCGGCGACTGCGATGCTCGGCCAGCGACTGGTCCTGCTCAAGCTCGGCGTGTTCATGTTCTCAGCAGCGATGGCCGGCCTTGGGGGAGTGCTGCTGGCCTCGGCGCAGGGGTCCGTCTCGGGTGACGACTTCCTCATCACCCAGAGCCTGGTGTTGGTGATGCTCGTCGTCGTCGGTGGCGTCAGCTATGTCAGCGGGGCGCTGTTCGGCGGCGTCGTGGTGGGCGTGGGGCTGACCGCGCTGGCCGGCACCACCGGCGGCCTGGCCGAGGGCAACGCCGCGCTGGCGCCGACGTACACGGTGCTCGCCCACCTGGGCGGGCTCGCGATCGCGCTGACCGGCCTGAGCGTCAGTCGCAACCCCACGGGGGTCGTCCACGCGCTCTGCTCCGCGTACCGACCGCTGCTGAACGCCCGGCCCGTGCTCTACGCAGGCGGATCGGTCGCGGCGCTACTGGTCGTGCTCAACCTCAACGAGGTGATCGGTGACTGGAGCTTCGCGCTCCTGACGATGCTGCTGGTCTGCACATTGCCCGGAGTGGGGGCCGCCCGAATGCCCGCGGTCGTGCTCAGTCCGGCGCAGATCGAGGAGCGGACCCGGGCGCGACTGGGCGTGCCCGAGCTGCGCGGGCTGGGCGAACGGCTCAACGCGGACCAGCGGGTCGAGCTCGACGCTGCCCTGGGTCTGACCGCGGGAGTCAGGGAACGTGTCCATGCCTGAGTCGCTGCTCGGGGTCGATGGCGTCACCGTGCGCTTCGGCGGCACCACCGCCGTCGACGACGTGCGCCTCGTGCTCGAACCCGGCACCATCACCGGCCTGATCGGGCCCAACGGTGCCGGCAAGACGACGCTGTTCAATGTGGTCACCGGCATGCAGCGCCCGACATCGGGTCGCGTGCTGTTCGAGGGCACCGACATCACCCGGCGCGGGCCGGCGAAGCGCGCACACCTCGGGATCGCCCGGACGTTCCAGCGGCTCGAGCTGTTCCTGACGCTGAGCGTGCGGGACAACGTCCGGGTCGCCGGTGACATCGTCAGGGCCCGGCACCGCGGTGCCTACGACGTCAATGCCGAGACCGACCGAATGCTCGAGCTCACCGGGCTGGCCCCGATCGCGGACCGGGAGGTCTCGGAGATCCCGACCGGTCGTGCTCGCGTCGTCGAGGTCGCTCGGGCGCTGATGACCAGGCCTCGCCTCCTGCTGCTCGACGAGCCCGCTTCGGGTCAGACCGAGCAGGAGACCGAGGACTTTGCCACCCTGTTGCGCGGGCTGTCCGACGACGGCCTCGGGATCTGCCTGGTCGAGCACGACCTGCCCCTCGTCATGGGTCTGTGCCGGACGATCCACGTGCTCGACCGAGGACGCCTGATCGCCTCCGGCACCCCGGACGAGGTGCGGGCCGCGCCCGAGGTGGTCGCCGCCTACATCGGAGCGGAGGTCTCCTGATGAGCATCGCCGAGCTGGCCGTGACAGACGAGGCCCTGGCCGAGTCCCCGCCGGTCCTGGAGCTGGTCGGCGTGCGCGCGGCGTACGGTGCCATCGAGGTCCTGCACGGTGTCGACCTGGTCGTGCGTGCGGGCCAGGTGGTCGCGCTGCTCGGGCCCAACGGCGGCGGGAAGTCCACCTCCGTCAGAATCGCCGCCGGGCTGATGTCACCGGTGGCGGGCGACGTGCGCTACGCCGGCCGCTCGGTCGCCGGCATCTCGGCCGAGGAGGCGACCGCACTGGGTGTCTGCACGATCCCCGAGGGTCGCGGGGTGTTCGCCAATCTCACGGTGCGCGAGAACCTGTGGCTCGCCACGGGCACCGGGCTCGAGCGCGCCGCCGTCGAGAACGCGGCGTTCGAAAGGTTCCCGGTGCTCGCCGACCGGCGCAACCAGCTCGCAGGCTCGATGTCCGGGGGCGAGCAACAGATGCTCGCGCTCTCGCGTGCCCTCGCGACCCGTCCCGCCGTGCTGCTCCTGGACGAGCTGTCCATGGGCCTGGCGCCGATGATCGTCGCCCAGATCTACGCCGCCGTGGCGCAGCTGGTCGAGGAGGGCATCTCCGTCCTGGTCGCCGAGCAGTTCGCGCGTACGGTGCTACCGATCGCCGACCAAGCCGCCGTCATGATCAACGGACGCATCACCGCGGTCGGCCCTCCTGCCGACATCGCCGCCGACCTCTCCACCGCCTACCTAGGGGGATGACCAGATGACCACCAACGGGTCCTCGGACCGCAGCGCCGCGTTCACCGCGGCGGTGTCCGAGCGCAAGATGAAGGTCGACTCGGCGAGGTCCGACAAGCTCTCGCGCGGTCTCGGCATCGCACTGGTGGTGGTCGGACTGGTCGGGACCTTCCTGGCCTTCAACGCCACCCGCACGGTCGAGTCGCAGCTCGACATCCTCACCAACATCGCCCTGGGACTGGTGTTCCTCGCGGTGACCGTCGTGGGCACGGGTCTCTATGTCGTCGGAGCGCTGGCAGCTGTGCTGCGGCTCTGGCTGCTGCGCCAGCTGGTGGAGAGCCAGGACCGCACCGACCAGATCGCCGAGGCGCTCAGGCACGGAACGCGCGGACGACCAGACTGAGGCCAGGCAGGCCGCCCACCGGCAGCAGCGACTCGACGGCGATCGCGGCGCGCAGTCCGGCGTTGACCGGCCCGGCGACCTCCTCCATCTCGCTGCGGCCCTCGTCCGGCACCCCCTGGTTGCCGCCACGGCGCCACGTGGCGACCGGACGCAGCAGCACGTTCCACGACGCGATGTCGTGGACGACGAAGCCGTGCCTCTCGACCAGGTCCAGCAGCTCCTGGCGCTCGTAGCGGCGCACGTGCCCCAACGCGACGTCGTGACCGCTCCACATGTCCTTGCCTGCGGGGACTGCGACGAGCAACCGACCCCCCGGGCGCAGCACCCGGAACGACTCGCTCGCCACGGTCTCGTGATCCTCGACGTGCTCCCACACGTCCGTGGACATCACCAGGTCGACGCGCTCGTCCGCCACGGGAAGCCGGGTCGCATCGCCGCGCACGACGGCGACGCCCCTGCGCGCACACAGCTCGGCTCCGGTCTCGGTCAGCTCGACACCGGTGACCTCCCAGCCGAGGTCGCGCAGCACCGCAGCGTTCCCGCCGGGTCCGGGGCCGACGTCGATGGCGCGCCCGGCTGGCACCTTCTTCATCAGGCGACGGATCAGAGCACGGCGGCCGGAGTACCACCAGTGCCGCTCCTCGAGAGCCGCGGACCGGCGGAGCTCGTCGTCGTCCATCGCCGGAACCCTAGTGCTGACTGACCTACGGTGGCTCCGTGTATCTGGAGAACCTCGTCTTCGACGCCCTCGAGCCGCAACGGCTAGGTCGGTTCTACGAGGAGCTGGTCGCCGGCGAGCGGCTGACCGATGCGCCCGACATCTTCGAGACACGGCTCTCCGTGGCCGGTGGCCCCGAGCTCGACCTGTGCTTCCAGGCCGTCAGCGACCCACCCACCGAGCCGCATCGGCTCCAGCTGGCCTTCACCCACGCCGGCACGACGGTCGACCCGGACGGGAACCCGCTCCTCGTCCTGGACGACCCGTCGGCGTACGCCGACACGGGACCGCTGGTAGCGGTGTGGCTCGACTCGGCCGATCCGGACCGCGATGTCGGCTTCTGGGCATGGCTGACCGGCTGGACGCGGACTGCTCCTTGGTCGCTGCGCGATCCCTCGCAGTGTGGTCCCGTGATCGAGCTGAGACCGGAGGCGTCCCCCAAGGGCACGACCAAGAACCGGCGGCACCTCGACCTGCGCCTCGAGGTGGACGACGATGCCGAGAACATCGTGGCCGGCATCGTCGAGCGGGGCGGCCGCGAGCTCCGCACCGACTGGGGCGACCTGCCGTGGACGTCGTACCTCGACCCGTCCGGCAACGAGTTCTGCCTACTACCGGTGCGTCCCTGACCTCGCGTGAACGCCCCAGCCGACTTCGCCGCGCACCTACGATGACCGGCATGTCGTCCGACCCCCTGACCGTCCCGGCCGCGGCGCCGACCGTCACTCCGGCGGTGCTGGAGCCGACCGGACCGCCCAGCGCGCAGGAGGCGGCGTGGGTCAAGGAGGCGTTCGATCTGGTGACCGACACGATCGGCCGGGCGGTGCTCGGCAAGCGGCATGTCATCCGGCTCACGCTGACCTGCCTGGTGTCGGGGGGTCACCTGCTGCTGGAGGACTTCCCGGGCACGGGCAAGACGATGCTGGCGCGGGGTCTGGCCAACAGCCTTGCCGGCACCCACGCGCGCATCCAGTTCACGCCGGACCTGCTGCCCTCGGACATCACCGGGATCACCGTCTATGACCAGCACAACAACCGATTCGAGTTCCACCCGGGCCCGGTGTTCCACCAGCTCGTGCTGGCCGACGAGATCAACCGCGCGTCGCCGAAGACCCAGGCGGCGCTGCTCGAGGTGATGGAGGAGGGGCAGGTCACCGTGGACGGCGTCACCCACGTCGTACCCCGTCCCTTCATGGTCATCGCGACGCAGAACCCCATCGAGCAGGCCGGCACCTATCGGCTGCCCGAGGCCCAGCTCGACCGCTTCCTCATGAAGACCGCGGTGGGCTATCCCGACGCGGAGTCGACCGAGGAGCTGTTGATGAGCTCCGGCATCCGTGACCGCGCGGCCATGCTCGAGCCGGTCATCGACGGCGCGATCGTGCAGGAGATGAGCCAGATCGCCGACCGCGTGTACGTCGACCGGTCGCTGGTGACCTACGTGCGTCAGCTCGCCGAGGCCTCCCGTGAGCTCGAGCATGTTCGGCTCGGCCTGTCGGCCCGGGGTTGTCTGGCGCTGATCCGGGTGGCCAAGACCTGGGCGGTCGCGGACGGCCGCCCCCACGTCGTGCCGCAGGACATCGCCACCCTCGCCTCGCCGGTGCTCTGCCACCGGCTGGTCCTCGACGCCGAGGCCGCCTTCCGGGGCGTCACGGTCGATGACGTCATCGCGCAGCTCATGGCGGTCGTTCCGCCCCCGATGGACCGGGCCTGATCCGTTGTCACCTGCAGGGCGGCTTCGGAGCGGAGGACTCACCCTGGCCAGGGTCGTGCGTGGCCTGGGCCGCCGACTCGTCGAGACCGTGAGCATCGGTGCCGGGGTCTTGACGACGGTCGGCCGCGCGGTCCTCCTGGTCAGCCTGCTCGCGTGGGCGACCCACCACTGGCTCGGCTGGCTGGAGTTCGGTGTGGTCGCCGCGACCGGTGGGTGTCTCCTCGCGGCGGGGCTCCTGATGGTGCTTCTCCCGCAGCCTGCCCGCGGTCGGCTCCGGCTCGACCCCAACCGGGTGAGCGCCGGAGAGCCGGCGAGCGCCGAGATAGGCGTGCGCGCCCTGTGGCTGCCCCTGGTCAGTCCGACCGTCCGGTTGGAGCTGGCGGGTGAGATCCGGTCAGTGAGGTTGCCGCTGGTACCCCCCGGGTCCGAGCGCGCCGAGACGATCGAGGTGCCGCCGATGCCGCGCGGCGTGCACCTGGTCGGTCCGATGATCCACCTGCGCACCGACCCGCTGGGTCTCCTGCGGCGCAGGTCGCGCTGGGCTGCGGCCGAGGAGCTGCTCGTCCGGCCGCGGCTCACCGCCCTGCGCGCGCTCGACCCGGGCCTGATCAGCGACCTGGAGGGCGTGCCGAGCGACCACCCGGCGACCAGCGACCTGGCCTTCCACGCGTTGCGCGAGTACGTGCCGGGTGACGACCTGCGTCACGTCCACTGGCGCTCGTCGGCCAAGGCCAGCACGCTGCTGGTCAGGCAGTACGTCGAGACGCGCCGCAGTCAGGCCACGGTGCTCCTCGACGACCGGGGGACCGCCTACGCCGACGGCGCTGAGTTCGAGGTGGCCGTCTCTGCCGCGGCGTCGCTGGCCGTCCGGGCGATGCGCGACGACTTCGACGTGACCCTTGTCTGCGGCGACCTGCACGCGTCCTCACGATCGGTCGACGTCTTGTTGGACGCCACGTGTCGGGTCACGCAGGGCGAATCGGACCTGCGCGAGCGCGCCCGCCGAGCGACCACGACCGGGGGAGCGAGCAGCCTGGTGGTCCTCGTGACCGGGTCGGGTTGCGACCCGGGGCTCCTGCGCACCGCGGGCTCGGAGTTCCCGTCCGACGCACTGCGGGTCCTGGTCCGCGTCCACCTCGGCGAGCGCAGCACGATCACCACGGTGAGCGGCTTCCGACCGGTCGTTCTGGGTCGCCTCGATGACCTCGCGGGCCTCCTCACCAGCTCGGGTGTCGCCGCATGACCCCTCACCCCGCGGTGGCACGCACCCCGCCGCGCAGTGGCCGGCAGCGGCTCGTGGACGCGACCTGTGTCCTGGCTCTGACCGCGCTCGTGCTGGCCGGGTTCGACGAGACCTTCTCGGGCCGCGACTACCTCGCCACTGGCCTCACCGGTGCTGTGGTGGTCATCGTCATCGCGCTGGCCGTCGCTGCGGGTCCGCGGCCGCGCACCGACATCTTCTTGCTGGTTGCGGCGGCGGCGTACGTCCCGGTCGGGGCGGTCGCCGCGTTCCGGCCGTTCTCGCAAGGTCGAGTGCCGACGGGCGCGGAGCTCCTCGACGTGCTGACCGGGACACTGACCGGTAGCGAGCAGCTGCTGACGACGATCCCGCCGGTCGACCCGCTGGGATCGGTGATGGTGCTGCCCTACGCGCTCGGTTATCTCGGTGCGGGAGCTGCGGTCTGGATCGCCTTCCGCACCAGGCGCCCGCTGGCGCCCGTCGTGCCTCTCCTGCTGGCCGAAGCGGGCGTCATCCTGCTCGGCCCGCTGCAGTCGGGGGAGCGGACGCTGGTCCTGGGAGCCGCCTTCGCGGGGATCGCGTTCTGGTGGGCGTCCTGGCGGGCCAACGACCCGCTCTCCCGTCAGACCGAGATCCGGCACGCGGGGCGGGGCCGGCTCACCCGCGCGGTCGCCGCTGGGCTGGTCGTCGGTGTCGCGGTCACCGTCGTCACCCAGGTCGTGCCGGTCGACTCGCTCGACGGTGAGCGCACCGTGCTCCGTGGCCGCATCGGCAGCGGCGCCCAGATCGACGAGCTCGACAACCCGCTGTCGTCCTTCCGCCGCTTCACCCAGCAGGACGACGGCTCACCCGACAACGCGTTCGCCAGGACCCTCTTCGTGGTGTCCGGCCTCGAGGCCCAGGTCGCCATCCGGTTCGTCACCTTGGACACCTACGACGGGACGGCGTGGCGGGCGGGCAACCGGACCGTCGAGGACGTCGAGGACGACCTCTTCCAACGGATCGGCAGCGTGGTGTCCGCGCCGTTGCCCGGGGACGAGGTCGAGGTCAACGTCGAGATGCGGGCGAGCTATACGGGCGCGTGGCTGCCGCTGGCCGGCCAGCTCACCGGGGTCACGTTCGACTTCGCCGACGGTCGTGCTCAGCGCGAGGACGTGCGCTACAACCCGGCAACCAGCACCGCCATGGTGGTCGGTGGTCTGCAGCCGGGCGACGACTACACCTTCACGGCGACCCTTCCCAACACCGGGCTCGCGCAGAGCTCGCAGGCCTATGACGTCGACGCGCCGCTGCAGCCGGCTGGCGGCGCGCTCGACGACTACCTCGCGCCGTACGCCCAGAGCGGCCGCGACCCGCTCGCGCAGGTGCTGCTGCTGGCGCGCTACCTCCAGAGGAACGGCCGATACAGCGACGGCACCGGCGCCCTCGAGGTACGCCCGGGGCACGACATCGATCGGCTCACCTCGCAGTTCATCGGTGGGGAGCGCATCGTCGGCAACGACGAGCAGTACGCCGCCTTCATGGCGTTGGCCGCCAACCGGCTGCGGGTCCCGGCGCGGGTCGTGGTCGGCACCTTCACGCCCGATGACGGCAAGGTCCAGGGTCGCGACGTCCTCGCGTGGGTCGAGCTGAGGGTGCGCGACGGCAGCTGGCGCATCCTGCCGACCTCGACCTTCATGTCCACCAGGACGCCGAGCCGCGACGACGAGCCACCTCAGTCGCTCGAGGACTTCGTCCAGGCTCAGCTGCCCGCGGACGACACCGACAACCCGGACTCGCAGGAGCAGGTCCCGCTGCCCGACGACGACGCGGACCTGGATCGAGCCGACCAAGCCGAGGGGCAGGATCCGCCGCTCCCGGTCAGCGGAGCGCCGCTGTGGGTGATCCTGGTCGGCCTGGTGAGCCAGGTCGTACCACTCCTCAAGGTCGCTCGCCGTGCGGCGAGGCGGCGCCGGGCGCGCCCGTCCCGGCGCATCGTCGGCGCGTGGCAGGAGCTCCTCGACCTCGGCATCGACCTCCGGGTGCCGGTCCCCGTCGACGCGACCCGCGTGGCGCAGGCGGCAGCCCTCGGTATCCCGCCCGAGCTGGCTCACCAGGGCGACGACCTCGTCTTCGGGTTTGATGCACCCGACGCCACGGAAGCCGCTGACTACTGGCGGGCGGTGGACGGGGCGCGCAGCGCGATGGCGAGGCAGCACCCGATCTGGCGTCGGGTGCGCGGGTCCTATCTCCCGTTGTCACTGGTCTGGTCGCTGCGGACGAACGTCACCCGGGTCCGACGTCCGCGGCGCGGCGCCCTGCGTGGCCGACGTCCCCTTGCCGGAGGAGCGTGATGGACCACGCGCCGCAGCGCGTTCGCGTCGAGCGCAGGCCAGTCGACGAGGCAGAGTCGCGTCGGGCCAACGGTCCGGACTGGGACCGCTATGCCGACGAGTACCAGGCGACCCACGGCGCGTTCCTCGGGGACATCGGGTTCGTGTGGGGACCCGAGGGGCTCACCGAGGCCGAGGCAGGCGTGCTCGGTCCGCTGGCCGGCCGGGACGTGCTCGAGGTCGGGTCGGGGGCGGGTCAGTGCTCACGCTGGGTGCGATCCGTGGGTGGTCGGGCGTTCGGGCTCGACCTGTCGCAGCGCCAACTCCAGCACAGCCTGCGGATCGACGAGGCGACCGGGGTGCTGGTCCCGTCCGTCCTCGGCACCGCCACGGCGCTGCCGTTCCGTGACGAGTGCTTCGACATCGTGTTCTCGTCGTTCGGCGCGCTGCAGTTCGTCAGTGAGATCGAGGTCTGTGTCAACGACATCGCCCGCGTGCTTCGTCCGGGGGGCCGGTTCGCGTTCTCCGTCACGCACCCCACGCGCTGGTCGTTCCCGGACGACCCGGGAGAGGGCGGACTGACGGCGACCCAGTCCTACTGGGATCGCACGCCCTACGTCGAGGTCGACGACGCCACGGCACGGGTGGCCTACGTCGAGCACCATCGGACCCTCGGCGACTGGGTCACCCTGCTCGCGAGTGCGGGCTTCGTGCTGACCGACCTCGTCGAGCCGGAGTGGCCGGAGGGGCACGAGCGGGTCTGGGGCGGCTGGTCCGGCCTGCGCGGTCGGCTCATCCCGGGCTCGGTGGTGTTCGGCGCCTCGCTGGGTCAGCCGGCGGCCCCTTCTGGTCGCTCGGGTGCAAGCTGACCGACGTCGACACCGCTCACACACACGGTGTTGTCACCGGTCAGTCCCTCGATCCGAATGCTCGAGATCGCACTGGTGACCTTCAGATAGCGAACTGCCAGCTCGCCGCCTGGTGGCCCCGGGGTCACCTCGACGTCCACGTGCTCGTCGTCTCCTGAGATGCGCAGCGTCGCGTTCGACTCCGTGAAGTAGGACAGGCGGAGGAACCAGCCGAACTCGAAGAGCTCCCCGGTCAGAGCGACTTCGACCGACGAGCCAGCATCAACCGGGTAGCCGCACGCCTCGTCGGGCCCGGGCAACGAGGTGACGTTGGGCGTCACCTCGGCGGCCACGAGATGTCCGTCGTCGGCCACGAGCAGGAACTGCTCGGTCGGCACGTCGTAGGTCAGCGGAAGATTCAGCGTGCTGAGCAGCGTGGAGATGTTGCCGTCGTTGCCGAAGACGAAGTAGCCCACCACTTCGGGCGGCCCCACGACGTCGGCGATCGTGGCCGTTCCGGCGGCGCGCGCATCATCGACCAGGGTGTCCGTCCAGGGCTTCGGCGAGGACGGTGCCACTCGTGCCCAGTCGTTGACCGACGTGACCGCCGTGAGCGCGACTACGGCAGCCAGGGCCTGGGTCAACGCGACGTGCGCCCTGCGACGTGTCGCCGGGTCCAGAGGTCGACGCAGACTCTCGACGCTGTGGCGACCGGCGGTGGGGGTCGTCAGGAACATCAGGGTGAGGAGCGCGACGGGCAGGCTGTCCACCCAGTAGCGATTCACTCGGGCCAGGTCAGAACCGAACGGTCCATGTCTCTGGTTGAAGATGATGAGACTCCAGGACAGCCCCACGTAGACCGCGGACATGGCCAGTGCGAGCCAGGCCCCCTTCCTGAACCGGACACCCAGCGCGGCCACCGCGACGCCCAGGAGCACGAGAAGCAACCACTGCACCAACGGGGACTCGGGGTAGACCATGTCGGGACGGTCGAGACCGGAGAATGGACCCCCGACGAGGGAGGGCAGCGCCAGGTGGGCGAGCCCTTGAGAGATGAAGTCGAGGATGTGACCCGGGCTGCGTGCCTCGGGCGCTTGTGGTGGCGTTCCGGTGGTGAGGCCGGAGGATGCCACGAGGTAGCCGGCCGTGTAGGCCACCGTGACCACGGAGACGGGCCACAGGGTTCGGACAGCCATCCTGAGCCGAGCTCTCCAGGGACCCTCGGCGAGGAGCAGCACGACGAACAATGCCGGGACCGTGACGAGCAGCGCCTTCTCCCAGAAGAGCAGGCCCCCGAGGTAGGCCAGGGTTGCCAACGTCCGGTCTCGCCGCTGATGCCCTCGACGGAACCATCTGGCGAGGAAGTACACCGTCAGACCCATCGAGGTGTGGATCGAGTACGCGTTAATGGCGGTGGACCACCACAGACTGACCCCGGTCATCGTGGGCGTCATGCCGAGGACGACCAGCGCGACGAGAAGGTGAGGCCTCTCACCGAAGAGCTCTCGCAACGCCAACCCCCAAGCGATGACGCTCGCGGCGGCGAAGAGACAGACCACGATCACGACCCAGGTGAAGTTCAGCGGATCAAGCGTGGTGATGAGCCAGGTGATCAGGAACTGCCCGGGCATCAGGTGACCGTTGTAGACCTGGAAGACGTACTCGCCGAACGAGTAGTCGTCGACCCAGTCCATCCATCCGAAGTCGTCGGCGTACCAGGACCACCGCGAGACGGTGACCGCGCGGGTCACGACAGTCACCAGGACCACGGCCACCATGCCGAGACGGAACGGAGTACTCGTCAGTGACTTCAGCGACCCTCGCACGGATCGATTCGGCGTGTCGTTGGTGAGACGCCGGTCCTCAGGGGTGCTCACGAACCGCGGGTCAGCACGGCAAGAGGCATGCCGTGACCGTAGCCGCCAGATGTGCCGGTGAGAATGACGGCGTGGACTTCTCCTCGCTCACTCCGCTTTCGGCGCGACATGGGGCCGCGGAACCACCCTCGTGAGTTGGACCGGGTCGCGCGTGGCGGCGTAGGCTCGGCCACTGCGTGAGATGTCTGCCTGCGTCCCAGACGTAGTGGACGCTGGCTCGCTGGTGAGGTCGCCCGATCTGTGGGTGCGGTTCTCTGGTGAAACGGACTTCGCATGCGCCCGTACGACTTCTGCCCATCCGAGGATCACATCCCCTTATGACTTCCACTCTCCACCCCAGCACCCTGCAGGACTTCGACGCCCCTCAGGTGGCGGTCAACGACATCGGCTCCGAGGAAGACTTCCTCGCCGCGATCGACGCGACCATCAAGTACTTCAACGACGGCGACATCGTCGAGGGCACCATCGTCAAGGTGGACCGCGACGAGGTCCTCCTCGACATCGGCTACAAGACCGAGGGCGTCATCCCCTCGCGCGAGCTCTCCATCAAGCACGACGTCGACCCCAACGAGGTCGTCTCCGTGGGCGACGAGGTCGAGGCCCTGGTCCTCCAGAAGGAGGACAAGGAAGGCCGCCTGATCCTGTCCAAGAAGCGCGCCCAGTACGAGCGCGCCTGGGGCACCATCGAGCAGGTCAAGGAGGAGGACGGCGTCGTCGAGGGCACCGTCATCGAGGTCGTCAAGGGCGGCCTGATCCTCGACATCGGCCTGCGCGGCTTCCTGCCCGCCTCGCTCGTCGAGATGCGCCGCGTCCGCGACCTGCAGCCGTACGTCGGCCAGACGCTCGAGGCGAAGATCATCGAGCTCGACAAGAACCGCAACAACGTGGTCCTGTCGCGTCGCGCCTGGCTCGAGCAGACCCAGTCCGAGGTGCGCCACGGCTTCCTGACCCAGCTCCAGAAGGGCCAGATCCGCAAGGGCGTCGTCTCCTCGATCGTCAACTTCGGTGCGTTCGTGGACCTCGGCGGCGTCGACGGCCTGGTGCACGTCTCGGAGCTGTCCTGGAAGCACATCGACCACCCCTCCGAGGTCGTCACGGTCGGTGACGAGGTCACCGTCGAGGTGCTGGACGTCGACATGGACCGCGAGCGCGTCTCGCTGTCGCTGAAGGCGACCCAGGAGGACCCGTGGCAGCACTTCGCCCGGACCCACCAGATCGGCCAGATCGTGCCGGGCAAGGTCACCAAGCTGGTGCCGTTCGGCTCGTTCGTCCGGGTCGAGGAGGGCATCGAGGGCCTGGTGCACATCTCCGAGCTGGCCGAGCGCCACGTGGAGATCCCCGAGCAGGTCGTCCAGGTCAACGACGACGTCATGGTCAAGATCATCGACATCGACCTCGAGCGTCGCCGGATCTCGCTGTCGCTCAAGCAGGCCAACGAGACCGCCACCGCGGCCGAGGTCGAGGACTTCGACCCGACGCTGTACGGCATGACCGCGACCTACGACGACCAGGGCAACTACGTCTACCCCGAGGGCTTCGACCCCGAGACCGGCGAGTGGCTCGAGGGCTTCGACGACCAGCGCGCGGTCTGGGAGGAGCAGTACGCCAAGGCGCACGCGCGCTGGGAGGCGCACGTCAAGCAGCAGGCGGAGGCCGCCAAGGCCGAGGTCGAGGCCGGCGAGGCCACGTCCTACTCCAGCGACTCCGCGGTCTCCGAGGACGGCGAGAGCGAGAGCGACGGCGGTTCGCTGGCCTCCGACGAGGCCCTGCAGGCGCTGCGCGAGAAGCTGACCGGCGGGGCTTCCTGACCGCCTGGGACAACCGTCTGAAGCATTGAATCCGCGAGCGCGGCCAGCCTGAGGCTGGCCGCACTCGCGTGCGTTGCGGGGAGCAGGCGGGATCAGCCGGCGGCCGGGGCCCGGAACTGCGGGTCCTCGAAGTGCGAGCGGGGCGGCCGGGTCGAACCCATGCCGTCGTGACGGGCGAGGCGGATGGTCTGGATGGTCAGGACCACCGCGATGGCGAGGATGATGATGAATGCGGTCATGGCAGTAATCATGCTGCCAATGCATTCCTGCCACGAGTGGCAGGAATGACACCCTGCATTGATTTTCTGCCAGATGAGGTCCACCATGGCCGACGTGCCACTCAAGACCGTCGCCGTGATCGTCCAGGACGACGTCGAGCCCTTCGGCCTCGGCTCGCTGGTCGAGGTCTGGGGCGAGCCTGAGCACCCGGAGGACAACACCCCCGTCTTCGACTTCCGCATCTGCACGCCCCGGCCGGGCCGGGTGCGAGGCCGCTCCGACTTCGACCTCTTCGTCGAGCGCGGGCTCGAGGCCACCGAGGACGCCGACCTGGTCTGCATCGCCCCCAAGCACAGGTTCCAGGACTTCGACGACGAGGTGCTCAGCGCCGTCACGGCCGCCTCCGAGCGCGGCGCGACGCTCTACGCCCACTGCGCGGCCGCCTTCGAGCTCGGGGCCGCCGGTCTGCTCGACGGTCGCGAGTGCACGACGCACTGGCGCTACACCGACCTGATGGCGCGGATGTTCCCCGAGGCCAAGGTCAAGCCTGACGTCCTCTACTGCCACGACGGCAACGTGCTCACCGGTGCCGGCTCCGCCGCCGGGATCGACGCGTCGCTGCACCTCCTGCGCGACGAGTACGGCGCCGGTGTGGCGGCCGCGGTGGCCCGACGGATCGTGGTGCCTCCCCACCGCGACGGCGGCCAGGCCCAGTTCATCGCCCGCCCGGTGCCCGACTGCGACGCCGAGACGCTGGGTCCGCTGCTCGAGTGGATCATCGCCAATCTCGAGGAGGACCTGGACGTCGACAGCCTGGCCCGGCGTTCGCTGATGTCCCCGCGGACCTTCGCCCGACGGTTCCGGGCCGAGACCGGCGCGACCCCGCACGCGTGGGTGACCCGGCAGCGGGTCCAGCGGGCCGAGGAGCTGCTCGAGCAGTCCGACCGGTCGGTCGAGTGGATCGCGAGCGAGGTGGGCTTCGGCAACGCCGCGACGCTGCGCCATCACTTCACCCGGGTCCGGGGGGTCAGCCCGCAGCAGTACCGCCGTACCTTCTGCGCATGACCCCCAGTGTCAGTGGAGCCTTCCTGTTGGGCCTGGGCGCCCAGAAGGCCGGGACCGCGTGGCTGCACCGCTACCTGGAGGCATCGCCGCAGTGCGACCCGGGGTTCCGCAAGGAGTACCACGTCTGGGACGCGCTCGACCTGCCCTCCGGACGCGTCGTTCGGGAGCGGATCGAGAGGCAGGGCGGTGACCGGGCTCGGTTCCTGGTCGATCCGCACGCCTACTTCGACTACTTCGCCGGTCTCCTGGACCGCGAAGGAGTCCGGCTCACCGCCGACATCACCCCGTCCTACGCGGGGCTCTCGGTCGACCGGCTGCTGGCGGTCAGGGACGGCTTTGCCGCGCGTGCGGTGCGGCCCGTGGCCGTCTATCTGATGCGCGACCCCGTCGAGCGGGTCTGGTCGGCGGTGCGGATGGATGTCCGTCGAAGCGGCAACACCGATGACGGCGCGGTCGAGGCCCGGCTGCGCTCGATCGTCGACGCCGACCAGTACGACCGGCGCACCCGCTACGACCTCACCATGGCGACCCTCGACCGGTCCTTCGCCTCCGAGGTGTTCTACGGCTTCTACGAGCAGCTCTTCGAAGAGAGCACGCTGCGAGACCTGTGCGACTTCCTCGGTATGGACTTCCACCAGCCGGACGTCGAGCGGCAGGTGAACGTCTCGCCGAAGCACGACGGTGACCTGGCCGAGGAGACCGTACGCGCGCTCGTGCACCGCTTCGCACCGGTCTATGACGCGGTCGCCGCGCGTTTCCCCCAGGTCGACCTCCCGGCGCTGTGGCCGAGCGCCCGTTACGTCTGAGGCAGCTCGTCGCGTCGCACCTTGCCGGTCAGCGTGCGGGGCAGGTCGTCGAGCCGGTGCCACGCCTTCGGCCGCTTGGGTGGCGCCAGGCGCTCGCGCACCCAGTCGTCGAGCTCGACGGGCGTCGCGGTGCCGGCGTACGCCGCGCAGACCCGCTGTCCCCAGTCCGGGTCGTCGACGCCGTACACCGCGACGTCGGTGAGACCCGGGTGCTGCTCGAGGACCTGCTCGACCTCGCGCGGGTAGACGTTGACGCCGCCGGAGATGATCAGGTCCTCGCGGCGGCCGTCGAGGTAGAGGTAGCCGTCGTCGTCGAGGCGGCCGTGGTCGCCCACGGTGAACGCCGGCCCGCTCGGCAGCTCCCGCCAGGAGTCCGCGGTCTTGGCCGGGTCCCCGTAGTAGGTGAACCGGGCGTGCTCGGGGACCGTGCACCAGATCGTGCCGTCCTCGTCCACATGCAGCGCTCGGCCCGGGCGCGCCCGGCCGACTGTGCCGGGCCGGGCCAGCCACTCCTCGCTGCGGCAGGCGGTGAACTGGCCCTCGGTCGACCCGTAGAACTCCCACGTCGAACCGGCCGGGAAGAGCTCGATGAGCCGGCGCTTGACCGGCTCCGGGCACGGCGCGCCGGCGTGAGCGACGAGCCGGAACGACGACAGGTCCGGGACCCCGACCTCGCCCCAGTGAGCGAACAGCCGCTGAAGGTGTGTCGGGACGCAGAACAGCGTGGTCGGAGGATCGGACTGGATCGCCTCGGTCACCAAGGCCGGGTCGAACGGTCCGGGCATCACCACGCGGCCACCGGCCAGCCGCGTGCCCATAGCGAACCGTAGCGGTGCCGAGTGGTAGATCGGGCTCAGCACCAGGTTGACGTCGTCGAGGGCGAAGCCCCAGAGGTCGCGCTCCTCGGCCACCAGGGCCGTCGCCGCCGCCTCGCCGAGGATGCCGCTCCACACGCCCTTCGGTGTCCCCGTCGTGCCGCTGGTGACGTGCATGGGTCTGGCCCGAGGGAGCCGCGGCCGGTCGTAGGCCGCCGCGAGGTCGCCCAGCTCAATCTCATCGGTGACGACCAGGTCCGGCTCGAGCCCGGCCAGGATCAGCTCGCGCTCCGGTGCGGTCAGCCGCGGGTCGAGCGGGATGGGCACGACCCCGGCCGCCAGGAGCGCGAGGACGGCGTCGAGGTAGGTGTCGGAGCCGGGGACCAACAAGGCGACGCGGGACCCGGCCATCATGAGTGAGCATGGTGCCAGGAGCTGTGGGATGCGGTCGTCCAGGGCCGGCCCTAGTCTCACGCCATGCGCGTCGGACTGACCGGAGGAGTGGCCTCGGGCAAGAGCACGGTCTCCAAGATGCTCGCCGAGTTCGGGGCGGTCATCATCGACTCCGACGCGATCGCCCGCGAGGTGGTCGAGCCCGGGACACCCGGGCTGGCCGCGGTGGTCGAGGCGTTCGGTCCGGAGATCCTCACCGAGGACGGTCGGCTGGACCGGCCGGCCCTGGGCGCGATCGTCTTCGGCGACGAGGAGCGGCGCCGGGTCCTCGAGAGCATCCTGCACCCGCTCATCGGCGAGCGGAGCGCAGCGCTGGCGCACAGCGCCGGCCCCGATGACCTCGTCGTCCACGACATCCCGCTGCTCGCCGAGGCCGGCATCGCCGACACCTTCGACGCCGTGATCGTCGTCGACGCCCCGACCGAGCTCCAGGTCGAGCGGATGCTCCGGGACCGCGGGTGGACCCGGGAGGACGCCGAGTCCCGGATCGCGGCCCAGGCGAGCCGCGAGGACCGACTCGCCATCGCGACGTACGTCATCGAGAACGTCGGCTCGCTCGACGACCTCCGAGCGCGCGTGCGCGAGGTCTACGACGCGTTGACGTGACAGCAGGAGACCCCGGACCGAGGTCCGGGGTCTCCCGCTCTCCTCGTGGGAAGAGGTCTCAGGCCGCGAGGTCGGGGTCGGCGATCCGGCGCAGCTTCTGCAGGGCCTCCCGCTCGAGCTGGCGGACCCGCTCGGCGGAGATGCCGTGCTTGACGCCGATGTCGGCCAGCTTGTGCTGGCGGCCGTCGACCAGGCCGTAGCGGGACCGGATGATGTCGGCGGCGCGCTCGTCGAGGTGCTCGACGAGGCTGTTGAGCCGGTCGCGTGCCTCGACGTCGAGGACGGTCAGGTCCGGTCCGGGGGTGGTCTCCTGCGCCATCAGGTCACCGAGCGAGGTGTCGCCGTCCTCGTCCACGGGGGAGTCGAGACTGACGTGCTCACGGCCCCACGCCATCAGGTCGAGGACCCGCTCGACGTCCATGCCCAGCTCGGTGGCGATCTCCGACGGGTCGGGGTCGCGTCCCAGCTGGCGCTCGAGGGTGCGGCGGGCGCCGCCGACCTGGTTGAGCTCCTCCACGACGTGCACGGGGAGCCGGACGACGCGCGCCTGCTGGGCGATGCCCCGGGTGATCGCCTGACGCACCCACCAGGTGGCGTACGTCGAGAACTTGTAGCCCTTGGTGTAGTCGAACTTCTCGACCGCACGGATCAGGCCGGTGTTGCCCTCCTGGATCAGGTCGAGCATCGGCATCTGGGCGCGGCCGTACTTGCGCGCGATCGAGACGACCAGGCGCAGGTTGGCGGTGATGAACGTGTCGACGGCCTTGCGGCCCTCCTCGGCGAGCCACTCGAGCTCCTCCTGGGTGGCCCGGCCGGGGGCGCCGCCCTTGCGGCGGCCGAAGCGGCCCTCCTTGAGGAGGTGCCTCGGCCATGAGGCCGGCCTCGATCGTCTTGGACAGCTCGACCTCGGCCTCGGCGTCAGGAGGGCGTTGCGGGCGATCTCGTCGAGGTACAGGCCGACACTGTCGCGACCTTCGATCTCGCGGGTCGATGGCCATGGGGTCCTCCTTGCCCTGCGTGCGACCCTGGAGGTCCCACGTCCCAACAACGCACCCGGTGACCAGATGATTCCTGGCCACACGGGGTGCCTACGCCTTCATCGACGCTCGAGCGCTCCGATGAGTTGCCTCATGAGAGGAATCTCAGGGACTTCTCAGGGGTGATCCGTAGGCACGGGGTCAGACGGATGGGTCAGGGCAGGGCCGACTACTGGGCCGACTGCTGCGCCAGGCCCATCCGGTCGAGGATCCAGGCGAGGGTGAAAGCCCGGTCCTTCCACGCCTTGTAGCGACCAGAGACGCCGCCGTGACCCGCGGCCATCTCGGTGCGCAGCAGCACGTCGTCGCCGTTCAGGGCGACCGCGCGCAGGCGCGCGACCCACTTGGCGGGCTCGACGTAGAGGACCCGGGTGTCGTTGATCGAGGTCTCCGCCAGGATCGGCGGGTAGGCGACGGCGGCGACGTTGTCGTAGGGGGAGTACGACGCGAGGTAGTCGTAGATCGCGGCGTCGCTGGCCGGGTCGCCCCACTCGTCGTACTCCGTGACGGTCAGCGGGAGGCTCGCGTCCAGCATCGAGGTGAGCGGATCCACGAACGGCACCCCCGCCACGATGCCGCCGAACAGGTCGGGCGCCTGGTTGGCGATGGCGCCCATGAGCAGCCCGCCGGCACTGCCGCCCTCGGCGACCAGCGTGTCCGGAGCCGCCCAGCCGGCCTCGACGAGGTGACGACCGCACGCGATGAAGTCGGAGAACGTGTGCTGCTTGGCCAGCATCTTGCCGTCGTCGTACCAGTGCCGGCCCATCTCGCCGCCGCCTCGGACGTGTGCGATGGCGAACGCGCCGCCGCGCTCCAGCAGGGAGAGTCGGGCGACCGAGAAGTACGGGTCGATGGAGAGCTCGTAGGCGCCGTAGCCGTAGAGCAGGACCGGCAGCGGAGCGCCGGCCGCGCGCGCGTCGCACCGGGCGACGATCGAGATCGGCACCCGCGCACCGTCCTCGGCGGTCGCCCAGAGCCGGTGCTCCTCGTAGTCCGACGGGTCGTAGCCGCCGAGCACCGGTGCCTGCTTGAGGAGGGTGAGCTCCCGGGTCCGGACGTCGTAGTCGAAGACCGACGATGGCACCGCCATCGTCGTGTAGCCGAGCCGGACGGTCGGCTGGGTCGAAGCCGGGGTTGCTTCCCGAACCGACGGTGTAGATCTCGTGGTCGAACTCGACGAGGTAGTCGTCGGTGACCGGGGCGGCCGGGTCGGCACCGAGCTCGAGGATGCGGAGCTGGGTGAGGCCGGCGCTGCGCTGGGTCACGACGAGGTGACCCGCGAACGCGTCGACGTTCTCGAGGCGTACGGCGGGGTCGTGGGCGATCAGCGGCCGCCACGCGTCGGCCGGCGTGGGTGCGATCGGCGCCGTCCCCAGCTCGAAGTCGGGGCCGGTGGCGTTGTGGGTGACCAGGAACCGGTCCTCGCCGCCGAGCACCGCGTGGTCCAGCGCGTACTCGACACCTTCGCGGCGTTCGGCGAAGACCCGGAAACCCGGGTCCGGGTCGTCGGCGTCGAGGTAGCGGTACTCCGAGGTCGTCTTGGAGCCGGCGGCGACCACCACGAAGCGGTCGCTGCGGGAGCGGCCGACGCCGACGAAGAACCGCTCGTCGGTCTCGTGGTGCACCAGCTCGTCGTCGGCCTGCGCGGTGCCGAGCCGGTGCCGCCAGACCTTGTCCGAGCGCCACGAGTCGTCGACGGTCGTGTAGAAGAAGCTCTCGCCCGCGCGGTCCCAGGTCGCGCCGCCGATCACGCCGGCGACCTCGTCGTGGAGGTCGCCGGTGGCCAGGTCCTGCACCCTGATGGTGTAGCGCTCGTCGCCCACCACGTCGGTCGAGTACGCCAGCATCGTGCCGTCCGGGCTGACGCTGGAGCCCCCGAGGGAGAAGAACTCGTGACCCTCGGCGAGCTGATCGAGGTCGAGCAGGACCTGCTCGCCCGGGAGTGCGGGGGCATCGGGGCGGGCGTCCTCGTCCGGGCGTGGGGGCGTCCAGTCGTCCGGCCCCCGCACCGGGACCCGGCACGAGGCGCCGTACTCCTTGCCCGCGAAGGAGCGGCCGTAGTACCAGTAGCCGCGGCTGCGGGTCGGTACGGAGAGGTCGGTCTCGAGGGTGCGTGAGCGGATCTCGTCGAAGATCGCCTGCCGCAGACCGTCCAGGTGCGCGGTGCGGTGCTGGGTGTAGGCGTTCTCGGCCTCGAGGTACGCCGTGACCTCGTCGGTGCCCTTGGCGCGCAGCCAGTCGTACTCGTCCACCCGGACCCGCCCGTGGTGCTCGGTGGTGACCGGACGGGGGACAGCAACTGGCGCGAGCACGTCGGTGAACCTATCCGGGCCTAGCGTGGGCACGTGAGGTACGTCGACCTGAATGCCGACCTGGGGGAGGAGGTCAGCGACGACGCGGCACTCCTCGAGGTCGTGACCAGCGCGAACGTCGCGTGCGGCTATCACGCCGGCACCCCGGCGAGCATGGCCTCGGTGTGCGAGCAGGCCGCCGCGCGCGGCGTCTCGGTCGGTGCGCAGGTGTCGTACGACGACCGGGCGGGCTTCGGCCGGGTGGCACTCGATGTCGCGACCGAGCTGCTGCGCGAGCAGGTGCTCGACCAGGTCGGCACCCTGTCGCAGCTCGCGGTGCGGGCGGGTACGACGGTGCGCTACCTCAAGCCGCACGGCGCGCTCTACCACCGCGTGCTCGAGGACGAGGACCAGGCAGCGGCGGTCCTCGCCGGGTCCGGCGACCTGCCGGTGCTGACCATGCCCGGAGTCCTGCAGGCGCTCGCTGCGGGAGCCGGGCGGCCCGTCGTCCACGAAGGCTTCCCGGACCGCGCCTACGGGACCGACGGGCGGTTGGTTCCGCGCGACCGGCCCGGGGCGGTGCTGGCCGGCGCCGAGGAGATCGCCCGGCAGGCCCTGGTCCTGGCACCCTCGGTCGACTCGCTGTGCGTGCACGGCGACCACCCCGGTGCGGTGCACCATGCCCGCGCCGTCCGGAGGGCGCTTGAGGAGCATGGCTGGCTCCTTCGAGGGCTCTGATCGTCGTCCACAGGCAGGGGAACGTGGCTGTGCAGAACTGTGGAGAAGGTCCGAAATCTGTGGAGGTGACCCCCACTTCTGTGGAGCAAACTGTGGGACCAGAAGAATGTCGAACTTTCTTCGGTGAACCCCTTGCGCGGGGTTGAACCGAGGGCATAGAACTCTCACCACCGAGCCGGACGCGGGGAGGCCGCAAGGCTGAAGCGAAGAGGGCTCGGGGATCAGGCAGGAGCGAGGATCCACACCATGACTTCGGTCATGGCGTCGGCCCGGTGACGGGGACGGCGGGGTCGGAGAATCTGTCAGGTCGAGGTGGGCGTCACCGATCCGCTTCGAGCCGAGGGCCTCATGGTGCTCATACCATCGTGAGGCCCTCACCCAAGTCTTCCTGGATCACCGCACCGCCGGGTTCTGCTCGGTGGCGGCGATGAGACGGGGGGCTCGATCCGCAGCCGGCTTGCCGGAGGTGGACCGGGACCGAGGGCCCTCTGGTGCTCATACCACCAGGGGTCTCTCACAATTCCTGAGCCCGGACCGGCTTGCCGGTGTGGGCCCAGGGGCCGAGTTGCAACGAAGTCCCACACCCCGAGGCAACTCGAGGCGTCGGCCCGGTGACGGGGTCGGCGGGGCCGGAGAGGCAGCGTGGTCGAGGTGGGCGTCACCGTTTCCGCCTCAAAGCCGAGGGCCTCTTGATGCTCATACCATCAAGAGGCCCTCACCCTTTGCTGCCCCTACCGTGCCGGTCCCGGCCAGCCGGGGCAAGCGGACGTGCCGTTCGCAGCACACTGTTCACGTGAGTGACACACGACCGACGCTCTCTCGGATCGGGCGGTCGGCGCTGCGCGCTGAGGTGGCAGACGTGTCTGCGGCACTGGCGTTGGCGAACTGGGCGCGGATCGCCGGGGCGGACGCCGCCGAGGTGGTCCCTGGTGCCCGCACCGTCCTGTTCGACGACGTGGCAGACCTCCCGGGACTCGAGGCGCTGCTGACGACGTGGTCGCCGCGCACCAGCCCGGCCGGGCCGGGCGGCGCCCTGGTGGAGGTGTCGGTGACCTACGACGGCGCGGACCTCATGGATGTCGCGCAGAGGTGGGGAACCGACGCGGACGGGGTGGCCACGCGGCTGGCGGCGACCAGCCTGGTCTCGGCCTTCTGCGGCTTCGCGCCGGGCTTCGCCTACCTCAGCGGGCTGCCCGCCGAGCTGGCGGTGCCGCGCCTCGACACCGCCCGTCGTGCCGTGCCCGTCGGATCGGTCGCCGTGGCGGACCGGTGGTGCGGTATCTACCCGACGCCGTCACCGGGTGGTTGGCGGCTCCTCGGTCACACGACTGCCACGCTGTGGGATCCCGCCAGGGACGCCCCGGCGTTGCTGGCACCCGGGACCCGGGTCCGGCTGGTGCCGGCGTGAGCGACGCCCCGAGCAACCTGCTCCTCGTCGAGTCGGCCGGGCCGCTCACCACCGTGCAGGACCGCGGGCGCCTCGGGTTGGCGCACCTGGGTGTGCCGAGGGCCGGGCCACTGGACCGACCGGCCGCCGAGCTCGCCAACCGGCTGGTCGGCAACGGCCCGGGCGCCGCGCTGCTCGAGGTGACGCTGGGCGGCTTCGTGGCCAGGCCCTCGGCGGGGTTGTGGGTGGCCGTCACGGGCGCCGGCCCCGTCCAGGCGGGCGCACAGTGGGTCGGTCCGGGCCGGCGGCTCGAGGTGGCTGTGCCCGGGACCGGCGTGCGGACCTATCTCGCGGTGGCCGGTGGAATCACGGTCGCGCCGGTGCTCGGGTCGAGGTCGACCGACACCCTGGCCTGGGTCGGTCCGCCGCGGGTCGTCGACGGCACCGAGCTCCCGATCGGAGCGGCCGTCGGGGAGCCTCGGCCGCTCGACACCCCACGCCCGCCCGCGCCGGGTGCCCTGCGACTCCTGCCCGGGCCCCACGCCGGCTTCTTCGAGCCGCACGCCATGGAGGCGGTGTGCGCCGCGTCATACCTCGTGCGGCCCGAGTCCAACCGGATCGGTCTGCGGCTCCAGGGCCGTGCCGTCCCGCGCCGTGGGCACGCCGAGCTGCCCAGCGAGGGCATGGTGCTCGGCGCGGTCCAGGTCCCGCCTGACGGGGACCCGGTGGTGCTGCTGGCAGACCACCCGCCGACGGGCGGCTACCCGGTCCTCGGCGTGGTGCACCCCGACGACCTGTGGATGTGCGCCCAGCTGCGACCCGGAGAGCAGGTCCGGTTCCGCGCCGTCAGGGGCTGAGCGTCCTGACCCACTCCATGGAGTCCTCGACCGCCGCGAAGCCGATCTCCTTGTTGATGTCGACCATGAAGTCGTTGGACTCCGCGTTCTGCGTCGTGATCCGGGTCTTGTCCGGGTACGCGTCCTGGACGGCCTTGATGTTCGCGACCTTGACGGCAAGTCCCAGCCGGTGGCCGCGGTGCTCACGGTGCACGAAGGTGCCCCACTGGAACACGTCGCTGCCCTCGCCCCGGGCCACGGCGAGCGTCGACTGCGCGACCACCTCGCCCTCCGGGCTCAGCGCGACGGTCTCATAGAGGGAGCGACCCATCGCGGCCGTCGTCTCGTAGCGCTCCTTGAGCCGCTCAACGTTGAAGTCCTCCTCCTCGAAGTCCACGAGGCCGGTCGGGGCGTCGACGGCGAGCTGGCCGAGCAGCAGGCACAACGACGGAGCGAGCTCGTCGGGGAACACGTCGACGTAGGTCTCGATCGAGTAGCCCTCGTGCCGCCCGGCGGCCCTGTCGACCCAGTCCTGGAGCCGTGCGTCGTCGATGGGCAGGGGCAGGTGCCGGACCACCTCGACGTTGGAGTACTCGAACCCCATGGCCTCCGCGAACCGGCGATAGGGGTGCGACTCGCGCTGGCCCGGGGGGATCTTGGACTCGGTGAGCAGCAGCGTGCGCTCGGCGGCGCGGGCCTGGGCCTCGACCTCGGCCAGCAGCCGGCGACCGACGCCCTGGCGGCGCGCCGGTGGGTCGACCTGCAGGTCGAGGTAGAGCTTGTCGAGGTTGTCGAGCAGGGGGAGCCACAGGCAGGCCAGCCCGAGGAGGGTGTCGCCGTCGTAGGCACCGAGGAGCACCTGCCGCTCGCCGCTGTCGCGGGCGCGGAAGGCGCCGAGGAACTCCTCGAGGGTCCAGTGCGGCATCGACTCGCGGTCGATGCGCATCGAGCGCGTCTCGACCTCGTACGCCGCCTGCATCGTCGCGTCGTCGGCGACGTCGAGCTCTCGGACCTCCACGAACCGGCAGCCTAGGCACCCAGCTCGGGGGGCGTCCACGGAGTTAATGCGGGGTCGTCCTCGGCGTACGACCTGACCGGACCCGCGGGAGTCTCGGCGGTCTCGAACCGCACGGTGACCACCCCACGGCCGGACCCCCAGACCCAGCCCTTGCCCATCTGCTCGTGCAGCACGTCCGCACCGGGTGCCCAGCGCCGACCCCCACCGCGGGGCTGAGGCAGCCCGGGCAGCCCGGGCAGCTCGGCCGCCAGCAGCTCCGCGTCCATGTCTGCCTGGGCGTCGTTGGTCTCGCCGAACAGGTCCTCCTGCACCCAGTCGGCCAGGCCCGAGACTCCGACGCCGAGCAGGCGTACGCCGCCGGAGGTGTCGAGGTCGGTGAGCAGTCCTCGGGCGAGCCTGGCGATGGTCGGGCCGTGGTCGGTGGGCGAGGTCAGCGTGGTGGACCGGCTGAGCGTGGTGAAGTCGTGCAGCCGAACCTTGATCGTGACGGTGCGGCCGGACAGGCCGTGCCTGCCCAGCCGGGTGGCTACCTCGCCCGCCTGCCGCGTCAGCAGGTGCTCCATCAGCGTGCGGTCGGTCAGGTCGGTGTCGTAGGTGCCTTCCTGGCTCACCGACTTGGTCTCCCGCTCGGCGACCACCGGCCGGTCGTCCTGGCCGCGCGCGAGCTGGTAGAGGCCGGCACCGTGCGCCTTGCCGACCACACGCACCAACTCGTCGAGCTCCACGGTCTCGAGGTCGGCCACGGTGTGGATGCCCACCCGGCGCAGCCGCTCCGAGGTGGCCGGGCCGACTCCGGGGATGACCGTCACGTGCATCGGCCGGAGGAGGCCTCGCTCGGTGCCGGGCACGACGACGACCAGGCCGTCCGGCTTGTCGAGCTCGGTGGCGACCTTGGCGATGAACTTGGACGAGCCGAGGCCCACCGACGCGGTCAGGCCGCCGGTCGCCTCATGGACCTCGGTCCGGATCCGCTCCGCCAGCGCGGTCACGGTGGCCACCTCGAGGTCCGGCAGGTCCGCGTGCGCGAGGTCGACGAACGCCTCGTCCAGGGACAGCGGCTCCACCAGCGGCGACACCTCGCGCAGCAGGCCCATCACCACCGCACTGGCGTCCCGGTAGGCGTGGAACCGTCCGCTGAGGAACGCGGCATGCGGGCAACGGGAGCGCGCCTCGCGCGTCGACATCGCCGAGCGCACGCCGTACTTCCTCGCCTCGTAGGACGCGGTCGCGACCACCCCGCGGCCACCGGTGCCACCCACCACGACCGGCTTGCCGCGCAGCGAAGGCTTGTCACGCTGCTCGACCGCAGCGAAGAACGCGTCCAGGTCGAGGTGAAGGACCGAGGCCTGGTCGCGCACGGCCGCACCGTACCTCCGCGCACCCTCGGGCCACTTCCCGTCCACAGCCGCCGCTGCCCAGCAGTCGTCCCCAGGCCGCGCGGCACGGGCTCAGGAACGTCGGTCCACCTGGGGAACGTCCCTGGCATGACGACGACACCAGACACCCCTGACGCCCGACCGATCCTGACCGTCCGCACCCCCGAGGACCTGCTCGCCGCCGTGCCGGTGCTGCTCGGCTTCGAGCCTGCGGAGTCCGTGGTGATGCTGACGTTCGGGGGACGCGAGACCTTCCACGCCCGGATCGACCTGCCCCCCTCTCGCAGGCACCTCGACGAGGCGGTCCAGCTCCTGCTCGAGCCCGCCCTGCGGCACGGCGTCGAGCAGGTGCTCTTCGTCGTCTACTCGGCTCGGGTGCACCTGGCCGAGTGCCTCGTGGAGCGCCTCGGCGCCGAGTTCCGCGCGGCGGGGGTGCGCGTGGTCAGCAGCCTGCGCGCCGACGCAGGCCGCTGGCACCTGCCGGGTGGTCCAGGAGTGCCCTTCGACGTGGGCACGCACGAGTTCCGCCTCCGATCGGTGGTGGAGGGGCAGGTGGTGAGCCGGTCGCGGGAGGAGCTGGCGGCGCGGCTGGCCCCGGTGGCGGGCCGGGCATCGGTCCACGCGGCCCGGGCGCGCGTCGCTGCCTACGACGCGACCGAGACCGCGGCCAGCGTCTGGCGCGCGGTCGAGCACGGGCGGTTCGAGGACGACGAGCTCGCCGGCGTGCTGCTCGGCCTGCGCGACCTCACCGTGCGCGACGCCGCCTGGTCCTCGATCCAGCGCGATGACGCCGCGGATCATGTCGTGCTCTGGACCGATGCCGTCCAACGTGCGCCCGACGACCTCGTCGGTGCTCCCGCGGCCGTGCTCGGCCTGGCCGCCTGGCTCGCCGGCAACGGTGCGCTCGCCTGGTGTGCCGTCGACCGGTGCGTGGAGAGCGACCCGGACAACTCGCTGGCTCGCCTGGTCGGCGACCTGCTGAGTCGCGCCGTGCCGCCCTCCTCGTGGGCACGGGCCTGGCAGGAGCGTCACCCAGGGGGTTAGCGTCCCGTGGCATGGGCGAAGAGGTCGACGCACAGGAGTTCTCCCGGGCCGACCGGACCCGCTACCGCGAGAAGGTGCGGCGCTGTCTCGACGTGTTCGCCCGGATGCTGCGCGAGGCCCGGTTCGACACCGACGACCCGATGACCGGCCTGGAGGTCGAGCTCAACCTCGTCGACGAGCACGGCGACCCGGCACTGAAGAACGCCGAGGCGCTGGCGGCGATCGCCGACCCGGCCTTCCAGACCGAGCTCGGCCAGTTCAACATCGAGATCAACGTGCCACCCGCCAAGCTCCGCGAGGGCGGCCTGGCGACCTTCGAGGAGAGCCTGCGCCGCAGCCTCAACGACGCCGAGGTCAAGTCGTCGGAGGTCGGCGCCCACCTGGTGATGATCGGCATCCTGCCGACGCTCGCCGACGGTCACATGACGGCCGACAGCCTGAGCGCCAACCCGCGCTACAAGCTGCTCAGCGAGCAGATCCTCGACGCCCGCGGCGAGGACATCTCGATCTCGATCGCCGGCGTGCACGGAGCGGCTCGACACGACCTCCGACTCGATCGTCCCCGAGGCGGCCTGCACCAGCACCCAGTTCCACGTGCAGACCTCGCCCGACGACTTCGCCGACGTACTGGAACGCCTCGCAGGCGATCGCCGTCGATCCAGCTCGCCCTGGGCGCGAACTCGCCGTACCTGCTGGGCAAGGAGCTGTGGCGCGAGACCCGGATCCCGCTCTTCGAGCAGGCGACCGACACCCGCAGCGAGGAGCTCAAGGCCCAGGGGGTCCGGCCGCGGGTGTGGTTCGGCGAGCGCTGGATCACCTCGGTCTTCGACCTGTTCGAGGAGAACGTCCGCTACTTCCCGGCGCTGCTGCCGATCACCGACGACGAGGACCCGCTGGCGGTGCTCGAGTCCGGCGGGACGCCGACAGCTGCCCGAGCTGCGGCTGCACAACGGCACGATCTACCGCTGGAACCGTCCGGTCTACGACATCGCCGGGCGGCGTGCCGCACCTGCGGGTCGAGAACCGGGTGCTCGCCGCCGGTCCGACGGTGGCCGACACGATGGCCAACGCCGCGTTCTACTTCGGTCTGGTCCGGGCGCTGGCCGACGAGCGAGCGGCCGCTGTGGTCGCAGATGTCGTTCAGCGCCGCGGAGGAGAACTTCCACGTCGCCGCCCAGCAGGGGATCGAGGCCCAGGTCTACTGGCCCGGCGTGGGGCAGGTCCGGGCGACCGAGCTGGTGCTGCGCCGGCTGCTGCCGCTGGCCCACGAGGGTCTCACGGCCTGGGGCGTGGACCAGGCGTCCGCGGACCGGCTGCTGGGGATCATCGAGCAGCGCTGCCTGACCGGCGTCAACGGTGCCGAGTGGTTCGCGTCGCCGGATGGGGCAGCTGACCGACCTGGACCGCTACGACGCCCTGCGCGCGACCCTGCTCGACTACCGCGAGCGGATGCACACCAACGAGCCGGTCCACACCTGGGACTGAGCTGTCCGGTCACGAGGTGCGCAGGCGCACCCAGGTTCGGGAGATGCCGCTGCGCGGGTCGCACCAGCCCCGTCGGGTCACCACGACCATGGTCAGGTCGGCGCCCGCCTCGGCGTACGCAGTGCGCGTCGCGCGGAGCCATGCGAGGTCGAGTTCACACGGCTCGAGCTGACCGGTGCGGGTGAGCCAGGCCCACGGCACGACGCCGTCCGGTCGCCCACCCAGCAGCGCGGCCACGACATCGACACGCAGGGTGTGGTCGGTGTGCTCGTCGTCGGCCACGGTGAACCGGCGCGGGGAGGCGCCCGGTCTGCCGACGTGCAGGACCGGCGGAAACCTCCGTCCCGTGGAGAGCGACCCGACGTGCTCGAGGACCGCGCGGCGGAGCAGGGTCAGGTCATCGCGGTCGATCGGCTCATGCAGCTCGCCCATCACGGCAGCCTGCCCGGGGTTCGCTGCTCTCGGGTCTACCCTCCACAGGCTCCCGGTGGTCCGCGCATTTCGGGTACCGTGCGCGAATGGGAACCGTCGTGGTGGGCTACGTGCCCAAGCCAGAGGGCGAGGCGGCACTGACCGCGGCCATCGCGGAGGCAAAGCTCCGCGGCGCGAAACTGGTGGTGGTCAACTCGCACCGCGGCGGTGACGCCTTCGACGCGGAGACGTCGGCCAAGTCCGACACCCTCATGGCGGGGGTGAAGAAGCAGGCTCGAGGATTCGGGCGTCGAGTACGAGGTTCGCCAGCTCGTGCGCGGCTTCGAGCCGGCCGAGGACCTGATCAGCATCGCCGAGGCCAGCGGTGCCGAGCTCATCGTCATCGGGCTGCGCCGTCGTACGCCGGTCGGCAAGCTCATCCTGGGCAGCAACGCCCAGCGGATCCTGCTGGACGCCCACTGCCCGGTGCTGGCGGTCAAGGCGACTGAGCACCGCTCGGCGTTGCTGCGGCAGGATGGCCGGATGAGCATCCAGATCACCGGCGACGCCGCCGCCGACAAGGTCCTCAACGACTCCCGTTCGCTCTGCTGGTCGGGATGATGCTCGACCAGCAGTACCCGATGGAGCACGCGTTCCGGGGCCCGTCGAAGGTGCTGGACCGGTTCGGCACCCTGGACCCGGCCGCCATCGCAGCCGCGGATCCGGAGGAGTTCGCCGCGCTGTGCTCGACACCGCCGGCGATCCACCGCTTCCGGGGCTCGATGGCGGCGCGGCTGCAGAGCCTCGCGGCCGCTGGTCGAGTCGACGAGTACGACGGCGACGCGGCCGCGGATCTGGACCGAGCGTCGGCTCCGGCAAGGAGCTGCTTCGACCGGGTGCTGGCGCTGCCCGGCTTCGGCAAGCAGAAGGCGCAGATCTTCGTGGCGCTGCTGGCCAAGCAGCTCGGCGTCCGCCCGGACGGCTGGGAGTCGGTCGTCGGCGACTACGCGCGGGACGGCTACCGCTCGGTCGCCGACGTCGTCGACCCCGCCTCGCTGCAGAAGGTCCGAGACTTCAAGAAGGCGAAGAAGGCGGCGGCGAAGGCCGCCTCGGGGTGACCGATCCCGTGCGTCGATGCGGATGCGGAGTCCTCACGACCTGCGTGGCAGAATGGCGACGCGGCTCTTGACGACACCGGGTCCTGCCGCGCCCCGATGCTCCTCGGCCCCTTTGACGCTCCGTTTTGACGAGAGGTGTTCGTGTCCTCGAACGCACGCAAGATCCCTGCCCCGGTGCTGGCCCACCCTGCGGTCGTCGCACTCGTCGAGACGGGATCGGTCACCGGCTCGCTGAGTCCCGAGCAGGTCCGGCAGGCCAGTGATGCCGCGGCCGTCGAGCCGCGCCACCTGAAGGGCCTCCTGGCCCACCTGAGTGGCCTGGGCATCTCGGTGCACGTCGACGCGGGCAGCACGCGAGCGGCCGCCGCCAGCGGCACCACCGCAAAGAAGACCACCACCGCGACCACCAAGAAGGCCGCGCCGGCCACGAAGGCCGTGAAGGCCGCCGAGCCGGCCGCCAAGAAGGCCACGCCGGCCGCCAAGAAGGTCACGCCGACCAAGAAGGCCGCTCCGGCCAAGACATCGGACGCCAACGGCGCTCCTGCCACCCCCGCCGCCGAAACCAGTCGGCCCGGACGGCAAGAAGATCCTCCCCGACGTCCCGGACGAGCAGTTCGAGAAGGACGTCAAGGCCGACCCGACGATCAAGGAGGACGAGGAGTCGGCGACGACCGCCTTCGTCGTCTCCGCGGCCGACGACACCGACGAGCCCGAGCAGCAGGTCATGGTCGCCGGCGCGACCGCCGACCCGGTCAAGGACTACCTCAAGCAGATCGGCAAGGTCCCGCTGCTCAACGCCGAGATGGAGGTCGAGCTCGCCAAGCGGATCGAGGCCGGCCTGTTCTCGGAGGAGAAGCTCGCCAAGGGCGGCAAGATCGCGGCCAAGATGCTCGAGGAGCTACGAGTGGATCGCCGAGGACGGCCGCCGCGCCAAGAACCACCTGCTCGAGGCCAACCTCCGGCTGGTGGTCTCGCTGGCCAAGCGCTACACCGGCCGCGGCATGCTCTTCCTCGACCTGATCCAGGAGGGCAACCTCGGTCTGATCCGTGCGGTCGAGAAGTTCGACTACACCAAGGGCTACAAGTTCTCGACGTACGCCACGTGGTGGATCCGTCAGGCGATCACCCGCGCCATGGCCGACCAGGCCCGCACCATCCGGATCCCGGTGCACATGGTCGAGGTCATCAACAAGCTGGCCCGCGTCCAGCGCCAGATGCTCCAGGACCTGGGCCGCGAGCCCACCCCGGAGGAGCTGGCCAAGGAGCTCGACATGACGCCCGAGAAGGTCATCGAGGTCCAGAAGTACGGCCGCGAGCCGATCTCGCTGCACACGCCGCTCGGTGAGGACGGCGACTCCGAGTTCGGCGACCTGATCGAGGACTCCGAGGCGATCGTCCCGGCCGACGCGGTGAGCTTCACGCTGCTCCAGGAGCAGCTGCACGCCGTCCTCGACACGCTCTCCGAGCGCGAGGCGGGCGTGGTGAGCATGCGCTTCGGTCTCACCGACGGCCAGCCCAAGACCCTCGACGAGATCGGCAAGGTCTACGGCGTCACGCGCGAGCGGATCCGCCAGATCGAGTCCAAGACCATGTCGAAGCTGCGGCACCCGAGCCGTTCGCAGGTCCTGCGCGACTACCTGGACTGAGATCTTGCTGTAACGCAGGGGCACCCTCGCGACATGTCCGCAGTGATCTGTCGACCGAGAAGGAGTCCCACCATGAAGATCGCCCGTTCATTCGCCACCGCCGCAGTCCTCGGGGTCGTCCTCGCAGGAGCTGCTCCCGTGGCCAACGCCGCGCCCGAACTGACCACCGAGGCCGCCTGCGCCAAGCAGGAGCAGCAGGTGACCAGGGCCAAGGCGGCGCTCGCCAAGGTGACCGCGGTCTTCGCGAACCAGAAGGACCATCTCGTCGAGGCCAAGGCCGAGCTCGCGGCCGCCACCACGGACAAGGAGCGTGCCAAGGCCGCGCGGAAGGTCGCGCACTGGGAGGCGAAGGTCGCCGACGCCAAGTTCGACAAGAAGGCGCAGAAGATGCGCCTGGCCAAGGCGGAGAAGCGCCTCGCCGACTGTCTGGCCCAGATCCCCGCGCCCTGACGAGGTCGCTCAGGCGATCAGGAACGCCATGGTGATCCCGACGACCAGGGCCACGACGACGAAGCCGATGATCCCGGCGCCGAGGTAGGCCGCGACGCCGCCGGCGACCAGGCCGAGCACCAGGGAGATCCAGACCCCGACCCCGGGGCCCTCTTCGTTGACCGGCACGCGGGGATCGTGGCACGACATGGCCCGATCGGGCCATGGCCGCGCCGAGCGACGGCTGCGACTGTGCGAGACATGACTCGTCGTGCCCGCGTGCGCCCACTGACCGCCGGCCTGCTCGCCGGGGCACTGCTCGCCGTGGCGCCCGCCCCGGCCTCGGCGGATCGGCTGGGACTGGACGACCCGGCCGACGTCGGCGGCGCGTCGCTGTCGGACATCCTCGCGGTCTCCGCGAACCACGGTGCCCGCAAGGTCAACGTCCGGGTCGAGTTCGCCGAGCTCGAGCCGGACTCGGACGCGGGTCCCGCCAGCCTGTCGATCTTCCTCGACACCGACCCCGCGACCAAGGGGCCGGACTTCCGCATCGGCACCGGCCTGCAGGAGGGCACGGACTTCCAGCTCGTGCGGATGAAGAACTGGAAGGCGATCGGAGGCGCGCTGGCGTGTCAGCACGACGTCCGGCTCAACTTCGACGGCAACCGGGTCCGCGCCCGGGTCGACCGCGCCTGCCTCGGCAACCCCGACACGGTGCGGATCGGGGTCAAGATGACCGACCTGTACGACGGGTCGCACCCGGTCGTCGACTGGCTCGGCAAGCGCCGCTACCTGAGCCTGCCGCTCGCGAGCGGCTGAGGCGTCAGCCGAGGGCGACCAGCACCACCGCGGTGGTGCACAGGGCAAGTCCCACCGCCTGGCCGCGGTGCACCCGTTCGCGCAGGACCACGGCGGCGAGCAGCACCGTGAAGGCCGGGTAGAGCGACGTGATGACGGCGGCGACACTGAGGTAGCCCTGCTGGGTGGCCACCTGGAACAGGCCGGTGGCCAGCGCGCCCAGGGCCCCGCTGATGATGCCGCCGGCCGCCCAGCGGTTCCGCGGCACCCAGGCCTGGCTGAGCGTCGTCGCGACCACGATGATCGTGCCCCCGGCGACGAGCTGGTTGAGTGCCAGCGGGAGGAATCCGGCCGCCTCGGGAATCTGTCCCAGGGCCGCGAACAGGAAGCCGAACCCGAGCCCGGCCAGGACGCCGTCGAGGACGCCGGACCCTGAGGGGGGCGTCCTCGACGCGGTCGTGGCCGGCTCCCGGGAGACCAGCCAGATCGCCGGCAGCGCGAGGACGATCCCGAACCAGACGGTGGAGCCGGGCCGCTCTCCGGTGACGACACCGACCGCGACGGGCACCAGCACTGCGCCGACCCCCGAGACCGGGGCCACCACGCCCATGCGTCCCGAGGCGAGCCCGCGGTAGAGGAACGCCGTCCCGAACCCGTTGGCGACACCGGCCGACCACTCCCCAGGCCAGGTCACTGCCGGTGGGGTCGCCGCCGTGGACGAGAGCGACGGCCAGGACGATCACGGTGGCGCTGAGCTGGGCGACCAGCGAGACGGCCCACGGCCCGCCACGCCTGGCAAACACGCCGCCGTTGAAGTCGCCGAGCCCGTAGGACAACGCGGCGAACAGCGAGAGCAGGATGGTCATGTCGCCAGGGCGCCGGCCACCCACACGCCGGCGGCCCCGAGCCCCGCGACCATCTCGATGGCGATGCTGAGGCCGACCGCGCGCAGGGCCGCCTGGGTCGAGGACCAGGCCTGCGCCCCGACCCGGTGCCGCTCAGCGGCGTACACCCCGACGACGAAGCCGATCAGGAGCCCCACCACCGGGACCACGAAGAACCCGACAACGCCGACCAGTGCCCCGATCAGCTGGGTGGAGAGGGGCACGCCGGCGTCCTTGAGGCGGCGTCCGGGGAGGAGGTACTTCACCACGGCGCCCATGACCAGGAGCACCATCACCGCGGCGAACGTCAGCCAGGCGGTGGTCCCGCCCACGAGGCCGGCCCACAGCAGCACGACGATCCCGATCAAGGCCGAGCCGGGTAGGAACGGCACCAGGATGCCGACCAGGCCGACGGCGATGCCGAGGGCAACGAGCACCTCGACGCCGGTCACGGCGGTCACCCTTCCACAGGGCGCACACGACACAGAACGGCCCCGGACCGTGCGGTCCGGGGCCGTCTGTCAGGCGTGTGTCCAGGCGTCGTTGCCTGGTGGCTCAGACCTCCGCGTCGGGCGCGCTGGCCGTGGTGCCGACGAGCTTGTTGGTCTCGTCGACCATGGCGGCGGCGACCCCCTTGAGGGCTTCACCGTGCTCACGGGCGTGGTGGGCGCAGAAGAGAAGCTCGCCTCCGGACAGGAGCTCGACCCGGAGGTAGGCCTGGGCGCCGCAACGGTCGCAGCGATCAACTGCGGTCAGCGGCGTGCTGGTGGCAACTGCTGTCGTCACTGTCGGCCTCGTTTCTGTCAGGTTCCCCGGAACCCCCGGGGGAGTGTGTTGCTGTGCGGTTCTGGTGTCTGCAACGTAGCCGCGGTCCCCAAGATTCCCGCTAGCACCCCTCCGTTGGGCTGCAGCCTGGCTGGCTACATCACATCATGGGTTGTGTTGCCCCGCTGGCGAGATGTCCACTCCTGGACCCCAGGGTTGTCAGGAAGTGACCTACTCCACACGGGCTGATCCGTCCTTCTGGCGCACCTTTGCGTTCAGACCACGCTAGACCCGCTCGTGCCACGCGTGCCTGCACGGGGTGTCGGCGTGTCGTGAGTAGATTCGGAGTCACCGACCCATCAGCTTGGGAGCCCCAGATCGACAACAGCTACAACGCCGCGCACCTCCTGGTCCTCGAGGGCCTCGAGGCGGTGCGCAAGCGCCCCGGGATGTACATCGGCTCGACCGACACGCGCGGCCTCATGCACTGCCTGTGGGAGATCATCGACAACGGCGTGGACGAGGCGCTGGCCGGAGTGGCCAAGCACATCGACGTCACGCTGCACCCCGACGGCTCCGCCGAGGTCTACGACGACGGCCGCGGCATCCCGGTCGACAAGGAGCCCAAGACCGGCCTGCCCGGCGTCGAGGTGATCTTCACCAAGCTGCACGCCGGCGGGAAGTTCGGCGGGGGCTCGTACGTCGCCACGGGCGGTCTGCACGGCGTCGGCGCCTCCGTGGTCAACGCGCTCTCCACCCGGCTCGACGTCGACGTCGACCGGTCGCCCGCCCAGCAGGGCATGTCGTTTCGCCGTGGGACCCCCGGCGTCTTCGCGGGAGACGGCCCCGACGCGGCGTTCGAGGCGAGGTCGGGCCTGACCCGCAAGGGCGGCCGCGTGGCCAAGGGGAGGACGGGCACCCGGATCCGCTTCTGGCCGGACCGCCAGATCTTCACCAAGGACGCCGACTTCGTCCTCGAGGACCTCTTCACTCGCGCCCGACAGACCTCGTTCATCGTCCCGGGCCTCGAGCTGGTCATCCGCGACCTGCGCGGCACCGAGATGCGGCGAGGAGAAGTTCCGGCACGACGGCGGCATCGCGGAGTTCACCGACTTCCTCGCCAAGGACGAGCCGGTCACCGAGATCCTCCGGCTCCAAGGCACCGACACGTTCACCGAGACGGTGCCGCTGCTCGACGACAAGGGCCACATGACGCCCCAGGAGGTCGAGCGCGACCTCGACGTCGACATCGCGCTGCGGTGGGGCACCGGCTACGACACCGAGGTTCGCTCCTTCGTCAACGTCATCGCCACCCCCAAGGGCGGCACCCACGTCAGCGGCTTCGAGGCGGCGCTGACCAAGACCTTCAACGAGTCGATGAAGGCCGCCAAGGTCCTCAAGGTCAACGACGACGACGTCATCAAGGACGACGTCCTGGAGGGGCTGACCGGTGTGGTCACCGTCCGGCTCGCCGAGCCGCAGTTCGAGGGCCAGACCAAGGAGATCCTCGGCACCCCCGCGGCCCGCACCGTGGTCCGCAAGGTCGTGGCGGCCGAGCTCAAGGAGTTCCTCACCTCCACCAAGCGCGCCGAGAAGGCCCAGGCCCGAGCTGGTGATGGAGAAGGTCGCCGGCGCGGCCAAGACCCGGATGGCGGCGCGGCAGCACAAGGAGACCCAGCGCCGCAAGAACGCCCTGGAGTCCTCGGCCCTGCCGGCCAAGCTCGCCGACTGCCGGGCCACCGACATCGACCGCACCGAGCTGTTCATCGTCGAGGGCGACTCCGCGCTGGGCACGGCCAAGCTCGCCCGCAACTCCGAGTTCCAGGCGCTGCTGCCGATCCGCGGCAAGATCCTCAACGTGCAGAAGGCCTCGGTCGGCCGACATGCTCAAGAACACCGAGTGCGCCTCGATCATCCAGGTGGTCGGCGCCGGGACCGGCACGACCTTCGACCTCGAGGCGACCCGCTACGGCCGGATCATCTTCATGGCCGACGCCGACTCCGACGGCGCCCACATCCGCTGCCTGCTGGCCACCTTGTTCTTCAAGTACATGCCCGAGCTGATCGCCGACCGGCGCGTCTACACCGCGGTGCCGCCGCTGCACCGGATCGAGATCTCCAACCCCAAGAAGGGCATGGACAAGTACGTCTACACCTACTCCGACGACGAGCTGCAGCGCAAGCTCGCCGAGCTGAAGAAGAAGGGCGTGTCGCTGGAAGGACCCCGTCCAGCGCTACAAGGGCCTCGGCGAGATGGACGCCGACCAGCTGGCCGAGACGACCATGGACCCCCGTCGCCGCACCCTGCGTCGCTTGACCGTCGACGATGCCGAGGACGCCGCCAAGGTCTTCGAGCTGCTCATGGGCAGCGACGTCGCCCCGCGCAAGGAGTTCATCGTCCAGGGGGCCTACGAGGTCGACGTCGAGGCCCTCGACGCCTAGCTGACTGACGCCTAGGTTCACCGCGTGATGCGCACAAGCAGGCGGTGGAGTCCGTCCTCGTCCCAGGCCGAGCCGCGGCCGCGCAGCGTGAGCACGGTTCGCCCACGGTGGCCGACCGCTCCGAGCGACAGCCCCGTGCCTCCGGCGGTGACCGGATAGAAGGCGAGCCCGGACGCGCCGAGCGTGCTGACCTCACCCAGGTGGGAGACGAGCAGCGTGGAGCCGAGCCGGGGGGCCAGCGCACGCAGCGCGAGCGACGTCAGCCGCCCGCCGCCGCCCCCGGTCCCGCCCGCAGGGTTGAGTGGAGCGCTGCGCAGGGCCTCGCCGACCGCCCGGCGAGGCAGGGTCTCCAGATCGCGCAGGCGGATCAGCTCGCTGCGGTTGCGGATCGGCTCGCCCGCGTCGGACGGGCGGCCGGCCCCCACCGCGACCGTGAGGTGCCTGCTCGCGTGTCCCAGCTCGGCGTTGTGCTCCACGACCGCGGCGACGACCGAGCCGATGAGCCGGGACGTGCTGATGCGCCCATCGATGGCGACCGAGGCCATGGCGTCACCCTCGGTCGCCGTCACCGGTGAGGTGGCGACCCTTGCGGGCGGGGCGAAGGCCAGCTCTCGGATCCGCTGGAGGGTGCCGCCACGAGTGACCGGACGCTCTCCCACGCCGCGCGCCGACGACGTCGCCGGCGACCCGGTGAGAGCCGCCAGCACCTCCAGCAGACCGAGGCCGTCGACGTAGGCATGGAAGGCGGAGATCACCAAGCGTGGGCCCGCCACCCCCAGGACGAGCGGCTCGTCTCGGACCTCTGCGACCTGCCGGTCCACCGCGAGAGGTTGCCCGACGACGACGGGGAGGGCACGGGGCCAGTCCTGCGACCGGTGGAGCTCGTGCTGCCGTTGGGAGAGCTCCTCGACGGACAGCTCCACGGCGGGTACGCAGCTGAGCAGGATCCGCCACGCGATCGAAGGGTCGCCGCCCCAGTCGGGGGTGCGCATCGGCGCTAGAACTTCTGGTCGAGCAGCCCGGTGTCGACGTCGTAGACGAAGCCGCCGACCTCGACGGTGTCCGGGATGAGCGGGTGGCTGCGCACCCTGCGGACGTCGTCCTCGAGCGCCGCGAGCTGGTCGGTGACGACGCTGAAGAGCTGCCAGGAGGGGTCGGTGCCCGTGGAGGCGCCGACCTTCTCGCGCAGCTGCTCCTCGGAGTTCGCCGTCATGGCGCAGCGGGTGTGCGGGACGACCAGGATGCGTCGGACGTTGAGCAGGTGCACGCCCAGGATCAGCGCCTCGAGTGCTTGCGGCGTGACCCGGCCGCCCGGGTTGCGGAAGATCTTGGCGTCGCCGAGCCCCAGGCCGAGCATCTTGAGCGGCTCGATCCGGGAGTCCATGCAGGTGATGACCGCGACGCCGGCGTGTGCGATGCCATCGAAGCCGCCGTTGGCGAAGGAGGCTGCGTACTGCTTGTTGGCACCCAGCAGGTCGTCGAAGTTGGCCACGGACAGGAACGCTAGCGGAGCACCTCGTGGGCATCGACCACGCGGGTTGCCGCGCCGCGGAACACGATGAGCGCCGCGACCCCGGCCGCCAAGGCGCAGAAGACCGCCCCCATGAAGACGGTCTGCTCCTGGGCGACGCCGGCCAGCTTCTGCAGGTCACGGTAGGCCTTGCACATCTTGGGCTCGCCGCACACCTCGGCGACCGACCGGAGGGAGTCCTGCTCGGCGTAGTAGCGGCGCAGGCCGATCGTGGTGAGCGCCGAGATGCCCGACGAGCATGCCGACCATCCGCGCCACCACGACCATCGCGGACGACAACCCGTGGACGCTCGTCGTCGGTATGGGCGAGCACCGCCGCGTTGACCGGAGCCAGGGCCAGCCCGAAGCCGAAACCGCAGAGGATCAGCGCGACGTTGGAGGTCGGGTCCTCCAGGCTGTCGATGCCCCAGTTGGACATCAGGAAGAAGCCGGTCGCCGACATGGCCATGCCGACCGCGGTGATCAGGCCTGCGCTGCGGGTCCGGATGAGGTAGCCACCGACGATCGCACCGACCGGCAGGGCGACGAGGAACCGGACCAGGACCAGGGCCGCCATGAGCTGGGACGTCGCGGTACGTCGTGGTGCGGGCGAAGATCGGGATGTCGATCAGTGCCGCGATGAGCGCCGCGCCGACGAAGAAGCTGACCACGATCGCGCCCCACGCCGGGCGCTGGCGCAGAGCGCCCGGGCGGGACGAGCGGCGCCTCCGCCGTGCGTAGGTGCAGCGCGAAGAGCGACCGCGGCGACGGCGGCGACCAGCAGGTACCAGAGCCCGCGGTCGGAGAACACCTGCGACCTGCGGGTCGGCGGTCGCGAAGGCCAGGATGACGCCGCCGAGGGCGACGGCCAGCAGCAGGGCTCCGCGCAGGTCGGCCTCGCGGGAGGAGCGCACCCAGCCGGCCAGGTCGAACAGCGGCCGGCTGGCGGTGGCCGAGCGCACCAGGAACAGCAAGAAGGCGACGATCGCCACCACACCCACGGGTGTCAGCCAGCGGGCCGTCACCGGCGAAGGGGATGAAGAACTCGCCCCAGGTGACGTCGGTGACCAGCTGAGTGGGCTGGACGAACACCAGGCAACCGAAGACCAGGACGAGGAGCAGGAGGAGGGGGCTACCCCAGTCGGGCAGCTGTCGTCGTCGCGGGGGAGGGGATCGCTCCTCGACCGACGCGCGGTCCGTGGACCGCAGCGCCACCGCGAGTACCAGGCCGACGGCCAGGTTGATCAGGAAGATCGCGCGCCAGTCCGCGACCGAGAGGACCAGCGCGCCGAACAGCGGGCCGATCACGCTGCCGAGCTCCTGGACGGCGGAGACGATGCCGAGCGGTACGCCGCGACGCTCGACCGGGTAGAGGTCGGCGACCAGCGCCAGGGTGGCGGGGACCAGCCCGCCGCCACCGACGCCCTGGAGGAACCGGCCGGCGACCATCGACGGGCAGGTCGTAGGCGAGCGCGGTGACCAGCGAGCCGACCGCGAACAGCACCAGGGCGGCCACCAGCACGGGGACCCGGCCGCGCAGGTCGGCGATCCGGCCGATCAGCGGCAGCATGGCGACGTAGCCGAGCAGGAAGCCGGACACGATCGGGGCGGCCCGCTGGAGCTGGTCGATGGGGATGCCGGTGGCGCCCATCATGTCGGGCAGCGCGAGCACGACGACGTAGGTGTCGGCCGCCGCGAACGCGACGGCGACAGCGGCCAGCCCCAGCAGCAGCCGAGGCGAGCCCGTGCGCATCACGGCGCGGTGATGTCCGCCTCGGTGCCGTAGTCGTCGAGCGTGAGGGTGTAGGTCAGCGAGTCGGCGTCGTCGTAGAAGACGCCGGTCAGCTCGGCGCGGCGCAGCTCGCCGTTGTCGCTGATCGTCAGCACGGCGTCGAAGTCGCCGCTCGCGGTCGGGATGAGCGCCTCGACCGACTCGGCGGGAATCGTGCCGGTGAACTCGGTGAGGAACTCCTTGTTGTCGTCGCCACCGCGGACGCACTCGCCCTGCTCGACGCCGTCGATCGCGGCGATCAGGCCGGAGAAGCCGCCGTCCGGCTCCATCAGCTGCGCCGGGTCGGGGGCGCCGTAGTCGCCCGGGTCGATGCTGGTCCAGTCGGGGAGCAGCAGGGAGTCTTGGCGTAGGTGACGCCGTCGACCGCGATGACCTGCGCCGTCGGCGGGCAGACCGTTGACGCTGAGCTCGAGCTCGCCCTCGAACGCCGCGGGGTGGGCGCCCACACCGGTCGCGGCCTTGATCCCGGACACGCCGCTCGGGCACGGCTCTCGGTCTTGAGCGAGATGTTGACGCCGCTGGTCTCGTCGAGGTTGGTCTGCGCCTCCGCCAGCACCTCAGCGGGGGTGGCGTCGCCACCGCACGTGCTCTCCTCGTCACTACAGCCGACCAGGGTCAGGGACGATGCCGCGACGAGGACGAGGGCCGCGACCCGGGTGATCTGCACAGGCATGCGGTCAGCCTCGCACAATCCGCGCGAACCGCGAGCGCTCGACGGGGCCGGCGACCGCGGCGATCGGCTGGGACCCCGGCGTGCCCGAGCCGTCGCGCTTGCCGACGGGCTCGGGCAGCTCGACCGGGGCGCCGCTCGCGGCGGCCGCCCGCGCCGGTGCCGTCGCCGGCCCAGGCGAACACCAGGGTGTCCTCGCCCTTGAGGAACCGGTGGCAGCGGACGCCGCCGGTGGCGCGACCCTTGCCGGGGTACTCGCTGAAGGGCGTGACCTTGACCGCCCCGGGCTCGGTGCCGGGCAGGGCGGTGGTCGACCCGGAGGCGGTCACGACCACGCCGGACTCCGGGTCGAGCGCGCCGAACCAGGCGACGTGCTCGCCCGCGGCCACCCGGACGCCGGCCATGCCGCCGCCGGCGCGTCCCTGCGGCCGGACGCCGTCGGCGCCGAAGTGGAGCAGCTGGGCGTCGGTGGTGATGAAGCAGAGCGTCTCGCGGCCGGTCGTCGAGCTCGACGGCGCCGACGACCTCGTCGCCGTCCTTGAGCGAGATGACCTCCCACTCGTCCCTGCCGAGGACCTCGGGGTTGACCCGCTTGACCGATGCCGTCGCGGGTGCCGAGCGCCAGGCCGGGCCCGTCGGTCGCCAGGGTGCACAGCGCCAGGGCTCGCTCGCCGGCGTCGAGCGAGAGCGAGCTCGCTGACCGGGTAGCCGCCCTGGAGGTTGGGGTCGTTGGCGGACGGCGGGCAGCGCCGGGCAGGTCGAGCACGCCGAGCCGGAGCAGCCGGCCGCGCGCGGTCAGCACGCCGACCTCGCCGCGGGCGGTGGTGCGGCACCGCGGAGACGACCACGTCGTGGTTGGCGCGGCCGCCGCCCTCGCCGGCGGGCTCGTCGGCCGGATGTCCGGGCGAGCAGGCCGGTGGAGGACAGGAGCGCGAAGCACGGGTCGTCGGCCACCTCGAGCGTTGCGGCGGTCGCGGCCAGACGGGGTGCCGGCGGACTCGAGCAGCACGGTGCGGCGCGGCGTGCCGTAGGTCTTGGCGACCTCGGCAGCTCGTCGGAGACGACCTTCCGGAGCAGCGTCGTCGTCGCCGAGGATCGCGTCGAGCTCCTCGATCGTCGCGACGCAGCTCCTCCTGCTCCTTCTCGAGCTCGATCCGGCAGAAGCGGGTGAGCCGGCGCAGCTGCATGTCGAGGATGTAGTCGGCCTGGGCCTCGGACAGGTCGAAGACCGTGATCAGCCGCTCCTTGCGCGGCGCCGGCGTCGTCGCTGGTGCGGATCACCTGGATGACCTCGTCGATGTCGAGGATCGCGATCAGCAGGCCGTCGACGAGGTGGAGGCGCTCGGCCTTCTTGTCGCGGCGGAACTGCGAGCGGCGGCGGACGACGTCGAAGCGGTGCTCGAGGAAGACCTCGAGCAGCTCCTTGAGGCCGAGCGTGCGCGGCTGGCCGTCGACGAGGCCGACGGCGTTGATGCCGAAGGAGTCCTCCATCGGCGTCTGCCGGTAGAGCTGCTCGAGCAGCGCCTCGGGGTGGAAGCCGTTCTTGACCTCGATGACCAGGCGCGGTGCCGTTGGCCATGGTCGGTGAGGTCCTTGATGTCGGCGATGCCCTGGAGCTTCTTGGTCTGGACGAGGACCTTGATCCGCTCGACGACCTTCTCGGTGCCGACGCCGTAGGGCAGCTCGGTGACCACGATGCCCTTGCGGCGGCCGACCGTCTCGACCCGGGCGGTCGCGCGCATCCGGAACGTGCCGCGGCCGGTCTCGTAGGCGTCCCGGATGCCGTCGAGGCCGACGATCTTGCCGCCGGTCGGGCAGGTCGGGGCCGGGGATGAAGCGCATCAGGGTCGTCGAGCTCGGCGCCTGGGTGGGTGATCAGGTGCCGCAGCGCCTGCACGACCTCGACCAGGTTGTGCGGGGCCATGTTGGTGGCCATGCCGACCGCGATGCCGGTGGTGCCGTTGACGACCAGGTTGGGGATCGCGGCCGGGAGCACGGTCGGCTCGAGCTCGCGGCTGTCGTAGTTGGGCTTGAAGTCGACGGTGTCCTCGTCGATCGAGGCGGTCATCGCCACGGCGGCCGGCGCCATCCGGCACTCGGTGTAGCGCATCGCGGCGGCGGGTCGTCGTCGCGGGGAGCCGAAGTTGCCGTGCCCGTCGACCATCGGCAGCCGCATCGACCAGGGCTGGGCCATGCGGACCAGGGCGTCGTAGATCGCGCCGTCGCCGTGCGGGTGCAGCCGGCCCATGACCTCGCCGACGACCCGGGCGCTCTTGACGTGGCCGCGGTCGGGCACGCAGCCCCATGTCGTTCATCGTGTAGAGGATCCGGCGCTGGACCGGCTTGAGGCCGTCGCGGGCGTCGGGCAGCGCGCGGGAGTAGATGACGGAGTAGGCGTACTCGAGGAACGAGGCCCGCATCTCGTCCCCGACGTCGATGTCGAGGATGTGCTCCTCGAAGTCGTCGGGGGGCTGCTGGGTTCGTGGAACGCCGCGCCATGCGGCGATTCTCCCTCGCGGTGCCGACGCCGGACGCCGGCGCACGGCCACGCCGATAGAGTCCCGGCGTGACCGTCGACCCAGGCGCCCCCGCGCCACTGGGAGGCCGACGTCCTGCTGCAGCGACGGCAGCACGGCGCACATCCGGCCGATCCGCCCCGAGGACGCCGACGCTGCTGGTCGAGTTCTACGCCCGGGTCTCGGACCAGTCGAAGTACTACCGCTTCTTCTCGCCGATGCCGACGCTCTCCGAGCGCGACGTCGCGCGGTTCACCCAGGTCGACCACGTCGACCGGGTGGCGTTCGTGATGCTGCTGCGCGAGGCAGATGATCGCGGTCGGGCGCTACGACGTCGTCGAGCCTCGGCGAGGCCGAGGTCGCGTTCCTGGTCGAGGACGAGCACCAGGGCCGCGGGATCGCACAGCTGCTGCTCGAGCACCTCGCCCAGGCCGGCGCGGGAGCGCGGGATCGAGCGGTTCGTCGCCGAGGTGCTGCCCGACAACCAGCCGATGATCCAGACCTTCCGCGACGCCGGCTACCGGGTCGTCAGCGACTTCGACGACGGCGTGCTCACGCTCGAGTTCCCGATCGACCCCACCGACACCCTGGTCGGCGTGATGCAGCGGCCGCGAGCACCAGGCCGAGGCCGCCTCGATCCACCGGTTCTTCAACCCACGCTCGGTCGCCGTCATCGGCGCCAGCCGCCGACAGGACACCATCGGCCAGGCGCTGGTCCGCAACCTGGTGACCGGCGACTTCACCGGTCGGGTCTACGCCGTCAACCCGACCGCCGACGCGGTGTCGGGCCTGCCGGCGTACAAGACCGTCAGCGACATCCCCGACGAGGTCGACGTCGCGATCGTCGCGGTGCCCGCCGAGTCGGTGCCGGACGTGGTGCTCGACTGCGCCGCCAAGGGCGTGCACGGGCTGGTCGTCATCTCCTCGGGCTTCGCCGAGACCGGCGAGGAGGGCCGGCAGCGCCAGCGCCGCCTGGTCGGGCTGTCCCGCTCCTACGGCCTGCGCCTGATCGGCCCCAACTCCCTCGGCATCATCAACACCGACCCGGACGTCTCGCTCAACGCGTCGCTGGCCGGTCTGATGCCGCCGCGTGGTCGCGCCGGCTTCTTCTGCCAGTCGGGCGCGCTCGGCTCGGCGATCCTCGAGAAGGTCGAGCAACCGGGGCCTGGGCCTGTCGACCTTCGTCAGCGCCGGCAACCGCGCCGACGTCTCGGGCAACGACCTCCTCCAGTACTGGGAGGAGGACGACGTCGACCGAGGTCGTGCTGCTCTACCTCGAGTCGATCGGCAACCCGCGCAAGTTCTCCCGGATCGCGCGCCGGGTCTCGCTGCGCAAGCCGATCGTCGCGGTCCGGTCCGGGCGTACGACGCAGGGCGTCCCGATGGGCCACGCGGTCCGCAAGATCGCGGCACCCCCGCAGGCCGTCGACGCGATGTTCCGCCAGGCCGGGGTCATCCAGGTCGACACCCTCGACGAGATGTTCGACGTCGCCCAGCTGCTCGCGCACCAGCCGCTGCCGCGCGGCCGTCGGGTGGCGATCGTCGGCAACTCCGACGCCCTCGGGCTGCTCGCGGCCGACGCCGCAGCCGCGGTCGGTCTGGTGGTCAACAAGCAGGTCGCGCTGGGCGCCGAGCCGACCGCCGAGGACTTCGAGGACGCCCTCGACGCGGCGATCGACGACCCCGAGGTCGACGCGGTCGTCGCGGTCTACATCCCGCCGCTCAACGTCGCGGGCGAAGACATCGCCAACGTGCTGGCCGCGGTCGGGGAGCAGTCCGACAAGCCGCTGGTCTCGACCTTCCTCGGCGCCGAGGGTGTCCCCGAGCTGCTGCGGGTCCCCGACGTCGCCGGTTCGACCGCCGGTCGCGGCTCGGTCCCGTCCTACCCGGCAGTCGAGGCCGCGGTCCGCGCGCTCGCCCGGGTCGTCGAGTACGCCGTGTGGCTGCGGACCCCCGACGGTGCGGGCCCTCCTCAGGAGGAGCTCGACATCGCTGCCGGTCGTCAGATCGTCGGGCAGGCGCTCGTGGCGCACCCCGACGGGGCGATGCTCGACCCGGCGCAGCTGGCTCGGCTGCTGGCGGCGTACGGCATCGAGCTCTGGCCCACCGTCTCGGTCGGCTCGCTGCGCCGAGGCGCAGTCCGCGGGTCGCGACGCTGGAGCTGGGACGTCGTGCTGAAGGCGACCGCCGACCACCTCCGCGAGCGTCCAGACCTCGCGCACGTGTGGCGCAACATCGACAACGGCGAGGAGATGAAGGACGCCTGGGACACCCTGCATGACCTGGTCGGCGTCCGTCTGAGACAGCCGGCTACGTGGTGCAGAAGAACGCACCGCCCGGTGTCCCGGTCGCCGTCCGCTCGATCGAGGACCCGCTGTTCGGGCCGGTGGTGTCGTTCGGCATCTCCGGTCCGCTCACCGAGCTGCTCGGCGACAAGTCCTACCGGATCCCGCCGCTGGGCGAGCGCGACGCCGCCGCCATGGTCCGCGAGATCAGGTCGTCGCCGATGCTGTTCGGCTACCGCGGCGCCGAGACCGTCGACGTCGCCGCGGTCGAGCAGCTCATCCTGCGGGTCGCCCGGCTCCAGCACGACCTCCCGCAGATCGCCTCGCTCGAGCTGTCGCTCGTGCTCGCCGGCGTCTCCGGGCTCTCGGTGCTCACCGCCTCCGCGCGGGTCGAGCCGGTCGCGGACCCGCGGTCGGACTGGTTCGTGCGGCGGATGCCGGACCACCCGGGCGACACGATCCCTCAGTAGTCGCAGGTGTCTGGAGGGTCGGGCGGCTCAGGTCGCCGGTGCCCGGGCAGCGCCGAAGGCCGAGGTCACGTCGCGTGAGCTGACGATCTCTCGTCCCAGCGGGAAGAGCGCCACCGGGATCAGCTTGAAGTTCGCCAGGGCCAGTGGAATACCGATGATGGTCAGGCAGAGGAGTACGCCGGCGACCGCGTGCCCGATGGCCAGCCACAGCCCGGACAGGACGAACCAGAGGACGTTGCCGATCGCGCTGAAGGCTCCGGCCGTGGGCTTGCGCACGACCTCGCGCCCGAAGGGCCACAGCGCGTACACCCCGATGCGGAACGACGCGATGCCGAAGGGGATCCCGATGATCGTGAGGCACCAGAGGATCCCGGCGGCGAGGTAGCCGAGGAACAGCCAGAAGCCGGCGAGCACCAACCACAGGATGTTGAGCACCGTCCTCATGGCGCGAGCCTGCCACAGGTCCGCCGCCTCGCGGGGTTCCCCCGAGACCCTGTCGTCATGCGTGACAGACTGCCGGGCATGCCGCTGCGCACCTCCGAGGACCGCGACCGCGGGCGTGACCTGCGCGCTGCGATCGACCACACCGGCTACTACCCCGAGGTGGTGGCCGAGGCGGTCTCGGCGGCGCTGGCCGATGAGCCGGTCGTGGGGTTCCACGTGCACCACGAGCCGACCTTCGACCGGGACGAGGTGCGCCGTCACCTCAGTGTGATCGTGCTGACCCCGACCCGGCTGGTGCTGCTGCACACCGACGAGCACACGGGCGACGACCTGCTGCCGGAGCCCTACACGAGCACCTCGACCGAGGCGATCCGTCTCTCGGCGGTGAAGTCGGTCGTCGTCACCCGAATGGTCGCGAACCCGACGTCGGGCGAGACCAGGCCGGCCGAGGCCGTCATGACGGTCGGTTGGGGTGGCGTGAGCCGGATGGACCTCGAGCCCGCCGGCTGTGACGACCCCAACTGCGAGGCCGACCACGGCTACACCGGTGTGCTGTCGGCCGACGACTTCTCGCTCCGCGTCTCGGCGGCGGCCGACGGTGCCGACGCCGTCAGCGGACTGCTCGCCTTCGCCGAGCAGCTCTCGGCGCGCACGCACGCGTGAGCGGCCGCCTTCGTCGAGCCGGCCTATGCGCACCGCTCGCTGAGCGACGTCGTCCCGGCGGTCGCGGCCGCCCTCGGGCGACCGATCCAGGACGCCACCAGCGCCCTCGTGCTGCCCGACGCCCCGTCCTACGTCGTCTTCCTGGTCGACGGTCTGGGGGCGCGGCTGATCGAGCGCTACCGGCACGCCGCGCCGTTCCTTGCCGCCCTGATGGAGGGCAGCGAGACGGGCACGGCCGGTGTCCCGTCCACCACGGCGACCAGCCTGACCTCGCTCGGCACCGGCCTCACACCGGGAACGCACGGCCTGGTCGGCTTCACCAGCCGCATCCCGGGCACCGAGAGGCTGCTCGATCTCGCTGCTCTGGGACACAGACGCCGTCGACCCGCTCGAGTGGCAGCCGCACCCGACCGCGTTCATGCGGCTGCAGGACGTCGGTGTCTCGGTGACCGTGGTCAACAAGCGCGAGTTCAGGAGAAGCGGCCTGACCCTCGCGTCCTCGCGCGGGGGCGAGTACGTCGGAGCCGACAAGGTCGGAGAGCGGATCGCCGCCGCCGTGGAGGCCTCGGCCCAGCGCCCGTCGTTCACCTACCTCTACGACAGCGACCTCGACTGGACCGGCCACAAGCACGGCGTCGCGTCCCCGCAGTGGCTGCAGCAGCTGACCATGGTCGACGCCGAGGTCGAGCAGCTCCGCGACGCGCTGCCGACCGAGACCCGGCTGGTCGTGGTGGCCGACCACGGCATGGTCGACGCACCGGCGGAGCATCGCACCGACGTCGACGAGCACCCCGAGCTGCGCGACGGCCTGCTGCTGCTCGGCGGTGAGGCACGGTTCCGGCACCTCTACTGCCGCAACGGCGCCATCGACGACCTGGCCGCGACCTGGACCGAGTTCCTGGGCCCCGCCGCCGACGTCGTGAGCCGCGACGCCGCGATCGAGCGAGGCTGGTTCGGCGAGGTGATCCCGTCGGTCTATCCGCGCCTCGGCGACGTGCTTGTGGCGATGCGCGACGACCACGCGGTGTTCTCGAGCGTGGACTTCGCCTACGAGCAGACGCTGGTGGGCCTGCACGGGTCGCTGACCCCCGACGAGATGGTCATCCCCATCCTGGTGAGCTGAGCTGAGCTCAGCCGAACGGCAGCGGCTCGGACGTCATGGACACCGCGTGCGCGCGGTTGGCGGTCATCCGTCGCCGGTGGTGCTGGCGGCACAGGACCTCGTACGCGACGACCGGCGCCTCCTCGCAACCCGGTGTCTGGTCGACGTCGCCGACCACGATGACCTCGCCCTCGACGACCATCTCGCCGTTCTCGGTCCGGGCCTGGTGGGTGGCCCGCTTGCCACACCAGCACAGCGCCTCGACCTGGAGCACATGCATGCGGTCGGCCAGCTCCACCAGCCGCGCCGAACCGGTGAACAGCTCGCTGCGGAAGTCGGTGAGGATCCCGAAGGCGAACACGTCGATCTGCAGCTCGTCGACGATCTTGGCGAGCTGGTCGATCTGGTCGCGGGTGTAGAACTGGGCCTCGTCGCAGATCAGGTAGTCGATGCGTGCGCCGGCCGTGAGGGCGTCGACGACGTAGCGCCAGAAGTGCAGGTCGGGGCTGACCTCGATCGCGTCGTGCTGCAGCCCCAGACGGCTCGACACCATCGACGTGCCTGCGCGGTCCAGAGTGGTGAAGATCCGTCCTCGGCGACCCCGCGCGGCGTGGTTGTGGTTGGTCTGGAGGGCCAGTGTGCTCTTGCCCGAGTCCATGGTCCCGGTGAAGAACTGGAGCTCCGCCACGGGCGGCATCCTGTCACGGCTACTCGGGCTCGTTGCCGACCTCTCCTCCGACGCGGTACGACGAGCGCACGCCGGTGTACATCAGGTGGGCCACCAGTCCCTCGGCGGCGTGGGGCAGGTTGTGACAGTGGTCCATCCACAGACCCGGGTTGTCCGCCACGAACGCGATCTCGTAGGTCTCCCCGTCGTTGACCTCCAGCGAGTCAACCCACCAGGGGCTGCCGGTCGCGGCCTCGCCGTTGCGAGACAGGACGACCGCATGGTGACCGTGCAGGTGCATGGGGTGGGTCTCACCGCTCGAGTTCTCGAGCGTGAAGACGACGACGTCGCCCTCGCTGACCATGAACATCGGCACGTCCGGGAACTTGTGGCCGTTGATCGTCCACCACAGGCCGGGCCGTCCGTCGAGGAAGCCGGGGCGCCGGCCGATCCGGTAGTCGAAACGACGGTCCGGCCGGTCAGGGTCGAGCCCCAGCTCGGCCGGCTCGCCGTAGGACAGCAGGTCGAGCGAGTCGTCCGGCTGGCTCGTGCCCTCGCCGCCGGTCGGGTCGGAGCCGAGCACGAGCGCAACGGCGCCCCCGAACTCCACGCGGACACCGCCCGCGGGGATCGTGATGCCCAGGTCGACCCGGCCGCCTGCGGGCAGGCCGTACGACAGGTCTTCGGCCGGTGTCGGCTCGTTGAGGTCCGTTCCGTCCACCGCGAGGACCCGGAACGGCGCCCCGGTGACCCACAGGGTGCTCAGTCCGTTGTCGGTGTTGACCACCCGGATCCGCACCTCCTGGCCGGCCTCCGCGGGCACGGTGGTCGTGCCCTGCTCGCCGTTGAGCGTGGCGCCACCGTCGTACTGGTGGAGCACCGCGAGGTGCTCCTGCACGGTCGGGTCGACCGCCGCGGGATGCACCACCAGGGTCCCCAGGAGACCGCGGCGGACCTGCTCGTGGGAGACCTGGTGGGAGTGGTACCAGAAGGTCCCGGCCCGGTCGACGACGAAGCGGTAGACGTAGGTCTCGCCCTCGCCGACGGCGTCCTGGGTCACCCCGGCCACGCCGTCGGCCGCATTGGGCACGTCGACCCCGTGCCAGTGCAGGGTGATCGCGTCGGGCACGTCGTCGTTGACCAGGGTGACCTCGAGGAGATCGCCCACCGTCGCCTCGAGCAACGGGCCCGGAGTCGCCCCGTTGACCAGGATCCGGCCGTCGTCCCGGCTGACGGTCAGCCGGGCCTCGACGTCGGCCGGCCGGTTGGGGTCGGCCGTCAGTTCGGCGACCGGCGTCCTGGACCCGCCGCCGTGCCCGCCGTCATGCCCGCCGTGCTCGAGGACCTCGCCGCCGCCCCAGTCGGGATAGCCCATCGTCGCCAGGTCGTAGGTGTCCGGGACCAGGCTGGCCTGCCACATCCAGCCGAGCGGCACCAGGACCGCCAGGGTCGCGGCGACCGCCAGCCAGGTACGCCGCCGGGGGAGCACCACTCAGATGGCAGGGGCCGGGGCAGCGACCGCGTTGCCCCTGATGGCGGCGGACGCCCGCTGCCCGGCCATGATCGCGACTCCCATGAGCACCAGGGCGTTGACGCCGTGCAGCGCACCGAACCCCGAGCCGACCTCCCGGGAGAGCATCGGCAGCACGATCACCTGCAGGATCACCAGGAGCACGATCGTCCCGGCCAGGGCAACCCCCTTGGGCACCTTGGCGAAGAACGACACGACCAGGAGCACGAGTGAGGTCAGCGGGATCAGGACGAGCCCGTTGAAGAACATGTGGATCGCAAAGCCCCACTCCGCAGTGAACTCCTGGTCGCAGTCGTCGCACTCGAGCAGGGCCTTGTTGACCACGCCGCCCTCGTCGTTGATCCACTGGGTCATCCCGAAGAACGCCCAGGCGATGGCACCCGCCTGCACCACGACCAGTGCAGCAATCAGGAACGCCAGGAATCGGTAGGCCTTCACTCGTCTCACCTCCGAGACGGCTCGGCGCGGTCGCGCCGGCGCTTTCCCGGCAGCATCCTCCTGCGCGGCCGGTCGGGCAACCACCCAGTTGGGCCAGGCGCACCATCCGGCACCACCTACGAGAGGATGGGGCATGCCTGCTCCGTTGATCTCCACCACGGAGCTGCGCACGCTCCTCGGCAGCGTGACCGTCCTGGACATCCGCTACCGGACCAGCGGCCAGTCCGGGCCCGGGGAGTACTCCCTCGGCCACGTCCCGGGAGCGGTGTACGTCGACCTCGACACCGAGCTCGCCGGCGTCCCCGGCACGGGCGGGCGGCACCCACTGCCGCAGACCTCGGCGTTCCAGGTGGCGATGAGGCGTGCGGGAGTCGCCAACGACCGCCCGGTCGTGGTCTACGACGACTGGACCGCGCAGGCGGCCGGCCGGGCCTGGTGGCTGTTGCGCTTCCACGGACACGCCGAAGTCCGGGTCCTCGACGGTGGCTGGTCGGCCTGGGTCGCCGACGACGGCGAGGTCGAGGCGGGTGTCAACATCAACCCCCGTCCCGGCGACTTCACCGCCCGGCCAGGGCAGCTCCACGTGACCGAGGCCGACCGGGTGCTCGACCACCCGATCATCATCGACGCCCGGGCACCCGAGCGGTACCGCGGCGAGCACGAGCCCATCGACGCCGTCGCGGGCCACATTCCGGGTGCACTCAACGTGCCGGCAAGCACCAACCTCCAGGCGGACGGACGGTTCCGGCCACCCGAGCAGCTCAAAGCGCTCTATGAGGCGGCCGGAGTGCCGACCGGGTGCCTGCAGGAGATCGCGGTCTACTGCGGCTCGGGCGTCACGGCCGTCCACGACATCATCGCCCTGGAGACGATCGGAGTTCCAGCCACGCTCTATCCGGGCAGCTGGAGCGACTGGATCACCGATCCCACTCGACCCGTGGCCACCAGCGAGTCCCCGTGAGCCCGAGGTGAGCCCGGGTCACTCCTTGTCGGCGCCGCCGAACATGATCTCGTCCCAGCTGGGGACCGAGGCGCGCTTCTTCTTGGCGGGAGGCCTCGCAGCGGGCTCCGTGTCGGCCGGACCAGCGGCCGGGTCGTCGACCGGATCGGCGGCCACCGTGTGGCGGGCCACGGGAGCCGGGATGTCGTCGAGGTAGGCCTCCATCGGCATGTCGCTGACCAGCTCGATGGCGTCGGCGCCGAAGTCGTCGGCAGACAGCGACAGCTGCTCGCTCGGTACGGCCGACAGCAACCGGCCGACCGGCTCCTCGGGAGCCAGTTCGGACTCACCGGGTCCGGCCTCGGCGTGGTCGCCGACCAGCCAGCGGGCCTCGTCGTTGTCGAGCAGGACGAAGTTGCCCGGCTGGTCGTAGGTCAGCCGGGCCAGGCCGTCGTGACCACCGGCGGTGAAGGTCGCGCTCAGGGACCAGCGGCCATCCTCGCGCCGCCACGCGTCCCAGATCACGGTGTCGGGGTCGACGTTCATGCCGCGCAGGCGGCTGCTGATCGACTCCCCGAGGCGGCTGGTCCCGGCCGGTTCGCTGTGCCGCATCTCCCCGGCCGGGCGTCGGATGGAGGCGCGCAGCGCCCTCTCGGCCACGTGCTCGCGCTCGGCCAGGACCGGCGCGGCGTAGGGCATGACCTTGTCGACCGTCGTGTGCGCCGCCTCGGCCACCGCCTCGGGCGTCTCGCCCGACCGGATCCGGGCCTGGATGTCGCGCGGTCGAAGAAGCATGCTCTCCATGGTCTTCTCACTGGTCCTCGTCGATGGGGTTGCCGGGCCGCTCAGGCTCGGGTCGCTGTGCAGGGCTGCCCGCAACCGGGGGTCGATGTCGAGGGTGAACTCGAGCCCTGCCCCGTCCGCGAGCAGCAGTCGGGTCCCGTCGGCGGTGAGGCCACGGAGCTGCAGGTGGTGGTCCGCAGGGCGCTGGGGCCGGGCTTCGCTGGGCGCACCCCGGGGCACCTCGGGGAGCTGGGAGAGTTCCTGGGCCGACATGTCGTGGGTTCCTTGCCTAGCGGTGGTCCCGAGCCTACGACGGTCCGCCTCCGCGACAGCGGTACCGCAACGGCGCGCCCCGGGCGATTTCGCCGAGTCTCAGTCGCCCAGGAGGCACTCGAGGTGCGGGTTGGCGAACACGCGGTCGGGGTCCAGCCGGTCCCGCATCGCGAGGAAGTCGGCGAACCGCGGGTAGGCCGGCGCGAGGTCCGCGGCGGCGCGCGTGTGCACCTTGCCCCAGTGCGGTCGCCCGTCGTGGGCGCGCATGATCGGCTCGAGGAGCGGCGAAGTACGCCAGGTGGTCGGCGTCGCGGTGAGTGTGGAAGGCGAGGTAGAGGCTGTCGCGCTGGTAGGCGGTCGACAGCGGTATGTCGTCGGCCGGCGCAGTCCGCACCTCGACCGGGAAGCTGATCCGCAGGCCCGAGTCGTCGATCGCGCGGCGCGCCTCGACGAGCGCGGCGAGCCCGGCCTCGCGGGGCAAGGCGTACTCCATCTCGCGGAAGACCACCGAGCGCCGGGCGGTGAAGACGCGGTGCGGGACGTCACTGAAGGTGCGTTCGCCCAGCAGTCCGGCTGCCAGCCGGTTCATCCTCGGGATCACCGACGGCACCCTGTTGGCACCGGCGGTCAGCATCCCGAACACCGTGTTCGGAGAGGAGCTCGTCGTCGAGCCAGGCCCTGAACCGGCCCAACGGCCTCGCGCCGGAGAGGTCGGTCCCGCGGCGCTCGTTGCGCTTGGTGAGCATCCGGTCGGTGTGCGGGAACCAGTACATGTCGACGTGGTCGGAGGCCGCGGTCATCTCGTCGTAGGTCGCCATCGCCTGGTCCCACGACATCGGCTGCTCGTGGGCCTCGAGGACGAAGAGCGGCTCGACCCGGAACGTGATGCTCGTGAGCACGCCGAGCGCCCCGAGCCCGACCCGGGCCATCTCGAGGACGTCGGGGTTCTCCGCCGCGGTCGCGCGGAGCAGCTCGCCGGTGCCGGTGACCAGCTCGAGCCCGACGACCTGCGCTGCCAGGGACGCAGCCGCTCCGCCGCTGCCGTGGGTGCCGGTCGAGATCGCGCCCGCCAGGGTCTGCTCGGCGATGTCGCCCATGTTGTGCAGGCTCAGGCCCGCGTGCTCCAGCGCGAGGTTGAGGTCGGTCAGCACCGTGCCGCTAGCAGCGGTGACCGTCATGGCTTCACGGTCGATATCGAGGATCCCGGCCAGGCCACCGGGGGTGAGCATCGTGTCCACGGGGGCGCTGATGGCGGTGAAGCTGTGGCCGGTGCCGACCATCTTGACCCGCGAGCCCGCCGTCCGAGCGGCTCGCACCTCGGCGGCGACGGCCTCCGAGTCCGCCGGCTCGATGACCCGCGTCGGCGTGGCGGTCTCGAGGCCGGACCAGTTGTGCCAGGTCGTCACGAGTGCCTCTCCACGACAGGCTGCGGCCGGGTCTCGGCTGCGGCCACCACCGTCGAGCGCGGGACGGTCTGGGCGGCCACGGCCGCGACGACGCCGGCGGCCAGGCTGACCAGGTAGGCGCGGAGGCGCCGGAGTGGTCGACGACGAGCCCGCTGAGGAGCGGCGCCGGGGGCGACCCCGGCCACGATCCCGGTGTGCATGATCGCCATGCCCTCGGTCAGCCGCGAGACGGGGACCGTGCGCTCGGTCAGCGACAGCGTGGCGATCATCGTCGGTGCGATCGCGATGCCACCGACCAGGAGCAGACCGCCCATCAGTGTGATGGAGTCCACGAAGGGGAGCGGTGCCATCGCCGCGGCCATGCCGGCGGCACCCCACCGGACTCGCCTGGCGGGGCCCGACCGGGAGGCGACGGCGCCCGTGACCACCCCGGCCAGGAGGCTGCCCAGCGCCCAGAGCGCGAGCAGCCCGCCGGCGTACCCCTGGTGGCCCTGCTCGTCGGCGAACGCGACGGTGGTGACCTCGGCGGCGCCGAACAGGACGCCGAGCGAGAGGCAGACGACGGCGAGGGGGACGACCGTGCGCCACGGCATGGGCGGCTGCACGTCACGCGTCCGGTCGTGCGGGTGGGGAGGCGGCTCGGTGCCTCGCTGCGTGGCGAACGCGAGGCTGCCGCTGACGCCGGCCACGATCGCGACACCCAGACCGAGCGACCGGGCTGATGTTGGTGGCCAGGATCGCGACCAGGATCGGCCCGATGATGAAGACGGCCTCGTCGAACACGGCTTCGAGGGCGAACGCCGTCTGCACCTCGGAGGGCTGGTCCAGCACGTAGGACCAGCGGGCCCGGACGCACGAGCCGATCGGCGGCAGGGCGGTGCCGGCGAGGGCCGCGGCGACGTAGGTGAGCGCGATGGGCCAGTCGGCTTCGACCGAGGTGACCAGGGTGACCATCGAGGTGCCGTAGACAACGGCGGCCGCGGCGAGCACGACCGCCCTGGCCGAGCCGGTCGACCAGTCGGCCCATGACGATCGCGACGAGCGCGTTGGCGACCATGAACGCCGCCGAGACCGCGCCCGCGACGCCGTACGAGTCGGTCGCGGCCTGGACCAGGAGCACGATGCCGAGGCCGGCCATGGAGATCGGCAGCCGCGCCACGAGGCCGGTCAGCGAGAACTTCAGGGTTCCGGGACGGGCGAGGACCGAGCGGTAGGAGGACAGCGACACCATGATCGAACCCAAGGTAGGACCAGCCGAGGACACCGCACGAATTGCTGCCGGGCGAATCGTGGTCGCCCGCCGCTTCTAGGCTGGCCGGCATGCCCCCGTCCACATCACCGGTCTCGCCGTACGACGCGCTCCTGCTCGTCTCGTTCGGCGGCCCGGAGCGGCCCGAGGACGTCGTGCCGTTCCTCGAGAACGTGACCCGCGGCCGGGGCATCCCGCGCGAGCGGCTCGAGCAGGTCGGCGAGCACTACTACCTGTTCGGCGGGCGGTCACCGATCAACGACCAGAACCGTGACCTGCTCGCCGCGATCCGCGACGACCTGGCCGGTGCGGGCCTCGACCTGCCCGTCTACTGGGGCAACCGCAACTGGGATCCCTACCTCACCGACACCCTCGCGGCAGATGGCCGCGCGACGGGGTCACCCGGGCCGCCTGCTTCGTCACCAGCGCCTACTCCTCGTAGTCGAGCTGTCGGCAGTACCGCGAGAACCTCTCCGACGCGGTCGAGCCCCTCCGGGGCGGCGCACCCCGCCTGGACAAGCTGCGCCACTACTTCAACCACCCGGGCTTCGTGGAGCCGGTGGTCGACGCGATGCTCGCAGCGCTGGCCGAGCTGCCGGAGGAGGCGCGCGACAGGCGCCCGTCTGGTCTTCGTCACCCACTCCATCCCGACCGGCATGAACGACCGGCAGCGGCCCGGATGGCGGCGCCTACGTCCGGCAGCACCGCGACGTCGCAGCGACCGTCGCGGCCGGGGTCGCCGAGAGGACCGGCAGCGCCCGCGGGCACGACCTGGTCTACTGCTCCCGCTCCGGGCCGCCGTCGGTGCCGTGGCTGGAGCCGGACGTCAACGACCACCTCGGCGAGCTGGCGGCCGAGGGGGTGCCGGGTGTGGTGCTGGTGCCGGTCGGCTTCGTCTCCGACCACATGGAGGTCGTCTACGACCTGGACACCGAGGCGCTCGCGACGGCCGTCGAGCTCGGCCTGCCCGCCGTGCGTGCCGCCACCCCCGGAGTCGACCCACGGTTCGTCGCGATGGTCCGCGACCTGCTGGTCGAGCGGGCCGCGGCCGAGCGCGGCGAGGAGGTCGAGCGTCCGAGCCTCGGCACCGTCGGGCCGATGTGGGACCTGTGTCCTGTCGGGTGCTGCGCCGCACCCAGGCGCGCGCCCGGCCCTCTGCGGGGCCGACGCGTGAGCGCCGACCTGCTGGCGGTGGCCGTGAGCGCCGCCCGGGCGGCCCGCGAGCTGGTGGTCGCCGGGTCGCGACGGGGCGAGGTCACGGTCGCGGCGACCAAGTCCAGCGACGTCGACGTGGTGACCGAGGCGGACCGCGCGGCCGAGGGGCTGATCCGTGAGCGGCTCGCCCTGCGCGGCCCGACGACGCGTTCGCTGGGTGAGGAGGGCGACGACGTGGACGGCACGACCGGGGTGCGCTGGGTCGTCGACCCGATCGACGGCACGGTCAACTTCCTCTACGGGCTCCCGCAGTACGCCGTCTCGATCGCCGCCGAGGTCGACGGCGAGGTCGTGGCCGGGGTGGTGCTCAACATCGCCACGGGCGTGGAGTACACGGCCCACGTCCTGGACGGCGGTGCCATCGAGTCACGGCGCGACGGCGAGCTGATCCGCGTGCGTGACACGGTGCCGCTGGGTCAGCGGCTGGTGAGCACGGGTTCTCCTACGACGCGGATCTGCGCGAGGTCCAGGCCCGGTGCCTCGTGCGCCTGATCCCGCAGGTCCGCGACATCCGGCGGCTCGGCGCGTGCGCGCTGGACCTCTGCCAGGTGGCGGACGGGACCCTCGACGGCTACGTCGAGGAGGGCGTCAACCTCTGGGACCACGCCGCCGGCGGGCTGGTCGCCCAAGGGGCGGGGGCGACCGTCGAGATCACGACCGGCGCGGGCGGTGGCCGCCTGGTCGTGGCCGCTCCCGCGGACGGATTCGACGAGCTCAGGACGGCCGCGGAGGCTGCGGGCTTCCTCGCGCCACCGCGGGAATAGTCCGGTGTCACCAGATGTTCACACCGCGCATCGAACGCGGGTGTGCCACATCGGGCGGCAATGGTGCACAATCTGGCCCGCCGACCACCAGCAGGGTGAGCGGCGTCCCCCGCACCACTCAGCCCCATCGACGATCCCAAGTCGGCCGATCAGCAGGCGCCCACCGCCTGCCAGATGCCGAGAGGAGTGAGAGACATGGCGACCGACTACGACGCACCACGCAAGACCGAGGAAGACCAGTCCGAGGAGAGCATCGAAGAGCTCAAGGCGCGCCGTCACGACAAGAACTCCGGCAAGGTCGACGAGGACGAGGCCGAGGCCGCCGAGTCGTTCGAGCTCCCCGGTGCCGACCTGTCCCACGAGGAGCTGGCCGTCGAGGTCAAGCCCAAGCAGGAGGACGAGTTCACCTGCATGAGCTGCTTCCTGGTGCACCACCGCAGCCAGCTGGCCGACCAGAAGAAGATGATCTGCCTCGACTGCGCGGCCTGACAGGCTCTCTGCCGGGTCGGCGCTACGCCTGGTCGCTGTTCCGGACGCCCGGGGGCAGGTGGCCGGTCGAGCGCGCGTAGTACGCGCGGCCTTGCGCTGCGCCAGCATCCGGGCCACGCCGATCGCCATGCCGCTGAGGACCGCCCAGGCACGCGCCTCACGCAGGACGACGTCCGGGTCGGCGGGGTTCTCGGGCGGGTTCTTGCCCGTCGCGGCCTTCCAGGACGTGCTCAGCCCCTTGCGGGCCACGCTCGCGGCCCCGAGCGTGCTGATCAGGGAGAAGATGGTCCAGATCTTGGAGCTGTCCTTGGCCATGCCGGGACAGTACCGAGGCGGCTAGCGGTCGTGCTCGCCGAGCCGGGTCAGGGCCCCGGCCAGCTCCTCGGGGCGACGCGAGCTGACCAGCCAGTAGGGCGCCGGGTCGGCCGGGTCGGTGATCTCGACCTTGACCGCGCGCTTGAGGTAGGGCCGCAGCAGCAGGAAGGCGCGGGCGTCGGCCTCACGGCCGGCCACCCGCCGGGTCCCCTCGGCGTCAAGAGCCTCCGCCGCACCGAGGTGCTCGGCCCCGATCCGGGCGCGGCCCGCCTGGAACGTCCCCTCGCCGACCTCCAGGCGCACCGAACCGAAGGCGACCAGGCCGGCGACGAGCAGCGCCATGGCCAGTCCGGTCACCGTCCAGGCGACCGCACCGGGCACCGCGACGATGCACGCGAGCCAGAGGCTGGCCACGAGCATCGTGCCCTGCACCCACCAGCGCAGGGGCACGCCCAGACGCTCGCGATAGGCGACGGCGACGGGCTGCTCCACGGGCCGGATCCTCCCATCCGGCCCGGGCCGACCAGGGATAGGGTCCCGGGCGTGGAAGAAGGTGCCCGGTCGCTCACCCCTGAGGAAGGGCGCCCGGGGCTACCGGTCCAGATCGTTCGGCTCGACCGCGGACCTGCCGCTGCCGTCGTACGCCCACCCCGGCGACGCCGGCGCCGACCTGCGTGACCACCGTCGACGTCACGCTCGCGCCGGGGGAGCGGTGCCCTGGTGCCGACCGGGATCGCGCTCGCGCTCCCGGCGGGCTACGTCGCGCTGGTGCACCCGCGCTCGGGGCTGGCGGCCAGGCACGGGCTCTCGATCGTCAACACCCCGGGCACCGTCGACGCGGGCTACCGCGGCGAGGTCAAGGTGCTGCTGGTCAACCACGACCCGCACGAGCCGATCGACGCTGCGCCGGGGCGACCGGGTCGCCCAGCTGGTCGTCCAGCGCGTCGAGCGGGCGCGCGTTCGTCGAGGTCGACGGACTCCCCGGCAGTCGCGCGTGGGACCGGGGGTTACGGTTCTACCGGAGGGTTCGCCGGTCCCGGCCCCTCCGCGACCTGAGGAGTGCAGTGAGGTTCCGTCGCAAGTCCGAGGTGTCCGCGGACGCGGACACCGACCAGGACGGGGTCGTCGACGACCTCGACGTCGTGGACGGGAGCCCCTCAGGTCCCTACGACGCCGACGACCTCCCCGCCGGCGACGCCCGAGCGCGTCGACCTCGGCTCGCTGCTGCATCGACCCCGGAGGCCGGCCGCGAGCTGCGGCTCCAGGTCGACGAGGCCAGCGGCAGCCGTCCAGGCCGTGGTGCTGGCCGGCAACGACGGCGCGGTCGAGCTGCGGGCCTTCGCGGCTCCGCGCAACGGCGACCTGTGGTCCGAGGCGCGCCCGCAGATCGCCGCCGAGATCGCGCAGCCACGGCGGCACCGCCACCGAGCGCGAGGGCCGCTGGGGCACCGAGCTCGTCTGCCAGCGTCCAGGTCCGCACGCCCGACGGCAAGACCGGCGACCCAGGCGTCGCGCATCATCGGCGTCAACGGCCCCCGCTGGCTGCTCCGCGCGACCTTGCTCGGCCAGCCCGCGACCGACGCTCGACGACTCGGCGGACTGGGAGGACGCTGGTCGGCCAGGTCGCGGTCCGCGCGGCGCCCAGGCGATGCCCGTCGGCGAGCCCTTGCCGGTGGTCATGCCCCCCCAGGCGCGCCGGGTCGAGCAGTGACCAGGGAGCCCGTCCGATGACCAAGAGCCGTCTGCGCCGCAACATCAGCCGCTGGGCCAACACCTCGGACCAGGAGGCGCGCGACCTGCGCAGGGCGTACGCCGGCCAGGACTGCGTCCGGATCGCCGAGGCGCCGGACCGCGAGATGGTCACGCTGCGCGGCACGCTGCGCACCGTGACGCTGCGCCCGCGCGGCGGCGTGCCGGCCCTGGAGGCCGAGCTGTTCGACGGCACCGGCGTGATCACGGTGGTCTGGCTGGGCCGGCGCCGGATCGCCGGCATCGACCCCGGCCGCTCGATCCAGGTCCGAGGGCCGGATCGGAGCACACGACGGGCGCGCGGATCATGTACAACCCCCGCTACGAGCTGATCCCGTGACCGAAGCCGCGCCCGACCGCCTCGCGCCGAGACGGTCGAGGCGCGTGGTCCGCACCCAGCTCGCGCACCGCGCTGGGTGGTCGACGCGGGATGTTCGAGGCCGCGGTGCCGACCATCGCTTTCACCGTCGCTGTGGCTGACAACCCGCGACCTGCGCCTGGCCCTGGCCGTCAGCATCGCCGCGGCGGTGGTGCTGCTGGTGGTCCGGCTCGTCCAGCGCTCGACGGTGCAGTTCGTCGTCAACGCGCTGTTCGGCATCGGCATCGGCTGGCTCTTCGTGACCATCTCGGCAAGCCGCGGGGGCAGCGAGGACGACCAGGCGCTGGCGTACTTCCTGCCCGGGATCCTCTACAACTCCGGCTACTCCGTCCTGCTGGCGTTCACCTGCCTGATCGGCTGGCCGCTGGTCGGGTTCATGGTCGGCAGCGTCACCGGCGACCCGACCGCCTGGCACAGCGACCGGCAGGTCGTGCGGCTCTGCACGCAGCTGACCTGGCTGCTCGCGCTGCCCTGCCTCGCTGCGGGTCGGCGTCCAGGGGCCGATCTGGCTGGCCGGCAACTCCGGGTCGATGGATGCCGACGCCGCGATCGCAGCACTCGGCGTGCTCAAGATCGCGCTGGGCTGGCCGCTACAGCTGGCCGCCCTCGGCGCCATGGTGTGGCTGCTCGGCGCGCAACCGAACGCCGTCGGCTGACACCGCCGCAGGTCAGCCGACTCTCGCCGTGCGGGCCGAGCGCAGCGAGCGTCGCGTGCGGCTCGGATCCGCAGTTCGCGGGGGTAGCTCAGCCGCCGTGCTCGATGGGGGCGAGGAGTCGCTCGAGCTCGTCCTCGACGTCCGCGGGGACGACGAACAGCAGCTCGTCGCCCGCCTCGACCGGCTGCTCGGGGTCGGGGACGTAGACCTGGCCGTCGCGCAGGATCGTCACCAGCGCGCAGTTCTCCGGGAACGGGATCAGGCCGGTCGGCTTGCCGACGTACGGCGAGTCCGCGGGCAGCGTCATCTCGACCAGGTTGGCGTTGCCCTGGCGGAAGGTGAACAGCCGCACCAGGTCGCCGACCGTGACCGCCTCCTCGACCAGCGCGGACATGATCCGCGGCGTCGACACGTTGACGTCGACGCCCCAGGCCTCGGTGAACAGCCACTCGTTGTTGGGGTGGTTGACCCGGCCGACCGTGCGCGGCACGCCGAACTCGGTCTTGGCCAGCAGCGAGGTCACCAGGTTGGCCTTGTCGTCGCCGGTCGCGGCGATCACCACGTCGCACTTGTCGAGCCGGGCCTCCTCGAGGGAGGACAGCTCGCAGGAGTCGGCGAGCAGCCACTCGGCGTCCGGCACCCGCTCGGGCTTGATCGAGTCGGAGTCCTTGTCGATGAGCAGGACCTGGTGCCCGTTGCTCGATCAGCTCGCGGGCGATGGAGCGGCCGACGGCCCCGGCTCCGGCGATGGCGACGCGCATGCTGGTGTCCTCCTCAGTCCTCGTCCGGTCCCGCGGCGATGACCTCGAACACCTCGGCGGCGTCCGCCTCGCGCATCACGAGGTGGAGGAGGTCGCCCTCCTGGAGCACCGACTCGCGGTTGGGCAGCATGCCCTCGCCGAGCCGGTCGATCCAGGCGATCCGGCTGCTGCGTCTGGTCCTGGAAGTCGCACGGTGCGCTGGCCGACCCACACCTCGGGCACCGGGACCTGGTCGACCCGGATGGTGCCGGACGGGTCGCGGAAGTCGGGCTCGGCGCCGGCGGGCAGCAGCCGGCGCAGCACCTGGTCGGCGGTCCACTTGACCGTCGCGACCGTGGTGATGCCGAGCCGCTGGTAGACCTCGGCGCGGCCGGGGTCGTAGATGCGGGCCACGACCTGCTGGATGCCGAAGGTCTCGCGGGCCACCCGCGCGGCGATGATGTTGGAGTTGTCGCCGCTGGAGACCGCGGCGAACGCGTCGGCCCGGCGGATGCCGGCCTTCTCCAGGACCGCCTGGTCGAAGCCGTAGCCGGTGATCTTGTCGCCGTTGAAGCCGGGCCCGAGCCGCCGGAACGCGTCCGGTTCGCTGTCGATGATCGAGACCGTGTGGTTGCGGTCCTCGAGGCTGCGGGCCAGCGTCGAGCCGACCCGGCCGCAGCCCATGATCACGACGTGCACGCGCCCACGGTATTGCACCCCTACTGTTGTCGCTCGTGGGTGTCGGCGACGTCTCGAAGCGGATCCTGCTGGGACGCAAGCTCCGGAGCTCCCAGCTGGGCGAGACACTGCTGCCCAAGCGCATCGCGCTTCCCGTCTTCGCCAGCGACGCGCTGTCGTCGGTGGCCTACGCGCCGGACGAGATCTTCATCATGCTGTCGCTCGCCGGCGCGTCGGCCTACGTCTGGTCCTGGAAGATCGGCGATCGCGGTCGCGCTGGTCATGACGGCGGTCGTCGCGTCCTACCGCCAGAACGTGCACGCCTACCCCAGCGGCGGCGGCGACTACGAGGTGGCGACCGTCAACCTCGGGCGCAACGCGGGCATGACGGTCGCCAGCGCGCTGCTGGTCGACTACGTGCTCACCGTGGCGGTGTCGATCTCCTCCGGCGCGCAGTACGCCGCGGGCGCGGTCCCGCTCGCTGAGCGGGCACGAGGCGACCGTGGCCTCGATCGCGGTGATCGTGCTGATGGCGATGAACCTGCGCGGGATCCGGGAGTCCGGGACGTTCTTCGCGTTCCCGACCTACGCCTTCATGGTCGCGATCCTCGGGATGTGCGCGTTCGGCTTCCTGCAGCTGGCGGCCGGTGACCTGCCCGACGTCGAGAGCGCCGGCCTGGCCATCAGCCCCGACCCCGACACCGGCGACGTGGACAGCCTCACCACGCTGGCGCCTGATGTTCCTGCTGGCCCGCGCGTTCTCCTCCGGCTGCGCCGCGCTGACCGGTGTCGAGGCGATCTCCAACGGCGTCCCGGCGTTCCAGCAAGCCCAAGAGCAAGAACGCCGCCACCACGCTGCTCCTGCTGGGCATGATCGCCATCACGATGATGCTGAGCGTCATCGTGCTCGCCAAGCAGATGGGGCTGCGCTACGTCGACCCGCACGACCTCGAGCGGCTCAGCCGTCAACGGGGAGGCGCTCGACGACGGCTACGACCAGCACCCGGTGATCGCCCAGATCGCCAAGGCGGTCTTCGACGACTTCTCGCCGGGCTTCTACTTCGTCGTCACGGTCACCGGCGTCATCCTGGTGCTGGCCGCCAACACGGCGTTCAACGGCTTCCCGGTGCTCGGCTCGATCCTGGCCCAGGACGGGCTGCGCGCCCCGGGCGCTCGGCTCGCGCGGCGACCGGCTGGCCTACAGCAACGGCATCGTCTTCCTCGCCGTGATGGCGATCATCCTGATCGTGGCCTTCGACGCCGAGGTCACCCGGCTGATCCAGCTCTACATCGTCGGCGTCTTCGTCTCGTTCAACCTCAGCCAGCTCGGCATGATCCGGCACTGGACCCGACACCTGACGACCGAGACAGGACCCCGCCGCGCGCCGGCGGATGAGCGCTCCCGCGTCGATCAACGCCGATCGGCCTGGCCTTCACCGCGGTGGTCCTGGTGATCGTGCTGATCACCAAGTTCCTCGCCGGCGCGTGGATCGCGATCCTGGCGATGGTGCGTCTTCTTCCTGATCATGAGGGGCATCCGGCGCCACTACGACAACGTGGCCGAGGAGCTCGCCGCCGACGAGGAGGACAAGATCCTGCCGACCCGGGTGCACGCGATCGTGCTGGTCTCCAAGCTGCACAAGCCGACCCTGCGGGCGCTCGCCTTCGCCAAGGCCACCCGGCCCAACGTGCTGGAGGGCGTCTACGTCGTCGACGACCCCGAGGCGACCAACCGGCTCCTGGAGGAGTGGGACGAGCGCAACATCGACGTGCCCGCTCAAGGTGCTGCACTCGCCGTACCGCGAGATCATCCGGCCGATCGTCGACTACGCCACCGAGATCCGGGCGCGCCAACCCGCGCGGCGTGGTCGCGGTCTACATCCCGGAGTACGTCGTCGGCCGCTGGTGGGAGCAGCTGCTGCACAACCAGACCGCCCTGCGGCTCAAGGGCCGGCTGCTGTTCACGCCGGGCGTCATGGTGACCTCGGTGCCCTACCAGCTGCGCTCGTCCGAGATCGCCCGGGAGCGCGAGGACCGCGAGGACCGGCGGGTCCGCGCCCGGCGACCTGCGTCGAGGCAATGTCGAGGATCGCGGCAACGACCGTCAGGTCCCACGCTGAGCAGGGCTCCCCAGCGTCGCAACCGGACCCGGTCCCCTCGCGGCAGATCCCGGGTCGGGGAGCGCTTCGACGCGGACGTCGGTCCGGTCGCCCACGGCGGCCACTGCGTCGTCCGGCTGCCTGCCCCCGAGGCCCGGGTGGTCTTCGTCCGGCACGCCTGCCGGGCGAGCGGGTCGTCGTCGAGATCACCGAGGGCACCGACGGCGACCGGTTCTGGCGCGGTGACGCCGTCGAGATCCTGGAGGCCTCGCCGGACCGGGGTTGCCGCCCTGCCCGCATTCCGGCCCGGGCTGCCTGCGGTGGCTGCGACTTCCAGCACGTCGACGCTCGCACGGCAGCGCCTGCTCAAGGCTGACGTGGTGCGCGAGCAGCTGTCCCGGCTCGCCGGTCTCGACCTCGACGTCACCGTGGAGCCGGTGCCGGGGGACCAGGACGGCCTGCGCTGGCGCACCCGGACAGCGCTTCGTGCCCCTGCCGGACGGGCGGCAGGGCATGCGCAAGCACCGGTCGCACGAGGTCGTTGCCGTCGACGACTGCCTGATCGCCGGGCCGTCGCCGTCCTACGTCGTCCGCGGGGTCCCGTTCGAGGTCGCCGGTGGCTGGCTTCTGGCAGGTCCACCCCGGCGCCCCGTCGGTCCTGGTGGACGCCGTGCTGGACGCTGCTCGACCCGCGGCCGGGCGAGTCGGTCCTCGACCTGTACGCCGGCGTCGGCCTGTTCGCCCGGTTCCTCGCCGACGCCGTCGGAGCCGCCTCCCGGGTGTCCTTGGTCGAGGGGGACGCCGAGGCCTGCCGTCACGCGCTGGTCAACGTCCCCGGCGCCCAGGTTCACCATGGCGACGTCGCGGAGGTGCTCGCGGCGCTGCCTGACGAACCATGTCGACCTGGTCGTGCTCGACCCGCCGCGCGAGGGCGCCAAGCGCCGAGTCGTCGAGCAGGTGGTCGCCCGAGCGTCCACGAGCCGTCGCCTACGTCGCCTGCGACCCGGCCGCCCTGGCCCGCGACGTCGCGATCTTCGCCGAGCACGGCTACACGTTGGAGACGGCTGCGGGCCTTCGATGCCTTCCCGATGACTTCCCATGTGGAGTGCGTTGCGCACCTTGTGAAGAGCGACTCTGGCCTGCGGTGATGTGATCGGGGCTCGTGCGCACGAGCTCCGAGAACGGGCCGTCAGGCTCACTTTGGGCTCGCTTTGGCAATCCCGAGCCGTCTTCCACAATCCTTGAAACTCTTCTAGGATTGTGCGCATGGGAGCAGTCAGCGTCGCACAGGCCGCGGAGCGGCTGGGCGTCAGCGTGCCCCGGATCCACCAGCGCATCGCGGACGGCTCGCTGTCCGCTGAGCGGATCGGGTCCCAGTGGGTGGTCGATGAGCGCTCGCTCCTGCGTATCCAGGAGCGCAGCAAGGCGGGACGTCCGTATTCGGCCCGGTCTGCGTGGGCGGTCATCGCGGCGTCCGAGGACGACCGCGACCGGGTGGGCGTCAGCGGGCCTGCGGTGTCGGCGCGGGCGCGGATGCAGTTGAAGCGTTTGCTCGAGCCGGCCGCGGAGCCCGTCGCCGATGAGGAAGTCGTCAGGCAACGTGTGGTGTCGCTCCGGTCGGTGTTGCGCAACAGGGCCGGACGGCGCCTGCTGCGTGCGGCGCCGGCCGACCTTGCCGATCTCAGGGCTGACGAGCGTTGGGCAATGATCGTGGACCTGGGTTCGAGTGGCATCGGCTCGCCCGACGTGGAGGGCTATCTCGCCGAGTCGCTCGTGGAGGGAGTCCTCAAGGACTACCTCTTGGTCGAGGCCGATCGTGATGCGAACGTCGTGCTCCACGTCGTCTCCGACGGGCAGTACCCCTACCCGGACTCACGGCTCCGGCTCGCCGCCGATCTCGCCGAGCACCGCGGGCCGCGCGAGGAGGCCCGGGCTGCGGAACTGCTGCACGAGCTCGCACTGGAGTGGAAGGCAGGTGAGCGATGATCGTCCTGCCGCCGATGCCAACCGAGCAGACCGCATCGTGGATCGGGCTCCTCGACCTGCACGAGCGGCTCGCCGAGGGCTGGACGCTGATCGGCGGCCAGCTCGTCCACGTGCACTGCGCTGAGCGGGGGCAGTTCCCGGTACGACCGACGAACGACGCCGACACAATTATCGACGTACGGGCCGACCCCACGATGCTCGCCACCTTTACCGAGACGCTGACCGACCTCGGGTTCAGATCAGCAGGCATCTCGGCGGAGGGTCTCCACGAACAGCTCACGAAGAAGAACCGGCAGCGGTTGCGGGCGATGGTTGCCGCGGCCAAGAAGGACCGCGCGCTGCTGCTCGAGGTGCCCGATGCGGAGAACTCGCTCGATCGTCTCGCTACGGTGGGGGAGTTGTAGCCATGCCGGAGGACTTCGTCATCGCGCGCAACACCGAACCCGGATCGACGCTCCCGTTCCTGCTCCGGGTCCCGCTCGGGGACGGGATCATCCTCAAGGCGAAGGACACGTGGCCGCGCACCGGCAAGGTCTACTGCCACCGCGTCGAGGAATGGCCGGATGATGCCGAGATCGTCGAGCGGGTGGCGGTGCGGTCCTGCGTACGGCGGGGAGCCGCGATCGACCTCGTGCTCGATCGCGGGCGGGAGAACCGCTCCCAGATCATCATCACCAATGCCCGCGGGCGGCAGATGATCTTCTGGCAGACCGCACGCACGTCCAAGCAAGCACGCCCCGCGGTTTCACTTCCGGGCGCCCGCGCCAGTGGAGTCGCCGACCTGGAGATCGCGGTCGACATCCGCGAGCGCTACCCGTTCACCTTCGCCGACCGGCAGGCGACGACCCGCCGCGAGCCGCTCAAGGCCGGCGACTACGGACTCCTCGTCGACGGGCTGTTGCAGGCCACGGTGGAGCGCAAGTCGCTGGCTGATCTCGTCACGTCGTTGACGACCGGCAAGCTCAAGTTCCAGCTCACCGAACTGGCCGCGATCCCGCGGGCCGCAGTGGTCGTAGAAGAGGGCTACTCGCGGGTCTTCAAGCTCGACCACGTCCGGCCCAGCGTCGTGGCCGACGGGATCGCCGAGTGCCAGATCCGGTTCCCGGCGGTGCCGATCGTCTTCTGCGAGACCCGCAAGCTTGCCCAGGAGTGGACCTACCGCTTCCTCGCGGCTGCGCAGGTGGGGTTGTCGGAGGAAATGATCGGGGACCTTGCCGTACGCGGTCTTGAAGGGGCGCCGCCGCTCGCGCCTGCGCCACCGACGCCGGCCGACGTGCGTCGCTGGGCGGTGCGAGCCGACATCGTCGTCTCCGACCGAGGTCGGATCCCGGCAGCAGTGATGGATCAGTACCTCGAGGCCCGCGCTCGACGTGAGGTCTGACGTTGCTGTCGTTTGCGCCTGTCGGCGCTCGCCGGCTCGAGGGCTCGGATTGGGCTCGGTTTGATTCGCAAACGTCCGCAACGGCGTACCGACGCCTTCGGGCGCTGCTGGTCGCGCGAGCCGTTGCAGAAAGGTGAGGCAGCGGGTGGTGAAGGTCGCTCAGGAGTCCCGCCCTAGCCTGTCCGGGTGCGCATCCTGGCCACCTCGGGTGGATTCCTGCCGTCGGACATCGGCCCCTTCCAGTGGCAGCGCGGGCCCCTCATCGAGCACGCGATCCACCTGGCAGGCGATCCGGAGCGGCCCCGCTTCTGCTACGTGCCAACCGCCCAGGGCGACTCGCTCAACGGCATCGCGGGCTTCTACCGGGCGTTCGCGGGGTCGGACGCCCGGGCCTCGCACCTCGAGCTGTTCTCGATGCCGAACGTCCCCGACGTGCGCGGCTACCTCCTGGGGCAGGACGTCATCTGGGTCGGTGGCGGCTCGGTCGCCAACCTGCTGGCCGTGTGGCGCGTGCACGGGCTCGACGAGATCTTGCGGGAGTGCTGGGAGTCCGGTGTCGTCCTCGGCGGGGTCTCGGCCGGGGCGATCTGCTGGTACGAGGGTGGCCCCACCGACAGCTACGGCAATGACCTCCAGGTCTCGCCCCCCGGCCTGGGCCTGTTGCCCTACGGCGCAGGTGTGCACTACGACAGCGAGGAACAGCGCCGACCGTTGCTGCACAAGCTGGTCGGTGACGGCGTGCTGCCGACCTCGCACGCCACCGACGACGGGGTGGGCCTGGTCTACGAGGGCACCGCACTGGTGGAGGCCGTCTCGGACCGGCCCGACGCGGCGGCGTACGTCGTGGAGCGGCAGTCTGACGGCAGCGTGATCGAGGAGCGGATCGAGCCTCGTCGACTCGACTGACCTTGTGCGCCGGCGTGGTATCTTGATATCAAGATACTTCAGTTGCGGCAGGATGGCGCCAGCGACGACCGAGTGCCCACACGAGGAGATGGTGAAGTGGCCAGCAAGGACAGCTTCGGCGCGAAGAGCACGCTGGAGGTCGGACGGCACGGTCCTACGAGATCTACCGCCTCGACGCGGTCACCGGTGAGGGACTCGACGTCGTCGAGCCTGCCGTTCAGCCTCAAGGTGCTGCTGGAGAACCTGCTGCGCACCGAGGACGGCGCGGACATCACCGCCGACGACATCATGGCGCTGGCCGGCTGGGACGCGGACGCGGAGCCCGACAAGGAGATCCAGTTCACGCCGGCGCGGGTGATCATGCAGGACTTCACCGGCGTGCCCTGCGTCGTCGACCTCGCCACCATGCGCGAGGCGATGGCCGACCTCGGCGGCGACCCGACCAAGATCAACCCGCTCGCGCCGGCCGAGATGGTCATCGACCACTCCGTCATCGCCGACGTCTTCGGCACGCCCGAGGCCTTCGAGCGCAACGTCGAGATCGAGTACGAGCGCAACCGCGAGCGCTACCAGTTCCTGCGCTGGGGCCAGGGCGCCTTCGACGACTTCAAGGTCGTCCCGCCCGGCACCGGCATCGTGCACCAGGTCAACATCGAGCACCTCGCCCGCGTCGTGTTCACCCGCGAGCTCGACGGTGAGCTGCACGGCCTACCCCGACACCTGCGTCGGCACCGACTCCCACACCACGATGGTCAACGGCATCGGCGTGGTCGGCTGGGGCGTCGGCGGCATCGAGGCCGAGGCCGCGATGCTCGGCCAGCCGGTGTCGATGCTGATCCCGCGCGTGGTCGGCTTCAAGCTCTCCGGCGACCTGCCCGAGGGCGCGACCGCCACCGACCTGGTGCTCACGATCACCGAGATGCTGCGCAAGCACGGCGTGGTCGGGCAAGTTCGTGGAGTTCTACGGCCCCGGCGTCTCCGTCGCTGCCGCTGGCCAACCGCGCCACGATCGGCAACATGAGCCCGGAGTTCGGCTCGACCATCGCGGTCTTCCCGATCGACGAGGAGACCATCAAGTACCTCGAGCTCACCGGCCGCTCGCGAGGAGCAGCTCGCGCTGGTCGAGGCCTACGCCAAGGAGCAGGGCCTCTGGCACGACCCGGACGCCGAGCCGCGCTTCTCCGAGAGGCTCGAGCTCGACATGGCGCACGGTCGTCCCGTCGCTGGCCGGCCCGAAGCGCCCGCAGGACCGGGTCTCGCTCTCCGAGGCCAAGGCGTCGTTCCGCACCGCGCTGGCCGACTACGTCGACGAGTCGGCGGAGCGGGTACGACGAGGCGTCGCCGAGTCCTTCCCGGCCTCCGACGCCCGCAACGGCACGGCGAGGCCGTCCCGAGCACATCGCGCCGGCCCAGGCCGTCGAGCGTCCTGGCCGATGACCTGGCCGACGGCACCGTTCGAGCTCGACCACGGCGCGGTCACGATCGCCGCGATCACGTCGTGCACCAACACCTCCAACCCGTCGGTGATGATCGGCGCGGCGCTGCTCGCCAAGAAGGCCGTCGAGAAGGGCCTGCAGCGCAAGCCCTGGGTCAAGACCACCCTGGCGCCCGGGCTCGAAGGTGGTCTCGCGACTACTACGAGAAGTCCGGCCTCACGCCGTACCTCGACAAGCTCGGCTTCAACCTCGTCGGCTACGGCTGCACGACCTGCATCGGCAACTCCGGCCCGCTCATCCCCGAGGTCAGCCAGGCCGTCAACGACAACGACCTCGCGGTCGTCTCGGTGCTGTCGGGCAACCGCAACTTCGAGGGCCGGATCAACCCGGACATCAAGATGAACTACCTGGCGTCCCCGCCGCTGGTGGTGGCCTACGCGCTGGCCGGCTCGATGGACGTCGACCTGTTCAACGACCCGCTGGGCCAGGACCAGGACGGCAACGACGTCTTCATGAAGGACATCTGGCCGACGCCCGTCCGAGGTCGAGGAGGTGATCGCCGCGGCGATCAACTCCGACATGTTCGACGAGTCGCTACACAGGACGTCTTCGCCGGCGACGAGCGCGTGGCAGTCGCTGCCCACCCCGGAGGGCAAGACCTTCGACTGGGACCCGGAGTCGACCTACGTCCGCAAGCCTCCCTACTTCGACGGCATGCCCGACGAGCCCGAGCCGGTCACCGACATCGAGGGCGCCCGGGTGCTGCTCAAGCTCGGCGACTCGGTGACCACCGACCACATCAGCCCGGCCGGCGCGATCAAGAAGGACTCGCCCGCGGGCACCTACCTCGCCGAGCACGGCGTCGAGCAGCGGGACTTCAACTCCTACGGCTCGCGCCGCGGCAACCACGAGGTGATGATCCGCGGCACCTTCGCCAACATCCGGCTGCGCAACCAGCTGGCGCCCGGCACCGAGGGCGGCGTCACCCGCGACTTCACCCACGGCGGCGCGGTCACCACGGTCTTCGAGGCGTCCGAGCACTACCTCGCCGCCGGCACCCCGCTCGTCGTCCTGTCCGGCAAGGAGTACGGCTCCGGCTCGTCGCGCGACTGGGCCGCCAAGGGCACCGCGCTGCTGGGCGTCAAGGCCGTGATCGCCGAGTCCTACGAGCGCATCCACCGCTCCAACCTGATCGGCATGGGCGTGCATCCCGCTGCAGTACCCGGCGGGCGAGAGCGCCGAGTCGCTCGGCCTGACCGGTGAGGAGGAGTTCTCGATCACCGGGATCACCGAGCTCAACGAGGGCCGCACCCCCAAGACGGTGAAGGTGAAGGCCGCCAGTGACGGGCAGAGCGTGGAGTTCGACGCGGTGGTCCGCATCGACACCCCAGGTGAGGCCAACTACTACCGCAACGGCGGGATCATGCAGTACGTCCTGCGGAACCTGCGGCGAGCCTGAGTCGCACAGCACCACCGAGATTCATGAGAGCTCGTAGGCCGTCGCGTGCCGGGGCTGGTAGAGCTGCACGTCGTCGGCGCCCGGCACCTTGACCATCGCCACCAGGCCGTAGCCGTGGTCCTCGGGGCCGGAGGTGAACCGGGCGCCCTTGGCCCGGAGGTCGGACATCGTCGCGTCCAGGTCGTCGACGATGAAGCTGATCGCGTGGTGACGCGGCGATGTGGAACCGTCATGCATCGAACCGGTGGGATGGACCCCGAGCTCGCTCGGGCCGGTCCCGAAGATCAGCCAGCCGTCGCCCGAGTCGACGTGTGGGAAGCCGAGCACGTCGCGGAACCACGCGCGGGTGGCGTCGGCGTCGTCGGAGTAGACCAGCGTGTGGCAGGCGAGGATCACCTCGCCAGGGTGCCACCGCACCTGCCTAGTCTGGAAGCATGCTCGCGGCCTTCACCGTCTCGACCACGTCCACCAGCCTGCTGGACCGGTCATGAGCGACGCGACGACCCCGCCTTCGACTCCGCCGCCGCCCGGCCCGCCTGCGGGTCCACTTCCAGGCCCACCACCGAGCTGGCGGCCGCCCTCGTACCCAGCACCCGAGCCACCGCCCTCGCGCAGCAACGCCAGGGTCGCGATGCTCGTCGCGCTGGCCTTGTTCGCCGCATCGCTGGTCGTCGCCGCGGCGGTCGTTGTCCCACGTGTGGTCGACGAGCTGCGGGACCGCTCGGGCGAGGTGACCAGCCCGCCCATCGACGACCCGGGCTTGGAGGGGGTACTCGTGGTGGCCGACCTGAGCACCGAGCACCGAGACGACGTGGACGTGTCCTACGACCAGGTTCCGCCTCTCGGTGGCCCGCACGATCCGGAATGGCTGGACTGCGGTCGGTACGACGAGCCGCTGCGCGACGAGAACGCCGTCCACGACCTCGAGCACGGGACGGTCTGGATCACCCACGACCCCGGTTTGCCCGCCGAGGACCTCGACGTCTTGGAAGCACTGCTCCCCGACGACGGGATCATGTCGCCGTACGAGGGTCTGCCCTCGCCGGTGGTGGTGACCGTCTGGGGGGCTCAGTTGCAGCTCGACGGTGCGGATGACCCGCGGCTGGCGCTGTTCCTCGATGAGCTCGGGGACGGCTCGACGGCACCCGAGCCGTTCGCCTCGTGCGAGGGCGGGCTCGAGGACGCCGAGGGCGGCGACGGCGGTCTGGACGCCTGAGGTCCGACGGCCCTCGGCGCTCCCGCGGATCGAACAGACGTTCGAATTTTGACGTAGCATGGGGCCATGGTCACCCACGTCGCCCCACCCGGCTGGCCGCGCGAGGTCAGACCACCCGATGCCCCCGACTGGGAGCGGACCGCAGAGCTGTGGCTGCTCGACCTCTGCCCGCCCGAGTTCCGGGGCTACCCGGCGCTGCGCCGCCACGTCGTCGTGCTCGCCCGGTTCGCGGTCCTGCACGTCGAGGCCTGCCAGGCGGCCGTGCGCCGTGGGCTGAGCGAGGCCCGGGCAGAGCTGCGCGAGGTGGCCTCGTTGGACGTCATCGAAGCCGCTGTGCAGACCTGGCAGGCCGAGGACGCCCGGTTGTCCACGGTGCGCCGCGCGGTCGGCCTGGTGGAGGAGGGTCTGCGCGGCCGCCGCTACGTCGCCCGGCTGTGACCGGACCGGACCGGACCGGACCGCACCCTCGCCCGGATGGCCACGAGCCACGTGAGTCCCGCGCGCGTGGCGCCAGCCTCCCCGATACTGGACCACGACCGTTGCGTGACGAGAGACCGGAAGGACCCCTGCAGAGATGACCCAGGCCAACGCTCCTTGGACCCGCGGGGACGTCGACCTCGTCGACGACCCGATCAACCCGGACTGGGTCGTCGCGGGCCAGCCGAGGGCGCGCGCCAAGACCTGGGCCCAGAGCGCCGACGGGTCCGCATGCAGCTGGCTCTGGGACTGCACCGCCGGCACGTTCCGCTGGTGGTTCGCCATGGACGAGACGGTGCACATCGTCGAGGGCTCGGTGACCGTCCTGGTCGACGGCCAGGAGCCGCTGCTGCTGACCACCGGCGACGCGGCCTACTTCCCCGCGGGCAGGTGGAGCACCTGGACCATCGACGACTACGTCCGCAAGCACGCCGTGCTGCGCCTGCCAGTGCCGGGGCCGCTGGCCTACCTCGCCAACGGGCTGTCGCGCCGCAGACACCGCTCGCCGAGCACCTGACGTGCGGCGGTTCTCGACGGCCATCCTCGTCGACCCTCGTGGTTGGGTGCTGCTCCAGGAGCGGGACCAGCACGCCCCGATCGACCCGGACTGCTGGGGCCTGGTTGGAGGGCACGTCGAGGACGGCGAGGACGTCGATGACGCCGTCCACCGCGAGCTGCTCGAGGAGACGGGACTGAGCGGCCATGAGCTGACGTGCTGGCATCGGTTCACCGTGCACGACGGCGACGAGATGACTGTCTATGCAGGCGCCACGACCGTCACCGACGACGATGTCGTCTGCGGTGAGGGCCGCCAGATCGTGTTCGTGGAGCCCGGTGCTGCCCTGGGCCTGCCGCTGACCCGGGCGGCGGCGGTCGTCGTGCCCGAGTTCCTTGCGTCGCCGCAATACGCCAGTCTCCGCCACCACCGCGCCTAGAGCGGCCAGCGGCCAGGAGCCTGCCGCGGCCCCCTGACAACTCTGATCTCGGCCCCCTCGCAGATAGGCTTGTCTCATGCCGTTGCTCGAGACGATCACCGGTCCACGTGACCTGCGTGGCCTGTCCGACGACCAGCTGGCGACCCTCGCGACCGAGATCCGCGATCTCCTGGTCCGGGCCTGCGCCCCGGCGGGCGGTCACCTCGGGCCCAACCTCGGGGTCGTGGAGCTGACGCTCGCGATCCACCGGGTCTTCGACTCCCCCCGGGACCGGGTCGTCTGGGACACGGGTCACCAGGCCTACGTGCACAAGATGGTGACGGGTCGAGCCGCGTCGTTCGACAAGCTGCGTGTGGAGGGCGGCCTGAGCGGCTATCCGAGCCGGTCCGAGTCCGAGCACGACATCGTCGAGAACTCGCATGCCTCGACGTCCCTGAGCTACGCCGACGGCCTGGCCAAGGCGTACACGATCCGCGGCGAGGACCGGCACGTCGTCGCGGTCATCGGCGACGGTGCGCTCACCGGCGGCATGGCGTGGGAGGCGCTCAACAACATCGCGGTGGCCAAGGCCTCCAGGCTGGTGATCGTTGTCAACGACAACGGTCGCTCCTACACGCCGACGATCGGCGGCCTGACGACGGCGCTGACCTCGCTGCGCACCAGCCCCCGCTACGAGCAGGTGCTGGACCAGGTCAAGAGGAGGCTCAACGCGGTGCCGGGCGTCGGCCACGCCGCCTACGACGCGCTGCACGCGGTCAAGAAGGGGCTCAAGGACGCGGTCGCTCCCCAGGGCCTCTTCGAGGATCTCGGACTGAAGTACGTCGGCCCTGTCGACGGCCACGACCGCCAGGCCATGGAGCAGGCCCTGACCCAGGCCAAGAAGTTCAACGGCCCGGTGATCGTGCACGCGATCACCCGCAAGGGCTTCGGGTACGACGCGGCCGAACGGCACGAGGCCGATCAGTTCCACCAGGTCGGGCCCTTCGACCCCGAGACGGGCGAGGGTGCGTCCAAGGGCCGGATCTGGACCGACGCCTTCTCCGAGGAGCTCGTCGCGCTCGGGGGAGAGCGCAAGGACATCGTGGCCATCACCGCGGCGATGATGCACCCGGTCGGCCTGCACACCTTCCAGGCCCGCTTTCCGGATCGCACCTTCGACGTCGGGATCGCCGAGCAGCACGCCGTGACCTCGGCGGCCGGTCTGGCGATGGCCGGGTTGCACCCTGTGGTGGCGATCTATGCGACGTTCCTGAACCGGGCCTTCGACCAGGTGTTGATGGACGTCGCGCTGCACCGCTGCGGTGTGACGTTCGTGATCGACCGCGCCGGTGTGACCGGTGACGACGGCGCCAGCCACAACGGCATGTGGGACATGTCGATCCTCCAGGTCGTGCCCGGGTTGCGGCTCGCCGCCCCCCGGGACATGGCACGGGTCAAGGAGCTGCTGCGGGAGGCCGTCCAGGTCTCGGACGCCCCGACCGTCGTGCGTCTGCCCAAGGGCGCGCCCCCTGCGGACATGGCCGCGGTGGGTCGAGCCGGGGGTGCTGACGTTCTGGTCCGCAAGGGTCCGCGCGACGTGCTGCTGGTCGCCGTCGGATCGATGGCGACCGTGGCCGTCGAGGTCGCCGACCGGCTCGGCGACCAGGGCATCGGTGTCACCGTCGTGGACCCGCGCTGGGTCAAGCCGGTCGAGCCGGCGATCATCGAGCTCGCACGAGACCACCGGCTGGTGGTCAGCGTCGAGGACAACGGGGAGATCGCGGGGTGCGGAGCGGTCCTCCTGCAGACCTTGACGCAGGCCGGCGTGACCACGCCGTTCCGGCTGCACGGCATTCCCCAGGAGTTCCTCGAGCACGCCAAGCGCGATCGCATCCTCGAGCGGATCGGGCTCACGCCGCAGGCGCTGGCGCGCGGCATCGTCGAGGCGATGTCCGCCCTCCCCGACCTCACGGTGGGCGGAACCCCGGTCGATGCCGACGAGACGGTCTAGGCCGCGGGCCGTCACCGCGGCGGCACTGCTGGCGACGCTTGCCCTGACGACTTCGGGCTGCTCGCTGTTCTCCCACGACGACGAGCAACCTGAGCCCTCGGCATCCCCGTCCCCGTCGGCCGAGGTCACGAGACCCGACGCGCCGCCTGACGCACTGGAGGAGATCGTGGGCACGCTCCGGCGCCGCGCCGACGCGGTCCTGCGCGGTGACGAGCAGGCCTTCCTCGACGGCGTGGCCTGGAGCGACCGGAGGTTCCGAAAGCAGCAGCGCATCTACTTCGACAACGTGCGTCAGCTGCCGGTTGCGTCGTTCGGCTACACAGTGGACCCGGCCGGACTCGTGCGTGACGGCGAGGACTATTGGGCCGTGGTGGACCTCTCGCTCCAGCTCGACAGCTTCGACGACGCACCCGTCGTCTATCGCGACCGTCTCCGTTTCACGCCCAACGGCAAGGGGGACCGCTTCCGGCTGTCGTCTGTCCGCGACCCGAAGTGGGAGGTCGACAACAAGGTGCTGTCCCAGCCCTGGGACAGCGGCAGGATCTTGGTTGTCCGCGACACCAGCGTGCTCGGCATCTTTGACCCGAGCAGCGTCCGCGCCTCCATGCAACTGGTCAACTCGATCCGGCGCGGGGTCACGGACGTCGCGGGCATCGTCCCCTCGTCGTGGTCGAAGTCGGTCGTCGTCTACGCGCTGTCCGACACCGCGTTCCTCACCAAGCTGCCGGGGCTCCTCGGCGCAGACCCCGCGGGTCTCGACCTGGTCACCTTCCCGCTCTTCGCCTCGGCCGGTGACGACGACGACCTGGTCTCGACCCGCCTCGTCCTACACCCGCGGCTGCTGGACCAACCTGGTCGGGCCCGGGACCGCCTGGTGCGCCACGAGCTCACCCACGTCGCCCTCGGTGCCGCCGATGACCGGGCGCCGCTGTGGCTGAGCGAGGGTGTGGCCGAGTACGTCTCGGTCCAGTCGCTGCCACTCAAGGAACGCGCGATCTCCGAGGCGGCACTCGCCGCCGCCCGCGCGGGTGTCACGGAGATGCCGGACGACGACGCGTTCAACGACGCCGCCACCCCGGGCCGTGCCTCCGCCCCGTATGGGATCGCCTGGTTCGCGTGTGAGTACCTCGCAGCCACCTTCGGCGAGGTCACCCTCTGGCAGCTGATCGCTGCGCTCGACGACCCGGACGTCGACGTCGACAGGATCCTGACGTCGCAGGTGGGGCTCGACTCGCGGACCCTGGCCCGCAACGCGGGCAAGCTCATGCTGATGACCTACGCGCCGCCGCCGCCGGTCGAGCCACCCCCGACCGACCTGCCCACGGACCTGCCCACGAGCCAGCCGACGACCCCGCCGGTGCCACTGCCCACGCCCATCCCCCCGCCGGTGCCACCGCCCACCCCGACGCCGACGGACCTCCCGACGGACCCCTCGCCGAGCATCCCTCCCGTCCCGCGAGCCCGGAGGGGCCAGATCTGAGCCACGGCGCGGGCACCGCGTCAGTAGTCATTGTGGGCCATGTCGTCGCACGGTCCTCGGGACTAGGTTTCCGATAGTTCACTCCCCCGAGGAGGCACCACCATGCCCGGTCCCCGACGTCGCCTGCGCGTCCCCGTGCGCCTGACCGCCGCGATCGGCGGCCTCGCACTGGTCGTGAGCAGCGGGCTGCTCCTCGGCGCCTCACCGAGCCCCGCGGCCCCGAGCACCTACACGTTCGGCGGGGCCGGTTTCGGCGCGATCGCCGACGGCGGCAGTTCCTGCCCGACCGGTGGTTCACCCCGCGACGTGACGTTCAACGTGACCGGCGTCCCGCAGCGGACGTTGGGCGACGTCCGGATCACCGGGCTGGCGTTGGCGCACTCCTTCGTGGGCGACCTGACGGTGACGCTCATCGCGCCCAACGGCGCCACCCGGGGGCTCTTCGCGCGCACCGGAGCGACGACGGCGGGGGCCTTCGGTGACTCGAGCAACCTCGTCGGCCCCTACGGCTTCGCCGACACCGGCACCCCGACACCGGGGAACTGGTGGGCCGCAGCCCTCGCCGCTGCCGACACCAACGCGGTGGTGGCGAGCGGCGTCTACCGAGCCAGCCAGAGCGGCGGCGCCGGTGGCACGGGGGCCCAGGAGCTGATCACCTCCGCGTTCTCCGGTGTCACCAACCCCAACGGCACCTGGACCCTGCGCTTCGTCGACACCTGCTCCAGCGACACCGGGTCCGTCACCGCGGCAACCCTGGAGATGACGCCGGTCCCCGCCAACTGCACCGTGCAGCAGGCCGCGGTCACCACCGCGCAGGCCAAGGTGACCTCGACCGCCGCGGCACTCACCAAGGCCACCGCTGACAAGGCCGCCGCCGATCAGACCGTCGCCCAGGCCGCCCAGGGCGTCAAGAAGGCCAAGGCCAAGGTCAAGAAGGCCAAGAAGGCGCTGGCCAAGGCCACTGGGAAGGCCGTGGCCGCTGCGGAGAAGGCGCTGGCCAAGGCCAAGGCCAAGCTGAAGAAGGCCAAGAAGAAGCTCAAGGCCGCCAAGGCACAAGCCGCGAGCGCGGGCCAGCAGGCGGCAGCGGCCCAGACAGCCAGCACCTCGGCGAAGGCCGAGCTGGCCCAGGCCCAGGCAGCTCTCACGGCCTGCGAGAACAGCTGACGACGGGGCATCACCCGGCCGATGACGCGCGTCTATGAGACCGGCACGTACGTCACCGACGGCGGGCTTGAGACCGACCTGATCTTCCACCACGGCGTCGACCTGCCCGACTTCGCATCGTTCCCGCTGGTTGGCACCGAGGAGGGTCGCCGGTTGCTGGTGAACTACTACGAGGGGTACGCCGACGTCGCGCGTCGAGCGGGCGCCGGGCTGGTGCTGGAGACCCCGACGTGGCGGGCCAACCCGGACTGGGCGGCGCGGCTCGGCTACGACACTGCCGCTCTCGACCGGGCCAATCGGTCGGCCGTCGAGCTCGTGCAGGGGATCCGGGACGCGCACCAGGACCTTCACGACGTGGTGGTCTCGGGTGCCATGGGCCCGCGTGGGGACGGATACGTCGCCGAGGACCTGGGGACCCCTGACGACTACGCGGCCTACCACGAGCCGCAGGTCGCCTCCTTCAAGGCCGCTGGGGCCGATGTCGCCACCGTGATGACGCTGACCCAGGTCGACGAGGCCCTGGGGGTCGTGGCGGCCGCTCGCTCGGTCGGCCTGCCCGTGGTGGTGATGTTCACCGTCGAGACCGACGGCCGACTTCCGGATGGCACCGCGCTGGCCGACGCCGTGAGCCGGGTCGAGGCCGACGGGCTCGGGGTCAACTGCGCCCACCCCGACCACATCGCTCCGGCTCTCACGGAGGGGGAGTGGCGTGACCGGCTCGTCGTCGTACGCCCGAACGCGTCGCGGCTCTCGCACGCCGAACTCGACGAGGCCGAGGACCTCGACGACGGCGATCCAGCCGAGCTGCGCAGGGACCTCGACCGACTCCGCGACCGCCTCCCGGGTCTGCGTGTCCTCGGTGGCTGCTGCGGCACGGACGCCCGCCACATCGCCTCGATGTGGGGCGTTCCAGCGGTGGGCTGACCCCGGCCCTATCGTGGTGGGGTGTCCTCCGAGCGCCTCGTCCACATCGTCGACGACGTGCCGGATCTCGCGGACGCGTGGGAGGCCGGCGACCTGACCATGGTGCTGGTGCTCGACGGCTTCCTCGACGCCGGCAACGCAGCCGCCCACGCGGCGGCGCACCTGGTCGAGCAGGGCGGCGACGGACCCGTGGTGGCGACCTTCGACGTCGACCAGTTCCACGACTACCGCGCCCGCCGTCCGGCGATGTCCTTCATCCAGGACCACTACGAGAGCTACGACGCTCCGCGGCTCCTGGTGCGGCTGCTCCAGGACGACGGCGGCACGCCCTACCTCCTCCTGCACGGCCCCGAGCCCGACAACCGCTGGGAGGCGTTCGCGCGCGCCGTGCGCGAGGTCGTCGAGCGGTTGCGCGTGACCCGGGTGGTGTCGATGGGGTCCGTGCCGATGGCAGTCCCACACACGCGCCCGATCGCGATCACCCCGCACGCCAACCGCACCGAGCTGGTGCCCGGCGCCAGCCCGTGGCGCGGCGAGCTGCGAATCCCCAGCAGCGCACAGTCCCTGCTCGAGGTCCGGCTGGGCGAGTGGGGCCACGACATGCTCGGTTTTGTCGCGCACATCCCGCACTACCTCGCGCAGCTCGACTACCCGCAGGCCTCGGCGGTGCTGCTGGAGCGCGTCGAGCTGGCCGGCCACCTCACCGTCAACCTCACCGACCTCAAGGTCCTCGCCGAGGACCGCGAGGGCGAGATCGCCCGCTACCTCGCAGCCAACGAGGATGTCGGCGAGGTCGTCGAGGCGCTGGAGCGGCAGTACGACGCCTTCGAGCATGCCGAGGAGTCCGGGTCAGGCCTGCTCGCCCAGGACGAGCCGCTGCCGACCGGGGAGGAGATCGGCCGACAGGTCGAGCAGTTCCTGGCGGGCCTGGACCGGCCCGACGGTGACTCAGGACGACAGGATCAGCCGTGACTCAGGGGACACCCGCAGCCGACCCGCGCGTCACCGATCTGGTCGCACTGCTCGACCTCGAGGACCTCGACGTCGACCTCTTCCGCGGCAGCCAGCCCGACTCCCCGCGACCGCGCGTCTATGGCGGGCAGGTCGCCGCGCAGGCGCTGGTCGCGGCGCAGCGGAGCGTGGACCCTGACTTCCACGTCCACTCGTTCCACTCCTACTTCCTGCTGCCCGGCGACTACTCGGTGCCGATCATCTATGACGTGGAGCGGATCCGAGACGGCCGCTCGTTCCTGACTCGCCGGGTCATGGCGCGTCAGCACGGTCGCCCGATCTACTACCAGACCGTCAACTTCCAGCGGACCGAGGACGGTCTCGACCACCAGGACGCCATGCCCGAGGTGGGTGGCACCGCGGAGGGCGTCAACCTCGTCGAGGTGATGACCGCGGGGGGCAGCTTTGAGGCCGATGCCCTAGGCAAGGAGTGGGGCGCGATCGAGGTGCGGTTCCTCGGCAACTCCCAGCACGGGCTCGAGAAGGACCCGCTGCACCCGGCGCAGGCCCGGATGTGGGTCCGGATCAAGCCGGGACTCTCCGACGACCCGATCGAGCACCTCGCGGCGTTCACCTACGCCAGCGACATCAGCCTCCTCGTCGCCTCGCTCGCCGCGCACGACGTCAACCCGATGACCACGCAGCTGGCCTCGCTCGACCACACGATCTGGTTCCACCAGCCGTTCCGGGCCGACGAGTGGTGGCTCTACGACCAGTGGTCGCCGCGGGCCTACGGCGGCCGCGGGCTGTCGATCGGGAGGATCTTCACCGAGGACGGCTCCCTGGTCGCCACGGTGGCCCAGGAGGGGCTGATCCGTCAGCGTCGCGACAAGCCGGCAGGACCACGGGTCACCTGAGCGGTTCACCGAACGCCCGGCCTAGATCCGGCAAAGTTCGGCATTCGTGAGACACCCGGGCCTTCGGCGGGCTTCACTGCAGGTCCCCGGCTTCACGACGGCCCCAGGAGTCCCGAGATGTCCCCCCGTGCGTTCAAGCCCGCGATCCTCGCCTCGACGGTCGCGCTGGCCGTCGCGGCCGGACCGCTCGGCGCGACGGCGTACGGCGACGACAACGGGAGCTTCCTCTCGGGGACCGGATTGCCACCCAAGTCGCCGATCGACGGCGACAAGGGACCCAAGAGTCCCGCGAAGAGTCCCCCGGGCGATCCCAAAGCCCCGGAGGACGAGGATCCCGGACATCTCGAGGGGCAGTACGACGGGGAGCTGATCACGACCTCGCTGGACACCTCGAGCAAGCCGACCGCACAGCCGGTCACGGCCTACGAGATGCCCTTCCCCTGCGGCGAGGTGTGGACCGGGACGACGCGGTCCAGCCACACCCCCAGCCAGCGCTCGGTCGACTTCAACCGGGCCGACGACCTCGGGGACCCGGTGGTCTCTGCGGCGGCCGGCATCGTCACCACCGCGGTGACCGGCAGGAACCGGCCCTCGTACGGCCAGTTCGTCGTCGTCGACCACGGCAGCGGCGAGAGCACGCTCTATGCGCACCTGGACTCGGTCACCGTGACCGTCGGCCAGGCGGTCTCGGCCGGCACCCAGCTCGGCACCGTCGGCAACACCGGCAACTCCTACGGTGCCCACCTGCACTTCGAGGAGCGCCAGGGCAGCTCGGTGGTCGACTCCTGGTTCCACGGCTCGGCCTACGGGTTCGGGGTCGCCCAGGCCTCCCAGAACTGCGGTGCCGTCGCTGTCCCCGACGTGCCGCTGGCCGGCAACATGGTGGGCGACAAGCGCGCCGACCTCGTCGTGTTCCGGCGGGTCGCGACCCCGGCCTTCCACGTCAAACGTGACCCCAAGGCCGAGAAGGTCATCGCCATGGGTGCCACCTCCGACCAGCCCCTGGTGGGGGACTGGGACGGCGATGGCAAGGCCAACCCAGGGGTCCGCGTCCCGAGCACCAGGACCTTCGAGCTGCGGGCCAAGTCCAAGACGAACCTCACCAAGATCAAGTTCGGGGGACGGTCCGACATCGCCATCGTGGGTGACTGGAACGGCGACGCGAGGTGGGAGGTCGGCACCCGCCGCGCCACCTCGAACCTGTTCCGGCTCCGGGCCGCGGACGGCACCGTCACCAAGGTCAAGCTCGGTGACATCGACGACCTGCCCGTGACCGGAGACTGGGACGGCGACGGTCGGACCGATCTTGGTGTCTACGACTCGGCGACCGCGACCTACACGTTGCGCACGATCGACGCCACCGGCATGGAGTGGCTGACGCAGGTGGTCCTCGGCTCACCCGGCGACCTGCCCGTCGTCGGTGACTGGGACGCCAACGGGATCACCGACCTCGGCTTCTGGGACCCCGATACCGCGTCGTTCGCGCTGCGGAAGGCGGCCTCACCGATGAAGAAGCACGCCACGCTCCGCAAGGTCCGCTACGGCCACGGTCGCTGACTCGCCTGGAGTGTTGATCAGGCTCCGAGCATCATCTGGCCGCAGACCCGGACCACGTTGCCGTTGACGGCCGACGACGCCGGGTTGGCGTACCAGGCGATGGTCTCGGCGACGTCGACCGGCAGGCCGCCCTGGGCCATCGCGTTGAGGCGCTGGCCGACCTCGCGGGTCGCGAACGGCACCGCGTCGGTCATCTGGGTGATGATGAAGCCCGGCGCCACCGCGTTGACGGTGATGCCGTCGGTGAGGTCGTCGGCCAGCGAGTCCACCAGGCCGATGACGCCGGCCTTCGAGGCGGCGTAGTTGGTCTGCCCGACGTTGCCGGCGATGCCCGCGATCGAGGCGACGCCGATGATCGAGCCGTGCTCGTGGACGACCTTCTGGTCGAGCAGCTCGCGGGTGATCCGCTCCGGCGCCGTGAGGTTGACCGCGATCACCGAGTCCCAGCGGTCCTCGGCCATGTTGGCGAGCCTCTTGTCGCGGGTGATGCCGGCGTTGTGCACGACGACGTCCACCCCGCCGTGCTTCTCCCGAAGGTGGTGGGCGATCCGCTGCGGCGCGTCCTTGGCGGTGATGTCGAGGGCGAGCCAGTCGCCATCGAGCTCCTTCGTCAGGGCCTGGAGGTCGCTGGCCAGCTGCGGGACGTCGACGCCGACGACGGTCGCGCCGTCGCGGTGCAGGACGCGGGCGATCTGCTCGCCGATGCCACGGCTGGCGCCGGTGACCAGTGCGACCTTGCCGGCGAGCGGGGCCGCGCCAGTCGGCGACCGGCCCGGCGGCCCGGCCGCCGTGGACACCGATGCGGATCACCTGGCCCGAGACGTAGGCGGACTTGGGGGAGAGCAGGAAGCGCCAGCGTGCTGGTCGCTGCGCTCCTCGGCGCCCTCGGCGACGTAGACGAGCTGCGACGGTGCCGCCCTGCCCGATCTCCTTGCCGAGGCTGCGGGTGAAGCCCTCGAGCGCGCGCTGGGCCACGCGCGGCACTGCCCTCGACGGAGCTCCGGCGGCGTACCGATGACGACGGCGCGGGGGCACTTCTCCAGCCTGCGCATGAGGGGGCTGAAGAAGTCGCGGACGGCGCTGAGCTCGGCCGAGGTCGTGATGCCCGTGGCGTCGAAGACCAGGCCCTTGAGTTTGCCGTCCTGGACGATCGAGGCAGCGTCGGTGCTGGCGATGCCGAGCACGTCGAGGATGCCGGGGAGCGACTCGGCGAGGCGGCCGCGGCCGCCGACGGCCACGGTGCCGTTGACCAGCGGGGCGCCGGGCGTGTAGCGCTCCAGCCGGGTGGGCTGGGGGAGACCGAGGTTGTTGGCGAGGAACCTGCCGATGGCCGAGGCGGTGAAGGCCTGGTACTGGTCGCTCATAGGTCCATGCAACTGCTCGCGCAACTCCGAGTCCACTTCTGGTGAGGTGCCGCTCGTCACCTTGGCCCGGTGGTGGTTACCGGCCAGGATTGCTCCATGTCCCTCTCCTCCGGCAAGACCCGCCGCGTCGCCGTCATCGGCGGCAACCGGATCCCGTTCGCCCGCTCCAACACGGTGTACGCGACGGCGTCCAACCAGGACATGCTGACCGCCGCCATCGACGGGCTGGTCATCCGCTTCGGCCTCGAGGGCGAGCGCCTCGGCGAGGTCGTCGCCGGTGCGGTGCTCAAGCACTCGCGCGACTTCAACCTGGCTCGGGAGTCGGTGCTGGGCTCGAAGCTGTCGCCCGAGACCCCGGCCACCGACATCCAGCAGGCGTGCGGCACCGGCCTGCAGGCCGCGATCCAGGTCGCCAACAAGATCGCGCTCGGCCAGATCGAGGTCGGCATCGCGGGTGGGTCACGACACCACCTCGGACGCCCCGGTCGCGATCAGCGAGAGGCTCCGCAAGAAGCTGCTCAAGGTCAACTCGGCCCGTGACACCGGCGCGCCGGCTCAAGGCGCTCGGCGGCGATCCGGCCCGGCGACATCGGCCTGGCCATCCCGCAGAACGGCGAGCCGCGCACCGGTCTGTCGATGGGTGACCACGCCGCGCTGACCGCGCTCGAGTGGCGGGTCGGTCGCGAGGAGCAGGACGAGCTCGCGGCCGCTGTCGCACCAGCACCTCGCCGCGGCGTACGACGCGGGCTTCCTCGACGACCTGGTCACGCCGTTCCGCGGGCGTCGAGCGCGACAACAACCTGCGCGCGGACTCGTCGGTCGAGAAGCTCGCCACCCTCAAGCCGGTCTTCGGCAAGGGGGAGGCCGCCACGATGACCGCCGGCAACTCCACGCCGCTGACCGACGGCGCCTCCGTGGTGCTGCTGGCCTCGGAGGAGTGGGCTGCCGCGCACGACCTGCCGGTGCTCGCGTACTTCACGGCCTACGAGACCGCCGCGGTCGACTACGTGCACGGCGGCGAGGGCCTGCTGATGGCGCCGGCGTACGCCATGGCCGCGGATGCTGGAGCGCGAGGGTCTGACGCTGCAGGACTTCGACTACTACGAGATCCACGAGGCGTTCGCCTCGCAGGTGCTTGCGACGCTGAAGGCGTGGGAGGACCCGGTGTTCTGCAAGGAGCGCCTCGGCCTCGACGCCCCGCTGGGTGCGATCGACCGGTCGAAGCTGAACGTCCACGGCTCCTCGCTGGCTGCCGGTCACCCGTTCGCCGCCACCGGCGGCCGGATCATCCCGGTCCTCGCCAAGCTGCTCGCGCAGTCGTCCGGTGGGACCGGCCGTGGCGTCATCTCGATCTGCGCCGCCGGCGGCCAGGGTGTGACCGCGATCTTGGAACGGGCCTGAGGGGCCCCGTCAGCGAGTGGCGAGCACGCGCACCGTCTCGATCGTGTCGGCCTCGGCGGCGGTCTTGTCGTCGCGATACCTGACCACCCGGGCGAACCGCAGGGCCAGGCCGCCCGGATAGCGGGTCGAGCGCTGGAGACCGTCGAACGCGATCTCGACGACCTGCTCGGGCCGGACGGGGACGACGTACGCCGAGCCGTCGGCCGGGCCGGTGGCGAGCCCGGTGAAGCGTTCGGTCTGCCAGGCGAGCATCTGGTCGGTCATGCCCTTGAACGTCTTGCCGAGCATCACGAACCCACCCTCGGCAGTGTCGTCGCGGGCGCCGAGATGGATGTTGGAGAGCCAGCCCCTGCGGCGCCCCGAACCCCACTCGATCGCCAAGACGACCAGGTCGAGGGTGTGGACCGGTTTGACCTTGACCCAGGCCGAGCCCCGGCGGCCGGCGTCGTACGGCGCCTCGAGGTTCTTGACCACGACACCCTCGTGGCCGCGGGCGAGCACGTCTGCCACGAACCTCTCGGCCTCGTCGGGATCGGCCGTGACCAGCCGCGCGACCCGGTGCCGCTGTGGGACGAGCCGGTCCAAGGCGGCGAGCCGTTGGGATCCGGGAGCGTCGACGAGGTCGATCCCGTCGACGTGCAGGACATCGAAGAAGTAGGGCGTGAGGTGGACGCCGCCTTCGGCAGCCATGGCGGTGCGCGAGGCGGTCTCCTGGAAGGGCCGCGGGCGACCGTCCCCGGACAGCGCCAGCACCTCGCCGTCGAGCACGAACCGCTCTGCGGGCAGGGACAGGGCGACCGAGACGACCTCGGGCAGCCGGTCGGTGATGATCTCCAGCGAGCGGGTCGCCACGACCACCTCGTCGTCCCACCGGTGGACCTGGATCCGGATGCCGTCGAGCTTGGTGTCGACCGAGACCTCGCCGCCCCCGACCTTGTCCATCGCCGCGGCGACCGAGGTGGCGCTGGAGGCCAACATCGGCTGCACGGGCCGGCCGACCTGGAGCCCGAACGCAGCGAGCGCCTCCTCGCGAGCCGGACAGGGCCGCGGAGGCGACCGCGACGGTCGAGCCGGCCATCATCGCGGCCCGTCGCACGGCCGCGAGGGGCACCTCGCCGGCCGCCGCGAGACCTTCCTGCACCAGCGAGTCCAGCGCTCCCTGACGGACCTCGCCGGTCACCAGCCCGCGCAGCCAGCGCTGCTCGTCCGCGGTCGGCCCGCCCGAAGAGCGTGGCGACAGCCTCGGCGCGGGCTGTCTGGGAACCCGGACCGGACAGCGAGGCCATCGCCTCGAAGGCCTCGTGGACCTCGCGGACCGTCAGCGACGACGACTCCGCCGGTGTGGGCAGGGACTGCATCGAGCGCCAACCGAGCCCCGTGCGTCGTTGGCGGAGCGAGCCGGCGAGGTAGGACGTCACGGTCGCCGCCTCGTCGCCGGCTCGCGCCAGGGTCGCCGCCAACGCGGCCGCCTTGGCCTTGCGCGACCGGGTCGCGCCGACCTCGGCGGACGTCGCGACCACGTCGGCGAGGAGCATGGGGCCAGTCAACCCGACCCGCCCTCGACACGTCTTGACCCGCGGGAAGCCCTGTCCTTAAGTTGGACATGTGTCCAGTCAAGTGTCCACCCTGCCGCGCCAGGAGCTGAACCCGAGACAGGCCGAGACCGTCGAGAGGCTGCTGTCGGCGGCGGCCGAGGAGCTGCGCACGGTCGGACCCGAGGCGGTCACGGTGCGCACCGTCGCTGGTCGGGCGGGCGTCTCGCCCGCCACGGCCTATACGTACTTCGCCTCGCGCAACCACCTCTTCGCCGAGCTGTTCTGGCGCAGAGTGCTGCTCGAGCACCCCGCCGAGATCACCGGTGACACTCCGCTGGAGCGCGTCCAGTCCGTGACTCGGCAGCTGTCCACCGTCCTTGCCGAGTCACCGCACCTCGCGGCCGCGGCCAACCACGCCCTGCTGGGCACCGACCCCGACGTCGAGCGGCTGCGCCACGTGATCGGCCTGGACATGTTCGGCCGCTTCCGCGCGGCGCTCGGCGAGCGGGCCGACGCCGACCTCCTCGACGCCCTGGCGATGATCCAGGTGGGCACCTTGGTGCAGACCGGCATGGGACTCATCTCCTACGGCGACCTCGCGGCCCGCTTCGACGCACTCGTCGCGACCGTGATGAAGGGTCACTCATGACCGTTGTCACCAGCGACAGGGTCGTCCTCGACCCCTACGACTACGGGTTCCAGGACGACCCCTACCCGACGTACGCCTGGCTCCGCGAGCACGAGCCGCTGCACCACAACCCGCAGCTCGACCTGTGGGCCCTGATGCGCCATGCCGACATCGCCGAGGCGTTCCGCTCGGACGGTGTCTACTCCAACGCGTGGGGCGTCGCCATCGAGGAGTCGGCCTGGGGTCCCGACGCCCACAAGGTCATGTCGATCCTCGGCATGGACCCGCCACGGCAGAACCGACTCCGAGCGCTCGTGTCGCGTGGGTTCACTCCCCGCCGGGTCCACGACCTGCTGCCGCGCATCCAGGAGCTCACCGACCGCTACCTCGCCGAGTGCCTCGAGAAGGGGTCGATCGACTGGATCGCCGACTTCGCCGGCAAGCTCCCGATGGACGTCATCTCCGAGCTGATGGGCGTCCCCGAGGAGGACCGCGCCGAGGTGCGCCGGCAGGCGGACCTCGTGGTCCACCGCGAGGACGGCGTCCACGACGTCCCGCACGCGGGCGCCGAGGCCTCGCTGTGGCTGGTCGGCTACTACCAGGCGATGGTCGATGCTCGGCGCAAGCAGCCGACCGACGACCTGACCAGCGCCCTGATCGAGGCCGAGCTCGACGGGGAACGCCTCTCGGACGACGACGTCATCGCGTTCCTGTTCCTCATGGTCGTGGCCGGCAACGAGACCACGACCAAGCTGCTCGGTCACGCGGTCTACCACCTGACCCAGCACCCCGAGCAGCTCGAGACGGTGTTCGGCAACGGTGGCAGCGCCGAGCTCGTGACGCCGTGGGTCGAGGAGACGCTGCGCTTCGACACGAGCAGCCAGCTCCTCGCCCGCTACCTGCTCCAGGACATCGAACTGCACGGCACCATCGCGCCGCAGGGCTCCAAGCTGTTGCTCTGCCTCGGCTCGGCCAACCGCGACGAGCGGGTGTTCAGCCGCCCGGGAGACTACGACATCAACCGGGGCACGGCCGAGCTCGCGCAGATCCTTTCGTTCGGTGGCGGGCGGCACTTCTGCCTGGGCGCCAACCTGGCCCGGCTCGAGGCGCGGATCGCGCTGACGGCACTGGTCCAGCGGGCGAGCTCGATCTCGGTCGAGCACGACGGCTGCCGCCGGGTCCACTCGGTCAACGTCCGTGGCTTCGCGGTCGAGCCGATGACGGTGACGGCTCGCTGATGGCCGTACGAGCAGCCCGACCGCCGGCCGGCCGTCGTCACCGGCGCGTCGTCCGGGATCGGTGCGGCCACGGCGCTGTCGTTGGCGAAGGCGGGCTTCCCGGTCGCGCTCGGGGCGCGGCGCACGGACAAGCTCGCCGAGGTGGTCACCCAGATCCGCGCCGAGGGCGGCGAGGCTGTCGCGCACCCGCTCGACCTGACCGACGAGGCCTCCGTCAGAGCGTTCTCCGAGGCCGTCACGGCCGAGCTCGGCGACGTCGAGGTCGTGGTCAGCAACGCCGGGCAGGTGCATCCCGGCACGATCGTCGAGGTCGAGTCCGAGCGGTTCACCCGTGAGCTCGACCTGACGGTGGTCGGCGCCCACCGGCTCGTGCGGGCGTTCGTCCCCGGCATGATCGAGCGGCGTCGGGGCGATGTCGTGTTCATCTCCTCCGACACCGCGGTCCGCCCACGCCCGTTCATGGCGGCGTACTCGTCCGCCAAGTGGGGTCTCGAGGGCATGGTCCACTCGCTGCAGATGGAGCTCGAGGGCACCGGCCTCCGGGCCAGCATCGTCCGGCCCGGCCCGACCTGGAGCGAGATGGGTGCCGACTGGGACCCCGACGAGGCGGCATTCGTCCTCAACCAGTGGGTCAGGTTCGGGCAGGCCAGGCATCCGCACTTCATGAAGGCCTCCGCGGTGGCCGACGCGGTCGCCACCGTGGTCAGCGCTCCGCGCGGCGTCCACCTCAGCCTCCTCGAGGTCAACCCCGAAGCGCCATGGGGGGAGCAGTGACCGACCGGATCCCCGAGGTCTCCTTCCGGGTCGAGGATGACGGCCATGGTCACCTGGCCGAGATGCGCACCGACCCGATCGGACTGTTCCACCGGGTGCGCGATGAGTGCGGTGATATCGGGCGGTTCCGGCTGGCTGACAGAGACGTCGTGCTGGTGACCGGTGCGGAGGCCAACGAGCAGTTCTTCCGAGCGCCGGACTCGACGCTCGACCAGGCGGCGGCATACCCGTTCATGACGCCGATCTTTGGCAGGGGCGTCGTCTTCGACGCCTCGCCCGAGGAGCGTCAGCAGATGCTCAAGAACCAGGCGTTGCGCGGTGACATGATGCGCGGCCACGCGCAGACCATCGAGGCCGAGATCAACCGGATGGTCGGCGAGTGGGGAGCCGGTGAGGGTGACAGCGGCGAGATCGATCTGCTCGACTGGTTCGCCGAGCTGACGATCTATACGACGAGCAGCTGCCTGATCGGCAAGCCGTTCCGAGACGAGCTCGACGCGAGCTTCGCCCGCGAGTACCACGACCTCGAGCGCGGCACCGACGCGCTGGCCTACGTCGACCCCTACCTGGACATCGAGTCGTTCCGGATCCGCGACCGGGCGCGCGCGAATCTCGTCGCGCAGGTGCAGGGGATCGTCGACCGGCGCCAGGCACGCGGCACCGTGGCCCGCGAGGACCGCGACCTGCTCGACGTCCTGATCTCACTCGACATGAGCGCCGACTACATCACCGGGATCTTCATCTCGATGATGTTCGCCGGCCACCACACCTCCTCCGGCACCGCCGCCTGGGCGCTCATCGAGCTGATGCGACATCCCGAGGTGATGGCGGACGTCGTTGCCGAGCTCGACGACCTGTACGCCGATGACTCGGAGATCTCCTTCCAGGCGCTGAGGTCGATCCCGCGGCTGGAGGCGGCACTCAAGGAGACTCTGCGGCTGCACCCGCCGTTGATCATCCTGCTGCGCGTCGTCCAGGAGGACATCGAGCTCGCTGGTCACCGGATCCCGAAGGGGACCATGGTCGCGGCGAGTCCGCGCGTGTCCAACCGGCTCGCCGAGGACTTCCCGGACCCCGATCTCTTCGACCCGGGCCGCTACCTCGACCCGCGCCAGGAGGACCTGCAGAACCGCTGGACCTGGATCCCGTTCGGCGCCGGCAAGCACCGCTGCGTGGGCAACGCATTCGCGATGATGCAGCTCAAGGCGATCTTCTCGGTGATCCTGCGCGACTACGAGTTCGAGATGGTCCAGCCGCCCGAGGAGTACCGCGACGACACGTCCAAGATGGTCATCCAGCTGGCCCAGCCGGCGCGCGTGCGCTACACGCGGCGACCGAGAAGGGATCCCACGTGATCACGGTCGTGACCGACACCGGCCTGTGTCAGGGTCACCAGATGTGCCAGGGGGAGGCACCCGACGTCTTCGGCTTCGACGTCGACACCGACCTGGTGACCCTGCTCGCCCAGCACCCCGACGACTCCTTGCGGCACCAGGTCGAGGCCGCCGTCCGGTACTGCCCAGCCATGGCCCTCTCCATGGACGACACCCGTGACGAGGCGAGCTCGTGACGGGCCCGACCCGCGCCGAGATCGAGGCGTTCTGGGACACCTGGCTCCGGGTCAACCGGGATGCTGAGCGGTCAGGTGACTGGCGGGTCCTGGCGGACTGGTACGCCGAGGATGCGACGTACGGCTGGATGCTCACGCCGGACGAGCACTTCATGGCCGTCGGCCGCGACCAGATCCGCGACTACGCGATCGGCATCGAGATGGACGGCTTCGACGGCTGGCACTACGACTACCAGGCGACCGTCATCGACGAGAGGAACGCAATGGTCGTGGGCTTCTGGAAGCAGCGGTCCGGGATCCTGGACGATCTGACCGGCCGCGAGTTCGAGGTCCCGGGACTGGGCGGCAGCTGGTTCGGAGTCGCGCGTCAGCCCGACGGCGAGCTCAGGTTCTCGTGGCAGCGCGACTGGTTCGACTTCGGTGCCATGGCGCACACGATGGGCGCCGTGCTCAGGTCGGGCAAGGCGACCGACACCCTGCACGCCCGGCTCAAGGTCTTCGGCCTGGAGGTCCCCGGTCACTACCGGCCCGAGGACCTGCCGTCGACGGCCTGGCCGCCGCCGGTGGAGTCCGGGGAGTTCATCAGCCAGGAGCCGACCCCGTGAGCGGCGCAGGCGCGGCGCTCCCTCCGGCACCCCGCCTGCTGGTCGACGGCAGGCTCACTGCCGCGAGCGACCGCGGGACATACCCGATCCTCAACCCGGCCACCGGTGCCGAGATCGGACAGGCGCCAGACGCCACGGCGCACGACGTCGAGACCGCGATCGCCGCGGCTCGTCGGGCCTTCGACGAGACCGACTGGTCGACCAACCTCGAGCTGCGCGTGCGCTGCCTGCGCCAGCTACACGAGGCGTTGCTGGAGAACGCGGAGGCGCTCAAGGAGCTGACGACCGCCGAGGTGGGCATGCCGCGGTTCATGATCCGATCCGCCGGTTTCGACACTCCGGTGGAGGGCGTGAGGTGGGTCGCCGAGCTCGCGGAGTCCTATGCGTGGGAGACCGACCTGGGCGTCGCCTCGCCGATGGGCATCGCCAGCCGGCGCACCGTCCATCGCGAGCCGGTCGGCGTGGTCGCCGCGATCACACCGTGGAACGTGCCGACCCAGATCAACCTCGCCAAGGTGGCCCCGGCGCTCGCGGCCGGCTGCACGGTGGTGCTGAAGCCCGCTCCGGACACCCCGTGGCTGGCCTGCGAGCTCGGCCGCCTGGTCGCCGAGGAGACCGAGGTCCCGGCCGGGGTCCTCAACGTGGTCACCCCGCGTTCGAATGACGTCGCCGCCATGCTCACCACCGACCCGCGGATCGACATGGTCTCCTTCACCGGCTCGACCGCGACCGGACGTCGGATCATGGCCGCCGCGGCGCCGACCCTGAAGAAGGTCTTCCTCGAGCTCGGTGGCAAGTCCGCCGCGATCGCGCTCGATGACGCCGACGTGTCCGCGGTCGCCGGCGCCGCGGCGTTCGCTGCCTGCATTCACGCCGGCCAGGGCTGCGCCCTCACCACGCGGCTCGTCGTCCCGCGCGGGAGGTACGACGAGGCCGTCCAGGTCGCCGCCGCGACGATGGAGTCCATCGGCGCCAAGGATCCAGCCGCCCCCGGTGCCATCTGCGGGCCGGTCATCTCGCTGGTCCAGCGCGACCGCGTCGCGGCGTACCTGCGCCTCGCCGAGCAGGAGGGCGGCTCGTTCGCCACCGGCGGCAAGGTCATCGAGCAGGACGGCTACTGGATCGAACCGACCGTTGTCGCCGGTCTCGACAACACCTCGAGGCTGGCGCAGGAGGAGATCTTCGGGCCGGTGCTCGTGGTCATCCCGCACGACGGGGACGACGACGCGGTGCGGATCGCGAACGAGTCCGACTACGGGTTGTCCGGGTCGGTCGACTCGGGAGACCTCGAGCGGGCCAAGGCCGTGGCCAGGCGGATCCGCAGCGGCACCCTCGCCGTGAACGGTGGTGTCTGGTTCAGCCCGGACGTGCCGTTCGGCGGCTACAAGCAGTCGGGCATCGGTCGCGAGATGGGCGTGGCTGGGTTCGAGGAGTACCTGGAGACCAAGACGATGGCGGAGCCCGCGTGAGGAGCCAGGCGTGAGCGGTCGGTTCGAGGGCAAGGTCGCGGTCGTCACGGGCGCCGCGCAAGGGATCGGCGAGGCGTACGCGCGCGCCCTGGCCGTTGAGGGCGCGTCGGTCGTGGTGGCCGATGTCAGCGTGGAGGCGGGGGAGAAGGTGGCGGCCGAGATCGGCGGGCTGTTCGTGCGCACCGACGTCTCCTCGGCCGAGTCGGCGGCGTCCATGGTCGAGCAGGCCGTGGCGGCGTACGGCGGCATCGACCTGCTGGTCAACAACGCCGCGATCTATGGCGACATGGAGTTCGACCTGCTGATCACCGTGGACTGGGACTACTACCGCAGGTTCATGTCGGTGAACATGGACGGTGCGCTGGTCATGACCCGCGCCGTCTGGAGCGAGATGAAGAAGCGCGGCGGAGGCTCGATCGTCAACCAGAGCTCGACCGCGGCCTGGATGTACTCCGGCTTCTACGGCCTGGCCAAGGTCGGCGTCAACGGACTCACTCAGCAGCTCGCGCACGAGCTCGGTGGGATGGGGATCCGGGTCAACGCGATCGCGCCGGGCCCGACCGACACCCAGGCCACCCGGACCCAGGCAGGCGACGCGGCCCACGACATCGTCCGCAACAGCCTGGCCATCAAGAGGATGGGCGAGGTCGACGACCTGGTCGGCGCGTGCCTGTTCCTGCTGTCCGAGGAGGCGTCGTGGGTGACCGGTCAGATCCTCGCGGTCGATGGCGGACAGATCTTCCGATCATGACCGCGCCGACGAAGGGACCAGGGCGATGAGCAAGTTCGAGGATCTCCCCGAGCGGCGGCGGCGCGGCCTGGAGAGGATGGAGGAGGTCTATGGCTTCGACATGAGCGACGGGGACGGCGACTTCTTCAAGATCACCGCCGACCACCTGTTCGCCGAGATCTGGAGCCGGCCCGGCCTCTCCGACCGCGACCGGCGACTCCTGCTGATCGGGCTGCTCGCCGGCACCGGTGGGGCCGACGTCCTGACGATCCAGATCCCCGCGGCGTACGCGAACGGTGAGCTGTCCGCCGACGAGCTCCGGGAGATCGTGGTCTTCCTGAGCCACTACGCCGGCTGGCCCAGCGGCGCCCGGATCAACGCGATCGTGGAGGACACCATCGCGAAGGCCCGTCTCCAGAAGTGAGCGCGGACCGGGTTGCCGGCCCACCAAGTCCGCGACATGACCCGTCAGGACCATGCGCGGCAGCCCGCGCTGGTGCCATGATCCGGGCGTGACACTGGTTCCCCAGCGCTTCCGGGTGTTCTTCGCCCTGCCGGTGCTGCGCCGTGCGGCGTTCCACTTCCGGCGGATGACCTCGGGTCTGGACGGATCGTTCTTCGGCCGGGTCGGGATCGCCCTGATCGGGTTCCTGCTCCTGACCTCACTGATAGTGACGTTGAGCGAACGCCACCAGGAGGGCCACGAGTGGAACCGGGTCGGCGAGTTCTTCTCCGAGCTGTCCGGCTGGTTCTACTGGTCGGTCACCACCTCGATGAGTGCCGGCGACTCCTCCCAGGTTCAGACCCCGATCGGCTACCTGGTGAGCTGGCTGCTCGTCCTGTTCGGGGTCGCTATCGTGGCGGCCCTCACCGGTGCCCTCGTGGGCTTCCTGATCGAATACCTGCTCAAGGAGGGGATGGGCATGGGTGCAGCGGGATTTCGTGACCACATCGTGGTCTGCGGCTGGAACGCCACCGCACGTGAGCTCATCACCGAACTGGGGGGTGACGAGTTCTCCACCAAGATCGTGGTCATCCACGACTCGGACAAGAATCCCGCGGGGGACGGGATCTACTTCGTCAGCGGGGACATCACCAGGGCCGACGACCTCCGCCGGGCCGGGATCGAGGAGGCGATGGCGGCGGTCATCTGCCCCGCCGACGGCTCCAACGAGGCCGACATGAGGTCGATCCTCTGCGTGATGGCGGTCGAGTCGATCGCCCCGCAGGTGCGCACCGTGGTCGAGGCCAACAACCCCGCCCACGTCGAGCACTTCCAGCGTGCCGAGGCCGACGAGATCGTCGTCAGCTCGCGGCTCGTGTCCCGGTTGATGGCCCGGTCATCGCTCTATCCCGGGCTCGCGGATCTGGTGACCGACATCGTCTCGGGAGGAGAGGGCTCCGAGTTGTACCGGGTCTCCCTGCCCGACAACTACGTCGGTCTGTCGGTCGACGATCTGTCCGCCAAGCTGCGGGCCGAGCACCGCGCCACACTCCTGTCCATCAGCCGCGACGGCCACGCCAACCTGAACCCGCCGATGGACTTCCGGCTTCAGGTCGGCGACGACCTCGTCGTGGTCGCCGAGTCGCTGGGCGAGCTCGCACCGCTCGAGATGGACCACACCGACGACGACTGAGCCAGGCGTCAGGCCGCGAAGAGCAGGTCGGCGACGTAGGTCTCCGTCGGCGATCGTGTCGGTTCGGGACCCAGGCGTGGTGCCGTCGACGTGTAGACGTGTCCGGTGGGTGTCATGGTCTCGATGGTGTGCCGTGGTCCGGGGCGGGGCCGGGACCTCCACCCGTGGGCCTGCTTGGCGTAGCTGTGTCCCTCGCAGACCCCTTGCCCGTTGGAGGTGTCGGTCGCACCACCCAGCGCTTTGTCGAGGGCGTGGTCGAGATGGCGCACCGGGGCGTCGCAGTAGGGCATCCGACAGCCCCGGTCCCGGATCCGGAGGAACGCCGCCAAGCCACCGTCGAACCGCACGGCCTTGGAGTCCATCGCGACCAGGTCACCGGTCTCCAGCCGCTCGTAGAGCCGCCGGAGCCACACATCGATCCCGGACTCGAGGTGGTCCGCGATCCATTCGCGCAACAAGTCGCCCGGCACCTCGCCGATGCCCTCGACCCACCCCGTGCCGTCCTCGTCGCCCAACAGGACCCGGTCGGAGACCACCAGGTTGACCATCAGCGGCAGCCCACTCACTGCGCGTTCACCCTGGACGCCGTCGCCGCCGAGGTGCGCCAGCAGTGGTGCGATCACGCGCTCGACCAGGGTGTCGGCCATCAGCTGCCCCCGCGACCGGGGGTCACCTGCCGCACGTCGACGGTCGGCCTCGACCGACAGGGCCGCGTGCACCGCCACGGCTTGCTTCACGCCCAGCAGCGCGGTGAACCATGCCATCACGTCCGGCGCCGGCCGCACACTGGTGTGTCGGTCGGCCTCGGCCTTGCGGCGACGCTCCACGAACGACATCGGATCCGCCCGGTAGGCGGCCGCACCGGCAGCCGGAGAGGCTTGACGTGGGCTCAGCTCGGCCAGCGCCTCCGGGTCGCCCGCGACCTCCGCGTCGACCGCGGCCCGGTCCGCACGCGACAGGCACGCGGTGGCCCTGGCCAGCTGGGTCACGGTGAACTCATCGATCAGGCCAGCCGACCACGCCGCCAGCGTGCACGGCATCTCCGACCCGACGACCTTGGCCAGACCCAGCCGCCGCTGAGCACGGTGCAACGACTCACGACGTGCGAACGCGACTGCGCCGCGACCCCACGACCCTGCCGGTCGCCAGGCACCCCACGCGTCGCCGCTGCGGCCCGCATCGAGGCGTCAAGCTCCACGGACAACACCGCCTGCGCCGCCTCGGCGCTGCAGGTCAGCTCGTGCAGCGCCCGGATCAGATCGACCCGCTCCGCGTCCGAGAGATCCAGGTCCACCCGCGACAACAGCGCCTTCAGAACAGTGACGTCCTCGACGCGCAGCACCGGACCGCCGGCGTCGAAACGGCTGGGATCAACAACCACCCTCGGAGAACTCATCGTGCGAACAACGCTAGACGCGAGCACCGACACTGATGCTGTTCAGAACCCTGCGGGGCGTGCGACTCGGCCACCGGCTGTCGGCCGCGAATCGCACATCGGCGACGAACGGCTACGCCACGCCCTCGTTGTCCCCGCCGAGGTCGAGGACCTCCTGGAAGGCCTCGCGCAGGCACTCCATCATCACCTCGGCATCGGGGATCGCGGCAGGGTCCATGTCCACCCCGATGCAGCACACGTTGCCGACCGAGACCAGTCCAAGGACCATCGCGGTGCCGGAGAGCGGCACGAACCCGAACAGCCGCAGCACCTCCGCGCCGGCGATGTACAGCGGGTCCCTCGGGCCAGGAAGATTGCTGGTGTTGACGTCCGGGCCCGACATGGCCGAGCTCAGGAGGCCGACCGGCAGCAGCGTGATCAGGCCTGTCAGCGACTCGCCTGCACTGGTGAGCTTGTCGGCGCGCGCTACGCGCACCTGCTCGCGGATGCTCGCCAGTCTGACCACCGGGTCGGGATCGGCCGGCACCAGGACGATCGTGCCCGACATCTTGTTCGAGACCATGGCGTCGTCGGCGGTCCGGATGCTGATGGACGCGCCGACGGGGATCTGGGTGAGGGCGGCCTCGTGCCGTTGGTGATAGCGAAGCACGCCGCCGGTCACCCCGGTGAGGAACGCGTCGTTGAGGGAGCCTCCGGCGGCGTGCCCCGCTTGGCGGAGGTCCGCGACCGTCAGCTCGAGAGTCTCGAAGTGCAGGGACAGGCTGCGTCGCCTCATCAGTCGCGACTTCGGTGCGCGGATCACCGCGGCGTTCCGCTTGATCGAGCTGGCGATCTCAGCAGCGTCCGTGAGGGTCTTGCGTGGCCCGCGAGCGACGGTGAAGGCAGCGCCGGCGACGTTCTGCACTGCCCGCCAGCCCGAGCTCGGGATTCCCCGTAGCCGGTGGTTCAGGTCGGCCCGAGCGATCTCGGAAGCGTCCTCGGGCGGGGGGAGCGGCGGCATCGGTGGGCGGGTCGGGCTGCGCTCCGGGGAGCAGATGACCTCCATCATCTGCATGCCGCCCTGACCGTCGACCATGTGGTCGCCACGTTGGACCAGGGCAGCCCGACCATCCTCCAGCCCCTCGATGAGGATGACCTCCCACGGCGCTCGCATGGGATCGGTCGGCGCCATGTGCAGGGTGGACACCATGTCCAGCAGCTCGCGCATGCCGCCGGGCTCGGGCACCCTGAGCCGCTTGAGGTGGTAGTTGAGATCGAAGTTCGGGTCGGTCACCCAGTAGGTGCCCAGGGAGAAGTCCACCAGGTGCTGGCGCATCCGGGGTATCAGCCGCGTCGCCCTGTCCCACGTCTCGACGAGGTCGGCCCAGTCGGGCGAACGGTCGAGGATCCAGATCACCAACCCGGTGTTGCGCAGGTGCGGGTCGGCCGCCATCTTGCGCATGGTCACTTCAGTGGGCCCGAGCCGACGGTCGAGATCGGCGCTAGAAGGACCCCGCCCGTCAGGGCCCGGCGTACCGGAGGTCATGGGCACGATGATGGTGCATCCCCGGGTTCAGCGAAAGGGTGACCGAACGCCGTGGACCACGACACTAGAGACTCGAGAAGTCCGGTACGCGGCCCTCGGCGAACGCGCTGAGTGCCTCGAGGTTGGCCGGCCCGCCCATCAGCTCGGCGAACACCGCGTTCTCACGCTCCCTGGCCGCGTCGATCTCGGCGCGCAGGGGCTCGGTCATCGTCCGCTTCACCGCGACCAGGCTGGAGATCGGCCGGGCCGCCAGCACCTCCGCGTGCCGCCGCGCCTCGGCGAGCAGGTCGTCAGGCGCACAGACCCGCCAGACCAGCCCCATGGCGAGCGCCTCCTCGGCGGAGACCCACTCCGAGGAATGCAGCAGCCACGCGGCGTTCTGCCGCCCGACGAGCAGGGGCAGGAGGTACGACGAGGCCGCCTCGGGCGAGACGCCGAGCGAGGTGAACGGACACTTGAGCCGGGCAGCGGTCGACATGAAGGCGAGGTCGGCGAACCCGAGGATCGTGCAGCCGATGCCGAGGCCGACACCGTTGACCGCGACGATCAGCGGCTTCGGGAACGCGACCAACGCGTCCAGCAACCCCGTGAAGCCGTGACGGCCTCGCTCGAAGGTCGGGTCGGTGGCGATCCGTTGCAGCTCGACCAGGTCGGTGCCTGCGCTGAAGGCGCGGCCGTTGCCGGTGACGAGCACGACCGCGACCTGCGGGTCGGCGGCCGCGGCGAGGAGGGCGTCGGCTGTGGCGTCGTACAGCGCCTCGTTGAAGGCGTTGAGGGCGTCGGGCCGGTCGAGGGTCAGCGTGCGGACCCGGTTCTCATCGTGGACCAGGAGAGTCATGGACGGAGGTTAGCCTCGGCCTGTGGAGCAGGCTGTGCAGCGGGTGTGGCGGCCGGACTGGCCGTGCTCCGTGGTCGGCTCGATGGCTCTGCACCGCCGAGGAGGCGGGGACCCGACGTTCCGGATCGACCAGGACGGCACCGCCTGGCGAGGGATCCGGACCCCCGACGGGCCGACGACCCTGCGGGTGCGGGCACGCGCCAGCGAGGGTGACGTGGAGGCACAGGCCTGGGGCCCGGGGGCTGACTGGGTCCTGGACTCGCTCCCGGCCCTGCTCGGCGCCGACGACGACTGGTCGGGCTTCGAGCCCCGGCACCCGGTCCTGGCGGACCTCCGCCGCCGGCACCCCCACCTCCGGCTCGGCCGCAGCGGGCTGGTGATGGAGGCGCTGGTCCCCGCCATCATCGAGCAGAAGGTCACCGGCAAGGAGGCGTTCGGCGGCTTCCGCGTCCTGGTGCACCGCTTCGGTGAGCGAGCACCGGGCCCGGGCAGGGAGCGCCACGTGTGGGTGCAACCGGCCCCAGCGACGCTGCGCACCATCCCGTCGTGGGAGTGGCTGCGCCTGCACATCGACCCCGCGCGCTCACGGACCGTCGTCACGGCGGCCAAGGTCGCCGAGTCGCTCGAGCGCACGGTGCAGCTGGTTCCCGCGGAGGCGGAACGGCGGCTCCGGTCGCTGCCCGGGGTCGGGGTGTGGACGAGTGCCGAGGTGCGCCAGCGGGCCTTCGGTGACCCGGACGCGGTCTCGTTCGGCGACTACCACGTCGCCAAGGACGTCGGCTGGGCTCTGACCGGCACGCCGTTCGACGACGCGCAGCTCGCGGAGTTCCTCGAGCCGTGGCGGCCCCAACGCGGTCGGGTGCCGACCCTGGTGGCGGTCGGCGGCCTTCGGCGCCCGCGGCGCGGACCGCGGATGTCGCCACGCACGCACCTGCCCGCCGGCTGACTAGAGAAGAGGTCGGAGCGGCCGAAGCACGAGCTCGGTGAACCGGCGGTGCAGGTCGCGCGCCTCCCACTCGCCATGGGTCAGCTCGATGCAGTTGGACTGGTCGAGCTCCCAGATCCCCTCGAGCACCCGGGCCAGGTCGCGATCGATGACCTCGACGTTGATCTCGTAGTTGCCCTGGAGGCTGAGCCGGTCGATGTTGGCGGTCCCGACGGTCGACCACAGTCCGTCGACGGTCGCGGTCTTGGCGTGCACCATGGCGTCCTTGAAGCGGAAGATCCGCACGCCGGCGTCGATCATCTGGCTGTAGTAGCCGCGCGAGATCCAGTCCGCGACGATGTGGTTCGACTTCAGCGGGACGAGGATCCGGACATCGACGCCGCGGCGCGCGGCGTCCTGCAGCGCCTCGGCGAGGTCCCAGTCGGGCAGGAAGTAGGCCTGGGTGATCCAGATGTTCTTGCTGGCCCGGTTGATCGCCTCGAGATACATGCCGCGGATCGGGAAGGTCCACAGCCGCGGGATGTTGCGCTGGAGCCGGATCTTCGGTTCCCACACCGACGCCGTCTCGAGGAGCAGCGGGCGCTCGGAGGGCAACATCCGGCGGCGCCGGTGCAGGTTCCACATGTCCGCGAACGCGCGCCGGAGGTCCCACACGCCGGGACCGGTGATGCGGACGTGGGTGTCGCGCCACTCCGTCTCGTACGACGCGCCGATGTTGTAACCGCCGACGAACCCGACCTCCTCGTCGACGACCAGGATCTTGCGGTGGTCGCGGCCGTAGCGGCGCAGGTCGAAGAATCGCCAGCCAGCGCCGTAGACCGGGTAGCGCAGCACCTTCATCGACGACGGGAAGCGCTTGAACGACGGGCTCACGACCAGGTTGGCGAAGGTGTCGTAGATGCAATAGACCTCGACCCCACGCGCGGCCGCCTCGCTGAGCGCGGTCTTGAACCGCTCCCCGACGACGTCGCCCTTCCAGATGTAGGTCTCGAAGAGCACCTGCTTCTGGGCGCCCTCGATCGCGGCCAGCATGTCGGTGTACAGGTCCTTGCCGAAGGTGTAGGTCGTGATCGTGCCGTCGCCGACCTCGACCGAGGTCGGCGCGGTGACCGGGAACGGCTTCGGCTTCTTGCCGCGGCGCCGGTAGGAGTCCACCACGCTCATCGCGATGCCGACGGCCATCGGGATGCCGAACACCACCAGCACCGCGTGACGCAGGAATCTCAGGAGTCGGGAGAGACCCAGGTCCAGGCGCGGCACGGGCGTCAATGTAGCGAGCGGCGGTGTCGGCGGCCCCTCGTACGCTGGCCGCATGCGTCCTGTGACCGATCTCGAGCGCCGCGTGGCGCCGTTCCACGTGCAGGCGGAGTACTCACCCTCCGGGGACCAGCCGGCCGCGATCGCCGACATCACCCAGCGCATCCAGGGCGGTGAGCAGGACGTCGTGCTGCTCGGCGCGACCGGCACCGGCAAGACCGCGACCGTTGCGTGGGTGGCCGAGCAGGTCCAGCGGCCGGTGCTCGTGATGCAGCCCAACAAGACCCTGGCCGCCCAGTTCGCCAACGAGCTGCGCCAGCTGTTCCCCGACAACGCGGTGGAGTACTTCGTCTCCTACTACGACTACTACCAGCCCGAGGCCTACGTCCCCCAGACCGACACCTACATCGAGAAGGACTCCTCGATCAACGAGGAGGTGGAGCGGCTGCGGCACTCGGCGACCAACTCGCTGCTCACCCGGCGCGACGTGATCGTGGTGGCGACGGTGTCGTGCATCTACGGGCTCGGCACCCCGCAGGAATACATCGATCGGATGCTGCGGCTCAAGGTGGGGCAGGAGCACGACCGTGACGGCATCCTGCGTCAGCTGGTCCAGATGCAATACACGCGCAACGACATGAGCTTCACCCGCGGCACCTTCCGGGTCCGCGGCGACACCCTGGAGGTCTTCCCGGTCTATGAGGAGCACCAGGTCCGGATCGAGTTCTTCGGAGACGAGATCGAGCGGCTGATGTCGCTGCACGCCGTCACGGGCGAGATCATCACCGAGGACGACGAGCTCTACCTCTTCCCGGCGACCCACTATGTCGCCGGCCCCGAGCGCATGGAGCGCGCGATCAGGGGCATCGAGCTCGAGCTGGAGGACCAGCTCGCGACGTTCGAGCGCCAGGGCAAGATGCTCGAGGCGCAGCGGCTGCGGATGCGCACGACCTACGACATCGAGATGATGCGCCAGGTCGGCTCGTGCGCGGGCATCGAGAACTACTCGATGCACATCGACGGGCGGTCCCGCGGCTCGGCCCCCAACTGCCTTCTCGACTACTTCCCGGAGGACTTCGTGCTCGTCGTCGACGAGTCGCACGTCGCGGTGCCGCAGATCGGTGGCATGTACGAGGGCGACATGTCCCGCAAGCGCAACCTGGTGGAGCACGGCTTCCGGCTGCCGAGCGCGATGGACAACCGGCCGCTGCGGTGGGAGGAGTTCCTGGACCGGATCGGCCAGACGATCTACCTCTCCGCCACACCCGGCCCCTACGAGCTCGACAAGGTCGGAGGCGACGTCGTCGAGCAGATCATCCGGCCCACCGGCCTGATCGACCCGGCGGTCGTGGTCAAACCGACCAAGGGCCAGATCGACGACCTGATCCACGAGATCCGCGCTCCGCGCCGACAAGAACGAGCGGGTCCTGGTCACCACCTTGACCAAGAAGATGTCCGAGGACCTCACCGACTACCTCCTCGACGCCGGAATCCGGACCCGCTACCTGCACTCCGAGGTCGACACCCTCCGGCGGATCGAGCTGCTCCGGGAGCTGCGGATGGGCGAGTACGACGTCCTGGTCGGCATCAACCTGCTGCGCGAGGGCCTCGACCTGCCCGAGGTGTCGCTGGTCTCGATCCTCGACGCCGACAAGGAGGGCTTCCTCCGCTCCGACAAGTCGCTGATCCAGACGATCGGTCGCGCGGCCCGCAACGTGTCGGGCGAGGTGCACATGTACGCCGACAAGATCACCGCGTCCATGGCCTCGGCGATCGAGGAGACCGACCGGCGCCGGGAGAAGCAGGTCGCCTACAACACCCTGCACGGGCTCGACCCGCAGCCGCTGCGCAAGAAGATCGCCGACATCACCGAGATGCTCGCCCGCGAGGACGAGTCGACCCAGGAGCTGTTGCAGACCTGGGCCGGCACCGAGGCCAAGGGACGGGCCGGAGGGGTCAAGGCGCGCCAACCCACGCCGGCGCTGCGCAGGTCCGACATCGGCGGTCACGCCGCCGAGCTGGCGGGAATGCCGAGCGCCGACCTGGCCAACCTCATCCAGGACCTCACCGACCAGATGAAGGGCGCGGCGGCCGAGCTCCAGTTCGAGGTCGCGGCCCGCCTCCGGGACGAGATCTCAGAGCTCAAGAAGGAGCTGCGCCAGATGATCGAAGCGACCAGGTGAGTGTGACTCGCGAGGTTCAGGTGGCCACCGCGATGAGTGGCGGACACATCGTCATGCAGGACCCCGAGGGCAACGAGTTCTGCCTGGATTGACCCCGTCAATGTGGGTGCGGTCACCGTCAAGGAACCGTCAAGACCGTCGAACGAGGCTGCCGAACGGTCCTAGAACGGTCTCGTGGATGTCGTCTACCTGTTGCTGACGCTCGTCGCGTTCGCGCTTCTTGCCCTGCTGGCCGGGCTCCTCGACCGACGCCTCACCGATCGCGAGGGGACCGGTCGGTGAGCGAGCTGGCGCCGGCCCTCGGCCAGATCGCCGTGCTCGTCGTGGCCCTGCTGCTCGCCGTGCCTCTGCTCGGGCGGTATCTGGCCCACGTCTACACCTCGCCGCAACACCTCGCGGTCGAGCGCGTGACCTACCGGGCCTTGCGGCTGGACCCGGACGCCGACCAGCACTGGCGGACCTACACCCTCTCGGTCCTGGGCTTCTCGCTCGTCGGCGTCCTCGTGCTCTATGGCCTGGGGCGCGGCGCAGCAACACCTGCCGCTGTCGCTGGGCTTCCCCGCGCTGCCGGCCGACGGTGCCTGGAACACCGCGGTCAGCTTCGTCACCAACACGAACTGGCAGTGGTACTCGGGGGAGGCAGCACTCGGCCACCTCATGCAGATGGCCGGCCTGACCGTGCAGAACTTCGTCTCCGCCGCGGTCGGCATGGCCGTTGCGGCCGCGTTCGCCCGGGCCTTGGCGCGCAGCGAGGCGGGGGGACGGGTCGGCAACTTCTTCAGCGATCTGGTGCGCGGTGTCGTCCGGGTCCTGCTGCCGATGTCCCTGGTCTCCGCCGTGGTGCTGCTCCTGCTCGGTGTCGTGCAGAACTTCGCCGCACCGCAGCAGGTCACGACGCTGACCGGTGGCACCCAGCAGATCACCGGTGGCCCGGTGGCCAGCCAGGAGGCGATCAAGGAGGTCGGCACCAACGGCGGCGGCTTCTACAACGTCAACTCGGCACACCCGTTCGAGAACCCGACCCCCTTGACCAGCATCGTCGAGATCTTCTTGATGCTGCTCATCCCGTTCGCGATGGCGTGGGCCTTCGGACTCATCGTCAGGGACCGGCGTCAGGGCATCGCGATCCTCACGGTGATGGCGACGTTGCTGAGCCTCTCGGTGGCCCTGCTCACGTGGGCCGAGATGGCCGGCCCCGGCACGGCGCCGCAGCTGGCCGGTGGCGCGATGGAGGGCAAGGAGGTCCGGTTCGGCACCGCGGCGTCCGCCCTGTTCGGTGCGGCCACGACCGGCACGTCGACCGGAGCGGTCAACTCCATGCACGACTCGTTCACCGCGCCTGGCGGTGGCGTCGCGATGGTCAACATGATGCTCGGGGAGATCGCCCCCGGCGGCGTCGGCTCCGGCCTCTACGGGATGTTGATGCTCGCCGTCGTCACCGTGTTCCTGTCCGGACTGATGGTGGGCCGCACCCCGGAGTTCCTCGGCAAGAAGATCGGGCAGCACGAGATCGTGCTGGTGGCCCTCTATGTCCTCGCCACTCCCCTTCTGGTCCTCGGCGGCATCGCGGTGGCGATCACCGCGGACGCCGGCTTGGCCGGGTTGCAGGAGAGCGGCCCGCACGGCCTGTCCGAGGCGTTGTACGCCGTCACGTCGGCGGCCAACAACAACGGCAGCGGCTTCGGCGGGCTGACGTCCGGGACACCGTTCTGGAACACGCTGCTCGGCGTCCTGATGCTGCTCGGCCGGTTCCTGCCGATCATCTTCGTGCTGGCCCTGGCTGGCCGGTTCGCGACCCAGAAGACGCTGCCACCGGGCGCGGGCACGCTACCGACCCGCGGGCCGCTGTTCGTGACCCTGCTTCTCGGGGTCGTGCTGGTGGTCGTCGCCCTCACCTATGTCCCCGTCCTCGCCCTCGGCCCGATCGTGGAGTCCCTGTCATGAGCACCCTCACCCCGGCTCAGCTGAGCGGGGCGGTCCCCGGCGCCGTCCGCAAGCTCGACCCACGTGAGCTGGTGGGCTCACCGGTCATGCTGGTCGTCGAGATCGGCGCGGTCACCACCTCGGTGCTCTCGCTCATCAGTCCCTCGACGCTCGGCTGGCTCGTGACCGTGTGGCTCTGGCTGACCGTCCTGTTCGGCACGTTGGCCGAGTCGGTCGCGGAGGGGCGGGGCAAGGCGCAGGCCGCGAGCCTGCGCGCCCTGCAGACCGAGACGGGCGCCCGACGGCGTACGACCTCGCGGCGACCTCGAGCTGGTCCCGAGCACGTCGCTGCGCGCCGGCGACGTGGTCGTCATCGAGGCAGGGGAGCGGATCCCCGGAGACGGTGAGGTCATCGAGGGCGTCGCCTCGGTCGATGAGTCAGCGGTGACCGGTGAGTCCGCGCCCGTCATCCGCGAGTCGGGCGGTGACCGGAGCGCGGTCACCGGCGGCACGACGGTGCTCTCGGACCGGATCGTGGTCCGGATCACGACCGACCCGGGCCAGTCCTTCGTCGACCGGATGATCGCCCTGGTCGAAGGATCGGAACGGCAGCGCACTCCCAACGAGATCGCCTTGAACATCCTGCTGACCTCGCTCACGGTGGTCTTCGTCGTCGGTCTGCGCGTCGCTGTGGTTCGTCGCGGACTACAGCGGTGCCGACATCTCGCTGATCGTCCTGGTCGCCCTGCTCGTCTGCCTGATCCCCACGACGATCGGCGCCCTGCTGTCGGCGATCGGTATCGCGGGCATGGACCGCCTGGTCCGCCGCAACGTGCTGGCGATGTCGGGTCGAGCGGTCGAGGCCGCCGGTGACGTGGACGTCCTGCTCCTCGACAAGACGGGCACCATCACGTTCGGCAACCGGCAGGCCACCGAGCTGCTGCCGCTTCCGGGTGTGTCCGACGAGGAGCTGGCCGAGGCAGCAGTCCTCTCGTCGCTCGCCGACGAGACCCCCGAGGGCCGCAGCATCGTGACCCTGGTCGGCGGGGAGCGTGCGCTCCCCGCCGGTGCGGCGCTCGTCCAGTTCTCCGCCTCGACACGGATGAGCGGGATCGACGTCGAGGGTCGTGAGCTCCGCAAGGGTGCCGCCTCCGCGGTCACCGCCTGGACGGGCCAGACCTCGACCGAGCTCAGCGTCCTGGTCGAGCAGGTCAGCACGACGGGCGGCACCCCACTGGTGGTCGCCGACCGGGACCGCCTCCTCGGTGTCATCCATCTCAAGGACGTCGTCAAGCCCGGCATGCGCGAGCGGTTCGAGGAGATGCGGGCGATGGGCATCCGGACCGTGATGATCACCGGCGACAACGCGGTCACCGCGCACGCCATCGCGACCGAGGCCGGTGTCGACGACTTCCTCGCGGAGGCGACGCCCGAGGACAAGATGGCCCTGATCCGCAAGGAGCAGCAGGGCGGGCGGATGGTCGCCATGTGCGGCGACGGCACGAACGACGCACCCGCCTTGGCACAGGCCGACGTCGGCGTGGCCATGAACACCGGGACGACCGCGGCCAAGGAGGCGGGCAACATGGTCGACCTCGACTCGGACCCGACCAAGCTCATCGAGGTCGTCGAGATCGGCAAGCAGCTGCTGATCACCCGGGGAGCGCTGACCACGTTCTCGGTGGCCAACGACGTCGCGAAGTACTTCGCGATCCTGCCGGCGATGTTCGTGGTCAGCTTCCCCGACCTCGATGTCCTCAACGTCATGAGGCTGTCGTCGCCGGAGTCGGCGATCCTGTCGGCCGTCGTGTTCAACGCCCTGGTGATCGTGGCGCTGATCCCGCTGGCCCTGCGGGGTGTCCGGTACGTGCCCGCCTCCGCGAGCGCGCTGCTGCGCCGCAACCTGCTCATCTATGGCGTCGGCGGCCTGGTCGCGCCGTTCGTCGGCATCAAGCTGCTCGACCTCGTCATCTCACTGATCCCAGGCCTGTGAGCGCCATGGGTTTCGTCACGCTCGCTGAGCTCGCGGCTCAACATTGGAAGGACCGGACATGAAGGACCTGTATGCACTCTTCCGCCAGAGCCTTGCCGGCCTGCGCCTGCTGGTCGCCGCGACCCTGCTGCTCGGGCTGGCCTACCCGGCCGTGGTCTGGGGAGTGGGCGCGATGGCCGCACCCTGGCGGGCCCAGGGGTCGCTCGTCACGGTGTCCGGTGAGCACACCACCGACCCGGACGAGGCCGTGGGCTCCGAGCTCATCGGTCAGCTGACCGACGACCCCGGTCTCTTCGAGCCGCGGTCGTCGGCGGCCGGCGACGGCTACGACCCGCTGTCGACCTACGGCTCCAACCTCGGCCCCGAGAGCCCTGACCTCGTCGCGGCGATCGAGGAGCGGCGTTCCGAGATCGCCGACCGTGAGGGCGTCGACCCCGCGGAGATCCCTCCGGATGCCCTCACGGCCTCCGGGTCCGGTCTCGACCCCGACATCTCGCCGGCGTACGCCGCCCTCCAGGTGTCGCGGGTCGCGGCCGCCCAGGGGTTGAGCGAGGACGCCGTCCGGGAGCTCGTGGATGAGCACACGTCGGGGCGCACCTGGGGGGTCCTCGGCGAGCCCCGGGTCAACGTCCTGATGCTCAACATCGCTGTGCTGGAGGCCGCGGCGTAGCCGTGAGACCACAATGGCGGACGTGGACGAGCGCCGAGGCCGGCTGACGGTCTATCTCGGGGCCGCGCCCGGGGTCGGCAAGACCTACGCGATGCTCGGCGAGGCCCGGCGTCGATGCGAGCGTGGGACCGACGTGGTGGTGGGGTACGTCGAGACCCACGGCCGCGAGCACACGGAGGCGCAGCTCGAGGGACTCGAGGTCGTGCCGCGTCGGACCCTGGTCCACCGCGGCTCGACCTTCACCGACATGGACACCGATGCCGTGATCGCCCGGCGCCCCGCTGTCGTCTGCGTCGACGAGCTCGCGCACACCAACGTGCCCGGAAGCCTGCACGAGAAGCGCGCGCAGGACGTGGAGCAGATCCGGGCCGCTGGGATCGACGTCATCACCACGGTCAACATCCAGCACCTCGAGTCGCTCAACGACGAGGTCGAGCGGATCACCGGGGTCCGTCAACAGGAGACGGTGCCGGATGAGGTCGTCCGGACCGCCGACAACATCCAGCTCGTCGACATGTCTCCCGAGGCGCTCCGCCGGCGGATGGCACACGGCAACGTCTACAGGCCTGAGAACGTCGACGCCTCGCTCACGTCGTACTTCCGGGTCGGCAACCTGACGGCCCTGCGTGAGCTCGCCCTGCTCTGGCTCGCGGACCGGGTGGACGACGCGCTCGACGACTACCGCAGGGCGCACCGGATCCAGGAGACCTGGCCGGCCAAGGAGCGCATCGTCGTGGCGCTCACGGGTGGTCCCGAGAGCGAGACCCTGATCAGGCGGGGCGCTCGCCTGGCGCAGCGGGCGGCCGGATCCGAGCTGCTGGCGGTCCACGTGATCGCCACCGACGGTCTCGGGGCGACCGACGAGAAGCGGATCTCCAGGGCCCAGCAGCTGGTGGCGAGCCTCGGCGGCACGGTCCACACCGTGGTGGGGGAGGACATCCCGGCTGCGGTGGTGGACTTCGCCTCGGGCGCGAACGCGACGATGATTGTCGTGGGCGTGTCCCGGCACGGCCGGATGAACCGGCTCTTCACGGGCACCACCGGCGACCGGATCGCCCTGCTGGCGGGCTCGATCGACGTCCACCTGGTCACTCATGAGGAGGTGACCAGCGCGCGGCGCCGCAGCTCGAGGCTCTCGTCGCTCTCCCGGCCGCGGCAGGTCACGGGGTGGGCCACTGCGGCGCTGCTCCCGGCGGTGCTCGCCTGGGCTCTCCACCTCTTCGACGACACCGACCAGCTGCCGCTGGCCACCCTGACTCTGCTGGCCTCGACCGTCCTCGTCGCGCTCGTCGGCGGGCTGCTGCCGGCCCTGCTCGCGGCGGTCGTCGGCTTCCTGGTCCTCAACTGGTTCTTCACGCCGCCCGTCGGCACGCTGACCATCTCCGAACCCAAGAACGTCCTGGCTCTGGTGGTGTTCGTGGCCGTCGCGGCCGGGGTCGCCTCGGTGGTCGACCGGGCGTCGCGGCGCGCGGCCGAGGCGACGCAGGCCCGCACCGAGGCCGCCACGCTCGGCGGTCTCTCCCGGTCGGTTCTGACAGGTCAGGACACGGCCGAGGCCATCGTCGAGCGGCTCAAGGAGACGTTCGGTCAGGACGCCGTGTCGGTGCTCGAGCGGACCTCGGTGGGCTGGACGGTGTTGGCGGCGGTGGGGAGCCCGTGCGCAAGGACGCCAGAGGAGGGCGACACCCGCGTGACCGTCGACGACGACCACGTCATCGTGCTGTGCGGCGAGCCCCTGCGCGCACTCGACCAGCGGGTGCTCGAGGCGTTCGCGGTGCAGACCGGGCTGGTCCTGGAGTACCGGCGACTGCGCTCGCGCGAGGAGCGCGCCGCGGCACTGGAGAGTGCGGAGGCCACCTCGACCGCGCTGCTGCGGGCCGTCTCGCACGACCTGCGCACACCCTTGGCCACCATGCGCACCGCCGTGGACGGCCTCGTGGTAGGCGGGCTGGACGAGGAGGATCGGACCGAGCTGGTGGGCGCCGTGGGGGACGCGACCGATCAGCTGGAGCGTCTGATCGACAACCTGCTCGACCTCTCGCGTGTGCAGTCGGGTCTGTTCAAGCCGCAGCTGTCACCGCGCAGCCTGGACGAGGTCCTCCCTCTGGCGGTCGCCGGTCAGCCCGAGGGCGCGGTGAGCCTCGAGGTCGACGAGAGCACTCCTCTCGTGCGCACCGACAGCGGTCTCCTCGAGCGGGTCGTCGCCAACCTGGTGGGCAACGCGGTGCGGGTGTCGGGTGGCACCCCGGTGCGGGTGCTCGCGCACGTGCTGCCCGAGTCTGTCGAGATCCTCGTGGTCGACCGGGGGCCAGGCGTGCCGCCGTCGCGTCGTGAGCGCATGTTCGAGCCCTTCCAACGCCTCGACGACGTGTCGCCCGGTGGCCTGGGTCTGGGACTGGCCGTGGCGCGCGGCCTCACCGAGGCGATCGAGGGCGAGCTGACCGCGGAGGACACCCCGGGTGGCGGCCTGACCATGGTGCTCTCGCTCCCACGCGCCGAGGTGTCGCCGTGAGCAGCACCCTGGCTCACAAGGTGCTGGTCGTCGACGACGAGCGCGCCCTGGCCCGCGCCCTGGCCATCAACCTCCGAGCCGCAGGCTGGGAGGTGGTCACCGCCGCCGACGGGCGCTCCGCCCTCGACGCCGCCGCGACGACCCACCCCGACGTGGTGCTCCTCGACCTGGGTCTGCCGGACATCGACGGCATGGAGGTGCTTGCGGGGCTGCGCGGCTGGACGAGCGTGCCGATCGTCGTCCTCTCCGCGCGCCAGCACGGCGAGGACAAGGTCGAGGCCTTGGATCTCGGGGCCGACGACTACGTCACCAAGCCCTTTGCGATGAACGAGCTCATGGCCCGGCTCCGCGCCGCGGTCCGTCGCGGACAGGACGCGGCACCGGAGCTCGTGGACGTCCGTGTCGGAGACCTGGTCATCGACCTCGCGCGGAAGAGGATCACCCGCGGCGGGCGCGACGTCCGGCTGACGCCGACCGAGTGGAACTTCCTGGAGCTGCTGGCCCGCAACCTGGGTCGCCTCGTCTCGCGCGAGCAGATCCTGCGCGAGGTGTGGGGGCCGGCGTACGTCGGCGAGAACCACTACCTGCGTGTCTATGCCGCCCAGCTGCGTCGCAAGCTCGAGGACGACCCGGCCCGCCCCCGGCACCTTGTGACCACGGGGGGCGTCGGCTACACCCTGGAGCCCTGACGTCGCCACGTCGGACGCCGTGTCCACAGGTGCTGCTGCACGGTCAGGGTGAGCCATCCCGCCAGCACCATGCCCAGGATGTTGATCGCGAGCTGGGCGGAGCTGCCGCCCACCTCGGACCAGGCGCCGAACGCGCTCCCCAGGGCGATGTTGCCGGCCGCGGGGACCGTCGTGACGGAGATGAAGACCCCGGACAGACCGCCGACCTTGGCAGAGGTCAGCGAGAGCACCCCGGCCGCGGCCGCGATCACCGCCACGATGAACGACCACTTGTCGGGTGAGTAGATGAAGTCGGTCCCGGGCCGCGCGGCCGTGACGTCCTCGAGGGCGACCCAACCCAGGCCCCTCGCCACGAGCGAGGCGAGGAACGTGAGCCCGATCGCGACACCGAAGCCGATGGACAGGGTGCGGGCCGCCCGGATGAACAGGCCGGTCCGACGACGCACGAGCGCCAGTCCGAGTGCGGCGATCGCGACGAACTCGGGTCCGAGCACCATCGACCCGACCACGAGGATCGGCGAGTCCAGCACGATCGCGATCGCCGCGAGCAGCGTGGCCAGCGTCATGAACGCGAGGTAGGTCCAGTTCAGCTCGCTCTCCTCGTACGCCTGCTGGGTGACGCTGGCCCACACCACCGCGTCGGCACTGCTGCCGGGCGCCCGGTGCTGCGCGGCGAGGCCTTCGGCCGAGAGCCATGTCTGCACCGGATCGAGGTGGACCGAGCCCATCTCCGGCACGCCCAGGCGGTGCAGCTCGGTGAGCACCTCGTCGCACGCCTCACGCGCGACGTCGGCTTCGATCACGTCGCCGGGGGGCCGGATCGACGCGCCCCGGAGCAGCAGCAGGCTGCTCACTGCGGTGTTCGTGTCGAGCAGTGCCAGGACCTCGTCGGTCAGCGCGGCCGGGAGGGACAGGCGGAGACGTTGCACGTGCTCAGTGTGCCCCGGACCGCGGATCGCCTGGTTCGACCAGGCCGATCCTCGAGGGGCTGCCGACGTCGCTCAGACCGGACGCGAGGGGCGCGTGAGGCCGACCAAGCGAGCGATGACCAGGGCCACGTAGAGGACGCCGGCGAGCTGCTCGACCATGACCACCGAGCGGGCGTGGTCCTGGACCGGGAGCACGTCGGAGAGCCCCACGCTGGTGAGCGTCGTGAACGACAGGTAGAGCAGCTCGAACCACGGCAGGTCGCCGTCGCTCCCATAGCCCACGAAGGACCCCGGGTCGAGCACCTGCACCGCTGCGAAGAGGTAGGCGAACGCCCAGGCGACGACGGTGAACGCGGCCGCGGTGGCGAACAGCTCGTCGCGGGTGACCCGGTCGTCGTGGAAGAGGTAGCGGATCATCGCGTAGGAGACGAAGAAGTAGAACGGCACGTGGAAGACCGCCGAGGTGAGCACGATCCAGTCGGTGGTCGGCTCGACCGCCTCGAGGATCGCGAACACCATGGCTGGACCGCCGAGCAGGATCCCGACCCGGCTGAGCGCCGGCGTACGGCGCACGGCCATGACCGCGGTGAACACCAGGGCCATCTGGGCGACGCCGAGCATCGCGCGACCGGCCGTCGAGCTCTCGAGGAACGGGTAGACCAGGACGACGAGCAGCTGGCCGACGAGCAGGACTCCGGAGGGGTGGTCCCAGACCGAGGTCAGGAACTTCTTCACTGCTCGGGCTGCTTCTTGTCGAGCTCCTTGGCCTGCTTGCGCTCGAGGCGGTTGACCTCGTCGGAGACGATCTGCTGCTTGCTGCCGGCCACGCGGAGGACGTTGGCGAAGGTGGCGGCCATGACGATGGCCGGCCAGGGGAACTGGCCAGGCATCACGATCGACCAGATGGTCCAGCAGATGATCGTGGGTCCGACGAAGCTGAAGAACGCGTTGCGGCGCTCGTCCTGCCAGTGCTCCTCGGCCCGCCTGCTGATGTCGGTCGACGTGGCGGCCACGAGCGGGACCCGGCCCGAGGACGCGCGCACCGGCAGCAGCGGGACGAGGTCGGCGACGATCGGCGGCAGCTCGCCGAGCGTGCGCGCACCCAGCGCGGACGCGCTGCGCTCGTCGTACTCCCCGCGATCCAGCCGGCCATCGGCGAAGGCTTCGGCGAGGACGCCATGGATCACGTCGCGGTCGGCGTCGGAGGCGCGCAGGGGAGCGGAGGCCGGGTCGCGCGGGTCCTGGGCGAACGAGCTCCACACGTCCCCTGGCACGCATCGGATCCTAGTGGCGCTTGTGGCAGGGCGAGATGGCCGCAGGGCGCGCCGACCTGGCGCCGTCAACTAGAACGCGTTCTAGTTTATGATCGCGCCTGTGACCCAGGTCGAGTGCGACATCCTCATCGTGGGGGCCGGACCGACCGGGCTCTACGCGGCCTACTACGCGGGCTTCCGTGGGCACCGGGTCGCCGTCGTGGATTCCCTCCCGGAGCTCGGCGGGCAGATCACCGCGATGTATCCCGAGAAGGCCATCCTGGACGTCGCGGGCTTCCCGAGCGTCAAGGGCCGCGTCCTGGTCGAAGGACTCGTGGAGCAGGCCGCCACCGCCAAGCCCGAGTACCTCCTCGACCGGACGGCTCTCACGCTGGCCCAGGACGACGACGGCGTGACCGTCGGTCTCGACGACGGCACCGAGGTCCGGGCCGGCGCGGTCCTCATCACGGCCGGCATCGGCAAGTTCAGCCCACGTCCGCTGCCGGCCGGTGATGGCTGGGTCGGCCGCGGGATGGAGTTCTTCGTCCCGAGCTTCGAGCCGTACGCCGGCAAGGACGTCGTCATCGTCGGGGGCGGCGACAGCGCGTTCGACTGGGCGCTGCACCTGCAGGGCATCGCCCGGAGCATCGCGCTCGTGCACCGTCGCGACGCGTTCCGCGCCCATGCGCGGACCGTCCAGGACGTGATGGCCTCTGACGTCGAGATCATCACCAAGGCCCAGGTGACCAAGCTGCTCGGCGCCACGACCCTGGAGTCGGTCGAGATCGAGGTCGACGGAGAGACCGTGAGCCGACCCGCGCAGGCGCTGGTCGCGGCGCTCGGTTTCGTCGCGGACCTCGGCCCCATGCAGCAGTGGGGACTCGAGGTGGAGAAGCGGCACATCGTCGTAGACTCCTCGATGCAGACCAACCTGCCGCGCGTGTACGCCGCGGGCGACATCACCGAGTACCCCGGCAAGGTCCGGCTGATCGCCGTCGGCTTCGGCGAGGCGGCCACCGCGGTCAACAACGCCACCGTCGCGATCGACCCGACCGCGAAGGTGTTCCCCGGTCACTCCAGTGAAGGAAGCTGAGCCATGACGGAGACAGCCGCATGAAGATCAAGGTCGACTTCGACACCTGCGAGTCCAACGCCCTCTGCGAGGCGATGGCACCCGAGGTGTTCTACCTGGACGACGACGACTTCCTCCAGCTGCACACCGACCAGACCACCGAGGACAACATCGGCAACGTCAAGCGTGCCGTGGCCGCCTGCCCGCGTGCTGCCATCACCCTGATCGAGGAGTAGCCACATGTGGTCGGCTCCCGACAGCCACGGCAGCTTGTCCCTGGACGGTCGGGTAGCCATCGTCACCGGAGCCGGTGGTGGACTCGGGCGCGCCGAGGCGCTCGCCCTGGCCGAGGCCGGCGCGCGGATCGTGCTCAACGACCTGGCCGGCGCCGCCGCCGACGCCGCCGAGGAGGTCCGCGGCAAGGGCGTGGAGGTGTCGGTCGTCGAGGGTGACGTGGGGGAGCGGTCCACCGCCGATGCGATGGTCGCCGCGGCCGTCGACGGGTTCGGGTCGCTGGACATCGTGGTCAACAACGCCGGCATGACCCGCGACCGGATGCTCTTCAACCTCTCCGACGAGGAGTGGGACGACGTCATCCGGGTTCACCTGCGCGGGCACTTCCTGCTCTCGCGCAACGCGGCGTCGTACTGGCGGGAGCAGTCGAAGGCAGTGGCGGGGCCTGTCTACGGGCGCATCGTGAACACCGCCTCGGAGGCGTTCTTCTGGGGCTCGCCGGGCCAAGCCAACTATGCGGCGGCCAAGGCCGGCATCGTCGCGCTGACGCTGTCCTCGGCCCGAGGTCTGGAGAGACTGGGCGTGCGGGTCAATGCGATCGCTCCGCGGGCCCGGACCAGCATGACGGCCTCCGTGTTCGGGGACGACGCCTCCGGCGAGGCGGTCGACCCCTACTCGCCCGGCCATGTGGCTCCGCTCGTCGCCTACCTCGCCTCGCCGGCCGCAGAACGCATCAGCGGACAGGTGTTCGTCGTCTACGCAGGCATGATCGCCCTCGTGGCCGCCCCGGTGGTCGAGCAGCGTTTCGACGCCTCGAGCGACCTGTGGGACCTGCCCGACCTCGACCGGCAGCTCGGCGAGTTCTTCTCCGAGCGTGATCCCGCCCTGTGCTTCTCCGCCGACGAGTTCAAGGCCCTCTCGGTGCGCTCGCTCGAGGCGATCCAGTGACGGGCCGTCTGGCCGGCAAGGTCGCCATCATCACCGGGGGCGCCATGGGACAGGGCGCCGGCATCGCCCGGGCCTACGTGGCCGAGGGTGCCGCGGTGGTCGTCGCCGACGTGGCCACGCGGCAGGGCCAGGCGCTGGCCGACGAGCTCGGGCCTTCGGCCCACTTCGCTGAGCTGGACGTGAGCGACGGCGCCGCCTGGGCCTCGGTCGTGCTCGACGCCAACGAGCGCTTCGGGCCGGTCAACGTGCTGGCCAACAACGCCGGCATCCTGCGCTTCGGCACCATCGAGACCATGCCGGTCGACGAGGTCGAGCTGCTGTGGCGGATCAACCAGCTGGGCTGCTGGCTGGGCATGCAGGCGGTCGCTCCCACGATGAAGGCCAACGGCGGCGGCTCGATCATCAACGCCTCCTCGACCGAGGGCCTCGGGGGCATGGCCAACACCGTGGCGTACGGCGCCACGAAGTTCGCGATCCGCGGCATGACCAAGGGCGCCTCGCACGAGCTCGGACCGTTCAACATCCGGGTCAACTCGGTGCACCCCGGGATGATCGACACCCCGATGACACGGGTGCATGGCGGCGACCGGGCGATGGAGTACGGCGCGACCAAGATCCCGCTGCGCCGGGTGGGTCACCCCGAGGACGTCGCACCGCTCTATGTCTTCCTCGGCAGTGACGAGTCGTCCTACATCAACGGCGCGGAGATCGCGATCGACGGTGGCGTCACCGCGACCCACGCGTTCGGGGGCTGAGCAGTGCCGAATCAGCGCGCCCAGGTCGTGATGTCGGACGACGAGATCCGGCAGTTCCTCGACCAGCAGCGCTCGTCGACCGTCGCGACCCACGGCCCCGAGGGCCAGATCCACCTCGTCGGCATGTGGTACTCCGTCCTGGAGGGCCAGATCTGGCTCGAGACCAAGGCCAAGTCCCAGAAGGTCGTCAACCTGCGCCGCGACCCCCGGATGTCCTTCCTGGTGGAGGCCGGCCATACCTACGACCAGCTGCGCGGCGTCGCTCTCGAGGGCACGGGCGTGATCATCGAGGACACCGACGTCGTCTGGGACGTCTGCGTGAACATCTTCACTCGCTACAACGGTGACTACACCGAGGAGATGAAGCCGTTCGTGGAGTTCATGGCCAAGAACCGCGTCGTCGTCCGCCTCGACGTCGCGCGGGTGCGCTCCTGGGACCACCGCAAGCTGGGCATGGGCCCCATCGCACTCGGTGGGTCCACCGCGGATTTCCTGAGGGACTAGTCCCGCAGGAGCAGGTGGACCGCCCGCTCCATGTGGGCGGCGGTCTCAGCGGCCGTGGCTCGACCGGTGACCCACGAGACCAGGGCAGAGAGCCAGACGTCGCCGATGACGCGGGCGATGGCCACGTCATCGTCGGTCAGTGTGTCGCGCTCGGGGTGCATCGCCTTGGTGAGCATCGAGGTGAGCTGCATGCCGACCGCGTGGATCTCGGCGGCCACCGAGGAGTCCGCAAACATGAAGGCCCGGGTGAGGGCTTCGGTGAGGTGTGGGTCCCCCTGGAGGCCGCGGGTGGTCGTGCGCAGGACGTGGATGACCCGCTCGGCGGAGGAGTCGCCCTCGATCGGCCGACCCGTCAGGCGTGCCTCGGCGTGCTCGAACTCCCGGCCGAGGGCCGAGACCAGCAGGTGGATCTTGGACGGGAAGTAGCGGTAGAGCGTGCCGAGTGCGACGTCGGCCTGCTCGGCCACTGCGCGCATCTGGACGGCGTCGAAACCGCCCTGGGTGGCCAAGGTGATCGTCGCGTCCAGGATCCGCTTGCGCCGGTCGCGCTGGGCCGCGGAGCCGAGATCGTCGACGGAGAGGGAGTTCGTGGACGTGATGGTGCTCACCAGTGCCTCCCCGGGAACGTGTGCTGCTCTGGTTAGCGTTGGGTCTGTTGGTCAGGTTATCAACGGCTGGACCATAATAGGAACACGTTCCAGTTTGCATGGATGTCACGAGTCCCGGCGTCACGAGCCTCCGGGGATGAGGGAGGACCGCGTCGATGCGGATCGCGATGCTGTCGTACCGCTCCAAGCCGCACTGTGGCGGGCAGGGGATCTATCTGCGCCACCTCAGCCGTGAGCTGGTGGCTCTCGGCCACACGGTCGAGGTCTTCAGCGGGCAGCCCTACCCGGAGCTCGACGACGGTGTGGCCCTGACCAAGGTTCCGAGCCTCGACCTCTATCGCGAGCCCGACCCGTTCCGGGTGCCCAGGCTGCGCGAGTTCCGCGACCGCATCGACGTCGAGGAGTTCGCCACGATGTGCGTGGCCGGCTTCCCGGAGCCCAAGACCTTCAGCTCCCGCGTCGCGCGACTGCTGAGCGAGCGGGTCGCCGAGTTCGACGTCGCCCACGACAACCAGGTCCTCGGCTACGGCATGCTCGACATCGAGGCGATGGGGCTGCCGCTGCTCACCACGATCCACCACCCGATCACCTTCGACCGGCGCATCGACATCGCCTCGACCAAGAACCCGTGGCGCAAGTTCACGCTCAGCCGTTGGTACGGCTTCCTGCGGATGCAGAAGCGGGTCGCCCGCGAGGCGCGCTTCATCCTGACCCCCTCCGAGGCGTCCAAGCGCGACATCGCAAGGGACTTCGGCGTCGACCCCGACCGGATGCAGGTGCTCCTGCTCGGCGTCGACGACGCGTTCCAGCCGCCGACTGCGCCCCGCGTGCCGGGCCGGATCCTGGCCATGGCCAGCGCCGACGCGCCGATGAAGGGCATCGCGACCCTGCTCGAGGCGTTCGCCAAGCTGCGCACCGAGCGCGACCTCGAGCTGTTCCTCGTCACCACGCCGAAGTCGGGTGGCAAGACCGAGAAGCTCATCGACAAGCTCTCCATCAAGGACTCGGTCCACTTCGTGCACGGCATCAGCGACGCCGAGCTCGTCGACCTCATGGGCTCGGCCGAGATCGCCTGCGTCCCGTCGCTCTACGAGGGCTTCTCGTTGCCGACCGCCGAGCTGATGGCGTGCGCGACGCCGCTGATCGTCAGCCGCGCGGGGGCCATTCCCGAGGTCGTGGGGGAGGACGGGTACGCCGCCGAGCTGGTCACCCCCGGTGACGTCGGCGAGCTCGCCGCGGCGATGGCGAGCCTGCTCGACGACCCCGAGCGCCGCGCGCGGCTCGGCGCCAACGGCCGCAAGCGCGTCGAGGAGACGTTCAGCTGGCGGGCGGTCGCGGCCACCGTGGCGGCGGCGTACGAGAAGGTCATCGCCGACTTCGAGGCGGACCCCAGGACGAAGGGTTCCACGCATGCTGACCGTTGACTTCGACGCGGCTGGGGCTGCGCCCCGGCGACCGTGTCCTCGACATGGGCTGCGGCGGCGGTCGCCACGCGTTCGAGATGTACCGACGGGGCGCGGACGTCATCGCCTTCGACATGGACGCCGACGAGCTCGCGGGCGTGAGCGACCTGTTCCACGCGATGAAGCAGGCCGGCGAGGTGCCCGAGGGTGCCGAGGCGGACATCAAGCAGGGCGACGCGCTCCAGCTGCCGTTCGCCGACGGCGAGTTCGACCGGATCGTCGCGGCCGAGGTGCTCGAGCACATCCACGCCGACGTCGACGCCATCAAGGAGCTCGTCCGGGTCCTGCGACCGGGCGGCACCCTCGCCGTCTCGGTGCCGCGCTGGCTGCCCGAGGTCATCAACTGGAAGCTCTCCGACGACTACCACAACGCCGAGGGCGGACACGTCCGGATCTACACCGACCACGAGCTGGTCGACAAGGTCACCAAGGCCGGCCGCCTCAACGACGGCACGCCGGGAGACGCGATGACCTATGAGGGCAAGGGCTACGCCCACGGCCTGCACGCGCCGTACTGGTGGATCAAGTGCGCCGTCGGCGTCCACAACGAGGGGCACCCGCTCGCCAAGGCGTATCACCGGCTCCTGGTCTGGGAGATCATGAAGCAGCCCAGGGCCTCCAGCTCGCCGGCAAGGTCCTCGACCCGCTGATCGGCAAGAGCCTGGTGCTCTACTTCCGCAAGCCGGAGGCTCGCATGAGCGGCCCGCAGCTCCCCTACGTCGAGGGCGTCCTCACCGCAGCGCAGGTCGCCGAGACGGCTGCCTCGATCGCGCGCATGCAGGAGCCGTCCGGCGCGATCCCGTGGAGCGTCGGCGAGCACGCCGACATCTGGAACCACGTCGAGGGGGCGATGGCGCTGCTCGTCGGCGGCGAGGTCGAGGCTGCCGAGAAGGCACTGCGCCTGGGTGCCGACCATGCAGCGCGCCGACGGCTCCTTCCCGATGAAGATCGTCGGTGGCGCGGCCGAGGACGAGCGCGGCGACGTGAACATGACTGCCTACGTCGCGGTCGGGGCTGTGGCACCACTGGCTGGTGCGACGTGACATCGCACTTCGTGCACGCAGTACTGGCCGACCGTGCGCGCGGCCCTGGACTGGGTCGTGGCCCAGCAGGTCGTCTGCGGTGGCATCAACTACACGCCCGTCCGAGGACTTCTGCCTGCTCACCGGCAGCTCGAGCATCTACCAGTCGCTCCGCGCGGGGGTGGCGCTCGCCGACCTGGTCGACGACCCGCAGCCCGAGTGGGAGCTGACCGGCGGACGCCTCGGTCACGCACTCCGCGAGCACCGCGGACCTGTTCGCCGACAAGTCGACATACTCGATGGACTGGTACTACCCGGTGCTCGGCGGCGCCGTCCGCGGTCAGGCCGGCCTCGACCTGCTGGAGACCCGCTGGTACGACTTCGTGGTGCCCGGGCTCGGGATCCACTGCGTCGACACCAACCCGTGGGTCACCGGCGCCGAGACCTGCGAGCTCGCCATGGCGCTGGACGCCCTGGGCGACCATCGCCGGGCGATCGCGCTGCTCAAGGACATGCAGCACCTGCGCGAGCGCGACGGCAGCTACTGGACCGGCTGGGTCTATGAGAACGGCCGGCCGCACGACGGCGAGCCGCGCGACGTCTACTGGCCCGTCGAGCACACGACGTACACCGCGGCCGCGGTCATCCTGGCCGTCGACGCGCTCGGTGAGGTGGCCGGGCACAGCACCGCGGGGTCCGGGATCATGCGTGGCACGTCGCTGGCGCCGCACTTCGCCGAGCTCGCTCTCGAGTGCGGCTGTCTAGCCGACGGGGTCCCCGGCCTCGCCGGCCGTCCGCTCTAGCACGCGCATCGAGCCCAGCGTCTCGACCTCGGTGAAGGCGCCGCCCTCCAGAGCGCGCAGGAACACGTGGTACGGCGGCTGACCGCCGTCGGCAGGGTCCGGGAAGACGTCGTGGATGACGAGCAGCCCGCCGGCCATCACCCACGGCGCCCACCCGCGGTAGTCGTTCTGCGCGTGCTCCTCGGCGTGGCCGCCGTCGATGAAGAGCAGCGAAAGAGGAGTGCGCCAGTGCGCACTCACCGTCGTGCTGCGGCCGATCACGGCGACGACCTGGTCCTCCAGGGCCGGCCCGCGCGATCGTCCTGCGGAAGACCGGCAGCGTGTCCATCAGGCCGAACTCGTCGTCCACCAGTGACGCGTCGTGGTGCTCCCAGCCGGCCTGGTTCTCCTCCGACCCGCGGTGGTGGTCGACCGTGAACACGCACGCCTGGGGTCCGCCCACCTCGCGGGCGGCCGCGCCGAGATAGATCGCCGACTTGCCGCAGTAGGTCCCGACCTCCAGCGCCGGGCCATGGGGTAGTCGCTCGAGCGCCCGGCGGTGCAGCAGCATCCCCTCGTCCTCTGGCATGAAGCCCTTGGCGGCCAGGGCGTGGCCCAGCCAGTCACTCAGCCGGTCGTCGGTCACCGCTTCCTCCTTCCTCGGGTGTGCTAGAACACGTTACAGTTTTGCCGTTGGGCGGCACCCACGAGGGCAGGAGGGCGACGTGTCTGTGGCCAGCGACACCGACGGTCCCACCACGCCGGACGCTGACCAGATGGAGGCTCGGCAGGCGGTGCGGTCGGTCCTCGACGAGTCGCTCGCCCGGGCGGTCAAGGGGCTCGCCGAGGGGGAGCGGGTCGAGTGGTCGGCGCTCGCCGACGCCGGGCTGCTGGGTCTGGTCGTCCCCGAGTGCGTGCGGCGGCGAGGGCCTCGGCCTGGACGCCGTCGCGGAGCTCCTGCGCGGCACCGGCCAGCGCGGGGTCGTGCTCCCCGTCCTCGAGACGCTGTGCTGCGGTGTGCTCACCCTGGCCGCCCACGGATCGCAGGAGCAGCAGGCCGCCCTCCTGCCCGGCGTCGCCACCGGCGAGGTCGTTCTGACCCCGGCTATCCGGGAGGTCGGGCGGCCCGTGGGCGCGGCCCCCGAGACGACGTACGCCGACGGCACCGTGTCCGGGCGCAAGATCGGTGTCACCTACGCCGCCGGCGCAGCGCGACTGCTCGTGGCCGCCACCGAGGGAGACCGCCCGGTCGTCGTGCTCGTCGACCCGAGCGACCCCGGTGTGACGCTGCTGGAGTCCGGGTCGTCCTCCCGGCAGACCACCCACACCGTGGTCCTCGACGGCGCTGCCGCCGAGCTCCTCGGCGACGGAGCCCACCGCACGCTCACCGAGCGTCACGTCGTCGGTCTGTGCCTCACGGCCGCGGGCGTGCTCGCCGGCGCACGTGACCTCACCGCGACCTACATCAAGGGGCGCACCCAGTTCGGGCGGCTCCTCGCCGAGTTCCAGGCGGTGGCGATGCAGATCGCCGATGTCTACATCGCCTCCCGGACGATGGACCTGGCTGCCTCGAACGCGCTCTGGCGCGTCTCACGGGGCCTCGACGCTGCCGACGACCTCGCCGTCGCGGCGTACTGGGCCTGCACCGAGGCGCCACCGGCGCTGCGCACCTGTCACCACCTGCACGGCGGCATGGGCGTCGACGTGACCTACCCGCTCGTGGACTACTACTCCTGGGTCACCGACCTCGTGCACGCGTTGGACGTGGCACCCGAGGCGGTTCCGGTCGAGGACCCGACCACCAAGAACCTCGAGCTGAGCACCGCCCAGCGCGCGCTCAAGGCAGACCTGCGCACCTACTTCGGCGGGCTGGCCGATGCTCTGGAGAGCACCGGCGAGCACGGTGAGATCGGCCTCGACCGGCACGGCGAGGCCTACCAGCGGGTGGTGCGCCAGATGGGCACCGACGGCTGGATGGGTGTCGGCTGGCCCCAGGAGTACGGCGGCCACGGGCTCGGTGAGATCGAGCAGACGATCTTCGCCAACGAGGCGCAGTACGCCGACGTGCACCTGCCGGCAGTGACGCTGCAGACCGTCGGGCCGACCCTGATCCGCTACGGGACCGAGAAGCAGAAGGACCTGTTCCTGTCGCGGATCCTGGCGGGCGACGTGCACTTCGCGATCGGCTACTCCGAGCCGGACGCCGGCACCGACCTCGCCTCGCTGCGGACCACTGCCCGGCGTGAGGTCGACGGGGTGAACGGCGACCACTACGTCGTCAACGGCCAGAAGATGTGGACCACCGGCGGTCACCAGGCCGACTACGTGTGGCTCGCCGTGCGCACCGACCCGGACGCCCCGAAGCACAAGGGCATCTCGATCCTGATCGTCGACACGTCGGACCCGGGCTACTCGTTCACGCCGATCATCACCGCCGACAGCAGCCACCACGTCAACGCGACGTACTACAACGACGTGCGCGTGCCGGTCGACATGCTGGTCGGTCGGGAGAACGAGGGCTGGGGGCTGATCACGACCCAGCTCAACCACGAGCGGGTCATGCTCGGCCCGGCGGGCCGGATCGAGGGGCTGCGCGACCGGGTCGTCGACTGGGCGACCAAGGCGGGGGTGGTCGACCAGCCCGACGTGCGTCGGGTGCTGGGTCGGTCGACCGCGGCGTTCAGGATCAACGAGCTGCTCAACTGGGAGGTCGCCCGCGCGGCCGCGACCGGCGAGATCTCGGTCGCCGATGCATCGTCGTCCAAGGTGTTCGCCGCCGAGCACGTCCAGCACCTGCTCGACGAGCTGACCCGGGTGGTGCACCGCCATGGTGACCCGTCCGACGCGGAGACCGCGCGGCTGCTGCACTACTTCGACGGCCAGAAGAAGCGGAACCTCGTGCTCACCTTCGGTGGCGGAGTCAACGAGGTGCAGCGCGAGCTGATCGCGATGTTCGGCCTGGGTCTACCGCGGGTGCCCCGGTGAGTGACGAGCCGGACGAGCGTGGGCAGCGGATTCGCTCGGAGGCCGACCGGATCATCGCGCTGGGCGAGTGCTCGGAGATGGTGGCGCCGTACGCCGTCCACGAGTCGACCATCGGCACCTGGCTGGACGCGATGGGCTATGAGAACCCGCGGTTCCGCGAGGGCGACGAGGCACCTCCGTCGATGGCGCAGGTCTGGACCATGCCTGGGCTCGGCCGTAGGCGCGCGCCCGAGGACCCCCTGAGCCTGATGACCGACCTACTGACCGCCGAGGGCTACCCGGCGGTGCTCGGCACCAACTGCGAGCAGACCTACGAGCGCTACCTGAAGGTGGGCGAACGGCCGCGGGTGACCAGCGCGCTGGAGTCGGTCGTCGGGCCCAAGACCACCGCGATGGGGGTCGGCTACTTCGTGACGTCCAGGAACGTCTGGTACGTCGACCACGCAGACGGGCCGCAGGGCGAGGTGCGCGTCGAGAAGGTCGCAGACATGCTCTTCCGGCTCCTCAAGTTCGCTCCTCTGGAGCGTTCATGAGTGTCATCCGGCCGATGATGAACCGTGACTCGCAGTTCTTCTGGGACGGCACAGCAGCGGGCGAGCTGCGGATCCAGGTCTGCAACGTCTGCGGCGAGAAGCGATTCCCGCCCGGTCCCGCCTGCCCCGACTGCGGCGCCCTCGACCGCGGCTTCGTGGCCGCGCCGGCCGCGGCACGGTGTTCTCCTACGTCGTGCACCGCCACCCGCCGGTCCCGGGCAAGGAGCTGCCGATCGTCATCGCGCTCATCGACCTCGACGAGGGCGTCCGGATGGTCGGCGAGGTGGTCGACGCGGTGTCTGCCACCGGGGACGCCGAGATCGAGATCGGGATGCCGGTGCAGGTCGACTTCCGCAGGGTCGACGACGAGCTGACGCTGCCGATCTGGCGCCGGGTGCCGGCGTGAGGACGTGGACCGTGGGGGAGCAGATCCCGGAGTGGAGCCTGCCGCTGACACCGACCACGATCGTGAGCAGCGCGATCGCGACGCGTGACTGGCAGGACGTCCACCACGACCGCGATGTCGCGCAGGCGGCCGGGTCCAAGGACATCTTCATGAACATCCTGACCAGCAACGGACTGGTCGAGAGGTTCGTCGTCGACTGGGCCGGTCCCGACGCCGAGCTCAAGGGCATCGCCATTCGCCTCGGCGCACCGGCACATCCCTACGACACGCTCACCTTCAGCGGGACCGTCGACTCGGTCGCGGACGGTATCGCAACGATCTCGGTGGTCGGTCGGGTCTCGCTCGGCGACCACGTGACCGCAACGGTCAAGGTGGCCCAGTCGTGAGTCGGCCGAGCGGCTCTCTGTCGGCCGCGGCCGCGATCGTCGGCATCGGCGCCACCGAGTTCTCCAAGGAGTCCGGTCGCTCCGAGCTCCAGCTGTCGGTCGAGGCGGTCCAGCACGCGCTGGCCGACTGCGGGCTCACGTCCGCCGACGTCGACGGGCTGACGACGTTCACCATGGACACCTCCTCCGAGATCGCGGTGGCCCGCGAGCTCGGGATGACGGAGATGCGGTTCTTCAGCCGGATCAACTACGGCGGCGGTGCTGCGTGCGCGACCGTCCAGCAGGCGGCCATGGCGGTCGCGACCGGGGTCGCAGACGTCGTGGTCTGCTACCGCGGCTTCAACGAGCGCTCCGGCTCCCGGTTCGGTCAGTTCTCGGTTGCCGCGGCCACGCAGGTCAACACCAACGGCCTCGACAACGCCTGGTCCTACCCGATGGGTCTCGGCACGCCCGCGGCCACGGTGGCCATGCAGGCGCGCCGCTACATGCACGACTACGGCGCCACCTCGGCCGACTTCGGCGCGGTCGCCGTCGCCGACCGCCGGCACGCGGCCGACAACCCGAAGGCGTTCTTCTACGGCAGGCCGATCACCCTCGAGGACCACCAGGCCTCGCGCATGATCGTCGACCCGCTGCACCTGCTCGACTGCTGCCAGGAGTCCGACGGGGCGGTCGCACTGGTCGTCACCTCGGCCGAGCGGGCCCGCGATCTTGCTCAGCCCGCGGCCGTCATCACCGCGGCGGCCCAGGGGAGCGGCGCGGACCAGTACCTCATGACGTCGCTACTACCGCGACGACGTCGGCATCCCCGAGATGGGCGTCGTGGGCCGCGAGCTGTGGCGCCAGTCCGGCCTGCGCCCGGACGACATGCCGATGGCGATCCTCTACGACCACTTCACGCCGTACGTCCTCATGCAGCTCGAGGAGCTCGGCTTCTGCGGTCGCGGCGAGGCCAAGGACTTCATCGCCGGCGGCGCCATCGAGATCGGTGGCCGGCTGCCGCTCAACACGCACGGCGGCCAGCTCGGCGAGGCCTACATCCACGGCATGAACGGCATCGCCGAAGCGGTGCGCCAGATCCGCGGGACCTCGGTCAACCCGGTCGAGGACGTCGACCACGTCCTGGTCACCGCCGGCACCGGCGTGCCGACCAGCGGCGCGATCCTGTCTCGGACCTGAGGCGGCACGGGCGGTGAGCCCGCCACCGAACCCGTCACCGAATCGGTGGCCCAGGCACCGCTCATGCGAGTCGGCGCGGGCAGCCGGCCGGCTGGCCCAGCGATACTGCGGGCATGGACCTCGGCCGGATCATCCAAGCCTTCGAGCAGGGTGGCACTCCTGTCGTACGCACCGACTTCTCCGACGACGAGGCCTGGGAGCTCGTCGTCTACGAGCTCACGAAGCCGGACGACGACGGGGTGGAGGCCCACGTGACCCCCGTCGAGGACCGCGCCCTCGCGAACGTGACCGGCGACGTGCTCGGAGGCGCTTTCGACGGGCAGGGGATGTCGTACGGGTACCTCGTCCTCGCCGACGCCCGGTCGATGGCCGAGGCCGCGGCGGGCGTCGACCTGACCGTCGACTACGTCGATCTCTCGATCAGCGACCACGAGGATGCCGAGCTGGGCGAGTCCTTCCCCGGGCGTACGTTTCGTTGTGCGGCCCGGCAGTTCCCGTCCGTCGAGGTGAACCTCTCGATCGCCAACGTGAAGTTCGCCGAGGTCGCGGACAACGTCGCTGCTGACGGCGTGTTCCGCGGCTTCTCGTAGCCCTCACGTGCGTCGGTGGAAGCGGATCTTGCCGTGGCGCTAGGCGTGCAGTCTCTCGTCGAAGAACGACAGCACGGCGTCGACCGCCTCCTGGGAGCGGTGCGTGGTGACCGTGGAGTGGCCGCGACCGAGCAGCTCGACTCGGATGAACGCCTCGCCGATCTCCTCGCTGAGCCGTTCGAACCGCTTCCCGACCGCGGGGTCGGACCTGTAGCGGAGCCCCAGGACCGAGCACCCGTCGGCCGCCCGCGACCTCACCGCGGCCAGGTCGGTGTCAGAGAGGTTGAGGTCGCGCGACCGCGAGCGGGAGACCGCGAACGGCGTGGACGGCTGCGCCAGGACGGGCGCGGCGACCGAGTCGTCCACCATCATCGCGAGTGCGAACCCGCCGGTGAAGCACATGCCGAGCGCGCCCACCCCCGGTCCGCCGAGCTCGGCGTGCAGCTCGCGGGCCAGTGAGCGCAGCCAGCCCGCGACGGGAGAGGTCTGCCGGGTGGCCAGCTTGGTGAACTCCCGGGACACGCACACCTGTGTGAGCGACGACGCGACGCTCAGCGGGGTCGTCGCCCTGCCGGGCTTCCCGAACAGGTGCGGCATGACCACCGTGTAGCCCGCCTCCACCAGTTCCTCGCCGAACGCGATGACCTCGGGCGTCATCCCGGGGATCTCGTGGACCACGATCACACCGGGTCCGGCGCCCTTCCGATAGGTCGGATGACGTACGCCGCTGGCCCGGTGGTCCGCGAGAGTCCAGGAGTCGAGGAGGCCCATGCCCGCAGTATGGGTTCTTTGCCCCTCGTGGGGCAGGGCCCCCGGTCGGTAGGAGCATGCTGGGCAGATGCGCGTGCTGCTCTCCTCGACGACCGGCGTCGGCCACGTCTTCCCGATGCTCCCGCTGGCCCGGGCGCTCGGTGCTGCCGGGCACGACGTGCTCTGGGCCACGGGTGCGGACGCCGTCCCATGGGTGGAGCGCGTGGACGTCCCGGTCGTCGTGTGCGGCCCGTCCGGGCAGGTCCTCGCACAGCTGCGGGGGAGCGTGCTCGGGCCGGCGGCCGAGCTGCCGGGGGCACAGCGGGCCGCGTACGTGTTCCCGCGCATGTTTGGTGCGGCCCTCGCCCCGCCAATGGCCCTCGAGCTGCTGCCGATCGCACAGGCGTGGCGCCCCGACCTGCTGGTGCACGAGAACGGCGAGCTCAGCGCACCGCTGGTCGCGGCTGTGCTGGGTGTCCCCAGCCTCACCCACGCCTTCGGGGGTGCCGTGCCCGCGCCTCTCCTCGTCGACGCCGGCGACCGCCTGAGACCGATGTGGGCCGAGCGCGGGCTCGACGTGCCGCCGTATGCCGGCTGCTTCGAGTCGGGCTATCTCGACATCTGCCCGACCTCGGTCCAGGCCGTCCCGACGGACCACATCGCGCACGTCCAGCCGTTGCGTCCGGTCGTGGTCGACGGTGCCGAGCGCGCTGAGCCGCCACTCGTGTACGTGACGATGGGGACCGTCCAGAACCGGGCTCTCGACCTGGCTCCTCTGGTCAGAGCCGTCGCGGCGCTGCGCGTCGCGGTGCTCGTCGCCGTCGGCCAGAACGGCGAGACGGACCTCGGCCCGCAGCCGGCGAACGTCCGGGTCGAGCCCTGGGTCGACCAGACCGAGGTGCTTGAGCGCTGCTCGGTCGTCGTCTCGCATGGTGGGTCCGGGACGTTCCTCGGCGCGCTCGCCCAGGGCGTGCCGCAGCTGTGTCTGCCGCAGGCCGCTGACCAGTTCCGCAACGCGGAGGGCGGCACGCGCGCGGGCGCAGCCTTGGCGCTGATGCCGAACGAGATCACCCCCGCGTCCGTGGCCGCCGCCGTCGCGCAGCTCCTCGAGGACCCGACCATCAACGCCGGTGCCCAGGCCGTGGCGAGCCGGATCGCTGCGATGCCGTCACCGCATGACGTGGTGAGGATCCTCGCGGGGCGGTTCGACTAGTGCCCCGCGGTCAGCGTCAGCACGACGTCGTCGAGCACCGGCGAGTCGGCGCGCTCACCGTCGGCGACGCTCACCGAGCCGACTATCCGGCTGTCCTCGCGCCAACCGCGCACCCGGAGCGTCTCCCCCGGGAAGACCACGCCGGCGAACCTCACCGAGAATCCGCCCACCTGGGCAGCGTCGCCGTCGAGGAGAGCATCGGTGAGCTCGCGGAGCGCGATCCCGTAGGAGCACAGTCCGTGCAGGATCGGCGCCGGGAACCCGGCCGCCGCGGCGAACGCCGGGTCGGAGTGCAACGGGTTGCGGTCGCCGCACAGGCGGTAGAGCAGCGCCTGTGCCGCAGTGATGGCGTAGGTGACCTCGGCGTCCGGGGCGCGCTGCGGGAGCTCGACGCGCTCGGACGTGCCGCGGTCGCCGCCCCAACCGCCCTCTCCGCGCACGAAGATCGACGAGCGCACGGTCCAGAGCCGATCGCCCGACTCGGACGTCGCCACACCCTCCTGCCAGAGGACGGCGGCCTTGCCCTTGTCCCAGACGTCGGTGAGTGTCGTGGTCAGGGTCGCTGCCCCGGACGTCGGCAGCGGAGCGTGCACGGTGATCGCCTGCGAGCCGTGCACGACCTGCGCGAGGTTGAGGTCGCAGCCGGGCAGGTCGAGCGGCGGCGGATCGGTCATGTGGAACGTCGGCACCACCACGCCGAACGACGGCAGCACCTGCTGGGCGCCATGCTCGGTCGTGTAGCTGAGTGCGGTCGGGTCGAGGTTGTCGCCCGCCCGTGAACCCGCACCGATCGCGAGGTGGTAGAGCAGGACGTCGCTGGACTCCCAGCTGAAGGTGTGGGCGCCGATGTGGGCACCGATCGCCTCGTCCGCGTTGATCGGCATCAGGCGGTCTCCTGCTCGGCCACCGCCGAGGCGGCGATGTCCTCCGCGGCCAGGTAGCCGAAGGCGAGAGCAGGTCCGATGGTCGCGCCGGGTCCGGCGTAGGTGTGGCCCATCACTGCGGACGACACGTTGCCGGCGGCGTACAGGCCGGGGATGACCGAGCCGTCGGGACGCAGCACCCGGGCCCGCTCGTCGGTGACGAGACCGCCCTTGGTGCCGAGGTCGCCCGGGACGATCTTCACCGCATAGAAGGGCGCCTGGTCGATCACGTGCAGCGAGGGGTTGGGCTTCACGGTCGGGTCGGAGTAGTACTTGTCGTAGGCCGACTCGCCACGGTGGAAGTCCTCGTCGATGCCCGATGTCGCGAAGAGGTTGAACCGGTCCAGCGTCGCCCGGAGCGCGGTCGGCCGGAACCTCGATCTCGGCCGCGAGCGCCTCGATGGATGGCGGCCGTCTTGACGGTGCCGTACTTGTACCAGCGGCCAGGGAACGGCTGACGCGGCGAGAGGCCCGCGAACAGGTAGCGGTTGCGGTAGCGCTGGTCGATGACCATCCAGGACGGGACGTGCCCGACGCCGGTGGCCTCGCCGTCGTACATGGCGTGCACGGCCTCGACGTACGGCAGCGCCTCGTTCATGTAGCGCTGGCCGGCCTGGTTGACGATGATCGAGCCGGGCAGGTTGCGCTCGGCCAGGCAGAACCACGGGCCGCTGGGCAACGGGATCGTCGGACCCCACCAGGCGTCCTCGAGCAGGTCGGTCCGGGCGCCGGCCGCGATGCCCGCGAGGATGCCGCCGCCGGTGTTGAACTCCGAGCCGGTCGTCCAGTCGATCGAGACGGGGTGCTGCTGGTACTTCTCCCGCATCTCCAGGTTGCGCTCGAAGCCGCCGCTGCCGAGGATCACGCCCAGCCGGGCGCGGATGGTGCGCCGCTCGCCCCGGTGGAGAACCTGGACGCCGACCACGCGGCCACCCTCCAGCGCCAGGCCGGTGAGCTCGGTGTCGTAGACGACTGGGACGGCGGCGTCGACAAGGCCCTTGCGGAGACCGATCGCGATGGCGTTGCCCATCGCAAACATCTGCTGTCTCCGGAGCAGGCTGACCATCCGCCTGAGCAGGACCTTGACCATCGTGGTCGGGCCGCGCCAGGTGCGCAGGCCGAGACTGATCCTGCGGAAGTCGGCCTGCGTGACGATCAGGTTGACCGGCGCCTTGGTGTACTGCGGGTGCAGTCGTTCGAGCTCGTCGCCGAGGAAGCGCGCGTCCATCGGGACCGGCTCGCAGGAGCGGCCCGCGACGCGGCCTCCGGGCGCCTCCGGGTGGTAGTCGGCGTAGTCGGGGACCCAGGTGAAACGCAGGGGAGTGTTGGCCCTGACGAAGTCGAGGACCTCCGGCGCCACGATCGAGGTAGGTGTCGCGGCGGACCTTGGGCACGTCGTCGCCGACGATCGAGTCGAGATAGAGCTTGGCCTTGACGAGGTCGTCGTCGGAGACCTGGCCGGCGGCTCGCAGCGCGTAGTTGCCGGGCATCCAGACGCCGCCGCCGCTGCGTGCGGTGGAGCCGCCGAAGTACTGGCTCTTCTCGAGCAGCACGACGTCAAGACCCTGCTTCGCGGCAGCCAGCGCGGCGCACATCCCAGCGCCGCCGGCACCCACGACGACGACGTCGACCGCCTCCGGCAGAGGGGCCGACGGAGGGGCGCTCATGGCGCAAAACTGTAACAGGTTCTAGAATCGCACCGTGACCTCGGAGGACCGGATCTCGGCCGCTGTGGAGCGGTTGGCCGTCGCCCTGGAGACCCGGGTCCCGTGCGCCGCGGTGCGCGACCTGATCGGCACCGACGACCTGCCCGCGGCGTACGCCGTGCAGCAGGGGTGGGTGCGGAAGCGGCTTGCGCTCGGGGCGGCGGTCGTCGGCCGCAAGATCGGCGCCACCTCCCAGGCCGTCCAGGACCAGCTCGGCGTCGACCAGCCCGACTTCGGCTATCTGCTCGACGAGATGGACGTCTCGGCCGAAGACCCGATCTCGATGCGGCGTCTGCTCCAGCCGCGGGTCGAGGCGGAGGTCGCGTTCGTGATGGCCGTCGACGTCGACCTGCCGGAGGATCAGATCACGGTCGAGGCGGTGCGCGAACGGGTCAAGATCGTGCTCCCCGCGCTCGAGATCGTGGACTCCCGGATCGAGAGCTGGGACATCACCTTCACCGACACGGTCGCCGACAATGCCTCCAGCGGTCTCTACGTGCTCGGGACCGAGGGCAGGTCGCTTGACGAGCTGGAGCCCAAGGACGTCGAGATGTCCCTGACCATCAACGGTGAGGTCCGCTCGTCCGGCAACGGCGCTGCCTGCCTGGGCGACCCGCTGGAGGCGCTGCGCTGGCTCGCGGTGCAGTGCGCCCGGTTCGGTGACCCGCTGCGCGCCGGCCACTGCGTCCTGTCAGGGGCCCTCGGCCCGTTCGTGCCGTTCGCGGCCGGAGACCAGGTCGAGGCATCCATCAGCGGCTTCGAGTCGCTCTCAGTGGAGTTCCAGGAGTAGCCGATGAAGCGCACCGCAGCCATCGTGGGGCCGGGCAACATCGGCACCGACCTCATGTACAAGCTGCTGCGCTCGGCCAGCAGCGGAGGGATCATCGAGCCGCGCTGGATGATCGGCGTCGACCCGTCGTCGGAGGGCCTCAAGCTGGCCAGCTGACCAGGGTCTGGTGTCGACCCACGAGGGCGTCGACTGGCTGCTCAAGCAGGACGAGCTGCCCGACCTGGTCTTCGAGGCCACCTCGGCGTACGTGCACCGCGAGTACGCGCCGCGCTACGAAGAGGCCGGCATCCGCGCGATCGACCTGACGCCCGCCGCCGTCGGCCCCGCGGTGATCCCGCCGGTCAACGGCACCGAGCACCTCGGCGCGCTGAACGTCAACATGATCACCTGCGGCGGCCAGGCCACCATCCCGATGGTCGCCGCGGTCTCGCGGGCGGTCGCCGACGCCGGGGGTGTCGTACGCCGAGATCGTCGCGTCCGTCTCGTCGGTCTCCGCCGGCCCGGGCACCCGCGCCAACATCGACGAGTTCACCCGGACGACGGCCGCCGGCGTCGAGTCGATCGGCGGCGCCGCGCGCGGCAAGGCGATCATCATCCTCAACCCGGCCGAGCCGCCGATGATCATGCGCGACACGATCTTCTGCGCCGTGTCCCCGGACGCCGACACCGACGCGATCATCCGGTCGGTCTTGGCGATGGAGAAGGCCGTCCAGGAGTACGTCCCGGGCTACCGGCTGCTCCAGGAGCCGCAGATCGACGAACCGTCGGCCGCCACCCGGGGTCAGACCAAGGTCTCGATCTTCGTCGAGGTGGAGGGCGCGGGCGACTACCTGCCGCCGTACGCGGGCAACCTCGACATCATGACCGCCGCCGCCGCGCAGGTCGGCGAGACCATGGCCCGCTCGATGACCGGGAGCCTCTGATGATCGGTGTCAACGCCCTCGAGCGCACCTGGTCCGGCACCCACGGCGTCGAGCCCTGGGGCGAGCTCGACCTCCGGCTCACCGACACCTGCCTGCGGGACGGGTCGCACCACAAGCGGCACCAGTTCACCGCTCAGGAGGTCCACGACATCGTCGAGGCGCTGGACGGCTCGGGCGTGCCGGTGATCGAGGTGACCCACGGCGACGGCCTCGGCGGCTCGTCGTTCAACTACGGGTTCTCCAGGACGCCCGAGCAGGAGCTCATCAAGATCGCGGCCGAGACCGCGAAGCGCGCCAGGATCGCGTTCCTCATGCTCCCCGGCGTCGGCACCAAGGACGACATCCGGGCGGCGCAGGACAACGGCGGCCAGATCTGCCGGATCGCCACGCACTGCACCGAGGCCGACACCTCGATCCAGCACTTCGGGCTGGCCCGCGAGCTCGGGCTGGAGACCGTCGGCTTCCTGATGATGAGCCACACCCAGCCGCCCGAGGTGCTGGCCAAGCAGGCGCGGATCATGGTCGACGCCGGATGCCAGTGCGTCTACGTCGTCGACTCGGCCGGTGCGCTGATCATGGAGCAGACCGCCGACCGGGTCTCGGCCCTCGTCGCCGAGATCGGTGACGTTGCGGACGTCGGCTTCCACGGGCACGAGAACCTCGGCCTCGGCGTCGCCAACACCGTGATCGCCGCACGCGCCGGTGCCACGCAGATCGACGGCTCGGTCCGCCGATTCGGCGCGGGCGCCGGCAACACGCCGCTCGAGGCGTTCATCGGCGTGTGCGACAAGCTCGGCTGGACGACCGGCGTCGACTTCCTCCAGATCGTCGACGCGTCCGAGGACGTCATCAAGCCGGCCATGCCGGAGGAGTGCCAGCTCGACCGGATGACGCTGATGATGGGCTACGCGGGTGTCTACTCCTCGTTCCTCAAGCACGCCGGCAACGCCGCGGACCGCTACGGCGTCTCAGGCGCCAAGATCCTGCTCGAGGCCGGCCGACGCAAGCTGATCGGCGGCCAGGAGGACCAGCTCATCGACATCGCGCTGATGCTGAAGGCCGCGGCGGAGAAGGAAGCGGTCACCAACCACTAGTCAGGGAGGCCGGGGACGACCAGGCCTGCTTCGTAGGCGAGAACCACGGCCTGCACGCGGTCGCGCAGTCCGAGCTTGCGCAGGATCGAGGTCACGTGGGTCTTGACGGTGGCTTCGCCGACGAACAGAGCCGCGCCGATCTCCACATTGCTGAGACCACGGGCCAGCTCGCGCAGCACCTCACGCTCGCGCCTGGTGAGTACGCCGAGACTCGACTCGTCGTTGGAGGGCACCCGGGCGAACCGCTCGACGAGTCGTCGGGTGACGACCTGGTCGACCAGCATGTCGCCGCGGTGCACCTGGCGGATCGCCTCGACGAGTCGGCCTCGAGGTGCGTCCTTGAGCAGGAAGCCGGACGCGCCGTTCGTGACCGCCCGGAAGACGTACTCGTCAAGGTCGAACGTGGTGAGAATGAGGACCTTGGCGTCGGTTCGGGTGACCACCTGACGGGTCGCGTCGATGCCGTCCATACGCGGCATCCGGACGTCCATGACGAGCACGTCGGGGGACAGGCGGACAGCAGCCTCGACCGCCTCGACGCCGTCGGCAGCTGAACCGACGACTCGGACGTCGTCCTCGACCCCGAGGATCGCGGCGAACCCGTCCCGCACCATCGCCTGGTCATCCACGACGAGCACGTCGATCACGCGAGGGCCCCCGCCGTCGGGATGCTCGCGTGCACCCGGAAGCCCCCACCGGCCTCCGGCGCAGCGCTGAAGGAGCCGCCGACGAAGGCGATCCGTTCGGCCATGCCGGAGAGGCCATGTCCGGACGAGTGCGCATCGTGTGGTGGACCGTCGTCCGCGATGAGCACGTCGACCCTCCCGACGCCGTAGGTGAGTGTGACGTCGACGGCCGCCCCCGCCGCGTGTCGGGCGGCGTTGGTCAGAGATTCCTGCACGATCCGATAGACGGCGAGTGCGACGACCGGTGCGACCGGCCGGGCGTCACCGCAGACGTGGAGGGTCGCAGGCATGCCTGCCGACCGTGCATCGCCGACGACCTCACCGAGGCGCTCCAGGTCCAGGGCCTGCGGGTGGCCGTCGCTCTCCTCCCTGAGCACTCCGACCACCTGGCGGAGCTCGCCCAGTGCTTGGCGGGCAGCCTCTTCCACGGAGCGAACCGCGTGGCGCGCCGCGGACGGATCTCTCTCGAGCAGGGCATCGGCGGCCTGGCTCTGCACAACGATCATCGAGACGCGATGCGCGACCAGGTCGTGCAGCTCGGACGCGATCCGGTGACGTTCCGCCAGGGCACCCTCGGCGGACGCGTCGAGCCGCTGGCGCTCCGCATGCCGTAGGTCGTCGCCGCGCCGCGCGAGCAGCGTTCCGGCGCCCCACGCGGCTGCGAGCACGATGCCGACGAACGCCTGGTCGGCCGGGTCGTCGCCGAGTGTCGCCGCGCACGCCAGGACTGACACGATCCCGCCGTAGCCGAGTGGTCGCCCCGTGTAGCGCCCGAGCGAGTATGCGACCACCAGCATCGCGACGAGGTTGGCCAGCCCTTCGGGCGGGGTGTCCATCCGACCCATGAGGGCCGCGGCCGCCAAGGCGACCAGCCCGGCCGGCCACGGATGGGTGCGCCGCAACGCCAAGGGGAGCGAGATCCCGAGGCTCAAGGCGCTGAGCGCAGGCTGCTGGACCAGGTCAGGCTCGGCTCCGGTCAAGTGTGGGGCCCAGATCTCGACCTGGAGGGCGAGCGTGAAGGCGAGGGCCACCACCAGGTCGACGGCGTCGGGCCGCCGGTCGCGCACCGCGTCCATGAACTGAACGTACTGACCCCGGTCGGAGGAAGCCTCCGACCTGAGGGGGAGGCGGATCAGAGCATCTCCGGAGGCGCCGGCCGCACTGTGCGGTGAGGCTCGGGACCATGAGGATCATCGCCGCGCTCGTGATCGGTCAACTCGTCGGACTCCTCGGCTGGTTCGACCCCCTGTTCATCCCTCTCATCCTCGTCGGACCGCCCGTCACCGGCGCCATCGCCGCAAGCCGACGCATCCCCCTGGTACTCGTCGTTCTGACCTGGGCCAGCGCCGGGGGCAACATGATCTGGACCGACTACCTCGTCAACCACGAGGACGTCGCCTTCCATGTCGTGGTCAGCATCATCGTCTCGGTCCTCGCGGCGCTCGGCTATGGCGTCGTCGCCCTCGCCCGCCGCATCACTCAGCGCCGAGGTCCGACAGTCGGCCAGGCCAGCACGCTGGGTTCTCGGGACTAGAAGTCGTCGGGGTCCTGGCCCTCCGGCGCGCCAGGACCGGAGTACGCGAGGCTCTTCTGCACCTTGGAGAGGGTCTTGCGCTGCTTGGTCCAGGCGCCGGTGTCCGAGTGCTTGGCGAGGCTGCGCTGGTAGCAGTAGTTGAGACCACTCACGGTGGTCGAGAAGTCGTAGTCGAGCACGATCTCGCCCGTCGTCCCGCCCTGCTTGCCATGAGTGCCTGCGAGCTGCAAACGGCGGTACGTCGCGGAGAACCCCCTCGGGTTGGTGATCCTGCCGGCCGCGAGGTCCCAGCCGGCCTTCTTGAGCTGCCTGCGCATCGACTTGAAGTAGCTCTTCACCGACTTCTCCCAGGTGGCACCGGGTGAGCAGATGGTCGAGCTGAACCCGAGGTCCAGCGTCGCACCCTGGTCGCCGAGGACGGTGATGCCGTAGGTGCCGTAGGAGGCGTCCCACGACTCGGGGCCGTCCCAGGCCCAGTTCGGCCCGTGGTGCGGGGAGGCGGTCGCGGCGGGCGCCGCGGTGAGCAGGATCGAGGCGGCGGTGGCCAGGGCGAGGGCGGCACGGGTCCGGAGTCGGGTCATGGGCCCGACGTTAGGAAGCAGGCGTCCGACGAGCGTCCGACGGCGGCGGCGATCCGCATCGACAAGAAACTAGAACGTGTTCTAGTATCTGGAGATCTCACGAAGGAGGAGCGAGATGTCGCAAGCGGTGCTCGACGGGGTCCGGGACCTGCTGCCCAGCATCCGGGAGCGGGCCGGGGAGGCCGAGCGGCTCAGGGTGGTGCCCGACGCCAACATCAAGGAGCTGGAGGAGACCGGCTTCTTCCGGTTGCTCCAGCCGCGGCGCTTCGACGGGTTCGAGTCGAGCCCGATCGACTTCTACACCGCGGTCCGCGACATCGCGAGTGCATGCGGCTCGACCGGTTGGGTCTCCAGCGTCGTCGGCGTGCACCCCTGGCAGGTCGCCCTCTTCGCCGACGAGGCGCAGCAGGCCGTGTGGGGTGAGGACACCAACACCCGCCTCAGCTCGTCGTACGCGCCGACCGGCAAGGCCACGGTCACCGACGGTGGCTACACCCTGACCGGCAAGTGGAGCTTCTCCTCCGGCTGCGACCACTGCACCTGGGTGCTGCTGGGCGGGCTGGTCTTCAATGCCACCGGCGACGTCGTGGACTTCAAGACCTTCATGGTGCCGCGCACGGACTACACGATCCTCGACGTGTGGAACGTCGTCGGACTGCGCGGAACCGGCTCCAACGACATCCTGGTGGAGGACGTGTTCGTCCCCGAGGCGTTCACGCTGTCGATGGGTGAGACCGGCCAGTGCCGGGGACCGGGTCAGGAGCAGAACACCTCCGACCTCTACAAGCTGCCGTTCCACTCGATCTTCACCGGCACGATCACCACGCCGATCATCGGCATGGCGATGGGTGCCTACGCCGAGCACGTCGAGATGCAGCAGCGACGCAGCCGCGCGGCGTACCTCGGCGAGAAGGCCTCGCTGGACCCGTTCGCTGCCGTCCGGATCGCCCGCGCGAGCTCGGAGATCGACGCGGCCTGGGCCCTGCTGACCAACAACATCCGCGAGGAGATGGACCACGTCGCCCGCGGCGAGCGGATCCCGCTCGGCCTGCGCCTCAAGGTCCGTCGCGATCAGGTGATCGGCAGCCAGCGTGCCATCGACGCGATCGACGAGCTCTTCGAGGCCTCGGGCGGTCGCGCACTGGCCGAGGGCACCTATCTCCAGCGGGCCTGGCGCGACGCGCACGCGGGGCGCGTGCACGCGGCCAACGACCCCGAGCGCGCGCTGCAGATGTTCGGCGCCCACGAGTTCGGGCACAAGATCGACCCCGGGATGTACTAGGAGCCGCATGACCATCGACATCAGGTCCATGGGCTACGTCCGCGTCGCCTCGACCGACCTCTCCGCCTGGACGAGGTTCGCGAGCAAGGTGCTCGGTCTCGCTGAGGGCCGCGGGCCGAACCCGGACCACCAGTACTGGCGGATCGACCAGGTCTCGGCCCGGCTCGTGGTGTTCCCCTCCGACGTCGACCAGCTCGACTGTGTGGGCTGGGAGGTCGCCGACCCGCGCGCCCTCCAGGAGGCCCGCGAGCACCTGCAGAAGGCCGGCGTCCCCTTCGAGGCGGGCACCAGGGAGGAGCTCGACGAGCGCCGCGTGCAGGAGCTCATCCGGTTCAGCGACCCGTGGGACAACGTCTTCGAGCTGTTCCACGGCATCACCTACGAGTCACGCCCGGTCATCACGCCGTACGCCGCCAGATTCGTCACCGGGGACCAGGGCATGGGCCACGTGGTGCTGCCGGTGCTCGACGACGTCGAGGCGCTCGCGTTCTACAGCGACGTCCTGGGCTTCCGGCTCCGCGACTCCATGTCGATGCCCGGTGAGTTCGTCGGCAAGGAGCCGGGCTCGAAGGTGTGGCTCCGATTCCTGGGGGTGAACCCGCGACATCACTCGCTGGCGTTCCTGCCGATGCCCAACCCTGCCAAGTGCGTGCACATCATGCTCGAGGTTGACCGGCTCGACCACGTCGGCCGCGCCCTGGAGAGGGTGCGCAAGCACGACGCCCCGCTCTCGGCGACGCTCGGCCGGCACATGAACGACGAGATGATCTCGTTCTATGTGAGGTCGCCCGGAGGCTTCGACGTCGAGCTCGGCACGGACGGACTCACGGTCGAGGACGCCCGCTGGGTGGCCCGCGAGTCGACCGCCGTCTCGTACTGGGGTCACGACTTCGGCGGGGCTGGCTAGGACATAGCGTGATCCGCATGAGCGAGGCTCGACCGACACCGGAGATTCCCGAGGGCATGAACGCCGATGCCCGGGAGACCTGGCCGAGCCACGACCTCATCGAGTCCTGGTTGGGCGACTCGATGTACGACTTCCAGCTGCGCCCCGGTGAGGACGTCGCGGTCGACGCGGACGACCCCGAGGCGGTCGCCGCGGCCCGCACGTTCCGTGACGTGTTGGGGCAGTTCGCCTCCGGCGTCACCGTGGTCACCGCGATCAGCGGCGGCGCACCGGTCGGGCTGACCTGCCAGTCCTTCTCCAGCGTCTCGCTCAACCCGCCGCTGGTGGTCTTCATCCCGGCCAAGACCTCGCGGGCCTGGCCGCAGATCCAGCGTTCCGGTCGCTTCTGCGTCAACTTCCTCGCCGACGGCCAGGCCGACCTCTCCAACCAGATGGCCAGCCGCGGCGTCGACAAGTTCGCCGGCATCCCCTGGACCCCGAGCGCCGAGACCGGCTCCCCGATCCTCGAGGGCACCCTGGGCTACGTGGACTGCCAGATCCATGCCGTGCACGAGGCCGGCGACCACTTCGTCGTCATCGGCCGGGTCCTCGATCTCCACCTGGCCCGCAGCGACAGTGCGGCCGGGAAGCCGCTGCTGTTCTTCAGGGGCAAGTACACCTCCACCCAGGAGTGATAGAGCACAGCGACCACCAGCACGGGCACGATCCACAGCCGCACGCCCGACGCTGCTCAGGCCTCCGTCGGCGTCCAGTCCCGGCCGAACCAGCGGCGCACGCGGTCGGCGCCGAAGCGCTCCTTGTCCGCAGCCAGCCCCGTGCTCGGGCCTTCGAGCGCACCGCGCGGGGCATCACCACTGAGGAAGGTCACCTCGACCTTGCCGACCTCGCCACCGCCGAACTCCAGGTAGCAGGTGCCGCGGCCGTCGTAGGTCGTGGGGTCGGCCTCGCCGCGCGCCCGCGCGACCAGCTGAGCCGCCACCACGGACGCCTGGCCCTCCGCGAAGACGCCGGCCTTGGGCGTCCCCACGCTGGTGACGTCGCCGAGGGCGTACACGTCATCGAAGCGGGTGCGCAGCGTCAGCGGGTCGACGGGGATCCAGCCGTTCTCGGTCAGCCCTGCCTCGACGACGACCTCGGGTGCGAGGTGGACCGGCACGCCCAGGAAGAGATCGAACGGCAGCTCGGTCGCGTCGGCGAGCCGCGCGACCCTGGTCACCGGGTCCAGCTCGCGCACCAGTGCTCCGGGGTGCCACGCGATCCCACGTTCGGCGAAGGCGTCCAGCAGCACCGCCGAGGCCTGCGGTGACGGCGGGATGGGCACGCCGAACGGCATCACCAGCGAGACCGTCGACCGGTCGAGCAATCCCCGGCCGGCGAGGAGGTCGTGCACGAGCAGCGCGGTCTCGCTGGGGGCCGGCGGGCACTTGAACGGGGTCGACGTCACGGCGACGACCACGTTGCCGCCCTCGAACGAGTCCAGGACAGCGCGGGCCGCGAACGCGCCGGCCACGGTGTAGAACTCTTGCCCCGCCTCGACCAGTCCCGGCGTCGCCGCCGGGTCGAGGTCAGCGCCGAGGGCGACCACCAGGACGTCGGCGTCGAACGGGCCGGCGTCCGTCTCGACGAGACGGGCGGACGGGTCGATGGCGCGGACGGTCGCCTGCACGAACCGGACCCCGCTCGGCGCGAGATCGGCGTATCTGTGCACGACGTGGTCGGCGGTGGCCCGCCCGAACATCACATCGAGCTTGGAGAAGCCGAAGACGAATCCGTCAGCCTTGTCGACCAGGACCACCTCGACGTCGTCCCCGAGCGAGGCGTCGAGCGAGGTGGCCAGCTCGAGGCCGCCGAAACCGGCACCGAGGATGAGCACGCGCACCAGATCAGCCTGTCACAGATCGATGAGCGCTCGGTGCTGGTGCGCCTGACCGAAGAGCTGGCTCAGCGTGTGTGCGCGCTTGAAGACCAGCTGGGCGTCGTGCTCCCACGTGATCGCGATGCCGCCGTGCAGCTGGACCGTCTCGGCGGCGATCCGGTCGAGGGCATCGGAGCAGTAGGACTTCGCGACGTGGACGAGCTGCTCGGCGTCGTCCGCGCCGACCGAGAGGGCGTAGGACGCCGCCCACGAGGCCGAGCGGCCCATCTCGACGAGGACGAGCATGTCGGCCATCCGGTGCTTCAGTGCCTGGAACGAGCCGATCGGCCGACCGAACTGCACGCGGGTCCTGCTGTAGTCGACGGTCATCTCGAGCGCGCGAGCCGCGAGACCGGCCTGGAGCGCGGCGACTCCGACCGCCCCGACCAGCTCGACCCGGGACCGTGCCGCGTTGCCGTCACCGATCCGGGTGCCGCCCGCGGCGTCGAGAGTCGCGAAATGGCTGCCTGGGTCCATGCTCGGCAGCCATCTTCTGTCACTCGAAGCCCCCTCCAGCTCCAGGAGGTCGTGGCCCCGGACCGCGAGCAGGACGGTGGCCTGGTCGCCGAACAGGACCGGGTCAGCCTCGACCGAGACCGTCGCGACCTCGCCCGCCGCGATCCGGGGGAGCAGTCGCTGCTGGACGTCCTCATCGGCGGCGACCAGCAGGGCCTCGGCGGCGAGCAGGGAGGCGAGCAGAGGAGAGGGAGCCAGGGAGCGGCCAAGCTCTTCGAGCACGACCATCGACTCGAACAGGGAGGACCCCGCGCCGTCGTACCCCTCGGGAATCGCAAGCGCGGCGGCGCCGATCTGGGTGCCGAGCAGTTCCCACAGCGTCTCGTCGTAGCCGGCCTCGGACGCGGCAGCAGCACGCACGGCGGCGCTGTCGGCCCGGTCGGTCAGCAGCGACCGGACCGTCGCCGCGAGCTCCTGCTGCTCCTGGCTGAACCCGAACTCCATCAGGAGATCCCCAGTTCCTGACGCAGCCGACCCCGGTGCCAGGCCGGCGTGCCCCAGGCGCCGACCAGGGCTCGGATCTTGGTGATCCAGATGCTCAGATCGAGCTCGGCGGTGTAGCCGATCGCGCCATGCACCTGCAGAGCCGTGCGCGAGGCCAGATAGGCGGCGTCGGCGCAGGCCACCTTCGCGGCGGAGACCGAGATCGCGTTGAGTGCCGCGCCGTGGACGAGCGGTAGGGCGAAGTCGAGAGCGATGCGGACGTCGGCCAGCTGGTGCTTGATGGCCTGGAAGCTGCCGATCTCGCGGCCGAACTGCCTGCGCTGCTTCACGTAGGTGACCGAATCCGCGAGGACCCGCTCGCCGAGCCCGAGCAGCTGGGCGGAGACGGCCAGCACGGCCAGGTCGAAGGCCTCCCGGTCCGGCTCGCCCTCGCCGGTCACCTCGAACAGCCGTCGGGTGCGGTCGACCGAGACGTGCCGGTCGCCCACACCCGAGGCCAGCGCGTTGCCGAGATAGACCTGGTCGGCGATGTCGGCGTCGAGTGCGTACGGAACGTGCGGAGGCACCGCGACCGTGGCGATCCCCTCGACCTCGCGACCCAGGGCGAGTGGGAGGTACACCGCGGACTCGACCCACGGCCCCGGCACCGCGTGTCTCCCGAGGGCCTCGAAGGCGATGGCGACCTCCACGGGGGTGGCCTCGGTCGCCAGCACCGTGAGGCCCTGCTCGGCCAGCCGCGACCAGAGCGTGAGACCCGGCTCGTGGTCGGCATCCGCCCAGGCGCGGGCGACCGCGGCGGTGTCGGCAGCCGCGAGCAGGGACTCGAGGGACCCGGCGAGGTCGCGCTGGTCGGCGGTGAGCTCGAACCTCACTGCCTCGTCCTCTCCGACCTGATGTCGCGGGGCAGGCCAAGGATCCGCTCGGCGACGATGTTGCGCTGGATCTCGTTGGTGCCGGCATAGATCGGGCCGGACAGCGAGAAGGTATAGCCGTCGAGCCACGGGGACTCGACCTCGGCCTCGGTGCCGAGCAGGTCGAGCGCGGTCTCGTGCAGCGCGATGTCGAGCTCGGACCAGAACACCTTGTTGACCGAGCCGGTGGCCCCGAGATCGCCACCGTCGGCCAGCCGGGTGACCGTGCCCCAGGTGTAGAGGCGGTAGGCCTGGGCCTTGATCCAGGCATCGACCACGCCGTCGGCCTGCGGACCGTCCGCGGACCTCGGCGAGGTCCGGTAGAGGTCGATGAGCCGGTCCGCGGCCGCACAGAAGCGGCCCGGGGAACGCAGCGACAGGCCACGCTCGTTGCCGGCCGTGCTCATCGCGACCGACCAGCCCTCACCGACCCCGCCGAGCACGTCGGCGTCCGGCACGAAGACGTCCTCGAGGAACACCTCGGCGAACCCGGCCTCGCCGTCCAGCTGCGCGATCGGTCGCACCGTGACGCCGTCGGCGTCGAGGGGGAAGAGGTAGTAGGTCAGTCCGCGGTGCCGCTGGGCGTCCGCATCGGATCTGAACAGCCCGAACCCCCAGTGGGCGTACGCCGCCCGCGAGGACCAGGTCTTCTGGCCGTTGAGCACCCAGCCGCCTCGCTCGCCGTCGCGACGGGCGGTCGACCTGAGCGAGGCCAGGTCCGAGCCGGCCTCCGGCTCGGACCAGCACTGCGCCCAGATCTGCTCGCCGGATGCCATCGCCGGAAGGAAGCGGTCCTGCTGCTCCTTCGTACCGTGCTCGAAGAGGATCGGGTGCGAGCAGGAAGATGCCGTTCTGCGAGACCCGTCCCGGTGCACCTGCTCGGTAGTACTCCTCCTCGAAGATCACCCACTCGACCAGCGAGGCCTCGCGACCGTGGTACTCCCGCGGCCAGGAGACGACCGACCATCTGGCCTCGGCGAGCACGGCCTCCCACTCCTGGTGGAGCGCCCAGCCCTCGGGCGTGTCCATCGACGGCAGCGGCTCGGCCGGCACGTTGGCCGCAAGCCACTCCCGCGCCTGCGCCTGGAAGGCCAGCTCGGACTCGGACAGGGTCAGGTCCATGATGTGTCCCGGAGCTCGGTCTTCAGGACCTTGCCGGACAGGTTGCGGGGGAGGGACTCCACGAGCTCGACCTGTCGGGGAACCTTGAAGTTCGCCAGCCTCTCCTTGGCGAACGCGATGACCGACTCGGGGTCGACGCTGGGCCCACCTCGGGCAACGACGTACGCCTTGCCGACCTCGCCCAGCCGCTCGTCGGATACGCCGACCACGGCGACGTCGTCGACGCCGTCCATCCGCAGCAAGGTCTGCTCGACCTCGGCGGGATAGACGTTGAAGCCCCCGCAGATGTACATGTCCTTGAGCCGGTCGGTGATGGTGAGGTTGCCCTGCTCGTCGAGCGAGCCGAGGTCGCCGGTGTGCAGCCAGCCCGCGGCGTCGACCGCCTCCGCGGTGGCCACCTCGTCGTCGAGGTAGCCCAGCATCACGTAGTCGCCCCTGACCAGCAGTTCGCCATGCTCCCCGATACGGGTCTCCATGCCAGGGATCGCGCGGCCGCACGTGGTCGCGATCGTCTCGGCCGAGTCGCCCTCGCGGCACATGGTCACGACCACCGCCTCGGTCATCCCGAACGCGGTGACGACCTCATCGATCCCCAGCTCGTCGCGCATCCGCTCGACCAGGACCACCGGGACGACAGCAGCACCCGTGACCGCCAGACGCAGTGAGGACAGGTCGCGGTCAGCGCGGCCGGGGGCCGACAGCATCGACTGGTAGAGCGTGGGGGCCCCCGGGAGGACGGTGATCCGCTCGTCCTCGATCAACCGCATCGTCGCGTCGACGTCGAAGGTCGCGACCGGATAGAGCGTGCAGCCGGTCAGCAGCCCGACCACGATCCCGATCTTGTAGCCGAACGAGTGGAAGAACGGGTTGACCGCCAGGTATCGGTCGTCCGGGCGGATCCTGCCGAGCTCGGCCCAGGCGCGCGCCACACCGATCGTCTGGCGGTGCGCGCTCATCGCGCCCTTGGACCGCCCCGTCGTGCCGGAGGTGAAGAGCACGTCCGCGACGTCATCGGCCGACACCTGCGGCAGGTCGCGGGAGGCGCTCGGACGGGAGACCAGGTCGTCGAGGGTCACCACCTGGTCGGTGACGCCGGCGTCGGTGAGCTCCCTGACCTGGTCGCGACCGAGGAACCGGTCGTGCACCACCACGACGCGCGCCGAGGTGCGCGCGACCACGTCGGCGACCTCGGGACCGACGTAGCGCGAGTTCGCCGGGACCAGGACGCCGCCGGCGTACGACACCGCGAGCGCGGCGACCGCCCAGTCGACACTGTTGGGTCCCCAGAGCACGACCCGGTCGCCCGTACCGACGCCGAGATCGGCGTAGGCGCAGGCGGTGCGTTCGACGCGGGTCAGCAGGTCGGCGTACGAGAGGCTCGCGCCGTCCTCGACGTAGGCGGGGTGCGCGCCGAATCTGTCCGCGGCGTCGCGAACCAGCGCAGGCAGGCGGTGCACCTGATCGGCCAAACCAAGCATTTGCTTGGTAGAGTAGCAAAGGTGGACCTGCGCTACTCCGCCGAGGACGAGGCCTTCCGCGCCGAGATCCGGGGCTGGCTCGGGGAGCACCTGAGCGGCGGGTTCGCTTCGCTCAAGGGCCTCGGCGGACCGGGCAAGGACCACGAGGCGATCGAGGAGCGGCTCGCCTGGAACCGGCACCTTGCGCAGCACGGCTGGTCTGGAATCGGCTGGCCGGCCGAGCATGGCGGACGCGGGCTCAGCCTGTGGCAGCAGGTGATCTTCCACGAGGAGTACGCCCGCTCGAAGGCCCCCGCGAGGGTGAACCACGTCGGCGAGGAGCTGCTGGCCCCGACGCTGATGGCCTTCGGCACCGGGGAGCAGCAGGCGAGGTTCCTGCCCGGCATCCTGGCCGTCGAGGAGCTCTGGGCGCAGGGCTACTCCGAGCCCGACGCCGGCTCCGACCTGGCCAACGTGAAGACCAGGGCAAGGCTCGATGGCTCCCCGGATGACGGCGAGTGGGTGATCGACGGCCAGAAGGTGTGGACGTCCAACGCGCACCTCTCCGACTGGCTGTTCGTCCTCGCGCGCACCGAACCCGGCTCGGTCCGGCACCGGGGGCTGACCTTCCTCCTCGTCCCCATCGACCAGGACGGCGTCGACATCCGGCCGATCGAGCAGCTCACCGGCGGTTCGGAGTTCAACGAGGTCTTCCTGACCGGCGCCCGCACCACCGCCGACCTGGTCGTCGGCGCGCCCGGCCAGGGCTGGGCGGTCGCGATGGGACTGCTCGGCTTCGAGCGCGGCGTGTCGATCCTGGCTCAGTTGGTGGACTTCGACCACGAGCTCGGTGCGCTGGTCATGCTGGCCAAGGACAACGGCCGCATCGAGGACCCGATCCTCCGCGACCGGCTGGCCGGCCTGCGAGCCGAGCTCGAGGTGATGCGCTTCATGGCCCTACGCAGCCTGTCCGGCGTCAAGGCCGGCGAGGACTCTGCGGCCGGCGGGGGAGCCGCGTCGATCTTCAAGCTGGCCTGGGCCGGCTGGCACAAGCGGCTCGGCGAGACGGCCATGGACGTGCTCGGCACGGCCGGGCTGCTGGCCGACGGTGCGCCCTACGAGCTCAACCGATGGCAGCGCCTCTTCCTGTTCTCCCGCGCGGACAGCATCTATGGCGGCAGTGACGAGGTGCAGCGCAACATCCTGGCCGAGCGCGTGCTCGGACTCCCCCGAGAGCCCCGGCCGAGCGAGGCCCACCGATGACGACCCACCGACCGGAGCAGTCGGCGCCCGACTATGTGCCCGGCCACGACCTGCTTGCCGGCAAGGTCGTCGTGGTCACCGCGGCCGCTGGAGCCGGGATCGGCGCCTCCGTCGTGCGTAGGGCCCTCGAAGAGGGTGCTCGGGCGGTCGTCCTGAGCGACACCCACGAGCGCCGGTTGGTCGAGGCTGAAAGGGCCCTGGCCGCGGAGTTCGGTGCCGAGCGGGTCCGACAGCTCGTCTGCGACGTGACCGTGGAGGCCGAGGTCGTCGCGCTGCTGGACGCTGCCGACGAGTTCGGCGGGGTCGACATCATGATCAACAACGCCGGCCTGGGCGGCACCGCGAGCATCCTCGAGATGACCGACGAGCAATGGTCCCAGGTCCTCGACGTCACGCTCAGCGGCACCTTCCGCTGTGTGCGCGCCGCCGGACAGCGCTTCGTGGCCTCGGGCAAGAGGGGCGTCATCGTCAACAACGCCTCGGTCATCGGCTGGCGGGCCCAGGAGGGCCAGGCGCACTATGCGGCCGCCAAGGCCGGGGTGATGGCGCTGACCCGCTGCTCAGCGATCGATCTCGCGCCGCACGGCATCCGGGTCAACGCGGTGAGTCCGAGTCTGGCGATGCACCCGTTCCTCGCCAAGGTGACCTCCGATGAGCTCCTCCATGAGCTCAAGCAGCGTGAGGCGTTCGGTCGCGCGGCCGAGCCATGGGAGATCGCCAACGTGATGGTGTTCCTGGCCAGCGACTACGCCTCCTACATGACCGGCGAAGTCGTCGCCGTCTCGAGCCAGCAGGCCTAGGACGGCGCCATGACCGCTGAACCCGTCGCCTCCCGCCGCGAGGAGCTCCTTGCGATCGCGGCCCGCCTGTTCGCCGAGAAGGGTTTCGGCAACACCACGGTCCGCGACATCGCGGACGCCGCCGGGATCCTGTCCGGCAGCCTCTACCACCACTTCGACTCCAAGGAGTCGATGGTCGACGAGATCCTGTCGAGGTTCCAGGAGGAGCTCTTCGGGCAGTACGACGACATCCTCACCGGCGACGCCGACCCGCTGACCCAGCTCGAGCAGGCGGTCATCGTGTCCTTCGAGGCGATCGACAAGCATCGCGACGAGGTCGCGATCTATCAGAACGACGCGGCCTACCTGCTGACCTTCGAGCGCTTCGCCTACCTCGGTGACCGCAACAAGCAGTCGCGCACCGTCTGGCTGAGGCTGCTGCAGAACGGCATCGACGCCGGCGTCCTTCGCAACGACCTGGACCTCGAGCTCACCTACCGCTTCATCCGGGACACGGTCTGGGTCGCGGTCTCCTGGTACCGCCCCGGTGGTCGCCGCACGCACACCGAGATCGCGCAGCAGTATCTGTCGATCCTGTTGAAGGGAATCCACCGTGGCTGAGGCATTCATCATCGATGCCGTGCGCACGCCGGTCGGCAAGCGTGGTGGCGCGCTCGCCGGCGTCCACTCCGCCGACTTGGCCGCGCACTCGATCACGGCGCTGCTGAAGCGCACGGACGTCGACCCGGGCGCCGTCGACGACGTGATCCTCGGTTGCTGCGATGCGATCGGCTCGCAGGCCGGCGACGTCGCGCGCACCGCCTGGCTGGTGGCCGGCCTGCCGGACCACGTGCCCGGAGTGACCATCGACCGGCAGTGCGGCTCCTCGCAGCAGGCCGTGCACTTCGCAGCGCAGGGCGTCATGTCCGGCACGCAGGACCTCGTGGTGGCTGGCGGCGTGCAGAACATGAGCGCCATCGCGATCTCTGCGGCGATGGTCGTCGGTCAGCAGTACGGATTCTCGACGCCGTTCGCCGAGTCGCCAGGCTGGCGCAAGCGCTTCGGCGACCAGGAGATCAGCCAGTTCCGCTCCGCCGAGATGATCGCCGAGAAGTGGGAGATCTCCCGCGAGGACATGGAGTCGTTCGCGCTCGCCTCGCACGATCGCGCCCGCACTGCGATCGCGGAGGGGCGGTTCAAGAACGAGATCGAGCCGATCGAGGTTGCTGACGGCACTCTCGACACCGACCAGTGCCCGCGCGAGACCTCGCTGGAGAAGATGGCCGGCCTCGAGCCGCTGTCGCCCGGAGGCCGGATCACCGCCGCGGTGTCCTCGCAGATCTGCGACGCGTCGTCGGCGATGCTGATCGCCTCCGAGCAGGCGGTGAAGGACCACGGGCTCACCGCTCGCGCCCGGATCCACCACTTGTCGGTCACCGGCGACGACCCGGTCTGGATGCTCACCGGGCCCATCCGCGCGACGAAGCGGGCGCTGGAGAGGAGCGGACTGAGCATCGACGACATCGACCTCTTCGAGTGCAACGAGGCGTTCGCCTCGGTCCCGCTGGCCTGGATGAAGGACTGCGGGATCCCGCACGAGAAGGTCAACGTCAACGGTGGTGGCATCGCGCTCGGCCACCCGATCGGCGCCACCGGCACCCGTCTCATGGCGACGCTGCTCAATGAGCTCGAGCGCACCGGCGGCCGCTACGGGCTGCAGACGATGTGCGAGGGCGGCGGCCAGGCCAACGTGACCATCGTCGAGCGGATCTGACCCCGGCAGCCGCCGCGCCGCTATCGGGTGGCGGCCGTCGTACCGCCTGAGTCAGTCTGGCCTGGTGGAGATCAGTCGCATCGACCCCGACGACGCCGACGCCGTCGCGGCGTACGTCGAGGTACGCAACGCCGTATCGGCCACCGACGCGCCGTGGCTGCACCCGATGACAGCCGCCGCGGTCGTCGCCGACCTGGTCACCGGCTGGGACGGCGAGCCCGACACGCTCTACCTGGGCATCGAGGACGGGGTCGCGGTGGCCACCGGGATGGTCGCCATCAGTGAGTACGACAACCTGCACCTCGCCTGGTTGGGCGCCAAGGTGCATCCTGCGCACCGACGTCGTGGTCTGGGGACCCAGATGCTCGAGCTGATGACCGCCGAGGGGCGGGCGCTCGGCCGCACGTCGTTCGGGATCGACGCGTGGGAGGACGACGGCTTCGCGGCCTTCGCCGCACGTCACGGCTTCGAGTCCAAGAGCACGGCGATCAACCGACGTCAGGTGCTCGCCCAGGTCGACCACGAGGGGCTGACCCGCCGCTACGAGGCCGCGCTGCCCTGCGCCGGCGACTACGAGATCGTCCGTCGCCTCGGGCCGACGCCCGACGACGAGCTGGACGGCGTCGCCGAGATGTCCGCCTCGATCAACGACGCACCCACCGATGAGCTGGACGTCGAGGACGAGGTCTACTCCGCCGACCGGATCCGCGGGTACGAGCAGGCACAGGTGGCCCGCGGACGTCGGCTGTACCGGGTGCTCGCCCGCCACCGAGGGACCGGCGCCCTGGCCGGGCACACGGTGGTCGTGGTCGAGGGCGACCGGCCGACGATCGGCGAGCAGCACGACACCTCGGTCGTCGGCAGCCACCGTGGTCACCGCCTCGGACTCCTGCTCAAGGCGGACATGATCCGGTGGCTGCGCGAGGCCGAGCCGCAGCTCGAGACGATCGACACCTGGAACGCCGAGTCGAACCACCACATGGTCGGCGTCAACGACCTGATCGGCTACCGCGTCCTCGGCCGAGAGCACGAGTACCAGAGATCGGAGACCTGAGTCAGGGAAGCACGACGTTGGACCCGACCGGCTCGAAGGTGATCCCGTCGAGCACGACGCCCGCAGCGGAGGCCGAGCCGGTGGCGATCGCCCCCGGCGGCAGTGTCAGGCTGCCCGAGACGAGCCCGTCCGGGCCCACGACGATCACGGTGTCGCCACCGCTGATGCCGCCGGCGATGACGCTCTTGGCAGGGATGTAGCCGGCCGGGAGTACGAACACGATGGCATCGGCGGACTGGCCGACGGCCGAGAAGTCACAGTCGCCGTCGCCGCCCGCCGCGTCAGAGGAGACGGCGAGCCCGGCCAGGTGGACGGTCCCGAACTGGTCCTTGCGATAGGTGGGCGCCCCCACCCCAGGGAGGAGGGAGGCGCCGCTCTGCCACAGGCAGTCGCCCTCGCCGCCGTTGCTGAGAGGGGCAGGCTTCTGCTTCTCGCCCGGCACCAGGTCGAGGGCCGTCAGCGACCCGTCCTTGACCTTCGAACCCGTGACGGCGTTCATCTTGATCTTCTTGGTCGTGACGGCGTTGTTCTTGATCTTCTTGGCCGTGACGGCCTTGTTCTTGATGTCGGCGGTCCCGATGGTCCCCGCTGCGTAGCCGACACCGGCAGCCGCCGAGACCAGCGCCAGCAGGCCGATGACCAGGGCGACCCAGGCGATCGTCGGGTTGAGTCGTCGTAGCGCAGAACTCATGAGCTGACACCCTCCTGTGATCCCGTGCGCTCACCATGGCAGCGCGGTGACGGCATCACAAGGGAGGTGGATTCAGAGCAGGTAGGACCCCGCCCGCCCGAGCTCGTCCACGGCCCGAAGAACGATCCGGTCGATGAGCTCCTCGCACGTCGGCAGGTCGTCGATGACGCCGGCGACCTGGCCGGACGCGAGCACCCCGGCGCTGGTGTCGCCGTCGACGAGGCCGGACTTGAGCATCGTCGGGGTGTTGGCGGCCAAAGCCATCTGGCCGAGCGTGCGGCCCTGGGCCTTCTTCATCGCCCGGCCGTCCTTGAGGAGTGCCGCCCACGAGAGGCCGGAGTCCCTCTTGAGCTCCAGCGTCCGGCGCGCGGTCGGGCCGAGACGCTTCACGGTCGAGCTCTCCTCGATCTCCTCGACGAACGGGGTGCGCAGCATCCGGTGCGGCATGCCGTCGACCTTCGCGGTGACGACGGTCCCGTTGAGGTCGGTGTCGAGGTAGAGCTGCTTGACAGCGTCGGGCACCGCGCTGTCCTGGGTCAGGAGGAAGCGGGTGCCCATGCCTACGCCAGCGGCGCCGTACGACAGCGCAGCCGCGAGACCGCGTCCGTCGAAGAACCCGCCCGCCGCGACGACCGGGATCTCGCTCCCCACATCTCGGAGGGCATCCAGCACGGTCGGGAGGAGCAGCGTGGTCGGGACCGGGCCGGTGTGGCCGCCGCCCTCGCCGCCCTGGATCATCACCGCGTCGGCGCCCCAGGCCGCGACCTTGACGGCGTGCTTGGCGGCACCGATCGACGGGATCACGACGACGCCCTGGTCCTTGAGTCTCTTGATCAGCTCGGGCGTGGGCGCGAGGGCGAACGACGCCACCTTGACGCCGTGCTCGACCAGCAGGTCGCAGCGCGCGCGTGCGTCGGATGCGTCGGCGCGCAGGTTGACGCCGAACGGCTCGGTGGTGCGGCCCTTGACGTCGAGGATCGCCTCCTCGAGCTCCTCGAACGACATGGTCGCGCTGGCGAGGATGCCGAGGCCGCCCGCGTTCGCGGTGCCGCCGACCAGGCGGGGCCCGGAGACCCAGCCCATCCCCGTCTGCACGATCGGGTGGCGGACGCCGGTGAGCTCGGTCAGCGGTGTCGTGATCAGCTGCTCGAGCACGCTGCGGCCTTCATCCTGGGAGGACCTCCTTGAAGCGCAGGCCCTGGGGGTCCAGGACCTCGCGGATCACGATCTGCTCCTCGATCGACGGCTCGCGTGAGGTGGGCAGTTCGGAGGGGATGTCGAGCTCGAAGCCGGTGTTCTCGACGATCTGCTCGAGGGTCACGCCCGGGTGCACCGACAGCAGGCGCACGGTGTCGTCCGGTCCCCCGACGTCGAAGACGCCGAGGTTGGACACGATCCGGTGGATGTCGTTGAAGCGAGCTGCGGCGGGTCCAGCCCTCCGGGCCAGCGCCGGGCCGACGCCGGAGACGATGTCGACCTGCTCGACGAAGGCCCGGGACGAGTGCTTGGGCACCCAGTACGACGTGCGGTTGTTGACGGTGTTGCCCGGCGCTCCGCGGCTTCCCAGGAGCTGCCTCCTCGGCTGGGCGAACGGCGCCGATCGCGGAGATGTTCTGGTTGCCGTGCCGATCGACCTGGGTGGCACCCATCATCACGTGGCGTTTGCCGTAGGCGACGATGTCGAAGACCTTGCCGAACGGGATCCAGCCCTCGACCACGTCGGACTTCGCGAACAGCGGGGGAGTGCCGGCGAGGAACAGCGACTCCCCGTCGGAGATGACGAGGTCCGGATTGCTGGTCAGCCTGGCCAGCCGGACGCCGAGCGTGGGCAGCACGCCCATCGGACTGGCGAAGATCTCGCCGTCGTCTTTGAAGGCATCCGCGATGGCGACCGCGCAGACGTCCGCTCGGGAGGCCTCGGTCATGCCTGCTCCTCGTGGAAGGTTGCGACGGCGGCCTGGTAGGCCGCCTCGTCGCCGGTGAGGAAGCGCTGCTCGAACGCCGACCAGTCCTCGTCGGTACCACCGGCGGCGGCGGCGTACGCCCTCTGGAACAGCTCGTCGCGTTCGTGGTCGGGCGTGCAGGACGTGAAGTGCGCTCCGTTCGGTGTCTCGACGACGCCGCTGACCATCATCCGGCTGAGCAACAGCCGCTGCACCGCGGTGTCGACGGTGAGACCCGCGGTGTCGACGATCCGCTCGACGCTCACGTAGGCCTTGTCGGCGGCCATGCAGAACAGGTCGTCGAAGTACGGGTCCGGGCCGAGGTACGTCGCGTTGCCGTGCACGTCGGCGCGGTTGAGGTGCACGAGGGCGACGTCGAGGTTGAGCGCCGGGACGGCGACGAGCTCCTCCCCGTCGGCGTAGGGGCTGGTGACCGTCCTGATCCAGGGGTTGTTGACCAGGACGTCGGAACCGAGCCCGGCGCGCATCGGCAGGAACGGGAGCCGCTGGGCGGCGGCGCGCAGGCCGGTCTGGAACATCCCCTCGTCGAGCTCGACGATCTCGGGGATGGTGCGCTCCTGGCGGGCCTTCGAGAAGTTCGGCTCGAGCGGGATCGAGTCGAGTGAGACGAACGCATAGACGAGCCTGCGGATCTTGCCGGCCCGCACGAGCAGGCCGACGTCGGCGCCGCCCCAGCTCACCAGGGTGAGGTCCTCCAGGTCGGACCGCAGGATCCCGCGCACCAGCGCCATCGGTTTGCGCCGCGGGCCCCAGCCGCCGATGCCGATGGTCATGCCGTCCTCGAGCTGGGCGACGACCTCCTCGACGGTCATCTGCTTGTCGCGGGGTCCCGTGCTCATGCCTTGCGCTTGTCCGTCCCCGCGCTGTGCTCGGCGACGAACGCCTCGCGCAGCTCGTCGCCCACGCCCATCAGGTTGAGCTCGAAGGTGAAGCCCTGCTCGAACCGGTAGCTCTTGTTGACCTCGATCGGGTCGATCCCGTTGAGCGCCTCCTTGGCGGCGCGGATCACCCGGGTGTCCTTGTCGGCGATGTCCGCAGCGAGACGAGTCGCGGCGTCGACGAGCTCCTCGCGAGGGACCACCTCATAGACCGATCCGTGCTGGACGAGCTCGGCGGCGGTGATGGTGCGGGCGGTGAAGTAGAGGGTGCGCATCAGGTGCTGCGGGACCAGCCGGGCCAGGTGCGTGGCCGCGCCGAGCGCGCCCTGCTTGACCTCGGGGACCCCGAAGTAGGCGTCGTCGCTGGCGACCACGATGTCCGCGTTGCCGACCAGGCCGACCCCGCCTCCGAGGCAGAAGCCCTGGACCGCGGCGATCACCGGGACCGAGCACTCATAGACGGCCTTGAACGCCGCGAAGCAGCCCTTGTTGGCGCCCAGCAGGACGTCGAACCCCTCGGTGCCCTGCATCTGCTTGATGTCGACGCCGGCATTGAAGCCGCGGCCCTCCGCCCGGAGGATCACGACCTTGGTCATCGGGTCCGCCGAGGCCTCGTCGAGGGCGGTCGCGACGTCGAACCACTGCTGCACGGTGAGGGCGTTGACCGGGGGAGCGTCCATGGTGACCACGCGGATGCCATCGGTACGCAACTCGGAGGTGATCGGCACGCTCTCTCCTAACCAAGCAAGTGCTTGGTAGGGTAGCAGGATGGCGCTCGCCCTGGACCTGTCCGGCCGTGTCGTGCTGGTCACCGGCGGCACGCGAGGGATCGGTCTCGGCATCGCCGAGGCGTTCCGATCCGCCGGCGCCACGGTGGCCACCTGCTCGCGTTCCGAGGTCGCGGGAGCGACCGATCACCACGTGTGCGACGTGCGCGACCCTGAGCCCGTGGCCGCGATGGTCGCAGCGATCCTCGCCACGCACGGCCGACTCGACGTCCTGGTCAACAACGCGGGCGGGGCTCCGAGCGCCGAGGCCGCGACCGCCTCACCGCGGTTCCACGACAAGATCGTCGGGCTCAACCTGCTCGGCCCGCTGCTCGTCTCGCAGGTCGTCAACGCAGTTATGCAGTCCCAGGAGACAGGTGGCTCGATCGTCAACATCTCCTCGATCGCGGCCCATCGGGCGGCGCCGACCATCGCGGCGTACGGCGCCGCCAAGGCGGGTCTCGATGCGCTGACCCGGTCGCTGGGCATGGAGTGGGGTCCGAAGGTCCGCGTCAACGCGATCGACGTCGGGCTCTGCCGCACCGAGCTGACCGGTGACCACTACGGCGGTGACGACCGGGTCGCGGCCATCGAGCGCACCATCCCGCTGGGCCGGATGGCGACGCCGCTCGAGGTCGGCCAGGTCGCGGTCTTCTTGGCCAGTGACCTGGCCTCCTACGTCTCGGGGGCCCGGGTCGCCTGCGACGGCGGTGGTGAGCCCCCGGTCTTCCTGCACCTCACCTAGCTAGATGACGGAGGAGCCCTGGTGTCTGGTCTGTTGGAGGGTCGCGTCGCGATCGTCACCGGCGCGGGTCGAGGCATCGGCCGCGCGCACGCCCTCGAGCTGGCCGCGCACGGCGCGGCCGTGGTCGTCAACGACTACGGGGTCTCGCTCGCCGGCCAGCGGGATTCACCGGAGGGTGCGGGTGAGTCTCCGGCCGAGGAGGTCGTCGCCGCGATCGAGGCCGCCGGTGGGCGGGCCGTCTCGAACGGCGCCGACGTCGCGGACTTCGCGGCGGCCGAGGCGATGGTGCAACAGGCGATCGACACGTTCGGCGGGCTGGACATCCTGGTCAACAACGCCGGCTTCGTCCGCGACCGGATGCTCGTCAACACCTCCGAGGAGGAGTGGGACGCAGTCATCCGGGTCCATCTCAAGGGCCACTTCGCGCCGCTTCGACACGCGGGCGCCTACTGGCGCGCGGAGGCCAAGCAAGGTCGCCAACGCGCGGCGCGCGTCATCAACACCTCGTCCGGCGCGGGCCTCCAGGGGTCGATCGGCCAGGCGACGTACTCCGCCGCGAAGGCAGGTATCGCCGGCCTCACCCTGGTCGCGGCGCAGGAGATGGGCCGCTTCGGTGTCACGGTCAACGCGATCGCACCGGTCGCCAGGACCCGGATGACGCAGGGTGCGTTCGACACCTCACAGATGGCGCTGCCGGAGGACAACTCGCCGCTCGTGGCCTGGCTCGCGTCCGAGGAGGCCGGCGACATCACCGGCAGGGTCTTCGAGATCGAGGGCAGCGTGATCACCGTCGAGAACGGCTGGTCGCACGGCCCGTGGCGCGATGCCGGCAGGCGCTGGGTCGCCCATGAGGTCGGGTCCGCGGTCCGGGACATCCTCGCTGAAGCCCCGCCGCCCGAGCCTGTCTACGGCGGGTAGGTCGCGGCGGTGAGATTCACCGGGTAGCCGGTGAAACTCACCCTGCGCCGCTGATGGATGAGCGGCTGAGCGTGAGTTTCTGCGGTGCAGGCGCCTAGGCTCCCCGATGTGCAAGGGAGGCTCGCGGCGACCTCGGTCCTCGCTCTGCTGGCGCTGGCCGGCTGTCGTGACGACGGGGTGGCGCCGAAGGCCGAGCCGACTCCCACGTCGACACCGATCGAGCAGACTTCCGCGCCGATACCGACTGCGTCACCCGAGGAGCTCGGTTTCGACGCGACGGTTCTGGAGCGGCTGGCCAGCGAGGCCGAGGCGGCGGGCTCGACCTGCTTCCTGGTCGCACGCCACGGCACCATCGTCGGCGAGTGGTACTGGAACGGCGGTGCGGCGGACCAGCCGCAGGAGGTCTTCTCGGTCACCAAGTCGGTGACCAGCACGCTGGTCGGGCTGGCCCAGGCGGACGGCTCGCTGTCGATCGAGGACCCGGCCGCCGACTACATCCGCGAGTGGCAGGGCACCGGCTCCGCACAGGTCACGATCCGCAACCTGCTGAGCAACGACAGTGGCCGGTTCTGGAGCACCGAGAGTGACTACGGCGACCTGATCCGCGCCAGGGATCGGACGGCGTACGCCGTCGGGCTCGAGCAGACCGACCCGCCCGGCACGGTCTGGGCCTACAACAACGCCGCGATCCAGACGCTCGACCGGGTGATCCGCACCGCCACCGGCGAGGAGACCCAGGACTACGCGCAGGATCGACTCTTCGGTCCGCTCGAGATGACCAGCACACGGATGACCCTCGACGCCAGTCGCGGCTCGACGCAGGCCTTCTTCGGCATGCAGTCGACGTGCCCGGACCTCGAGAGGTTCGGGCAGCTGTTCGCCCAGCAGGGCGAGTGGGACGGCGAGCAGATCGTGCCCAGGTCGTGGGTGAGCGATGCGGTCGGTCGCTCGTCACAGGATCTGAACGCGGCCTACGGGTTGCTCTGGTGGGTCAACCGTGAGGGCCCCCTCCGCGACCCGGTCGACGCGGAGGACCCCACGAGACCCCCGGGTGTCGACACGGTCGGCCAGCTGGTCGAGGGCGCGCCCGAGGCCATGTACGCCGCTCTCGGCTTCGGCGGTCAGGTGGTCCTGGTCGATCCGGACAGCGGAACTGTCGTGGTCCGGCTCGGCACCGCCGGGGCCGGTGCGAGTGCTACGGCGGGCGCCTACTCGATCGCCGACGCCGCGCTGGTGGTGACGGAGGGGCTCAGATCCGCTCGATGAGCGTGCCCGTGGCCATCGCGCCGCCGGCGCACATCGAGATGAGCGCCGTCGACTGGTCGCGGCGCTCGAGCTCGTGCAGCGCGGTGGTGATCAGCCGGGTCCCGGTCGAGCCGACCGGGTGACCGAGCGCGATCGCACCACCGTTGACGTTGACCCTGTCCATGTCGACGCGGTGCATCATCGCCCACGACAGGACGACCGAGGCGAAGGCCTCGTTGACCTCGAACAGGTCGATGTCGTGGATCGACATGCCGGTCCTGTCGAGCAGCCTCTGGGTCGCGTCAATGGGTCCGTCGAGGTGGTAGTACGGGTCGGATCCGACGAGCACGTGGTGGGAGATGCGCGCCCGCGGGGTGAGTCCCAGCGAACGGGCTCTGTCCTCGTCCATGAGCAGCACGGCGGACGCGCCGTCCGAGATCTGCGACGACGTGCCGGCCGTGTGCAGGCCGCCGGGCAGCACGGTCCTGAGCTGGGCCAGGCCCTCGAGCGTGGTGTCGCGGAGGCCCTGGTCGGCGTCGACGGTGCGCGTCTCACCGGTCGGGTTGCGCTCGGCGTCGAGGACCGGGGCCTGCATCGCGAAGATCTCGCTCTTGAAGCGGCCCTCGTCGACGGCGCTGCGGGCCTTGTTCTGCGAGGCGAGACCGAACTGGTCGAGCAGCCCGCGGGTGAGGCCACGGTTCCTGGCGATCCGGTCGGCCGCCTCGAACTGGTTGGGCAGGTCGATGTCCCAGTCGTCCGGTCGCGGGTCGCCGAGACCGGCGGGCACGTTGGCCCCGAGGGGGATGCGGGACATGGACTCGACACCGCACGCGATGCCGACCTCGATGCTGCCCGCCCTGATCATGTCGTGGACCAGGTGGGCCGCCTGCTGGCCCGAGCCGCACTGCGCATCGACCACGGTGCCGGCGGTGTGCTGGGGGAGACCGGCGTGTAGCCAGGCGCGGCGCACCATGCCGTTGGACTGCTCGCCGGCCTGGGTCACGACGCCGCCGATGACCTGCTCGACGAGGTGCGGGTCGACGCCCGAGCGACGCAGGAGCTCGACCTGGGTCTGACCCAGCAGGACCACAGGGTGCACTCCGGCGAGCCAACCCTGGCGCTTGCCGAGCGGCGTGCGGACGGCGTCGATGATCACGGGGTTGCTCATGGAGCAAAACTAGAACCCGTTCTATGTGAATTTCAATGCGGCCGCCCTTCCTTTCCGTACTCCGGGTACGTACCCTCGGCCACTAGAACGTGTTCCAGTTGTCCGAGGGAGAACCTGCGTGAACCGAACCGTGGACCCGGCCCTCGGGGGAGTCGTGGAGCTGCCGGTGGGCTTCGACCCGACCGACCCCGATGTGATGCAGTCGGGCGTGCCCCACCAGGAGCTCCTGACGCTGCGGCGTACCGCCCCGGTGTCCTTCATCGAGCAGCCGGAGCGTGCGCGCGCGGGCTTCCCGGACCACCGTGGCTACTGGGCGCTGAGCAAGCACGCCGACGTCGCCGCGGTCTCCAAGGACTCCACCAACTTCTCCGCCTTCCAGGACGGCGTCATCATCCGGTTTGCCCCTGACATGGATCGCGAGGGCGTCGAGCAGACCCGGTTCCTGCTCATCAACCACGATCCGCCGGACCACACCAAGCTCCGTCAGATCGTCTCGCGCGCCTTCACGCCGCGGGCGATCGCCCAACTGCATCAGGACCTCGAGCAGCGCGCCCACGACATCGTCGAGGAGGCCGTCGGGCGTGGCGCCGGCAACTTCGTGGAGGACGTCGCCGCCGAGCTGCCGCTGCAGGCGATCGCGAACCTGCTCGGCGTCCCCCCCGAGGACCGCGGCAAGCTCTTCGACTGGTCCAACCAGATGATGAGCTACGACGACCCGGAGGTCGGGGGAGACCAGGCCGTCGCCTTCATGGAGATCCTGGCCTACTCGATGGGGCTCGCCGAAGAGCGCCGCAAGAATCCGCAGGACGACATCATCTCCAAGCTCGTCTCGGCCGAGTTCGGTCTGAGCGGCGAGGAGGGCGAGCGCGGCCTGACCGACGACGAGTTCGGGTTCTTCATGGTCCTGCTGGCCGTGGCCGGCAACGAGACCACCCGCAACGCGATCTCGCACGGCATGCACGCGTTCTTCCAGCAGCCCGAGCAGTGGGAGCTCTACAAGCAGACCCGGCCGGCGACGACAGCCGACGAGATCATCCGCTGGGCCACGCCTGTGGCGGTCTTCCAGCGCACGGCCCTCAACGACCTCGAGATCGGCGGCGTGCCGATCACCGCGGGAGAGCGGGTCGGTCTCTACTATGCCAGCGCAAACTTCGACGAGGACGTGTTCGAGGACCCGTTCCGCTTCGACATCACCCGCGAGCACAACCCGCACCAGGCGTTCGGCGGTCACGGGGCGCACTACTGCATCGGCGCCAACCTGGCGCGCCTCGAGGTCAACCTGATCTTCCAGGCCCTTGCCGACCATGCTCCGGACATCCGCCAGCTCGGGGAGCCGCAGCGGCTGCGCCACGGCTGGATCAACGGCGTCAAGGACCTGCAGGTCACGTACGCCTGACCCGCTCCGGGTGAGTCCCGGCCGATCAGTCCCGGGCGGTCAGGACGACCGGGCCCTCCTTGGTGATGGCCACGGTGTGCTCCATGTGCGCGCCGCGTGAGCCGTCGGCCGAGCGCAGGGTCCAGCCGTCGGGGTCGGTGAAGATCTCGTCGGTCGTGTGCAGGAACCACGGTTCGATGGCGATCACGAGGCCCGGCTTGAGCTTGAGCCCGCGCCCGGGACGGCCGTCGTTGGAGACATGGGGGTCGCCGTGCATGGTCCGGCCGACACCGTGACCGCCGAACTGGAGGTTCACCGCGAGTCCGGCGCTTCGCGCCACGTCGCCGATGGCCGCGGAGATGTCGCCGAGGCGGTTGCCCACGCGCGCCCGGGTGATGCCGGCGTCGAGGGCCCGGCCGGCGACGTCGATCAGGTCGAGGTCCTCCTGGCGCGCGGTGCCGACCACGACGCTGATCGCCGAGTCGGACACCCACCCGTCGAGACTCGCGGCGAAGTCCAGCGAGAGCAGGTCGCCGTCCTGAAGGACGTAGTCATGGGGCAGGCCGTGCAGCACGGCGTCGTTGACCGAGGTGCACAGGACCTTGCCGAACGGCGAGGCACCGAAGGAGGGGTGGTAGTCGATGTAGCAGGACTCTGCGCCGCGCTCCTTGATCATCGTGTGCGCGAGCGCGTCGAGGTCGAGCAGGTTGACACCCACGTCGGCTGCGTCGACCAGTGCGGTGAGCACGTCGGCGACGAAGCGCCCGGCGGGACGCATCTGCTCGATCTGCGCAGGGGTCCGGAGCTCGATCACGGACCAAGCCTATGGGCTGGCGTTCTGCGCCCAGGAATCCGCAGTGACGTCCCGAGCTTTGGCGACTCGATGTTGGTCCGTGCCCTGAGGGTGGCGCCGCCTAGGCTCGTGACATGTCCCTGTGCGATCCCATCGCGACCTTCGCGGGGCCGGTCCAGGCCGCCGTCCCGTGCTACTCCGACGCACCAGCTCGATGACGGCGACCAGCTGGACCATCACAGTCGACTGCCACGACGCGCCGGCGCAGGCGGCGTTCTGGATCGTGGCGCTCGGCTATGTCGACGCACCGCCCCCGCAGGGCTGGGACACCTGGCAGGACTGGCTCCGACACTTCGAGGTCCCCGAGGACGAGTGGGACGACGGCGCCCAGCTCATCGACCCCGACGGCGTGCTCCCGCGGATCGGGTTCCTCAAGGTGCCCGAAGGCAAGACCGCCAAGAACAGGCTGCACCTCGACCTCCAGGTCTCCGGCGGCCGGCACCTGCCGCGTGACCAGCGAGAGGCCGCCATCCGCGCGTACGTCGCCAAGCTGCTCGCGGCAGGAGCGACCGCCATCGACGAGGGTCCCGTGGACGGACCGCTCGACCACGTCGTGATGCAGGACCCCGAGGGCAACGAGTTCTGCGTGGTCTGACCTAGACTTAGCGTGCCTCTCGGGCCGCAGCGCGCTCGATCACGTTGCCCCGACGTAGGCCCGCCATCCACCGCAGTGGGTGATGTCCTCTGCTCCCTCGAGCCCGATCGACTCGCAGACGAACCCGTGGACGTCGGGTCCCTCGGCGAGCTGCACCGTGCCGATGGCCAGCGGGGGCGGGACCGAGGCGAGCAGGTCCCCGACCTCGCTGCGAAGGATCCGATAGACCTCGACCTCGATCGGGCCTCCGCCGGTCGCGACCCGGGCCAGCCCGGCCCTGGCCGGCGGGCCGCCGGCCAGGGCATAGAGCCGGTAGGTCGCGGCAGTCGTCGTCCGACGGGCCAGCTCGGCGTTGCGGGCCAGCAGCTCATGGTGCAGAGGCATGCCCTCCAGGTGTGCCCCCGCCACCGCGAGCTCCAGCCATCGCCCGGTCAGTGGACCACGACGTCGGACTCGTCGACCTCGACGGGCGTGTTGGCGCCGGGGAGGAACGACCAGGCCGCGCAGACCGCAGCGAACATCAGGTAGCCGAGGGCCACCTCGTTGTTGGCCGCCCACTCGACCTCGGGAGCGTGGATCAGCCCGATGAACGACATCGCGGCGCCGGCGACGGCCCCGAAGGCGGCGTACATGAACTTCTTCTCGAGGATGAAGGTCACGACGGTGCCCAGCACCAGGCCGACGAGGACCGCCCCCTCGCCGAGCGTCTGCAGGCCCTCGTAGACGACCCCGGCGCCGTTGAGCGCATCCATGCCGACCTCGTCGGCGGAGGTTCCCGCTGCGGCGAGGGAGTTGTCGATCAAGCCGTGCGCCCACTGGGCGAGGTTCGGCAGGATGGCGGCGACCACGGCCACGGCATGCAGGCGTGGGACCGCCTGGAAGGCCTGCGCACCGATGAGCAGGCCGATGTAGAGCAGGATCGGGACGATTGCCGGCACGGGTAGCAACGCGTCGAGGACGCCGAAGAGCCCGACGAAGCAGAGCACGCCGATCATCACGCCGCTGGCGAGCGAGTAGTTCGTGCGGCCGCCGGCGTCCTTCCAGCCCGGGTGGCCGATGTAGACCGCCGGCGGGAACGGCGAGCCGAAGCCGGCACCGATGACGGCGCCGGCGCCGTCGGCCAGCAGCACGCTGCGCAGGTTGTAGCTGTCGCCTGCGGCCGCCGCGCTCTCGACGTTGCTCATCGCCTCGGTGAAGTTGTAGACACCCAGCGGGATCGCGGTGCCCAGCAGGGGCGCGAGGTCCGAGAGCCCGTCCAGCAGCATGTCGATCCGCAGGTCCGGGATGCCGACCGCGATGTTGTTCACCGCGTCACCGACCTCGGGCGCCGACATGTAGCCGCCGATCCAGCCGATCGCGGTGCCCACCAGCAGCGCGGCGAGGCCGATCGGCATGTTGTACGGGAGGCGGACGTCGGTGAAGAAGCCGATCAGGATGATCGCCAGCACCGGGAGCCCGATCCAGGCGACCTCCCACATCTGGGCGGCGGGGCGCATGGAGATGAACGTGATGGAGATGCCGGCGAGGGTGCCGAGCATCGCCGCTCGGGGAGTGATCTTGCGGACGTACGGCCCGACGAACGCCCCGATCATCACGATGATGCCGATGAGGAACGCCCAGGCGAGACCGGCCTGCCACGCCTTGACCGGGTCCCCGGTGCCCAGGTAGACGGGCAGCATCACCACGAACACGACGATGAACATGTGCGGGACGCTGGGGCCGTACGGCAGCGCCGTGACGTCCGACCGGTTCTCGCGCTGCGCCAGTCGTCGGGCGAGGACCGTGTAGTAGAGGTTGCCCAGGATCAGCGCGACGCCGAGCGCGGGCAGGACGGTGCCGAGCACATCGTCCGCGGGGACGGCGACGACGCCGATCATCAGACCGGTGAGCGTCAGGACGTTCACGAGGATGTTGAAGCCCAGCCCGAAGAAGGCGTTGGTGTCTCCGGGTGTCCACCAGGGCAGGGCTGTGGAGGTCGGGGCTTCGGTTGGCTTGACGTCGGTGGTCATGACTTCCTCCAGAGGTGGTGGCTAGGCAGGGGACGAGACGGGTGCGGTGGGGCGCAGAGTGGCGAGCGCTGCGATGACGGCCTGGCTGTCGGCGACCCAGCCGAAGATCCCGCCCTGGGCCTTGACCATCTCGAGGGCGACCCGTTGGAACTCGGGGAAGTAGGAGCCGACGCAGTCCGAGACGACGAGGCACTCATAGCCGCGGTCGTTGGCCTCCCGAGTGGTGGTGTGCACGCAGACCTCGGTGGTCACGCCCGTCACGAGCAGCTGGGTGACCCCCGCGGCGCTCAGCACGTCCTGGAGGTCGGTGGCATAGAAGGCGCCCTTGCCAGGCTTGTCGATCACGACCTCGCCCGGCGCGGGCGCGAGCTCGTCGACGATGTCGTGGCCGTACTCGCCCTGGATGAGGATCCGCCCGAAGGCGCCGGGATCGCCGATCCGCTTGGACGGCGCACCGCGGTTCAGCTTCGCCGGCGGGCAGTCCGACAGGTCCGGTCGGTGACCCTCGCGGGTGTGGATCACGGGGAGGCCCGCCAGGCGCGCCGCTGCGAGCAGCTCGACGAGCGGCGGCACCACCTTCTGGAGCTGGCCCACGTCGTTGCCCAGCGTCTCGCCGAATCCCCCGGGCAGCAGGAAGTCGCGTTGCATGTCGATGATCAGCAGCGCGGTGCGCCCCGCTACGACGGGGAAGGGCGATGGCTCGGCGGGCACCTCGACGGCGTGGGTCACGGCAGCTCCTCGGCAGGGGTGGGGATGGGTCGGGCGATCGGCTCGGTGGCGGACCTGGCCCGCTCGCGCGGTTCGTCCAGCAGGCGTGCGGCCAGGGTCAGGACGGCGTCGTCGGTGGTGGCCGCGCCGAGCAGCAGGGCGCTCGCAGGACGCCCGTCCGTCGTCGTCCCGGCGGGGACGGCCAGGCCCACGAGGTCCAGCAGGTTGCCGAAGTGCGTGTAGTGACCCAGAGCGGTGTTGGCTTCCACGGGGTTCGCGAGCACCTCCGCGACCGTGAAGGTGGTGCCGACGGTCGGCACGACGAGCACGTCGACGTGTTGCCAGACCCTGGCGACCGTCGCCTTGAGCTCCTGCAGCCGCTGGAGGGCCGCAAAGGCGTCGACCGCCGAGTAGCGGTGCCCGGACTCGAAGATGGCTCGGACCACGGGGTGGATGTCCTCGCCGTGCTCGGCCAGGAAGTCGCCGAACTCGACGAGCCGTTCGGCCACCCAGGGGCCTTGGTAGAGCAGCGACCCGGCGGCCAGGAACGGTTCCAGGGACACCGCGACGACCTCACCGAGCCGCCCGACCCGTCCGCGCAGGCTGTCGTGCGCGCTCCGCATGCCCTCGTCGCCGAAGAACTCGAGCTCCGCGAGCGGCGGTAGCCCGATTCGCAGCGGGTTCCGTGGGTCGTGGCGCGGACCGCGGTCACGGGACCACGGGTCCTGGTCGTCCCGACCGGCGACCACATCGAGGACTCGGTCGACATCGTCGAGCGAGCCAGCCATCAGACTCATGCAGTCGAGGGACCGGCAGGCCGGCACCAGTCCGGTCGTGCTGATCAGGCCGCGGGAGGGCTTGAAGCCCACGACACCGTTCATCGCGGCAGGCACTCGCCCGGACCCTGCCGTGTCGGTCGCGACCGCGAAGGGGACCTGGCCGAGCGCGACGGCCAATGCGGAGCCGGAGCTCGACCCGCCCGAGATGAGGTCGCCGCCGAAGACACTGCGCGGGATGGTGTGCGGTGTCCGGGTGCCGTTGAGCCCGGTGGCGAACTGGTCGAGGCTCGTCTTCCCGACGAACAGCGCGCCGGCGTCGAGCAGTCGCTGGACGACAGGCGCGGTCTCCGCAGCGACATAGGAGTACGCCGGGCACGCCAGGGTCGTCGGGACTCCGGCTACGTCGATGCTGTCCTTCACCCCGAACGGCACCCCATAGAGGGGGAGCGCCCGCGCGGCCGGCCGGCGCTCGATCTCGGCCGCCGCGGTCAGGAGCTCCTCACGCGGTACGGTGAACAGCCAGGTGCCGTCGTCGCCGCGAGCAAAGATCGCATCGGCCACCCGGGCGGCGGTCTTGGTGGGCGAGCCGCTGCCCGAGGCGTACGACTCCAAGAGCTCGGCGACCGAGGGCCCGAGTCGCGGCCCCGCTGGCTCGTCCATGCTGTCGATTGTTGACAATCGATGTGCCAGCGGGGCGACCGGCGCGTTGCGTTCGGGTTAAGTCAGCCCGAGGTAGGTCAGGTGGCCGTGCTCGTGGAGGGCCTTGACGACCAGGACCGGGTCGTTGCTCTCCAGCGCCGCCACGAGCTCCTCGTGTCGGGCCAGGCCCTCCTGCACGGTGTCGCGGCGGCGGGCCTCCTCGCGCAGGTTGCGGGCCATGGGCAGCTGCAGCTTCAGCAGGATGGGCGACAGCGTGATGTCGAGCTGGCGGTTGTCGGCGAGGCCGACCACCGAGGCGTGGAAGGCGCGGTGGGCGTCGTCGCGCTCGAGGCTTCCGCGGGCCGCGCGCATCGCCGCGAGCGCATCCCGCACGGGATCAAGGCCCTGCAGGGGATCCGCCAAGGGGAACGCGGACTCGACGGCGTGCCGCTCGAGCACCCCCCGCAGCTCGAAGAGCTGGACGATGTCGGCCGCGGACCACTCGACCACGCGGGTGCCGCGCCGCGGAAGGTGCTCGACGAGCCCCTGCTGGGTCAGCAGGCGGAGGGCCTCGCGCAGCGGGCCCCGGCTGATGCCGAGCCGCGCGCACAGGTCCTCCTCCACGACCTTCTCCCCGGGGCGCAGGGTGCCGCTCAGGATGTTGTCGCGCAGTCGGTTCGCAGCCATCTCGACGAGCGACGACGGCAGGTCAGGACTCGTTGACGCCATCGCCCCGAACCTCCATCACCGATTGTTGACAATGGTAGGTGACGCACCAGAACCCCGGGCCGGGGACCGGCTCAGTGGGTGGGCCGGTCCGCGCCGACGACCCACATCGCGAAGAACTGGGACCCGCCGCCGTAGGCGTGACCCAGTGCCGTGCGAGCGCCGTCGACCTGGTGCTCGCCGGCCGCGCCCGCGGACCTGGAGCGCTGCCTCGCCGAAGCGCAGCATCCCCGAGGCGCCGATCGGGTTCGACGACAGCACGCCACCGGAGGCGTTGACGGGGATCTTGCCGCCGATCGCGGTCTCACCCGACTCGGTGAGTCTCCATCCGCCGCCGTTGGCGTCGGCGAAACCGAGGGACTCGAGCCACATCGGCTCGAACCACGAGAACGGGACGTAGAGCTCGGCGGCGTCGATCTCCTCGATCGGGCGGGTGATGCCGGCCTGCTTCCAGAGGGCGGCGGCCGCGTCCCGAGAGGCCTGCGGGTTGACCTGGTCGCGCTCGGCAGCGGTCGTCGCCTCCGAGCGCATCACGGTGCCGTGGATCCATGCCGGGTTGCTCGACCGGGCGGCCTCGTCCTCGCTCACGATCACGAGCGCGCAGGCGCCGTCGGAGGACGGGCAGGTCTCGTCGTAGCGGATCGGGTCCCAGAGCATCTGGGACGCCAGCACCGACTCGACCGTGGTGCCCTCGTTGTGCAGGTGCGCGTACGGGTTCTTGAGCGCGTTGTTGCGGTCCTTGGCGGCGACGATCGCGCCGATGTGGTGGGGGGCGCCCGAGCGTCGGATGTAGGAGCGGACATGCGGTGCGAAGTAGCCGCCTGCTCCCGCATGGACGGGCATGTTGAACGGGATGGGCACCGAGAGCGCCCACATGGCGTTGGACTCGGACTGCTTCTCGTACGCCACGGCCAGCACCTTCGTGTGCACGCCGGACTGGACCAGGGCGGCCGCCACGATCGCGGTCGAGCCGCCGACCGAACCCGCCGTGTGCACCCGGAGCAGCGGTTTGCCGGCCGCTCCGATCGCGTCGGCGAGGAACAGCTCGGGCATCATCACGCCCTCGAACAGGTCCGGCGCCTTGCCGACCACGATCGCGTCGACCTCGTCGAGCGTCAGCTGCGCGTCCTCGAGAGCGCGGTCGATGGCCTCGCGGAGCAGGCCGGCCATCGAGACGTCCTTGCGCTGTGCCCGGTGGTGGGTCTGGCCCACGCCGATGACGGCGGCGGGGAGCTTGCGGTGGTGGAGCCCCGAGCCTGCGACGGCGCCGAACCCGCCGGCCATCAGCGCGCCTCCATCGTGGCGACCAGGTTCTGCTGGAGTGCCGGCCCGCTCGTCGCGTGGCCGAGCACCTTGGTGGCCTCGCCCGACCAGATGCGGCTGGCGGCCTCGCCGACCCGGATGCCTCCGGCGGAGAACATCGGGTTGCTGGTCAGCGCCCCCCCGGACGGGTTGACCCGCACGTCGTCTCCGAGCCCGAGCTCGCTGCGCAGGATCAGCTCCTGATGGCTGAACGGCGCATGCAGCTCGGCCACCTCGACGCCGTCGAGGTCGAGCGCCGCGCCGGCCCGTCGCGCGCTGGGGGAGCGGGTCAGGTCGCGGGCACCCATGCTCATCGGGTCGATGCAGTGCGACAGTCCGGTGATCCAGGCCGGGCGGTCGCGCACCTCATGGGCTGCGTCCTCGGCGGCCAGCACCAGCGCGGCCGCGCCGTCGGTGACCGGGGCGCAGTCGTGCTTGCGCAGCGGGTCGGCATACATGTGCCTCGCCAGGAGCTCCTCGACCGACGAGCCGCCCTTGCGGACCGAGTGCTCGTTGGACTCCGCGTCGGTGAGCGACCGGTTCGCGACCTCGGCCATCGCGTTCTCGTCCCACACACCCGCGTCGATCCCGGCGCGAGCCTGGAGGCCGGCCAGGGACACGGTGTCCGGCCAGATCGGCGTCATCGTGTAGGGCTCGAGCTGCAGGCTCAGCGTCCGGCGCAGCACGCCGGCCGAGCTCTTGCCGAACGCGTAGACCAGGGCCGTGTCGACCTCTCCGGTCTGGATCTTCAGCCAGGCCTCGTACATCGCCCAGGCCAGGTCCATCTCGACGTGTGACTCGTTGACCGGGGGCATGACACCGATCGCGTCGATCGCCTGCACGAACGAGAACGAGCGGCCGGCGAGGTAGTCGGAGGATCCCGAGCACCAGAAGCCGACGTCCGTACGGGTCCAACCCGTCTGCTCGTAGCACTCGGCGAAGAGTGGGACCAGGAGCTCGACGCAGGTCGGCGACCCTTCGAACTCCTGCATCTGCTGCTGGGCGAAACCGACCACGGCGACGTCTCTCACAGGTGCACCTTGAACGTCTCGTAGTCGGCGTCCGGTTCGCCGGTCGGCGCGAAATGGCTGATGTTCTCGATCGTGGTGCCCCACTCCTCGCGGGGCTTCCAGACCGCCTTGACCCGCATGCCCATCCGGACCTCGTCGGCCGCGACGTCGAGGATCAGGTGGAGGAGCGCGATGTCAGCGCCGTCGAGCAGGACGTAGGCCGAGACGTACGGCGGCGTGATGCGCTGGCCGAGGAACGGCACGTTGACGATGCAGAACGTCGTGATCGTGCCTGTGTCGGCCAGGGGCACCTCCTCCACGGTCGGTGTGCCGTCCGCAGGACACGCACTGCGCGGTGGGACGTAGACCTTCTGGCAGGTGGGGCACCGCTGGCCGACGAGCTTGCCCTCGGCGACCGAGGTATAGAAGAGCGACTCCTCCGGGGAGGCCGCGTAGACGTAGTCGAGCTCGATCGGGACCACGATCCCGGTGACGGGGTCCGCTGGTGTCCCAGCATCGCCTGCGGTGGGTCTCGACTGCTCGGTCGCTCGCACTCGACCTGAACCTTCGACGCCACCAGCTCGTCCCTCGCTGTCGGCTGCAGGTTCAAAGCACTCGATGTCGGTGATGGCGCCGACCCGCGCCGTGCGCCAGCGGACGCGCACGCGCATGCCCGTCTCGACGTCGTCGGGGCTGCTCACGTCGAGCGCGTGCAGGAGCGGGACGTCGGCGCCGTCCAGCGTGACCAGCACGAAGGCGAACGGGCGGTCGAACGGCTGGCCCTTCACCGGCTCGGGCACCCAGGTCCAGGTGGTCACGGTCCCGACGTCGGCGACCTCGACGAACTCGTCGATCTGCCGGTGGGTGACCGGGTCGTACTCGGGCGGAGGCACGACGACCTCGCCCTCCGACGTCCGTCCCCCGAGGACCTGTGCGTCGCGGAGACCGGTCAGGAAGCGACCGAGCACGGGTCCGGTCGAACGTGTGTAGTCGAAGGCTACGGTGACCGGCGCCGACAGGGTGCGTGGCATGGACTGAAAACTAGAACACGTTCTAATGTGTGGCAAGTACGCCAGAGCACATGACCACCCGAGGAGACATGGCATGAAGCTGGGGCTTCAGCTCGGCTACTGGCAGGCTCAGCCGCCGACCAACCATGCCGAGCTCGTCGCGGCGGCCGAGGAGTCCGGCTTCGATGCCGTCTTCACCGCCGAGGCCTGGGGCTCGGATGCCTTCACGCCTCTCGCGTGGTGGGGCCGCGAGACCTCGCGGCTCCGGCTCGGGACCTCGATCGTGCAGATGTCTGGGCGCTCGCCGACGTCCATCGCCATGCATGCGCTGACGTTGGACCACCTCTCGGGCGGCCGGGTCATCCTCGGCATGGGCGTGAGTGGCCCTCAGGTGGTCGAGGGGTGGTACGGGCAGCCGTTCGGCAAGCCGCTGGCCCGCACCCGCGAGGTCGTCGACATCATCCGCAAGGTGCTGGCCCGCGAGGGGCCGGTCACCAACGACGGCCCGCACTACCCACTTCCGTTCCAGGGTGAGAACTCGGTGGGGCTCGGCAAGCCACTCAAGCCGATCACGCACCCGTTGCGTGCTGACATTCCGATCTGGCTCGGCGCCGAGGGGCCCAAGAACGTCGCGCAGACCGCCGAGATCGCCGACGGGTGGATCCCACTGTTCTATACGCCGGGCACCGCCGGGATGTATCAGGACTGGCTGTCGGAAGGGTTCGCCCGGCCGGGCGCGCGCCGTACTCGCGACGACTTCGAGATCGCGGCCACCTGCCACGTGCAGATCGTCAAAGACGCCGAGGAGAAGAGGGCGGTCATCGACGCGATGAAGCCGGTCGTCGCGCTCTACATGGGCGGCATGGGTGCCAAGGACCAGAACTTCCACAAGCAGGTGTTCGAGCGGATGGGCTACCGGGCGATCACGGGCCGGGTGCAGGAGCTCTTCCTCGCCGGCGACCGGGAGTCCGCCACCGCGCTGATCCCCGACGATCTGGTCGACGACATGCACATCATCGGCACCGAGGCCGAGGTCCGCGACACCGTGCAGGTGTGGGAGGGCACCGGCGTCACAACGCTGATGCTGTCGGCGCAGTCCGCCGAAGAGATCAGGCGCATCGCCGAGGTGCTGGCCTGACCACCTAGTGTCGACTGCCTGCCAGGGTGTGCCCGTGACCCGGATCGCCCTCTCGCGGCTGCCGGGTGACCGCGTGCAGGTGGTCGACAGCGATGGCGGCGGTGAGCGCGCGTTGGGCGTGGCCGAGCTCCCGGACTTCGTGCGGACCCGCGAGGCCGACTCGCCGCGATGGGTCTGGGACGACACCGCGCGCTGGTACCCGGCCCTGCTGGCCATGGGGATCCGTGTCGAGCGTTGCCACGACCTCCGGCTCTGTCACCACCTGCTGCGCCGGGCACCCGCCGTCGACTCGCAGCTGCTGGAGGGCGAGGAGTCGACGCACTGGGACCGCCTCGGACCGAGCGTGCCGTCCGAGGCGGCGCTGTTCGCCGTGGACGACGCGGCCGAGTTCCTTCGGGCCGACCTGGAGGACGCCCGGCAGCTCGTCGCCGTGGCGGCATCGTCCGAGGCGCGCCGGCTCGGGCTCCTGTTGGCTGCCGAGTCGTCGGGTGCCCTGGTGGCGGCGGAGATGAGCTGGGCCGGTGTGCCGTGGCGGGTCGAGGTCCACGAGCGGCTCCTCGTCGGGCTGTTCGGTCCGCGGCCGCCCCGGGGTGCTCGACCCGAGAGGCTGGACGCGTTGGCCGCCGAGGTGCGCGAGCTGCTCGGTGCTCCGGACCTCAACCCGGACTCGCGGCCCGAGCTCATGGAGGCGCTGCGTCGCGTCGGCATGGAGGTGCCGGATGTGCGGGCGACGACGCTCCGCGCGCTCGACCATCCGGGCATCGAGCCGCTGCTTCGATACAAGCAGGCCGCGCAGCTGCTCGCCACCAACGGCTGGGCGTGGCTCGACCAGTGGGTGCACGGTGGACGCTTTCGGCCGTCGTACCAGCCGGCCGGCTCGACGACCGGTCGCTGGTCGTCCAACGGCGGAGGTGCGCTCTCGATCCCCACGCAGATCCGGCCAGCTGCCGTGGCGGACGACGGCTGGACGTTCGTGGTCGCAGACGTCGCCCAGCTCGAGCCCCGCGTGCTCGCGGGGATGAGCGGGGACCGCGCACTGGCCCGGTCGGCACGCGGCGCCGACCTCTATCAGGGCATGGTCGATGACGGGGCCGTCGCGACTCGCAACGACGCCAAGCTCGGGCTCCTCGGGGCGATGTACGGCGCCACCAGCGGCGAGAGCGGCCGCATGGTCGCTGGGCTCACCCGGCGCTACCCCGCTGCGTTCGGCCTGGTCGAGGACGCGGCCAGGGCGGGGGAGCGGGGAGAGGTGGTGCGGACGCTGCTGGGTCGTGGGTCACCCGGACCCGGCGAGGTGTGGGATCGAGACCCCGACGACCCGCCAGCCGACCCCGACAGCCAGGCCCGGCTCCGTCGCTCCCACGGTCGCTTCACCCGCAACTTCGTGGTCCAGGGCACGGGCGCCGAGTGGGCGCTGTGCTGGATCGCAGACCTTCGCAACCGGCTGTGGCGGCTCGGGGGCGACGGTTCCCTCGACACCAGACCACACCTGGTCTTCTTCCTCCACGACGAGGTGGTCGTGCACAGCCCCATCGAGCTCGCCCCGGAGGTGGCCGAGGAGACCCGAGCGGCGGCCGCCACCGCCGCGGCCCTCCTGTTCCGCGACCTCGCCATCGACTTCCCGCTGAACATCTCGGTCGTGCGACTCCTACGCCGAGGCCGGCAAGCCTTAGCCAGCAGGCACCTCGTCGCCACCTGGCCGACCCGACCCCGTCCGCCAGCTGATCGCGTCCCGTCGTCAGTTCGTGGCGAGGAACTCAGACGCGTTTAGTCTCAGCCCATGGCTGCGAGTGACGAAGAGATGCGATTCGGGACGCACAACGGGCACCTCATGGTGGCGGCCCTGCGCCGCCACCACGACAAGCCGGTGATCCACCTCGGCGACATCACGCTGACCGGCGGCGAGGTCACCGAGCGGATCAGCCAGTACATCCAGGCCTTCGAGAGCCTGGGCGCCGCCGGGGGCACGGCCGGGGCGCTGCTGGCGCTCAACCGGCCCGAGGTGTTGTTCATCATCGGTGCGAGCCAGACCCAGGGCTACCGGCGTACGTCGCTGCACCCGCTGGGGGTCTCTCGACGACCACGCCTACGTCATCAACGACGCTGAGATCAGCACGCTGATCGTCGACCCGTTCTTCGTCGAGCGGGCGCTCGGCCTGCTCGCGAAGTGCCCTGGCCTCACGCAGATCCTCACGATCGGCCCGGTGCCCGAGGCGCTGGCACACGTCGGCGCCGACCTGATCGAGGCAGCCGCGCAGTTCGAGCCGAAGCCGGTCGAGGCCGTGCTCCTGCATCGCGACCACATGACCTCGATCACCTACACCGGCGGCACCACCGGCAACCCCAAGGGAGTCATCGGCCGCGTCGAGTCGTTCACGACGATGACCAGCATCATGCTGGCCGAGTGGGAGTGGCCGGAGAACCCGCGGTTCCTGATGTGCACGCCGCTGTCGCACGCGGGCGCGGCGTTCTTCGCGCCGATGGTCATCAAGGGCGGCTCGGTCTACGTGACGTCGAAGTTCGACCCGGCCGAGGTCCTCGAGTTCATCGAGAAGTTCAAGATCCGGCCACGATGCTGGTGCCGTCGATGCTGTACGCCCTGATGGACCACCCCGACTCACACACCCGCGACCTGGCAGCCTCGAGACGATCTACTACGGCGCCAGCGCCATCAACCCGGTCCGCCTCAAGGAGGCCATGGATCGGTTCGGCCCGATCTTCGCCCAGTACTACGGCCAGTCCGAGGCTCCGATGGTCATCAGCTACCTCGGCAAGGAGGACCACGTGCTGCTGTCTCGGAGGGCGGCGACGAGGGTCGACTCTCGTCGTGCGGCCGGCCGTCGGCGTTCATCCGGACGGCACTGCTCGACGAGGACGGCAACCCGGTGCCGCAGGGCGAAGCCAGGTGAGATCTGTGTGGCCGGCCCGCTGCTCTGCGGCGGCTACTGGAGGCTGCCCGACATCACCGCCGAGACGTTCCGCGACGGCTGGATGCACACCGGCGACGTGGCCCGCGAGGACGAGGACGGCTTCTGGTTCATCGTCGACCGCACGAAGGACATGATCGTCACCGGCGGGTTCAACGTGTTCCCGCGGGAGGTCGAGGACGTGATCGCCGAGCACCCCGCGATCGCCCAGGTCGGCGTCATCGGCACGCCCGACGAGAAGTGGGGCGAGGCGGTCACCGCGATCGTCGTGCTGCGCCCGGGCCATGAGCTCGACCGAACAGGTCATCCACGAGATCCAGGACATGGTCAAGGAACGCAAGGGCTCGGTGCAGGCGCCCAAGCAGATCATCGCCTCCGACGCGCTGCCGCTGACCGGGCTGGGCAAGCCCGACAAGAAGGCGCTCCGGGCCCAGTACTGGACGGGTGAGCGGAGCGTCGGCTAGCCGTGACAAGTCGCTACGCCGACCTGACCCGCGACGAGCTGACCCGGCTCGTCCCGGAGCTGCTCCTGATCGGGCAGCTGATCGACAGGTCCGGGATGGCGTGGTGCGTCTCGGCGTTCGGGCGCGAGGAGATGGCGCAGATCGCCATCGAGGAGTGGTCCGCGTCTTCCCCGGTCTATACCCGCCGGATGCAGAAGGCGCTCGGCTTCGCGCCGGTCACGCCCGGCACCGGCGACGTCGTCACCATCTTCAAGGGACTCCAGCTCGACATCGGCGCCCCACCGCAGTTCATGGACTTCCGCTACACCGTCCACAACCCGTGGCGGGGCGAGTTCCAGCTCGACCACTGCGGGGCGCTGATGGACGTCGAGCCGATGGGGGAGGACTACGTCCGCTCGATGTGCCACGACATCGAGGACCCGACCTTCGACGCGACGGCGGTCGCCAGCAACCCCAAGGCGCAGGTCCGGCCGGTCCACCGGCCGCCGCGGACGCCGGCGGGCCGGGCCCCGCACTGCGCCTGGACCGTGATCATCGACGAGTCCCACCCGGACGTGCTGCCCATCGCGGCGCTCGCGGTCGTCGAGGCCTCGAACGCCGCCGCGCTGCTGCTCGACCCGATCGACGAGACCGACGACGGCCGCTCGGACTACACCGGCCCGCTCGTCTCCGACCTCGACTTCGCCGAGTTCTCGCACTCCGCGCTCGTCCGCATCGCCGACGAGGTGTGCCTGCAGATGCACCTGCTCAACCTGTCCTTCCTGATCGCGGTCCGTGCCCGGGCGGAGTCCGAGGAGCAGGCGACGGAGGTCGCGACCAAGCAGCTGGTCGGCCTCGCCGGCATCGCAGCCGAACGGATCAGCAACGCACTCGGCACAGACGCCCTCCGCACGCTGGAGCTGCACCCGCTGCTCAACCCCGCGGCCTACGTCGCGGCGCATATCGAGGACGACACGCTGGCGGTCACCCACGGCGCGGCCCACGAGGACGGCGCCTGGATCTCCCTGTGTGGGCCGGGGGCCGCCCGGCCGCTCGAGGCGTCCGTCCGCGCGGTTGACCCCATGCTGGACGTCGAGGTGACCGGGTCGGCGAGCGACTGGTGGGCCAGGCTCCTGCCGCGCGAGGACGCCGCCCCTGAGGCCGAGGAGGTCTCCGTGACCCGGTTCAGCACCGGGGCGGCGTTCGAGTTCGAGCCTCGACGGTCCCTGCCGATCACGCCGGTTTGATCTCCAACCGCGGACCGGCACCATGGTGACCAGGCACGCGCTGCACGGTCGGCCACAGGCGTAGTCAGCAACAAGAACGTGTTCTAGTCTTGCGGCCGTGGCCTTGAACATCGCCGACCTGTTCGAGCACGCGGTCGACGCCGCTCCCGACAACCCGGCCCTGAAGGTCGGGGACCGCATCGCGACGTACGCCGACCTCGAGCGCGACAGCAACAAGCTGGCGCACTACCTCGCCTCGCGGGGTGTCAAGGCCGGTGACCACGTCGCCCTCTATGCCAAGAACAGCGTCGAGCACGTGATCGGTCTGCTGGCCACGCTGAAGCTGCGCGCGGTGACGATCAACGTCAACTACCGCTACGTCGAGGCCGAGCTGGACTATCTCTTCGAGAACGCCGACGTGGTGGCGCTGCTGTTCGAGCGCACCTATGCCGATCTGGTCTCCAGGTGTGCGCCGAAGCACTCGAGGCTCGCGACGCTCGTGTCGCTCCCGGATGCCCCGTCCGACGACGATGACCGCCCGGTCGACGCCACCGAGCTCGCCGCGTTCGGTGGCGTCACCCTCGACGATGCCGTCGACGGCCAGAGCGCGGAGCGCGACTTCGCCGAGCGCAGCGCCGACGACATCCACATGATCTACACCGGCGGGACGACCGGCTTCCCCAAGGGCGTCATGTGGCGTCACGAGGACTTCTGGCGCACGCTCGGCGGTGGCCTCGACTTCTACACCGGCGAGCCGCTTGAGGAGTACGACCAGTCCAGGACCGCCACCGACCCGCGGATGACCACGTTCCCACTCAGTCCGCTCATGCACGGTGGCGCGCAGGCAGGCCTGCTGATGCACCTGTTCGCCGGCCATCTGACGGTCCTGGAGCCCAGGTTCGACCCGCAGCGGACCTGGGAGATCATCGAGCAGGACAAGGTCCAGCTGATCTTCATGACCGGCGACGCGATGGCGCTGCCGCTCATCGATGAGTACGACCGCAAGGCGGCCACCGGCACGCCGTACGACGGCTCGAGCCTGTTCGCGATCTCCAGCAGCGCCGCGATCTTCAGCCCACCGGTCAAGAAGCGCTGGATGGACGTCTTCACCGGCGCGGTGTTCACCGACTCGATCGGCGCGACCGAGACCGGCTTCACCGGCATGGGCCTGCAGGACAAGGACGCGATCAGCACCGACGGCCCGGTCGTGACGCTCGGGCCCAGCACGGTCGTGATCGACGACGACAACCGGCCCATCGACCCGAGCAACGTCGGCGCGATCGGCCGGATCGCCCGTGGCGGCTCGGTGCCGCTGGGCTACTACAAGGACCCCGAGAAGTCCGCCAAGACGTTCATCGAGATCGACGGTGCGCGCTACTCGGTGCCCGGCGACAACGCCCGGATCGAGGAGGACGGCAAGGTCACGCTGCTGGGTCGTGGCTCCAACTGCGTCAACACCGGCGGCGAGAAGGTCTATCCCGAGGAGGTGGAGATGGCCATCAAGAACCACCCGTCCGTCTACGACACCCTCGTGGTGGGCATCCCCGACCCGAAGTTCGGCCAGGCGGTCGCCGCGGTCGTCTCGATCCGCGAGGGGACGACGCTGGAGCTCGACGAACTGCGCACGTTCCTGCGCGACCACCTGTCCGGATACAAGCTGCCGCGCTCGCTGACGCTGGTCGACGAGGTCCCCCGCAACGCCACCGGCAAGGCGCAGTACCCCGCCGCCAAGCAGATCGCCCTCGACAGCCAGGGAGCACCCGCCTGATGCGTACGCCACTGTGCGAGGAGTTCGGGATCGACTACCCGATCTTCGCGTTCACTCCCTCCGAGCGCGTGGCGGCCGCGGTCTCCCGCGCCGGTGGGCTCGGGGTGCTCGGCTGCGTCCGCTTCAACGACCCCGAGGAGCTCGAGCAGGTCCTGACCTGGCTCGACGACAACACCGATGGCAAGCCCTACGGCGTCGACATCGTGATGCCCATGAAGATCCCCACCGAGGGCACCTCGGCGGACCTGTCGGCGCACATCCCCGAGGCGCACAAGAGGTTCGTCGACGAGACGCTGCTCCGGCTCGGCGTGCCGCCCCTGGCGGAGGGCGAGGGCCACGAAGGGGTCCTCGGCTGGCTGCACTCGGTGGCGCGCTCGCACCTGGACGTCGCGCTCCTGCACCGCCCGGTGCTGATCGCCAACGCGCTCGGCTCACCGCCGGTGGACGTGATCGAGCAGTGCCACGAGCACGGCATCAAGGTCGCCGCGCTCGCCGGAGCGGCCAAGCACGCGCTCTCGCACGTCGCCAACGGCGTCGACATCATCATCGCCCAGGGGTACGAGGCCGGGGGCCACACCGGTGAGGTGGCCTCGATGGTCCTCACTCCGGACGTCGTCGACGCGGTCGGTCCCGATGTCCCCGTGCTCGGTGCGGGCGGCATCGGTTCGGGCCGGCAGGTCGCGGCGTCCCTGGCTCTCGGCGCGCAGGGCGTGTGGACCGGGTCGATCTGGCTCGGCACCGAGGAGTACCAGCACATGGCCAAGAACACCGAGGCGTGGACGACCGCGTTCACGCGGGCGACCTCGCAGCGACACGGTGCGGACCCGGGTCTACACCGGCAAGCCGGCCCGGCTGCTGAAGACCAAGTGGACCGAGGCCTGGGCCGAGGAGGGTGCTCCGGCGCCGTTGCCGATGCCGTTGCAGAACCTGCTCGTCGCCGACGCACACAGCCGGATCAGCGCCTCCAACGACCCCGACGTCATCTCGATGCCGATCGGTCAGATCGTCGGTCGGATGAACGAGGTGCGGCCGGTGGCCGAGGTGATGTCGGCACTGGTCGCCGAGTTCGAGGAGACCGTCCAGAGGCTCGACACGATCGTGTGAGGTGGGCTGCACCGCACGGGCGGACTGCCTGCACACAACCCTCGGCCGGCACCGTGCCGAGTCCGCGTTCGCCTTCGCCTTCGCCGCCAACGTGGCGTACCTGGCCAGTATCCGTCCACAGGCGTCCGCCGGACGTCGTCTTCCACAGGCCCGACGCGGACGCCCAAGCGGTGTCGGCGGTGGCTCGGAGCGTGGTCGTCATGACCTTCCGATCGGCCCCCGATGCGGCTCCTGCCGTCGTGCTCGACGCGACCGCGGAGGGGCTGCGGGCGGCGGGGGAGCGGCTGCCTGCTGCCTGGTCCGACGAGGAGCTGGTCGAGGCGATGGCCGCGGTGCAGCGGCACCGTGGCGCCCTGGACGCCCTCGAGCTGGCCCTGCTGGCCGAGGTCGACGTCCGCGACATCGCGAGGAAGCGGCTGCACTGGGGCTCGACCGCGGACTGGTTCACCCACCTGGCCGGCGGGTTCAGGCGAGACGGCCGCCGCCGAGTCCGTCACGCCCGGGCCATGGCCTCGGACCACCCCGACACGCTGGCCTCGGTCCGGGCCGGGGTGACCTCGCTGCCGCAGGCCGCGGTGATCATCGATGCCCTCGAGACCCTGCCCGCCAACCCGGCCCTCCGTGCCCGGGCCGAGCAGGTGCTGCTCGAGCAGTCCAAGACGCTGACCGCCACCGAGCTGGTCAGGGCCGGGCGCCACATCGTCGCCGTGGTCGACCCCGATGCCCAGGAACGCCGGGCCGAGGCCGCCCTGGACCGCGAGGAGCGCCTCGCGCACCTGCACCGCGGCCTCTCGGTGATCGAGGACGGCATGGGCGGAGTCCGGGTCCGCGGCCGCGGATCAGCCGAGGACGGCGAGGTCCTCCGCGCCGCCCTGCTCCCACTGACACGGCCCGCCCCAGCCCTCGACCCCGACGACCCCACCAGCACCCGGGACCCCCGTGACCACGGCGCCCGGATGTGGGACGCCCTGATCCAGGTCGCCCAGCACTGCCTCGACACCGACTACCCACCCGAGTCCCACGGCGCCCGACCACGCGTCGCGGTCACCACCACACTCGACGACCTGACCCAGGCCCTCGGACAACAGGCCGGCGACCCGTGTCGGACCGAGACCGGGCTCGAGCTCTCCGCCGCCGCGGTCCGCAGGCTCGCCTGCGACGCCGACCTCATCCCCGGCGTCCTCGGCAGCCAGGCCCAGGTCCTCGACGTCGGCCGCGCGACCCGGCTCGTCACCCAGGCCATCTGGACCGCCCTCATCCTCCGCGACCGGCACTGCGCGTTCCCCGGCTGCACCAGACCACCAGCGATGAGCCACGCCCACCACATCACCCACTGGGCCGACCACGGCCCGACCTCCCTGACCAACCTCGTGCTCCTGTGCGGCGAACACCACCGCGTCATCCACCACACCGCCTGGCACGTCCGACTCGCGCGCGACGGGCTACCCGAGTTCCAACCACCACCCCGACAACCCGGCCACCGACCCGCCTGGATCAGACACCGACCCCGACGCGAGTGACGATCAACCCGCGGCGTACGCTCGTCCGCGCACCTCGCGCACCCAGAGCTCGCCGTCACCGGCGGTGGCGCCCTGAGCGATCAGGTCGCGCTTGAGGACCTTGTTGGTCGCCGTCGACGGCAGGTCGGCGGCGATCCGGACGAAGCGTGGCCATGCCTTGACGGGCAGGTCGGACTGGTCGGCCAGGAACGACTCGAGCTCGGCAGGAGAGAGCGTCGTGTCGTCGCGGAGCACGATCGCGGCCATCACCTCGTCACCGCCGTTGGCGTCTGGGACCGCATAGACAGCCACCCTGCTGACCGCGGGCAGTCGCTCGAGGACCCGCTCGATCGGAGCGGCGGCGAGGTTCTCGCCGTCCACGCGCATCCAGTCGGACGTGCGACCGGCGAGGTAGATGAAGCCGTCGGCGATCCTTGTAGGCGAGGTCCCCGGACCAGTAGATGCCGCCCCGCATCCGCTCGTCGTTGGCGGCCTGGTCGTTGTAGTAGCCCTGGAACATCCCGGCGCCCTGCGTGTTGACCAGCTCGCCGACCGACACGTCGGCGTTGGACAACCCACCCGTCTCGTCGAACAGTGCGATGGCGCACTCGGTCACTGTCTCGGGTTCATAGATCGCGACACCCTCGAACCCCCGACCGATCGAGCCCGTGGGCGTGCCGGGAACCCGGGTGACGATGATGGCCGACTCGGTGGACCCGAAGCCGTCCATGACGAGACATTCGAAGCGCCGCGCGAAGTCCTCGATGTCCCGGTCACTGGCCTCGTTGCCGAACGCGACCCGCAGCGGGTTGTCGGCGTCGTCGGGCCGTTCGGGAGTCGCGAGGACGTAGGCGAGCGGTTTGCCGACGTAGTTCATGTACGTGGCCCCGTAGTGCCGGATGTCATCAACGAAGGCGGACGCCGAGAAGCGAGCGGGCGCGATCGCGGCGCCGCTCGAGAGCGCCACCCCCCAACCCGCGACGACCGCGTTGGAGTGGAACAGCGGCATGGCGACGTAGCAGACGTCGTCCGCGGTGATCGAGAAGCGGTCGACCAGGTTGGCGGCCGCGAAGATCGGGAAGAGGTGCGGCACCTGCACAGCCTTCGGCTCCCCGCTCGTGCCGGAGGTGAAGATCATCATGAACGTGTCCATCGGCCCGACCTCCGCGTGCGGCACGAGCGGTCCGGCCCGCGCGACCCGCTCCTGCCATCCGGCCGCGTCGACGTCGACGACCTGCACGTCGCCCAGATCCCGTCCGTCCAGCAGCGCACCGTGCTCATCGTTGACGAGGATCAGCTGCACGTCCGCCCGGCGTACGTCGGCGAGCAGGGCGTCGCCGTGCCGGGTCGTGTTCAGACCGACCAGGACGTAGCCGCCCAGGGCTGCGGCAGCCATGGCGCGCAGCATGTCCGGGGTGTTGCCGAGCAGGACGCCGACGTGCATCGGGCGTTGCGGGTCGACCGCGTCGATCACCGCGGACGCCTCACCGGCGGCCTCCGCGACGTGCTCGCGCCAGGTCCAGGTGAAGTCGCCGTAGCGGACACCGACGCGGTCGTCGGCGGCGCGCTCGCGCAACAGCTGCTGGAGCGTCTCGGGACCCACGGTCGTCAGGCGGGCTCGGCAGCCAAGGTGCGCCCGATGCGCAGGGCCTGCTCGGTGGCCCCGCCGTGCTGGAACTCGAACCGCTTGGCGCCGGTGAAGTAGCGGTGCGCCTCGCCGTCGAGGTCGATGCCCACCCCACCGTGCACGTGCACGGTCGTGTGCGCGACCCGGTGGCCTGCGTCGGCCGCCCAGAGCTTCGCGATCGCGACCTCGGTGTCGGCCGGCAGCCCGGCGTCCAGGCGCCAGGCCGCCTGCCAGAGCGTCAGCCGCTGGCCGAGGGTGTCGATGTAGCCGTCCGCGAGCCGCTGCGAGACGGCCTGAAACGTCGCGATCGGACGCCCGAACTGCTCGCGGGTCTTCGCGTAGTCGGCGGTCAGTCGGATGGCGCCCTCGGTGATGCCGAGCTGCTCGGCGGCGCCGGCGAGCAGCAGCAGGTGCCGGAGCCGGATGGCGGCCGTGCCGTCGGCCGGGCCGACTTGGCGCGCGGTCGAGACCGCGACTCCGGACAGGTCGATGCGGGCGACCTCGTCGCCGTCCGAGAGCCTCTGCGCCGTGACCGTGACCCCCTGGTCCGCGGGCTCGATCAGGAACACGGCCGTGCCGTCAGGTGTCTGGGCCGGCACGAGGAACGCCGCCGCTGCGGTGCCCGCCATGACGACCGTCTTGGTGCCGTTGAGCCGGAAGGACCCGGGTTCTTGGCCATCGGTGTCCGGCGTCGCCAGAGTGGTGGGTCGCTCGGGGGCGAACGCCCGGTCCTCGGCGATCGCCGCGGTCAGCACCAGCTCGCCGGAGGCGGCACCGGGCAGCCACTGGTCCTTGAGCTCGTCGCCGCCGAGCTCGGCCAGCAGGCGCGACGCGGGGCCGTGAGTGGCCAAGGGGACCGGCGCAACGGTGCGCCCGACCTCGACCAGGACCCGGCAGAGCTCGATCAGGCCGAGACCGGCGCCGTCGTACTCCTCCGGGAGGTGGAGTCCCAGGAGGCCGGACGAACCGAGCTCGGCCCACAGGTCCCTGTCGAAGCGCGAGCCCGCGGACTCGACGACCTTCATCCGCGCGTGGGTGGCCCGGTCCCGCAGGATCGTGGCGGCGAGCGAGGCCGCCGCGTCCTGCTCGGGTGTGAAGCTGAAGTCCACTGGTCCGCCTCCCTAGAGCTGGCGCTGCGCTGCCGGCAGGCCCAGGCCCACGTAGCCGATGATGTCGCGCTGAATCTCGTTGGTGCCACCGCCGAAGGTCATCACCAGCGCCGAGCGGTGGAAGCGCTCGAGGCGGCCGGCGAGCACCGCGCCCTCGGAGCCTGCGACGACACCCGAGTTGGGGCCGATCACCTCCATCAGCGAGCGGTTGACCTCCGTCGCCAGCTCGGAGCCGTAGATCTTGGTGGCCGAGGCCTCGGCGGGGGAGAGCGGAACGCCGGCGTCCGCGTCGGCGGCCAGCTTCCAGTTGACCAGGCTCAGCGCCTCGATCCGGGCGTGCGCACGGCCGAGGGCGATCTGGACCCACTCGGAGTCGATCACTCGCTTGCCGTCCGCGGTCCGTGTCTGCTGGGCCCACTGGCGCACCTGCTTGAGCGACAGGGTCAGCGGTGCGGATGACGTCAGTGACACGCGCTCGTGGTTGAGCTGGTTGGTGATCAGCGACCAGCCGCCGTTGAGCTCGCCGACCAGGTTGGTCAACGGGACGCGCACGTCCTCGTAGTACGTGGCGCTGGTGCCGATGCCGGCCACCGTGTGAACAGGTGTGTAGGAGAACCCGGGGGCATCCGCCGGGACCATGATCATCGACAGGCCCTTGTGGCGGGGCAGGTCCGGGTCCGTGCGGCAGGCCAGCCAGATCCAGTCGGCGTACTGGATCAGCGACGTCCACATCTTCTGCCCGTTGACCACCCACTCGTCGCCCTCGCGGACCGCCTTGGTCGTGAGCGAGGCCAGGTCCGTTCCGGAGCCGGGTTCTGAGTAGCCGATCGAGAAGTGCAGCTCGCCCCTGAGGATCTTGGGCAGGAACTGCTGCTTCTGCTCGTCGGTCCCGTAGCGCATGATCGTGGGTCCGACGGTGTTGAGCGTCAGATAGGGGATCGGTACGCCGTAGTCGGCCGCGACGTCGGTGAAGATCAGCTGCTCGACCGTCGAGCGGTCCTGGCCGCCGAACTCCTTCGGCCACCCGATGCCGAGCCAGCCGTCGGTGCCGAGCTGGCGGATGACGCTCTTGTAGACCCCCGCCTCACCGAACTCGCCCTCGAAGCCGGCCGACGCGCTGAGCCCGGCCTTGACCTCCGGCGTGACCAGCTCGGCGAAGTAGCCTTGGAGCTCCTCCTTGAGTGCCGCCTGCTCGGGGCTGAGGGCGATGTGCATGGCGCAAAACTATAACGTGTTCTAGTCTTAGTCGAGACTTGTGCCCCGGGTGCTCACCCAGGTGACACACAGTGGGAGGCGACCCTATGAGTGACATCGCGACTCGAGCCCTGGACCACGGTGCACCGCCGGAGCGGTTCGCCCGCGGCTGGCACTGTCTGGGTCTGGAGTCGATGTTCGCAGACCGGAAGCCGCACGCCGTCGAGGCGTTCGGCGGCAAGCTCGTCGTCTGGTCCGACACCCAGGGCGACATCAACGTGCTGGACGGCTACTGCCGGCACATGGGCGGCAACCTCAGCCAGGGCACCGTCAAGGGGGACGAGATCGCCTGCCCGTTCCACGACTGGCGATGGGGCGGGGACGGCAGGTGCACGTCGATCCCCTATGCACGACGGGTGCCGCTGCGCGCCCGCACCCAGACGTACCCCGTGGCGATCCGCAACGGCCAGGTCATGATCTGGCACGACGCCGAGGGCTCCGAGGCCGACCTGGAGCTCCTGCCGCCGGTGCTGGAAGGGGTGGGCTCGGAGGCCTACACGGAGTGGACGTGGGAGGTGCTGGACGTCCCGTCCGCCCACTGTCGCGAGATCATCGACAACGTCGTGGACATGGCGCACTTCTTCTACATCCACTTCGCCTTCCCGACCTCGTTCCGCAACGTGTTCGAGGGCCACGTGGCGACGCAGTTCATGGAGTCCAAGGGCCGTCCCGACATGGGCGGAAGCGGCTACGGCGACGCCGACCTGGTGCTCAGGTCCGAGGCGTCGTACTTCGGGCCGTCCTACATGGTCAACTGGCTCTGGGTCGACTACAAGGGCTTCGAGACCGAGGTCATCCTCATCAACTGCCACATCCCCACGAGCGACAACTCGTTCAAGCTCCAGTACGCCGTGTGCGTCAAGAAGCCCGAGGGGGTCGACGAGGACACCGCGCACTACATCGGCAAGCGCTACTCCGACACCTTCAAGGAGGGGTTCGAGCAGGACGTGCACATCTGGCTCAACAAGGCACCCGTCCAGAACCCGCTGCTGTGCGAGGAGGACGGCCCCGTCTACCAGCTGCGGCGCTGGTACGAGCAGTTCTACGTCGACAAGACCGACGTCGTCGCCGAGATGACCGACCGCTTCGAGTTCGAGGTCGACACGACCAAGGCCAACGAGTACTGGCACGAGGAGGTCGCCGAGAACCTGCGCCTCCAGGCAGAGCAGGACGGCGTCGCCACCGTGCCGACTGGGACCTGATGGTCTCGGCCGTCCCCCGGAGGGCCGAGACGCTGGAGGACCAGCGCCGGCACACGACGGCAGGGCTCACCGAGGTGGCCTGCCTGGCCTGTCTCGCCAAGGTCTGGGTGCGGAAGAACAGCGAGCACCACACCTCGATCCAATGGAACGGGGAGGCGGTGCAGCAATGCCCCGAGTTCTCACGCATGGATCGCGGCCCCGGAGGCCGTCGTGTTCACGCCGGCTGCCCCCGGATGATCGCCAGTATCGAGAGCGTCACGCGTGACGGGGGGATCCCGATCGGCGCAGCCGACGACGGGTGAGGGAGACTTCGCGCTGTCATGGATACCCACGTCTTCGACCTGACCGTGGTCCACGTGGTCGAGGAGACCGCGGAGGCCCACAGCGTGAGCTTCGCCGTGCCCGAGGGCGCTGAGGCGGAGTTCGACTACAAGCCTGGCCAGTTCCTCACGCTCGCGGTGCCGAGCACGCTCGAGGGCGTCGAGGTCGCAGCACGCTGCTACTCGCTGTCGTCGTCGCCTCACGACGGCGGGCCTCTCACCGTGACGGTGAAGCGCACGGCTGAGGGCTATGCCTCCAACTGGATCTGCGACAACCTCCGCGAGGGCGCGACCATCAAGGTGCTGCCGCCGTCCGGGATCTTCACCCCGGCTTCGCTCGACTCCGACCTGCTGCTGTTCGCCGGCGGGTCCGGTATCACGCCCGTCATGTCGATCACCCGGACTGCGATCGCGCACGGCTCCGGCCGGATCGTGCTGTTCTACGCCAACCGGGACGAGACGTCGGTGATCTTCGCCCGCGAGCTGGCTGCCCTGGCCGCTGCGCACCCTGATCGGCTGGTCGTCGTGCACTGGCTCGAGTCGGTGCAGGGCCTGCCGACCCAGGAGCAGATGAAGTCCTTCATCGAGCCGTTCCTGACCTACGACGCCTTCGTGTGCGGCCCCGCGCCGTTCATGAAGCTCACGATCGCCGCGTTGCGCGAGCTGGAGTTCCCGCGCGAGCGACGGCACCAGGAGAGGTTCATCTCCCTCGGCGGCAACCCGTTCGGCGACGCCATCGAGGTCGAGAAGGCCGAGCACGAGATCGAGGTGGCTGAGTCGGATGCCGCCTTCGGTGGCGGCGCCCCGGGAGCTGCTCCTCCCGAAGCCGAGCCCGGTCCCGAGGGCCCGGTCCGGCTCGAGGTCGAGCTCGACGGCCAGAGCTACACGTTCGACGACTGGCAGCCGGGCACCAAACTGGTCGACTTCCTGGAGTCGAAGGGCATCAAGGTGCCCTACTCCTGCCGCGAGGGCGAGTGCTCCGCCTGCGCCATCCGCCTGCTCGAGGGCGAGGTCAAGATGGTGAACAACGAGATCCTGGACGACATCGACCTCGCCGAGGGTCTCAGGCTGGGCTGCCAGTCCCTGCCGGTGACCGGTGTCGTGAGGGTGACCTACCACTAGGGCCGATCACTGACGCCCGATCACGGGTACCTAGCCGTGGCAGGGCCTCAGCTCGACCTTCCGGTGGCAGGCCTGCGAGGCCTCGGCCGCGAACGCGAGCGCCACGTCGAGGTCGTCGGCCTCGATGACCCAGAGGCCGGCGACCCACTCCTTCGCCTCGACGAACGGGCCGTCGGTGACCAGGAGCTCGCCGTCGCGGTTGTCGATCACGGTGGACGCCTCTGGGGATGCCAGTCCGTTGGCATAGACCCAATGCCCCTGGGCGCGCAGCTTGGTGTTGAACGCGTCGATCGCGCTGTCCTCATGCGGGGTCGCGTCGGTGCTGTCCTCGTCGAAGAGCACGGAGATCAGGTAGTTCATGTCAGGTCAGCTCCAGTGGTCCGGCGGCTCCCCTGGTGGGAGCCGCTCACCCTCGCCACGATCGGCTCCCGCCGGATTCGACATCTCTGTGACCGTCGATCTGGCGCCAGACCAGCATCACCAGACCGGCCACCGCGACGCCCGCGATCTCGTCGACGACGTAGTGCTCGCCGAAGTAGCACAGCGCGACGCCCATGACGACCGGGTAGAGCAGGAGCAGCCACTTCCACGACGAGCGCAGCCGACTGACGGCATAGAACGCGACGAGGGCGGCGATACCGGTGTGCAGCGAGGGCATGGCTGCGACCTGGTTGCCCATGCCGTGCAGGACCATGTTCTGCCGGGACAGCCCGATCTCGGACCAGGCGCGGTTGGTGATCCGCGGCACGCCGAGACCCATCCACGGAGGCGCGGTCGGGTAGGCGACGTAGCCGGCCAGCCCGACGAACAGGATCGTGACGTAGCGGCGCATCCAGTCCCGCCAGGCGTCCCGCGCCCGCACCCAGAGGACGACGCCGAGCGTCATGGCGACGTAGAAGTGCGAGGCGTAGACGGTGTTGAGGACCAGGTCCCACCAGCGTGCGTCGCCGGACTTCAGGCACGGATCTCGGCACCAGGCGTCCTGCAGCCGCTCGGTCGGCGTCGTGCCGCCGAACAGCCATCGGTCGGCCCGGATCGGTTCGGTGACGTGGATTGGCAGACCGAGCAGCTCGGTGAGGTCGTCGGCAACACCGCGCGCGAGCCAGTAGGCGACGAGGGCGACCACGACCGGCCACCAGTCGCGCCAGAAGCCCTCGTGCCTCCCGAGGACGTACGTCGCCAGCCAGCCCCACAGCAGGATGCCGAGCGGGTCGTTGGGGATGCCGATTGTCGCGGACCAGACGAGCAGCGCGGCGACGTACAACGTCACCCGCAGCCTCGTGCGCGTCGTGTCCGACGTCATGGGGCGAGCCGGAAGATCGAGAAGTCACCGGCGGTGGCGGCGAGCTCGTAGCGGTCCCGCAGGGCGCGGTCGGCCGCTCCGGAGTCGACGCCCCAGGTGGCGAGCGAGTCACCCGTGGCGACCACCCAGGTGGGAGCGTCCCTGCCCTCCAGAACGCCCACGAGGTTGCGGAGCTCGGGATCGCGCACCCGCACGGGCAGGCTCCACAGGTCCGTGTACGGCGAGGTCATCCCGGTCTCGCGGAGGATGTTGGCGCCCCCGAACGCCACGATCGCGGTGTCTCCCGGAGAGCCCTCCGCCTTGAGGTACTCGATCACCGGCGTCTCCGGACGCTCGATCGGCACCGCGATGACGTAGCCGATGGTGATCAGCGTCGACAGCGTCGCTGCGGCGTACGCGAGCAGCAGCACCCGTCCGACCTCGGCCCGGCGCTGGGCGGCCGCGGCCGCGAGGAGCACCAGACCGGGGACCAGGCCCATCAGGTAGTGCAACCAGTAGCTGCCGCCGGCCAGCACGACGAAGAGCTCCCAGCCGAGCAGGGCGAGAGCCGGCCAGCGCAGATCGCGTGCGCCGTACGTCGCCGGACCACGCATCCGGAGGACCAGCACGACCGCGACGACCGGGGCCGCGCTCGCGGCGAGCGCGCCGAGCATGCCGGCGAACCGGCGGGGCGTCGTCCCGGTGGCGGAGTCGACGATCACGTGGGCGGCGTCGCGCCGGAACGTGACCACCGCGTTCCACAGCTCGGCCGGACCGGTCCCCAGCCGGTCGCTCGCGACCAGGACGGCGGCCAGGGTCGCGAGCGAGCCGGCGGCGACCCCGAGGAGCAGCAGCGGTCTCCGCGCCACCAGCGCGAGCGCGAGGGCGACGACGAAGACGTCGATCTGGCTCTGCTTGGTGAGAGCGGCGAGCGTCCCGGCGGTCCCGGCCGCGACCCCCAGCAGCGCGGTCCGGGTGCGGTGCCGGGAGGTGGAGCCCGCGATCGTGGCGGCGATCCCGGCGAGCACGAAGGGCAGGGAGAGCAGCTCACCGTGCACGACGCTGCCGCCGAACAGGGGAGTCGCGATGAAGACCGCGGCCGTGCCCGCGGCCAGGACTGGCCCCAGCCTCGTCGTGGGCGCCGCCAGCCGGCCCACCAGCGCGGCGAGGAGGACCGTGGCGAGGACGGCGAGCGTCCCCAGCAGGCGCAGCGACCACGGGTCGCCCAGCCCGTCGGCGAGCGTGAAGAGCCAGATCAGGACAGGGGGACGGTCGACCCAGTAGTCGCCGTACAGCGACGAGCCGGGAGCCCACTGGGACGCGACGATGAGGAATCCGCCCTCGTCGGGGCTCAGCGGGCGGAACAGGAAGGGGAGCCAGCCCACACAGGCCGCCGCGGCCAAGAGCCACACCCCGCGCCGAGACACGGGGCCATGATCTACCAGGGCTCGGTCAGCGGCGTGCCAGGGCACGCCGGACGTACGGCGCCACGGGGGAGAGCTTGAGGGAGTCTGGGAAGACCAGGAGCACGTCGCGCTGGCCGGTCAGGCGGATCCGGTCGTCGCGCATGCCGGTGTGCAGGTCATAGACGCCCTCCCAGAGCTGGTAGAGCTCGCCGAGCGGCGCCTCGAGCAGCAGGTCGACCTCGTGGCCGGGGTCGGTGAAGCAGAGCGAGACGTCGTGCGGGTCGATGACGAACCAGAAGCGGGTCCGACGGCCCTCGGGAAGCACGACGTGCAGCACGACGCGGCGGTCGCCGAACGGTTCAGGGTCGATACCGCCCCGGATCCACCACATCAGGACGACCGGATCGAGCTCGTCGTGGCGCGGCTCGCCGAACGCCCAGCGCGCACCCCACTCGGCGAGGCCGAACAGGATCGGCATCAGCTCCTCACACGCGGGCGTCGGCACGTAGCCCTCGTCGGTCCGGCGCACCAGGTCCGCGCGCTCGAGCTGGTCGAGGCGCTTGGACAGGATCGCGCGGGACATCCCGGGCAGCCCGCGGGAGAGCTCGTTGAAGCGGCGGGCGCCCACCAACAGGTCGCGGACGATGAGCAGCGTCCAGCGATCGCCCAGGATCTCGAGCGAACGGGTGATCGGGCAGTACTGCCCGTATCGCGACATGCGCCGATTCTCCACCCGCAGGTTCAGTTTCGGAACTAGCCCGCCGCGGCCGTCGGTCGCACGCTGACGACATGACCCTTCTCGATGTTGCCCCCACCACCGTGTCCGACGCGGAGATCCTCGCCCTCGCCACCGAGGCTGGACTCATCGCCGCCGCGCACGACGCCGTCCACGACCGCGAGGCGACGTTCGTCACCGAGGCCTACGACGCCATGCACGCGTCTGGCTACCTGCGCCTCGCCGTCCCCACCGACCTCGGTGGCGGCGGTGCCACCATGCGCCAGCTCGTCCTAGCCCAGCACGAGCTGGGCCGGCACTCCGGGTCCGCGGCGCTGGCCTCGACGATGCACCACTACCTCACCCTGGTGCAGTGCTGGCGGCGGCGCCGCGGCGCGCCCGACGCCGAGGGGGTGCTGGCCAAGGTTGCCGAGGGGCTGGTCATGGCCACCAGCGGCGGCTCCGACTGGGTCTCGCCCACGACGGTGGCCACCGCGGTCGACGGCGGCTACCTGTTCACCGGCCGCAAGGTCTTCTGCTCCCAGGCCCCCGTGGCCGGTGTGGTCTCGACCTGCGCGGTGCTCGGCGACCCCGCTCACGGCGCGACCGTCCTGCACGCCGGCGTTCCGGTGTCCGCGCCGGGCGTGACCCTGGTGGAGACCTGGAACACGCTCGGCATGCGCGGCACCGCCAGCCACGACCTGGTGTTCGAGGACGTCTTCGTGCCCGCGGACAAGATCGTCGGCACCCGACCGTACGGCGAGCTCGTCGGCCCTCTCCTCGTCGCGGCCATCCACTTCGCACCGCTGGCCGGTGCGGCATACCTCGGCGTCGCGGCCGGCGCGTGCGACGAGGCCGTGCGGCGGGCCAAGCCCGGCGCGGTCCGGCAGGTCGGCCAGATGCGGTCGCGGCTGCGGGTCGCGCTCTGGGCGTTGCTCGCCGCGGTCGAGGAGATCGGTGAGGACCCGGGCGCCGACGAGGCCAACCTGGAGACGGTGATGCTGGCCAAGGCGCACGCGATCGAGGCCGCTCGCTCGGTCGTCGACACCGCGCTGGAGGTCGCCGGTGGCTCGGCGTTCTTCCGGGGATCGCCGCTGGAGCGCGCCTATCGCGACGTGCGCGGTGGCCCGTTCCACCCACTCACGCCCGAGGCGACCCTGGAGCTGGTCGGGCGGCGCGCGCTGGGCGAAGGTCCGGGCTGATCGACGGACTGGCTACCAGCCGCGCTGGCGCCACTCCGCGACGCGCGGGCGTTCGACGCCGATCGTCGAGTCGTTGCCGTGGCCCGGATAGAACCAGGTGTCGTCCGGGAGCCGGCCGAAGAGCTTGGCCTCGACCTCGTCGACGAGTGTGGCGAACGCCGTGGCGTCACCGAACGTGTTGCCGACCCCACCGGGGAAGAGAGAGTCGCCTGTGAACAGGTGCGGGGCGCCGGCCGGGTCGGTCGTAGAGCAGGCAGATCGAGCCGGGTGTGTGGCCGGTGATCCGGATGACCTCCAGGGTGCAGCCACCCACGCTCACGGTGTCCCCGTCGACGACCCGGCGGTCCATGCTGATGCTGGTCTGCTCGGTGATCGCGTCGGCGTCCGGCTCGCCGGCGACGGTCTCGGCGCCGGTCTCTCCGACGACAGCCGACAGGGCGCGGTGGTGGTCCCAGTGCCGGTGGGTGGTGACCACGGTGGTGAGCCCCGCGGGGCCGATGAGCGGGAGGATCGTGTCAGGCTCGGCTGCCGCGTCGATGAGCAGCTGGTCGCCGGTCGCGCGGCACCGCAGCAGGTAGGCGTTGTTGGACATCTGTTCGTCCACCGCGACCTTGGTGATCCTCAGGTGCTCGAGCTCGCGGACGTCGGCCTGGCCGCCGACCTGCACCGCGCCGGTGTAGGACCCCGTCATCTCACCAAGCCTCCATCTTCGGTACGTCGCCGCTGGTGCTCGTCAGGACGCTCCCGGCGTCGCGGCCCGTGGCCCACCATGCCAGGGCGGCGCCCGGTCCCGTCACCGTGGGGCCGCTCCCGTCGCCGAAGGTCCAGGACCGGTTCAGGTCGGCGGCCTGCGCGGTGAACGGGGGCCCCTCGTGCACGAGTTCGCGGTTGTCGAGGAGCAGCACCGCGAAGTCGTTCGGCCAGTCCGCCCAGGTGTAGGCCAGATCCAGGTCGGCGTGGTGGATCTCGACCTCCCGGAGCCGCATCTCGCCGACCCGGCCCGCGGTGAAGCCGCGCTCACTCCCGGGCGTGCGTTCGATGCGCTGGCCGACCAGGTCCTCTGGCAGCTCGGAGACCGCGTCCATGATCGCCGTCGTCGATGCCAGCAGCCGGTCGCGGAGCACGGCCGGCTCCGCGGACCCCAGCGACTCGATGCCCTCGCGCCGCGCCTCCTGTGAGGCATACATCGGCACCGCGCGCTCCTCCCGCACCCCCTCCAACGCTCCCGACAGCCCCTCGGCGTTGAGGGCCAGGTGCGCGATGACGTGCCCCCGGGTCCAGCCCGGGAGGAGGCTCGGCTCGGCGAACTGGAAGTCCGCGAGAGCGTCGACGGTGCGGACCAGCCGCCGTGTGGCGGCCTCGAGGAGGGGAAGGACCGAGTCGGGCATACACCCATCGTGCCCCCCACCCGTGCGGGTCTGGGATTCAGGACTGTCGGCGCCCCGTGACAGAGTTGGGGACGTGGCGGATCAGCTGATCATTCGGGGTGCGCGCGAGCACAACCTCAAGGACGTCTCGCTCGACCTGCCCCGTGACTCGCTCATCGTCTTCACCGGCCTCTCGGGGTCCGGCAAGTCGAGCCTGGCCTTCGACACGATCTTCGCCGAGGGCCAGCGGCGCTACGTCGAGTCGCTCTCGGCCTACGCCCGCCAGTTCCTCGGCCAGATGGACAAGCCCGACGTCGACTTCATCGAGGGCCTGTCGCCGGCGGTCTCGATCGACCAGAAGTCGACGTCCAAGAACCCTCGCTCGACGGTCGGCACGATCACCGAGGTCTACGACTACCTCCGCCTGCTCTACGCCCGCGCCGGGCGCCCGCACTGCCCCGTGTGCGGCTCGCCCATCGAGCGCCAGACGCCGCAGCAGATCGTCGACCGTGTCCTCGCGCTCGAGGAGGGCGCCCGGTTCCAGGTGCTGGCGCCGGTCATCCGCGGCCGCAAGGGCGAGTACGTCGAGCTCTTCCGGCAGCTCCAGACCCAGGGCTTCTCGCGCGCCCGGGTCGACGGCGAGACCTACGGACTCGAGGACCCGCCCAAGCTCGACAAGCAGAAGAAGCACACGATCGAGGTCGTGGTCGACCGGCTCGCGGTCAAGGAGTCGCTCCAAGCGGCGGCTGACCGACTCGGTCGAGACGGCGCTGGGGCTGGCCGGCGGACTGGTCATGTTCGACTTCGTCGACCTGCCGTATCCGCCAAGGACCCGGGCCGCGGAGCTGCGGTTCTCGCGAGAAGATGGCGTGCCCCAACGACCACCCCATCGACACCGACGAGCTCGAGCCGCGGTCGTTCTCGTTCAACTCGCCCGTTCGGCGCCTGCCCGGAGTGCCACGGCCTCGGCACCCGGATGGAGGTCGACCCCGAGCTGGTGGTCCCCGACCCGGGAGCGACCCTCGGCGAGGGCGCGATCCAGCCGTGGAGCATGGCCCACGTCGCCGGACTACTTCCTGCGGCTGCATGGGCGCGCTCGGCGACGAGCTCGGCTTCGACCTCAACACGCCCTGGGAGGACCTGTCGGCCCAGGCCCAGAAGTCGCTGCTCGACGGTCACTCGACCAAGGTCCACGTGGTCACCACCAACCGCTACGGCCGCCAGCGCGCCTACTACGCCGAGTTCGAGGGCGTCCGCACCTACATCGAGCGCCGGCACCGCGAGGCGGAGTCCGACACCAGCCGGGAGCGCTTCGAGGGCTTCATGCGCGAGGTGCCGTGCCCCGCCTGCTCCGGCAGCCGGCTCAAGCCGGTGTCGATGGCCGTCACGCTCGGTCCCAAGGACCGGCAACGGCCCGGCAAGGCTCAACATCGCCGAGGTCTGCGCGCATGCCGATCAACGAGACCGCCGACTTCCTGCGCACGCGTCGAGCTCAGCGCCCGGGAGCGCCAGATCGGCGAGCGGGTGCTCAAGGAGATCCAGGAGCGGCTCAACTTCCTGCTCGACGTCGGCCTCGACTACCTCTCGCTGGACCGGCCCTCCGGCTCGCTGTCGGGCGGCGAGGCCCAGCGGATCCGGCTCGCGACCCAGATCGGCGCCGGTCTCGTCGGGCGTCCTCTACGTCCTCGACGAGCCGTCCATCGGGCTCCACCAGCGCGACAACCAGCGGCTGATCGAGACGCTGGTGCGGCTCAAGGACCTCGGCAACACCCTGATCGTCGTCGAGCACGACGAGGACACCATCCGGACCGCCGACTGGGTCGTCGACATCGGGCCCGGCGCCGGCGAGCACGGCGGCCAGGTCGTCCACAGCGGGCACGGTCGAGGGTCTGCTACGAGCACCCCGACTCGATCACCGGCCAGTACCTCTCCGGGCGCCGCGAGATCCCGGTGCCCGACCGTGCGCCGCCCGCGCACCCCCGGGCGGGAGCTGACCGTCCACGGGGCCCGCGAGCACAACCTCCAGAACCTCGACGTCTCGTTCCCGCTCGGGCTGTTCGTCGCGGTCACCGGCGTCTCCGGCTCGGGCAAGTCGACCCTGGTCAACGACATCCTCTACACCTCCCTGGCCAAGCAGATCTACAACGCTCGCGCACCGTTCCGGGCCGGCACCGCAAGATCACCGGCCTCGACCACGTCGACAAGGTGATCCACGTCGACCAGTCGCCGATCGGGCGCACTCCGCGGTCCAACCCGGCGACCTACACCGGCGTCTTCGACCACATCCGCAAGCTGTTCGCCTCGACGCCCGAGGCCAAGATGCGCGGCTACCTCCAGGGCCGGTTCTCGTTCAACGTCAAGGGCGGCCGCTGCGAGGCGTGCGCCGGCGACGGCACGATCAAGATCGAGATGAACTTCCTGCCCGACGTCTACGTCCCGTGCGAGGTCTGCCACGGCGCCCGCTACAACCGCGAGACGCTCGAGGTGCACTACAAGGGCAAGACCATCGCCGAGGTCCTCGACATGCCGATCGAGGAGGCCGTCGACTTCTTCGCGGCGGTGCCTGCCGATCGCCCGGCACATGAAGACGCTGGTCGAGGTCGGGCCTCGGCTACGTCCGGCTCGGCCAGCCGGCCACGACGCTCTCGGGCGGCGAGGCCCAGCGGGTCAAGCTGTCCTCCGAGCTCCAGAAGCGGTCCACCGGGCGGCACGGTCTACGTGCTCGACGAGCCGACCACCGGCCTGCACTTCGAGGACATCCGCAAGCTGCTGCTCGTGCTGGGCCGGCTCGTCGACCAGGGCAACACCGTCCTGGTCATCGAGCACAACCTCGACGTCATCAAGACCGCCGACTGGCTGGTCGACATGGGTCCCGAGGGCGGCTCGCGCGGCGGGCTGGTGGTCGCCGAGGGCACGCCCGAGGCGGTCGCGGCCAACCCCGCCAGCTACACCGGCCAGTTCCTCAAGCCGATCCTCGCCGGTCGGGAGGCCAAGCAGCCGCCTTCGGTGCGCAAGAGGGCGGCAGCCAAGACGGCCAAGAAGGCACCCGCCAAGAAGGCGGCCACGCGCAAGTCGGCGTGAGGGCTTTCTCATCGAACTCACAGGTCGGGCACACCGATGCGCTCCAGCGCACTGGCTAAGGTTTCAACCATGACTCAGGTCTCGCGTCGCACCGTCGCCGGAATGGCCACCGCCGGTCTCGGCCTCCCGCTGCTGGCGGCCTGCGGAGGCGACGAGACGGACACGGCCAGTGACTCCGAGAGTTCGGCGGGCACGAGCGGCGATGCACTCGCATCGACCTCGGACATCGAGGTGGGGGGCGGAGCGATCTTCGCCGACGAGCAGGTCGTGGTGACCCAGCCCAGCGAGGGCGAGTTCAAGGCGTTCAGCTCGACCTGCACCCACCAGGGCTGTCAGGTCGCGACGGTCTCCGACGGCACGATCAACTGCCCCTGCCACGGCAGCCGGTTCTCCATCGAGGACGGATCGCCTCAGGACGGCCCGGCGAGCTCTCCGCTCGAGGCAGTCTCCATCAGCGTCGACGGTGACTCCATCGTCTTGGCCTGACCCCTCCAGCCCTCGATCCAACGCGGCCAGGTCGAGCGTCGGCGTGTCCTCGTAGGGTTGAGGTGTGCCCGCCGACTACCGCCCGGAGCCAGGGTCGATCCCGACCCAGCCGGGCGTCTACCGGTTCCGCGACGCCCGGGGCCGGGTGATCTACGTCGGCAAGGCCAAGAACCTGCGGGCCCGGCTGTCGTCGTACTTCCAGGACATCGGCAACCTGCACCAGCGCACCGCCACGATGGTGACCACCGGCGCCAGCGTCGAGTGGACGGTGGTCAACACCGAGGTCGAGGCGCTGCAGCTGGAGTACTCCTGGATCAAGGAGTTCGACCCGCGCTTCAACGTGAAGTACCGCGACGACAAGTCCTACCCGTGGCTCGCCGTCACGGTCGGCGACGAGTTCCCGCGGGTGATGGTCGGCCGCGGCGCCAAGCGCAAGGGCACCCGCTACTTCGGCCCCTACGGCCACGCCTGGGCGATCCGCGAGACCGTCGACATCCTGCTGCGGGTCTTCCCGATGCGCTCGTGCAGCAACGGCGTCTTCAAGCGTTCCGGGCAGATCGGCCGGCCCTGCCTGCTCGGCTACATCGGCAAGTGCGCCGCACCCTGCGTCGGCAACGTGACCGCCGAGGAGCACCGCGAGATCGTCGACGACTTCTGCGACTTCATGGCCGGCCAGACCACGGCCGTTCATCCGGCGCATCGAGAAGCAGATGTACGCCGCCTCGGCCGCCGAGGACTTCGAGCGCGCGGCCCGGCTCCGTGACGACCTCGGGCGCGCATCAACCGGGCGCTGGAGAAGCAGGCAGGTCGTCCTCGGCGACGGCACCGACGCCGACGTGGTCGCGTTGGCCGAGGACCCGCTCGAGGTCGCGGTGCAGATCTTCTACGTCCGCGGCGGCCGGGTCCGCGGTCAGCGCGGCTGGGTGGCCGACCGGGTGGAGGAGGGCGGCACCTCCGAGCTGGTCGAGGACTTCCTGCTCCAGCTCTACGCCGGCGCGGAGCCCGACTCGATCCCGCGCGAGATCCTGGTGCCGGCGCTGCCGCCCGACGTCGGCGACCTTCGAGCAGCTGCTCGGCGACCTGCGGGGGAGCCGGGTGCAGATCCGGGTGCCCCAGCGCGGGGACAAGAAGGCGCTCCAGGAGACCGTCGCCCGCAACGCCCTGCAGTCCCTGGCCCTGCACAAGACCAAGCGAGCCAGCGACCTGACCACCCGCAACCAGGCACTGGAGGAGATCCAGCAGGCGCTGGATCTCGACGACGTGCCCCTGCGCATCGAGTGCTACGACGTGTCCAACCTCCAGGGCACCGAGGTCGTGGCCTCGATGGTCGTCTTCGAGGACGGCCTGGCCCGCAAGAGCGAGTACCGCCGGTTCGTGATCAAGGGCGTCGACGGCCAGAACGACGTCGCCTCCATGCACGAGGTGATCACCCGGCGGTTCCGGCGGCTGCTCGACGAGCAGGCCGAGTCGCAGCGAGCCGGTCGGCGACCGACGACGCGGCCCGATGCTCGTCGACCCCGAGACCGGTCGGCCGCGGAAGTTCGCCTACGCCCCCGGACTGGTCGTCGTCGACGGCGGTCCGCCTCAGGTGGCGGCTGCCCAGCGGGCGCTCGACGAGCTCGGCATCGACGACATCCCGGTCTGCGGGCTGGCCAAGCGGCTGGAGGAGGTCTGGCTGCCGAGCCAGGAGGACCCGGTCATCCTGCGCGCGCTCGTCCGAAGGGCTCTACCTCCTGCAGCGGGTCCGCGACGAGGCCCACCGGTTCGCGATCACCCACCACCGCTCCCGGCGGTCCAAGTCGATGGTGGAGAGCCTGCTCGACGACGTCCCCGGCCTCGGCGAGGTGCGCCGCAAGACGCTGCTCAAGCACTTCGGGTCGCTCAAGAAGCTCCGCGAGGCCGAGCGCCGAGATCGCCCAGGTGCCGGGCATCGGCCGAGCGCTGCCGCGGCGATCAAGGAGGCGGTCGCGCAGCTCGGCCGCAGACTGTCGCCATCAACACCGCCACCGGCGAGATCGAGGAGCTGACCGTCGAGACGCACCCCGGCGAGCTCGTCGTGGTGACCGGGATGACCGGTGCCGGTCGGAGCACCGCGGCCAAGGAGCTCGAGGACCTCGGGTTCTACGTCGTCGACAACCTGCCGCCGTCGCTGCTCAAGCGACGTCGTCGAGCTGGTGGACCAGTCGCGTGGTCCCACCCAGCCGATCGCGGTCGTGGTCGACGTCCGCTCCGGCGGCTTCTTCTCCGACCTCGAGGACAGCCTGCACCACGGCGCCGCCGGACGGCACGCGACGCTGGTCTTCCTGGAGGCCAACGACGAGGTGCTGGTCCGTCGTCAGGAGGCCGCCCGCCGCCCGCACCCGCTGCAGGGGGACGGCCGGCTGCTCGACGGGCTCCAGCGCGAGCGTGAGGTGCTGGCCGACATCCGCGGTGACGCCGACCTGGTGATCGACACCTCCGGCCTCAACGTGCACCAGCTGACCGACCGGATCGCCGAGGAGTTCGGCACCCCGGAGAGCGTGCGGCTCCAGGTCAGCGTGGTCAGCTTCGGGTTCAAGTACGGCATCCCCGTCGATGCCGACTTCGTCGCGGACATGCGGTTCCTGCCCAACCCGTTCTGGGTGCCCGAGCTGAAGCCCCTGTCGGGCCAGGACGCCGCCGTGTCCGACTACGTCCGTGGTCAGGCCGGCGCCGAGGACTTCCTCTCGACCTACACCCAGCTGCTGTCCGGGGTCGCGGACGGCTACCTCCGCGAGGGCAAGCGGTTCATGCCCAGGTGGCCATCGGGTGCACGGGCGGCAAGCACCGGAGCGTGGCCATGTCCGAGGAGATGGTCCGTCGGCTCAGGCAGGCGTGGCCTCGACGCCCGTGCCATGCACCGCGACCTGGGGCGCGAGTGACCCGGGCCCCCTGCACCACCACGCTCAGCGGGAGGTCGCCCAGGCGGTCGTCGCGATGGGCGGCGGGCACGGTCTCTACGCCACGCTGTCCGCGCTGCGACGGCTGGTGGACGACCTCGTGGTCGACGACCTCACCGCAGTCGTCACCGTCGCCGACAACGGGGGTTCCTCGGGCCGGCTGCGCGGCGAGTTCGGCGTGCTGCCGCCCGGTGACCTGCGGATGGCGCTGGCCGCCCTCTGCGGCGACGACGACTGGGGACAGACCTGGTCACGGGTGCTCCAGCACCGCTTCGCAGGTGATGGCGAGATGAACGGCCACAATCGTCGGCAATCTGCTCATCGTCGGCCTGTGGGAGCTGCTGGGCGACCACGTCGACGCGCTGGACTACGTCGGCCGGCTGCTGGGTGCGAGCGGACGTGTGCTGCCCATGGCGCTGACGCCGATGGACATCACCGCCGAGGTCCGTGGTCTGGTCCGGAGCGACCCGGACGCGCTGACCAGCGTCAGGGGCCAGGTCGAGGTCGCCACCACGGACGGCGTCATCGACTCCATCGCCCTGGTGCCGGCCGACCCGCCTGCGGCTCCGGCCGCGCTGGAGGCCATCGCCGCGGCCGACTGGGTGGTCCTCGGCCCTGGCTCGTGGTTCACGTCCGTGATCCCGCACCTCATGGTGCCCGCGCTGCGCCGCGCCCTGGTCAGCACTCGATGCCCGGGTCCTCGTGGTCCTCAACCTGGTCGACGCAGGAGGGCGAGACCCCTGGCTTCGGACCGGCCGACCACCTCGCCGTCCTGGCCTCGCACGCCCCCGACCTCAGGGTGCACACCGTCCTCGTGGACGCCGGCAGCGAACCCGCCGAGCTGGCCGAGCTCGAGCATGTGGTGTCGGCCTATGGTGCCAGCCTCGCGGTCCACGACGTGGCCGAGAGCCCCGGCAGCGCACGCCACGATCCGGTCAAGCTGGCGGCCGCATTCGCCGCCATCATCGAGCAGTAGTCACACCAGAGCCCAAGCCACACAGGGGTTTTCAAGACGCCTCGCATGCTGCGCTCGCCAGCTCGCGCCGGGCGCTGAGGTTGTTGACGTGCGTGCGAGGATCGCCCCATGGCGATGACAGCACAGGTCAAGGCCGAGCTGGCCAGCACCCAGATCACCAAGACCTGCTGTCGCAAGGCCGAGGTGGCGACCATGCTCCGGTTCGCCGGGGGCCTGCACATCGTCAACGGCAAGATCGTCGTCGAGGCCGAGCTCGACACCGGCGCCGCCGCGCGGCGGCTGCGCACCGACATCGCTGAGGTCTACGGCCACCAGTCCGACGTGGTCATGGTGCAGGGCAACGGCATCCGCAAGGGCAGCCGCTATCTGGTGCGGGTGGTCAAGGACGGCGAGGCCCTGGCCCGTCAGACCGGTCTGCTCGACCAGCGCGGGCGCCCGGTGCGTGGTCTCCCGCCGGCCGTGGTCTCCGGTGGTGGGTGCGACGCCGTGGCCGCCTGGCGCGGCGCCTTCCTGGCCCACGGCTCCCTGACCGAGCCGGGTCGTTCGTCCGCCTCGAGGTGACCTGCCCCGGACCCGAGGCGGCCCTGGCCCTGGTCGGGGTCGCCCGCCGGCTCGGCATCCAGGCCAAGGCCCGCGAGGTGCGCGGCATCGACCGAGTGGTCATGCGCGACGGTGACCGATCGGCCAGCTGCTCACCCGCCTCGGCGCCCACGAGTCACTGATGGCCTGGGAGGAGCGCCGGATGCGGCGCGAGGTCCGCGCCACCGCCAACCGTCTGGCCAACTTCGACGACGCCAACCTGCGCCGTTCCGCGCGGGCCGCCGTGGCCGCCGGCGCCCGGGTCGAGCGGGCGCTGGAGATCCTCGGCGAGGAGATCCCCGACCACCTCCGGCAGGCCGGCGACCTCCGGCTGGAGCACAAGCAGGCCTCCCTGGAGGAGCTCGGCCAGCTGCACGACCCGGTGCTCACCAAGGACGCCATCGCCGGTCGGATCCGCCGCCTCCTCGCGATGGCCGACAAGCGTGCCGAGGAGCTCGGCATCCCGGACACCGAGGCCTCGCTCACCCCGGAGATGTTGAGCGAAGAGTAGGGCTGCCGACCGAGCGTGTCGTCACGCTCGCAGCCCGCGCTGGGACGCGGGTGCGGCTACTCGCCAGTCACCAGTAGGCTCGAACTCGACTTTGATCGATACAACCGAGGAGCTTCAGAACCGTGACTGTTCGCGTAGGTATCAACGGATTCGGCCGGATCGGCCGCAACTTCTTCCGCGCCGTCCGCGCCTCGGGTCTCGACATCGAGATCGTCGGCGTCAACGACCTGACCGACAACGCGTCGCTGGCCCACCTGCTCAAGTACGACTCGATTCTCGGCCGCCTCGACGCCGACGTGTCGTCGGACGACACCTCGATCCACGTCGGCGACCAGGTCGTTGCCGCGTTCGCGGAGCGCGACCCCGCCGCCTTGAAGTGGGGCGACATCGGCGCGGACGTGGTCGTCGAGTCGACCGGCTTCTTCACTGACGGCACCAAGGCCCGGGCCCACGTGGACAACGGCGGTGCCAAGAAGGTCATCATCTCGGCGCCGGCCTCCAACGAGGACTTCACCGTCGTCATGGGCGTCAACCACCAGGACTACGACCCGGCGGCGCACACGGTGATCTCCAACGCGTCGTGCACGACCAACTGCCTGGCGCCGATGGCCAAGGCCCTCAACGACGAGTTCGGCGATCGTCAAGGGCCTGATGACGACCATCCACGCCTACACCGCGGACCAGAACCTCCAGGACAACATCCACAAGGACCTGCGTCGCGCCCGCGCCGCCGCCCTCAACATCGTGCCCACCTCGACGGGCGCCGCCAAGGCCATCGGGCTGGTGCTGCCCGAGCTCAAGGGCAAGCTCGACGGCTACGCGCTCCGGGTGCCGATCCCGACCGGGTCCGCCACCGACCTCACCTTCGAGGCCGGCCGTGAGACCAGCGTCGAGGAGGTCAACGCCGTGGTCGAGAAGGCCGCCGACGGCCGGTTCCTGCGCTACTCGACCGACCCGATCGTCTCCAGCGACATCGTCACCGACCCGGCGTCGTGCATCTTCGACGCGCCGCTGACCAAGGTCATCGGCAACCAGGTCAAGGTCGTCGGCTGGTACGACAACGAGTGGGGCTACTCCAACCGCCTCGCCGACCTGATCGAGTACGTCGGCAAGACCCTCTGACAGTGGCGCAGTACTCGTCCCTGGGGAATGTCGCCGGCAAGCGCGTGCTCGTGCGGTCCGACCTCAACGTCCCGCTCGACGGCACCACGATCACCGACGAGGGCCGGATCAGGGCGAGCCTGCCGACGATCCAGGCCCTGGCCGAGGCCGGGCGCCCGGGTGGTCGTGACCGCTCACCTGGGACGCCCCAAGGGTGAGCCCGAGGCGCGCTACAGCCTGCGCCCGGTCGCCGAGCGTCTGGGTGAGCTGCTCGGCCGCCCGGTGGCCTTCGCGACCGACACGGTGGGCGACTCCGCCCGCGAGGTCGTCGACGGGCTGTCCGACGGAGACGTCGCCGTGCTGGAGAACGTCCGCTTCAACCCGGGCGAGACCAGCAAGGACGACGCCGAGCGCGGTGCCTTCGCCGACCAGCTCGTCGCGCTCGCCGACGCCTTCGTGAGCGACGGTTTCGGCGTCGTGCACCGCAAGCAGGCATCGGTCTACGACGTCGCTCAGCGACTCCCGCACGCCATGGGTGGGCTGGTGGCGGCCGAGCTCGACGTGCATGCGACGCCTGACCGAGGACCCCGCCCGGCCCTACGCGGTGGTGCTGGGAGGCTCGAAGGTCTCCGACAAGCTCGGCGTGATCGACAACCTCCTGGACAAGGCCGACTCGCTGCTCATCGGTGGCGGCATGGTCTTCACCTTCCTCGCCGCCCAGGGGCACGAGGTGGGCAAGAGCCTCCTCGAGGAGGACCAGATCGACACCTGTCGCAGCTATCTGTCGCGCGCCGAGGAGTCCGGGGTCCGGATCGTGCTGCCGACCGACATCGTCGTCGACACAGCGTTCCCCTCTGCCGACCGCGAGCCGCAGCCCGTGGTCGTGGCCGCCGACGCGATCCCGGCCGATGCCCTGGGACTGGACATCGGGCCGGACTCGGGCCGCGGCCTTCGCCGAGGTCGTCGCCGAGGCCGCGCACCGTGTTCTGGAACGGGCCGATGGGCGTGTTCGAGACCCAGGCGTTCGCCGAAGGAACCCGGGCCGTGGCCCAGGCGTTGACGGTGGTGACCTCGCAGGGCGGGCTCTCGGTCGTCGGTGGTGGTGACTCCGCGGCTGCGGTGCGCACGCTGGGCTTCGCGGACACCGCGTTCGGGCACATCTCGACCGGTGGCGGCGCCAGCCTGGAGTTCCTGGAGGGCAAGACCCTGCCCGGTATCGCCGTGCTCGAAGAGTGAAAGGTTTGCTGACGCCTCGTGCCTAGGACCCGAACCCCGCTGATGGCGGGGAACTGGAAGATGAACCTCAACCACCAGGAAGCGGTGGTGCTGGTCCAGAAGCTCGCCTGGACCCTGGCGGACAAGAAGCACGACTACGGCCGCGTGGAGGTCGTGGTGGTCCCGCCGTTCACCGACATCCGCTCGGTGCAGACGCTCGTCGACGGTGACCGCCTCTCCATCCGCTACGGCGGCCAGGACGTCTCGACCCAGGACTCCGGCGCCTTCACCGGTGAGATCTCGGCCTCGATGCTGGCCAAGCTCGGCTGCTCCTACGTGGTGGTCGGCCACTCTGAGCGCCGCGAGCACCACGCCGAGACCGATGAGATCGTCAACGCCAAGGCGCACAAGTCGCTCGCGGCGGACATGACCCCGATCGTCTGCGTGGGCGAGGGCCTCGAGGTCCGGCAGTCGGGCGAGCACGTGCCCTACACGATGGCGCAGGTCGAGGGGTCGCTCGCCGGGTTCACGCCTGAGCAGGTGACCGGCCTGGTCGTGGCCTACGAGCCGGTCTGGGCGATCGGCACCGGCGAGGTCGCAACGCCACAGGACGCGCAGGAGGTCTGCCAGGCCATCCGCAGCCAGATCCGCGAGGCCTACGGCGACGGTGCGGCCGACGGGGTGCGCATCCTCTACGGCGGCTCGGTCAAGGCGGCCAACGTCGCCGGAATCATGGCCGAGACCGACGTGGACGGCTGCCTGGTCGGCGGCGCCAGCCTGCAGGTCGACGAGTTCGGTGGCATCTGTCGCTACTACGACATGCCGGCCCTCTGAGCGCAGAGTGATCACCCTTCGGGTGGTCGACCCGACCTGACGTAGGATTCCGCAACGTGGACCTGTTCTTCACCGTCGTGCTGATGATCTCAAGCGCGCTGATGATCCTTCTCGTGCTCCTCCACAAGGGGCGCGGGGGTGGCCTCTCCGACATGTTCGGCGGCGGCGTCTCCAGCTCACTGGGCGGCTCATCCGTCGCCGAGCGCAACCTCGACCGGCTCACCGTCGGAATCGGGGTCATCTGGTTCGCCTGCGTCATCGCCTTGGGCCTGCTACTGGCCTACCAGAGCTGATCATCGACTGTCTCAGCACGACCACTGAATGACTGAGCCGTAGGAGCACAACCATGGCTGGTGGGGGAAACGCGATCCGGGGAAGCCGGGTCGGCGCTGGGCCCATGGGCGAGGCCGAGCGTGGCGAGGCCGCGCCCCGGCAGGCGGTCACCTACTTCTGTTCACACGGGCACCGGTCCGTGGTCACCTTCGCGGTCGAGGCCGCGGTCCCGGACTCGTGGGACTGCCCGCGCTGCGGTCTACCGGCGTCCCTGGACTCCGAGAACCCGCCCCCGGCTCCCAAGATCGAGCCCTACAAGACACACCTCGCCTACGTGAAGGAGCGCCGCTCCGACAAGGAGGCGGCCGACATCCTCGACGAGGCGCTCCAGCTGCTCAGGTCACGCCGCAAGTCCGGGGACATCATCTTTTAGGTCAGCCTCGCTTGCGGTCAGAGCTTGCTAGCTGCGGCCCGGTCCAGGAACCAGATCGTCTCGTCCTGACCCTGCACGCCGGCTGCGGGCGCGTCGTGGACGTCCGTGCCCTCGGCGAGGGCGAGTGCGACAGCTCCGGCCTTGTCCTCGCCGCTGACGACGAACCAGGCCGACCGGGTGCGGTTGAGGCAGGGGAGTGTCAGGGTGATGCGATCGGGCGGGGGCTTGGGGGAGTCATGGACAGCCGCTGCGATGTCGTCGACCTCCAGCTGCGGGTAGCCCGGGAACAGTGAGGCGACGTGTGCGTCGGGCCCGACACCGAGCATCACGACCTCGAAGGTGGCGCTGCCATGGGCGCGGAGCTCCTCGCCGTACGCCGTCGCGCCGGCCTCCGCGGACTCCGCCGACTCGGTCGAGGGCATGGGGTGCACGTGGGCCGGGTCGACGTCGACCTGGTCGAGGAACGCCTCGCGGGCCTGTCGCTCGTTGCGGTCGGGGGACGCGGGCTCGACGAAGCGTTCGTCGCCCCACCAGAACACGACCCGGGACCAGTCCACCTCGGCCCCGATCTCGCTCTCCTGGGTGAGCCGGGTGAGCTCGCGGTGGATCGCATCCGCGACCGAGCCGCCGGTGAGCGCGAGCTGGGGCACACCGCCGTCGACCTGGGCGTCGACGATCCGCGCCAGCAGCTCTCCGGCCACCGCCACGGCGAGGGCGTGCTTGTCGTCGTGCACCTCGATCCGTGGCTCCCTCATCGGGAGCGGTGCTTGCGGTAGTAGGCGATGAGGGCCTGCGTTGACGAGTCCTGCTCGGCGGCGACCGCCACATCCCCGGCGACGGCCGGCGCGATCTGCTGCGCGAGCTGCTTGCCGAGCTCGACGCCCCACTGGTCGAAGCTGTCGATCCCCCAGACCACGCCCTGGGTGAAGGTGATGTGCTCGTAGAGCGCGATCAGCTGGCCGAGGACGGACGGCGTGAGCGCTGGCGCCATGATCGACGCGGTCGGTCGATTGCCGGTGAACACCCGCCATGGCTCGTCGGCGGTCTTGCCGAACGCGAGTGCCCGGGTCTGGGCGAAGAAGTTGGCCAGGAACAGCTCATGCACGTCGGTGCCCTGCCCCTCGCCGGCATCGACGAGCGGGTACGCCGGGTTGGCGAACGCGATGAAGTCCGCCGGGATGAGCCGGGTGCCCTGGTGGATCAGCTGGTAGAACGCGTGCTGCCCGTTGGTGCCGGGCTCGCCCCAGAACACCTCGCCGGTGTCGCCGTCGACGGGAGTGCCGTCCCAGCGAACACCCTTGCCGTTGGACTCCATGGTCAGCTGCTGGAGGTACGCCGGGAACCGGTGCAGCAGCTGCGAGTACGGCAGGACCGCATGCGTCTGCGAGCCCAGGTGGTCGGAGTACCAGACGTTGAGCAGACCCATGAGGAGCGGGACGTTGCGGGCCGGCTCGGCCGTCCTGAAGTGCTCGTCCATCGCGTGCATCCCGGCCAGGAACTCTGCGAAGCGCTCGGGGCCGATCGCCACGGCCAGCGAGGTGCCGATCGCCGAGCCGACCGAGTAGCGACCGCCGACCCAGTCCCAGAAGCCGAACGCGTTGGTCGGGTCGATCCCGAACGCCTCGACCTTGTCGAGCGCGGTGGAGACAGCGACGAAGTGCCTGCGCACCGCCTCGTCCTCGTCCTGGTCGGCCAGTCCCTCGAGCAGCCACTGCCGGCACAGCCGCGCGTTGGTCAGTGTCTCCAGGGTGCCGAAGGTCTTGCTCGCGACGATGAACAGCGTGGTCGCCGGGTCGAGCCCCTTGAGCGTGGTGCCAGCGTCGGTGGGGTCGATGTTGGAGATGAACCGGCACTCCAGGCCGTCCTGGCGATAGGGCTCCAGCGCCTCGTACGCCATCACCGGTCCGAGGTCGGACCCGCCGATGCCGATGTTGACGACCGTGCGGATCCGCTCGCCCGTGACCCCGGTCCACGAGCCCGAGCGCACGGAGTCGGCGAACTCGTACACCCGACCCAGCACCGCGTGCACGTCGGCGACGACGTCCTGGCCGTCCACCTCGAGAGTGGCGTCGTGAGGAAGCCGGAGCGCGGTGTGCAGGACAGCGCGGTCCTCGGTGATGTTGATGTGCTCGCCCCGCAGCATCGCGTCGCGTCGCTCAGCGACGCCCGACTCCGAGGCGAGGTCGAGCAGGGCCGCGAGGATCTCGCTGGTGAGCAGCCCCTTGGACAGGTCGACGGTGAGGTCGGCCGCCTCGAAGGTCAGCGACGACGCGCGCTCGCGGTCCTGGTCGAACCAGCCCCGAAGGTCCGGTTCGAACGCCGCCGCCAGGTCCGCCAGGCGGACCTGGGCAGCGGTCACGTCTGGACCTGGTCCATCTGGCTCTGGACGGTCTCGACGAGCTCCTCCCACGACTTCTTGAACTTGTCGACGCCCTCGGTCTCCAGGACGAGCATCACGTCGTCGAAGTCGATGCCCACCGCCGTCAGCTGGTCGAATACGGCCTGGGCGTCCTCTGCACGTCCCGTCACCTGGTCACCCTCGAGCGCACCGTGGTCGGCGAAGGCCTCGAGGGTCTTCTCGGGCATGGTGTTGACGGTGTCGGTGACCACGAGGTCGGTGACATAGAGCGTGTCCGGGTAGTCGGGGTTCTTGACTCCCGTCGAGGCCCACAGCGGACGCTGCGGGTTGGCCCCCTTCTCGAGGAGGCGCCCCCAGCGCTCGCTTCCCACGACGTCCTCGAAGGCGGCGTAGGCGAGCCGCGCGTTCGCGATCGCGGCCTTGCCACGCAGGGCAAGTGCCTCGTCTGTGCCGATGGTCTCGAGGCGCTGGTCGATCTCGGTGTCCACGCGGGACACGAAGAACGACGCCACGGACTGGATCGTCGCCAGGTCGATCCCCGCGTCAACGGCGCCTTCGAGGCCGGTGAGGTAGGCGTCCATCACCGCGCGGTAGCGCTCCTCGCTGAAGATCAGGGTGACGTTGACGCTGATCCCCTCGGAGATCGCGGACGCGATGGCGGGGAGTCCCTCGACGGTCGCCGGGATCTTGATCAGCACGTTCGGCTTGGACACCGCAGACCACAGCGCCCGGGCGGAGGAGACGGTCGCGTCGGTGTCGTTGGCCAGGTCGGGCTCGACCTCGATCGAGACCCGGCCATCGGACGTGGTCGACTCCGCGACGGAGGCGAGCACGTCACACGCGTTCCGGACGTCCTCGGTGGTCAGCTCGAAGATCACCTTCGCGACATCAGCACCGTCCGCCACGAGCGCGCGGACCTGGTCGTCGTATCGCTCGCCGTTGGCGATCGCACCGGCGAAGATCGTCGGGTTCGTGGTCACTCCGACGACGTTGCTGTCCTTGACGAGGTCGGCGAGATTGCCGGTCTCGACGCGTTCACGCGAGAGGTCGTCGAGCCAGATCGAGACTCCGGCGTCGGCCAGGGCCTGCAGGCGGTCACTCATGAGGTGCTCCCTTCGTGGATGCTGTCGCGGGCCGCGTCGGCGACAGCGGCCGCGGTGATGCCGAACTCCTGGTAGATCCGGGCGTAGTCGGCCGAGGACCCGAACCGGTCGATCGACACGATCCGTCCGTGGTCGCCGACGTAGTCTCGCCAGCCCTGCTTGACGCCGGCCTCGACCGAGACGCGGGCCTTCACGCTCGGGGGGATCACCGTGTCGCGGTAGGCCTGGTCCTGCTCCTCGAACCACTCGAGGCAGGGGAGGGACACCACGCGGGCCTCGATCCCGTCCTCGGCCAGGAGCGTGCGTGCCTCGACGGCCAGCTGGACCTCGGACCCGGTGCCCATCAGGACGACGTCGGGTGTGCCGTTCGCGGCGTCGAGCAGCACGTAGCCACCGCGGTGCACCTCGCGCGTGTCGGCGAAGCCCTCGGCGCCGCGCGGGAAGGTGGGCACGTTCTGACGGGTCAGTGCGAGCGCCGCGGGGCGGTCGGTGCGCTCCAGGATCGCCTGCCACACGGCCGCTGTCTCGTTGCCGTCGGCCGGGCGGACGACGTCCAGCCCGGGCATGGCACGCAGCGCCGCGAGGTGCTCGATCGGCTGGTGCGTCGGCCCGTCCTCGCCCAGTCCGATCGAGTCGTGGGTCCAGACATAGGTGACGGGCAGCTGGCTGAGGGCCGCCACGCGGACCGAGCCGCGCATGTAGTCGGAGAACGTGAGGAAGGTGCCGCCGAAGACGCGGGTCAGCCCGTCGGCGGCGATGCCGTTCATGATCCCGCCCATGCCGTGCTCACGGATGCCGAAGTGCAGCACCCGGCCCTGGTACGGGTCGGCCTTCCACTCCTCGGTGGTGCGGCTGGGCGGCAGGAACGACGGCGCGGACTCGATGGTGGTGTTGTTGGAGCCAGCGAGGTCCGCGGACCCGCCCCACAGCTCAGGCATGAGCGGCGCGATCTCGTTGATGACCTTGCCGGATGCCGCGCGGGTGGCCACGCCCTTCTGGCTGGCTTCGAACACGGGGAGCGCCTCGGACAGCCCAGCGGGCAGGGTCCGGGCCTTGAGGCGATGCAGCAGAGCGGCCGAGTCGGGGTTGGCCGATGACCACGCGTCGTACCTCTCGTCCCACTCGGCACCCTGGGCGGCTCCGCGCTCGCGCAGCGAGCGGGTGTGGGCGATGACGTCCGGCGGCACCTCGAAGGTCTGCTCGGGGTCCCAGCCGAGAATCCTCTTGGTGGCCGCGACCTCCTCGTCGCCGAGCGCACTGCCATGGGCCTTCTCGGTGCCCTGGGCGTTGGGGGCCGGCCAGGCGATGATCGTGTCGAGCACGATGAGGGACGGCTGGTCGGTGATCTCGCCCGCGGCGGTCGACAGCCGCATGCAGGGCCGGCACGTCCTCGTCGTAGCCGGTGCCGCCGTTGGTCCAGTCGACGACCTGCACGTGCCAGCCGTAGGCCTCGTAGCGCTTGGCGACGTCCTCGGTGAAGGCGATGTCCGTGTCGCCCTCGATCGAGATCCGGTTGCGGTCATAGATCATGGTGATGTTGCCGAGCTCCTGGGTTCCGGCGATGGAGCTGGCCTCGCCGCTCACGCCCTCCTGCAGGTCGCCGTCTGAGCACAACACATAGACGTGGTGATCGAAGAGGCTCTCTCCCGGGGGGGCCTCGGGGTCGAGCATCCCGTGGATCCGGCGGCCTGACATCGCCATCCCGACCGCGTTGGCCACGCCCTGGCCGAGCGGGCCGGTTGTCACCTCGACACCAGGGGTGTGGTGCAGCTCGGGGTGGCCGGGGGTCTTGGACCCCCAGGTCCGCAGCGCCTGCAGGTCCTCGAGCTCCAGCCCGAACCCGCCGAGGTAGAGCTGCGTGTAGAGGGTGATGCTCGAGTGGCCGCACGAGAGCACGAACCGGTCACGGGCGATCCAGTCCGGTGCCCCGGGGTCGTGCCGCATCACCTTCTGGAAGAGGAGGTACGCCGCCGGCGCGAGGCTCATCGCGGTGCCGGGGTGGCCGTTGCCGACCTTCTGAACTGCGTCCATGGCCAGGACGCGTGCGGTGTCCACGGCCTTCTCATCAAGCTCGGTCCAGTCGAGTGCAGGGGCGTCGCTCACAGGTGTCCTTCCGGCGTGGTCGAGTTCGTTCCGAGCCTACTCATCGTGAGCCGTAGACTCTCCCCGTTCCCATGCCTGATCTCGCGAGGAGAGACGTGACGTACGTCGGCCAGCCCGTGCCCAGCGTCGGGCCCGGCGTCCCCGTCTCGGTGGGGCACCACGAGCCCGACGGGCCCGCGACCTGGCGTGACGTGGTGATGGCCTATGTCGGCCTCACCAAACCGCGGGTGATCGAGCTGCTCCTGCTGACGACCGTCCCCGTGATGTTCTTCGCCGCCCGGGGGGTGCCGGAGCTCGGCCTGGTCGCGGCGACCGTGGTGGGTGGCGCCTTCTCCGCTGGATCGGCGTCGGTCTTCAACTGCGTCTACGACCGCGACATCGACGAGCAGATGCGACGCACGCGCAGGCGCGCGCTGCCGCGGCACCTGGTGTCTCCGCGCGCCGCATTGGGCTTCGGCGTCGTCCTCGCGGTCCTCTCCACCGTGGTGCTGGTCCTCTGGGTCAACCCGCTCTCCGCGGTCCTGGCCCTGGTCGCCAACGCGTTCTATGTCTTTGGGTACACGATGTTGCTCAAGCGCCGGACCACCCAGAACATCGTGTGGGGCGGCCTCGCAGGCTGCTTCCCGGCCCTGATCGGCTGGACCGCGGTGACCGGCGAGCTCGCCTGGACCCCGATCGTGCTGTTCGCCGTGGTGTTCTTGTGGACACCGCCGCACACGTGGGCGCTGGCCCTGCGCTACCGCGAGGACTACGCCAACGTCGACGTTCCGATGCTGCCCGTCGTGGTGCCCGCCCGCGAGGTGGGTCGACAGGTGGTGATCTACAGCTGGGTCATGGTGGCGGTGTCGCTGCTCCTGTGGCCGGTGGCCGGCACCGGGCCGGTGTATCCGGTCGCGGCGGCCGTGCTCGGAGGCGCCTTCCTCCGGGAGGCGCACCGGATGTGGAGCCGGGCCCGGGGAACCGAGGATCTGAGCCTGATCGCACCGATGCGTCTGTTCCACTCCTCCAACCTGTATCTGTCGCTGCTCTTCGTGGCGGTCGCGTTGGACCCGCTGCTGACTCGCTGAGTCTTCGACCCACCTGGCGCGCAAGCCGACACGCCTGCCGGGGTGCGTGATGGTGGACACCTGTCCAGACAGAGTCCACCGATCGGCGTGGTCGGAGTAGCCCGAAGGGGCTATGCCCGCTAACCTTCAGGTCAGTCGAAGCGCGACGGGTGCTCCCCCGGACCGTGGAGACGCTGACTGGGGGGTCAGCCGACTGGCCTCCCATTGCCTATGGGGGGTAATCAGCATGACTGTGGGGACGCCGCACACTGCGACGCAGCCTGACCAGGCACGGCGCACTCGAGAACCGCGCATCAGCATCGTGGTTCCGGCCCTCAACGAGGCCCGCAACCTCGCTGAGATCCTGCCGACACTGCCAGCAGTCCACGAGGTGATCCTCGTGGACGGCGGGTCCATCGACGGGACGGTCGAGACCGCCAAGGCCACGCTGCCCGCGATCAAGGTCGTGCGCCAGCTGCGCAAGGGCAAGGGCAACGCCCTGGCGGCCGGCTTCGCGCAAGTGACTGGCGACGTGGTGGTGATGTTCGACGCCGACGGCTCCGCCGACCCCGCCGAGATCCCTGCCTTCGTGGCGGCGCTGGTGGGCGGTGCGGACTTCGCCAAGGGCTCGCGCTTCTGCCCGGGGGGAGGCAGCACCGACATCACTGCGATCCGCAACGCCGGCAACAAGTTCCTCAACACGGTGATGAACGTGTCCTTCCGGACCCGGTTCACCGACCTCTGCTACGGCTACAACGCCTTCTGGGCCGACCTGATCCCGCTCCTGGAGCTGCCGGATCACGAGATCGTGGTGCCGCGCAGCGTCGGCATGCTCTGGGGCGACGGGTTCGAGATCGAGACGCTGATCAACTGCCGGTTTGCCGCCGCGGGCGTGACCATCGCCGAGATCCCGAGCATCGAGCGCGACCGGATCCACGGGACCAGCAACCTGCGGGCCGTCTCCGACGGGCTCCGGGTGCTGCGAACCCTGAGGACCGAACGCGCCAGATCCCGCTCGGTCATCGCCCAGGACGCCTCGCGCAGCGAGGTGCCTCTGGCATCGTGAGTCCCATGGGGACCCGCGTCGGCATGATCGCGACGCGCTGCCAGCCGGAGATCGGGGGCATCGAGTCCCACGTGGCCGAGGTCGCCGGGCGGCTGGTCGCCCGGGGCTATGAGCTGGAGGTCCTGACGACCGACCGCACCGGTCACCTGCCGAGGGTCGAGCGGACCGACCAGGGATACGTGATCCGTCGGTTCCGTGCCTTCCCGGCCTCCCGTGACTGGTACCTCAGCCCCGGGCTCTTCCTCGCGGCGCTGCGCGCGAGGTACGACCTGGTCCACGTGCAGGGCGTCCACACCCTGGTCCCACCGGCGGCGATGGTCGCCGCACTTCTGCGGCGTCGGCCCTACCTGCTCACGTTCCACACCGGCGGCAGCTCCAGCGCGTTCCGGGAGAGGTCGCGCAGCACCCAGTGGCGCATCCTGGCCCCGTTGCTCCGCCGCGCGGACCGCCTGGTCGGTGTCTCGGTCTTCGAGGGTCATCTCTTCGACGACGTCCTGGGCTGGGCGCCCGGCACGGTCACCGTGATCCGCAACGGCGGCTCCTTGCCCGCCGCGGAGTCACCGGTCGCCCGCGTCCCCGGACGCATCATCAGCGTCGGCCGGGTCGAGCACTACAAGGGCCACCACAGGGTCATCGAGGCGCTGCCGCACCTGCTGAGGACCCACCCCGAGGCGCACGTGCAGGTGCTGGGGAGCGGGCCCTACGAGGCGGACCTCTATGCATTGGCCGAGTCCCTCGGTGTCCGCGACAAGGTGAGCGTCGACTTCATCGCGCCGGTCGACCGCGCTCAGATGGGGGAGCGGGTCGCCTCGGCACGTGTCATGACACTCCTGAGCGACTACGAGGCGCACCCCGTGGCGGTCATGGAGGCGCTCACCGGTGGCACCCCTGCCGTGGTCTCGCGCACCTCGGGACTGACCGAGCTGGCAGACCTGGGCTGGGCCGTCGGCGTCGACCATGACGCCCCTCCGCCAGCGGTCGCCGCGGCGATCGCGCAGCAGCTCGACGATCCTGTCGTACCCGCCTCGGACGCCTTGCCCTCATGGGATAGTTGCGTGTGGCAGCTGGTGCAGCTGTATGACGATGTGACCGCCCGATCGGTGCGGTCACGATCGAGCTGAGCGGGAGGGGCGACGGGTGACGACGTTGACCCGCCCGATTGTCGACCCGGAGTCGCCCGCCGCTCCTGAGTCGGGGGTCACCGAGCCTCGTCGCTGGCTGCGCGAGACGCTCGCGCGCCGTCCCGTGATCTCCGCGATGAGCGTCGCGGGCACCGGACTCCTGCTCCAGTCCTTCGGCTACTACCTGGGCTGGACGCGCGACCCGCAGGACGAGGTCCGACTCCTCGTCTCCTCGGTGCCGGTCGAGACCTTCACGCTGTGGACCTACTACGTGGGGCTGGCCGTGATCGTCGCCCCGTTCGTGGTACTGCTGACCTCGTCCGAGGCGAGCAAGCGCACGCGTGTGTGGGGCTGCCTGGCGTATGCGCAGACGCTCTACCTGTCGTGGATGCTGCTCAACCCGCTGATGGGCACCCACATCGACGAGACCCTGCAGTCGGCCACGTTGCGGGGGCTGCTCGAGGGCGGCGAGTTCTTCAAGCCCAACGAGATGCTGCCGGTCAGCCCGTTCTATCCGGGGCTGGCGCTGACCGCGAGCGGCATCCACTGGCTCACCGGCCTCCCGCTGATGGCCTGCCAGGTGCTCACCGTGATGCTGGCGCGATCGCTGATGATCCTCGCGCTCTACGGGATCTTCGCCCGGGTGACGGGCTCGCACCGAGCGGCGTCGATCGGCATCCTGCTCTATGCCACCAACCCGCAGTTCTACTTCTTCGACGCGCAGTACAACTACGACACCCTGGCGGTCGCGCTCGCGGCCCTCACGCTGCGCTCGACCTTCTTGGTGCGGGACTCCAAGGGCGACACCCTCGGTTGGGCCGGGGCGCTGGCGGCGCTGTCGGCCCTCGTGGTGACCCACCACCTCGGGAGCTGGATCACCGTCCTCGCGCTCTGGGCCTGGGGGCTGCTGCACCTCATCACCCGGGACCGGCGTCGGGCCAAGGTCGTGCTGACCATGGCCGCGACCGGCACCGCCCTCGTGGTCGCCTGGACCCTGCTGGCCCGTCAGCTGCTCGTGGTCTACCTCGGCCCGCTCTTCCGCCTCTCCTACGAGCAGCTCTCCGGGTTCATCAACGGGACGGGCTCGGGCCGCGAGATCATGGCGGACACGGCCGGCGCCTCGCCACCGCTGTGGCAGCAGGTCAACCTCCTGGCCTCCGCGGGCTTGTGGTGCCTGCTCCTGGTCGCCCCCGCGTGGCTGGTGCTCCGCGGCCGGGTCCTCCCGGGCTCTGCGGCCCGCTGGCTCCCGTGGGTGATCGCGTGCGCCTACCCGCCCATGCTGCTGTTACGTGTCTCCCCGAACGCCGGCGAGGTCTCCGTCCGCGCCTCGGGCTACGTGATGATGGCTACCTCCCTGCTGGTCGCCGCCTGGCTGGCCACCCGGCTGCCTCACGACGAGCGGCGCGACGTCCGTGGTCGACTGGCGGGGCCGGCCGTGGTTGTGGTTGGCCTGTGCCTGACTATCGGGGGAGTGCAGCTCGGAGCCGGTGGGACCTGGGAGCACCAGACCGGGCCGTTCCTCGGCTCGGCCCAACACCGAGCGGTGGACGCCGAGACGCTGTCCGTGGCGCGGTGGTCGGCGGCGTACCTGCCTCCCGGGTCCCGGATCGCCGCGGACACGACCATGAACCGAGTCATCCCGATGTTCAGCGACATCGAGCCGGTGACCTACCTCAACGGCAACACCAACGTCACGGGCCTGTTCATCGACGAGAGCCTCGAGCCCAACGGGCTCGACATCATCGCGGACGGCGAGGTCGACTTCGTCGTCGTGGACACGCGGCTGTCCGCGGCGCGTTCGCTCAACGGCTCGTTCTACGAACCCAGCGCCAGCTACGGCACCACGGACGTGGTGACGGCCTCCGCGTTGTCGAAGTTCGAGGGGGCGCCCGGCTTCCTCAAGATCCTGGATGACGGACCGGTCAAGGTCTACGACGTCCGGAGCCTGCGCGGGGAACCCGCGACCTTCGTCGACACGTCCCCGCCGCTCCTTCCGGGCCCTGGCACGTGGTGGCAGATGCTGGTGACGCTGGAGCTCGCGCTGCTCGGCGTCCTCACCCTCGTCCACCTCCGCCGGCGTCGAGAGCTGTCTCCCGAATGGCTGACCGATCGCGGCACACCGGTGCTCGCGCTCGGAATGGTCGGCCTGTTGAGCGTCGCGTTCGTCGGCTTCCTCGACGGCTTCACCCCGGTCCACGGCGCCATCGCGCTCCTCGAGATCGCGCTCGTGACCGCCGCCGTGGGCTGCTGGCGTCGAGCTCCCGCGGGGAGCGTCGCGCTCTCCCGCGACATCGACCGGACGGCGGGCCCGGCTACGTTCGCCACGCGCGCCGCGGTGATCGGGATCTACCTCCTCGCGATCGGCCTGGCGGCGCTGGGCGCCTGGCAGGGCTTTGTGGAGCCCGCAGTCGACCTGCTGCCCCCACCGACCATCCAGGCGGGGCAGTGACCGATGAGTGAGGACCACCCAGGTTCGGCGCGCCTCGGTGCCATCGTGCGGCCGTTCTTCTCGCTGGTCGGGGCCCAGGCGATCGGCAGTGCCCTCGGCTTCGTCTTCTGGGTCCTTGCCGCGCGCCTGGGCTCGACCGAGACCGTGGGCGTCGCGGCCGCAGCGATCAGTGCGCAGACACTCCTGGGCACGCTGGCGATGCTGGGCCTCGGCACGCTGCTGATCGGCGAGCTGCAACGCGTCGAGCAGTCGATGCAACGACGTCTGCTCCTGGTCTCCCTGACTGCCGCGGGAGTCGCCGGCCTCACCTTCGCCCTGGCCACGGTCCTGCTGACCCCACTGATCAACGGTGAGCTGCACGACGCGCTGGCCGACCCAGGCACGCTGTCGTTCTACGTCGTGGGCGTCAGCGTCACGGCGGTGGGGATGGTGCTCGACCAGTGCGTACTTGGCCTGCACAAGTCGTCCCTTCAGGTCTGGCGCAACCTCATTGCGTCGGGTCTGCGATTCCCGATCGTGCTGGTCATGGCGCAGACCGGGGACCTGACACCGTTCGGCCTGCTCGTGAGCTGGGTCGTTCCGCTGCTGTTGTCAGTCGCGTTCGTCTGGGTCGCCCTGAGGCTCCCGGGCGGTCCGCTGTCGGAGCGGGCGACGGCCCGAGCGCTCGTCGGCACCTACTGGCGGCCGGCTCTGAGCAACCACGGCCTCAACCTGTCTCTGGCCGCCGGCCCGCTGTTGGTGCCCGTGGTCGCCGGTGTCGTCCTGACGCCCTACGACAACGCCGAGTTCGCCATCGCCTGGCTCATGGCGACCTTCGTCTTCATCCCGCCCTACATGCTGGCGACCGCCCTATTCGCGGCCAGCATCAACGCGTCCCGCGAGCGGTTCCTGGCCAACGTGCGCCGCACGCTGCCGTCCTCGCTCGCCCTGAGCCTCGCGCTCTGCATCGGTGCCTGGGTCCTGGGCCCCTACCTGCTGCGCATCTTCGGCACGCACTACGCCGACAACAGCGTGCCCATCCTCGACCTCCTGGTCGTCGGCGGTCTGTGGATGGTCGTCAAGGATCATTTGGTCGCCTACGCGCGGGTCGCCGGTCAGCTCGGCGTTGCCACCCGCCTTGCCGGTGTCGCCGTAGGTCTCGAGCTCGTCGGTGCGGTCACCGGTGGCCTGATGGGTGAGTCCCGGGGCGTTGCCCTGGGGTGGCTCGCCGCGTTGTGCCTCCAGGTGCTCGTCGGCCTGCCGATCGCCTGGCGCACGCTGCGCTCACCCCGTTCTGAGTCCGCTCCCCCAGCTCGCGTCGACGACGCCGGGCCAGCAGTCACCACCCGACAGGAATCCTGATGTCCCCTCTGAACACGATCCTCCGGAGCGGTGGTGCACTTCTGCTCGCCTTGACGCTGCTCGGCTGCTCGGTCGACGACGAGCCGGACCCGGAGGCCGAACCGGGGACCAGCCAGTCGGCCGAGCCGGGGCCGGGCGGCACTCCCACCCCGGTCGACGACGAGGTCGAGGCCGGTTGCGAGCCGACCCGCAAGAGGCCCGGACCGGTGGTCGACCTCCAGGTGCAGTCGGCGGGTGCCGGGCCCCGGAGGGGACCCCTACGGCCCGATCAGGTCGACGCGCTGGTGGACCAGGCGGCCGCGGCGGGGGCGACCGTCATCTCCACCATCGCGACGTGGAGCACGCAACAGCGGGTCCCCGGGGGGACCTATGACTGGGCAGCGATGGACGACGTCATCGACGCGGCCCGGGCCAACCGACTCGACGTGCGCCTGATCGTGCAGACCACGCCGGCCTGGGCGCGTGACACCCCCGGGTCGGCCTCGCGCTGGGTGGCGCCGCGCAGTCCGGCCGAGCTGCAACGGTGGCAGGCCTACCTCGCCGACGTCGTCGAGCACGTCGCGGGCCGGGTCCAGTACCTCCAGGTCTGGACCGATCCCAACGCCCAGCGCGCTTGGGTCACCGGCCCCGACCCGGGTGAGTTCGCCGAGCTGCTTCAGGCGTCCTACACCACCGTCAAGTCCGTGGCGCCGCAGATGCAGGTGGTCTCCGGGGGCCTCTCCAGCACCGCGATCGGCTTCCTCGAGAAGGTCTATGCCTACCGCGACGCCGAGTTCGGCGACGTGGCACTGTTCGACCTCCTGGGTCTGAACCCCGCGGCGCAGGGCAGGGCTCCCGGAGCGGCGACCGCCGTCGAGGACGTGCCGCCGTTCGGCCGATTCGACCAGAGCTTCCTCGGCTACCGACTCATCCGCGACGTGATGACCAACAACGGCGACTCCGGGCTGCCGATCTATATCGGTCGGTTCGGCTACCGCACCAGCGGCGGCAACGCCGTCAGCGACCCGACCCGGGCGTCGTTCGTCAGCGAGGCCTACGAGCTCGCGACGTGTGACAAGTACGTCGCGGCTCTGTCGTGGTACCTCATGCAGCCGGTCCCCTGGGACTCCCCGGACTGGGCCCTGCTGGACGACCAGGCACGCCCGACCCTGACCTACGACTCACTGCAGGCCTGGAGTCGGGAGTTCGAGAAGGTCCGAAATCGTGATTCGTGAACAAACCAGGCACGCGGTGGGTAGCGTGGTCGGCACCTATCTCGGTGAGGACGGAACCACCACATGTTCCCTTGGGCGCTGCTCGTGCCAGGCGGCCCGCAGACGCGCGTTGACGTCTGCCGCTGCGGTCACGGGCGCACGGCGCACGAGCACTACCGGCCGGGGAGCGACTGCGCACTGTGTCCGAACGACGGCTGTCGTCGGTACGCCGGGACAGGTCTCCGTATCCGGCGTCGGTGACTAGTGGTTGCCGTTGGAGGTTCTTCGGGGGTGGCCCGTGCCCCGGGTGCGTGCCTCGCAAGGCGCCGGAGCGACGCCGTACTTGCTCGTCCAGCGAGCGACGGCAACGCGGCGAGGTGCGTGCCCGGGGTGCGGGACACCCGAAGAACTTCCAGCGGTGACCACTAGTGTTGCCCAGCACGCTTTCGGTGTCCGTGGTCGTCTGCGCCTACACCGAGGACCGCTGGGACGACATCGTCGACGCGGTCGCCGGCTGCGCGGCCCAGACGCGCCCCGCCGACGAGGTGCTGCTGGTGATCGACCACAACCCGGCACTGGCCACCAGGGCAGCCTCCCTGCCCGGCGTCCGGGTCCTGGAGAACGACCGGACCCGTGGGCTCTCCGGCGCGCGCAACGCCGGGATCGCCGCGGCCCGAGGTGACGTGGTGGCGTTCCTCGACGACGACGCGACGCCCGAGACGGACTGGCTCGCGCTGCTCGCCGACGCCTACTCGGCTCCGGAGGTCCGGGCCACCGGCGGCTCCGCGCGTCCTCGGTGGCCCACCGAGCGACCGGCGCACCTGCCGCACGCCCTGGACTGGGTCGTCGGCTGCACCTACCAGGGGCAGCCTGAGACCCGCGCCGACGTGCGCAACCTGATGGGCTGCAACATGTCGTTCCGCCGCGAGGTCTTCGACCGGGTGGGCGGCTTCGACGAGAACGCCGGACGCATCGGGCTGCTGCCGCTGGGCTGCGAGGAGACCGAGCTGTGCATCCGGCTCGGGCAGCAGATCCCGGGCAGCCGGATCGTCTTCGAGCCTGGCGCCGTGGTCAACCACCGGGTCACACCGGCTCGTACTACCTGGGCCTACCTGCGGGAGCGGTCCTATTCCGAGGGCATCTCCAAGGCGGCGATCTCGCGCCTGGTCGGTTCCGGGGCGGCGACGCAGACCGAGCGGTCCTACCTGGGCCGGGTGATCCCGAGGGCCATGCTGAGCGAGGCCGGGAAGGCCTTCCGAGGACGCTCCTCCGGCGTGGCGGGGTGTGGCGGGATCCTCGTGGCCGTTGCGGCAACCGGCTTCGGCTTCGTGCGCGGCAAGCTCGGCATGGCCAAGAACGCCGGCGTGTCCGCGCGGGAGACCGATGCGGGCGCCGGAGCGGTCCCGTGAGGATCCTCATGCTCGCGCAGTTCTACCCGCCGGTGATCGGGGGCGAGGAACAACACGTGCGCAACCTCTCGGTGGAGCTCGCCCATCGTGGCCACGACGTGCACGTGGCGACTCTGCGGGTGCCCGGTAGCAGCCAGCCGGCCGTCGACCCGGGTGTGACCGTGCACCTCCTGGACCACCTCGGGGTCCGGCTCCCGCAGCTCTATCCGTCCGCGGACCGCCCGCTGGCGCTGCCGCTGCCCGACCCGATCGTCACCCGGGCGCTCCGCGCGGCTCGCGGACGAAGTGCGCCCGGACGTCGTGCACGCCCACAACTGGATCGTGAACTCGTGGCTGCCTCTCTCGGCGGCCCGGCGGCTGCCGCTGGTCATGTCGCTGCACGACTACAGCCACCTCTGCGCCACCAAGCGGCTCATCCGCGCGGGCGCGCTCTGCGACGGGCCGTCTCCTCGCAAGTGCGTGGGCTGCGCCGCGGACCACTACGGCGGCATCGCCCGGGCCACCGCGATCTGCGGGGCCGTCGCCGTGGGTCGGCCGGTGCGTGCTCGTGTGGTCGACGTGTTCACGCCGGTGAGCGGGTTCGTGGCCGCTGCCAACCAGCTGGCTGAGGGGAGAACGCGCTACGAGGTCGTGCCGAACTTCGTCCCGGACGAGCTGACGCAGCGCCCGATGACGGCCCGAGATCCCGAGCTGCCCGGCGAGCCCTACCTGTTCTATGCCGGCGACCTGAGCGCCCAGAAGGGCGTCCTCACGCTGCTCGCGGCCTACGACCACCTCGCGCCCGACCGTCGGCCGCCGCTGATGCTGGTGGGTCGGCCCCACGACGACCTGCCCGACCCACTGCCCGCGGGTGCCGTCGTGGGCCACCACTGGGCCCACGACCGGGTCGTGTCCGGCTTCCAGCATGCGCTGGCCGCCGCCCTGCCGAGCGAGTGGCCGGACCCGTGCCCCACCACGGTGCTCGAGGCCATGGCGTTGGGGGCGCCCTTGGTGACGACCGACCGTGGCGGCCTCGGCGACATGGTCGAGGACGGGGTCTCCGGGCTCGTCGCGGAGGCAGGGGACGTCGCGAGTGTCGCTCAGGCGCTCCAGCGGGTCGTCGACGACGAGCCGCTGCGCCTCCGGCTCACCCGAGGCGCCTCGGTCAAGGTGCGAGGATTCCTGCGGTCCTCGGTGGCCGATCAGCTGGAGAGGATCTATTCCTCCGTGCACGAGCCTCTGCTCTGATCCGGCGGACTCTCGTCTCGCGCGCGACTCAGCTGAGCTTGGTGAGGAGCGCGGCTCCGCCGGGGAGCCCCTGGTCGGCCGGCTGGGACCACGACGGACCGGCCTTGAACCAGGTCGCACCGGGGAGCGTGATCGAACCGGAGACGGTGCGACCGTCCTGGGTCTTGTAGGTGCCATCCAGCGGAACCGTCACCGCGAACGGGAGCTGGTTCTGCAGCACCAAGCCGAGAGCGAAGCTGCGCTTCAGGAGGTGAGCCTTCTGGTCCCAGCTCTGGTTGGGCAGGCGCACCCACTCGGTCCGCAGGGTCTCGACGGCGCCGGTGGGGGTGCCCAGGTCGGTCATCCAGCGCGGGTCTGCCGGGTCGACCGAACCGCACGGGCGGTAGAAGTGCGATGAGCCGGCCTGGCCGTCCCAGCCGAGGAGGAACATCGAACGGCCGAACGCCATGACCTGTCGATCACGGTCGGTGAGCGGGGCGCCGCCGTAGTCGACGGCGGAGTACGACGCGCCGGTCGCCTGGATGTCCCGGGCGTACTGCATGATCTCGTTGATCTCGTTGGGCTCCATCGCCTTGAACGGGCCGCAGGAGAGACCGACCGTCCACTGAGCCTGGTGCTCCTTGTTGTACAGGTCGAGCTGGGCGGCGATCTGCAGGCCCTGGCGGGACTGCGTGGGGTCCCAGGGGTCCGCGAAGACGTTGGCGGCCAGGGTCAGGGCAGCGCCTCCGGGCAACGAGTCCATGGTCGCTCTGACGGTCCTGGCCCAGCTGACCGTGCCGTCGCCGTACTGGGTCTCGGTGACCGTCGCGAGGCCGCTCGCGGTCTGGCGACGGATGTTGCTGAGCCCGTGGCCGAAGCGGGTGTTCACGTCGTCGGCCCAGACGCCGTCGAACCCGAGCGACCTCGCCGCCTGCACCATGTTCTTGGCCCACTGCCTGGCGAACTCGGGGTTGGCTGTGTCCATCAGCAGGAAGCCGGCGTAGTCGCTGAACTCGGCGTAGCCGCCGGCACTGTTGCGCAGGATCCAGTCAGCGTGGTTGTGGGCGAGCAGCCAGCACATGTCCACGCCCCAGGAGGCGCGCTCCACCTGGAACGAGGCGGGGTCGTTGACCGAGCCGCAGTCGTTGCGGAGCTGCGTGGCGCCGGCCTCGACATACATCAGGACCCGGGTGCCGGGGTTCTTCTGCTTGATCGCCGCGATCTTGTCGGCCTCCCAGCCGTACACCACCATCGTGCCGTACCTGGCGGTGTCACCCCAGTGCTCCTCCTGGCCCAGCGTGATCGACAGGAGACCGTTGACCGGGCCGCCGGCGCGGGTGCCGCCGGCGCCCGCGACGACCGCCTCGAGGCGGATGTCGTCCGCGTGGACGGCGTCACCGCGACGGGGGGAGAGCATCTCGATCGTGACCTCGAGCCGGTTGCCCGACCTCTTGGCCGAGAACCTGGTCGACAGGTCACGGAAGCGGTGCTTGAGGGTGAGCGTCCTGCTCGTCTTGCGAGACACGACCCTGTTGCCGTCGACCTCCCGGACGACCAAGCGGGCGCGGCGACCCACCATGTGCGCGTTGGCGGCGGCGACGTGGGCGCTGGCCTGGTAGCGCTGGCCGGCCTGCGAGGTGCGGCGCGACTTGCCGGTCAGGCCGACGTTCCTGCCCTTGCTCCGGGCCTTGCGCAGATCGCGGCCGACGACGACCTCGGCCACGCGCTTGCCGTCGGGAGCCTTCTTGTCGCTGCGGTTCGCCAGCCGGGCATAAGGCGCCTTCCAGCCCGAGACGCCATTCTCGAACGACGAGTTCGACAGCAGGTTGCGGCGCTTGGCGCGCGCATCCACGGCGACCGGGGCGGCGGTCGTGACCCCGGCGAGGGCGGGTGCGGCGGTGACGACCGGCGCGATCTCGGCGTTGGCGCCCTGGTTCGGCACCAGCATCCCGACGGCCAGTGCGGCGGTCATCAGGGACGCGGAGATCAGGGTCTTGGACATCGGGGGCCGTCCAGGAGGGGTCGTTGAGCGCCGTGCGGACCGGGGGATCCGGCGTCTCGGGTGGGGTTCGGCGACCGTGGGAGGTCTCGTGTCAAGGGTGAGGGTTTGGTAACAGCAAAGGAACAGGTAGCGCCCCGAATGGGTCGCGAGGCGGTCCACTAGTCAGGTCGGACTAGTCCGTTCGGCCCACCAGCCCGTGACTGATGGGGCTGATGTGACTCAAGAGGGCAGCGGGACCGGCAGACCTCTAGACCAATGCGCGATCTGGCGGCCCGAGGAAGACACCGGCGCGAGCCAGCGGGTGGCGATCGCGGCGCGGATCAGACGCGTCGCCGCCGCACCTCGAGCAGCGCCCACGCGAGCGCAGCGGAGATCAGGGAAGCACCGAGGAGGTGGATGCCGACCAGCACGACCGGGAGGTCGGTGACGTACTGGACGAAGCCGACCAGGCCCTGCGCCAGCTCCAGCGCGAGCAGGGTCACGACGGCCCGCACCGCGGGTGCCGGACCCCCGATGGCCAGGAGCGCCAGGAGCAGCCCGACGGTCAGCCCGACGAAGAGGAAGACCAGGTCGGCATGGAGCTGGCTCATCGTGCGCGGGTCGAGCCCGTTGCGCACGGCCTTCTCGTCGCCGGCGTGGGGTCCGGAGCCGGTGACCACGGTGCCGACGTAGAGCACTGCCCAGCCGGCGACGAACGTCGCCCACGCGAGCGTGGTGACGTGGTCGTCGTGGGGATCGGGGAGCGGATGGTCGACGGCGAGGACGAGTCGCACAGCCACCCCGATCATGGCCAGCGATACCAACAGGTGGAATGCGACGACCCAGGGGTTGAGGTCGGTGCGCACGGTCAGGCCACCGATGAGCGCCTGGGCGGGGATGCCGAGGACGAGGACCACCGTCAGGTCCCGGACGTCGCGTCGACCGGACCGCCAGCCCGCGACCAGGGTGGCCACCGCGATCGCGGTGAGTACGAAGGTGAGCGTGCGGTTCCCGAACTCGATGGCCGAGTGGTAGTCGAGCTCCCCGTGCGGGGTGTACGAGCTCTCGGTGCACCGGGGCCAGGTGGGGCAGCCCAGCCCGGAGCCGGTGAGCCGCACGGCGCCGCCGGTGAGCACGATGCCGATGTTGGCGACCAGCGTCGCCCACGCGAGCGGGCGGAGGAACCTGGTCACGGTCCGGTCACTCCCACGAGAACGTCCTCGCGGTGGCCACCGAGCCGACCGTCGCCCAGCCGAGCAGCACCCCCAGCTCACGCCACGCGATCTCGCTGTCGAGCAGTCCGCTGCGCATCGCCTCGCCGAGCGCCCCGGAGGGCAGCCAGGTCGCGACGTCGCCGAAGTCGCCGTAGGCCGTCGCGGGCAGGATCACCGCGCCCCCGACCAGCAGCAGCAGATAGACCAGGTTGGCGGCCGCGAGGGTCGCCTCGGCGCGCAGCGGTGCCGGCGAGCAGCAGTCCGAGCGAGGCGAACGCCGCGGTGCCGAGCACGACCGCGAGCAACGCCCCGACGCACCCGACCACCCCCGGCGAGGGCGTCCAGCCCAGGACCAGTGCCACGCCTGCGATCACCACGCACTGCAGGACCTCGACGACGAGCAGAGCCAGCGACCTTGCCCGCCAGCAGGCCTGAGCGTGGCAGCGGTGAGGTGCCGAGCCGCTTGAGCACGCCGTAGCGGCGTTCGAAGCCGGTGGCGATCGCGAGCGAGGTGAAGGAGGTGGAGAGCACGGCGAGCGCGAGCACGCCCGGGGTGATCACGTCGACGACGGGGTCGTCGTAGTCCAGGCCCAGGGAGTCGGCGGCGCTGACCAGACCGACCAGCACGATGACTGGGATGACGATGGCGATGAGCAGCTGCTCACCGTTGCGCAGCATCAGCCGCGACTCCATCCGAGCCTGGGCGAGGACCATCCGGGACAGCGGAGCCGCACCGGGTCGAGGGGTGAACGTTCCGGTTGCTCTGCTGTGCTCGTGGCTGTTCACGTGGCCAGCTCGCGTCCGGTCAGCTCGAGGAAGACGTCCTCGAGGTTGCGCGTGCCGAGCGTGAGCGACTCCGGCAGCACGTCGTTCTCCTCGCACCAGCGCGAGACCCGGGCCAGGGTCGAGGCGTCGGCGCGCCCCGTGACGAGGAGGCTGAGCTCGTCGATGAGCACGACGTCGATCTGGTCGCCGAGCGCGGCCTTGAGCGACTCGGGGGCGCCGGGCGGGAAGGGCTTGGTGACGACCAGACGGATCGTCGACATCCGGCCGCCACGGGTCAGCTCGATCGGCGAGCCGCTGGCGACCAGCCGGCCGCGGTCGATGATGTGGATCCGGTCCGCCAGGCGCTCGGCCTCGTCCATGTAGTGGGTGGTGAGCACGACGGTGGCGCCGTCGGCCGCGGAGCTCCTCCATGATCTCCCAGACGTTGCGCCGCACCGCGGGGTCGAGACCCGCGGTCGGCTCGTCGACGAACACGATCTCGGGACGACCGACCAGCGCCATCGCCAGTCCCAGGCGCTGCTTGCTGACCACCGGAGAGGCGGCGGTACGGCGTGCGGCCGCAGTCGGCCGAGGCCGAGGCGCTCCTCGAGGATCGCCGTGTCCAACGGGTGGGCGTGGAGGGACGCGATGTGACGGAGCATCTCGTCGGCGCGGCAGCCGCTCCAGGCACCGCCCTCCTGGAGCATGACGCCGATCCTGGGGAGGAGCCTGCGGCTGTCCTTGATCGGGTCGAGGCCGAGGACGCGCACACGCCCCGCCTGTGGGGAGCGGTAGCCCTCGCAGGTCTCCAGGGTCGTGGTCTTGCCGGCGCCGTTGGGGCCGAGGACGGCCGTGATGGTCTGCGGCTCGACGGTCAGCGAGAGGCCGTCGACGGCGATCGTGTCGCCGTACCGCATGACCAGCCCGTCGACCTCCACGGCGGGGGTGGCGGACGCGGACACGGCGTGAGTCTAGGTTCGCGTCCCGCAGCCGACCTCGGTGGGACCGACGGCCAGGCCCATGAGGCTCTCGAGCGCTGCGGTCGGTCCGTCGATCGTCGTGGATGCGGGCGGGGCTGGAGATAAGGGTGGCCTTCCTTGAACCGTTCCAGTCAATAACGGCACACTGGTGTAGTGATATTCGAGGCCGATCATCCGACGCGCCAGCGCGTGGCCCGGATCGATCCTCGAGCACGGCCCCTCGACCGCCGCCGCCCTCGGCCGAGCGGCTCGACCTCACGCCCGCCGCCGTACGCCGCCACCTCGACCAGCTGGTCGACGAGGGCGCCGTCGAGGCACGCGAGCCGCGCACCCACGGTCCGCCGCGGCCGCGGCCGCCCGGCCAAGGTCTTCGCGCTCACCGAGCCGGCCGCGACGGCTTCGACCAGCAGTACGACGACCTCGCCGTCCAGGCGCTGCGGTTCCTCGCCGAGACCGGCGGCGAGGAGGCGGTCCGTGAGTTCGCCACCCGCCGCGTGGCCTTCATCGAGCAGCGGTTCGACGGGGTCATGACCGCTCGACCCGCACCTGAGCCCGGCCGAGGTGCTGGCCCAGGTCTTCACCGACGAGGGCTACGCCGCCGCCGTGCGCGAGCTGCCCGGTCGGCGCGGGGAGCAGCTGTGCCAGCAGCACTGCCCGGTCTCCCACGTGGCCCACGAGTTCCCGCAGCTGTGCGAGGCCGAGACCGAGGCGATCAGCCGCGTGCTCGGCCGCCACGTCCAGCGGCTGGCGACCATCGCCCACGGCGACGGCGTCTGCACCACCTGCATCCCCCACGTCCCGTCGAGCCAGCCACCGAGCACGAAGGAGAAGGTCTCGCTATGACCTCCATCGAGGAGCGCAACCCCGAGCTCGAAGGGCATCGGTCGCTACGAGTTCGGCTGGGCCGACAGCGACGTCGCCGGCGCGACGCGCCAAGCGCGGCCTGAGCGAGGACGTCGTCCGCGACATCTCCGCGCAAGAAGAGCGAGCCGCAGTGGATGCTCGACCTGCGCCTGAAGGGCCTCAAGCTCTTCCACCGCAAGCCCATGCCGACCTGGGGCTCGGACCTCTCGCGGCATCGACTTCGACAACATCAAGTACTTCGTGCGCTCCAGCGAGAAGCAGGCCGCCACCTGGGACGACCTGCCCGAGGACATCAAGAACACCTACGACAAGCTCGGCATCCCCGAGGCGGAGAAGCAGCGCCTCGTCTCCGGTGTCGCCGCGCAGTACGAGTCCGAGGTCGTCTACCACTCGATCCGCGAGGACCTCGAGGAGCAGGGCGTCCTCTTCCTCGACACCGACACCGCGCTGCAAGGAGCAGCCCGGAGCTCTTCCAGGAGTACTTCGGCACCGTCATCCCGGTCGGCGACAACAAGTTCGCCGCGCTCAACACCTCGGTGTGGTCGGGCGGCTCGTTCATCTACGTGCCGAAGGGCGTGCACGTCGACATCCCGCTGCAGGCCTACTTCCGGATCAACACCGAGAACATGGGCCAGTTCGAGCGGACCCTGATCATCGTCGACGAGGACGCCTACGTGCACTACGTCGAGGGCTGCACCGCGCCGATCTACTCCTCGGACTCGCTGCACTCGCGCGGTCGTCGAGATCATCGTCAAGAAGGGCGGCCGCTGCCGCTACACGACCATCCAGAACTGGTCGAACAACGTCTACAACCTGGTCACCAAGCGCGCGACGTGCGAGGCCGGCGCGACCATGGAGTGGGTCGACGGCAACATCGGCTCCAAGGTGACGATGAAGTACCCGGCCATCTACCTGATGGGCGAGCACGCCAAGGGCGAGACGCTGTCGATCGCGTTCGCGGGCGAGGGCCAGCACCAGGACGCCGGCGCCAAGATGGTGCACGCGGCGCCCGCACACCTCGAGCTCGATCCTGTCCAAGTCGGTGGCCCGCGGCGGCGGCCGGACGTCGTACCGCGGGCTGATCCAGATCAACGAGGGCGCCCACGGCTCGAAGTCCAACGTGCTGTGCGACGCGCTGCTGGTCGACCAGATCAGCCGCACCGACACCTACCCCTACGTCGACATCCGCGAGGACGACGTCTCGATGGGCCACGAGGCCACGGTCTCCAAGGTCTCCGACGACCAGCTCTTCTACCTGATGTCGCGCGGCATGGAGCAGGACGAGGCGATGGCGATGATCGTGCGCGGCTTCGTCGAGCCGATCGCCAAGGAGCTGCCCGATGGAGTACGCCCTCGAGCTCAACCGGCTCATCGAGCTGCAGATGGAAGGCGCGGTCGGCTGATGGCGCCTGCCGGCGACGTGCTCAGCGTCGCCACCTCGCACCCGGTGGGCTCCTTCGACCTGTCCGACCACCCGGTCCCGACCGGGCGCGAGGAGATCTGGCGGTTCACCCCGCTCAAGCGGCTGCGGGGCCTGCACGACGACGCCCCGCTCACCGGCGACGCCTTCGACGTCAAGGTCGAGGCGCCGGAGGGGATCCGCGCCGAGTCGGTGCCGGTCGCCGAGTCCGAGCGCGGGCTCTCCGGCTACGTGCCGACCGACCGGGTCAGTGCCCGCGTCTGGGAAGCCACCCCGTCCGTCTTCACGATCGAGGTGCCGCGCGAGGTCGAGGTGTCGGAGCCGGTGTTCGTGACGGTGACCGGACATGGCGGCGAGGACGCGATCGCGCGCCAGCTCCTCGTCAAGATCGGCACCCACGCCAAGGCGACCGTCGTGATGCGGTTCCAGGGCGCCGCCACCTTCGCCGACAACGTCGAGATCGTGGTCGGCGACGGCGCCCAGCTGACCGTACGTCACCGTCCAGGACTGGGCCGACGACGCGGTCCACCACAGCAACCAGCACGCGCTGGTCGGCCGCGACGCCTCGCTCAAGCACGTCGCGGTCACCTTCGGCGGCGACCTGGTGCGCCATGACGCCACCGCGACGTACGACGGCCCGGGCGGCGCGGTCGAGCTGCTCGGTCTCTACTTCGCCGACGCCGGCCAGCACATCGAGCACCGCCTGTTCGTCGACCACAACGCGCCCAAGACCAAGAGCAACGTCGTCTACAAGGGCGCGCTGCAGGGCCAGGGCGCCCACACGGTCTGGGTCGGCAACGTGCTGATCCGCAAGGCGGCCGAGGGCATCGAGACCTACGAGGAGAACCGCAACCTGGTGCTCACCGACGGCTGCCAGCGCCGACTCGGTGCCCAACCTGGAGATCGAGACCGGCGAGATCGAGGGCGCCGGCCACGCGTCGGCGACCGGCCGGTTCGACGACGAGCAGCTGTTCTACCTGCGCTCGCGCGGCATCGCCGAGACGAGGCCCGCCGCCTGGTCGTGCACGGCTTCTTCAACGACCTGATCCGCAAGATCGGCGTGCCCCAGCTCGAGGAGCGAGCTGCATGAGCACCGTCGAGGCCGAGCTCGACAAGAACGTTCTGAGCAGGGCGCGCCGATGACGTTCGAGCGCGCCTGTGCGCTCGCCGACGTCTCGGCCGACGAGGCGCTCGGCGTCACTGGTCGGCGACCTCGACGTGGCCCTGGCTCGCGACGGCGACGAGTTCTTCGCGATCCAGGACATGTGCTCGCACGCCGCGGTCGCGCTGAGCGAGGGCGAGGTCGAGGACTGCACCGTCGAGTGCTGGCTGCACGGCTCGCGCTTCGACCTGCGCACCGGCAAGCCCACCGGCCTGCCCGCCACCGAGCCGGTCGCGACCTTCCCGTGTGGAGGTCCGTGACGACGGGCTCTACGTCGACACATCCAGCACCCTGAACGGAGTCACCCCGACATGAGCACCCTGGACATCAAGGACCTGCACGTCTCGGTCGACACCGAGGACGGCCCCAAGGAGATCCTCAAGGGCGTCACGCTGACCATCAAGGACGGCGAGACCCACGCGATCATGGGCCCCAACGGCTCGGGCAAGTCGACCCTGGCCTACTCGATCGCCGGCCACCCGAAGTACAACGTCACCGGCGGCTCGGTGACCCTCGACGGCGCAGGACGTGCTGGCGATGACGGTCGACGAGCGCGCCCGGGCCGGGCTGTTCCTGGCCATGCAGTACCCCGTCGAGGTCCCCGGCGTCTCGGTGTCCAACTTCCTGCGCACCGCCAAGACCGCCATCGACGGCGAGGCGCCCAAGCTGCGCACCTGGGTCAAGGACGTCAACGCCGCGCTGCGAGCAGCTCAACCTCGACCCGACGTTCGGCACCCGCATCGGTCAACGAGGGCTTCTCCGGTGGCGAGAAGAAGCGCCACGAGATCGCCCAGCTCGAGCTGCTCGACCCGCAGGTCGCGGTCCTCGACGAGACCGACTCCGGCCTCGACATCGACGCGCTGAAGGTCGTCTCCGAGGGCGTCAACCGGTTCCGCGCCCAGGAGGGCAAGGGCGTCCTGCTGATCACCCACTACACGCGGATCCTGCGCTACATCGAGCCCGACTTCGTGCACGTCTTCGTCGACGGCCGGATCGCCGAGCAGGGCGGCCCCGAGCTCGCCGAGCAGCTCGAGGCCGAGGGCTACGACAAGTACCTCAGGGCCACGGTCTGACCATGTCCACGCTGCCAGGGCTCCTGCCTGAGCTCGAGATCATCCGCAAGGACTTCCCGATCCTCGAGCGCACGCTCGCGGGCGGGCAGCCGCTGGTCTACCTCGACAGCGCCAACACCTCGCAGAAGCCCCAGGTCGTCATCGACGCGATGGTCGACCACCTCGAGCGGCACAACGCCAACATCGCCCGCGCCATGCACCAGCTCGGGCGCGGAGTCGACCGAGGCCTTCGAGGCGGCGCGCGACAAGGTGGCGGCGTTCATCGGCGCTCCGAGCCGCGACGAGGTGATCTTCACCAAGAACGCCTCCGAGGCGCTCAACCTGGTGGCCAACACGCTCGCCTGGGCGCGTCGGCGACCTCGCGATCGGCCCCGGCGACGAGGTCGTCATCACCGAGATGGAGCACCACTCCAACATCGTGCCGTGGCAGCTGCTCACCGAGCGCAAGGGCGCGACGCTGCGCTGGTTCGGCCTGACCGACGACGGCCGGCTCGACCTCTCCGAACATCGACGACCTGATCACCGAGCGCACCAAGGTCGTCTCGCTGACCTGGGTCTCCAACATGCTCGGCACCATCAACCCGGTCGCCGAGATCGCCGCGCCGGGCCCACGCGGTCGGCGCGATCGTCGTCGTGGACGCCTCGCAGGCCGTGCCGCAGCTGCCGGTCGACGTGGTCGGCGTCCGGCGCCGACCTGCTCGCCTTCACCGGTCACAAGGTGCGTCGGCCCGACCGGCATCGGCGTGCTGTGGGGCCGGCGCGAGCGTGCTCGACGCAGCTGCCGCCGTTCCTCGGCGGCGGCGAGATGATCGAGACGGTCACGCATGGAGCGGCTCGACCTACGCCGGCATCCCGCACAAGTTCGAGGCCGGCACCCCGCCGATCGTCGAGGCGGTCGGCCTCGGTGCCGCGGTCGACTACCTCGGCCACATCGGCATGGACGCCGTCGCACGCGCACGAGCAGGCGATCACGGCCTACGCGCTCGAGGGGCTGGCCACGGTGCCCGGGCTGACGCGTCCTCGGCCCGCTCGACGCCGCCGCGCGCGGGGGAGCGATCTCCTTCGAGCTCGACGGCGTGCACCCGCACGACGTGGCCAGGTGCTCGACTCGCGCGGCATCGCCGTCCGGGCCGGCCACCACTGCGCCAAGCCCGCGCACGCCCGCTTCGGCGTGCAGAGCTCGACGCCGGATGTCGTCCTACCTCTACACGACCCCGGCCGAGATCGACGCGCTCGTCGAGGGGCTGGAATACACCCGCTCATACTTCAGGTTGACCTGAGCGCCATGGACCTCGACACGCCTCTACCAGGAGATCATCCTGGACCACTACAAGAACCCCCACCACGCGGGCCTGCGGGACCCGTTCGAGGCCGAGGTGCACCACGTCAACCCGACCTGTGGCGACGAGGTGACGCTGCGCGTGCACCTGTCGACGGGCCGACGGCGCGTGGTCAGGACGTGTCCTACGACGCCGTCGGCTGCTCGATCTCGCAGGCGTCCGCCTCGGTGATGACCGACCTGGTCATCGGCAAGACCGTCGACGAGGCGATGTCGATCCACGGCGAGTTCCTGGCCCTGATGCAGGGCAAGGGCACGGTCGAGCCCGACGAGGACGTGCTGGAGGACGGCATCGCCTTCGCCGGCGTCGCCAAGTTCCCCGCGCGCGTGAAGTGCGCACTGCTGTCGTGGATGGCCTGGAAGGACGCGACGACCCAGAGCCTGGAGGCATCGAATGACTGACACCGCACCCATTGACCACAGCGACCTGCCCGAGGTTCCGGAGGCCGCAGGTGGGGGCACCGCCACGGTGACCATGGACGACGTCACCGAGGCGATGAAGGACGTCGTCGACCCCGAGCTCGGCATCAACGTCGTCGACCTCGGCCTGGTCTACGACGTGCACCTCGACGAGGGCTCCAACGTCGTGCTCGACATGACGCTGACCTCGGCGGCCTGCCCGCTGACCGACGTGATCCAGGACCAGACCAACAGCGCCCTCGAGGGCCTGGTCAACGACGTCGCCATCAACTGGGTCTGGATGCCCCCGTGGGGCCCCGACAAGATCACCGACGACGGCCGCGAGCAGCTGCGGGCGCTCGGCTTCAACGTCTGAGCCGTGGCCCACGTCCTCGTCCCGCCCGAGCGGGTCGAGCCCTGGGTCGCCAACTTCGCCGGCCGCCACGGTGGCGCGGTCCTCGCGGTCGCCGACGGCGCGCTGCGCGGCACCGCGGCCGACGGTTCGACGTTCTCGGCACGCTTGCCGTTCGCCGCGACGTACGCCGGACCGGCTGATGCGAGCGCCTTCGCGGTCTTGGCAGCGCCCCCGGGCCAGTGGGGCGTCCTGCTCGTGCGCAAGGGCGGGTTCGCGGTCGCGCGGCTGGCGGGGGACCGGATCACTGATTCCAAGGTCGGACAGCGCCACGTCCAGGGTCGCACCAAGGCCGGTGGGCAGAGCCAGCAGCGGTTCGCCCGACGGCGCGACAACCAGGCACGGCAGGCCTACGAGGCGGCGGCCGACCACGCCGCACGCGTCCTGGGGACGCAGCCACTGACGGTGGTCGCCGGTGGAGACCGGGTCGCCGTCGACGAGGTCCTCGCGGACCCACGGCTGTCGCGCGTCGGCGTCGTCGAGCCTTGGTTGCCCGTCCCGGATCCCCGACGAGGCGTCCTGGAGGTCGCGATCGCCCACGCATGCTCGGCGCGTGTCGAGGTGCACAACGCCTGAGCGGTGTCAGGATGCAGCCATGTGGCAGCCCGAGCCGACCTGGCTCGCCCTGCGCAGCGGGACCGGCACGTCGACCGTCGGGGTCTGGCGCACCGTCCTGGGGGGCAGACCTGTGGTCGTCAAGCGGCTCGGAGCACCGACCGATCACGACCCGCCCGAGCTGAGCGACCCACGACACTTCGCCTACTGGCGACGGGCGGCGGACGTGGTGACCTCGGGCCTGGCCCTGCGCACTCCGGGCCTGCGCGCGCCCGAGCTGACCTCGGTCGAGGAGGACCCCGAGGGCATCACGCTGATCTCCGACTTCGTCGAGGACGCCGCCAACAGCGGCCTGTTCGCGATGCACGCCATCGGCCGGTTCGGCGGGGCAGACCTCGGCGGTGGAGGGTGGCTCGCGCGCGACCAGCTCCGAGACCGCATGCTCCGGGTGGAACGTCGCGGCGGTTGGCCGACCCTGGCGCGCACGACCGTCGCGGACGTGGCCGACCACCTGTGGCGACGACGAGCCGCGTTGCTCGATCAGGTCGAACGGCTGCCGCAGGTGGCCCAGCACGGAGACCCGGTGCCGGACAACCTGCCGGGACGGCTCGGCGACGACGTCCTGGCCATCGACTGGGGCACGCTCGGCCACGGACCGGTGGGCGCGGACCTCGGCTACTACCTCCTCAGTGCCCGTGAGGAGTTCGAGCCGCTGCTCGACGCGTACCTCCTGGGGCTCCCAGCGGGGATCGCGACCCGCGAAGAGGTGACGCACGGCGCGCGGGTGACCGCGGTGCTGACCGCGCTCAGCCGCGCGGAGTGGGCGCTCGGCCGGGTGGCCGGTGGGGAGGGGGCACTGGCCGGCAAGTACCGGCACCCCGCGGTGGCGCCGCACCTGCGCGTGCTCCAGCGACAGTTCCCGCTGATCGAGGCCCTGGTCGAGGGCTAGGGCTCAGAGCTGCACGGCCGCGAAGGTGTCGCAGTCGGTGATCGACCTCGCGGTGAAGCCTCGCTGGAACCAGGCGATCCGCTGCTTCGAGGAGCCGTGGGTCCAGCCCTCCGGGTTGACCTTGCCTCCGGAGGCCTCCTGGATCGTGTCGTCGCCGACCGTCTTGGCGGCGTCGATGGCCTCGTCGATGTCGGCGCGGTCGATCTTGTCGAAGATCTTGACGCCCTGGGCGTCCGTGGTCGTCATCGCACCCTTGGTCCACATGCCCGCGTAGCAGTCGGCTTGGAGCTCCAGGCGCACGGCGTCGCTGTTGGGACCCTGCTGGGTCTTGACCTGCCCCATCGTGCCCAGCAGGTTCTGGATGTGGTGGCCGTACTCGTGGGCCAGCACATAGGGCTCGACGAAGTCTCCGCCCCGCCCGCCGAGCTGACCCTCCAGCACCTGCTCGAAGAAGGTCGAGTCGAGGTAGATGGTCTTGTCGAGCGGGCAGTAGAACGGTCCCACCGCGGAGCTGGCGTTGCCGCAGCCGCCGGTGGAGACCGCCTCGGTGAACGTCACGACACTGGTGGGGGCGAAGCGCGTTCCGGTCTGCTGCTGCAGGTTGGCGTCCCAGTAGCCCTCGAGCGAGTTCTCGACCAGGGCGCGCGCGCAGTCCGCGCTCTCGTTGGCGTCTGCACCCGTCTCGCACTCGTTGTAGCGGTCGGTCTCGGTCTGGGTGCCGGGACTCGTCCCGCCGCCGAGACCCCCGCCGGCGAACTGCACCACCAGGAAGATCAGGACGATCACGATGATCCCACCGATACCGCCGCCAGCGGCTCCGGAAGGGATCGGGAAGCCGCTCAGACCCCCGCCGGCGCGCCCTTGACCAGCGTCACGGGTTCGGCCAGTGTCGATGGTGGCCTTCGGGTTGAACCGCACGCCAATACACTAACCATCACATGATCACCGCCCACCAGCTGGAAGTCCGAGCCGGTGCGCGGCTCCTGATGGAAGGCGTCAGCTTCCGCGTCGCCGCCGGGGACAAGGTGGGGCTGGTCGGGCGCAACGGCGCCGGCAAGACCACGCTCACCAAGATCCTCGCCGGCGAGGCGCTGCCCGCTGCGGGAACGGTGCAGAGCACCGGGACCGTCGGCTACCTCCCGCAGGACCCGCGCACGGGTGACCCCGACGTGCTCGCCCGCGAACGGATCCTGTCCGCGCGCGGGCTCGACGACGTCGTCCGCCGCCTGCGCGCCTCCGAGACCGAGATGGGCAGCGACGACCCACAGGTCCGGGACCACGCGATGCGCCGCTACGAGCGGGCCGACGCCGAGCTGCACGCCGGCGGCGGGTACGCCGCCGAGGCCGAGGCCGCGCAGATCGCGTCCAGCCTCGGCATCGAGGACCGGGTCCTCGGCCAGCCGCTCTCCACGCTCTGCGGTGGCCAGCGGCGACGCGTCGAGCTGGCGCGGATCCTGTTCTCCGGGGCTGACACCATGCTGCTGGACGAGCCCACCAACCACCTCGACGCGGACTCGATCGTCTGGCTGCGCGACTTCCTGACCTCCTACAGGGGTGGGCTGATCGTGATCAGCCACGACACCGCCCTGCTCGGCCAGACCGTCAACAAGGTGCTCCACCTCGACGCCAACCGGGCCGAGATCGACATCTACAACATGGGCTGGCTGGCCTATCTCCAGCAGCGCGAGACCGACGAGAAGCGCCGCAGGCGCGAGCGCATGAACGCCGAGAACAAGGCGAAGACGCTGACCGACCAGGCCAACCGGATGCGCGCCAAGGCGAGCAAGGCCCAGGCCGCCCAGTCGATGCTCAAGCGTGCCGAGCGGCTGATGGCCGGCCTCGAGGGGGAGCGCGCGGCCGACAAGGTCGCCCGGATCGCCTTCCCCGCCCCCGCCGCCTGCGGCAAGACCCCGCTCACCGCGGCCGAGCTCTCCAAGTCCTACGGGTCCCTCGAGGTGTTCACCGACGTCGATCTGGCCATCGACAAGGGTTCACGGGTGGTGGTCCTGGGGCTCAACGGCGCCGGCAAGACCACGCTGCTGCGGATCCTGGCGGGGGTCGACCAGCTCGGACACGGGCAGGGTGCTGCCCGGGCACGGGCTCAAGATCGGCTACTACGCCCAGGAGCACGAGACCCTCGACACCGACCGCACCGTGCTCGAGAACATGCAGAGCGCAGCCCCCCAGCTCACCGACACCGAGGCCCGCTCGGTCCTCGGCTCCTTCCTCTTCTCGGGCGACGACGCGCACAAGCCGGCCAAGGTCCTGTCCGGCGGCGAGAAGACCCGTCTCGCCCTGGCCGCACTCGTCGTCTCCAGCGCCAACGTCCTGCTGCTCGACGAGCCCACCAACAACCTCGACCCGGCGTCCCGCGAGGAGGTCCTGGCCGCGATCCGGTCCTACGAGGGGGCCATCATCCTGGTCAGTCACGACGAGGGCGCGGTGCTGGCGCTCGAGCCCGAGCGGGTGCTGATCCTGCCCGACGGCGTCGAGGACCTGTGGAACGACGACTACGCCGACCTGATCGCCTTGGCGTGAGCGTCGGTCGGGCGCCGTACGCTCACCGCCATGACTCCCGATCGCCTCGCCGAGGCCGGCCTGGCGCTCTCGCGCGAGGGTGCGGTGGCCACCGTGACACTGGACCGTCCCGCACGTGCGCAACGCGCAGACGCCTGCGATGTGGCGGGGGCTGGCGGACCTCGGTGCCGCACTGCCGGACGAGGTCCGGGTCGTCGTGCTGCGGGGCAAGGGGCACAGCTTCTCGGCCGGCCTGGACCGGGCGATCCTCGACCCGGCGACCGGTGACATCACGCGTCTCCTGTCGCTGGACGACGCGGCCGTGAGCGAGGCGATCGACGGCTATCAACAGGGGTTCACCTGGCTGCGGGACCCGCGGTTCGTCAGCATCGCCGCGGTGCAGGGCTACGCCATCGGTGCGGGCTTCCAGCTGGCGCTGAGCTGCGACCTCCGAGTGGTGACCGAGGACGCCAAGTTCTCGATGAAGGAGTCCACGCTCGGGCTGGTGCCGGACCTGACGGGAACAAAACCCTTGGTCGAGGCTGTTGGCTACGCAAGAGCACTCGAGATCTGCGCCACGGCACGGATGGTCGGCGCCGCGGAGGCTGTGGACATCGGCCTGGCGCTCACCGCCGTCCCAGCCGAAGCGTTGGACAGCACGGTCCTCGACCTCGTTGCTGCTCTGACCGCACCGCTCGCGGGCGCGGTGTCCGAGACCAAGAGGCTGCTGCAGAGCGCGGCCGCCGCCGACCTGGAGGAGCAGCGCCGTCTGGAACGCGAGGCCCAGACCCGGCGCTTCCGCGAGCTCGCAGCACTCATGACGGGCTGAGCACGACGCCGATCCAGGGACCATCGCAGGAGGAGTGCCCATGAGCATGCACGGGCCCGGACCAGGAGCAGCGTTCCGCCACCTCCGTTCCGATCGCAGCGTCGTCAACAACCGCCTCGACCGCGGCACCGTCCGGCGTGTCGTGGCCTTCGCCAGGCCGCACCGCCGCCTCATCGGTGTCTTCCTGGCGCTGACCGTCGTCGACGCGGCGATGGTCGTGGTCGTGCCGCTGCTCGTCCAGCGGATCGTGGACGACGGCATCCTCAAGGGCGACCACCGACTCGTGGCCACCCTGGCGCTCGCCATGGCCGGTGTGGCGCTGGTCAACGCGTTCCTCTCCGTGATCAGCGGCTGGCTCTCGTCGCGCATCGGGGAGGGCCTGATCTTCGACCTCCGCACCCGGGTCTTCGGGCACGTCCAGCGCCAGTCGCTCGCGTTCTTCACCCGCACCCAGACCGGTGCGCTGGTGTCCCGGCTCAACAACGACGTCATCGGCGCCCAACGCGCGTTCACCACCACGCTGTCGAGCACCGTGGCCAACTCCATCGCGGTCGTCGTCGTCGGCATCACCATGTTGGCCCTGAGCTGGCAGGTCACCCTGATGTGCCTGGCGATGTTCCCGTTGCTGTTCCTGGTCTCCCGGTTCGTCAGCGGCAAGCTGGCGGGCCTGACCCGGCAGCAGATGGACGGCAACGCCGACCTGGGCAACCTGATGACCGAGCGGTTCAACGTCGGCGGCGCGATGCTGCTCAAGCTGTTCGGCCGCCGCGGCGAGGAGGACGAGCTCTTCGCAGGCAAGGCCGCCGTCGTCCGTGACCTCGGCATCCGGATCTCGCTCGTCACCCGGATCTTCACCGCGTCGATGCTGGCCGTCCCCGCGCTCGCGACGGCCCTGGTCTACGGCGTCGGCGGACGGCTGGTCATCGACGGCACCCTCACCGTCGGCACCCTGCTGGCTCTGGCGACCCTGCTGCTGCGGCTCCTGGGCCCGCTCCAGGGACTCTCGAACGTCCGGATCGACGTGATGACCGCGCTGGTCAGCTTCGAGCGCGTCTTCGAGGTTCTGGACCTGCCCGTCGCTCATCAAGGAGAGGCACCCAGCCGTGCGGCTGCCGCGGACCGCCTCGCGCCTGGAGTTCGACCACGTCGCGTTCACCTATCCCGGCGCCGACGACATCTCGCTGGCGTCTCTCGAGGTCGTGGCCCGGACCGAGTCGCGGCCGACCACCGCAGGTGCTGCACGACATCACCTTCACCGCCGAGACCGGCCAGATGGTCGCGCTCGTCGGGCCTTCAGGGGCCGGCAAGACCACGATCACCCACCTCGTCGCCCGGCTCTACGACGTCGACAGTGGCGCCGTGCGGGTGGGCGGGCACGACGTGCGCGACGTCACCCTGCAGTCGCTCGAGGACGTGGTCGGCTACGTCACCCAGGACGCGCACATGTTCCACGACACCATCCGGGCCAACCTTCTCTACGCGCGGCCGCGACGCTCCGGACGCCGACATCTGGTCGGCGCTCGAGGCGGCCCAGATCGGCGCGCTGGTGCGAGGCCTGCCCGACGGCCTCGACACGGTCGTCGGCGACCGTGGCTACCGGCTCTCCGGTGGCGAGAGGCAGCGGCTGGCCATCGCCCGGCTGCTGCTCAAGGCGCCGGCCATCGTCGTCCTCGACGAGGCCACCGCGCACCTCGACTCCGAGTCGGAGGCCGCGGTGCAGCGTGGCGCTGGACGCGGCGCTCGCCGGTCGCACGTCGCTGGTGATCGCGCACCGGTTGTCGACGGTCCGCAACGCCGACCTGATCCTGGTGCTCGAGGATGGCCGGATCGTCCAGCAGGGCACCCACGCCGAGCTGCTGGCCGAAGGCGGGCTGTACGCCGATCTCTACCGCACCCAGTTCGCCGACAGCAGCGTGCCTGCCTAGCCCTCGGCCCACCTCGCATCCAACCCATCAACTGACGGTGCGGCCGTGAGCCTCCTAGGCTCGAGGGATGGACCTCCAGCTCAAGGACCGCGTCTACGTCGTCACCGGGGGATCACGCGGCCTCGGCCTGGCCACGCTCGACGTCCTGGTCGCCGAGGGCGCCCGGGTCGTGGTCTCGGGCCGTTCCGCGGAGTCGCTGGACCAGGTTGCGAACGCCCACGGTGACTCCGTCCGGACCGTCGTCGCGGACAACGCCGAGGCAGACACCCCGTCTCGACTCATCGCTGCCGCCCACGAGCGCTGGGGACGCCTCGACGGCGCCCTGATCAGTGTCGGTGGGCCACCCGCGGGTCCCGCGATGCAGATGACCGACGACCAGTGGCGCGGTGCCTTCGACTCGGTGTTCCTCGGAGGCGTCCGGCTCGCCCGGGAGATCGGGCTCGTCCTCGGCGAGGGTGGGGCGATCGCGATGGTGCTGTCGACGAGCGTGCGTCAGCCGGTCGGCAACCTGGCCCTCTCCAACGGGCTGCGACCCGGCCTCGCCATGGTCGCCAAGACTCTCGCCGACGAGCTCGGAGCCCGCGGTGTCCGGGTCAACGGGCTCCTGCCCGGACGCATCGGCACCGACCGGGTCGCCGAGCTGGACGCGTCGACCGGTGACGCCGCGGCCGCGCAGCGGGCCGCCGTCCAGACGATCCCGCTCGGCCGCTACGGCGAGCCGGAGGAGTTCGGTCGGGCCGCGGCCTTCCTGTTGTCGCCCGCGGCGTCCTTCGTCACCGGCGCCATGCTCCCGGTCGACGGCGGGATGCTGCGGGCCCTGTGAGGCTGCTTGCGGACCGTGCGCTCGCCTCGGGGGCCGTGGCGGCGTTCGTCCCAGGCGAGGTAGCAGAACCCGAACACCGCGAGGACGCCGAAGAACCACCACTGGAGCCCGTAGAAGAAGTGCGGGCCGTTGCCCAGCTCCGGCAGCTCCACCGGGGTCGAGCCCCTCGGCGGGTCTCCCGTCCTCGTCCCTGAGCTCGACGAAGCCGCCGAACACGTCGCGGCCGAGGGCCTCGCCGATGGTGGCGCTCGAGATCGCCCTGGTCGACTGGTTCCTGACCTGGGTGCTGTCGCCCGAGCCGTCGGCCCGCACCCAGCCGGTCACCGTCACCTCGCCGGCGGGCGGGTCCGGGAGGTCGCCACGGTCGCGGCCGCTCGGGTCGGTCTCGAGCCAGCCGCGGTCGACGAGCAGGGCGGAGCCGTCGGCCGTGACCAGAGGGACGACCACGTCGACACCCGAGACACCGTCGCGGGTGCGGTAGCGCACGACGACGGCGTCTTCCGCGGCGTACGTGCCGGAGGCCTGGACGAGTCGCCACTCGTCGTCCGCGCCGACCGGGCGCGCTGGGGCGAGCACGTCGGTGACGGGGACCGCCTCCATGACCTCGTTGGCCCGGACGACCGCGTTGTCGGCCTTGCGCTCGGTCAGCCGGTCGAACTGCCAGTTGCCCAGCCAGACTGTGCCCGCGACCAGGGCCACCACCGTGAGTGCGAAGAGGACCCAGCGCCGGCTCAGCAGGAAGCCCCACGAACGCACGACCCGACAGTACGCGGGCGCCCGTGCCCGACCGCTCCTCGACCAGCCGCCCGGCGCCTACCATGGACCCATGCACCTCTCGGATAGCTACGGTCGGGTCGCCACGGACCTGCGCGTGTCGCTGACCGACCGGTGCAACCTGCGCTGCTCCTACTGCATGCCGGAGGAGGGCCTCGACTGGCTCGCGAACGAGTCGGTCCTGACCGACGACGAGGTGGTCCGTCTGGTGCGCGTCGGCGTCGAACGTCTGGGGATCACCGAGGTCCGTTTCACCGGCGGCGAGCCGCTGTTGCGCCGCGGCCTGGCCGACATCGTTCGACGTACCACCGAGCTGACACCGCGTCCCGAGACGTCGCTGACCACCAACGCGCTCGGGCTGTCCCGCACCGCGTCCGCGCTCGCCGCGGCCGGGCTCGACCGGATCAACGTCAGCCTCGACACGGTTCGCGACGACACCTTCCGCGAGATCACCCGGCGGGACCGGTTCCAGGACGTCGTCGAGGGGCTGGCGGCCGCAAGGGCCGCCGGGCTCGGACCGATCAAGGTCAACGCCGTGCTGCTGCGAGGTGTCAACGACGACCAGGCGCCCGAGCTCCTGGAGTGGTGCCTCCAGCACGGCTACGACCTGCGCTTCATCGAGCAGATGCCCCTGGACGCCCAGCACGGCTGGGACCGGCAGGCCATGGTCACCGCGGACGAGATCTTCGACGTCCCTCGAGACCCGCTATCGCGCTGACCCCCGCCGAGGAGCCGCGGGGCAGCGCCCCGGCCGAGCTGTTGGCCGTCGACGGGGGCCCCGGCGACCGTCGGTGTCATCGCGTCGGTGACGCGACCGTTCTGCGGCGACTGCGACCGGGTCCGGCTCACCGCCGACGGGCAGGTGCGCAACTGCCTGTTCGCGCGCGAGGAGTCCGACCTGCGCACCGCGATGCGGTCCGGGGCAGATCGACGCCGAGCTCGCCGACCGCTGGGTGATCGCGATGGCGGGCAAGCTGCCCGGCCACGGCATCGACGACCCGACGTTCCTCCAGCCGGACCGACCGATGTCGGCGATAGGCGGTTGAGCAGGCCATCCGGACGGGCGTGCGAGGCCGGAACCGGCCGTGTCGAAACCTCCGCAGCGGAGGCTGGGACCGACGTCAGATCGAGAGATCGGCGCCGGATTCGTGCGCTACCACCTCGAGCAGGAACGACCGTGCGCCCAGGAACTCGCTGAGAGACTCCCGGTGCTCGGCGCAAGCCAGCCAGACCTTGCGGCGCTCGGACGTGTGCAGCTTGGGGTTGTTCCAGAGCAGCGCCCAGACGGCCTCGACATGGCAGCCCTTGGCGGAGCAGATGTCGTCCATCAGAGGTCCCTGAACATGGCAAGTGGTGCCGGCCAACCACGGGGAGAGCTGTCCGGCACCACACCGACCGAGGGCGAACCTGGCCAGCATTCCAAGTCTTGCACGCGGCTGGCGGAAGTCAACCGGCGCTGTTGGCCGGGCGCGTACTGGTGTGGACCGCCTGCTCGTCACCGGGACTGGCGGGCGTCAGCTCGGATCGTCCGAGCCCCTGGTCGAGCAGTTCGAACCCGTCGCTGCGTGGGCTGGCCGCGTTGGCCATCACCACCGCGACGTAGGGCAGCACGAGGGCGCCGACGATCAAGATCGGCCAGAGCCAGTGGATGCCGGCGAGGGAGGCCATGATCGCGCCGACGAAGCAGATCGTCCGAGGCTCATCGACAGCAGGTAGCGCCGCTGCCGGATCGCGATGTCGGCATTGCGACTCTCCGCGGCGGTCGTGATGCGCACCGCCCGCTCGTGTTGCGCCTGATCCCGTGCCATGACGCCACTGTACGTCGGGGGCGGTGGCCCTAGGCTCGACGCATGACCAACCGCACCTACCGCGTCACCGAGATCGTCGGAACCTCTCCGGAGGGCCTCGAGCAGGCCATCCACAACGGTGTCGAGCGGGCCGCCAAGACGCTGCGGCACTGCGACTGGTTCGAGGTGACCCAGGTCCGGGGCCAGGTCAAGGACGGGAAGGTCAGCCACTTCCAGGTGGGTATGAAGATCGGCTTCCGCCTCGAGGACGACTGATGCGGGTCGGCGCCCCGCGTGGCAGGTTCGGCCTACCCATCGGTAGTCGTTAGCGTCGCTGACGTGTCAGAACCGAGATCCGTCCTGGTCACCGGCGGCAACCGCGGCATCGGCCGTGCCATCGCCGAGGCGTTCGTCGCGCGCGGCGACAAGGTCGCCGTGACCACCCGCAACGGCGGCGCCCCCGAGGGCACTCTGGACGTCCGGTGCGACATCACCGACGCCGCCGCGGTCGAGGCGGCCTTCGCGCAGGTGGAGGAGGCCCACGGTCCCGTCGAGGTTCTGGTGGCCAACGCCGGCATCACCAAGGACACGCTGCTGCTCCGGATGTCGGAGGAGGACTGGTCCTCGGTCATCGACACGAACCTGACCGGCGTCGTTCCGACTCGCCAAGCGTGCCTCCAAGGGGATGCTGCGACTCAAGCGCGGGCGGATCGTCTTCATCTCCTCGGTCGTGGGTCTCCTCGGCTCGGCCGGACAGGTCAACTACGCCGCGTCGAAGTCGGGTCTGGTCGGCATGGCGCGGTCGATCGCCCGTGAGCTCGGCTCGCGATCGATCACCGCCAACGTGGTCGCGCCCGGGTTCGTGGAGACCGACATGACCGGCGTGCTCACCGACGAGCAGAAGGTCGCTGATCAAGGCGCAGGTGCCGCTCGGGCGCTACGCCGCGCCGGAGGAGGTCGCCTCGGCGGTCGTCTGGCTGGCGGGCGACGGGGCGGCGTACGTCACCGGGGCCGTGATCCCGGTCGACGGTGGACTGGGAATGGGGCACTGAAGACATGAGTGGCATCCTCGACGGCAAGCGGATCCTGGTCGCCGGCGTGACCATGGACAGCTCGATCGGCTTCGCGGCTGCGAAGTCGCGCAGGAGCAGGGCGCGACCGTGCTGATCTCCAACTTCGGGCGCGCGCTCGGCATCACCCGGCGGATCGCCAAGCGGCTGCCGACCGAGCCGCCGGTTCTCGAGCTCGACGTGACCGACGACGAGCACCTCGCGGGGCTGGCCGACCAGGTGCGCGAGCACGTCGACGGGCTGGACGGCGTCGTGCACTCGATCGCCTACGGCAACCCGGAGACGCTGCTCGGGCGGCAAGTTCTTGGAGGGCCCGTGGCCGGACGTCGCCCAGGCGGTGCAGGTCTCGGCATACTCCCTGAAGTCGCTGACCGAGGCAGCCCGCCCACTGATGTCGGGTGGTGGCTCCGTGGTCGGCCTGACCTTCGACGCGACGGTCGCGTGGCCGGCCTACGACTGGATGGGCGTGGCCAAGGCCGCCCTGGAGTCGACCTCTCGCTACCTCGCGCGCGACCTGGGCCCGCACGGCATCCGGGTCAACCTGGTCTCGGCCGGGCCCCTCAAGACCCTGGCAGCGAAGGCGATCCCCGGGTTCGAGGACCTGGAGTCGATGTGGAGCACCCGCGCGCCGCTGGGCTGGGACAACGCCGACCACGAGCCCACGGCCAAGGCGGTCTGCGCACTGCTGTCCGACTTGTTCCCGGCGACGACCGGCGAGATCGTGCACGTCGACGGTGGCTTCCACGCGATGGGTGCCTGACAAGGACCGCCGAGCTCGCGAGGTCGGTGACCGGTGTGTCGAAAGCCGGCACTCGGTAACGTCCGGCCCGTGACCTCGGAGCCGCTGTCCCTCGTCGAGCTGCGGGTCCTGGAGGGCCCCAACCTCTACTTCCCCCGGGCCGCGATCAAGCTGACCCTGGACATCGGCGGGCTGGCCGCGGCATCGGAGGAGTCCGCGAAGCGCTTCGCCTCCCGGATCGGGCTGAGGGACGCCCGGCCGGGGGCACCCGACTCGGGCTTCCGGCAGCGGTTCGCCCTGCGGGCAGTGGGACGACTCGTCCGCGAGATCGCCACCGAGGCCGGCACGTCGCGGCTCGGCGTCCGGGTCCGTGCCGACCAGCGACCCAGCATCGGATCGTGGTCGCGTACCCGTGGCGGAACCGGGAGCGCGCCCAGGCGATGGGCCGGGCCGTGGCTGAGGTGCTGGACGCCGTAGCGCGAGGCGACGTCGAGGAGACCGTGGGTCGGGTAGCCGCGACGGTGCGAGACTCCGAGCCCGGAGCGAAGCCGCACACGATCACGCCGAGCATCCCGGTGGTCGCCGTGACGGGGACCAACGGCAAGACCACGACCTCGCGGATGATCGCCCACATCGCCAGGGCCGACGGTCGGCTGGTCGGCTGGTCCAGCACCGACGGCATCTATGTCGACGGGGAGCTCGTCGAGGCCGGCGACTACTCCGGGCCGAGTGGCGCGGGTCGAGTCCTCGCGCACAAGAACGTCGAGCTCGCCGTCACCGAGACTGCACGCGGCGGCATCCTGCTCAAAGGCGTCGGGCTGACGCGGAACGACGTCTCCGTGGTCACCAACATCACGGCCGACCATCTCGGGCTGCACGACATCGACACCCTCGAGCAGCTGGCCGAGGTCAAGAGCGTCGTGCCCCGGATCACCCGCACGAGCGGGTGGGCGGTCCTCAATGGCGACGACCCGCGGGTCGTGGCGATGCGCCCGATGATCAAGGCCCAGCACTGGGTGTTCTCCCGTGACGCGTCGTCACCGGCGATCCGTGAGGTGCTCGACGCCGGTGGCCGAGCGACCACTGTCATCGACGGCTGGATCTCGATCCTGACGCCAGGTGCGGACGCTGACCCGCTCGTCGAACTGGTCGACGTGCCGATCACGCTGTCCGGACTCTCCCGCTTCAACGTCGAGAACGCGCTCGCCGCCTCCTCGGCCACCTTGGCGATCGGGATTCCTCGGGCACAGGTCATCGAGGGCCTGCGCACGTTCCACCCTGGCCCACAGCACAACCCGGGCCGGATGAACATCTTCTCGATCGCTCGCGACCAAGGCGCCGTCACCGTGGTGATCGACTCGGCCCACAACGAGGCCAGTCTCGAGGCGCTGCTCGAGGTCCTGTCCGGGCTGCGACCGCCAGGACGCCGGGTGCTGCTCGGTCTGGGGGCGGTCGGGGACCGCACCGACGAGCTGCTCGAGGCGCTCGGCGAGATCGGTGCCCGCGACAGCGACATCGTGGCCATCGGGCACAAGACGAAGTACCTGCGCGGCAAGACGGTCGACGAGCTTGAGGGGCTCCTGAGGGCAGGGGCGGCACGGGTGGGGGTCGGCGACGTCCCGGCCTACCCCACCGAAGTCGCCTGCCTCTCCGCCCTGGTGGGTCAGGCTCTACCCGGTGATGTCGTCGGCCTGATGTGCCACGCGGAGCAGCGGGAGGTCTACGACTGGCTCGACGAGCAGGGCGCCACGGTCGACAGTCCTGCGACCGTGGCGGACAAGGTCCGAGTCGCTCAGGACTCCGACGGGGTGGCGGCGACGTAGTCAGGGTCCGCGGCCGGTGCGTCCGAGGAGGCGCCCGCGCCGGCCTGGGCCTGCGGAGACCAGTTCTCGAGCTCGGTCATCACCTCGCCGTGCTTGTCGACGCAGATCACCACGAGGTCGCCCTTGTTGGCGCGCGCCATGGCGTGCCGGACCGCCTCGATCTCGTCGAGGCACTCCTCGACCTGCTTGCACCGGGCGCCCTCGGACATGGCGGTCCGGACCCCGTCCATCACGAAGGACGCGACCTCGCCGCGGTCGCGTCCCCGCAGGGCGACGTCCTCGCGGATGATGACGACATCGAAGTGCTGTGCGGCGATGTGGCCGAGCTCGCGCATGTCCTCGTCGCGGCGGTCGCCCGCGGTGGCGATCACGCCGATCCGCGAGAGACGCGCCAGGTCGTGGGCCGACTCCATCGAGTCACCGACCCGGTCCACGAAGTCGCCGAGCATCTTCATGCCCGGCGCGTTGTGGCAGTAGTCGACGATCACGTTGACGCCGTTGACCTCGACCTCGTTGAGTCGGCCGGGGGAGAGGTAGTAGTTCGTCGAGAACGAGCGCAGGCCCTGCCGGATGTCGTGCAACGGGGCCCCGACGGCGAACGCGGCGGCGGCTGCTGCCAGCGCGTTCTGGACGTTCATCCGAGCCCGCCCGGCGAAGGTGGCGGGGAGCAGGTGGGTCCAGGCGAGCTGCATCTCGCGCGGACCGTGCTTGACCACGATCATCTCGCCGCGCTCGGACGGGTTGAGGACCAGCGCCTTGCCGCCACGGCGGCAGTGGGCATCGATCATGTCGCGGGTCTCCGAGCCGGGCTCGTCCATCGAGAACCAGACGACCTGCCCGGAGCAGCGCCGGCGCATCTCTCGGACCAGCGGGTCGTCGGCGTTCAGCACGGCATGCCCGTCGCGTGGCACCGCCTCGACCAGAACGGCCTTGACGTCGGCGAGCTGCTCGACGGTGTCGATGCCGCGCAGGCCGAGGTGGTCGGGCTGCACATTGAGCACCACTGCGACGTCGTTGCGCTCATAGCCGAGCCCCTCGCGCAGGATGCCACCGCGGGCGACCTCGAAGACCGCGAAGTCGACGCGGGGGTTCTGGAGGACCATCCGCGCGGACCGCGGGCCGGACGCGTCGGCGCGGATGACGAGCCGCTCGTCGATGACGACACCGTCGGTCGAGGTCATGCCGACCTTGCGGCCCATGCCCTTGAAGATGTGGCTGATCATCCGCGAGGTGGTCGTCTTGCCGTTGGTGCCGGTGACGGCCACGATCGGGATCCGCGAGGTCGCCCCGGGCGGGAACAGCATGTCCACGACCGGCTTGGCGATGAACTGCGGCTCACCGATGGTCGGGTGCGTGTGCATCCGGAAGCCCGGTGCCGCGTTGACCTCGCAGATCGCACCGCCGGTCTCGCGGACCGGCTCGGTGATGTCGGGGCAGATGAAGTCGATGCCGGCGATGTCGAGGCCGACCATCCGGGCGGCCTCCTCGGCGATCTCGACGTTCTCCGGGTGTGCCTCGAACGTGCGGTCGATGGAGATGCCGCCGGTCGACATGTTGCCGGTGAGGGCGAGCTTGACCATCAGTCCCTCGGGTGGGACGTCGGTCATTGCGAACCCCTGGTCGCGCACCCGTTCGACCGCGGCGTCGTCGACCTTGATCCGGGTGAGCACCTTCTCGTGGCCGACACCGCGACGCGGGTCGGCGTTGGCGGTGTCGACGAGCTGCTCGATGGTCGAGTTGCCGTCACCGGTGACCGAGGCGGGGACACGCTCGGCGATCGCGGCCACGCGGCCGTCGATGATCAGGCAACGATAGTCCTTGCCGACGATCAGCGACTCGACCACGACCACCCCACGCCGGGACTCGCCCTTGGCGATCTCGAACGCTTCGCGGACGTCCGCCTCGCTCATCAGGTCGAGACACACGCCACGCCCGTGGTTGCCGTCGAGCGGCTTGAGCACCACCGGGAAGCCGATGCGGTCGGCGACCCGGACGGCCTGGTCGGCGGTACGCACCGACTCCTGCTTCGGCACCGGAAGTCCGGCGGCGCCGAGCAGACGGGTCGTGAGGTCCTTGTCCGAGGCGATGTCGACGGCAATGGCCGAGGTCGCGGAGGTCATCGTCGCCCGGATCCGCTTCGCGTGGACGCCCTGGCCGAGCTGGACCAGGGAGTACTGGTTGAGCCGGATCCACGGGATGTCGCGTGAGACAGCCTCGTCGAGGATGGCCTGCGTCGAGGGACCGAAGGCCGTGCGCTCGGCGCGCAGGATGAACGCCTCGAGCTCGGCGTCCCAGTCGAGCTCGGGATCGGGCAGGACGAGGTGGTTGACCAGCCGCACCGCGAGCTTGGCGGCCGCGAGGCCGACCTGCTCGTCGACGTAGCCGAAGACCACGTTGTACTGGCCCGGCTGACCCTTCACCGCCCGGGTCTTGCCGCGCCGGATGTCGTGGCCGACGACCTGCTGGAGCGCGAGTGCCGCGTGCTCGGCGACGTGGCCGAGCCAGGTGCCCTCGTCGAGCCGCTCGACGAATCCGCCCCGTCGACCGCGCGAGCACGAGTGCTCCCGCAGGCCGGGGAGCATGGCCAGAATGTTGTCGGTGAAGCCTGGGATGGTGTTGGTCGGGAACTTCTCGAGGGAGCCGAGGTCCACGACGAGGTGGATCGCCTTGTCGTACGACCAGATGTTGGCGCCGCGATAGACACGGGTCTCGACGATGGCCAGGTCGGGGGTCGGGCGTTCCGTCATCACTGGATCTCCTCGTCGGCGTGGGAGTCGGAGCGGATCGCGCGCCGGGCGTCGCGTGAACGTCGCAGTCGGCGCCGGAGCACCGTGGGGGAGGCGTCACCCGCCGCGATGTCGCGGGCCATCTGGCGCAGGTCGCGTCCGGCCTCGGCGATCTCGGCTTCCTCGGTCGGGTCGGCGGACGGCACGACCGGCAGCAACGACCGGCTGGTGAGATCGAAACGCGCCCCCTGCGGAAGCACGTGGAGGACGATGCCGCTGGACAGGAGAGGCGCGGAGCGCGGTGCCTCGAAGGCGTTCGTCACGATGTTGGCGGGGTCCATGACCGTCACGGCCCCCCGGCCCAGCACTCGCAGGACCTCGTGACCGTCCTCGTCGCTCTCCACGATCGCAGCTGTGTCCTCGTCGATGCCGAGCCCGAGCAGCGAGGGAGACTGGGAGACGATCATCAGCAGTCGACCGTAGCGGTTGCGCTGGTCGAAGTGCTGGTCGATCACGGTCGAGGTCAAGAGCCCCAGCCCGGCGGCGACCTGGGTCATCCGCTGCTTGGGCGTGGAGCCTCCGACTCCGAACGCGACCATGTGGCTGGACTGGATGCTGGCGCCCGCCGAGGTTCCGGCCACGACGGTGCCGCGCTCGTGGGCGGCCACGATGGCGTCGCCGACCGGCGTGCCGCACACGATCGAGCTCAGCTTGAGCTGGTTGCCACCGGTCATGAAGATCCCGGTCGCCTCGTGGAGGCGCTTGACCAGGTCCTCGTCCTGCGCTTCCTCACGGGTGTCCGGTCGGACCTCGGTCACCTGGGCCGCACCCTCGGCGCGGAACAGGGCGTCGTACACGTCGACGATCTCGGCCCCGAGCGAGGATGCGGTGGGGATCACCGCGATGCGGGCCTCGAGGCCACCCGCGGCGGCCACGAACTCCTTGAGGATCCGGCGCTTGCGCAGCTTGTCCTCGGCGCCGCCGATGATCATGAGCGGGCCAGGCATGCAGCCCACCCTAGGTGCTGAGAAGATGCCCCGCGTGAGGACCATCGTCGTGATGCGCCATGCCAAGGCAGAGCAGACGGGTGCGACCGACTTCGAGCGCCGCCTGGCCGAGCGTGGTCACGCCGACGCCGCGGAGGCGGGTCGGTGGTTGGGCGCGCAGGGCTTCGCGCCGGAGCTGGCGCTGGTGTCGGCCGCCGTCCGGACCCAGGAGACCTGGGAGGCAGTGGCCGATGGCGCCGGCTGGGACCTGGAAGCGGAGTTGGACGAGGGCCTGTACTCGGCCGGCACGCAGACGGCCCTGGACCTGCTGCGCCAGGTCGATCGCGGTGTCACCAGCGTGATCATGGTCGGCCACAACCCGACGATGGCCTCGCTCGCCGCGATCCTCGACGACGGCGCGGGCGACGAGGACATCGGCGCGTCGCTGGCCATGGACTACCCGACCAGTGCGGTCACCGTCTTCTGCTACGGCGGCGACTGGTCAGATCTTGACGAAGCCTCTGCCGCGGCTGTGGCGTTCCACGTGGGTCGCGGCTGAGGAGTTTCACCGGGTACCCGGTGAGACTCCTGCTGCCCCGCTGATCCTTCAGCGGGTGAGCGTGAGTTCTTGCGGGTGGCCGGTGAAACTCACACGGGCGGAGCCGGCGTCACGACACCGGCCTCGAGATCGGCCGCCTCGATCTCCTCCCGGCTGATGCCGAGGAGATACATGATCGCGTCGAGGTAGGGCACGTTGACCGCGGTGTCCGCGGCGTCGCGGACCATCGGCTTGGCGTTGTAGGCGATGCCCAGCCCGGCGGCGTTGAGCATGTCGAGGTCGTTGGCACCGTCGCCGATGGCGATGGTCGCCGCCTCGGTCAGGCCCAGCTCGGCCGCGAACTCGCGGAGCGCCTTGGCCTTGCCGGCCCGGTCCACGACGTCGCCGACGATGTTGCCGGTGAGCCTGCCGTCCACGACCTCGAGCTCGTTGGCCCGCGAGAAGTGGATCCCGAGATCCGCGGCCAGCCGGTCGGTGATCTGGCTGAAGCCGCCCGAGACCAAGGCGAAGCGGTAGCCGAGACGACGCAGCACTCGTACGAGCGTGCGGGCGCCAGGTGCGAGGACGATGGCCTCGTACACCTCGTCGAACGCCGACACGGGGACCCCCTCGAGCAGCTTGACCCGAGAGCGCAGCGACTCCTCGAAGTCCAGGTCTCCCCGCATGGCCGCCTCGGTGACCTCGGCGACCTCGTTGCCGTAGCCGGCATGCTCGGCGAGCATCTCGATGACCTCGCCCTGGATGAGCGTCGAGTCGACGTCCATGACGATCAGTCGCATGCTGCGCCGGAGCAGGTTGGCCGGCTGGACGGCGATGTCGACGCCCTGGGCGGCCGCTTCGATGGCCAGGATCGCGCGCAGGCCCTCCGGCTCGACACCGGAGACGTGGAGGTCGATGGCGGTGACCGGATAGCGCGCCATCCGGATCGATGCGGTCGATGTTGGCTCCGCTGTCGGCGATCCGTCCGACGATCGCGGCCATGGCCGAGGCCTTGAGCGGCGTGCCGATGACGGTGACGTGGGAGCGGCCACCGCGGCGGGCCAGGTTGTCGCCGCTGCCCCGCTCGACCTCCACGGTCATCCCGAGACCGGCGGCCGTCTCCTCGATCGCGGCCCGCAGCTTCTTCCAGTCCCGTGGAGCGGTCACGAGCACGCCCAGGACGAGCCGGCGTCGGAGCACGATCTGCTCGATGTCGACGACCTCGACGCCCGCCCGCGACAGGGTGGCAAAGATCGCTGAGCTGACACCGGGGCGGTCCTTGCCCGTCAGCGTGATGAGCAGGGTGTCGGGTCGCCGTTCCCCGTTCATGTCGCCGTCCATCGCGCGTCGAGGCTATCGCTGGGTGCCGGCCCTCCGCGGTCCGGTCCCGGGGGGCGGCCAGCCCTCAGGGGAAGCGGCGGCGACCAGCGCTCGGCGTCCCGCCCGGCCGAGCGGCGTGATCGCCGCTCGTCGAGCCTCCGCGTCGTGCGCGGTCAGGGCGCCGCCGTCGTCCTGGAGAGCCAGCTCGGCGATCTCCAGGGCCTGCAGCGCACGGGCGACCAGGCCGGCGCACCGCTCGGGCACGCCGGGCGGCGCGAGGACCGCGGTCCGGTGCCGAAGGTTCAGCAGGCGGTCGGCCACCTCGGGGCGCCAGCGCGCCACGTCGAGCCGGGCCAGGGCCTCGGCGGACTCGAGCATCGCGGTCCGCAGCTGCCGGTCGGACTCGCCGATGTCGGGCAGCTGGCGGCGCTCAGCGGGCATCGGGCGCCAGGTGACCACAGCACCGACCCGGTCCGGCACGAGGCCACGCAGGACGAACGCGGCTGCGTCGAGGACCAGGACTGCCTCACCGGCGTCCAGAGCCGCGGAGTTGAAGGCGGCGGGGCCACCCAGGCCCACCAGGTCGCCCTCGGCCGGGATCGCTGCACCGATCGCGTCGGCGCCCCGCGACCGCAGGGCACCCAGGCCGGTGACCAGCGGCTCGGGGTCGCCGTCGAGGCCGCCCAGCAGGTGGGTCGCGTCGTCGCCGACCACGGCGTCCATCAGCTGGTCGGCGACCACGTGGCCACGCAGCCAGGCGGTGCCCCACCAGGCCAGACGGATCGACGCGGGCAGCGGGCTCGGCACGTCGGGAGACGCTACGCGCAGCGCATAGGCTGACGGCCATGTCCGCCGTCATCGAGTTCGCCGGGGTGAGCGTGCGGCGGGGTGCGGCCGTGCTGCTCGACTCGATCGACTGGGTCGTCGAGGAGGACGAGCGCTGGGTGGTCCTCGGCCCCAACGGCGCCGGCAAGACCACGCTCCTCCAGGTCGCGGCCGCGCAGATCCATCCCACGGCCGGTGTCGCGGGCATCCTCGAGGAGGTGCTGGGCACGGTCGACGTGTTCGAGCTGCGGCCGCGCATCGGCCTGACCAGCGCGGCGCTGGGCGAGCGGATCCCGCGTGGTGAGCGCGTGCACGACGTGGTCGTGTCGGCGTCGTACGGCGTCGTCGGCCGTTGGCGCGAGGACTACGACGACCTCGACCACGACCGGGCCACCGAGCTGCTACGCGAGATGGGTGCGGGCCAGCTGGCCGACCGGACGTTCGGCACCCTCAGCGAGGGTGAGCGCAAGCGGGTCCAGATCGCGCGGTCGCTGATGACCGACCCCGAGCTGCTCCTGCTGGACGAGCCGGGCGCCGGACTGGACCTCGGGGGCCGCGAGGACCTGGTCTCCACGCTGTCCGTGCTTGCCATGGACGCGGACTCTCCAGCCACGGTGATGGTGTCGCACCACGTGGAGGAGATCCCACCCGGGTTCAGCCACGGACTGTTGCTCCGCGGCGGCGCCGTCGTCGCCGCTGGGCTCCTCGACGACGTGCTCACCGAGGCCAACCTCTCGACGACGTTCGGCATGCCCCTGGTGCTCGACAAGGCAGACGATCGTTGGGCCGCGCGCCGCCGACGCATGCACTAGGTTTCGCGCATGGATTGGATCAGCGACCACCTCACCGCGGTCTTCCTGGGCCTGGCCATCGTGCTTGGTGTTGCCGAGCTGGCCAGCATGGACCTGATTCTGCTGATGTTGGCAGGTGGTGCGCTCGCGGGGATGGTGAGCGCCCTCCTGGGCGCCCCCTTCGTCGTGTCGGCCCTGGTCGCGGCCGGCGTCGCCACAGCCTCTCTCGCGCTGGTCCGGCCCTCGCTGGTCAAGAAGCTGCACTCCGGGCCCGACCTGCAGCTCGGCCACGGCAAGCTGGTGGGCTCGCAGGGCGTCGTGACCGAGAGGATCACCGGCCTCCAGACCGGCCGCATCAAGCTCAGCGGTGAGATCTGGACCGCCTCGCCCTACGACGACACGCTCTCGATCGAGCCGGGCGAGACCGTCGAGGTGCTCGAGATCAAGGGAGCCACCGCCTATGTCCACCCCGTGCCCCGCCTAGAGTCGTGAGCTGAGACGCACGCGGCGGGAACCAACCCGCGGCCGCCGTACGTCTGTCCTGCACAACTGCGAGTGAGGAGACGCCCATGGGCGGTCTGATCGTTCTCATCCTTCTGCTGCTGCTGTTCATCTTCGTGATCACGGTGCTCGCCAAGACCGTACGGATCGTGCCGCAGGCGCGCGCCGGCATCGTGGAGCGGTTCGGCAAGTACAAGCAGACCCTGCCCGCCGGCCTCAACATCGTGATGCCGTTCATCGACAAGGTGCGCTACCTCATCGACCTGCGCGAGCAGGTCGTGAGCTTCCCGCCGCAGCCGGTGATCACCGAGGACAACCTGGTCGTCTCGATCGACACCGTCATCTACTTCCAGGTGACCGACCCGATCGCCGCGACCTACGAGATCGCCAACTACATCCAGGCCGTCGAGCAGCTCACCATGACCACGCTGCGCAACATCGTCGGTGGCATGGACCTCGAGCAGACCCTGACCAGCCGCGAGGAGATCAACCACGGGCTGCGCGGTGTGCTGGACGAGGCGACCGGCAAGTGGGGTATCCGCGTCAACCGGGTCGAGATCAAGGGCATCGACCCGCCGCCGTCCATCAAGGACGCGATGGAGAAGCAGATGCGCGCCGACCGTGACAAGCGAGCGCGTGATCCTGACCGCCGAGGGCCAGCGCCAGTCGGCGATCCTGACCGCCGAGGGCACCAAGCAGTCCGCGATCCTGATCGCCGAGGGTGACCGGGAGTCGCTGATCCTGCGGGCGCAGGCGGACCGCGAGTCGTCGATCCTGCGGGCCCAGGGTGAGGGCCAGGCCATCCAGACGGTCTTCCAGGCGATCCACGACGGGCAGCCGGACCAGTCGCTGCTGGCCTACCAGTACCTCCAGATGATGCCCAAGATCGCCGAGGGGAGCGCCAACAAGGTGTGGGTCATCCCGTCGGAGATCACCCGCGCCATCGAGGGTCTTGGCTCGTCGATCCACGAGATCTCGGGCATCCCGAAGGACTCCGGTGGCCCGCGGACCCGGGTCGACATGGGCAGCACCGAGCGGGAGAAGCTCGGCGGCAGTGGCGCGCTCCACGACCGCGAGCTCAGCCAGGCCAACAAGGCGGTCCAGGAAGCGATCGCGGCCGCCCAGGACGCGGCGGGCCCGAGCGGCGGCACCGAGCCGGTGGCTGTCACGGCATCGGCCGCGGCCGCCGCCGCTGAGCCGGTCGACCCCCCTGCTCCACCCGCGCCGCCCGCCAGCTAGCGGGTGTCGCTGCTCGAAGCGCTGTTGATCGGGCTCGCGGGACTCGCCGCGGGCACGATCAACTCCGTCGTCGGGTCGGGAACGCTGATCACGTTCCCGACCCTGCTCGCGTTCGGTGTGCCACCGGTGACGGCCAACGTGTCCAACACCATCGGCCTGGTGCCCGGCTCATTGTCCGGCGCGATCGGCTACCGGCGCGAGCTGGTCGGCCAGCGTCCTCGGGTCCTCCGCCTCGCGACGGCGTCGCTGGCCGGCGGCTTGGTCGGCGCTGTGCTGCTCCTGGTGCTCGACGAGGGCGCGTTCGAGGCGATCGTGCCGATCCTCGTCTCGCTGGGCCTGGTGCTCGTCGTCCTGCAGCCGCGGATCTCGAGGTGGGTCGCGCAGAGGCACGCAGCGCTGGGAGAGGACACCAGGGGGAGCGCCGGCGCCTGGTGGGTCTGGCCGGCAGTGCTCGGGACCGGCATGTACGGCGGCTACTTCGGTGCTGCCCAAGGCGTGCTGCTGATGGCCGTGATGGGCATCGGCATCCCCGAGACCCTGCAGCGGCTCAACGCGGTCAAGAACGTGCTCGCCATGCTGGTCAACCTGGTCGCCGGCGCGGTCTTCGTCTTCGTGGCCGACGTCGACTGGAAGGTGGTCGCCCTCATCGGCGCCGGCTCGCTGGTGGGCGGCCAGCTCGGCGCGACGGTCGGCCGTCGCCTCCCCGACACCGTCCTGCGCGTGCTCATCGTCGTCGTCGGCGTCACTGCCCTCTGCGTGTTCCTCTTCACCTGAGCTGTCGAGCGGGCCTCACCTGTCCGTCAGACGGAGCCGTGCGTGTGGTCGCACAGCTTGGTCTCCCCGGCCTTGACCGTTCCCCCGGCCTCGCCCTCGAGCGAGGCGAACGGCCCGCACCGGTTCTTGGTGATCCAGACGTGCACCATCGGGGGCGCGACCACCTGGGACGTGCCTGCCGGGCAACCGGCCTCGAGGTCGGTGATGATCTGGGTGCCTTGGGGGCCGTTGCACAGGTTGTCGTGCGTGTGCCATTGGATGAGCGGCCCGCCGATGTTCGGCACGTCGTCCAGGGTCGTGCCGAAGTCGAGCATGAACATGGCGCCGACCAGCGTGCGCTTGCCGCTGCGAACGTCGTAGACGAGGGACTCCGGGTGGTCGGGGTCGAGGATGCGGTCGTCGCCGAGGTACTCCGCGTTGATCAGGTGCTCGAACCCGGTGTTCCCGTCGCCGGCGCTGAAGAAGCCCGACCTCTCGGCGAACTTCGGGTCGGTCCACTGGGGGAGCCTGACCAGGGTGACGGCGACCAGGTTCTCGGCGTCCGCCTGCTGCTTCGGCGTCACTCCCGGGGTGCCACCGAGGTCGATGGGGAGCGCGGGGTCCCACGGCGAGCCGTCGGCGTGGTCGTGGTCGGCCTGGTCGTGGCCGGCGTGCTGGTGACCGGAGGTCGCGATGGCGCCGACCAGGGCGACGGCGGCCAGCAGCACGGCGAGGGGCAGGACCGGGACGTGCAGCCGGGGCCTGCTCCGGTGGGGCAGGACCGCGAGGATGGAGAGGCACGTCGCGATGACCGCCAGTGCGGCGGCCGCGCCATCGGCGAGCTGGACCGGCTCGGCCTCGTCCAGCCCCGGGATGAACCACAGGCCGAAGAGCTTGGCGACGACCCAGCCGCCGACGGCAGCGAGCCCCACGGCGATGCCGGCCCACCCGGCCCGGCGGCTCGGCACCAGCGCAGCCGCGACACCCCACCCGACCTGGAGCAGCGCCAGCAGGGTGAAGACGTAGACCGCTCCCCGGTGCTCACCGTGGGCACCGGCGGCTGCGAAGTGGATGGCGCCCGCGCCGATGGACGCGACGGCCGCCACGACGAGCCAGCGGGCCGCGTCCCGCAGCCCGGTGGTCTCGCTCTCAGGGATCTCGGGTCGTGTCTGGAGTGCCGTCATCACGCCGCCTCTCGTCGGTCATTTTCTTTTAGCCGTGCCCGCCCTGATGTGTCCAGCGAGTGTCCGAGAGCCCACGGGTGCCTGCAGCCTAGGGCCGATGGAGGCGGCTCGCCCAGGTCTCAGGGCTCACCTCACTCATCGAGGGCGATGCGGGCGACGCCTCGCCGGTGCGCGGGAGCACCCGGTCGAGGACTACGTGTTGCGAGGACTACGTCTTGCGCAGCGCGGCGACACCCTGGCCGACAGCCAGGAGGGCGACACCGGCGAGCAGGGCCGCGGGGACCGGCTTCACGGACTTGTCGGTGAAGCCGAGGACGGCCGCCCCGGCATCGGCGGCGTCGACCGCGATCCCGGCCACGACCAGGTTGCGGCGGGCGGTGCCCTTGGCCAGCAGGGTGGCCGTGCCCAGCGCCACGTCGCGGGACCCGAAAAGCCGAGCTCCCAGCGCGAGCTCGGGAGTCCTGGCGAAGTCCTGGCCCAGGATCCGGGCGGCGAGGTCGGGGCGCAGGAAGAACAGGAGACCGACGACCACCCGGCCGAGGGAGAGTCCGATGATCGGGTTCATGGGGGGAGCCTAGTGGCGGGGTCGTCAGTCCTTCTCGACGTACGCCGTGCGCCAGGTCTCGATCTCCTGGAAGACCCGCTCGCGCGGACCGGGGAGCGAGAGCACGACGTCGTGCCGGGCGCCCTCGACGGCGACGTAGGTGACGTGCCGGCCGAACGAGGTGGCCCACCGACGGATCTGGCTGACGTCGAGCACGATGTCCGTGCCGTGGATGTCGTCGCTCAGCTCCGTTGGGGTGGAGGACCGTCCGGACGAGAGGACCAGGATCGGCACCCGCACGTCCAAGCCGCGGTGCAGCTCTGCATGGCCGTTGCGGACGGCGCGCAGCCAGCCGGCGTAGACGGTGAACGACTGGACCGGCTTGAGCTGCAGGTCGAAGTCCCACTCACCCTCGTGGTCGCGGTGCAGGCTCCGGGCGTAGAAGCCGCTGACGTGGCGCTTGATCTCGCGCATCGGCTGCCGGACGCCGACCTGGTTGAGCACCGGCGTCGACGCCAGTCGCAGCGCGGTCGACCCGGCCAGGTCGGTCCAGGGGGAGTTCAGCACCATCCCCGCGAGCTGCCCGGGCTGGACCGCGTTGGCCCAGAGGCCGACGATCAGGCCACCGGTGGAGTGTGCGGACAGGACCACCTGGGTGTGACCGTCGCGCTCGACGATCCGGTGCCAGGCCTCCTCGATCTCGTCGAAGTGCTCCTTGAGGTCCCCGACGTAGTTGGGCGTCTGGTGAGGTCGCAGTGACCGGCCGTACTTGCGCAGGTCCAGGGCGTAGAAGTCGTAGCCGCGCTCGGCCCACCACTCGGCATACCCGGTCTGGAAGAAGTAGTCAGCGAAGCCGTGCACGTGCAGGACGGCCTTCGTGAGCTTCCGGCGGCTCCTGGGCGGCTTCACTCCGGGCCTGTGGACCAGGGTGGCGACCACCTCGCCCTCGTAGTCGTCGGCGAGAGACAGGGTCTCGGAGACGTACGGCTCGCCGAGGAGGTCCGGCCCCCAGGGCGTCTCGGGTGTGGTCACGTGCCCGATCCTCGCAAACCGATGGCGAGCTCCGGGTCGTTCGTGGTCACCATCCACGCGCGTCCCGGGCGCAGCCAGTAGCCCAGCGACCGCTCGCCGTCCACGGTCCACACCCGGAGGGGGAGCCCGGCGCGGCGGGCGAGCCAGGCCATGCCGAGCCGCGCGAGCGTGTGGCGGGCGACGACGACGTTGGCGCGGGAGTCGCGGACACCGGGGGAGAGGAGCTCGGTGACGCGGACGCGCACCCCGCCCAGCAGGGTCAGCCGAGGGACCGGCCGGCCCACCGACAGCCCGACGCGGAGGTCGAGACCCTCGGCATCGGCCCAGTCGCGCACGGCGCGCACGCCGACGACGGACTCGCTGGTCACCACCACCGCGGCGGCATCGAGGAGCTCGAGGGCCAGGCGGGCCGCGTCGATCTCTGGCGAGCCGTCGTCGGAGACCAGCTTGAGGTCGAGGTGGGCACCTGCGCGGCCGGTCAGCGTGCCGAGGACGTCCTCGTAGCGCGAGGCATGCACGTCGCCCTCGTCGTGCGCCACCACGAAGCTGCCGTCGGGGAGCTGCCGGACGTCGATCTCGACGTAGTCCACGCCCATCGAGAGCACCGCCTCCAGGTCGTCCGGCCGGTGCGCGCTGACCAGGACCACGTCAGAGACGGTACGCCGCGGCCGCGGCCACCAGCCCGGCGAGGAGCCCGACGTCGGCGGCCGTCTCGGGGTGCCACTGCACCGCGACACAGAATCGGTCACCGGGCGCCTCCATGGCCTCGAGGGTGCCGTCTGCGGAGCGCCCCGAGGCCGTGAAGCCGGGGTGGTCGGCGACGGACTGGTGATGGTGGCAGCTCACGGCCAGCGAGTCACCCACGAGCGCCGCCACCCGAGACCCGGTCGACGTCGTCACCGCAACCTCGCCGAACACGTCGCCCCCCGGGTTGTGGTCATCGTGACCGACGAGGTCGGGCGTGTGCTGGTCGAGCGAGCCCCCGGCGTGCACGGCCATCAGCTGCATGCCGCGGCACACCCCGAGCACCGGCAGGTCCACCGCGGCCGCGGCGTCGAGGAGTGCCAGCTCCCAGGCGTCGCGGTCGGTGCGCCAGCCGGTGGTCCGCGGGTGCGGCTGCGCGCCGTAGCGCTCCGGGTCCACGTCGGCGCCACCGGAGATGACCAGCCCATCGAGCCTGGCGACCGCCGAGGCCGCTGCTCCCGACAGGCCGGACGGCGGCAGCAGCACCGGCACACCACCGACGGACGTCACTGCCTCGGCGTACTGCGCCGGCAGCAGGTCGGCGCGCTGGTGCCACACGCCCCAGGCCGCCTCCTCGCGGTAGGTGGTCAGCCCGATGAGCGGGGGAGTCATGCTCAGAGCGGCGTGACGTAGGCGCCCGAGATGCCGCCGTCGACCAGGAACGTGTTGGCGGTCATGAACGACGAGTCGTCGGAGGCCAGGAACAGCACCGCCGAGGCCATCTCCTCCGGCTCCCCGAAGCGGCCCATCGGCACGTGCACCAGCCGGCGAGCGGCGCGCTCCTCGTCCTTCGCGAACAGCTCCTTGAGCAGCGGCGTGTTGACCGGTCCCGGGCAGAGCGCGTTGACCCGGACGCCCTCCCGCGCGAACTGGACGCCGAGCTCGCGGGTCATCGAGAGCACGCCGCCCTTGGAGGCCGAATAGGAGATCTGGGACGTCGCGGCGCCCATCACCGCGACGAACGACGCGGTGTTGATGATCGACCCCTTGCCCTGCTCGAGCATGTAGGGCAGCGCCGCCTTGCAGCACAGATAGACCGAGGTCAGGTTGACCTCCTGCACCCGACGCCACGCGTCGAGCTCGGTGTCGAGGATCGAGTCGTCGTCGGGCGGGCTGATACCGGCGTTGTTGAAGGCGATGTCGAGCGAGCCGTAGGTCTCCTTCGCCGTCCGGAACAGGGCGTCGACCTCGTCCTTGCTGGTGACGTCGACATGCACGTACGTCGCGACATCGGCCCCGCCGAGCTCGGCGACGACCTGGGCGCCGGCCGCGTCGTTGACGTCGCCGATGACGACCTTCGCGCCCTCCTCGACGAACCGCCTCGCGGTCGCCAGCCCGATGCCCGACGCCCCGCCGGTGATGACCGCGACCCGGTCCTGGATCCTGCCTGCCACGTGTTGTGCCCTTCCGATGAGGTCAATGCGCGATGAAGACGTTCTTCTCCTCGGTGAACGCCAGCGGGGCGTCCGGACCGAGCTCCCGGCCGAGACCGGACTGCTTGTAGCCACCGAACGGCGTCCAGTAGCGCACCGACGAGTGGCTGTTGACGCTGAGGTTGCCGGCCTCGACCGCCCTGGCGACCCGCAGGCCTCGGCCGAGGTCGTGGGTGAAGATCGAGCCGGAGAGGCCGTACTCGGTGTCGTTGGCCTTGGCGACGGCGTCCGCCTCGTCGTCGAAGGCCATCACGGCCACGACCGGGCCGAAGACCTCCTCTCGCCAGATCCGCGTCGCGGGGTCCTCGACGGTGACCACGGCCGGGGCGACCCACCAGCCGGCGCCGTCGGGCTTCGAGCCGGTGAAGGCCACCTCGACCTCGTCGAGGTAGGCCAGCACCGACGTTCTCTGAGCCGACGAGACCAGCGGTCCCATCTCCGAGGCCTCGTCGCTCGGATCGAGCACGCGCAGACCTGACACCGCCTTCTCGAGCCCGGCCAGGAACTCGTCGTACGCCGACCGCTCCACGAGGATCCGGGACCGCGCGCAGCAGTCCTGGCCGGCATTGTCGAAGACGGCGTACGGCGCGGACGCGGCCGCGGCCGCGATGTCGGCGTCCGCGAAGACGATGTTGGAGCTCTTGCCGCCCAGCTCGAGGGTGACGGCCTTCACCTGCTCGGCACAGCCGGCCATGACCCGCTTGCCGACCTCGGTCGAACCCGTGAAGACGACCTTGCGGACCAGCTCGTGGGTCACGAACCGCTCGCCGACGACCGACCCCTTGCCCGGGATCACGGTGAGGACGTGCTCGGGCAGACCCGCCTCCAGCGCGAGCTCGGCGAGCCGGACGGCGGTGAGTGGAGTGATCTCGGCGGGCTTGAGCACGACCGTGTTGCCCGCGGCCAGTGCGGGGGCGAAGCCCCAGGCGGCGATCGGCATGGGGAAGTTCCAGGGCACGATGATGCCGACCACACCGAGCGGCTCGTAGAACGTGAGGTCCGTGCCGCCCGCGACGGGGATCTGCCTGCCGAACATCCGCTCGGGGGATCCGGAGTAGTAGTTGAGGCAGTCGCGAACGTTGCCTGCCTCCCAGCGTGCGTTGCCCCAGGTGTGCCCGGAGTTGCGGACCTCGATCTCGGCGAGCTCCTCGACGTGCGCGTCGACGACGGCGGCGAACCGGCGCAGGAGCGCGGCCCGCTCTCCCGGGGAGACGGTCCTCCACGACTGGAACGCGTCGTGGGACGCGCGCGATGGCCGCATCCGCGGCGGACACGTCGGCCAGCGGGACGTCGACGACGGCCTGCTCGGTGGCCGGGTTGATGACGGTGAACGTGTTCATAGGCGCTCGAACCCGCGACGCAGCTCCCAGTCGGTGACCGCGGCACCGTACGCCGCCAGCTCGACGTCGGCCATGTTGACGTAGTGGTCGACGACCTCGTCGCCGAAGCAGGCGCGCGCGACCTCGGACGACGCGAAACGCTCGCGGGCATCGGTCATCGTGGCAGGCACGTGCGGCTTGTCCGAGTCGTAGGCGTTGCCGACCAGCTCGTCCTCGAGCGGCAGGTTCTCCTCGATGCCATGGAGGCCCCCCGCCAGCATCGCGGCAGTGGCGAGGTAGGGGTTCACGTCGGCACCCGGGATCCGGTTCTCCATGCGCGCGCCGGCGCCCCTGCCCACGAGCCGCACCGCGCACGTGCGGTTGTCCTGGCCCCACGCGATCGCGGTGGGCGCGAACGAGCCGGCCGCGAAACGCTTGTAGGAGTTGATGTTGGGGGCGTAGAGCAGCGTGAAGTCCGCGGCGGTGGCCAGCACGCCCGCGACGAAGGAGTCGTAGAGCGGGGTCGGCTTGCCGGCGTCCTGGTCCCAGAAGACCAGCCCGCCGTCGACACCCCGCAGCGAGAGATGGATGTGGCAGGAGCTGCCCTCGCGCTGGTTGAACTTCGCCATGAACGTCAGCGACCTGCCCTGCTGGGCCGCGATCTCCTTGGCCACGGTCTTGTAGACCGAGTGGTTGTCGCAGGTCGTCAGGGCATCGGCATAGAGGAAGCCGATCTCGTGCTGACCGAAGTTGCACTCGCCCTTGGCGCCCTCGACGTCGAGCCCGGCGTCGTACATGACGTTGCGGATCTCGCGCAGGAGCGGCTCGACGCGAGTGGTGCCGAGGATCGAGTAGTCGACGTTGTACTGGTTCACGGGGGTCAGGTCGCGGTAGGCGGCGTCGGCGGCAGCTTCATACGACGTGTCGAAGGCGATGAACTCGAGCTCGGTGCCCGCGAGCGCCTGCCAACCCTGGGCGGCGGCCTTGTCGAGCTGGGCGTTGAGGACCGTTCGCGGCGACTGGACGACGGGGGAGTGGTCGAGCCAGACAAGGTCGCACTGGACCATGGCGGTGGCCGGTAGGTGGGTGAGCACGCGGATCGTGCGCTCGTCCATCACGAACTCCATGTCGCCGTAGCCGCGCTCCCAGGACGAGATCGCGTAGCCGTCGACGGTGTTCATGTCCACGTCGACGGCGAGGAGGTAGTTGCAGCCCTCGGTGCCGTGCTCGACGACGACGTCGGCGAAGTAGCGGCCGTGCAGACGCTTGCCCTGCAGGCGGCCCTGCATGTCGGTGAACGCGACCACCACGGTGTCGATGGCGCCGGCGTCGATGCGGCCGACGAGCTCGGCCATGGTCAGGTGCCGGTCGTTGCGCTTGCTCATGTCAGTCCTGTCCTCAGCCGGCTGTCAACCCACCAGGCCGCGCAGGAGCGCCGCGGTGTCGTCACAGTGCTCCTCCATCACCTTGCGGGCACGATCCGGCTTGCCCGCCAGGATCGCGTTGACCAGCCGGGCGTGCTGGCGGTCGGAGTGGACGATGTTGGTCCCCAGCACCGGGATGGCCAGCAGCATCTCGTGCAGCGTGGCCTGGACCGAGGTGACGGCCTCGATGGTGCGAGAGGAGTCCGTGAGTGAGGCGATGGTCAGGTGGAAGCGTGAGTCCGCCTGCCGGTGCGCGGCCGGCTGCCGGGCGGCGGCGACCTCGGCGTGTGCCTGCTCGAGCTGTTGGAGGCGTACGGCGTCGAGCGGGCGGGACGCGGCCAGCGCGGCGGCGCCCGGCTCGACGATCCGGCGGTAGTCGAGCGAGTCGAGCCAGTCCTGACGGCGCTCCTGCGAGATCCGGGCCGCAGCGCGGCCTGAGGGCGAGCCGGGCTTGAGCGTGACCACGGTGCCGCCGCCCCGGCCGCGCGTCGTGGCCACCAGTCCGGCCTGCCGCAGGGCCACCATCGCCTCGCGCAGGGTGGCTCGCGAGACGCCCAGCAGCTCGGCGAGGTCCCGCTCGGGGGGCAACGTGCTTCCTCGCGGATAGACCCCCAGCCGGATGGCGGTGGCCAGCTGCTCGACGCACCCCTCGAAGGCGTGGTGACCCCGCACCGGCCGCAGCACTGCCGCGGGGAGGTGGGGGAAGGGCTGACCCATGGCGGACATCCTCTGGACGCTGGGATGGGAAGTCAATGTGACCGTCCAGTAATGGTCTGATTTCAGACCATTTACCCCGCAGGTGTTTACACCCCGCGAAGGCCGGGTCTAGTTTCTGGCCAACTGGCGCATCCACGCGCACACACTCCGAGGGGGAGGCTCGCTCCATGGCGGACGCACAGATCCACAACGAGGACGAGGCGGCACTCGCTCGACTCGGCTACAAGCAGGAGCTCAGCCGGACCTGGTCCGGGTTCTCGAACTTCGCGATCTCGTTCTCGATCATCTCGATCCTGGCCGGCTGCTTCACGACGTTCGGCCAGGCCTGGGGCAACGGTGGCCCGATCGCGATCTCGTGGGGCTGGCCGATCATCTCGATCTTCATCCTGATCATCGGCTTCACGATGTCCGAGCTGGTGTCGGCCTACCCGACCTCGGGCGGCATCTACTGGTGGTCCGCCAAGCTGGGCGGACCCGCCGCGGGCTTCTTCACCGGCTGGCTCAACCTGATCGGCCTGATCGCGGTGACCGCGTCGGTGGCCTACGGCGCTGCCAACTTCGTCGACATCTTCTTCAGCCTGCTGAGTGACGACTGGGCGGCGAACTACAGCCTCAAGCGGGTCTTCATCGAGTTCCTGATCATCCTGGCGCTGGCGGCCCTGGCCAACATCTTCTCCAGCCACCTGCTCGCGGTGATCAACAACATCTCGGTGTGGTGGCACGTCGCTGGGGCGGCGCTGATCATCGGCATCCTGATCGTGGTCCCCGACAACCACCAGAGCATCGGCTGGGTGTTCAGCGAGCGGGTCAACAACTCGGGCTACGACGAGGGGTCCACCACCAGCATGATGTTCTGGTTCCTCGTGATGCCGCTGGGCTTCCTCCTGACGCAGTACACGATCACCGGCTTCGACGCCTCGGCGCACCTGTCGGAGGAGACCGACTCTGCCTCGACGCGCTGCGGCCAAGGGGATCTGGCGGTCGATCTTCTACTCGGCCGTCGGTGGCTGGATCCTGCTGTTGGCCCTGCTGTTCGCGGTGCAGGACAAGGACGGGGTCACCGCGGGACTCAACGTCGGCTACTACGCCTCCGACGTGATCCTCGGGCAGGCCCTGGGCTCGGGGACGGCGCACACGATCGTGATCGCCATCTCGGCGTTCGGCCAGCTGTTCTGCACCACCGCCTGCCTCACCAGCGCCTCGCGGATGACGTTCGCGTTCAGCCGGGACGGCGCCATCCCGGGCTCGTCCCTGTGGTCCAAGGTCAACGCCAAGAAGGTCCCCGCCAACGCGGTGATGTTCGTCGCCGTGATCGCGGCCCTGATCACCCTGCCCGCCCTGATCGAGGTCAACTTCGGCACCGAGGAGGCGCCGATCATCCTGCCGACCGCGTTCTACGCCGTGGTCTCGGTCGCCGTCATCGGCCTCTACTCATCCTTCGCCATCCCGATCTATCTGCGCTGGAAGAAGGGCGACGACTTCGAGCCTGGCAGCTGGACCAACGGGTCGAAGTACAAGTGGATGAACCTGGTGGCGGTGATCGAGATCGTGGTCATCTCCATCTACTTCATCCTCCCGCTCTATCCGTCCGGATGGCCCACCAGCGACGACTTCCAGTGGAAGTTCGTCAACTACGCGCCGATCCTCACGGGCGGCACGATCCTGGTGGTGGCCGTCTGGTGGCACCTGTCGGCGAAGAAGTGGTTCACCGGTCCCAAGCACACCATCGACCAAGCCGTGATCGACGCCTTCGACGACTGACCGACCGCGCCGATCCTCTCCGTGGTGGAGACGCTGGACCGCCTCGCCGTCCTGGCGGGGCGGTCTTGGCAGGTCACCGAGCTGCCGGGCGGGCTGACCAACCACAACGTCAGGGTCACCAGCACTGACGGTGGTGAGCCGCTCGACATCGTCGTGCGGTGCTCGCAGAGCGACGCGGGGCTGCTCGGGATCGACCGTGATGCCGAGAGCGCCAACACGAGCTCCGCGGCTGCGGCGGGGGTCGGCCCCCGCGTGGTCGAGTACCGGCCGGACCTGGGGATGCTCGCCATCGACTTCCTGTCGGGTTCGGCCCTCCAGAGCGAGTCGTTCAGCGATCCTGACGTCCTGAGCAGGGCCGCGGACGCCTGCCGCCGGCTCCACGCGGGGCCGCGGTTCACCGGCGACTTCGACATGTTCGAGCGCCAGGGGGCCTATCTGGCGATCGTCAAGGAGCGCGGGTTCGACCTGCCGGCGACCTACGACGACCACGCGGGTGGCTGGGAGCAGGTCCGCCGCGCCCTGGCTGCCGAGCCGCGACCGACGGTGCCCTGCAACAACGACCTGCTGGCTGCGAACTTCATCGACACGGGATCGACCGTGTGGCTCATCGACTACGAGTACTCCGGCAACAACGACGCCTGCTTCGAGCTCGGCAACACCTCGACCGAGTGCGACTTCACCCCCGAGATGACCCAGGCCTACGTCGAGGCGTACTTCGGGTCGCCGACGGCGGCCGACCTGGCCCGGGTCCGGCTCCAAGCGCTCTGCAGCGAGTACGGCTGGGCACTGTGGGGCTTCATCCAGGCGGCGACCAGCCCGCTGGACTTCGACTTCCACGCCTGGGGCATGGAGCGGTTCGACAAGGCCGAGACGACCTTCCGGGGCCCGCACTTCGACCGGCTCCTCCTCGAGGCCGCCGGTGGCTGAGCTCCCCTCGCGCGCCCGCGTCGTGATCGTGGGCGGGGGTGTCATCGGCTGCTCGGTGGCCTACCACCTGACCAAGCTCGGCTGGACCGACGTGCTGCTGCTGGAGCAGGGTCACCTCTCCGGCGGCACGACGTGGCACGCGGCCGGGCTGGTCGGCCCGCTGCGGGCCTCCGAGAGCGGGACCCGGCTGGTGCAGTACTCCGCGGAGCTGTACGCCTCGCTCGAGGCGGAGACGGGGCTGGCGACCGGATACCGCAACGTCGGCGGTGTCGTGGTCGCGCGCACCGAGGACCGGATGGTCCAGCTGCGGCGCACCGCGGCCAACGCGGCGGCGTACGACCTCGACTGCGAGCTGATCAGCCGCCGAGCGCGCCCAGGAGCTCTGGCCGCCGATGCAGGTCGACGACCTGCTCGGCGCGATCTGGCTCCCCGGTGACGGCAAGGTCAACCCGACCGATCTCACGCAGTCCCTGGCCAAGGGCGCCCGGCAGGGGGGCGCCGTCGTGCGTGAGCAGGTCCGTGTCACCGGGTTCGACCTCGACCGCAGCGGTCCGCGGCCTCGGGTGACGGCGGTGCGCACCGACCGGGCCGGGGACGAGCAGAGCGTCGAGTGCGAGGTCGTCGTCAACTGCGCGGGCCAGTGGGCGCACGCGGTCGGTCTGATGCTCGGCACGGTCGTCCCGCTGCACTCCGCGGAGCACTTCTACGTCGTCACGGAGTCGGTCGAGGGCACGCACCCGGACCTGCCGATCATGCGGGACCCGGACGGTTGGACGTACTTCAAGGAGGAGGTCGGAGGGCTGGTCGTCGGCGGGTTCGAGCCCGAGGCCAAGCCGTGGCGCGCGCCGGACGACCTGCCGCATCCCTTCGAGTTCCAGCTCCTCGAGGAGGACTGGGAGCACTTCTCCGTGCTCATGGACGAGGCGCTGGTCCGGGTTCCCGCGCTGGCGGAGACCGGGGTCCGCAAGTTCTACAACGGCCCGGAGTCGTTCACGCCCGACAACCAGTTCCTGCTCGGCCGGACGCCGGAGGTGGAGAACTGCTTCGTCGGGGCCGGCTTCAACTCGGTCGGCATCGCCTCGGCGGGCGGCGCCGGTCGGGCCCTGGCCGAGTGGATCGTCGCGGGGGAGCCGTCGGACGACCTGGTGAGCGTGGACGTCCGCCGTTTCGCGCCGTTCAACGCGGACACCTCGTTCCTGCGCGCCCGGGTCGTGGAGACGCTCGGTCTGCACTACGCCGTCCCCTGGCCCAACCGCGAGCCCGTGACCGCCCGCGACGTCCGCCACTCACCACTTCATGAGCGGCTCAACGCGAAGGGCGCCGTGTTCGGCACCCGCAACGGCTGGGAGCGACCGCTTCTCTTCGGCGGCGAACTCGACTACGCCTGGGACCGGCCGCCGTGGCTGCCCGCCTCGGCCGCGGAGCAGACGGCGTGCCGGACCGGCGTGGCCGTCTTCGACCAGACCTCGTTCTCGAAGTACCTCGTCGCCGGGCCCGACGCGCTGTCGGCCATGCAGTGGGTGTGCGCCGCGGACGTCGACGTCCCCGAGGGGCACGTCGTCTACACGCCGTGGCTCAACGCGCGCGGGACCTACGAGGCGGACGTGACCGTCACCCGGGACGGCCCGGAGTCGTTCTGGGTCGTCTCGTCCTCAGCGACCACCGTGCGCGACCTCGACTGGCTGCTGCGGCAGGGCGGCGTGTCCGCGGACGACGTCACGGACGACTTCGCCGTGCTCGGGGTCATGGGTCCAGGTGCTGCCCGGCCTGCTGGGCTGGGAGGACTTCGAGTTCGCCACGACGCGCACCATGTCGGTCGCCGGGGTCGAGGTCCGGGCCACCCGGATGACGTACGTCGGTGAGTCGGGCTGGGAGCTGACCGTTCCGGTGGCTGACGCACCCGCGGTCTACGAAGCGCTGTCCACCGCCGGCGCCGTGGACGCCGGCTACAACGCCCTCGAGTCCCTGCGGCTGGAGAAGGGCTACCGAGCCTTCGGTCGCGAGCTGACGCCCGACTACACCCCGGTGGAGGCCGGGTTGGTCTTCGCCACCGCGCTGAAGGGCGAGAAGGACTTCCTCGGGCGAGCCGCCCTGGAGGCCCACCGCGGCGTGCTCGCCGAGGGTGGGCCGCGCCGACGCCTGGTCTCGTTCGTCCTCGAGGACGCCGAGCCGATGCTGTGGGGCGGCGAGCTGCTGCTCCGGGACGGCGCGTCCCGCCGGGCAGGTCACGAGCGCCGCCTGGGGGGCCACGGTCGGTGCCGCGGTCGGGTTGGCCTATCTGCGTGCCGACGGTCCGGTCACCCGGGCCTCCCTGGCCGGCTCCTCGTTCGAGGTCGACGTCGCCGGCACCCGGGTCGCGGCCCGGGTGACGCTCACGGCGCCCCTGGGGGTCGCGGGCACAGTCCCCGGATGACGTCCTGGGTGTCGGGTTCCTGGTCCGAGAGGTCCGCGCCGTCTTGGGTGTCGGGTTCCTGGTCCGAGAGGTCCGCGCCGTCTTGGGCCGACCCGGAGCCCGTTCAGCGTCGGGAGGTCACCCTCGCGACGATCAGGGCCGCGAGCGTGCCGCCGAGGGTCCCGAGCGTCATGTCGGCGAGCGTGTCCTCGTAGGCCGTCTCGATCTCGGTGCCGTGCCGGATGAACGTGTACCACTCACCGATCTCCCAGCCGAGCGCGAGCAGCGAGCCGATGCCGGCGACCAGGACGATGCGTGCCCAGGTCGGGTGCACCGCCCAAGCGATGATCAGGCCGATGCCGGCGTTGAGGAACACCCAGTTGACGAAGTGGTTCATGTCGTCCCACCAGGTCAAGGTGTCGTAGAAGTCCAGGCTGTTGCCGGTCGTGTCGACCAGGAAGCCGAGCATGATCAGAGCGAAGGCCACGTACGGCGGCTCGGCCGCCCTGTCCTTGCGCTTCACGACGACCCACCAGATCGCCGGCACCAGCAGCATCATGACCGGGTAGGCGATGAGCCGCGCCCCGAACGCCTTGTCGGCGAACCGCTCGATGCCCGGCACCCACTGGGCCACTGCCAGCTGACCCATCGTCAGGACCAGGATCAGGATCGGCAACCAGACCAGGCTGCGCTTCCCCGTCGACTCCACGAGCGCATCATGCCGGGTGCCGCGCCCTCGGCGGCTCCTCGCCGCACAACTCAGTGCTGGTAGATCCCGTGGATGATCGCGCGACCGGCGGTCTTGAACGCCAGGTTGAACGAGACGACCGCCGCAGACGCGTCCGAGTCGACGCCGAGTGACTCCTCGTTCACCGCGTGCACGACGAAGTAGTAGCGGTGGACCTGGTCGCCCTGCGGGGGAGCGGCGCCCATGAACGCTTGGGTGCCCCCGTCGTTGCGGCACATGAACGCACCGCCGGGGAGGTCCGCGCCCTCGGCGCCCGCCCCCGCGTGGAGCGAGGTGACGTCGGCGGGCAGGTCGACGAGGACCCAGTGCCAGAAACCGCTGGGCGTCGGGGCGTCGGGGTCGAAGCAGGTGACGGTGAAGCTCTTGGTGTCCTCGGGGAAGCCCGACCACGACAGCTGCGGCGAGGTGTCCCCGAGTGCGTTGACCTGGTCGTCCTTCAGTGGCTGCCCGTCGCTCACGTCCTGGCTCGTCACCACGAACGACGCGACGGCGGGCAGCAGGTCGTAGGGGTCGGGACTGACCGGCCGTTCGAGACTCATGACCCGACACTAGCCAGCAGACGAGATGATGGAGCCGTGGACGCTGAGTCGAAGGGTGCCGCGACGTACCCCTCGGGCCTCCGGCTCGACGGACGGCGGGTGGTCGTCGTCGGGGGCGGGCACGTGGCGCAGCGGCGGGTGCCGCAGCTGATCGCCGCAGCGGCCGACGTCCTCCTCGTCTCGCCCGAGGTGACCCCGGCGATCGAGGGGCTGGCGGGGGACGACGAGATCACCTGGGTGGCCCGGGGGTTCGAGGACGCGGACCTCGAGGGTGCCTGGTACGTCATCGCTGCCACCGACGACGCCGAGGTCAACGAGCGGGTGAGCGCCGGCGCCGAGGCGAGACGGATCTTCTGCGTACGGGCCGACGACGCGAGCAGGGCCAGCGCGTGGACCCCGGCGGTCGGACGGCACGCGGGGGTCACGGTGGCGGTCCTCGGCAACCGCGAGCCGCGCCGGTCCGCGGCCGTGCGCGACGAGATCCTCGAGGGTCTGCGCGAGGGCCGGATCCGGGCCCACGACCAGCGCGACCACACTCCCGGAGTCACGCTCGTCGGCGGCGGTCCCGGTGACCCCGACCTGATCGCGGTCGCCGGGCGCAAGGCGCTGATGGAGGCCGATGTCGTGATCGCGGACCGGCTCGCGCCGCGCGAGCTCCTCGGTGAGCTGCCCTCCGACGTCGAGCTCATCGACGTCGCCAAGCTGCCGCGTGGGCGCTCGGCCCAGCAGGAGGAGATCAACCGGCTCATCGTCGAGCGGGCCCTGGCCGGCAAGCGCGTGGTGCGGTTCAAGGGGGGCGACAGCTTCGTGTTCGGGCGCGGCTACGAGGAGGTCCTGGCGTGCCGCGAGGCAGGGGTCCCGGTCACCGTCGTGCCCGGTCTGACGAGCCCGGTCTCGGTGCCCGGCCTCGCGGGCATCCCGGTGACCCACCGTGGGGTCGCCCACGACTTCACCGTCGTCTCCGGGCACCTGCCACCTGGCCACCCCGACTCGCTGAGCGACTGGGACGCGCTGGCCCGTCTGACCGGCACGCTCGTGCTGATGATGGCCGTCCAGAACGCGCCGGCCATCGCCGAGGTGCTGCTGACCGGTGGCCGCACGCCCGGCACGCCGGTCGCGGTCATCTGTCAGGGGAGCATGCCGGGGGAGCGCACCGTGCTGTCCACGCTCTCGACGCTGACCCATGACCTCGCCCAGGAGTCGGTGACGCCACCCGCGATCCTCGTCGTCGGCGAGGTCGTGGCGGTGGCCCACCCCGAGCACTACGCCTGACCCGTGGCCGAGCTCATCGAGGTCACGGACCCGGCGGACCCGCGCCTCGCGGACTACCGCGACCTGCGCGACGTCGAGCTGCGCAAGAGCCTCGAGGCCGCGCACGGGCTGTTCCTGGCCGAGGGGGAGAAGGTCGTACGCCGCGCCGCGTCGGCCGGCTTCACCCCGCGGTCGTTCCTCATGGCGCCGCGGTGGCTCGACGGCCTGGCCGACGTGCTCGCAGCAACGGAGGTGCCGTGCTTCGTGCTGAGCGAGGACCTGGCCGAGGAGGTCACCGGCTTCCACGTGCACCGCGGCGCGCTGGCGTCCCTCGAGCGGCGACCCGCTGCCGTCGCGTGGACGAGGTGCTGGCCGGGGCCCGGACGGTGCTGGTGCTCGAGGACCTCGTCGACCACACCAACGTCGGGGCGATCTTCCGCTGCGGAGCGGCGTTCGGGTTCGACGCGGTGCTGCTGGCGCCTCGCTGCGCCGACCCGCTCTACCGGCGCTCCATCAAGGTCGCGATGGGCGCGGTGTTCGCCATGCCCTGGACCCGGCTCCCGGACTGGGCGGTCGCGCTGCCGACGCTGAGCGGGCTCGGTTTCACCACTGTCGCGCTGACGCTCGCCGACGACGCGCGCCCCGTCGAGGAGGCGGTCGCCGGGCTGGACCGGGTCGCGCTGGTGCTCGGTTCGGAGGGGCACGGCCTGTCCCGGCGCTGGGAGGGGTCCGCCGACCGGCGCGCGATCATCGCGATGTCAGGTGAGGTGGACTCGCTCAACGTGGCGGCGGCCGCGGCGGTGGCCTGCTTCGTCACCGCCCGACGGTGACCCGAGCGGGACTCAGGCCGGCCAGAGCTCCGGGAAGTCCTCGGCGGCCTTCTCCATCGCCTTCTGGAGCCGCTTGCGGGCCTTGGTGGGCAGCCGGTCGCCGAAGACAGTGCCCATGCGTGTGGTCGGTCTCGTGCTGCAGACACCTCGCCAGCAGCCCGTCACCGGAGAACCCGACCGGCTCGCCGTCCAAGCCGGTGCCCGTGACCGACGCGACATCCGGTCGCGCGCACTCGACGAACGCCCCGGGGTAGGACAAGCAGCCCTCCTCACCCTCGTCGAGTCGACGGTCCCGGCCCTCGGGGAGGGTCAGCACGGGGTTGCAGACGACGCCGACCGTGCGCTCGCCGGACTCGTCGGGGCAGTCGAAGACGAAGACCGCCAGGTCGACGCCGATCTGGCACGCCGCGAGACCGACCCCGTCTGCGGCATACATCGTCTCGACCATGTCGGCGACCAGGCTGCGCAGCTCACTGTCGTAGGTCTCCACCAGCTGTTGGCGCCGATGCATGACGGGATCGCCCCAACGCGTGATCGGCCGGATCACCCCGCCACGGGGCAACAGGCCGTGCGGCGCGTGGGCGGTCTGGTCTGACACGGCACCAGAGCCTAGATGCTGTCCGCCGGGTCCTGGGACCCTCCACCAGCGAGGTCACGTGAGCAGTGGCGCGAGCCGGTTCAGGTCCTCTGGTCCCTCCAGGTCGGCGAGTGCCACGAACACGGTGTCGACCCCTGCGTCGGCCAGGTGTCCGTAGCGGTCCCGATGCTGGGTGCCGGTGCCGGCGTTGGTCCGTTCGGCGTACGCCGCCGCGCCGGTGCGTCCGCGCAGCCGCTCGACCCGCGCCCAGGTGTCCTCGCGGTCTCGACCGACCGTCGGCAGGTCCAGCACCGTGACCCGCACGGTCTCGGACCAGGCGCGCAACGTGGCGATGTGTCCGTCAAGCGCAGGTCGGGTCGACGGGACGTTGGCGGCGTCGCCGAGGGCCGCGGCGATCCGCAGGCTCCTGGCTCCGGTGCCGCCGACGATGAGCGGGATCGACCCGACCGGTCGCGGATAGCAGGTCGTCTCCGGGAGGCTGACCCGCTCGCCGTCGTACTTCGTGGTCCCCGGCGCCCAGAGCGCGCGCATCGTCTCGATCCCTGTCTCCAGGGCGTCGAGGCGCTCGCGGGGGGGCGGGAAGGAGAGCCCGTAGGCCGCATGCTCACGCTCCCACCAGCCCGCACCGACCCCGACGAACGCGCGCCCGCCGGTGAGCGCGTCGAGGGTCGCCGCCGCCTTCGCGGTGATGCCCGGCGCGCGGAAGGTGACGGGGGTGACCAGGGTGCCGAGCTCCAGGTCCGTGCCGAGACCGGCGATGGCACCGAGGGTCACCCACGGCTCGGGGATCGGGGACCACGCACGGTCGACCTGCGGGATCTGGATGAGGTGGTCCATCAGGGCCAGACCCGCGAAGCCGGCGCGGTCAGCCTCGCCGGCCAGCGCGGTCAACCAGGCGAGCGGGTCCGCGCCCCACGGGAACCGGCCCAGCTGCAGCACGATCTTGAGGCCCTGGGAGGTGCGGCGTTCCGCGATCGGGGTGCGCACCGCGGCAGGCAGCTGCTCGGACTGCCCCGCGTTCTCGGCCACCGTCTGCACGAGGTCCCAGCCCTCCTCGGCCAGCCTGAGCACGTGCTCACGGTGCCGCTTCAGCTGGGCGGCCAGGACCGGCGCCGGCACCGGCTGGTCGCGCTGGGCGTTGCGGCTCCGGCACACGGCGTCAGGGGTGTCCAGCACCACGGCGGTGGCGGGCAGGCCGGCCGCCTTGGCCCGGGCGAGCCAGCCCAGCCGCCGTGAGGCGTCCGTGCCCAGGGTGTCCACGACGGTCGTGAGTCGGCGGCCCAGACGGGCCGACACGATCGTCTCCAGCAGCGCGAACGCGTCGTCGGAGGCGTCCAGGTCGTGCGGGCCGCTGCCGACGACGCCGCGCAGCGTGTCGGAGGAGACCACCTCGGCGACGCGGTAGCGCGACCGCGCCCAGGTCGACTTGCCCGAGCCGGACGGCCCGACTAGGACGACCAGCGCAGGGTCGGGCAGTGACACGGTCAGCTGGGGCGGCTGACCGGCAGCTTGGCACCGGGGGCTGACCGGGGCTTGGCCTTGGCAGGTGCCTTGGCCGTGGGGCGTGGACCGGCCGCGTTGCGGGCCACGGTCGCCGGGGATGCACCCGTCGCGGGAACCGGCGACTCCTCGACCGCGGCCGACGGGACCACCGGCGTGACCACCGGTAGGACCGGCGACGGGCTGAACGTCTCGGGCTCCGAGGGCTGGGTTCGGCGGCGCCGTGGGAAGCGGTCGGCGACCCGGCCGACCACGCTGCCGAGCACCGGCCTGACTGTCGTGACCGCCCGGTCCGCGATGCCTCGGGCGTGCGGGATGGTGCGGGAGATCGTCTGGCCGAGTGAGCGTTTCCGAGCCATGGGGCAGTCAACCATGCCCGAGAAGTGGCAGGGAGACGGCTCGGCTGACGGACCGGACGGGTGCCGCCGAGTCGACGTGTCAGACCAGGGACGCGCCAGGGGAGGGGGTGGCCCTGAGGTGACCCGGCGTGCCGAAGCCTTCCAGCGCGAAGGCCGCGTCGATGGCGTGGGTGACCGCGTCGACCCGCTCGTCCGGGACGATCGCGACGCTCGAGCCCCCGAAGCCGCCGCCGGTCATCCGCGCGGCGACCGCGCCGGCGCCGACCGCCACGTCCACGGCGAGGTCGAGCTCGGGGCAGGAGATCTCGAAGTCGTCGCGCATCGAGGCATGGGACGCGGCAAAGAGCGTGCCGACGAGTGCCAGGTCCCCGTGGGACAGCGCATCGACGCACCGGCTCACCCGGTCGATCTCGGAGACGATGTGCCGGGCCCGACGGCGCACTCGCTGGTCGTCCAGCGACTCGACCGCGCCGAGGTCAGCCTGCCGCAGGGAGCGCACCCCCAGCGCCCTCGCGGCCTCCTCGCAGTCCGCGCGGCGCTGTGCGTAGCCACCGTCGACGAGTGCGTGGGAGACCCGGGTGTCGGTGACCAGCAGGGAGTGCCCGACCAGGCTGAGCGGCACCGACGTGGTGCGCTCGACCGGCGGCCGGTCGAAGTCGACGAGCAGCGCGGCGCCGGCCTCGCCGAGCATGGCGACGGTCTGGTCCATACCGCCGGTGGGCGCCCCGACCACCTCGGTCTCGGCGCGGATCCCGGCCGCCACGAGGTCACGGCGCAGGCCGGCCGTGAGTGGCAGGCCCAGGGCGCCCACGACGGCGACTCCGACGGCGCACTCAAGGGCGGCCGAGCTGGACAGCCCGGCGCCGAGGGGAACGGTGCTGTCGAGGAACAGGTCCACCCCGGCGAGGTCGTGGCCGGCCTCTCGCAGCGCCCAGAGCACACCGGCCGCGTAGGCCGCCCAGCCGTGGACGGACCCCGGACTGATGCCCGAGAGCAGACCCTCCCAGGCCTCGGGGAGCTGGGCGCTCACGATCCGCACCTCGTCGTCCACACGGAGTCGGGCGGCGGCGTACGTCGCGTGCGGGAGCGCCACCGGAAGCACCAGGCCGTTGTTGTAGTCGGTGTGCTCGCCGATCAGGTTGACCCGGCCGGGCGCGCGGCCGACCACCGTCGGCTCGATGCCGAACCGGTCCGCGAAGCCGGCCCGGAGCGACGCGGCCTGCGCATGCAGGTCCCCGGCCTCGACATAGGTCACGCGCTCACCTTAGGAGTCAGTCCCGGGAGCTGCGTGCGCTCCGCCCGCGGACGATGCCGATGAAGGTCTGCACCCGCGGGTCCTGGTTGGTCTCGAGCCAGGCCAGTCCGACCGTCGTCGGCTCCAGGTCCGTGACGGGCCGGGAGGTCACATCCTTGCGGTGGTGCAGCCTCGCGATGGACATCGGGGTCACCAGCACCCCGGTCCCGGCGGCCACCGTCGCCACCACGTCGCCCAACGCGAGCGACCCCCAGTCCTGGTGCTCCTCGGCCAGGTCGTCGGTGCTGAGCTCGTCGAGAAGTGTGAGCGTGTTGTCGATGCTCATCACGGCGACCTGCACCTCCTCATAGAGCGTGATGAGATGCATCCCGTCCCGGTCCACCGGCATGCGGACCAGGGCCATGGACAGGGATCCGTCGCGCACGCCGTGGAGCTGCTCAGCCTGGTCCACGGGGACGAGCTCGAGCCGCTCAGTGGACCGGTCACCCCAGATCCGCGCCCACTTGTCGGGCGTGGCGCCGGTGACGAAGCCGATCCGGAAGGTCACTGTCCGGGCCTCACAGCCGGCAGCCCGCAGCCTGGCACGTGAGGAGCTCGCGGAGGGTGCGGCGGAGGTCCTTGACGAGCTCCTGCTGCCACAGGGGCATGCGGCGCAGAGAGCGCCAGCCACCGACCATCAGGTTCCTCAGCTCGTGGGGGTCCTTGCGGAGGTCGTAGAGCTCTTCGTGCCTGTTGTTGATGTAGTCGACGAGCTTCCAGCGCTGGGTCACGACGGCGTTGAAGTCCGAGAGGCGCGCGTGTCGGGGGGTCTCGACGACGGTCTCGGGGAACTCCTCGACGGCGAGCAGGGCTTCCTTCTCCAGCGGGATGAGTCCGCGGCTGAGCAGCAGATGCTCGCGGGGCAGCTGGGACTGGTCACCGGACAGAAGCGGCAGCAGGGAGAGTCCGTCGACCCGGGCCGGTGCCGGGGTGTCGGTCATCGCCGCGATCGTGGGCGCGAGGTCGATGTTGCCGGCCAGCTCGGAGATGCGCGTGCCCGGCTCGATCCCAGGACCCCGGACGAGCAGCGGCACGCTGACCGTCTCCTCGAACTGGTTGTACTTCGCGATGTCGAGCCGGTGCTCACCCATGTTGTATCCGTTGTCGGAGGTGAACATGACGTAGGTGTTGTCGAGGGTGCCCTGCGCCTCGAGCCGATCCATCAGCGCTCCGACGTTGGCGTCGAGCACCTGGACCGACCGCACGCGCTGGCGGAAGGTCTCGTCGATCTCGGCTGCCTTCTCGCTCGTGATGGGACGGCGGACCGCACTCAGGCCGTACTTGTCGCTGACGTCGCGCTCGTCGAAGCTCGGAGTGTGCGGGTAGGTCACGTCGAGGAACTCGGAGTCGAGACGTGTGGGGGCCGCGTAGGGCGAGTGCGGTGAGTACGAGGCGTAGTAGACGAACTGGCTGCCCTCGCGCAGGTCCATGCCGTCCAGTCCGTCGACCAGGTCGAGCAGTCGGTCGCCCATGAGCTGGTCGAGGTAGTCGGCACGAGGCTCGGCGTCGACCTTGCCGTTCACGTTCATGATCGTGTCCCGCTGGCGGTAGGGCGCGCCGCCGACTGGGCTGAACCACGACTGCCAGCCGGGCGGCACGAACTCCCTGAGCGCCTGCTTCTCCTCCTCGGTCCCGTCGTAGCCGCCCGGGTACGGGTACTCGTTGAGGTACTTGCCGAGCAGGGCACTGCGGTAGCCGTTGGCCACGAGCCACGTCGGGAGCGCCTCCGACTCGCGACCGTCGTGCCACCGGAAGAAGCCGCCGGCCGGGTAGTGGTTGCCGCGGACGCCATGGTTGTGGGTGTACTCGCCGGAGAGGATGCTGGCCCGCGAGGTGCAGCACGTCGACTGCTCGACGTAGTAGCGGTCAAAGGTTGCGCCCTGCTGGCCGATGAGTCGACGGGTCAGCGGCATGTAGCGCAGAAGCTTCTTGTCGAGGTCGTCGGCGACGATGACCACGACGTTGGGCTTGGCTGGCACGTCGATCGTGTCCGGGGAGTCGATCGCCGGGAACGGTGCGGCCACCCCGACATAGCCGACGCCGGCCAGCGCGAGGAGCACGGTGACCAGGGTCAGCCAGAGCGAGGCCACCCGCCCCCGCCGCTTCGCCACTGATTCTCCACTCCAGCCGAGATGACCTGATGCCGTGAACCGGTTGCCTTGAACCTTGCCTGATGAACAAGAAACCGCAGGTCAGGAGGCCTGCGGTTCCGGTTCTGTGTCCGAGGGGGGACTTGAACCCCCACGCCCGATAAAGGGCACTAGCACCTCAAGCTAGCGCGTCTGCCAATTCCGCCACCCGGACGAGTGCGACCGGAACTTTAGCAAAGGGCAGAGGTATCACTCGCATCGGTGGAGAGGGCCGGATGACATGCTGAGGACATGCCCGGGCACGCCGTTGACACAGGGGTCGACGCCGAGGTCGTCGAGGTCTGCCGCGAGCTCATCCGGATGGACACGAGCAACTACGGCGACGACTCGGGTCCGGGGGAGCGCAAGGCTGCCGAGTACGTCGCGACGCTGCTCGACGAGGTCGGCATCGAGTCCCGGCTCTATGAGTCAGCACCCGGCCGGACCTCGCTCGTGGCGCACTGGGGTGGCTCGCAGGGACACCCGTTGCTGCTGCACGGCCACCTCGACGTCGTGCCCGCGGCTGCCGAGGACTGGCAGTTCGACCCGTTCGCCGGGGAGATCCACGACGGCTACCTGTGGGGCCGCGGCGCGGTCGACATGAAGGACTTCGATGCGATGTTGCTCTCGGTGGTGCGCCACCGGCAGCGCACCGACCGGGTCCCCGACCGGCCGATCCGACTGGTGTTCACCGCGGACGAGGAGGCGGGGGGCCACTCGGGTGCCCAGTTCCTGGTCGAGGAGCACCGGGACGAGCTCGAGGGCTGCACCGAGGCGGTCGGCGAGGTCGGCGGCTTCAGCGTGACCGTGCGCGGCCGCCGGCTCTATCTGATCGAGGCAGCCGAGAAGGGCATGGCCTGGCTCAAGCTCACCGCCCGCGGCACCGCCGGCCACGGCTCGATGATCAACCCCGACAACGCCGTCTCGCGGCTTGCCGCGGCCGTCGCGAGGATCGGTGCCTACGAGTGGCCGGTCCGGCTGACGCCGACCATGGAGGTCCTGCTGGCGACGGTGGGTGACCTGGCCGGCACCGAGGTGACCCCGCAGAACGCTCCGGAGCTCGTCCAGGAGTTCGGCGGCGCTGCCCGGATGCTCGGCGCCGTCATCAGCAACACGTTGCAGCCGACGATGCTCCAGTCCGGCTACAAGGTCAACGTGGTCCCGACCGAGGCCATCGCCTATGTCGATGGTCGCTTCCTGCCGGGCTTCGAGGACGAGTTCGTTGCGACACTCCACGAGCTTGTCGGCGAGGGCATCACCATCGAGGAGCTGAGCTTCCAACAGCCGTGGGAGACGCCCTACGACGGGGCCCTGGTCGCCTCGATGGAGCGCAGCATCCTGGCCGAGGACCCGACGGGCATCGTGGCGCCGTACCTCATGAGCGGCGGCACCGACGCCAAGCACTTCCGCGACCTGGGCCTGCGGTCCTACGGCTTCGCCCCGCTCCGACTCCCGGACGACCTGGACTTCACCGCGTTGTTCCACGGCGTGGACGAGCGGGTGCCGACCGACGCGCTCGAGTTCGGCGCGCGGGTCCTCGACAGGTTCTTGGACGAGATCTGAGCTTGATCAACCCGTCCGTACGGCCCTGATGACCTTGCGCCGCAGGATCACCCGGCGCACGCCGTCGGAGCCGATACGCACCCGGTCCAGCTCCCACCCTCCGTGCTCGGCCCGCTCGACCAGCAGCTTGGTGACCACGTTGCGCGGGAACTCGCGGGAGAAGCTCACCTTGTCGAACTCCCACTCGACCCGGCGTGGGCCGGCCATGCTCGCCCGGCTCACCCAAGCCCGCCCGAGACGTCATCGAGCGCAGAGACGATCTCCTCCGGCAGCGACTTGTCCTCGATCTCCAGAGCATCCTGGAGCTGGGCGGCGGTCCGGGCCCCCACGATCGGCGCGGTGACGCCCGCTCGGTCCCGCACCCACACCAGGGCGACCTGGAGTGGTGTCCAGCCGAGTCCGTCCGCCGCCTTGGCCGTGGCCTCGACGATGCCGCGACTGCGGTCGTCGAGATAGGCATCGACGAAGCTGCCGTAGGTCCGGGAGGCGGCTCGTGAGTCGGACGGGGTGCCGCCGCGGTACTTGCCGGTGAGCACACCGCGGCCGAGCGGGGACCACGGCAGGACACCCAGACCGAGTGCCTCGGCCGCCGGGAGGATCTCGTTCTCGACTCGGCGGTTGACCAGCGAGTACTCGACCTGGGTCGAGGCCAGAGGCGTGCGGCCGGGGACCGCGCGCTGCCAGGTCGCCGCCTGGGCCGTCTGCCACCCGGTGTAGTTGGAGATGCCGACGTAGGCAGCGCGTCCGCTGCTCACCGCCTGGTCGAGCGCCGCCAGGGTCTCCTCGACCGGGGTCTCGTCGGACCAGACGTGGACCTGCCACAGGTCGAGGTGGTCGACCCCGAGGCGCTCGAGCGACCCGTCCAGCGTCCGCAGCAGGTTGCCGCGTGAGGTGTCGAGCAGCCGCGTGCCCGACCTGCGGGAGATCCCGGCCTTGCTCGCGACGACCACGTCGTCCCTCGGCACGACGCTGCCGATCAGGGAGCCCAAGAGCTCCTCGGACCTGCCGTCGGTGTAGCCCGCGGCGGTGTCGACCAGGGTGCCGCCGGCCTCGACGAAGCCGGTGAGCTGCTCACGGGCCTCGTGCTCGTCGGTGTCGCCACCCCAGGTCATCGTGCCGAGCCCCAGCCGAGAGACCCGCAGACCGGTGTGTCCCAGAGCCCTCCGCTGCATGGCCGAAACCGTAGCCGCCCTAGAGTCGTTCGCTGTGGAGGACGTGCTGAAGGCGGTTGTCCTGGGCGTGATCCAGGGCCTGACCGAGTTCCTGCCGATCTCCAGCAGCGCGCACCTGCGGATCTACCCGGAGCTGTTCGGCTGGGGCGACCCGGGGGCCGCGTTCACCGCGGTGATCCAGATCGGGACCGAGCTCGCGGTGATCATCTACTTCCGGAAGGACATCTGGCGGATCGCCTCGACCTGGGTGCGCTCGCTGGTCCGCCCGGAGTACCGGGGACACCTGGACGCCCGGATGGGGTGGTTCATCATCGTCGGCTCGCTGCCGATCGTGGTCCTGGGCGTGTTGCTCAAGGACCTCATCGAGCGCGACTTCCGCAGCCTGTGGCTGATCGGGACCACGCTCATCGTGTTCGGGGTCGTGCTGGGCGTGGCGGACCGGATCGGGGGCACCGACCGGCAGATCAAGGAGATCACCCTGCGCGACGCCGTGCTCATGGGGGCGGCCCAGGCGTGCGCCCTGGTGCCGGGTGTCTCCCGTTCCGGCGCCACACTATCGATGGGGCGCTTCCTCGGCTACGACCGCGAGGCCGCGACCAGATATGCCTTCCTGCTCGCCATCCCGGCCGTCGTGGGCGCCGGGCTGTTCGAGCTCAAGGAGATCCCGAACGGCCACAACGACTTCGGCTGGGGTCCGACGATCACGGCGACGATCGTGTCGTTCGTCGTCGGGTACGCAGCGATCGCCTGGCTGCTGCGCTACGTCTCGACCAGGTCGTACACGCCGTTCGTGCTCTATCGGGTCGCCCTCGGGATCGCGACCCTCGTCCTGCTCGAGCACGGGAGTGCTGCACGCCTGACACGGCCTGGAGCTACCTAGAGCCACCCGGACTTCTTGAAGAACACCCAGAGCCCGGTCGAGCACAGGATCATCAGGAGGATCGCCATCGGGTAGCCCAGCCGCCAGTCGAGCTCGGGCATCTGGTGGAAGTTCATGCCGTAGATCCCGGCGATGAGTGTCGGGGTGGCCACCAGACCGACGCCGGCCGAGATCTTGCGCATGTCGTTGTTCTGCTGGACCGAGATCCGGGCCAGGTGCGCCTCGAACGCGGTGGACAACAGCCCGTCGAGGTCGTGGACCACCTCGGCCGCCTGGTTGAGGTGATCGAGGACGTCGCGGAAGAACGGCCCCGCAGCCGCGTCCATGCCGGGCACCAGCCCGTCGGCATAGCGCCGGACCGGGTCGCGGAGCGGCAGCACCGCCCGCCGGACCTCCGCGATCTCCCGCTTGAGCGTGTAGATCCGCTCAGAGTCATTGGTGCGGTCAGAGGAGAAGACCGAGGCCTCGATCTCGTCGACGTCGGTCTGGAGCTCGACGGCGACCGCGGTGTAGCCGTCGACGACCGTGTCCACGACCGCGTAGACCACGGCCGTGGGTCCGTGCTCGAGAACCGACTCCATGGACTCGAGGTAGGCGCGGGCGGACTGGAGCTGGGACCCCTGCCCGTGCCGGACGGTGATCACGAAGTCCTTGCCCACGAAGAGATTGATCTCGCCGGTCTCGACGGCGTCGTCCTCGTCGACGTACCAGAGCGTCTTGAGCACCAGGAAGAGGCTGTCGTCGTAGCGGTCCAGCTTGGGACGCTGGTGCGAGTTCACCGCGTCCTCGACGGCGAGCGGGTGCAGCCCGAACGCCTCGGCGACCTCGCCGAGCTCCCGCTCCGAGGGGCGGTAGAGCCCGACCCACACGAAGTCCCCGGGGTCCCGCACACCGGCCCGGAGCTGGTCGAAGTCAAAGATCTCGCAGTCGACGGCAACCCGCTTGCCGTGCTGATAAAGCGCGCTGTCGACGATCACATCATCGAGGGTAGGGCGGCTGACTACTGTTTCGCGTCATGGCGACGGTGATCCTGGTGCGGCACGGCAGGTCGAGCGCCAACACGTCCGGGATCCTCGCTGGACGTGCACCCGGCGTCTTGCTCGACGAGCTCGGGCGGACCCAGGCGACGGCAACGGGGGAGCGGCTCTCCGTGGTCCCGGTGGTCGCCGTGGTCAGCAGCCCCCTCGAGCGGTGCAAGCAGACCGCGGCCGCGATCCTCACCGCTCAGCAGGGCAGGCCCGCTCGACTCACCGACAAGGGCCTCACGGAGTGTGACTACGGCGCGTGGCAGGGGAGCGCGCTGAAGACACTGGCCAAGGAGCCGCTCTGGACCGTCGTCCAGACCCAGCCGTCGGCCGCAGCGTTCCCCGGCGGCGAGTCCTTGACCGCGATGCAGGCGCGCGCGGTGTCCGCCGTACGCCGCCGCGACGCCGGGTTCGAGGCGGAGCACGGTCCCGGAGCGGTGTGGGTCGCCGTCAGCCACGGGGACGTGATCAAGTCCGTCCTGGCCGACGCGCTTGGGCATGCACCTCGACCTGTTCCAGCGCATCCACGTGGACCCGGCGTCGGTGTCGATCATCAGGTACACCTCGACGCGCCCCTTCGTGCTCGCCACCAACACCCACGCCGGTGACCTGTCCTGGCTCAGGCCGCCGCCCGCCAAGAAGTCGCGACGCCGCCGCCGTAGCGACGACGTCGCGGTCGGAGGAGGAGCCGGGCCCTCATCGGGCTCTGCATAGGGTGGCGGCATGGCCCCGCTGATCCATGGTTTCGACCCGCCGGAGCGCTTCGTCACCGGCACCGTGGGCCCGCCCGGACAGCGCACGTTCTTCCTCCAGGCGCGCAGTGGGAGCCGGATCACCAGCGTCGCCATCGAGAAGGAACAGGTCGTCGCACTCGCCGAGCGCGTGGACCAGCTCCTCGACGAGGTGATGACCAAGCGCGAGACCGAGGGCATCGTCCCGGCCGTGGCCCCGCTGGATCTGGAGGACTCGGCTCCGCTTGAGCAACCCATCGAGGAGGAGTTCCGGGCGGGCACCATGACGCTCTCGTGGGACCCGGACGACGAACGGGTGGTCATCGAGGTCTTCCCGTTCACCGAGGCCGCCGTGGTCTCTCCCGAGCAGGTCGACGAGGACTTCGAGGAGCCCGAGCCCGACGAGATCCTCCTGGTCCGTCTGGACGCCGGTACCGCTCGCGCGTTCGTCAAGCGCGCCGAGCGGGTCGTCGAGGCGGGTCGTCCGACCTGCCCGTTCTGCGGAAGCCCGATCGACCCCGACGGCCACCTCTGCGTCCGCGCCAACGGCTTCCGCCGTCGCGCTCCCTAGAGCCGCGACGATGGCCGACCTGCTCGAGGCCGAGCTCGTCCTCCACGGACGGATCATGCCTGCCTCGAACGCGACGTTCCTCGGCGAGATCGACGACGTGAAGGTCGTCTACAAGCCGGTCGCCGGCGAGCGTCCGCTCTGGGACTTCCCGAGCGGCACGCTCGCCGACCGCGAGGTGGCGGCGTACCTGGTCTCGCAGGCGACGGGCTGGGACGTGGTGCCACACACCTGGCTCCGCGACGGTCCGCACGGACTCGGGATGGTCCAGGAGTGGCGGGAGCCCGACGCCCAGCAGGACGCCGTCGCCTTGGTCCCTGAGGGCGAGGTCCCGCCGGGCTGGCGGCACGTCTTCGACGGGATCGACGGCCAGGACCGGCCGATCTCCCTGGTCCACGAGGACACCGACCCGCTGCGCCGGATGGCGGTGTTCGACGCGGCCGTCAACAATGCGGACCGCAAAGGGGGCCACGTCCTGGAGATGGTGGGTGGGCACCGCTACGGCGTCGACCACGGTCTGACGATGCACGTCGAGACCAAGCTCCGCACGGTCCTGTGGGGCTGGGCCGGGGAGCCGTTGACCAACGATGAGGTGGTCGTCCTCGCCGACCTGGCTTCCTCGGCGAGGGGCGACCTCGGCGACCTGCTCGCCCCGCACCTCACCGACCACGAGATCGATGTGCTGGCCCGGCGCTGCGGTCGACTGGCAGACCACGGCGTGCTCCCGGTGCCACGAGGCGAGTACCCAGCCATTCCGTGGCCGCCCTTCTGAGTAGGGTTCCCGACATGCGTGCGTGGCCTTCTCCGGACGTGCCCGGACTGCCCGTGACAGGGCCCCCCGTGGCGCTGCACGACACCGTCACCGGCGGCGTCGTGACGACCCGGCCCGACGGCCCGGCCCGGCTCTATGTCTGTGGCATCACGCCCTACGACGCCACGCACATGGGCCACGCCGCCACCTACGTCGCCTTCGACCTGCTCAACCGCGCCTGGCGCAACGCCGGCCACGAGGTCGTCTACGTCCAGAACGTGACCGACGTCGACGACCCGCTGCTCGAGCGCGCCGAGCGCGTCCACGTCGACTGGCGCGAGCTCGCCGAGCGCGAGACCGAGCTGTTCCGGCAGGACATGACCGCGCTGCGGGTCCTGCGCGCCGGAGCACTACATCGGCGCCGTCGAGTCCATCCCGTTGGTCATCGACCTCGTGGAGCGGCTCCAGGCGGCCGGCTCGGTCTATCGGGTCGACGAGGACCTCTACTTCTCGGTCAACGCCGACCCCGCCTTCGGCCAGGAGTCCGGCTACTCCCGCGAGCAGATGCTGGAGATCTACCCCGAGCGGGGCGGCGACCCGGACCGACCCGGCAAGCAGGACCCGCTGGACTGCGTGGTGTGGCGTGGGCCTCGCCAGGACGAGCCGAGCTGGGACAGCCCGTTCGGCCCCGGTCGCCCGGGCTGGCACATCGAGTGTGCCGCGATCGCCCAGGAGCACCTCGGTGCGGCGTTCGACGTGCAGGCCGGTGGCAGCGACCTGGTCTTCCCGCACCATGAGATGTGCGCCGGCCACGCCCAGGTCGCCGACCCGTCAGCGCCGTTCGCCCAGATCTATGCGCACGCCGGGATGGTCGCCTATGACGGCGAAAAGATGTCGAAGTCGTTGGGCAACTTGGTCTTCGTCTCGGCGTTGCGCAACAGCGACGTCGACCCGATGGCGATCCGGCTGGTGCTGCTCAGGCACCACTACCGCTCGGACTGGGAGTGGCTGGACCAGGAGCTGTGGGACGCGGTCGACACGCTCGAGGACTGGCGGCGTGCCCTGTCACTCGGCGCCGGAGCTCCGGCAGACCCGGTGGTGACCGATGTGCTCGCGGCGCTGGCCGCCGACCTCGACGCCCCGCGTGCCGTTGCCGCCGTGCAGACCTGGGTCGACGCCACGCTCGGCACGACCGGACACCTGGCCGACAACTCCGACATGGATGCGTCGCTGACCATGCACTCGTTGTTGGATGCGGCCCTCGGGCTTGCGTTGTAGACGTGGCCCGGTCCGGGCGACCAGCCGAGGGTCGGGTGGCTACTCCTCGCCCTGTTTGCGCTTCAGGAACTTCTCGAACTCCCGCGCGATCGCCTCACCGGACGCCTCGGGCAGCTCGGCGGTGTCCCGGGTCTCCTCCAGGGACCTGACGTAGTCGGCCACGTCCTCGTCCTCCTCGGCGAGCTCGTCGACGCCCCGCTCCCAGGCCCGTGAATCCTCGGGCAGGTCGCCGAGGGGGATGCTGCACTCGAGCAGATCCTCGAGCTGGCCGATCAGCGCCAGAGTGGCCTTGGGGCACGGGGGCTGCGCGACATAGTGGGGAACCGCGGCCCAGTAGGACACCGCGGGGATGTCCAGGCGGATGCACGCGTCCTGGAAGACGCCGACGATGCCGGTCGGGCCCTCGTAGGTCGACTGCTCCAACTTGAGCCGGTCGACGAGGTCGGGCTCAGAGGCGGTGCCCGTGACGGGAATCGGCCGGGTGTGCGGCGTATCGGCGAGCAGCGCGCCCAGGGTGACCACCAGCTCGGCGCCCAGCTCGTCGCAGGCGGCCAACAGCTCCGCGCAGAACTGGCGCCACCGCATGTTGGGCTCGATGCCGCGGATCAGGATGACGTCCCGCTCCAGGTCCGGGGGAGACGCCACCGCGATCTGGGTGCCCGGCCACTGGATACGGCGATGACCGGTCGAGTCGTTGCCGACGTAGGGCCGGTTGACCTGGAAGTCGTAGAACTCGTCGGGATCGATGGTCCCCACCACCCGGGCGGACCAGACCAGCATCAGGTGGTCGACGACCGAGGAGGCCGCATCCGCGGCGTCGTTCCATCCCTCGAACGCGGCGATCACCACAGGGTCGACCAGGCCCGGGACGTCCTCCATCTCGATCACCTGACAAGTCTAGTTAGACCGATGCCGGCACCCGGGATTTCAACCCCGCGCCGAGCCGGTGTCACCATTCGGGAATCCTGTCCGCGGCGTGGACTGCCCAGAAATGATGCTTGCCTACGCTCGAGGGCACGGGAGGGGAGACCATCGTGAGCGAGTCGTTCAGACCGGACGCCACTGAGGCGCTGTCGGCTGCGCTGCGCGAGCGGATCCTGGTCATCGACGGCGCGATGGGCACCGCGATCCAGCGGGACCGGCCCTCCGAGGCGGGCTATCGCGGCGAGCGCTTCGCCGACTGGCCAAGCGACCTGCAGGGCAACAACGACCTGCTGACGCTGACCCAGCCCGAGATCATCGCCGGCATCCACCGCGAGTACCTCGAGGCCGGCGCCGACATCATCGAGACCAACACCTTCAACGCCAACGCCGTCTCGCTGGCCGACTACGGCATGGCGGACCTCGCGCTACGAGCTCAACTACGAGGCCGCGCTGCTCGCCCGCCGGGCGGCCGACGAGTCGGCCACCCCGGACCGGCCCCGCTACGTCGCCGGTGCGCTCGGTCCCGACCACCCGGACCGCCTCGATCTCGCCGGACGTCAACGACCCCGCCGCCCGCAACGTCACCTACGACCAGCTGGTCGCGGCGTACACTGGAGGCCACCCACGGCGCTCCTCGACGGCGGCTCGGACCTGTTGGTGATCGAGACGATCTTCGACACCCTCAACGCCAAGGCCGCGATCTTCGCCGTCGAGACGGTCTTCGAGGAGCGCGGGCGCCGCTGGCCGGTGATCGTCTCGGGCACCATCACCGACGCCTCCGGGCGGACCCTGTCCGGCCAGGTCACCGAGGCGTTCTGGGACTCGATCCGGCACGTGAACCCGCTCGCCGTCGGCCTCAACTGCGCGCTCGGCGCGAAGGAGATGCGGCCCTACATCGCCGAGATGGCCCGGATCGCCGACTCGTTCGTGTCCTGCTACCCGAACGCCGGGCTGCCCAACGCCTTCGGTGAGTACGACGAGTCGCCGGAGGAGACCGCGGCGTTCCTCGGCGAGTTCGCCGACGCCGGCTTCGTCAACCTCGTCGGCGGCTGCTGCGGGACGACGCCCGCCCACATCGCCGCCATCGCCGCTGCGGTCGAGGGCAAGCCAGGTCGCGCGACACGCACGAGCTCGAGCCCGCCATGCGGCTCTCGGGTCTCGAGCCGTTCACCATCACCGAGGACAGCCTCTTCGTCAACGTCGGTGAGCGCACCAACATCACCGGCTCGGCCAAGTTCCGCAACCTGATCAAGGACGGCGACTACGACACCGCCCTCGCGGTGGCCGCGCAGCAGGTCGAGAACGGCGCGCAGGTCATCGACATCAACATGGACGAGGGGATGATCGACGGCGTCGCCGCGATGGACCGGTTCACCAAGCTGATCGCGAGCGAGCCCGACATCAGCCGCGTCCCGGTGATGGTCGACTCCTCCAAGTGGGAGGTCATCGAGGCCGGGCTCAAGAACGTCCAGGGCAAGCCGATCGTCAACTCGATCTCGATGAAGGAGGGCGAGGAGAAGTTCCGCGAGCAGGCCCGGCTGTGCCGCAAGTACGGCGCCGCCGCGGTCGTGATGGCCTTCGACGAGGACGGCCAGGCCGACAACCTCGAGCGCCGCAAGGCGATCTGCGAGCGGGCCTACCGGATCCTGGTCGACGAGGTCGGCTTCCCGCCGGAGGACATCATCTTCGACCCCAACGTCTTCGCGGTCGCGACCGGGATCGAGGAGCACGCGTCGTACGGCCTGGACTTCATCGAGGCCACCCGCTGGATCAAGCAGAACCTGCCGGGGGCCAAGGTCTCCGGCGGCATCTCCAACGTCAGCTTCTCGTTCCGCGGCAACAACCCGGTGCGCGAGGCGATCCACGCCGTCTTCCTGTTCCACGCCATCGAGGCCGGGCTCGACATGGGCATCGTCAACGCCGGCGCGCTGGTGGTCTACGACCAGGTGGAGCCGGAGCTGCGTGAGCGGATCGAGGACGTCGTGCTCAACCGCGCGACCCGACGCCGCCGAGAGGCTGCTCGAGATCGCCGAGACGCACGCTTCAATCGGAGGGCAGGGAGAGGTCGACGCAGGCCGAGGTCGAGGCGTGGCGCATCCTGCCGGTCGGCGAGCGGATCACCCACGCCCTGGTCAAGGGCATCGACGCCCACGTCGAGAGCGACACCGAGGAGCTCGCGCCAGAGATCGCCGAGCGCGGTGGGCGGCCGATCGAGGTGATCGAGGGTCCGCTGATGGACGGCATGAACGTCGTCGGTGACCTGTTCGGCGCCGGCAAGATGTTCCTTCCGCAGGTCGTGAAGTCGGCGCGGGTGATGAAGAAGGCGGTCGCCTACCTGATCCCGTTCATCGAGCAGGAGAAGGCTGATCTGATCGAAGCGGCAACCCCGAGCTCGCCAACGCCAAGGACACCAACGGCACGATCGTGATGGCCACGGTCAAGGGCGACGTCCACGACATCGGCAAGAACATCGTCGGCGTCGTCCTGCAGTGCAACAACTACGAGGTCATCGACCTCGGGGTGATGGTGCCGGCGCAGAAGATCCTCGACACGGCGCATCGAGATCGGCGCCGACGTCATCGGTCTCTCCGGCCTGATCACCCCGTCGCTGGACGAGATGGTCAGCTTCGCCACCGAGATGCAGCGACGCGGCTTCGAGATCCCGCTGATGATCGGTGGGGCAACCACCTCGCGGGCGCACACGGCGGTCAAGGTCGACGGCAAGTACGACGGGCCGGTGGTCTGGGTCAAGGACGCCTCGCGCTCGGTGCCGACCCTCGCCGCGCTCCTCAGCGACGACCAGCGGCCCAAGCTGATGGCCGACATCAAGGCCGACTACGACTCCCTGCGCACCGGCACGCCGCCAAGGGCGACCGGCAGGCTGCTCACCTCGAGAAGGCCCGGGCCGACCGGCCACCCCGGTCGACTGGGACGGCTACGTCCCGCCCGCCCCCACGTCACCCGGGGTCCACGTGCTCGAGGACTACGACATCGCCGAGCTGCGCGGGCTACATCGACTGGCAGCCGTTCTTCAACGCCTGGGAGATGAAGGGCAAGTTCCCCGACATCCTCAACAACCCGACCAGCGGCGAGACGGCCCGCAAGCTGTACGACGACGCCCAGGAGATGCTCGACCGGATCGATCGAGGAGAAGTGGCTCACCGCCCACGGGGTGTTCGGGTTCTTCCCGGCGAACGCGGCCTAGGCGACGACATCGAGGTCTACACCGACGACGACCGCCGCGAGGTGCCGCACCACGCTGCACCACCTGCGCCAGCAGGGTGAGCACCGCGAGGGCGTGCCCAACCGGTCGCTGGCCGACTTCGTCGCCCCCGTCGGGTACCGGAGCCGCCGACCACGTCGGCGGGTTCGCGGTCACCGCCGGGCTCGGGCTCCCCGAACGGGTCCAGGCGTTCAAGGACGACCTCGACGACTACAGCGCGATCCTGATCGAGTCACTCGCGGACCGGCTGGCCGAGGCGTTCGCCGAGCGGCTGCACCAGCGGGTGCGCACCGAGTTCTGGGGCCACAGCCCCGACGAGCGCTGACCAACGACGACCTGATCGCGGAGAAGTACACCGGGATCCGGCCGGCCCCGGGCTACCCGGCCTGTCCCGACCACACCGAGAAGGCGACGCTCTGGGAGCTGCTGGACGTCGAGGCAGCGACCGGCATCGACCCTGACCGAGTCGATGGCGATGTGGCCCGGCGCGTCCGTCTCCGGGTGGTACTTCAGCCACCCGCAGTCGCAGTACTTCGTGGTCGGCCGGCTCGGCCGCGACCAGGTGGCCGACTACGCCGAGCGCAAGGGCTGGACCCTGGTCGAGGCGGAGCGCTGGCTCTCGCCCAACCTCGGCTACGACCCGGAGGACTGAGCGGTGCGCCGGTGAAGGCTGTGCTCTGGGACCTCGACGGGACGCTGGTGGACACCGAGCCCTACTGGATCGCGACCGAGTACGCCCTGGCCGAGGAGTACGGCGCGACGTGGGGCCAGGAGCACGCCCTGCGGCTGGTCGGCAACGATCTGGTCACCTCGGGTCACTACATCCGGGACGTGATGGGCCTCGAGATGAGTGCCGAGGAGGTCGTGGAGTACCTCCTCGACGGAGTGGTCGCGCAGGTCCAGGGATCCGTCCCCTGGCGACCTGGTGCCGTGGAGCTGCTCATCGCCCTGGGTGCGGCCGGGATTCCCTGTGGGCTGGTGACGATGTCCTACCAGCGCTTCGTCGCGCCGATCGTCGCCGCGCTGCCCGCCGAGAGCTTCCGGGTGATCGTCACCGGCGACCAGGTCGACAACGGCAAGCCGCACCCGGAGGCCTACCTGACTGCGGCCGGTGCGCTCGGGTTGCGGCCCGAGGACTGCGTGGCGATCGAGGACTCCAACGCCGGCGCGACCTCCGCGGAGGCCGCGGGGTGCCCGGTGCTCGTGGTCGAGAACCACGTCCAGGTCGCGCGCACCCCGCGGCGCACGTTCGCCCCCTCGTTGGTCGCGGTCAGCCCGGGGTCGCTCGCCGAGCTGGTCGGAGGATCCGGAGCACTCGGAGCCTGACCCGCCGCCAACGGGAGAGTGACGCCCGGGACGCTCGCTCCGGGATCGGTGGCGGCGTGCCGCCGAAGGCCGGGCACAGGGCCTGATGCCGGCACCAGTCGCAGTGGCGCCCGGGGCTGGGCTGGTAGTCGCCGGTCGCACGCGCCTCGAGGATCGCAGACCAGATCGCCCGGATCTTGCGCTCGGTGGCGAGCAGGTCGCGCTCGTCCGGCTCGTAGGACACGATCTGGCTGTCAGCGAGGTAGACGAGCTGCACGACCTGGGGGATCACGCCCCGGGTGCGCCAGAGCATCAGGCCGTAGAAGCGCAGCTGGAACAGCGCCCGGGACTCGAAGCCCTCCCGAGGAGACGCTCCGGTCTTGTAGTCCACCAGTCTCACGGCGCCGTCCGGCGCCACGTCGATCCGATCGATGACGCCGCGGAGCATCAGCCCGGAGTCGAGCAGGCACTCGACGAACGCCTCTCGCTCGGCGGGCTCGAGCCGGGTCGGGTTCTCGAGGCCGAACCACTGGTCGAGCGAGGCGTGTCCGGACTCCAGCCAGGCGGCCTCGTCCAGTCCCTCGAGGATGCCGGCGGCGCGCGGCTCCTGGAGCTGGATCGTCGCCCAGGTGGGCACCAGCATCGCGTGCGCTGCCTCGCGCGTCCGCGCTGGGGCGGGGAGGTCGAAGATGTCCTCGAGCACCTTGTGCACCAGCGTGCCGCGGACCGCGTCCGGTGACGACGGCTCGGGCAGCCGGTCGACGGTCCGGAACCGGTACATCAGCGGGCAGCTGAGGAAGTCGGCGGCCCGGCTGGGCGAGAGCGAACCCAGAGTCCTGGGTTCGTCCTGCCCCACCACCATGCCGCCGAGCGTAGGGCGGGGCACCGACGGTGGGGTCCGGCACTAGATTGAAGGCGTGTCCGATCCTGCGCCGCCGTCCGCGCCGCGCCCCCCGGGCACCTTCCGGATCGGCTCCCTGGCGGGCGCCGATGTCCTGGTGTCGTCGACCTGGTTCATCGTCGCCGGCCTGATCGCGGTGCTGGTCGCTCCGCGCATCGAGCAGGTGCAGCCGGACCTCGGCCCGCTCAAGTACGTCGCCGGGCTGGCCTTCGCAGTGATCCTCTATCTCTCGGTGCTGCTGCACGAGGCGTCGCATGCCTACGTCGCCCGCCACTACGGCTACCGGGTCACCTCGATCACGTTGCACTTCCTCGGCGGCATGACCGCGATCGACTCCGAGGCCCGCAAGGCCCGCCAGGAGTTCTGGATCGCCTTCGTCGGGCCGGTCACCTCGCTCGCGGTCGGCGGCGCGGCTCTGGGCCTCTGGTTCGTCACGCCCGACGGGCTGCTCCTCGTCGCGGTCGAGGGCCTCGCCGGGGCCAACCTGCTCGTCGGTGTCCTCAACCTGGTGCCGGGGCTGCCCCTGGACGGCGGTCGCGTCCTCAAGGCCGCGGTCTGGGCGGCCACCGGCGACGCCAACCGGGGCGCGATCGTGGCCGGTTGGAGCGGTCGGGTGGTCGCGGGTCTCGTGCTGTTCTGGCCGGTGGCGCAGGAACGGGTGCTCGGCACCACCCCCGACGTCGTCGACTACATCCTGGCGTTCGTCATCGCGATGTTCCTGTGGACCGGCGCCTCCGCCGCGATCAACGCTGCCAAGGTCCGCCGGCGCTTGCCGGTCCTGGTCGCCCGCAACCTGGCCCGGCGCACGCTGGCGGTCCCCAGCGAGCTCCCGCTCGCCGAGGCGGTGCGCCGCGCGCAGGACGCCGAGGCCGGCGGGATCGTCACAGTGACCAGTGCGGGCTCGCCGGTCGGGGTCGTCAACGAGGCGGCACTCCTGGCCACGCCGCCAGATCGACGGCCGTGGGTACCCACGTCCACCGTGGCCCGGGAGCTCGGCGCGGGGCTGCGCCTGCCCGCCGACATCGCCGGCGAGGACCTCGTGCAGGCGATCGCCCGCACCCCGGCGACCGAGTACCTCCTGGTGGAGGACGACGGCGCCGTCTTCGGCGTGCTCACGACCGCGGACGTCGACAAGGCCTTCCGCGAGGCGGGCTCGTGACCTTCGAGTGGTCAGGGGTCCGCCGCGGCGTGCTCGAGGAGGGGGAGTGGGTCCGCCTGGTCGACTCCAAGGGCCGCCGCAACAACTTCGAGCTGGTGGTCGGCAAGCGGTTCTTCTCCAACCGCGGCCACGTCGAGCATGACGAGCTGATCGGGCGCGAGGAGGGCTTCACGGTCACGTCCTCGGCCGGTGCCGACTACTTGGTCTTCCGCCCGCTGCTCCATGAGTTCGTGGTCTCCATGCCCCGCGGCGCGGCCGTGATCTATCCCAAGGACTCGGCGCAGATCGTGGCGATGGCCGACATCTTCCCGGGCGCGCACGTGGTCGAGGCCGGCGTCGGGTCCGGGGCGCTCACCTGCTCGTTGCTGCGCGCGGTGGGCCCCGAGGGTCGCGTGTCGTCCTACGAGATGCGCGAGGAGTTCGCGGACGTCGCGCGCCGCAACGTGACCCAGTTCTTCGGTGGCCCCGATGGGCAGCGCCACCCTGCCTGGCAGCTCACGGTGGGCGACCTCGCGGTGGCGCTGCCGGCCTCCGGTGAGCGGTGCGACCGCATCATCTTGGACATGCTCGCGCCGTGGGCGTGCCTCGAGGCTGCGGCCGGTGCGCTGCGGCCCGGCGGCATCATCTGCGCCTACGTCGCCACCACGACCCAGCTGTCCCGGTTCGCCGAGACGCTCCGGGAGCACGGCGGCTTCACCGAGCCGCACGCCTGGGAGTCGCTGGTCCGCGACTGGCACCTCGAGGGCCTCGCGGTCCGTCCCGGTCACGCGATGATCGGGCACACGGCCTTCTTGGTCACCGCCCGGCGGATGGCACCGGGGGAGCGCCCTCCGGTGAAGAAGCGGCGGCCGGCGCCGGGCGCGTACGGGCCCGACTACACCGGGCCGCGGCCACCAGGTCTGCCCGAGGACGCTGCTGACGACTGAGCGACACGAGTCCGCTCCGTGTCGAAAGCGTGACCAACACCGCGGACAATGCCCTTCTCAGGGTGGGGATCATGGGTAGGGTCGACAGCCACAGGAGGAGGCGCCCATGCCGACGTCGGACGGTCGTTCCAATGGGGACCTGAGCCCCGAGGAGCTGGTGAGCCAGGCGCGCTTCCTGGAGGCCGAGGTCGCAGACCTGCGCCGACGCCTCGCTGAGTCCCCCGGAGGGTCCCGCAGCCTCGAGCTGCGGCTGGCGGACGCCCAACGGTCGCTCGCCGCTGTGACCTCCCAGAACGAGCGGCTCGCGCAGACGTTGCGTGAGGCACGCGACCAGATCATGAAGCTCAAGGAGGAGGTCGACCGGCTCGCCCAGCCGCCGGCCGGGTTCGGCACGTTCTTGACCCGCAACGACGACGACTCGGTGGACGTGTTCACCGGTGGTCGCAAGCTCCGGGTCAACGTGAGCCCCTCGGTCGACCTCGACTCGCTATGCCGTGGCCAGGAGGTCATGCTCAACGAGGCCCTCAACGTCGTGGCCGCGTTCGACTTCGAGGAGGTCGGCGAGGTGGTGATGTTCAAGGAGCTGCTCGCCGACGGCGAGCGGGCCCTGGTCATCGCCAGCGCCGACGAGGAGCGCGTGGTCCGCCTCGCCGAGCCACTGCTCAACGACACGATCCGTGCCGGTGACTCGCTGTTGCTCGACTCCCGGGCCGGCTACGTCTACGAGAAGGTCCCCAAGTCCGAGGTCGAGGAGCTCGTCCTCGAGGAGGTTCCGGACATCGCCTACGAGTCGATCGGCGGCCTCGGTGGTCAGATCGAGCAGATCCGGGACGCCGTCGAGCTGCCCTACCTGCATCCCGAGCTGTTCAAGGAGCACCAGCTCAAGCCACCCAAGGGCGTCCTGCTCTACGGGCCGCCCGGCTGTGGCAAGACGCTCATCGCCAAGGCGGTCGCCAACTCGCTGGCCAAGAAGGTCGCGGCCAAGACCGGCCAGGAGGGGAAGTCCTACTTCCTCAACATCAAGGGCCCCGAGCTGCTCAACAAGTACGTCGGCGAGACCGAGCGGCACATCCGCCTGGTGTTCCAACGGGCCCGTGAGAAGGCCAGCGAGGGCACTCCGGTCATCGTGTTCTTCGACGAGATGGACTCGCTGTTCCGCACGCGCGGGTCGGGCGTCTCCTCCGACGTCGAGAACACCATCGTCCCGCAGCTGCTCAGCGAGATCGACGGCGTCGAGCTGCTCGAGAACGTCCTGGTCATCGGGGCCTCCAACCGCGAGGACATGATCGACCCGGCGATCCTGAGGCCCGGCCGTCTCGACGTGAAGATCAAGATCGAGCGCCCGGACGCCGAGTCGGCCCGCGACATCTTCACCAAGTACCTCCTGGCCAGCCTCCCGCTGCACAAGGAGGACCTCGCCGAGTTCGGTGGAGACCGGGACGCCTGCGTCGCCGGGATGATCCAGGCCACCGTGGAGCGGATGTACACCGAGACCGAGGAGAACCGCTTCCTCGAGGTGACCTACGCCAACGGCGACAAGGAGGTCCTCTACTTCAAGGACTTCAACTCCGGCGCCATGATCCAGAACATCGTCGACCGGGCGAAGAAGATGGCGATCAAGGACTTCCTCGACCTCGACCAGCGCGGTCTCCGGGTCTCGCACCTGCTGCAGGCGTGCGTGGACGAGTTCAAGGAGAACGAGGACCTCCCCAACACCACCAACCCCGACGACTGGGCGCGGATCTCCGGCAAGAAGGGCGAGCGGATCGTCTTCATCAGGACCCTCATCACGGGCAAGAGCGGCACCGAGCCCGGCCGCTCCATCGACACCGTCGCCAACACCGGCCAGTACCTCTGAGCAGCCTCTCCCGCCGTACCCTCGTGTCATGAGCGTGCGCCGGGTGATGGGCACCGAGGTGGAGTACGGCATCTCGGTCGTCGGTCAGCCGACCGCGAACCCGATGGTGGCGTCGTCTCAGGTGGTCAACGCCTACGCGAGCGCCACGCTCAAGGCGAGGCGGGCCAGGTGGGATTTCGAGGAGGAGTCGCCGCTGCGCGACGCTCGCGGCTTCGACATGTCGCGCGGCGCCGCCGACCCCAGCCAGCTCACCGACGAGGACCTGGGTCTGGCCAACGTGATCCTCACCAACGGGGCGCGTCTCTACGTCGACCACGCGCACCCGGAGTACTCCACGCCCGAGGTCACCACGCCGCTCGACATCGTCCGGTGGGACAAGGCGGGTGAGCAGGTCATGCTCGACGCCCAGCGGCGGGCCAGCCAGCTCCCCAACGGTGCGCCGATCGTGCTCTACAAGAACAACACCGACAACAAGGGGGCGTCCTACGGGGCCCACGAGAACTACCTGATGCGAAGGTCGACGCCGTTCGCGGACATCGTGCGGCACCTGACACCGTTCTTCGTGTCCCGACAGGTGGTCTGCGGTGCCGGCCGGGTCGGCATCGGCCAGGACGGGCGCGACGACGGCTTCCAGATCAGCCAGCGTGCGGACTTCTTCGAGGTCGAGGTGGGCCTGGAGACCACACTTAAGCGCCCGATCATCAACACGCGGGACGAGCCGCACGCCGACCCCGACAAGTACCGCCGTCTCCACGTGATCATCGGTGACGCCAACCTGGCCGAGATCTCGACGTACCTCAAGATCGGCACGACCTCGCTGGTTCTCTCGATGATCGAGGACCGCTTCCTCGGCGAGCCGCTCACGGTGGACGGGCCGGTCGCGGCGCTGCGCGCGGTCTCCCACGACCCCACGCTGCGGCAGACGCTCACCCTGGCCGACGGCCGCACGATCACCGCGGTGCAGCTCCAGCTGGAGTACCTCGACCTGGCCAAGAAGTTCGTCGAGGACAGGTACGGCGCCGATGCCGACGCCCAGACCGTCGACGTCCTGGCCCGCTGGGAGTCGGTCCTGGACCGGCTGGAGCGGGACCCGATGCTGTGTGCCTCCGAGCTCGACTGGGTCGCCAAGCTCAGGCTGCTCGAGCAGTACCGCCAGCGCGACGGCCTCGAGTGGGGCGATGCCAAGCTCGAGCTGATCGACTACCAGTACTCCGACATCCGGCCCGAGAAGGGTCTCTACAACAAGCTCGCCGCGGCCGGTCGGATCGAGCGGCTGCTGAACGACGCCGAGGTCGACGCCGCGATGCACGAGCCACCGGAGGACACCCGGGCCTACTTCCGCGGCCGCTGTCTCGACAAGTTCGCCGACTCGGTCGCCGCGGCGTCCTGGGACTCGGTGATCTTCGACCTGCCCGGACGCGAGTCGCTCCAACGGGTGCCCACCATCGACCCGTTGCGCGGGAGCAAGGCCCACGTGGGCGAACTCCTCGACCGTTCCGAGACGGCCGAGGCGCTGGTAGCCGAACTCACCCGGTGAGCCTCGCGCCTTCCCTATAGGTTTGAGGCATGGCCCAGGAGCAGAAGCAGCCGCGCAAGTCGACCGAAGCGGAGGAGACGACCGAGGCGGTCGTCGAGACCGACGTCGCAGAGCGCAAGGAAGCCCTCGACGACGACATCGACGCGATCCTCGACGAGATCGACGACGTCCTCGAGACCAACGCCGAGGACTTCGTGAAGTCGTTCATCCAGAAGGGCGGTCAGTGAGCGACCCCCGTCTCCCGGCCGCCTTCCTGAGGCCGGGCACGTCCTCGTTCGCCGACTTCCTCGCCGACCAGGCGCCCGAGCTCCTCCCGGCTCGCCGGGGCCTGCCAGGGGGTGACGCCTCGGATCTTGCACCGCACGGCACCACGATCGTCGCGGCGACGTTCTCCGGGGGTGTGGTGATGGCCGGCGACCGGCGCGCCACGATGGGCAACATCATCGCCCAGCGCGACATCCAGAAGGTCTTCCCCGCTGATGAGTTCTCTGCGGTCGGCATCGCCGGCGCGGCCGGCCTGGCGGTCGAGCTGGTCCGACTGTTCCAGACCGAGCTCGAGCACTACGAGAAGATCGAGGGCACGACCCTGTCCATGGACGGCAAGGCCAACCGGCTCTCCGCCCTGATCCGCGGCAACCTCGGCATGGCGATGCAGGGCCTCGCCGTCGTCCCGCTCTTCGCCGGCTACGACCTCGACGCCGGCCATGGCCGGATCTTCAGCTACGACGTCACCGGCGGCCGCTACGAGGAGACCGCCTACCACTCGGTCGGTTCCGGCTCCCTGTTCGCCCGCGGAGCGCTCAAGAAGCTCTACCGCGACGACCTCGACGTCGAGGGGTGCATCACCGCGGTGATCCAGGCGCTCTATGACGCCGCCGACGACGACTCCGCGACGGGTGGCCCCGACCTGACCCGCCGCATCTTCCCGGTGATCCAGGTGATCACCGTCGAGGGCGGTCACCGAGTGCCCGACGAGGATGTCGCGGCCCTGGCCGACCGGGTGATCGCCGGTCGGATGACGCGGCCCGACGGCCCCAACGCGGCCCTCCTCACGGCCGGGACGGACTGACGCCGTGAGCATGCCGTTCTATGTCTCGCCCGAGCAGCTGATGAAGGACCGGGCCGACTTCGCGCGCAAGGGCATCTCTCGCGGACGCTCCGTGGTGGCCGTGCAGTACGCCGACGGGGTGCTGTTCGCCAGCGAGAACCCGTCGCAGGCCCTGCACAAGGTCTCGGAGATCTATGACCGGATCGCCTTCGCGGCCGTCGGCCGCTACAACGAGTTCGAGAACCTCCGGATCGCGGGCGTCCGGCTCGCCGACATGCGCGGCTACGCCTATGACCGCCGCGACGTGACCGGCCGTGGCCTGGCCAACGCCTATGCCCAGACGCTCGGCACGATCTTCTCCAGCGGTGGCGAGAAGCCCTACGAGGTCGAGCTCTTCGTCGCCGAGATCGGTGACGCGCCGTCCGACGACCAGATCTACCGACTCACCTACGACGGTCAGGTCGCCGACGAGCACCGCTACGCCGTGATGGGGGGCCAGGCGGACGTGGTCGGCGGCTACCTCGCGGAGCGCTACACCGAGGGTGCCGAGCTGTCCGAGGCGGTTGCCCTCGCGGTCGCTGCCCTGGGCCACACCACCGACGAGCGTGGCGAGCCGCACGACCGGGTCCTGCCGGTCAAGGACCTCGAGGTCGCCATCCTGGACCGCACCCGGGCCCAGCCCCGCAAGTTCTCACGGCTGGGCCCCTACCGGCTCGAGGCCATGCTGGGCGACCGCGGTGCCGAGCAGCCGGCACCGGAGGAGGACACGCACCCTCCAGGCCCCGCGTCCACCGACGCCAACCCGGACGACGCCAGCGACCCGACCGACCAGGTGAGCGGCGACGTCCGACCCCTGGACGACCCCGTGGCGCCCGAGCCGCCTATCGCTCCGCCGGAGACACCTTCACCGTAGGCTGAACCTGTGGACCGTCGGATCTTCGGGATCGAGAACGAGTACGGCGTCACGTGCACGTTCAAGGGGCAGCGCCGACTCAGTCCTGACGAGGTCGCTCGCTACCTGTTCCGCAAGGTGGTCAGCTGGGGACGCAGCAGCAACGTGTTCCTGCGCAACGGCGCCCGTCTCTACCTCGACGTCGGGAGCCATCCGGAGTACGCCACTCCCGAGTGCGACGACGTCGTGGAGCTGGTCACCCACGACAAGGCGGGGGAGCGGGTGCTCGAGGGACTGCTCCTCGACGCCGAGCAGCGCCTCCACGACGAGGGCATCGCCGGTGAGATCTACCTGTTCAAGAACAACACCGACTCCGCTGGCAACTCCTACGGCTGCCACGAGAACTACCTGGTGGGCCGGGCCGGCGAGTTCAGTCGGTTGGCGGACATCCTCATCCCGTTCCTGGTGACCCGCCAGATCATCGTGGGCGCCGGCAAGGTCACCCAGACTCCGCGCGGCGCGTCGTACTCCGTCTCCCAGCGCGCCGAGCACATCTGGGAAGGCGTCTCGAGCGCCACGACCCGCAGCCGCCCGATCATCAACACCCGTGACGAGCCGCACGCGGACGCCGAGAAGTACCGGCGCCTGCACGTGATCGTCGGGGACTCCAACATGAGCGAGACGACCACGATGCTCAAGGTCGCCAGCTGCGACCTGGTGCTGCGGATGATCGAGGAGGGCGTGGTGATGCGCGACCTCACGATGGAGAACCCGATCCGGGCCATTCGCGAGATCAGCCACGACATGACCGGGCGGCGCAAGGTCAGGCTGGCCAACGGCCGGGAGGCCAGCGCGCTGGAGATGCAGGCGGAGTACCTCGGCAAGGCCCGGGACTTCGTCGACCGTCGCGGCATCAGCACACCTGTGATCGAGCAGACGCTGGACCTGTGGGAGCGGGGACTCAAGGCCGTCGAGTCCGACGACCTGGGCCTGGTCGACCGCGAGATCGACTGGGTGATCAAGTGGAAGCTCATCGAGCGCTACCGCGCCAAGCACGGGCTGCCTCTGGGGCACCCCCGGATCGCCCAGCTCGACCTCGCCTACCACGACATCCACCGTGGCCGGGGGCTGTACTACCTCTTGGAGAAGCGGGGTGCGGTCGCTCGGGTGACCACCGACCTCAAGATCTTCGAGGCCAAGTCCGTGCCTCCCCAGAACACCCGCGCGCGACTGCGCGGCGAGTTCATCCGCAAGGCCCAGGAGCGGCGCCGGGACTTCACAGTCGACTGGGTGCACCTCAAGCTCAACGACCAGGCTCAGCGGACCGTCCTGTGCAAGGACCCGTTCCGCGCCTACGACGAGCGTGTTCAGCGGCTCATCGACGGGATGTAGTCTTCGCGATCGTGTCTGCCGTACGTCGCCTCTCCCTGCTGGTCGTCCCCGTCCTGCTGAGCGTGTCCTTGACCGGGTGCGGCGACGAGGCCGTGCCCGACGAGCCCACCAAGGAGCGGCTCGAGGCCGTCTCGATCTCCGGAGAGGTCGGTGCGGAGCCGCAGGTCGAGTGGTCGAGCCCGATGACCGCCGGCAAGATCGAGTCCGAGACCCTGGTCGAAGGCGACGGTCCGGTGCTCGAGAACGGCGACCAGGTGCTCGCGCACCTGTGGATCGGCAACGGCTTCACCCAAGCCGTCGCCTTCAGCACTCACGACGACGACGCGACCGCCGAGCTCGTCACCGTGGACGGCGAGCTGGCCCCGTTCCTGGCCTCGATCAAGGGCGCCACCGTCGGCTCGCGGATCGCGGTCACCAGCTCGGCCGAGGCGGCCTTCGGGGCGGCCGGCAACTCGCAGCTGGGGATCGCCAACAAGGACTCCGTGCTGGTCATCATCGACCTGGCGTCGGGCCTCAGCGCCGGCCCTAGCGGCACCCGACCACCAGCCCCGGACTGGGTCCCCGCCTTGGAGTTCACCAAGGGCGTGGCCTCCGGGTTCGACTTCACCGACACGCCCGCGCCGACCGCAGAGCTCCAGCAGGCGACCTTGTTCGAGGGCGACGGCGACGTCGTCGAGGAGGGCACCGCGATCGTGGTGCGCTACCTCGGCCAGGTCTACGGCGGCAAGGAGCCGTTCGACGAGAACTTCAGCGGCACCCCGACCTCGTTCGCCATCGGCAGGGGCAACGTGATCAAGGGGTGGGACCAGACGCTGGTCGGCGCCCGGGTCGGCGACCGGATCGTCATCGCCGTCCCGCCGGACCTCGGCTACGGCGAGGAGGGCAACCCGGACGCCGGCATCAAGGCGACCGACACCCTCTACTTCGTCATCGACGTCCTCGCCACGGCCTGACCGAGGCGTTCGGGGTCGCACATGGCACAGTCGAGCAGCAGCAAGAGCGAGCGACTGCTCAACCTGCTGATCATGCTGCTGGTCCAACGCCGCTACGTGGCCAAGGATCGGATCCGTGAGCTCCTCTACCCCGACTCCACGTCCGAGGCTTTCGAGAAGATGTTCGAGCGCGACAAGGAGGAGCTCCGCAGCCTCGGTGTCCCCATCGAGGTGGGTCAGATCGACGCCTACTTCGACGATGAGCCGGGCTACCGCATCCCGGCCGACCGGCTGGCGCTTCCGGACATCAGCCTGACCGCGGACGAGTTGGCCGTCGTCGGGCTGGCCACCAAGGTCTGGCAGCACGCCAAGCTGGCCCGGGCGACCACTGACGCGGTCCGCAAGCTCACGGCGCTGGGTGCCGACCTGGACGTCTCGGCCCTCGACATCGTCGAGCCCAGGCTCAACGCCGACGAGCCGTCGTTCGACATCTTCTTCGAGGCCACCCAGGAGCGGCAGGTCGTCACGTTCGGGTACCGCCGTCCCGGCCAGACCGAGACCACCGCCCGGCACCTTCGGCCGTGGGGGGTCACGCGCTACTCCGGCCGCTGGTACGTCGTGGGCTTCGACATCGACCGGGAGGCCGAGCGGGTCTTCCGGCTGTCCCGGGTCGAGGGGACGCCCCTCAAGGTGGGCGGGTCCGGGGCCTACGAGGTGCCAGCCGGCGTGGACCTGGGCGAAGTGGCCCGGCGGCTGGCGCCGGCGGTCTCCATCGAGCGGGTCGTGCTGTTGGTCCGGCAGGACGCGGGGCTGTCGCTGCGTCGCGGTGCGGACCTGCTCGAGAGCAGTGTGACCGGACCGGACGGCTCCCTGGGCTGGGACCGGCTCGCGATCACCCGCAGTTCGTCCGGCTTCGCCGACGAGATCCTCGCCTTCGGTCCGGACGTGGTCGTGGAGTCGCCTCCAGCGGTCCGGCAGCGGATCGTGGAGCGGCTCACCGCCGCCGTGGCGGACGGATCCTCGTGAGCACGCAGTCGGCCGCCGGGGCCAAGGATCAGGTGGCCCGGCTCCTGACCCTGGTGCCTTATCTCCGCGCACGGGGCGAGGTGCGTCTCGACGAGGCCGCGACGGCGCTCGGGGTGAGCGCCGAGCAGCTGCTCAAGGACCTGAAGGTCCTCTGGATGTGCGGGACGCCCGGCGGGATGCCCGACGACCTGATCGACGTGGACGTCGCGGCCCTGGAAGGCCAAGCGGAGGGCTCGGAGAGTGGCGGAGAGATCCGTGCCGACGGCATCATCCGGGTCTCCAACGCCGACTACCTGTCCCGGCCGCTCCGGCTGACCACCACCGAGGCCACGGCCCTGATCGTCGCGCTGCGGGCACTGCGGTCGGGGGCCGGGGACGAGAGCCGTGAGGTCGTCGACCGCGCGCTGGCCAAGCTGGAGGCGGCCGCGGCCGAGGGCGCCGAGGCGGCCCGCGTCGAGCCCGGACCGGGTGCTGCCGACACCGACCAGGCGCTGCTGGCGACGCGGCTCCAGGCCGCAGCCGACCAGCGGCGTCAGGTCCGCTTGAGCTACTACGTCCCGTCCCGCGACGAGCAGTCGGAGCGGGTGGTCGACCCGCGGGGGGTGGTCAACGCCGAGGGGCATGCCTATCTGGACGCTTGGTGCCACCTCGCCGAGGCACCCCGACTGTTCCGGCTCGACCGTGTCGTGACCGCCGAGGTGCTCTCCGAGCCGATCGCCACCGAGCCGGCCGCCCCCCGGGACCTGGGCGACGGCTTCTTCACCCGCGACACCGACCTGACCCGCGCAACGGTGGTGCTGGAGCCGGGCGCACGCTGGGTGGTCGACTACTACCCGGCCGAGGAGGTCCGCGACCTGGGGGAGGGCCGGCTCGAGGTCGACTTCCTGGTCGCCGACCAGCGCTGGCTCACCCGGCTGGTGCTCGGGCTGCTCCCGCATGCGCGGGTCGTGGCACCCCAGGAGTCCGCCGACGCGCTGATGGCCGCCGCACAGGAGGCGCTCAGCCTGTACCGATGACCGGGCACGTACCATGGACCACGACCACCCGTCGTACGTGAGGACCACAATGTCGCCGCTGCTAATCGGGGGGCTCGGCACCACAGAGCTCCTCATCATCTTGGCCGTCCTGGTCCTGCTGTTCGGTGCCACCAAGCTCCCCGAGCTGGCGCGGGGCAGCGGTCGCGCCCTGCGGATCTTCAAGGCCGAGACCAAGGGTCTGATGGACGACGACGAGGACGACCCCGCCACCATGACCCCAGAGCAGCGCCAGCTCGAGTCCCAGCAGGGCGACCTGGCCCGCCGTCAGGCCGAGCTGGACGCCGAGGCAGAGCGACTGCGCCGCGGCGAGACCGCCTGAGCACTCCTTGATCCGTCGCCTGACCGGGCTGCTCAGTGGGTCACCGGTCCATCCCATCGGTGCCGATGGCCGGATGGCCCTCTCCGACCACCTGCGCGAGTTGCGCGCCCGGTTGATCCGGTGTGCGCTGGTCGTGGTCGTGGCCTTCTCGGTGGCGCTGTTCTTCTACGACGAGCTGTTCCAACTCGTGCTCATCCCCTACAACGACGCCCGAGAGCAGCTGGGGGAGTCGGTCGTCACCAAGGTCGTCGTCAACGACATCACCGGGCCGCTGCTCCTGCAGCTCAAGCTCTGCGGAGTCGTGGCTGTACTCGCCTCGAGCCCCTACTGGCTCTACCAGATCTGGGCGTTCGTGGTACCCGGGCTGCACGCCAACGAGCGCAAGTGGTCGCGGGTCTTCGCTGCGATCGCAGGACCCCTGTTCATCGCCGGCGTGGCCACGTGCTGGTACATCCTTCCGAAGGCCATCGAGGTCCTCATCGGCTTTGTGCCGGGAGACCCCGGCGAGGTCGAGAACCTCGTGAACTTCGACAAGTTCTTCTCGTTCATCGCCCGGATGGTCTTCGTGTTCGGCATCTCCTTCGAGATCCCGCTCTTTGTGATCATGCTCAACCTCGCGGGCGTGGTCTCTGGCAAAGCCCTCGGCCGCCACCGGCCGTGGATCATCATCGGCACCGTCGTCTTCGCCGCGGTCGCGACGCCGTCCACCGACCCGTTCGGGATGCTCTTCCTCGCGGTCCCGATGATCCTGCTGTTCTTCATCGCCGAGATCATCGCGAGGCTTGCGGACCGACGGCGCGGCAAGGTCGAGGCGACCGACCAGGTCGACGACGACGTGGCCTCGGCCCTCTGAGGACCGGTGACCGAGCTGTGAGGCCCCTCGACGCCTTCGACCTTCCCGACTGGCTCGGTGAAGGCGAGGTAACCTGGACCTCGGACGACACCACCCGAAGCGGCTCCCTGGTGGCGGGTTGCCTGGTCGGTCCCCAGGAGGTCCGTCACCCGTGTGACCTGTTCGCTGTCGACGAGGCGTACCCCTCCGCGGTCGTTGACGACAGCATCCGGACCGCCGCGCACCAGGCGTGGCGGCATGGTCAGGTGCTCCTCCTGGACCGGGACGGCCGGGCGACCCTCGCCGTTCCCGGGACGTCTTTCACCGCGGACACGGTGCTCGACGCCGTGGCAAGGCTGGCCAAGGCGGTCGGCGCCCGGCCGTCCTCCTTCTCGGTGCGGCTCCGACTGGGGTAGCCGGCGGACTGGCTCAGCCGGCCGCCGCCGACGACGGGCAGTCGACCCGGTGCGCGGTCACCGTCCTCAGGTGTGACGCGGCGATGGCGATCGCCCTGCTCGTGGTGACGCCGTCGGTTCCGGAGGCCTGCTCGAGGGAGAGCACCTGCCGGAGTCCGTCGATGAGGGCGAGCACGCTGACGACCTCGTCGTCGACCGGGGGGCAGCAGGTCGGCGCCATCGACCGCATGCGGTGGGTCAAGAGCTCCCGCTCACGATCGCGGAGCCAGTCGAGCTGGAACGAGGGGCCCACCTCGTCGCGCAGCCGTTCGGACTCGGCCAGCTGCTCGAGTCCGAGCCGGACCCGGACCCCGAGACGCTCATCGGGCGTGGCCGGGAGACGCAGTCCCGCTGACTCGGCTCCGGCCGAGGCCTCGGACCACCGGAGCCAGCGGTCGGCGAAGGTGATCACGATGATCTCGAGCAGCCGCGCGCGGGTGTACTCACCGAGCAGCGTCGAGGGGTGCACGCGCATCCAGCGTGCCAGCGCCCGCACCGAGAACCTGTCGACGCCGGCGGACCCCAGGATGTTCACCGCGCCATCGGTCACGGTCTCGGTGAAGCTGGCGTCGTACGGCCGGAGAAAGGGAGTGTCCATGCCGGTCCTCCTACCCAGGTCCAGGATCTCGCTGTCCGTTGTCCACAGACGGATTCCCGGCTGACAGACGAGGCTCCGCGCCCACCCGCCGGCTGATCGATCCCGTTGACACCCCGTCGATCAGTCGGTCCGCCGCGTCCACCGATCGATCGACGGGTCTCGGAGGCAATTGATCGGTCGGTGGGTCCGGGGCCACGGGAGCTCCAGGGCTATTCTGCGGCCGTGCCCCGCGAGATCGCGCTCCTGACCAACCCCACCTCGGGCAAGGGACGGGGCGCCAAGGTGCGGGACACGGTGCGAGACCGGTTGGCCGCCTCCGGAGCCAAGGTCAAGGACCTGCAGGGCCGCGACGGCGACGAGGCTCTCGACCTGGCCCGCGCGGCGGTGGCAGATGGAGTCGAGGCGCTGGTCGTCGTCGGTGGCGACGGCATGGTCCATCTGGCCGTCAACGCGGTCGCCGGCTCGCCGACCACGCTCGGCATCATCCCGGCGGGCACGGGCAACGACGTCGCCCGCTACCTCGACCTCCCACGCAAGGACGCGCTGGTGGCGGCGGACACGGTCCTCGCCGGACGGACCCGCACCCTGGACCTCGCCTGCAGCGGCCCGAAGTTCTACATAACGGTCCTGTCGGCCGGCTTCGACGCCATCGTCAACGAGCGCGCCAACAAGATGACCTGGCCCAAGGGCCAGATGCGCTACAACCTGGCCACGGTGGCCGAGCTGCGCACCTTCGAGCCACTCAAGTACACCCTGGACCTCGACGGAGCCACGCGCCGACTGGAGGCGATGTTGGTCGCGGTCGGCAACGGCCCGTCGTATGGCGGGGGTCTGCGGATCACCGAGGGCGCCAGCCTGGACGACGGGCTGCTGGACGTCGTCATCATCAAGCCGATGAGCCGGCTCGAGCTGGTCAAGACCTACCCCAAGCTCTTCAAGGGCACCCACACGACGCACCCGCAGTACGAACGCCACCGGGTCCGACGGGTCACCATCGCCTCGCCGGGCGTCACGGCGTACGCCGACGGCGAGCGGTTCGGTGCGCTCCCACTCACGGTGGAGTGCGTCCCGGGAGCGTTGACGGTCTACGCCTAGGTCCCCGGTCCGTACTGTGGGGGCAATGAGCACCGACGAGCGGTCGCCGTCGGAGCGGTACGCGGAGTTCCAGCGCCACCGCGAGCACCCGGTCACCCGAGAATTCGAGGCGCTGTACCCCTTCCCCCTCGACGAGTTCCAGCGACAGGCCTGCCACGAGATCGAGGAGGGGCGCGGCGTCCTGCTCGCTGCGCCGACCGGCTCCGGCAAGACCGTGGTGGGCGAGTTCGCGATCCACCTGGCCAGATCGACCGGCCGCAAGTGTTTCTACACGACCCCGATCAAGGCGCTGTCCAACCAGAAGTACCACGACCTGGTGGAGCGCTACGGCCCCGACGACGTCGGACTGCTGACCGGTGACAACGTCGTCAACGGCAAGGCGCCGGTGGTCGTGATGACCACCGAAGTGCTCCGCAACATGCTCTACGCCGGCAGCCGCACCCTGCTCGGTCTCGGCTTCGTGGTCATGGACGAGGTGCACTACCTCGCCGATCGCTCCCGCGGCGCCGTCTGGGAGGAGGTGATCATCCACCTGCCCGAGTCGGTGACCGTGATCAGCCTGTCGGCCACGGTGTCCAACGCCGAGGAGTTCGGTGAGTGGCTGGCCACGGTCCGCGGTGAGACGACCACCATCGTCGAGGAGCGCCGACCGGTCCCGCTCTATCAACACGTCATGGTGGGCCGTCGCCTGCTCGACCTGTTCGCCTCCTCCGACGTCGACGCCGCCGCCGGCTTCGTCAAGGAGGGCGCACCCGTCAACGACGAGCTGGTCAAGATCGCCCGGGACGACTGGGCGAGCACCCGGCTGATGCGCGACCGCCGATCGCCTCGCAAGGGGAGGCCGGGGTCGTCCAAGAACCCTCGCAACGTCGGCAACGGACGCCGGGTCTGGATCCCGAGCAGGTCCGATGTCGTCGACCGCCTCGACCGCGAGGGCCTGCTCCCAGCCATCGTGTTCATCTTCAGCCGGGTCGGCTGCGACGCTGCGGTCACCCAGTGCCTCAGCGCCGGCATCCGGCTGACCAGCTCCGAGGAGCGCGACCAGGTCTATGCCTACGTCGAGGCGGCCTGCCGTGACCTTCCGGACGAGGACCGGCACGTACTCGGCTACCACGACTTTCTCGACGGACTCACGCGGGGCGTGGCGGCGCACCACGCCGGGATGCTGCCGGCGTTCAAGCAGGTCGTCGAGGAGCTGTTCCTTCGCGGCCTGTGCAAGGTCGTCTTCGCGACCGAGACCCTGGCGCTGGGCATCAACATGCCGGCCCGCACCGTGGTCATCGAGAAGCTCAGCAAGTGGAACGGCGAGGCGCACGCCGACATCACGCCGGGTGAGTACACCCAGCTCACCGGCCGTGCGGGACGACGTGGGCTCGACGTCGAGGGCCACGGGGTCGTGCTGTGGCAACCCGGCATGGACCCACGCGAGCTGGCCGGGCTGGCCAGCACCCGCACCTATCCGCTGCGCAGCTCGTTCCGCCCGTCGTACAACATGGCGGTCAACCTGGTGCACCAGTTCGGTCGGGAGACCTCGCGCGAGCTGCTCGAGCAGTCCTTCGCGCAGTTCCAGGCCGACCGCGCCGTGGTCGGCCTGGCCCGGCAGCTGCGCAAGAGCGAAGAGGCGCTGGAGGGCTACCGCGAGGCAGCGGCGTGCCATCTCGGTGACTACATGGAGTACGCCGAGCTGCGCCGTCGGACCGGTGAGCTCGAGAAGGGCGCCAGCAGAGCCAGGCGCGCCGACCGCCGGGAGGAGGCCGTCGAGTCCCTCGCCAGACTCAAGCCGGGGGACGTGATCATCGTGCCGGCCGGCAAGTTCGCGGGGTACGCCGTCGTCATCGACCCGGGCTCCTCGCCGGAGGGTCCGCGACCCTACGTCGTCACCGCGGATCGGCAGGCCAGGCGGCTGGCCATGATCGACTTCCCGACACCGGTGGAGGCGGTGACCCGGCTCAAGGTGCCCAAGTCCTTCAACGGCCGGAACCCGCAGATGCGCCGGGACCTGGCCTCGGCCCTTCGCAGCCGCACCCACGACCTCGCGCCGCCGCCTCCGAACCGCCGTGGCGGCGGCAACCACTCGCCGGTCGACCACTCGCCGGTCGACCACTCGCCGGTCGCTGGGGAGATCAGCGTGCTGCGTACGAACCTCGAGGCTCACCCGTGCCATGTCTGTCCCGACCGTGAGGACCACTCGCGCTGGGCGGAGCGGCACTTCAAGCTCGAGCGGGACGCCGAGACGCTCCGGCGTCGGGTCGAGCGCCGGACCAACACCGTGGCCAGGCAGTTCGACCGGGTGTGCGAGGTGCTGACCCGGCTCGGCTACTTGGAGGGTCCGCCCTCGGCCACGGTCGTGACCGACGAGGGCCGTCACCTGATGCGGCTCTACTCCGAGCTGGACCTCCTGGCGGCCGAGTGCCTGCGTCGGGGGGTCTGGGACGGCCTGAGCACCTCGGAGCTCGCCGCGGTGCTGTCGGTGCTGGTGTTCGAGGCGCGGCGCCCCGATGACGCCTCGGCCCCGCGGCTCCCGGGCGGGAGGGTCAAGGCTGTGGCCGCCGAGATGGTGACGATCTGGGGTGAGCTCGACGCGCTCGAACGCGAGCACCACCTCGACTTCCTGCGCCAGCCCGACCTGGGCTTCGCCTGGGCCGCCTACCGCTGGGCCGAGGGCGACGAGCTGGACGACGTCCTGACGGTGATCGACCTGCCGGCCGGTGACTTCGTCCGCTGGATGAAGCAGCTGCTGGACGTCGCGGGTCAGGTCGCGGACGCCGCGGGGAGCAGCCCGCTGCGGGAGTCGGCGCGCGAAGTGATGAGGGCGCTCAAGCGCGGCGTCGTCGCGTACTCGGGGCTCGCCGTGGACTGACGGGTCCCTGAGCAGATCCCCAGCGGGCTGGCATGGGTCTGCCCGCCCAGCCAACGGTGCAGCGCGTCACCCGACTCGAGGGTCAGCGTCAGCGGCTCGTGGTCCCCGCACGGGTCTCGCAGGTGCAGCACCTGGTCCAGGACGCGGTGGGCCCCGAACCCGAGCATCGAGTCGATCGACTCGACCAGGACCGGCGACGCGTCCCGGTGCACCGTCGTGTCCGTGCGCAGCCGGCCCGGGCTTTCGCCCGTGCGGCCCAGCACCAGCGTCTCCCGCAGCGTCGCGGACGCGCTCCCGCCGAGAGCCACGGTGAGCCTCCGGCGTACGTCGGCGCCCTCGGCGACCACGAACGGCTGACCGTTCCAGACCAGTCGCCCACCGTCCTCCACCTCCACCGACACGTCCCAGGAGGCCGTGGCGCCGCGCATGGCGTAGGCGACAGTTCCTCCGGGTTCCACGATCTCCAGCGACGCCCCGGCGGCCACCCGCACGCTGACCTCCACCCGGTCGCCGGCGAGCAGCACCGCTCCCTCGGGCACCAGCGCGACCCGGACCCCGCCCGGCAGGGGGAACGCCCGCAGGTGCGAGGAGCGGACCTCAGTGCGAGTGGGCATGCGAGTGCGCGGCCATCGGCCCGGGGTCGACAGGCACGAGGTCGCCGGAACGGAAGTGCCCGAGGCGGTGCGCCACCCAGTCCGCGAGCGCCGCGACCGACAGCGGGTCGGTCCGCGACAGGGCGAGCACCGGTCGTCGGTCGCGGGCGCGCTCGGCGTCGCGGACCATCCGGTCCACGTCCACGCCGACGTACGGCGCCAGGTCGGTCTTGTTGACCACGAGCAGGTCGGCCCGCTCGATCCCGGGACCGCCCTTGCGGGCCACGTCCCCGCCGCCGGCGACGTCGAGCACGAAGATCTGGATGTCGACGAGCGCGGGGGAGAACGTCGCGGTGAGGTTGTCGCCTCCGGACTCCACCAGGACCACGTCGAGCGGTGCGAAGCGGAGCTCGAGGTCCTCGACGGCCATCAGGTTGGCGGTCACGTCGTCGCGGATCGCCGTGTGCGGGCACGCACCGGTCTCCACGCCGACGATCCGCTCCTGCTCCAGCACCCCCGCCGAACGCAGGAACCGGGCGTCCTCGTCGGTGTAGATGTCGTTGGTGACCACCGCCAGCTCCAGCCGACCGGAGAGCTCGCGGCAGATCGTGGCGATGATCGAGCTCTTGCCGGTGCCGACGGGGCCGCAGATCCCCAGGCGCAGCGCCCTGCTCGACGGAACTGGGGTCTCAGGCACTGAACAACCTCCGGGTGCTGCGGGCGTGGGCCTGCGCCCACCCCTCGATGAGTGGTGATCCGGTCGCCGGGATCTGCGACGGATCGGTGCACACCGACAGCTCCGCAGCGACGTCATCGATGTCCGACAGCAGCGCGGCGCACCAGGTCGTCGCGTCGGCCGGGTCCAGGGGCAGGAGCTTCAGGGCGGCCGCGAGGACGGTCTGGACGTCGTCGTAGGCGACCACCCGCGCCAGGTCGGCCGCCCCGAGCCCGGTGTGGGCGGCGATCGCGCCGAGGACCAAGGGCCGCGGAGGTCGGTCGTCGGGCGACCAGTGCGCCGCCGCCTCGGGCCAGGTGCGACGGGCCAGGCGCAGCAGCCCACGTCCGAGCGTCCTCGACGTCAGCCGCATCGCGTCGCTCGGAGTGCGCGCCGCCCACGCGTCCTCCACGGCGGAGAGCGGTCGTGCGTCCAGCACCGCGGCCCGGGCGACGACGGCGGCGGCAGCCTCTGTGCGGGTCACGGTGGCCAACCGGGTCCGGCAGTACGCAGGCAGCCCGGCCGGGTCCAAGCCGTCGGCCAACCCGGGCTCGAGGCCGGCGGACTGGGTGTGGCCCGCCGCAGGCAGCCGGGCATCCGCGAGGAGCAGTGCGAGGGCGCTCATGGGTCAGAACAGGGAGTAGAGCTGGGCCAGCGGCAGCTCGGTGGCCGGCTGCGGCTCGACCAGGTCGCCGTCGATGGTGATCGCGAAGGTCTCCGGGTCCACGTCGATGGTCGGCAGCGCGCTGTTGTTGACCATGTCGGACTTGCCCACGTCCCGGGTCGGCGTCACTGCCGCGAGGCGGCGTCGGAGCCCGAGCCGCTCGGCCAGACCGTCCTCCAGCGCAGCCGGTGCGACGAAGGTCACTGCGTGATCGGCTCCGTCGGCGTCGACGAGCGTGGGCCGCATCAGGACCGGCTGCGGGGTGGGGATGGACGCATTCGGGTCGCCCAGGGCGGCGCGGACGAGGGCGCCGCCCTTGATCACGAGCTGGGGCCGGATGCCGAAGTAGCCGGGGTCCCAGAGCACCAGATCGGCCAGCTTGCCGACCTCGACCGATCCGACCTCGTGGGCGATGCCGTGCGCGATGGCCGGGTTGATCGTGTACTTGGCGACGTACCTCCTGGCCCTCTCGTTGTCCGCAGGCAGGCCGGTCCCGAGGGGACCGCGGCGTGCCTTCATGACGTGCGCGACCTGCCAGGTCCGGCAGATGACCTCACCGATGCGGCCCATCGCCTGGGCGTCCGAGGACGTGACCGACAGGGCGCCGAGGTCGTGCAGCACATCCTCGGCGGCGATCGTGGTCGCCCGGATCCGCGACTCGGCGAACGCCAGGTCCTCCGGCACCTGCGGGCTGAGGTGGTGGCAGACCATCAACATGTCGAGGTGCTCGGCGACGGTGTTGACGGTGTGCGGGAGGGTGGGGTTCGTCGATCCCGGGATGACGTGCGGGAGCGAGGCCACCTCGATGATGTCGGGGGCGTGGCCACCACCGGCTCCCTCGGTGTGGAAGGCGTGGATCGACCTGCCCGCGATGGCGGCGACCGTCGACTCGAGGAATCCCGCCTCGTTGAGGGAGTCCGAGTGCAGGGCAACCTGGAGACCGAACTCGTCGGCGGCCTTGAGCGCGGCGTCGATGGCCGCCGGGGTCGAGCCCCAGTCCTCGTGCACCTTGTATGCCGCGGCGCCGGCCAGTGCCTGTTCGCGCAGTCCCTCGGCGCTCACCGTGTTGCCCTTGCCCATCAGCAGGACGTTGACCGGCAGGTGGTCGAGCGCCCGGTGCACCGTCTGGAGGTGCCAGGCACCCGGCGTGACGGTCGTGGCCCGCGAACCCTCCGACGGACCGGTGCCGCCACCCCCGACGGTCGTGATGCCGGAGGCCAGCGCCTCGTGCACCTGCGAGGTCGAGAGGAAGTGCACATGCACATCGATCGCGCCGGCGGTGAGGATCCGTCCCTCGCCCGAGATGACGTCGGTCGACGGTCCGATCTCCAGCTGCGGGTGGACCCCGTCGGCGATGTCGGAGTTGCCGGCTCGCCCGAGCGCCACGATGCGGCCGTCTCGGATCCCGACGTCGGCCTTGACCACGCCCCAGTGGTCGAGGACGAGCACGTTGGTGATGACGGTGTCGGGGGAGCCGCCGGCCCGGGTCTGGCCGCCCTGGGCCATCGACTCGCGGATCGACTTGCCGCCGCCGAAGACGGCCTCCTCGCCCCCGAAGGTCAGGTCCTGCTCGACCTCGACCCACAGGTCGGTGTCCCCGAGCCGGACCTGGTCGCCGACGGTGGGCCCGTAGAGGGCGGCGTGCTCACCCCGCGTCAGCTCAGCCATCGGACTGCACCGCACCGCCACGGATCTGGAGACCCGGGACGAGTCGTCGTCCGCCCAGCGCCACGATCGGCACCTCACGGGACGCACCCGGCTCGAAGCGGCGCGACGTGCCCGACGCGATGTCGAGGCGGAACCCATGCGCCGCCGTGCGGTCGAACTCGAGCGCCGCATTGGCGTCGGGCAGATGCAGGTGCGAGCCGATCTGCACGGGCCGGTCGCCGGTGTTGAGGACGACGAGCGTCCCGCGCTCGCCCGGACCACGGTCCGCGTTGATCTCGAGCACACCCGCGGCGAGCCGCAGCGCGCCGGGCCCCTCCGACCCGTCGTGCGGGATCGGGTCGTGGATGGTGACCAGCTTGCGACCGTCCGGGAAGGTCGCCTCGACCTGGACGTCGTGGAGCAGCGCGGGCACCCCGGGGAGGACCTGGTCGGCGGTCAGCACCTCGCGGCCTGCCTCCATCAGCTCCCGTACGCCGAGACCCTCGCGCGCCCGCTCGATCACCCAGGTGCTGAGCAGCGCCACCGCCTCCGGCTGGTTGAGCCGGACGCCGCGGTCGAGCCGGTCCCGGGCCACCATGCCGGCGACAGCCAGCAGGAGCTTCTCGGTGTCGCTGGGCATGAGGTGCATCCGGCGACGGTAGGCGGGACGTGTTTCAGGCGTGTATCAGTTCACGGTTCCCTCGGAGGCGCTGGACGCCACCGCGAAGCGCTTCGGGTTGTCCGGGTCGACGCGGAGCCGGACCTTGTCGCCCTGCGAGGGCCAGAGGCCCATCTCGTAGAGCATCGGCAGCACGCCGCGGTAGGTCCCGGACCCGTCGGCCGTCGGGATGTCGAGCTCGACCTTGCGGCGGACATAGATGTTGTTGACCACCGTCCTGATCCGGGTCGGGACCTCACCGACGATCGTCGCGGTCACCAGTCGTCCGCCCTGGTCGAGCCGGATGGTGCGGATCGCGGTCACGGCCACCACTACGGCGGCGACGGCCGTCAGCACGAGCAGCAGGACAGCGACGCCGAGGCTGTAGGGCGAGCCGTAGTTGACGACCCACGGCAGCAGCGAGCCCAGGAACAGCCACCACGCGGCGAGGTGTCCGACCGGCTTGGTCAGCAGCATGAGGACCACGAGCTGGGCCAGGAACGAGAGGATCCACACCAGGACGATGCCCTCGGAGGCGATGACGTCGCCACCCACCCGGCCCTCCACCACGAACAGTCCGGTCAGCAGGAGCAGTGTCGGCGTCGCCACGATCACCCACCAGCACGTCATCATCACGACGACCTGGGCGGAACGACTCATCGGGTCAGGGCCTGCACCAGCCGTGCGGCCGGGCTCTCCAGGTTGTAGCGCTCGGCCAGCTCAAGAACTCGTGCGGGATCCGGCGGGGTGGCCGGGCAGGTCATCGAGCTCCGGTTGAGGTCGAGGTCCCGCGAGACCGCGACGACCTGGGGAGCCACGGCCAGGTAGTCGATGGCGGCCTTGATCTTGCCGCGCGGCCCGGGGCCGAGGTCGGAGCCCGGGTCCTGGGCCGCCGCCAGGATGCCGGCGATGTCGCCGAACCGGTTGAGGAGAGTGGCGGCTGTCTTGTCACCGACCCCGGCGACACCCGGCAGCCCGTCCGAGGCATCTCCGCGCAGCGTCGCGAAGTCGGCGTACTGGGCGGCATCGACGCCGTACTTCGCCTGCACCCAGGCGTTGTCGACCCGTTCGTGGTTGTTGACGCCACGGCCGATGTAGAGCACCCGGACGTCCTTCTCGTCGTCGACGAGCTGGAACAGGTCACGGTCGCCGGTGACGACGTCGACGGGCTGGCCTGCGTCGGTGGCCAGCGTGCCCATCACGTCGTCGGCCTCCGCGGCGGGTGCGCCGATCACGCAGATGCCGAAGGCATCCAGTGCCTCGAGGATGAGCGGGATCTGCACCTCGAGCGGGTCCGGGACCTCCTCGAGGTCCACGCCGACCGGACGCGCGGCGACCACCCGGTGCGCCTTGTACGAGGGCAGCAGGTCGACCCGCCACTGCGGGCGCCAGTCCTCGTCCCAACAGCACACGAGGTCGCTCGGATGGTACTGGCCGACGAGCCTGGCGATCATGTCGAGCAGTCCACGGACCGCGTTGACCGGCGTCCCGTCCGGCGCCGAGATCTCCGGGACACCGAAGTAGGCCCGGAAGTACATCGAGGCCGTGTCGAGGAGCATCAGCCGGCCCGGTCCAGGGGAATGCGGCGTGGTCACTCGCTGCATCCTGTCAGAACACGTTCTATGGTTCCGAGCGTGACTCCGTCCCATCTCGAGCCCACGGACCGCAGGATCCTCGAGCTGCTCGCCACCGACGGCCGGATGTCTTTCACCGACCTCGGCAAGGCCACGGGCCTCTCCACGTCCGCTGTGCACCAGCGGGTCAAGCGGCTGGAGTCGCGAGGGTTGATCCTCGGCTACGGCGCCACCGTCAACCACGACGAGATCGGGTTGCCCCTCACGGCGTTCATCTCGATCCGCCCGATCGACCCCTCGCAACCCGACGACTCACCGGAGCGGCTGCGCGCCATCTCGGAGATCGAGTCGTGCTGGTCGGTCGCGGGGGAGGAGTCCTACATCCTCAAGGTGCGCCTCAGCACCCCGAGCGCGCTCGAGGTCCTTCTCGCCCGCATTCGGGCCGCGGCCAACGTCTCGACGCGGACGACGATCGTGCTCTCGACCTACTACGAGAACCGGCCCGTCACCGGAGGGTGACCCGGGCTCAGTAGGCCTGAAGCGCTGCCATCCGTCGCGAGGCCTCGGCGACCTCGGCCGCCTTGAGGTCGGTGTCGTCGTCGCGGGCGTGCTCGGCCCACCACGCGCGGCCGGTGACCGGCAGCGTGTGGATCGGGTCGTAGTAGGCATAGGTCCGGGTCAGCGCCTCGGGGTCCTCGGCCTCGATCGAGGTCCGGTAGTTCTTGGTCCAGTAGGAGATGCCGCGCTCGGTGTCGTAGTCCGCGTTCTGGTGCACCCAGCGCTTGCCGACGAACGGGACGTCGCACACGATGCGCGGCGTCGCGAAGCCCGGCAGGTAGCCCATGATGTGGTGCTGGAGGCGCTGGGCGTCGGCGAGCGAGACCCGCCAGTGCTCCGAGAACGGGATCATGTCGCACATGTAGAAGTAGTAGGGCATGATCCGCGCCCCATCGAGCAGCCGGAAGCACAGGTCCAGCAGGGCGTGCGGGTCCGCATTGACCCCGTTGAGCAGGACGCCCTGGTTGCGCACGTCGCGCAGGCCGGCGTCGAGCATGGCGCTGGTCGCCTCGGCCACGATCGGCGTGATCGAGTGCGCGTGGTTGGCGTGGGTGTGCATCGCGATCGAGACCCCGCGCTCGCGGGCGATCCTCGACACGCGTCGGACGCCCTCGACGACGTCGGGCTGCAACCAGTGCTGCGGCAGGCCGATCAGGGCCTTGGTGGCGAGCCGGATGTCGCGGACGTTGTCGATGGTGAGGACCTCGGTGAGGAAGGCCTCGAGCCGGGGCCACGGCATGTTGGCGACGTCGCCACCGGAGACGACCACGTCACGGACCGACGGCGTACGACGCAGGTAGTCGAGCATGTCGCTGATCCGGTCGTGGGGCTTGGCCACGAACTTCAGCTTCTCGATGACCACCGTGGAGTTGCCGACCAGATCCATCCGGGTGCAGTGGCCGCAGTACTGCGGGCAGGTCGGGAGCAGCTCGGCGAGCACCTTGGTCGGATAGCGGTGCGTGAGCCCCTCGGTCGCCCACATGTCGTGCTCGTGGAGGGAGTCGCGGGTGGCGTGCGGGTGCGAGGCCCAGTCGGTGCGGCGGTCGGAGAGCACCGGGAGCATGTAGTGACGGATCGGGTCGGCATAGAACGCGTCCGTGAGTGACCCGGGCCCCGCTGGCGTCGTGTGCGGAACCATCGTGTTCATCATCTGCGGCGGCACGAGCATCGACATCGTCGCGCGCTCGTTCTGGTCGCGCTCCAGATCCTCATAGAACCGGTCGTCGACCAGGTCGCCGAGCAGCTCGCGGAGCTGCTTGACGTTCTTGACGCAGTGCGCGCGCTGCCACTGGACCGAGGCCCAGTCCTCGGCGGTCACCTCGCTCCAGCCCGGGAAGCGGGTCCAGTCGGGCTCGACGAGCTCGACACGCTGGTAGGGGTACGGCTGCCCGGTCCCGAGCCCGATGGACGTTTCAATGGTCACTGTGCCACTGTAGGTGGAGGATCTCTGGCCTGTCCAAAGACGTGCCGCAAATCCTCCTGTCAAGCAAAGAGAACTGAGGAGAAACTCCGTGGGTTCGTCGGATCCGACCGGCCTGCACCGCGTTCTGGACCGGCCCGCCGTGCTGCCCCAGGCGGCCCAGCGGCTCGACACCCGGCGCCAGCTGTGGCCCGACGAGGTCCGTGTACGGGTCGAGCGGCTCAACCTCGATGCGGCCTCCTTCCGCCAGCTCGAGCGCACCCACGGGGGCGTGGGGGAGGCGGTCAGGGCGGACGTGCTCGACATCGTCTCCACCCGCGGCAAGATGCAGAACCCCGAGACCGGCTCCGGCGGCATGCTCGTGGGGACCGTCGAGGAAGTCGGTCCCGAGTCGCCGCTCGGTCTCCTGGTGGGGGATCGCGTCGCGACCCTCGTCAGCCTGACCTTGACCCCGCTGGTGATCGAGGACGGCCTGGCCCGCTGGGACGGTCGGTCCGAGCAGGTCCCGTGCGAGGGCTACGCCGTGCTGTTCGGCCGTTCGATGGCGGCTGTCATCCCCGACGACCTCCCCGCCGAGCTCAGCCTCGCGGTGCTGGACGTCTGTGGAGCCCCGGCACTGACGCACCGAGTGGTGGCCCGCTACGAGCAGGCGGTGGTCGCGGTCCTCGGGGGGGCCGGGAAGTCGGGCTCGCTGAGCCTGGCCGCCGCACGGCGTGCGGGCGCCCGGCGCACCGTCGGCGTCGTGCCCACCGAGGCGGAGGCCGCGCTGCTGCGCGACTCGGGGCTCGCCGACGCCGTCGTGGTCGCGGACGCCCGCGACCCGATCGCGACCCGGGAGGCGGTGGTATCGGCCGCCGGGGGGACGGCTGACATCACCGTCGTGTGCGTCGACGTCCCCGGCTGCGAGGGCGGGGCGATCCTCGCCACCTCGTCCGGCGGCACCGTCATCTTCTTCTCGATGGCGACCTCGTTCGCTGGAGCCGCGCTCGGCGCGGAAGGACTCGCCGCCGACGTGACGATGCTGGTGGGCAACGGCTACGTGCCCGGGCATGCTGACTACGCCATGACCCTGCTGCGGGAGAACGACGCCGTCCGCCGGCTTTTCGAGGGGCGGCTGGTGCACGCGTGACGACGAAGAGCCAGCTCGGCCTCGACCGGGCTGACATCCGACGCGCCCGCACCCTGGCCCGTCGGGCTGGACGCCCCATCGTCAGGCTGGCCGAACAGCACACCACCGTCTCGGTCGAGCGCGCCACGCTTCGGCTCGCCGGGCTGTCGGGGGCCGACGCCGAGGGCATCCCCTGGGTCAACCGCCTCGCCGACGTCGTCCGTGCCGACCTCGACGCCGATGGCGGGATGGCACACGGCGTCGCGCTGCCGGTGTGGGACGCGCTGGTGCGTGGCGAGGCCGAGGACCTCCCCTCCCTGGCCCAGAGGGCCAGCGCCGGCTCGGTGCGCTTCCGGCTCCCGGAGGGCCGTGACGCGCAACGGGCCCGCGCAGCCGCGCGCAAGCAGGTCAACGCGGGTCTCCGGATCATCGACCGCAACCGCAAGGAGCGGGACCGCCTCATCAAGCGGCACGGCGACGCACCGCGACAGCCGTGGATCTATCTCATCGTCGCGACCGGCGACATCTTCGAGGACATCCCGCAGGCCCAACAGGCAGCCCGGGAGGGCGCCGACGTCATCGCCGTCATCCGGTCCACCGGCCAGAGTCTCCTGGACTACGTGCCCGAGGGCGCGACTCGCGAGGGTTTCGCGGGCACCTATGCCACCCAGGAGAACTTCCGCCTGATGCGGGCGGCGCTCGACGAGTCCAGCAGGGAGCTGGGTCGCTACGTCCGCCTGACCAACTACGCGTCGGGTCTGTGCATGCCTGAGATCGCGGCTCTGGCCGGTCTCCAGCGGCTCGACATGATGCTCAACGACTCGATGTACGGGATCCTCTTCCGCGACATCAACCCGATCCGCACCTTCGTCGACCAGCGGTTCAGCCGGCAGGTCCACGCCCGCGCCGGCATCATCATCAACACCGGCGAGGATAACTACCTCACCACCGCCGATGCGGTCGAGGCCGCGCACACGGTGACGACGAGCCAGCTGCTCAACGAGTACTTCGCCAAGGAGGCCGGTCTCGAGGACTGGCAGCTCGGCCTGGGGCACGCCTTCGAGATCGATCCGGACATCCCCGAGTCCTTCAGGTTGGAGCTGGCGCACGCCCTGCTGGCGCGTGAGCTCTTCCCGGACGCGCCGTTGAAGTGGATGCCGCCGACGCGGCACATGACCGGCGACGTGTTCCGCGGCTACCTGCTCGACGGGTTCTTCAACCTGGTCGGGGCACTCACCGGACAGGGGATCCTGCTCGTCGGGATGATGACCGAGGCCGTGGTCACGCCGTGGCTCTCCGACCGCGACCTGGCGCTGCAGAACGTCCGCTACGTCATGAACGCCGCGGGCAATCTGCATGAGGACTTCCACCCGGCTCCGGACGGCTTCATCGCCACCCGCGCGCGCGAGGTGCTGGGGGAGTCGGTGCAGCTGCTCGAGCAGATCATCGACCACCCGAACGGGTTGCTCGACGCGATCGCCGATGGCACCTTCGGCCTGATGAAGCGTCCCGCCGACGCCGGCCGCGGACTCGACGGCGTCGCGAAGCGGTCCTCGGCGTACTTCAACCCCGCGACCGAGGCCCTGGAGGCCGTGCAGTGAGCGTCATCCGGCCCTACGGCGACTCCACCGGCGACGGCATGGTGCAGACGAGCTTCACGCTGCCGATCCCACACTCGAAGCATGCCGAGGGCGCCGCGCTCCAGCTGGCCAACAAGATGGGCATGGACCCGGCGTTGGTCGTGCACAGCAAGCCGATGGGCCCGGACTTCACCTTCTTCGTCGTCTATGGCCGGGTCAGCCACCTCGTCGACACCGACGCCGTCGAGGTCGTCGAGCGCGACTACCCGTTGCTCACGCCCAAGGAGGTCAACGCAGCGGTGAAACGGTCGCTGCGCCGCCGGCTGGTCGTGGTGGGGGCCTGCATCGGCACCGACGCCCACACCGTCGGCATCGACGCGATCCTCAACATCAAGGGCTTCGCGGGGGAGAAGGGCCTGGAGTACTACCGGGAGCTCAAGGTCGTCAACCTCGGCGCCCAGGTCTCGGTCCCACAGCTCGTCGCCCGGGCCGAGGACGAGAAGGCGGACGCGGTGCTGGTGTCCCAGGTCGTCACCCAGCGCGACGCACACCTGCTCAACACCCGCGAGATGTCCGCGGCGTTCCGCGAGGCCTATCCGCCGGCCCGTCGCCCCCTTCTGGTCATCGGCGGTCCGCGCTTCGACGAGACGATGGCCGACGAGCTCGGAGTGGACCGGGTGTTCACCCGCGGCACGACACCCGGCGAGGTCGCCTCGTTCATCGTGCACCGTCTCATCGGCAGGAGAGCCGCATGAACGCACTCGATCCCAGTGCCCTGATCGGCACCACCGTGACACATCGAGGCTACGTGCCCTACTCCCACGCGCACTACGCCGGCTCGCTCGTCGACGGCGCCTACGGGCTCGGCCTGTTCGGGGACGTCGCCACCGACCTGTGCATCAGCACGGACGGCGACGAGGGCCTCTTCGCGTCCTACGACGACGTGCAGTTCCTCGCCCCGGTCCGGGCCGGCGACGTGGTCGAGGTGACTGCCGAGCTGGTGCGCGCGGGCACGCGTTCCCGGGGCATCGCCTTCACCCTCAGCATCGTCGCTCGCGGTGCACCGACCCCTGACTCCCCGGGTGCCGCGCGGCTGCTCGACCCGCCGCTGGTCGCCACCACGGCCACCGGCACCGTGGTCGTCCCGCCCGCTCAGGCCTAGAACCCGACACGGCGTGTCGCTGCGACACGCCGCAACTGGTCTGGATCAGCGAGGATTTATGCGAACTCAGAGTGAACGGGAGGGGCCCTGTGACCTGCACGGACGCGCATTCGCGCAGGTCACGCGGAGGTTGACAAGCCCGGCTCCGCAGAGTGGAGTGTCCGCCGTCCGCTCATGCAGATCGTGTGAGACGAACCGGTACAGCTCCACTTGACCGACGGTGAGATGCCATCACCTGAACGGTCGGGGCGAGCAGATCGGGGCGCTCCACGAGAGTGGGGGCGGAGGGGCCCGTACCCCCTAGACAACAGCCTGACCACGTCAACCAGTCGTGACTCGGGCTGGACCGAAGGGCTGCGGGACCCCTCCGACCTCTGCGCGTCCGACGGGTAGCGTTCTGCCGTGCTCAGGGTCCTTGCCGCGGTGATCGCGGGTCTCGCTCTGAGCGTCGCGTTCGAGCCGGTGGCCCTGCCCTGGCTCATCCCCATCGCTGTCGCCGTCCTCGTCCTGGTCACCCGCGGCCAGAGCTGGGGTCGTGGCTTCGTGTTGGGACTTGCCTTCGGTGCCGCGTTCTACTTCACCCACATCGTCTGGATGCAGGCCGTGGGCGTCCCGGCGTGGATCGCGCTGTCCACACTCGAGACTCTCTTCTACGGGGCCGTGGGCTCGGTGTCCGCCGTCGTGCAGCGGCACCGGCTCTGGCCGCTGTGGTTCGCGGCGACCTGGACGAGCGCGGAGGTGGCGCGTAGCGGTCATCCGCTGGGCGGCATGCCGTGGGGCCGCCTGGCGTTCGGCGTCATCGACACACCCGCGGCCTCCGCGTTGCCCTACGTCGGTGCGGTCGGCGTGACCTTCCTGCTCGCGCTCCTCGGTGCCCTCGTCGCCGCAGTGGTCCTGGCGCTGCGCGGCCCGCACCGGCTCGGTCCTCCTGCGTTGGCCCTGGCGGGCCTGGTGGTGCTCCTCGCGGTCCCGGTAGCGCTCCCCTGGGAGCCAGGGCCCGACGACCACCACACCACCACCATCGCGGTGGTCCAGGGCGACGTCCCGGGCCGAGGCGACGACATCCTCTACGACTTCCGCCGGGTCACCCAGAACCACGTGGACGCGACGGTGCAACTGGCCCAGGACGTCGAGGCCGGGCTGGTCGAGGCTCCCGACTTCGTGCTCTGGCCCGAGAACTCCACCGCGACGGACCCGTTCCGCGACGGCGAGACCAACGCGGGCATCCGCACGGCGAGCGAGGCGATCCAGGTCCCGATCCTTGTCGGGGCTATCGTGGACGGCGGCCCGGACCAGGTGCTCAACCAGGGGATCGTCTGGGACCCCGGTACCGGGGCGGGGGAGCGCTACACCAAGCGCCACCCGGTGCCCTTCGGCGAGTACGTCCCACTGCGTTCGGTGTTCTTAAAGTACAACTTCTTCGACCGGCTCCGCGACGTGGGCCGCGACATGTTGACCGGCAGCCGGGACGAGCCGCTGGAGATCGGCGGGGTGCTGGTGGTGGACGCGATCTGCTTCGACATCGCCTACGACGACGGTCTCACCGCGCAGCTGTCCCGCGGCGCCGAGCTCCTGGTCGTGCAGACCAGCAACGCGACGTTCATCCGGACGAACCAGATCGATCAGCAGTTCGCGATCACCCGGCTGCGCGCCATCGAGAGCGGCCGCTGGACGGCCGTCGCCTCGACCAACGGCGTCACCGGGGTGATCGCGCCGGACGGTGAGGTGGTGGCCTCCGCCGAGCCGCGCACCCAGGACGTGCTCGTCGAGCGGGTCGGCCTCATCGACTCCGTGACCCCGGCGACCAGGATCGGGCCGTGGGCAGGGCGGGGACTCGCGCTGGTCACGGTCGTCGGGGTCCTCCTGGCGCTGGGCGCGAGCCGACCGCGAGCGCCAGCGACCGAGCCGCCGGCTCTCGATGACGCCGACCTGGTGGAGGCACGGTGACCGACCGCATCCTGATGGTCATGCCGACCTACAACGAGGCGGAGAACCTCGAGTGGATCGTCGGGCGGCTGCGCGCCGCGCACCCGGCCGTCGACGTCCTCGTCGTGGACGACGGCTCCCCGGACGGCACCGGTGCTCTGGCTGATCGTCTGGCAGCTGCCGACGACCACATCCACGTGCTCCACCGCGAGCAGAAGGCAGGTCTCGGTGCCGCCTACCTCGCCGGATTCGGCTGGGCCCTACAGGCCGGCTACGACGTCATCGGCGAGATGGATGCGGACGGCTCGCACCAACCCGAACAGCTCGACCGGTTGCTCGACGCGATCCAGGACGCTGACCTGGTCATCGGGTCGCGCTGGATCCCCGGCGGCTCCGTGGTCAACTGGCCTCGGCGACGCGAGCTGCTCTCCCGCGGAGGCAATCTCTACGTCCGCCTGCTCCTCGGCATCAAGGTGCGCGACGCGACGGCCGGCTTCCGGCTGTTCCGGCGCAGCGCCCTGGAGACGATCGACCTGGCCTCGGTGGAGTCGACCGGCTACGTCTTCCAGACCGACCTCGTGACCCGTTGCCTGCGCGCCGGGCTGAGGGTGAGCGAGGTCCCGATCGAGTTCGTCGAGCGGGTCCGCGGTGACTCAAAGATGAGCGGCGCAGTCGCGAGTGAGTCGTTACGCCGGATCACGCGATGGGGGCTGCGGGAGCGCGGGGACCAGGTGCGACGCGCGTTGCGACGCGTGGAGGGGGACTGATGGCACGACCGCGGAGGTCCTGGGTCGGCTGGGTGCTTCTCCTGGCGTTCATCGTGATCCCAATGGTCGAGATCTATGTGCTGATCCAGGTCGGTCAGGCGATCGGGCCCTGGTGGACGATCCTCATCCTGGTTGCAGACAGCGTGCTGGGCACCTGGCTGATCCGGCGTGAGGGCGGCCGTGCGTGGCGGGCGCTCCAGACGGCGCTGAGCAGCGGCACGATGCCCGCCAAGGAGCTGGCGGATGGCGCGCTGATCCTGATCGGCGGGACGCTCATGCTGGCGCCCGGCTTCGTCACGGACGCGGTCGGGATCCTGCTGATCCTGCCGTTCACCCGACCTGTGGCGCGCCGGCTCCTCACCACCGTGGTGGCGCGCCGTCTTCTCGTCGTCCCCGTGTCTGGCAGGAATCCACGGGCGCAAGGACCGGTTGTGCCCGGCGAGGTCGTCGACGAGGACTGAGCCTCGGACCTAGGGTGACACCGTGTCGGAGACCATCTGGTGGGACGCCGTGGCAACCGCCGAGGCCATCCGACACGGCCGGGTGACGGCTGTCGACCTGGTTCTGGAGACCCTGGCTCGCATCGATACGTTTGATGGTGACCTCCGGTCCTATGTGGCGGTGGACCGGGAACGGTGTCTCGCCTCCGCGCGTTCCGCCGACAAGTTACTGGAGCGATCCGGGCCGGCGGACGCGCCGCCCTTCCTCGGGGTGCCGTTGTCGATCAAGGACGTCATTGATGTGGCAGGCCTACCGACGACGCACTCGTGCAAGGCCCTCGCTGACAACGTCGCGTCCGCCGATGCTCCACTGGTCGGGCGGTTCCGAGACGCCGGCTTCGTGATCATGGGCAAGACCAACGTCCCCGAGTTCTGCACGAGCATGACCACCTCGGAACTCCATGGCATCTGCCGCAATCCGTGGGACCGCGAGCGGACCGCCGGTGGGTCGAGCGGCGGCGCTGCCGCGGCGGTGGCCGCGGGGCTGTGCACCGTCGCTCACGGGACCGACGGGGCCGGTTCGGTGCGTGGCCCGGCCTCCTTCTGCGGTTTGGTCGGGCTCAAGCCGACCCGCGGCCTGATCGCCTTCGGTCCGGAGGTGGAGGCCCCGTACTTCGGCCCGTCCGAGCATGGGGTGCTCACCCGGTCCGTGCGCGACGCTGCGGCCCTGCTCGATGTGATGGTGGGTCCGCCTGAACAGCGCTGGTCCCCGCGCCAGGAGCAGACCTACGAGCGTCTTGCCGCCGAGGAGTCACCACGACTGCGGGTTGCCGTCACCAATGTCGCTCCTTACGGCGAGGTCAGTCAGGAGTGCGCCGCTGTGGTTGAGCACATCGCAGATGTGTTGCGCTCCCTCGGACACACGGTCGCGCACGCTACGCCCGACTGGATGTCCATCCTCAAGGTGTCCGCCGGCTCGGTGACCGTCCCGGCCCCTGCTGGACTGATACCGGCCGACAAGCACCACCTGGTCGAGCCGAGAAACCGGAGACTGCTGGACCGGCTGACCACGATGACGGTTCTCGAGCACTCTCAGTGGGTTGCCGAGGCACGGGCCGCAACCCGTTCGTTCCTCGCCTTCTGGGAGGACTACGACGTGCTGCTGAGCGCCACCCACGGGATCGTTGCGCCATCGGTCTCCTGGGCGCCTTGGGACCAGACGGCCGAGCAGCACGGGGCCACCTTCATGCGGTTCCCGAACTTCGCGCAGCCCTTCAACATCTCTGGGCAGCCAGCTCTCAATGTGCCTGCCGCTACCAACAGCGATGGCCTGCCGATCGGGGTCCACCTGGCCGGTCGACACCTGGAGGAGGCCACCCTCTTGCGATTGGCCGCCGAGATCGAGCGCGCGCTCCCGCCACCCGATCGGATTCCCCGCGCCTTCGCCTGAGCGATGGGACGGGTTGCGGCTAGGCCGAGGCCTTGCGCTTGCGCGCGTTGACCCGGTGCAGGTGCGCCGGGCCGATCTCGCCGTCGCGCAGCATCTCCAGACGCTCCTTGAGGATCTCCTCGAGCTCCTTCTCCGAGCGACGCTCCAGGAGCATGTCCCAGTGGGTGCGGACCGGCTTCTCGGCCTTCTCGACCTTGACGATGCCCGAGGTGCTCAGCGACTCGGCGCCGCAGCGCGGGCACTCCCACACCGCCGGGACGTCGGCCTCGACGGACATCGTGATCTCGAACTCGTGTGCCTCCGGGCAGCGGTAGCCGACCTGCTGACGGGCCGCGAACTCGATGCCGCGCTCGTCCTCGAAGCTCTGGCCACCTAGGCGTGCTCCCCGCAATGTGCGCTCAGCCATGAGGCACCTCCAGTCTGTGTTCCCCGTGGACTCTCGAAATCACAACGGTACCGGGCACCACAGTGTTCCCGAAATTTCAAGACGTACCGGCAGTACGGCGGGGAACGGACTAGACAGCTCCTGACCGTGCCCATCAGCCTCCGAGTGTGCTGGGGACGGTGTTCCCCGCCTCCCGGATTCCCCTGGCCGGGTCGAGCCTGCGCAGGAAGAACACGCCCAGGACGAAGAAGATGATGAGGGACACGATCGCGGGTCGGTACGAGTCGGTGACCTGGAACATGACACCGAACAGCAGGACGCCGAACCACGACGTCCCACGCTCGAAGGCGTTGTAGAGCGCGAAGTACTCGCCCTCCCGGCCGCGGGGGACCAGGAGGCTGAAGAACGAGCGCGACAACGCCTGGGTGCCACCGAGCACGATGCCGATCGCGACGCCGACCAGCAGGAACAGCACGATGTTCTCCTCGGGGAGGAACATCGCCACGACCACGATCACCATCCAGGCGTAACAGCCATAGAGGATCGACCTGTACGCGCCGTACCTCGCGGCCAGTCGGCCGAAGTAGAGTGCCCCGCCGAAGGCGACGAACTGGATGAGCAGGATGGTCGCGATCAGCACGCTGGTGCCGAACCCGAGCTCCTCCGAGCCATAGACCGAGGCGCTGTAGATGACGGTCTGGATGCCGTCGTTGTAGAAGATGTAGGCGAGCAGGAAGGTCAGCGTCATCGGGTAGTTGCGCAGGTCCTTGAGGGTGGCGAACAGCTGCCCGAACGAGCGCCTGAACAGCCCGCCTGTCTGCGCCACGACATCGACGGGCGGCCGGTTCTTCAGGCGCACGAACGGGATGATCGTGAACAGCGCCCACCACAGCGCAGCCGAGAGCAGCGAGATCCGTACGGCCAGGCCCGTGCTCAGCCCGATCGCATCGTTGCCGAGGACCAGGGCGAGGTTGACCACGAGCAGCAGGCCGCCGCCGAGATACCCGAAGGCCCACCCGCGTGACGACACGTGGTCGCGCTCCTGCTCGGTCGAGATGTCGCAGAGGATCGCGGAGTAGCTGATGAGAGAGCAGCCGGCCAGCACGCTGGCCGCGATGATGCACACGGCTCCCAGCTGCCAGTTCTCGCCCTTCATGAAGAACAGCAGGCCGCAGAAGACAGCGCCGGCCCAGGCGAAGCCGGCCATGTGGACCTTCTTGCGCGGCGACCGGTCGACCATGGCGCCGACGACGGGCAGCAGGAACGCGCTGAAGATCGTCGCGAAGCTGGTCAGGTAGAAGGGCAGGGACCCCGCCGCCAGGTCCAGGAACCCGACGCTGACCGTCTTGGCGCAGTCGTTCTCCCGCTCGAACTCCGTGCAGCCGGCCGCCTTGCCCGCGATCTCGATCATGTACGGACCGAACAGCACCGTGAGGACCGTCGTGTAGAACGCCGAGTTGGCCCAGTCGTACCAGTACCAGGCCTTCTGCTCCTTGGCGCGCTCCAGCGGCCCGAGATCCGCGAGCCCCGAGGGGTCGGTGGTGGTCATTGCGGTTCCCTCCAGTCGCCGCGCTCGATCAGCACGTCCTTCAGCACATCCGTGCGGTCGGTGAAGATGCCGTCGACACCGCGGTCGAGCAGGCGTCGCATCTCGTCCGGGTCGTCCACGGTCCACACGTGCACCGGTCGCCCGGCGGCGTGCGCACGGCGCACCAGTCCGCGCGAGGCGATGGTCAGGCGACCGCGGCGGTGCGGGATCTGGAGCGCGAACACCCGACCTCGGGTGAGCCGGTCGGCCAGTCGCCCGCTAGGCAGGAAGCGGAACAGCACGACCTCGAGCGGAGCCGCCGACGTTCGGACCCGGCCGCCTGTGAGACGCCGGAATTCGTTGAGCCGCTTGCGACTGAACGATCCCACGAGCACCCGGTCCCAGGCTCCTCGCTCGACGATGAATTCGGCCAGGGCGGGGGCCGCCGCGTCGGACTTGAGGTCGACGTTGAAGCGTGCCTCAGGGAACTCCTCAAAGAGCGCGGCCAGGGTCGGGACCTCCTCCCGGCCGCCGACCCGGGCATGGCGCACCTCCTCCAAGGTGAGTTCCGAGATCGCGCCCTGCTGGTCGGTGACCCGGTCCAGGACGCTGTCGTGGAACGCCAGCAGTACGCCGTCAGCGGTGACGTGCACGTCGGTCTCGAGATAGTCGTAGCCGAGGGCCACCGCGTGCTTGAACGCGGCCATGGTGTTCTCCAGCCCCTCGATCTCGGGGTGGTAGGCGCCTCCGCGGTGGGCGAACGGGAGGACGCTCCCAGGCGTCTCCCACTCGGCCGGCACGCGTGCAGTATGTACCCGGCGCGGGTCCGCGGCGAGGCACCACGACCGCGCTAACGTCGCTGCATGGAGCCACTCCTTTGCCCGGTCTGCGGCACCGAGATGGACAGCCGGCCGCTCGGTGACGGCGAGGTCTACAGCTGCTCGTCCGGCCACGGGGTCTTCCTGCGGCACGCGGACCTCGGCAGTCTGGTCGAGGCGGAGTCCGACTGGCATCGGCACGCCGGTCAGCACACCCAGCCGATGCCGCGGATCACCGCCGACATGGAGGCTCCTCCGGTCGCCAGGGCACCGGCGAGGGCCTGGGTCGAAACGCTGTTCTAGCCCACCGCTGGTTGAGCCACTGCGCTCAGATGTCCCGGAACGGCTCGATGTTGGCGCCCAGCTCGTTGAGGCGCTCGGCCAGATCCTCGTAGCCGCGGTGGATGACGTAGGTCGAGCGCAGCACGGAGGTGCCCTTGGAGGCCAGCATCGCGAGCAGGATCACCACTGCCGGACGAAGCGCCGGCGGGCAGACGATCTCGGTGCCTGAGAAGTGCGTGGGGCCCTCGATCATCACCCGGTGCGGGTCGAGAAGCTTGACCTGGCCGCCGAGCTTGTTGAGCTCGGTCAGATAGATCGCTCGGTTCTCGTAGACCCAGTCGTGGAGCAGGGTCTGACCGTCGGCGACCGCCGCAATGACGGCAAAGAACGGCAGATTGTCGATGTTGAGGCCGGGGAACGGCATCGGGTGGATCTTGTCGAGTGGTGCGTGCAGGTCCGACTCGTAGGTCGTGATGTCGACCAGCCGGGTGCGCCCGTTGCGGGCGACGTACTCCTCGGAGCGGGCGTAGCGGAAGCCCATCTCGCCGAGGGTCGCGAGCTCGATCTCGAGGAACTCGATCGGGACCCGGCGGATGGTGATCTCGGACCGGGTGACGATCGCGGCCGCGAGCAGCGACATCGCCTCGATCGGGTCCTCGCTCGGCGCGTAGTCGACGTCGACGTCGATCGACTCGAGTCCCGTCACCGTCAGGGTCGTGGTGCCGATGCCCTCGACCTGCACGCCGAGCTTGAGCAGGTAGAAGCAGAGGTCCTGGACCATGTAGTTGGACGACGCGTTGCGGATGACGGTGGTGCCAGGGCGCAGCGCGGCGGCCATCAACGCGTTCTCGGTGACCGTGTCGCCGCGCTCGGTGAGCACGATCGGGACCTGCGGCTCGATGGCCCGGTTGACCTGGGCGTGGTAGGACCCGTCGGTCGCCTTCACCTCGAGGCCGAAGGGACGCAGGGCGTACATGTGCGGCTCGACGGTGCGCGTGCCGAGGTTGCAGCCGCCTGCATACGGCAGGTCGAACGCGTCCGAGCGGTGCAGCAGCGGGCCGAGGAACATGATGATCGAGCGGGTGCGCCGGGCGGCGTCCTCGTCGATGTTGGCGAGGTCCAGCTCCTTCGGCGGGACGATCTCGAGATCGTTGTCGTCACCGATCCAGCGGGTCTGGACACCGAGGCTGTTGAGCACCTCGAGGAGCCGGTTGACCTCCTCGATCCGGGCCACCTTGCGGAGCGTGGTGCGCCCGCGGTTGAGCAGCGAGGCGCACAGCAGCCCCACCCCGGCGTTCTTGGAGGTCTTGACGTCGATGGCGCCGGACAGCGTGGTGGGGCCGGTCACGCGAAGGTGGGTCGGGCCTGCCCCGAGGGCGACGATCTCGGAGTCGAGGGCGGCGCCGATCCGGGCCAGCATCTCCAGCGAGAGGTTCTGGTGGCCCTTCTCGATCCGGTTGATGGCGCTCTGACTGGTCGACAGCAGCTCGGCCAGCTGCGCCTGGGTCAGCCCGCGGTGCTTGCGCGCGTCGCGGATGATGTTGCCGATCCTGCCCTTGTAGTCGACCATGCCTTCCACCGTAACTCACATGTGAGATAACGCAATTCCGGCTCGCCGTATCATCGGGCGCATGCGCGCAACCACCATCCACGGCACCCGTGACATCCGCGTCTCCGAGGTGGCCGACCCGCAGATCCAGGCCCCGACCGACGCCGTCGTCGCGGTGACGGCGGCCTGCATCTGCGGCTCCGATCTCTGGCCGTACCGTGGCGAGAACGACATCACGCCGGGCGACACGATCGGTCACGAGTGCATCGGGGTGGTCGAGGAGGTCGGCTCCGAGGTCCGCGACTTCTCGGTCGGTGACTTCGTCATCGTGCCGTTCTGTCACAGCGACAACACCTGCCCGCACTGCGTGGCCGGGTTCCAGTCCGCCTGCGAGCACGCGAGCATGACCAGCAGCGGCCAGGCGCAGTACGCCCGGGTGGGTCACGCCGACGGCAGCCTGGTCCGCACCGACGGGGTGCCGGACCGCGACCTGTTCCCCTCACTGCTGACGCTGTCCGACGTGATGGCGACCGGCTGGCACGCAGCGGAGTCGGCTGGGGTCCGCGAGGGTGGCACGGCGGTCGTCGTCGGCGACGGGGCGGTCGGGCTGTGCGGCGTGCTGGCCGCGTCCGTGATGGGTGCCGAGACGATCATCGCGATGTCTCGCCACGAGCCACGTCAGGCCATCGCTCGGGAGTTCGGCGCCACGCACGTCGTCGCCGAGCGCGGTCGCGAGGGCGGCCAGGCGGTCAAGGAGATCACCGGGGGAGTGGGCGCCGATGCCGTCCTCGAGTGCGTCGGGACCGGCGACTCGATGGATCTCGCGTTCGCGGTCGCGCGCCCGGGCTCCACGGTGGGGTTCGTGGGGGTCCCGCACGGCGTGGAGCTGCCGCTGCGCCGGATGTTCGCCAAGAACATCGGACTGGCCGGTGGCATCGCACCGGTGCGCCGCTACCTACCCGAGCTGCTGGCGCTGGTGACCTCAGGCCGGATCGACCCGGGCAAGGTCTTCGACCTCTCCCTGACTCTGGACCAGGTCGCCGAGGGCTACCGCGCGATGGACGAGCGCCGGGCCATCAAGGTGATGATCGAGCCCTGAGCGAGAACCGCGCCCGAGATGGCCAGGTCAGGAGGCGACGAGCTCGCCGGGCAGTCCCGAGGGGGAGCAGTCGCAGTTGGCGTCGCAGGAGAGGTAGGTGTGCATCGCGTGGCCGCAGCGCTGGCACGGCATGTCGTGCGAGAGGTGCTCGCGCTGGTCCTGGTAGGTGTCCCACATCGCGGCGGCCTCCTCATCTTCCTCAAGCTCATGCGTTGAGCGGTTGGTAGTCACGACGTTAGAGAGCCAGACCCATGAAAGTGTGCGGAATCACCGCAACGCGCTCGAGGTCTGACCGAACGTCTGTCATGAGGATGGTCCGAACGGACTACCTGATACCTGCGGACCGGTCAGAGGGCGAGGCAGGGCAACGTGAGGGCTAGGCGGCACCACCGACACAGGTGGCACCATCAGGTTCGTGGCCGGCAGAGCTCCCGACGCGCAGGGCGAAGCACAGCGCCTCCGGGACCTGAGCCGCCTGCGTCAGGTGCGCGACCGGATGGACCGGGAGTACGCGCAGCCGCTCGACGTGGAGGCGCTGGCCCGCGGCGTGCACATGTCGGCCGGGCACCTGAGCCGGCAGTTCAAGCGGGCCTACGGCGAGTCGCCGTACCAGTACCTGATGACCCGGCGAATCGAGCGCGCCATGACACTCTTGCGCCGTGGCGACCTCAGCGTCACCGACGTCTGCTTCGAGGTGGGCTGCTCGTCGCTGGGCACGTTCAGCACCCGGTTCACCGAGCTGGTCGGGATGTCACCCAGCACCTACAAGAACCAGTCCGGGCACGAGCTCACGGGCGTGCCGTCGTGCGAGACGAAGAAGGTCTCCAGACCGATGAGGGCGGCATCGATCAGGAATGGAGAAGCACACCGGCGTCGCCCCGCCTAGCGTTCTAGGCATGGACATCAGCATTCACGCCACGTTCCTGCCGCACGACGGCAAGGACGCCGCCATCGCCTTCTACGTCGACAAGCTCGGCTTCGAGCTCCGCAACGAGGTCGGCTACCAGGACCTGTACTGGCTGACGGTCGGACCCCCCGGACAGCCCGACGTCAACATCGTGCTGCACCCGCCGGCCGCCGACCCCGGCGTGACCGAGGACGAGCGCCGCGTCATCAGCGAGATGATGGCAAAGGGCACCTACGCCAGCATCATGCTGCAGACACCGGACCTCGACGCGACCTTCGAGCAGCTCCAGGCCGGCGACGTCGACATCGTCCAGGAGCCCATCGAGCAGGACTGGGGCATGCGCGACTGCGCCGTGCGCGACCCCGCCGGCAACATGGTGCGCATCCAGGAGACGCGCTGAGGATCGGTACTCTCACCGACCCGGACGGTGAACGACTGGAAGGCACCTGAGCATGGCGGCGAAGCACCAGGCGGACAGCCACGACCTGATCCGGGTCCTGGGCGCTCGCGAGAACAACCTCAAGGACGTCAGCCTCGAGCTGCCCAAGCGCCGGCTCACCGCGTTCACCGGTGTCTCCGGCTCCGGCAAGAGCTCGCTGGTCTTCGAGACGATCGCTGCCGAGTCGCAGCGGATGATCAACGAGACCTACAGCGCGTTCGTGCAGGGCTTCATGCCCACGCTCGCACGACCCGACGTCGACCACCTCGAGGGCCTGACTACCGCGATCATCGTCGACCAGGAGCGGATGGGAGCCAACCCGCGATCCACGGTCGGCACCGCCACCGACGCCAACGCGATGCTGCGGATCCTCTTCAGCCGCCTCGGCACGCCGCACGTAGGGCCACCCACGGCGTACTCGTTCAACGTGCCCACCCGCAAGGCGAGCGGGGTCATGTCGACGGAGAAGAGCGGCGGCCGAGTGGAGAAGAACGTCGTCAGCCAGGCCGTCTACCTCGGCGGCATGTGCCCGCGGTGCGAGGGCATGGGCAACGTCAGCGACATCGACCTCACCGCGTTGTACGACGAGACGAAGTCGCTCAGCGAAGGTGCGCTGACGATCCCGGGCTACTCGATGGACGGATGGTACGGCCGGCTGTTCGAGGGCATCGGGCTGCCGATGGACAAGCCGATCTCGTCGTTCACCAAGAAGCAGCTCGACACGATGCTCTATGCCGAGCCGACCAAGATCAAGGTGGAGGGGATCAACCTCACCTTCGACGGCATCATCCCCAAGATCCAGAAGTCGATGCTGTCCAAGGACCCCGAGGCGATGCAGCCGCACGTCCGGCGCTTCGTGGAGCGGGCGGTGACCTTCCAGACCTGCCCGGAATGCCAGGGCGCCCGACTGACCACAGAGGTCCTGTCCTCCAAGATCAAGGGCAAGAACATCGCCGAGGTCTGCCGCATGCAGATCAGCGACCTGGCCGAATGGCTGCGCGCGGTGCAGGAGCCCGGCGTCGCACCCCTCCTCGCCGGCCTCCAGCATCTGGTGGACTCCTTCGAGGACATCGGGCTGGGCTACCTCTCCCTCGACCGGTCCGCCGGCACGCTGTCCGGGGGAGAGTCGCAGCGCACCAAGATGATCCGGCACCTCGGCTCGTCACTGACCGACGTCACCTACGTCTTCGACGAGCCGACGATCGGGCTGCACCCGCATGACATCGAGCGGATGAACCAGCTGCTGCTCCTGCTGCGCGACAAGGGCAACACCGTCCTGGTGGTCGAGCACAAGCCCGAGACGATCGCGATCGCCGACCACATCGTCGACCTCGGTCCGGGGGCGGGGAGCGCTGGCGGCGAGATCGTCTTCGAGGGCTCGTACGACCAGCTGCGCAAGAGCGGGACCGTCACCGGACGGCACCTGGACGACAAGGTCGCAGTCAAGGACGACGTGCGGGAGCCGACCGGCAGGCTGGAGATCCGCAAGGCCTCGACCAACAACCTCAAGAAGGTCGACGTCAACGTCCCGACGGGCGTGCTGTGTGTCCTGACCGGCGTGGCCGGCTCCGGCAAGTCCTCGCTGGTGCACGGCTCGCTCGCTGGACGCGAGGGCGTGGTGGTGGTGGACCAGGGCGCCATCAAGGGTTCGCGGCGCAGCAACCCCGCGACCTACACCGGACTCCTCGAGCCGATCCGCAAGGCCTTCGCCAAGGCGACGGGGGAGAAGGCCGCCCTGTTCAGCGCCAACTCCGAGGGCGCGTGCCCGGCGTGCAACGGGGCCGGCGTCATCTTCACCGAGCTCGGCGTGATGGCCACCGTGGAGTCGACCTGCGAGGAGTGTGAGGGGAGGCGCTTCCAGGCCTCGGTCCTCGAGCACCGGTTCGGCGGCAAGAACATCGCCGAGGTGCTCGCCATGCCCGTCTCCGACGCGCTGGAGTTCTTCGGCGACGGACCGGCGGCGACGCCGGCAGCGCACAAGGTCCTGCTGCGGCTGCTGGACGTGGGTTTGGGTTATGTCAACCTCGGTCAGCCCCTCACGACCCTCTCGGGCGGGGAGCGACAGCGCCTCAAGCTCGCCGTCCAGATGGCCGAGAAGGGCGATGTCTACATCCTCGACGAACCCACGACCGGTCTCCACCTCGCGGACGTCGAGCAGCTGCTGGGGTTGCTGAACCGGCTCGTGGACTCCGGCAGGTCAGTGATCGTCATCGAGCACCACCAGGCCGTAATGGCCCACGCGGACTGGATCATCGACCTCGGACCCGGCGCCGGCTACGATGGCGGGACGGTCGTCTTCGAGGGCACGCCTGCGGCTCTGGTCAAGGACGGGAAGACGCTGACCGGCAAGCATCTGCGGGAGTACGTCGGGTAGTCCCGGCTAGCGTGACGACGTGCGACTCTCACTTGTCGGCACGATCGCGTGCGCGGTGCTGCTGGCAACGGGCGTCCTGGTTGTGCTGGAAGTCGCCCGGGGGGTGGGCGAGTCCGAGCTCGAGTTCTCCGATGACCCGGCCTTCTCCGTATCCACGGTCGCCGATGGACTCGACCACCCGTGGGACGTGGCGACGATCGGCGACGGTCGGCTGCTCGTCACCGAGCGCGACCGCGCAGCGCTGTCCGTGGTCGTGGACGGCGTGGTTCGCCCGATCGACTTCCCGAGCGACGAGGTGTGGGTCTCGGGGGAGACCGGGCTCATGGGCCTCGAGGTCGACCCCGACTTCGCCGACAACCGCCGCGTCTACACCTGCCAGGGCGGCACCACCGACGACGGCGGGCACGAAGTGCACGTCCTGGCCTGGACGCTCGATGACGAGGTGACCTCGGTCGTCGACAGCCAGGAGCTCGTCGGCGGGTTCCCGACGAGCAGCGGCCGCCACGGCGGGTGTCGGCTCCTGGTGGCCGCGGACGGTGACCTCTACGTCGCCACCGGCGACGCGGCCCAGGGTGCCAATCCCCAGGACCTCACCTCGTTCGGTGGCAAGACGCTGAGGCTCGACCGGTTCAGCGGCGACCCAGCACCCGAGAACCCGTTCGCGGACGCCGAGGACCGCACGCAGCGCTACGTGCACACCTACGGCCACCGCAACGTCCAGGGCCTGGCGCAGCGTGCGGACGGCTCCTTGTGGTCGGTCGAGCACGGACCGGACCGCGATGACGAGGTCAATCTGCTCCGCAGCGGCGGCGACTACGGCTGGAGCCCGGTGCCCGGGTACGACGAGTCGGTGCCGATGACCGACGACGACCTGCCCGGTGACCAGGTCGAGGCGGCCTGGAGCTCGGGGCTCCCGACGATCGCGCCCGGCGGTGCCATCTTCGTCACGGGCGACCAGTGGGGCGAGCTGGAGGGCAGTCTGGCCATGGCGGTGCTCAAGGACCAGGCCGTGCTGTTCTTGACCTTCGACCCGGACGGTGTGCTGGAGGACGTCCTCGCACCCGAGGCACTGCACGGGCTCGGTCGCATCCGGACCGTCAGCAACGACCTCGACGGGAGCCTGCTCGTCACCACGGACAACGGCGACGGGCAGGACGCGATCTACCGCGTCACGCCAAGGTGATCGTCGAGGAGCCGGACGCGTCGTGTGGATGAGCCATGGCACCGCACGCTAGCTGCGCTGGGCACGTCCCATAAAGCGCCGATAAGCGACATTATGTCAAGAAGTGCCTGCGCAGGGCTCCCCTCAAAGGTCGGCGAGCCGCGGCAGGACGTCTTCGCAGACCGTCGTGGTCCACTCGACCGGGTCCTCGCCGGCGGGGACCAGCGTCACGAGGTCGATCCCGAGCGCGGAGTACTCCTGCATTGCGGTGAGGAACCCGTCGGGGTCGCTCACCGGGTCGAACCGGCCGATGACGGTCTTCTGAATGGCCTCGTAGTCGGTGCCAACGTCGTCGCAGTGGCCCCGCAGGACCGACAGCTTGTGGGCGACCACGTCGGGCGCCTCACCGAACAGGTTGCAGGCATCGGCGTACTGCGCGACGAGCCGCAGGGTCTTCCTCTCGCCGCTGCCTCCGATCAGGACCGGTGGATGCGGCCGCCGGACCGGCCCCGGAACGTTGACGGTCTCGGCCAGCTGGAAGTGGTGACCCGCGAACGCGCCGTCGTCGTCGCTCCACATCTGCAGACAGATGCGTAGCGTCTCCTCGAGCCGTTCGAACCGTTCGGAGGTCGGCGGGAACCGAACGCCGAGACCCGCATGCTCGCGGTCGTACCAGGCGGCACCGATCCCGAGCATCGCGCGGCCCTTGGACAGCACGTCGAGCGTGGTCACGGTCTTGGCGAGCAACCCCGGATGCCGGTACGTCGCCCCGGTGACGAGCAGGCTGAGGTGGACGTTCTCGGTGACCGCCGCCAGGTGGCCCAGAGTCGTGTAGCCCTCGAGCATGGGCTGGGACGGACCGCCCATCGCCTCCATCTGGAACCAGTGGTCCATGACCGTGAACCAGGAGGCACCGCCCTGGTCGGCGACCCGCGCCGTGTCGACCAGGCGCTCGGTCAGCCGATGCTCCCAATCGGGGTGGGAGAAGTTCGCGTAGTGGATGCCGAGACGCATGCTGTCGAGCGTAGTCACCCCCAGCCCGCCTAGCCTGGGCTCGTGCCCGCGCCGACGACGCCGTACCTGCGGGTCGACCTGCCGCGGATGCGCCGCAATGTGCGGGTCGCCGCTGAGCGCGCCAGTGTGGCGATGGTCGCGCTGCGGCCACATGCCAAGACCCACAAGAGCGTCGAGATCGCCCGGCTGCAGCTCTCGTCTGGAGCGGTCGGGTTGACCGTGGCGACTCTGGGTGAGGCCGAGGCGTTCGTGCGGCACGGGTGCACCGACGTGTTCGTGGCCTATCCCCTCTGGCTCGACGAGCGAGCCGCCCGCAGACTGCGTGACCTGGCCGAGCGGGCGACCGTCGCGTTCGGGGTCGACTCCCTCGAGGCCGCCGCCAACGCGGGTCGGTTGCTCGGAGGGACCGACATCGAGGTCCTCGTCGAGGTCGACAGTGGGCAGCACCGCTCTGGCTGCCCAGCAGACGATGCGGGCGCGGTGGCCGTCGTGGCCGCACGCGCCGGGCTCCGGGTCAGGGGCGTCTTCACGTTCCCGGGGCACTCCTACTCCCCCGGGGCGGGTGCACCCGCGGCCGAGGACGAACGTCTTGCACTGGCCTCGGCCCGTGACGCGCTACAGGCGCACGGACTGCAGGTGCAGGTCCTCAGCGGAGGGTCCACGCCGAGCCTGCGGGACACCGACACGGCCACGGTGACCGAGGTCCGGCCGGGGGTCTATGTCTTCGGCGATGCCCAGCAGTGGGAGCTGGGGACGGTCGAACCTCACGAGATCGCGTTGACGGCGGTGGGCACCGTGGTCAGTCACGCCGGTGGCAAGGCAGTCCTGGACACGGGAAGCAAGGTGCTCGGCGCCGACCGTGCGGCGTACGCCACCGGCTTCGGCCGGCTGCTCGACCACCCTGAGGCCCGGATCGTGGCGCTCTCGGAGCACCACGCCGTCGTCGACGTGGCCGGCACCCCCCTCCCCCGACTGGGCGAGACCGTGCTGGTCGTGCCGAACCATGTCTGCGCCGCGGTGAACCTGGCCGACCAGTTCTGGGTCGAGGAGGCAGGCTCGTTGAGCCCATGGCAGGTGACGGCACGCGGGCGCAACGGCTGAGGTGCGCTCCCCTAGCCTGGTCCGCATGCCTCGCCGACTCATCGCGCTGCTCATCACGCTCGTCGCGCTGGCGTTCCTCGCCGGTTGCGGTGGCGACGACGAGGGCAACGCCAGGGACCGCACACCGACGGGCGTCGCCTGTGAGTACCCGGACGAGAGCCTGGCGCCCACCGCCAAGGAGGTCGACAAGCCCCCCACCGACGCGACCGTGAGCGGCGAGGTGGCAGTCACCTTCGAGACCAGCGTCGGCACCGTCGACGCCATCCTGGACGCGGACTCGGCGCCCTGCACGGTCAACTCGTTCGTCGCGCTGGCCGACCAGGGCTACTTCGACGGCACCTCGTGCCACCGGATGACCACCGAGGGGATCTTCGTCCTGCAGTGCGGCGACCCGAGCGGGACCGGTGGCGGCACCCCCGGGTACACGTTCGCCGACGAGCTCGACGGCGACGAGACCTATGGCGCCGGCACGCTTGCCATGGCCAACCGGGGAGAGAACACCAACGGCTCGCAGTTCTTCATCGTCTACGCCGAGACTCCCCTACCACCGGCCTACACGGTCTTCGGCACGGTCGACGAGGCCGCGGTGGCGCTGATCCAGGGTGTGGCCGACGACGGTAGCGACGAGTCGAACGGGCCGGGCGACGGAACACCGCTCACACCCGTCGAGATCAGCTCGGTCGTCGCGGACCGGGGCACTACCTAGAACGGGAACGCCACTCCGCTGAGCCGCTCGGACTCGGTCCACAGCGCCTTCGCGAGGTCCGGGTCCAACGCCTTGTCACTGCGACCGACCGCGGTCGGCCAGCCGTGCATCTCCCTGAGTCGGTGCGGCCCGAGATAGGTGTTGCCCGGCACGTCCATCGTCGCGGCGTACAGCGTCGGCAACGCACCACGCCAAGGTGGCATGCCGACCAACCGGTGGCCGTACCTGCCGACGACCTGCTTGGCCCTGCTCCCCGAGCTGGCCGTGATGTGTGTCGAGGTCGTGCCGGGATGCGCGCCGGTGGCCCGCAGCCTCGATCCGGCAGCGGTCAGTCGGCGCTGCAGCTCGGCGAGGAACAGCAGGTTCGCGAGCTTGGAGGCGCAGTACGCCGCGTAGGGCCGGTAGGGGCGGTGCTCCCAGCCCAGGTCGTCGAGGTCGATGACCCCGGCGCGGTGCGAGGCGGAGCCGACCACCACGACCCGGTCGCTCAGCCGGTCCAGCAGCAGGTTGGTCAGCGCGAAGTGACCGAGGTGGTTGGTGGCCAGGTGCAGCTCGACACCGTCGCGCGACCGTCCGAACGGCAGCCCGAGCACCCCAGCGTTGTTGATCAGCACGTCCACCTGCCCGGCGGCCTCCGCGAACTCGTGGACCGATGACAGGTCGGCGAGGTCAAGTCGGGCGATCTCCACGTCACCGGTCATCCCCGAAGCCGCTTCTCTGCCCTTGTCGAGGTTACGCACGCCAAGCACGACCGTGGCCCCGGACGCGGCCAGCGCCCTGGCGGTCTCCAGTCCGATCCCGCTGCTCGCGCCGGTCACCACAAACCGGCGACCGCCCTGAGACGCGACGTCGCGCCAGCGCTCGACCCTGGACATCAACCGCCCTCGCGCAGCCTGGCTGGCAGGCCTCGCGCGTGCCGACGCTGTGCCCGACGGGCGAGCTCAACGGTTCGCACGAGCGCCAGGTCCTGATCCGTGTGCACTCGTCCCTCGACGATCCCGCGGGCCAGATACAGCTGGGTGCTCACTGTGACTCATCCTCCTGAAGTAACTACTAGATCGCGTCCACGACCCTTACACCTCAACCATTGACGGCGCCCTCGAATGCCCGGTCAGGTGGTGATGTCCACCACGACCCGACCGATGCACCCGATGCTAGGGACCCTTCTTGGGGGCTTTAACAATGATCTTGAGCCGCTTGAGGCCGCTGACGATCTTGTCCACCGGGCCGAGCGTCAGGTCCTTCTGGATCTCCCCGGCCGCCTTGCACCCCTCGCACTCCACCCCACCGCCATCATCGGGCCCGCCGCCGATGAAGAGCTGGGCGACGATCGAGTCGTTGCGGACCAGGCTGTCGACGTATCCCCTGATGTCCTCAAACTCGGGGCCACCCCCCGACTCGTCATAGAAGAACTCCTCGGAGAAGACGTCGCTGCCGCCGGTCAGATAGATCGAACCGCGTTGGCCCGCCGCCCTCTTGGGAACCTTGAACGAGTAGGGCACGGTGCCCGTCGATCCGTCGGTCCCCGTGAGCACCACTCGGAGGTGGACCCGCTTGCCAGCACGCACCGTGGCTGGCTTGCGGTTGCTGACCGTCTTCCAGGTGCCCCTCACCCGCTGCTCGCTGCCGGACACGGAGTACCTCGCCGCGCTGCTGGTCACGCCGCCGTCGACGTTGATGCTCTCGAGCAGGACGCCGTCCACCCGGCTGAGCAGGAAGACCAGGTCGGCCAGCTCGAACGATGCGTCGGCGGAGATGTCGAGGCTCGAGGTGAACCGGTCGCTGTGGCTGAACGTGAACGGGGTGCCGCCGTGCGAGCCCTTGATGACCCAGCTCTGGGTCTCAGAGCCCTTGCGGATCGCGTCGACCACGCGGTCGTGGTTGGCCAACTGCTGGAAGTACGTCACCGTGGGCCAGGCAGCGGGGACCGTGGCAGTCGAGGTGCCGACCCGGCTGCGGCCGGCGTAGCTCACGTGTGAGGTGATGACCGGTCCGGTCGGCACCGCGCCGAACGAGCCGGTGATGCCGGTCGAGCGGTCCTGGCTGATGGTCCCCACGGGCGGTGCGAAGTTGGCGACCTTGAACGGCGCGCCCAGCGTGTTCGGCTGCACGTACAGCGCGCTGGCCGGGTGCAGGCTCAAGCTGGTCTCACCCCGGAAGTCCAGGGGGTGTCCGAAGCCCACGACCTTGGTGCCGCACACCGACGTCGCGGTGCCGACCCCACCCATGGTGATGTCGCCATAGGAGTACGACGCGGCGAGGTTGCCACCCGCGACGATGTTGTCGGCCGTCGCTGCCTCCACCGATGTCCGCCCCGCGGCGTACGCGCTCGAGGGGAAGTAGGACCGGGTGGCCGGTGTCAGCCGCACGAGTCGCGAGGCACCGATGCCCGACACACCGATCGCGACGCCCAGCTGCGCGAAGCCTTGCTGGGCCTGGGCAACCGTCACGGCCGAGGCGGCAGCGATCCGCTGCGCAGTGGCCCTGTCGACAGCGGCCAGCTCCGCCCGTGGAGAAACGAAGTAGTCGTCCATGACCTCGAACGGCGTGACGCCGGCGATCGGCGACGGACCGCCGGCCAAGCCGTAGGCGACGGCGCCGATGAGGCGGCCGTCACCGGCATAGACCGGGGACCCGGACATGCCCTGCCAGATGCCACCGGCGGCCGAGATCGCCGGGGAGTCGAGATCGACGATGACCATGTCGAGGCCAGGTGCGATGCCGTCGTCGAGGACCCCGATCACCGCACCCGTGAACGCCGCGGGACTGACTCCGGAGGAGACCGTCAGCCCGGTGACGGGCTCTCCGCCGGTGAGGCCGGCGATGGGGTAGGGAGCCTTGCAGTCGGGGGTGGGGACGGCCTGCGCCGTCGACCCCAGGGCCGTGAAGGTCGCCGTGCCGGCCACGAGAGTGGCCGCGGTCAGGGAGGCAAGAACGCGGCCTCGGCGACCGACGAGTGGTGCTGGCATGGGGAAGGATCCCTTCTAGTCGGAACTGATCGTCCTGCACAGGGTCCTACGCTGGCTCGGTGACCGCACCCCATGCGTCTTTGCAGCACTCGGAGGCGCTCGCCCGGCGCGACCTGCTGACACTGACGTCGTACGACGTCGACCTGGACCTGTCCCGGGACGAGGCGACGTTCCGCTCGGTGACCACCATCTCGTTCGAGAGCCACGGCGGGACCACCTTCCTGGACCTCAAGCCTGTGTCGATCGCCGCGATCCGGCTCGACGGGCGTCCGCTCGACATCGACCTGCTCGAGCGTGGACGCTTCCCCTTGGACCTCTCGCAGGGTCATCACGAGCTGGTGGCGGAGGCGACCATGCCCTTCCGCCGCGACGGCGAGGGGCTGCACCGCAGCGTCGACCCCGCGGACGGCCAGGCCTACGTGTACGGCATGAGCTTCATGGACGCGGCGCCCAGCGTCTTCGCCTGCTTCGACCAGCCCGACCTCAAGGCGCCCTACACCGTGCACGTGACGGCGCCGTCCGACTGGATCGTCGTGGCCAACGCCCCGGCCGTCTCTCCGGCGTCCGCCGGGGACGGCACGTCGCGGTGGGACTTCGCCCCGACGCCGCCGCTGTCGACGTACTTCGTGACCGTCGTCGCCGGGCCCTACCACGTCATCCGCGACGAGCACGATGGCATCCCGCTCGGCCTGAGCGCGCGCCTCAGCCTCGCCGCGGACCTCGACAAGGATGCGGAGGAGCTCTTCACCGTGACCAAGCAGTCCTTCGACGAGCTGCACCGGCTCTTCGGGATCCGCTACCCCTTCGGCGACTATCACCAGGCGTTCGTGCCCGAGTTCAACGCGGGGGCGATGGAGAACCCCGGCTGCGTGACCTTCCGCGACCCGCTGATCTTCTCCAGCCGGGTGACCCGGTCTCGCCACACCGTCCGGGCCAGCACGATCGCCCACGAGATGGCGCACCAGTGGTTCGGCGACATCGTGACGCCGGCATGGTGGGACGACCTGTGGCTCAACGAGTCCTTCGCCGAGTACCTCGGCAACCGGGTCACCGCCGACGTCACCGAGTTCGACGACGTCTGGACCGACATGGCCTACGCACGTCGGCAGTGGGGGCTGGTGGCCGACCAGGGACCGAGCACGCACCCGGTCGCCGGCAACGGGGCCGTCGACGCCTCGGCCGCACTCCAGGACTTCGACGGCATCTCCTACGCCAAAGGATCAAGCATCCTCAAGCAGCTCAACGCCTCCCTCGGCGACGAGATCTTCTTCAACGGCGTGATCGACCACCTCGCCCGGCACCGGTTCGGCAACGCGACGATGCTCGACCTGTTCGAGAGCTGGGAGCGAGCCGGGGCCGGCGAGCTCGACGACTTCACCACCAACTGGCTCAGGACCTCCGGTCCCGACACGCTCGAGCTCGACCGAAGTGCGGGCGTCGTACGCCGCACTCCCCCGGCCGGGCACCCCGCCGACCGTCCGCACACCATCCGGGCGGCCGTCGGCGCCGACGGTGTGTGGACCGACCGGACGCTCGAGCTCGACTCCCCCGAGACCCCGTTCGGCGACCTGCCCGAGGGGGCGAGCGTGGTCCTGGACGCCTGGTCCGACAGCTGGGTCGCCGCAGTTCCCGACGCCGTCACCGTTCGTGGACTGGTCGCGCTGCTGCCCGGGGTCGAGGACGACCTGCTCCGGGCCGGGATCTGGGACAACCTGCGCAGCGGGTTCCGGCAGGGCGCGCTCGACCCTGCCGACATCCTGGACGTCGCAGAGGCCAGCCTGCCCGTCGAGGACACCGAGGACTCCGAGCGCCGCACGATGCACTGGCTGCTCGGCTCCGTCGTGCCGCTCGCCGGTGAGGGTGCGGTGTCCCGAATCCACGACGCCGCCCTCGGCAAGCTCGCGACCACGACGCCGGACAGCGGGCAGTACCTCGCGGCCTTCCGCTGCGCCGTGTCCACCTCGGCCGACGCAGATGCCCTGGACCGGTGGACGCGTGGAGAGGGTCTGCCGGCCGGCATCGGTCTCGACGTGGACCTCCGCTGGCGCCTGTTGACCCGGCTGGCCTCGCTCGGCACTGTGGACCTCGAGCGGCTCGATGTCGAGCTCGCGCTCGACCCCACGGGTGCCGCCGGGGTCGGCCATGCGAGGGCGCACGCATCGCTGCCCACGCCCGACGCGAAGGCCTGGGCATGGTCCTGCTTCACCGGCGAGACCGACGTCGCCAACTACGAGCTGACGGCGGCCGGCATCGGACTATGGCGGGCCGGTCAGGAGTCGGTCACCGAGCCCTACGTCGAGCGCTACTTCGCCGACCTTCCTGACACCGACAAGGTGCGCAGTGGCTGGATGCTGGCGGATGCCGCGCAGTACTTCTTCCCCCGCACCTCACTGGACGAGGCGACGGTCGCCCGAGCCCGGGCCCTGGTTGCCGACGGCTCGATCGACCTCTCGCTGCGGCGGCGGCTGGCCAACGAGGCCGAGGAGCTCGAGCGGCTGCTGGCCGTGCGGCGTGCCTTCTCGCGATGACCCGTCGCAACCGGACCGTCCGGACCAACGTCGATGAGCACTCGGACCAACCCGACCGCCACCACGAGGACCGGCTCGCCACCGAGGAGCCGCTCGAGATCCGGCTCGCCTGGCCCGGCGCTCCCGCGCGGCGGGTGTGGGTGACCATGCGCACGCCCGGCCACGACTTCGAGCTGGCCGCGGGCTGGCTGGTGCACGAGGGTGTTGCCTCCGCGGTCGGTCAGGTGGCGTACTGCACCGACCAGGACCTCACCGAGCACGAGCAGTTCAACGTCGTCACCGTGACGTTGGACGGGCCACCCGCGCGGGACCCTGGTCATCGACATCACGCCCTCTCCACGGGGTCGTCCGCCTGCGGGGTGTGCGGCAAGGACAGCATCGCCGACGCCCTGGCCGTCCCGTCGTCCTGCCGCTGGGCGGGTCCGGTGCCCGAAGCAGACGTCATACGTCGTCTGCCGGACCGGCTTCGCGCGCACCAGCCGGTCTTCGAACGCACGGGCGGTGTCCACGCGGCCGCCCTGGCCAGCGCCGCCGGCGAGATCCTGGTGGTCCGCGAGGACGTCGGCCGCCACAACGCGGTCGACAAGGTCACCGGCGCGAGGGTCCTGGCCGCCCTCTCCCCCGCTGAAGCCTGCCTGGTCGTCAGCGGCCGAGCCGGGTTCGAGCTCGTGCAGAAGGCAGTGGCTGCGGGCGTCGGCTCGCTGGTCTCGGTCGGTGCCCCGACCTCCCTGGCTGTCGATCTCGCGAAGTCGGCCGGACTTGCGATCTTCGGGTTCACCTCGGCCGAGCGGACGGTTCGCTACTCCTGAGTGACGGTGTGAGTCCCTGAACCGTCGACGAGTCGCCATAGTCCGTGCGGAGTGCGCCACAGATAGCGCGCGTAGCCGAGCTGGAACAGCTGGTAGGACTGATGGGTCTTGGCCCGATGGTGCCGCCGTCCGAGCGGGGCGTGGTTGTGGTCGCCGGTCTGACCCGGCGGTTCGTGGGGATCGTAGGGCGCCGGATGGTCACCGTCGACCCTGCGTGATTGGCCCCGCGCATGCGGGAACACGTCACCGGTCGTGCGGAGGAACCCGCGCTCCTTGACGTCGACCGGGTGCTCGTACTGGTTGACCGAGCGGCCCTCGTTGAGGTCGATCACCGGTCGCAGGTCGACGTCCGCACGTCCGGTCAAAGCCACGAACTGCTCAAGCAGCATCGGACCGAGCTCCTCGACCCGCACGACGACACCCTCCGGCGAACCGCCCTGCAGCGCGTCCACGGCGGTCTGCGAGATGTGGGCGTGCAGCACCACCCGAGGGCGAGCCCGTCGGGCCGGCTCAGCCGCGTCGGCGGCGTCTTCCAGGTCCTGGCCGTAGGTGCCGTTCAGCAACGCGATGACGTCCTCGGGGTGCGCGAGCCAGCCGAAGGCCTCGGCCAACAGCTCGTCGCGGGTCTCGCACGCCGCGAGGTCCGGACGCTCCGCGAGAGCGTCGGCGATCCGGTCGAGGATCGCCTCGACCCACTCCGCGTCACCTGAGGCGATGCGGGCGAAAATCACGCGCAGACCGTCCTCGTCGACCCTGCCGACCGCGACGTGCCGACGACGGCGACGCTCGGCGTCCCGCTCACGTGCGTATTCGGGATCGGCTCGCAAGATCGCGGCCTCGGCGATGACAAGCACTCGATGCGGTGACTCATCGATGGCTGCCGTGACAGCCGCGTCGACCTGTTGGATGCTCTCCCGGTCGAGGTGTCGCGACATCCGCGCCACCTTGCGTCCGACCCAGACCTCTCCTCGTCCCACGTGCAGTCCGGACCAGTAGCCGGACATCCGGAACGCCAGGTCCAGCGTGTCAGCGAGCCGGCCGCGCAGAGCTGGCTCGGACATCGCGCGGGCGACAGCGAGCTCGCACAGCGGGAGGTCCTGCACCATCGGCGCTCCGTCCCCGCCGAGCGGCACGAGCTTGTTGGCGCCCTGCTCCCATTCACTCAGCGTCATGCCGGCCTTGGCTGCCTCGCGCATGGTCGGACGTGGCCCCCTGCCCTCCTGCGGATCGCAGGAGTGGAGAGCCGCGAAGTGCAGATCCACGTCGAGCTCATGGACCAGCGCGGCGTGCGTGGCCCTCGCGGAGTCCATCGCAGCCCGCAGCGTCTCGGCGACGTCCAGATCGTTGATGGCCTTCGACATGTGGCACTCCCTCATGGTCGAGGACTTGTCGCCCGGGGTATGCCCGGGACTTGAGAGGACAAGTGGTGCCCGCTGCCAGTCTGGCCAGCTGCACCGAGTGCGGGTGATGAACCGCGTTCGTCCTAATATCAGAACACATGTTCGTTCCCCTGGCAACCCCTGTCACCCGGTTCTGTCAACTGGTTCTGGCACCCGGTTCTGTCAACTGGTTCGGGCAACTGGTTCGGGCAATAGGTTCGGCAGGTGGTTCGCCAGTGACGGCCCGATGGAGCGAGACGAGCGTCCCGTTGAGCCGTGGGACACCGCTGAGCGGGTCCAGGTCCGCGTCGCTGACCAGCTTGTTGCGCGCGTTGCCGCGGTGGAACACCTCCGACGACGTGCCTGGCGCGTACAGGGGGCTACCCCATCCCTGGACCATCACGACCGTGCCGCGGCGGATCTCCTTCGACAGCCGCGCCCTGGCCGCGACCGCTCCGCACTCCGAACGCACCTCCAGCGCATCGTCCTCGGAGATCCCCAACCCGGCAGCATCGTCGTGGTTGATCTCGACCGTCTCGGCTGTGTCGTCCTTGCCGACGCTTCCGGAGGTCTCGGACAGCGAGGCATTCATCAGCCGGTTGCGTCGCCTCGAGATCATCCGGAAGAGTCCCGCCGGTGGCGCTCCCACTCGCGGGTCGCCCGTGAGCGCGGACGTCAGCTCGGCCGAGAGGCGATCCGGACACAGGTCGATGCCACGGTCCCCGCTCCGGTAGTGCTCCCACAGGTGACCCATGGTGCGCTCGCCGTAGACGATTCCGTGGTCAGCAGCACGAACCGTTGCCAGGTCGAGCTGTCCACCCGTCGCCAGCATGCCGGCGGCGAGGGCGTCCGGGCTGTCCACCAATCCTCCGAACAGGTCGAGACCCAGGGCCTTCCCCAGGTCGCGATAGAAGGTCCACTCGGGCCGGACGCCCTCAGGCGGCGGTACCACCTGCCGGGATGCCTGGATGAACGGGCGGTCGTTGAAGGCATGCAGCGCGACGTTGACCTCGTCGCGTTCGAGCCAGTGGACCGCCGGGATCAGCCAGTGCGCATCGCGATGGCTCTCGCGCTGGAAGAGGTCGACGCTGACCAGCAGCTCGAGTTGTGCGAGCGCCGCTTCCAGGCGACGGCCGTCAGGGCCGGTGGAGACCGGGTTGCCACCACCGAGGATGAGCGCGCGGACCTGCCCGGCGCCAGGCGTCAGGATCTCGTCGGCGAGCTCGCTCAGGCTGTGCTGGCCAACCACAGGCTCAAGCCCTCGGACCCGACTCCTGGTCCGAGGGGCGGCCGGCCGCTCTGCCTCCTTCAGGGCCAGGTTGTACGGCCAGTTGGGCGCGAAGCGACCGCCAGGACGGTCGACGCGATCAGTGACCAGGTTGAGAACCAGGGTCAGCCAGTGGGTGAGCACACCATGGCGGCCCAGGGCTGGGCCGGTCGCCGCGAAGGCGAAGGCCCGCTCGGCGAGCGCAAACTCGCGAGCGACCTGCACGATCGCCTCCTGCGGAAGGTCGCACAGCTCGGCGAGCGCGGTCAGGTCGGCTCCGGAGCACACCGCGCGGAGTCGGTCCAACCCTTCCAACGGGGCTTCCGCCGGAAGTCGCTCGAGACCTTCGGCAAGAACGACCTTGAGGATCCCCAGCAACAGTGCCCAGTCGGTCTCGGGATAGGGCTGCAGGTGCGTGGTCGCGTGCGCTGCCGTCTCGGTGCGACGGGGGTCGACCACCACGAGCCTGGCGCCATGGCGAACTCGGTCCCTCAGGCGACCCCATCCATTCGGCACCTTGCCACCCCAGTTGAACTTGCTGACCGCGGGGTTGGTCCCGATCAGGAGCGCGACGTCGGTCTCGTCGATGTCGGGGATCAAGGCCAACGTCTCGAGACCGAACACCGCATCGCAGGCGACGTGCTTGGAGTTGCTGTCGATCGACTGCACGCCGTACTTCTGGTGTGTGCCAAGCGCCCCCAGGAACGCCGAGTGGAAGGCGACCGCCCCGAAGCTGAACCCCATCGGGTTGCCCACGTATCCGCCCACCGCATCGGGGCCGTGTTGGTCGATGATCGCGCGCAGCCTCGACGCGATGTCGTCGAGTGCCTCCGCGTAGCTCGCCGCGACCCACCCCGCCCCGTCGCGCCGCATCGGGGACGTGACCCGCCACGGGCTTCCTGACACCGTGTCGGCCTGCTGACCTTTCACACAGAAGTCGTGCCAGGTGTACGGGTTCTCCTTGTCCGGCCTGATCGAGGAGATCCGCCCCTCCTCGACCGAGACCGCGACCCCGCAGAGCTGCTCACAGATCTGACAGTGGGTGAAGACCGTGCCCGTAGACCTGCTCACCCACCGATTACATCACCGCCCGTCGGGCGGATCCGGGCCGAGCGTCCGGCATCAGGATCCACAGGACCGGGTAGATCAGCAGCTGGCTTCCGGGGACGACCATCAGGATGAGCACGAACAGCAGCCGTGAGACCCAGGGCGTGAGGCCGAAGCGGCGACCCAGGCCGGAGCAGACGCCACCGATGACCCGACCGTCTCGAGGGTGGATGAGTCCCTGCTGGGCGAGGCTGGCGCGGACGTCGTTCATGGTGTTCCTCCGATGGGTTGACTGGTGGTGCCAGCCTGTCTCGCTCGTGCCCCTCGCAGCATCGGGAACAGCCCTCGCCCGACCCCGACCTGCACCCCGTAGGCGTGGGCTCCCGGGTTCTGTCGGTGGCCTGGTTCACGATGCCTGCATGACCACGACGCTGCTCGTCCTCCTCGCCCTGGCTGCCGGCCTGGGCCTCGGCGTCCTGCTCGGCCGCAGCCAGGTGCCGGAGATCGACCACGGCCAGCTGGACCAGGCGCGCGCCGAGCTCGGTGAGCTGCACCAAGCGCTGGCGGACGCCCGCGTCGCGGCCGCGCACGCCCAGTCCGAGGTCGCGGTGGCCTCCGCTCAGCGCGACGCCGCGGTCTCGCGGGCAGCGGAGGTCGAGGCGGGCCGGCAGGAGATGATCGACCAGTTCAAGCTGCTCTCGGCCGAGGTGGCCGAGCAGCAGCGCAAGTCGGTGGACAGTGCGGCGCAGCAGCGGATGCAGGCGACCGAGCAGCTCCTCGCGCCGGTGGCGGCGAGCCTCAAGGAGTTCCAGAGCCGCCTCACCGACGTCGAGAAGGAGCGCGTCGAGATCGCCACCGAGATGCGCTCACAGGTCCGCACCGTGCGGGACGCGGGTGAGCAGATGCGCCGCGAGGCGGCCACCCTGGTCAACGCCCTGCGCAAGCCGCAGGTCCGCGGTTCCTGGGGCGAGACCACGCTCAAGAACGTCGCGCGGCTGTCCGGGATGGTCGAACGCTGCGACTTCGACCTGCAGGTCACCGCGCGCACCGACGAGGGCGCCCAGCGGCCCGACATGCGGGTCAACCTAGCCGACGGCAAGCACGTGTTCGTCGACTCCAAGGTGCCGCTCAGCGCGTTCCTGGACGCGGCCGGCTCCGAGGACGACCAACACAAGTCCCACCACCTCGAGCAGTTCGCGCGGCACGTCCGCAAGCACGTTGACGACCTCTCCTCCAAGCAGTACTGGAAGGCCGCGGAGTCGCCCGAGTTCGTGGTCCTGTTCCTGCCGAGCGAGGAGTTCTTCTCGGCCGCGCTCGAGCAGATGCCCGACCTCTACGAGTACGCCGTCAAGAAGGACGTCGTGATCGCCACCCCCACGACACTCATCGGGATGCTGCGCGCGATCTCCTACGGCTGGAAGCAGGCCGCCCTGGCCGACAAGGCCGCCGAGGTCTTCAAGCTGGGTCGCGAGCTGCACGAGCGGCTCGGCCAGTTGGGCGCCAAGTTCGACAAGCTCGGCCGTGCGCTCACTTCGTCGGTCAATGCCTACAACGAGACGATCGGCACCGTCGAGTCACGGGTGATGGTGTCCGCGCGCCGGTTCCGCGACCTGCGGGTCAGTGAGGGCGAGCTGACCCCGGTCCAGCCGTTGGAGGCGCCGGTGCGCCAGGTCCAGGTTCCCGAGCTTGAGGGTCGAGAGGTGCCCAGCGTCACCGAGCTGGTCGAGGCCGACGCCGAGGGCCTGTGGGCCGACGGTGACCTGCGCGACCAGGCTTAGGGTCGACGGGTGGCCTTCGGCAACGCGGACGCATACACCCGCTTCATGGGACGGTTCTCCGAGCCGCTCTCCCCTCTCTTCGCCGACCTCGTGCCCGTTCCCGCGCAGGGCCGCGTGCTCGATGTCGGCTGCGGCCCTGGCGTTCTGACCGCCGAGCTCGTCGAGCGCTACGGTGCCGCGCGGGTGGATGCGATCGACCCGACTCCCGGCTTCGTCGAGGCGGGACACGTCCGGCTCCCGGGCGTCGAGTTCCGGCAGGGCTCCGCCGAGGCTCTTCCCTACCCGGACGACTCCTACGCCGCGTCGTTCGCGCAGCTGGTCGTGCATTTCATGCACGACCCGCTCCGAGGGGTGACCGAGATGGCTCGCGTGACGAGACCGGGGGCGATGGTCGCGGCCTGCGTCTGGGACCACCCCGGAGGCCGTGGGCCCCTGACGCCGTTCTGGTCCGCGGTCGCCGAGGTGGATCCCCAGGGGGTGGCCGAGCCCTCGGCCGGGGCCGGCAAGGGCACGCTCCAGCGGATCTTCGTCGAGGCCGGCCTCAACGACGTGCACGGTGGCGAGCTCTCGGTCACCGTCGCGATGGCTTCCTTCGAGGAGTGGTGGGCGCCCTACGCCGAGCCGGCAGGTTCGGTCGGCGACTACCTCGCGAGACGGACGTCCGAGCAGGTCGCCCAGCTCAAGGAGCTCTGCCGGGCTCAGCTGGGCAACGGACCGTTCGAGCTGACGGCGTGGACGTGGACGGCTACCGGCCGGGCGTCGTCCACGCGCTGACGTCCAGGCCCCACTCGTCGGCCAGCCGCGAGACTTGCGGGGCGTAGAGCACCTCGAGCGACTCCCGAAGCCCCTCCGGCCAGGCCCAGTCGGCCTGGCTGCTCGACCCGGACGCGCTGTCGACGTCGGTCAGGGGCACGGAATCGAGCCCGAGCAGGCCCCACACCGTGTCAAGGGCCGCCTGGGCGTCGCCGCGGACGGACTCGAACACCATCACCTGCATCCGCTCCCGGCCGACGTGGTGGGCCCACATGGCGAGCTGGTCGGCGTAGCAGCCGGTGAAGGTCTGGATCGTGATCGGCACCGGGTAGGGCCACGACGACTTCCCGGTCGCCGCGAACCGGGTGGCATGCAGACGCATCGCGGACCGGAACCGCTCGACCGGATCCCGCAGCAGCACCAGCACCGGCGCGTCCGGGACCAGCCGCGCAGCGGTCGCCGGCGCCGAAGCGTGCCGCAGCGACTGCGGTGTCCACTCCCCGCGGCGTACACCGTCGTCGGGGAAGAGATCCAGGTACGCCGCGTCCGGCTGCCGACCGTCGGCGACCTTGTGCAGCAGGTGCTGCTCCTTCTTGCCGTTGGTGCCCAACCCGACCTGCGGGTGCTGCGTCAGGAGGTCGGTGAACCAGGTCGTCCCGCTGCGCTGGGCTCCGATGCCGAGCCAGGCCGGGGAAACCATGGCGCAACCATAGGCGCGGCTGCTGCGACCTGCAGGGATAGGTTCGACGCATGCCCGAGATCGACCCGACCTTCACGGCGCTGCCCTATCGCGAGCTCGGAGCTGCGGCGCTCGCCCGCGCCCACGAGCTGGGCGCAAGTCACGCGGACTTCCGCTTCGAGCGGGTCAGGTACCAGCACGTCGGCGTGCGCGACGGAGTGCTCCAGGGGGCCAGCGACACCGAGGACCTCGGCTTCGCCGTACGCGTGATCCACCAGGGCGCGTGGGGCTTTGCCTCGGGGGTGATCCTCACCAGCGACGAGGTGGTCCGGGTCGCCGAGACCGCGGTCCTGGTCGCCGAGGTGGCCGCGGGGATGACCACGGTGCCGGTCCAGCTCGCGCCGGAGCCGGTCTACCGCGACGTGACGTGGGTGTCGTCCTATCTGGTGAACCCGCTGGACGTGCCGACGGGCGAGAAGGTCGACCTGCTGATCGACTGGACCGACCGGCTGCGCCAGGGTGCGGCCGTGGACCACGCGACGGCTTCGGCCGAGCAGGTCCAGGAGAACAAGTACTACGCCGACCTGGCCGGCACCACCACCACCCAGCAGAGGATCCGCATCCACCCGGGCTTCCAGGCGATGGGCGCTGGTGCCGACACCTTCGACTCGATGACGAGCATCGCCCCGCCGGTGGGCCGCGGCTGGGAGTACGTCACCGACCCGGGGAGCTCGGGCGGCTACGCCTGGGACGAGGAGCTCGACCAGGTGCCCGAGCTCCTGGCCGAGAAGCTCAAGGCGCCGAGCATCGAGGCCGGCCGCTACGACCTGGTCATCCACCCCTCCAACCTCTGGCTGACCATCCACGAGTCGATCGGGCACGCGACCGAGCTCGACCGGGCGCTCGGCTACGAGGCCAACTACGCGGGCACCTCGTTCGCGACCTACGACAAGCTCGGCACCTTGCAGTACGGCTCGGGCGTCATGAACGTCACCGGCGACCGGACCGTCGAGCACGGCTTGGCCACGGTCGGCTACGACGACGAGGGCGTCCAGACCCAGGAGTGGGACATCGTCAAGGACGGCGTGCTGGTCGGCTACCAGCTCGACCGCTCCATGGGCCACCAGAAGCCGGAGCTCGCGGCCTCGGACTCGGGGCAGGGCCGCTCCAACGGGTGTGCCTACGCCGACTCCCCTGGACACATCCCGATCCAGCGGATGGCCAACGTGTCCTTGCAGGCGGATCCCGACGGGCCGAGCGAGAGCGAGCTGATCGGCCGTGTGCAGCACGGGCTCTATGTCGTGGGGGACAAGTCCTGGTCCATCGACATGCAGCGCTTCAACTTCCAGTTCACGGCCCAGCGCTTCTACAAGATCCACAACGGCGAGCTGGTCGGACAGGTGCGCGACGTCGCCTACCAGGCCACGACGACCGACTTCTGGGGCGCCATGGAGGCCGTGGGAGGCCCCCAGACGTGGGAGCTGCACGGCGCCTTCAACTGCGGCAAGGCTCAGCCCGGCCAGGTTGCCGCGGTCAGCCACGGCGCACCTGTGTCGCTGTTCCGCGACATCCGGATCCTCAATGCCACCGAGGAGGGGGGCCAGTGACCGGCTCCGGGATCAGGGCGGTCACGCCGCAGTCGCTCGTCGAGCACGCCCTGGCGACGTCCACCGCCGACGAGACCGTCGTCCTTGTCCGGGACGCGACCAGCGCCAACCTGCGCTGGGCCAACAACACCCTGACCACCAACGGTGTCATGCACGGCATCCAGGTCACGGTGATCGCCTTCGTGGACAAGCCGGCCGGCCGGGCGGTGGGTTCGGTGAGCAGCAGCGCCAGCACCCAGGCCCAGGTGACCGAGCTGGTCGAGGCGGCAGAGGCGGCGGCGCGCGCAGCCAACCCGGCCGAGGACGCCGCCGAGCTCGTCCGCGACCGGACCTCGCCCGACTGGGACCTCGAGCCCGCCACCACCGACATCCACGTCTACGACGAGGTCGCGCCGCGACTCGGTGAGGCGTTCGGCCGGGCGGCCGCCGAGGACCGCATCCTCTACGGCTTCGTCAACCACGAGATGATCTGCACGTACCTGGGCTCCTCCACCGGCGTGCGACTCCGGCACCTTCAGCCCACCGGTCACTGGGCCTGCACCGGCAAACCGACCGACCTGAGCCAGAGCGCCTGGACGGGCGGGGCGACGCGCGACTTCGCGGACGTCGACCCGCTGGCCTTCGACGCCATGCTCGCCCAGCGCCTGGGCTGGGGCACGCACCGGCTGCACCTCGAGGCAGGACGCTACGACACCATCCTGCCTCCGAGCGCGGTCGCGGACGTGATGATCGACGCCTACTGGTACGCCGGCGCCCGGACGGCGTGGGAGGGCCAGTCCGTCTACAGCCGACGCCCCACAGGCACCCGGATCGGCGAGCCTCTCACGCACCCTGACATCACCCTCTTCTCCGACCCGGCGTTCCCCGGCCTGGAGTGTGCGCCGTTCGCGATGGCCGCCTCGTCGTCCAACGAGAGCTCGGTCTTCGACAACGGCATCGGCCTCGAGCGCACCGACTGGATCCGGGACGGCGAGCTGACCGCGCTGCTGCAGACCCGGCACTCGGCGGCGATGACCGGCCAGCCGGTGACCCCGGCGATCGACAACCTCGTCCTCGACATCGCCAGCGGCACCGGGACGATCGACGACCTGGTCAGGGGGATGGACGACGGTCTGCTCGTCACCTGCTTCTGGTACATCCGCGAGGTCGACCCGCAGACGCTCCTGCTCACCGGGCTCACGCGCGACGGCGTCTACAAGGTCGAGCGCGGAGAGATCGTCGGCGTGGTCAACAACTTCCGGTGGAACGAGAGCCCGATCGATCTGCTCCGGCGCTTCACGCACGCCTCTGAGACCGTCGCGAGCTTCAGCCGCGAGTGGGGAGACGACTACTTCTCGCGCACGGCCACGCCGGCGATCCGGGTGCCCGACTTCAACATGTCCAGCGTGTCACCGGCCCAGTAGTCGGCTACTCGGCGAAGGCCTCCGGCGGTGGGCACGCGCACACCAGGTTGCGGTCGCCGTAGGCCTGGTCGATGCGACCCACCGGCGGCCAGTACTTGTCCGGGTCCGGACCGGTAGGGAACGCCGCCAGCTCGCGCGAATAGGCGCGGTCCCAGTCCCCCACGACGGTGCGGGAGGTGTGCGGAGCTCCGCGCAGGGGTGAGTCCTCCGGGCTCCACTCCCCCGCACCGACGCGGTCGATCTCGCCCTTGATCGCGATCATCGCGTCGCAGAAGCGGTCGATCTCGACGAGGTCCTCCGACTCGGTCGGCTCGACCATCAAGGTGCCCGCGACAGGGAACGACATCGTCGGCGCGTGGAAGCCGTAGTCGATGAGCCGCTTGGCCACGTCGTCGACCGAGACGCCCGTGTCGCGGGTTAGCCCGCGCACGTCGAGGATGCACTCGTGGGCGACCAACCCGCCGTGCCCGCGGTAGAGCACCGGGAAGTGCTCGCCCAGCCGAGCGGCCACGTAGTTGGCCGACAGGACCGCGCAGGCGGTCGCGCGGGTGAGGCCCTCAGCGCCCATCAGCCGGACGTAGGCCCACGAGATAGGCAGGATCCCCGCTGAGCCGTACGGCGCCGCACTGATCGGCCCGATGCCCGCCCGCTTGGCCGGGTCCGGGTGCAGGGCGTGTGAGGGCAGGTAGGGCGCCAGGTGGGCGCGCACCGCGACCGGCCCGACACCGGGACCGCCGCCCCCGTGCGGGATGCAGAAGGTCTTGTGCAAGTTGAGGTGGGAGACGTCGCCCCCGAACTCGCCAGGCTTGGCGTAGCCCAGCAGAGCGTTGAGGTTGGCGCCGTCGACATAGACCTGGCCACCATGGTCGTGGACGATCTTGCAGAGGTCGCTGATGGTGTCCTCGTAGGCGCCATGCGTCGACGGATAGGTCACCATGATCGCCGCGAGGTCGGCTGCATGTGCCTCGCACTGCGTACGCAGGTCGTCAAGGTCGACCGAGCCGTCGTCACCGGCCTTGACCACGACCACACGCATGCCCGCCATGACCGCCGAGGCGGCGTTGGTGCCGTGCGCCGACGACGGGATCAGGCAGACGTCGCGCTCGAGGTCGCCGTTCGCCCGGTGGTAGGCACGGATCGCCAGCAGACCGGCCAGCTCACCCTGCGACCCCGCGTTCGGCTGGATCGACACCGAGTCGTAGCCGGTCACCTCGGCGAGCCAGGACTGCAGCTGCGCGACGAGCTCGGCATAGCCGCTGGCATCCTCCGCCGGTGCGAACGGGTGCAGGTCCGCGAAGCCCGGCAGGGACACCGGCTCCATCTCGGTGGTCGCGTTGAGCTTCATCGTGCACGAGCCGAGCGGGATCATGCCGCGGTCCAGGGCATAGTCGCGCGCGGAGAGCCGCCGCAGGTAGCGCAGCATCTGGGTCTCGCTGCGGTGGCTCGAGAAGACCTCGTGGGTGAGGTAGGGCGTCCGACGCTCGAGCTCGGGATGAACCGCGTCGATGCCGCGCACTCCCCCGACGGCGAAGGCACCCTCCCGCGTGACCCCGAAGGCCTCCAGCACGCGGGCCACGACGTCGCCGGTGCAGGTCTCGCCGACGCTGATGCCGACATGGTCGTCGTCCACGGGGCGAAGGTGCAGGCCGAGCTCCCGAGCGGCCGCGAGGACGGCACCCGAGCGCCCCGGAACCCGGGCGAGGACGGTGTCGAAGAAGGCGTCGTGGACGACCTCGACACCCCCGTCGGCCAGCAGCTTGGCGATGGCGGACGCGTGGTCAGCGATCCTGCGCGCGATCGCCCGCAGCCCCTCGGGTCCGTGGTAGACGGCGTACATCGAGGCCACGACCGCGAGGAGCACCTGGGCGGTGCAGATGTTGGAGGTCGCCTTGTCCCGGCGGATGTGCTGCTCGCGGGTCTGCAGGGCGAGTCGGTAGGCCAGCCGCCCTCCTGCGTCGATCGAGACGCCGACCAGTCGACCGGGCAGGTGCCGCTCCAGGCCTGCGGCCACCGCCATGTAGCCGGCGTGCGGCCCGCCGTAGAACAACGGGACGCCGAACCGCTGGGTGGACCCGACCACCACGTCGGCGCCGAGAGCACCGGGTGACTCGAGCAGCGTCAACGCGAGCAGGTCGGCGGCAACGACGGCCAGCGCCTGCCGCTCGTGGGCCTGCTCCATCACACCGCGGGGGTCGCGAACCTCGCCGGAGGCACCCGGGTACTGAACCAGCACCCCGCACAACGGCCCCTCGGGCAGGCCTCGGGTCAGGTCGGCGACCACGACCTCGATGCCCATCGCCTCGGCCCGGGTGCTGACGACCTCGATGGTCTGGGGAAGCGCGTCGGCGTCGACGACGAACGGTCCGGTCGCCGTGCGGTTGCCTCGGCGGACGAGCGTCATGGCCTCGGCCGCCGCCGTCGCCTCGTCCAGCAGGGACGAGTTGGCCGTGGGCAGGCCGGTCAGGTCGCTGACGACGGTCTGGAAGTTGAGCAGCGCCTCGAGCCGGCCCTGGGAGATCTCGGGCTGGTACGGCGTGTAAGCGGTGTACCAGGACGGGTCCTCGAGCACATTGCGGCGGATGACCGGCGGCGTCAGCGTGCCGTGGTAGCCCAGGCCGATCATCGGTTCGGCGACCCGGTTGCGGCCGGCAAGGTCACGCAGCTCGCGTGCCACGTCCTCCTCGGTCGCCGCGTCGGGCAGGTCGAGCGACGCCACGGTGCGGATCCCGCCGGGAACAGCCGCGGACATCAGCGAGTCGAGCGACTCGTGACCGACCACCGCGAGCATGTGCTCGATGTCGGCGGGGCGTAGGCCGATGTGCCGCTGGGCGAACCCTTGGGCGAACTCCGGGGCGAACTCCATGAAGGCTCCCTCGTGTGGAGACCTCCCCCTCTGTCACCCCCACGATGGGACTTCAGAGTTGCCTGTCCCACGCGGTCCTGGTGCCTGAGAGGTTCCGGGGAGGAATTGCCCCTTCGGCGTCCCCGCCACGAATGACTGAGGACTCTCCCGTGCGGGATGGTCAGCGCGGCCGAGTCTAGCCCGGCTGTCGGTCAGTGAGTCAGCCGACCGACCGGGCTGCGCGGCGCGCCGCGAGCTCGTCGCCCGCGACCGGCTCCTCGTCCACCGCGGTGCGCTCGCTGGGCAGCTCGGCGAGCGTGCCCTCGATCTCGCGCCACACTCCCCCGATGGCGATGCCAAACACGCCTTGGCCGCCCTGGAGCAGGTCGATGACCTCGTCGTTGCTGGTGCACTCGTAGACCGAGGCGCCGTCGCTCATCAGGGTGACCCGGGTGAGGTCGTCGGTGCCGCGCTCGCGCAGGTGCGTGACGGCGGTGCGGATCTGCTGGAGCGAGATGCCGGCATCGAGGAGGCGCTTGACGATCTTGAGGATCAAGATGTCGCGGAACGAGTAGAGCCGCTGGGACCCGGATCCCTTCGCGCTGCGCACGGTCGGCTCGACCAGCCCGGTGCGCGCCCAGTAGTCCAGCTGTCGGTAGGTGATGCCGGCGGCGTTGCAGGCGGTCGGGCCGCGGTAGCCGGTGTCGCTGGGCAGTGGGGAGACGTCGTCGGTGAAGAGCAGACCCTGCTCGTCGGCGGCCTCGGCGGCCAGGGCCGCGTCGACCTTCGCCTGCGGGTCGTGCTGGCCAGATTGCCCGTGCTCTTTCACGCCTGCTCCTAGAAGTCTTGGTCGCTCACCCCACCTGGGGTCTGGAGCTGGATGGGACAACCACAGCGGTGGAGTTACAACGACGACAGTTCAAGGTACGTCGTGCCCGGAGACCGGTCAACGAGCCACGCGGCGTGTCTCACCCTCAAGTAGAGGTTGAGGGTCTGACCCGCTACGAGCCGGCGAGCGCCAGCGAGCGTCGCCCTGGTCCCCCGGGGTGGCCAGGGCGACTGCGGAGCCGGCGAGCGCAGCGAGCGTCGCCGTGGTCCCGGGGCCGAAGCTCACGCGGGTAGACAGTCAGGGCGCGTCGAAGTCCTCCGGCGTCACCTGGTCCAGGAACTCGCGGAACTTCTCGACCTCGTCCTCCTGCTCGGCCGGCACCGCGAGACCCGCCACGTCGAGCACTTCCTCGGCGCAGACGATGCGGGTTCCCGTGCGCAGGGCGAGGGCGATCGAGTCCGAGGGCCGGGCGCTGACCTCTGCTCCGGAACCGAAGACGAGGGTGGCGAAGAAGACCCCGTCCTTGACCTCAGTGATCCTGACCTCGGTCAGCTGGGCCCCGGTCGCCTCCAGCACGTCCCGCATCAGGTCGTGCGTGAGCGGCCGGGGGGTACGACGCCCTGCTGGGCGAAGGCGATCGCGGTGGCCTCGACGGCACCGATCCAGATCGGCAGGTAGCGCTCCCCCGTCACCTCGCGCAGGAGCACGATCGGCTGGTTCGAGGGCATCTCGACCCGGACTCCCATGACGTCGACTTCGCGCACCTCGCCAGACTACTCCCGGGTGCTGAGGATCCCGGGGGCCTCAGATCCGCTTGAGCCCGGCCTTGACCAGCGTCGCGTGCAGCTTCAGCGACAGGGCAGCTATCTGGGCGACGATGTCCTCGGTCCGGGCCTGGGCCGCCGCGTCGCCGGCCCGGCGCTGCGGGGCCACGACCTGTTCGACCAGCCCGACCTCGCGATCCGCCGCGGCCTTGAAGGCCCGGAGGTGGCGAGGCTCCAGGCCGAAGTCGGCCATCTCCCGAGCGGTCGTGCAGACCACGAGCGCGTCGGAGTCGTAGTGCGCGGTGCCGAAGCGCGGTGCCACGAGCCCGAAGCCCTCGAGCTGCTCGAGGACCTCCTCGGAGATCCCGGAGATCTTGAGGACCTCCTTGCGGGACAGCCGCAGGTCGTCGTGGCGCCGGAACGACTCGGGACTCGGCATTCCGTCGGGCGACAGCGCGACCTCGGGGACCGACGGGGTGAGCGACACCAGTGGAGGCGGCTCGAGCCCACGGTCGATCGCATCGAGGATCTCGGCGATCCGCTTGTGCGACTGCTCGTGATCGCGCTGCAGCATGAGGATGTAGCGCAGCCGCTCGACATCCGCGTGGGAGTACTTGCGGTAGCCGGCCGCGGTGCGCTCGGGCGAGACCAGGCCACGGTCCTCGAGGAAGCGGATCTTGGGGATGCTGATGGTCGGGTGCTCGGCGCGCAGGACCTCGAGGACCTGCCCGATGTTCATCAGCCCGGAGGCGGGTTGCTCGGCGCCCGGCCGTGCGGCGCCGGGCGTCAAGGTGTGTGCCCGGCGAAGAACACGAGGCGGTACTTGCCGACCTGGACCTCGTCACCATCGGTCAGGTGGACGGTGTCGATGCGGTCCCGGTTGACGTAGGTGCCGTTGAGGCTGCCGGAGTCGGAGACCGTGAACAAGTCGCCCGTGCGATGGAACTCCGCGTGCTGACGGGACACGGTCACGTCATCGAGGAAGATGTCGCTCTCGGGGTTGCGACCGGCGTGGATGACGTCCTTGTCCAGCAGGAACCGGCTGCCGGACCCAGGGCCGCGCTGCACGACGAGCAGGGCGTGACCCGCGGGCAGGGCGTCGACCGCGGCGGCGTCGACCGGGTTGAGCTGCCGGTCGGAGGTGTCGGTCTTGCCGTCGGGTCGCTGGGCCTCGGCCACGCCACCGATCTGGATCGTGGCCGTCGACTCGACCGCGGGCTCGGCGTCCTCGGTCTCGATCCGCGTCCCGCACTGGGAGCAGAAGCGCGCGTCATCAGGGTTGCGATGCCCGCAGCTCGTGCAGAACGGCATCTTGCATTCCCCTCGTGACCGACCGGCTGGTTCGTCGAACCTATCAACTCACAGTGCACCCGAGAGGCGACATGCGGGTCACCCGCCGAGGGACTCCTGGTAGGTCCCCGCGTCGAGCAGCCCGTCGAGCTGCGCGGGGTCGCTGGGCACGACCTCGAAGAGCCAGCCGCCGCCGTAGGGGTCGTTGTTGACCAGCTCGGGGGTGGCGTCGAGGGAGTCGTTGCGGGCCACGACCTCGCCGTTGACCGGCGCGTAGACGTCGCTCACCGACTTGGTGGACTCCAGCTCGCCACAGGTGGAGCCGGCGTCGATGCTCTGGCCCACCTCCGGCAGCGAGACGTAGACGATGTCGCCCAGCGCGTCCTGCGCGTAGTGGGTGATCCCGACCCGGACGGAGCCCTCTGCCTCGCCGGGCCGACGCAGCCACTCGTGCTCAGAGGTGTACAGCAGGTCATCGGGATACATGCGCCCCAACCTACTGGTCGCTCGCTACTCGTCCACCTGGGGCTCAGCCACCCCTGGCGGAGTCGGCTCGTGCACGGCCTCGATGTCGAGCGAGGTCCGCTCGTCGTACTCCAGCTCGGCCACCTGGTCCTCGGCGAACTGGTCGGCGGGACCGTTGGGGAACCGCAGAGCCGCGCCCAGCGCTTCGGGCCCGCCGATGACGTCCACGACGAACGGGGCGCTCAGGATGCGGCCCCCGATCAGGAGCCCGCCCTCCACGTCCTGGAACGCGGTGGAAGCCACGACCCGGACCGACCCGTTGACCTGGATCGCCTCGGCGCCGGCACTGCGCAGGGCCTGGATCATGTCGATGAAGGGTTCGACGCGCACCTGGCCGGCGACCTCCTTGATCGTGATCCGGACACCGGGACCAGTCACTGCCACGGTTCCCGCGATGACCGAGAGCGTGTCGACCTCGTTGCGGGCCGCCTCGAGAGCGGCCTCACGTGCGTTGGTCTCGGACAGCAGGTCGTCGCGGCTGTCCTCGAGCCTCTGCAGCTCGGCCTGCGCACGCTGGGTCGTCCCGGCGAGGCCGTCGAGGATGTCGATGAGGTCCTGCTCGCGCAACCCCGCGTAGGTGTCGTCTACGGTGTTGGTGCGCACCTGGGTGACGCCGGCGAAACCCACCACCGCCAACAGGAGCGCGACGATGAGCTGTCCCCGGGTCGGGCGCACCAGCGCGCGCCAGAGCCGACCCCGGGCGACATCCTTGACCTCGCGCTCCTCAGGCATGGAACAGGTGCCTCCGGATGGCAGCGACATTGGCGAAGATGCGGATCCCGAGAACCACGATCACGCCGGTCGACAGCTGCCCACCGACGCCCAGCTTGTCACCGAGGAAGACGATGCCCGCGGCGATGATCACGTTGCTGGCGAACGAGACGACGAACACCTTGTCGTCGAAGATCCCGTCCAGGTAGGCCCGCAGCCCGCCGAACACCGCGTCGAGCGCAGCGACGACCGCGATCGGCAGGTAGGGCTCGAGGGCGAGCGGTACGTCGGGACGCAGGACCAGACCGAGCACGATCCCCGCGACGAGTCCGAGCACTGCGATCACGGGGTCGAGCCTTCCTGGTCGTCGAGCCCCTCGCCGGACGGTCGCTCCGCGTAACGGAGCCGCTGCAGCGACGGCGGGGCGGCCGGCAGCAGCAGCGACGACACAGTGTCACGTTCCACCACGAATCCGAACCGTTCGGCCAGGGAGATGAACAGCACTCCGGACTGCGTCTCGACGAAGTTGGCGTCCAGGTCGTTGCTGCCCACGGCCTGCACGACGTAGGGAGGTGACAGCGGGCCCTTGTTGACCTGGATCGCGATGTCGGAGTTGACGATGGCGCTGAGCGAGGTCAAGCGCCGACCGTTGATGGCGATGGCCTCGGCACCGGCCTGCCAGAGCCCGTTGACGAGGGCTCGCAGGTCCGTGGCCCGCACCAGCCCGTCGAGGTCACCCTGGGGTTGGTCGTCCACGGAGATCCGGAGGCCGGGACCGGACACCGCGACGAACCCCGACTCCAGGGCGAGGTCGGCGCGTCGGTCCTCGGTGCTCTGCACGGCCGCTGCGAGGTCCACCAACCGGTCGACCAGGCCCTCGTTCTCAGCGCGCTGGACCACGACCCGGTCCTGCAGCGACGAGACCGCATCGCGGCGTACCTCGATCCGGTCGATGAGGGCGTTGCGACTGGCCTCGTCGACGTCGGCGTTGCGGGAGTTCTGCACCGCCGCCACGGCGACGAGCAGCCCGAAGACCGCCACCGCGACTGCGGTCCCGCGGTGGGGTGTCGGCCCGTCCACCGGTCCCGGCCCGCCGCGACCTCTCGCGACCTGCTCGTAGTCGAGGTCGAGCGACTCCTTGGTGACCAGTTCGAGCAGCGGGGTCCGGGCCCGGTCGCCGACATCGGTCATGTGCGCGCCGGTCGTCTCTCGGTCGTCGCGAGGAGCCGCTGGACCTGGTAGGCGTAGAGGACCCCGGCCCACCAGTACAGGCCCACGCCCCAGAAGGCGAACGCCCAGCCGAACACCTCCGACAGCCTCGCCACTGTGCCCTCCCCGTCTCCGAGCAGGAGGAGCGGGAAGGCATACAGCAGGTTGAAGGTCGCGGCCTTGCCCAGGAAGTGGACCGGCAGGGCGCTGTAGCCGCGGGTGCGCAGCAACGGGACCAACCCCCACATGAGGAGGTCGCGCAGGGGCAACGAGATGGCCAGCCACCACGGGATGACGTCACGCATGGCGAGACCGACGACGACGGCAAGGATGTAGAGCCGGTCGGCGACCGGGTCGAGGAGCTGGCCAACGACCGTCTGCTGGTCGAGCTTGCGGGCCAGGTATCCGTCCAGGTAGTCGGTCACCCCGGACACCATGAGCAGCGCCAGGGCCCACCCGTCGGCCTCGGGGACGAGGACCAGGTAGAGGAACAGCGGTACGCCGGCCAGCCGGGCCATGCTGATGACGTTGGGCACGGTCCAGACGCGCGTGCTCAACGCGTCCGACTGGTCCCCCGGCTCGGTCACGCCCAAAGGGTAATGGTGGCCGTCACGGTCCCGGACGACCCAGGGCGGTCACTGCTCGTCGACGCGCTCCTCGAGGTGCGCCGCGTCGCGGATCTCGCCCACGAGCTCCTCGATGACATCCTCGAGCGTCGCCAGTCCCAGCGTCGTGCCGGAGCCGTCGACGACGACCGCCATGTGCGCTCCCCGACGTTGCAAGGACTCCAGCGCATCGTGCAGCAGGTCGTGGGCGGCCACCGGTGCGAACGGTCGCACCCACTTGTCCTCGACGACGCGCTGACGTAGTGCCTCGTCGGTCTCCAGCACGTCCTTGATGTGTAGGTAGCCGACCAGCCCGCCGCCATCCCGGTCGTCGACGACCGGGAAGCGACTGAAGCCGGTCGCGGCGCAGAGCGCCTCGACATCGGCGACCGTCGAACCCCTGCGGACGGTGGTGAGCGACCCGGTCGGCATGAGGACGGTGGACACCGGCTTCTCGGTGAAGCCCAGGGCACCCGCCAGCCGGTCGTACTCCTCGGCCTCGATCAGGCCTTCACCGCGCGACTCCTCGACGAGCGCGGCGACCTCCTCGCGGGTGTAGGTCGAGCTGACCTCGTCCTGGCGCTCGACCCGGATGAGACGGAGGCAGAGGTTCGCGATCGCGTTGAGGCCGGCGATGACCGGTCGCAGCACCGACACGATCCCCCACATCGGCGGGCCGAGCAGCATGGCGGCCCGAGTCGGGCCGGCGATCGCGATGTTCTTGGGCACCATCTCGCCGAGCACCACGTGCAGGAACACCACCAGCGACAGCGCGATGACCAGGGCGACGGGGTGCAGCAGGTTGTCGGGCACACCCAGGCTCTCGAACCCGGGCTCGAGGAATTGCGCGATCGCCGGCTCGCTGACCGCGCCCAACGCCAGCGAGCAGACGGTGATCCCCAGCTGGGCGCCGGCGAGGATCAACGAGATGTCCTCCATCGCCCGCAGGGTCGTCTTGGCCATCCGGGAGCCCTGCTGGGCCGCGGGCTCGATCTGGCTGCGGCGGGCCGAGATCAAGGCGAACTCGGCGCCGACGAAGAACGCATTGGCGGCCAGCAGCCCCCCGGTCACCAGGATCGCGAGACCGATGCTCATGCATCACCACCGCTCGGCGTCCCGTCCAGCAGCCGAAGGGCCAGCCGGTCGATGCGGAGCCCATCCATGTGCTCGACGCTGAGCACCGCGAGCTGCTGCCGCGTCTCTTCCGGGTCCCTGGTGTCCGAGACCGGGACCTCGGCGATGTCGCCGCGCTCCGGGATCCGCCCGAGGACCTGCAACACCAGCCCGGCGACCGTGTCGTAGTCCTCGGACTCGGGCAGCGGGACGCCCGTGAGGTCCTCGACCTCGTCGGGCCGCAGCAGACCCGAGAGCAGCCAGGACCCGTCCCGGCGCTTGCGGGCCCGGGACCCGAACCGATCATGCTCGTCGGAGATGTCGCCGACGATCTCCTCGACGACGTCCTCGAGTGTGACGATGCCTGCGTTGCCGCCGTACTCGTCGAGTACCACGGCCAGCTGGAAGCCGTCACGGCGCAGGAGCTGGAGCAGCGGGTCGAGCCGGATCGAGTCCGGGACGACGATCGGCTTGGCCATCAGGTGCTTCACCCGGGTCGTGCTGCGCTCGTGGACCGGAAGCGCGACGGCGTTCTTGACGTGCACGGTGCCCACCACCATGTCGTCGTCGTCGAGCACCGGGAAGCGTGAGTGGCCACTGCTCCTGGCCAGCTCGATGACCCGCAGCGCGCGGTCACCCTCGTCGAGCGACAGCGTCCGGACCCTCGGCGTCATGATCTCGCCCGCGGTCCGGGTGCCGAACTCCACCGAACGCTCCATCAGCTCGGCCGTGTCCGCGTCCAGGGTGCCCACGGACGCCGAGCGCTGGATGAGCGAGGCGAGCTCGGTCGAGCTGCGCGCCGAGCGCAGCTCCTCCTGAGGCTCGAGCCCCAGGCGGCGGACCAGGGCGTTGGCCGACCCGTTGAGCAGTCGGATCGGCACCCGGTTGGCGGCCGTGAATCCCCGGATGAAGCCCTGGGTCGCGCGGGCCGTCGCCAGCGGCAGCGCGATCGCGAGGTTCTTGGGCACCAGCTCGCCGAAGATCATCGTCAGGAAGGTGCCCACAACCAGCCCGGTCCCGACGGCGACCGGCGAGACCGCGGCGGTCGGCAGGCCGAGGTCACGGAGTGGCTCACGGATGAAGTCGGCCACCACGGGTTCGGCGAGGAAACCGATGGCCAGGTTGGTCACGGTGATGCCGACCTGCGCTCCTGAGAGCTGGGTCGAGAGTGAGCGCAGGGCCTTCTGCACACCCTCGGCGGCGCGGTCGCCCCCCTGGGCGGCGCGCTCGACGGCGTTCTTGTCGACGGTGACCAGGGAGAACTCGGCCGCCACGAACAGGCCACAGGCCGCGATCAACAGCAGCGCAAGGGCCAGAAGCAGCAGGTCGGTCACGGCGGTGCCAGTCTAGGCAGTCGCCGCGACTGACCTGCTGCGGGACCTCAGGAGTCGCTGAGGTCGATGTTGCACTCGTCCTTGGCGTGCTTCTCGATGGCGTCGGTGGCCTTCTCGAACTCCTCGCCCCCGAGGGCCTGAGCCTCGCTCATCGCCTCGGTGAGGGCCTCCATGTCGACGCCCTCGGGGAGCTCGCCGCTGGCGAGTCCCTCGAGGTCGGACGGGTTCAGGCCGGCCTTGTCGAGCGCATCGACGAACGCGTTGAAGGCGTCGGCGAGGACCTTCCAGTCGTCCTTGACCTCGTCAGGGGCGTTGTCGGCGAGTTCATCGACCCGGTCTGTGAACTCCTCGAAGTTGGAGAAGTCGGCCGACTCGAAGTCATCGAAGTTCTTCTGGGTGCTCTCGAGGGTGTCGCAGTACTCGTCGGTCCCACCGCCGCCACACCCCGACAGGAGACTCGCCGTGAACGCCGTGGCGGCAAGCATGGATGTCAAACGCTTCACGTAGATCAATCTCCTGACTGTTGGCCGGCCCGCTCGGGCCGCCGGCCATCCTGCCACCAGCCCAGGCTCTGTCAATGACACATCGGCGTCCTGAGCCGGCCGGATTGTCTGGACCAGTCAGGATTGTCCGTGGCAGCAGTCGGTGGCGGCGATACCGTCCGCCTGTGTCCGACGACCGGACTCTCGCACCCGATCTCTGAACGGAGCACCGCGTGGACCTCGGCACCACCCTGGTCTTCGTAGCGGTCCTCGGGTCGCGGTTCCTCGTCCCGCTGCTGATCCCGCGCTACCCCCTGCCCGCGATCCTCGCCTGCCTGGTCATCGACGGAGTCGACCAGACCATCTTCCAGCTCTTCGGATACGACCCCCCCGGCTACCAGAGCTACGACAAGGCGATGGACGTCTACTACCTCGCCATCGCGTACCTCGCCACCATGCGCAACTGGCGGAGCATGCCGGCCTACCGGATCGGCCGGTTCCTCTACTTCTACCGGCTGGTCGGGGTCGTGGCGTTCGAGTTCACCCAGACCCGATGGCTCCTGCTCGTCTTCTGCAACACCTTCGAGTACTTCTTCATCGCCTACGAGGCCATCCGGTCGCGCTGGTCGCCCATCCAGTGGTTCTTCTCGTTCTGGGCGCTCGTCGCCGGCCTGATCTGGGTGTTCGTGAAGCTCCCCCAGGAGTACTGGATCCACGTCGCCAAGCTGGACGTGACCGACACGCTCGCCGACTACGCGTGGGCCGGCCCCCTGCTCATCACCGTCCTGGTCGGGTTGTTCGCGGCGTTCTGGTTCGTGGTGCGGCCACGGCTCCCCGCGACCGACTGGCCGTGGCGGTGGGTGGCCGATCCCCTGCCCGAGGAGATGGACACGGCCGCGAAGCAGTACGCCGCCCACGCGGCGTACGGGCGGGTCCGCTCGTGGGGGACCCTTGAGAAGGTCGTCCTCGTCGGCCTGCTGTCGGTCATCTACGCCCAGACCCTGCCTGGCATTCGCGCCAGCAATCTCCAGCTGTTCGTCGGCGTCTCGGTGATGGTGGTGCTCAACGCTGCGCTGACCCTGGTCCTGGCCCGCCGGACGTTCTCCATCGAGTCGACGGCCCGGGCCTTCGGCGCGCGGGTCGCCGTGAACGTGGCGTTCGTCGTCGTCACCGACTGGCTGCTGGGTCGCGAAGGCGGCGCCCTCCCGGCCGCGGGCACGTTGTTCTTCTTGTGCCTGATCTCCCTCGTCACCACGCTGCACGACCGCTTCTACCCGATTCTGCGGGTGCGTGAGCGGGCCGAGGCCACGTCCTCGGTTTGATGCCAGACGCCTGCGGGAGCGGGGTGGTCTGCCCTAGGGTCGCTGGAGCGGCTCTTCGGGGAGAGCCCGCACCCGTCCCCCCACCGCCCGGGAGTTCCACCACATGCCCCCCACCACCGCAGCCATGACTCGGCGCGCACTCAGTCGCCGGCTCGCCCTGCCCGGCGCACTGGCCACGGCCGCCATCGCTGCCTCCCCCGGTGCTGCGGTCGCGGCCGACGACGACCTGTCGGCGTTCCTGCCCGCGCGCTACCAGGGCAAGGACAGCCTGCTCTCCCGCCAGGACCGCCACCTCGCCTCGCGGTTCTCCTACGGCGTCACGCCGGACCTCGCCCGTGACGTGCGCCGGGCCGGTGGCGCCCGCAACTGGTTCGAGAAGCAGCTCAAGCCCCACACGATCAAGGACAAGAAGGCTGGTCGGCTGAGCGCCTGGTACCCGAGTCTCAAGCGAAGCCCGCGCGAGCTCTGGGAGCGTCAGGTCACCAATATCGAGGGTGGCTGGGCGGTCATGAACAACTACGCCCGGCTCGCGATGATGCGGCGGATGATCTCCAACCGCCAGGTGTATGAGGTCATGGCGGAGTTCTGGGAGAACCACCTCCATGTCCCCGCCCTCGGCGACGCCCAGTTCACCCACCGCGTCGACTTCGGCAACAGGGTCCGCGAGCACGCACTCGGGCGCTTCGACGAGATGCTTCTGGCCACGGCCACCCACCCGGCGATGCTCATCTATCTCGATGCCGCCGAGTCCACCAAGGAGCACCCCAACGAGAACCTCGGCCGCGAGCTCCTCGAGCTGCACACGGTCGGCGAGGGCAACTACGACGAGAAGGACGTCAAGAGCTCCGCGCGGATCCTGACCGGCTGGTCGGTCGACATGTATGAGTCCTGGCGGGCGCAGTACAACCAGGACGACCACTACACCGGCACGGTCAAGGTCAAGGGTTTCAAGGACAAGAACCGCAAGGCCAACGGCAAGGCGCTGACCGCGGCGTACCTCCGCTACCTGGCGCACCACCCCGACACCGCCAAGAACCTGTGCGGGAAGCTCTGCGAGAAGTTCATCGGCGACAAGGTGTCGAAGTCACTGGTCAACAAGCTCGCCAAGGTCTACCTCGCCAACGACACGGCGATCATCCCGGTTCTCCGGGCCCTGGTGGACTCCGACCAGTTCCGGCACTCGATCGACGACAAGGTCCGGGACCCGGCCGAGGACGTGGTCGCGACGTACCGCGCCCTGCGCATCGACGTGAAGCCGCCGCCGGAGGACGAAGACACCTACAACCGCTCCGCCATCGCGGCGATGCTCTGGCAGTCGGGTGGCGTCGGGCTCATCCCGTTCAGCTGGGCGAGCCCCGACGGGCAGCCATTCGACAACGAGTCGTGGTCTTCCCCCGGACGACTGATGGGCTCCATGGACGTGCACTGGCAGCTCGCGCACGGGCACTGGCCCACGGAGGCGGTGGTCTACAAGAAGCCCATGAAGTGGATGCCCGCGCCTGCGGTGCGCTTCGACGAGCTCGTCGACCACCTCTGTCAGGAGCTGCTCCACCGGCACTCTGACGCGCGGCTCCTCAAGGCCTGCGTCAAGGCGACCCAGGTGAAGGCCAAGGACTACATCATCGAGGACCACGAGCTCATCGAGTGGAAGTTCGGCCGCCTGCTCGCCACCATCCTGGACTCCCCCGCCCACTACAGCCGGTGATCACGATGACTACCTCCCCCATGTCCCGCACGTCCACCCGGCCCTGCTGCGAGGAGTACGCCGCGATGCAGCGCCAGGCGTACGGCGCCGCGTCCGGCCCGCCCGGCGTCAGCCGCCGCGGCGTGCTCGGCGGCGCACTCGCCCTGGCCGGTGCCTCGACCGTGGTGGGAGGCGCCGTCGTGACCGCATCTCCAGCGATGGCGGCCAGCGCTGGCGCGGTGCTGGTCGTGGTGTCGCTGCGTGGCGGGGCCGACGGTCTCAACATGGTCGTGCCGCACGCGGACCCGGGCTACTACAAGGCCCGGCCCAACATCGCGATCCCCTCCGAGCGGCTGCTCGTCAAGGACGGCATGTTCGGCCTGCACCCGGCGATGGCCTCCCTGGTCCCGCACTGGACCGCCCGGCAGATCGCGACCGTCCACGCGGCTGGTCTGCCGGTCGCGAACCGGTCGCACTTCGACGCGATCGAGGAGGTCGAAGACGCTGACCCCGGGTCACGGGCCCGCGTCGGCTGGCTCAACCGGCTCATCGGCACCACTGCCGGCGACGCCCCCCTCCAGGGATTCAGCGCCGGGTCCAGCATGATCCCGACCTCCCTGTTCGGCCCGCAGCCGGCGATGTCTGCCGACCGGGTCGAGGACGTCGGCCTGCCCGGCTCGGACGACGAGGGCTGGCGCGAGGCGTCTGTGCGCGACCTGTGGAGCGGCAACCACACCAGCCTGGGGCGCAGCATGGCCGCGACGCTCACCGCGATCAACACCTTCGACACCGTCGAGCAGACCGCGGACAACAGCAACCTCTACCCGGGCAACGACCTGGGCCGGGGGCTCTCGACCGCGGCACGGATCATCCGTGGCGACGTGGGCGTCGAGGTGATCACCGTCGACCAGGGCGCCTGGGACATGCACTCCGGGGCCGGTGGGCACACGGGTGGCTGGATGTACAACAACACCAAGGGCTTCGCCGACGCCATCGCCGCCTTCCTCAAGGACCTCGGCACGCAGGCCGGCAAGGTCACGCTGGTGACGCTCAGCGAGTTCGGTCGTCGGGTCCAGGAGAACGACAACTACGGCACCGACCACGGTTACGGCAACGTGATGTTCGTGGCCGGCGCCGGCGTCAACCCCGGCTATCACGGTCGCTGGCCCGGGCTCGCCACCGGCTACGACTCCGACCTGACGGTGACCACGGACTACCGACAGGTGCTCGCGGACGTCGTGCAGGCCCGGTTCGGAGCCTCGATCCCCAAGGTCTTCCCGGGCCTCAAGCGCGCGTCGACCGGGTGCATGGTGGGGATCTGAGGCCCTAGTCTCACGCCGTGAGTCCCTGGCGCGCGCTGACCAACCGAGCCGTGCTCGGAGCCTGGCGCTGGGTCGGCCGACACGGCGAGATCGTGCCGGGCACCCGGGCGGCGGCCGGGTTCGCAGCGTTCGGCGAGGGCAGCAACATCGACTTCCCTCCGGCCACGCTGCTCAACGTGAGAGCCATCCACATCGGTTCGGGGACCCTGGTCGGGCGCAACGCGACGCTGTCGGTCGGCTACGGCGTCGGGGACACGCACCTCGCGGGCCGAGGACTGTTCATCGGCGACCGGTGCGTGCTCGGGGCCCGCACGACGATCACCGCGCACGAGCGCATCGACATCGGTGACGCCGTCTTCTTCGGCCAGGGTGTCTTCGTCACCGACGCCAGCCACGGCTACCAGGACCCCGGCGTGCCGATCGGCAAGCAGCTCGGGGCTCACCAGCCCGTCTCGATCGGGCCTGGTACGTGGGTCGGGCACGGCGCGGTGATCCTGCCTGGTGCACAGATCGGCAGGAACGTCGTGGTGGCCGCCGGCTCGGTCGTGCGGGGGGTCGTCGAGGACTTCGCGGTCGTCGCGGGCAGTCCGGCACGCGTCGTACGCCGCCTCGAGACCGGTGTCGGATGGGTCGGCTCCTCCGACGTGCGGCCCGTCATCGACCAGTCACAGCTCCTCGCCGAGGGGTAGGACCGCTCACTCCGCCGTTGATGCCTCCGATCCCCATGCCCGGAACAGTATTTTTGCAAGGTCACGCCGTCTCGCGCCTCCTACCCGTGTCAGACCACGAGCCGGAGGAGAACGATGTGCCCGCGACGCGCCGCCCCGAGGGCCCGCTACGACCTAGGCTGCGCGCATGACGGCGCCGTCGGATGCGCAGCTGGTCTCGGGCGTGCTGGCCGGCGACCGGGACGCGTTCGCGCAGGTCTACGACCGCTACGCGGACCGGCTGCACGACTTCGCCTACTCGATGCTGAGGCACCGCGAGGACGCCGCCGATGCCGTGGCGGACGCCTTCGTCACCACCGCCGAGCGCCTCGAACAGCTGCGCGACCCCGACCGTCTTCGTCCATGGTTGTACGCCGTCGTGAGACGTGAGTGCCTGCGGCGGATCAAGCAGCGGTCCCGGACGTCGTACAGCGGCGACGACGACCTGCTCGACCTGCCCGACCGGTCCGCCGCCCCCGAGACCGTCGTCGAGCAGGAGTCTCTGCGGGCGCTGGTCTGGGATGCCGCGGGAGGCTTGAACCAGCGGGACCGAGCCATGCTCGACCTGCACCTGCGCCAGGGTCTGGAAGGCGCCGAGCTGGGCGAGGCGATGGGCATGAGCGCGGACAACGCCTACGTCGGGCTGAGCCGCCTGCGCGACCAGATCGAACGATCCCTCGGTGCGCTCCTGGTGGCGCGCACCTCCACACACGAGTGCGCTGACCTGAGCGGCGTCCTGGGCGACTGGGACGGCGAGTTCACGCCGCTGGTGCGCAAGCGGGTGGCCCGACACGTCGACCGGTGCGCCGCCTGCTCGGTCAAGCGGGTCGCCCTGGCCAGCCCGGCGGCCCTGCTGGCCGGCGTCCCGGCGTTCGCCGCCCCGGTCATGTTGCGCGAGCGGGTCCTCGACGACTCCCGGCTGGCCTCGGCGCTGTCGTCGCGCTCCGAGGGTGGAGACGGTGGCGCGCCCGGCCCGCCTCCCGCCGCCCCCGGTCGGGGTCGCGGAGGCCGACGCACCCGGATCGCGTCCATGGCGGCCCTGGTCGCGGTCGTGGTCGCGCTGGCGGGCGTGGTCCGGTCCCAGCAGGGCGACACTGACGAGCGCAGGACCGTGGCCGAGGACACGACGGGTGCCCCGAGTGCCGCTGCGAGTCCCTCGGCGGCCGAGGGCCCGAGTCAGGTGACGACCCAGGTCACGCCCACCTTGTCGCCCTCGCCCGAGGTGTCCCTCGAGGTGACGACGCCGCCCAGCCCCGAGGTCACGCCCACCTCGACTCAGCAAGCGACTCAGCAAGCGACTCAGCAAGCGACGCAGTCCGCGACGGAGTCGACCGAGCCCACGTCGGCACCGAGCGAGACCTCGGACGAGCCCACGCCGCAGCCGCAGCCCGGCCGCCTCTTCGCTTCGCCGAGCAGCCTGGACCTCGGGGCATCCGGCACGGGGCTGATCACCCTGACCAACAGTGGTGGCCGACCGGTCGCGTTTGACGTGTCCGCGGGACAGGCCTGGCTGTCGGCGTCGCCGGCGTCCGGCACGCTCAAGCCGGGCAGGTCGCGCACGGTCACGGTCAGTGCCGACCGGGCCGCGCTGCCCGAGGGCGCGTCGTCGGGCGGCCTGACGGTGGGCTGGAGCAAGGGCAGCATCCCGATCACGGTCACTGCCGGGCGGGAGTCCCCGCCGGTGATCGGCACGGTCGGCGTGGTCCGTAGCGCGTGCGGCAACAACGGCCGGACCATCTTCATCTCGGTGCCCGTCGACGACGAGAGCGGTGTCGCCTCGGCGTCTGTCTCATGGTCAGGCCCGGGGACCTCGGGCGCCTCCGCCCTCAGGCTCTCCGGCAGCATCTGGGTCGGCACCATCGGGCCCTTCATCACCGAGGGCTCGGCCCAGCTCGAGATGTCGGCCACGGACCTCCGCGGCAACCGGGCCGGACGGTCCGCCTCGATCGATGTGGACCCCTGCCCGCCGCAGTGAGCCGACCGTCGCTAGTCCCCCCAGCCCATCGGGAAGACCTCGAACGACGCTGCGAAAGCGACGCCGAGCCGTTGCCCGGCCCCTCTCGCGAACCCCTCGAGGAACTCGCGGGGATCGAAGTGCTCCCAGCCGAGTCCGTCGATGTAGGCGCGGTGGGCCTCCAGCGACAGGACGCCCGCCTCGAACGTGTCGGTCGTGTCCACGCCGTGCCGCGCCTCCGGGGAGCCGAACGCCCAGACCGCGCGGACGCCGCCCCACGGCTCGATGCCGTCGGTGAGCTGCTCGGGGAAGATCCAGCGGTTGCCGGCGTCGCGGACGGCGTCGAGCACGGCCTTGCCCACGGCGATGTGGTCGGCCTGGTTGAGGTTGGCACCACCCCAGGTGTCGCGGAAGTTGCCGGTGATGACGATGTCCGGGCGGTGCTTGCGGACATTGGCTGCGATCGCAGCGCGGAGGGCGACGCCGTACTCCAGAACGCCGTCCGGCAGCCCGAGGAAGTCGACCGCGTCGACGCCCACGACCCGCGCCGACTCGACCTGCTCGGCCTCTCGGACGACCCGGCACTCGTCGGGCGCCATGCCGTCGATCCCGGCCTCGCCGCTGGTGACCATGCAGTAGGCGACCCGCTTGCCCTGGCCGGTCCAGCGGGCGACCGCGGCGGCGGCCCCGAACTCGAGGTCGTCGGGGTGCGCGACCACGCAGAGCGCCGCCCCCCAGTCCTCGTCCAGCGGCTCCAGCGGTGCGGGACGGTCGGGGCTCTCGGTCACCCGGACAGGCTAGGCCCCGGACCGCCCGGCGCCCAGACCCATGGGACCCACCCGGACATGAACAACAGCCGGCCCCAGTCGCTGGGCCAGCTGTTGCCGATGTCCTGAGACATCACACACGGTCGGGCTGACAGGATTTGAACCTGCGACCCCTTGACCCCCAGTCAAGTGCTCTACCAAGCTGAGCCACAGCCCGCTGACCCTCGTCCAAGCGGCCAGCGAGCAGGCTACAGGAGCCCCGTGGGTCCATCGAATTGGGACCAGAGCACCTCTCGTTCAGCCGACCTGAGCCGAGTTCGGGTCGACCTGAAGCGACGAGGTGTCGACGGCGACGAACTCCGACGCCGGGATCTGCTTGAGGTCCTCGATCAGGTTGTCGGGCCACTTGCGGTGCTGCTCGCCCTGGAAGTACCACGGGGAGCCGTTGTCGGCGAGGACCAGGCCGTACTTCTTCATGGCCGCGACCACGCGCTGGGCGTACGGACCGAGCTGTGAGGCGTCGTAGGTCGACCTCAGCCGGAACCGGGCACCCATGGGCGGGTAGTTGGGGTCGTCGGTGGAGCCCGCGAAGTGGCGCGCCGGCCACAGGTAGGAGTCGGACGTCTCGTTGGTCGTGAACCGGATGGCGTGGTCGATGCGGTCCGACGTGACCTCGTTCCAGCGCAGCAGTCCCGGGAGGATCGGGAGCCCGGCGGCGTCTGCGGAGGTCCAGCCCGCGGGCCGGAGCTTGTTGCGCTCGAGCGACCACACCGCGCCGGAGCCAGCCGTCCACCTCCCGCCGACCTCGCGCGCGGCGTACACCTCGTAGAGACGGCACTTCGACTTGTCCACGACGATCGCGTGCCGGTCACCGTCGGAGGCCCGGCCGCCCTCGATCTTGGTGTCCTTGCCGAGCGGGTAGCGCACCTTGTCGCTCTCCGAGGCGTAGTCGAAGGACACCTTCACCAACGTGTGCCGCTTGTTGACCACGGTGATCGGGATGCCGTAGTTGGGTCCGTCGCCGTACGACGGGCCGAAGTCGGGGTGCAGGTCGACGTCGGTCGACATGTGGCTCAGCCAGGCGGCGCTGCGAGCGTGCACCGGAAGGCTGCTGACGTCGGCGTGCCACCAGTTGTCGGCCGGGAACTCCGAGCACCGGGTCTTGGCGATCGGCTTCGCCGGAGTGGGGGCACCGGCCAGCGACGGCGAGACCAGCGTGCTGGCGCCGAGGGCCACGCTGAAGACGACGGCGGGCAGTGCGAGCCGAGCTGCGGGGAGCATCCGTCGAGGTTAGACCCGCCGACGTGCCTACCGCCGGACTCCGCGGTAGTACGCGCGGTCCACCACGAGCGCCCGGACCATGCGGTCCGCGGCCAACCGCGGGATCCGAAACCCCTGCCCCTTCGGCGTGAACACCACCAGCCCGTCGTTCTGGTAGCCGACCACGGACCCCCAACGTCTCTTCGGGGGGTCGAACGTCCTGAGTGCGCGGCCCTCGAGCTGCGCACGGACGTTGCGAGCCAGGAGCTTGAAGGTGAAGTTGCGTGCCGAGGAGCGCAGCGGGTCGGTCGAGGCGACGTCGCCGATCGCGAACACACCGTGCTGCCCCGGCACCGCGAGGTCGAGGCCGGCCCGCACGTACCCGTCCTCGTCCAGGAGCGCGGCCGGCAGCCAGTCGGTGTTGGGGCTGGTGCGCCCGATCGCCCAGAGCACGGCGGCCGCGGTGGTGGGCCCCTGCCCGGTGCTCCACTCGACCGGCTCGTGAGTGATCCGGTCACAGGCGAAGTCGGGGGGTACGACGGCGCGGTGGCCGGGATGGATGCCGACCCCCACCTCGAGCAGCTCGCCCTCGAGCCGGGCCCACACGGACCGATGGTGCTCGCGGAGGGCCGTCGCGCCGGGGAAGTGGAGGTCGACCCGCTTCCCGGGCCACACGCGCGCGGCGTTCCAGGCGGTGCCGACCGCCGCCGCTCCCCCGCCGATCACGGCGATCGAGCTCGCCCCGGCCAGGCGCCGGTGGGCCGCGTCGATCCCGGACGAGACCTCCGCGGCGGACTCGACGGTGGGGCGCCGCCAGAAGCCATTGCTGATCCCGGTCGCGATCACCAGGACGTCGTACGGCTCCTCGCTGGCGCTGCCGTCGGCCCCGGTGACCGAGACCCGGCGCGCGGCCAGGTCCAGACCGGTGAGCTCACCGTGCAGGATCCGGACCCGGTCCAGCCCGGGGAGCCGATCGAAGCGATGGTGATAGTCCCGCGCCCACCAGTCCGGACGGGTGAGCCGGAGCCCGAGCTCCTGGCCGCTGACGAGCGCGGGCTTGGCAGAGATGCCGACCACGTCGTACCGCTTGGAGAGCCGCACGGCGGTCAGCACGCCGGTGTCCCCGAGCCCGGCGATGACCACCCGCGGCTTGCTCATGCCCTCCGCCTGGGAGGGGGGCGGGGCACGAACATCGGAACCCGGTCGACGACCTCCTGGTAGTCAGTGCGACGTTCCAGGGACCGCTTCTCCATCATCGGGATGCTCGCGCCGAGGAACATCGCAAGCATCCCGAAGGCACCGGCCAGGACCCACCAGTCCGACGGAGACGCAGCCAGCCCGAACAGGCCGAGTGAGAGCCAGAACGAGAACTCGCCGAAGTAGTTCGGGTGCCGCGACCACGACCAGAGGCCCTGGTCCATGACCTGACCGGGCTGCTTGGTGCGTCCGAAGCGATGCATCTGGACGTCGGCGACCGTCTCGAGCGCCACCGCGCCGAGGCCGACCAACAGCGCGACGAGGTCGAGCCAGCCCAGGGCGCGCCCGCTTCGCGTGACGACATAGACCGGCAGCATGCCTGCGAACACCAGGAGTGTCGGGAACACGTGGATGCCGAGCAGGTCGACAAGTGCCCCGAGCCGTCCGGCACCCTCCTTCATGGGGCCGTAGCGCCAGTCCTCGTGGTGCAGGCCGGGGAAGCTGTGGACCCAGTTGCCGGTGAGCCGCACCGCCCACAGGAGCAGCACCGCGAACAACAGCCAGAACCGGGCGTCCGAGGCGCCGTCGGGGCGCTCGAGCCACCAGTACGCCGCGAGGAACGGCGGCAGCACGCTCCAGTAGGCGTCATAGAAGCTGGAGTTGTGGTGCAGCCGGCTGGCGGCGAACACCACCATCGTGGCGACCAGGTCGGCGACCAGGCCGTCGAGCCAGAGGTGACCGGAGTCCGGTCCACGAACCAACCACAGCGCGGCCAGGCCCAGCCCGACGACGTAGGCGATCGCGACCCGCGCGATCGACTCGGTCCTACCCACGCGCAAATACTAGAACAGGTTCTAGTGTGGTCAGCGCTTGCGCTTCTCCCGCACGCGCTGCTGGATCACGATCGGCGTGCCGACGAACCCGAACTCCTCGCGCAGCCGCCGTTCGACGTAGCGCTCGTAGGACGCATCGAGCTTGCCGCTGGTGAAGAGCACGAACGTCGGCGGCGCGGTGGACGGCTGGGTCGCGAACAGGATCTTGGGCTGCTTGCCGCCGCGGACCGGGTGCGGGTGCTCGGCGACGAGTCGGCCGAGGAACGAGTTGAGCGCGCCGGTCGCCGACTCGGGTCTCCCAGCCCTCGAGCGCCCGGTCGAGTGCCGGGACCAGCCGGTCGACGTGCCAGCCGGTGCGCGCCGTGACGTTGATCCGCGGGGCCCACTGCACCTGGACGAGGTCACGATCGATCTCGCGCTCGAGGTAGTAGCGACGCTCCTCGTCGACGAGGTCCCACTTGTTGAACGCGATGACCAGCGCCCGGCCGGCCTCGCGCACCGTCTGGAGGATCCGGACGTCCTGCTCGGAGATCGACTGCTCGGCGTCGAGGACCAGCACGGCGACCTCGGCCCGGTCGATGGCGGTCGAGGTGCGCAGCGAGGCGTAGTACTCGTGCCCCGAGGCCTCCTTGACCCGCTTGCGGATGCCCGCGGTGTCGATGAAGCGCCAGGTCCGGCCACCAAGCTCGACCAGCTCGTCGACCGGGTCGACCGTGGTGCCGGCGACGTCGTCGACGACGACCCGCTCGGCGCCGGCGAGCGTGTTGAGCAGCGACGACTTGCCGACGTTGGGCGGCCGACGATCGCGATCCGACGCGGACCACCGACCTCGGTCTCCAGCTCGGGCGGCGGCATCGGGCAGTGCGGCCAGCACGGCGTCGAGCATGTCGCCCGAGCCACGGCCGTGCAGCGCCGAGACCGGCCAGGGCTCACCGAGGCCGAGGTTCCACAGCCCGTAGGCCTCCGCCTCGGTGCGCTGGTCGTCGACCTTGTTGGCAGCCAGGACGACCGGCTTGCCCGACGTGCGCAGGATCTTGACGACCGCCTCGTCGATGTCGGTGATCCCGACCTTGGCGTCGACCACGAAGAGCACCGCGTCGGCCAGCGAGACTGCGATCTCGGCCTGTCCGGCGATCCGCTCGGCGAGCCCCCGGGCGTCGGGGTCCCAGCCGCCGGTGTCGACGACGGTGAACGCACGGCCGTTCCAGATCGCGTCGTAGGACACCCGGTCCCGGGTGACGCCAGGGACGTCCTCGACGACGGCCTCCCGGCGTCCGATGATCCGGTTGACCAGCGTCGACTTGCCGACGTTGGGGCGGCCGACCACGGCCAGCACCGGGACAGCGAGCGTCGTCTCCGCCGGCTCGTCAGAGAACTCAGTCACTGGGAGATGCTCGTGTCCGGGTCGTGGTCCCTGTCCTTGCCAGCCGGAATCGGGCCGGGCAACGTGCGCCCGGTCAGCTCCTTCGCGCTGGCCAGACTGTCGAGCATGAACTCGCGCAGCGTGCGGGAGGCCCCTTCCACCAGCTGCTTGGTACGCGGCCACGGAACCGCGTCGAACGTGTGGGGCGCGCCGTAGACGAGCTCCACGTGGCCCCCCTTCTTGGGCAGCGCGCTATCGCCGTCGCCCGGCTCACGGGTGCCGAACTGGATCACGGGCACGATCGGGGCACCGGAGACCAGTCCGAGGTAGGCCGCGCCGCGGTGGAACCGTTCGAACTCGCCCGCACCGCGCGAGCCCTCGGGGAAGATCCCGACCGCTCCCCCGTCGCGGAGCACGCGCAGACAGGCCTTCACAGCGGCGGGATCGGAGTTGAACCGGTCAAGCGGGACCTGGCCCGAGGTGAGCAGGAAGCGGCCCAGCCGGCCCTCGAACATCTCCTTCTTGGTCAGCGCGTGCACGGGCCGGGAGCCGAAGATCGCCAGCAGTGGCCCGTCGGCGATGCCCACGTGGTTGCTCGCCAGGATCACCGGGCGGCCGTCGTCGGGGATGTGCTCGGCACCGTGCACAGTCACCGTGAAGCGACGTCGGACCACGAACCTGGCCGGAGCCCGCAGGCTGCGCAGCAGGAAGCGGGTCGGGTGCTTGGACGCGCTGGGCACCTCGAGGACCGTCGTGCTCACTGAGACACCTCCGAGGTCTCGACCATGGCGACGATGGTCTCGATGACCTCGTCCAGGGTGAGGTCCGTGGTGTCGACGTGGACCGCCCCGTCGGCCAGCACCAAGCGGGGACGACGTGCGCGGCGGAGTCGATCTGGTCGCGGGCCAGGAGGGACTCCCGGGTGGCCTCGACGTCGCTGCCACCCTCCTCGGCCGCCCGGCGCACGGCACGCGCGGCGGCGTCCGCCGAGAGGTAGACCTTGACCGCAGCGTTCGGCCAGACGACGGAGCCGATGTCGCGGCCCTCGACCACGACCCCGTAGGTCTCGTGGATCGCGTCCTCGATGATCTGGCGCTGCATGGTCAGCATCCGGGCCCGCACCCGCGGCACGGCGCTGACCGGCGAGACCGCGGCGTTCACGTCGTCACCGCGGATCTCGATCGCGACGTCCTGGCCGTCGACGGTGATCGTGGGGCTCTCGCGGGTCGGTGCCCGACCCGATCCGGGGCTCGTCGCAGCGCGCGGCGACCGCGGCCGGGTCGTGGACGTCGACTCCGTGCCGAAGCATCCACCAGGTCATGGCCCGGATACATCGCCCCCGTGTCGAGGTAGCGCAGACCGAGCCGACGCGGCGACCCCGCGAGACGTGCTCGACTTGCCCGATCCCGAGGTGCCGTCGACGGCGACGACGACCCCCTGACCAGCGCTGTTCACGAGGGTCGATGCTACCGGTGGGTCACCCAATCCCTGGCTTCCAGGGAGGCCAGCAGGTGCTCGGCACGCTCCTCGTCGACGACCAGCTCGACCAGACCGGTGTCGCGGCCCGGGTCGTGGTCGATGCGGACGTCCTCGATGTTGACCTCGCTGTCCCGCGCATCTGCGAAGAGCCGGGCCAGCTCGCCGGGGTGGTCGGGCAGGGACACGAACACCGAGCGGGTCGGGCGGACCGGACCACCGTGCTTGCCCGGGATGGCGCGCGTGCCGGTGACACCCTCCGTGAGCAGTGCCTCGAGGGCTGCGCGGTCGCGCCCCCCGACCGCGTCGATGACCTCGTCCAGCCGGTCCCGGACCTCGGCCAGCAGCGCCAGCACCTGGTCGGCGTTGGCGGTGAGGATCTGGCCGTACAGGACGGGGTCACCCGCCGCCACCCGGGTGACGTCGCGGACACCCTGGCCGGACAGCGCCAGGTGTTCTGCGGGCGCGTCGGCGAGGCGTCCAGCGGCCAACGCCGCGAGCAGGTGCGGGACGTGGGACGTGCGGGCCACCGCCCGGTCGTGCTCGATCGGGCTGAGGCGGACGGGTACGGCGCCGGCGACCCGGGCGAGCTCCTCGACCAGCGCCACCGCGGCCGGGTCGGCGCTGTCGTGCGCGGTGACCGCCCACGGCCGTCCGTCGAACAGGGCGGCCGAGGCGGCCAGCGGACCGGAGCGCTCGCTGCCGGCCATCGGGTGTCCACCGACGTAGCGCTCGAGCCCCTCGGACCCCGCGACCTCGGCGAGCGGGCCGGTCTTGACGCTGCCGACGTCGGTGACGACCGCATCCGTGCGCACCAGGGCCGCGCGGATCACGGCGCCCAACGCGTCCGGGGGCACCGCGACCACGACGACCTGCGGCCGGTCGTGCGCGGCCGAGGGGCGTCCGGCTCCCATGCCGGTCGCAGTGCGCAGCGTGTCGCCGTGGTCCTCGGTGAGCAGCACTTCGATCCCGGCCCGGCGCAAGGCCAGGCCGAGGGACGTGCCGATCAGTCCGGCGCCGACGATCTCGACGGGACCCCTCAGCTCACTCATCGGGGCTCGACCGCACCCGGGTGAGGTCGGTGCGCAGGGCCGCAGCGCCGTGCAGGTAGACGTGGGTGATGTCGGCGCGGGGCAGGTCGGTCTCGACGTGCGCGAGCATCCGGACGACCGGGGCATCGACCGCTCGATCTCGAGCTCGCGCGCGCAGATCAGCGGCACCTCGCCGAAGCCGAGCTGCCTGCGGCGTACGCCGGGAACTCCGAGACCAGGTCGGAGGTGGCGGTGAAGATCACCGAGATGAAGTCGTCGACCGCCAGACCGTTGGCGGTCATCAGTCGAGGACCATCTCCGCGACCCGGTCGAGCATGTGCTCGCGGACGTCCGCATCGAGCTGAGTCGCTCCTCGCACTGCCCTGACCGCCACGGGCGACAAGGCTAGTGGGCGCCGGGGCTAGAGCTCCGCGCGGTCCAGCAGGGCACCGAGCTCCTCACGGGTCAGCTCGCGCAGCTCACCGGACTTGAGCTGGGCGAGCCGCACCGGGCCGAGCCGGGTGCGGGTCAGTCGGGTCACCGGGTGACCGACGTGCTCGAGCAGCCGGCGCACGATCCGGTTGCGGCCCTCGTGGATGACCAGCTCGACGATGGTCTTGCCCGTGCCGTGCTGGACGATCCGGGCACGCGACACGGTCACCGGGCCGTCGTCGAGCGTGACGCCGTCGCTCAGGCGCTTCAAGGTCGCTTTGGTGACCTCGCCGTCGACCTCGGCGACGTAGGTCTTGTCCACCTCGTACGACGGGTGCGCCAGCCGCTGCGCGAAGTCGCCGTCGTTGGTGAGCACGATCAGCCCCGCGGTGTCGGTGTCGAGCCGGCCCACGTGGAAGAGCCGCTCGGGACGGTCGGCGACGACGTCGCCCAGGCGTCCGCCGACCCTCCGGGTCCGACATCGTCGACACCACGCCGCGCGGCTTGTTGAGCGCCAGGTAGACGTGCGGGCGAGACCGGGGGCAGCCGCTTGCCGCTCGACCCGGATGACTGCGCTGGTCGGGTCGACCTTGGTGCCGAGCCGGGTGACGACCTCGCCGTCGACCTCGACCTCTCCGGCGAGCATCAGCTCCTCGCACTTGCGTCGCGAGGCGACGCCGGACTGGCCGCCAGCAGCTTCTGGAGGCGGACCAGCCCGTCCTCGTCGGGGGTCAGGCTCACGCCGGGTCAGGTTCGCCGTCGGGTTCTGTGCCGGATCCAACGTCGGGCGTCGTGCTCTGCGCGCCGAGGGCCGCCTCCATGCCGTCCAGACCGTCCAGGTCATCCATGTCCGCCAGGTCGGGGAGGTAGGGCGCCAGCTCGGGCAGCTCGTCGAGGCTGGTCACGCCGATCCGCTCCAGGAAGTAGCTGCGTGGTGCGGTAGAGGTGTGGCCCCGGTCGACTCGTCGTGCCCGGCCTCCTCGACCAGCCCGCGGCTCAGCAGCGTCCGCATCACGCCGTCGACGTTGACACCCCGGATCGCCGAGACGCGCGCGCGGGAGACCGGCTGCTGGTAGGCGACCACGGCCAGCGTCTCGAGCGCGGCCTGGGTGAGCCGGGCCTGCTGGCCGTCGAGCACGAAGCCCTCCACGACCGAGGCGTACTCCTCGCGGGTGTAGTAGCGCCAGCCGCCGGCGACGTTGCGCAGCTCGAAGCCGCGGCCCTGCTCGTCGTACTCGGCGGCGAGCGAACCGAGCGCGGCGACGACCTGGTCGACGGGGTAGCCGACCGCGGTGGCGAGGCTGGCGGTGTCCAGCGGCTGGTCGGCGACCATGAGCACGGCCTCCAGCGCGGGGGCGCAGCGCGGTGGTGGCGACCGCGAGCGTGTCCTGGGTCATGAGTCGTCCTCGTCGTCGGGGGGGTCTCAGCGGGGGGCGCGCCGTCGAACTCGTCGCGGACCAGGTCCTCGGCCTCCACGTTCTCGGCGCCGGTCCAGCGGACCGTCAGCTCGCCGAGCGGGCTGACCTGGTCGAACGCGACCGCGCCCTCGCGGAACAGCTCGAGCAGCGACAGGAAGCGCGCGACGGTCGTCAGCGTGTCGGGTGAGTCGCCGCAGAGCGCCCGGAACGTCATCGTGCCCGCTGCGGCGCAGCCGGTCGACGACCAGCGCCGCCTGCTCGCGCACGCTCACCCGAGGCGCGTGGATGTGGTGCAGGGACAGCTCGACCTCCGGCTTCGGCTCCATCGCCTTGGCCGCGAGCTGCGCGAACTGGTCGAGGCCGATGCCGATCAGCACCTCGGGCAGCAGCGTGGCGAACCGCTCCTCCAGCCCCACCGCACGCGGGTGGCGCCGCGACTCGCCCGCGAGTCGGGTCGCCAGCACGGCGGCGACCTGCTTGAACGCGCGGTACTGCAGCAGGCGAGCGAACAGCAGGTCGCGGGCCTCGAGCAGCGCGAGGTCCTCCTCGTCCTCCACGTCGCCCTGCGGCAGCAGCCGGGCGGCCTTGAGGTCGAGCAGGGTGGCGGCGACCAGCAGGAACGACGAGGTCTGCTCGAGGTCCCACTGACCTCGCCGGGGCCGTCGGCCGCCGCGCCTGCTTGACATGGCCGATGAACTCGTCGGTGACCTGGGAGAGCGAGACCTCGGTGATGTCGAGCTTGTGCTTGCGATCAGGCTGAGCAGCAGGTCGAACGGGCCCTCGAAGTTGTCGAGGCGCAGCTCGAACGCGGGTGACTCGATCGGCTCGGCGGTGGCGATCATCCTTCGCTCAGCCGCCGGACCAGGGCGCTCTCAGCGCCGTGCTCCTCGAGGTCGGCCAGCACCAGCGCGATGGCCTCGCGCACCAGCCGACCCCGGTCGACAGCGAGTCCGTGGGCACCGCGCAGCGCGAGACGGGCGTGCTCGATGTCGAGCAGCTCGTGCGAGGTGACGTAGACGGTCATCTTCTCGTCGTGCCGGACGCGGCCGCTCGGCTTCTTGGCCAGGGACTCCGGGTCCGGGACGACACGAACCGCGCGCTTCCGCGGCGCGCCCTTCGGCTCGGTCCCATCGGTCTCGGTCGGCCGGAACAGGTCGTCCGCGGACGGGAGGCTCACGCGTCGTGGCACCGCTCGAGCACCTCCTTGGCCAGCTGGCGGTAGGCGTCGGCGCCGGGCGACGTCGAGGCGTAGGTCGTGATCGGCTCGCCCGCGACCGTCGAGTCGGAGAACTTCACGGTGCGCCGGATGACGGTGTGGAAGACCTTGTCGCCCCAGGCCTCGACGAGCCGCTGCATGACCTCGCGGCTGTGCAGGGTGCGGCCGTCGAACATGGTGCCGAGCACGCCGTCGATCTCCAGGCTCGGGTTGAGCCGCTCGCGAACCTTGTCGATGGTGGTCTTGAGCAGCGCGACGCCGCGCAGCGCGAAGTACTCGCACTCCAGCGGCACGATCACCCCGTCGGAGGCGGTGAGCGCGTTGACCGTCAGCAGGCCGAGCGAGGGCTGGCAGTCGATCAGGATGACGTCGTACGTCGTCCATCGCCGGCGCCAGCACGCGCTGCAGCGTCTGCTCGCGAGCCGACCTCGTGGACCAGCTGCACCTCGGCGGCGGCCAGGTCGATGTTGGACGGGCAGCAGGTCCATGCCCGGCACGTTGGTCGGCACCACGACGTCGTGCGAGGTCGACGTCCCTCTGCATCAGCAGGTTGTAGACGGTGAGCTCCATCTCGTGCGGGTTCAGCCCGAGCCCGACCGACAGGGACCCCTGCGGGTCGAAGTCGACGAGCAGCACCTTGCGGCCGTACTCGGCGAGGGAGGCACCCAGGTTGATGGTCGTCGTGGTCTTGCCGACGCCGCCCTTCTGGTTGCACATGGAGATCACCCGGGCGTTGCCGTGCGCGGTCACCGGTCGTGGCTCGGGCAGGTCCGGCATCGGCCGACCCGTCGGGCCGAGCAGGCCGGGCTCGGTCTCGGGAGCCGGCTCGTCGAGGATGGCCAGCTCCTCGGCAGGTGTCGACGAGGGGGCCATCTCGTCGCGGCGCTGGAAGGGCAGGTGCACGGCGTCTCCCTGGGGTGGTGCTTCGGGGACCGGCGGGCGGTAGAGGGGCGGCATGTCCGGAGCGGCCGAACCCATGGCTGGTCCTGTGCTCCCGATGAATCCGTCCGTCATTCTGTTCCTCTCCGCCGTGCCGGTCTGTCTGCTTCCCAGCACCGTAATTTGTCGACACAGCGACTTGTGGCCGACGCGCGGGAGACTGTAGGTCTGTCTTGAGTCAGGCGACAAGACATCGAGCGTTACCCCCAGGCAACGGCGCCGATCTGTGCAGAAGTTGTGAACGAGCCGACCGCTGGATGCACAGGAATCCCCCGCCTGTGCAGCAATCTGTGGAGATCGGGCGCCGTGGCGACCGGGTCAGAACGTCGAGTCGACGAGGTCCTGGTAGTCCGGGTGCTTCTCGATCCAGCCCCGGATGAACGGGCAGCGCGGCAGCACCTTGCGAGTGCCATCGCCGCGCACGGAGTCCAGCGCCCCGCGGGCCAGCGCCGACCCGACGCCCTGCCCCTCGAACGCGTCGACGATCTCGGTGTGGGTGAACATGATGAGGTCCTCGGCGGTCTCGTACGCGGCGAAGCCGGCCAGCTCGTCGTCCACCCGGACCTCGAACCTGGACTTCCCCGGGTTGTCGGTCACCTGCACGTCAGCCATGTCCCGAGACTACGTGCGAGTCGTCAGTCGAGCCGACGCATCGACTCCGTGGCCAGCACCAGCTCGCCGGACTCGTCAGAGGCCTCGATGTCGACGACCCCCTCGATCACCCAGTCGTGGTGACCCTCGGGGTCGCTGAGGGTCTGGCGCACGCGCCACGTCCGTCCCGCCGCGTCGACGTGCAGCATTGACGGTGCGCGCGCGTCGGCGTCCTGTCGGACCGAGTCGTGCTCCGCGTAGTAGCCCTCGATCGCCTCGTCCCAGCGCGACCGGGTCATCACTACCTCGGCGGGAGGGTCGGTGCGGTCGGCCGCGGCCCGCTCGAGCTTCATCAGCCCGTCCAGGTCGTCGCGCGCGACCAGGTCGACCCGGCGCCACATGGCGTTGCGGATCATGACTCGGAACGCGCGCTCCTGCTTCGAGATCGGTCGGGGCGAGGCCGGGGCCTGGCGGGCCGCGAGCTCGGCGGCCCGCCTCTCCACGGCCTCAGGGTCGGTGAGCGCCTCCCACTCATCGATCAGGGATGAGTCGGTCTGCCGGATGATCTCCCCCAGCCACTCGGACAGGTCCTCCAGCTCGGGCGTGCGGTGCGACTCCGGCACCGTCTGGCGGATGGTTCGGTAGGCGTCGGTGAGGTAGCGGAGCACGAGACCTTCGGACCGGGCCAGCTGGTAGCGCCCCACGAAGTCGGTGAAGCTCATGCCCTGCTCATACATCTCCCGCACGATCGACTTCGGCGCGAGGGCGTCCTCGCTCAGCCACGGATGGCTCTGGCGATAGAGCTCGTACGTCGCCTCGAGCAGCTCGGCCAGCGGCTGCGGCCAGGTGATCTGGTCCAGGAGCGTCATCCGCTCCTCGTACTCGATGCCGTCGGCCTTCATCTCGTTGACCGCCTCGCCGCGCGCGGCGTACTGCTGGGCCAGCAGGATCTGGCGTGGGCCCTCCAGCACCGACTCGATCACCGAGACGAGGTCGAGCGTGTGCTCCGCGGCCTCCGGGTCGAGCACGTCCAGGGCAGCCAGCGCGAAGTGCGCGAGCTCCTGGTTGAGCGCGAAGTCCTCCGGGAGGTCGACCGTCAGCACATATCGGCGCCCGAACCCGTCGAGCTCGTCCAGTCGGGTCAGCGTGCCGGAGCGCAGCAGGCTGCGCGCCAGACGCAGGGCCCGTCGTGCGAGCCTGCGGCGGTCGCGCTCGGTCTCGTGGTTGTCGGTCAGGATGCGGCGCAGCACCCCGAACGCATCCTCCTCCCTCCCCAGCACGTTGATGAGCATCGAGTTGTCCACGCGCATCCTGGACACCAGTGCCTCCGGCACGCCGTCGCGAAGCTTCTCGAAGGTCTGCTCGGTCCATACGACCGAGCCCTCCGGTGGCTTGCGGAGCTGGGCCTTGGAGTTCTTCTTGGGGTTCGCCGCGTTCTTGGCGGCCGACTTCGCCTTGGCCCTCTCGTTCTCGATGGTGTGGTCGGGCGCCTGGACGACGACCTGGCCGGCGACGTCGAAGCCCGCGCGGCCAGCCCGTCCGGCGATCTGGTGGAACTCGCGGATTCGGAGCACCCGGCTGCGGTTGCCGTCGTACTTGGCGAGGCCGGTGAACAGCACGGTCCTGATCGGCACGTTGATCCCCACTCCGAGGGTGTCTGTGCCACAGATGACGCTCAGCAGCCCGGCCTGGGCCAGCTGCTCGACCAGGCGCCGGTAGCGGGGTAGCAGGCCGGCGTGGTGCACACCGATCCCGCGTCGCAGCAGCTTGGAGAGCGTCCTGCCGAAGCCCGCTCCGAACCGGAAGGCGGCCAGCCTCTCCTTGAGCTCCTCGGTGACCGGGATGGGGAGCTTGGCGTTCAGCAGACCCGTGGCGTGCTCCACCGCGTCCTTCTGGGTGAAGTGCACGACGTAGACCGGCGCCTGGTGGGTACTGACCAGCTCCTCCAGCGTCTCGGCCAGGGGCGTGAGGGCCCAGGTGAACGAGAGCGGCACCGGCCGCTCCGCATCCGTGACCAGGACCGTGTCACGGCCATTGCGGCGCGAGATGTCAGCGGCGAGCGCGGTGACGTCGCCGAGGGTGGCCGACATGAGCAGGAACTGGGCCTGGGGCAGCTCGAGGAGCGGCACCTGCCAGGCCCAACCGCGATCCGGCTCGGCGTAGTAGTGGAACTCGTCCATGACCACGAGCCCGACATCGGCGCCGGAGCCCTCCCGCAGCGCGATGTTGGCGAGGATCTCCGCCGTGCAGCAGATGATGGGGGCATCGGCGTTGACCGAGGCGTCACCGGTGAGCATGCCGACGTCCTTGGCGCCGAAGACCTCGCACAGCGCGAAGAACTTCTCGCTCACCAGCGCCTTGATGGGCGCGGTGTAGAAGCTGACCCGCCCCTCGGCCAAGGCGGCCCGGTGCGCGGCCTCGGCGACCAGCGACTTCCCCGACCCGGTCGGGGTGGCCAGGACGACGTTGTCGCCGGACAGCACCGACAGGATCGCCTCCTCCTGGTGCGGGTACAACGTGAGACCGCGATCGGCAGCTGCCTCGGTGATCGCGTCGAGGAGGTCAGTCCCGGGCTCGGGGGTGAGCACTGGCGAACACCTCCCGGAGGCTGTCCACCGTGACCAGCGTGTAGATCTGGGTGGTCGTGACGGAGGCGTGACCGAGCAGCTCCTGGACCACCCGCACGTCGGCCCCCCCGTCCAGGAGGTGCGTGGCGAAGGAGTGCCGCAGTGTGTGCGGTGAGACGGCCTTGGTCACACCGGCCCGTTCGGCGGCCCTGGTGAGGATCGCCCAGGCGGACTGCCGTGAGAGCCGCCCTCCGCGGGCGTTGAGGAACAGCGCCGGCGTTCCCTTGCCCGCCGCGACCAGCTCGGGCCGGCCGCGGACCAGGTAGCCGTCGACGGCCTCGAGGGCGTAGGAACCGACGGGGACGACCCGCTCCTTGCCGCCCTTGCCGCGCAGCTTGACGACGGTGTCCACCGGGTCGAGGTCGTCGACGTCCAGCCCGACGGCCTCGGAGATCCGGGCGCCCGTGCCGTACAGCACCTCGAGCAGCGCGCGGTCGCGCAGGGCGAGCGTCGTCCCCGCCTCCCCCGCGGCCTCGAGGATGGCCTCGACGTCCCTGAGGGGCAGGGCCTTGGGCAGCCGCTTCGCGGGCGCTGGGGGCTTCACGCCGCTCGCCGGATCCACGGTGGCGAGCCCGTCGGCCAGGGCGAACTTGTGGAACCCCCGCACCGCCACGACGGTGCGGGCCGCCGAGGTCGAGCTGAGCGGCTGGTGGTCCGGCGTCGCCCTCACGCAGGCGCACCAGGAAGTCCGCCACGGTCTGCTCGGTGATCGCGTCGAGGTCCTCGACCCCCGCGCCGCCGAGGAACCCGAGATAGCGTCGGAGGTCGCGGCGGTACGACGAGAGGGTGTTCGTCGCGAGGCCCCGCTCCACGGCGAGGTGGTCGAGATAGGTGCGGACGGCCCGCCCCGGATCAGCCACGTGGCTCAGCCAAGCACCGACTCCAGCGAGACCGCCTCGATGCCGACCGCGTCGGCCACCGGGGCGTTGGTGAGCTGGCCGGCGTGGGTGTTGAGGCCCAGGGCGAGGCTGTGGTCGTCACGCAGCGCCTGCTCCCAGCCCTTGTTGGCCAGCGCGACGGCGTACGGCATGGTCGCGTTGGTCAGGGCGTACGTCGACGTGTTCGGCACCGCTCCCGGCATGTTCGCCACGCAGTAGAAGATCGAGTTGTGGACCGGGTAGGTCGGGTCCGCGTGCGTGGTGGCGTGGGTGTCCTCGAAGCACCCGCCCTGGTCCACGGCGATGTCGACCAGCACCGACCCGGGCTTCATCCGCGCTGACCAGGTCGTTGGAGACCAGCTTGGGAGCAGCTGCGCCCGGGATCAGCACCGCGCCGATCACCATGTCGGCCTGGGTGACGTGCTGCTCGATGGCCAGCTTGGACGACGCCAGGCCGTGCACCTGGTTGTTGTAGCGCCAGAACGACATCCGCAGCTTGTCCAGGTCGGTGTCGAGCAGAGTCACGTCGGCGCCCATCCCGAGCGCGATGTTGGCGGCGTTCTGGCCGCTGACGCCGGCGCCGATGATGACCACCTTGGCGTTCGCCACGCCGCCGACGCCGCCCAGCAGCACGCCGCTCCCGCCCTGCGCCTTGAGCAGCGCGTGCGCGCCGACCTGTGGGGCGAGGCAGCCGGCCACCTCCGACATCGGGTAGAGCAGCGGCAGCCCGCCCGAGGGCAGCTGGACCGTCTCGTAGGCGATGCCGGTGACCTGGCGGTCGATGAGCTCCTCGGTCAGGGGCTTGTCCGCGGCCAGGTGCAGGTAGGTGAACAGCACCAGGCCCGTCCCGCATCCGGTGGTACTCCTCGGCCACGGGCTCCTTGACCTTGAGCACCATGTCGACGCCGCCCTCGGTGCCCCAGGCATCGTCGGCCGTTGGCACGATCGTGGCCCCGGCCGCGGCGAAGTCCGCGTCGGGGATGCCGGACCCGACTCCGGCGTCGGCCTGGATCGACACCTCGTGACCGTGCGCGACCAGCTCGTGCACACCGATCGGGGTGATGGCCACCCGGTACTCGTGGTCCTTGACTTCCTTGGGCACTCCGACCTTCACGGTGCCGACCCTAGCCCTTGAGCAGCCCCCGGGCACGGGCCAGCAGCACGGCGTTGACCAGTGGGGCGTCGGCGATCCGACCACTGAGCACGCCGTCGACCAGGTCGTCGAGCGGCAGCCAGTACAACGCCATGTCCGCCTCTTCGTGCGCGAGCTCGAAGTCGCCACGATCGGCCGGGCTCAACCCACGAGCCAGGTAGAGGTGGATGACCTCCGCGCTGATGCCCGGCGAGCTCCAGGTCGAGCCGAGGTGGGTCCAGGTCTCCGCCTGGTAGCCGGTCTCCTCGACCAGCTCACGCCGCGCCGCCTCCTCCGGGTCCTCACCCACCTTGTCCAACAGCCCGGCGGGGAGCTCGACGAAGCGCCGCCCGGCCGGGTGCCGGTACTGCACGACGACCAGCACCCGCTCGTCGTCGTCGAGCGCCAGGACGACCGCGGCCCCCGGGTGCTCGACCACGATCCGGCTGAACTCCTCGCCCGGCAGGTCCGGGTGGTGGATCCGGTCCGAGCGCACCGCAAAGGGGGCGGCACCTCGGTAGAGATCGTCGGACCCGAGCACCGGCCACTGTTCGACCGTGTCGGACAGGCCGGACGGCGCAGGCTCTGGCAGCGCAGCGGAGAGCCCATGGGATGGCATGGGCGGTGAGGCTACCGTTTCGACGTGGCCGACGTCCCGCGCAGCCTGACCCGCGACGAGGCGCAGGCACGCGGGGCCGCGATCGTGGTGGAGCGCTACGACATCGAGGTCGATCTGCGCGGGATGCTCGAGGGCCCCGACTGGGTGGCGACCTCGACGATCACGTTCCGGTGCCGCGAGCCAGGCGCTTCGTCGTTTGTGGACCTCGACGCCGAGCTCCGCTGGGCCACTCTCAACGGGGTCCACCTGGACCCGTTGTCGTGGGAGAGGGGCCGGCTCCCGCTCCCGGACCTGGCCGAGCACAACGTCCTGGTCGTCTCCTCGGTCCAGCCCGACACCGGTCGGGGGGCGGCCATCCTGCGCAGCGTCGACCCTTCGGACGGGCACGTCTATGTCTGGAGCTCGTTCGAACCGGACGGCGCTCGCCGGGCCTGGGCGTGCTTCGACCAGCCGGACCTCAAGGCACCGCACGGCTTCACGGTCAGCGCCCCGTCGACCTGGACGGTCACCAGCAACTCCGCCCCCCAGTCGGTGTCGGACCGAGACGACGACGGGCGGGTGTGGACCTTCGCCGACACGCCCCGCCTGTCGACGTACGTGGTCGTCGTCCACGCCGGCCCGTTCCACGAGATCCGCGAGCAGCGCCAGGGGCACAGCCTGGGCCTCTACTGCCGCCAGTCGCTGCGTCGCGTCCTCGAGCGCGACGCCCCCGAGCTGCTGCGACTCACGGAGCAGGGCCTGACCTTCTTCGGCGATCGGTTCGGCTCGCCGTTCCCCCAGGAGCGCTACGACCAGGTGTTCGTCCCGGTTCTCGGGGGCGCGATGGAGAACTGGGGCTGTGTCACTTGGAGCGACGCGTTCCTCCATCGCAGCGGTCCCACCCACGGTCAGCGCGAGCTCGTCGCCAACGTGCTCCTCCACGAGATGGCACACATGTGGTTCGGCGACCTCGTGACCATGCGCTGGTGGGACGACCTGTGGCTCAACGAGGCGTTCGCGTCCTGGGCGGCCAACTGGGCCTGCGAGCAGGCGACCGACTACACCGATGCCGACGCCTCGATCCTGGTGGGCTGGGAGCTGCGCGGCTACCGCGTGGACATGAGCCCGGGCAGCCACCCGATCCGCTCGGAGGTCACCGAGGTCTCCGCCGCCTTCGCGAACTTCGACGAGATCACCTACGAGAAGGGCCAGGCGGTCCTGCGCCAGCTCGTCGCGTACGTCGGTGAGGAGCAGTTCGTCGAGGGACTTCGGGCCTACTTCCGCGACCACGCCTACGCCAACACCACTCTGGACGACCTGATGCACGCGGTCGGCGCCGCCGCCGGGCGTGACCTGGCCGGGTGGCAGAACGGCTGGCTGGACCGCAGCGGGACCGACACGATCGTGCTGCTGCCCGACCCCGCAGGCCCGGTCGGCACCCGCAAGCTCCTCACCACCAGTCCGGACGGTGGCGACCCGCGGCGGCACCGCCTGAGGATCGGCTCCTACCGACGTACGCCCGATGACCACCGCACCAGCGTCGACCACGTCGCGAGCACCGAGGTGGAGACGACCGGCACGACCACCGCGGTCGACCTTCCCTCGGCCGACCTGCACCTGCTCAACGACGGCGACCTGACGTTCGCCGCGGTGCGAGCCGACGAGACGTCTCTGCAGGCCATGCTCGTCCTGGCGCCGCACCTGCCGGACGCCGTCTCGCGCGCCCTGGCGGTCACCACCGCCTGGGACATGATGGTCAAGGGCGAGCTGGCGGCCGGCGACCTTCTCGACTGCGTCCTCACCGTCGTGGCCACCGAGCGCGCCCCCGGGCTGGTCGAGCCGTTCTTTGCGCTGGCGCTCGAGGCCGCCGAACGGTGGAGCCCGACCGTGCTGGTGCCGCGTCGTCTCGCGCGGGTGGCGGAGGTGGCGGCACGTCGGGCTGCGGAGACCGACCATCGGACCGCGGCCCTCAACACCCTGGCCCGCGCCGCGATCTCTTCGGAGCACTTCGAGCTGCTCGACCGCGAAGCCGACGCCAACCCCGACCTGGCCTGGCGGGTGTTGATCCGTCGGGCCTCGCTCGGCAAGCACGACGTGGACGCCGCCCTGGCCCTGGCCGAGCGCGACCCGGATCCGGACGCGCACCTGCGCGCGTACGCAGTCAGTGCAGCGGTGCCGACCGAGGAGGCCAAGCAGGAGGCGTGGACGCGGATCTTTGAGGAGCGTGTGGTCCCGCCGGGGCCGGCGCTTTCAGAGGTGGCCGGTGCGTTCTGGCGACCCGTCCAGCACCACCTGCTCGCCGGCTGGGCGGACCGCTACCTCGACGAGGTCACCAGGCTCCGGGCCGGGGGGATGGTGGCAACACTCAGTCTGGTCAGGACCATGGCCCCACTCGTCGCGGACGACAGCTGGCCGGACCGGGCGCGGGCCACCGCGGAGGCGGAGGGGGTCGACCCCCTGGTCCGCAACCGGCTGCTCATCGCCTCCGACACCATGGCCCGGATGATCCGGGCCAAGAGCTGATATGTAGTGCATTCCTGTCAAGAGGCAGGGTGAGGCGCCCGTCCCGATTGCTCGGGGCGGGCGCCTCGTGCTTCGTCGTCCGTGGCGGTGGCTGAGCGTGTCATTCGACGCGCGGTCAGGCTGATATGCGCGGGTTGGTTACCGCAGGACGGGCTGTTCGGCTGGAGCGGATCGCGTGTCTAGGAACGAGCGTCGCCCAACGCAGTTGGGTTGCTCATAGCTCTTGCGCGGGTCGCTCCTCGCGCTGCTGCCACCGGTGGTCGACGAAGCGGATCGGGGTGTGGCTATTCCTCGAGGACGGCCAGGGACCAGCACCAGCCGGCCAGCTCGCGGGCGATCGCGACGTTGGCCACGACGTGTCGTTTGTGTCGGGCGCGCATGGTGTTCCACCGGTAGTGCAGCCGGCGGTTGCCTTCGTCGCCGCGGGCCCGTGCTGCCGGCCCGGCCAGGTCCCAGCGGTCGCGCATGGTCTTCCCGACCGTGTACGTGGGGCGGTGGTGCCAGGCCGACTCGACCAGCAGCCGCCGCAGGTGGGTGTTCCCGGTCTTGGTGATCGACCCCTGGACCCGCGACTGACCCGAGGACGACTCGCTAGGCACCAGTCCGATGAACGAGCCGATGGTCTTGCCGGTGAATCGGTCCCAGTCACCGACCTCGACGGCCAACGCGAACCCGGTCAGAGTCCCGACCCCGCGCAGGCACCCCAGGCGTTGGACGACCGGGGTGAACTCACAGTCGGCGGCCATCTGCGCGATCGCGTCGTCGAGCCGGTCCCGGCGCGCCTTCACGCTGAGCACGGCGTCGTAGTCGGACTCGAAGGTCATCCGGGTCGCAGCGGATCCGAGCTCACGCCCGGTCTGACGCAGCCACAGGTCGTGGGCGCCGGTCCAGGCGTGACCGCCGGAGTAGACGAAACCCTGGCGCAGCAACAGCTTCGACAGCCGATGCCGGGCCCGCATCAGGTCACCACGCGCGTCCTCGCGTGCCCGGACCAGATCCCGTGCTGCTTCTTGTTCGATGCTGGGCACCGACACCGCAGTGAACTCGTCCAGCCGCAGCAACCGGGCCAGGTGGACCGCGTCCTTCGCGTCGGTCTTGACCCGGTCACCACTCGGTCGCTGCAACTTTGACGGTGCGACCACCTCGCACCGGATCCCCGCACCGTTCAGCGCCCGGGCCAGGCCGAACCCGGTCGGGCCGGCCTCGTAAGCCGCCGCGACCGGGCCAGGCAGGTTCGCGATCCACGATCTGATGTGCTCGTGCGAAGGCGTCAGCTTCGCCTGAACGAGCTCGCCCGTGACGCCATCGATCGCTGCTGCAGCAACAGATCGTGCGTGCACGTCGAGCCCAACGCTCGTACGCTCGGTAAACACCGGGGCCTCCCACAACTGTCGGATAGGCCGAGCAGGACGCCCCTGCTCGGTAACCCACGAATCTCTGTGAGTGAGGCCCCGGCCCGCAACCAGCTCAGGACGGCCAGTCAGACATACCGTCTAGTCGGGCAGCGACTCCGCCTGCTCGACCTCGATCGGGAACCGCAGCTCCTTCTGCCGCTCGATGGCCGCACCCACCAGGCCCGCGAACAGCGGGTGGGGGCGGGTGGGACGCGACCGGAGCTCGGGATGCGCCTGCGTCGAGACGTAGTAGGGGTGGACGTCGCGCGGCAGCTCGACGAACTCCACGAGGTTGTTGTCCGGAGAGGTCCCGGAGAACACGAGGCCGGACTCCTCGAGCTGGTCGCGATAGAGGTTGTTGACCTCGTAGCGGTGCCGGTGGCGCTCCTCGATCTCGGCCTCGCCGTAGGCGTCGCGCACCACCGATCCCGCCTTGAGCAGCGCCGGGTAGAGGCCGAGCCGCATCGTGCCGCCGAGGTCACCGGCCCCCTCGACGTAGGCCATCTGCTCCTCCATCGTGGCGATCACCGGCTCGGGGCTGTCCGGGTCGAACTCGGTCGAATCGGCCTTCTCCAGCCCGGCCATGCTCCTGGCGTACTCGATCACCATGCACTGAAGGCCGAGGCACAGCCCGAGGGTCGGGATCCGCTGTGTGCGCGCATAGGTGAGTGCGCCGATCTTGCCCTCGAGCCCGCGCACACCGAACCCGCCGGGTACGCAGACAGCGTCCACGTCGTGCAGGTGTCGCGACGCGCCCTGCGGCGTGGCGCACTCGTCGGAAGGGATCCAACGGATGTGCACCTTGGCCTCGTGGGCGAACCCGCCCGCGCGCAGCGCCTCGGCGACCGAGAGGTAGGCGTCGTGCAGGTCGACGTACTTGCCGACGAGCCCGATGGTCACCTCCTCCGCCGGGTGATGCACCCGGCGCAGCAGGTCGTCCCACGCGGTCCAGTCGACGTCGCGGAAGGGCAGGCCGAGGCGGCGCACGACATAGGCGTCGAGGCCCTCGCGATGCAGCACCTTGGGAATGTCATAGATCGACGGCGCGTCGGCCGCGGTGACCACGGCCTCCTCGTCGACATCGCACATCAGCGAGATCTTGCGCTTGATGGACTCGGGCAGCTCGCGGTCGGCCCGGCAGACGACGGCGTCGGGCTGGATGCCGACCTGGCGCAGGGCGGCGACCGAGTGCTGGGTCGGCTTGGTCTTCAGCTCGCCCGACGGACCGATGTAGGGCACCAGCGAGATGTGCAGGAAGAAGCACGTTGTCGCGTCCGATGTCGTGGCGCACCTGACGCGCGGCCTCGAGGAAGGGCAGCGACTCGATGTCGCCGACCGTGCCGCCGATCTCGGTGATGACCACGTCGACCCCGCTGTGCCCATCGGTGGGCTCACCCATCGCCAGGATGCGTTCCTTGATCTCGTTGGTGATGTGCGGGATGACCTGGACCGTGTCGCCGAGGTAGTCGCCGCGCCGCTCCTTGGCGATCACGCTGGAGTAGACCTGGCCGGTCGTCACGTTCGCGATCTGGCCGAGGTCGGTGTCCAGGAAGCGCTCGTAGTGGCCGATGTCGAGGTCGGTCTCGGCGCCGTCGTTGGTGACGAACACCTCGCCGTGCTGGAACGGGTTCATCGTGCCCGGGTCCACGTTGAGGTAGGGGTCCAGCTTCTGCATCGTGACGCGCAGCCCGCGCGAGCGCAGCAGGCGGCCGAGGCTCGATGCGGTGAGCCCCTTGCCGAGCGAGGAGGCGACCCCTCCGGTGACGAACACGTGCTTGGTCGGCCGCGGGTGCTTCATGGACCTTCATCCTAGGACAGAGGTACGACGCCGTCCGAACCCGACGCCCCGAATGCGCCGACACTTCCCTCAAGAGCGGCGATCACCGCCAACAGCGCGGTCACCTGACCGACAACGGTGTCACCACCGTCGACGCTCGCCACCGCGCTGGTGACCTCGGGCTCACCGCGTAGTCCGGCCAGCAGCCCGTCGTCTCCGGACCCGGTGTCTCCGAGCAGGACAACGCCCGCCGCATTGGCCCGGAGGCCGGTCACCAGCTCGCTGTAGATCGCGGTCAGGGACCTGACCTCGTCGACGGCGAGGTCGTGGTCCTGCGGCAGCAGGACCAGGACGAGCGGGGCCAGCCTGGCCGTCGGGCTGGCGGTCAGCAGGCCCGCGGTGCCCAGGCTCGTGCGAATCGTCTCCGCCGAGACGCTCGCTCGTTGGCCGCCTTGGACCGGTGTGGCGAGCGCCACGCTCAGCAGCTGGCCCAGCCGTGCGTACGTCGTGGCGAGCGAGTCGATGCGGACGTCGCCGAGCTGGACCATCAGCTGGGCGGTCAGGGTGTCGACCATGGTCGTCTCGTCGCGGTCGAGTGCCTCGGGTGAGATCGCGAAGACTCCGGTGAGCCCGCCGCCTGCGGCCGTGATGTGGCTGCTCATGGTGGCGACGAGGTCGCGGTCCACGCCGGGCATCGCGACGATCGCGGTCGGATGGCCGAGCAGCTGCGCGTCATAGAGCGCCGGTGCCGCTGCGCCGGCGAACGCCTGGGCGAACTCGAGCTGCCCGGCCGGCTCGTCGACAGGATCCTGCGACGAGTCGGCGAGGACTCGGTCGTTCGCTGGGGTCACGTCGTCCGTCTCGACGTAACTGAGCGGCCCGCCGCCGAGAGCGATGCCGACAGCGAGGGCGAACAGGGCGGCCACGACGGCGATGACGTGGCGGCGCAGAGCCGTCACAGGAGCTCGCCCAGACGGTCCGAGATCGTCTCGATCAGGTCCTGGCCCGCAGGGGTCACACCGACCGCGACGCCGACCGCCAGGATGCCGGCGACCAGCAGTCCCACCACCTGGGCGGTCGTGGCGCCGCTGGTGTGCAGGGCCGGGACCGCGCTGGCGTCGACGAGCCGCGACCCGACCTTGAGCCGGGTGGCGAAGGTGCTCGCCAGACCGGCCTCGCGCCGGTCCAGGAAGTCCTCGAGCCGCGTGTGCAGACCGACCCCGACCAAGGGCAGGACGTCATAGCGGTCGGCGATCAGCAACGCGAGGTCCTCGGGCGTCGCCGAGGACTTGACCAGGGCGGGCTCGAGGCCCATCCGCACCATCCCCTCGAGGAACTCCTGTTCGGCCGCTCCGCCACTGTGGGAGCAGACCAGTACGACGTCGGCCGCCGCTCTGAGCGCGTCCGGAGACGGCAGTGCCTCGGGGGTGCTCGCCGAGCCGACGACGATGTCGGCCGCCCAGCCGAAGCCGATCAGGCCGTCGGCGGCGGTTCCGACCGCGATGATCGCCGGGTTCTGCTCGGCGACATAGCGGCGGAGGGAGGCCAGCTGCTCGTGCTCGGCGTCGACGACCACCAACGCGGCACGCCGGCTCAGCCGCGTCGTGAGCCTCGGCAGCCCGCGCCCGTCGAGCAGCAGGTCCTGCTCACGACGCACGAACTCCCCGGCGTTGTAGGTCAGGGTGTCAAGCTGCACCGCCAGCCCCGACCGGGCCCGCTCCATCTCCGCGCGCAGCACGCCGAGCTCCACGACCCGGCCGTGCGCGATCGCGGTGTCGTCGACATAGACGACCCCGTCGTCAATCCGGACCGTCTGGTTGTCGGGCACCGCGGCCCAGCCGCCTTCGCCGACGTGGTCGACGAGGGCGATGCCGGCCTCGGCGAGCACCTCGGGCCCCAGGTTGGCATAGCGGGGCGAGATCATCGGCGCCGCATTGATGACACCGACCACGCCCTTGGCAACAAGCCGCGACGCCGTCTCCTGGTCGAGGTCGTGGTGGTCGATCACCGCGATGTCGCCCTCCCGGAGACGAGACAGCAGCTGCGGGGCCCGCCGGGCGACCCGGGCGGTGCCGGAGACGCCCGGGAGCGCCGTGACCTGCGTACGCCGCGAACTGAACCTCATCGGGGCGCGCGAGCCTCCTGCGCGACCTGGAGCAGCTCGCGTGCGTGGGCGAGCGCGGTGTCGGAGTCCGAGAGGCCGGCCAGCATCCGGGACAGCTCCCGCTCGCGGGACTCGTCGTCGAGCACGGTCAGGCCGGAGCTGGTGACGGTCCCGTCGTCGGACTTCTCGACCAGGACGTGTCGATCGGCGTAGGCCGCCACCTGTGGCAGGTGGGTGACGACCAGCACCTGGGCCGTCCTGGCCAGCTGGGCGAGACGTCGGCCGACCTCGACCGCGGCCGCTCCCCCGACGCCGGCGTCGACCTCGTCGAAGACGAAGGTGGGCACCGGGCTGGTGCCCGCGAGGGCCACCTCCAGGGCCAGCATCACTCGCGACAGCTCACCGCCCGAGGCGCCCTTGTGCAGCGGCCGCGGCGCGGAGCCGGCGTTGGCCGCCAGCAGGAACTCGACCTCGTCCGCGCCCGAGGCCGAGAAGCCCGTGGGCGTCACCGCGACCTCCAGCACCGCGTCCGGCATCGCCAGCAGCGACAGCTCGGCGGTCACCTCGGTGGCAAGACGGCCGGCCGCGTCGGTGCGCACCGCTGTGAGCGCCGCGGCCGCCTCGGTCATCTCGACGCTGCAGCCGCTCGCGCTCCGCGCGCAGTGTCTCGATCCGCTCGTCGGTGCCGTCGAGGTCGAGCAGCCGGACGGCGGACGCCCGCGCCCAGGCCAGCACCTCGTCGATGGTCGTCGCCGTACTTGCGGGTCAGTGCGGTCAGCGCGGCGCGACGCTCGGAGACCACCGCCAGCCGGGTCGGGTCGGTCTCGAGCCGGGAGGCGTAGGACGCCACGTCGGCGGCGACGTCGGAGAGCAGGTAGGTGATCTCGGCCAGCCGGTCGGCGAGCTCGCCGGCCTCCGGGTCGTGCTCGCGCACGCCGTCAAGCAGGGTGCGGGCGGCCGACGTGCTGGTCAGCGCGTCCCCGGTGGAGTCGTCGCTCGACAGGGCCTCGCGCGCGGACTCGGCGGCGGTCCGCAGCGTGTCGGCGAAGCCCAGACGGCTCTCCTCCGCGGCCAGCTCGCCGTCCTCACCCGGGCTGGGTTCGACGGCCTCGACCTCGCCGAGGCCGAAGCGCAGCAGGTCGGCCTCACGAGCACGCTCCCGAGCGGTCGTGACCACCTCGTCGAGCTCGTGCTCGACCGCGCTCAGACGGTGGAAGAGATCGGCGTACGCTCGCCAGCAGACCACGCCGACTCGGCTCCGCCGAACCGGTCGAGCGCCTCGCGCTGGGCCCGCTGCTGGAGCAGTCGGTGCTGGTCGGACTGGCCGTGCACCGCGACCAGCGACCCCGCTGATCTCGGCGAGCTTGGCCACCGGGACCGAGGCGCCGCCCACGAAGGCTCGCGAACGACCCTCCGCGGACAGGTTGCGGGCCAGGACGACGCGGCCGTCCTCGACCTCGCCGCCGGCCTCGTCGACCGCGTCCGCGAAGCCAGGCAGCATCGAGGCGTCCACGACTCCCTCGACGCGCGCGGTCTTGGCGCCGGTGCGGACCGCACCTGAATCGGCTCGCCCGCCGAGCAGCAGTCCGAGCGCCGTGACGAGCATGGTCTTGCCCGCGCCGGTCTCCCCGGTGATGACCGTGAGCCCCGGACCCAGCTCCAGGGTCGAGGAGTCGATGACCCCGAGCTGAGCGATGCGGATCTCCTCAAGCACCCGCATCCCCCGCGGCTGGCCCTCTGCCTGTCCCTCGGCGCCGCCGGCGCTCGGCGGAGCCTCGCCAGCCGTCGACGGGGAGGTCGAACTTCGCGACCAGCCGGTCGGTGAAGGGAGCCCGATGCAGCCGCGCCAGCCGGACCGGGCGTTCGCCGCGGCGTACCTCGATCCGGGCCCCCGGCGGCAGGTCGACCGTCCGCCGCCCGTCGCACCACAGCACCCCGGCTCCGTCAGTGCGGGCGATCACCTCGACCGCGAGCGATCGAGTCGGGAGCCACGACCAACGGCCGCGCGAACAGGGCGTGCGCGCTGATCGGCACGACCAGCGAGCGCCTCGACGCCGGGCCACACCACCGGGCCACCCGCGCTGAAGTTGTAGGCCGTCGATCCCGTCGGGGTGGCGCAGCACCACACCGTCGCAGCCCCACCGCGACAGCGGCCGGTCGTCGATCTCGACGACGACCTCGATCATCCGCTCTCGGGCGGCCTTCTCGACGCTGGCCTCGTTGAGGGCGAAGGTATGGGTCACCAGCTCGCCGTCGCGGTAGGCCCGCACGTCCAGGGTGAGCCGGTCCTCGGAGGTCTAGGTGCGGTGGACGATGGCCTCGATCGTGGCCTCGACGTCGTCGGACTCGGCCTCGGCCAGGAACCCGACGTGCCCGAGGTTGACCCCCAGCACCGGGGTGCCGCTCGACCAGGTCACCTCGGCGGCGCGCAGGATCGACGCCGTCGCCGCCGACCACCACAGCGATCTCGCAGTCGGCACCGGCATCGGTCGCCGAGCCGACCACCTCCAGGGGCGGGTCGTAGGACGTCTCGTCCAGGTCCAGGTCGGCTGCCTCTTCCTCGAGCATCCGCACGAGCAGGCCGTGGCTGGTCAGCGCCTTGCAGAACGCGAGCGTCACCTCCCGTGCCGCGTCTCGACCCGTGTGGGCGAGCAGCAGCACGCGACGTGGCTCGGGCTGAATCATGGGTCAAGCCTCTCATCCGGCACCCCCGCTGCGTCGGCACCCTGCACAGCGCGTTCGATGTCGGCGAGGTCGATCCGGGCCGGCCCGTGGCGCAGCCACAGGAAGAACTCCACGTTGCCCGAGGGGCCCGGGAGCGGGCTCGCGGCCACGGCCCGGGCGCCCCATCCGCGCTCGGCCGCCGCGTCCGCGACCCTCGCGACCGCCTCGGCACGAAGGCCCAGGTCGCGGACGACACCGCCCTTGCCGAGCCGGTCCTTGCCGACCTCGAACTGCGGCTTGACCATCAGCGCCAGGTCGCCGTTCTCGCGGGTGACCGCGAGCAGCGGCGTCGAGGACGAGCAGCAGCGAGATGAACGACAGGTCGCCCACCACCACATCGACCGGACCCGCCGATGGCCTGGGCGGTCAAGGTCGCGGATGTTGGTGCGGTCGTGGACCGACACCCGGTCGTCCTGACGCAGCGACCACGCGAGCTGGCCGTAGCCCACGTCCACGGCCACCACCTCGCCGCGCCGGCGCGCAGCAGCACGTCGGTGAACCCCCCGGTGGAGGCGCCCGCGTCCAGGCAGCGCCGCCCAGCGACGCGGAAACCGGCCGGACCGAACGCCGCCAGCGCACCCGCGAGCTTGTGCCCCCCGCGAGAGACGTACTCCGCCCGGCCCGGGTCGTCGCGCACCACGATCGCCACGTCGGTGGTCACGCCGGTGGCGGGCTTGGTGGCGGCGGCCCCCGCGACCTTGACACGCCCGGCCGCGACCAGCTCGGCGGCATGGTCACGCGACCGGGCCAGCCCCCGTCGGACCAGCTCGGCGTCCAGACGGAGTCGACGCGGCACGGTGGCTGCGACCTACTCGACGGGCGCGTCGTCCAAGGCTCGGCGGAGCTCGTCGTGGGCCCGCTCGAAGACCGGGACGTGCTCCTCGACCGCGCCGGCCGTCCAGCGCCGTCACCGACTCCACGACGGTGTCCACGCTCGTCAGGCCGGTCTGCATCTGAGACATGGCGCGAGGCTATCGCGGTGGTGTCACGCCCCTGATGTCGACATGCCCCCCCGACCGGTCGGCATAGGCCCACGCGGCCTGGGCCACGGCCCGCCACCAGTCGTCGGCAGAGCCCTCGCCGGACACCGAAAGGCGCCCCTCGGGCGCACCCACCGTCCACCCACCCACGGCGGCCTCCTCGGCGCGCAGCGGCACATCCGGGTGGCAGGTGGTCAGGCCCGCCAGGTCGACCGACAGGTATGTGGGCCGCTCCGCCGGTGCGGCCGCGACCAGCTCCGGCAGCCGGGTCACCCCGGTGAGCACCAGCAGGGAGTCGACGCCGGCGTTGCGGGCGCCCTCGATGTCGGTGTCGAGTCGGTCGCCGACCATCAGGGGCCGGGCCCCACCGACCCGGCGGACCGTCTCGTCCAGCAGCGGTCGCGACGGCTTGCCGGCGACCACGGGCTCGACACCGGAGAAGCGCCGGATCGTCTCGACCAGCACTCCGTGTCCCGGAGCGACCCCGAACGCCGTCGGGATGGTCAGGTCGGTGTTGCTCGCGACCCACCAGAGCCCGTCGCGGATACGTACGGCGGCGCGCATGATCTCCCGCCACAGCACCTCGGGTCCGTAGCCGGTCACCACCGCCACCGCCTCGTCGGTCACTCCGACCGGCTCCAGGCCCTCGGCGCGCAGCGCCCGGTCCAGGCCCTCGGCACCGAGCAGGATCACCCGCGCGCCCACACCCAGTCGCTCGACGAGCACCCGCGCGGCCGCCTGGGCGGAGGTGACCACGTCGGCCGGCTCGGCGGTCATCCCGAGCTCGCGCAGGTGCGCAGCCACGCCGTCCGGTGGACGTAGGGCGTTGTTGGTGACGAACGCGACCCGCATGCCCGCGGCTCGCACGGCCTCGACGTGGCCGGGCGCACCAGGCACCGCATCGGGGCCCGACATAGACCACCCCGTCCAGGTCGAGCATCGCGAGGTCGTACTCCTCGCAGAGCGGGACGTCCGAGCCCTCGAGCACCCCCACACCTCCCGAACGCCACGGTCCCTGGGACGCGGCTCCTAGAATTGGACGATGGACTCCCGCGCGGTGGTGACCCCTCCGTACGTCGGCCGGCCACTGCGCCTCGAGCCCTTCCATGCCCTGCGACTGAACGCCCGACGCATCGGGGACCCGGCATCGCGACGGCTGTTCGCCCGACCGTACCGGGCCGTCGCCGCCCGTCTCAGCCAGTGGCAGGAGCGCGGGCAGCTGCGCCGCGACCCGGAGCCGGCCCTCTGGTTGCACGAGTACACCGAGGCGGGGCTGACCGTGCGGGGTCTGGTGGGGGCCCTCGACGTCTCCCACCGGGCCTCGAGCCCCGATGATCGTGCCGTGCTGCCCCACGAGGGCATCCACCCGGCCCAGGCGGACTCGCTGGCCGACCGGATGACCCAGCTCGCGATGAACCCGGCACCGATCCTGCTCGTGCACCGCGCACCGGCCGAGGTCCGCGCCCTGGTGAGAGCGGTGGCGGATAGCGAGCCGACCGACGACTTCGTGGACCGCAACGACCAGCGGCACCGGATCTGGGCGATCCGCGATCCCCAGATCCTGGCCGGCCTGGCCCGTGGGCTGGCCGAGTCCCGCGCCCTGATCGCCGATGGGCACCACCGCTACGCGGCGTACCTGCGGATGCAGGCCCGCGAGCCCGGAGGCGCGTTCGACCGAGGTCTGGCGATGCTCGTCGACCAGGAGGACACGCCGCTGTTCCTCGGGCCGATCCACCGGGTGCTCAGCGGGGTGACTCTCACAGATCTCGCGGCCGCCGCGGAGATCGCGGGTGTCGGGTACGACCTGGTCGAGGAGACCGCGGCCCTCGAGGCACTCGGCCCGCTCACGCTGGTGGCGACCGACGGCAGGAAGTGGGCGACACTCAAGCTCGACCTGCCGCCCGACCGCGCAGCTGTCGAGGCCCTGCACGACGACGTGGTGCCCGCCCTCGGTCGCGGGCCGTCGCGGATCCACCACCACCACTCGGTTGCGGCGACCCTGAACCAGCTCCGCCGCTCCGGGGGCGTCGCCGTGCTGATGCCTGCCCCGGACGTCGACGTGGTGCTCGCGGTGGCCACCGCGGATCGTCTGCTCCCCGAGAAGGCGACGTCCTTCCAGCCGAAGCCGAGCCCGGGAGTGCTCATCCGCTCGTTGCGCGACGAATGATCCGGCCGCCGCTCACCTCGACCTGGTATCTCGACACCTTGGCCGCCCCCGCCGCATAGAAGCGCCGCCGGATAGCCCCCGTCACCTCGACCAGGTCGCCTGCTCCCCACGAGGGGACCGAGCGCTTCACCCGCCCTCCCCAGACCGCGCAGTCGAGCGTGTCCAGCTGGTGTCCCGGTCGAGCGCTGCCGCGGGACCGGTCCACCACTAGGCGAAACGTCCAGAGCGTGTCGCCACTCGGCAGCGTCAGCTCGGCAGGGTCGGCGGAGAGCCTGCCGATGAGTCGAACCTCGTTGACGTGCGCGACCTCGCTTGTGGCTGCTGTCATGTCACCACCTCCGAGACCACGCTCGCGGTCGGGGCCGACGTCGGACTCGGCCCACCCTGCCAGGCTGTGGACAATGCCCCGGAGGGGCTACCTGTGGACGACTACCGGCTTGAACGTTGTCGTGGCGGCCAAGGATTCAACGCCCGAATAGCCACCAGAAATGACACCAGGGCCACCCCGCTAAGGGGTGGCCCTGGTCAAAGAATGTCCGGCGGCGTCCTACTCTCCCACAGCCTCTCGACTGCAGTACCATCGGCGCTGAAAGGCTTGACTTCCGGGTTCGGGATGGGACCGGGTATTTCCCTTTCGCTGTGGCCGCCGTAACTCTTGAGCGACAGTGCCGAAGCCCAAGGCTTCTGGCACCCCGCAAAATCGTGGGTGACTCTGTTAGTGGACGCGAGCGCAACGTGTGTGGTCTTGGTTGAGCATTTGTGGGACAAGCCCTCGGCCTATTAGTACCGGTCGGCTAGGCATTACTGCTGTACACCTCCGGCCTATCAACCCAGTGTTCTGCTGGGGGCCTTACCTACTTAACGTAGTGGGAAACCTCATCTTGAAACGTGCTTCCCGCTTAGATGCATTCAGCGGTTATCACTTCCGAACGTAGCCAACCAGCCGTGCTCCTGGCGGAACAACTGGCACACCAGAGGTTCGTCCATCCCGGTCCTCTCGTACTAGGGACAGCCTTTCTCAAGTTTCCTGCGCGCGCGGCGGATAGGGACCGAACTGTCTCACGACGTTCTAAACCCAGCTCGCGTGCCGCTTTAATGGGCGAACAGCCCAACCCTTGGGACCTACTCCAGCCCCAGGATGCGACGAGCCGACATCGAGGTGCCAAACCATCCCGTCGATATGGACTCTTGGGGAAGATCAGCCTGTTATCCCCGGGGTACCTTTTATCCGTTGAGCGACGCCGCTTCCACATGCCGGCGCCGGATCACTAGTTCCGACTTTCGTCCCTGCTCGACATGTCACGTCTCACAGTCAAGCTCCCTTGTGCACTTACACTCAACACCTGATTGCCAACCAGGCTGAGGGAACCTTTGAGCGCCTCCGTTACATTTTAGGAGGCAACCGCCCCAGTTAAACTACCCATCAGGCACTGTCCCTGATCCGGATTACGGACCTAGGTTAGACATCTAGTACGACCAGAGTGGTATTTCAACGTTGACTCCACCTGAACTGGCGTCCAAGCTTCAAAGTCTCCCACCTATCCTACACAAGCCGAACCAAACACCAATACCAAACTATAGTAAAGGTCCCGGGGTCTTTCCGTCCTGCCGCGCGTAACGAGCATCTTTACTCGTAGTGCAATTTCGCCGAGTCCACGGTTGAGACAGCGCCCAAGTCGTTACTCCATTCGTGCAGGTCGGAACTTACCCGACAAGGAATTTCGCTACCTTAGGATGGTTATAGTTACCACCGCCGTTTACTGGGGCTTAAGTTCTGAGCTTCGCTCAAAAGAGCTAACCCGTCCCCTTAACCTTCCAGCACCGGGCAGGAGTCAGTCCGTATACATCGTCTTACGACTTCGCACGGACCTGTGTTTTTAGTAAACAGTCGCTTGGGCCTGGTCTCTGCGGCCATCACCGCTTCCGGCTGCAAGTGCCTTGACGGATCCGGCCCCCCTTCTCCCGAAGTTACGGGGGCATTTTGCCGAGTTCCTTAACCATGGTTCACTCGATCGCCTTGGTATTCTCTACCTGATCACCTGAGTCGGTTTGGGGTACGGGCGGCGCGTAGCTCGCTAGAGGTTTTTCTCGACAGCATAGGATCATCGACTTCGCCAATAATGGCTCCCTGTCACGTCTCAGGCATACGAGACGACGGATTTGCCTATCGTCAGCCCTACGCGCTTAGCCGTGGTCAACCATCGCCACGGTTGGACTACCTTCCTGCGTCACCCCATCGCTTGACTACTACTGGTTCGGGTCCTGCGCTCCGCCATGCCCCATCCCCCCGAAGGGTTCAGTAAGCATGGTTTCGGGCAGTTAGCATCACCGGGTTCGTCATGGGCGCTACTTTGCCGGTACGGGAATATCAACCCGTTGTCCATCGACTACGCCTGTCGGCCTCGCCTTAGGTCCCGACTTACCCAGGGCAGATTAGCTTGACCCTGGAACCCTTGATCATTCGGCGGAGGAGTTTCTCACTCCTCATTCGCTACTCATGCCTGCATTCTCACTCGTGTCGCGTCCACCCCTGGATCACTCCGACGCTTCACTCGCGACACGACGCTCCCCTACCCATCCAGACAACTGAACCACGAAGGCTAGTCTTAACGTCTGAATGCCATAGCTTCGGCGGATGACTTGAGCCCCGCTACATTGTCGGCGCGGAATCACTTGACCAGTGAGCTATTACGCACTCTTTCAAGGGTGGCTGCTTCCAAGCCAACCTCCTGGTTGTCACTGCGACTCCACATCCTTTTCCACTTAGTCACCGCTTAGGGGCCTTAGCTGATGGTCTGGGCTGTTTCCCTCTCGACAATGGAGCTTATCCCCCACTGTCTCACTGCCGCGCTCTCACTTACCGGCATTCGGAGTTTGGCTAACGTCAGTAACCTGGTCGGGCCCATCGGCTATCCAGTGCTCTACCTCCGGCAAGAAACACGTGACGCTGCACCTAAATGCATTTCGGGGAGAACCAGCTATCACGGAGTTTGATTGGCCTTTCACCCCTATCCACAGGTCATCCCCTCAGTTTTCAACCTAAGTGGGTTCGGTCCTCCACGCGGTCTTACCCGCGCTTCAACCTGCCCATGGATAGATCACTCCGCTTCGGGTCTTGATCGTGCTACTCAATCGCCCTATTCGGACTCGCTTTCGCTACGGCTTCCCCACACGGGTTAACCTCGCAACACAACGCAAACTCGCAGGCTCATTCTTCAAAAGGCACGCTGTCACCCATACAAGTACAGGCTCCAACGGATTGTAGGCACATGGTTTCAGGTACTATTTCACTCCCCGCCAGGGGTACTTTTCACCTTTCCCTCACGGTACTTGTCCGCTATCGGTCATCAAGGAGTATTTAGGCTTAACGGGTGGTCCCGCCAGATTCACACGGAATTTCAGGGGTTCCGTGTTACTTGGGATACCAGACTCGAAGGCTCAGGCTTACGCATACGGGGCTATCACCCTCTACGGCGTGGCTTTCCAGCCGACTTCGACTTCCTCTGAGCTTTCTGACTTCGTGGTCGTCCGGCAGAACGACCTGACTGGTCCCACAACCCCCCACCTGCAACCCCTGCCGGGTATCACACAGCATGAGGTTTGGCCTCTTCCGATTTCGCTCGCCACTACTCTCGGAATCACTTTTGTTTTCTCTTCCTGTGGGTACTGAGATGTTTCACTTCCCCACGTTCCCTCCGCACGCCCTATATATTCAGGCGTGGGTAACTGGACATGACTCCAGCTGGGTTTCCCCATTCGGAAATCCCCGGATCACAGCTCGTTTGCCAACTCCCCAGGGCTTATCGCAGGCTCCTACGTCCTTCATCGGCTCTTGATGCCAAGGCATCCACCATGTGCCCTTCATAGCTTGTCTCACAAATACTCAACGAAGACCACACACCGGTTCTGATGCCGGCGTGCTTGCAACCTCGTCGAGCTGATAAAATACTCAGCTACAAAAGACCAGTCGTCCCTCACACAATCGATGAGAGAGACTGAAAATCGCGACACCCCGTGGAGGAATGTCGCGAAGATGCTCGCGTCCACTATTCAGAGTTCAATGTGCATGCCTGCGCGGCCCAGACGCGGTGAGGCGTCCGGTGCCGTGAGGGCAAGAGCTCGAGGCTCTGCAATCGCTGCAGTCCTGATGCCTCAGGACCCAACAGTGTGCCAGGACCCCGCCGGCTCTCCCGATCCCAGGTTCCACGCCAGCCCTGAGTGAACAGGTTGCAGTACTGAGAGATCGCTCGAGTCGAGCGGCGTCATTCGTCGACGATTCCACTAGTGAGTAGCACCACCAGACCCAGCCCTGATGGCTGAGTCATTCATGGCCACTGACTCCTTAGAAAGGAGGTGATCCAGCCGCACCTTCCGGTACGGCTACCTTGTTACGACTTCGTCCCAATCGCCAGCCCCACCTTCGACGGCTCCCTCCACAAGGGTTGGGCCACCGGCTTCGGGTGTTGCCGACTTTCGTGACGTGACGGGCGGTGTGTACAAGGCCCGGGAACGTATTCACCGCAGCGTTGCTGATCTGCGATTACTAGCGACTCCGACTTCATGGGGTCGAGTTGCAGACCCCAATCCGAACTGAGACCGGCTTTTTGGGATTCGCTCCACCTTGCGGTATCGCAGCCCTTTGTACCGGCCATTGTAGCATGCGTGAAGCCCTGGACATAAGGGGCATGATGACTTGACGTCATCCCCACCTTCCTCCGAGTTGACCCCGGCAGTCTCCTATGAGTCCCCGGCATGACCTGCTGGCAACATAGGACGAGGGTTGCGCTCGTTGCGGGACTTAACCCAACATCTCACGACACGAGCTGACGACAGCCATGCACCACCTGTATACCGACAAAAGGGGCTCTATCTCTAGAGCTTTCCGGCATATGTCAAACCCAGGTAAGGTTCTTCGCGTTGCATCGAATTAATCCGCATGCTCCGCCGCTTGTGCGGGCCCCCGTCAATTCCTTTGAGTTTTAGCCTTGCGGCCGTACTCCCCAGGCGGGGCGCTTAATGCGTTAGCTGCGGCACGGAACCCATGGAATAGGCCCCACACCTAGCGCCCAACGTTTACGGTGTGGACTACCAGGGTATCTAATCCTGTTCGCTCCCCACACTTTCGCTCCTCAGCGTCAGGTACATTCCCAGAGAACCGCCTTCGCCACCGGTGTTCCTCCTGATATCTGCGCATTTCACCGCTACACCAGGAATTCCGTTCTCCCCTGAATACCTCAAGTCTGCCCGTATCGAAAGCAAGCTCACAGTTAAGCTGTAAGTTTTCACTCCCGACGCGACAAACCGCCTACGAGCCCTTTACGCCCAATAATTCCGGACAACGCTCGGACCCTACGTATTACCGCGGCTGCTGGCACGTAGTTGGCCGGTGCTTCTTCTGTACCTACCGTCACCACCCACAGGGCGCTTCGTCGGTACTGAAAGAGGTTTACAACCCGAAGGCCGTCATCCCTCACGCGGCGTTGCTGGATCAGGCTTTCGCCCATTGTCCAATATTCCCCACTGCTGCCTCCCGTAGGAGTCTGGGCCGTGTCTCAGTCCCAGTGTGGCCGGTCACCCTCTCAGGCCGGCTACCCGTCGAAGCCTTGGTGAGCCATTACCTCACCAACAAGCTGATAGGCCGCGAGCACATCCCTCACCGAAAAGACTTTCCACCAGCACCTCATGCGAAGGCTGGTCGTATCCGGTATTAGCCACCGTTTCCGGTGGTTATCCCGAAGTGAAGGGCAGATTACTCACGTGTTACTCACCCGTTCGCCGCTCGTGTACTCCCGAAGGAGCCTTACCGCTCGACTTGCATGTGTTAAGCACGCCGCCAGCGTTCGTCCTGAGCCAGGATCAAACTCTCCATTGAAGTTGTGCAGCCGACTCCACCGAGGTGGTGCCGACAAGAAGAGATGCCTGACAAGAGAACGAGACTGACTAAATTGTCAGAATCATTGTCTCACCAAAAGAACCGTCTCTGATCTCTGCTCGAATGAGCTTTGACTAGAAGACGGGGCATAACAAATTAATTCGTCGACTATGACACACTGTTGAGTTCTCAAACATCAGACGCGCACCGCCTCCGTCCCTCTCGGGACCGCTTCGGGGCAACCTGCAAAAACTTACCGGACCAGTCTGACTCGGTCAACTCGACGAGTGGAGCGTGTCGGGCTGGTCGTGGCTACCGCTCTGGCTGCTCCCACTTGTTCGGGCCGAAGGCCCCAGATTGGGGGAGCCGCGCTGTGCGACACGCAGGAATCTAGCAACGCTGGCACCGCGGAGACAAATCGGGCGTCACCCAGGTCCGCACTGCAGGACCGCCAGGTCAGTCAAGAGCGCCCCTGGCGGTCCTCGCAGCGGTCCTGAGCTCGGCGAGCTGCTCGGAGACTCGCGCCGGCGCGGTGCCACCATGCCCGTCGCGCGAGGCCACGGACCCCTCGACGGTCAGCACGTCGCGCACCGCCGGCGTGAGCGCGGGGTGCACCGCGGCGAGCTGCTGGTCGCTCAGCTGGTCGAGGTCGCAGCCGAGCTCCTCGCAGCGCCGCACGCAGGCGCCGGCGACCTCGTGGGCGACCCGGAACGGCACGTCCTGACGCACCAGCCACTCAGCCACGTCGGTCGCCAGCGAGAAGCCCTGCGGTGCCAGCACCGCCATCCGGTCGGTGTCGAAGTCGAGCGTCGCCACCAGCCCTGCGACAGCCGGGAGCAGCACCTCGAGGGTGTCGACCGAGTCGAAGACCGGCTCCTTGTCCTCCTGGAGGTCGCGGTTGTAGGCCAGCGGGAGTGCCTTGAGCGTGGCCAGCAGGCCGGTCAGGTTGCCGATCAGCCGGCCGGCCTTGCCGCGGGCGAGCTCGGCGATGTCGGGGTTCTTCTTCTGCGGCATGATGCTCGACCCCGTCGACCACGAGTCGTGCAAGCGTCACGAAGCCGAACTCCCGGGTCGACCAGAGGATCACCTCCTCCGCGAGCCGGCTGACGTCGACGCCGATCTGCGCGCAGACGAACGCGAACTCCGCGGCGAAGTCACGCGCTGACGTGCCGTCGATCGAGTTGGCCGCCGGACCGCGTGAACCCGAGCTCGTCGGCGACGAGCACCGGGTCGAGGCCGAGGCTGGAGCCGGCAAGCGCGCCGCCGCCGTACGGCGAGTCCGCGGACGTCCGCGCGCCGCCAGTCGGCGCAGCCGGTCGACGTCGCGCAGCAGGGGCCACGCGTGCGCGAGCAGGTGGTGCGAGAGCAGGACCGGCTGCGCGTGCTGGAGGTGGGTGCGGCCGGGCATCACGGCGCCGAGGTGCTCGCGTGGCCTGGTCCGCGAGCGCGTCGACCAGGTCGAGAACCAGCGCCGTGATCGCGACGCGCGTGGTCGCGCAGGTAGCACCGCGAGCAGCGTCGCGATCTGGTCGTTGCGCGACCGCGCCGGCGCGCAGCCGGCCACCGAGGTCCACGCCCACCTCGTCGAGCAGCATCCGCTCGAGGGCGCCGTGCACGTCCTCGTCGGACTCCTCCGGGTGCAGGTCGCCGGCCTCGTACCGCCGCGCCAGGATGTCCAGACCTGCGTGCAGCGCGGCCTCGTCGGCCGTGGTCAGCAGCCCGGCCGCGCCCAGTGCCTTGGCGTGGGCGTGCGACCCGGCGATGTCATAGAGCGTCAGCCGCCAGTCGAAGTGCGTCGACCTCGAGAGGGCCTCGAGCTCCGGCGACGGTCCACCGTCGAAGCGCGCGCCCCAGAGCTTCCCCGTGTTCGTGGCGGGGGTGGTCTCGGGGGTGGTCTCAGGCATTGGTCTCCATCAGTCGGTGCCGAACTCCATCGCGGCGGCATCGAGTGCATCGTCCGCGTCCGGATCCACGGACGGGTTGGCCGCGATCCGGTCGCCGCCACCGGCGGGCAGCGCGCCGAGCAGGATGCCGTTCTCGACGAGCACCTGGCCCTGGTCGAGCGGCTGGGCTGGCGTACAGCTCCAGCATCGAGCGCGAGTCGGCGATGTCGAGGTTGCGCATCGTCAGCTGGCCGATCCGGTCGGTCGGCCCGAACGCGGCGTTCTCGGTGCGCTCCATCGAGAGCTTGTCCGGGTGGTAGGAGAAGTGCGGGCCCGTCGGTGCGCAGGATCGAGTAGTCCTCACCGCGCCGCAGCCGCAGCGTGACCTCGCCGGTGACGAGCGAGGCCACCCAGCGCTGCAGCGACTCGCGCAGCATCAGCGCCTGCGGGTCGAGCCACCGGCCCTCGTAGAGCAGCCGGCCGAGCCGGCGGCCCTCGTGCGTGGTAGTTGGCGACGGTGTCCTCGTTGTGGATCGCGTTGAGGAGCCGCTCGTAGGCGATCCAGAGCAGCGCCATTCCCGGTGCCTCGTAGATGCCGCGAGACTTGGCCTCGATGATCCGGTTCTCGATCTGGTCGGACATGCCGAGGCCGTGCCGCCCGCCGATCGCGTTGGCCTCGTGGACCAGCGCCACCGGGTCGTCGACAGCTCCGTACCGTTGATCGCGACGGGACGGCCCTGATGGAACCGGATCGTGACGTCCTCGGGGGCGATCGCGACGGCGGGGTCCCAGAACTTCACGCCCATGATCGGCTCGACGATCTCGAGTGAGACGTCGAGGTGCTCGAGGGTCTTGGCCTCGTGGGTGGCGCCCCAGATGTTGGCGTCGGTGGAGTACGCCTTCTCCTGGCGAGTCGCGGTACGGGAGGTCCGTGCTCGGTGAGCCACTGGCTCATCTCCGCGCGGCCGCCGAGCTCGTGCACGAAGTCGGCGTCCAGCCACGGCTTGTAGATCCGCAGCTCGGGGTTGGCGAGCAGGCCGTAGCGGTAGAACCGCTCGATGTCGTTGCCCTTGAACGTCGAGCCGTCGCCCCAGATGTCGACGCCGTCCTCGTGCATCGCGCGAACCAGCATCGTGCCGGTCACGGCACGACCCAGCGGCGTGGTGTTGAAGTACGCGCGGCCACCGGAGCGGACGTGGAACGCGCCGCACGCGAGCGCGGCCAGGCCCTCCTCGACCAGTGGGCCCTTGCAGTCGACCGCGCGGGCGATCTCGGCGCCGTACTCCAGCGCGCGGGACGGGACGCCGGAGATGTCGGGCTCGTCGTACTGCCCGATGTCGGCGGTGTAGGTGCACGGGATCGCGCCCTTGTCGCGCATCCAGGCGACCGCCACCGAGGTGTCGAGGCCGCCGGAGAAGGCGATGCCGACGCGCTCGCCCGTCGGGCAGGGAGGTGAGGACCTTGCTCATCAGTCGTCCTTGCTCTCGTCGGGGGCGTGATCGGCCAGCGCGAGGAATCGTCGCACCAGCTCGTCGCCGCCTGCGGGGTCGCGGCCGATCACCAGCACGGTGTCGTCGCCGGCGATGGTGCCGAGGACGTCGGGCAGGTCGGCCTTGTCGAAGGCCGAGGCGAGGAACTGCGCGGCGCCCGGCGGCGTGCGCAGCACGACCAGGTTGGCGCTGGCCTCGGCGCTCACGAGGAGCTCCGCGCCAGCCGGGCGAGGCGGTACGGCGCCGGCCGCCGTCTCCCCCGGAGTCGCCGGGCGTCGGTCGCCGCCCTCGCCGGGGACGGCGTAGACCAGGGCGCCCGAGGTCGAGCGCACCTTGACGGCGTCGAGCTCGACGAGGTCGCGCGAGAGCGTCGCCTGCGTGACGTGCACGCCCTGGTCGGCGAGCAGTGCGGCGAGCTCGGTCTGCGAGTGGACCTCGTGGTGCAGGACCAGGTCGACGATCTGTCGTGGCGCGCGTTCTTGGTCGCGGGGCGCAGTGCGGTGTCAGGGGGACCCGTCACGACGAAGCCTCCATCAGGAAGGTCAGGATCGCCTTCTGGGCGTGCCGGCGGTTCTCGGCCTCGTCCCAGACCACGCTCTGCGGACCGTCGATCACCTCGGCCGACGATCTCCTTGCCGCGGTAGGCCGGCAGGCAGTGCAGCACCACCGCGTCGGCCTGGGCGTGCGCGAGCAGGGCCTCGGTGAGCGAGTACGACGCGAAGACCGCCTCCCTGGCGACCTCCTCGTCCTCCTTGCCCATCGACACCCAGGTGTCGGTGACGACGACGTCGGCGCCGGCGACGGCCGCCACCGGGTCGGACAGACCCGTGACGCGATCCACCCGTCGTCGCCGCGATCCTGGCGGCGCGCTCGAACATCGCCTCGCTCGGCAGGTAGCCCGACGGCCCGGCCAGCCGCACGTGCATGCCCGCCGTCGCCCCGGCGAGCAGCCAGGAGTTGCCCATGTTGTTGGCGGCGTCGCCGACGAAGGCGACCGTGAGGCCGGCCAGTGCGCCCTTGTGCTCGCGACGGTCAGCAGGTCGGCGAGGAGCTGGCAGGGGTGGAACTCGTCGGTCAGGGCGTTGACGACCGGCACGCCGGAGTACTCCGCCATCAGCTCGAGGTCGGACTGCTCGAAGGTCCGCCAGACGACCGAGGACGACCTGGCGGCCGAGCACCCGGGCGACGTCCTCGACCGACTCTCGGACGCCGATGCCGGCGAGCCGGCCGTCGACCAGCATCGGGTTGCCGCCGAGCTCGGCGATGCCGGCCGCGAAGGACACCTGGGTCCGCAGCGTCGGCTTGTCGAAGATCATCGCGACCGACCGCGGCCCCTCGAGGGGCGCGCGTCGTACGGTGCGAGCTTGAGGTGCGCCGCGAGGTCGAGCACCTCTGCCTGCTCGGCGGGGCTCAGGTCGTCGTCGGCGAGGAAGTGCCTGACTCTCCGGGGCGTGACCATCACAGGCCCGCCTCGTCGAGGATCGCCGGCCAGGCGGCCAGGAACGCCGCTGCGTCGTCCTCGGAGAGGACCAGCGGGGGGGCGAGCCGGATGCGTTGCGGGGTCGGGTTGTTGACGATGAAGCCCGCCGCCAGCGCGGCGGAGGCGACCTCCGCGGACCGGTCGGCGACGAGGTCGAGACCGATCAGCAGCCCCTCACCGCGCACCTCGGTCACCCGCGGGTCGGCCGCGAGACCGTCGCGGAGCTTCTGGCCCAGGACCGTCGCCTGGTCGAGCAGGCCGTCCGGCGTCGATGGTGCGGAGCACGGCGAGGGCGGCCGCGCACGCGACCGGGTTGCCGCCGAAGGTGCGTGCCGTGGTTGCCGGGCTCGAGCAGGTCGCCGGCGGCGCCGACGCCGATGCAGGCGCCGATCGGGAAGCCGCCGCCCAGGCCCTTGGCCACGGTCACGACATCGGGTCGCACACCGCAGGCCTGGTGGGCGAACCAGGCTCCGGTCCGGCCGATGCCGGTCTGCACCTCGTCGAGCCACAGCAGGGCGCCGTGCTCGTCAGCCGATGGCGCGGGCGGCCGCGAGGTAGCCCTCGGGCGGGACGACGACGCCGGCCTCGCCCTGGATCGGCTCGAGCAGGACAGCCGCCGTCTGGTCGGTCACTGCGGCCGCAAGCGCCTCGGCGTCGCCGTACGGCACGAAGGTGACGTCGCCGGGCAGCGGCTCGAACGGCGTCGCGGTAGGCCTCCTTGGAGGTCAGCGCGAGCGCGCCCATGGTGCGGCCGTGGAAGCCGCCCTCGGCCGCGACCACGTGGGTGCGGCCGGTGCGCCGGGTGAGCTTGAACGCCGCCTCGTTGGCCTCGGTGCCGGAGTTGGTGAAGAACACCTTGGCCGGACCGGCGTCGAGCAGGCCCACGAGCGTCTCGGCGAGCTCGACCTGGGCTCGGGCTGGCGAAGAAGTTGGAGATGTGGCCGAGCGTCTCGAGCTGCTGGGTCACGGCGGCGACCAGCGCGGGGTGGCCGTGGCCGAGCGCGTTGACGGCGATGCCGCCGAGCAGGTCGACGTACTCGTTGCCGTCGGTCGTCCCACACGTGGGCGCCCTCGCCCCGGACCAGCGCCAGCCTGGGCGGGCCGAAGGTGTTCATCAGCGGCGCCGGCGTAGCGCTCCTGGAAGCTCTGAGCATCGGTCATGAGGCGTCTCGTGCCTTCCGGGTCTTGGTCTCGACGCCGGGCAGCACCTGGGTGCCGACGCCCTCGTCGGTGAAGAGCTCGAGCAGGACGGCGTGCGGCTCGCGGCCGTCGACGACGGTCGCCCGCGGGACGCCGCCGAGGACCGCGTCGAGGCAGGCGCGCATCTTGGGGATCATCCCCGCGTCCAGGGTCGGCAGCAGCTCGGCAAGGGCCTCCGGGCTGATCTCGCCGACGACGTCGTCGACTGTCGGGCCAGTCGCGGTAGAGGCCCTCGACGTCGGTGAGGACGAGCAGCTTCTCGGCACCCAGGGCGACGGCCAGGGCCGCGGCCGCGGTGTCGGCGTTGACGTTGTGCACGACGCCGTCGGACGTCGGGCGCGACGCTCGAGACCACCGGGATCCGGCCGGCCTCGATCAGGTCGAGCACCGCCTCGGGCCGCACCTGGGCGACCTCGCCGACCAGGCCGAGGTCGACCTCCTCGCCGTCGACGACGGTGTTGGTCTGCTTGGCGGTGAACAGGCCGGCGTCCTCGCCGGACAGGCCGACGGCGAGCGGCCCGTGCTCGTTGATCAGGCCGACCAGCTCGCGCTGGACCTGGCCGACGAGCACCATCCGGACCACGTCCATCGCCTCGGGGGTGGTGACCCGCAGGCCGCCGCGGAACTCCGACTCGATGCCGAGCCGGTCGAGCATCGCGAGAGATCTGCGGTCCACCGCCGTGCACGACGACCGGCTTGAAGCCGGCGAAGCGCAGGAACGCGATGTCCTCGGCGAAGGCGCGCTTGAGCACGTCGTCGGTCATGGCGTTGCCGCCGTACTTCACCACGACGATCTTGCCGTGGTAGCGCCTTGAGCCACGGCAGGGCGTCGGCGAGGACGTGCGGCCTTGGCGAGGTCGGGCGTCGGGTGTCGGCGTCATGAGCTGTAGGCGCTGTTCTCGTGGACGTAGGCGTGGGTGAGGTCGTTGGTCCAGACGGTCGCCCGCTCGGTCGCCGGACTTGAGGTCGATGGTCACGGTGACCTCGCGGCCGCTGAGGTCGACGAGTCGCCGGGTCGTCGTGCGGGCGTCGACTGCCTGGCAGACCCAGACGCCGTTCATCGCGACGTCGAGGTCGGCGGGGTCGAACGCCGCCTGGGTGGTGCCGATCGACGGCCAGCACCCGGCCCCAGTTGGGGTCCTTGCCGAACACCGCGGCCTTGAACAGGTTGCTGCGGGCCACGCTGCGGGCCGACCTCGACGGCCTCGTCCTCGGTCGCGGCGTTGAGGGTCGGTGATCGCGATCTCGTGGTCGGCGCCCTCGGCGTCGTGGAGCAGCTGCATCGCGAGGTCGGTGCACGGCCTGGGTCAGCGCCTCGGTGAAGTCGGGCAGCGACGGCGTGATCCCGCTGGCGCCGCTGGCCAGCACGGTCACCGTGTCGTTGGTCGACATGCAGCCGTCGGAGTCGAGCCGGTCGAAGGTGACCCGGGTGGCGGCGCGCAGCGCCGTGTCGAGGTCGGCGGCGGGGACCACGGCGTCGGTGGTGATGACGACGAGCATCGTGGCCAGCTGCGGGGCGAGCATCCCGGCGCCCTTGGCCATGCCGCCGATCGACCAGCCGGCACCCTCGACGACGCGCCTGCTTGCGCACCGAGTCGGTGGTCATGATCGCCTCGGCTGCGGCCTGTCCTCCCGTCGGCAGACAGCGCGTCGTAGGCCGCGTCGACGCCGGCCAGCAGTGCGTCGCGGTCGTTGGTCAGGCCGATCAGGCCGGTCGAGCAGACGACGACGTCGATCGCGCCGATGCCGAGCTTCGCCGGCGACCCGCTCGGCGACCGCGTGGGTGGTCTGGAACCCCTCGGGCCCGGTGTAGCAGTTGGCGCCGCCGGAGTTGAGGACGACGGCGCGCACGATGCCGTCCTTGACGACCTCCTGGCTCCACAGCACCGGGTTGGCCAGGCAGCGGTTGGCGGTGAAGACGGTGGCGGAGTCGTAGGTCGGGCCGTCGTTGACGACGAGGGCGACGTCCTTGCCGCCGGTGGTCTTGAGCCCGGCGGGGACGCCGGCGGCCCGGAACCCGGCGGGGGTCGTGACAGTCATGGGACTACCTCTTCCTGGACGGCGGTGCGGGGACGGCGGGGGCGACCTCGTGACCCGCTCGTCGCCACTCCTCCTGCGCCGCGTCGGCCGAGCCGCCTGGGACCAGGATCCAGTCGGTGTCGAAGGTCGACAGCGTGAAGACGCTGATCTCGGCCTCCGCGAGCGGTGCCAGGAGCTCGGCGAGAATCCGGTCAGGGCGAAGTCGAGCGGTCCCTCGACCTCGAACGCCGTGAACGGCCGCTGGTGCACCGACTTCTTCGGGACGTTGCGCGCGGCGCAGACGACCGAGGTCTCGGTGGCGGTCGCGGTGATCGAGAAGATCGAGGACGACTCGGCCCAGAGCGGGATCTCGGCTCCCGGGCCGAGCTTCACGACGGCGAGGGTCTCGGGATAGCGGCTGAGCTTGAAGGATCTGGGCATCATGGCGCCAGCCCCACCACGGTCAGGCCGATGGTCTCGTCGAGACCGAGGGCGAGGTTCATGCACTGGACGGCGGCGCCGGCGGTGCCCTTGGTGAGGTTGTCGACCGCGCCCGACGGCGACCAGCCGGCCCGCGGCCTGGTCGACGGTCACCTGCAGGTGCACGGCGTTGGAGCCGGTCACCGACTTGGTCTGCGGCCACTGACCCTCGGGCAGCAGGTGGACGAACGGCTCGTCGGCGTAGGCCGTCGACGTACGCCGCCCGGACGCGTCGGCCTCGGTGACGCCGTCGACCAGCGGGGCGCTGCACGGTGGCGAGGATGCCGCGCGACATCGGGACCAGGAGCGGGGTGAAGCTGACCCGCGACGGCGCCGTCGGTCAGCGAGGCAGAGGTTCTGGATGATCTCGGGCGTGTGCCGGTGCGACGCCGCCGACGCCGTACGCGCGAGGCGTTGCCCATCACCTCGCTGCCGAGCAGGTGCGCCTTGGCGGCCTTGCCGGCGCCGCTGGTGCCCGAGGCCGCGACCACGACGACGTCCGGCTCGACGAGGCCGGCAGCGACGGCCGGTGCCACGGCGAGCGTGGAGACGGTCGGGTAGCAGCCGGGCACGGCGATCCGGCGTGGCGCCGGCGAGAAGCTCGCGCTGGCCCGGCAGCTCGGGGAGGCCGTAGGGCCAGGTCCCGGCGTGGGTGCCGCCGTAGAAGCGCTCCCACGCCGCCGGGTCGGCGAGCCGGAAGTCGGCACCGCAGTCGATGACCACGGTGTCGTCGCCGAGCGCGGCGGCGACGGCGCCGGACTGGCCGTGGGGCAGCGCGAGGAACACGACGTCGTGGCCGGCGAGCACCTCGACCGTGGTGCGGCTCGAGCACCCGGTCGGCCAGCGGCACCAGGTGCGGCTGGAGGGCGCCCGAGCGGCTCGCCGGCGTTGCGACGCCGCCGGTCAGGGCGCCGATCTCGACTCCGGGGTGGCCGAGCAGCAGGCGCAGCAGCTCGCCGCCGGCGTACCCACTGGCGCCGGCGACTGCGACGCTGATGCCGCTCAGTCGCATGACTATACATCGACATGCATGACTATGAAACCCAGGTGTCGCTGTCGGCCACCCGGCCTAGCGTGAGGGTCATGGAGCCGCTGACCTTCCCCGACCTACCTCGACCACCTCCGTGCCGAGTCCGCCCGCTTCCGCGCGGTGCTCGCCGGGTGCGACCCGTCCGCCCGGGTGCCCGCCTGCCCCGACTGGGACGCCTCCGACCTGCTCTGGCACCTCACCAAGGTGCAGGCGTTCTGGGCCACGGTGATCCGCACCCGACCGGCCCCGGCCGCCGAGGAGGACGAGGGTCGGCTCCCCCGCCCCGGCACCTACGCCGAGCTGCTGGCCGCGTTCGAGGAGCACTCGGCCGCGCTGATCGACGCGCTCGCCGGGGCAGACCCCGCCGAGGCTGCGTGGCACTGGTCCAGCGACCAGACCGTCGGAGCGAGCCACCGCCGTCAGGCGCACGAGGCGCTGATCCATCGCCTCGACGCCGAGGAGACGGCCGGCACGGTCACCGCCCTCGACCGGACGCTGGCGGCCGACGGGGTGCAGGAGGTGCTCGCCGTCATGTACGGCGGCTGCCCGCCCTGGGGCACGATCACCGCGTCCGAGCGGGTCGTCGACGTGCGGCTGACCGACACCGGCGACATCCTGCACATCGCGCTGGCCCGGTTCACCGGCACCGACCCGGACGGCGTGTCCTACGACGAGCCCGACCTGAAGGTCGTCGACGAGGGCGAGGCGATCGCCACGGTGAGCGGCACTGCGGCGGACCTCGACACCTGGCTCTGGCACCGGGGTGCCGGTCGGGTCACCGTGGACCTCGATGGCGACCAGACCGTGCTGGACGAACTGGAGGCGATCCTCAGCCACCCGATCAGCTGACCTGATCCATCAGCGCTGGACGGCACCGCACCGCTCGGCGGCCAGGGCGACGGCGGCGTCGCGCGCGGCGCCGGTCTCGGCCTCGGTCAGGGTGCGGTCGGGCGCCCGGAACCGCAGCGCGAACGCGAGCGACTTGCTGCCCTGGCCGACCTGGGCGCCGGTGTAGACGTCGAAGAGCCGCACCGACTCGAGCAGGTCGCCCGCTCCCTCGCGCAGCGCCGCCTCCACCGCGCGCCGACGGTCATGGCGGCGTCGACGACGAGGGCGACGTCCTCCTTGGCGACCGGGAACGTCGAGAAGTGGGGCCCACCCACCACGTCCGGCGCGTGGGCCATCAGCGCGTCGAGGTCGAGCTCGAGCGCGGCCGAGCGCGGCGGGACACCGACCGCACGGCAGACCTGCGGGTGCAGCTCGCCGGCATGACCGAGGAGGTCGTCGCCGACGTGGAGCGCCGCGCACCGTCCCGGGTGCCAGGGCGCGTGCGTCGTCGAGCGCACGTCGAGGTCGAGGCCCAGCTCGTCGGCCAGTCGGCGGACCAGGGCGATCGCGTCGGACCAGTCCGCCTCGCGACCGCTGCCCCACCAGCCGGCGCGCTCCCGCTCACCGGCGAGGACGACCGCCAGATGCAGCGGCTGCACTGGGATGGTGTCGAGCAGCTTGGCGAGCTCGGCGTCGGTGGGCCGCCAGTCGACGCCATAGATCGGGGCCGGCCCGCGGTCGACCGGGAAGGCCACCGTGCCCGTCTCGAAGAGGGCGACGCCGGGGGCTCCGCGGCCGAGGTTGCGGGCCGCGGCCTCGAGCAGCCCGGGCAGCAGGGTGGTCGTGTAGGCCGGCTCCTCGCTGGACAGCGGGTTGGCCAGCCGCACGGTGTGTCGTCGCGGGTCGTCGCGCGGTCAGTCCGAGCGCGTCGAACGCCGCGGTCGCCGACGAACGGGAAGCCGACGACCTCGACGCAGCCGGCCCCGGCGAGGGTGCGGCCGATCCGCCGACGGAGCCGCTGTGGACGGGTCAGTCCCCGGCCGGTCGCCTCGCGAGGCAGGACGCGAGGGCACCTGGTCGTAGCCGACGATCCGGACGACCTCCTCGACGAGGTCGTAGGGGTCGGTGAGGTCGGGTCGCCAGGTCGGCGGGCACGACAGCGCCGCCGTCCGTGGTCGTCGCAGCCGACCGCGCGCGAGGTGCGCCGCCGCGGTGTCCTCGGCGATGGCGATGCCGGAGATCCGGGCAGGGAGGTCGAGCGGCATCGCGATCGCGGCGGGAGGCACGGCCTCGCCCACCACCGTCACGCCGGGCTCGGCGGTGCCGCCGCCGTGCCGTACGAGCAGCTCGACCACCCGGTCGGCCGCGGCCGGCGGTGATGACGGGTCGACGCCGCGCTCGTTGCGCTTGCCGGCCTCGGAGGTCAGCTTGTGGCGCTTGCCGGTGCGGAACATCGAGACGGCATCCCAGTGCGCGGCCTCGACCAGCACCCGGGTCGTCGACTCCGACATCTCGGTGGTCTCGCCGCCCATCACGCCGCCGAGGCCGATGATGCCGCGAGTCGTCGGTGACCACCAGGTCCTGCGACGACAGGGCCCGGTCGACACCGTCGAGCGTCGTCAGCCGCTCGCCCGCGATCGCCCGGCGCACCCGGATCGGACCGGACAGCTTGTCGGCGTCGTAGCCGTGGATCGGCCGGCCGAGCTCGAGCATCACGTAGTTGGTGACGTCGACGGCCAGCGAGATCGGGCGCATGCCCGGCACTGGGCGAGGCGCTGGACCATCCAGTCGGGGGTCGGCGCCGACGGGTCGAAGCCGGTGACGGTCCGGGCCACGAAGACCGGGCAGCCCTCCGGGTCGTCGATGACGACCGGGTAGCCCTCCGCGTCGGGCGCCGGGACCTCACGGTCGGCCGGGTCGGTGAAGGCCGCGTCGAAGGCGAGGCGCCGCCTCGCGCGCGATGCCGCGCAGCGAGAGCGCGTAGGCGCGGTCCGGGTTGATCTCGAACTCGATGACCTCCTCGCGGAGACCGAGCAGGTCGCGGGCGTCGTCGCCGGGCTCGCCGGCGTCGGCGGGCAGCACGATGATCGCCACCGTCGTGGTCCTCGCCGAGGCCGAGCTCGCGCGGCCGAGCAGATCATCCCGGCGGACAGGTGGCCGTAGGTCTTGCGCGCGGAGATCTCGAAGTTCCCGGGCAGCACGCCCCCGGGCAGGATCACCACGACCAGGTCGCCCGGTCCGAAGTTGTGGGCGCCGCAGACGATGCCCTGCGGCTCGCCGGTCCCGTTGGCGTCGCCGACGTCGACCTTGCACCAGTTGATGGTCTTGCCGTTCTTCTGCGGCTCCGGCTCCATCGACAGCACCCGGCCGACCACCAGCGGGCCACGTGATCTGGTCGCCGGGCCGCTCGATCGCCTCGAGCTTGAGGCCGAGCGCGGTGAGCCGTGCGGCGAGGTCCTCGGTCGACAGGTCGGCCGGCAGGTCGACGTACTCCCGGATCCAGGAGACGGGCGCCCTCATCAGAGCTCGGTTCCGAAGGCCGTGGTGAACCGGACGTCGCCCTCGAACAGCTCGCGCAGGTCCTCCAGGCCGTGCCGGAACATCAGCGTCCGCTCGATGCCCATGCCGAACGCGAAGCCGGTGTAGCGCTCGGAGTCGACGCCGCACGCCGCGAGCACCCGCGGGTTGACCACGCCGCAGCCACCCCACTCGATCCAGCCCTCGCCGCGGCAGGTGCGGCAGGTCGTGCCGTCCAGGGCGCCCGAACCGCGGCAGACGAAGCAGACCAGGTCGACCTCGGCGGAGGGCTCGGTGAAGGGGAAGTACGACGGACGGAACCGGGTCGTGATGCCCTCGCCGAACATCGAGGAGGCGAAGTGGTCGAGGGTGCCCTTGAGGTGGGCCATCGTGATGCCCTCGTCGATCGACGAGCCCCTCGACCTGGTGGAAGACCGGGCTGTGCGTGGCGTCGTACTCGTCGGTGCGGAAGACCCGGCCGGGGCACACCACGTAGATCGGCGGGCGTGCGCGTCAGCATGGTGCGGGCCTGGACCGGCGAGGTGTGCGTGCGCAGCACGAGGCCGTGGTCCTCGGGCTCGGTCCAGAAGGTGTCCTGCATGGTGCGGGCCGGGTGGTCCGGGCCCAGGTTGAGGGCGTCGAAGTTGAGCCACTCGGCCTCGATCACCGGGCCCTCGGCGACCTCCCAGCCCATGGCGACGAAGATGTCGGCGATCAGCTCGGAGCCCGTGGTGATGCGGGTGCCGAGCACCCGCGGGCCCGCGGTCGGTCGGGCAGCGTGACGTCGACGGTCTCCTCGACCAGCATCCGCTCCTCGTGCCTCGGCCTCGAGCTCGGCCTGCCGGGTCGGCGAGCGCCTGGTTGACCGCGCCGCGGGCCTGGCCGATCCGCTGGCCGGCCTCCTTGCGCGCCTGGGGCGGCAGCGCGCCGATCTCCCGGTTGGCCAGCGCGAGCGGCGAGCGGTCGCCGGTGTGCTCGATCCGGACCTGCTTGAGCGCCTCGAGGTCGGTGGCGGCCGCGATCGCCGCGAGCGCGGCGTCGCGCGGCGGCGTCGACCTCCTCGGGCTGCACGGCGGTGACCTCCACGGGGTCGTAGTCGGTGTTGGGTCCGGACACGGGGCCTGAGTCTAGGAAGGGGTCGGTCCCACCCGCGAACCGGTCAGGGCGCGTAGTTGACCGTCCCCGGCCAGAACACCACGATGCGCGCCCCGCCACCGGGGGCGTCGTCGATCATGACGGTCCCGCCGTGCGCCTTGGTGAGGCCGCCGACGATGTAGAGACCGAGGCCGGAGCCACCGCGGGCGCCGCCCTTCCAGAACTTGGTGAACACCCGACGCCGCAGGTCGACCGCGATGCCTTCGCCCTCGTCGTCGACGGTCACCCGCACCCCGTCGTCCGAGCCGGCGGGATCGTCGCCGGGCCGTGCGGCCGCGACCCGCACCGACACGGTTCCCTCGCCGTGGCGTACGCCGTTCTCGACCAGGTTGAGGACGACCTGGGTGAACTTGTCCGGGTCGGCGAGCACCTCAGGCAGCCCGTCCTCGAGGTCGAAGGGTGACCGGACGGGCAGTACCAGCGGCCACGGACTCGACGATCCGGGTCATGAGCATGCCGACGTCGCTCGGCCGCGGGTGGAGCTGCAGACGGCCGGTGTCGATACGGGCCACGTCGAGAAGCTCGGCGATCAGGCGGCTGAGCCGGTCGCTGTCGGCCGAGACGGTCTCCAGCATCAGCTTCTTCTGGTCGTCGCTGAGCCGGTCCCATCGGTTGAGCAGTGCTTGGACGAAGCCCTTGACCCCCGTGAGCGGCGACCTGAGCTCGTGGGCGACCGTCGCCACCAGGTCCGAGCGCTCTCGGTCCAGTCGTGCGCGGCCACGCCCGGAGCGCAAGGTGATGGCCACCTCCTGCACCGGCTGGTCGAGTGCGGGTCGGTGCAGCTTGGCAGCGATCAGGACCTCGGACGCCGTTGGGCAGCAGCCAGGTCTGCTCCGGGATCGCGGTCCTGGTCGCGAGGCCCCCGAAGGGGCGGTTGCAGCCCACCCAACCGTTGCCGTCATGGTCGGTCACCGCCAGCACGACCTCGAGCGGCTGGCCGACGAGGTCGCCCTCGCCCCCGAGCATGCCGGCTGCCACGGCGGAGACCAGCACCACCCGACCCCGCTCGTCGGCGACGACCACACCGTCGGGGAGCGCGTCGACGACGCGCTGCACGTCCGAGGGAGCGGCCACGTCAACCACCCTGGCACCCTGACATACCGCGCCTGGCCGATTCATAGAGGCACAGGGCGGCCGCGGTGGAGAGGTTGAGGCTCTCGGCCCGGCCGTGGATCGGGATCCTGACCCGGTGGTCGGCCAGGGCGGCCAGCTCATCGGGAAGGCCCAGCGCCTCGTTGCCGAACAGCCAGGCGGTCGGGCCGACGAGCAGGTCGGCGTCGTACAGGACGACCTCCCCGTCGCCGTCGGCCGCCAGGACGGTCAGCCCGGCCTCGCGCAGCGCGATCACCGTCGCACCGGCGTCGGGCTCCACCGCCAGTGGCAGGTGGAACAGGCTGCCGACGCTGGCGCGGACCGTCTTGGGGTTGTAGGCGTCGACCGAGCTGCCGGCCAGCACGACCAGCGTCGGCACCGGCCGCGTCCGCGCACCGGATCACGGTGCCCGCGTTGCCGGGGTCGCGGACGTCGGCGCAGACGGCGACAAGTCGTGGTTCGGCTGACAGCAGGTCGACCAGCGGTCGGTCGACGAAGCGACACACAGCGACGACACCCGCCGGACTGACGCTGTCACTCAGCGAGGCGAGGGCGCGTTCGTCGACGAGGGACCAACGGGCAGCCGCAGCGGTGAACGCGGCGTACCGCTCGGTGGCCTGCGCCGTGGCGAAGACCTCGACGACGCACCCCGGAGTGCTCAGCGCACTCTCGACAGCCTTCGGGCCGTCGGCAAGGAACAGCCGCCGGTCGGTTCGCACCGAACGGCGGCTGAGCTTGCGCGTCTCCTTGACCCGGGTGGTCCCCGAGGTCAGGGACGGCGTTGCGGGGCTGATCAGGCGGAGGCCTCAGCCTTGGGCGCGTTGACGTCCTCGGGCAGGGCGGCCTTGGCGGCCTCGACCAGGGCGTTGAACGCCGCGATGTCGTTGACGGCCAGGTCGGCCAGGATCTTGCGGTCGACCTCGACCCCGGCCAGGCCGAGGCCCTGGATGAAGCGGTTGTAGGTCATCCCCTGGGCGCGGGCGGCAGCGTTGATGCGCTGGATCCAGAGCTGGCGGAAGTTGCCCTTGTTCTTGCGCCGGTCGTTGTAGCTGTAGACCAGCGAGTGGGTGACCTGCTCCTTCGCCTTGCGGTAGAGGCGCGAGCGCTGACCGCGGTAGCCGCTGGCGCGCTCGAGGGTGGTACGGCGCTTCTTCTGGGCGTTGACTGCCCGCTTGACGCGTGCCATCTGAGTTACTCCTTGATGCTGGAAGTGCTGGAAGGTCGGGTCGGGAGTCGGTCAGAGACCGAGAAGCTTCTTGGCGCGCGGGACGTCGTCCTTGGCGACCTCGGTGGTGCCGGACAGGCGCCGGGTCACCTTCGAGGGCTTCTTCTCCAGGTTGTGGCGCAGACCGGCCTTCTGGCGGCGGATCTTGCCCGAACCGGTCACCCGGAAGCGCTTGCTGGCACCGGAGTGGGTCTTGTTCTTCGGCATGCTTCTCTCCTACTGCTGAGGTCTTTGGTGTGCGTCCGGCTCAGGTTCCAAGCCTTGTGACTCGGTCCAAGCCTTCGCTCAGGCCTTCTCGATAGAAGCCTTCGTTCCTCAGGCCTCGATCTCGGGATCGAGGTTCTCGGAGCGGCCGCGCTCCTTCTTCTGGGCGACCGGACGGTTGACGAGTGCGGCCTCGCGGGCTCGGCTGCCTCCTCGGCCACCTCGGCGGCGCGCTCGGCAGCGCGCTCCTCCTTGGCTGCCTTCACGTCGACCTTGGCGTCGGCCTTCTTCTTGTGCGGGCCGAGCACCATGATCATGTTGCGGCCGTCCTGCTTGGGCGAGGACTCCACGAAGCCGAGCTCGGTGACGTCCTCGGCGAGCCGCTGTAGCAGCCGGAACCCCAGCTCGGGGCGGTGCTGCTCGCGACCGCGGAACATGATCGTGATCTTGACCTTGTCGCCGGCCTTGAGGAAGCGCACCACGTGACCCTTCTTGGTCTCGTAGTCGTGCGCGTCGATCTTGGGACGAAGCTTCATCTCCTTGATGATCACGTTCGTCTGGTTCCGGCGAGCCTCACGGGCCTTCTGGGCGTTCTCGTACTTGAACTTCCCGTAGTCCATGAGCTTGCAGACCGGGGGCTTGCCCTGCGGCGCGATCTCGACCAGGTCCAGGTCGGCCTCCTGGGCCAGCTTGAGTGCCTGGTCGGTCGGCACGATGCCGACGGTCTCGCCGTTGGGGCCCACGAGGCGGACCTCGGGAACCCGGATCCGATCGTTGATACGAAGCTCGGTGCTGATGTGTCCTCCTGCTGTCGGTGACTGGGTCAGGTGGCCGACCCCGAAATGCAGGAAGGCCTCCGCTGTGCAAGCGGAGGCCAGAGGCTGCCCCCTGTCCCGTGCCGCAGCACGGGTGGCGGGGGCCACCGGACCTGGACCCGACGACCTGTGGGCTGTGCTGGGTGATGCGGGCGGCCGATGCGGGTGGGAGACGGTGAAGCGCTGTCTCCGCTTGCGTGATCAGTGCTCCCAGGTTCGGGACCGCTGATCGGTCAACGCCGCATCGTATCGGCACATTCCGGTCCGTGCCCAATCCACCGTGGGTCGACTCCCTAGGCTGACGTCATGGACGAGGCCGCCTGGGGAGCGTTGGCGCTCACCCTGACGCTCTTGGGCGGCCTCTACACGTGGGTCGCCTACCAACGGCGCGGTGCCGCCGCCGCGCTGCGCGGTGCCGGGCTCACGTTGCTCCCGGTCGCGGCCTGGTTGACCGGTGTGCTGCGGCTGCTGACCGAGGTCGGTGATGCGGTCGGCGACTGGGCCGTCCGCCTGGCGATCAGCCCTCGACTGTGGGTGGGAGTCGTGGTCGCCGGCATCGCGGTCGTCCTCTTCGTCGTCTCCGGCTTCCTCGGCAAGCGTGGAGTCGGCGTACCCGCCAAGGCGAAGCAGCAGAGTCCGAAGCAGATGCTCCCGGGTGCGAGAAGTGCTGCCGATGCGCCCGTCACCAGCGGGGTCGACGCCGAGATGGCCGAGATCGAGGCCATCCTGCGCAACCGCGGCATCACGTGAGCCGTCGGTGAGCAACATCGAGCGCAACCGGCTGTGGGCCAGGCTCCGGGAGGCGGTCGCCGCTCACGACGACCACCTGGCGACGCCCCTCATGGTCGTCGATCTCGACGCGTTCGACGCCAATGCCGACGACCTGGTGCGCCGGGCCGGCGGGCTGCCGATCCGAGTGGCCTCGAAGTCCATCCGGATCCCGGCTCTGCTGCGCCGCGCGCTGGCGCGCGACGGCCTCGAGGGGGTGTTGGCCTACACGCTGGCCGAGGCTCTGTGGCTGGAGTCCGAGGGGATCGCGGACGACCTGGTGGTCGCCTATCCGAGCGTCGACCGCGGTGCACTGACCCGGCTGGTGGCCTCGCCGCGGGCCGCGGACCGGATCACGCTGATGGTCGACTCGACCGACCACCTCGACGTCATCGACTCGGTACGCGCCTCCCAGGCGGTGCCCGTCCGGGTCGCGATCGACGTGGACGCCGGACTGTGGGTCGGCGGCCAGCACGTCGGCCCCAAGCGCTCGCCGCTGCACGACACGTCGTCGGTCCTCGAGCTGGCGCGGACGGTCACGGCACGCCGCGGGTTCCGGTTGGTCGGGGTCATGACCTACGAGGGACAGGTCGCCGGCGTGGCCGACGACGTACCCACCCAGCGGGCCAGGTCCGCCGTCGTCCGCCGCCTCAAGACGCTGTCGCTGACCCAGCTCGAGACCCGGCGGGCCACGATCGCCGCCGGCCTCCGCGACCTCGTCGAGCTGGAGTTCTGGAACGCCGGAGGATCGGGGTCGGTGCAGGACACCGCGGCCGACCCCGTAGTCACCGAGATCGCGGCCGGGTCGGGCCTGCTCGTTCCGACGCTGTTCGACCACTACCGCAGCTTCGAGCCGCGCCCGGCGTCGTACTTCGGGGTGCCGGTCACGCGTCGTCCCTCGTCCAGCATCGCCACCGTGCACGGTGGCGGCCTGGTCGCATCGGGGGCCGCGGGCGCCGACCGGCTGCCGACCCCCTGGGCGCCGGCCGGACTGCACCTCACGAGCCTCGAAGGCGCCGGCGAGGTCCAGACACCGCTGACCGGCAGGTCGGCCGCGATGCTGCAGATCGGGGACCTGGTGTGGTTCCGGCACGCCAAGTCCGGCGAGGCGTTCGAGCACACCGACACCGTGCAGCTGCTCTCCGGCGCCCGCTTCGTGACCAGCGCACGCACCTACCGTGGCCACGGGCTCGCCACCTGAGGTCGCGCGGGTCGTCCTGGACCTCGCCACCTCTCGGCCGCCGACGGTCGGTTCGGGACGCCTGATCTGCCTCGACGGCCCAGCCGGCTCTGGCAAGACGACCCTCGCGGCCGCACTGGCCGAAGCCACCGGTGCGCAGGTCATCCACGGTGACGACCTGATGGAGGGGTGGCGAGGGCTCGACGCGGTCGGACGACAGCTCGAGTCGGTCTGCGGCGACCTCGCCTCGGGGCAGCCGACGACCTACCGGCGCTTCGACTGGCTGCACCACCGCTACGCCGAGCGCCCGATCGACGTGGCGCCCGCGGCCTGGCTCGTGGTCGAGGGGGTGGGCAGCGGCACCGTGGCGCTCGCGCCGTACGTCACCGTGCTGGTCTGGGTCGAGGTGTCCGACGCGCTGCGGCTCGCGCGCGGCCTCGAGCGGGACGGCGGCGCCGTGGAGGCGAACTGGCGGCAGTTCATGACCGACGAGGCGGCCGTCTTCACGCGGGAGCGGACCCGCGAGCGCGCCGACGTGGTCGTGGACGGCACCGGCGAGCGGCCGCCGACGATCTAGTCCCGGCTCCCGCACGATCACCCGCGGTGCCGCTCAGTCGGTCAGCGACTTGGCCGCGAGGATCCGCCGCAGCTCACGCACTGCTGCCTGCGCTCTAGCCCCGTCGGACCCCTGGATCCCCATCGCGGGCGCGGTGTCGCCGTCCGCGAGATCGAGCGTCATCCACGGAGCGCCCGGCGGCAGGTGGATGGCGACGACCTGCGCCCACTCGTACTCGCGCCGCCGGTAGCCGTTGACGACCACGAGCCGGTCCGAGTGCGCCTCGACCCGCGAGCGCAGCAGCGCATAGAGCGCCGCACCCACGAGCACTCCCAGAGCGATCAGGGTGCCGCGCTGGAACGGGTTGAACGACTCCCGGGTCCGCTCGTCGAAGCCGAACCAGGCGAACGCGCAGATGACGAACAGGCCCGAGCCGATCACGATGCCCACGACCCGGGGACCCAGTGGCCGCCAGGTCATCGGCAACTCGGGGAGAGGACGCGCGCCGTCCTCAGAGTCGGCAGGCATGGATGTCGGTGACCAGGATGCCGCGGGCCCCGATCTCGTAGATCTCGTCCATCAGCCGCTGTGACCCGGCCCGCGGGACCATCGCGCGCACGGCCACCCACCCCTCGCGACGGAGGGGAGAGATCGTCGGGCCCTCGATGCCGGGCGTCAGCTCGACCGCGCGCGCCACGTGCTCCTCGGCGATGTCGTAGTCCATCATCACGTAGGTCCGGGCGACCAGGACTCCCTCGACCCGGCGCTTGAAGATCTCGAAGCCACTCGGCTCCGGGGCTCCCCCGGCCTCGATGGAGCGGGTGATCAGCACGGCCTCGGAGTCGAGGATCGTGTCCCCGAAGACCTCCAGTCCGGCCTGGCGCAGCGTGCTGCCGGTCTCGACGACGTCGGCGATCGCGTCCGCGACCCCGAGCTGGATGCTGGACTCGACCGCGCCGTCGAGGCGGACGACGTCGGCACTGATGCCGCGCTCAGCCAGGAACTGCGAGACGACTCCGACGTACGACGTCGCGATCCGGGTCCCGGCCAGCTCGTCGAGAGAGGTGAACCGGCCGGTCGGACCGGCGAACCGGAACCGGCTGCGCCCGAAGCCCAGCGACAGCACCTCGACGGCATGAGCGCCGGAGTCGCGGAGGAGGTCGCGACCGGTGATGCCGACGTCGAGGGTGCCCTCTCCGACGTAGACCGCGATGTCACGAGGCCGCAGGTAGAAGAACTCCACGTCGTTTTCGGGGTCGGTCAGCGACAGCTGCTTGGCGTCGTCGCGCTGCCGGTAGCCGGACTCGCGCAGGATCTCGGCGGCCGACTGCGCCAGCGACCCCTTGTTGGGGACCGCGATCTTGAGGGTCATGAGGATGCTCTCAGAGGTGTTCGTAGACGTCGTCGAGCTCGATGCCGGTGGCCAGCATGAGCACCTGGGCGTGGTAGAGCAGCTGGCTGATCTCCTCGGCCGCCCGCTCGGCGCCCTCGTGCTCGGCGGCCATCCAGGACTCGGCGGCCTCCTCGACCAGCTTCTTGCCGATCGCATGGACGCCGGCGTCGAGCTGCGCGACGGTGCCGGACCCGTCGGGACGGGTCCTGGCCTTCTCGGAGAGCTCGGACCACAGCTCCTCGAACGTCTTCACGATGCGGCAGCCTAGTCGGGTGCAGCTCTGCGATCTCGAGTGGCCCGTGACCACGGAACGCCTGTCCATCCGTCCCGCCGAGGCGAGCGACGCCGACGCGATGTTCGGCTACCGCAGCCAGGAGCCGGTCGCGCGCTGGCTCCCGTCGCTCGAAGTCGATCCCGAGTCCTGGGCAGCGCACCTGGGCGAGCGACTCGGCACGACACTGACGCCGGGTCATCGCGCAGCGCTTCGCCGACAACGAGGCGTCGTGGCGGCTCATGGAGCGCATCGGGATGCGTCGCGAGCAGCACACCCGCCGCGACTCCCTGCACCGCAGCGGCGAGTGGCTCGACGGGATGATGTATGCGCTGCTGGCCGAGGAGTGGGTCAGCCCCCGTTGATCTTGGCGAGCGTCCTCGCCGCCGCCAGTGCCGCGGCGGTGGCCTCGTAGCCCTTGTCCTCGACCGAGCCGGCGAGTCCGGCCCGGTCCAGTGCCTGCTGCTCGGTGTCACAGGTGAGCAGCCCGAAGCCGACGGGGACGCCATGGTCGAGCGCCACCCGGCCGAGGCCGTCGGTCGCGGCGTGGCAGACGTAGTCGAAGTGCGGCGTGCCGCCGCGGATCACGACGCCCAGCGCCACGACCGCGTGGTAGCCCGCCCTGGCCAGTCCGTCGGCGACGACAGGCAGCTCGAAGGCCCCCGGCACCCGCACGACCGTCGGCTCGACCCGGTGGTCCCGGCAGGCCCTCCCGGCTCCGGCCACGAGGCCGTCCATGACCGCGGTGTGCCAGCTCGCGGCGACGACCGCGACCCGGAGATCGCCGGCGTCGAACGGCTCGATGGCCGCCGCCCCCTCGCCGCTCACCGCGGGACCTCCACGGCCTCGAGATCGGCCTCGAGGCCGGGCAGATGGTGGCCCATCCGGTCTCGCTTGGTGAGCAGGTAGGCGAGGTTGTGGTCGTTGGGGTGCGGCGTCAGCGGCACTCGCTCGGCGACGGAGATGCCGTACTCCTCGAGGTTCGTGATCTTGTCGGGGTTGTTGGTCATCAGCCGGACGGTGCTGATGCCGAGGTCCTTGAGGATCTGGGTCGCCGCGCCGTAGTGACGGGCATCGGCTGGAAGCCCCAGGTCGAGGTTCGCGTCGACGGTGTCCCGGCCGCCGTCCTGGAGCTGGTAGGCCTGCAGCTTGGCCACCAGGCCGATGCCACGGCCCTCGTGGCCGCGCAGATAGACCACCACTCCCCTGCCCTCCGAGACGATCGTGTCCATGGCCTCGTGGAGCTGCGGTCCGCAGTCGCATCGGTCACTGTCGAACACGTCGCCGGTGAGGCACTCCGAGTGCACCCGGGTGAGCACCGGGGCCTCACCACTGACGTCCCCGTAGACCAGCGCGACATGTTCGGAGTGGTCGAAGGAGATGGTGTAGCCGTAGGCGGTGAAGTCGCCGTGACTGGTGGGCAGTCTCGTCTCCGCCACCCGCTCGACCAGGACCTCGTTGCGACGCCGGTAGCGGACCAGGTCCTCGATCGAGATCAACGCCAGGCCGTGCTCGTCGGCGAACTCCCGCAGCTGCGCGGCTCGCTTCATGGTCCCGTCGTCGTTGACGACCTCGACAAGCACACCGGCCGGCGTGAGCCCGGCCATCCGGGCGAGGTCGACCGCCGCCTCGGTGTGCCCGCGCCGGGCCAGGACCCCACCCTCGCGGTAGCGCAGTGGGAAGACATGTCCGGGCCGGGTGATCTCCCACGGTTCGGTCGCGGAGTCGGCGAGGACCCGGGCGGTGTGCGCGCGGTCCGCCGCCGAGATACCGGTGGTGACCCCGTCCCGGGCGTCGACCGACAGGGTGTACGCCGTGCGCATCTTGTCCTTGTTGTGCGGCGTCATCAGGGGGATCTCGAGCCGGTCGAGCAGATCCCCGGGCATCGGCACGCAGATCACGCCGCTGCTGTAGCGGATGGTGAAGGCCATCAGCTCGGGCGTCGCCTTCGCGGCCGCGAAGATCAGGTCGCCCTCGTTCTCACGTCCCTCGTCGTCGACGACCACGACGGCCTTGCCCGCCGCGATGTCGGCGACGGCCCGCTCGATCGGGTCCATCCGGATCCCCACATGCTGTGGCTCGGTCATGCTCTGCCTCATCTCTGGGGGTCCGTCGTGTGCTGGAGGAGCTTCTCCACGTGCTTGGCGATGACGTCGACCTCGAGGTTGACCCGGTCACCCGGCTGACGGCTGCCGAGGGTGGTGCGCGCGAGGGTCTCGGGGATGAGGCTCACCGTGAAGGAGTCGGGCTTGGCCTCGACGACGGTGAGACTGATGCCGTCGACGGTGATCGAACCCTTGTCGACGAGGTAGCGCGACAGGCTCCCTCGCTCGTCTGGTGCGGGTAGCGACACCTCCACGACCTCCCAGTGCTCGCTGGGGGTGCGGCTGCGGACGATGCCAACGCCGTCCACGTGCCCCTGGACGATGTGGCCGCCGAGCCTGGTCTGCGGGGTGACCGCGCGCTCGAGGTTGACCCGGTCACCGAGCTGCAGTCCCGCCAGGCTGGTCTTGTCGCAAGTCTCCTGCATGACGTCAGCGGTCCACGTGTCGCCGTCGAGCTCGGCCACGGTCAGGCAGCAGCCATTGACCGAGATCGAGTCGCCGAGGCCAGCGTCGGACAGCACGTGCTGGGCATGGATGGTGAGGCGCAGGGCATCGCCCTGGTCAACGATCTCCGTCACGGTGCCGAGCTCCTCGACGATCCCGGTGAACATCAGCTGTCTCGCTCTCTCGTCTTCATCGGGCGTGGCGTGAGGGTGAGTCGCACGTCGGTCTGCCCGTCGCCCGCATCGGGCAGGACGGTCACGTCCGTGACGTCCAGGCTCAGCGCAGCGGTCATCGTGGTGATTCCCAGGTCGCCGACCGCCGAGGCACCCGAACCGAGCAGGAGCGGCGCCACATAGACCACGACCTCGTCCACCAGGTGCGCATTCAGGAAGGCCGCAGCCAGGGTCGGACCGCCCTCGAGGAACACGTGCTGCCGGTCGCGGGCGAACAGGTCGGCCAGCGCTGTGCTCGGGTCGTGCGTGCGCAGCTGGATGGTCGCGGCCGCGGCGTCGAAGACCCGGCGGGTGGGTTCGAGCTCGCGCCGCCCCATCACGACCCGCAGCGGCTGGCGCGCCACGTCACGGTCCTGGTCGTCTCGGACAGTGAGCCGCGGGTCGTCGACGGCCACGGTGTTGGCACCCACCAGCATGACGTCGCACCGGGCCCGGAGGCGGTGCGTGTCCCGCCGCGAGGCGAGGCCGGAGACCCACCGGCTCGTGCCGTCCGCCGCCGCGCAACGACCGTCCAGCGTCGTGGCGAACTTCCAGGTCACGAACGGCCGACGGTGCTCCATCGCGAACGTCCAGACCCGGTTCAGTGCCCGTGCGTCCTCACGGCCGAGCCCCTCGACGACCTCGATCCCGGCCTCGCGCAACCGTGCGGCACCACCCGACGCGACCGGGTTGGGGTCGCTCTGCGCGAAGACCACGCGGCGTACCCCGGCGGCGACCAGCGCCTCGCTGCACGGCCCGGTGCGGCCGGTGTGGTGGCAGGGCTCGAGGGTCACGACCGCGGTCGCGCCGCGGGCGGCCGCGCCGGCACGGGCCAGGGCGTCGGCCTCGGCGTGCGGGGTGCCGGCCCCGCGGTGATGACCCTCGGCGATGGTGCGGCCGTCGTCGGTCAGGAGCAGGCAGCCCACCCGGGGGTTGGGTCCGAGGGGGACGCCGGGGGTCGCGGCCACCTCGAGGGCGCGCGACATCGCGGACCGCTCGTGGACCGACCAGTCGGCTGTCGTGGAGTGCATCGGTGTCGCCTCTTCGGATCGGCTCACGGCTCCGGGGCGACGGCGCGACCGCGCGCGCCTCAGGTCGAGAACGCCACGGACGACACCTGCGTGCGCTTCTCATCCGGACTTTGACCGTCGGCCCAGGAATTCCACCTGGTCAACCGGTCACTGGGTGTGACCGGGTCGCGGACTATGACCGCCGGTGCGGAATTTCACCGCCCCCAGAGCACGCGAGCTTGTCTGCTCGTCGCATCGAGTCTGCCACAGCAGGCGCCAGGGACTGCGCTCGCCCGCGCCCCCGGGACTTAGTGCGCAACCGGTCCCAGCGGACGCACCGGCGGGAACCACTGCCGCTCCGCAGGCACGTCGACGATCTCCAGCTCGGGGTAGCGCAGGGCAGTGAGCCGGCCGCCGAAGACCACGCCGGTGTCGAGGCAGAGCGTGTTGTTGACCCACACGGCGTCGACGACCGGGGTGTGGCCATAGACCACCGCGGCACTCCCGCGGTAGGAGCGCTGCCAGGGCAGCCGCACCGGCAGTCCCGCCTCGTCGCGTTGGCCGGTCGTGTCGCCGTACAACGCGAACGACCTGGCCCGGGACGAGTCACTGCCGTGCAGGTCCTCGCGAAGCCCCGCATGCGCGACGACGAGGCGACCCTCGTCGAGGACGACCTGATGTGGGAGTCCCATCAGGAAGTCGACGACCTCGTCGCGGAACGTGTCTGTCTCGCGGTCCAGCTGGTCGAGCGACTCCTGCAACCCGTGGGTCGTGCGGACCGGGGCTCCGCGCAGGGCACGGACCAGCTTGGCCTCGTGGTTGCCGGCGACGCACAGCGCCGTGCCGGCCGCGGCCATCTCCATCACCCGGCGGAGCACTCCAGGGGTGTCGGGACCGCGGTCGACGAGGTCGCCCACGAAGACAGCGACGCGGCCGTCCGGGTGCCCCGTGCCGTCCCAGCCCAGCTTGTTCAAGAGGGTGTCGAGCTCGGACCCGCAACCGTGGACGTCGCCGACGAGGTCGTAGGGCGGACGCGGCGTGCTCAACCGACAGCCGCCTCGGCGGCGGCCCGAAGGTCGGCCACCATCCGGTCCGGGTCGTCGGCCGAATAGACCGCAGAGCCGGCCACGAACACATCGGCACCCGCCTCGGCACAACGTTCGATCGTCTCCAGCGAGATGCCGCCGTCGACCTGGAGCCAGGTCTCGACGCCGTGCTTGTCCAGGAGCTGCCGGGCGGTGCGGATCTTGGGCAGGCAGAGCTCGAGGAACCTCTGGCCGCCGAACCCCGGCTCGACGGTCATGATCAGGAGCATGTCGAGCTCCGGCAGCAGCTCCTCGTAGGGCTCGATCGCCGTGGCCGGCTTGAGCGCCATCGCGGCCCGCGCACCCGCCTTGCGGATCTCGCGGGCCAGCCGCACCGGCGCCTTCGCCGCCTCGACGTGGAAGGTCACCGAACCACAGCCCGCCTCGACGTAGTCGAGGGCGCGACGGTCCGGGTCGGAGATCATCAGATGCGCGTCGAGTGGCACCCGGGTGCTCCGAGCGATGGCCTCGACCGTGGCCGGACCGAAGGTCAGGTTGGGCACGAAGTGGTCGTCCATCACGTCGACGTGCACCCAGTCGGCGGTCGGTATCCGCGCCACCTCGGCCCCCAGCGCCGCGAAGTCCGCGTTGAGGATGCTCGGAGTGATCTGGATTCCCACGGGTCCAGCCTAGGGAGTCTCGGGCACGTCGGGCGTCTCGGCGCCGTCGGCCGCGTCCCGCTCGGCCCACTCCAGCAGGGGCCGCAGGTCGAAGACGTGCTCGTCGATGTCGGCGTGCAGGTCGCCGAGGGCAGCGAACCGCGCCGGCATCGTCGCCATCGTGAGGTCGCGCGGGTCCGCGTCGTCGACCTCGTCCCAACGGATCGGTGCCGAGACGCGGCCGTCGGGCAGGCCCCGCACGGAGTACGCGGCCGCGATCGTGTGGTCGCGGGCGTTCTGGTTGTAGTCCACGAAGAGCTTGCGGGGGTCCCGGTCCTTGCGCCACCAGGCGGTCGTGACGTCGTCGGTACGCCGCTCGACCTCACGGGCGAACGCGAGCGCCCCACGGCGTACGTCCTTGAAACCGTGCTCGGGATGGATGCGCACATAGATGTGCATGCCCTTGCCGCCGCTGGTCTTGGGGAACCCGGTCGCACCGAGCTCGTCGAGGAGATCATGAACGACGTGCGCGACCCTCTGGACCGTGTCGTAGTCGCACTCGTCTCCCGGGTCGAGGTCGATCCGCCACTCATCGGGCTTCTCGGTGTCCGCCCGCCTGCTGTTCCACGGGTGGAACTCGACCGTCGACATCTGCACGGCCCAGATCACCGAGCCGAGCTCGGTCACGCAGAGCTCGTCGGCCGTCCGTCCCCAGCGCGGGAAGAAGAGCTGGACGGTCTCGACCCAGTCCGGAGCGCCGGCGGGCAGCCGCTTCTGGTGCACCTTCTGGCCCGCGAGACCCTTGGGGAAGCGGTGCAGCATGCACGGCCGCTCGCGCAGGGCGTTGACGATGCCCGGGCCCACGGCGAGGTAGTACTCGACGAGGTCGAGCTTGGTCGCCCCGGTCGGCATGGAATCTGTGGGAGGGAAGTACACCCGGTCCGGGTTGCTCACCCGGACGACCCGGTCGTCGACCTCGATCTCGACCGACGCGGACTGCGAAGCCATCAGCCGTCCGTACGCCTGAACAGTGCCATGAACATCGCGTCGGTGCCGTGCCGGTGCGGCCACAGCTGCAAGGTTCCAGGCATCGGCCCCACGCAGTTCGGCACCTGGGACAGCAGCCCCGAAGCGTCCTCGAGGACCACGTCGCGCCGGGTCTGGGCGATGGCGCTGACCACCGTCACGGTCTCGGAGAACACCGGTGAGCAGGTGGCGTAGAGCAGCACGCCGCCCGGGCGCACCAGGTCCAACGCCGCGTTGGTCAGCTGCCTCTGGAGCATCACCAGTGTCACCAGGTCGTCGGGTTTGTGCGCCCAGCGAGCCTCCGGCCGGCGCCGCAGCGCGCCCAGGCCGGTGCAGGGCGCGTCGACCAGGACGCGGTCGAAGGACCCGGGCCGGTACGGCGGCTTGGTGCCATCGCCCGTGACGATGCCCGCGACGCCGTCGGCACCGCTGAGCGACCGGGCGACCAGCCCGGTCCGGTGGGGCATGACCTCGTTGGCCACCAGCGTGGCGCCCCGCTGGGCGGCCAGACCGGCCAGCAGCGCGGATTTGCCTCCGGGGCCCGCACACAGGTCCAGCCACCGCGCGTCCTGGCCCTCGAGCGGCGCCTGCGCTAAGACCAGGGCCACCAGCTGTGAACCCTCGTCCTGCACGCCGGCCCGGCCCTCCGCGACCGCGGGGACCGCGCCCGGATCCCCGCCGGGAAGCACGGCGCCGTACGGTGAGAAGGCGGTCGGCTCGCCCGGGAGCTCGTCGCGTGTGGCCCGTCCCGGACGTGCGACGAGGGTCACCGACGGCGCAACGTTGTCGGCCGCCAGTAGCGCCTCCAGCTCCGCCTTGCCGACCGCGCCCTGGAGCTCGTCGACTATCCAGACGGGGTGGCTGAAGGCGATCGAGGCGTGCTTCGTCGGCTGGGTGCGGCGGTCCGGCGCCACCAGGGAGATCCACTCGTCGAGGTCGTGTTCGGACACCTTGCGCAGGACCGCGTTGGCAAAGCCGGCGGCCCCGGAACCGGTTCGCAGGTGCACGATGTCCACGCTGGTGCTGATGGCTGCGTGCGGCGGCACCCGCATCGAGAGCAGCTGATGGGTTCCGAGTCGCAGCGCGTCGAGCACGCGCGCCTCGATCTTGGTCATCGGCCGGTCCGAGCAGACGGCGATGATGGCGTCGTAGGTGCCGCGCTGCCGGATCGTGCCTGAGGCGAGCTCGGTGACGAATGCGGCGTCGCGACCGGAGAGCTTGTAGTGCGAGATCGCCGCCGGTAGCACCAGATTGGTGTAGGCCTTGTCGGCGCGGACCGTCTTCAGCACGTCGAAGGCGGCCAGGCGCGCCGGATCGACCTCGATCCGACGACCACTCCCCGCCGCGGCCGGCTGCTGCCCCCTGGACCGGGGCTCAGCCATCGCGATCCGCAAGGAAGGTCTTGGCGAGCGTGGCAGGTCGCGACCTGTGCCTCGTCATGACGTGAAACCTAACCGAACCGCACCAACGACTCGACGCGCAGGCCGCGGGCCCAGTCGGCCGCAGCCATCTGTCGCGATCCGAAGGCCTTGACCTCGCCGAGCCGGACGGCGGTGGTGGCCGTACCGACCAGCACCTCGCTCTTGCCGACGCGCACCGCGCCCGGCGCGAGGGTCTCGTCGGTGCCGGTCACCGGGCCGAGCTTGACCCGCTGCTCGGCGTACGTCGTCCAGGCACCGGGCGCCGGCGTGCACGCCCGGATTCGGCGGTCGACCGCCTCCGCCGACTCGGTCCAGGCCACCTGCGCGTCCTGGACGGTGATCTTGGGGGCCAGGGACACTCCGTCCGTCGGCTGCTGCCTGGCCTCGATCGAGCCGTCCTCGAGGCCGTCGAGCGTGACGACCAGGAGCCCAGCGCCTCCCTCGGCCAGCCGGCCCAGGAGGTCGCCCGCGGTGTCGGTCGGTCGGATCCTCTCGGTCATCACACCGAAGGTCGGTCCAGCGTCGAGCTCCTTGACGATGCGGAACGTCGTCGCGCCCGTGACCTCGTCGCCGGCCCACAGGGCGTGCTGCACCGGGGCGGCGCCCCGCCAGGCGGGGAGGCACGAGAAGTGCAGGTTGACCCAGCCGGCCGGCGGGATGTCCAGCGCCGACTGCGGCAGCAGCGCTCCGTAGGCGACGACCGGGCAGCAGTCCGGCGACAGTCCCCGCAGTGCCTCCTGGAACTCCGGGTCGAGGGGGTGGTCTGGCTTGAGCACCGGGACGCCGAGCTCCTCGGCACGTCGCGCGACCGGGCTCGGGGTGAGCCTGCGACCGCGTCCGGCCGGCGCGTCCGGTCGGGTGACCACCCCGACCAGCTCGTGGGCCGAGTCTGCGAGGGCGTCCAGGGCCGGGAGTGCCGGCTCCGGAGTCCCGGCGAAGACGACCCTCACCCGAGGGATCCTAGGTGCAGCTCACAGGGTCGTTGGGTCGACCTGGATGCGGACGGGCTCCAGCTTGCGGGCCGAACGCAGCCGCTGCACTTCGCCCAGTGCCTCCGAGAGCGCCGCTCCCTGGATCCGCGGCACCCGCACCACGGCGCGAACCGGAGCGGCCTCGGCTCCCTCGACGTCGACCGGGCCGAGCACCTCGGTGCCCTCGGGACGGTCGAGCAGCGTGAGCACGTCGTCGACCGCGCCGAGGTCGCCCGAGATGGTGGCCAGCCGGGAGGCCGGCGGCAGGTGCGCCTCGCGGCGGGACTCGGCCTCGCGCTCGGCGAAGCCTGCGTGGTCCCAGCGGACCAGCGCCTGGAGCGTCGGATCACCGGGGTCGCCCACGGCGAGCGCCCGCCCACCCGGGCGCAGGAGCCCGACGGCGTTGCTCCAGCGACGCAGCGCCTCCTCCTCGGCCCGCAGGTGGTTCACGCGGAGCATCAGCCAGGTGTCGAGTAGCAGGACCGCGGTGTACCCCTGCTCGGCGACCGGCTCGGCTCCCGGCGTGGCCACGACGATGGCCGGGGCACCGTCCACGGACGTCAGGACCCGATCGCCCGCGGACATCCGGACCACCGCGCCGGGGAACGCCCGTCCGAGCTCTTCGGCCGTGCGGGCCTCCCCCACCACCGGGGCCCGGAGCCCGCGGCCCCCGCACTCGCCGCACGCCCACGACTCGGCGACCGTCCCGCACCAACGACAGCTCGGCGCGCTGGTGGCCGAGGTCAGGGCGAGGGGTCCGTGACAGACGCCGCATCGGGCCGGGGTGCGGCACCGGTCGCAGGCCAGTGTCGTCGCGTAGCCGCTGCGCGGGGTCTGGACCAGGACGGGTCCGGACGCCATCGCGTCCCGCACCAGGCGGTGCGCCTCGCTGGGCAGCCGGGTGCTCCGGGCGAGCGGGTCCCTCGCGAGCTGGTGGTCGCCGGCTCCGGTGATCTCGATGCGCGCGCGGGCGCGCAGGTCTGCGCGGGTCAGTCCCAGCGGGCGCGCCCAGCCGGTGCGGACCAGCTGCTGCGCCTCGACGGTGCGCGCAAAGCCCGCGACCAGCGCCGCTGTGCCCTCACGCTCGGCCCGGGTGAGCAGCACCTCGCGCACGTGGGGGTAGGGCGCGCGCGGCTCGGCATGCTGGTCGTCCCCGTCGTCCCAGATGATGACCAGCCCGAGGTCGTGCACGGGCGCGAAGGCCGCCGCCCGGGCGCCCACCACCACCCGTCGGTCACCGCGGACGACGGCGAGGAACTCGGCGTAGCGCCTGGCCGGACCGGCATCCGCCGTGAGCACGACGTGCTGAGCCGGGCCCAGGACGGCGCTCAGGGCGGCGTCCACCCGGGACACGTCACCGTGGTCGGGGACCACGACCAGCGACCCCCGGCCCCCGGCGAGCGTGACCCCCACCGCGTGGGCGACCAGCACCGGCCAGTCGGTTGCGGGGGCGACGGCCCAGACCGCGCGCGGGGACCCGCCCTCCGCGAGGTGCTGGAGATATGCCGGTGCGCTGGTGTGCCCCACCCAGGCAGCCTCGGCAGCCGCCAGGTCGAGTGCCGGCGCGCCGGAGGGTCCCACCGCCGGCTGCTTCTCGGTGGTGGCGTGCCGGGGTGGCACGGCCAGGCGCAGCACGTCGGCCCTGGTGCCCGCGTAGCGGCGGGCGACGTCCTCGCTGAGCGCGGCGACTGCAGGGGTGAGGACCGGCTCGGAGCTGACGACGCGGCGCAGAGGCGTCAGCCGCCCGGTGTGGTCCGAGGTCGCGCCGCGCTCGACCACGAAGCCGTCGACGTCCTGACCGGCGAACCTGACCTTGACCCGGACGCCGGGGCGAGCGGCCTGCGACATGGACTCCGGCACCGCGTAGTCGAACGGCCGGTCGAGGTGGGCCAGCGGCAGGTCGACGAGGACCCGGGCCACCGGGTCCTCGACCGCGATCGGGGCCTCGGCCGCCTTGCGTGCCCTGGTGGCCGACGCCTTGCGGGCCCGGTCGACCTCCGCACGCACCAGACCGGGGAGCAGCTCAGGCTGCTCCCCGGTCTGGTCTGCAGGCTCAGGCGACGGGCTCACCCGGCATTGCTACCAGCCGCCGCCCCCTGACTACTGCTTCTTGATCTTGCCGGTCTTGGCGGAGGTGACCACCGCGGACGTGTAGCCGGGCTTCGCACCGGTCACCCGGACCTGGATCTTCTTGCCCTTGTCCTTGTTGGTCAGCGTGTACTTCTTCGCGGTCGCCCCCTGGATGACCTTGCCGTTGCGCAACCACACATAGGTGAACGTCACGTCGGAGGGTGCCCATCCCTGGGTCTTGGCCTTGAGCTTCTTGCCGAGGATCGTCTTGCCCTTGATCGTGACGGTCCCCGCGGTCACCGTGAGGACAGGGGGTGCCGGGTTCACGGTCACGGTCGCGGTGTCCGTGCCCGACAGCGCGCCCGCATCGGTCACCTTGACCGTCACCGTCTTGGCCCCAGCCGTCGCGTAGGTGCGGCTCAGGCTGAACGTCGTCCCGACCAGTGTCAACGGCTGAGGTCCGGCGCCGTCGCCGTAGTCAACCGTCGCCGTCGCACCCGCCGGGGCGTCGTCGGTGAAGCTGCCGGACGAGGTGAACAGGGCCCCCACCGTCGTCGTGGCATCGGCGCCGGCGTTCACCGCCGGAGCCGTGTTGGGGCCGGCCTGACACGTGTACACGGTGATGTCGTCCAGCCACCAGCCGAGGTAGTAGGTCGAGTTGTCGCTGTGCAGCGTGAACCGTGGCGTGACCGACGTGCCCGCGAAGGGCGTCAGATCAAGCCGGCTCGCGGTGTATCCGCGGCTGTCGCCCCCGAAGGCCAACTGGCCGGCGATGGGGCTGGCGGAGCCCGAGGTGATCGTCGAGGCGGGCCCGTTGACCCAGGTGCCCCCCGCGGTTGCCGCGCCGTTGATCTCCACGGTGCCGCCGTCGTAGAAGGTGCTGTTGACGTAGTCGAGCACGCGCCACTGGTGGAAGTGCAGGTACGCCTGTTGCCCGGCCGGCAGCGCGATCGCTGCGGCCGTGGTCAGCGAGCGAGAGCTCACGGTGCCGGTCCCCTGGTTGGACCAGGCGTCCGGAGCGCTGTGCGCGATCTGTCCCCAGTCCGCAGTCCCGTTGCGCGACCATCCCGCGCCCGCGGTGAACTTGGTCGCGGGAGTGCCCGACTCGCTGTCGAAGAGCACCTGCTTGGCCGCTCCACCCGGACACGTCGCCGCGGCGTCGCCCGGCTGCGGGTTGTTGACGGGGGTCGCGGCGAGCTCGGTGGCCGTCGCGGCCTGTCCCACCGCGGTGCAGTTGGCAGCGGTCATGACTCCCGTCCCCTGCAGCGACGCGCACGCCTGGTTGAGGATGACGCTCAGGTCGGCGAAGTCACTGCCGGACGTCAGCGACTGGTCGACCAGCAACCACAGCCGACCCGACTTGGTCAGGTTGGCGTCACCGACGTCGATACCGGTGATCGTCTGGCCGTTGAAGGTGCCACCTTGCGAGGCCAGATAGAACGCCTTGTTGCTGACGCCGGAGTTCTGGTGCACGCCGTCGAGGTCGGGGTAGCACGACGACGGGCCGCACACCTCCTTGACATAGAGCGCGCTGCCAGTGCGGTCCGGGTCACCGAAGGCCGGCGGGTTGGACACGCTTCGGATGGCACCGATGGGCAGGTCCTCACCCAGGGTGAAGCTGGTCGGGGTGTCACCGGCACCGACGTTCCGGTGGTCGATGATCTCGCCGAAGATGTCGGAGAGCGACTCGTTGATCGCGCCGGACTGGCCGAAGTAGACGAGGTTGGACGTGCGCTCGGTGACGCCGTGGCCCATCTCGTGTCCCACCACGTCGTCGGCGACGGCGTAGCCCGTGCCGTAGTACATGCCGGAGCCGTTCCAGAACGCGTTGGCGTAGGGGCAGCTGGAGCCGCTGTAACACCAGCGCACGGTCTGCGACAGGGCCTTGAGCCCGCCGCCGATGTCGCGACCGATCAGCTCGGTCAGGTCGGCGATGCCGAAGGCCGCAAAGCCGTCGTGCACGGCGCCGCCGAGGTCGTAGGCGATGTTGGCCTCGGCCAGAGCGGCCACCGGGTCACCCTCACCGCGGACCTTGTTGGCCGACGCGTCGACACACGCGGCGGCGGCGACGTTGGGGTTCTGCAGGACCTGGTTGTTGTCGCACACGATGCGCCGTTTGGCGTGACCGATCAGGTCGGTGTTGATGAGCACGGCGCCGGTCTGGTCGTCGACCAGGACCAGGCGGCGCTCGTGGGCGCCGCGGGACAGCTCGTAGCGGTAGGCAGTGCGCACCGGGATGTCGGCCGAAGCGCCGATGAGCACCGGGTCGATCACCCAGCGGCCCTTGGCCGCGACGGTGGCCGGCCCACCCTGTCCAGCGATCTTCTGGAAGGACGCCTGAGCCTTGGCCGCCGCTGCGCTCGCGGTGACGCTGGCGTCGGGGACACTCGTGGCTCGGCTGGTCTTGGCCAGGATGGAGTCGAGCTCGCCGTTGCCGCGCAGACCCACCACGATCTCGCCCGCGAAGACGGGGAGGCCGCCGACCTTCTGCTGGAAGCGGACCACGTCGCCCGTCACGGTGTCCGTGTCCGAGCTGATCTCGAGGCTCGTGCCGCGCTGGGAGGTGCCCAGCGCGGCGCCGTAGCGGGTCAGGTGGCGCTCGGCGGCCGCACGCACGCCGGTCGACGCCGAGACACCGGGGTCATCGACGCTCACCCCGGCTGGCACGCCGACGAAGTCGTAGTAGCCGCGCTCCGAGCGCAGGGTCAGATCACCCGACGCATCCGCCGCCAGCGCGTTCTGGGCCGCGATCTCCGGGTCCGGCGGGGCCGAACCCGACGCCCCTCCCGAGGTGCTGACGACGCCCATCGTGGCCACCGCGAGGGCCACCGTGAGCGAGGCTGACAGGCGACGTGCTGACCGGCTCAAGACTGCTCCCACTGTCGATCGGATCTGCTCAGACTGCAGCAACCTACGTCTGACGACGTCGCGGTGGAAGGGGGGACACGCGCGGGGCTGGGGTGTCGCGCAGATAACCCGCCGGGGTATCAGCTGGAGATGACCGCCTTGAGCGCGTCGACGCGGTCGGTGCGCTCCCAGGTGAACTCGGGCAGCTCGCGCCCGAAGTGGCCGTATGCCGCGGTCTTGGCATAGATCGGGCGCAGCAGGTCGAGGTCCTCGATGATCGCGGCGGGACGCAGGTCGAAGACCTCGAGCACCGCCTCCTGGATCGCCTCGTCGGACACCGTTCCGGTGCCGAAGGTCTCGATGAAGACACCCACGGGCTGGGCCTTGCCGATCGCGTAGGCGACCTGTGCCTCGCAGCGACGAGCGAGCCCGGCGGCGACGACGTTCTTGGCCACCCAGCGCATGGCGTACGCCGCGGAGCGGTCGACCTTGGACGGGTCCTTGCCGGAGAAGGCCCCGCCGCCGTGGCGGGCCATGCCGCCGTAGGTGTCGACGATGATCTTGCGGCCGGTCAGGCCGGCGTCGCCCATCGGGCCCGCCGACCACGAAACGTCCGGTCGGGTTCACCAGCAGGCGGTAGCCCTCGGAGGGCAGGTCGAAGGTCGCCAGCACCGGGTCGATCACGTGCTTCTTGACGTCGGCCTCGAGCGACTCGAGGTCGGTCTCCTCCGAGTGCTGCGAGGACAGGACCACGGTGTCGACGCGGACCGGGCGGTTCTCTGCGTCGTACTCGATGGTGACCTGGGTCTTGCCGTCGGGCCGGAGGTACGGCGAGCGTCCCGTCCTTGCGCACCTCGGTGAGCTTCTCGGCGAGACGCTGGGCGATCACGATCGGTAGCGGCATGAGCACGTCGGTGTCGTCGCAGGCGTAGCCGAACATCAGGCCCTGGTCGCCGGCGCCCTGCTTGTCCATGGCGTCCACAGAGCCGGTGCGCGACTCGTGGCCCGTGTCGACGCCCTGGGCGATGTCGCCGGACTGCCCGCCGATGGCGACCATCACGCCGCAGGACTCGCCGTCGAAGCCCTTCTCCGAGGAGTCGTAGCCGATCTCGAGGATCCGTTGGCGGACGACCTTCTTGACGTCGACGTAACCCGTGGTCGTGACCTCGCCGGCCACGACCACCAGGCCGGTGGTCAGCAGCGTCTCGACCGCGACCCGGCTGTGCGGGTCCTGCCGCAGCATCTCGTCGAGGACCGAGTCGCTGATCTGGTCGGCGATCTTGTCCGGGTGACCCTCGGTCACGGACTCGGAGGTGAACAGGCGTCCAGGCACAGCAGAACTCCGATCGTTGCGCGGGCGACGGTACCCATCCGGATTCGGGCCGGTCTCAATCTTGCAGTCTGGTGACCACTTCGTCCCAAATGGCGTGCGCCAGGGCGGCCTTGGAGCCGCGGGCGACGTCGCGCGAACGGCCGTCGGCGGCCAGGATCACCGCTTCGTTCTCGGCGCTGCCGAACACCGCACCCCCGCTCACGTCGTTGACGACCAGCAGGTCGCAGCCCTTGCGGGCGAGCTTGGCGCGCCCCAGGTCGAGCACCGAGCCGGTGGCGTCACCGGTCTCGGCCGCGAAGCCGACCACGACCTGGCCGGGTCGGGTCCGGTCGGTGGTCAGCTCGTGCAGGATGTCGGGGTTCTGGGTCAGCTCGATGGTGGGCGAGGACCCGTCGTCCGCCTTCTTGATCTTGGCCTCGCTGACGCTCGATCGGCGCGGAAGTCGGCGGGTGCGGCCGCCATCACGACCGCATCGGCACCGACGGCCGCGGCCAGCACCTCGTCGCGCAGCTGCGCCGTGGTCTCGACCCGCACGACCTTCACGCCAGCCGGGTCGGGCAGCGTCACGTTGGCGGCGACCAGGGTCACCTCGGCACCGCGGGCGACGGCTGCGCGGGCCAGGGCATAGCCCTGGAGGCCGGAGGACCGGTTGCCGAGGAAGCGCACCGGGTCGAGGTACTCGCGGGTGCCGCCGGCCGAGACGACGACGTGCCGACCGGCCAGGTCGCGTGCCGCGGCACCGTCACGCGCACGGGCCAGGACCTCGGTGCAGAAGTCGAAGATCTCCGCCGGCTCGGGCAGCCGTCCCTTGCCGCTGTCGGCGCCCGTGAGCCGGCCCTCGGCGGGCTCGATGACGATCGCGCCGCGCTCGCGGAGGGTCGCGACGTTGGCCTGGGTGGCCGGGTGCTCCCACATCTCGGTGTGCATCGCCGGCGCGAAGACGACCGGGCATCGTGCGGTGAGCAGGGTGTTGGTGAGCAGGTCGTCGGCCAGGCCGTGCGCTGCCTTGGCCAGCAGGTCGGCGGTGGCCGGCGCGACGACGACCAGGTCGGCGCTCTGGCCGATCCGCACGTGCGGCACCTCGTGCACGTCGTCCCAGACCTCGGCCGAGACCGGCTTGCCGCAGAGCGCCGCCCAGGTGGGTGCGCCGACGAAGCGCAGCGCGGCCGCGGTCGGCACCACGGTGACGTCGTGGCCGGACTCGGTCAGGCGACGCAGCAGCTCGCAGGACTTGTACGCCGCGATGCCGCCCGAGACTCCCAGGACGACGGCAGCCACGTCGTGTGCCTGCTCTGCCTACTCCGCGGAGGTCGCGAAGCCGGCGTCCGCGGCGGCGGCCTTGGCGGCGGCCTCCTCGGCAGCGAGCTCGGCGGGGTCGACGTCCTCACAGGTCAGCAGGTCACCGTTGATCTCGCGGAGCGCGATCGAGAGCGGCTTCTCCTGCACGTGGGTGTCCACCAGCGGGCCGACGTACTCCAGCAGACCCTCGCCGAGCTGGGAGTAGTAGGCGTTGATCTGCCGAGCGCGCTTGGCGCTGTAGAGGACCAGCTTGTACTTGCTGTCGGTCTTGGTGAGCAGGTCGTCGATCGAGGGGTTGGTGACGCCCTCGGCGGCGATGTTGGGTGAAGACACGCAGAAGCCTCGCTCAGTCAGTCAGGTCGCTCGGATGGCTGCTCGGATGATCGCGACCAGAAATGCCGGGATCGAGCCTCATCAACTCTACCAACTCCTCCGCCGAAGCGTGAACTTCGTGGTTGACGATGGTCACGTCGAACTCCGCCTCCGCGGCCAGCTCGTCGACCGCGGTACGCCAGCCGGCGCTCGCGCTGGGCCTCGTCCTCGGTGCCACGGCCGACCAGGCGACGAACCAGCTCCTCCCACGACGGCGGTGCCAGGAAGACGAACAACGCATCCGGCATGCTCCGCCGGACCTGGCGTGCGCCCTGGAGGTCGATCTCCAGCAGCGCTGGACGACCGGAGGCGAGGGCCTCCTCGACCGGGCCGCGTGGTGTGCCGTAGCGAGCGGAGTTGTGGACCACGGCCCACTCCAGCAGGTCGCCATGCGCGACCATCGCGTCGAACTCCTCGTCCGACACGAACCAGTAGTGGACGCCGTCCACCTCGCCCGGCCGCGGCGCGCGGGTCGTCGCGGACACGGAGATCCACACCTCGCGGTGGTGCAGACGGATGTCGGCCGCCACCGTGCCTTTGCCGACGGCGGTCGGGCCCGCGAGGACGGTGAGGCGGCTACGGTCCTGCCCGGGCTCACTCACCTGTGGCGAACTCGCGCTCCAGCGCGGCGACCTGCTTGGCACCGAGCCCGCGCACGCGACGGCTCTCGGCGATTCCCAGACGCTCCATGACCTGACGCGCCCGGACCTTGCCGAGACCCGGCATCGACTGCAGCAGGTCGACCACCCGCATCTTGCCGATCACCTCGTTGGCGGCACCCTCGGCGAGGACCTCCCGGATCGTGGCACCGCTGTGCTTGAGCCGGTTCTTGACCTCGGCGCGCTCGCGCCGGGAGGCGGCGGCCTTGTCGAGGGCAGCCTGCCGCTGCTCAGGTGTCAGCGGGGGCAGAGCCACGGTGCTTGGGGTCCTCATCAGGGTTCGGTGCAGGAGCGAGGGTCAATCTAGTCACCCCCCGCCGAGCACCACAACGGGGCCGCTGGCGGCGAAGGCCGCCCGTCGGCAGATCCTCGCGGGCGCGGGCAACCGACGCTCGGCGTCAGGCCCGAGCTGTCTGCACGCGGCTGAGGCGATGAGCGCGGTCCGAACTCGCTCGAGCACGACACTCTCCGTGTTGCCCGACAGTCGCACGACCACCCCGGTCGGGCCGTCGAACACAGCGACGTCGAGGCGGATGCTCTCGCGGACGAACAGGAAGACCAGACCGACCGGAAACACGAGAAAGACCGGGATCCATCGCCCACACCGGGATCCGGCGCAGGAGCACCGCTCAGCTGGACACCGGAACCCGGAATCTTGCCGGAGAGCCTGGGGCACGCCTCACCCGGACGATGGCACAGAGACGGCCGACCTGCTTCTTGGCCTTGGCCAGCGTCTCCTGGGCACGGTCGAGCGCCGCCTCAGCCGCGGCCAGGGCCCCTGCACTGGCGTTCCTGACCTTCTTCTTGGCGGCCTTGACGGCTTGGGCTGCCTTCGCCTGCTTCGCGACCGCCTTCTTGCACCCGCCGACCGCCTGATAGGTGATGGTCACAGTGTCGCTGGTGGCCGCGTCTGCTGCGGTCCTCAACTGCTCGCAGCGCTGGAGCACCGTCGCATCGCCGGAAGTCTCCACCCAGTTCCCGACCTGCACGTGGTGCTGGGCATAGAGGGGCCCGAAGTCGAGCCCGCCGGTCGTCGCGGCGTCGTCGTACGGCGGGGCGCCGATCGCGACGCTGGTCGCGTTGCCGCCCACAACCAGGTCCGCTCTGACCGCCTCGTACCCCTGGGCATCGTTGAACGGCGCGAACACCCCGACGGCGCAGTAGTAGTAAGCGACGCCGTTGGACTGGGTCGCATAGGTCTTGCCGAAGACCTCGACGTCATAGGTCTGCGTCTCGGTCGCCTTGTGCTTGGCCGAGACGGCACCCCCCGGGGCTGCTGCGGCGACCAGTCCCGCCGCGACCAGCACCAGGCTGAGCAGACCGACGACCAACAGACGCGCAGAGCGCACGACAGATCCTTCCCCTGGTGGTTCCGTGAAGTTTGGGACCGCGCCAAGCGGGCGTCAATGCCCTGAGGCACTGGCGCGCTGTGTCGGTGAGGACCACCGCAGATGAGCACCCCCGAGTCCCTCAAGGAACGCGTGCACCTGGTTGCCGGTGGGGACGACTGGTCTGATGCCACCTCGACATCACGCACGGTCGACTACAACCACCCGACCGCTGACGACGACACCGGGCCACCGGGCCACCGGGGCAGACCGGGACCCACAACTCCGGGCCCCTGAGCCGCCGACACCACCGCTGGAAGACCCACGCCGGCTACCCCGCCCGACAATGCGGCGCCGGACGCTACGTCTGGCTCACCCCCCACGGCCTCGGGTTCCTCGTCGACCCCCAAGGCACCCGGAGCCTCAGCACACACGAAGCCCTGCTGATCCTCGACGACCCACCCGGCCTCGACCTCTACGCGGCCTAGTTCACGACCTCAGGTCGTGGTTGGTGCGCCTCACGAAGTCGCGCATCGCCTGGGGTTCGATGAGCCGCAGGACCTCCCGTGACGAGCTTGGCAGCACTGCCGCCGCCGTCCCGAACAAGCGTCGGATGTCGTCCAGGGTGCCGCCCTGAGCACCGAACCCGGGTGCCAGCACCGGGCCGTTGAACGCGAGGTCCTCATCAGTGCTGCCGATCGTCGCGCCGACCACGGCGCCGAACGAGCCCAGCGGCGCGGCGTCGGCGTTGAGTCGCCGCAGATGATCGAGCATCCGGCCCGCAACCGTCCCCCCGTCCTGGACCAAGGCGTGCTGAACCTCGGGGCCCTCCTTGTTCGATGTCAACGCCAGGACGAAGAGACCGGCGTCGTGCTCTAGCGCCGCGTCGACGAACGGGTCCAGGGAGCCGAACCCGAGGTAGGGGCTCACCGTCACAGCATCGGAGGCCAGGGACGAGGTGGGGTCGAGGTACGCATCGGCGTAGGCCTGGCTGGTGGACCCGATGTCACCGCGCTTCACGTCGAGCAGGACCAGTGCCCCTGCCGCCCGGGAGGCGGCGATCACGCGCTCGAGCACGGCGATCCCCCGGCTGCCGAACCGCTCGAAGAACGCCGACTGTGGTTTGACGACCGAGGCGTACGGCGCGACCCCCTCGACGACCTGCATCGAGAAGTACTCCAACCCGTGGTGGTCGTCCCCGAGGCCCCACTCCTCGAGCAGGGACGCGTGTGGGTCTATCCCGACACAGAGAGGTCCTCGCTCGTCGATCGCCGAGAGCAGCCTGGCTCCGAAGGTCACGAGATCCCTCTGATGATCCGGCGGGGCCACCCCGGCCCCTCGTAGACGAATGCGGTGTAGCCCTGCAGCAGGTCCGCGCCGGCGTCGAGGCGGGCGCGGGCGTCCTCGGCGGTCGCGATGCCGCCGACCCCGACCAGCGTCAGGTCGTCGCCGACCCGGCCGCGCAGCAGACGGAGCACCTCGAGCGAGCGCTCGGTCAACGGGCTCCCTGACAGGCCACCGGCCCCGGCCGCGGCCACCTCGGCCTCTGTCGAGGCGAGTCCCTCGCGGGAGATCGTGGTGTTGGTGGCGATGATGCCGTCGAGGCCGATCGCCTTGGCGAGGTCGGCGACCGCCAGGACGTCGTCGTCGGAGAGGTCCGGCGCGATCTTGACCAGCAGCGGAACGCGGCGGTCTGGCACCTCGCGATCGGCGGTGAGACGGACGTGTTCGAGCAGCGGCTCGAGCTTCTCGACGGCCTGCAGGGTCCGCAGCCCGGGGGTGTTGGGCGAGCTGACGTTGACGACCAGGTAGTCGGCGTACGGCGCGAGGAGCCCGGCGCTCAGGCCGTAGTCCTCGAGGACCGCGCCCTCATCGTCCTCGGGGACCACCTTGGTCTTGCCGATGTTGATCCCGAGAACCGGGCCGCCCGGGGGCCGGCCACCCCGGGAGTGACGCAGCGCGAGGCGACGGGCGACGACCTGGGCGCCGTCGTTGTTGAAGCCCATCCGGTTGACCACGGCCCGGTCGGCTGTGAGCCGGAACAGCCGCGGCTTCTCGTTGCCGGCCTGGGGCTCGTCCGGTCACGGTGCCGATCTCGACGTGGCCGAAGCCGAGGGCTGCCGAGCGCCTCGATGCCGACGGCGTTCTTGTCGAACCCGGCGGCCAGCCCGAGCACGTTGGGGAAGGTCAGCCCGAGCGCCTGGACAGGGGTTCCCGGCGTGGGCCGACGGGCGAGCGCCGGTCGGGCGGCCCGCACCGCGAGGAAGCCGAGTCCGTGGGCCCTCTCGGGGTCGACGTGCGTGAAGCCGTGGTCGAACAGCAGCGAGTAGGCGCTCACGCAGTGGGGTCCTTCGGAGGGACCCAGTCCTGCAGCGACCGCACGCCGATCGAGCCGCGGATCGACGCCTCGATGCCCTGCACCGCGGCACCGAGGCCCTGGACCGTCGTGATGCACGGGATGTTGGCCATGACCGCGGCGGTCCGGATCTCGTAGCCGTCGAGCCGCACCGAACCCCCGCCCGACTCTCGTGTCACGCTGCCGAACGGAGTGTTGATGACCAGGTCGATGTCGCCGTCGAGGATCCGCTGCACGGTGTTGCGCTCCTGGCCCACGCCGTCACCCTCGTAGTGCTTGCGCACCACGGTCGCCTGCACCCCGTTGCGTCGCAGCGCCTCCGCGGTGCCCTGGGTCGCGAGGATCTCGAAGCCCATGTCGGCCAGGACCTTGATCGGGAAGATCATGGTGCGCTTGTCGCGGTTGGCCATCGAGACGAACACTCTGCCCGGCCGGTCCTTCTGGGTCGGGAGCGGCAGCGAGCCGTAGGCCGCGGCCTGCGACTTCGCGAACGCCTGACCGAAGTTGGCGTCGAGTCCCATGACCTCGCCGGTCGACTTCATCTCCGGGCCGAGCACCGTGTCGACCTGTTGGCCGTCGGGGGTGCGGAACCGGTTGAACGGCATCACCGCCTCCTTGACCGCGATCGGCTGGTCGGCCGGCAGCGTGCCACCGTCTCCGGTCGCCGGCAGCAGGCCTGCGATGCGCAGCTCCGCGATCGACTCGCCGAGCATGATCCGGGCCGCGGCCTTGGCCAGCGGGGTGGCCGTCGCCTTGGACACGAACGGGACGGTCCGCGACGCACGCGGGTTGGCCTCGAGGACGTAGAGGACGTCGGAGCCCAGGGCGTACTGGATGTTGAGCAGCCCCCGCACCCCGACGCCCCGCGCGATCGCCTCGGTGGCCTCGCGGATCCGCTGGATCTCCGACTCACCCAGCGTGATCGGCGGCAGCGCGCACGACGAGTCGCCGGAGTGGATGCCGGCCTCCTCGATGTGCTCCATGACGCCGCCGAGGAACAGGTCGGTGCCGTCGTAGAGCGCGTCCACGTCGATCTCGACCGCGTCGTCGATGAACCGGTCGACCAGCACCGGGTGCTCGGGGCTGACCTGGGTCGCCCGAGCGATGTAGCCCTCGAGCGCGTCGTCGCCGTAGACGATCTCCATGCCGCGGCCGCCCAGCACGTAGGACGGACGCACCAGGACCGGGTAGCCGATCTCGGCCGCGATCGCCTTGGCCTCGGCGTACGACGTCGCGATGCCGTGCTTGGGGGCCGGCAGCCCCGCCTCGGCCAGCACCCGGCCGAACGCGCCGCGCTCCTCGGCGAGGTGGATCGCGCCGGGCGAGGTGCCGACGATCAGCACCCCGTCGTCCTCGAGACCCTGGGCGAGGCCGAGCGGAGTCTGGCCGCCGAGCTGGCAGATGACGCCCGCGATCGGGCCCGCCTGCTCCTCGGCGTGCACGATCTCGAGCACGTCCTCGAGCGTGAGCGGCTCGAAGTAGAGCCGGTCGGAGGTGTCGTAGTCGGTCGAGACCGTCTCGGGGTTGCAGTTGACCATGACGGTCTCGTAGCCGGCCTCGGACAGCGCCATGGACGCATGCACGCACGAGTAGTCGAACTCGATGCCCTGCCCGATCCGGTTGGGTCCCGAACCGAGGATGATCACCGCCGGCTTCTCGCGCGGGGCGACCTCGGTCTCCTCGTCGTAGGACGAGTAGTGGTACGGCGTCGCGGCGGCGAACTCGGCGGCGCAGGTGTCGACGGTCTTGTAGACCGGCCGGATGCCGAGCGCGTGCCGAACCCCGCGGACCACGTCGGCGGTCATCCCGCGGATCTTGCCGATCTGGGCGTCGGAGAACCCGTGCCGCTTGGCCCGGCGCAGGATCTCCGGCGTCAGCTCGTCGGCCTGTGTCACCTCCGCGGCGACCTCGTTGATGAGGAGCAGCTGGTCGACGAACCACGGGTCGATGTGGGTCGCCCTCGAAGACCTCGTCCGCCGTCGCACCGGCGCGCATCGCGTCCATGACCTTCTTGAGCCGGCCGTCGTGCGGGACCGTGATCTCCTCGAGGATCGCGGCCTTGTCGAGCTCGACCCACTCCTGGGACCAGTCGAACGGCGCGTCCTTGGACTCCAGCGAGCGCAGCGCCTTCTGGAGCGCCTCGGTGAAGTTGCGGCCGATCGCCATCGCCTCGCCCACCGACTTCATGTGCGTGGTCAGCGTCGGGTCGGCGCCGGGGAACTTCTCGAAGGCGAACCGCGGCACCTTCACCACGACGTAGTCGAGAGTCGGCTCGAACGCCGCGGGCGTGCTGCCACCGTCGGCGCGGGTGGTGATGTCGTTGGGGATCTCGTCGAGCGTGTAGCCGATCGCGACCTTGGCCGCGATCTTGGCGATCGGGAAGCCGGTCGCCTTCGACGCGAGCGCCGAGGACCGCGAGACCCGCGGGTTCATCTCGATCACGACGAGCCGGCCGTCACGCGGGTTGACCGCGAACTGGATGTTGCAGCCGCCGGTGTCCACGCCGACCGAGCGGATGATGCCGATCGAGAGGTCGCGCATCGCCTGGTACTCACGGTCGGTGAGCGTCATCGCCGGGGCGACGGTGATCGAGTCGCCGGTGTGCACGCCCATCGGGTCGAGGTTCTCGATCGAGCAGACGATCACCACGTTGTCCGCGGTGTCGCGCATGACCTCGAGCTCGTACTCCTTCCAGCCGAGGATCGACTCCTCGAGGAGCACCTCGGTGGTCGGGCTGGCCTGGAGACCGGCGCCGGCGATCCGGCGCAGGTCCTCCTCGTCGTACGCCATCCCCGAGCCGGTGCCGCCCATCGTGAAGCTGGGCCGGACCACCACCGGGTAGCCGAGCTCCTCGACGCCGGCGATGCAGTCCTCCATGGAGTGGCAGATCGCGCTGCGGGCCACCTCGCCGCCGAGGTCCTCGACGATCTTCTTGAAGATCTGCCGGTTCTCGCCGCGGTCGATGGCCTCGATGGAGGCGCCGATCAGCTCGACGCCGTACTTCTCGAGCACCCCGGCGGCGTCGAGGGCCATCGCGGTGTTGAGCGCGGTCTGGCCGCCGAGGGTCGCGAGCAGCGCGTCGGGGCGCTCCTTCGCGATGACCTTCTCGACGAACTCGGGCGTGATCGGCTCGACGTAGGTCGCGTCGGCGAACTCCGGGTCGGTCATGATCGTGGCCGGGTTGGAGTTGACCAGGACGACCCGGATGCCCTCGGCCATCAGCACCCGGCACGCCTGGGTGCCGGAGTAGTCGAACTCGCAGGCCTGGCCGATGATGATCGGCCCGGAGCCGATGACCATGACGCTCTTGATGTCCTCGCGCTTAGGCACTCTGCATCAGCTCCACGAAGCGGTCGAAGAGGTACGCCGCGTCGTGCGGGCCGGCCGCGGCCTCGGGGTGGTACTGCACCGAGAAGGCCTTCAACCGGCCTGTGTCGTCCCGCAGCTCGAGGCCCTCGACCACGTCGTCGTTGAGGCAGACGTGGCTGACCGTCGCGACGCCGTACGGCGTGGCGGTCGCAGCGTCCAGCGGCGCGTCGACCGCGAAGCCGTGGTTGTGCGCGGTCACCTCGACCTTGCCGGTGGTGCGGTCCATGCACCGGCTGGTTGATGCCGCGGTGGCCGTACTTCAGCTTGTAGGTGCCGAACCCGAGCGCCCGCCCGAAGAGCTGGTTGCCGAAGCAGATGCCGAAGTAGGGCATCGCGTCGGCCAGCGCCGCCCGGAGCAGCTCGACCTGGCTGGTCGTCGCCGCCGGGTCGCCCGGGCCGTTGGAGAAGAACAGGCCGTCCGCGCCGGTCGCCCGGAGGTCCTCGTAGGTCGCGGTGGCGGGCAGCACGTGCACCTCGATGCCGCGCTCGGCCATCCGGTAGGGCGTCATCGCCTTGATTCCGAGGTCGAGGGCGGCCACGGTCAGCGTCTTCTCACCGTGCGCGGCCACGACGTACGGCTCTTGCGTCGAGACCTCCCCAGCGAGCTCGGCACCGGTCATCTCGGTGCTGACCCTGACCCGCGCGAGCAGCGCGTCGGCGTCGGACTCGGTCGAGGAGATCCCGACCCGCATCGCCCCGCGCTCGCGCAGGTGCCGGGTCAGCGCGCGGGTGTCGATGCCGCTGATGCCGACGACGCCCTGCGCCTTGAGCTCGTCGTCGAGGCTGCGCGTGCTGCGCCAGCTGCTGGGCACCCGGGCCGGGTCGCGCACGACGTAGCCGGCCACCCAGATGCGGGACGACTCGGGGTCCTCGTCGTTGACGCCCGTGTTGCCGATGTGCGGGGCGGTCATCACGACGACCTGGCGGTGGTACGACGGGTCGGTCAGCGTCTCCTGGTAGCCGGTCATGCCGGTGTTGAAGACCGCTTCGCCGAACGTCTCGCCGTCGGCGCCGTAGGCCTCGCCGCGGAAGGTGCGGCCGTCCTCGAGGACGAGGATCGCTGCGCTGGGGACGGGGGCAGGCATGCTCAACCCGCTTCTCCTTCTCCGCCTCACAGGACGGCCAGTTAAAGGATCTAGCAAAGGATGTCGGAACGCCCCGCACCCTACCCGCTCAGAGGACGGCGTCGAAGAAGGCCCGCGTCTCGGGATGAGCAGGGTCTCGAACCGCTACTGCAGCTTGCCGTCCAGCACCGTCGCCCGGCCCCGCAGGAACGTCGCGACGACCCGGCCCGGCAGCTCCATGCCCCGGTAGGGCGTGTTGCGGCTCAGACTGGCCGACTCCGACGGGTCCACCACGCGGCGGGCGGAGGGGTCGTAGAGGACGACGTTGGCCGGCTCCCCCTCGGCGATCGGGCGGCCCTGGTCGGCGACCCGGCCGATCCGGGCCGGTGCGTACGACATCCGCTCGGCGACCCCGGCCCAGTCGAGCAAGCCCGCGTCGACCATCGTCTGCTGCACGATCGACAGCGCGGTCTCGAGGCCGAGCATCCCGAACGCGGCCGCCGCCCACTCGCAGTCCTTGTCCTCGTGCGGGTGCGGGGCGTGGTCGGTGGCGACGCTGTCGATCGTGCCGTCGGCCAGACCCGCACGGAGCGCCTCGACGTCGGCCGCCGAGCGCAGCGGCGGGTTGACCTTGTAGATCGGGTCGTACGTCGCGGCCAGGTCGTCGGTCAGCAGCAGGTGGTGCGGGCAGGCCTCGGCGGTGACGTTCGACGCCCCTGGCCTTGGCCCAGCCGACGATGTCGACCGACCCGGCCGTCGAGACGTGGCAGACGTGCAGCCGGGAGCCGACGTGCGCGGCGAGCAGGCAGTCGCGGGCGATGATCGCCTCCTCGGCGACCGCCGGCCAGCCGGTCAGACCGAGCCGACCGGAGAGCTCGCCCTCGTTCATCTGGGCGTCCTCGGTGAGCCGCGGCTCCTGCGCGTGCTGGGCGACGACGCCGTCGAACGCCTTGACGTACTCCAGCGCCCGACGCATCAGCACGGCGTCGCTCACGCACTTGCCGTCGTCGGAGAACACCCGCACCCGGGCCGCCGAGTCGGCCATCGCGCCGAGCTCGGCGAGCCGCTCGCCCGCCGAGGCCGACGGTGACCGCCCCGACCGGACGCACGTCGCAGTAGCCCGCCTCGCGGCCGAGCCGCCACACCTGCTCGACCACACCGGCGGTGTCGGCGACCGGCTCGGTGTTGGCCATGGCGTGCACGGCGGTGAAGCCGCCGAGCGCCGCGGCCTGGGTGCCGGTCTCGACGGTCTCGGCGTCCTCGCGGCCGGGCTCACGCAGGTGGGTGTGCAGGTCGACCAGCCCGGGCAGCGCGATCAGCCCAGCCGCGTCGATCACCTCGGCACCGTTGGCCGACAACCCACGGCCGATCGCGACGACCGCACCGTCCTCCAGCAGCAGGTCGGTCGGCTCGCCGCCGAGGAGTGCGGCGCCCCTGATCAGGTAGCCCGATGTCACGGTCACTCGTCTCCCTCAGCAGATCCGACGGCGGGCTCGCTGCCGCCGAGCAGCAGGTAGAGGACGGCCATCCGCACGGCGACACCGTTGGTGACCTGCTCGACGATCACCGAGCGGTCCGAGTCGGCGACGTCGGCGGTGATCTCCATGCCACGCACCATCGGGCCCGGGTGCATGACGATCGTGTGGTCCTGGAGCGTCGCCATCCGGCGGCCGTCGAGGCCGTAGCGACGGCTGTACTCGCGCGGCGGTCGGGAAGAAGCCGCCGTTCATCCGCTCCCGCTGGACCCGCAGCATCATCACGGCGTCCGCCTTGGGCAGCACGGCGTCGAGGTCGTACGACGTCTCGACCGGCCACGTCCCGACGCCGACCGGCAGCAGGGTCGGCGGTGCGACCAGCGTGACCTCGGCGCCGAGGGTCCGCAGCAGCAGCGCGTTGGAGCGCGCCACCCGGCTGTGCAGGACGTCGCCGACGATGGCGACCCGGCGACCGTCGAGACCGCCCGGCTTCGACTCCCCGAGGTGCCGCCACATCGTGAACGCGTCGAGCAGCGCCTGGGTCGGGTGCTCGTGGGTGCCGTCGCCGGCGTTGACGACGCTGGAGCGGACCCAGCCCGAGTGGGCCAGCCGGTGCGGGGCCCCGCTGGCGCCGTGCCGGACGACCACCGCGTCGGCGCCCATCGCCTCGAGCGTCAGCGCGGTGTCCTTGAGGCTCTCGCCCTTGCTGACAGCTCGAGCCCTTGGCGGCGAAGTTGATGACGTCGGCGCTCAGCCGCTTGGCCGCGGCCTCGAACGAGATCCGGGTCCGGGTGGAGTCCTCGAAGAACAGGTTGACCACGGTGCGGCCGCGCAGGGCCGGCAGCTTCTTGATCGGCCGGTCGGCCAGCGAGCGCAGCTCGTCGGCGGTGGTGAGGACCAGCTCGGCGTCGTCGCGGGTCAGGTCGGCCGCGCTCAGCAGGTGGCGCTTCACTGCTCAGTCACCTGGGAGCTCCCCTCGATGGTCACGGCGTCGACCCCGTCGATCTCGGTCAGCGTCAGGCTGACCCGCTCGACCAGCGAGGTCGGGAGGTTCTTGCCGACGAAGTCGGCGCGGATCGGCAGCTCGCGGTGGCCGCGGTCGACCAGCACCGCCAGCCGAACCGCAGCGGGCCGGCCGACGTCGTTCAGCGCGTCGAGCGCGGCCCGGATGGTGCGGCCGGAGAAGAGCACGTCGTCGACCAGGACCACGACCTTGCCGTCGACACCCTCCGGCGGGATCTCGGTCGGCAGCAGGGCGCGAGCGGGCTTGAGCCGCAGGTCGTCGCGGTACATCGTCACGTCGAGGGAGCCGACCGGGACGTGCGTACCCCTCGACGGCGGCGATCCGCTCGGCGATCCGCGTGGCGAGCGGCACGCCGCGGCTCGGGATGCCGAGCAGGACCAGGTCGCGAGCGCCCTTGTTGCGCTCGAGGATCTCGTGCGCGATGCGGGTCAGCGCCCGGGAGATGTCACGGTCGTCGAGGACCGTCCGGCCGTCGGCCGGGGCACGTTCGGTGTCATCGGTTGGGCTCGCAGTCATGCGCGCTCCGACCTCCTTCTCCGCCTCACGGGACGGCTCGTTAAAGGATGTCTGGTTCGCCTCACCCTACCGAGCGCGAGCCTCACCTGGCCAGGTGCGGTGCCGCGCGACCGGCGATCAACGGCAGGTCCAGGTAGGTCTTGATGCCCGGTTCGGCGGCGACGACGTAGGGAATGGCGCTGACGCAGTGGTTGGCCGTCGCGACGACACCGGGGTTGCGGACCAGGCCCTCCGCGATCGTCTCGGGCTGGAGACCCTTGAAGGTCAGCCGCACCGACGGGTCGCCGGTGACCTCGATCTCGAAGCGCTCACCCTCGGGACCGATCTGCCATGGCGGGTCGAGCGCCCCCTCGCCCATGAGCCAGTTGACGGTCGCGGTCACGACGACCTCGCCGCGGACCTTCGCCTGCCAGCTGAACCGCTGGCCGGCGACCAGCCCGGGTGCGATGGTCCCGATCGGTGACTCGATCGGGGAGGTCGCCACAGCGACCTCGTGCACCGTGGTCACCTCGGGGTCGATGTCGAAGCCCATCTCGGCCACGATCATCCGCACGGACTGCTTGAAGCCGCCGCTGAGCAGGCCGACGATCATGCCGTCCCTGGCCTCCTCGGGCGTGGCACCGAAGGCCATGATGTGCCGGATCACGTCCGGGGCCCCGTAGGTGCGGATGTCGGAGAACTCCTCGGACCGCACGTGGGTCACCCCGGCCGAGAGGGCCGAGACCATGAGCGGGAACCGCTCGGTGATACCGCCGGGGTGAATGCCGGTCCCGTGCAGCGTGGACAGGCCCTCCTGGCAGGCGGCGACCAGGGCGCCCGTGGTGGACGGCTCGGGGTTGACCCAGCCGAGGGGCGTGACGACGTTCTTGCCGGCCCGCAGCAGTGCGACGACCTCGTCCTCGTCGGGCATGAGCGGTGCATAGACGACGCAGTCGGCGTCACCGTCGAGGATCTCCTGCCGACTGGTGGTCGCCAGCACGCCGACCGGAGCGCCACCGATGATCTCGCCGACGTCCTGGCCGTGCTTGCGTTCGCTGTGCACCCACGCGCCCACAAGCTCGAGCTCGGGGTGCCCCAGCACGTTCTGGATGGCGGCCCTGCCGACCCCGCCGGTGGCCCACTGGGCGACCTTGACAACCATGTCCCCGAACCTAGAACACGTTCTAGTTCACGTCCAGGCAGCTCAGAGGGCCGCGGCCATCCCCGCGCAGGCGCGCAGCCATGATCGTCGGGTCGGCTGGGACAGCTGGTTGTAGGGCAGCACGGAGCCGGCGACCAGGGCCGGGTCGTACGGCACCCGGTAGACGCCACGGGTCCGCTGTTGGTAGACGTCGGTCAGGTCCGCAGCGAGCTTCTCGTCGACCTTCGGTGACGGGTCGGACAGCACGGTGACGGTCTTGTACTTGAGGTTCTGGTAGCCGGCGTCCTGGAGGGCGTCCAGCATCCAGAGCCCGCTGTAGCCGGTGTCCTCGCGGATCGTGGAGGTCACGACGAGCAGGTCCGCCGCATCGGCCGCGGCCAGCCAGTTCTCGGCCCGCATGTTGTTGCCCGTGTCGACCAGGATGATCCGGTAGAACCGCTCGAGCAGCGAGTGGACCGCGTTGAAGTCGTCGGCATGGATCTGGCCGGTCACGTCGGGCCGCTCGTCGGAGGCCAGGACGTCGAAGTGCGCGTCGCCCTGGGCGCGGACGAAGGCGCCCAGGTCGCCGATCCGGGACTGGTAGACATCCCTGAACCGACCGAGGTCGTCGAGCAGCTCGCGCGTCGTGTTCTTGTGGTTGCTGCGGGCGCCGCGGATACCCAGGGTGCCGCGGGTCTCGTTGTTGTCCCAGGCCACCACGCCGCCACCGCGGATGGTGCCGAAGGTGTAGCCCGCCGCCAGCACACCCGTCGTCTTGGCCGCGCCCCCCTTGGGGTTGATGAACGCGATCGTGCGCGGCCCGTCGAAGTCCTTCTGGATCGTGGCCCGGTTGGTCGAGAAATGCCGCTCGGCGGACCCCATGCGTGGCTTGATCAACCCGCCACTCAGCCGGCGCACGCCTCCGCGCCAGCCCCACGTCGCGGGTCCGAGGCCCTGCTGGTCGGCGCGACGGTCCAAGAAGTCGGAGGCCGACATGAAGCGCCGCGGCTCGGAATCGGGCCCGGAATCGGGCTCGGAGTCGGGATTCGGGGCCGCCTCCACCGGCGTGGGCTCCAGCCTTGGAGCGGGCGGGGGCGGAGGCGTGGGCGGGAGTGCGGACGGCGGCGGAGCGGTCGGGCGCGGGCCCAGGGTGGGCGGCGCCGCGGGGATCTTGTGCCTGGACGCAGCCGCCGGCTCGGCGGCGGGTACCGGCAGCGGGTCGCTCAACGGGTCATGGCGGCGCATTGGGGTCTCGGGCCGAGACCGCCCATCGGCGTGCACCGCGAGCTCCTCGGGCGTGGAGAGCCGGTCGCTGTGGTCGTCGGGGAGGTGATCGGGGGACTCCGACATATGCCGCACCCTACGCGCTGGGCCGCTCGATGAGCTTGCCCAGCCACCTCCGGTCACCCGGCCCCGAGGTACCCGAGCGCCCGGGTCGCGGCCCGGTATCCGCACATCCCGTGCACGCCGGCACCCGGCGGGGTCGCCGACGAGCAGAGGTAGATGCCCGGGACGCCGGTCGCATAGGGGTCCCCCAGGACCTTCGGTCGGCCCACCAGCTGGCGCAGGTGGTTGGCGCCGCCGGCGATGTCGCCGCCGACGTAGTTGGGGTTGTCGGCCGCGAACCCGGCCGGGTCCCGCACAGAGCTCCCCACGATGACGTCGCGGACCCCCGGCGCGAACCGCTCGAGCTGGTCGATGACCACCTGCTCCCCCGGGCCTTCCCAGCACGCAGGCACGTGAGCGTAGGCCCAGATGGGATGCACGTCCCCCACCGCGCGGGTGGGGTCGGCCAGCGACTGCTGGGCCACCAGGACGAAGGGCCGCTCGGGCATCCGGCCGGCGCAGATGTCTGCTTCGGCCGAGGCGATCTCCTCGAAGGTGCCGCCGATGTGGACCGTGCCCGCGCGCCCCGCCACCCCGCTGGTCCACGGGATGCCGCCGCGGACCGCCAGGTCCACCTTGAACGCCGCCGGCCCGTAGGACCACCGGCGATAGGCGCGTCGGGTGCTGCCCGGGAGCTCGGCCCCCAGGATGTCCGCGACCGCACCGGGTCCGGTGTCGAAGAGCGTGACGCGGGCGCTCGGGAGGTCGGCGCGCGAGGCGACGCGGTGGCCGGTCACGATGGTGCCGCCCAGCTCACCGAGCAGTGAGGCGAGCGCCTGGGTGATGCTCGCGGACCCGCCCTCGGCGACCGGCCAACCATGGCGGTGGCCGGCCGCGACCAGCATCATGCCGACCGACGCCGTGACCGGTCGGGTGAGCGGGCGGAACAGATGGGCGGCCGATCCGGCGAACAGGGCTCGGGCCTGCGGCGTCCGGAACCGCTTGACCAGCAGGCTGGCCGGCAGCCCGGCCCGGAGACCGAACCGGGCCATCCGGATCGGGTGGTCGGGCCAGCGGACCACGGGGCCGAGCACGTCCTGGGCCAGGTCGTCGAAGCCCTGGACCACCGGAGCGAACGTCCGCCGCCAGGCGCGGCCGTCGACACCCAGGCCCGCGCACGTCTCGTCGAGTGATCGCACCATCACCGCAGCAGAGCCGTCGTCCAAGGGATGGGCCAGGTCGACCTCCGGGTAGCGCCAGACCAGACCGTGCTCGGCCAGCGGCAACGAGGCCAGGTACGGCGAGGCGACCCCGAACGGGTGCACCGCCGAGCACAGGTCGTGAATGACGCCGGGGACGGTCAGCTCCGCGCTGCGGGTGCCGCCGCCGATCGTGTCCGCGCCCTCGAGCACCGTGACGGACAGGCCGGCCTGGGCGAGCCGGACCGCGGCCGCCAGCCCGTTGGGGCCAGCGCCGACCACGACCGCGTCGAGGTCGGCGGGCTGACGGGTCACCACGTCGGCCACAGTGACACAGCCGCGTCCTAGGCTCGTCCCGTGCCCCTGGTCGTGACCGAGATCCACCGCTTCCCCGTGAAATCCTGCCGGGGCGAGCAGCTCACCGAGGGCGTCGTCGAGGCCTGGGGACTGCGCGGCGACCGGCGCTGGATGCTGGTCGACGACCAAGGCGAGAAGGTCAGCATCCGCGAGCGCCGGGACATGGTGCTGCTGCAGCCCGAGCTCCGTGACGACGGCGGTCTGGTCGTGCGGGACCCGTCCGGGTCCGCGCTCGACCCGCTGTCGGTGGACGTCCCCTCGGGCGAGGATCTCGCCCCCGTCAGCCTGTTCGGCAACCCGCAGTTCCTCGCCGCCGTCGCGGACCCCCACGCGCATGCGTGGTTCAGCAGGTCCCTGGGCCAACCGGTCCGGCTCGTCCACTCCGACGACCCGTCGCGACGGCTGGCCAATCCCGCCTTCGCGCGGGCTGTCGTGCCGATGGCCTTCGCCGACGGCTACCCCCTGCACCTGACCACCGAGGAGTCACTGGCCGACCTCAACGAGTGGATCGCCGCTGGGCCACTGGCCGACCAGGGCCCGCTCCCGATGGTCCGGTTCCGGCCCAACATCGTCGTCGGTGGCGCTGAGCCCTGGGCCGACGACGGCTGGGCCGCCATCCGGATCGGCGAGGGCGTCTACCGCGCGGTCAAGGGCTGCGCCCGATGCGCCATCCCGACGACCGACCATGAGACCGCTGAGCGCTTCAAGGAGCCGACCGCCACCATGGCGCGGATGCGCCGATGGGACGGCCAGGTCTGGTTCGGCACCAACCTGGTCTGCGACACCCCGGGAGTCACGGTCCGGGTCGGCGACGAGGTGGAGGTGCTCGAGACCCGCGACGACTCTGACGGGCCGCCTCGCTGAGGCGCCCCCGGCCGGGTCAGCCGGCGGCGGCCTGCCGCACCACGGCGCCGAGGACGCCGTTGACGAACGACGGCGAGTCGTCGGTCGAGAGATCCTGGACCAGCGCGACGGCCTCGGACACCGCGACGGCGTCGGGCACGTCCTCGACGTACAGCAGCTCATAGACACCGAGCCTCAGCACGTTGCGGTCCACGCCGGGCATCCGCTCCAGCGTCCAACCCTGAGCGTGCTCGGCGAGCAGCTCGTCGATGCGGGTCCGCTCGGCGACGACGCCGCGGATCAGGGTCTCGGTGTAGTCGTTGGTCGGGCCATCGCCGTCCGCGATGGCCGCGTCGAGCGCCTCGAGGGCGGACTCACCCCGCAGGTCGGCGGCGAAGAGGACGTCGAGCGCGCGCTTGCGGGCCTTCGAGCGGGCCGACACTAGATGGTGACGATCATGAGGAGGTGCGACCGAGGTAGGACGAGTCGCGCGTGTCGACCTTGATCCGCTCGCCGGTCGTGATGAACAGCGGAACCATCACGGTGGCGCCGGTCTCGACGGTGGCGGGCTTCGTGCCGCCGGTCGAGCGGTCGCCCTGGAGGCCCGGCTCGGTGTAGGTCACCTCGAGCTCGACCGACGCGGGCAGCTCGACATAGAGCACGCGTCCCTCGTTGGAGGCGACGATCGCCTCCTGGTTCTCGAGCATGAAGTTCTTGGCGTCGCCGACCACGGCGGGCGAGACCTCGACCTGGTCGTAGGTCTGGACGTCCATGAAGACGAAGGAGGTGCCGTCGTTGTAGAGGTACTGCATGGTGCGCTTGTCGACGTTGGCGGTCTCGACCTTGGTGCCGGCGTTGAAGGTTCTGTCGACGGTCTTGCCGGACTCGACGTTCTTGAGCTTGGTGCGCACGAACGCCGGGCCCTTGCCGGGCTTGACGTGCTGGAACTCCGTCACCGACCAGAGCTGCCCGTCGATGTTGAGCACCATGCCGTTCTTCAGGTCGTTCGTCGTTGCCATGCGCGCAGTTCAGCCTTCGGGTTCGTGGTGGTCACAGGCGGCCGACCGGGTGGTCCCGGCGTAGCCCACGAGGGGCGGCCAGCAGCCCCCGAGTCTAGCCCGTGAGGGTGGCTTCTCCCGGATCCATGGACGAGGATGGGCCCGATCGCGGACCGTGTGGTCTCGATCGTGGGGAGCGAAGCAGATGAGGAACCTACGTCGACTGCTGGCTGCGGCGCTGGCCGCCACCGTCGTCACGATGCCCGGTGTGGGGTTCGCCGACGCATCGGTGTCGGCCAAGCCCAAGACCTACAAGAACTGCGACGCGATGCATCGCGACCTCCCGCACGGCGTGGGCCGGCGGGGCGCCAAGGACAAGACCTCGGGGACCCCGGTCACCACCTTCAAGCGCAATAACGCGCTCTACGAGGCCAACAAGGGCAGCGATCGAGACGGCGACAAGATCGCCTGCGAGGCAGCCTGACTCGGCCCGCGAAGACGACTCAGGCAGACGGCGCCGCGAGCCGCTCGAGCGCCATCCGGTAGCCGTCGATCCCGTGACCGGCGACGACCGCGACGGCGTACTCGGTCACGACGGAGGGGTGCCGGAACTCCTCGGGCCGCTGGTGCGGGTCGCAGATGTGCACCTCGACCAGCGGGGCGGACAGCTGGGCGCAGGCGTCGAGGATGGCGTAGGAGTAGTGCGTCCACGCCGCCGCGTTGAGCACCACCGGCGTCGCCTCGTCGGCGGCGTCGTTGAGCCAGTCGAGCATCTCGCCCTCGTGGTTGGTCTGACGCACCTCCACCTCGAGGCCGAGGTCGGCGCCCCAGCCGACGCACAGCCGGGCCAGCTCGGCGTGGGTGGTGGTGCCGTAGATCTCGGGCTGGCGGCGACCGAGCCTGCCGAGGTTGGGGCCGTTGAGGACCAGGACCTTCATGGGCTCATCTCCTCATAGGCCGCGCGCAGCAGCTCCTCGGACGGACCGGCCAGCACGCTCGGCCGAGCGAGTCGTCGAGGACCACGAACCGCAGCGGTCGCACCGCGGGTCTTCTTGTCGACACGCATCGCGGCGAGCAGGTCGTCGAACGACGCGTCCGCCTAGGTCGTGGGCAGACCCACGCGAGGCGAGCGTGGTCGCGTGTCTCGCCGCCGTCTGGTCGTCCAGGCGGCCCGCCAGACGGGCCAGCTCGGCGACGTAGACCATGCCGATCGAGACCGCCTCGCCGTGCCGGACGGTGTAGCCGGTCACCTTCTCGATCGCGTGCGCCAGCGTGTGGCCGTAGTTGAGGGCCTCACGTCCGGGGTGGCCGTCCACGCCCCCGGTCTCCTTGAGGTCGCCCGCGACGACGTCGGCCTTGACCGGGATGGCGCGCTCCACGAGCTCGGGCCAGCGCGTCGGAAACCGGGTCGAGCACTGCGGCGGGGTCGGCCTCGAGGATCGCCAGGATCTCGGGGTCGGCGATGAAGCCGCACTTGACCACCTCGCCCAGGCCGCTGACCAGCTCGGCGGGCGGCAGCGTGGCCAGCAGGTCCAGGTCGCACAGGACGCCGGCCGGCTCGTGGAAGGAGCCGACCAGGTTCTTGCCGGCGCCGGTGTTGATCCCGGTCTTGCCACCGACCGCCGCGTCGACCATCGCCGAGCAGCGTGGTGGGCACGTGCACGACGCGGACCCCGCGCAGCCAGGTGGCGGCGACGAAGCCGCCCACGTCGGTGGTCGCACCGCCTCCGATGGTCACCACGGCGTCGGAGCGGGTGAACCCGGCTGCCCCGAGGCGCTCCCAGCAGTCGGTCACCACCGCCGCGGTCTTGGCGGCCTCGCCGTCCGGCAGCTCCAGGTCGAGCACGTCGTAGCCGGGCAGGTCGACGGTGAGGCCCGGAGCATGCACCAGCGCCACCCGCCGGCGCCGCCACCGAGCAGCTCGGGCACGCGGTCCCGGACCCCGCGGCCGATGAGGACGTCGTACGGCGTGGGCCCGCTCGACCGCGAACGATGCTCATGTCAGTGCCTCGCGGATCTCGGCCGCCACGTCCTCGGGAGAGCGCTCGTCGGTGTCGACGGTCAGTGTCGGCGACGGACTCGTAGATCGGCGTGCGCTCGTCGAGGAGCGCCTTGATCCGGGCCCGGACGTTGCCGAGCAGCAGCGGGCGGCCGCTGCCCAGCCCGACCCGCTTGACCGCGTCGGACAGGCCGACCTGCAGGAAGACGACGGTGTGGCCCGTCGAGCAGGTCACGGGTGGCGGGGTCGAGCACCGCTCCGCCGCCCAGGGCCAGCACGCCGTCGTGCGTGGCCAGCGCGTCCGCGACGGCGGTGCGCTCGAGAGCACGGAAGTGCTCCTCGCCGGAGTCGACGAAGATGTCGGAGATCGAGCGGCCCTCCGTGCGCCTCGACGTCGGCGTCGGTGTCGCGAGCGTTGACTCCCCAGCCGTCGGCGAGCAGGGCACCGACGGTGGACTTGCCGGCGCCCATCGGGCCGACGAGCACCACGCGGACGGTCACTTGAACCTCAGGCGTGTCCAGGTAGCTCGCGACGTTGCGACGCGTCTCCTGGACCGAGTCGCCGCCGAACTTCTCCAGCACCGCGTCGGCCAGCACCAGCGCCACCATCGCCTCGGCGACGATGCCGGCGGCCGGGACCGCGCAGACGTCGGAGCGCTGGTGGTGGGCGACGGTCTCCTCGCCGGTGGCGACGTCGACAGTGCGCAGCGCCCGGGGCACCGTGGCGATCGGCTTCATCGCGGCGCGGACCCGCAGGACCTCGCCGGTGGTCATCCCGCCCTCGGTGCCGCCGGAGCGGCCGCTGACCCGTCGGATGCCCTCGTCGGTCGGCGACGATCTCGTCGTGCGCCAGCGAGCCCGGGGTGGCCGCCAGCGCGAAGCCGTCGCCGACCTCGACGCCCTTGATCGCCTGGATGCCCATCAGCGCGCCGGCCAGACGCGAGTCGAGCCGCCGGTCCCAGTGCACGTGCGAGCCGAGGCCCGGGCGGCAGCCCGTGCACGACGACCTCGACGACGCCGCCGAGGGTGTCGCCGTCCTTGTGCGCCTGGTCGATCGCGCTCGACCATCTGCTTGCTGGCTCGGGGTCGAGGCAGCGCACCGGGTCGTCGTCGAGCCGCGCCGACGTCGTCGCGGGCGCGGGCCACAGCCGTCGGGGGCGCGTACGCCGCCGAGCTCGATGACGTGGGAGACGATCCGGGCGCCGACCGCCTGCTCGAGGAAGTTGGAGGCGACGCGGCCGAGGGCCACCCGGGCCGCGGTCTCCCGGGCGGAGGCGCGCTCGAGGATCGGGCCGGGCCTCGTCGAAGTCGTACTTCTGCATGCCCGACGAGGTCGGCGTGACCCGGCCGAGGGCGGGTGAGGGGCGCGTTGCGCGCCGAGCGCCTCGAGCTGCGCCGGGTCGACGGGGTCGGCCGACATGACCTTCTCCCACTTGGGCCACTCGGTGTTGCCGATCTCGATGGCGACCGGTCCGCCCTGGGTCTCGCCGTGCCGGACGCCGCCGATGATCGTGACCTCGTCCTGCTCGAACTTCATCCGCGCGCCGCGGCCGTAGCCGAGCCGGCGGCGTGCCAGTGCGTCGCGGATGTCGTCGGAGGTCACCGAGACGTGCGCGGGCAGCCCCTCGAGGATCGCGACCAGGGAACGGGCCGTGGGACTCACCCGCGGTGAGCCAGCGCAACGTCATGAGGGGATTGTTTCAGGAGTAGATCGCGTCGATGAGCGGCTGTCCCACCAGGACCCCGAGCAGGGCGCCCACGAGCATGAACGGACCGAACGGGTAGCCCTTGCGGTCCACCACCTTGAGCAGGGACAGGACACCGCCGATCACGGCTCCGAGCAGGAAGCCGCCGTAGAGCCCCACGCCCCACTCGGACCAGCCGAGATAGCCGAGGGCCAGGCCGAGGACACCGGACAGCCGCACGTCGCCGAAGCCCATGCCGCGCGGATAGATGAACCAGAGCAGGAAGAACGCCGCGAACGCGACCGCCATGCCGAGCGCCGCCCGGACCAGGGTCTCCCCTCCCCCGGGGAAGCCGTCCAGGACCAGGCTGCCAGCACGGTCGCGGCCGTCACCGCGAGGGTGGGCCAGACGAGGTAGCGCGGCAGCAGCCTGGTCCGCCAGTCGATGACCGCCAGCGCGATCGAGGACGGGACCAGGGGCAGCATCACCAGGAGCGTCCAGGACCAGCCGAGGGCGAGCCCCAACAGCCCGGCCGAGACCCCACCAGCAGCAGCCGCCTTGACTCCGAGCCAGGGAGCGGCGGCGATGTCGGCATAGAGCTCCTTGGGCTCCTCGTCCGTCTCGGGCTCGGGGACGCGACCGATCGAGCCACGGCACCAGTGGGCCGCAGAGCAGACCGAGCGCAGTGGTCACCATGGCCGTGACCGGAGAGAGGTCGTTCACCGTCCGCCCCGCACCGCCAGCGCCTCGTCGGCGGCTCGGCGCATGGCTCCGGCGGAGGCGTCGAAGCGGCCGGTCATGGCGATGACCTGGTTGACCGCTTGGGCGACGAGGAGGTCGAGCCCGGTGAGCAACGTGTGGCCGGCGGCTGCCGCGGCGTCGGCCAGCGGCGTCGGCCAAGGGTCGTAGACGACCTCGAAGACCACTGGCACCTCGGCCACCAGGGCGACCAGCTCGGGGGTCTGCGCCGATGCCGGGACCGTCGAGACGACCACGTCCGCCTCGAGCACGGAGGCTGTGACGTCGTCGAGCGCACACACATCCACGCGCAGCGGCCGATCGGGTGCGCCGTCACCACGCGCACCGTCTCCTCGGCCCGGGAGGGGTCGCGGACTAGGAGCGTCGCCTCGGTGGTTCCGAGCTCGGCCAGCGCGAGCAGCACCGACGCTGCGGTGGCTCCGCCGCCGATGACCAGCGCGCGCGGCAACGGTTCCCGGCTCGCCCAGGACCATGAGGGCACCGGTGACGTCGGTGTTGAGGCCGTGGCGCTGTCCGTCCGGCTCGAGCAGCACCGTGTTGCAGGCACCGGTTGCCTGGACCCACGGGTCCACCGAGTCCAGGAGGGGCAGCGACCTCGCGCTTGAGCGGCATGGTCAGGGAGAGCCCGCGCCACGAGGCGTCCAGGCCGCTCAGGAACTCCGCGAGGCCGCCGGACGGCACCCGCACGGCGTCGTACTCCCAGTCCAGCCCGAGCGCCTGCGTAGGCCGCTCGGTGGATCACCGGCGACAGGGAGTGACCGATGGGGTCACCGAGGACAGCGCACCTCAACGAAACCGCCTCAGCACCGGTCGGACTGGGTCTCGCAGTACTCCTGGAACTCGTCCTTGAACTCGAGGAACTCGTCGTAGTCGTCGGTGAACTTGGTCTCCCCGGTCGCCAGGTTGACGGTCACGTAGAAGAACCAGGGGCCGTCGTCGGGGTTCAGCGGCGGCCTCGATGGCGGCCTCGACCGGGCGCCTCGATCGGACCGGGCGGGAGGCCCTTCTGCCGATAGGTGTTGTAGGGAGTGTCAGCGACCGAGTCGATCTGGTCGGTGGTGAGCACGACGGTCAGCGGTTGGTTCAACGCGTAGTTGACCGTGGCGTCGATCTGCAGGAAGCCGGCCGCGGGGTTGGGATCGATCTCGAGACGGTTGTAGATCACCCGCGCGATCTTCGGCTTGTCGTCCCCGCGGCCCTCCGCCTCCAGGATCGCCGCGATGGTCATGATCTCGTGCGGCGTGTAGCCGAGCTGCTTGGCCTTGGCCTCGAGGTCGGTGTCCGCGGCCGCCTGCCTCCACCGGTCGACCATCGCCCTGAGCATGTCGGCGGGCTGCATCTTCGGGCCGAACTCGTAGGTCGCCGGGAACAGGTAGCCCTCCGGGTTGCCGCTCTGCGTAGTCGGGCAGGCCGAGCGCCGCCGTGTCCTGCAGCGCCGAGTCGAACTCCTTCTTGGAGTAGTCGGTCTTCTTGGCGAGGATCGCGACGATGTCGACCACCCGCAGTCCCTCAGGGATGGTGATGGTCGCGTTGGCCGAGTTGGCGGGGTCGATCAGGAGGTCGAGCGCGTCCTGGGCCTTCATCTGGAGGCGCATCACATAGAAGCCGACCTGGATGCTGCTGGACTCCGGGTCCGCGTTGGCCGCTGCGGTGAAGGCGTCCACCGACTTCACGATGTCGGCCGCCTTGAGGTTGCGGCCGATCGCGGTCGCGGTGTCGCCGTCCTTGACCTCGAAGGTCACCTCGCCCTCACCGGGCCCCGGATAGTCAGGGGTGCCCTCGAACTGGTCGCGCACGACGTCGATGCCCTTGGTCACGCCGAAGTAGAGACCTCCGAAGAGCAGTGCGAGGAGCACGAGCCCGATCAGGCAGCCCGGGCCCCGACGCCGGGACCTCTCGGCCCGACGGCCACCCGCAGGTGTCGACGTCTGGTCGAGGAAGCTGCCCGACTCGGTGTCGAGGCCCGTGTCGTGCTCGGTCATGGGTTCCTCTCGACGATCTCTCCGGGGGCGATGCCCGTCTCACGCTCGGTGTCGAGGACGTGCTGCAGGATCAGCACCGCGGCCGCCTGGTCGACCACCGCACGGCGGTCGGCACCCGTTCGCCCCCGGTCGCGCAGCATAGCCTCCGCACTCACGGTCGTGAGCCTCTCGTCGGCCAGCCGCACGGGCACCGGCGCGACCCGCCCGGCGAGCACGGTGGCCCAGGCGCGCACCTTGACCGCCGCTGGCCCCTCGCGGCCGGACAGCGACCGGGGCAGACCGACGATGATCTCCACCACGGCAGCTCCTCGCCGACCTCGGCGAGGATCTCCGCGATCCGCGCCAGGTCGCCGCGGCCGCGGCGCACGGTCTCGACCGGGGTCGCCAGGAACCCGGTCGGGTCGCTGCGCGCCACCCCGATCCGGGCGTCGCCGGGGTCGAGGCCGAGCCGTACGCCGTGCCTCAAGCGCTTGCCGACCTGGCGACCTCGGCGGACCAGGGCCAACGCCTCGTCGATCCGGGACGCGTCGGTGCCGCCGCCCTGGGCGACGTCGTCCTTGCCGCCGCCCTTGCCGCCGAGCAGCGGGACCGACGGCGCGGACCAGCTCGTTGGCGCTCAGACCGCGCGCGCGTGCCTCGTCGTTGACGCGCCGCGACGACCGAGACCTTGCCGTCCGCGTCGCCGATGACGACGACGACGCCGGGCTGACCCTGCGGCAGCCGTCCGCGGACGTCGAGCGCGAGCGTGCGTACGTCGCCGCCCGCCGCGCCGGCGACACTGGTGCGCCACCAGGGCGACCCCGCCGACCTGCTCGGCCGAGCCCGCCAGCTCACCGGCCCGCGCCAGCAGCTGCGGCGACCCGGACCTTCTCGAGCTCCTTCTCGGCCGCGCGCAGCCTCTCGACGATGTCGTCGACCCGCCCGGGCAGCTCCTCGGGGCGCGCCTTGAGCGCCTCGGAGAGCTGCGCGACCAGGACGTGCTCGCGGGCCAGGAACTGGTAGGCGTCGGTGCCCACCAACGCCTCGACCCGGCGCACGCCGGAACCGATCGACGACTCCCCCAGCAGCTTGATCACGCCGAGCTTGCCCGAGCTGCCGGCGTGCGTGCCGCCGCAGAGCTCGCGCGCCCAGTCACCGACCGAGACGACCCGGACCTGGTCGCCGTACTTCTCACCGAACAGCGCCATCGCGCCGGACTCGCACGGCCTCGGCCTGGCTCATCACCTCGGCCTGGACGAGCAGGTCGTCGAGGATGACCTCGTTGACCCGCTGCTCGACATCGGCCAGCACCGAGTCCGGGACCGCGCCGGTCGCGGAGAAGTCGAAGCGGAACCGCCCGGGGGCGTTCTCCGAGCCCGCCTGCGTGGCGGTCTCCCCCAGCGCCTCGCGGAACGCCTTGTGCACCATGTGGGTCGCGGTGTGCGCGCGCGAGATCGACGGCGCGGCGCGTCAGGTCGACGCTGCGACTGCGCCCGCAGCCCGGGCGTCACCTCGCCGGACAGCACGGTCACGGAGTGCACGATGAGGCCGGTGACCGGCGACTGCACGTCACGAACCTCGAGGCGGGCACCGTTCTCGAGCTCGATGACGCCCTGGTCGGCGAGCTGTCCACCACCCTCGGCGTAGAACGGGGTGCGATCGAGCACCAGCTCGACGTCCTCGCCCTCGCGCGCGGACGGCGCGACCCCACCGGCGGTGACGAGCCCGGCGACCGAGCCCTCGCTGATGGTCTCGGCGTAGCCGGTGAACTCGACCGCGTGCCCGAGGGCGTCGGCGACGGCGCGGTAGGCACGTCGCGTCGCGATGCACGCCCTTCTTGGACGCGCGCGTCCGCCTTCGCGCGGGTCGCGCTGCTCGTCCATCAGCCGGCGGAAGCCGGCCTCGTCGACGCTCAGGCCCTGCTCCGCGGCCATCTCGAGGGTCAGGTCGATCGGGAAGCCGTAGGTGTCGTGCAGCGCGAAGGCACGATCACCCGAGAGCTCCGTGGCGCCGCCGGCCTTGAGCTCGGTGGTCGCGTTGTCGAAGATCGTGGTGCCGGACCGCAGCGTCTGCCGGAACGCGTCCTCCTCGGCGTAGGCCACGGTCGAGATGCGCTCCCAGTCGCGGAGCAGCTCGCCGTAGGTCTCGCCCATCTTGTCCCGGCTGACCGGCAGCAGCTCGGGCAGCGCACGGTCCTCGTAGCCGAGCAGCCGGATCGAGCGGACCGCGCGGCGGAGCAGCCGGCGCAGCACGTAGCCGCGGCCCTCGTTGCCGGGCGTGACGCCGTCCCCGATCAGCATCATCGAGCTGCGCACGTGGTCGGCCACCACCCGGAACCGGACGTCGTCGCCCGTGGTCCGCGCCGTACCGGCGGCCGGTCAGCTCCTCGGCCTTCGAGATGACCGGGAACATCACGTCGATCTCGTACATGTTGGCCACGCCCTGGAGTCAGGAACGCGACCCGCTCCAGGCCCATGCCCGTGTCGATGTTCTTCTTCGGGAGCGAGCCGACGATGTCGAAGTCCTCCTTGGACCGCACCGCGCTGAGCTCGTCCTGCATGAAGACGAGGTTCCAGATCTCGAGGAGCCGGTCCTCGAGCTTGCTGGGCATGTCAGGCCCCAGCAGCGAGGGATCGAAGTCCGGTCCGTGCTCACTGCCCCGGTCATAGAGGATCTCCGAGCACGGACCCCCTGGCCCGGGGACACCCATCGACCAGTAGTTCTCCTTGCGGCCGAGGCGAAGGATGCGCTCGTCGGGCAGGCCCGTGATCCTTCTTCCACAGGTGCGAGCGCCTCGTCGTCACCGTCGAGGATCGAGGGGAACAGCCGGCTCTCCTCGAAGCCGAAGCCGCCGTCGGCCTGCGCCTTGGTCACCAGCTCCCAGGCGAGCTCGATCGCGCCCTCCTTGAAGTAGTCGCCGAAGGAGAAGTTGCCGCACATCTCGAAGAAGGTCCCGTGCCGAGTGGTCTTGCCGACGTCCTCGATGTCCGGGGTGCGCACGCACTTCTGCACGCTGACCGCGCGCGGGTACGGCGGGGTCTCCTGGCCCAGGAAGTAGGGCTTGAACGGCACCATGCCCGCGTTGACGAACAGCAGGTTGGGATCGTCGAGGAGCAGTGAGGCCGAGGGCACCGGGGTGTGGACACCGAGGGCCCCACCGTCCTCGAAGTGCGCGACGAAGCGTCGGCGGATCTCCGCGGTGTCCATCAGCTCTTGCCTTCCTCGATCTCTTTGGGTGCTGCATGGGGGGCCGCAACCATGTGGCTCTGTGCCAGCCGCTCGCGCAACTCGGTTTCCTTCTCGGTGCGCCCTTCGGCCACCTCCTCGCGGAACAGCTGCCACCCCACCTGGGCGCCCTTGAGCCGGTCGGTCATCCCGTCGACGGTCAGGGCCTCGGCCGCGCGACGGCCGCGGACCACCGCGTAGATCCCGACCCCGGCCCCCGCGACGAACCAGAGGCCGCGAGTCACGCCGCGGACCCCGCTGGCTCGGCTCGGTCCCCGGCCATGGCAGCGCGCTGGCGTGCCTCCCACTCGCGCCGGGCCTCGCGGATGTCCGCGCGGCGCTGCTTGCGCGACCGCTTGACCTCGCGGCGCATCTCGAACCGGATCCGGTTGCGGTTCTCGGGCGACAGCGCACGGCGTACGCCGTGGAACAGCGACGCGGTCTGCACGACTGTCTCGCGCAGCACGAGGTCGGCGAACATCCCCGGAGCCACGGCCGGGACCGCCTCGGCCTCCGGCTCCTCCAGCTCGGGCTCCCCGAGGTGGGTGATCACGAAGTGCCTGTCCACAGGCTCCGCAGACGACCCGCTCCCGGATCTCGAGAACGCCAGCTGCTCCTCGAGCCGCACCAGACGCCGCGACATCCGCCACGCGAGGACGGCGACCCCGACCACGAGCAGCGTCAGCACGCCGATCAGGGTCAGGAGGAGCGCCGTCATGGGCACCGAGCCTAGCCGCACCTACTCGGGCCTCCCACGGATGATCCTGCGCACCCGTTCCCACCGCTCCTTGACCGCGGCCTCGGCGCCGAGCGCGGTCGGCTGGTAGTACTCGCGCGTCCGCGACGACGTCGGGGGCGTACTGCTGCTCGGCGATCCCGTAGGGCTCGTCGTGGCTGTAGCGGTATGCCGTCCCGTGGCCGATGGTCTTGGAGCCCGTCGTAGTGCGCGTCGCGCAGGTGCGCCGGCACCTGGCCGATCTTGCCGGCCTTCACGTCCGCCACGGCGGCGCCGATCGCGGTCGATCACGGCGTTGGACTTGGGCGCGACCGCGAGCGCGATCGTCGCCTGGGCGAGGTTGAGCCGCGCCTCCGGCATCCCGATGAGCTGCACCGCCTGCGCGGCCGCCACGGCGGTCGGCAGCGCCGTCGGGATCGGCCAGGCCGATGTCCTCGCGAGGCCAGGATCACCAGCCGGCGGGCGATGAAGCGCGGGTCCTCCCCCGCCTCGAACATCCGGGCCAGGTAGTGCAGCGCGGCGTCGACGTCGGAGCCGCGCACGGACTTGATGAACGCGCTGATGACGTCGTAGTGCTGGTCGCCCTGGCGGTCGTAGCGCACCGCGGCCTGGTCGACGGCGGTCTCCGCGGTCTCGAGGTCGATGACCGTCGAGTCGGTCGCGGTCGCCGCTCCCGCGGCCGCCTCCAGGTAGGTCAGGGATCGACGCGCGTCCCCGCCGGCCAGCCGGACCAGGTGTGCGAGTGCCTCGGGAGTCATCTCGAAGCCGCCGTCGAGCCCGCGCTCGTCGGCGAGGGCGCGCTCGAGCACCACTCGAATGTCGTCGTCGGTGAGCGACTCCAGACGCAGCAGCAGGCTGCGCGACAGCAGCGGCGAGATCACCGAGAAGAACGGGTTCTCCGTGGTCGCGGCCACCAGGTTGACCCAGCGGTTCTCCACGCCCGGCAGCAGCGCGTCCTGCTGCGCCTTGCTGAAGCGGTGCACCTCGTCGACGAACAGCACCGTCTCCTGCCCGGTAGCCACCAGGGTCGACCGCGCGGCCTCGATGGCAGCGCGGACCTCCTTGACGCCGGCCGAGACTGCGGAGACCTCCACGAAGCGGCGGTCGGTCTGAGAGGCTCAGGATCGAGGCGATCGTCGTCTTGCCGGTGCCCGGTGGCCCCCACAGGAGCAGCGACATCGACTGGTCGCCCTCGACGAGCTGCCGCAGCGGCGAGCCGGGTGCTCGCAGCTGGTCCTGACCGGCGAGCTCGTCGAGCGTGCGGGGACGCATGCGGACGGCGAGAGGGGAAGCGCTCCCGATGACGCCGGCCAGCGTCCCACCACCGCCGGTCGGCAACGGAACGTCGAAGAGGCCCTCGGTCACGGAGTCACCCTAGGCGGGTGGTGCGACTGCGAAGCCGGCGAGCGGAGCGAGCGTGGCCAGGGTCCCGGGGCCGAACCCAGCTCCGTGCCTGCGAGCGAGGGAGCGCAGCGACCGAGGCGAGCGATGGCGAGCGAAGCGAGCGCGCCTCGTGATCGGCCCTGGCGGCCCTGGCAAGGGCGAAGCCGGCGAGCGGAGCGAGCGTCGCCAGGGTCCCGGGGCCGAAGCTCACGAGGGTAGACAACTAGCGAGCAGACTCCAGCTCGAACCACGTGTCCGCGTAGCCGGGCTGCGTCGACACTGAGGACAGCGCACCCGCCGTCGGGTCGGTGTTGCCGTGGTCGTCGACGCCCAGGAGCCGGGCGGTCACCGGTCGCGAGGGCGCCTTGCCGAGCTCGCCCGCGAAGTGGCAGGCCACCTTGTGGCGCTTGCCGATCTGCAGCAGCGGCGGCTCGACCTTGGCGCAGATCTCCTGCGCCAGGTGGCAGCGGGTGCGGAACCGGCAACCCGAGGGCGGGTTGATCGGGCTCGGCACGTCGCCCTCGAGCCGGATGCGCTCGCGTCGCCCGCCGATCTGCGGCCTGCTTGACGTCGGGGACCGCGGAGAGCAGCGCCTGCGTGTAGGGGTGGTGCGGCTTCGCGTAGAACGTCTCGCGGTCGCCGATCTCCACGATCTTGCCGAGGTACATCACCGCGACCTCGGGGCAGAAGTGCCGCACGATCGCGAGGTCGTGGGCGATGAACAGGAACGCGATGTCGAACTCCCGCTGCAGGTCCTGAAGGAGGTTGACGACCTGCGCCTGGATGGAGACGTCGAGCGCCGAGACCGGCTCGTCGGCGACCAGGAGCTTGGGCTGCAGCGCCAGCGCCCGTGCGATGCCGATGCGCTGGCGCTGACCGCCGGAGAACTCGCTGGGGTAGCGGTTGTAGTGCTCGGGGTTGAGACCGACGACCTCCAGCAGCTCCTGGACCTTGGTCAGCACCTGCTTCTTGGGCACCACGTCGTGCACGATCAGCGGGGCCGCCGACGATCGTGCCCACCGTGTGCCGTGGGTTCAGCGAGCTGTAGGGGTCCTGGAAGATCATCTGGATGTCTTGGCGTAGCGGCTTCATCTCGCGGTTGGACAGCGGGACGATGTCCTGACCGTCGAAGCGGATGGCGCCGCCGGTCGGCGTGTAGAGCCGGGTGATCAGGCGGCCGGTCGTCGACTTGCCGCAGCCGGACTCCCCGACCAGGCCGAGCGACCCGCCTGCGGGAACCTGGAAGGAGACCCCGTCGACGGCCTGGACGTGCCCGACGGTGCGGCGGATGATGCCGCCGGACTTGACCGGGAAGTACATCCGCAGGTTCTCGACCTCGAGGATCGGGGCGCGGGTCGGGTCCAGCTCGGTCGGTGCATGCGGCTCGAAGATCGAGTCGGCTGTGGTCTCGCTCATCGGGGCGCCTCATCGTCTGTCGTCGTGCTGGCTGCCAGCTCGGCGGCCAGCTCGGGGTCGATCTCGGGCAGGACCTCGGACAGGTAGATCGACTCCGGGTCCGCGAGGTGGCAGCGCTTGAGATGACCCGGGCTGCGGGCCGGGAGGAGGAGGGGCAGCTCGGCGCTGCACAGCGAGCCCGGCACCTTGTCGACGTGCACGCACCGCGGATGGAAGGCACAGCCGGTCGGCGGACTGAGCAGGCTCGGCGGGGTGCCCGGGATCGGCATCAGGCGCGCGTCGGTGCTGGCCGAGACGTCGGGCACGCTGGACAGCAGTCCCCACGTGTAGGGCATCTCCGGGTGGCTCAGGATCTCCTTGCAGGAGCCGTACTCCACGGCGCGACCGGCGTACATCACCAGCACGTCGTCGGCCATCTCGGCAATCACGCCCAGGTCGTGGGTGATGATGATGATCGCGGAGTTGAACTCACGCTGGAGATCCTGGAGCAGGTCGAGGATCTGGGCCTGAACTGTCACGTCGAGCGCGGTCGTCGGCTCGTCGGCGATGAGCAGCTGCGGGGAGTTGATCAGCCCCATCGCGATCATCACGCGCTGGCGCATGCCGCCGGAGAACTGGTGCGGGAAGTCGTCGATGCGCGACTCGGCCTGCGGGATACCCACGCGGTCCAGTGCCTCGATGGCCTTCTTGCGTCCGTCGCGTTTGGACGCCGACGGGTGGTGGAGCGCGAACGCCTCCACGAGCTGGTCACCGACCCGGTAGAACGGGTGCAGCGAGGCCAGGGCGTCCTGGAAGATCATCGCGATGTCGTTGCCGCGCAGCTTGTTGCAGCCGCTTCTCGGGACAGCCCGATGATCTCGTCGCCGCCGACCCGGATCGAGCCCGTGATACGCGACCTCTTGACGTCGTGCAGCCCGAGGACCGCCATGCTCGACACGGACTTGCCCGAACCGGACTCGCCCACGATGCCGAGGGTCTTGCCCAGCTCGACGGAGTAGCTGAGGTCGCTCACCGCGTTGACGAGACCGTCCTCGGTGGGGAACTTGACGGTGAGGTCCTCCACGACCAGGTAGGGCTCGCCCGCTCCCACCGCGGCGTCTCCGGGCCGTGGTGTCGTCGCTGTCGTCACGCCAGCCTCACCCTCGGGTCGAGGAAGCTGTAGACGACGTCCACCACCAGGTTGGACACCACGATGAAGGCAGCTGCGACGAGCACCGTGGCGGTGACGACCGGGATGTCAGGACGTCCGACCACGGACTCGAGCGCCCAACGTCCCATGCCCTCGATGTCGAAGATGAACTCGGTGAAGATGGTGCCGCCCAGGAGCGCGGCGAAGTCGAGACCGAAGATCGTCACGATGGGGATGATGGCTGCGCGGAGGGCATGTCGGAAGACCACGACGTTCTCCTTCTGACCCTTGGCGATCGCCGTCCGGATGTAGTCCTCACCGAGGGTCTCGATCATCTGGCCCCGGGTATATCGGGAGTACGCCGTGGCGCCGGTCAGACCCAGCACCAGCCAGGGCAGGAGTAGCCCACCTGCCCAGGCGGCGGGATTGTCCAGCAATGGGTTGTAGGTGGTCTCGGGGAAGACGCTGTACTTCTGGGTCAGGAAGATCCAGGCCAACAGCGCGATCAGGTAGTAGGGGATGGCCGAGACGATCAGCGTGCTCGTGACGAGCGCGCGGTCGGTGAACGTGCCTCGATAGCGCGCGGCGAAGACGCCGGTGACCACGCCCAGCGTCAGATAGATCGCCGCCCCGCCGATGGCGAGGGACAGCGTGGCGGGGTACTTCTCGGCGAGCTCGTCGGTGACCTCGCGGTTGGTGGCATAGGAGATGCCGAGACAGGGAGCGCTGCAGTCGAAGGACGTGGTCTCGGAGTACTCGACGGTGCGACCGACGAACAGTCCCTTGACCCACTTGCCGTACGCGACATAGACGGGGTCGGCGAGACCCATGCGCCGCTCGAGCCGCTCGAGCTTCTCTGGGGTGCAGCGTTGTTGGGCTTCGCACAGCGGCTTGGCCGGGTTCTTGGGACCCAGGAAGAAGATCCCGAAGACGATCATCGAGGTGAGGATCAGGACGAGAAGCGCCGAGAAGAGTCGCCGCACGATGAATCCGAACACGGTGGGAACCCGCCCTTCTCCGAAACCTCAGTTCACCACGGGACCGCGTCCCGCGGAAGTGACACCGGCAGGGACGGAGCCGCAACTCGCGACCCCGTCCCGCCGGTCTTCTCAGATCAGACTTCTCAGGTCAGCCCTGGGTCAGCCAGATGTCCTTGAAGGTGGGCATGCCGATGGTCGTGTCGACCTCGTGACCGTTGACGTTGGAGCCGTGCACCTGGATGACTCCGTCGTAGGTCAGCGGGATCAGCGGGAGGTAGGTCTCGGCGATGTACTTGTCGAGCTCACCCCACGCCGGTGCCTGGTCCTCGATCGGCAGGGCCAGCACGTCGTCGATCCGCTGGTCGACGTCCGGCTCTGAGAACAGCGCGTAGTTCTGGCTGATCTGTCCCAGGGTCTCCACGTCCTCGGTCTTGAGGAGGACCGGGAACCACGAGCCACCCGACGGCCAGTCCGCACACCAGCCGGGACTGCGCACGTTGATGTCGAGGTCGGGGTTCTCCCGGTCGGTCGTGAGGTTCTCCAGCGTGCTCGGAACCGGAGTTGCGGTGAAGCCCGCCTCCTCCAGACCCTTGACGATGGCGTCCTTGGCCTTGACAGCGTCGGGGTCGTCACTGGCGAACAGGAACTTCAGCTCGAAGCCGACCTGACCCGCCTGCTCCAGCAGTGCCTTGGCCGCAGCCGGGTCCGGGGTGCCCGGAGTCATGCCCTCGACCACGGTGTACTCGACCCGACCCGGGGTGCCCGGAGGCAGCAGGGTGTCGGCCGGGTAGCGGTTGACGCCCTCGATCAGGCCGGCGGCCTTGATGACCGAGCGGGTCGGGTAGGCCAGCGCGATCGCCCGACGGATGTTGATGTCGGTGATCTTGCGGTAGTCGGGCGCCCAGTAGCGGGTGCACGGCGTCGAGCCGGGAACGAGGCGGTCAGCGGCCTGGTCCTGGAACTTCCGGTAGTTGGTCCCGAGGATGTCGTCGAAGATCAGGGTGTTCTTGGCGTCACCCTGGTCGTTGAGCATGATCTCGTCCATCTTCTCGTTGGGGACGGTGAAGTCCATGTCGTACCCGTCCGGGTACTGCGTGCGGCCCGGGTCGGTCGCCGGGTCCCACTGGTCGTTGCGCTCGAGGACCAGCCGCTTCTTGGGCGTGTACTCGGCGAACTTGTAGGGACCGGTGGACAGCGGTGCGTTGCCGTAGGCGACCGGGTCGGTGGCCTTGTCCTTCGGGATCGGCCCGTTGGCCGGGAAGGCACCCCAGTAGGGCATGTCCGGGAACGGCTTGGACATCGTGATCGTGATGGTGCTGCCATCGACCGCGATGGAGTCGAGCTCCTCGCCACCGCTGGTGTAGGGACCGGCGTAGTCCGCGCCGCCCTCGAAGTACTCCTGGCTGTAGAAGCCTGGCGACTCCGGGAACGTCTCGAGGTCCATGGAGGACTCCATCCCGAACTTGACGTCCTCGGCGGTGACCGGGGTGCCGTCCTCGTACTTCACGCCGTCACGGATCGTGAACTTCCACTCGGTGAAGTCCGCGTTGGGGGTGCCGGTGTCGGTCGCCAGGTCCGGCACCAGGATCGGCTTGCCGTCCTCGATGACGTACTGCGTCAGGGAGCGGAAGATCAGGCCGCTGCCGATGCCATAGGTGTGGGTGTAGTAGATCTCGCTCGGGTGCATGGTCTCGAGAGGGGTGACCGCGATGAGCTTGACGAGTCCGCCCTCCTCGGCGCCGTCGATCACGTAGGGACCCTCGCGGTCGGGGTCGACCGCGTCTCCGGTGTCTCCACCTGCCGCGGTGCCGGACGGGGCCCCTCCGGGGGAGTTCTCATCCCCCGAGTCGTCGCTGTCTCCGCCGCAGGCGCTCAGTGCGAGCGCGCCTGCAGCGGACAGAGCCACAAGGGCTCGAGTTGTCCTTCGCATAGTGCTAGCCACCCTTTCCGTGGTGTTTCCCGAACGGTGAACCTTCGTCACCGGCGAGTCTTGGGGTCGAACGCGTCGCGGACCGAGTCGCCCAGCAGGTTCAGGGCGAGGACGAGGGCCGCGATGACGCCGACGGGAACAAAGAGATAGAGCGGGTAGGTGTCGTAGTAGAGCCGCGCGGAGTCGACGATCTGACCGAGCGACGGCTCCCCGGTGAGGCCGATGCCGAGGAACGACAGGCCGGCCTCGGCCGTGACGAAGGCCGGGAGGCCCAGCGAGATCGCGATCACGATCGGCGCGACCAGGTTGGGCAGCAGCTCGCGGAAGAGGATCCTGCTGGTCGGGGCCCCGATGACCTGGGCGGCCTGGATGAACTCACGCTCGCGCAGGGACAGCACCTGGCCGCGGATCAGCCGGGCGAGTCCCATCCAGCCGAAGATCACCAGAATCGCGATGAGCGAGTAGAGCTGGGCCCTGGCCAGCGTGTCCGCATTGCCACCGAACCGGTCCACCAGGATCGGCGCGACCGTGAGCGCCCCCAGAAGGTACGGGAACGACAGGAACACGTCGGTGACAAAGCTGATGACCCGGTCGAGCCAGCCACGGGAGAAGCCGGCGAGCAGCCCGATCACGACGCCGACAAGGGTGCTGCTGATGGTGGCCGCCGTAGCGATCAGCAACGAGGTGCGCAGACCGAGCAGCAGTCGGGCCAGGTTGTCGTTGGCCGTGCCGGGCTCGATGCCGAGGGGGTGGTCCCAGGTCCACTCACCGAGTGGCGGACCGACGATGGGGAGGCCGTCGAAGTCGGTGGCCGTGACGTTGTCCAGCGCGTACTTGCCGCTGGGGGTCGCCGAGATCTGCAGCGCCTCGTTGATGATCGGCGCGAACAGACCGAGCAGGACCAGCACCACGATCACCAACGCACACACGATGGCGACAGGGTCGCGCCTGAGGCGGCTGAACGCGATCTGCGTCGGGGAGCGGCCGTGGAAGTTCTTGTCCTTCTTGCCACGGGGTCGAGGAGCCTCCTCCTCCAGTGGCGCTGTCGCCACGGATTCCGTTGCCGGAATACCCATTTCCACCTCGAGAAGCAGCTGACGGTCGTCTGATGGTGTCGCGCTGGTCGGTCCTTGAAGGCCCTACGAGAATAAATCGTTTGACGTCCAAGCAGCTGGACAACCGCAGGCGACTGTATGTGAAACAGGCGGCCACAGGGATCTCCCGGGGGTAACAATCTGATCTCGGGATCCCGCCACGGACGGGAAGGATTGCCGCCGATCAAGCCTCCGACGAGACATCCTCCTCTGGCGTGGCGTCCACGCCAGCCTCCTTGCGCTGCGCTTGGGTGATCGGAGCGGGCGCGTCGGTCAGCGGGTCGACGCCGCCGCCCGACTTGGGGAACGCGATCACCTCGCGGATCGACTCCGAGCCCGAGAGGAGCGCAACGACCCGGTCCCACCCGAACGCGATCCCGCCGTGCGGCGGCGCGCCGAAGCGGAAGGCGTCGAGCAGGAACCCGAACTTCTCCTGGGTCTCCTCCTCGCCCAGCCCCATGAGCGCGAAGACGCGCTTCTGGACCTCCGTGGAGTGGATACGGATCGACCCACCACCGATCTCGTTGCCGTTGCAGACGATGTCGTAGGCCCACGCCAGTGCGGTGCCCGGGTCCTGGTCGAAGGACGCGGCGTCCTGCGGCGAGGTGAACGCATGGTGCACGGCCGTCCAGGCGCCCGCTCCGACGGCGACGTCGCCGGCGGCCGTTGCCTCATCGGCCGGCTCGAAGAGAGGCGCGTCGACCACCCAGACGAAGCTCCACGCGGACTCGTCGATCAGGCCGGCGCGGCGTCCGATCTCGAGTCGGGCCGCACCCAGCAGCGCGCGGCTGCTCTTGACCGCACCCGCCCCGAAGAAGACGCAGTCGCCCGGTTGGGCGCCCACGTGCGCGGCGAGGCCGGCGCGCTCCGGGTCGGAGAGGTTCTTGGCGACCGGCCCGCCGAGCTCGCCGTCCTCCTGCACGAGGACATAGGCCAGGCCCTTGGCACCGCGCTGCTTGGCCCACTCCTGCCACGCGTCGAGCTGCTTGCGCGGCTGGCCCGCGCCCCCGGGCATGACCACCGCGCCGACGTACGGCGCCTGGAAGACCCGGAACGGGGTCTCCTTGAAGTAGTCGGTGCACTCGACGAGCTCCAGACCCATCCGCAGATCCGGCTTGTCCGAGCCGTAGCGGGCCATCGCGTCGGCGTAGGTCAACCGTGGGATCGGGGTCTGCACCTGGTGGCCGACCAGGGACCACAGGGCGACGAGGATCTCCTCGGAGAGCGCGATCACATCGTCCTGCTCGACGAAGCTCATCTCGATGTCGAGCTGGGTGAACTCCGGCTGCCGGTCCGCGCGGAAGTCCTCGTCGCGGTAGCAGCGCGCGATCTGGAAGTAGCGCTCCAGGCCCGCGACCATCAGCAGCTGCTTGAACAGCTGCGGGCTCTGCGGCAGGGCGTACCAGCTCCCGGGCTGGAGCCGGGCCGGCACCAGGAAGTCGCGGGCACCCTCAGGGGTCGAGCGGGTCAGGGTCGGTGTCTCCACCTCGATGAAGCCACGCCGGTCGAGCACGTCACGCGCGGCCTTGTTGACCTTGCTGCGCAGCACCAGCGCGTTGCGCGGACCCTGACGCCGGAGGTCAAGGTAGCGGTGCTTGAGTCGCGCCTCCTCCCCCACGGATCCCCCGGACGAGGCGTCATCGATGGGGAACGGCAGCGGGTCGGCCGAGCTGAGCACCTCGACGTGGGAGGCCACGACCTCGACCGCGCCCGTTGCCAGGTTCGGGTTCACGTTCTTCTCATCGCGCGCCGTCACCTCCCCGGTGACCTTGAGGCAGTACTCGCTGCGCAGGCGGTGAGCCACGTCGTCGTCGCGGATGACGACCTGGGCCACGCCGCTGGCCTCGCGCAGGTCGATGAAGGTCACCCCGCCGTGGTCACGACGACTCGCCACCCAGCCGGCGAGAGTGACGGTCTGGCCGACGTGCTCGGCGCGAAGCGCTCCGGCGTCGTGGGTGCGGATCACTGTTCAACCTCTTCTGATGGGGCCCATGTGTCGGGCTCAGCGGAGACCTGGTCCCCGCTGCGGATGTCCTTGACCTGGTGCGTGCCTTCGTCCCCGCTCGCGGGGAACCAGACGAACCGAATGCCGCGCCGCTCGGCGTACCTGATCTGCTTGCCGAACTTCTGCGCGCTCGCCGCCACCTCGGTGGCGATGCCGCGACGACGCAACGCGGTCGCGATCTCCTCGCTGGCCGGTCGCGACTCCTCGTCGACCAACGCGACCAGGACCCGGCTCGGCACCTTCGGACCGGGCAGCACGACACCCCGGCTGATGAGCGGGATGAGCAGCCGGCTCACACCCAGGGAGATGCCGACGCCGGGGTACGTCGTCGAGCCGTCGGATGCGAGCGTGTCGTAGCGGCCGCCGGAGCAGATGGAGCCGAGGGTCTCGAGGCCCTCGACACGGGTCTCGAACACGGTGCCGGTGTAGTAGCCGAGTCCCCTGGCGATAGCCAGGTCGGCGACGACCGTGACCCGTTCGCTCGCCACGGACTGGAGAGCGCGCATCAGCTGGCCGAGCTCGTCGAGGCCCTCGTCCAGCAGGTCGTGCTGGGCACCCAGTGCCTGCACCCGCTGCACGAACGAGGCGCTGTCCGTGGAGATCGTCGCGAAGTCGAGGCACCGGTCCGCCACCTCGTCCGAGATGCCGTCGATGGCCGTCAACAGCCTCTTCACGCCTGCGCGCGGCATCTTGTCGAGGTGGTCGATGGCCTGCATCGCCAGCACCGGCTCGGCGATGCCGATCGCGAGGTAGAAGCCCTCGATCAACTTGCGGTTGTTGACCTGGAGGGTCATCGGCGGAAGGAAGTCGAGGCGGTTCATCGCCTCGACCATCACCCTGGCCACCTCGATGTCGTGGTGGAAGGGCAGCTCGTCACGACCGACCACGTCGATGTCGGCCTGCGTGAACTCGCGGTACCGCCCCTCCTGGGGCCGCTCCCCCCGCCAGGCCTTCTGGACCTGGTAGCGCCGGAACGGGAACTCGAGCCGACCGGCGTTCTCCAGGACGTAGCGGGCGAACGGCACGGTGAGGTCGAAGTGCAGGCCCAGGCCGGTGTCGCCCGAGCCCTCCTCGGCCTGGAGACGGCGTAGGACATAGACCTCCTTCGAGGTCTCCCCCTGGGACTGCAGCCGGTCCAGCGGCTCGACGGCGCGCGTCTCGATGCCGGCGAAGCCGTGCAGCTCGAAGGTGTGGCGCAGCACGTCGATGACCTGCTGCTCCACCGCCCGGTACTCGGGCAGGAGCTCAGGGAACCCGCTGAGCGGGGTGACCTTCAGGCTCATCCGACGGTCAGGCCTTGGAGGAAGGGGTTGGTCGCCCGCTCCTGGCCGATGGAGGTCTGCTCACCGTGGCCGGGCAGCACGACCACGTCGTCGGCGAGCGGAAGCACCTTCCTGGCGAGGCTGCGGAGCATGGTGGCATGGTCGCCGCCGGGCAGGTCCGTGCGCCCGATGGACCCGGCGAAGAGCAGGTCGCCGGAGAACATGACCTCCGAGACGTCCTCCGCGTCGTACGGCGAGCGGAACGTCACGGAGCCCTCGGTGTGCCCCGGGGCGTGGTCGACCACGAACGTGAGGCCTGCCAGCTCCAGGGACTGGAGGTCGGAGAGCTCGCGCACGTCGTCGGGCTCGGCCCACGAGTAGTCACCGCCGAGCAGCATCTGCGCCGTCTCCCGCGACATGCCGCCCATGGGGTCGGCCAGCAGGTGCCGGTCCGCAGGGTGGACCCAGGCGGTGGCGTCGTAGGTTCCCGCGACCGGGGCGACGCACCACATGTGGTCGACGTGACCGTGGGTGACCAACACGCTGACCGGCTTGAGGTGGTGCTGGCGGACCACTTCAGCGACGCCTTCGGTGGCCTCCATGCCCGGGTCGATCACCACACACTCGGTGCCGGGACCGGTCGCCACGACGTAGCAGTTGGTGCCCCACGGTCCTGCGGGGAAGCCGGCGATCAGCACCGACCCACCGTATCGGTGGGCAGGTCACGAGGTCGCATCGGTTTGCGACCGCCGGACGGCATCGAGCCGCCGCTGACTATCATCACGCAGTGATGAATCAGGGGTCGCTGCACGAGTGGGGACGGGTCGACGAGGACGGGACTGTCTTCGTCCGCACCAACGACGGCGAGCGCGCCGTCGGCCAGTACCCCGCCGGCTCCCCGGACGAGGCGATGGCCTTCTTCGCCAAGCGGTTCGAGGCTCTCGCGGTCGAGGTGGAGCTGCTCGAGCAGCGGGTCCGCTCGGGTGTCATGTCGCCCGAGGAGGCCGTCGAGTCCGTCAAGTCGGTCAGCGACCAGGTCTCGGGAGCCAACGCCGTCGGCGACCTGGCCTCCCTCATCGGCCGGCTGGGCTCGCTGGGCCCCGTCATCGCCTCGCAGCGCGAGGCGCGCAAGGCCGAGAAGGCGCAGAAGGCCGTCGAGTCCAAGGCCGCGAAGGAGCAGATCGTCGTCGAAGCGGAGGCTCTGGCCAACGGCAACGACTGGCGCGCAGGGGCCAACCGGCTGCGCAGTCTCCTCGACGCGTGGAAGGCCCTGCCTCGCATCGACCGAGCCTCCGACGACGAGCTCTGGAAGCGGTTCTCGTCCGCACGCACGACCTACACCCGTCGCCGCAAGACGCATTTCGCCGAGCAGAACGAGATGCGCGAGGGCGCCCGCGCGGTCAAGGAGCGACTGGCCAAGGAGGCCGAGTCGCTGGCCGAATCGACCGACTGGGGCCCGACCGCCGGCCGCTACCGCGACCTGATGAGCCAGTGGAAGGCCGCCGGTGCCGCCCCCAAGGACATCGACGAAGAGCTGTGGAAGCGGTTCCGCGGCGCACAGGACAGGTTCTTCGGCAACCGGGACTCGGCCAACGCCGCCCTCGACGCCGAGTTCGCCGGCAACGCCGAGGTCAAGGAGCAGATCCTGGTCGAGGCCGAGGCGCTCGTGCCGGTCACCGACCTGGAGTCTGCGAAGAAGTCGCTGCGCGACCTCGCGGACCGATGGGACGCCGCGGGCAAGGTGCCGCGGGACCGGATGAAGGAGCTCGAGGGGCGGATGCGTGCCGTCGAGCAGGCGGTCCGCAAGATCGAGGACGAGCGCTGGAAGGCCTCGGACCCCGAGAAGTCGGCCCGCGCCGACGACATGGTCACCAAGCTCGAGACCGCGATCGCCAAGGCCGAGGCCGAGCTAGAGTCCGCCCGGGCCGCCGGCAACCACACGTTGGTCACCCAGCTCGAGGCTGATCTCACCTCCCGCCGATCCTTCCTCGACATGGCCAAACAGGTCAGCGCCGACTACAGCTGACCGCGACCCGTCGCTACTGCTCATCAGTAACGACGGCTCGACGGTCCACTTGGCGTCCACAGGTGAGCTGGTGGGACGTTGTCCACAGGTCCGTGCGCGCGAGGAGTCCGGGGGCAAGATTCTCGCTGATTCTCGCGGACATGTGGACATCGCAGAGTCTCGCGCCCGAGCTGGACAGCTCCTCCAACCTGCCGCTCGACGCGCCGTTCACCGCGGCGGTCGCCCGGGCCGAAGGCGTTCCGCGGCACGTACTCACGCGCTACTGCCACCAGGGGCTGCTCCGACAGCCGATCCGACGGGTCTACGTCGCGATCCAGGTGCCGGACTCGATCGACCTCCGTGCGCAGTGCCTGACGTTGATCTCGCCCACCGATGCGGTCATCTGCGACCGCCACGCGGGCTGGTTGCACGGGGCAACCATGACTCTGGCACCCAACGAGCACCTCGAGGTGCGGCCGCTTGCCATGTACCTGCCCCCGGGCCGCCGCCTCCGGAACCCACTCTCGGCCTCCGGTGAGCGGGACCTGCGGGCTGATGACATCACGGAGGTCCGGGGGGTCGCGGTGACGAGCCGGGTCCGGACAACGTGGGACCTGGGCCGCGTCCGCTCGCGTGAGCGAGCCATCAGCGGCATGGACCAGATGCTTCGTCTCCCCAGCTTCCCTCTCGACGAGTTCCTCGCCGGCGTCGAGCGGTTCCGGGGCCACCGCTGGGTCCGGAACCTCCGGACGCTGGCACCCCTGGCCGATGGTCGCGCCGAGTCACCACCAGAGTCCATCGTGCGGCTGTACTGGATCGATGCCGGGCTCCCCACACCCCAGCCGCAGCTCAAGGTGTGGGTCGACTCGGTGCTGATCGCCCGGCTCGATGTCGGCAACTCCGACGTGAGGTACGCCGCCGAGTACGACGGCAAGGAGTGGCATTCCGGTGAGGAGCAGATCGAGCATGACCAGGAGAGACGAGAGGCCGTTCGTCGGCTGGGCTACACCGTCGATGCCTTCACCAGGCGCCATGTCTTCGGCCAGCGGCGCGACGTGGAGAACCGCCTCGCCGTAGCAGCGCTGCAGGCCAAGCGACAAGGTCGCGTCTACCTCTGAACGCCCACCCGTCGCTACTGCTCATCAGTAACGACAGGTCGACGTGCCGTGCTCCGCCCACCCGTCGCTACTGCTCATCAGTAACGACAGGTCGCGGTCACTGGGTCACGCGGTAGGCGTCGAAGACGCCGGGGACCGAGCGGACCGCGCGGAGCACGGTGTCGAGGTGCTTGGCCTCGGCCATCTCGAAGGTGAAGCGGCTCTTGGCGACCCGGTCGCGGGTGGTCTGGAGGTTGGCGCTGAGGATGTTCACGTGCGCGTCGGAGAGCACCATGGTGATGTCGGAGAGCAGGCGGGCCCGGTCGAGCGCCTCGACCTGGATGTTGACCAGGAAGGTGGACTGCCCGGTCGGCGCCCACTCGACCTCGAGCACCTTCTCCGGCTGTGACCTCAGCTCGCTGGCGTTGGTGCAGTCGGTGCGGTGCACCGAGACTCCGCCGCCCTTGGTGACGAACCCGAGGATCTCGTCCGGGCGGCACCGGGGTGCAGCACTTGGCCAGCTTGACCCACACGTCCGGCGCGCCCTTGACGATGACGCCGACGTCGCCGCCCGAGCCGAGCTTGCTGCGCGGACGCGCCGGCCCGTGATGGTGACGGCCTCGGCCAGGTCCTCCGCGGCGCCTTCGTCGCCGCCGTGCAGCTCGATCACGCGGCGTACGACGGCCTGGGCGCGAGACGTTGCCCTCCCCGACCGCGGCGTACAGCGCGGAGACGTCGGCGAGCTTGAAGTGCTCGGCCGCCAGGGTGAGCGACTCGTGGGACAGCAGCCGCTTGAGGGGCAGGCCCTCCTTGCGCATCAGCTTGGCGATCTGCTCCTTGCCCTGCTCGATCGCCTCCTCGCGCCGCTCCTTGGTGAACCACTGCCGGATCTTGGACCGGGCCCGCGGCGACTTCACGAAGGTCAGCCAGTCGCGCGACGGCCCGGCCGTGGCCGACTTGGAGGTGAAGACCTCGACCACGTCGCCGTTGTCGAGGGTCGACTCGAGCGGCACCAGCCGGCCGTTGACCCGGGCGCCGATGGTGTGGTGGCCGACCTCGGTGTGCACGGCGTAGGCGAAGTCGACGGGCGTGGAGCCGGCGGGCAGCGCGATCACGTCGCCGCGCGGGGTGAAGACGTAGATCTCGGCCCGGTTGATCTCGAAGCGCAGCGACTCGAGGAACTCGCCCGGGTCCTCGACCTCGCTCTGCCAGTCGAGCAGCTGGCGCACCCAGCGTCATGTCGTCGACGTCGCCGAGCTTGTCGGTGTCGACGCCCGCGCGCGCCGTCCTCCTTGTACTTCCAGTGCGCGGCGACGCCGTACTCGGCGCGGCGGTGCATGCGCGAAGGTGCGGATCTGCATCTCGACCGGCTTGCCCTGCGGGCCGATGACCGTGGTGTGCAGCGACTGGTACATGTTGAACTTCGGCATCGCGACGTAGTCCTTGAACCGGCCCAGGACCGGGTTCCAGCGCGAGTGCAGCACGCCGAGGACGGAGTAGCAGTCGCGGTCGTCGTCGACCAGGATGCGGATGCCGACCAGGTCGTAGATGTCGGAGAACTCGCGGCCGCCGACGATCATCTTCTGGTAGATCGAGTAGTAGTGCTTGGGCCGACCGGTGACGGTGGCCTTGATCTTGGCCTCGCGCGAGGTCCGCCTCGACCGGCGGTGATGACCTCGGCGAGGAACTGGTCGCGCGACGGCGCCCGCTCGGCGACCATCCGCACGATCTCGTCGTAGATCTTGGGGTGCAGGGTCGCGAACGCGAGGTCCTCGAGCTCCCACTTGATGGTGTTCATGCCGAGCCGGTGGGCCAGCGGCGCGTAGATGTCGAGCGTCTCGCGGGCGACCCGCTCCTGGGTCTCCTGGCGGACGTAGCGCAGGGTGCGCATGTTGTGCAGCCGGTCGGCGAGCTTGATGACCAGCACCCGGATGTCGCGCGACATCGCGACGATCATCTTGCGGATGGTCTCGGCCTGCGCCGAGTCGCCGTACTTGACCTTGTCGAGCTTGGTCACGCCGTCGACGAGCTGGGCGACCTCGTCGCCGAAGTCGGCGCGCACCTGCTCGAGGGTGTACGGACGTGTCCTCGACCGTGTCGTGCAGCAGCGCGGCGACCAGCGTCGGCTCGGTCATGCCGATGTCGGCCAGGATCGTGGTCACCGCGAGCGGGTGGGTGATGTAGGGGTCACCGCTCTTGCGCATCTGGGTGCCGTGCATCTCGTCGGCGGTCGTGTAGGCGCGCTCGAGCAGGGCCAGGTCGGCCTTGGGGTGGTTGGCGCGCACGGCGCGGAACAGCGGCTCGAGGACCGGGTTGCCGACCTGGGTCCGGGTCGCCGATCCGGGCCAGCCGGGCGCGCATCGACCGCGGGCGGGACAGACGTGAGGTCGTCGCGAGACGCGGCCTTCGGTGCCGCAGGCGGTGCCGTGCGCTCCTCGGTCATCTGGTCGAGTCTAGGCGCGAGCGGCGTCAGACGGTCATCAGGGCGGTGAGCGGCAGGTCGCCGATCGCCTCGCGGCCCGGCAGGAAGCCAGCTCCATCAGCACCGCCACGCCGACGACCGTGCCGCCGCAGCGTCTCGACGAGCTGACGGGTCGCCGCGACGGTGCCGCCGGTGGCGAGCACGTCGTCGACCAGGAGCACCCGATCGCCCGGCGCCGACGCCGTCGCGGTGCAGCTCGAGGGTGGCCTCGCCGTACTCCAGCGCGTAGGACACGGCGTGGGTCGCACGCGGCAGCTTGCCCGCCTTGCGGACCGGCACGAAGCCGGCGCCGAGCGCCAGGGCCACCGGTGCGGCGAGGATGAAGCCGCGCGCCTCCATGCCGACGACCTTGTCGACGACCGTGGCACCCGACTCGTCGCGACCGGCATCGGCCAGCGCCTGCGACCACCGCGGTGAACGCCGTGTGGTCGGCGAGCAGCGGCGTGATGTCCTTGAAGACGATCCCCGGCTCTGGAAGTCAGGGACGTCGAGGACGAGGCGCTCGAGCGCCTCGAGCGCCTCATTCACGTGACTACTTCTTGCCGCGCTTGGACTTCGGCTGCCGCGACGGCTGCACCCGCCCGGACGCGGGGCTGTTGCCCACCGGCCGTGAGGTCGTCGGCGCCGTGCGGCCGCGACCGATCGCCTCGGGCGCGCGCGGAGCGGATGGCGGCCTCACGTCGGTGCCGCCGTTCTCGCCGACGGTGTCGTCGCGGTCGTCGAGGTCGTCGCCGCCGAAGGACGGTGGCGGCACCCCGTCGTCGTCAAAGATCGGCATGTCCTCGTTGAACGTCGGCACCGAGGCGTAGCGGTCCGCCTCACGCCGCTCGCGGGCCTTGGCCCGGCGCTCGGCGAGCACGACCTCGGTCTCGTTGGACTTCAGGTGCACAAGCAGCGGCGTGGCGATGAAGATCGAGGAGTAGACACCCGCGGCCATCCCGACGAACAGCGCGAGCGCCAGGTCCTTGAGCGAGCTCGCACCCAGCAACGCGGCACTGGTGAAGAGGATCGCGCCGACCGGGATGAGGGCCACGATGCGAGGTGTTGATCGAGCGGACCAGCGTCTGGTTGACCGCGAGGTTGGCGGCCGACGCGTAGGTCTGTCGGCTCTGCCGGAGCTGGTGGGTGTTCTCGCTTGACCTTGTCGAAGACGACGACGGTGTCGTAGAGCGAGAAGCCCAGGATCGTCGAGCAGGCCCGTGACGGTCGCCGGGGTCACCTCGAAGCCGGACAGCGCATAGACGCCGACGGTGATCGCGATGTCGTGGACCAGCGCCACGAACGCCGCCGACCGACATCTTCCATTCTCGGAAGTAGACGCCAGATGAACAGCATCACCAGCACGAGGAAGACGAGAACGCCGAGGACGGCGCGCTGGCCGACCTGCTTGCCCCAGCTGGCGCTGATCTCGTCCTGGGAGATCTCGCCGGTCACTGGGACGGTGTCGGAGATGATCGCGACGACCTCGTCGCTCTCCTCCTGGGTCAGCTCCTCGATCTGGACGAGCAGCCCCTGACCGGCCGTCGTGACGGTCGGGTTGCCGGTCGCCTCGATCCCGGCATCCGCGATCGCCTCACGAACCGCGTCGGCGTTGTCCTGCGTCACGTCACTGGCCGCCAGGGGCACGCGGTACTGCGTGCCGCCGGTGAACTCGATGCCGAACGCCAGGCCCCGGAGAACGACGATCACCACCGCGGCGGACACGAGGACCGCCGAGATGGGGTACCAGGGCCGCTTGCGTGCCGACGAAGTCGATCGAGCGGCGGCCGTTGTAGAGCTCGTTGCCGAGCCGAGACAACCTGCCCATCAGGCGCTACCTCCTGCAGCCACGGGGCGTGTGGCCGGCGGCGCGTCCATGCCGAGAGTCTCGCGGCTCAGGCCGGAGAGGCGGTGGCCGCTGTTGAAGAACGTGAACCTGCCGAGCCAGGTGACCATCGGCTTGGTGAACCAGAAGAAGACCGCGAGGTCGATGATGGTGGTGAGGCCGAGCGCGAAGCGCGAAGCCCTTGCACCACGCCGGTCGCGAAGATGTAGAGCACCGACGGCGGCCAGCAGCGACACGACGTCGCGCGGCCAGCCAGGTGTCCTTGGCCCGCTTCCAGCCGGTCTCGACCGCCACTCGCATCGACTTGCCCTCGCGCATCTCGTCGCGGATCCGCTCGAAGAAGACGATGAACGAGTCCGCCGTGATGCCGACCGCGACGATCAGACCGGCGATGCCGGGCAGGGTCAGCGTGAAGCCGGCGGTCTCGCTGAGCAGCAGCACCAGGGCGTACGTCACTGCGGCGGCGGCCAGCAGGGAGCGCGACCACGACGATGCCGAGACCGCGGTAGTAGAGCAGGCAGTAGATCATCACCAGCCCAAGACCGAGGGCACCCGCCACCAGACCCGCGCGGAGCTGGTCACCGGCCAGCGAGGGACCGATCGTCTCGGTGGACGGGTCCTCGAACGAGATCGGCAGCGCGCCGTATTTAAGGCTGGTGGCCAGGCTCTGGGCGCTCTCCTGGGTGAAGTCACCGTCGATCTGGGCGTTGCCGTCGGTGATGAGTCCCTCCATCGTCGGCGCCGACAGCACCTGACCGTCGAGCACGATCGCGAACTGCTTCTCGGTGCCGACCAAGGCCCGCGAGATGTCGGCGAAGGTCTCGGTGCCGCTGCCGTTGAAGTCCAGGGTCACGACGTACTTGACCGAGCCCTGCGGGATGGCCGCACTGGCGTCGTCGAGCTCGGTGCCCTCGATCATCGCTGCCGAGAGGAGGTACTTCACGCCGACGAAGCGACCGGTGCCGCAGGTGACCAGCGGCTTGTCCGGGTCGTCGACCACGTTGGCCGGCGAGCCGTCGGCCGGGCACTGGAAGGCGTTGTAGGCATCGACCGCCTCCTGGTTGGGAGCGTCGATCCAGGTCAGTGGATCTGCGACGCCCTCACCGCCTTCGGGCGGCTGGATGGGCTCAGTGCCCTCGGACTCGCCCTCCACGGGTACGTCGGTCGGGCTGGCCTGGTCGCTCGGGCTGGCCTCATCGGTCGGGGCCGGCGACTCCTCGCCGTAGGACACACCGGCGCGGTTGGCGGTGCCGGTCGGCTCGGCCGCCGGGTCGACCGTCGGCTCGACCGTCGGCTCGACCGTGACGCCCTCGCCCGGCGTGGGGACGACCGGATCGGCCGTCACCGCGCCCGTGCCACAGGGGCTGACGCCGTCGTCGATGCAGGCGACGAGCCGGAACCTCAGCTGCGCCTGACGTTCCACCGTCTCGACGAGGTCGCGGCGGGTCTCCCCCGGGATCTCGACGACGATGATGTTGCCGCCCTGCGAGACGACCTCGGCCTCCGAGACACCCGAACCGTTGACCCGCTGGTCGATGATCGTGCGCGCCTGCTCGAGGTTCTCCGCGGTCGGGTCACCCTCGGCGATCAGGGTGATCCTGGTGCCTCCCTGGAGGTCCAGGCCCAGCTCGGGGGTCCAGGAGCCGCCCAGAGCGACCAGCCCGTAGGCGACGGCCAGGCCGGCGAAGAACACGATCAGCGTGCGCCCCGGGCGTGCGGTCTTGGCAGCCACTACTCAGTTCTCCTGTTCGCCCGTGTGTTCGCCCGTGTCAGGCAGTACGTCGTCGTCCTGTGCCGGCAGGACGACCCCGATCGCACCTCGCGCGACCCGGATGACCACTCCGCTGGCCACCTCGACCTGCGCCACGTCGTCGTCGATTCCGCGCACGACCCCGTGGATGCCGGAGGTGAGGACGACCTCGTCCCCGACGGACAACGCCGACTGCATGTTGCGAAGTTCCCGTTGACGGCGACTCTGCGGCCGGATCAGCAGTAGCCAGAAGAGGAGAGCGAAGGCGCTCAGCGGCACGAGTGTCGATGCCAGGTCGGACACGTTGGACCTCAATGCCAGTGGAGGACGGCAGGTGGAAGGGCCCGCGGCGGGCCGACCGGTGAGTCTAGATCAGTCCTCGAAGAGCGCCGCATCGCGACCGGACCCGCGCGCGGCGCTGGGCGTCCCGAGGCCGAGGTGGTCCCACGCTGCGGGCGTGGCCACGCGCCCTCGGGGCGTCCGCGCGAGGAATCCCATCCGCACCAGGAAGGGCTCGGCGACCTCCTCGACGGTCTCGCGCTCCTCACCGACGGCCACCGCGAGCGTCGAGACCCCCACCGGGCCTCCGCCGAAGCGCACGGCAGAGTGCGTCGAGCACCGCGCGGTCGAGCCGGTCGAGACCGAGCGCGTCGACCTCGTAGAGCTCGAGGGCCGAGCGTGCGATCTCGAGCGTGATGACCCCGTCGGCCCGCACCTGGGCGAAGTCGCGCACCCGGCGCAGCAGCCGGTTGGCGATCCGCGGGGTGCCGCGCGATCGGGAGGCGATCTCGGCGGCACCCGGGGCCTCGAAGGCCACGTCGAGCAGACCCGCCGACCGGTGCACGATCCGGTCGAGCTCGTCGGTGTCGTAGAACTCGAGGTGACCGGTGAAGCCGAACCGGTCGCGCAGCGGTCCGGGCAGCAGCCCGGCGCGGGTCGTCGCACCGACCAGGGTGAACGGCGGGATGTCGAGCGGGATCGCGGTGGCGCCGGGGCCCTTGCCGATGATGACGTCGACGCGGAAGTCCTCCATCGCGAGGTAGAGCATCTCCTCGGCCGGGCGGGACATCCGGTGGATCTCGTCGACGAACAGCACGTCGCCTTCGTTGAGCCCGGAGAGGATCGCGGCGAGGTCACCGGCGTGGGTGATGGCGGGTCCGCTGGTCAGCCGCAGCGGCGCGCCCATCTCGGCCGCGATGATCATGGCCAGCGTGGTCTTGCCGAGGCCGGGGGGCCCGGAGAGCAGCACGTGGTCGGGGGCGCGTTCGCGGCGGCGGGCGGCCTCGAGCACGAGTCCGAGCTGGGCGCGCACCCGGGTCTGGCCGACCACCTCGTCGAGGGACCGCGGCCGCAGGGCGGCCTCGACCACCCGCTCGTCACCCTCGGCCTCGGCGGCCGTCAGCGACGACTCCCTCGACAAGAAGTGCGCGGTCTCCGCCTCGATGAGCTCGTCCTCCTGCACGTCAGGACCTGGAGAGGCTCTGGAGGGCCGCGCGCAGCAGGGCGGCTACGTCGGGAGCCGAGCCGGCCTGGTCGGCGACCGCATCGACGGCGCGCTCGGCCTCCCGGGTCGGCCACCCGAGACCGACAAGGCCCTGGTGGACCTGGTCGCGCCAGGCCGCGCCACCGGCCACGGGCAGCGGTCGGGACCCCGCCGGTGACCCGATCCGGTCCTTGAGCTCGAGGATGATCCGCTGGGCGCCCTTCTGACCGATGCCCGGCACCCTGGTCAGCGTCTTGACGTCGTCGCCGGCGATGGCCAGGCGCAGGTCGTCGGGCGACAGCACGGCCGTGATGGCCTGGGCGACCTTGGGTCCGACCCCTGAGGCCGTCTGCACGAGCTCGAAGATCTGCTTCTCGTCCTCGTCGACGAAGCCGAACAGGGTCAGCGAGTCCTCGCGCACGACCATGCTCGTCGGCAGGGTCGCGCTGTGGCCGGTGCGCAGGGTGGCCAGCGTGTTGGGCGTGCACATCAGCTCGAGCCCGACCCCCCCGACCTCGAGCACGGCGCTGGACAGGGTCACCGCGGCCACCTGGCCGCGCACGAACGCGATCATCGACCGGCCCTGGTGGCCGCGGCCAACGCGGCGTCGAGACGGGCCTGCGCTCCGCCGCGCCAGATGTGGGTGATGGCCAGCGCCAGGGCGTCGGCGGCGTCGGCCGGCTCTGGGTGTGGCGTCGAGGCGCAGGATCCGGGTGACCATCAGCGCCACCTGGGCCTTGTCGGCGCGCCCGCTGCCGGAGACGGCCGCCTTGACCTCGCTCGGCGTGTGCAGCGCGACGGGCAGCCCGCGTCGCGCGGCGCAGACCATGGCGAGGCCGCTGGCCTGGGCGGTGCCCATCACGGTGCTGACGTCGGAGCGGGCGAAGACCCGCTCGACGGCGACGGCGTCGGGTCGGTGCTCGTCGAGCCAGGCCTCGATCCCGCGCTCGATGCTCACCAGTCGCTGGGGCACCGGCAGCGACGACGGGGTGCGGATCACGCCCACCTCGACCAAGCGCAGCGGACGGCCGACCTCGCCCTCGACCACGCCGATACCGCAGCGGGTCAGGCCGGGGTCGATCCCGAGCACGCGCATGGCAGCCTCTTCACGTCAGCGGAACGTCCGAACAGGTGTTCGTACGAACGCTAACGCCGGACGCCGACAGATCGGCGTACGACACGCTAGACGTCGGCGTCTTCAAGCTCCTGCAGGACCGCGTCCGAGACGTCGTAGTTGGCGAAGATGTTCTGCACGTCGTCGAGGTCCTCCAGGACGTCGACGAGCCGGAACATCTTGGCCGCGGCGTCCTTGTCGAGCTCGACCTGCAGGTCGGGCACGAACGAGGCCTCCGCCGAGTCGTAGTCGATGCCGGCGGTCTGGAGAGCCGTGCGCACCGCGACCAGGTCCGAGGCCTCCGAGACGACCTCGAAGCTCTCACCGAGGTCGTTCACAGCGTCGGCGCCCGCCTCGAGCGTCGCCTCCAGGATGTCGTCCTCGCTGACCGTCTTGGCCTCCTGCTCGGTCGGGACCAGTACGACGCCCTTGCGGTGGAAGAGGAACGACACCGAGCCCGGGTCCGCAAGCGAGCCGCCGTTGCGGGTCATGGCCGTGCGCACCTCCATGGCCGCCCGGTTCTTGTTGTCGGTGAGGCACTCGATGAGCATCGCGACGCCGGCCGGCCCGTAGCCCTCGTAGATGATCGTCTGGTAGTCCGCGCCGCCGGTCTCGGCGCCGGAGCCGCGCTTGACCGCGCGGTCGATGTTGTCGTTGGGGACCGAGGACTTCTTCGCCTTCTGGATGGCGTCGTACAGCGTCGGGTTGCCGGTCGGGTCACCGCCGCCCATCCGCGCCGCGACCTCGATGTTCTTGATCAGCTTGGCGAACATCTTGCCGCGCTTGGCGTCGACGGCGGCCTTCTTGTGCTTCGTGGTCGCCCACTTGGAGTGGCCAGACATGGTTCCTTCTCAACCTCTGGGTCAGTGCTCAGGTCAGGTCCGCGCTGGACAGGAACAGCGCGTGGATCCGGGAGTCGCCGCCCACCTCGGGGTGGAACGACGTCGCCATCAGCGGTCCCTGTCGGACCGCGACGATCCTACCGGCGGCCGGGCCGGCCTCGACCTCAGCGAGCACCTCGACGCCGCCGCCGACCGCCTCGACCCAGGGTGCGCGGATGAAGACGGCGTGCACGGTGCCGTCGACGCCGGTCACGTGCAGGTCCTCCTCGAACGAGTCGACCTGCCGTCCGAAGGCGTTGCGCCGCACGGTGATGTCGAGCCCGCCGACCGTCTCCTGGTCGACCATCCCGTCCTCGACCCGGTCGGCGAGCAGGATCATCCCGGCACAGGTCCCGAGCACGGGGAGTCCGGCCGCGACCCGCTCGCGCAGCGGGTCGAGCAGCTCGAAGGTCCGGGCCAGCTTGGCCATCGTGGTCGACTCCCCGCCCGGCAGCACCAGCGCATCGACCGCCGCGAGCTCGGCGGGGCGTCGTACGACGGCGGCCTCGACGCCCAGCGCACCCAGCGCCCGGAGGTGCTCGCGCACGTCACCCTGCAGCGCGAGGACGCCGACGCGGGGTGAGGTCACCGACCGATCGTAGGGACCGGAGACCGCCGACGTCTGAAGGCCTGGACGACGAGCAGCACGCCCCCGATGACCAGCAGGACCGGTGCCAGCCAGAGCTGGGCCCCGGTGGCGTTGAGCACGGACGACGCACCGGACACCTGGGAGCGTGTGTCGGTCACCGTCAGGCGGAACCGCACGGCATCGCTGTCGAGCGTCGTCCCGATCGGAACCGTGTCGGACAGGGTCGCCGTCAGCGTCATGGGGACGACGGAGTCGCTGGCCAGGTCCTCGACGGTGACGAGGTTGGCGCTGGTCCCGACCAGGATCTTGGTCGGCTCGGCCTGGCCGACCTGAGCGGTCAGCGTGAGGTGACCGTCTTGCACCAGCTCGTCGCTCGAGCGGCAGACCACCCGTACGTCGGCGTCGACCGGAGCCTCCCCGCGGTTGCGCACGTAGACGATGGTGCTGCGTACCTCACCGGGCGCCCAGGGCTTGCGGGTGGCCAGCAGGGCGCCACCCCGCTCGGTGTCACCGGCGACCCCGTCGAGGCTGAGGCCGACCGGGTCGGCCGGCTCGACCTCGACCAGCGCGACGAGCGCAAACAGCGTCAGCGGGGCGAGGACGAGCAGGGCGAGCAGCACCGGGCCCAGACCGCGCGACGACCTGACCATGCCTCACCTCCCCGTCCGGGAGCGGGCGCGCCCCCCATGGCCGCAACGACTCCTCCCCCATGGAACGACGTGGGAGGGGCCTGCACATGGTTCCTGGCGCCAAAATGGCCGAAGGGCGGAGGATTGCTGACCTCCCGGACGGGCCGTAGTCCGAACGGGCCAGGGGAACCAGGTCCTACCAGCCGCGCTCGGCCAGCCGGTGCGGCGCAGGGATGTCCTCGACGTTGATGCCCACCATGGCCTCACCGAGGCCGCGGGAGACCTTGGCGACGACGTCAGGGTCGTCGTAGAAGGTGGTGGCCTGGACGATGGCCTCGGCTCGCTGCGCGGGGTTGCCGGACTTGAAGATGCCGGAGCCCACGAAGACACCCTCGGCGCCGAGCTGCCTCATCATCGCCGCGTCGGCCGGCGTCGCGATGCCACCGGCGGTGAACAGCACGACCGGCAGCTTGCCGGCACGGGCCACCTCGGCGACCAGGTCGTAGGGCGCCTGGAGCTCCTTGGCTGCGACGAAGAGCTCGTCGTCCGCGAGGCCCGCGAGCCGGCGGATCTCGCCGAGGATGGTGCGCATGTGGGTGACCGCGTTGGACACGTCGCCCGTGCCTGCCTCGCCCTTGGAGCGGATCATCGCGGCGCCCTCGGTGATCCGGCGCAGTGCCTCGCCCAGGTTGGTCGCACCGCACACGAACGGCACGGTGAACCGCCACTTGTCGATGTGGTGGGCGTAGTCGGCGGGGGTCAGGACCTCGGACTCGTCGACGTAGTCGACCCCGAGGCTCTGCAGCACCTGGGCCTCGGCGAAGTGTCCGATCCGTGCCTTGGCCATGACCGGGATCGAGACCGCCTCGATGATCGAGTCGATCATGTCGGGGTCGCTCATCCGGGACACGCCGCCCTGGGCCCGGATGTCGGCAGGAACGCGCTCGAGGGCCATCACCGCGACGGCGCCGGCGTCCTCGGCGATCTTGGCCTGGTCGGCCGTGACCACATCCATGATCACGCCGCCCTTGAGCATCTCGGCCATGCCGCGCTTCACGCGGATGGTGCCGGTGGCGATGCTGCTGTCGGGCGTGTTCTCGGGGGCGTCGGACGGGTGCTCGGACATGCCCCGAGTCTAGTTCTGCGGTGGTGCGGCCGCCGATTCGGCAACCGCCTGGCGGCGCACCTTGAGGATGCGCTGCACGACCGTGATGGTGCTGAGCACGGCGATCAGCCAGAGCGAGACCTCATAGAGCACCGGGATGTCGAACAGGTCGCCGAAGAAGGCGGGCACCAGCAGGCCCACGAGACGGTCCGGACGCTCGGCCAGACCAGTCTTGGCGTCGTACCCGAGCTGCTCGCCCTTGGCGCGGGCATAGGACGTGACGCTGCCCATCGTCAGGCAGACGAGCGTGAGGACGAGATAGAGACGGTCCTCGGCCTGCCAGGCGAAGAACAGCGCCATGCCGCCGAACAGCGCCGCATCGGCGACCCGGTCGAGCGTGGAGTCCAGGAACGCGCCGAAGCTGCTCGACCGGCCGAGCTTGCGGGCCATCGCGCCGTCGATGAGGTCGCTGAAGATGAACGCCGTCACCACCAGCACGCCCTGCCAGAGCATCCCCTGGGGGAAGAACACCAGGGCGCCCGCCGAGACGCCCAGGGTGCCGACGACGGTGACCGCATCGGGACTGATGCCGAGCTTGATGAACAGGTTGATGAACGGCGCGAGGGCGACGCCCTGCCAGAAGGCCTTGAATCTGTCGAGCATGATGCGGGCAGGCTAGTCGGTGCCGAACCGGTTCCAGGCAGGCAGGCGTACGGTCACAGCACGGAGCCAGTCAGGCAACCGATTCAGAGGACACACATGAGCGACAAGTCGCCGCGCCAGCAGAAGTCAGTGAAGTCCGCCAAGTCCATCAAGGAGAAGCGCGCCGACAAGCGCGCGAAGTCCGACTCCGCCGCGGCCAGCTCGATGGAGTCGCTGACCACGAAGAAGCACCGCTAAGGCTCACTCAGCCCCAGGCCTCGGCCAGCAGCGCCCGGGTGTCCACCAGGAGCTCGGGCAGCGTCTTGGTGCGCCCGATGATCGGCATGAAGTTCTGGTCACCGAGCCACCTGGGTACGACGTGCTGGTGCAGGTGGGCGGCGATGCCGGCGCCGGCGATGTGGCCCTGGTTCATGCCGATGTTGAACCCGTCCGCACCCGAGACGGAACGGACGACCCGCATGGCCTGGCGGGTCAGGTCGGCCATCTCGCCGGCCTCGTCGTCGGTCGTGTCGGTGTAGTCGGCGACGTGGCGGTAGGGGCAGACCATGAGGTGCCCGGGCGCGTAGGGATAGAGGTTGAGGACGGCGTACGCGAGCCCGCCCCGGTGCACCACCAGGCCCTCCTCGTCGCCCAACCCGGGGATCCGGCAGAACGGGCACTCCCCCGCCGAGCCGTCGGCCGGCTTGTTCTCGCCGCGGATGTAGGCCATCCGGTGCGGGGTCCAGAGTCGCTCGAGGTCATCGGGCTCACCGACACCGGGCTGGAGCAACTCGTCGGTCACCGGCTCACACCTGCTCGCGCGACTCCACCGCGGCCGACGACCCGCGCGATCGCCTCCTCGATCGGGACGCCGTTGTCCTGGCGGCCGTCGCGGTAGCGGAACGACACCGCGCCTGCGGCTCGACGTCCTCGGTCGCCGGCGATCATCATGAACGGCACCTTCTGGAGCTGGGCGTTGCGGATCTTCTTCTGCATCCGGTCGTCGGAGTCGTCGACCTCGACCCGCAGGCCCGGCGCCGCGCATCTGCCGCGCCACGTCGTGCAGGTAGTCGCTGTGCGCGCTCCGCGACCGGGATCGCCTGCACCTGGACCGGCGCGAGCCAGGGCGGGAAGGCGCCGGCGTAGTGCTCGACGAGCACGCCGAAGAACCGCTCGATCGAGCCGAACTTCGCCGAGTGGATCATCACCGGCTGCTGGCGCGAGCCGTCGGCCGCCTGGTACTCGAGCTCGAAGCCGCGCGGCTGGTTGAAGTCGTACTGGATGGTCGACATCTGCCAGGTGCGACCGATCGCGTCGCGCGCCTGGACCGAGATCTTGGGGCCGTAGAACGCCGCGCCGCCCGGGTCCGGCACCAGCTCGAGGCCGGACTCGGTGGCGACGTCCTCGAGCACCTGGGTCGCGATCGCCCAGTCCTCGTCGGTGCCGACGAACTTGTCGGGCTTGGCGTCGTCGCGGGTCGACAGCTCGAGGTAGTAGTCGTCGAGCCCGAAGTCGCTCGAGCAGCCCGAGCACGAAGTCGAGGAGGTGCTTGATCTCCGCCGGCGCCTGCTCGGGGGTGACGTAGGAGTGCGAGTCGTCCTGGGTCATCCCGCGCACGCGGGTCAGGCCGTGCACCACGCCGGACTTCTCGTAGCGGTAGACCGAGCCGAACTCGAACAGCCGCAGCGGCAGCTCGCGGTAGGACCGCCCGCGCGACCGGAAGATCAGGTTGTGCATCGGGCAGTTCATCGCCTTGAGGTAGTAGTCCGCGCCCTCGAACTCCATCGGCGGGAACATGGTGTCGGCGTAGTACGGCAGGTGCCCGGAGGTGTGGAACAGCCCCTCCTTGCTGATGTGCGGGGTGCCGACGTAGTCGAAGCCCTCCTCGATGTGCCGGCGGCGGACGTAGTCCTCCATCTCCCGCTTGATCACGCCGCCCTTGGGGTGGAAGACCGCCAGCCCGGAGCCGATCTCGTCGGGGAAGCTGAACAGGTCGAGGTCGCGGCCGAGCTTGCGGTGGTCGCGGCGCTCGGCCTCCTCGATCCGGTGCAGGTGCGCGTCGAGGGCCTCCTTGGACTCCCAGGCGGTGCCGTAGATGCGCTGGAGCTGCTTGTTCTTCTCGTCGCCGCGCCAGTACGCCGCCGCGGAGCGCATCAGCTTGAACGCCGGGATCCGCTTGGTGGTGGGCAGGTGCGGGCCGCGGCACAGGTCGCTCCAGGCGACCTCGCCGTTGCGGTTGAGGTTGTCGTAGATGGTGAGCTCGCCGGCGCCGACCTCGACCGAGGCCCCCTCGGCCGCGTCGTCGGACCTGCCCGACCCCTTGAGCCCGATCAGCTCGATCTTGTAGGGCTCGTCCTTGAGCTCGTCGAGCGCGTCGGCGTCGGTGGTGACCCGGCGGGAGAAGCGCTGGCCCTCCTTGATGATCTTGCGCATCCGGGTCTCGATCTTGTCGAGGTCCTCGGGCACGAACGGGGTCTCGACGTCGAAGTCGTAGTAGAAGCCGTTCGTCGATCGGCGGGCCGATGCCGAGCCTGGCGTCCGGGAACAGGTCCTGGACCGCCTGCGCCATCACGTGCGCGGTCGAGTGCCGCAGGATGTCGTGGCCGTCGCCGGCTGTCGATGGCCACGCCCTCGACCTCGTCGCCGTCGGCGAGCTCGTAGGCCAGGTCCTTGAGCTGCGCCGTTGACCCGGGCGGCGATGACGTCGGTGTCGTCCTCGAACGGCTCCCACGCCTTGGTGCCCGTCGTGACCGCCAGGTCCTCACGCTCACCGGCGTGGACGAGGGCGATCTTCAGCTCGGACATGCCTCGATCGTAACGACGCGTCGGGGAGCCCCGCCCCTGGGTTTCCCGGGCCCTCGTAGGTGGGGGATACGAGGGCCCGGGACCGTCGGCACCGGCTTGATCCGATGCCGGTACTCGATACCCTGCCCTGTATACATCCCAAACGCTAGGTATGCGGCGTTTTCCAAAAGATGCATGGGAGACGACGAACGCACACCCGATGGGAGTGCGCTCGTGGGTTGCGGGTGGGCGGTCCTGGGTTCCAATCAGTGACCTCTTCGGTGCAAACGGCAGAGCCGCGCTACCACTGTCGGTGGGCGATACTGGGTTCGAACCAGTGACCTCTTCGGTGCAAACGGCAGAGCCGCGCTACCACTGTGGGTGGGCGATACTGGGTTCGAACCAGTGACCTCTTCGGTGCAAACGGCAGAGCCGCGCTACCACTGTGGGTGGGCGATACTGGGTTCGAACCAGTGACCTCTTCGGTGTGAACGAAGCGCGCTACCACTGCGCCAATCGCCCGCTGCGTTGTTGCTGAGCTGCGGTTTCTGCGGTCGCCGATGCTAGCCCATCCCGAGCAGGCTCCCCTCATTCGCGTGCCACGCCTCCTGGGCCGCCTTGGTGACCGGGCCTGGGACGTGGAGCCGCCGGTCGTCCCAGCCTGAGACCGGCTGGACGTCGCGGGTGGTCGAGGCCAGGAAGACCTCGCTCGCCCGCTCGATCACCTCGATCGGCTCGTCCACTTCGGCACCGCCGAACCACTCGAGCACCAGGGCACGGGTGACGCCGGCGAGGCAACCGCTGCGCAGGCTCGGGGTCCGGAGCTCGCCGTCCACGACGTAGAAGACGTTGGACCCGGTGCCCTCGCACAGGTGCCCGGCGAGGTTGGCAAAGATCGCCTCGGTCGCCCCGCGACGCTTGGCCTCGGCGAGGGCGACGACGTTCTCGGCGTACGACGTGGTCTTGAGCCCGGCCAGGGCGCCGCGCTCGTTGCGCGGCCAGGGGACGGTCACGACCCCGACCGACTCTGCGGCGGACGCGAGCTCGTCGGCGACGACGATCAGCGTGGGGTCGTGGTGCCCACGGCCCGAGCCGAGCGGCGCCGGCCCGGCGGTCCAGGTGATCCGGAGCCGGGCCATGGGCCAGGAGGTGCCGGCCAGCACCTCACCGATCCCGCGGCGCACGGCGTCCTGGTCCGGCTCCCCGAGTCCCAGGCCGGCCGCGCTGACACCGAGCCGGTCCAGGTGCAACTGCAGCGCGAACGGCAGCCCGTCGAGCACCTTGACCGCCTCGAAGACGCCGTCGCCGACCGTGAGGCCGTGGTCGCTCACCGCGACCGCCGGGCCTGTGGGGTCCGCCAGAAGGCGACCGTTGACCCATGCGCGCACGGCTCGCATTGTGCCTCTCCCGGGTCGCCGCACCGGCGTGCGCGCCGAGTTTGTCTACCCGAACCCATCGGCTAGGGTTCTGAAGCGCTCAACCGGACGGGGTCACCTGGGTCGGCGGGGATGCAAGCGGACGTAGCTCAGTTGGTAGAGCGCAACCTTGCCAAGGTTGAGGTCGCGAGTTCGAGCCTCGTCGTCCGCTCGGAGGGTCTCGACCCATCCGCGGTGGGTTGGCCGAGAGGCGAGGCAACGGACTGCAAATCCGTGTACACGGGTTCAAATCCCGTACCCACCTCGACAACTTCATCAATGGGCGATTGGCGCAGCGGTAGCGCGCTTCCCTGACACGGAAGAGGTCACTGGTTCAATCCCAGTATCGCCCACCAAAAGTGATTGAGCCCTGACCTGCGACGGAGAAGGCGCAGAGGTTTCCTTCATCCGGGCAGCTGAGCGGGCGATCATGGTGGCGTCGAGGCCACACGGTCCGGGCCCGACGGTGGACTAGAAGACGGCACCGCCGCCACGGGCATGCGTACCTGCCTCGTGGTTCTCCTTGTCACACCGCTGACACCGCAGGAAGGTCCCTGCGGCCTCCCCGTCGGACGACGGGGGATAGGCGATCGTGGCCCACTTGTGCCCAGCCAACTTGCAGACGGTGAACCGCTTCAGGTTGTTCACGACGACCACGCCTCCCGATTTGGGATACCCAGTCTGCTCCCTTGCGACGAGAACAGCCAGGGAGGCGACAAGCGCTCGGCGAACGTCGGCGTGTCCCACCCGTTCCACGACAACAGCACCCCTCCCGGACGAGTCCGGGGAGGGGTGCTGGTCGGCTTGGGCCAGTGGAGGGCAGCCCCCCGACCTCCTCCACCGGACTAGCACTTCATTGAACGATGTCGGGGGCCCTGCGTGACGGACTACGGGCAAATTCTGGCCGATCGGATGACTGAGTCAAGAGTCAGTAAGTTGAGGCCGATCCAGCCACGCAGCGCCAGCAGCGCGGTCACCGCCCGCCGACACTGGGCGGACATGGTTCCGCGGACCTGCACGAGCCCCGCGCCCCCAGCCGACCGATGGCCCATTTGGACCATCCGGAGTGGGTCCCGCGGGTGGTCCTTCACAGCGCTCGGTCGGACTTGGCGTGTCGACCGTGTGGAGGGGACGCGACTGGCGTTTCATCTGCCATGGGGGACAACGAGACGAACTGGAGGGCCGATGACCGCGACAAACGGTTCGGCTAGCGCCGACAGCGCACTTGAGGTCTGGGCGACCACCCGCATGGCCGGCGTTGACCCGACCGAGGAGTCCGCCAGCGACGTCGGTCGCGCCCTGGGTCACGCGAGCTATGACCCTGCAGACGTCATCACCGTGTTTATGACTGCGCGCCAGTCCGGCAAGCAGCGCAACGACCGGGCCCGCGAGCCTCAGCCGGACTAACGCACCTCAGGCCGCGACCTTTGCGGCTATCACCCGCTCCAACGCCACGGGCAGCTCGCGCGCACGGCGGTGCGCCGGAGCGCTACTGGCCCGGAGCGCCCGTGCGCGACACCACTCGGTGACCAGCGTCCGCAGGACTCGCAGACCGTCGGTGACGGCGTTGAGGTTGGACTCACCGTGCATGCGCACGAGCTCGACCGACGGAACCTCGACGATGTGGGCACCGGCCGCCGCGAAGCGGCAGTTGATGAGCGTCTCGATCTCGAAGCCGTCGCCCCACTGCAGCCGGCCGTTGCCGGGCACGGGGCGGGAGTGGTCGGGCAGATCGAGCACAGGGACCAGGTCGGCCCAGAACGCGTTGTAGCCGTAGCAGAGGTCGCTGTAGCGAGTGCCGAAGCCGACGTTGAAGAGCGCGTTGAGTGCCCGGTTGCCGGCCGCGCGGATCGGCGTGATGTCCGCCGATCCGCCGCCGCTGGTGAAACGCGAGCCCTTGGCGAAGTCCGCGCCGTTCTTGAGGACCTGCACGAAGCGCTCGATCTCGGCCGGGTCGGCAGAGCCGTCGGCGTCGAACATCACCACGATGTCACCGGTGACCCGGGCAAAGCCGGCGGCCAGGGCATTGCCCTTGCCCCGGCGCGCCTGGAGCACGGTGACGATTCGTGGCAACGCTCGTCGGGCGGCCGCGATGGTGCCATCCACCGAGCCGCCGTCCACGAGGATGACCTCGTGGACCTCTGGCAGCTGCGGCAAGACGACAGCCAGGTTGGCCGCCTCGTTGAGAGCCGGCACGACGATGCTGACGCGAGGCGACCTCATGTTGCGAAGTGGCGCTCTGATGCGTGCAGACACGTCGATTGAACCCCCATGAACTTCAGCCGACCCCCCGGACGACTGGAACCGACCCCCCGGACGGTTCAGGGACGACTGTATGCCTACGGGGGTATTCGTGCAAGTTTTCCGCACCTGGTCTGGATCACCGACCCGCAGCGCGGGATCACCTACGGATTTCGTTGTCCGGGGCCGATTTCACGACGCCCTCCCCTTCGGCCGGCCTCGGAGTGGCATGGAACGATCAGGACATGCAGGTCCTCATCAAGTACGAGCAGGAGATCCTCACCTTTGAGCGCGAGTGGTGGCGCTGTGCCACCGCCAAGGACCAGGCGGCCCGCGACCGGTTCGGGCTCGACGCCCACGACTACTACCGGACGCTGTCGGACCTCATCGACCGAGACGAGGCGATCACTCACGACCCGCTGCTGGTCCGCCGGCTACGACGGCTTCGGGCCACCCGCAGGCGAGAACGGGCCGCCCGACGCACCAGCTGAGAACTAGGGCCTGGCCTCGTGGATGGCTCGCGAGGGCTAGTTCAGATGGTCCGATCGGGTGGTATTGACCCGAACACGGCGAAGGGACTTCCGTCCGGCCCGCGTCGTCGCTAACGTGCCACTCGTTGAACCGCTGGTGACCCGAGACGCCAGCGGTTCAGCCAATTTTGGAGCCTCTCGGTTCTGAGGTCTCAGCTCGGCGTGAGCAGCTCCGCCGGGAGCCACTCCTCCACCAGCGCCCACGCACCGGGGCGCAGCAGAGCGACGTAGACCACGCGGCCCTGCCAGCGCCCCTCGGCCTCGCGCCCCTCGACCTCGCGCCACTCGACCAGCAGGCCGGGCCGCTTCACCCCGCGGCCGTCGGCCGCGTCGGCCACCCAGCAGTGACGTCCGGGACACGGCGAGTCCTCCGCGGGCGGGTCGGGCTGGATGTCGGCCCGCATGGCGCGGCTGCGCTCGGCGAGTGGCACGCCGCTGCCGCGCTTGCCCCAACCCCCGCCCATGCCGCCGGCCATCTGGACATGGTGACACAGATCCGAACATGTGTTCGATCAGTCCTCGACGGCGAGGTCCTCGTCGTGCGTGCCCGGGCGAGGCGCCCAGGGCAGCTCCTTGGCGGGGCGCACGACGACGAGCCGGTCACCGCGCGCCAGCTGGGTGACCGTCGGATCGAAGTAGCGGTAGACCTTCTCGTCGCGCACCACGGCGATCACCTGGTCGGGCAGCTGCTGGGGCTGCCGGCCGACCTCGTTGACCAGCAGGTCGCGCTCGGCGACCTCGAGCCCCTCGCCGTACGTCAGCAGGTCCTCCATGACCGCGCCCAGCGTCGGTGAGAGCGACGACAGCCCGAGCAGCCGCCCGACGGCGTCGGAGGAGGTGATGACCGAGTTGGCGCCGGACTGCTTCATCAGCGGGGCGTTCTCGTGCTCGCGCGCGGACGCGACGATGTAGACGTCGGGGTTGAGCTGGCGGACGGTGAGGGTCGCGAGCACGTTGGAGTCGTCGCGGTCGGTGGTGATGATGACCTGGTCCGCGTTGCCGACGCCGGCCCGGAGCAGGACCTCGCGGCGAGTGGCGTCGCCGGTGACCACGGCCAGACCGTCGGCGTGCGCATCGGCGAGCGCGGCCGCACTCGGGTCGACGATGACGATGGACTCGCGGTCCCAGCCGTTGCCGACGAGGGTCTCGACCGCGCTGCGGCCCTTGGTGCCGTAGCCGACGACGACGACGTGACGTCCCATTTTCTTCCTCCAGCGGGCGACGCGGATCTGCTCGCGGCCCTGGGAGGCGAGCACCTCGAGGGTGGTCCCGATCAGCAGCACCAGGAAGGCGATGCGGGCCGGGGTGATGATGAAGGCGTTGATGAGCCGGGCGTGGTCCTCGACCGGCGCGATGTCGCCGTAGCCGGTCGTGCTCAGCGTGACCGTCGTGTAGTAGATCGCGTCGACCATGTCGAGCTTGCGGGTCGCATCGTTGTTGTCGGTGTAGGCGTCCTTGTCGAAGTAGACGAGCAGGACGGTGCCGACCAGGATCCCGACGGCCAGCAGCAGTCGTCTGGACAGCGCCCACCACGGTGAACGGCTGCGGTCGGGAAGCGCGACCATGCCGCGACCGAGGCCACCGACCTCGCTGCTCGCCTCCGACACGGGTGCGACGCTAGTGCACTCAGTCGGCCGATCGACCGAGGATGCGGCTGCGGGCGCGCGTCGTGGCCTTCTGTGGGAAGACCGTGTCGAACGACGCGTTGACGGCCGCTCCGATGAGGACCGCGATCGCGACCAGGTAGAGCCAGAGCAGCACCGCGATGGGCGCGGCCAGCGGACCGTAGATCGAGCGGGAGTCCGCAGCAGTCACCGTCAGCACCCAGCGCAGCAGGAGCGACCCGAGCACCCAGGCCACCAGGGAGAAGACGGCGCCGGGCAGGTTGAAGCGCCAGCTCGTCCGGACCGGCACCGAGACGTGGTAGAGCGTGGCCAGGAAGCAGATGCAGATCACACCGATCGACCGGCCAGTAGAACCGCAGCAGGAAGTCGAGCACTGTCGGGGAGCCACTCCCCCAGCAGCGTCGGCCCGGCGACCATCAGCGGGATCGCCGCGATGCCGGTCACCAGCGCCAGGATGTAGAGCACGAACGACAGCGCTCGGGTCCGGACGATCCCGCGGTGCCCGCCGAGCCCGTGCATGATCGTGATCGTGTCGACGAAGACGTTGAGGGCCCGCGAGCCCGACCAGAGCGCGAGCACGAAGCCCAGCGAGATGACGTCGAAGCGGCCGCCCGCGCAGCACGTCGTTCAGGGTGGGCTTGATGATCGTGTTGACGGCGCGGTCGGTCAGCAGCCGCGAGGACAGGTCGAGCACGGCGTCGCGGATGTTGTTGATCTCCCCCGCGTCGAGCTGGGCCGTGACGTAGCCGATCGCCCCGGCCAGGGCGAAGACCAGCGGCGGCACGGAGAGCACCGCGAAGAACGCCGCCTCGGCCGCCAGTCCGGTGACCCGGTAGCGCAGGCAGCTGCTCGCGGTCGTGACGACCAGCCGCCACAGGAGATCCCGAACCCGGTGCAGCCGGTCCGGCAGCACCGCCTCGTCGGCCATGCGTCGTACGGTATCGGCATGGGTGAGCCCGGTCCGGGAGACATCCGCAGCGCCACCAACCAGGTTCCGCCGCTGGTCGGCCACAACGTCGTCACGACCGACGCCGCCCTGCGTCGAGGCCGTCCTGCGGCACGCGGCGGCCGGAGGTGCTCGAGACGCTGGTGCCCGCTCGGCGCCGAGGCCGGCACCGAGGAGGCCCGCGAGCACGGTCGGCTGGCCAACGAGCACCACCCGTCGCTTCGTCGCCGTACGACCGCTACGGCAACCGGGTCGACGAGGTCGACTTCCACCCGTCCTGGCACTGGCTGATGGAGCGCGCCGTCGGCCACGGCCTGGGCGCCACCGCGTGGCAGCGTCAGGCCGACGGTGATGCGCACGCCCACCTGCGGCGCGCGGCCGGCTTCATGGCGTGGTCGCACACCGAGCCGGGCCACGGCTGCCCCGTCTCGATGACGTACGCCGCCGTGCCGGCGCTGCGCGTCGACGAGGCGCTCGCCCAGGAGTGGACGCCGCTGCTGGCCTCCACGACCTACGACCCGGGACCGCGCATCCCGCTCGACCAAGGCGCGGTGCGCTGGCCGGGATGGGCATGACCGAGAAGCAGGGCGGCTCGGACGTCGCGCGCCAACGTGACCGAGGCACGACCGACCGAGGTCGAGGGCGACTACACCCTGCACGGGCACAAGTGGTTCACCTCGGCGCCGATGAACGACGTGTTCCTGGTGCTCGCCCAGGCCGAGGCGGGCCTCACGTGCTTCCTGGTGCCCCGAGTCCTGCCCGACGGCACCCGCAACCGGATCGACGTCGTGCGCCTCAAGGACAAGCTCGGCAACCGCTCCAACGCCTCCGCGGAGCTCGAGCTCGACGGCGACGCTGGCCCGCCGGCTCGGCGACGAGGGCCGCGGCGTCCGCACCATCATCGAGATGGTCGCCGCGACCCGGCTGGACTGCGTCGCGGGCTCCGCCTCGCTGATGCGACGGGCGGTCTCCGAGGCCTCCTGGCACGCCGCCCACCGCTCGGCGTTCGGCTCACTGCTCATCGACAAGCCGCTGATGCAGAACGTGCTGGCCGACCTGGCGGTCGAGTCCGAGGCCGCCACCGCTCCTGGCGCTGCGGCTCGCCGCCGCCGTCGACGACCTGGCCGACCCACACGAGGCGGCGCTGCGTCGGATCGCGCTCCCGCTCGCCAAGTTCTGGGTCTGCAAGCGCACCCCGTCGGTCACCGCTGAGGCGCTGGAGTGCCTGGGCGGCAACGGCTACGTCGAGGAGTCGCAGCTGCCGCTCCTCTACCGCGAGGCCCCGCTCAACTCGGTCTGGGAGGGCTCGGGCAACGTCAACGCGCTCGACGTCCTGCGCGCGCTCTCCCGGGAGCCGGAGGCCCTGGACGCCTGGATCACCGAGGTCGGCCTGGCCCGTGGGGCAGACGCGCGGCTCGACCGGGCGATCGACGACACCCTGGCCCTGCTCGGCTCCATGCTCGGTGACGCCTCCTCTCTGGAGGTCGGTGCCCGCCGCCTGGCCGGCCGGATGGCCGCGGTGCTCCAGGGGTCCCTGCTCGTGCGCTTCTCCCCCGCCGAGGTGGCCGACGTCTTCTGCGCGTCCCGGCTCGGGACGTCCTACGACGGGACGTTCGGCGCGCTCGACGGTGGCGACCTCCGTGGCATCGTCGACCGGGCCTTGCCAGTTTTGTAAGGTTGCCTTACGTTTTTGTCATGTCGCTCTCGGCCCTGGGACCCGCCGAGGTCTCCTCAGACCAGCTGACGGCCATGGTCGCCTCGCTCCTCGACGTCGCCACCGTGGAGCTCCTCGACGTCCGGGTCGACGAGGTCGCCTACGACATCCCGGCGATCACCACCGCGTCCCGACACTGGGTGAGCGGGGTCGCCACCTCGGAACGCGGCACCGAACCGTGGCGGGTCTTCGTCAAGCACATCCAGTCCTGGGGCCGGCACCCGCTCTTCCAGTCCGTACCTGCTGAGTTCCAGGAGATGGCGGCAGCCTCCGTGCCCTGGCGCACCGAGGCCGAGGTCTACCGGTCCGACCTCGCCGCCCGACTGCCGGTCGGCCTGGCGATGCCACGTGCGCTGCACGTCGTGGACCTGGACGAGCTCTCGGCGGCCATCTGGATCGAAGACGTGACCAGCCCCGAGGTCCCCTGGGACCTGGAGCGCTACCGCCGGGCCGGATACCTCCTCGGCCGCCTCGCGGCCAGCGCCGAGGTCGCCCCGCTGGCGGCGCTGCGCGACATCGAGTGGAGCCTGAGCTCCTACGTGTTCGGCCGGGTCGCCGTCGAGGTGGCACCGATGCTGATGGGCGGCGAGGTCTGGCAGCACCCGCTGTGCGGTGGGTTCGACGAGTCGCTGCGCGACCGCCTGCGCGACGCCGCCGGGTGCGCTGTCGAGCTCGCCGCCGAGGGGGACGCCCTGCCGTGGCTCACCAGTCACGGGGATGCCTGCCCCAACAATCTGCTCGCGGGCCAGGACGACGACATCATGCTGATCGACTTCGGCTTCTGGGGCACGGCTCCGGTCGGCTTCGACCTCCAAACGTTGCTGGTCGGCGACGTCCAGATCGGCAAGCGCTCGGCCGAAGACCCTCGCCGAGGTCGACGAGACCATCATCCCGGCCTACGTCGAGGGCCTGCGCGCCGAGGGCTGTGACATCTCCGAGGACGTCGTACGCCGTGGCCACGCCCTCCGGTCGCTGTTGATGACCGGGATCTCGGCGGTGCCGGTGGACCTGTTCGACGCGCCGTTGACCGAGGAGACCCAGCGGATCGCCGCCGACCGCGCGCTGATCGCGCGCTACTGCCTGGACCGGCTCGACGCGACCTGTTAGCTGCGGAGCTCGAGGCCCGGATAGAGCGGGTGCTTGTCGAGCATCTCGGCCGAGGCGTCCTTGACCTTGTCGGCGACACCCTCGGCGAGGACGTAGGACGCCTTGGACGTCTTGCCGTCCTTGGTCGTGCCGGGCTGGGTGTTCTGCAGGACGTGCACGATCAGCTCGGCAGTTCGGTCGAACTCGTCGTGGCCGAAGCCGCGCGTGGTGAGCGCAGGCGTGCCGACCCGGATGCCGGAGGTGTACCAGGCGCCGTTGGGGTCGGCCGGCACGGAGTTGCGGTTGGTGACGATGCCGGCGTCGAGCAGCGCGAACTCCGCCTGCCGACCGGTCAGGCCGAACGACGAGACGTCGAGCAGCACGATGTGGTTGTCGGTGCCGCCCGTGACGAGGTGGGCGCCACGGGTCAAGAAGCCCTCCGCCAGGGACTTGGCGTTGTCGGCGATGTCCTGGGCGTAGCCGCGGAACGAGTCCTGCCGGGCCTCGGCCAGCGCGACCGCCTTGGCCGCCATCATGTGTGAGAGCGGGCCACCGAGAACCATCGGGCAGCCGCGGTCGACCGACGGGGCGTACTCCTCGGTCGCCAGCACCAGGCCACCGCGCGGACCACGCAGGGACTTGTGGGTCGTGGTCGTCACGACGTGGGCGTGCGGGACCGGGTCCTCGTCGCCGGTGAAGACCTTGCCGGCGACCAGGCCCGCGAAGTGGGCCATGTCGACCATCAAGGTGGCGCCGACCTCGTCGGCGATCTCGCGCATCTTGGCGAAGTTGACCCGGCGTGGGTATGCCGAGTAGCCGGCCACCATGATCAGCGGCTTGAACTCACGCGCCTTGGCAGCGACGACGTCGTAGTCGAGCAGGCCGGTGCTCCGGATCGGTGCCGTACTGCTGCTGGTGGAACATCTTGCCGCTGATGTTGGGGCGGAATCCGTGGGTCAGGTGGCCGCCGGCGTCCAGTGCCATGCCGAGCAGCCGCTGGTTGCCGAGCTCGTGACGCAGGGTCTCCCAGTCGGCGTCGGTGAGCTCGTTGACGTTCTTGGCGCCGTACTTCTCCAGCCACGGCCCCTCGACCCGGTGGGCCAGGATCGACCAGAAGGCGACCAGGTTGGCGTCGATGCCGGAGTGCGGCTGCGCGTAGGCGTACTCGGCACCGAACAGCTCGCGGGCGTGCTCAGCGGCCACCGACTCGACGGTGTCGACGTTCTGGCAGCCGGCATAGAAGCGGTGGCCGACCGTGCCCTCGGCGTACTTGTCGCTGAACCAGGTGCCCATCGTGAGCAGCACCGCGGGCGAGGCGTAGTTCTCGCTCGCGATCAGCTTGAGCGAGCCCCGTTGGTCGACCAGCTCCTGCCGGGTCGCATCGGCGATCCGCGGCTCGACGGAGGCGATCACGTCGAGGATGTCGGAGTAGGCGCTGGAGATCTTCCCAGCCATGTCGGGAGCAAGGTCGGCCACGGCCGGTCAGCCTAGTGCTCAGACCGGACGTCTCACATCGCAGACACGAGTCCCACATCATGAGATTCGGGTTTGTGGACAGGACGTCCGAGGGCTGAGACTGCTTGACATGATCTCTGCTGCGACGCACGCGCACCTCGTGGTACGACGCCACGTGGACCTCGGGCGCACGCGCAGCATGATGTGTCGCCACCGCTGAGCAGACCTCCCCGTCCCGCTCGCCCGGACTCCCGTCCATCGACGTACGGGAACCCGCGTGGCGACCAGCCCGCGAAGGACCATCTTCAGTCATGACCGACCTACGCTTCTCCGCGAAGAAGGCCGAGAACACCGAGATCCCGCGCCCCAAGCGCGGTGAGGGTCAGTGGGCGCTCGGCTACACCGAGCCGCTCAACAAGAACGAGCAGTCCAAGAAGGACGACGACCCGCTCAACGTGCGGGACCGGATCCTCTACATCTACTCCAAGCGCGGCTTCGCCTCGATCGACCCCGCCGACCTGCGTGGCCGCTTCCGCTGGTTGGGGCTCTATACCCAGCGCGCCCCGGGGTTCGACGGCGGCAAGACCGCGATGCTCGAGGAGGAGGAGCTCGACGACGAGTTCTTCATGATGCGGGTCCGCTCCGACGGCGCCCTGCTCTCCGCGGACGCGGTCCGCGCGTTGGGAGAGATCGGCCGCGACTATGCCCGCGACACCGCCGACGTCACCGACCGGGAGAACATCCAGTACCACTGGATCCGGGTCGAGGACGTCCCCGCGATCTGGGCCAAGCTCGACGCCGCCGGACTCGACACCATGGAGGCCTGTGGCGACTCGCCGCGGCCGTTCCTCGGCTCACCGGTCGCCGGCGTCTCGGTCGAGGAGATCATCGACGGCTCCTCCGCGCTGGCAGAGATCAAGCGGCGCTACGTCGGGGACCCGGAGTTCTCCAACCTCCCCCGCAAGTTCAAGACCGCCCTCACCGGCCACCCCAGCCACGACGTCTCCCCGGAGACCCACGACATCGCGTTCGTCGGCACCCTCCACCCCGAGCACGGGCCTGGCTTCGACCTGTGGGTCGGCGGCGGTCTGTCCACCAACCCGATGCTCGCGCAGAAGGCCGGCGTGTGGATCCCCACCGAGGACGTCCCCGACGTCTGGGCCGGGGTCGCCTCGATCTTCCGCGACTACGGCTACCGCCGACTGCGCTCGCGCGCCCGTCTGAAGTTCCTGGTCGCCGACTGGGGTGTCGAGAAGTTCCGCGAGGTGCTGGAGAACGAGTACCTCGGGCGCAAGCTGGTCACCTGCGAGTCGCCGGCGTCCCCCGTCGGGCACCGCGACCACGTCGGCGTGCACCCGCAGAAGGACGGCAAGAACTACATCGGGGTCGCCCCCGTCGCCGGGAGGATCTCGGGCACGGTCCTGATCGATCTCGCCGACCTGATCGAACGGCACGGCATCGCCGGCGCCCGCCTGACGCCGTACCAGAAGATCGTGCTGATCGGCGTCGATCCAGCGGTCGACCGAGCAGGTCGTCACCGAGCTCGCAAGCATCGGGCTGCCGGCCCGGCCCTCCAACTGGCGTCAGAACACGATGGCCTGCACGGGCATCGAGTTCTGCAAGCTCGCCATCGTCGAGACCAAGGGCCGCGCGCGCGACCTGGTCGCCGAGCTCGAACGCCGCTTCCCGGACCTGGAGGTGCCGATCACCGTCAACGTCAACGGATGCCCCAACGCCTGCGCCCGGACCCAGGTCGCCGACATCGGCCTCAAGGGCCAGCTCGTGCTGCACGAGGGCGAGCAGGTCGACGGCTACCAGGTGCACCTCGGTGGTGCGACCGGCCTCCAGGCCAACTTCGGCCGCAAGCTGCGCGCGCACAAGGTGACCAGCGCCGGTCTCGACGACTACGTGACCATCGTGGTCTCCAACTTCCTGGCCGACCGGCAGGACGACGAGTCGTTCGCGACCTGGGTGGCCCGGGCCGACGAGGAGCTGCTCCGCGGCGAATCAAGCCTGGAGTCAGTGCGCTCATGACCGAGCGCGGCTTCCCGGTGCACTGCCCCTACTGCGGCGAGCAGGACCTGTGGCCTCACAGCGAGGCGCACGGGTCATGGGAATGCCGGGGATGCCTGCGCGCCTTCTCCCTGAAGATGCTCGGCCTGGTCAGGCCCCAGTCGGTCGGGCAGCCACCGGCCTCAGGGAGCGTCCAATGACCGCTGCAACCACGCGCACGGCTCGCGCCGAACGGGGCATCGCGACCGAGGGTCGCAACCCCGAGCAGCTGCGTGACCTGGTCTCGCACTGGGGCGCCGAGCTCGAGCTCGCTCCGGCCGAGCACATCATCGAGTGGGCCGCGGCGACCTTCGGCGACCGGTTCTGCATCACCTCGTCGATGGGCGACGCCGTGCTGGCCCACCTGGCCGCCAAGGTCGTGCCCGGCCTCGACGTGGTCTTCCTCGACACCGGCTACCACTTCGTCGAGACCATCGGCACCCGCGACGCGGTCGCCGGCACCCTCAACGTCAACCTCCTGACGATCACACCCGTGCAGTCGACCGCTGAGCAGGACGCGACGTACGGCAAGGACCTCTTCAAGACCGATCCGGACCTCTGCTGCAAGCTCCGCAAGGTCCAGCCGCTCGCCGAGGCACTCTCCGGCTATGACGCCTGGGCGACGGGGCTGCGCCGCGCCGAGACCCACAACCGGGTCATCGCGCCAGTGATCGGCTGGGACGCCAAGAAGGGCAAGGTCAAGGTCTCTCCCCTGGCTCGCTGGACCGATGAGCAGGTGGAGCGCTACATCGCGGACAACGGTGTCCTGGTCAACCCGCTCGTCTACGACGGCTACCCGTCCATCGGCTGCGCTCCGTGCACCCGTCGGGTCGCCCCCGGCGAGGACGCCCGCAGCGGTCGCTGGGCCGGCACCAACAAGACCGAGTGCGGAATCCACTCATGACACCGCAGACAAGGAAGGCCATGCCATGACCGCTCCAGCCCTCGTGGCCCTCGCCCACGGAAGCCGCGACCCGCGCTCGGCCGGCACGATCAAGGCGCTCGTCGCCGAGGTTCGGGCCCTGCGCCCCGACCTGCGCGTCGAGGCGGCGTTCCTCGACCTGTCCAAGCCGTCCTTCGAGACGGTCGTCGAGCGGCTGGCGAAGAAGGGCCACGACGAGATCGTGGTCGTCCCGCTGCTCCTCACCGAGGCCCACCACGCCACGGCCGACGTCCCCAGCGCCGTCGCCCAGGCCTGCGCCAACCAACCCGGCGTCCAGATCCGCGCCACCTCCATCCTCGGGCTCGAGCCGTGCTTCCTCGAGGTCCTGGACCTGCGGATGCGCGAGGCGCTGGCCCAGGCCCGGGCTCGCGAGCTGGACGCCCTGGTGCTGGCCGCGGCCGGCTCCCGTGACCCACTGGCCAACCAGGCCGTGGCCCGCCTCGCTCGGCTCTGGGGCTCGCACCACAAGCTGCCGGTCTCGGCTGCGTTCGCCTCCAGCGCTCCGCCGGCCACCGGCGAGGCCGTGCGCGCCTTCCGCGCCGAGGGCCGGCGGCACATCGCGGTCGCCTCGCTGTTCCTGGCTCCGGGCTTCTTGCCGGACCGGGCCAGCGAGCTCGCGCTCGAGGCCGGGGCCGTGGCCGTGTCCGAACCGCTGGGTGCCCACCCGGAGCTGGCCCGGACCATCCTGGCCCGCTACGCCGTCGGCGCGGTCGAGCTCGTCCCCGTCTGATCGCGGCCTAACCCACCAGCTGCTCGAGAAGGCGCTCCAGCTGGCGCCCTGGATCGGCGGTCACGCCGCCGTGCACCGGGCCCGGCTGGAGCACGGTGCTGCGCGGGGCCTTGAGGAACCCGAAGCGCTGGCTCAGCGGCGCGCGCCCCGGTCCGCCGGCCGTCGGCCGACCGTCGCAGACGGCCTCGATGAAGGCCAGCCCCTCACACACCTGGTCCACGTCGATCCGTGGGTCCAGGGCCAGCAGCCGGTCGCGGTCGACGTGCCAGACCGCGTGCAGGAACTCGCTGGACTGGCAGTGCAGCACCACACCCACGTTGACGAACTCCCCGCGGTCCACGCGGGGCACGCAGCGGAGCACGACGTACTCGTAGGACAGCCTCTCCCGACCGCTCACGCCACCACCTGCGGAAGCCACTGACGCGACTCGAGGCGCGAGGTCAGGAACGAGACGTACGCCGCGCGCATCGCGTCCGGGCTCTCGGCACCGGGGACGGGTGCGAGCCAGGTGTCCGGCACCTCGGCCAGCACCTCGGCGAACGCCGTCGGGCCGAGCACCTCGCGCGCCTCCGCGTCCACACGACCGAGCTCGGTGACCTGCGCGAGGAAGACGTGGTCGTCGCAGGACCAGGGCTGGGCGGCGAACCGGGCCGGGTCACCGACTCCGCCGCTCCAGCCGTGGTGGAAGTAGAGGCACGCCCCGTGGTCGATCACCCAGAGGTCGCCGTGCCAGAGCAGCAGGTTGGGGTTGCGCCAGGTGCGGTCGACGTTGGCGGTGAACGCGTCGAGCCAGAGCACCCGCGCCGGGTCCGCCGTCTCCGGCGCCTCGCCGTCATAGCCGAAGGAGCCGGGCAGGAAGTCGGTGCCGAGGTTGAGTCCGAGGCTGGCGTTGAGCAGGTCCTGGACCTCCTCGTCGGCCTCGTAGCGGGCGATCTCGGCGTCCAGGTCGAGCGCCACCATCCGCGGGGTCCGCAGCCCCAGCCGCTCGGCCAGCCCACCGACCACGACTTCGGCGACCAGCACCCGCACGCCCTGACCCGCGCCCCGGAACTTGCAGACGTAGGTGCCCAGGTCGTCGGCCTCGACGATGCCGGGCAGACTGCCGCCCTCACGCAGCGGCGTGACGTAGCGCGTGACGCCGACGGTGTCCATCACTGGACCGGCTGCTCCTCCACGAGCCGCTTGCGCTCGGCGGCGAGGTCGAAGTCGGCCACCGGCCACTGCGGGTCGAGGGCGGTCAGGGCGTCGTGGAGCAGGGTGCCCACGGCCAGGTTGCGATACCACTTCCGGTCCGCGGGGATGACGTGCCACGGGGCGTGCTCGGTGTTGGTCTGCTCGAGCGCGATCTCGTAGGCCTCGCGGTAGGCCGGCCACAGGGCTCGCTCGTCGATGTCGCCGGGGTTGAACTTCCAGTGCTTCGTCGGGTCGTCCAGACGGGCGAGCAGTCGCTCCTTCTGCTCCTCGGCGGAGATGTGCAGCATGCACTTGATGATCGTGGTGCCCTCGTCGACGAGCCGAGCCTCGAAGTCGTTGATGGCGCCGTAGCGGCGCTCGACCTCCTCGGCCGACGCGAGCGAGCGCACCCGGACGATGAGCACGTCCTCGTAGTGCGAGCGGTCGAAGACCCCGACGTAGCCGCCGCCCGGCAGCGCCCTCTCGATCCGCCAGAGGAAGTCGTGGCTGAGCTCCTCCTTGGTCGGTGCCTTGAAGGAGGTGACCCGCACCCCCTGGGGGTCCATCAGACCCACCGTGTTCTCGAGGGTGCCGCCCTTGCCCGAGGTGTCCATCCCCTGCAGGACCAGCAGGACCCGCCGGGTCGAACCGGTCGTCCCCTCGGCGAACAGCCGCTCCTGGAGCTCGTCGAGGTCGGCCCCCAACGTGCCGAGCGCCTCCACGCCATCGGCCTTGTTGCCCGTGAAGCCGGGCGTCGCGTCGGTGGGGATCGCGGTCAGGTCGACCGGGCCGGGCGGGAGGCGGAGATCCTCAGGCGTCATGGACACATCATGGTGCGTCACGATGCGTCCGCGTCGACCCCGTCACGTCCGGCCCGCTGGAGCTCCTCGCGGACCACAGCGAACGACATCCCCGGCGGGTAGCCCTTGCGGGCCAGCATCCCCACCAGCCGACGGGTCGCCACCTGGTCGTCCAAGCGCGCGACCGACCGCAGCTTGCGTCGCACCAGGTCGTGCGCGGCCTCGGTCTCGTCTGCGGGGTCGATCTCGTCGAGCGCCTCCTTGGCGACCTCGTCGTCGATGCCCTTGCGGCGCAGCTCCTGGGCGAGCACCCGACGCGACAGGCCCTTGCCCTGCTGGCGTTGGCTCACCCACGTGCGGGCGAACGCGTCGTCATCGACCAGCCCGACCTCCTCGAACCGGTCCAGCAACCTGGTCGCGACCTCACCGGGGACGTCGCGGCTTGCCAGCTTGTCGGCGAGCTCCTTGCGGGTCCGGGCCCGTCCGGCCAGCTGATCGAGGAGGATCTTGCGGGCCACCGACTCCGGGTCCGGTTCAGAAGGCATCGACGCCGACCGGCTCGAGCGGTGCGACCGTCGCGGCCTCCGCATCGAGGGTCGGACCGACGCCGAGCTTCTCCAGGATCCGCTTCTCGAGCTCGTCGGCGAGGTCGGGGTTGTCCTTGAGGAACTGCCGGGAGTTCTCCTTGCCCTGACCGAGCTGGTCGCCCTCGTAGGTGTACCAAGCGCCGGCCTTGCGAACCAGACCCGCGTCGACACCCACATCGATCAGCCCACCCTCGCGGCTGATCCCGCGGCCGTACATGATGTCGAACTCGGCCTGCTTGAACGGCGGGCTGACCTTGTTCTTCACGACCTTGACCCGGGTCCGGTTGCCGACCATGTCGGTGCCGTCCTTGAGCGTCTCGATGCGGCGGACGTCGAGACGGACCGAGGCATAGAACTTCAGCGCCTTGCCGCCGGTGGTGGTCTCGGGGCTGTTGTGCACCATCACCCCGTCGACGAAGTAGTTGTGGTTGCCCTCGACCTCGATGTCGA
>CAWDIF010000003.1:0-36136 GCA_963802315.1 uncultured Actinomycetota bacterium
GTACAGCGACACCGTCGGACCGAGGGCGACGTCATCTCGCAGGACCCGCCGACCGCCAGGACCTCTTCCGCGGCGACACGGTGTCGTTCGTCGTCTCCCTCGGCCCCGAGCTGGTCGAGGTGCCGAGCGGGTGCAGGCGATGGGTGTCGAGGCCGCGACCGAGCTGCTCAAGGGCCTCGGCTTCGAGGTGACGAGAACCAAGGAGTCGGACACCTACCTCGGGCTCGGCTTCGGGGTCGCCAGGGGCTCCGACCCGGGGTCCGGCGAGGAAGGATGCCCCGAAGGGCTCCACGATCACGCTATTCCGGGTCGTCTGACCACCTAGATTTCGTCCGTGACCAACCGGCGTACCTCCCTGCTCGCGACCGTGGCGCTGCTCGTGATCACGGCGACCTGGGGCTCGACGTTCTTCCTGATCAAGGACCTGCTCGAGCGGATGCCGACGCTGGACTTCCTGGCCGTGCGGTTCGCGATCGCCGGGGTCGTGCTGGCCGCGGTGGCCCCGGGGCCCTCCGCCGCCTCTCGCCCGAGTCCAGGCGGCACGCGGTGGTGCTGGGGCTGCTGTACGGCGTCGCGCAGATCCTCCAGACGGCCGGCCTCGCGCACACGGCCGCGAGCGTCTCCGGGTTCATCACCGGGATGTACGTCGTTGCACGCCGCTGTTCGCGGCCGTGCTGCTCGGCACAGGTCACGCGCGTGACCTGGGGGGCGGTGCTCCTGGCGACCGCCGGGCTCGGGGTGCTGACCCTCGACGGACACCTTCTGGGGCGGTCGGCTACGGCGAGGCGATCACGCTCGTCGCCGCGCTGATCTACGCCCTGCACATCGTCGGCCTCGGCGCTTGGTCCACCCCGAGCGAGGCGTTGGGCATGTCGATCGTCCAGCTGATCGTCATCGCGGTGGTCTGCCTGGTCGCCACGGCGCCCGACGGCATCGTGCTGCCGGACCGCGGCCGGGACTGGCTCGCGATCATCTACATGGCGCTGGTCGCCGGGGCGCTCGGTCTGCTGGCCCAGACGTGGGCGCAGGCGCACCTCGCACCGACCCGGAGCGCGATCATCATGAGCATCGAGCCGGTCTTCGCAGCGTTCTTCGCCGTGCTGCTCGGCGGTGAGGTCGTCACCGGGCGGATGCTCCTCGGCGGGCTCATGGTGCTGGCCGCCATGCTCGTCGTCGAGCTCTGGCCACCGCGGCGACCGGTCGAGGGCGAGGTGCAGCACCTCGTCACCTGAGGAGCCGTGCAGGGGCTGTCCAGACCCCGTCCAGCATCACGATTGCGTCACACCTGTCCGAACTCCGGGTTCTGGACGGTCCACGAGGGCGCTGCGCCGCTAGGTTCGCGCGGTGGTCGTGGTGATGGCACCCGGCGCGACCGACGAGGACATCGCCGCGGTCGTCGCCAGGGTCGAGGAGGTCGGCGGCGAGGCGTTCGTCTCCCGCGGGCTGGTCCGCACCATCATCGGTCTGGTCGGCGACATCGAGTCGTTCCACCACCTCAACCTGCGCGCGCTGCGCGGTGTCGCAGACGTCCATCGCATCTCCGACCCCTACAAGCTGGTCAGCCTCCAGCACCATCCGGAGCGGTCCACGGTCTGGGTCGGTCCCCCTGACCACCAGGTCCCGATCGGCCCCGAGACATTCACGTTCATCGCCGGACCGTGCGCCGTGGAGAGCCGCGAACAGACCTACGAGGCGGCTGTGATGGCCCGGTCCGCCGGGGCCTCGCTGATGCGGGGCGGCGCTTTCAAGCCGCGCACCTCGCCCTACGCGTTCCAGGGACTCGGCCTCGCAGGTCTGGAGATCCTGGCCGAGGTGCGCGCCGCGACCGGCCTGCCGGTCGTGACCGAGGTCGTCGACGCCCGCGACGTGCCGGTCGTCTCCGAGCACGCCGACATGCTGCAGGTCGGCACCCGCAACATGGCCAACTTCGGGCTGCTCCAGGCCGTCGGCGAGTCCGGGAAGCCGGTGCTGCTCAAGCGCGGCATGAGCGCGACGGTCGAGGAGTGGCTGATGGCGGCGGAGTACATCGCCCAGCGCGGCAACCTCGATGTGGTCCTCTGCGAGCGCGGGATCCGGACCTTCGAGCCGTCGACCCGCAACACGCTCGACATCTCGGCCGTCCCCGTCGTCCAGGCGACCAGCCACCTCCCGATCATCGTGGACCCCTCGCACGCCGCCGGACGCAAGGACCTCGTCGTGCCCCTGTCCCGAGCGGCGGTCGCCGTCGGCGCGGACGGGCTGATCGTCGACGTGCACCCCGGCCCGAGACCGCGCTGTGCGACGGGCCGCAGGCGCTGGTCGACTCGGACCTGCGCGAACTGGCCCAGGTCGTGCGCCGTCTGCCCGCCGTCGTGGGACGGGCCGACGCCTCCTCGCGCATCCGCATAGGCTGACCGCCGGGCACGCACGCCCGAGGCGACGTCGGAGGAACGCCGTGAAGCACTGCACGCAATGCGGCCACGTCCTGGGCCTGGGCCGCTTCTGCACCAACTGCGGCCACCCCGTGACCGCCCGGCACACCGACCTGCTCTCCGAACCGATACCGGAGGTCCGGTCCGAGCCCGGCGGTGAGCAGGGCGGTGAGCAGGGCGGTGAGCAGGCGGTGAGCAGGACTGGCGGACCGACACCGCCGAGCGTACGCCCCGGCCCCCGGTGTCGGCGGAGGTCGTCGCCGCCCGGCAGGTCGCCCCGCGGGTGCCTCCGCCTGCGGTCGAGGCACCGCCTCCGCCACGGTTTCCGCTCTTCGCCGACGAGGTGGCCACAACGCCGACCGCTCCCCCTGTCGCACCCGTTCCCGATCCGTCCGACATGGCCGCCGAGATCCTACGACGAGGAGGAGTGGGACGAGGACGACGACTGGGAGGAGTGGGACGCGGAGCGCAGGCCACGCGTGGTGTGGGTGATCGCCGCGGCACTCGTCCTGGGCGCGCTCGTGGGCGGCGCCTGGCTCCTCGGGCAGGCCCTGGGCGGCGAGGGTGACGCCGCCGACGATCCCGGATCGGGCGACGCGGAGCCGACGGCCCAAGCAGCCGACCACACCGCCGACGCTCGCGCCCAGGCGCCGCGGACCGCCCCTCCGACCGAGGACGTCGATGGCAGACCCACGTCCTACGAGGCCAGCAACATGCTCGACGGGGTGCCCGAGACCGCGTGGCGGGTCGCCGGCGACGGCAAGGGGATCAAGCTCGTGTTCACCTTCGCTGAGAAGACCCGGATCACCCAGGTCGGGCTCATCAACGGCTATGCCAAGACAGCGACCGACAGCGAAGGGAAGACCTTCGACTGGTACGTCGGGCACCGCCGGATCGCGCGGGTGACGTGGAACTTCGGGCTGGGCGACCTGGTGCGCCAGGACCTGACCGACGGCCGCGCGCTCCAGACCATCGAGGTCGACGCCGTCGAGGTGCGCAAGGTCGTGCTCAAGATCATCACGACCACCGCACCCGGCCAGGGTGACGCACGCCGTGACTTCACCGCGATCAGCGACGTGCTCCTGAAGGGTTAGAGGCGCGCGAGGATCGCGGCCGCCTCTTCGGCATTCGTCCTGCTCACGTCGAGGTGGGTGACCAGCCGGACTGTCGTCGGTGCCACGATGGCCACGCGGACCCCGGCGGCCTCGGCGGCCGCGGCGAAGTCGGCGGCGTCCGGGCGAGGCACCAGGACGATGTTGGTGTCGACCGTGGCCGGGTCGACGCCGCACGCCTCGGCGAGCAGCCGGGCGTGCGCGTGGTCCTCGGCCAGCCGCTCGACGTGGTGGTCCAGGGCGTGCAGGCCCGCGGCCGCGAGGATCCCGACCTGACGCATGCCGCCACCCAGCCGCTTGCGCCAGACCCGCGCCTGGCGCCATGGCGTCGGCCGATCCCACGAGCAGCGAGCCGACCGGGGCGCCGAGTCCCTTGGACAGGCAGACCGACAAGACGTCGGCGACGGCGCCGTACTCGGCCAGGGGCGTCCCGGTGGCGACGTGTGCGTTCCAGAGCCGGGCGCCGTCGAGGTGGACGCGCGCCCCGGCGCCGACGGCGAACGCGCGGAGGTCGTGGAGGTCCTCGAGCGGCAGCACGGTGCCGCCGGCGAAGTTGTGGGTGTTCTCGACCGAGATCGCGGCCGTGCGCACGAAGAACGGACCCATGTCGGGGGCGAACAGAGCGCTGATCGCAGGCAGGTCGACCTGTCCCCGCGCGTGGGTCCAGGTGCGCATGGTCAGCCCGCCGATCGCGGCGTGCGCACCGAGCTCGGCCCGGGCGATGTGCGCCGAGGACTCGCAGAGCACCTCCTGCCCGGGCTGCACCAGCGACCCGACCGCCAGCACGTTGGCCATCGAGCCGGTGGGAGTGAACAGCGCCGCCTCGTGCCCGAACAGCCCGGCCACCCGCTCCTCGAGCGCGCGCACCGTCGGGTCCTCGCCGTAGACGTCGTCGCCGACCTCGGCGCGCGCCATCGCGGCGCGCATCGCCTCGGTGGGACGGGTGAGGGTGTCGGAGCGGAGGTCGATCATCGGCGATGGGCTCCTTCGACGTCGGCGTCGTGGGTTTCGAGACGGGTCAGTCCGAAGCCGCTCGCAGCATCTCCGCGACGAGGAAGGCCAGCTCGAGCGACTGCACCCGGTTGAGGCGCGGGTCGCAGACCGACTCGTAGCGGTTGCCGAGGTCGATCTCGAGCAGCTCCTCGCCGCCGCCGACGCACTCGGTGACGTCGTCGCCGGTGAGCTCGACGTGGATGCCGCCGGGCCAGGTGCCCAGCGAGCGGTGCACGTCGAAGAAGCCCTGCACCTCGTCGATCACGTCGTCGAAGGCGCGGGTCTTGTAGCCCGAGGACGCCTCGAAGGTGTTGCCGTGCATCGGGTCGCACACCCACGCGACCTCGACGCCGGCGGCGGTGACCTTCTCGACCAGGTCCGGCAGCCCGTCGCGGATCTTGCCGGCGCCGAAGCGGGTGATGAAGGTCAGCCGGCCGGGCTCGTTGTCCGGGTTGAGCCTCGCGGCCAGCGCGAGCGCGTCGTCGGGCGTGGTGGTCGGGCCGAGCTTGACGCCGATCGGGTTCCGGATGTGGCGGAGCAGCTCCACGTGCGCGCCGTCGAGCTGCCGGGTGCGCTCGCCGATCCAGACGAAGTGGCCCGACACGTCGTAGGGCTGCTCGGTGCGCGAGTCGATGCGCGTCATCGCGTGCTCGTACTCGAGCAGCAGCGCCTCGTGGCTGGAGTGGAAGTCGACGCGGTGGAACTCGTCGGGGTCGGCGCCGATGGCCTTCATGAAGGTCAGCGCCCGCTCGATCTCGGCGGCCACCAGCTCGTAGCGCTGGCCGACCGACGACTCGCGGACGAAGTCGGTGTTCCAGGTGTGCACCTGGCGCAGGTCGGCGTAGCCGCCGGTGACGAACGCGCGCACCAGGTTGAGCGTCGCGGCCGAGGAGTTGTAGACGTCGACCAGCCGCTGCGGGTCCGGAACCCGGGACTCGGGGGTGAAGTCGAAGCCGTTGACCGCGTCGCCGCGGTAGGCCGGGAGGGTGACGCCGTCGCGGGTCTCGAGGTCGGAGGAGCGCGGCTTGGCGTACTGCCCGGCGATCCGGCCGACCTTCACGACCGGGACCGAGGCGGCGTAGGTGAGGACGACGGCCATCTGCAGCAGCACCCGCAGCTTGTTGCGGACGTTGTCGGCGGTCACGCCGGCGAAGGTCTCGGCGCAGTCGCCGCCCTGGAGCAGGAACGCCTCGCCGCGGCTGACCGCGGCGATCTTGGCCTTGAGGTCGTCGCACTCGCCCGCGAACACCAGCGGCGGCATCGTGCGTAGGCGGGCGACGGCAGTGTCGACGGCGGCGCGGTCGGGGTACGCCGGCTGCTGGGCCGGGCCGAGGGCGCGCAGCGCCTCCAGGGTCGGGACAGCGTCAGGGGTGCTCACCGCTCAAGGGTACGGGGCGAGCGGACTCAGTCCTCCAGGTGCTCGATGTCGCGGAAGCCGGTCTTCTGCGCGCGGACGCCGCGGTTGGTGACCCAGGTGAGCGCCCAGAGCACGACGCCGATCAGGAGCAGCACGCCCGCGATCTGGTAGACGATGCCGGGCCTGTCGACCCACGGGCCGATCAGGAACAGGCACGCCAGCGCCGCGATCGCGGGTGTGAGCCCGGGCGAGCTGAACATCGACTCGCGGCCGTCACGGCGCAGCACCAGGCAGGCGACGTTGACCACCGTGAAGACACCCAGCAGGAGCAGCGAGGTGATGCTGGCCAGGTTGATCACCACGTCGTCCTCGGCCCGGTTGGCGACGTAGATGATCAGACCGAGCGCCAGGACGGTGGAGAACAGGATGCCGACGCAGGGCGCCCGCGTGCGGGGCAACACCTTGCCGAGGACCCGTGGGAGCACGTCCTGGTGGGCCAGGCCGTAGAGCAGCCGGCTCGCCATCAGCATGTTGATCAGCGCGGTGTTGGCGACCGCGAAGACCGCGAGGAACGGGAAGACCTTGTCGATCGGGAAGTCCGGTGCGCCGATCCGGACGACCTCGAGCAGCGCCTGGCCCTCGGCCGCGTCGGCGATCTGCTCGGAGGTGAGCACCGCGACCACCGAGACCGCGACCAGCATGTAGATGATCACCGCGATGCCGAGGCCGGTGAGCATCATCCGCGGGAAGATCCGCTCCGGGTCCTTCGTCTCCTCGACCATGTTGACCGAGTCCTCGAAGCCGACCATCGCGAAGAACGCGATCGAGGTCGCGGCGGTGACCGCGAGGAAGAGGCCCTTGTCGTCGGGGTTCTCGAAGACGGTGATCCGCTCGAAGTCGCCGTCGCCCTGGGCGATGACGTAGAAGCCGACGCCGATCACGATGACCAGGGCGGTCATCTCGACCAGGGTCAGCACGACGTTGAACTTCACGCTCTCGCCGACGCCGCGCAGGTTGACCAGCGCCAGCAGCACCATGAAGCCGAGCGCGATCAGCGTGATCACCCCGGTCCCGGGTGCCTCGTCGATCCAGCCGTTGGCCTCGAAGCCGCCGGTGAGGTTCTGCGCCAGCACGTTGGACGAGGTCGACGCGCTGGTGATGCCGGAGCAGATCACCGCGAAGGCCACCAGGAAGGTCACGAAGTGGATGCCGAACGCCTTGTGCGTGTAGAGCGCGGCACCGGCGGCCTGCGGGTACTTCGTGACCAGCTCGAGGTAGGACAACGCGGTGAGCGTGGCCACCGCGAAGGCGACCAGGAAGGGCAGCCAGACGATGCCGCCCACGACGCCGGCCATCTGGCCGGTGACGGCGTAGACGCCCGCGCCGAGGATGTCGCCGACGATGAACAGCAGCAGCAGCTTGGGCCCCATCACCCGCTTGAGATCGGGCTCCGGCCCGTTGGCGTCCTGGTCGGCGGTCTGCGCAGTCATGGCATCTCCCTGTCACGTGCTTCGGCAGGGCTGCACCCGGGCGTGCACCCTGAGGGGTCAGTACCCCTGTCAGCGCACTTCACACTCCGCCGGACTGTCGCTCACCGAGCAGTCAGCCGAAGAAGACCTATGCCTCGGCGTACTCCTCCGGGCTGACCAGCTTGAGCTCGCCGGTGCCCTCGCTCAGCGGGACCCGGACGATGTCGGTGCCGCGCAGCGCGACCATGTGCCGAAGTCGCCGTCGGCGACCGCGTCGACCGCATGGAGGCCGAAACGGGTGGCGAGCCAGCGGTCGAACGCCGTCGGAGTGCCGCCGCGCTGGATGTGGCCGAGCACCACTGCCCGGGCCTCCTTGCCGGTGCGCTGCTCGATCTCGCCGGCCAGCCGGTCGCCGATGCCGCCGAGGCGCACGTGCCCGAAGGCGTCGAGCTCGCCGGAGACCAGGGTCATGTCGCCGCCCTCGGCCGGGACCGCGCCCTCGGAGACGACGATGATCGGCGCGTACTGCGTCTGGAAGCGGGTCTCGACGTGGGCACAGACCGCGGCGATGTCGAACGGCTGCTCGGGGATCAGCACGGCGCTGGCGCCGCCGGCGATGCCGGCGTGCAGCGCGATCCAGCCGGCGTGGCGGCCCATGACCTCGACGACCAGCACCCGGTGGTGGGACTCGGCGGTGGTGTGCAGCCGGTCGATCGCCTCGGTCGCGATGTTGACCGCGGTGTCGAAGCCGAAGGTGAAGTCGGTGCCGGAGAGGTCGTTGTCGATCGTCTTGGGGACGCCGACGACGTTGACGCCGAGGTCGGCGAGCTTGGTCGCCACGCCGAGGGTGTCCTCGCCACCGATCGCGACCAGGGCGTCGACGCCGGCCTCGGCCAGGTTGTCCTTGATCCGCTCCACGCCGCCGTCGATCTTGAACGGGTTGGTGCGCGAGGAGCCGAGGATCGTGCCGCCGCGCGGCAGGATGCCGCGGCACTGCTGGATGCCGAGCTCCATGGTCAGTCCCTCGAGCGGGCCCTTCCAGCCGTCGCGGAACCCGACGAAGTCGAAGCCGTGGGTTTTGACGCCCTGGCGGACGACGGCCCGGATGACCGCGTTCAGGCCCGGGCAGTCGCCGCCGCCGGTGAGTACGCCAACGCGCATCTGAGGACTCCCCTGTGAGTTGGAACGCTCTCAACCGGCCCCGACCCTAAACCCGTCGAGGGTGCCAAGCCAAGCGTTAGGGTCCGTGGCCATGACGTTCTCGATCGTGGCCCGGTCCGCCGACGGCGAGTCCTGGGGGGTGGCGGTCGCCTCGAAGTTCCTGGCGGTGGGCTCGGCCGTTCCGGCGGCGGTCGCCGGGGTCGGTGCCATCGCCACCCAGGCCGACGCCAACGTCGCCTACAAGGGCATGGCCCTGGCCCATCTCGACGACGGCGCCACCGCAGCCGTCGCCCTCCAGCGACTGCTCGAGGAGGACGACGGCCGCGACCACCGCCAGGTCGGCATCGTCGACGTCGAGGGCGGCGCAGCCACCCACACCGGCCCCGCCTGCCTCGACTGGGCGGGCGGCGTCACCGGCGACGGCTACGCCATCCAGGGCAACATCCTCACCGGCCCCGAGGTCGTCCAGGCAGTCGAGAGCGCGTGCCTCGCCTCGGGGCCCGAGACTCCCCTGGCGCACCGACTGGTCGCCGCCCTGCGGGCCGGGGACGCCGCGGGTGGCGATGCCCGCGGACGGCAGTCGGCGGCCCTGCTCGTGGTCAAGGACGGGGCGGGGTACGGCGGGCTCGACGACATCGCCGTCGACCTGCGCGTCGACGACCACCCGAACCCCTGTGACGAGCTCGCCCGGCTGCTCGACCTGCACGACGCCCTCAACGCCGAGGTCCCCGAGGACGAGCGCAGCGCGGTCACACCGGAGCTGCTCGACGAGCTGGACGGCAGAGCCCGCGAACTCGGGCACCGCAGCTTCGTCGAGTGGGTCGGCGTGCAGAACTACGAGTGCCCTCGGCGGCGAGGGCTGGACCGCCACCCGGGTGGTCGACGAGATCCGCGAGGCGACCGCCGACTGGCGGGGTGCGGACTCGTGAGCATCCTGGCCATCGACGCCGGCACGACCGGCGTCACGGCGGTGGTCGTCACGCGCGACGGCGCGATCGCGGCCAAGGGCTACCAGGAGTTCCCCCAGCACTTCCCGAAGCCGGGCTGGGTCGAGCACGCGCCGGAGGAGATCTGGCAGGCCACTCTCGAGGCGACGAGGTCCGCACTGGCGCAGGTCGACGCCTCGGAGATCACGGGCATCGGCATCACCAACCAGCGCGAGACCATCGTGCTGTGGGACCGCGAGACCCTCGGCTCGCCGCGTCGGGCGATCGTCTGGCAGGACCGTCGCACCGCCGACATCTGCGCCCGGCTGCGCGACGCCGGTCACGAGGAGCGCGTCGCCGAGCTGACCGGCCTGCGGCTCGACCCCTACTTCTCCGGCACCAAGCTGATCTGGCTGGCCGAGCACGAGCCGCACACCTGGGCGCTGGTCGAGTCCGGCCGCTACGCGATCGGCACCGTCGACTCCTACCTGATCGCCCGGATGACCCGCGGCACCTGGCACGTCACCGACGTCTCCAACGCCTCGCGCACGCTGCTGTTCGACCTGGCCGTGGGCGACTGGTCCGACGAGCTGTGCGCGCTCTTCGGCGTACCCCGCGACGCCCTGCCGGAGCTGGTGCCCAACTGGGGCGACCTCGCGAGGACCGACCCGGGGTCGTTCCTGGGCCTCGAACTCCCGATCGCGGGCATCGCCGGCGACCAGCAGTCGGCGCTGTTCGGGCAGACCTGCTTCGACGAGGGCGACTCCAAGTGCACCTACGGCACCGGCTCGTTCATCCTCACCAACACCGGCACGACCCTGCAGCGCTCGGACGCGGGCCTGCTGTCAACGGCGGCCTGGCGCTCGCCGGCCGGCGAGCTGACCTACGCGCTCGAGGGCGCGATCTTCGTGACCGGCGCCGCCGTCCAGTGGCTGCGCGACGGGCTGCAGATCGTCGGGTCGGCGGCCGAGACCGCGGCGATCGCGTCCACCGTCGACACCACCGACGGCGTGGTGTTCGTGCCGGCGCTCACCGGTCTCGGCGCCCCGCACTGGGACCCGCACGCGCGCGGGCTGATCATCGGGCTGACCCGCGGCACCACCCGGGCACACATCGTGCGGGCGACGCTCGAGGCGATCGCCTTCGAGGTGCGCGACGTCCTGGAGACGATGCCGGGCCTGGCCACGCTGCGCGTCGACGGCGGCGCCTCTGCCAACGACCTGCTCTGCCAGCTGCAGGCCGACCAGGTCGGCGTGCCGGTCGAGCGTCCCAGGCTGGTCGAGACCACCGCTCTCGGCGCTGCGTTCCTCGCCGGCCTCGGCACCGGTGTGTGGTCCTCCACCGACGAGCTCCGCGACACCTGGCAGCTCGACAGTCGTTCACCCCGGGCTCCGACCGCGCCACTGCCGACGCTGCGCACGCCCGTTGGAAGGACGCCGTCGAGCGGTCGAAGGGCTGGGCGGCGGGATAGCGGCGGGATAGTCAGTCACCTTTGGGTGGGCTCCCAGCCCGATCCGGGGACCGAAGGTGACGGACTATCCCCCCAGCCGGGCCAGCTTCTTGGCGGCGTCGTCGCGGTGCCGGACGGCCTCGGTGACGGCGTCCTGGGCCGCGTCACGGGCGTCCTCGGCCTCGCCGATCGCCTCGTCGACCTCGTCGGCGGCCTCGTCGATCTCGGCAAGCTTGCGCTTGAGCTCGTCGACCTCGGCCTGGACCTGCATCGACCGAGCCTCGAGCTCGGCCAGCTCTTTGGCGACCGTCTCCAGGCCCTGCTCCGCCTCGGCCAATGCCGCCTCTGCGGCGTCGAGATCCGCCTGGCCGGCCGCCCTGGCCTTGTCGTGCCTGTCCGGGTCGGGGACGACGTGCAGGTCGGGCTTGGTCGACACTGGTGCCTCTCGGGGGGCAGCGATGAAGCCCAGCGCCTCAGGCAGCGCCACCGCCCTGTCGAGCTCGACCGCATCGACGCCGGTGGCCGTCAATGCCGCGACCAGCAGTCCGCTGCGCACCGCCGCAGCGCAACCCTCGTCGACCATCGAGGCGGTCAGGGTCGCTTCAACCTGATCCGCAACCGATTCGGTGACCTTCTGTCCGTGCTCGCGGGCCAGTGCCCGGGCCCGGGTGGTCACCGCGGCCGTCAGTTGACGCCGTTGCCTGGTCAGCGCTCGCAGCTCGTCGCCGGACATCGAGGCCTGGGCCTGGCGCAGCGCAGCCCCGACCGCCAGGACCTGCTCGACCTGCTCCGTCTCGTGCCGCACCAGCAGATTGACCACCGAGGCGGCGAGCGACGGCTTCTTGAACGCCTTGACCCGCGCCGCCAGGTCCGTGCCCTTCAGCTGCTTCACCTTCGCGTCCCGGGTGGGGGTGAAGTCGGCCGGCGGGAGCGAGTAGAGCTCGTCGGCAATCTCGAGCAGATCCATCAGGGCCTCCCGGCCAGGTCCCAGGCGTCGTGCGCAGCGCGAACCTGGGCCCAGAGAGCCCGCAGCGCCTCGTTCGGCACGTCGTCCACCGGGACCCGCAGGACGTCGACGAGGGCACCGCGCCAGTCGTCGTACCTGGTCACGTCCCGCTCCTCCCGTGAACCACCGGTGACCCGACCGAGCACGCAGCCGCGCAACGAGTCGTAGTGGCTGTCCTGGCGGCGCTGCGCGACGAGGATCCGCGCGAAGTGCCCGTCCGGCGGCGTCGACAGCTCGCGGTGCGAGGCCGCGATGTCGTCGGTCCCGACCGGTCGCCTGCTCACCTCGATGCCGCTGAACGTGCCGCCGGGAGCATGGGTGAATGACCAGCCGTCCTCGCTCGAGCCGCCCACGGAGTAGCCGAAGCCGCCGTCCTCGAACTCTCCGTCGACCAGCGCCACGGGGTTGCGGAACCCCTCGCCGAGTCCGGCGTCGGGCCACCACCGCCCGCCGGGGTTGTCGTCTGTGGGTAGTCCGGACACGACGAGCACCAGGTGGTTGAGCTCGCCCTCGTCCCGTTGCCCGGGCAAGGTCCACACATGACCGTGCCGCCGGGTGACCTCGAAACCAAGGGCCTCCAGGCCGGCGCCCAGCGCGGCGTTCTGGTGGAAGCAGTAGCCGGCGCGCCCGACGTCGGCCACCCGGGCGAGGCACGCGTCGGTGTCGACAGCGGGCGGCGGCAGACCGGCGGCGTTGGCGAGCATGATCCCGAAGTTCTCGTAGGGCACCGCGTCCAGGTGGGCGCGGTGCACCAGGAACAGCGTATCGAGCGTCGGAGGCCGGCCCGGGTCGACGCCCAGACGCTCGAGGTAGCCCGCGCTAGTCATTCGTCCGGCTCGTCGAGGCCCTGCTCGATCGCGTAGCGGGTGAGCTCGACGCGGTTGTGCATCTGCAGCTTGCGCAACGTGTTCTGGACGTGGTTCTGGACCGTTCGGTGCGACAGCACCAAGCGCTCGGCGATCTGCTTGTAGGACATGCCTTTGGCGACCATGCGGAGGACCTCGGTCTCGCGCTCGGTCAGGTCCTGGTGCGTGGGGTCGGCCGTCGGCCCGCCCTCGTTGAGCCGCCGGAACTCCCCCAGCACCAGGCCCGCGAGCCCGGCCGTGAACACGGTGTCGCCGTCAGCCACGCGGCGTACGGCGTCGAGCAGCTCGGTCCGTGACGCCGACTTGACCAGGTAGCCGGTGGCGCCGGCCTTGACCGCGTCCAACACGTCGGCCTGCTCACCGGATGCCGACAGGATCAGCACGCGCGCGCTCGGATCGTGGGTGAGGACCTCCGCGGTCACCTCGACTCCGTTGGGCCCGGGGATCTGCAGGTCGAGGACGACGACCTGGGGGCGGCACGCGCGGAAGCGCGCAAGCGCCTCGGTCCCGTTGGCCGCGACCCCGACGACCTCGAAGCCCGCGGCGGACAGGTCGCGCTCGACGGCGTCGCGCCACATCGGGTGATCGTCGACCACCATCACCCGGATCCCCGAACCGTCGGTCATGCTCTCGAACCTAACCGGAAGTAGCGGCCGCGACGGTGCCCCAGCATCGGACCGTCCTCGTCGCCGACCACGACGCGATCGACGCGACAGGTGACCAGAGCCGACCAGCCGACCACCACGTCGGAATCCAGTGAGATCTCGGCGAACGTCGCGGCACTCGCGAGCCGTGGACCGTAGGCGCCCTCCACGAACTCCGCCATCCGGAACGGTCCGCCCGGCGCGGGCGCGGTGCCGGCGAAGGCCTCGGCCAACCCGCGGTCGTCCCACGACAGCAGGACGACGACCGCCCGACCCGACCCGCGCAGTGCCTCAAAGAGATCCGAGTCCGGGTCGACCAGGGCGAGCAGCCGCGGCTCGTCACCGTGCGCGAGCATCAGCGACGTCACGGTCAGCCCAGCCCGGTTCGCGGTCCAGAGCGTCACCGCGCCACCCAACCGGCCGCGGAACCGGCGTACGCCGTCCGGCTCGGGGTCTGCGAAGGGGTGGGTCGTGTGGATCGTCACCGTGGGACCACGAGCTCCCACTCGGTGCCGTGCGGGCCGGAGTGCAGGGTCGCGGTGCCGCCGAGCTCGGTCAGCCGACCGCGGATCGAGCCGACGACACCGAGCCGGCCCTCGGCCTCGGCCGCGGTCAGCCGTCCCTCGGGGATCCCCGGGCCCTCGTCGCGGACCGAGACCTCGACACGGTCAGGCAGTGACTCCAGCAGGACCCAGGCGGGCGCGCCAGGACCGACGTGGGTCGTGACGTTGTCGAGGCAGGCCCCCACGGCCGCGACGATCTCCCGCGCGATATCGCGCGGGAGCTCCACGGCCGTTCCCGGCGTGGCTACCTCCACCCCTGGCCTGGTGGCGAGCTGCGCGATCGCGGTGCGGACATCCACGAGAGAGCCGTCTGAGGAGGGGTCGACGGCGTCCTGCGCCCGGATCAAGGTGCGAAGGGCGACCTCCTGCTCACCGGCCAGCCGGGCGAGCTCGGCCGCGTCACCCCCGATCTCGGCAGCCCGCCGTTGGACGAGCGCGAGGACCTGGAGCACGCCGTCGTGCACAGCACGGGCGAGCCGGGCGCGCTCGACCTCGGCGGCTGCCGCGCGCTGGGCTCGGTCCCGTTCTGCGGCCATGAGCTGGAGCGACTCCACCAGGAACCCGACGATCGTGCCGCCGAGCACCAGGAGGAACGCGTTGCCGTAGTTGACCTGCTCGATGTCCTGGCGCACCGCGAGGTCGGTGACCGAGAGGACGACTCCGGCGGCCAGGCCGCCGAGCCACCGCCACTGCACCGCCCAGGCGAAGAGTGCACCCATCACCCAGAACCCGGGGATCGTGGCACTGAACCCCGCGCCCTTGACGATCGGTGACATCGCGATCAGCCCGACCGCGACGCCCAGGTCGAGGGCGAGCAGCGGCGGCCGACGACGAGCCGGCTCGAGATAGGCCCAGACAGCGGTGCAGGTCCACGCCACCATGACCGCCGCGCAGCCGATCGCCAACGCTCGCCTCTGGACGTTGTCGAAGCGGATCACGACCAGTGCGAGCGCGTTGACGAGCACCAGGACCCGGAGCACGGCGAGCCACCGGAACATCCGGTCCTGCACGGTCATCGCCGGGGCGAACCACGCGGTCAGCAACCGGCGAATGGCGGCGGGCACAGCCCTGCGGCCGGGCGAGGGCTTGATCGGGGCCTCAGCCTCGGTCAGGACGCCTTCGCCTCTCCTCGGAGCTCGTCCTCGACAGCGCGAGCCTCGGCCGCGGCGCGCTCCTCGCGCTCGAGCCGCTTGCCCTCCTCCTTGGCCCGGGTGGCGTACTGGTCGACGTACTCCTGGCCGGAGAGACGCATGATCTCGTACATGATCTCGTCGGTGATCGAGCGCAGGATGTAGCGGTCGTTCTCCATCCCCTCGTAGCGCGAGAAGTCCAGCGGCTTGCCGAAGCGGACGATCGGCCGGGTGAACTTGCCGAACGTCTGGCCGGGAGGCGCGACGACGTCGGTGCCGACGACCGCTGTCGGGATGACCGGGACCTTGCACTCGAGGGCGAGCCGGGCGACCCCGGTCTTGCCGCGGTAGAGCTTGCCGTCATGCGAGCGGGTGCCCTCGGGATAGATGCCGAACAGGTCGCCCTCGTTGAGGATCCTGCGTGCGCTGCTCAGCGCGCCTTCGGCCGCCGAGGCGCCTGACCTGTCGATCGGGACCTGGCCCGCGCCGGTGAAGAACTTCTTCTGAACCCAGCCCTTCAGTCCGGGCGTGGTGAAGTACTCCGCCTTGGCCACGAAGGTCACCCGACGCGGCAGCGTCAGCGGCATGAACAGCCAGTCGGCGTACGACAAGTGGTTGCTGGCGAGGATCGCCGGGCCCTGCGACGGGACGTTGTCCTGGCCGTTCACCTGGGGCCGGAAGACCAGCCGCAGGATCGGCCCGATGGCGACCCACTTCAGGAACCAGTAGAACACCCGCGCACCTCCCAACAGCCCACGTCGACCGCTCCGCCGACGATCCCGACGCAGCCTAGTCCCCTCGGAGGGGACCTAGACTCGGCACGTGCCGCGCAGCAACGAGGACGAAGCCTGGCGCGCGATCGTCGAGAACTACGGTGACCGCGCCGAGATCGACCCGAGTGACCCACCGGCCGCACCGGCCGCACCGGCGGCCCCGGTTCCGGTCGCTGATCCGTTCGAGGTCCCCGCGGAGCTGGCGCCGTCCTACGACGCGGAGCGCTTCGTCCCTCCGCCGCCACCACCGCTCCCCCAGGTCCCCCGCGACCGGATGCTGGCGTGGGTCGGCCTGTTCGGTTCACCGACCCTGCTGTTGACCGCGCTCCTGCTCGGGATCAGGATCCCCTCGCTGATCGGCTACCTGCTGGTCGCATCGTTCATCGGTGGCTTTGTCTACCTGGTGGTGCAGATGCCCCGCGGGCCGCAGGATCCCTTCGACGACGGCGCGCGGCTTTAACACCCCCGCGAGCCTCGCGTCGTTCGCTATCGCTCGTGTCGGTCGCTTCGCTCCCTCGCTCGCCGCCATGGATGCTTAGAGGAGTCAATGGAGGACTGAGCGGGCCAGGTCCGCCGCGCCAACGGCACCGGCCTCGGCACCGAACCGGGCGCGAACCAGCGCAGGGACGTCGCGGTGACCGCCACCGACGAGGGAGCGCGCCAGTGCCGCACGCGCGGGCTCGAGCAACCGGTCCCCGGCCGCCGAGACACCGCCCCCGATCACCACGATCTCCGGGTCCAGGGCAGCCACGAGGTTGGCGACGCCCACGCCCAGCCAGTCGCCGACCGAGGCGAAGGCCTGGCGCGCGAGGAGGTCGCCTTCCTCGGCCGCCTGGGAGACCATCGGACCCACCAGCCGCTCCGGGTCGCCGCCGCAGAGCTCGTCGAGCAGCGTGGGCATCCGCCCGATCTGGTCCCGGGTCAGCCGCACCAGCGCGTTGCCGCTGCAGTACTGCTCCCAGCAACCGCGGCGTCCGCACTCGCAGGGCTGGCCGTCGGGCACGACCTGCATGTGCCCGAACTCCCCCGCCATCCCGTTGCGGCCGCGCAGCACGGTCCCGTCCAGGACGACGGCGCCGCCGATGCCGGTGCCGAGCGTGATGACCAGCGCGGAGGCGAACCCATGCGCGGCGCCGTACGCCGCCTCGGCCCGCGCCACGCAGTTGGCGTCGTTGTCCAGGGCGACCGGGACCCCCCACCGGGCGGCGAGCCGCTCGCGGAGCGGATCGTCGCGCCAGGGCAGGTGCGGTGCGAACCTGACCCGGTCGCCCGCCGCGTCGACGAACCCGGCAGCGGCCAGTCCCACCGCTGCTACGGGCCTCCCGTCGGCGACCTCGTCGAGGGCGACGGTGAGTGCGTCCTCGACCCGGCCGACATCGACGAGGCGTCCGGGTGTCGCGGTCCGCGCCGACCGGCCGACGGTGCCGTCGACGCCGCCCTCGATTGCGAGCACCTTGGTCCCGCCGATGTCGATGCCGACGACCAGCGAGGCGGCGTCCATCACCGACGGGCCAGATCGGCCGCGCCGATCAGACCCGCCCGGTTGCCGAGGAGTGCGCGCGCGGATGTCGAGCACCGGTCGGTGTCCCCGGCCGGTCAGCTGCGAGCCGAAAGCCTCCCGCACGGGGTCCAACAAGAGGTCGCCGGCCTCGCTGACCCCGCCGCCCAGCACCACGACTGCCGGGTCGAGGATGGCGGTGAGCGAGGCGATGCCCTCGCCGAGCCAGCGACCGAGCACGGCCAGCTGCTCGACCGCGAACAGATCTCCGGCCTGGGCGGCCTCGGTGACGAGTGGCCCGGTGATCGCGTCCGGGTCACCGCCCGCGCGCTCGAGCAGGTCGGCCGCGAGCAGCGACCCACCGCGCGCGGCCGCCCGGGCCTCGCGAACCAGGGCGCTGCCGCTGGCGTACTGCTCGAGGCAGCCCCGATTGCCGCAGCCGCACAGGATGCCGTCCGGGACGACGCGCATGTGACCGATCTCGGCGCCGACGCCGAAGGCGCCACGGTAGAGCTCGCCGTCGAGCACGACACCACCACCGACACCCGTGCCGATCGCGACCATGAGCAGGTCGTCGATGTCGTGCCCGGCGCCATAGACGAACTCGCCCCAGGCCGCCGCGTTGGCGTCGTTCTCGACGACCACCGGCAGGTCGAGGCGCTCCTCGAGCTCGGCTTTGAGGTTGACGTCGCGCCAGGCGATGTTGGGCGCGAACATGACGACGGCTCGTGCCTTGTCGACGTAGCCGGCCGCGCCGACGCCGACCGCGGCGATCTCGTGACGAGAGCGCAGCTCGGTCACCAGGGAGGTGATCGCGTCCTCGATCTCCTCGACGTCGGTCGCCGGGGAGTCCACCCGGAGCTCCTCGACGATCGAGCCGTCCTCGTCGACGACGCCGCCCGCGATCTTGGTGCCGCCGACGTCGATGCCGCAGGCAAGTGTCATGCGTTGTTGTCCTCCACGTCCTCGTCGAGGTCGATCCGCTCGACCGGACGGCCGCCGGAGTCGCCCCGCCCCGCGGCGAGCATGCCGGCCGCGGCCTGCAGGAAGGAGGACGCGGCGGAGGTCAGCTGGGCGCGCACCTCGGGACTGGCGGTCCGCACCACGTGCACGGTTCGGCAGAGCGGGCAGTAGCGGCACTCGGGGTCGTCGGTGGCGATGTGCTCGCTGACATCGTGGGCTGCCGAGGCGGCCTGGTCGGCCAGGGCGGCCACCGTGGCACCGAGGTCGGTGCCATGGTCGCGGGCCCAGTCGGCGACCGCACCGAGGAGCTTGGTCGCCTCGTCCGCCACGCTGCCGATGTTGTCGGGACCGCCGGTCCCGGACGGCTGCTCTCTCACGTCACCCTCTCCCGTGCCTCCCCGTCGGCCGACGGGTCCTCGAACCGGACCCGCAGAACACCGTCGTCGTCCACCCGGGCGCCCGCGACCCTGAGCCTGGCCAGGCCCGCGGGCAGGGTGAGGAGCCGACGGTACTGGCCCACGGTCACGACCAGCTCATCGCCACTGCGCGCCAGGTCGACCTCATCTCGGCTCACGAAGGGCAGCCGGAGGCGTAGCTGCACCCCACCAGCGACGGTGACGACGTCGAAGGGACCCTTGACGGTCGGTGCCGCCACCGGGTCGTCGCCGGCGTACAGGGTGGACGCCAGGCGAGCGAGCGCCTCGACACCGACCGGCTCGACGGCGCCGTACTCCGAGCGCCACAGCGGCAGCCCCGCGAACGACTCCTCGACCTGCTGGAGGACGTCGTCCTGGGCGAGGACCCAGCGGGCCCGCCAGTCGTCGGCGTCCTCGGCCGGGAACACCCGGTTGGCGACGACGCCGTCGACGCGGTAGCCGTAGAGGGAGAGGGTCGTGTAGGAGCGCCGGGCCTCGGCGAGCACCACCGACTCGGGAGTGAGCACGATCCGAACACTCGCCCGCGGACCGGACAGCAGATCTCGGACCTCGTCGAGCTCGGCATGCAGGCGCTCGATCGCGTCGAACACGCTGCCCCCGGGCATCGGCACCCCTGCCGCGCGGTTGAGCACCGGCCGAAGCGCCCTCACGACGCGCTGCTGCATCGGGAACACCCGCTGCATGTACCAGCCGAGCGCCTCGGGGAGGGCAAGCAGTCGAAGCGTCTCGGCGGTCGGCGCACAGTCGACCACGACCAGGTCCCACTCGTCGCTGAGTGCGTGCAGTCGCAGCTCGAGCAGGGCGAGGACCTCCTCCGCCCCGGGGATGACCGTGAGCTCCTCGGCCGCGAGCGAGTCGACGCCGGCGACGTCGAGGACCGAGAGGAGGTAGCCCTGGATCTCTGCCCACGACTGCTCGAACCTCAGCTGGGCGTCGACCTGCTGGACGAACAGGTTGTGGGCGACCTCACTGGGCTCCGGACCGACCGGCGCGCCGAACGTCTCGGCGAGCGAGTGCGCGCGCATCGGTGGACAGCACCAGGGTGCGGTGTCCCTGGCTGGCCGCCAGGGCAGCCGTACCCGCGGCGACTGTCGACTTGCCGACACCGCCCTTGCCGGTGAACAGGATGATGCGCACGGATCGAGGGCTGTCGAGGAGGTCAGAGCGACTCGACGCGCTTCTTGAGCCCCTTGAGCGCGGTGTCGATGAGGATCTTCTCGCCCTTGCGCTTGAGCATGCCGATCAGCGGGATCGAGACGTCGAGCGCAAGCCGGTAGGTCACCTCGGTCGAGCTGCCCCGGTCACTGAGCTCGTAGGCGCCGTCCAGGGCACGCAGCATCTTGCCCTCGGTCAACGTCCAGGTGACCCGGCGGTCGCCGTCCCAGTCGTAGGACAGCGTGTACTCGTCCTTGATGGGCGACACGTCGAGGGCGAAGAACACCTGCTCCGCGCGACCGTTGGCACCCTCGAGGACGATCTCGGCCTTGGTGACGCCCTTGGCCCACTGCGGGTACGCGCCGAAGTCGGCGATGACGTCCATGATGGCGTCCGGCGCGGCGTCGATGACGATCGAGGACGTGGTCTGCTCAGCCATGTCGCGGCCCCCTGCTGAGGTACGTGGAACGGCGCTCTGCCGAGCAGCGACCCTACTACCGGATCGTGGTGGTCCTGCCGTCGGCGGTAACGTGCGCCACACCACCGGCCGGACCGCTCGACAGACCGCCCCAGGAGGCAAGGACGTGCGGGAGTACTCCACGCCGCCGACCATGGCACCACCCACGACCGGCAACCTCACCGACGACGTGGTCACCAACGCCGTCGAGGCGGCTGAGCAGGTGGTGTTCACCCGCCGGCCCGCGGCAGCGCCCGGCGAGTGGACTTCGATCACGGCCGAGCAGTTCCTCGCCGACGTGCGCGGGGTCGCCAAGGGGCTGGTGGCGGCCGGCATCGAGCCCGGTGAACGGGTTGCGCTCATCTCTCGCACCCGCTACGAGTGGACCCTCCTCGACTACGCGATCTGGTTCGCCGGCGCGGTCACGGTGCCTGTCTACGAGACCTCCTCGGCCGAGCAGATCGGCATGATTCTCGAGGACTCCGGAGCGCGAGCCGTCGTCGTCGAGGGACCCGAGCACGTCGCCCGCGTCGCCGAGGTCCGCTCCGGGCTGTCGGGCCTGAACCACGTCTGGTCCCTGGCCGACAACGCCGTCGAGATCCTCACCAGGTTGGGAGGAGACGTCTCCGACGAGGTGCTCGAGGCCCGACGCACCACGGCGGGACCGGGCGACCTCGCCACGCTGATCTACACCTCGGGCACGACCGGCCGCCCCAAGGGTTGCATGCTCACCCACGGCAACTTCATGGTCGAGCTCGGTGTGACGGTTCCGCGAGCTCGAGGCCCTGTTCGCCACCGAGGACGCCTCGACGCTGCTCTTCCTGCCCTTGGCCCACGTGTTCGCCCGGATCATCCAGGTCGGCTGCGTCCGGTCACGGACCCGGATGGCACACGGCGGGGATGCGGCGACCCTGCTGAACGATCTCCAGGCCGTGCGACCGACGTTCATCCTCGCCGTGCCGCGGGTCTTCGAGAAGCTGTTCAACACCGCCTCGCAGCGCGCCACGGCCGACGGGCGTGGCACCGTCTTCGACCGCGCGGCGGACATCGCCATCGCCTACTCCCGCGGACTCGACAAGGGCAGACCGTCCCTGGCTGTTCGCGCCCAGCACGCGGCGTTCTCGCGTCTGGTCTACGGCCGGATGCGCGAGGCCCTGGGCGGCCGCTGCGAGTACGCCGTGTCGGGTGGGGCCCCGCTCGGCGAGCGACTCGGTCACTTCTACCGGGGCGTCGGGCTCACGGTCCTCGAGGGCTACGGCCTGACCGAGACGACCGGCGCGGTCACCGTCAACGTCCCCGAGGCGCTCAAGATCGGCTCGGTCGGGCGCCCGCTCCCGGGGACCGCTGTGCAGGTGGCCGAGGACGGCGAGCTGCTCTTCCGCGGCGGCCAGGTCTTCGCCGGCTACTGGCGCAACGACGGCGCCACTGCCGAGGTCCTCCGGGAGGACGGCTGGTTCCACACCGGGGACGTCGGCGAGATCGACGACGAGGGCTTCGTCCGGATCACCGGGCGCAAGAAGGAGATCCTGGTGACCGCCGGCGGCAAGAACGTCGCCCCGGCCGCGCTCGAGGACCGGATCCGCGCGCACGCGCTGGTCGACCAGTGTCTCGTGGTCGGCGACGGCCGACCGTTCATCGCCGCCCTCGTGACCCTCGATCGCGAGGCGCTGCCCGCCTGGGCGGAGCGCCATGGCAAGAAGAACGACGTTCGCAAGCTCGTGGACGACCCCGATCTCCAGGCGGAGATCGAAGCGGCCGTCGAGGATGCCAACAAGGCCGTCTCCAAGGCCGAGTCGATCCGGAAGTTCCGGGTCCTGGCCGATGAGTGGACCGAGGAGGGTGGTCAGCTCACCCCCAGCCTCAAGCTCAAGCGCCACCTGGTGATGCGCGAGGCGCGCGACGAGATCGCGGCTCTCTACGTGCCCTGAGGGCCCATGCACACTGTGGTCCCGTCTGCACGCCACTCCACTCAGTTCACACCAGTTCTGCCATTCCCCGGACTAGACCCCAACCCCAGCCCTACCGTTTCAGGCGAAGCAAAACCTCCGCCTCCGCTCGTGGTCAGGGCGCCGCGTGACACCCCAGTCACCGGTCCCTGGGGTACTGAAAGGTCTTGGTCTCCGATGGACCGTCGCAGGATTCTCTTGGTCGCGGCCGTATTGGTCGCGGCAATGGGGGCCGTACTGGTCTTCCTCTACGTCCAAGGCGCGGACTCGCGCGCCGAGGAGCGCTTCGACACGGTCGAGGTCCTCAAGGCCAATGCCATCATCGAGGCGGGTGAGTCGATCGAGGATGCGCAGGCGGCCGGCAAGCTCACGCTCGCGGCGGTCGCTCAGGACCAGCTCCTGCCGGGCGCCCAGGTCGATACCGAGGGCATCGCCGGCACCAAGGCGATGCAGACCATCTACCCGGGCGAACAGATCGTCTCCGACAAGTTCGCGAGCGTCGTCGCCGCCGCGTCGGCGCTGCCGTTCGTGGACGAGGGCAAGATCGCGATGTCGGTCAACCTGACCGACCCGTCCCGGGTAGCCGGATTCGTGAACCCCGGTTCGGACGTCGCCATCTTCCTGACCGGCACGAACGAGACCGACGGCAAGGGCTACAGCCGTCTCCTCCTCGACCGGGTCACCGTCCTCGCGGTCGGCAACACCACGCCCGTGTCGACCACGACCACGGACGAGACCGGCGCCTCCACCACGGAGCAGCTGCCTCGGACGCTCATCACGATCTCCGTCGACCAGCGTCAGATGGAGAAGGTCCTGTTCGCCCAGAGCAACGGCGAGCTGGCCTTCGGACTGCTCACCGAGAGCAGCGTGGTCAGCGCCGCTGCCCCCATGACCTTCGACGAGCTCTGGAAGTAAGGCGCTATGCCCGTCGTCGTTGACCCCGACCCGATGGTCGTCGAGTCGCTGCTGGCTGCCATGCCAGCGGGCTCGCACGGCGTCGAGTCCGTCGACAGGCTCAATGCCTGGCTCGCGTCCCATGCGGACGAGTACGTCGTCGTTCTCGGTCCCACCCTCACCGACGAGGAGTCGGTGACGACCTGTGAGGCCCTCCGGACGACCGCGCCTGCGATCAGCACGATCCTCGCGCGAGAGACGCTGGACGCCGAGCTGCTGACGTTCGCCATGAAGGCGGGTGCCCGCGACGTCGTGCACCACACGGACACCGTGGCGACGACGGAGGCGATCGGTCGCGCCTACCAGTTGTTCGTCGCGCTGCGTGGTCCTGCCGGCGCGATGCACATGAGCAAGGTGATCTCGGTCTTCTCGCCCAAGGGTGGCGTCGGCAAGACCACGCTGTCGGTCAACCTCGCCCTCGCCCTGACCGAGAAGGGTGCCCGCCGGGTGTGCCTGGTCGACCTCGACCTGGCCTTCGGCGATGTCGCGATCACCATGCAGCTCTTCCCGACGCACTCGATCGAGCAGGCGATCGGCGCCGAGGACAACATGGACGTCGAGATGCTCGATGGCCTGCTCACCCGCCACCAGGACTCCCTCATGGTGCTTGCCGCACCGCCGCACCCCGACACGCGCGAGCGGGTCTCCCCGCGACTGGTGTCGCGGATCATCCGAACCCTCCGCGAGACGTTCGACTACGTCGTGATCGACATGGCCCCGGCGTTCGACGAGCAGGTGCTCACCGCACTCGACGAGACTGACGAGGTCGTCCTCGTCGCCACGCTCGACGTGCCCACGCTGAAGAACGTGAAGGTGGCCGTGGAGACCTTCGACGCGCTGCACATCGCGAAGGACAACCGGCACCTGGTGCTCAATCGTGCCGACGACGAGGTCGGGATCAACGCCGACAAGGTCGAGGGAATCCTGGGCATGGAGGTGGCCGCCCAGATCGTCAGCTCGATCGACGTCGCCGCGGCCACGAACGCCGGAAGTCCGATCATCGCCGTCGATCCGGAGCACCAGTTCAGCGGTGCGGTCCGGCAGCTGGCGTCCGAGCTGGCGGGGCAGATGTTCGGCCGACCCGGTTCCGAGGGTGAGTCCCCCGCGACCGCAACACACACAGCCAAGCCCGACGCGGACGCCAAGGGCCGACTCAGGAGACGGAGCAAGCCATGAACCTCGCCGACCGGTTGGCCGCGGCCCGTGCGGCCGGGATGACGCAGGACGAGGCCGAGCGTGCCGCCGTCAGGCTCACCGACGACCAGGGCGCACCCGGCGAGGGCAACGCGGGCTTCGCTCAAGACGCCCCGGACGCCTCGTCCGACGTCGAGTCCGCCATGGCTGCGGCCAACGGGAAGCGGCGCGCGGCCGGCCCGACTGCCAGCTCCAACGGGTCGGCGCCGAGCCCTGGTGCCGCTGCCGCCAACGCGCACGCGGCGGCCGCCTCGGAGGCACCGCGGTCGGCCGGCGCGCCGACGATCAACCTCGATACCGCAGCCCGGCGGGGGAAGAGCAACAACCCGAACGACCGCATCGAGGAGCTCAAGAGCAGCGTCCACGTCTCCCTGCTCCAACAGATGGGCCCTCGTCTCTACGACTCGGACATGGACCAGAACGAGCTCGACACCGAGGTCCGCAAGGTCCTCGTCGACGTACTCGGGTCCCAGGACCGCCCGCTCAGCAGCAGCGACCGGGCGCGCGTCACCCAGGAGATCAGCGACGACATCCTGGGCTACGGACCGATCGAGCCGTTCCTGCGCGACCCGGACGTCTCGGAGGTCATGGTCAACAGCGCGAGCCAGGTCTACGTGGAGAAGGCCGGCCGACTCGTCCCCGTCGAGGCGCACTTCACCGATGAGGCGCACCTGCGCCGCACGATCGACAAGATCGTCAGCCGCATCGGGCGCCGCGTCGACGAGTCCAGCCCGATGGTCGACGCCCGGCTCCCCGACGGCAGCCGGGTCAACGCGATCGTGCCGCCGCTCGCGGTGGACGGCTCCTCGCTCACCATCCGAAAGTTCGCGACCGACCCGCTGACCGTCCAGGACCTCATCAACTTCGGATCGCTGAGCAACGCCACGGCCGACTTCCTCGACGCGTGCGTGCGAGGCCGACTCAACATCATCGTGTCCGGCAGCACCGGCGCCGGCAAGACGACCACGCTCAACGTGCTGTCCTCGTTCATCCCGAACGACGAGCGGATCGTCACCATCGAGGACGCCGCCGAGCTCCAGCTCAAGCAGGACCACGTGGTCCGGCTCGAGTCACGCCCCTCCAACATCGAGGGCAAGGGCGCCGTGACCATCCGCGACCTGGTCAAGAACAGCCTGCGCATGCGCCCCGACCGCATCGTCGTCGGGGAGGTCCGTGACGCCTCGGCGCTCGACATGCTCCAGGCGATGAACACCGGCCACGACGGGTCCATCACCACGCTGCACTCCAACGGCCCGCGCGACACGCTCGCCCGCATGGAGACCCTGGTCCTGATGGCCGGAATGGACCTGCCGATCCGCGCCATCCGCGAGCAGGTCGCCTCTGCCGTCGACCTGATCGTGCACCAGACCCGCTTCAAGGACGGCTCACGGCGCATCACTCACATCACCGAAGTGGAGCGGATGGAAGGCGACGTGATCACGCTGCAGGACGTGTTCTTGTGGGACGGGAGCCGTGGCTTCGACTCCGAGGGACGCACGCTCGGTCGACTCTCATCGACGGGCCTGCGTCCGAAGTTCCTGGAGAAGATGGCCTACGCCAACGTCACCGTCGACCCGATGCTCTTCGCATTGGATCGAGACTGACATGACCACACCTGCCCTGCACGGTCGGCTCCGGTCGCTCGCCCGCGCCCTGCCCGGCCTCGGTCTGGCGCTGCTCGTAGTGCTCGGACTCGCTGTCGGGCCGGCCCCGGCTGCGGTCGCGGCCGACGGGACGGGTTCGATCACCTACTCCGAGCCCACCCCCGACGGGCTCCAGGTTCTCGTCTCAGTCCCTGCCGGTGCGGCCATCGACCTTGATGGTGTCACGGTGACCGTGGACGACGAGAAGGCCGACGCGGTGGCCGCCCCGGTCGACCAGGACGACAAGATCCTCCGCACGACGGTCCTGGCCGTCGACACCAGCAACTCCATGAAGGGCGAACGCTTCGCGGCCGCGCAGAGCGCCGCGCGCGAGTTCATCAGCACCGCCCCTGCCGACGTCCTCGTCGGCATCGTCACCTTCGACTCGGACGTCGAGACGGCCCTGCCCCCCACCCAGGACCGCGCCGCTGCCCTAGCGGTCGTCGACGGACTCACCCTGAAGAAGAAGACGTTCCTGTACGACGGGATCCTCTCGGCTGTCCAGTTGGTCGGGACCGAGGGATCGCGCAACGTGCTGGTCCTCTCCGACGGTGCCGACACCAGCGAGACCCCGATCGACACCGTCACGGCCGCGATCGAGGCCGCCGAGGTGCGCCTCGACGTCGTCGCGCTCGACCAAGAGGGTGACGCGCTCACCGCGTTGCAGGCTCTGGCCGACGCCGGCGGCGGCCTGGTCATCCCTTCGGACCCCGCCGCGCTCGCCGCGGCGTTCGCCGACCAGGCAGCGGCCCTGGCCGCCCAGGTGCTCGTGACGGTGCAGGTCCCCCGAGCTGTCGAACGCACCGAGGCGACGCTCAAGGTCAGGCTGCCCACCGCCGATGGTGAGATCGTCGCAGAAGCGTTCACCACGGTGCGCGCGTCCGCGCTCGCCGACGAGATCGCCCGGAAGACCTCGTGGAGCGCCCCGTCATGGGCCCTCTATGCCGGGCCCGCGGCACTCGGTCTGGGCCTGGTCATCGCGGTCCTGCTGCTGGTCCCGAAGCCCAAGACGGTCACGGCCGCTGACCGGGTCAGCCAGTACGCCGCCTCCCAGACCAGGTCCGCCGAGGCCGGTGGACCTCTGCTCGACACCGACGTCGCCTTTGCCTCCGCCAAGGAGACGGCCGCCAACATGCTGCGGCGCAACCAGGACCTCGACGCCCGGATCAGCCGCCGACTCGAGGCTGCGGGCAGCGAGCTGAAGTCCTCGGAGTGGCTGCTCCTGCACGGCAGCATCTTCTTCGTGAGCGGCCTGGTCGGCATCGGCGTCGGGGGCGGCAACCCGTTCATCGGCGCGCTGTTCCTGGCCGGAGGCCTGCTCGTCCCCTGGCTATACCTCGGCTTCCGGCGGTCGCGCAGGAAGAAGGCGTTCAACCAGGGGTTGCCCGACACGTTGCAGCTGATGTCGGGCTCGCTCGCCGCTGGCCTGTCACTGGCGCAGTCGGTCGACACCATCGTCCGCGAGGGTTCCGAGCCCATCGCCGGAGAGTTCCGGCGGGTGCTGGTGGAGACCCGGCTCGGGGTCTCCCTCGAGGACGCCCTCGAGGGCGTCGGCGAACGCTTCGAGAGCAAGGACTTCGAGTGGGTGGTGATGGCGATCAAGATCCAGCGCCAGGTCGGCGGCAATCTCGCCGAACTCCTCGACACGGTCGCGGCCACGATGCGCGAGCGCGAGTACGTGCGCCGTCAAGTGGCGGCCCTTGCCGCAGAAGGAAAGCTCTCTGCCTGGGTGTTGGGCGGGCTGCCACCCCTGTTCATGCTCTACCTTCTGATGACGAACCGCGACTACGTCATCGTCATGTTCCAGGAGCCCCTCGGCTGGGCGATGCTGGCCGGCGCGGCCACGATCCTCAGCATCGGGGTCTTCTGGATGAGCCGACTCGTCAAGGTGGAGGTGTGACATGACGCTGCTCTTCGTCCTGGGCCTGGCCATGGTGCTGTTGGCCATCCTGCTGGTCGGCTCCGCGCTCAGCTCGGCGACGGAGACCGGGGTCACCCGTTCCCTCGCGGTGCTCGAGGCGATGACCAATGCGCCGACGGAGCTCACCAAGGACTTGGACCGCTCCTTCAGCGACCGGGTCCTCGAGCCGCTCCAGGAGCGGGCGCTCGGTCTCGGGCGACGCCTGTCCGGCGCGGACACGCCCGACCGGATCCGCCGCAAGCTGGACCTGGCCGGCAACCCCTACGGTTGGACCGTTGACCGGGTCGTGTCCGGCAAGGTCCTGGGCGCCGTGGTGGGGCTGCTCCTGGGTATCGTCTTCGGCTTGATGTTGGACGGCAACGGGACCCGGGTCCTGGTGGCGATCGGCGGCCTCGTTATGGGCTTCTTCGGTCCCAACCTCTACCTGTACCAAAAGATCCACGAGCGTTCCGAGCAGCTCCTGCGCGAACTGCCGGACGCCATCGACCTCCTCACCATCAGCGTCGAGTCCGGCCTAGGGTTCGACGCCGCAGTGCAGCAGGTCTCCCGAAACACCGAGGGCCCGCTGTCGGAGGAGTTCTCCCGAGTCCTGCGCGAGATGCAGATCGGCCAGGGCCGCGCCGACGCCCTCCGTGCCCTCGGAGAGCGCACCAACGTCCCCGACGTCCGCAGCTTCGTCGGCGCCATGGTCCAGGCGGACTCCTTCGGCATCCCCGTCGCCCAGGTGCTGCGCATCCAGTCCTCCGAGCTGCGGGTCAAGCGTCGCCAACGCGCGGAGGAGAAGGCCCAGCAGGTGCCGGTGAAGATCACCATCCCGCTGATCTTCTGCATCCTCCCGACCCTGTTCATCGCCGTCATGGGGCCCGCGGTCATCAGCATCCTGGACAGCTTCAGCAAGTGAGCCGCCGATGAGGGCGAGGGAACGCCACCACGTCAAGGTCAGCGCGGTTGCGCGCGCCTTGGTGCTGGTGGCGCTCCTCGGGCCAGCGCTCTGGCACCAGGACACCGCGGGCATCCTCGCACTGGTCACCATCGGCGCCGTGTGGGCACTGGCTACGATCGCCGACTGGGGCCAGCGGCTCCCCGTTCTCGTCGTGAGCACCGTCGAGGCCGCCATGGTGGGTGCCATCTGCGGCTTCGCACTCGACTCGACCCTCGGCGTGCTGGGCGCGCTCGCGGTCCCGCCGTTCACTGCCGGCCTCTACCGCGGCATCCAAGGCGTCGCTCTCGCGCTGTCGGCTCAGATGTCGGCCGTGGTGATCATCTCCTTCGTGGCCGCCGACGGACTCAGCGCCAACCAGGGCTTCGGTGTCTTCAGCTGGACCATGACCGGTCTTGGCCTCGGCCTGGTCGGGGTCTTCCTGCACTCGGCACTCAACGAACACGCGGACCCCCTCGCGCCCTACCACTATGCCCAGGGCCTGATCCGGCAGCTCATCGACCTGTCGGGCGGTCTGGACAACGGCCTCGACCCCGTGGCACTCGGCGGCGCGATCCTGAGCGCGGTCCGGGACGACCTGCCGGTGTCGGCGGTGGTGGTCAGCGTCCCGCGGGGCGACACCCTCACTCCTTTGGTGAGCAAGTCCCTCGGCACGAGCGAGGACCTCAGCGACTGCGAGGACATCGCCGTCGAGGCCTGGGCGGTCGGGCTGCCCGTTCTGCATGACCGGGTCTTCGCCTTCCCGCTCAACACCGACGCCGGCACCGTCGCGATCGTCGCGGGCATCCTCTCCGATCGTGTCGACGCAGCCCGGCTCGGGGTCGAGGACCGGATCCGCAAGCTGATGCGCCGCCTGGCTCCCAGCGCGGTCCACCTGGACACGGCCTTGCTGTTCGCGGCGTTCCGCGACGCGGCCACGGCCGAGGAACGCCGCCGGCTCGCCCGGGAGATGCACGACGGCGTGGCTCAGGACATCGCCTCGCTCGGCTACCTCGTCGATGCGCTCAGCGCCGGCGTCGCCCCCGAGCAGGCCGAGCGCCTCGAGATGCTCCGCGAGCGGATCTCGGCGATCGTCGCGGAGATCCGTCGCTCCGTGGTGACGTTGCGCACCAGCGTCGGGCAGAGCGAGAGCCTCGGCACTGCGATCGGATCGATCGCCCGCAACCTGTCCGAGGTCTCCGGGGTGCCCATCCACGTCACCCTGGACGAGCACACCCAGCGGTTGCGACCCGAGGTCGAGGCGGAGCTGTTCCGGATCGCCCAGGAGGCGATGAACAATGCCGTGCGGCACGCCCAGGCCTCGGTCATCGACGTGCACTGCCAGGTGCACGCACCTCAGGCCCTGATCACCGTCACCGACAACGGTCGCGGGCTGCAGGCGCCGCGACCCACGTCGCACGGGTTGCACATCATGCAGGAGCGCGCCCTGCTCATCAACGCCTCGCTCGAGATCGGGGAGACACCCCACGGCGGGCTCTCGGTCTCGGTCCGAGTTCCTGCGAACCGCCCTGCCGAAGCAACCGGCTCCAGTCCGATCCATGCAAAAATCGGGGCGTGACCCCCGTGACCCCTCGCACGACTCACACCGCCGGAGACAACTGACATGAGCGCACCCATCACCGTCCTTCTCGTGGACGACCACGAGCTGATCCGAAGCGGACTGGCCGGGGTCTTCGACCTGGAGCAGGACATGACGATCATTGCCACGGCCGGCTCGGTCGTCGAGGCGCTGCGCACGTTCGACGAGCTGCAGCCCGACGTCGTGGTCGCTGACCTGCAGCTGCAGGACGGCACCGGGCTCGACATCGTCCGCTCGATCCGCAAGGTGAGCAACACCACAGGCCTCGTGGTCCTGACCATGCACTCGGGCGACGACCAGATCTTCGCGGCCATGCAGGCCGGTGCCTCGGGCTTCGTCGGCAAGGATGCGCCGTCCTCCGAGGTAGTCCGTGCTGCTCGGCACGCCGCGGTCTCACCGCGCTCCTTTGTGTGCACGGGCCTGGTGGGCGCCATGATGCGCCGTGGAACCGCTGAGTCGACACGGCTCTCGGACCGTGAGCACGAAGTCCTGCTGCTGCTCGCCGACGGTCTCGGGGCCGCACTGATCGGAGACAAGCTCTACCTCAGCGAGTCGACCGCCAAGTCCCACATCGCCCGCATCTACCAGAAGCTCGGCGCCACCAACCGCGCGCAGGCGCTGGTCACCGCGATGCGGATCGGTCTGCTCTCCAGCGTCCGCCCCGTCGACTCCTGACCTGTCGACGCATCCAGGCCGCGATTCCGGTCAGGGACGCCGCTTCGCGGCACTTCCCGTCGCTCATGGGTTCGACCCGTCCAGACCGCGGCGACCGGCGCCAAGGTGGCGCCTCTGAGCGTGAATGCCGCGAATCCACGCCGCGGCATCCGACGGTCAGAGGGTGTGGGCATAGTCCGAACGGACTATGCCGTCCCCTGTCGTATGGACTCTCAGGGTTTCCTCACAAAGGACCTGCGCGCTCAGCAGTATTTACCTCGTGAGGCGCCCGCCTCCAACTCGTGGGAACACACCCCCTTCGTCAAGGAGAACAACAATGCTGGACTACCTCCGCATCATGCTGGCGGCTCGCAAGGACTCCGAGCGCGGCGCCTCGGCCGTCGAGTACGGCCTCCTCATCGCCGGCATCGCCGCGCTGATCGTCGTCGTCGTCTTCGCCTTCGGTGACAACCTCACCGGCATCTTCTCGGACACCTGCGAGGCTGTCGCTGCCAGCGCCACGTCCTCCGACTGCGGCTGATCACCTAAGCGCGAATCGCAGTCAGCATGAACGTCCACGAGTTCTGGCGGCGGGTCTCGACCCGCCGCCAGGGCTCGAGGCGTCTCGGGAACCTCCTCGGCGACCAGCGACGCCTCGAGTCCGGTGCCTCGGCCGTCGAGTACGGCCTCCTCATCGCCGGTGTCGCCGCAATGATTGTTGTCGCCGTGTTCGCCTTCGGTGGTGGCTCCAACGGTCTGTTCCAGGACAGCTGCCGGACCATCCTCGAGGACCGGGGAGCGGGCTCCTGCTCCTAAGTCCTCACCCTCATGCTGTCGGTCGCCCTGGCCGGGACATCCGTTCCGCCAGGGCGATTCTCATGAGCGCAGTCGGGTGCGACCCGAACCAGAGCTGCGACCACGCCGGTGGCGTGAGGTCCGCGGCCGAACGCCGTACCAACTCCTGTTGAAGCGACACGAACGCCTCAGGATCCTGGGTGGCCCGCAGGGCGTCGACGTCGGCCCGGGTCTCGATCTGGCGGCTGATCCCACTCTGGACGGGACTGGACAGCAGGCTCGCGAGGGCCACGAGCACGAGCACCCGCGGCACCGACCGCGGGTCAGAGACTCCCCCACCTCGGCGGCCCGGGACGAGCAGGCCGAGCAGCCCGACGCCGAGTGCCGCCCCTGCGGCACCGAGTGCGGTGCCGAGGAGCACGTCCTCGTGCCGTGCGTGCGCCAGCTCGTGCGCCACCACCGAGAGGGTCTCGTCCTGCCCGAGATCTTGGACCAGGTTGTCGTAGACGACGATTCGGCGGGTGCTGCCGAACCCCGAGACGTAGGCGTTCAGCGTGGTCGTGCGCCGCGACGCGTCCGCCACCAGCACGTCGTCGACCTCGACCCCCTCGCGGTCGGCGAGGTCGAGGATCTGCGTGCGGAGCGCGCCGTCCTCGAGCGAGGTGAAAGAATTGAAGAGCGGTTCGATCGTCAGCGGGTACGCCAGCGAGCCCAGGAGCACCATCGCCGCGACCAGTCCACCCGCCACGGCCGGCCAGGTTCGGGGCCACCGACGCGCACAGCCGACGAGCACGATCAGCGCCACCGAGGTCACGGCCACGTCGACGGCCTCGGACTTGGCCAGGTCGACGGCGTAGGCCCCCCAGGCCTGGTTGGACAGCCCGTAGTCCAGGACGTGCTGACGCAGCGCGACGGCGAACGGCAGCGTGACCAGCCGCCCGATGACCTCGAGCGCCGCGACGACGAGCGGCACCTGGATCCACCAACGCCTGCCGGGCAGTCGCTCGACCAGGGCTCGCCCCAGACGGGAGAAACCGAGGATGCTCGCCACGAGCAACGAGGCGGCCAAGGAGGACCAGCTCCAGACCCGCGCCCACCGGGCGAAGTCCTCGCCCCGGGCGATCTCCTGGGGGGTGAAGAAGTTCGTCGGATCCGTCGCCGGCAGCCGCCCGCCGGGAACCGGGTGCCACGGCACGCACGCCACGGCGATCACCGCGAAGGCGACCGCACCGAGCGCGACCACGCCGAGTGCGCTACGCCGTTCGGGCCCGGCGCTCACGCCGGGACCTCTGTCGTGGAGACCAACGTCTCGAGGCGGTCCTGCCAGGCGCGGGTCAGCTGCTCCTCGTTGATCCCGACATCGGATCGCAATGCATCGTCGATGCCCGTCCCACGGCGCACGTCGTCGTACAGCCGGACCAGTGCTGCCTCATCCGCGACGTCCACGACGACCAGGCAGGCGACCCATGCCGCCTCGTAGGCGGCCCCGAGATGGGTGGCCCTCGCGCCGAACTCAACAGACCCCGGCAGGGTTGCGGGCACCCCGTCCGAGCGGACCTGCTCGACGACCTGTCCCGCGGTCTCGGCCATCGGCAGGTCCGTGCCACGCAGTGCGACGTAGTCCGCGAAACCCTCCAGCAGCCACAGCGGCATCTCGCTGGTCAGTGGTGCAGCCGTGGCGATGTGCGTCGCCTCATGCGTCATCACGACCTGCTTCCCCACCGGACCGAGGTCCCCGTAGAGCTCAGGATTGACGAAGACGTGGGTCGGCGAGGACGGCGAAACGGTGCCGTCCACGGACGTCGAGACCGCCGCGATGTCCGCATAGGTCCCGGGGGCGGCAGCCAGCATCGCGTCCAGGTCCGCGGAGGCGGCGGGCACCTCGACGACCAGTCCGCCGGGCCACGCCGGCAGCACGGCACGCACGGCCGGCACTGCTGCGCGCGCCCGATGGGAGAATGCGTCGGCCTCCTCCGCGGAACCGACGACGAGGACCAGGGTGTCAGCGTCGCGCCGCACCTCGAGGGCTGCGCTGAGCCATAGCGGCGTACGCCGGTCGCCACCGCCGATCCCGGTTACGGTCGCACCGGCGCCGGTCGCGTCGAAGCCCACGAGCACCTCCTCACGCACGGGGTCGCGGTCGAAGCCGGAGAACCGCCAGGTGATGTCGACCGCCGCGCTCCACTGGCCCTCCGATGAGGTGCGGCTCGTCTCGTCGATGTAGCGCAGCGCGAAGTCCACGACCTCGAGCGCTGCGGCGTTGGCCACGACGGCGCGGAGCAGGTCCGCCGTCTGCTCGGACGAGCCGGCCAGCGCCGCGGCGGCCTCCGCATCCCCGTCGACCACCGCCTCCTCGAGTGCGCGTAGCGCCCGGGTAGCCGCGGCAGGATCGGGCCGCGGACGGTTCGCCGCACCGGGTGAGGCGCCGTAGCCGTCGTCCCTGGTCACCTGGACGGTGGCCACTGTGACCACCGCGACCGCAAGGAGGGTGAGCGCCGAGACCACGACCTTCCGGCGGAGGCGGGCGCGCGGGGTCACCGGAACATCATGGCCACCCGATGGCTGAGCCGTGACAGAGAGGCGTCAGCCGGGGCGGACCGCGCCGACGTACGGCATCGAGTAGAGCTCGGAGACTCGGACGCCGGCACCGGGGTTGGCGGCGTGCACGATCAGGCCGTTGCCGATGTACATGCCGACGTGGCTGATCGGGGAGTAGTAGAAGACCAGGTCGCCAGGGCGCAGCTCGCTGGCCGCGACGTGCGGCCCGGAGCTGTACTGGGCGCTGGAGGAGTGCGGCAGCCCGACCCCGGCCTGCGCCCAGGCCATCATCGTCAGGCCGGAGCAGTCGAACGCGCTGGGGCCGGCGGCGCCGTAGACGTAGGAGTCGCCGACCTGCGCCATCGCGTAGCGCAGCGCCTCGGACGCGCGGCCCGAGGTCTCGAGGCCCGACGGGAGCCGGATCGCTCCACGGGTCAGGAGCGCCTCGCGTTCCTCGGCCTGGAGTCGGTCGAGGAGCTCCTCGGCCTCGCCGTGCTTGGCGTCGATCTCCGCCTTCTCCTCGACGAGGAGGGCCTCGGTCCGCCGATCTCCGCGAGTCGGTCCGAGGTTGCGTCGGCTCGGATATCGAGCGCCTTGGCCTGGGTCGCAAAGGCGTCGAAGAGCTCGGCCTGGACGCCCTGGTAGGCCGACATGGTCGAGAGACCGGAGAGGAAGTCGCTGGGGTCGTCGGAGACGACGACCTGGCCGACGGCGGCGAGGCTCTGCCCTGGTACTGGCTGACGATCGAGTCCTGGAGATCGTCTCGGGCCGCCTCGAGAGAAGCGTCCTGGCGCTCCTGGTCGGCGCTCAGAGAGGTGAGGTCGCTCTTGAGCTCGCTCGAGCTCGATCTTGGCATCGTTGAGGCGCTCGGAGGCCTGCTCGGCCTCGTGGTAGAGCCGGTCGACACGCGCCTGCACATCGTCGATGTCCGGCTCGGCCTGGGCGGGCCCGGAGGAGCCCACACCGAGGGACGCGACGAGCGCGATACCCGAGAGGGCCGTGAGGGTTCGCGACCTATGGTGGTGCACTGTCGAGGTGTCTCCTTGGCGTCGTACGCCTACCGGGTGAGCTGACGGGTTCGGGCACGACTTGCCCTACCTCCGCTCCTCGCGCCCGCCTTCCGACGGCCACGCCTCACGCAGGATTCACCCCAGGTGCTCTCGGTCCAGGACCTCGAGCGGTGGTTCCCCGGCTCCAGGGCCACCGGAGTGGCCCAGGATTCAGCGCGGTGCACGCGCGGGCCGGCCGGCCCACTTCCACGAGCACCTGAGCAACCACGCTAACGGTCCTCGGTGCGCTCGTCCAAACCTCAACCGCGTGGAATGCAGACGTTTTCACGACCCAGTGTCACACGTGTCACATCCATCACAGGAGTCACGCGAGTCACGCCGACTCGACAGCCGGCCCGGAGACGGGCTGGACCAGGCGGAGGGGCGGGACGAGGCCACTGTCGGCCAGGACCGCCAGCGCGCGCCGCTCGTCGTCGTCGAAGGTGAGCTCGGGCGGCGGGCCGAGCAGCACCGTGACCATGCAGTCGTGGCAGTGCAGACCCCGCACGGGACAGCTGTCACAGTCGATTCGCGTCGTCATGTCCCTGACGG
>CAWDIF010000004.1:0-71285 GCA_963802315.1 uncultured Actinomycetota bacterium
TCGTAGTAGAGCTCGAACTCGTGCGGGTGCGGACGCAGCTGCACGGGCGCGATCTCGTTCTCTCGCTTGTACCGGATCCAGGTCTCGATCAGGTCGGGCGTGAAGACGTTGCCGACCGTCAGGTAGTCGTGGTCCTCCTCGAGGGCGATCGAGCACCGCGTCGAGCGAGGTCGGGACCTGGGCGATCTCGGCCATCTCGTCCGGCGGCAGCTCGTAGATGTCCTTGTCGATCGGGGCGGCGGGCTCGATCTTGTTCTTGATGCCGTCGACACCGGCGAGCATCAGGGCCGAGAACGCGAGGTACGGGTTCGCCGACGGGTCGGGGAACCGGGTCTCGATGCGCTTGGCCTTGGGGTTGGAGCCCGTGATCGGGATGCGGACCGATGCGGACCGGTTGCGCGAGGAGTAGACGAGCGAGATCGGCGCCTCGAAGCCCGGCACCAGGCGGTGGTAGGAGTTCACCGTCGGGTTGGTGAACGCCAGCAGCGACGGCGCGTGCTTGAGGATGCCGCCGATGTACCAGCGCGCCATGTCGGACAGGCCGCCGTACCCGGTCTCGTCGTAGAACAGCGGCTCGCCGCCGGACCACAGCGACTGGTGCACGTGCATGCCCGAGCCGTTGTCACCGAAGATCGGCTTCGGCATGAAGGTGACCGACTTGCCGGCCTCCCAGGCGGTGTTCTTGATGAGGTACTTGAACTTCATCACGTCGTCCGCGGCCTTGAGCAGCGTGTCGAAGCGGTAGTTGATCTCCGCCTGGCCGGCGGTGCCGACCTCGTGGTGCGAGCGCTCGACGAGCAGGCCGCAGGCCTCGAGGTTCTTGACCATCTCGTCGCGCAGGTCGCCGTAGTGGTCGTACGGCGCCACGGGGAAGTAGCCACCTTTGAAGCGGGTCTTGTAGCCCCGGTTGTCGCCCTCCTGGCCCGAGTTCCACCAGCCCTCGACGGAGTCGATGTGGTAGTAGCCCTCGTTGGCTCCGGTGGAGTAGCGGACCGAGTCGAAGATGTAGAACTCGGCCTCTGGCGCGAAGTACGCCGTGTCCGCGATGCCGGTGGTGCCGAGGTAGGCAAGCGCCTTGCGTGCGATGTTGCGCGGGTCGCGCGAGTAGGCCTCACCGGTGATCGGGTCGTGGATGAAGAAGCTCAGGTTGAGCGTCTTGGCGGTCCGGAACGGGTCGAGGAACGCCGTGCTCGGGTCCGGGAACAGCGCCATGTCGGACTCGTTGATGGCCTGGAAACCGCGGATCGATGAACCGTCGAAGGCAAGGCCGTCATCGAAGACCGACTGGTCGAACGACGAGACGGGGACGGTGAAGTGCTGCTCGATGCCGGGCAGGTCGACGAAGCGGACATCGACCATCTCGATGCCCTCGTCCTTGACGTACTTGAGCAGCTCGTCGCTGTTGCTGAACATTCACTCTCCTTGGCTGCGGGAATCTGCCGCCATGCTCCGAAGGGCGGGTTTCGCGACCGTATCGCGGATGTTGCGCCCGTGTAACGGGTGTCCGAACCGCTGGCGGGCTCTGGCTAACCTGACCACCGTGCCCGTCACCCAGCTGCCGTTCGAGACCGCGTCCTGGGGCCGGCGCATCCTCGCGCTGGCCGTCGACTGGCTGGCCAGCACTCTCGTCGTCGTGGCGATCCCGCCGCTGTTCGAGATCTACCGCGATCCCGGCGCCGGCAACTTCTTGGTGCTCGGCGTCTTCGTCCTGGAGACCGCCGCCTTCACCGCCCTCCTCGGCGGCTCCTTCGGCCAGCTGGCCACCCGGCTCCGGGTGGTGGCTGTGGACCGGGGCGGCAACGTCGACCCGCTCCGGGCCCTGGCCCGGCAGGTGCTGATCGCACTGGTCATCCCGCCACTGGTCTTCCGACCGGACGGCCGGGGGTTGCACGACCTCGCGGCCGGTTCGGCGACGGTGACCCTGCACACCTGGCGGGGGCTGACCGGTCGAGCCGCTTCGCGCTGAAGGGTACGACGCTCAGCGACCGCGCATGTTGCCGCGCATGCCCTTCATGCTGGTCGGCACCGGGCCCTTGGGGATCGGCATGAGCGAGCGCTGGGCGTCGAGTGCCTTGAGCCGGTTGAGGATGTCGGTGAGCTCGGGGCCCTTGACCTGGCGGCCGAGCTTCTGGACGTGGCGCACGAGCTTGGGCAGGGGAACCTGGCCCTCGCCGTTGCCACACATCACCTCGTGGATCGGCGTCTCCGCGACCACGCGCTCGTGCTTGCGGCGCTCGTTGGTCATCAGCTGACGAAGCCGGTTGGGGTTGCCCTCGCCGATCAGCACGATGCCGGGCGGGCCCACGACGCGGTGGACGATGTCCTGCTGCTTGGTGAACGCGATCGCCGGGTCGGTCTTCCAGCCTCGGCGCAGCATCCGGAGCGCCGCGGCGGCCGCACCGGGCTGGCCCTCCATCTGGTTGTACGCCGCGTTCTGGGCGCGTCGCCCGAACAGGATCAGCATCGCCAGCAGGCCGAACATCAGGCCGCCGACCACCGCGAGGATCCACTCGATCGCACCGGCGCCCGGCAGGACTTGAAGATCACGAAGCCCACCGCGCCGACGACCAAGAACGTGCCGAGCAGGATCGGACCGATGAACCGGTCCGACGTCTTGGCCATCCGGTAGGTCTCGAGGAACTGCTTGCGGCGGCTCATCTCCGAGGGGGGAGTGGTGGCGTTGGCCATGCTGGTGCGACTGCCTATCTCGGGTGGCGGCGTGGTGTCAGGCGGAGGCGCCCTGGCGGGCGTCCATCGCCTGACGGTACAGGCGACCCGCGCGGTAGGACGAACGCACCAGCGGGTCCGGAGAGCACCCCGGAGAAGCCGATCTCCTCGGCCTCGGCCGCGAGCTCGACGAACTCCTCGGGCTTGACCCACCGCTCGACCGGGTGGTGCCGCGGCGAGGGCCGCAGGTACTGGGTGATCGTGACCAGCTCGCAGCCGGCCGCGTGCAGGTCGCTCAGCGCCTGGGAGACCTCCTCGCGCGTCTCGCCCATGCCGAGGATCAGGTTGGACTTGGTGACCAGCCCGAAGTCGCGGGCCTGGGTGAGGACGTCGAGCGAGCGGTCGTAGCGGAACGCCGGACGGATCCGCTTGAAGATCCGCGGCACCGTCTCGACGTTGTGGGCCAGCACCTCGGGACGTGACTCGAAGACCTCGTGGAGCAGGTCCGGCTTGCCGTTGAAGTCGGGGATGAGGTTCTCGACGCCGGTGTCCGGGTTGAGCTCGTGGATGGCGCGCACCGTCTCGGCGTACAGCCAGGCGCCACCGTCGGGCAGGTCGTCGCGGGCGACGCCGGTGATGGTGGCGTAGCGCAGCTGCATGGTCCTGTACGGACTCGGCGACCCGGCGCGGCTCGTCGCGGTCGAGCGGCTCCGGCTTGCCGGTGTCGATCTGGCAGAAGTCGCAGCGGCGCGTGCACTGGTCGCCGCCGATGAGGAACGTCGCCTCGCGGTCCTCCCAGCACTCGAAGATGTTGGGGCAGCCGGCCGCCTGGCACACGGTGTGGAGACCCTCGGACTTCACCAGGCTCTTGAGGGCGGTGTACTCCGGACCCATCTTGGCCCGGGTCTTGATCCACTCGGGCTTGCGCTCGATCGGTGTCTCGGCGTTGCGGACCTCGAGGCGCAGCAGCTTGCGACCTTCGGGCACGGGAGAACTCACGGCGTCGAGCCTACGCCGGACTAGGGAACGTCCCGCGCGCGGTGCGCGAGGAACGACGGCACGCTCACGGCGCCCAGGAGGACCGCGAAGTAGACGACCGACTGGAGCCGGGTGATGAGCTGCCGAGGGCAGTCCCCAGTGAAGTTGCAGGCGTCGTAGTCGTAGAACCGGTAGGACCCGACCGCGTAGGCGTAGAAGTTGCCCCACGGCATCACCCGCTCGACCCCACTTCCGTCGAGTCCGAGGAATCCCGCCATGACCAGGCACAGGAAGCCGACCGCGAACAGGACGCCGATGGTCGCCACCGTGCTGCGGAGCAGCATGGTCAGGGCGTAGCCGAGCAGCGCTGTGAAGACCACGAACGCCGCGCCGAGCACGGTCTGCTTGTAGCCGGCCGCGACCGCACCGTCCTGGATCGGGAGGTCCCTGATCGAGACGGTGGCCCAGAGCCCCGTCCAGAACGCGACCAGGACCGCGAACGAGACCACACCGGCGACCAGCGCGACCGCGACCGCCTTGGCAGCCCAGACCCGAGCCCGCCGTGGTTCGAACAGCAGCTGGTTGCTCATGGACCCGGTGCTCCAGTCGTGGCCGGCGAACGTGATGCCTGCCAGGAGCATGAGCATGCCGAGCAGGAGGAGCGCGGCCAGTGCGCCGCCCGCCTCACGTTCCTCGCGGAGGTCGAGCGGGCTGTTGCCGTACCAACCGGTGATCTTCTCCTCGCACGCCAGCTGGACGTCCTCGGCGTGGGCGACGTCGTACTGGCGTGGACGGTCGACGCAGTTCTGGACCTCGTCGAGGACGTAGGAGCCGTTGGAGGCCGCCACCTGGTCGAGGGTCTGGGTCCGGGTGTCGAGTACGCGCAGGACGAAGACGGCGGCGGGGAGCAGGACCGCGAGCACGAGCAGGATCACGACGGCCCGGCGCCACACCAGACGGGTCAGCTCGACCCTGACCAGCCGGTTCACGCCTGGCCCCCGTCGGTCGGCCAGGCGATGCTGCCGCCGAGCCGTTCACCCTCGGTGAGCTGGAGGAAGATCGACTCCAGGTCGGCGCGCACCGGGCTGAGCTCGGTGAGCCAGACGCCGGCCTCACCCAGGGCCCTGGCGACCTCGGCGGGCCGAGCGGTGTCGACGAGCAGCGCAGGCCCGTCCTGGCCGGTGACGCGCAGGCCGGCGGCCTCGAGCGCGGTGCGTGCGGCGGGTACGTCGGGTGCGACGACCCGCTGGGTCGTGCCGGCACCGATGAGGTCGGCGACGCTGCCGCTGGCGAGCGTCCGGCCGTTGCCGAGGATCGTGGCCGCGGTGCAGACCTGCTGGACCTCGGCGAGGATGTGGGAGCTGAGGAGCACGGTCACGCCCGCCTCACCGAGGCCGCGGATGACCTCGCGGACCTCGCGGATACCGGAGGGGTCCAGGCCGTTGGTCGGCTCGTCGAGGATCAGCAGCGCCGGGTCCTTGAGCAGCGTGGCTGCGATCGCCAGACGCTGCTTCATGCCCAGCGAGTAGGTCTTGTAGCGCTCCCGGTCGCGCCCGGTGAGTCCCACGGTCTCGACGGCCCGGGCGACCCGCGCGTCGTTGACGCCCACCGCCCGCGCCAGCAGCAGCAGGTTCTGCCATCCGCTGAAGTTGGGGGAGAACTTCGGTGACTCGACGACCGCACCGACCCGGCCCATGACCTCGGGGAGCGCCGCCGGCACCGGCCGACCGAACAGGGCCATCTCGCCCTCGGTGGCCGAAGCCAGTCCCAGGAGCATCCGGATGGTCGTGGTCTTGCCCGAGCCGTTGGGGCCGAGGAAGCCGTGGACCTCACCGGCCCGGACCGTGAGGTCGAGGTCCGAGACCGCCACCCTGGTCCCGCGGCGGACGGAGAACTCCTTGCGCAGCCCGCGTGTCTCGACCACGGCTTCGCCCATCGGGCGACCCTAGGTCACGTCAGGGTCACCTCAGGGCGTCAGCACCTCGACACGCGGTCCGCGACCGGGTTCGGGTCGCGGGTCGTAGTCGGGTGTGGCGGCGTACGACTCCCAGGCGAGCAGCTCGGTGAGCCGCCGTTGCAGGACCGGCAGCACCTCGGCCACCGGGACGTCGCGGCCCAGCTCGTGGGAGAGCGTGGTGACGCCGGCGTCGGCGATGCCGCACGGCACGAAGCGGTCGTACCACCCGAGGTCGACGTCGCAGTTGAGCGCGATGCCATGCATGGTGACGCCCCGCGAGACGCGCAGCCCGATCGCGCCGATCTTGCGCTCCGGGTCCCTCAGCCAGACGCCGCTGCGCCCGGGGATGCGGGCGGTCTCGACACCGAGATCGGCGCAGGTCGCGATCATCGCCTCCTCGAGGCGGCGGACGAAGTCGACGACCAGGACGTGCTCGGGGAGCCGGACGATGGGGTACGCCACGAGCTGGCCAGGGCCGTGGAACGTGATCTTGCCGCCGCGGTCGACCTCGATGACCGGAGCCCCCCCGCTGTCGGCGGGTCGCTCGTGCGGCTCGGTGCGCTTGCCCGCGGTGTAGGTCGCAGGATGCTCGAGCAGCAGCACGGTGTCGGCTCGCTCGCGGTCGACGACCTGCTGGTGCACCCTGCGCTGGAGCTCCCACGCGACGAGGTAGTCGACCGCTTCGTCGCCGAGCCCGGCGACCTCGAAGAGGGGAGCACTCACCCTGTCGAGGCTACTCGGGTGCCCATCCAGTCTGCCTGTGGATGACGATGACGTCGCACCGCCGCTCCCGGGTAGGACTGGAGGGGTGAACCTGATCGCAGTTCTCGTGTCCGCGGTGCTGTCGTTGCTCCCGGGTCCGGTCCTCGACCACTGGGACGCTCAGCGCTCAGAGGCCTGGGCAGAGGGGGACGTACGACGTCTGCGGGCTCTCTACACGCCGAGGTCGGTCGCGGGGGAGCGGGATGTCGCGATGCTGGAGCGGTGGCGCGCCCGCGGCCTGGTCGTCCGGGGCCTCGACATGCAGGTGCTGTCGATCGACGAGGTGGCGCGCGCGCCGGACCGCTGGGAGCTGGCGGTCGTGGATCGGGTCGTGGGTGCGACGGTCGCCGGCGTCGCGTTGCCGAACGACGCGCCGACCTCGCGCACGGTCGTGCTCCACAGGGTCGGGGGCGAGTGGCTGGTCAGCTCGGTGAGCTGAGCCCGGCGCGCAGCACCTCGGCGACGTTGCGGTCCCTGAACTCGTAGCCGGCAGACTCGAGGACGACCGGACGGGCGTTCACCGAGCCGAGCAGCTCGTCGGACATCCGGCCCGCACCGAGCCTGATGAGGCGCCCCGGGACGTTGGCGAACGACGGGCGCGAGAGCTGGTGGGCCAGCTCCTCGGTGAACTCGGCGTTCGTGGGTGGCTTCGGGCAGATGAGGTTGACCGGCCCCGACACGGAGTCGTGCTCGGCGAGGTGGGCGACACCGCCCACCCAGTCCCGCAGGGACAGCATCGGCATGTAGTTGCCGCCGCCGCCCAAGCGCCCCCCGAGGCCGACCCTGAAGAGAAGCCGGAGCTGCTTGAGCGGTGCGCTGCGGCGGTCCATCACCGGTGATGTGCGCAGGACGCAGACCCGGGCTCCGGCCTCGACCGCCGGGTCCGCGGCCGCCTGCCAGTCACGGGTCACCGAGGTGAGCAGTGCGTCGCCTCGGCTGTCGGACTCCTCGGTGAGCACCTCGCCGCCGCGGTCGCCGTAGAAGCTGATGCCGTTGCCTGCCAGGTACGCCGGCGCGCGGTCGCTGTCGGCGATCGCGTGGGCCAGGACGGTCGTGGTCCGCACGCGGCTCTCGCGGAGCTCGCGAGCCCACTTCTTCGAGTGCGGGTTGCCCAGGGTCGGAGCGCCCGCGAGGTTGACCACGACATCGGCCGACTCGATGACCTGTCGCTCGTAGGAGCCTGCGTAGGGGTCCCAGCTCGACTCGTCGGGCGCGGACGACGGACGACGGACGAGCGCGACCACCGAGTGCCCACGCCCGACCAGCTCCCTCGAGAGGTGCGTGCCGAGGAAGCCGGACGAGCCCGCGATCACCACGTTCAGTGCCATGCGCTCAGCCTGTCACGCAGCCAAGGGGACCTCCCAGCTGCTGCGCGGCGTCAGGGCGACGGTCCGGGCCAGGGCAATGAACGCGATGGCGAGACAGACCAGCGAGGCGTACGTCGCCTGGTCGCTCAGGGCGGAGCCCGCGAACTCCACGAGCAGGAAGAGCCACAGCAGCGCCGGGACCCATCGAGGGGCGACCCTGGTCCGCCACAGCGCGAGGCTGAGCAGCACGAGCCCGAGGACTGTGCCGACTAGTCCGACCGCAGCGAACACCATCATCGGCGACGACTCGAAGTCGCTCACGAGATCCGCGAAGACCGCGCGGTTCGCGATGTCGTCGGCCATGGTCACGGTCATCAGGGACGCACCGGCGAACACGCAGTGGCCGAGGACGCCGAGCACCGCCAGGGTGGTGCCGAGGTTAGACAGCCGCGGCGCGCCTCCGCGGACGAGGTGACCGATGCCCAGGACCGCCGCCAGCATGAAGAACTGGGACAGGGGGAAGAAGGCGGCCGAGACAGCAGCCCCCGTGCCACCGTCCGCGATCGCCGCCAGCCGCTCGGCCTGATCGGAGGGGAAGGCCGGCTCGAGGACGGTCCAGACGGCGGTGGTGATCACGGCGCCGGCGAGGCCGAGGACGGTGACTGCTCGGCGGAAGGCTGCGGTGTCGTTCATGGGCACTCCTGGGTGGTCGGGTGGTGTCCACCTGAGCGAACCTCGCGACCGGGTCGCTGGTCATCGGCCGCGGGACGTCTCTGAGGACCCCGCAGGTTGACCGACGAGTCATCCTCAGGATGACGCCACGCCCGGATCGACGGTCCTATCGTGGCCGCGTGGACCGACTGCGGCGACACCTCTTCGACGTCGGGCTGGCTGTCGTCGTCGGCGTGGTTGGCCTCGCCGAGGTCTGGGTGCCCTTCTCCTCGGTCCAGGGCGACGGGTCCGCGGCCGCCACCACGGTGGCCGTCGTCCTCTCGGCCCTCGCAGTGTCCCAGCGCCGGAGGCACCCCCTGCCGGCCCAGTTGGTCGTGCTGTTCTCGTGGTTCGCGGTCATGGCAGTCAGCACGACCCTCGTCACGTTCTTCGGGCAGTTCGTCACGATGGGCATCGCCGTCTTCTCGACCGCGCGGCACGGCCGCGGGCGCGAACCGCTCGTCGGCGCTGCCGCGGCCGCACTCGCCCTGCTCGGGGTGGACCTGCTCGTACCCGAGTTGCAGACCCCGGGCGAGATCGTCTTCCACTGGGGCGCGATCGCCCTGATCTGGGGCGTCGGCCTGCGGCTCAGCCAGCTCGAGCGTCGTTCCCGCGAATCGACGAGACGCGCCATCGACGCCGAGGTCGCCGCGGCCGAGCAGGCACTGGCAGCGGTCGTGGAGGAGCGGACCAGGATCGCCCGCGAGCTGCACGACATCGTGGCGCACTCGGTGACCTCGATGGTCGTGCAGGCCGGAGCGGCCGAGCAGGTCGTCGCTGACGACCCCGACTACGTGCGCGCGGCGTTGAGCACGATCCGCGAGACGGGCACGGGGGCGCTGGCCGAGATGCGCCGGGTGGTTGAGGTCCTCCGGGACGCGACCGAGCGGGGCTCGCTCTCCCCGCAGCCGGGGGTCGAGTGCGTGCCGGGCCTCGTTGAGGGAGCCCGGGCAACGGGGATGCGGGCGAACCTGGACGTCGTCGGCGAGGTGCGATCCCTTCCCGCCGGGGTCGACCTGGCGGCGTACCGCATCGTCCAGGAGGCCCTCACCAACGTCCGGCGTCATTCCCGTGCCGCCTCCGTGCGCGTCGTCCTGGAGTACGGTCCCGACGACCTGCGGATCGAGGTGGTCGACGACGGGGTCGGCGCGGCTGACCCGCACGGCGGCCACGGCCTGATCGGGATGCAGGAGCGTGCCGCGTTGTACGGCGGCGCGCTGGAGGCCGCGACGGTCAACGGGTCCGGCTTCGCCGTCCAAGCCGTTCTTCCGGCGGTGACCCCGTGACCGACGCGCTGCGGGTCGTGGTGGTCGATGACCAGGAGCTGGTGCGCAGCGGCTTCGCCCTGATCCTCGAGCGCGCCGGTATGACGGTCGTCGGTCAGGCGGGGGACGGCCTCGCGTCACTGGAGGTGGTGCGGACGACCAAGCCTGATGTGGTGCTCATGGACCTGCGGATGCCACGTCTCGACGGCATCGAGGCCACCCGGCGACTGGTGGCCGCCCATCCGAGGGTGCGGGTCCTGGCACTCACGACGTTCGACCTCGACGAGTACGTCTATGCCGCAGTCCGCGCGGGGGCGAGCGGCTTCCTGCTCAAGGACGTGTCGCCGGACGGGTTGGTGCAGGCGGTCCGCGCCGTGGCCAGGGGCGAGACGATGCTGGCCCCGGCGCTGACGCGCCGTCTTCTCGAGCGGTTCGTGGCCGCGCCGCTGCCCGGGGCGCTCCCCGAGGTGATCGGCGACCTCACCGAGCGTGAGGTCGAGGTACTCCGGCTGATCGCCAGGGGCCTGTCCAACTCCGCGATCGCCGGCGAGCTGTTCCTGGGCGAGGCCACCGTCAAGACGTACGTCTCGCGGCTGTTGAGCAAGCTCGGCCTGCGCGACCGGGTCCAGCTGGCCGTCCTCGCCTACGAGTCGGGTCTGGTGACCGCCGGTTCGTGACCGGCGGACACCCGCTCGACCTCAGACCTCGAACTGACCGGACTCCAGGCGCTTCTTGACCTCCTGGAGGAAGCGTCCCGCGTCGGCGCCGTCCACCAGGCGGTGGTCGTAGGTCAGCGCCAGGTAGACCATGTAGCGCACCGCGATCGTCTCGCCGAGGTTCGGGTCGTCGATCACGACCGGGCGCTTCACGACCGTGCCGGGCCCCAGGATCGCCACCTGCGGCTTGTTGATGATCGGCGTGTCCCACAGGGCCCCGACGCTGCCGAGGTTGGTGATCGTGAAGGTGCCACCGGAGAGCTCGTCGGGGCCGATCTTGTTGGTCCGGGTCCGCTCGGCGACGTCGGCGATCTTCTTGGCCAGCCCGGCGACCGAGAGGTCACCGGCGTCCTTGACGACCGGCGTGAGCAGGCCCTTCTCGGTGTCCACCGCGAACGCGAGGTTCTCGCGGTCGTAGTAGGTGACCTCGCCGGCCTCGGTGTCGATGGTCGCGTTGAGCTTGGGGTGCTCCTTGAGCGCGTCGATCGCGGCCTTGGCGAAGAACGGCAGGTAGCTGAGCTTGACGCCCTCGCGGGCCACGAAGTCGGCCTTCTCCGCGTCCCGCAGCCGCGCGACGTTGGTGACGTCGACCTCGACGACCTGCGTGAGCTGGGCCGAGGTCTGCAGCGAGTCGATCATCCGCTCGGCGATGATCTTGCGCAGCCGCGAGATCTTCTCCGTGGTGCCGCGCAGCGGCGAGGGCGTCGGTGCCCCAGCGGCGGCTCGACCGGTCGAGGTGGTCGGAGCCGCGGTGCTCGCGGCCGGTGCCTCGGCCACTTCGGCCGCCTTGGCGGCGTCGAGCACGTCCTGCTTGCGGATCCGGCCACCGACCCCGGTGCCGGTCACGGCAGCCAGGTCGACGCCGTGCTGGGTCGCGAGCTTGCGGACCAGCGGCGTGACGTAGCCGGGGCCGTCGTCGCCGGCAGTCGGGGCGGGAGCGGAGGGTGCCGGGGCCGGGGCGGCGGGCTGCCGGGGCTGCGGCTCGGCGTCGGGCTCCGACCTGCTCGGCCTCGGGCTCTGGCTCGGGCTCACTGGCGCTGGCTCTGGCTCCGGCTCGGCGCTGGCTCGGGCTCCTTGGTCGCTGGCGGCGGCGACGACGGCGCCGGACCCGATCACCGCCAGCTCGCGCCGACCTCGACGGTCTCGTCCTCCGCGACCTTGATCTCGAGGAGGGTGCCCGCGACCGGTGAGGGGATCTCGGTGTCGACCTTGTCGGTCGAGACCTCGAGCAGCGGCTCGTCGACCGCGACCTCGTCGCCGACCTGACTTCAGCCAGCGGGTGACGGTGCCCTCGGTGACGGACTCGCCCAGGGCGGGCAGGGTCACCGAGGTGCGCGTCACCGTCGCCTTCACCAGCGGACGAGGCTCTCGGCAGGCCTCGCCGGCTCGGGCTGCGGCTCGCTCGGGCTCGGGCTCCGGCCTGCTCGGGCTACGGGCTCCGGCACAGGCTCCGCCGCCGCCTCGGCTGCCACCCTCGGCTCGCCCGCCGGCGCTCGGACGCCGCCAGCACTCGCTCGACGTCGCCGATGATGGCGAGGATCGCGCCGACCTCGACGGTCTCGTCCTCCTCGGCCTTGATCTCCAGCAGCGTCCCGGCGACCGGTGAGGGGATCTCGGTGTCGACCTTGTCGGTGGAGACCTCCAGCAGCGGCTCGTCGACCGCGACCTCGTCGCCCACCTGCTTGAGCCAGCGGGTGACGGTGCCCTCGGTGACGGACTCGCCCAGTGCTGGGAGGGTGACTTCGGTGGCCATGGAGCTCCTTCGCTCAGTGTCTCGTGTAGGTCGCGGTCAGGCGTGGGCGTGCAAGGGCTTGCCGGCGAGCGCCAGGTGGGCCTCGCCGAGCGCCTCGTTCTGGGTGGGGTGGGCGTGGACGAGCGGCGCGACGTCCTCGGCGTGCGCCTCCCAGCCGTAGATCAGCTGCGCCTCGCCGATGAGCTCGCCGACCCGGTCGCCGACCAGGTGGACGCCGATGACCGGGCCGTCCTTGACGGCGACCAGCTTGACGAAGCCCTGGGTCTTGAGGATCTGGCTCTTGCCGTTGCCGCCGAGGTCGTAGGTCAGCGTGCTCGATGGCGTCGGCGCCGTGCGTCTCGGCGCGCCTGCGCCTCGGTCGAGCCCGACCGAGGCGATCTCGGGGTGGGAGTAGGTCACCCGGGGGATGCCGGTCTCGTCGATCGTCGCCGGGGCGAGGCCGGCGATCTCCTCGGCCACGAAGATGCCCTGCTGGAAGCCGCGGTGAGCGAGCTGGAGGCCGGGCACGATGTCGCCGACGGCCCACACGTTCTCGACGTTGGTGCGGCAGCGCTCGTCGGTGAGCACGAAGCCGCGGTCCATGGCGCACGCCCTGCTCCTCGTAGCCGAGGCCCTCGGTCGACCGGACCGCGACCCACCGCGACCAGCAGCAGCTCGGCCTCGATCACGTCGCCTCCCTCGACCGTCACGGCGACACCGTCGTCGGTGGTCTTGGCGCTCTGGAACGGGGTGCCGGTGCGCATCGTGATCTTGCGCTTGCGGAACGCTCGCTCGAGCGCCTTGGACGACGCCTCGTCCTCGGCCGGCGACCAGCCGGGGGAGCGCCTCGACGATCGTCACCTCGGCGCCGAAGCTGCGCCAGACGCTGGCGAACTCGCAGCCGATGACGCCGCCGCCGAGCACGATGACCGACGCGGGCACCTGGTCGAGCCGCAGCGCATGCTCGGAGGTGAGGATGCGGTCGCCGTCGATCTCGAGGCCGGGCAGGCGTCTTGGGATAGGAGCCGGAGGCCAGCACGACGTGCTTGCCGGTGTAGGCGGTGTCGCGGCCGGCTGCGGACACGGTGACCTCGCGCGGACCGGTCAGCCGGCCCCGTCCCTCGATGCACGGTGATGCCGCGGCTGGTGATCAGCCCGGTCAGCCCCTTGAAGAGGCGCGAGACGACGCCGTCCTGAGTAGGCGTTCACGCCCGGCCATGTCGATGCCCTCGAGGGTCGCGTCGACGCCGAACTGCGGACGCCTCGCGGGCGCTGTCGGCGACCTCGGCGGCATGCAGGAGGGCCTTGGTGGGGATGCAGCCGACGTGCAGGCAGGTGCCGCCGAGCTTGCCCTTCTCCACCAGCCCGACCGTCAGCCCGAGCTGGGCCGCGCGCAGCGCGCAGGCGTAGCCACCGGACCCGGCCCCGAGGACGAGCACGTCGAAGTCCGCCACCTGCCCATCCTTGCACTTCGACACCGCGTGTCCAGCGACCGATCGCCAGTGGTCCGCAGCGTCCTCTCGGCTTCGCAAGGCACACTTGTCGACATGTCGTGGATGGACCGTTTCCGGCGCAGCCCCCGGACCAAGATGAGCCGTCCGCCGCGCGACGGCTATCGCACCGGTTCGACCCGGGTGCGCGCCTCGGACAACGTGGACCAGGATCACCTGCACACCTGGGTGATCGAGCGGCAGGGAGTCGAGGGCTTCGTGGAGCCGCGCACCGCCGTCAGCGACGTGACCCTGCTGCTGGTGGCCCACGACGGCGAGTGGACCCGGCGCCGCGTCCCCTCGGTCGACTGGGCCCACAAGTTCTGCAACAAGCACCAGGTGCCGTCCTACGACGCCGCGGTGGTCGGCATCCCGCAGCGGATGCGTGACTACAACCGCCGCAAGAAGCAGGAGGGTCTCTAGCCCTCCGCGAGCCTCCGCGCGTAGTCCACCAGCGTCGCCACGGCCAAGCCGGTGCCGCCGAAGGTGTGGTGCCCTGAAGGGCCGCCGGAGTTCAAGGCGGGACCGGCGATGTCGAGGTGCGCCCAGGGCAGGCCGCCGGTGAACTCGCGGAGGAACGCCGCCGCGAACAGTCCGCCGCCCCAGCGGATCCAGTCGTGCTGGGAGAGGTCGGCGATCTTGCTGGAGTGGATGCGCTCGTCCATCGCCTCGGGGATCGGCATCGGCCAGTGCGCCTCGCCGGCGGTCTCGGACGCGGCCAGCACGGCCTCGACGATGTCGTCGGAGCCCATGCACGCCGGCGACCTTGTCGCCGAGCGCGACGACCATGTGGCCGGTCAGGGTGGCGACGTCGAGGATCACGTCGGGCTTCACCTCGGTCGCGCGCACCAGCGCGTCGCCCAGGATCAGCCGGCCCTCGGCGTCGGTGTTGAGCACCTCGACGGTCGTGCCGCCGTACATCGTCAGCACGTCGCCGGGCCGCATCGGCAGTGCCGGAGACCATGTTCTCCGCCATCGGGACGAAGGTGGTCACCTTGACCGGCAGCCCGAGCTGGGCGATCGCCAGCGTCGCCTGCACGACCGCGGCCGCGCCGGCCATGTCGGACTTCATCTCGTTCATGCGAGGTCGCCGGCTTGATGGTGAGACCGCCGGAGTCGAAGGTGACGCCCTTGCCGACCAGCGCGAGGTGGGCGATCGGCTTGGCGGGGGAGTAGGTCAGCTCGACGAGCCGCGGCGGGGCGGCCGAGCCCTGCCCCGACCCCGAGGATGCCGCCGCAGCCGAGCTCGGCAGCTGCTTCTCGTCGAGCACGGTGACGCCCACCTTGCCTGCGCCGCGACCCTTGGAGGTCTGCTTGGCCGCCGCGACCACGGCCTCGGCGAACATCGGCGGCGTGAAGTCGCCGGGTGGGGTGTTGACCCAGTCGCGGGCAGTGGCAACGGCCTCTGCGAGGACCACGGCCTCATCGACCACGCTCTGCATCTCAGCACGCCGGGCCGAGGGCGACAGGAGGACGACCTCCCCCGGACCGCCGTCGTCCGTCGACGCCTTCTTGTACGCCGTGTACGTGTAGCCGCCCAGCGCGTAGCCCTCGACCACTGCGCGAAGCAGCTCAGGAGTGTCGGCGGGCAGGGCCAGGGCGACCGAGGCGGCGTTGGTGACGGCGCGGGCTGCGGCGCCCGCTGCGCGGCGTACCGCCGCCGCCGGCACCAGGCCGCCGCGCTCGGCCTTGCCGAGACCGACGAAGACGACGAGCCCGGCGTTGGTCACCTCCCCGCCGGGTACCCGCACGACCTCGCCTGCCTTGCCCGTGGCACCGAACGTCAGCAGCAGCGGCCGGAGCTTGCGGCCGAAGGCCTTGGCGACGTCTTCGCCGCCCTCGGCGACCACCGCGCCCCTCGACGTGGAGACCAGACCCACCACCACGGCGTCGGACCTGGTCTTGGCCGGGCTCGTGTTGCGCAGCGTGACTCGGTATGTCTTGGCAGGCATTCGGCGACTGTAACGAGTACGTTCCGTGACATGAGTGCGGGCAACCCGGCGGCGAAGACCTCGCCACTGCACGAGCGGCACGAGTCGCTGGGTGCGAAGTTCGCGGAGTTCGGCGGCTGGACGATGCCGCTCGAGTACCCCTCCGGAGTCGTCAAGGAGCACACGGCGGTCCGGGAGTCGGTCGGCATCTTCGACGTCAGCCATCTCGGCAAGGCGACGGTCGCGGGGCCGGGTGCGGTCGACTACGTCAACGCGACGCTGACCAACGACCTGCACAAGGTCGGGCGCGGCAAGGCGCAGTACACGCTGTGCTGCGACGCCGAGACCGGTGGCATCGTCGACGACCTGATCGCCTACTTCCACACCGACGAGCGCGTGCTGCTCGTGCCCAACGCCGCCAACACGTCCGAGGTGGTCCGGCGGCTCACCGAATCTGCTCCCGACGGCATCACCGTCACCGACCACCACGACCAGTACGCCGTGCTGGCCGTCCAGGGTGCCAAGTCGGACGAGGTGCTCGATGCCGTCGGGCTGCCGACCGGCCACGACTACATGTCGTTCGTCGAGGCGCAGCTGCCGGGTGGGGAGGAAGGCATCGGTGTGGTGGTCTGCCGCACCGGCTACACCGGCGAGCGCGGCTACGAGCTGATCGTCGCCAACGACGTCGGCGGTGACCCTGTGGGACGCACTCATGGGCGCCGGATCCGAGCACGGCATGCTCCCGTGCGGCCTCGGTGCCCGCGACACACTGCGCACCGAGATGGGCTATCCGCTGCACGGGCAGGACATCTCGCTCGACGTCACCCCCAACCAGGCCCGACTCGGCTGGGCCGTCGGGTGGGGCAAGGAAGCGTTCTGGGGCCGCGACGCGCTGCTGCGCGAGAAGGAGGCCGGCCCGGACCGGATCCTGCGCGGCCTCGTGGCCACCGGCCGCGCCATCCCGCGACCCGGGATGGGGGTGAGCCTCACCCAGGACCTGCTGGTCGGCGAGGTCACCTCGGGCACGTTCTCCCCGACGCTGAAGAAGGGGGTCGGCCTGGCGCTGGTGTCGTCCCAGGTCGCGCCGGATGCGGAGGTCGGCGTGGACGTGCGTGGGCGACGCGAGATCTTCCAGGTGACCAAGCCGCCGTTCGTCGAGCCGAGCACCAGGGAGTCATGAGCCTGCCCGAGCAGCCCAGCACCTTCCGGCAGCCGTCGCCCACGGAGCGGCCGTGGTGGTGGCGCCTCGAGGCCACTGACGGCAGCGAGGTCGAGGTGCCCCCGGAGTACGCCGGGCGGCGCTTCTCCTCGCAGGCCGACGCCGAGTCCTGGGTGGGCGAGACATGGTCCGGTCTGGCCGACGAGGGCGTCGCCGCCGTCACGCTGTTCGACCACGAGCGGGTCGTCTACGGGCCGATGGCCTTGTCCGCTTAGGCACTCTTTGCCTCATGCACGATCCGAGCGGGACCGAGGAGGGAGACTTCCACGGCTACGTCGGCGCCCGCTGGCCCTCGCTCGTCCGGACGCTGGTCCTGCTCGGCTGCCCGGTCGACCTGGCCCCCGACGCCGTCTCGGCGGGCCTGCGTCGGTGCCGCCGGGGGTGGCGGCGGGCGGTCGAGCACGACGACGTGGACGTGGTGGTCCACCGCGCGGTGCTCGGTGCGTGGCAGGAGTGTCTGCGTGGCCCGTGGTGGACCGTCCTCGGACCACGGGCCGATGATGACTGGCCGCTTCCCGACCTGTCCGCTCTCGACCGGCTGACCCCTGAGATCCGGGCCGGCCTGGTGCTGCGCAGGTACGCCGCGCTCGACCCGGCCCAGGCGGTGGCCGTGGCCGGCCGCGAGGCGGGCGGCCCGCTGCCAGCGGATCCGGACGCGGCAACCCTCCGGGCGGCGGCGGAGCGGGTGGTCGTCTTCTCGCTCCCCGTCCAGGACGACGTCGCCGAGGACCGGTCGTCCTGGAGGCGCCGCCGGTCGGTCGCGACGGTGGCCGGCATCGCCGCCGTCGCGCTGGTGCTGGGCCTCTGGACCTGGCGGGCCGATGACGACGAGCCCGGCGAGGAGCTGAACGCGTTCAGCCTCGACGCCGTGGAGCCCAACCGGTCGCGCAACCCCGCCGACGTGGCGTGGTTCGCCGACGACGTCCTCCATCTCGCCAACGCGACGTACGTCGTCGACACCTTGCGCGATCTTGCCGTCCTCGGAGCAGGGGCGGTGTACGGCGATGTCGACGGGCGGGTGGTCCACCTCGCCGACGACGGCACTCGGCGGCTGCTCGGCACCAAGGACCCGGGCGCGCCGCTCGTCGCCTCGGACGACCTCGGCTGGGTCGCGTGGGTCGATCCGGCGGGGGCCAACCCGCGGCTGCTCGTCTATGACGTGGGCCGCAGCGAGCTCCTCGGCGAGCTCGACCTGCCCCCAGGCGAGACGGGGCCCGGCGACCTGCCGGACACGCGACCCGTCGCCATCGACCAGGAGACGGTGTACTTCGCGACCGCCGACGGGGCCAGGGCCTGGCGGCCGGTCCGCGACCCGGGCCGCGTCGAGGTCATCGAGCCGGCCGGGTTGGTGGACGTGTCCTCGGCGAACCGGGTGTTCCAGGTCGACCACCGCAATCTCGAGATCGACCAGCCCTTCTTCAACCTGAGCTACGTGGTCCCCGGCCGCGGTGGCGAGATGTCACTGGACGGCAACTACCTGACGACCCGGAGCCCCGACGACGGATCGGTGCTGGTCTACGACACCCGTTCGGGGGAACAGGTCCCCGTCGAGCCACCCGGCAGCCTGCGCATCGTCGACGTCGTCCTGGCCCCGGAGGGGGCGATCACCTACCTCACGGTCGACCCGGACGGGTTCGCGACGCAGGAGGGCAACGACAGCAACCCGGTCCAGGGTGAGCTGGTCACCTGCGACCTCGACGACGGACAGTGCGAGGTGCTGGCGTCGTTCGTGCTGGACTCCGAGGCGCCGATCCTCGCGCACTAGGTTGACGTGGGTGCACCAGCTCCGCCAGGTCGACGTGTTCGGCTCCGGTCCGCTCACCGGCAACCCGGTCGCGGTCGTGCACGACGCGGACGACCTCGACGACGACACCATGCAGCTCTTCGCGCAGTGGACGAACCTGTCCGAGACGACGTTCCTGCTTCGGCCGACCGACGACTCGGCCGACTACCGGCTGCGGATCTTCACCCCGAGCCGAGAGCTGCCGTTCGCCGGCCACCCGACCCTCGGCAGCGCGCACGCCTGGCTGGAGGCCGGGGGGACGCCGTCCGGCGAGGACGTCGTCCAGGAGTGCGCGGCCGGGCTCGTGAGCATCCGCCGGGGCGAGCGCCTCGCGTTCCAGGCCCCGCCTCTGATCAGGGAAGGACCGATGAGTGCCGAGGACCTCACCACCGTCGCGGGCATCCTCAACATCGGTCGCGACGACATCGTCGACACCCGGTGGATCGACAACGGACCCGGCTGGGTCGGCGTGCTGCTCCACGACGCCCACGACGTCCTCGGGCTCGAGCCGGATCGCAGCAAGCTCGACGGGTGGGACATCGGCGTGGTCGGTCCGTGGCGTGATGGCGGCTCGGAGGCGGACGTCGAGGTCCGGGCCTTCGACTCGACCACCGAGGACCCCGTCACCGGCAGCCTCAACGCGAGCATCGGCCAGTGGCTCGCCGGCACCGTCCTGCCCGAGCAGTACGTCGCCGCGCAGGGCACCGCCATCGGCCGGCGCGGCCGTGTGCACGTGAGCCGCGAGGGTGACGCGGTCTGGGTCGGCGGGGAGACCCGGACAACGGTGCGTGGTGAGGCTGAGATCTGACGGGGCCCGCGCTGTGGGCGAAATTCGGCCGGTACGGAACGCACTGTCATGCGGAGTTCCGTGCGCGGCGGGGCGGCTGACATTCATCGCCTTGGTGGCTCCTGGCACGTCCATGCTGCGCTGGTCATTCCCAACTCGGCCCGCAGTGGACGCAGGACTCCGTCCAGGTATTCGTGTCCCTCGGATTCCAAACGCCAGACCTCGGTGATGCTGAACCCGTCACCGTCGGGATAGACGACATGCGACATCAGCCCTGCAGGCGGACCGCCTGCCGCCATCATCGCCTGGAACGGGCATCATCACCGTCCGCTCATAGCCGCCGACGGTGCGATCGCCGTCCGACTGGTGGGAGCCAGGCGCGCCCCGTCCCCACTGAGCTGAAGTGGCGGCCATCCACAGCCGGGGTCAGTGACCCATCATCAGTGTCGGTGGCCAGTGCTGGAATGGATCCATGCTCGGGACGACGGTGCTGGACGACATGGGTGAGGACGATGTCCTCGTCTTCGCCGGCACCTGCGCGGAGACGAGCCACGACGCCGAGGTCGGTCTGCTCAGGGCCGCGCGGCAGTGGGCGCTCATCCACTGCGCCGATCGGCTCGACCCCACGGAGTCAGCCAAGCCGGGTCGGGAGAAGCCGCGCAGGTACGGCGGTGCCGGCACTCCGGAGGTGATGGAGTTCGCGGCCGCCGAGCTGGGTGCGCGGATCGGGCGCTCGACCTATGCGGCTTCGCAGCTGATGGCCGACGCACTGGATCTCGAGCGCCACCCGGAGCTCAAGTCACGGATCGAGGCCGGCGAGGTCCGGGTGTCCTACGCCCGCCACGTCGTCTCCAAGACTCGTCTCCTGTCGGTGCAGGAGGCGGCCTACGTCGATGCCGCGGTGGCCCAGTCGGCCGACGGTCGGATCCCGTGGTCGCGGTTCGAGGCTCTGGTCGAGGCCAAGGTCGCCCAGGCCAACCCGGGGGTGGCCCGGGAGAAGGAGGAGCGCGCCCGCCGGGCGACGTTCGCCAAGAAGGTCCGTGACCAGGCGCACGGGATGGGCTGCTACCTGATCCGCGCGCCCCTTCCCGTGATCGACCTGATCGATGCCACCGTCGACTCCTACAGCGCCGCGATCGCCGATGACTTCCCTGACCTCGATGACGACCAGCGCCAGGTGCGGGCGGTCCTGATGTTGTTGACACCGGGCTCAGACACCGACGCCACCAAGCTCGCCGCCCATGCCCCCACGGTGAACCTCTATCTGCATGGCTACGTGGGCGGCGTGGACGTCGACGCGGACGGGACCCCGCTCGAGCGGATGTTGCGCCTCGAGGGTCACGGCATGGTCACCGAGTCCTACGTCCGCGAGGTGCTCGGGACCACCTGTCGCTTCAAGATCGCCCCGGTCATCGACCTCGTGGGGATGGCTCCAGTCGATGCCTACGAGATCCCGGACCGACATCGGGAGGCCGTGCAGCTCATGACGCCGGCCGACACCTTTCCCTGGGGAAGCAACACCTCACGCGACCAACAGGTCGACCACACCACTGCCTACGACGCGGGTGGTGAGTCGGGCATCGGCAACTACGGCCCGCTGACCATCCCGCACCACAGGATCAAGACCCACGGCCGATGGGACGTCCGGCAACCCTTCCCAGGCATTTACGTGTGGCGCGACCCTCATGGCGCCCACTACCTCGTCGACCACACCGGCACCCGCCGCATCACCAAGGTGGGCGACGACCTGCCCCTGGTCATCGAGATCTACCGCGACCTGCCCGAATCCGCGCTCGCGTGGGGCGCGGCCTGACGGTCCTGAGCGCGACTAGGATCCGAGAGTGCAGCAGTATCTCGACCTCGTCACCCGCATCCTCGACGAAGGCGTCGAGAAGTCCGACCGCACCGGCACGGGGACACTCTCCGTCTTTGGCCACCAGATGCGCTTCGACCTGGGCGAGGGCTTCCCCCTGGTCACCACCAAGAAGGTGCACACGCGGTCGGTGTTCGCCGAGCTGCTGTGGTTCCTGCGTGGCGACACCAACGTCAAGTGGCTCCAGGACCGCCGCGTCACGATCTGGGACGAGTGGGCCGACGCCGACGGCGACCTCGGTCCGGTCTATGGCTACCAGTGGCGGTCCTGGCCGACGCCCGACGGCCGCCACGTCGACCAGATCGCCCAGGTGGTCGAGCAGATCAGGGGCAACCCCGACTCGCGCCGCCACATCGTCAGCGCCTGGAACGTCGCTGACATCCCCGACATGGCGCTCGCGCCGTGCCACACGATGTTCCAGTTCTACGTCGCTCCCCAGGATGACCGGCCGGCCCGACTGTCCTGCCAGCTCTACCAACGCTCGGCGGACGTGTTCCTCGGCGTGCCGTTCAACATCGCGTCGTACGCCCTGCTCACTCACATGGTCGCGCAGGTGACCGGGCTCGAGGTCGGTGACTTCGTGCACACGCTCGGCGACGCGCACCTCTACACCAACCACCTCGAGCAGGCCCGGCTCCAGCTCACCCGCGACCCGCGGCCGTTGCCGAGGCTGTGGCTCGACCCGGCGGTCACCGAGCTCGACGCGTTCGACCTCGAGCACGTCGACGTCCGGGGCTACGACCCGCACCCGGGGATCAAGGCACCCATCGCCATATGAGCGTCACGCTCATTGCGGCGGTCGCCCGGAACGGCGTGATCGGCGCGGACGGCGGCATCCCCTGGCACCTGCCCGAGGACTTCGCGCACTTCAAGGCGACCACGCTCGGCCACCTGCTGGTCATGGGCCGGGCGACGTACGAGTCGATCGGGAGGCCGCTTCCCGGACGCATCACCATCGTCGTCACCCGCGACCCGGACTGGTCGGCCGAGGGCGTCCTGGTCGCGCATTCCGTGGAGGAGGCGGTGGCGATGGCAGGTGACGGTGAGGTCTTCGTCGCGGGGGGAGCGACCATCTATGAGGCCGCGCTGCCGTACGCCGACGTGCAGCTGCTCAGCGAGGTGGATCTCGAGCCGGACGGAGACACGTTCTATCCGCCTGTCGACACGGCCGTCTGGTCCGAGGTCTCCCGGGAGCCGCGCGAGGGCTTCACGATCGTGCGCTGGGAGCGGCTGGCACGCTGAGAGCCATGCCACAGATGGAGCTCCGGGTCTTCACCGAACCCCAGCAGGGCGCGACCTACGACGACCTGCTGCGAGTCGCGCAAGAGGCCGAGCGTCTCGGCTTCGGGGCGTTCTTCCGCTCCGACCACTACCTGGCGATGGGCACCGACGGCCTGCCCGGCCCGAGCGATGCGTGGGTCACCCTGGCAGGCATCGCCCGCGAGACCAGCACGATCCGGCTCGGCACGCTGATGAGCAGTGCGACCTTCCGCCACCCTGGCCCGCTCGCGATCTCGGTCGCCGGCGCCGACCAGATGAGCGGCGGTCGGGTCGAGCTCGGCCTGGGCGCCGGCTGGTACGAGGCCGAGCACACGGCGTACGGCATCCCGTTCCCGCCGACCGGCGAGCGGTTCGACGTACTGGAGGAGCAGCTCGCGGTGATCACCGGGCTGTGGGGGAGCGGAGGCGACTTCTCCTTCGTCGGGGAGCACTACACCGTCAAGGACTCGCCCGGCCTGCCGAAGCCGACCCAGGCCAAGCCTCCGATCCTCATCGGCGGGACCGGCAGGAAGCGGACACCGGCACTGGCGGCCCGCTACGCCGACGAGTTCAACCTGCCGTTCGTGCCGTTCGAGGCTGGTCTGAAGCAGAACGAGCGGGTCCGCCGGGCCTGCGAGGCGATCGGCCGCGCCCCGGGGAGCATGCGGTTCTCCAGTGCACTGGTGCTGTGCGTCGGCGCCGACCAGGCCGAGCTCGCCCGACGCGCGAAGGCGATCGGCCGAGAGGTCGGCGAGCTGCGCGAGAACGGCCTGGCGGGGACCGTCGAGGAGGTGGTTGACAAGATCGGCCGCTACGCGGACGCCGGTCAGACCCGTCTGTACCTGCAGACGCTCGACCTCGAGGACCTCGACCACCTGCGCCTCGTGGCGGCGGAGGTCATGCCGCTGGTGGACGGCCGCTAACCCGCAGGAGACGCTCTGGTCGCTCCGTCGTCCCTTCGCCGGCTCCTTGTCGAGTTTTGCTCGCGCTCCACAGGTCGACGAGGCGGCGGCTGCTCGGGTCGCCACGCTGACCGACCGCGAGCGGGAGGTTCGGGATCGGACGCAGGCCGTGGTGCTTGCCTACGAGTCGGGAGTCGTGGCGCGGCGGTGAGGCACTAACCTGAGGGTCATGACGTCAGCTCCCTACGGCCGCCTCCTGACGGCCATGGCGACGGCGTTCCACGACGACGGCTCCGTCGACCTGGACGGCACCGCCCGCATCGCGGCCCACCTGGTCGACAGCGGCAACGACGGGGTCGTGGTCAGCGGCACCACCGGCGAGAGCCCCACGACGACCGTCGAGGAGGACACCGAGATCCTGAGGGCGGTCAAAGACGCCGTGGGCGACCGCGGCAGCGTGATCGCCGGGGTCGGCACGAACTCGACCGCGCACTCGATGGAGCTCTCGCGTCAAGCGGAGAAGGTCGGTGTCGACGCCGTCCTGCTCGTGACGCCCTACTACAACAAGCCCGGCCCCGCGGGGATGCTCCACCACTTCACCGAGGTGGCCGGAGCCGCCGATCTCCCGATCATGCTCTACGACGTCCCGGGTCGCACCGGCCAGGCGATCCCGATGTCGGTCTATGAGCAGCTCGCCATCGACCACCGGTTCGCCAGCGTGAAGCACGCGACCGGCGACGCCACCGCGACGGTGGGCCTGGCCCAGCTCGGCTACTCGGTCTACTCCGGCGACGACGCGCTGATCCTCGGCTACCTCGCCCACGGCGCCGTCGGACTGGTCTCGGTGGTGGGCCACGCCGCCGCGGATCCGTTGCGCACGCTCATCGACCGCTTCGAGGCCGGCGACCACCAGGGCGCCCTGGACCTCTACACCTCGCTGCTGCCGGCGTTCGACGCCGTCATGGGGGTGACGCACTACGGAGCCACCACGGCCAAGGCCGTCCTGCAGCTGCTCGGCGTCCTCGACAACCGCAACGTCCGGGGACCGCTGGTCCCGCTGGATGACGGCGAGGTCGAGGCACTGCGCGCCGGTCTGGCCGCCTCCGGTCTCCTCTGACCTGACCTACGAAGGAAGTACGTGAGCCACTCACACCCCGAGCTGTCCGAGCCCGCACCGCTGGCGAAGGGAGGTCTGAGAGTCACGCCGCTCGGCGGTCTCGGTGACGTCGGCCGCAACATGACGGTCTTCGAGCACGACGGTCGCCTGCTGTTGGTTGACTGCGGCGTCCTCTTCCCCGAGGACCACCACCCCGGAGTCGACCTGATTCTCCCGGACTTCGAGTCCATCCGGGACCGGCTGGACGCTGTCGAGGCCCTCGTGCTGACCCACGGCCACGAGGACCACATCGGCGCGACGCCCTACCTCCTGCGCGAGCGGGGCGACATCCCACTCGTCGGCTCCGAGCTCACGTTGGCCCTGCTCGACGGCAAGCTGCGCGAGCACCGGCTCAGGGAGACGGTCCACCACCAGGTGCGGGAGGGCGACACCCTGCGGATGGGGCCGTTCGAGCTCGAGTTCGTCGCGGTCAACCACTCCATCCCTGACGCCCTTGCCGTCGCGATCCGTGCCGGCGGCCAGATGGTGCTGCACACCGGCGACTTCAAGATGGACCAGCTCCCCCTCGACGGCCGGATCACGGACCTGCGCGCCTTCGCGCGGCTGGGGGAGGAGGGCGTCGACCTGTTCCTCACCGACTCGACCAACGCCGAGACCCCGGGCTTCACCGCCCTCGAGAAGTCGATCACGCCGGTGATCGACCAGGTCTTCCGCGAGTCGACGCAGAAGATCGTTGTGGCCTGCTTCGCCTCGCACGTGCACCGGGTGCAGCAGATCCTCGACGCCACCGCGGCGCACGGCCGCAAGGCGGCGTACGTCGGTCGGTCGATGGTCCGCAACATGGCAATCGCCCAGGAGCTCGGCCACCTCACCGTGCCTGCGGGTGTCCTGATCGACCCCAAGGACCTCAGCAGCCTGCCGCCGGAGCGACAGGTGCTGATCTCCACGGGGTCGCAGGGTGAGCCGATGAGCGCGCTCAGCCGGATCGCCCAGCGCGACCACCACATCGTGCACATCGAGGAGGGCGACACCGTCCTGCTCGCCTCGAGCCTCATCCCTGGCAATGAGAACGCGGTCTACCGGGTCATCAACGGCCTGGCCCGCTGGGGCGCCCGAGTCGTGCACAAGGGCAACGCGCTCGTGCACGTCAGCGGCCACGCCAGCGCCGGCGAGCTCCTCTACTGCTACAACATCGTCAAGCCTCGCAACGTGATGCCGGTGCACGGCGAGATCCGACACCTGCTCGCCAACGGCGCACTGGCCAAGGCCACGGGCGTCGGCAACGTGGTCATCGCCGAGGACGGCATCGTCGTCGACCTGGTCGACGGCATCGCCAAGGTCGCCGGCAAGGTCGGCTGCGGCTACGTCTTCGTCGACGGCAGCTCGGTCGGCGACATCACCGAGTCCGACCTCAAGGATCGCCGGATCCTCGGCGAGGAGGGCTTCATCTCGGTGATCGTGGTGGTGGACTCGGTGAGCGGCAAGGTGGCCGCAGGGCCAGAGATCCACGCCCGGGGCTTCGTCGACCTCGACTTCGCCGCGATCCGTCAGCCGATCATCGACGCGCTCGACGCCACCATCGCCGAGGGCAACACCGACGCCTACCAGCTCCAGCAGACCGTGCGCCGGGTGATCGGCCGGTGGGTGAGCAACACCCACCGACGCCGCCCGATGATCATTCCTGTGGTCATCGAGGCCTGAGACCGACCATCAGGGTCTCCTCACAGCTCAAGCGTCGCTCCACGCCGCAAAACACGCACTCCTGGGGTCCGTGTGACTGGAGTGACTCTCGCCTAGGTTTGGACCATGGCGACCCGTACGTCTTCCCCGCCGGGTCAGAGAAGCGTCAGTCGTACCAAGACGAGCGCGAAGGCACCGGCGCGGAAGTCACCCCAGAAGAAGACCTCCCGGACAAGGGCGGGCGCCAAGAGGAAGGGCGCCACGAACCGTCGGCCAGCGCCCCGCGCGGTGCGCAGCGGGCGGGGTCCGATCGCCCGGTTCTTCGACACGATCTTCCGCGGGGTCGCCGCGGTCTGGCTGGCGGTGGCGCACGCACTCGGCGGTGTCGCCCGCAGCATCGGGCGCAGCGCCCGGGACTCTGCCCGCGACCTGGCCCCCGAGCACCGTCGCGACGGCGTCGGCCTGCTGATCCTGGCGGTGGCGCTGGTGAGTGCCGCCGCGGTCTGGTTCCAGCTCGGCGGTGACCTCATGGGTGCGGTCCGGGTCGCGGTCACCGGGACGGTCGGCAAGGTCGGCTGGCTGGTGCCGCTGGCCCTGGTCGTGGTCGCCTGGCGCAACCTGCGTGACCCCGTGCACAACGGCCCGGCCGGTCGACAGGTCGTCGGCTGGCTCGCGCTGGCCCTCGGTGTTCTCGGGGTCGTCCACATCGCCAACGGCAGCCCCCAGCCGGTCTCCGGCGACGCGGGTCCGCTGCGCGAGGGCGGCGGCGCGATCGGCTACGTCGTCTCGTCGTTGCTGCTGGACCTGCTGCGTTCCGAGGCGGTCGTGATCCCGGTCCTGGTGCTGCTCGCGTGCTTCGGGATCCTGGTCATCACCGGGACTCCTCTCTACAAGGTGCCGTCCAGGCTCGCCGAGACCCGGGACCGGGCTCTCGGCAGGCACGTCGGCGACGAGCTCCCGACCGGCCCCATCCAGTTGGACGCCTATGCCAACGACCCGGCCTACGACTCACCGGTCCTGGAGGACCGCGAGGTCAAGAGGCGCCGCCGCAAGGCTGTCTTTGAGGACACCACCGCCAGCGACGAGCTCGGTCCGGTGCTCGACATCCGGGTCGAGGACGAAGCCAAGGTCGAGCTCGAGCCGCCGCCACACACCCCCATCCCGCAGCGCGTCGAGCAGCTCGCGCTGTCAGGCGACATCGTCTACAGCCTGCCCGGCAACGACATGCTCAAGGCCGGCTCGCCGCACAAGCCTCGGTCCAAGGCCAGCGACGACGTGGTCGGTCGGCTGACCACGGTCCTCGAGGAGTTCGACATCGACGCGCAGGTCACGGGCTACACCCGTGGACCGACGGTGACCCGCTACGAGGTCGAGCTCGGCTCCGCGGTGAAGGTGGAGAAGGTCACCGCGCTGTCCAAGAACATCTCCTACGCCGTCGCCTCGGCGGACGTGCGGATCCTCAGCCCCATCCCGGGCAAGTCCGCGATCGGCATCGAGATCCCCAACCTCGACAAGGAGATCGTGTCGCTGGGTGACGTGCTGCGCTCCGGCGCCGCGCGCACCGACCACCACCCGATGGTCTGCGGCCTCGGCAAGGACGTGGAGGGCGGCTTCGTGGTCGCCAACCTTGCGAAGATGCCACACCTGCTGGTCGCCGGTGCCACCGGATCCGGCAAGTCGAGCTTCATCAACTCCATGATCACCTCGATCCTGATGCGGTCCACCCCGGACGAGGTCCGGATGATCATGGTCGACCCGAAGCGGGTCGAGCTCAACGCCTACGAGGGCGTGCCGCACCTCATCACGCCGATCATCACCAACCCCAAGAAGGCCGCGGAGGCGCTGGCCTGGGTCGTGCGCGAGATGGACCTGCGCTACGACGACCTGGCCAACTTCGGCTTCCGGCACATCGACGACTTCAACAAGGCGGTGCGCGCCGGCAAAGTGACGGTCCCTCCGGGATCGGAGCGCGAGGTCGCGCCGTACCCGTACCTGCTGGTGATCGTCGACGAGCTCGCCGACCTGATGATGGTGGCGCCGCGCGACGTCGAGGACGCCATCGTGCGGATCACCCAGCTGGCCCGGGCCGCCGGCATCCACCTGGTGCTGGCGACCCAGCGTCCCAGCGTCGACGTCGTGACCGGCCTGATCAAGGCCAACGTCCCCTCACGGTTGGCCTTCGCGACGTCCTCGGTGACCGACAGCCGGGTCATCCTCGACCAGCCGGGTGCGGAGAAGCTCGTCGGCCAGGGTGACGGTCTGTTCCTGCCGATGGGTGCCTCGAAGCCCGTGCGGGTGCAGGGTTCCTGGGTCACCGAGGGCGAGATCCATGCGGTCGTCAAGGCGTGCAAGACCCAGCTGGAGCCGACGTACCGCGAGGACGTCGCGGCTCCGACCGCGAGCAAGCGCGACCTCGACGACGACATCGGCGACGACATGGACCTGGTGGTGCAGGCGATCGAGCTCGTGGTGTCGACCCAGTTCGGGTCGACCTCGATGCTGCAGCGCAAGCTCCGGGTCGGGTTCGCCAAGGCAGGTCGCCTGATGGACATCCTCGAGAGCCGCGGCATCGTGGGGCCGAGCGAGGGCTCCAAGGCCAGGGACGTGTTGATCAAGCCGGACGAGGTCGACGCCGTGATCATGACGCTGCAGGGGGACCGATGATCGAGGTGCGGCGCAACCCACGTGTCTCGGCGGTCGCCGCCGGGACCACCGGTCTGGTGGCCGCGGCCTACTTCGTCCGCGCGGCCGGCAACGCGAGCGCGGTCGACTGGCTGATCTTCGTCGGGCTGGGGGCTTTGACCCTGCTGCACCTGCACTCGCTCCGTGACTCGCGCACGCCGCTGTTCGTCGCCGACGAGCAGGGTGTCCGGGTTCGCTCCGGGCGCACCTGGCGCGGGATGCCGTGGTCCGAGCTCGACGAGGTGGAGCACCTGCCTCGCCGTCGGCCGTGGCGCGACGGTCGACTGATCCTGTTCCCTGGCGACGGCAGCAAGCACATCGCGACGCCCCTCGGTCTGGTCACCACGGTGACCGGTGCCGACGACGGCCTGACGCAGACCCTGACTCGGCTGGCCGGTGACCAGTGCTCGGTCGTGGAGATCGTGCCGGCGGCGGCCGAGGTGCCTGAACCGGTCGCCAGCCCGACCCCGGCGGCCCTGCGCGAGCCGACCGTGGCCGTGCGGGCCGAGGTGACCTCATCCCCACCTGAGATCAACTCCGACCGTGAGGAGACGGACGCGATCGAGCCGACCGCGACGGGGGTGTGGCTGGCCTCGACCGTGCTGATCGACGACCTGGCCGACGTCCCGATCGTGGACCCGGTCATCGGCCCCCAGCTGCGGGCGGCCCGGGAGGCCCTCCGCCTGAGCATCGACCAGCTCGCCGAGCGCACCCGCATCCGACCGCACGTCATCGAGGCCATCGAGATCGACGACTTCCTCCCGTGCGGCGGCGACTTCTATGCCCGCGGTCACCTCCGCACGCTGGCTCGTGTCCTCGGCCTCGACGTGGCTCCGCTCCTGGAGACCTATGCCGAGCGCTACGCCGACGCGCCGCTCGATCCACGCCGCGTGTTCGAGGCCGAGCTTGCGACCGGTCGGACCGGGCCCCTGCGCGGCACCCGGGGTGGTCCGAACTGGTCGGTGCTCGTCGCCTCGGTGATGGCCGTCGTCCTCGTCTGGTCGGTGGCCCGCCTGGTCATGGAGAACCCCGTCTCGGTCACGCCCGCGACGCCCAGCCTGGCCAACGGCTCCGCTGGCCTGACCAGCGGCGGCGGCGAACGCGCCGCCCCGGTCGACGTCGAGCTCATGGCCGCCGGAGGCGGCGCCCACGTCGTGGTCCGTGACGGTGCCGGAGCGGTGGTGTTCAAGGACTCGATCGCCTTCGGCGCGACCCAGGCGCTCAAGGTCAGTCCACCGGTCCGGGTCCAGACGAGCGACGGATCGCTCGTGGTCACCGTCGACGGCCAGGACCACGGCGCTATGGGGGAGACGGGCCGGAGCGCGCAGGACGTTTTCACCGGACGCTGAGGCACGGCTAGCCTGCTTGAATGCTATCCGTTGCGTTGGTGACCCTGGGGTGCGCCCGCAACGAGGTCGACTCCGAGGAGCTCGCCGGTCGTCTGGAGGCCGACGGCTTCCGGCTGGTGTCGGACCCGGAGAGTGCCGACACGGTGCTGGTCAACACCTGCGGCTTCGTCGAGGCCGCCAAGAAGGACTCGGTCGACGCGATCCTCGAGGCCGCGGACCTGCGTGACACCGCGGGCCACGGCGGCCGGGCCAGGGCGGTAGTGGCGGTCGGCTGCCTGGCGGAGAGGTACGGCGCAGAGCTGGCCGAGTCGCTGCCCGAGGCCGACGCGGTGCTGGGCTTCGACGACTATCCGGACATCGCGGCCCGGCTGCGCTCGATCATGGCCGGGGAGACCCATCACCCCCACACGCCGCAGGACCGACGCAAGCTCCTGCCGATCACGCCCACCGAACGCCAGCACGAGCGCACCGCCGTGCCCGGGTCGCCGCGCACCCGTCTCGACCGCTCGCCCACGGCGCCGCTCAAGCTGGCCAACGGTTGTGACCGACGCTGCACCTTCTGCGCCATCCCGATGTTCCGGGGCTCCTTCGTGAGCCGCCGACCGAGCGAGGTCCTCGACGAGGCGAGGTGGCTCGCCGCCGAGGGCGTGCGCGAGCTCTTCCTCGTCAGCGAGAACTCCACGTCATACGGCAAGGACCTCGGCGACCTGCGGCTCCTCGAGACACTGCTGCCCGAGCTGGCGGCGGTCGACGGGGTCGAGAGGGTGCGCGTGTCCTATCTCCAGCCGGCCGAGACGCGCCCCGGTCTGATCGAGGCGATCGCCACGACGCCGGGTGTGACGCCGTACTTCGACCTCTCCTTCCAGCACGCCAGCAATGCCGTGCTCCGTCGGATGCGACGGTTCGGCGATCCCGACAGCTTCCTGGGTCTGCTCTCCCAGGTGCGGTCCCTCGCGCCCGAGGCCGGCGTCCGCTCCAACGTGATCGTCGGGTTCCCCGGTGAGACCGAGCGCGACCTCGAGATCCTGTGCGACTTCCTGGTCGCTGCTCGCATGGACGTCACCGGCGTCTTCGGCTACTCCGACGAGGACGGCACGGAGGCCGCGTCCTACGACGACAAGCTCGGCGAGGACGAGGTCCGGGCCCGCGCCGAGCACGTGTCGTCGCTCGTCGAGGAGCTCACCAGTCAGCGGGCCGTGGAACGTCTCGGCGAGGTGGTCTCCGTCCTGGTCGAGGAGGTCACCGACGATGGGGTGGTCGGCCGGGCCGAGCACCAAGGGCCCGAGGTCGACGGGACGGTGACCCTGCTCGGCAGTGCCGCGGTCGGTGACCTGGTGCGTGCTGTGGTCGTCGACACCGAGGGCATCGACCTCGTCGCGGAGCCGGCATGAGCAGCGAACCGACCCAGACCGCGAAGCCCAGCAACTTCAATCTGCCCAACGCGCTGACGACGCTCCGGATCGCGCTGGTCCCGTTCTTCGGGGCGGCCCTGCTCGTGGACGGTGGCGAGTCGATCGCCTGGCGACTGACGGCGTTCGCGATCTTCGTGGTCGCCATGATCACCGACAAGATCGACGGGGACATCGCGAGGTCGCGCGGGCTGATCACCGACTTCGGCAAGATCGCCGACCCGATCGCCGACAAGGCGATGACCGGCATGGCCTTCGTCGGCCTGGCGGTCATCTTCGAGAGCCCGTGGTGGTGGGCCGTGACCATCGTGGTGCTGGTCCGTGAGTGGAGCGTGACGCTGCTGCGGCTCTCCATCCTCAAGCGGATGGTCATCGCCGCCGACAGCCTCGGCAAGCTCAAGACGACCTTCCAGGTCATCGGCCTCAGCGGCCTCGTCCTGCCCTTCCGCGACCCCGACCTGCCCGACTGGATGCAGACCCCCGGAGAGTTCCTCCACTACGCGGCGGTCGTGCTCGTGGGCGTCGCCGTCGTGCTGACGCTCGTCTCGGGCGCTCAGTTCTTCGCCGGCGTGTGGCGTCAGCGCGACCAGCTCCAGGGGGTTGATCCTCGCGGACCGGACACCGATGCGTGACGACGCGGCCGTGGTCCACGGTCTGCTCCTGGAGAGGGGGGAGACGGTGGCCACCGCGGAGTCGTTGACCGGTGGACGGCTCGGGATGGAGCTCACCGAGACCCCGGGGTCCTCGGCGACGTACGTCGGGGGGATCGTCGCGTACGCCACCAGGCTCAAGGTCGCGCTGCTGGGCATTGAGGAGACCCTGGTCGCCCGGTACGGCGTCGTCTCGCCCGAGTGCGCCCTCGCAATGGCCCGGGGCGTGCGCGAGCAGACCGGCGCGACCTACGCGCTGAGCACGACCGGGGTGGCCGGGCCCGACCGCCAGGAGGGCAAGCCGGCCGGCACCGTGTTCGTCGGCCTGGTCGGGCCGGGGGTGCAGACCGCGGTCGCCCTGGAGCTGGTGGGGTCGCGGTCCGCGATCCGCGAACGGACCTGCAAGGAGGCGCTGTCGGCACTCGCCGACATGCTGCACGGGAAGAAACCGACCCTCGGGTAGCGTTGGGCCACGAGCCTGGGAGCGATCCCTTCGAAGGAGTCCGCATGGTGCTGTTCCGCCGACTGCTCGGCGAGGTGCTCCGCGCCGAGCGGATGCGTCGTGGCATGACGCTGCGTGACGTCTCCGCGGAGGCCCGGGTCAGCCTCGGCTACATCTCCGAGATCGAGCGTGGCCAGAAGGAAGCCTCCTCCGAGCTGCTGGCTTCGCTGTGCGGAGCGCTCGACGTCCCGCTCTCGGATGTGCTCCGCGAGGTCTCGGACGCGGTCGCGCTCGAGGAGGCCGCCTTGGCCCTGCCCGCGGTCGTCGCCTCCGCTGCCTGATCGGGACAACAACGCCCCCAGGTCGGCCTTCTCAGCCTAAGTTGTCGCAGGTGACGATCGCTCGGCGCCCGGTGGCGCTGCTCTGTGTCCTTTGTCTGGTCCCTCTGCTCTGGTTCACGGCGGCCTCGTCGACGGCCAGCGCCTCCGCGCCGCCGGCGCTGGACGACTCGTTGTTCGCGCCGATCCGCGGATTCACGCTCAGCACGTCCGATGACGTCCGGGTGCGCCCCTCGGCCTTCCGCGCCTACCGCGTGGACCTGGCCCGGATGAGGGCCGAGCTCGGCTCGGGCGGCACAGTGAGCGTGACCATCCCGGACCCGGCCGGGACGCCGACCAGGTTCCACGTCGTCGAGCACTCGGTCATGGAGCCCGAGCTCCAGGCGGCGCACCCGGAGATCCGCACCTACCGCGGTGCCGACGCGATCGGCAGCACCATCGCGCTCGACGTCACGCCGATGGGCTTCCACGCCTTCGTCCGCCGTCCCGACGGCGTCTCCTGGCTGGTCGACCCGGCCTTCAACCGGCGCGCCGAGGACACGGTCCTCTCCTACGCGAGCGGCTCGAGCGACACGTCGCACACGTTCGTCGAGCGTGAGCTGGACAAGACCGTGGACGCGGTCGCCCCGGCCGCCGAGGACACCGGCTTCTCGACGCCCGGTGGCATCGTCTCCAAGCGGACCTACCGGATGGCGTTCCTCACCGACAACACCTACGCGACGTACTTCGGCTCCGCCAATGTCTTCGCCGAGAAGTCCACGATGATGGCCCGGGTCAACCACGTCTACAACGACGACCTGGCGATCGAGTTCCTCCTCATCGCGGGCACCGACACCAAGCTCAACCTCGACACGGTCGCCAAGATGACCGGCACCGACGGACCCTGCGGCGCCAACGCCTGCTACACGCCCTCGCAGGTCGCCAGCTGCACCGGGTCGCTCCTGACCCGCAACGTGTTCGTGCTCGGCCAGCTCATGGGTGCCGACAACTTCGACATCGGCCACATCGGCCTGGGCAACTCCGGGGGTGGCATCGCCGGACTCGGCGTCGTCGGTGACGCCAACAAGGCGAGGGGATGCACAGGTCTACCCACCCCGGACGGTGATCTCTATGCGATCGACTACGTCGCCCATGAGGTCGGACACCAGATGGGCGGCAACCACACCTTCAACGGGGCCACCGGCAGCTGCTCGGGGGGCAACCGCAACGGCGGCACCTCGGTCGAGCCGGGCTCGGGCTCATCGGTGATGGCCTACGCCGGCATCTGCGGCGCGGACAACCTGCAAGCGCACTCCGACCCGTACTTCTCCCAGCGCAGCATCGACGAGATCGAGGCGACCACCGCCGCTGGGCCCTCGAGCAGCTCCGAGCGTCAGTCGGTCGCCTTCTCCGGTCTCGCCGTCGGCGAGCAGATCTCGATCTCGTGCGCGGCGTGCCCGGCTCAGACCGTGACGTGGGCAGGCACCCCGGCGACCGACGCGCTCAACCTGACGACGGCGATCCAGGCGGCTACCGGCAGCATGCCGACGGTCGGCGGCTACGACGGCGCTGCGACGGTGACCGCCACGGGCTTCACCGCCAACTGGGGCGGCTCGACCAACATCGCCACGCTGGTCGTCGCCCCGGTCGTCGGGGGTCAGTTCACCGCACTCGTGGGCACGATCATCCAGGGTGGCCCGGAGACCAACGGGGGCGCCGTGACGCTCAGCGCCAACAGCTCGCCGACGGTCACCGGTGCCGCTGACAAGACGATCCCGGCGCGCACGCCGTTCGCGCTGACTCCCGTTGCGGTCAGTGACCCCAACGGCGACACGCTGACCTACATGTGGGAGCAGAACGACATCGGTGGCGCCTCGGGTGTGACCTTGACGAGCGACCCCAAGACGGTCGGGCCCCTGTTCCGCCAGTTCGGGATCGCGGCACCAGTCACGTCGATGGGCGCACTCGAGTACGAGTCGCCCGGTGAGAACCTGGCGGGCACCAACCCGACCCGGACGTTCCCCGACCTGGTGCAGATCCTCGCTGGCAACACCAACGCCGCCACCGGGTCCTGCCCGGCCGCGCCACCGGCCGGCCAGACCCAGGTCGACTGCCTCTCGGAGTTCCTGCCGACCAGCGCCTACCTGGGGGCGTCCTCCAGCCGCCAGCTGAACTTCCGGCTGTCGGTGCGCGACGAGTTCACACCGGACGCCGGCGCGGACGACCCCGGCGGCCTCACCCAGGACGACGTGGTCCTCACGGTCGACCCGGCGGCCGGGCCGTTCCTGGTCACCTCGCGGGCGACGCCCGGTGCCGCCACGGGCTTCGAGACCGTGTCCTGGAGCGTGGCCGGCACCAGCACGGCCGCGCTCGCGCAGAACGTCAAGATCAGCCTGTCCACCGACGGCGGGCTGAGCTATCCCACGGTCCTCACGGCCAGCACCGCCAACGACGGCAGCGAGACGGTGATTCTGCCCAACGTCACGACGAGCACGGCGCGGCTCAAGGTCGAGGCGGTCGGCAACTACTTCTTCGACGTCAACGACGCCAACTTCTCGATCTCGCCGTCCGCCGGCAACCTCACTCCGCTGGTCAACGCTGGGCCCGATGCGACGGTGACGCTCGGGAGCCCATTCAGCTCCTCGGGCACCTTCGCCGACGAGGCCCCCGGCACGGCCACGGCCACGGTCGACTACGGCGACGGCAGCGGCCCACAGCCGCTGGCGCTGACCGGGTCGACGTTCAGCCTGAGCAAGACCTACACGACCGTCGGCACCAAGACCGTCACGGTCAAGGTGACCGACGCCAGCGCAGCGGTGGGCACCGACACGGCCACCGTCACGGTGACGCCGGGGACGACACCGCCGCCGGTGCCGGCGGTGACGCCCGGGACGGTCGCGATCAAGGGCAAGACGATCGTGGGCAAGCGGCTGAAGGCCAAGGTGGCGGGCTGGTCGCCGGATGGTCTGACCTACTCCTACGAGTGGCTGCGCAACGGCAAGGTCATCAAGGGAGCCAAGGTCAAGACGTACACCCTGACCAAGAAGGACAAGGGCAAGAGGATCCGGATCCGGGTCACCGGGTCCAAGCCGGGATACACCTCCGGAGTGGCCAGCTCCAACAAGACGGGCAAGATCCAGGACGCCTAGGGCTGGCAGGACGGGCACCAGTACGACGCACGGTCCTGCCCTGCTGGGCCCTGCATCTCGACGACGATCCGGGTGCCGCAGCGTCGGCACGGCGCCCGGTCGCGCCGGTAGACCCAGTGCCGCTCCCGCTCGCGCAGGCTGCCGGTCGTCGACTGGACCGCGCGCTCCTTGTTGAGGTCCAGCATCTGCTGTCCGCGGAGCACGAGCCGGCGCAGGTCCGACACCTGGCCGATCGGCGTCTCCGGGTGCAGACCACCCACGAAGCACAGCTCGGCGGCATACATGTTGCCGATGCCGGCGAGGTTGCGCTGGTCGAGCAGGGCCTCGCGCAGTGGCCTCTCGGGATCCTGGAGCAGGCGGCCCAGCGCCACCTCGACGTCCCAGTCGGGCCCGAGCAGGTCCGGGCCGAGATGGCACACGACGGAGTCCTCGTCGGCCCGCTCGACCAGCTCGACGATCCCCAGCGAGAACCCGACCGCGATGCGTGCGGGGGTGGTGAGCACGACGCGGGCCTGGTGGGTCGGGCGCGGCCAGCGCTGGTCGTGGTCGAGGACCCGCCAGGCGCCCTCCATCTTGAGGTGGGTGTGCAGGGTCCACGCCTCGTCGCCGCGGTCGACCCGGGTGAGCAGGTGTTTGCCCCGAGAGACGGTGCCGAGGACGGTGCCGCCGGCCAGGTCGGCGGTGGCGTGCTGAGGAACCCGGAAGTCACTGCCGGTCAAGACGTCCCCGCTCAGAGCCCGGTCGAGCAGACGCGCCGCGCGGAAGACGGTGTCGCCCTCAGGCACTGGTGCCGGTCCGCAGCCGCAGTCCGCGCGGGGTCAGGAGGAAGCCGGCGCCCTGCAGCGCCTCGCGGACGGGCGTCGGCCCGGAGCCCAGCAGGGCGGTGCCGTCCGCGCTCTCGAGGCTCATCCGGCCCAGCGAACCGCGCCGCGCGGCCTCGGCAAGCGACTCCGCGGCCGGGCTGAGGCGGTCGAGGTCCTCGGACCAGGTGAGCAGCGTCCTGCCGCCGCGCTCGACATAGATCGTGAGCTCCCCGTCCACCAGGACGACCAGGGCGCCGGCCTTGCGCCCGGGTCGGTGGCCGCCGGACTCCTCGTCGCGGGGCCAGGGCAGCGCGGCGCCGTAGGGGTTGGCCGGGTCGGTGGCCGCCAGGCAGATCGCGGCCGGCTTGTCGTGCGGGTCGACCTCGGCGAACGTGCGGAGCCGGTCGATCGCACCGGCCGTGCCGAACTGCGCGGCACCGAGGCCGTCGACGAAGTAGCCCCGGCGGCAGCGCCCGGTGTCCTCGAACGCGGACAGGATCTTGTAGGCCGCGGCGAACCCGCCCGGTGTCCGCTCGCTCACCACCGCGCCCCGGATGACGACGCCGTGCCGGTCGAGGAGGCGCTCCGCGGTGGCGTGCGCCCGACGGGTGGGATCGGTGTCGAGGGTGGGCAGCAACGCCCAGCGTCCGGCGGTCTCCGGCGGCCCGCCGCGAGCCGTGCTGCGCAACCGTCCGCCGACGCCCGTCGTGGACGCCATCCGCGGGCGAGCCGGACCCGCCTTGGTGCGGTGGGTGCCGCGGCCGCCGCGAGTCAGGGCACGGAGCGGGAGCAGGGTGTCGTTGCTGAGGCGTCCGGACCAGACGAGCTCCCACAGCGCTGCCGAAAGGGCTCGGTCGTCGGTCGAGCCCACGGCCTCGGCGAGCTGCCGGAAGAACCATGCGCCGCCCGGAGCGAGGGCGTCGAGGACCGACTGGTGGAGCTCTGCGAAGGATCCAGCAGAGTGCTCGAAGGGTGCGTGCTCGGGCAGGGTCAGCGGAGCCTGGTCGGCGAGATGGAGGGAGACCCAGCCGTCGGAGCCGGGCAGCGCGGAGTGTCCGGCCCACACCACCTCGCCGGCCGCGGTGAGCTCGTCGAGGTAGGCAGGCTCGTAGTCGCGGATCCGGGCGGGCAGCACCAGCGACTCCAGGGCCGACGCGGGCACCGGGGCGCCGGCGAGCTGGTCGACGACCGACAGCACACCGTCCACCCCGCGGAGTCGGCCGCCGACGTGTTGCCAGGCCGGGACGAAGCGACCGAGCGCCGCCGGCGGGACCGGCTCGACCTCCTTGCGGAGCCGGGCCAGCGACCGACGGCGTAGGGACCGCAGCACCTCGGCGTCGCACCACTCCGACCCGGAGCCCGAGGGCCGGAACTCACCGTCAAGAACCCGGCCCTGCGCGGAGAGCCGCTGCAGGGTGTGCCGGACCACGGCGACCCCGAGGCCGAGTCGCGCCGCCGCCTGGTCGGTCGTGAACGGGCCGTGCGTGCGGGCGAAGCGGGAGACCAGGTCGGCCAGCGGGTCGGCCACCGGGTCGGTGAAGGCGTCGGGGGTGCCGGGGGGCACGGCGACTCCCAGGCCGTCGCGCAGCCGGCCGATGTCCTCGATGGCCGTCCAGCGCTCCTCGCCGGCCATCCGCACCTCGACGACGCGGCGCGACGAGGCCAGCGCGGTGAGCGCCTCGGTCACGTCGAACTCGGTCGAGCGGGCGACGATCTCGTCGGTGGTCAGCGGGCCCAGGAGCCGGAGCAGGTCGGCGACGCCCTCGGCGCCCCTGGCGCGTCGGTCGGGTGCCAGCCGCTGGAGCTCCGCCTCCACCTCCCCCAGAACCTCGGGGTCGAGGAGCTCGCGCAGCTCGGCGCGGCCCAGCAGCTCGGCCAGCAGACCCTGGTCGAGGGAGAGGGCGGCCGCGCGGCGTTCGGCGATGGGGGAGTCACCCTCATAGACGAACTGCGCGACGTAGCCGAACAGCAGGGTGCGGGCGTAGGGCGACGGGGTGGTGGTGGCGACGTCGACGACCTGGACCTCGCGGCGCTCGACCGACGCCATGAGGGTGACCAGGGCCGGGAGGTCGTAGACGTCCTGGAGGCACTCGCGGACGGCTTCGAGGACGATCGGGAACGAGGGGTACTTCGAGGCCACTTCCAGGAGTGCGGCGGACCGCTGGCGCTGCTGCCACAGGGGTGAGCGGCGCCCGGGATCGCGGCGGGGCAACAGCAGCGCCCGGGCGGCGCACTCGCGGAAGCGTGAGGCGAACAGCGCGGAGCCGCCGACCTCAGTGGTGACGATGTCGTCGATCTCGTCGGCGGCGAAGACCACCAGGTCCCCACCCGGTGGCTCGGCGTCCGTGTCGGGTATCCGGATGACGATGCCGTCGTCGGAGGCCATCGCCTGACCATCGACGCCGTAGCGCTCCCGCAGTCGCGCGTTGATCGCGAGCGCCCATGGTGCGTGCACCGGGGTGCCGTAGGGCGAGTGCACGATCAGCCGCCAGTCGCCGAGCTCGTCGCGGAACCGCTCGACCAGCAGGGTGCTGTCGCTGGGCAGGATGCTGGTCGCCTCGAGCTGCTCGTGCAGGTAGGCCACCAGGTTGCCGGCCGCCCACGCGTCCAGGCCCTGCTCGCGGGCCCGCGCCTCGGCCTGCGTGACCGGGAGGGCGCCGAGCTCGCGGGTGTAGGCGCCGATGGCCCGGCCGAGCTCGGCAGGCCGCCCGAGCGAGTCGCCCTTCCAGAACGGCAGCCGCCCCGGGATACCGGGGGCCGGCGTCACCAGGACCCGGTCGTGGGTGATGTCTTCGATCCGCCAGCTGGTCGCGCCCAGGGCGAAGATGTCGCCGACCCGAGACTCATAGACCATCTCCTCGTCGAGCTCGCCGACCCGGCGGCCGACCCCCTCGCCCATCAGGAAAACCCCGAACAGGCCGCGGTCCGGGATCGTGCCGCCGCTGGTGACGGCCAGCCGCTGGGCACCCGGTCGGGCCGTGAGGGTGCCGGTCACCCGGTCCCAGACCACCCGCGGCCGGAGCTCGGCGAACTCGTCGGAGGGGTAGCGACCGGCGAGCAGGTCCAGCGTCGCGTCGTAGGCCGCCCGCGGGAGCTGGGCGAACGGAGCCGTCCTGCGGACCAGGTCATAGAGGTCGTCGACCTGCCACGCCTCGAGGGCGACCGTGGCCACCACCTGCTGGGCGAGCACGTCGAGCGGGTTGGTCGGCACCCGGAGCGACTCGATGGCACCGGCCCGCATGCGCTGGACGGCGACCGCGGTCTGGGCGAGATCGCCGCGGTGCTTGGGATAGAGCACGCCCCGGCTGACCTGGCCCACCTGGTGGCCGGCGCGGCCCACGCGCTGGAGGGCGCTGGCGACGCTCGGCGGCGACTCGATCTGGACCACCAGGTCCACGGCGCCCATGTCGATGCCGAGCTCGAGGCTGCTGGTCGCCACCACCGCGGGCAGCCGACCGCGCTTGAGGTCGTCCTCGATGAGGGCGCGCTGCTCCTTGCTAACCGAGCCGTGGTGCGCCTTGGCGATGACCGTCTCGGCGCCCGGGCTCGCCTCGAGCGCCTCGCCGGCCCGGGCTGTCGCGATCTCGTTGAAGCGTGCCGTGAGCCGCTCGCTGAGCCGACGCGAGTTGGCGAAGACGATGGTGCTGGTGTGGGCCTCGATCAGGTCGACGACGCTCTCCTCGACGTGCGGCCACAGCGACTGGCTGCGGTCGTCGTCGCGGGAGTCGTCGTCGGAGAAGCGCGCGTCGTTGGGCTGGGTCATGTCCTCGACCGGTACGACGACCGTGAGGTCCCACTCCTTGCGGCTGGGCGGGGCGACGATCTCCACCGGCGCCGGTCCGCCGAGGAAGCGGGCGACCTCCTCGAGCGGGCGCACGGTCGCGCTCAGCCCGATCCGCTGGGCGGGCCGCTCCAGCAGCGCATCGAGCCGCTCGAGAGTGATCGCGAGGTGGGCGCCGCGCTTGGTGCCGGCGACGGCGTGCACCTCGTCGAGGATCACCGTCTCGACGCCTCGCAGCGACTCGCGCGCCTGGCTGGTCAGCATGAGGAACAGCGACTCCGGCGTCGTGATCAGCACGTCGGGAGGCGCCGTGAGGAGCTTGCGCCGGTCTCCCGCAGGAGTGTCACCGGACCGGACACCCACCGTGACGTCGGCGACTTTGGTGCCGAACCGCTCGGCGGTGTTGCGGATGCCCACGAGTGGGGAGCGCAGGTTGCGCTCGACATCGACCGCGAGGGCCTTGAGCGGGCTGACGTAGAGGACGCGGGTCCGCTTGGTCTTGTCCCTGGGGCGCTCCTGCGACAGCAGCCGGTCGATCGCCCACAGGAACGCGCTCAGCGTCTTGCCCGACCCGGTCGGTGCCACCACCAGCGCGTGCTTGCCGGCCCCGATTGCGTCCCACGCACCGGCCTGGGCCGGTGTCGGCTCGGCAAATGCAGCCTCGAACCAGGCGCGGGTCGGCTCGCTGAAGCGGCTCAGCGGGGTGGACGTCGCGCTCACCCCACCATCTTGTCCGACGACACCGACAGGCTCCGGCTCCTGGTCGTCGCTGTAGTTGGATGGGCCCATGCCCGACCCCGCTGGTGCCGCTGCCCGCGCAGCCCGGTTGACGGCCGAGCTCGACGCGCGGCTCGCGTCGTCGGACGTCGCGCTGGCGACCGGGTTCCCAGGCGAGCGACCGGGCCGTCAGCCGGTGCACACCGTCTATGTCCCCGCGGACAGGTACGACGCCCGGCTGGTGCCGGCGTACGGGGCGACCGCGCTGGCCCTGCTCGACGAGCACGCCGGTGGGTTCGCCGATCTCGTCGAGGACGACGACGTGGTGGCCAGGGTTCGCGCCAAGCTGACGAGCGAGCCGGTGGAGGATCTGCGCGTCGACTTCGAGGACGGCTACCTCCGCAGGACCGACGAGGACGAGACCGCCGACGTGGTGCGGGCGGCCACGGCGTTGGCCGAGAGCCAGCTGGTCGGCGAGGCGGCACCGTTCGGGGGCATCCGCATCAAGTGCTGGGAGCCGCACCTCCGGAGCCGGTCGATCCGGACCCTGACCGCCTACGTCGAGACCTTGCGCGAGGCCGGGGCGGACCTCCAGGGCTGGGTGGTGACCCTGCCCAAGGTGACCAGCGTCGACCAGGTCGAGGCGATGGTCCACGTCGCCGAGACCCTCGACCTGCGCTTCGAGCTTCAGATCGAGACGCCGCAGTCGATCCTCGGTCCGGACGGGACCGCCCTGGTGGCCCGGATGGTGCATGTCGGCGGCGCGCGGCTGATCGGGCTGCACTACGGGACCTACGACTACTCCGCGTTCATCGGCATCGCGGCGGCGTACCAGTCGCTCGAGCACCCGGTCGCCGACCACGCCAAGCTGGTGATGCAGGCGGCCGTCGCCGGCACCGGTGTCCGGCTCTCGGACGGCTCGACCAACATCCTTCCGATCGGCGACGCGCAGACGGTCGTCGGCGGGTGGCGCCATCACCACCGGCTGGTGCGCCGCTCGCTCGAGCACGGCTACTACCAGGGCTGGGACCTGCACCCGGCCCAGCTGCCGACCCGGTACGCCGCGACCTACGCGTTCTATCGCACGGGACTGAGCGCCGCGCTGGACCGGCTCGAGGCCTATGTCGAGCAGGTCGAAGGCTCCGTGGTCGACGAGCCCGCGACCGCTCGGGCGCTCGCGAGGTACGTGCTGCGCGGCGTCGACTGCGGCGCGGTGGACGCCACGGAGACGCGACACCTCCCGCTCACGAGCTTCATCTAGGGTCGGGCGATGGCCACGGTCCTGGGAGCGAACCAGTACGGCAAGGCGGAGAACCGGGTCGTCCGCGTCGTGCGCGACACGCCGGTCCACCAGATCCGGGACCTCAACGTCTCGACGTCGCTGCGAGGTGAGTTCACCGACGCGCACGTCACCGGCGCTCAGGCGCAGGTGCTGCCGACCGACACCCAGAAGAACACCGCGTTCGCCTACGCCAAGCTGCACGGCATCGACTCGATCGAGGACTACGGCCTCGCGCTCGGTCGTCGGCTGGTCGAGGCGACACCCGCCGCCACCGAGGCCGAGGTCCGCATCGAGGAGTACGCCTGGGACCGGATCGGCGACCACTCGTTCGTCCGCCGGGGCGGCGCGCTGCGCACCTGCGTGGTCACCGTCGGGCGTTGCTCCACGCACGTCGTGTCGGGGGTCAAGGACCTGGTGGTCCTCAACTCCACGGACTCGGAGTTCAAGGGGTTCCTGACCGACGAGTTCACGACGCTCGCCGAGACCGACGACCGGATCCTCGCCACGTCGCTGGTGGCCACGTGGCGGCACTCCGGCACCGACGTCGACTGGAACGCGTCCTACGACGCCGCGTTGGCCACGATCCTGAGCACCTTCGCCGGCACCTACTCCCGCGCGCTGCAGGAGAGCCTCTATGCGATGGGCACCGCCGTCCTCGAGGACCAGCTCGGCATCAGCGACATCTCGTTCGCCGCGCCCAACAAGCACCACTTCCTGGTCGACTTCTCCGGCTTCGACGTCCCCGGGCTGACCAACGACGGCGAGGTCTTCATCGCCGCCGACCGCCCCTACGGACTGATCGAGGCCACCATCGTCCGCGAGGTCGAGGCCACGCGCGAGGTGCTGCTCGGTGCACTGGCGGTGCCGCGCTGGGCCGACGACGTGCAGGCCGCGCAGCCCTACCCCGGCCGACAGGCCTTGCTCGAGGCCGCCGACCTGGCCGCCCGTGCGCTGAGCGACGAGGAGCTCGACCAGGCGCTCTCGGGCCACCCCAGGATCGGCGAGCGGGGCGGAGCGCAGTCGCAGCACGAGCAGTCCGGCGTCGACCCGTCGGCCGCAGACACGGCCGCGAGACTCGCGGCGGGCAATGCGGCCTACGAGGAGAGGTTCGACCGGGTGTTCCTCATCCGAGCGGCCGGGCGCGACGCCGAGCAGATCCTCGCCGAGCTCGACCGGCGGCTGGGCAACGACGAGGCGACCGAGCGTGCCGAGACCGTCGACAACCTGCGTCAGATCGCGCTCCTCCGTCTCGAGGCGTCCCTGTGAGCTCACTGTCCACGCACGTCCTCGACACCGCGACCGGGCTGCCGGCGACCGGAGTCCGGGTGACCCTGGAGACCAGGTCGGGCACACCCCTCGATGAGGCGGTGACCGACCAGGACGGCCGGATCGGGTCGCTCGGGGGAGAGCTCGGCGCCGGCGACTACGTGCTGCGCTTCGACACCGGCGGCGTCTTCTTCCCCGAGGTCGTCGTCGTGTTCACCATCTCCGACGAGCGGCACCATCACGTGCCGGTCCTCCTGAGCCCCTACGGATTCTCCACCTACCGTGGCAGCTGATCTCGTCATCCAGGCGCGGCGCGGGATCGTCGCGGGCGCCGAGACAGCGGTCAGCGTCGGCATCACCGGCGAGCGGATCACCTCCGTCACGCCGTACGACGAGCCGCCGGCCGCCGCGCGCACGATCACGCTCGAGGTCGACGAGGTCCTGCTTCCCGGACTCGTCGACACCCACGTGCACGTCAACGAACCCGGCCGGACCGAGTGGGAGGGCTTCGCCACCGCGACTCGGGCCGCGGCGGCGGGCGGCGTCACCACGATCCTGGACATGCCGCTCAACTCGGTCCCGCCGACGACGACGGTCGCCGGGCTGCAGGCCAAGCGAGCCGTGGCCGCGGGGCAGATCAGCGTCGACGTCGGCTTCTGGGGCGGTGCCGTCCCCGGCAACGTCCCCGACCTCGCTCCGCTGCACGACGAGGGTGTCTTCGGCTTCAAGTGCTTCCTGCTGGACTCGGGCGTCGAGGAGTTCCGGCACCTCGAACCCGACGAGTTCCGCGGGGCGCTGCTCCACACCGCGAGTCTCGGCGCCTTGATGATCGTGCACGCCGAGGATGGGCGCCTGCTCGATCAGGACGCCATCGACGGGACCCACTACGCGGGGTTTCTGGCGTCGCGTCCCGGGAGGGCCGAGGAGTCGGCGATCAGGCGGGTCATCGACGACCTCGCGCTGCTCGGCGGCAGGGGGCACATCGTGCACCTGAGTGCGGCCAGCGCCGTGCCCATGCTTCGCGATGCCCGAGACAAGGACGTCGACATCAGCGTCGAGACCTGTCCGCACTACCTGACCTTCGACGCCGAGCACGTCGCGGATGGCGCGACGGAGCTGAAGTGCTGCCCGCCCATCCGGGACACGGCCAACCGCGAGGCGCTGTGGGAGGGCCTCGCCCGCGGCGACATCGACATGATCGTCTCGGACCACTCGCCGTGCACCGTCGACCTCAAGCAGCGCGGCGGTGGTGACTTCGGCCAGGCATGGGGCGGCATCGCGTCCGTCCAACTGGGCCTGCCCGCCGTGTGGACCGGCGCCGAGGCCCGTGGGCACTCGCTGGTCGACGTCGTGCGCTGGATGGCGAGCGCGCCCGCCGACCGGGTCGGCCTGACCCACAAGGGCCGGATCGAGGTGGGCGCGGACGCCGACCTCGTCCGGTTCGCTCCCGACGAGGAGTTCACCGTGAACGTGGCCACGCTGCACCACCGCAACCCGGTCTCGGCGTACTCCGGCCGTCGACTGCGCGGGGTCGTGCGCGAGACCTGGCTCCGTGGCAGGGTCGTCGGCGACGCCCCGGCCGGCCGGCTGCTGCGCAGAGGAGAGCGATGACCCAGGCGCCGAACTACTACGTGCCCAAGGGCGGGCTGCCGCCGCAGACCGCGCTGACGACCGACCGGGCCCGGTTCACCGAGTCGTACGCCGTGATCCCGCGGCGCACGATGAGCGACATCACCGCCTCGTTCCTCCCCGGTTGGGACGGCATGCGGATGTGGGTCCTGGCCAGGCCCCTGACCGGCTTCGCCGAGACGTTCAGCTGGTACGCCGTGGCGCTGAATCCCGACGGTGGGTGCGACCGGCCCGAGCCCGACCCCGAGGCCGAGGGGGTGCTGTTCGTCGTCCAGGGTGCGCCGACATTGACGCTGGACGGGGCCGAGCACCCGCTGGTCCCCGGCAGCTATGCCTTCATCCCCCCCGGCGCCGAGTGGAGCATCCGCAACCGGACCGACCACATGGTCACGTTCCACTGGATCCGCAAGCGGTACCAGCCCGCCGACGGACTGGCCGTCCCCGAGGCCTTCGTGGTCCGCGAGCAGGACGTCACACCGCTCCAGATGGCGGGCACCGAAGGCGCCTGGTCGACCACCAGGTTCGTGCCGATCGGCGACCTCCGCCACGACATGCACGTCAACGTCGTCAACTTCCAGCCCGGCGGGACCATCCCCTTCCCAGAGACGCACGTCATGGAGCACGGCCTCTATGTGCTCGAGGGCAAGGGCCTCTATCTGCTCAACCAGGACTGGGTCGAGGTCGAGGCGGGCGACTTCATGTGGCTGCGCGCCTTCTGCCCCCAGGCCTGCTACGCGGGGGGGCCGGGGCCGTTCCGCTACCTGCTCTACAAGGACGTCAACCGTCACGCGAATCTCACGCCGGGGCTCGTAGGGTAGGCCGATGACCGGCATCGTGGTGAACGGTGAGCCACGCGACCTGACCGGCGTGCCCCTGCACACCAACGCCTTGGACTTCCTGCGTGGGTGCGGTCTCACCGGCGCCAAGGAGGGCTGCGCCGAGGGGGAGTGTGGTGCCTGCTCGGTCCTGGTGGCCAGGCCTGCGCCCGACGGCTCGGACGGCACGGAGTGGACCGCGATCAACTCCTGTCTGGTGCCCGCCGCGTCCCTCGACGGCCAGGAGGTGGTCACCTCCGAGGGTCTGGGCTCACCCGACTCGTTGCACCCCGTCCAGCACGAGATGGCGGTCCGGGGCGGGTCGCAGTGCGGCTACTGCACCCCGGGCTTCGTCTGCAGCATGGCTGCGGAGTTCTATCGCTCCGGCCGTGACGGGTTCGACCTGCACTCGATCAGCGGCAACCTGTGCCGCTGCACAGGCTACCGGCCGATCACGGACGCCGCGCTGGCGCTGGGCCTCCCGACCGCCGACGACACGCTCGCCGCGCGACGGACCCACGCCCCGCCCGCGCCTGCGGCCACGCGCTTGGACGACGGCGAGGCGACCTTCGTGCGGCCCGCCTCGCTCGCCGAGGCGCTGCGCCTGCTCGCCGACGATCCCGAGTCGGTGCTCGTCGCCGGCAGCACCGACTGGGGCGTGGAGGTCAACCTGCGCGGCCGCCGGGCCGCCGCCGTGGTCGCGGTCGACCGGCTGCCCGAGCTGCGCCGCTTCGAGGTCTCGGAGTCCGAGGTGCGGATCGGGGCCGGGCTCACCCTCACCGAGGTCGGTCACCGGCTGGCCGGGCGGCTGCCCCTGGTGGATGCGCTGCTGCCGCAGTTCGCCTCGCCACTGATCCGCAACGGCGCCACCCTCGGGGGCAACCTCGGCACCGGATCGCCGATCGGTGACGCCCTTCCGGTGCTGCTCGCACTGGAGGCATCGCTGGTCCTGGCCTGCGCCGACGGGTTGCGGACGGTGCCGCTGGCCGACTACTTCACCGGCTATCGCACCTCGGTCCTCGGGCCGGCCGAGCTGATCACGGAGGTCGTGGTGCCGCTGCCGGCAGCCGGGCTGACGGCGTTCCACAAGATCGCGAAGCGGCCCTTCGACGACATCTCGTCGGTGGCGGTCGCCTTCGCGCTGGACCTCGCCGACGGTGTGGTGCGCACGGCGCGGATCGGGCTGGGCGGGGTCGCGGCAACCCCGATCCGGGCACTCGCCACCGAGGCCGCCCTGGAGGGGCGGCCGTGGACCGCGGAGACCGTGGCGGTCGCCGCAGCAGTGCTGGCGGGCGAGGGTGCCCCGATCTCCGACCAACGCGCGTCGGGCGACTACCGGGCGGCCATGCTCGGCCAGTCGTTGCGCAAGCTCGGCTTCGAGAGCGGTGCCAGATGAGCGTCCTGAGCCGGCGGCCGGACAACGCGGTGGTGGGGGAGCCGGTGCCGCACGAGAGCGCGTCCCTCCACGTCACCGGGCAGGCGCTCTATACCGACGACCTGGTCGGCCGTACTCCCGGCTGCCTGCACGCGCACCCCGTCCAGGCACCCCATGCACATGCGGTGGTCACCCGGCTTGACCCGACCGCGGCGTACGCCGTGCCGGGCGTCGTCCGCGTCCTCACCGCCGACGACGTCCCCGGCACCAACGACGCCGGCGTCAAGCACGACGAGCCGCTGTTCCCCTCCGAGGTGATGCACGTCGGTCACTCCGTGTGCTGGGTCCTCGGCGAGACGCTCGAGGCCGCGCGCCGCGGTGCGGCCGCGGTCGAGGTCGACTACGAGGTCCTGCCGGCGATCATCACCGTCGAGGAGGCGATCGCGGCGGAGCGCTTCCAGGGTGCCCGCCCGACCGTGGTCCGCGGTGACGCGGCGGCCGGCCTCGAGCGGGCAGCGCACGTGTTCGAGGGCGTCACGTCGTTCGCCGGCCAGGAGCACTTCTATCTCGAGACGCACTGTTCGCTGGCCCTGGTCGACGAGAACGGCCAGGTGTTCGTCCAGTCGAGCACCCAGCACCCGACCGAAACGCAGGAGATCGTGGCGCACGTCCTCGGGCTCGCGAGCAACGCGGTGACCGTGCAGTGCCTGCGGATGGGCGGCGCGTTCGGGGGCAAGGAGATGCAGCCACACGGCCTGGCCGCGATCGCGGCGCTCGGCGCGACGCTCACCGGGCGGCCGGTCCGGCTGCGGCTGACCCGCGCGCAGGACATGACGATGACCGGCAAGCGGCACGGCTTTCACGCGACGTGGAAGGTCGGGTTCGACGAGGCCGGGCTGTTCACCGGCCTGGAGGCGACCCTGACCTCCGACGGCGGCTGGAGCCTCGACCTTTCCGAGCCGGTGCTGTCGCGGGCGCTGTGCCACATCGACAACGCCTACTGGATCCCAGACATCCTCGTGCACGGCCGGATCGCCCAGACCAACAAGACCTCGCAGACCGCGTTCCGCGGCTTCGGCGGGCCCCAGGGCATGCTCGTGATCGAGGACGTCATCGGCCGCTGCGCACCGCAGCTCGGCATGGACCCGGCAGTCATCCGACGGCGCAACTTCTATGTCGACGGTCAGGCGACGCCGTACGGGCAGGCGGTCCGGCACTCCGAGCGGCTGGTCGCGGCCTGGGACCAGGTCAGCGCCAACGCGGACCTCGACGCTCGTCGGGCCGAGGTCGCGACGTTCAACGCCGCGCACGAGCATCGCAAGCGCGGCCTGGCGATCACGCCGGTGAAGTTCGGGATCTCGTTCAACTTCACGACCTTCAACCAGGCCGGGGCGCTGGTGCACGTCTACAAGGACGGCTCCGTGCTCATCAACCACGGTGGCACCGAGATGGGCCAGGGCCTGCACACCAAGATGCTGCAGGTCGCGGCGACGGCGCTCGGGCTGCCGCTGGCCAAGGTGCGGCTCGCCCCCACCAGGACCGACAAGGTGCCCAACACCTCGGCCACCGCCGCGTCGGCCGGCGCGGATCTCAACGGCGGCGCGATCAAGAACGCCTGCGAGCAGATCCTCGAGCGGCTCGTCCCGGTGCGCGCCCAGCTGATCGGACAGGGGCTGCCCGACGCGTCATGGGAGGAGCTCGTGAAGGCGGCGTACCACCAGCGGATCCAGCTGTGGGCGGCCGGCTTCTACAAGACCGAGGGCCTGAGCTGGGACGTCACCACGATGACCGGGACGCCGTTCAAGTACTTCGCCTACGGCGTCGCGGTCGCGGAGGTGGAGGTCGACGGATTCACCGGCGCCAACCGACAACGGCGCGTCGACATCGTGCACGACGTCGGCGACAGCCTGTCGCCCCTGATCGACATCGGGCAGATCGAGGGCGGCTTCGTGCAGGGAGCGGGGTGGCTGACGCTCGAGGACCTGCGCTGGGACGAGTCGGGCGGGCCCGGGCGCGGACGGCTGACCACCCAGTCCGCGTCGACCTACAAGCTGCCGTCGCTCTCCGAGATGCCCACCGTGCTCAACGTGCAGCTGCTCGAGCGCGCGCACGAGGACGGCGTCGTCTATGGCTCCAAGGCGGTGGGTGAGCCACCGCTGATGCTGGCGTTCGCGGTCCGCGAGGCGCTGCGCGAGGCGTGCGCCGCGTTCGGTACGCCGGGGACCGTGGTCGACCTCGCCTCGCCGGCCACGCCCGAAGCGGTCTACTGGGCACTCACGGCGGCCCGCGCCTCGTGACGACCTGGTTCGAAGCGGTGGCCGCGCTGCGCGCGGCTCGCGAGGTCGCCGTCCTGGTCACCCTCACCGAGGTGCGCGGCCACGCACCACGGGAGCCCGGCGCCAAGATGGTTGTGTCCGCCGGCGCGATGTGGGCCTCGATCGGCGGCGGCAACCTGGAGGAGGAGGCGGTGCGCCGCGCGCGGGCGCTCCTCGCTGCCGGGGCGGTCGCCCCCGAGTCGTTCACAGCGCACCTGTCCGACAAGGCGCCGGTCCAGCACGGCGTCCAGTGCTGCGGCGGCGAGGTGAGCGTCCTGCTCGAGCCACTCGGGATCGTGCCGTCCGTGGCGCTGTTCGGCATCGGTCACGTCGGCCTCGAGCTCGCGCGGATCCTGGCCCGCCACGACCTGGAGCTGCACCTGGTCGATTCGCGACCTGCACACCTGACCGAGGTCGTGCTTGCTCCGCTGACCGACGCGGTGGCCGCCGTCCACGTGCACCACGTCCCGGTCCTGCCTGAGCTGGTGCTGGCCGAGCTGCCGGTCGGCACCCACGTGCTGGTCCTGACCCACGACCACGCCGAGGACCTCGCGATCTGCGACGCCGCGCTGCGCTGCGACCACCTCGGTCCGATCGGGCTGATCGGCTCCTCGGCCAAATGGGCGCGGTTCCGCACTCAGCTCACCGAATCAGGGCTCGACCCGTCCCCGATCCGGACGCCTATCGGCATGCCCGGTGTGACGACCAGCAAGGAGCCCTCCGCGATCGCGGTGTCTGTGGCTGCGGAGCTGCTCGCCGCCTTCGAGCGCCAAGGCGCCCAGTCGATCGAGCACGGTCGGTGACCGTCTTCCGTGGCACGTTCATCGACACGCCGCAGAGCCCCTTCGCCGGCGGGCGCCTGCGGGCCGACGCCGACCACGCCCTGGTGGTGCAGGACGGCGTGATCGTCTCGCGCACACCGTGGGCGGACTCGCTCGCCGACCAGCACGAGGTCGTCGACCTGCGCGGCGGGGTCGTGCTGCCCGGGTTCGTGGACACGCACGTGCACTACCCGCAGGTGCGCGCCATCGGCGGCCTGGGCATGCCGCTGCTGGACTGGCTGGAGAAGTGCGCCCTGCCCGAGGAGGCGCGACTCGCCGACGACGTCTACGCCGCGTCGGTGGCCACGGACTTCATCTCGGGACTGGCCCTGGCCGGCACGACCACCGCACTGGTCTTCGGCTCGCACTTCGCCGGCGCGGTCGAGGCACTCTTCACCGAAGCGGCTCGCGTCGGGCTGCGGGTCACCTCCGGCCTGGTCCTGTCCGATCGGATCCTGCGCGAGGACCTGTTCACCACGCCCGATCGCGGGTTCGCCGAGGGGCTCGAGCTCGCCAAGCGCTGGCACGGCACCGGGCGGTTGCGCTACGCAGTCACGCCGCGCTTCTCGCTGTCGTGCACCGAGCCCATGTTGGACTCGGCCGGCGCACTCCTCGCCGAGGTGCCCGACCTGTGGTTCACCTCCCACCTCAACGAGAACGTCGAGGAGATCGAGGGCGTCCGCCAGCTGTTCGGGTGCGACTACACGACGTCGTACGAGAACGCCGGACTGCTCGGGCCCCGCTCCGTGCTGGCCCACAACGTCCATCCTTCCCTGCCCGAGCTGATGCAGCTGGCCCGGCACGGTGCCGCGGTCGCGCACTGCCCGACCTCCAACGCCGCGCTCGGCAGCGGGCTGTTCCCGCTCGGCTCGCACCTCGCCCTCGGTGTGCGGGTGGCGCTCGGCTCGGACGTCGGAGCCGGCACCGGGTTCTCGCTGTTCAAGGAGGGCCTGCAGGCCTACTTCGCCCAGCAGCTCCTCGGCCGTGAGGGCCACCGGCTGTCCGCGCCGCACCTGCTGTGGCTGGCGACCAACGCGGGAGCTGACGTGTTGGGACTCACGGAGTCGGTGGGCGACTTCTCCGTGGGCAAGGAGCTGGACGCGCTCTGGCTCCGCCCCGACCCCGGCTCGACGCTGGACATCGCCCTGCGGCACGCGGCGTCCGAGGACGAGGTCGTCGCCAAGGCGTTCGCCCTAGCGGGGCCCGCCGACGTCGCGGCGACCTATGTCGGGGGAGTGCGGGTGGCTGGTCAGCTCGACTCGGGCAGGCCCAGCTCGGCGATGACGAGCTCGAACTCGTCGGACTCCAGCACCTCCATGCTGTTCTCCACGTAGGCCCGTTCGCGGAGCTCGGCCCGGTCGGCGCTGGCGGCGTCCGAGGCCTCGCGGGAGGCCCAGGACGTGGTCGAGCAGCCGCGCTGGCCCGACTTGTCGACCAGGAGGCTGGCGCCCGCGAAGCCCTCGAGCGTGCCCGCCATGGGCACGACGCTGGACCGCATGTCTGCGCGCGCCTGGTCGAGATCGAAGGCGCGGAACCACGCGACCCGGCACCAGGTGCCGCGCTGGACACGGTGCATCAGGGCCACCTCCCACTCCTCGACCTTGAGGCTGCTGCCGAACTCGGCGCGGGTCCGCTCCCACAGCGGTGCGAGGTGATCACTGCTGGCGTGCATGTCCGCCTCGGTCTCCCACGAGGTGGTGGTGATCGCCCGCCCGGTCTCCCGGTTCACCAGGAGGGAGAAGCCTCGCCACCCGGGCACGTCGGCGAGAGCGGCTCGGAGCTCCTGCTCGACGAACTCGATGCGCGCATCGACGCTCTCCGGACTTCCCTCGATCGTGATCGAACGTGCGTACATGCGAGCTCCTCTGGGATCAATGGCTTCCCATAGTCATATCGTGCGCCGAGGCTCGCCTGCCAAGGGGTCCAGGATTTCCGATGGCCGCGATTCGCGGGAGATCGGCAGGATCAAGCACGGTGCCCGGGCGTGGACCTCATCATGCTGGGCGTATGAGCGACAGCGTCGTCCCGGACACCAAGGACTGGACCTGGATCCTGCGCGAGTCGTGCCCCGAGTGCGGGTACGACGCTCATCAGGTCGACCCCGGGACCCTGGGCGCGAGGATCCGCGACAATGCCGCGCAGTGGCAACGGGTGCTCGCGGCACCCCACGTGGCGCGGCGCCCGGACCCGGCGACCTGGTCGCCGTTGGAGTACGGCTGCCACGTCCGCGACGTGCACCGGACCTTCGCGACCCGGCTCACCTCGATGCTCGCCGAGGACGCCCCGCTCTTTGCCAACTGGGACCAGGACGCCACCGCCGTCGAGGACCGGTACGCCGAGCAGGACCCGGTCACCGTCGCCGCCGAGCTCGCTGACGCGGCGGCTGTCATCGCCGGGCAGTACGACGCGGTCGGGGACGAGGCGACCTGGCAACGCACCGGCCAGCGCAGCGACGGCAATCAGTTCACCGTCGATACGCTGGGCCGGTACCACCTGCACGACGTCGTCCACCACGTCTGGGACGTCGATCAGTCCACGGAGGTCACTTCGTGTTGACGGTGATCTTGGCGATGCCGACCAGCAGGCCGGCGGTGACGGCGTCGGTCTTGAAGACCTCGTTCAGCACGGGCGCGGCGTCCGGGGAGATCATCACCTTGGTGCCCTCGAGGACCGCGGTGTCGCCCTCCACCTGGAGCGGCTTCAGGGTGCGACCGTCGAGCTGGAACAGGTACGCGCCCTTGGCGACGACCTCGCCGTTGACCTCGACGTCGCCATAGACGCGCGAGACGGTCGGGTCGACGTTGAGGTTGTTGAGCTCGAGCACGGTGTCGCCGGCCGTGAGGGACAGGCCCGAGCTGTCGTGGTGGATCTGGCCCACGACGTACGGCGAGACCTCGCCGGGCGTGAACACGGAGACGTTGCCGCCGGTGATCGGGAAGGCGAGCACGCCGTCGGTGAGCGTGGCATCGCCGACCAGGCCGGGCGTCAGATTGAGCGCTCCGAGCGCGTCGACGAAGCCCTGGTCCAGAGTGATCTCGGTGCCCTTGCCGGTGAGCGCCTCGATCGTGGCGACGGCCTTGGGCGGCGAGTCGCTGGAGGCGCTGCTGCTGTCGCCGCTGTCCGAGTCATCGCCACAGGCGGTGAGCGGAACGGCGAGCAGGGCGGTGCCGAGGACGGCCGCGACGGACCGGCGGACGGTGAGGGTGCGGGACATGGAATCGCTCCTTATGAGCATCTTGGATCTCGTTGTTCTGACACCAGGGATTCGGCTCGCGGGGGCTTCTGGATGGGTGGATGACGGATAGGTCACATGTCGCCGCCTAGAGTCGCCGCCGTGCGGCACACCGAGTTCTGGGCGCGGATGGAGACCGCCCTCGGGCCTGCCTACTTCCGCTCCTGGGCGGGCCAGTTCGTCATGTCCGAGCTCGGTGGCCGCACCGCACAGCAGGCGCTCGATGCCGGCATCGCGCCCAAGGAGGTCTGGGCGGCGGTGTGGCGAGCGCTCGACCTCCCGGTCCGGGACCGATGACCGCACTCGTCCCGACGGACGTCGAGTCCGTCCAGCGGCGCACGGTCGCCACGCTGGTCGTGGCGCAGGCGGTCGGCGCCGTCGGTATCACGATCGGCATCGCCACCTCGTCCCTGCTCGCCCGCGACGTGTCGGGCTCGGACACGCTGGCCGGTCTGGCCCAGACGTTCCAGGTGCTGGGCGCCGCCGTGGCGTCGTACCTCCTCGCCCGGCTGATGTCCGCCCGTGGACGGCGCATCGGTCTCGTCACCGGCTACGTCGTGGGCGCGGCCGGCAGCCTCCTGGCGGTGGCTGCAGGAGTGGTGAGCTCGATGCCGCTCCTGTTGCTCGGCGCCACCCTGCTCGGCGCGACCACGGCGGCGAACAGCGGCGCGAGGTACGCCGCGACCGACCTGGCCACCGAGGGCCGACGCGCCCAGGCTCTGTCCACGGTCGTGTGGGCGACCACGATCGGCGCGGTCGCCGGACCGAACCTGTCCGGGCCGGCGGGCTCGTTCGCCGACGCCGTCGGCATCCCCGAGCTGACCGGACCGTTCGCGCTCGGCACCTTCGGCATGGCGCTCGCCGCGCTCGTCGTCTGGGTCCGGCTGCGACCTGACCCGCTCCTCGTGGCCCGTGAGGCCGCAGGTCTGACGGTCACGGTGGCGCCGGGAGAGGTGCGCGTCGCGTCGTGGCGGCTGGCCCTGGTCGCAGTGCGCGAGCGGCCGGTGCTGGGCTGGGCGATCGTCGGCCTGGCCGGCTCGCACGCCGCGATGGTCGGCGTGATGGTGATGACGCCCCTGCACATGGAGCACGGCGGAGCCGACCTGCGGATCATCGGCTTCGTCATCAGTGTGCACGTGCTGGGGATGTTCGCGTTCTCGCCCGTGGTCGGATGGTGCGCCGACCGGGTCGGCCGCGAGCCCGTGCTGGCGGCCGGGGGCGTGATTCTGCTGGTCTCGCTGGGCCTGTGCGCCCGCTCACCGGAGGGCAGCTCGGCAGAGATCTTCGCGGGACTGTTCCTGCTCGGGTTCGGCTGGTCCTGTGCCACGGTGTCGGCCTCGACGATGATCGCCGACCACGCGCCGCTCGAGGCCCGCACCGACGTGCAGGGCACCGCCGACCTGGTCATGGGTGTCACCGCTGCCGGCGCAGGTGGCCTGGCCGGGTTCGTCACCGGCGCGTTCGGCTACCCGACGCTGGCGGTCTCGACGGTCGCGCTGGCCCTGATGGTGGTGCTCGCGGCCGCCCGGGCGCGGCGGCTGGCACAGTGGGCGCAGTGACCCGGAGCCAGCCTGTCGCGGACGTCGCCGTCATCGGCGGCACCGGCTTCTACTCGTTCATCGAGGACGCCGAGGAGCACGCGGTCACCACGCCGTACGGCGACCCGTCGGCGCCCGTCTCGGTCGGCACGGTCGCGGGGAGGTCGGTCGCCTTCCTGCCCCGGCACGGCGGCCACCACGAGTTCCCGCCGCACGCCATCAACTACCGCGCGAACCTCTGGGCACTGCGCTCGCTCGGGGTGCGTCAGGTGCTCGCGCCGTGCGCGGTCGGTGGCCTGCGTCACGAGGTGGCGCCGGGTGATGTCGTCGTCCCGGACCAACTGGTCGACCGGACGTTCCGCCGGGTCTCGTCGTACGTCGAGACCGGCGCAGTGCACCTGCCGTTCGCCGACCCCTACTGCCCGGGCGTCTCGGCAGCACTAGCCGGTGCGGGCGAGGGCATCACGTCGGGCGGGACGATGGTGGTCATCGAGGGCCCGAGGTTTTCGACCCGTGCTGAGTCGGTGCACCACGCCGCCCAGGGCTGGACGCTCGTCAACATGACCGGGATGCCCGAGGCGTCGCTGGCCCGCGAGCTGCGCATGTGCTACTCCTCGTTGGCGCTGGTGACCGACATGGACGCCGGTGCCGAGAGCGGGACCGGCGTCGGCCAGGAGGAGGTCTTCGCGCTCTTCCGGCGCAACCTGGAGCGGTTGACCGGGGTGCTGACGACGGCGATCGAGCGACTGCCCGACCCCGACGGCTGCACCTGCTCGACCTGGGCCGACGGGATCGACCTGACCTGCGAGGTGCCGTGAAGGTCCTGCTGACGGGCTCGGCGGGCTTCATCGGCGGCGCGGTCGGCCGGGCGCTCGACAACGCGGGCGACGAGGTCGTGCGCGTCGACCTGATGCTCGACAAGGCGCATGGCGCAGCGGTGGCACCGCAGGGCACCCACCAGGTGGACGTTCGGGACGCCGGGTCGTGGGATGGCCTGCTCGACGGGGTCGACGTCGTGTGTCACCAGGCGGCGGTGGTCGGGGCCGGCGTCACGGTCGCCGACCTGCCGGTCTACGCCTCCCACAACGACCTCGGCACCGCCTCCTTGCTGGCCGCGATGCACGAGGCGGGCGTGGACCGGCTCGTCCTGGCGTCGTCGATGGTGGTCTATGGCGAGGGGCGCTACGCGTGCACCGAGCACGGTGATCAGGTGCCTGGAACCCGGTCCGCTGCGGCCCTCGACGCCGGCGACTTCGACAACCACTGCCCGAGGTGCGGCGCCGCGCTGACCTGGGCGTTGGTCGACGAGGACGCCCGGCTCGACCCGCGCAGCTCCTACGCCGCGAGCAAGCTCGCCCAGGAGCACTACACGTCGGCCTGGGTGCGGCAGGCGGACGCGGCGGCGCTTGCGCTGAGGTACCACAACGTCTATGGGCCCGGGATGCCGAGGGACACGCCCTACTCCGGCGTGGCCGCGATGTTCCGCTCCTCGCTGGAGCGCGGCGAGGCCCCTCGCGTCTTCGAGGACGGTGCCCAGATGCGTGACTTCGTGCACGTGGACGACGTGGCGCGGGCCAATCTCGCCGCGCTGCGTGCCGTCGTCGAGGCACCCGCGGGGTCCCAGGCCGCCTACAACGTGGCCTCGGGACACCCGGTCGCGATCCTCGAGGTGGCCGGGCTCGTGGCGCGGGGGACGGGTCGCATGATCGAGCCGGAGGTGACCGGCGGCTACCGGCTAGGGGACGTGCGGCACATCGTGGCCTCGCCGGCCCGGGCCGCCGATGAGCTCGGCTTCATCGCCGAGGTGCTGCCGGAGGTCGGCCTGCCCGGCTTCGCGACCGCGCCGCTGCGCGACTGACGTAGCCACGAGCCAGACCTATCAGCCGAGCTGGCGGGTGCCGTCTCGTTCGCGGAGGTACATGAGGCCGTGCGGGTCGACCCAGAGGTAGGTGGTGGGGTCGAGCTTCCAGTAGCGCCAGCCGGCGAGAGTCTTGAGTCGATGATGATGTCGACACAGGGGTGCGAGGTTGCACCGGGGGCAGGTGGGGCCGCGGTCGGGGTCGAAGGGTCTGATGTGGTCGATGTCGCAGCTCCTGGCGCGACGCGTGCATTGGGGGTGCACGCACCGGGGAGCAGCGAGCCGGACGATCCGCTTGTCGAGCTCGGAGGGGACGTAGTCGGCGACGGCGTGGCGGCTGTGGGCGTCGCAGTCGATGCGGGCGGGGCAGTCCACACAGCCGCCGTCGGCACCGCCGCAATGCCGGATGCCCTTGATGGTGAGAGCGATGTCCTGGCGGCCGATCCATTGCTGGATGACCTGACTGAGGTGGGCCTTGAGGTCCGCGTCACTGACCACGGCGTCGCCCAGAAGCAGAAGTCCCTCGGTGAGGTGCAGGTCCGCGACCAGCTCACGCCGGCGGGTGGGTGCGGTGTCGACCCGTCCGTCGAGGATGGCCTGGGCGCGGGCCGGGTCGGCCAAGATCCCCAGCGCGATCGAGCGGCGTACGTCGAGTGACTCGTGCTCGTAGTCCGGGAGGTCCTTGATCGCCTGGGCGAGCGCGGTCAGGGTCTCGTCGAAGGGTGCGGCGTCGGCCCAGTCCGCGGCGGCATCGACCTTGACGACCCCGGAGTGGTTGATCGACTCCGCGTCGACGTTGACGTATCGCCTGTCCAACGCCTCGATCTGGTCGAGCTCGCGCTCCTCGGCGTGCAGCTGCAGCATGGCCTCGTCGACCAGGCGCTCGACCACGACGGACCCGATCGACTCCCGGCCCTGGAGTCGCTCGACCAGCTCGTCATTGACGTAGGCGCACACGTCGTTGCGTTCACCAAGGACGGCCTGGGCGATCTTGCGGGCCCGCCAGACGGTGACCCTGCCGGCCATGACCGCCGTGAACATCCCCGGCAGCCGGTGCACGAGGACCAGGGCGTCACGGATGAACGCCTTGCCCTGATGGGTCGACATCCCGTTCGCGGCCGCGAAGGCGGCGGGCGCGTCCCAGCGCACCGCGGGGATCCCGTGCCACTCGAAGTCGGCCGGGTCGATCGCCTCCAGGTCCGCATCCGTGACCGGGTGGATCCACAACGGCAACGCTGCCGGCTCCCAGGCGTCTTGCCCGGGTAGGGCCGGGTTGGCATAGGCCCACTCCAGGGCGAGCTTGAGGATCTCCTGCTCGCGCTGGTCGTTCTTGCGGCGCATCTTGCTCACCCGTGCCAGCAGGTCCCGCGGCAACGGGACTGAGTCGGGGAGGAGGTCGGCCGTGGAAGTCATCGTTCCCTCATCTTAATAGAACAGATGTTCGAAAACAAGACCGACGCAAGGAATGTTGAGAACCGCAAGTCACCAGGCCGTGTAGAGCAGGTGCTGCACGACCAGGGCCGTCACCACCTGGAGCCCCAGCCCCCACCGACGCCACGAGGCGGGCAACGTGGCCAGCGAGACGGTCAGCCACGGGACGAACGGCAACCAGATGCGCTCGACCTCCGCCTTGCTCATTCCGGAGGCGTCGGCGAGCGCGACCATCAGGACTGCGGCGCCGACCAGCAGCAGGACCACTCGCCCGCTCGAGCGGCGCAGCGAGGCGAGCCCGGCCCCGACCAGCGGTCCGGCCGAGACCGCCAGCGCCGCAAGGTTGCCCCACCACCAGTAGCCGATCGGACGGTCCGCGGCGATGCCGTCGAAGTAGCGCTCCTTCAGCACCGGGTAGGCCTCCCACCAGGAGAAGCCGAGCGCCGCGAAGGCCAGGACGACAGCGAGCGCAGCGACGACCGCGACGGGCAGCGGTCGCCACGAACGAGCCGCCATCAGGACCGCGATGGCCAGGACGCCCATCAGCGGCATGCCGTACGACATCAGGACGCCGCACCCGAGGAGCAGGCCGGCCAACGCCGCCCAGCCGACCCAGCCTCGTCCGACCGTGGTCGCGGCCAGCGCCAGCGCGGCGATGCCCCACGCGGTGACCGCCGTGATGACCGCGTCGGCGGAGACGGCCATGAAGACGGCGGACGGTGTGAGCACCAGGAACGGCGCGGCCCGTCGCGCGACCGCCTCCGCGCCCAGGGCACGGAGAGTCACCAGCACAGCGGCCGCGACCGAGGCGGCCAGCAGCGTCACGACCACTCCGGCAGCCAGGTCTCCGCCCAGCCCCAGCCGGACCAGCCCGACAAAGAGCAGCAGCATCGCGGGCGGGTGACCGGCGACGTGGGTGGGCCAGTTGTCGTCCGCGGCATAGGGGATCCGGTCCACGTAGGTGTCGAGCAGCCCCGAGACGTCGTCCACCTCACGCGCCGTCTCGAGGTACTCGTACGGGTTGCCCAGGACCCGCGAGAGGCCGTCGGTCCCGTCCACCAGGGCGAGCGACAGCAGCCAGGCCAGGCTCGCGGCGTACGACGCCAGGAGCATCGGTCGCCAGGGGAGCCGGGCGGCGAGGTCGGCGGCGTACCTCCACCCGAACAGGGCGATGAGGACGGCCGGAAGGGTGCCGGGTCCCAACCACTGCGGCGCCCAGTAGCCGTGCAGCGGTGGTGCGCCGCCGGAGACGGCGTTGCGCGGAGCCCGGGCCGCGACCTCCCAGTCGAGAGCGTGTGGGAGCGTGAACGCGAGTGCGAGGAGAACCCCGGTGACCACCAGACCGACCCACGGCGCGAGGCGCACGCGCGCGTCCTCGGGAGCAGGGGTCACGTCGGCGAGCGTAGGAGACGACTGAGTGACCTCAGGTGACCTGGCCTGCGACGTGGTCCTGCCGTGCCGCGACGAGGCAGCGGCACTGACGGGGCTGCTCACTGAGTTCCCCGACGGGCTCCGCGTCATCGTGGTCGACAACGGCTCCCGTGACGGGACCGCCGAGGTGGCGCGGATGCTCGGCGCCACCGTCGTGGCGGAGTCAACTCCGGGCTACGGCGCCGCGGTGCACGCCGGTCTGCTGGCGGCCACCGCCGACCTCGTCGCGTTCATGGACGGCGACGGCTCCTTCGACCCGGTCGAGCTGCTGCCGCTGGTCGAGGACGTCCGCTCCGGTCGCGCGGACATCGCCGTCGGGCGTCGTCGCCCCACCGGCCGCGGGACCTGGCCCTGGCACGCGCGCGTCGGCAACGCTCTCATCGTGGCCTGGCTGCGCCGCCGGATCGGCCTGCCGGCCCACGACATCGCGCCGATGCGGGTGTGTCGGCGCGCCGACCTGCTGGCGTTGGACGTGCGCGACCGCCGGTTCGGATACCCGGTCGAGCTCCTGCAGAAGGCGACCCTGGCCGGGTGGCGGTTCAGCGAGCACGACGTGTCCTACCGGCCCCGCGCCGAGGGGACCCGCTCCAAGGTGTCGGGCTCGGTGAAGGGCACGCTGCGGACCGCGCGTGACTTCGCCCGGGTCCTGTCATGACGGTCCTGTCATGACGGACCCCTCGGTCCTGGTCGTCGCCAAGGCGCCCGCACCGGGTCGGGTGAAGACCAGGCTCGGGGCCGACATCGGCATGCGGGCCGCCGCCGAGCTGGCCGCCGCGGCGTTGCTCGACACCCTCGACGCCGGGGCCGCAACCGGGTGGTCCCGGCACCTGTCGCTCGACGGTGACCTGGCCGACGCGGTCCGGGCGGACGAGCTCCGCGATGCCGTCGCCGGCTGGACCGTGCACCCGCAGGAGGGCCCGGACTTCGCCGCCCGCCTCGCCGACGCGCACCGGCGCGTGCCGGGACCGGTCGTCCAGGTCGGCATGGACACGCCCCAGGTCACCGGTGCGCTCCTCGCCGAGGCGGGCGCGGGGCTCTCGACCCATGACGCGGTCCTGGGGCCCGCCCATGACGGTGGCTGGTGGGTGCTCGCGCTGCGCGACCCCACCCACGCGGCCGCCCTGGCCGGCGTCGTGATGTCGACGCCGACGACGTACGCCGACACCCGCACCGCCCTCGAGGCGGCGGGGCTCCAGGTGGGGGTCACGGTCACCCTGCGCGACGTCGACACGGTGTCCGACGCGGACGTCGTGGCTGCCCTGGCCCCGACGTCCCGGTTCGCGCGGGCTTGGACGAGCCGGTCCTAGAGCGGTTTGCGGGCCATCACGAGTGACTGCTGGACCCCGAGCATGTCCCGGGTCCCGACGAACCCGGCCGCCGCGAGCAGGTCGCGGGCGGTCTCCACGGACATCGACCCGCCGCCGCGTATGACGGCGTCGTGCTCCAGGGCCGCCCGCTCCAGCTCGGTGCCCTCCGGGTCGCAGGCGGCCACGGGCATGACCAGCCAGCAGCCGGGACGGAGCGCGTCGAGGACACGCGTGAGGCCGAGCTGAACGTCCTCGGGAGCAAGGAAGATCTGGGGCAGCCACGCCAGGTCGTAGGCGTTCTGCTCCCGCAGTTCCACGACGCTCTGACGTCGCAGTTCGACCCGGTCGCGAGCGGGAGAGTCGGCCAGTCGCTCCTCGGCCATGGCCAGGGCCTCGGGGGACACGTCGAGACCCACGGCCACCAGCCCGTCGTAGGCCCGGCACAGGGTCTCGGAGATCGCACCCGTGCCGACGCCGACGTCGAGGAAGCGGGCCGAACCTGCGGCCAGCGCGTCCCGGGTCACCGGGAGCATCGGGAGGATGGCCTCGGCGAGGATGGCCGCGACCGACTGGCTGGCCGCGCCCATCGCGGCGATCTCGTCGGGGTCGACGGCATTCAGCGGCAGCCCCTCCCCGTGCTGGAGGGCGCGCCTGAGCTGGGCGACGAGCCCGCTGGCGAGGACCTCGGCGTCGTCGTACCAAGGATGCAGGTCGCGGGGCTCGAGCGCGCCGTCCTGCCGCAGCCTCAGCACGTCCGCGGCCACGAGGAGGTCTGCGTCGGCGCGGTCGGTCTGCTCCTCCAGGGGACGACCGGACACGATCCGGGCCCACCCACCGTTGCCCGCGAGTCGAGCCAGGGCACCCACGACCTGGACGTGGCGCAAGGAGTCGATCATGGTTCGGCTCTCTCGCTCTCGTGTTGGTTGCCGGCCCGGTACCCGCCGATGAATGTTCGGACACGTGAGCCCGATCGCTTGGTGTCCTGCCACCGTCGGGGTTCGGGAGCGCGCAGCCAAGTACCCGGGACCAGCCGTCACGAGTTCGTAAGCACAGGATCCCCACGCGACTGCGCCCGGCTGCCTACTGTCGACCCATGCCCACCCCGCCTCGGCTCAGCCCGCCGACCGAGGCGGACTTCACCTCCCGGCTGCGCAGCGCCACCGTCGCCGCCCGGGTGGGGTTGTGGCTCGGCATCTGCTTCGGGATCTGCTTCCTCACGGGGCTGCTCAGCCACTACGCACAGAACCCGGACCACCCGATCCCGTTCCCCACCAGCCCGTCGTGGGGCTACCGGCTGACCCAGGGCCTGCACGTCGTCACCGGGACGGCTGCGGTGCCGCTGCTCCTCGTCAAGCTCTGGACCGTCTTCCCGCGGCTGTTCATCAGGCCGCCCAAGGGTGCGCGAGCACTGGCGGTCGAGGGCCTCGAGCGCACCTCGATCGGGGTGCTGGTCGCCGCCTCGGTCTTCCAGCTGGCCACCGGTCTCTCCAACTCGGCGCAGTGGTACCCGTGGAGCTTCTCGTTCCGGACCACGCACTACGCGATGGCCTGGGTCGCCATCGGTGCGCTGGTCGTGCACATCGCGGTCAAGCTGCCGATCATCCGCGGCGCGCTGACCGGCGATGTCGACGACACGACGTACGACCGGGAGTCCGCGACCCGCGAGAGCCCCATGTCGCGGCGCGGGCTCCTCCGCTCGACCTGGGTCGCGGCCGGTGTCGCGGTGCTGGCGACCGCGGGCAGCACCGTGCCGATCCTGCGCAAGGTGTCGGTGTTCGGCGTCCGCTCCGGCGACGGCCCCGGCGGCATCCCGATCAACAAGTCCGCCAAGGCGGCCGGTGTCACGGCCACCGCGGTCAGCCCCGCCTACGTCCTGACCGTGGTCAACGCGAGCACGGCCGTCGAGCTGGACCGCGACGACCTGCTCGGCCTGACCCAGCGCGAGGAGACGTTGCCCATCGCGTGCGTCGAGGGCTGGAGCGCGAGCGGCAGGTGGAGCGGCGTCCGGCTGCGTGATCTGCTGGACCTCGTCGACGCCCCGGCCGGTAGCGACCTGCAGGTCAGCTCCCTCCAGGAGAAGGGCGCGTTCCGGCGCAGCACCCTCCAGGGCAACTTCGCCGACGACGACCGCGACGCTGCTGGCCCTGATGCTGGAGGGCGAGGCGCTGTCGATCGACCACGGCTACCCGGCGCGGATCATCGCGCCCAACCGGCCCGGGGTGCTGCAGACCAAGTGGGTCAACCGGATCGAGGTCCTGTGATGCGCACGCGGCTCCTGATCGGCGGCGTCGGGGCTGTCGTTGGCGGGTACGGCGCGTTCCTCCTGCTGACCCGGCAGGACCTCGACCAGCTCGTCAACGCCGCGATCTGGCTCGCCTCCGGGGTGGTGCTGCACGACTTCGTGCTCGCCCCCATCGTGCTCGGGCTGGTGTTCCTCGGGAGCCGGCTGGTGCCGGTGGCGGGCAGGGTGCCGGCGGCCGTAGCCCTCGTCGTGCTGGGACGGTCACGGTGCTCGCGATCCCGGTCCTGGGCCGGTTCGGCGAGCGCGGCCGACAACTCGACCCTGCTCGACCGCGACTACACCGTCGGCTGGCTGGTGCTCGCGGGGCTCGTCGTCCTGGTGACCGTGGTCCTCACGCTCGTGCGCTCGCGTCGGCAGACCCGGGCGTGAGCGTGGCGCGCGTGCTCGTCGTCGACGACGACCCCACCGTGCGTGAGGTCGTCGTGTCCTATCTCCGCGCTGCCGATCACGAGGTGACCGAGGCCGGCGACGGCGAGACCGCCCTGATGCTGCAGCGTGCCAAGCCGCACGACCTGGTCGTCCTGGACCTGATGCTGCCCGGCATCGACGGTCTCGAGGTGTGCCGCCGGCTGCGCGCCGACGGCGACGTCCCGGTGATCATGCTGACCGCGCTCGGCGAGGAGACCGACCGGGTCGTCGGGCTGGAGGTGCGGCGCCGACGACTACGTCACCAAGCCGTTCAGCCCGCGCGAGCTCGCGCTGCGTGTCGACTCGGTGCTGCGCGCGGGCCGACCGCGCCCGACCGCGCCCAAGCGGCTCGTGGACGGCGACCTCGTCGTCGACGAGGCCCGCGCACGAGGCCTACCGCGACGGCGAGGTGCTCGGCGCTGACCGGCGCGCGAGTTCGACCTGCTCCGGTTCCTGCTGGCCCACCCCGGCACGGCGTACTCCCGCGAGGAGCTGCTCGAGCAGGTGTGGGGCTGGTCCTTCGGCGACCAGTCGACGGTCACCGTGCACGTGCGCCGGCTGCGCGAGAAGGTCGAGGCCGATCCGACCCGTCCGGTGCGCCTGCTGACCGTCTGGGGCGTGGGCTACCGGTGGGAGGCGGCCCCGTGAGTGGCGACCAGGTCCAGATCCTGCTGGTGGCCGTGGTCTGCGCCGCGGGAGTGGGCGCGGTCGGACTGGGGACGGCGTGGTTGATCCGGCACCGCTCGATCCTGTGGCAGCTGACGCTCGTGGTGCTGGTCGCGATCGGTGCGGCGCTCGCCGGCATCGTCGCGATCTCGCGGCTCGATGTTCATCTCGCCCACGACCGCGAGGTCGTCACGATCGTGATGGTCGCCTCCGGCGTGGTGGCGGTGCTGGTGGCCCTGGCCGTCGGGGCGACCATCGCCCGGTGGTCGGCCGCGCTGCGCCGCGGATGCCCGGCTGCTCGACGCGCACGGCTCCTATGTCGCCGAGCACAGCGGTCCCAGCGAGCTCCAGGCCCTGTCCGAGGAGCTGGCCCGGACCAGCGAGCGGCTCGAGGAGTCGCGGCTGCGCGAGACGCCAGCTCGAGGCCTCGCGGCGCGAGCTGGTCTCGTGGGTCTCCCACGACCTGCGGACGCCCGCTGGCCGGGATGCGCGCGATGACCGAGGCGCTCGAGGACGGCATGGCCGACGACCCGCAGCGCTACCACCGCCAGATCCGGGCCGAGGTCGACCGGATGGTGCGGATGGTCGACGACCTCTTCGAGCTGTCCCGGATCCACGCCGGGGTCCTGACCATCACGCGCGAGCCGGTCGCCGCTGAGGCGACCTGGTCAGCGAGGCCATCGCCGGCGCCGACCCGGTGGCCCGGGCCCGCTCGCGTGCGGCTCGGCGGCCGGGTCGAGGAGGGCATCGAGGTCGTGGCCGACGCCGACGGGCTGTCGCGGGTCATGACCAACCTGATCATGAACGCGATCCGCCACACGCCCGACCGACGGCGACCGTCGAGATCCATGCCCGGGCCGTCCACGAGGGCGTGGAGCTCAGCGTCACCGACGAGTGCGGTGGCATTGTCCGAGGAGGACATGCACCGGGTCTTCGACGTGGCCTGGCGCGGCGCCGGCCCGACGCCGGACCCCCGACGACTCGCGGAGCCGGCCTGGGCCTGGCGATCGTCAAGGGCATCGTCGAGGCGCACCGCGGCGCCGTCCGGGTGGAGAACGTCGCGTCCCTCGCCGCCCCCGCGCGCGCGGGCTGCCGGTTCCTGGTCACCCTGCCGACCTGAGGTCCAGGTCCGGCGTTCGGGTCCGGCGTTCGGGTCCGGCGACGTCGCGGCGTGTCGCGCGTCGCTCGAACACCTGTTCGGCTAACTTCCTGTCCACAGGTGTGACGCAGAGGGGCTTCTCCACAGCCGGCCGTGTGCTCGGTCTCCGGTGTCGGTGGTCCTTCCTAGCGTCGAAGGCACACCTCCTCCACCCGGACACCAGGAAGGCACGACCACCATGGCTGCAGCAGACCGCGAGAAGGCCCTCGACGCCGCGCTCGCCAACATCGAGAAGTCCTTCGGCAAGGGGTCGGTGATGCGGCTCGGCGAGGAGTCCCGGGCCGCGTTGGAGGTGATCCCCACCGGGTCGATCGCACTCGACGTCGCCCTCGGCATCGGCGGGTTCCCGCGCGGCCGGGTGGTGGAGATCTATGGCCCCGAGGCGAGCGGCAAGACGTCGCTGGCCCTGCATGCGGTGGCCAACGCCCAGAGGGCCGGCGGCATCGTCGCCTTCATCGACGCCGAGCACGCGCTCGACCCCGACTACGCCAAGGCGCTCGGTGTCGACACCGACGCACTGCTGGTCTCCCAGCCCGACTCCGGGGAGCAGGCGCTCGAGATCGCCGACATGCTGATCCGCTCCGGCGCGCTCGACCTGATCGTCATCGACTCGGTGGCGGCCCTGGTGCCCAGGGCCGAGATCGAGGGCGAGATGGGCGACAGCCACGTCGGCCTCCAGGCCCGGCTGATGAGCCAGGCCCTGCGCAAGATGACCGGTGCGCTCAACAACTCCGGCACCACGATGATCTTCATCAACCAGCTGCGCGAAAAGATCGGCGTCATGTTCGGATGCTTTTCCGCCGACACTCGAGTCGTCCTCGCCGACGGGACGACTGAGAGGATCGGCAAGATCGTCAACCAGAAGCTGCCGGTCGAGGTGCGGTCGTACGACCCGGTGACCGACTCCGTGGTCCCACGCAAGGTCGTCAACTGGTTCCGCAACGGCAAGGCAGAGCGCTTTCTCCAGTTCACCGTGGAGAAGTCTCACGGCAACGGTCGGTCCCAGTTCGCTGCGACGGAGAACCACCTGATCCGCACGCCGGGGGGATGGCGCGAGGCCGGCGACCTCATCTCCGGCGACCGGGTCATGGCTACCGAGACCCATCGCCTGAGCGACCAGCAGTGGCAGGTCGTCCTCGGCTCGCTCCTCGGCGACGGCAACCTGTCGCCGAACCTGCGGGACCGCAACGGTGTCCGGTTCCGTCTCGGTCACGGCGCCAAGCAGAGCGGCTACCTGGACTGGAAGGTCTCGCAGCTGGGCAACCTCTCGGTGTCGCGGCGAACCGGCAAGAACGGTTCGGTGTTCGCGGACTTCACGCCGCTGCCAGAACTTACGGAGCTGCAGCGCACCGTCTACATGGGTGACGGCAAGAAGCACATCACCGAGGAGTACCTCAAAGCGCTCACGCCGCTCGCCCTGGCCATCTGGTTCATGGACGATGGCAACTTCACACTGCGCTCGAAGGGTCTGCAACAACGAACGCACGGCGGCAGCGGCCGCGTAGCGTTCTGTGTCGAGGCCATGTCACCTGGCTCACGCGACCGCATTGCTGCCTACCTGCGTGACACGCACGGTATCGACTGCTCTTTGCGACTCAGTGGCGCTGCCCAGAAGGCGACTCTGACCTTCACCACCGCCGGCTCGCGTCGGTTCCTCGAGCTCGTGGCGCCTTTCGTTCACCCGTCGATGGACTACAAGTTGCTCGAAGTTCTCCGAGGACAGTTCGATGTCGAGCCGGAGTTCGTTGAGCCGGTGATCCGTCCGGTTCCGGCGCGGATTCTCGACATCCAGGTCAAGCCTCCGACGCGCTCGATGCAGAAGTTCGTACACGATTTTGTCAGCGAGATCAGGCCGGCCTTGGAGGCTGAATAGGCTGGCGCCCTCGGATTACCTTCCTTGCCGGCGACCGACGCGATATTGACAATTCGACCATAGTTGTTGGCGATCATCTGCGGAACGACCGCGCGGCAGCAATAGAATGAACCATCGAGGGTCACGGCCATCACCTCCCGCCAAGCATCGATCGGATAATCCCACGTGCTGGACGTCGGACCGCCGATGCCGGCATTGTTCACGAGTATGTCGATGCGATTGAATGCAGACAGCATTGCGTCGCGCGCCTGTTCGACCGCGCGATTGTCGCTGACGTCGGCAGCAAAAGCGATAACTCGCCCGCGCGCTGCCAATTCCTGAACGGTCTTTGCACTGAGGGGCTCGTCCCGGTCCCAGATCGCAACCGCTGCGCCGAAGTCGAGAAAGCGCTCTACGATCGCTCGCCCGATCCCTTGTGCCCCGCCGGTGACGACTGCGAAGCGACCATTGAGATCGATCTTGTTGGCCATGCCCGCCCCCCGTCCTCAGAAGCCTACTTGACTGCTTCGATCTGCGCATTCGGAGCTGGCGTGCCAGCTTCAGTTTCGCTCACCGCCTCCATCGTGCGCAGGAAGCTCGACGGATTGACGCTGATCGAGTCGATGCCGAGCTTGGTCAGGAATCGCGCGATCTCGGGATAGTTGGCCGGCGCTTCGCCGCAAATGCCGACATGGCGGCCGTTGCGCTTCGCCCCGGTCACCGCCAGCCGCAACATCTCCAGCATGCCGGGATCGCGTTCGTCGAAATCGAAGGCGACGATCTCGGAATCCCGATCGACGCCCAGGGTCAGCTGCGTCAGATCTTGGAGCCGATCGAAAAGCCGTCGAATACTCGGCGAAGGCGTCGATCTGGATCACATTGTTCGGGATCTCGCACATCACATAAATTTCGAGCCCGTTCTCGCCGCGCTTCAGGCCGTGCTCCGCCATCGCCGCGATGACGCGCCGTGCTTCCTCGACCCGGCGGCAGAACGGCACCATGATTTCAGATTGGTCAGGCCCATTCCTCGCGCACCCGGCGCAGCGCGGCGCATTCCAGTGCAAAGCCGGCGGCATAGGCCGGGTGCGCATAGCGCGAGGCGCCGCGGAAACCGAGCATCGGGTTGTCCTCCTTGGGCTCGAACTTCGCCGCCGAGCAGGCTGTGCATATTCGTTGGTCTTGAAATCCGACAGCCGCACGATGACCGGCTTCGGATAGAAGGCGGCGGCGATCGTGCCACGCCTTCGGACAGCTTCTCGACAAAAAAATCCGGCGGGCTGCGCGTAGTTCCGGTCCAGCTTCTCAATGTCCTTGCGTGCTCGCGCCGACTTCACCTTTTCCGGCTGCGCCAGCGCCATCGGATGAACGCCGATATGCTCGCTGATGATGAATTCCATGCGCGCCAGTCCGACGCCGTCATTGGGCAGCATGGCGGTGTGAAAGGCGAGTTCGGGATTGCCGAGATTGACCATGATTTCGGTGCGCGGCCGCTTGCGCGTCGCATCGACCCGCTCACCTCGAACGGAAGCTGGCCCTCATAAACGCGGCCCATCTCGCCGTCGGCGCAAGACACCGTCACCGACGCGCCTGTTTGAGCTGCTCGTGGCGCCCTCGGCGCCGACCACCGCCGGCACGCCGAGTTCGCGCGCGACGATGGCGGCATGGCAGGTGCGCCCGCCGCGGTCGGTGACGATCGCCGGCGCCGTCTTCATCACCGGCTCCCAGTCCGGGCTCGTCGTTCGGCGACCAGAACCTCGCCCGGCTGAAAGGCCGAGATCGCGGCGTTCGCGATCACCCGCGCCCCGGCGGCGATCTTCTCGCCGACGGCGCGGCCGGTGACGAGAACCGCCGTTTCCCTTCAGCGTATGAGTCTCGAAGCCTTCGAGTCTGCGCGAGACCACGGTCTCGGGCCGGGCCTGAACGATATAGAGCTCGCCGTCCCCCGTCCTTCGCCCATTCGATGTCCATAGGCATCGGATGGCCGGCTGCGGCGAATAGTGGTCCTCGATGGGGATTGCGTAGTCGGCGAGTTCAGACCTCGTCATCGGCGATGCAGAAGCGTTCGCGCTTCGGCGCCGGCACTGCACGTTCGTGGTGCCGCCTGTGCCCGCCGCATAGATCATTCGCAGCTGCTTGCGCCCGAGCGAGCGGCAAAACACCGCGCGATAGCCCTGCCGGAAGGTCGGCTTGTGGACATAGAACTCGTCGGGATCGACCTTGCCTTGGACGATGTTCTCGCCGAGCCCATAGACGCCTGTGATGAGGACGACGTCGCGAAAGCCGGATTCGGTATCGAGCGTGAAGATCACGCCGCTGGCGGCAATATCGGAGCGAACCATCTTCATCACGCCGACCGAGACGCGACCTTGAAATGGTCGAAGCCGTTGTCGATGCGATAGACGATGGCGCGGTCGGTGAACAACGAGGCAAAGCAGCGCCGGCACGCCTCGAACACCTCGCGCGCCGCGAACGTTGAGGAAGCTCTCGTGCTGGCCGGCGAAGCTGGCGGTCGGCAGATCCTCGGCCGTCGCCGAACTGCGGACGGCCACGGCAACATTGGGGCCATATTCCTGCTCAAGCTGACGATACGCTAGAGCGACTCCTGGCGAATCGCGCGTATCGGTTGCGGCATAGACGATCGCGCGCGCCTTCGCCGCACGTTGGCGATCTAAGATCGGCGCTTGTCGAGCCCGTCGAGCAGCTGATGCAGCTTCCCAGCACCGGCTTCTGTAAGCGCGTCGCGATAGGCTTCCGCCGTAAGGGCAAATCCGTTCGGCACTCTGACACCCTACCGAGGGCGGAATAGAGCTCGCCCAGAGAGGCATTCTTGCCGCCCACCAAGGGCACGTCGTCAAGGCGGATATCCTTGAATTGTCGAAGATTGTCCTGTCGCGCCATGACCTATCCTAACGTGCCAATAAAATTGTCTAGTCCAATCGGCGAGCTGACGATTTGATTTGCTCAACTGTCCTGGCCGCACGCCCGTGCCGAAGAGCGAGTTGAAATGCTTGATCAGGATCAATTTTTCTTCTGATTTTGAGTGTAGCTTTACCACGGTTGCTTCAAATCAGGAGCCGGTATGCCATTTAGGGATCGTTCGGATGCGGGGCGGCGCCTTGCCGATGCGCTTGAACAGTACCGACGTTCGCAGCCGGTGGTTCT